>NZ_CM145494.1:7500-3285637 GCF_055521635.1 Novosphingobium sp. BL-S-20 | reverse complement strand
TCAAAACACTTCCCCACCAGCACAAAGCTACCCAGCGCTGAACGTCGCCTTCACGGCGCACGCGTTGCGATTGAAACCAGGCTATGCTTACGCGAGTCCGTCGTTGAGCACATGTGAGAGGCGGCTATGAAGCATCTCCACATCATTACGGGAGGTCCCGGTTCTGGGAAAACCAGCCTGATCGCTGGGCTTGCGGCCGGTGCCCTTCATATCATGCCGGAAGTCGGCAGGGCGATAATCCGGGATGAAGTGCGTAAGGGTGGGAGAGCTTTGCCTTGGGACGACCGGGAAGCTTTCGCCGCAAGGATGTTCGCAGCGGAAACGCTATCCTATCGCAGGGCGAGCGAACTTCCCGGACCTGTCGTGTTCGATCGCGGCATTCCTGACGTTATCGGCTATCTCCGCCTGTCTAGAATCCCTGTGCCCTCTTTGATGATGGAAGCAGCACAACGCTGCCGGTATGCCAAGAAAGTCTTCATCGCGCCTCCCTGGCCTGCAATTTTCGAGCAGGATACCGAACGCAAGCAATCGTTTGGGGAAGCTCAGGCCACTTACGATGCGATGATAGAAGTCTATTCCGAACTGGAATACGAACTCGTCCCGCTTCCGCTGGTTTGCATCGAGGAGCGTGTGAGTTGCGTGAAAGCGGAAATCTCGTTGCCGACAGAGTGACAGGCATAAGAAAAGGCGGCCTTTCGGCCGCCTTTTCCTTCCTCTCCAAATCCTTGTTGGCCGGGCTGTCTTTGCGGCAGTCCCTGAGCGATCTGGAACTCTGTCAGCCGCCGGTCGAACCGTTTTCGGCTGCCGCCATGCGATCGCCCTGCATGTAAGGGATCGGGTTGACAGCCTGGCCGTCAACGCGGACTTCGTAATGGAGGTGCGGGCCGGTCGAGTTGCCGGTGGTGCCGACGAAGCCGATCACGTCGCCCTTGTGGACCATCTGGCCTTCGGCAACGTTGAGGCGCGACATGTGGCCGTAGCGGGTTTCGAGATCGCCGCCGTGCTCCAGCGAGACGAACAGGCCGTAGCCGCCGAACCAGGCGGCCTTGCCGACGACGCCGTCTGCGGTTGCGTAGATCGGAGTGCCGATCGGGGCGCCGAGATCGATACCCTTGTGGGCGCGGCGGCCGCCGAGGATCGGGTGGTTGCGCATGCCGAAGCTGCTGGTCAGCTTGAGACCTTCAAGCGGGGTACGCGAAGGGATCGAGACCGCGCCGAGCTTGGCAGCGCCGGGGATGGCAGGCTTGGCCTTGGCGGAAGCGAGGCCGGTTTCCTCGAAGTTCTGCCAGGAGCTGAAGAGGTTGCGGAACTGCTCGTCCTCACCACCCACCGACTGGTTGCCGGACTGGGCCGAGCGCAGCGGGGCGGAAATGTCGGCAGCGGCAGCGCTGCTATTGGCCATCGCCGGATGAGCGGCGACGAGAGAACCTGCGACGGCGACGGCACCGGTCACTGCGCGGAACTTGGCGAAGAATTTCGTTACGACCACTCGCAATACCTTGTTATCCGCCGCGAGCCGTAAGGCTACGACGCTTGTATTTATTACGGCCACGCATGAAGGCGCGCCGCGCAAACCCTAGTTCTGGAGATGGTCGGAACCCCCCGCCCGTCTCTGTCAGCGAGTTATGCCCAAGCAATAGGCTCAGGCAAGGTCGGCATAGAGATCGCGCGATAAACCGGCTGCAAGACGCGCCGAGTCGTTGAACGGTGGCTTAACGGCTCCGCCAAAGTGGCGGGAAACCAAGGTTTTCCAGAGGCTGTCGTGGTCCTCGTTCAACCGCTTGGCGACATCGGCGAAATGATTTGCGCCGAACCGGACGTGGCGGATTTCGTCGTCAAGGATTCGCTGGAGGATGGCTGCGCCGCGATGATCGCCGCTCGCTTTCACGCGGTCGCGTGTGGCAGGGGTAACATCCAGACCGCGTGCTTCGAGCACCATCGGTACTACGGCCAGACGCGCGCCGACATCGCCGCGCGTCTTGTGGGCGGCTTCCCACAGTCCGTCGTGCGCGGGCAGGGCGCCGTAGTAGCTGCCGAGGCTGCGCAAGTGCCGGTCGATCAGGGCGTAGTGCATCGCTTCGTCGGCGGCGACGGAGAGGAAATCGCCGACGAATCCCTCACCCATCTCGCCGCCGAATCGGCCCGCCATGTCGAGCGCGAGATCGATGGCGACGAATTCGATATGCGCGAGGGCATGCCAGAGCGCGATTCGTCCACGCTCGGAACCGCCCTTGCCGCGCTTGGGCATGTGTTTCGGCGGCAGGAGTTCGGGCGCCTCGGGGCGGCCCGGAACCTCCGGCATTTCTACGTCGAACGCGAAGGCCAGCCTGCCGAGCCGCCAGTCGCGCGCCACCTTGCGCGTCGCCATCGACTTGGCGCGCGGATCGCATTCGAGCAGCGCCTCGCGGATCGCTGCGGCAACGGTTCGGGTCATCAGAGGGCCTTTGCGGCCTCCAGGACCTGGGCCGCGTGGTCCTTGACCTTCACTTTGTCCCAGACGCGGGCGATCTTGCCGTCCGGCCCGATCAGGTAAGTGGTGCGGACCATGCCCATGTAGGTGCGGCCGTAGTTCTGCTTTTCGGTCCAGATGCCGAGCGCGTCAGAGAGGCCGTTTTCTTCGGCATCGCTGGCGAGCGGGGCCTTGAGATCGTGCTTGGCGATGAAGTTCTGGTGCTTCTTCGCCGAATCCTTGCTGACGCCGAGCAGGGCGGTCCCGGCCGCCTCGAACTGCTCCTTGAGTGCCGAGAAATCGATGTTCTCGGTGGTGCAGCCGGGGGTGTTGTCCTTGGGGTAGAAGAACACGACCAGCTTGCGCCCGGCGAAGTCGGAGGCCTTCACGCTGCCGCCTTCGGGGGTTTCGAGCGCGATGTCGGGGAAAGTGTCGCCGGCAGAAGGACGGGTGGTCATCGGGTGGTCTCCAGGGTTTCTTCGAAGGCCTGCGCCCATGCCGCGGCGACTTGCGCGCGGGCCTGGGCGAGGCCGGTTTCGAGGTCTTGCCACGTGCCATAGCCGCATGTGCGCACCAGCGCCATGCAGGCGGCCTCGACCGGCTTCAGCGAATCGGGGGCGAGCAGGCGCGCGGCGACGAGCAGGCGGGTCAGCACGTCATGGGCTTCCTGCAGGCTGGCGGGGAGCAGGCCTTGCGCGACCAGCAGCCGCAGCGCTTCGCCGAGATCGGCATCGAGGCCCTCGCCGCTGCGCAGTTGGGTGAAGTGGACGAGGAATTCCAGATCGACGAGGCCGCCGCGCATCAGCTTGACGTCGAGCGGGCCCTTGGGCGGTTTGTGTCCGGCCATGCGGGTGCGCATTTCCAGCACGTCGGCGCGCAATTTGGCCGGTTCGCGCGGAGCGGTGAGCACTTCGCGGACGATAGTGCCGAGCCGGTCGCGCGCTGCCTCGGAGCCGTAGAGCGCCCGTGCGCGGCAGAGCGCCATGTGTTCCCAGGTCCAGGCCTGTTCCTGCTGGTAGCGCGCGAAGCTTTCGAGGCTGGCGGCGGGCGGGCCTTGTTCGCCGGAGGGGCGCAGGCGGGTGTCCACTTCGTAGAGCGCGCCTTCGGCGGTCTGGACCGAGAGCGCGGCGGTCACGCGCTGGGACAGGCGGTTGTAGTAGAGCGTGGCGCCGAGCGGGCGTCGTCCGTCCGATTCGCGGGCGAAGTCGCCGGTGAAGAGGTAGATCAGGTCGAGGTCGGAGGCATGGGTGAGCACGCCGCCGCCCATGCGGCCTAGGCCCAGCACCACGAGTTCGCTGTCCGGCACGGCGCCGTGAACCTCGCGGAATTCCTCGACGGCGGCATCCGTCAGCACCACGAGCGCCGCTTCGGCGATCCGGCCGAGGGCATGGCCGATGTCGAGCGGGTCGTTCACCCCTTCGATCAGTTGCACGCCGAGCGCGAAGCGGCGGTCGCCGACTTTGCGGCGCACGATGTTGAGCTTGCGCTCGTAGTCGTCGCCCGGTTCGAAGCGGCCGAATTCCGCGATCAGTTCGGGCAGGCTGCCGGGCAGGTCGAAGGCGCTGGCGTCGATCAGCGGGTCGAGCAGGTCGGCGCGGCGGGCGAGGGCGTCGGCGAGCGGCGGGGCGAGGCTGAGGATGCGGGCGAGGCGCTCGATCAGCGCGGGCCGCGCTTCCAGCAGGCGGAACAGGTTGATCGCGGTGGGCAGGTTGTCGAGCAATTGCTCCCAGCGCGCCATCGCCCGTTCCGGTTCGGGGGCGGCGGCAAGGGCCGCGAGCAGGCCGGGGCGAATCGCCTCGAAGGCGAGCCGGGCAGCGTCGGAACGCAGCGCGCGCATCCGGCCCGAGAGCCATCCTTCGATTCGCGCGACCGTGGCATCGGGATCGGCAAAGCCCATGCGCATGAGTTCGTCGCGCAAGTCTTCCTGTGCGGGGGCGGGCACCGATACGGTCGTGCCGGTGGGCAGGTTGGCCATGACCAACGCGTCGTAGCGTTCGCCCACGGCCTCGGTGATCCCGGTGAGTTCGGCGATCAGCGCCTGACCGTCGGGCAGTCCGTCGAGCCGGGCCACTTCGTCGAGCAGCTCTTCCTTCATCGGCAGCGAATGGGTCTGCTGGTCCTGCATCATCTGCAGGCGGTGCTCGACGGTGCGCAGGCGGTCGTAGCTCTCGCCGAGCAGGCGGGCGTCCTCGAGCGGGACCAGCCCGGCTTCGGCCAGCGCATCGAGCGTGGCGCGGGTGCCGCGCAGGCGCAGCGCCGGGTTGCGGCCGCCGTGGATGAGCTGGTGGGTCTGGGCGTAGAATTCCACCTCGCGAATGCCGCCGCGACCCTTTTTGAGGTCGAAGCCGAGGCCGACCGTCGCACTGCCGCGGGTGTTGGCGCGGATCTGGGCGGTGAGGCGGCCGATCTCGGCAATGGCGCCGAAGTCGAGGCTCTTGCGCCAGACGAACGAGCGGATCGCGGCGAGGAAGGCCTGGCCCGCCGCCACGTCTCCGGCGCAGGCGCGGGCGCGGATGAAGGCGGCGCGTTCCCAGGCGAGCGCGGAGGATTCGTAATGCGTCAGCGCGCCGTTGATCGAGATCGCCAGCGGGCTGACTTCGGAGGCCGGGCGCAGCCTGAGGTCGGTGCGGAAGACGTAGCCTTCGTCGGTGACGCCCGCGAGGGTTTCCACCACGGCGCGGGCGACGCGCTGGGCCGCTTCGCCGGGTTCGTCGCGCTCGCGGCGGGGGAGAAGCTGGGGATCGAACAGCAGGATCGGATCGATGTCCGAGCTGTAGTTGAGTTCGCCCGCACCGTGCTTGCCCAGCGCGAGGGCGAGGAAGCCTGCCGGCTGCGCATCCGGCACGCGGCGGCGGATGCCTTCGGCGATGGCGGCGTCGAGCGCGCGGTCGGCGAGGGCGGAGAGTTCGCCCGTTACCGTGAGCAGCGGAAAGGCGCCAGCGAGATCGCCGATGGCAAGGGCAAGGGCGAGCGCCTGCTTCTCGCGCCGCAGCGCTGCCCCGACGCTGGGGGCGCCTTCTCCGGCCTTGCTGGCCCAGTCGAGCGCGGCCTCGGCCTGTCCGGCGGCGAGCAGTTCGGTGAGGGCAGGGAGCCGGTCGAGCGCGCTGGAGAGATAGGGGGCGTGGGCGCGGGCACGGGCGATCGCGCCGGTCCAGTCGGCTTTCTGTTCGGCATCCATTGCGGCTTCCTGCCTGCCCCGGTGGCGGAGGGCAAGCATCTGCCAATCATTACGCGCCATCATTGCGGGACGCGCCGGAGTCTTCTATCGGCTCGGCGGTTCCCGCGTTGGCAAGCCTTGCGACGCGGCTTCAGGAGATTTCCCCGTGACCTTCGCCCTTCCCCCCGAATGGCATCCGCAGGACTGGATCTGGATCGGCTTCCCGCACGATTCCGAGGAATGGCCGGGCTTCCTCGAAGCCGCGCAAGTGCAGATGGCCGAATTCGCCTCTGCGGTCGCCGAATCGGGTCAGGAAGTGCGCCTGGTCGTGCGCGACGAGGCCAACCGGGCGCGGGCGGCTTTGCTGGTTTCCTCGAAGGTAAAGCTGGAAGTGCGCCGCTACGGCGACGTCTGGCTGCGCGATACCGGGCCGCTGGTCGTATCGGATGCGCACCGTGCACTCAAGGCGATGCGCTTCGGCTTCAATGGCTGGGGCGGCAAGTACCTGATGGACGGCGACCAGGAGATCGGTGCCGAAATCGCCCGCGATGCCGGGCTTGAGGTCGAGACGGCGGACTGGATTCTCGAAGGCGGCGCAATCGACGGCGACGGCACCGGGCTGGTGGCGACGACCGAGCAGGTCCTGCTCAACCCGAATCGCAACCCGCACCTGACGCGCGGCGATCTGGAACTGCGCCTGAAGCGCGATCTCGGCTACGACCGGGTGCTGTGGCTGGGGGACGGCCTCATCAACGACCACACCGACGGTCATGTCGACAATCTCGCGCGCTTCGTGGCGCCGAACGTGCTGGCGCTGCCCCGTGCGACCGGGGCGAACGACCCCAATGCCGCGATCTACGCCGATGCCAAGGCGCGCGCCGAGGCGGCGGGTGTGACGGTGCGCGAAGTGCCCTCGCCGGGCCGGGTGGAATCGGACGGCCGCATCGAGCCGGCCAGCTACATGAACTTCGCGATCACTTCGAAGCTGGTGGTCGTGCCGATCTATGGCACCGCGCACGACGAAGAGGGCGTGGCGGCGATTGCCGAGCTGTTCCCCGATCGCGATGTCGTAGGCGTGATGGCCGATGCGGTGCTGGCGGGCGGCGGCTCGTTCCACTGCTCCAGCCAGCAGATGCCCTCGCGCTGACCGGCGTGCGCAGCGATCCGGAATGCGGCTCCCCGCCGTTCCGGATCGCGCGGTTTAACGGATTCGCAAGGGGTCTGCGTGCATGGACGCAGACATGGCTCGTATCGTCGCACTCGCGCACAGCGCCCGGAATTTTCGGCAGGATGACATCCTGCGGGCGGCATTTGTGTGCGGCTGCGCACTGGCCCTGATCCTTGCCAAGGATTCGTTGCCGTTCTGATACGCCCGCGCGGTTATCGCCGGTCTTGATCCGAGCGATTTCCTTTTCATTTCAAATTATGTTCGGGAAGGCGGCGACATTTCGCCGTTCCTGCTGCACCGCACATCGTGCCTGCTGCGACGCAGCAAAAGATTGTCACAAACGGTCGATGCAATCGAAACTATCCTTCCCCACGTTACCTGTTCGCGTGACTGGTAAAGGAGATTCACCATGCGCCAAACGACGGACGCCGAACGGGCTCGCCTTCGCCAATCGCTTGTCGGCAATTTTCTGCTATTGCTCTTCGGCCTGGGTGTGCTGGGCTTTCTCGTGGCGATCGACAGGGCTGACTGGTTCACCCTGAGGCCGGTTTCGGGAACCTCGGTCGCACTCTCGCATGCCTCGGCCCAGGGTGGGTCGCATGGAGGGGATTCCGCCAAGCAATGATCGTCACGCCGTCGCTGCAACCTGTCCAGATCTTCCGGGAGATCTGGAAACCGCTGACTCTGCTGTTCGTCTGGGACGTCATCGTCACGGTGACCTACTTCGCGCTGCCGTTCCATGCGCCCGAATTGCCGGTGACGCTGTTCGGCTCGGCGCTGGCGCTGTTCCTGGGGTTCCGGAGCAATTCGGCCTATCAGCGCTGGTGGGAGGGGCGCGGGCTTTGGGGGCTTATGATCAATGCCAGCCGAAACATCGCGCGTTCGGCGCGCAATTTCATGCCCGATCCGGAAGCGACCGAACTCAAGCGCCGCATCGTCCTGCGCCAGATCGCCTACGTCAATGCGCTGCGCTGCCAGCTGCGCCGGATCAAGCCTGACGCCGAGGTGCTGCGCATGCTCTCGCGGGGGGATGCCGATGCCTCGCTGGAACGCGCCAACATTGCCAACGGCATTCTCGACGATACCGGCCGCCGCATCGACGAGGCGCGCCGCAAGGGCTGGATCGACACCATCCAGCAGACGCAGATGGAAGCCGTTCTGGTGGACATCGCCAATTCCCAGGGTGGTATGGAGAGGCTGAAGAACACGCCGCTGCCCTATCAGTATCGCTTCTTCCCGACCGTCTTCACGCACATGTTCTGCATCCTGCTGCCGATCGGCCTGGTCGAGACGCTGGGTGTGGCGACGCCGCTCGGCTCGACGATCGCGGGGATCATGTTCCTGGCGGTGCTGGCCATCGGCGACGATCTCGTCGATCCTTTCGCCAATACCGTGCACGATCTGCCGCTGAACGCGATGTGCCGGACGATCGAGATCGATCTGCTCCAGTCCATCGGTGACGAAGCCCCGGCGCCGATCACGCCCGACAAGCACGGCATTCTGTGGTGAGTTGCCAGCCCAGTTGACTGTAGGCTGTGGACGCTTCAGGGGCTGTCCATGGCCAAAGCAGACCGTCTTGAGCGCATGAACACGCGCCGTGCCGACCTCGAAATCGACTATCGCACCGCGCTGATCGAGGCGTTGCGGGTGACGGCGGCGGGCCAATGGGGCCTGTTCGGCCACAACAAGGACAAGCAGGCCCGCGCCAAGGCGGCACCGCTGGTGGAGGGCCTCACCGAGCTTGCCGAAGAGATCGACGATCTTCGCTTGCAGCTCGATATGGAGTGCTTCGCGCTCCATCAGGAATTCCTCGCCGCGCGCGGCCCGGTCAGGGCGGATGCGGTGGGCGAGCCCAAGCAGGCGCAGGCCTGGCTGGATCGGCTGTCGCAGGAAGGCTAATCCTCGTGTAATAGCACGAAGGAACTTCCATGCGTCTTTCCAAGGATCGCCAGACCACCCGCGCCAGTGTGCGTCTGGGCAAATGGGTCGAACTTGACGCCCGCACCGATTTCAGTCCGCCGGGGCTGGTGGCCGTGGGGCTGCTGGTCTCGGGGATTCTGCTGAGCGCCAGCGTTCTGGCGGCGGCGACCGGGCGGGCAAAGGCGCGGCGGATCGAGGCGCGCGGGGATCGTGACTTGCCGGGCTGACTGTCCGGGCGAGAGATTCGTTCTAACCAGTCCCACCAAACTCCCCGTCATCCCCGCGAAGGCGGGGGTCCCGCCTGTTCTTGCGGCGTGGCGTGAAGGAAGGAAGCGGGGCCCCCGCCTTCGCGGGGGCGACGAGTTTTATTGGGTTGGCGTTGTCGGGGGCAAAGGCCGTTCAGCCTGCCAGCCGGAATCACTCCGGCGTGGCGAACCAGATGACGTGCTTGGGTCCCTTGCCGTTGCTGCGCGAGGAGACCTTCACTTCGTCCACCTTGAACCCGGCGCGTTCCAGACGGCGGGTGAAGGCGGGATCGGCGCCGGCCGACCAGATCGCCAGCACACCGTCCGGCGTCAGCGCATTGCGCGCCGCCCGCAGGCCGGTCTTCGAGTAGATTTGGTTGTTGTCCTCGCGCACGAGGCCATCGGGGCCGTTGTCGACATCGAGCAGGATGGCGTCATAGGCGGCGCGCGATCCATCGATGACATGGCCGACATCGCCCATGACCAGATTGACCCGGGGATTGTCGAGGCAGCCATTAGCCAGTTCCGCCATCGGCCCGCGCGCCCACTCGATGATCTCCGGCACCAGTTCGACGACGGTGAGCTTCGAATCCTCGGGCAGCGTGCGCAGCGCCGCGCGCAAGGTGAAGCCCATCCCGTAGCCGCCGATCAGCATGTGCGGGCGCTTGGTAATGCCCTTGATGCGATCCCACGCCATGGTGGCCAAGGCTTCCTCGCTGCCCCACTTGCGCGTGGACATCAGCTCGTTGTGACCAAGCACGATCATGTAGTCCTGATCGTGTTTGTAGAGTTCGAGCTTCTCGCCGTCCGGAATCCAGGCGGTGTCGATGAGTTCGCGCTTGATCATGACGGCAGGTCCGCGCGCAAGTCCGGCGCGGTGGCTTCGGCCTTGAGCAGGGCGATGGCCTCGTCGAGGGACATGACCTTCTGATGCTCGGCGCCGAGGGTACGCAGGGCGACGGTCTGTTCCTCCGCCTCGCGCTTGCCCACCACCAGCAGGTGCGGAACCTTCTTCAGCGAGTGTTCGCGCACCTTGTAGTTGATCTTCTCGTTGCGCACGTCGGTCTCGACGCGCACACCCGCGGCCTTGAGCTTCTTTGCCACTTCCTGCGCATAGTCGTCGGCGTCGGAGACGATCGTGGCGACCACGGCCTGGACCGGGGCGAGCCAGACCGGCAGCTTGCCGGCGAAGTGCTCGATCAGGATGCCGATGAAGCGCTCATAGGACCCGAAGATCGCGCGGTGCAGCATGACCGGGCGGTGGCGCGCGCCGTCCTCGCCGATGTAGCTGGCGTCGAGACGCTCGGGCAGCATGCGGTCGGACTGGATCGTGCCGACCTGCCAGGTGCGGCCGATCGCGTCGGTGAGGTGCCACTCCAGCTTGGGCGCATAGAACGCGCCTTCACCGGGAAGCTCTTCCCAGCCGTATTCCTCGGTGGCGAGGCCCGCGCGCACCACGGCGTCGCGCAGTTCGGCCTCGGCCTTGTCCCACTGCTCGTCGGTGCCGATGCGGTTGTCCGGACGCAGGGCCAGCTTGATCGCATAGGTGAAGCCGAAGTCCTTGTAGACCTTGTCCGCCATCTCGCAGAAGGCCTGCACTTCGCCCACGATCTGATCTTCGCGGCAGAAGATATGGCCGTCGTCCTGCGTGAACTGGCGCACGCGCATCAGTCCGTGGAGCGCGCCGTGCGGCTCGTTGCGGTGGCAGCAGCCGTTCTCGACAAGGCGCAGCGGCAGGTCGCGGTAGGACTTGATGCCCTGCTTGAAGATCAACACGTGGGCCGGGCAGTTCATCGGCTTCAGCGCCATCCACTGGGCGTCGTCCGAGATGATCGGGCCGTCGTCCTCGGTGTTGGGTACTTCGTCGGGGATGACGAACATGTTCTCGCGGTACTTGCCCCAGTGGCCCGAGGCTTCCCACTGCCGTGCGTCCATGACTTGCGGCGTTTTCACTTCCTTGCAGTCGGCCTGGCCGATCGCGCGGCGCATGTAGTCCTCAAGCGCGCGATAGATCACATAGCCCTTGGGGTGCCAGAACACCGAACCGTGGGCTTCGGCCTGAAGATGGAACAGGTCCATCTCGTTGCCGAGCTTGCGGTGGTCGCGCTTGGCGGCCTCTTCAAGGCGCGTGAGGTGCGCGGCAAGCTGCTTCTTGTTGAGCCAGCCGGTGCCGTAGATGCGCGAGAGCATCGCGTTCTTCTGGTCGCCGCGCCAGTAGGCGCCCGAAACGCGCGTCAGCTTGAAGGCCGCCGGGTCCAGCTTGCCGGTCGAGGGCAAGTGCGGGCCGCGGCACATGTCCAGCCAGTCCTCGCCCGACCAGTAGACGGTCAGCGGCTCGTCGCCGGGGAGTTCGGCGGCCCATTCGGCCTTGAAGGTCTCGCCCTGCTGCTTCCAGCGGCTGATCAGCTGCTCGCGGTCCCAGACCTCGCGGCGCAGCGGCTTGTTGGCGGCGATGATCTTGCGCATCTCCGCTTCGATGGCTGGAAGGTCGTCGTCGGTGAACGGCCCGCGCTCCGGGTTGGGGGCGAAGTCGTAGTAGAATCCGTCGTCCGTCGAAGGGCCGAAAGTGATCTGCGTGCCGGGGAACAGCGCCTGCACCGCTTCGGCCAGGACGTGGGCGAAGTCGTGACGGGCGAGGTCCAGCGCCTCGTCCTCGTCGCGGCTGGTGACGAGGGCAAGCTGGGCGTCGGCGGTGAAGGGGCGGTCGAGGTCCACCAGTTCGCCGTCGATCTTCGCGGCGAGCGCGGCCTTGGCGAGGCCGGGGCCGATGGCGGCGGCGACGTCGGCCGGGGTGGAGCCTTCGGGCATTTCGCGAACCGAACCGTCGGGCAGGCTGATCTTGAACATTTCGGACATGGACGAACTCATTTCTCGTTTGCCCCATGCCATACCAGAGCATGTGGGCGGAAAAGTATCGGGGCGCCATGGCACAGGCGCGCCTCCGGGTGAAGGTGCGGCGTCTGCTGAATGGCGCTATTTCGGGAGAGAGACGCCGCTCGCCCGAACTCCGGGCGACGGTGGCTGCCTGCTCAGGCCGCGACCAACCGTCCCCGGAAGCGCCGGGTGGTAGTAGTCGTAGTGGTGAGCAGCTGCGTCATCGCTGGCCGATGTAGCGATTGCGGGCGGAAAAGTCATCCCAAGATTGCGATGTAAAGCGTGCTTGACTTCGAGTTGTGTGGATGACAAGTGTACTTTACACAGGCCGTGGTCGACGGCCGACTGCCGTTCGACGAAGGAGTCCAGACATGGCCGCGTACAATCCCGCATTCCGCCGTTATATCCGGCGCTTCGTGCCGCTCACGATTGCCTACGGCGCTTCCGTCTCGCTGGCGACGGCTGTCATTCCGGACCATGCTCCGGCCAGTCTCGGGATCATCGCGATCGCGGTTCTGCCGGGTCTTGCCGTCGTCGGCTGGCTCTGGGCCATGGCGCGCCTATTGGTGGAACTGGATGATGAATATCTGCGCATGTTGGAAGTGCGCAAGTTCCTGATCGCCACGGGTACGACGCTTGCCCTCACCAGTATCTGGGGCATTCTGGAACTCTATACGCCTGCCGTGCCGAAGCTGCCGGTGTTCTTCGTGTTTCCGCTCTGGTGCCTGGGGCTGGCGGTGGGTGCGGTGTTCAACCGGCTCCGCTTCGGATCGGCGCGCTGCGCGTGAGAAACCGCCTGAAAGAACTGCGCGCCGAACGCGGCTGGAGCCAGCAGGACCTTGCCGAACGTCTGGAAGTGAGCCGTCAGAGCGTCAATGCCATCGAAACCGGCAAGTACGACCCCTCGCTGCCCTTGGCATTTCGCATTGCCGAGGTCTTTGCTATGAGGATCGAGGATATTTTCCTGAAGGGGTGAGCGATGTCGGGGCGGTTTGGCAGGATCGGGGCATGGACGGCCTTGGCGCTTGCGCTTGCTGTCGGTCTCGCCCTGTTCGGTGAGAGCAGTTCGGACCAGCACAAGATCGAGAGCGCCGAGGCGGCCACGGGGCCGGTGATCGTGCGGGTGATCGGTCCTGCCCTGCTTTAACAGGTCGCGGAAAAAGGAACTTCCCTTGAGGCCGTTGAGGTGATTCAAGTCGCCTCGACCGAGGTTGAAGGATTGAAGATGCGCGGCGGCGATCACCGGAGCGAAGGGCTGTTTTCTTACGTGAGCTGCGAAGCTCGGGTACCGGCGGATCATCCGCTGCGGGCAATCCGTGCAATTGTCGACGAGGCGTTTGAGGTGATGTCGGGGGATTTCGACGCGATGTACTCGCGTATTGGCCGGCCGTCGATCCCGCCCGAGAAGCTGCTGCGTGCGCTGCTGCTGCAGGCCTTCTATACGATCCGCTCGGAACGCCAGCTGATGGAGCAGATGGATTACAATCTGCTTTTCCGCTGGTTCGTAGGGCTGGCGATGGATGCGCCGATCTGGGATGTGACGGTCTTCACCAAGAACCGCGAGAGGCTGCTTGGCGGCGATATCGCCGCCAAGTTTCTGTCCGCGATCGTAGGGCAATCGCGCGTGCAGGCGCTGCTGTCAGACGACCACTTCTCGGTGGACGGTACGCTGATCGAAGCCTGGGCGAGCATAAAGAGCTTCAGGCCCAAGGATGACACCGCCTCGGACGGTGACGACGACGACAGCGCTTCGGGTACCGGACAAAACGGTCACGCCAAGGCCAAGGGGCGCAATGCTGAGCGCGATTTCCATGGCGAGAAGTGGAGCAACCTCACCCACGCCTCAACCACCGATCCTGATGCCCGGCTATTCAAGAAGGCACGCGGTCAGGCCGCGAAGCTGTGCCACATGGCCCATGTCCTCATGGAAAACCGGCACGGTCTGGTTGTGGATGCAACGCTCACCCATGCCACGGGCACGGCCGAACGGGAGGCCGCGCTGACCATGCTTAGCCGTATGAAGGGGCGTCATCGCATCACGCTGGCGGCAGACAAAGCCTACGATACCGTCCACTTCGTCGCCGCGTTGCGCGAGATCGGAGTTACCCCGCACGTGGCACAGAACGTCAATGGCAGGCGCTCCGCCATTGATGGGCGCACCACCCGCCACCCTGGTTACGCCGTTTCTCAGCGGATCAGGAAACGGATCGAAGAGGTCTTTGGCTGGGCCAAGACCAGCGGAAACCTGCGCAAGACCCGACATCGAGGGCAAGCCCGCGTGGGGTGGAACTTCACATTGACCGCTGCGGCTTACAATCTCATCAGGCTACCAAAGCTGCTGGTGGCAGCATAACTGTGCCCGAAATCCGCAGAAAGAAGGGTCCTGGCAAGCGCGGCAGTCAACAGATACCGATGACACCACCCCGTTGGCGCTAAACCTAATCAAAATCAGGCGCTCAAACGGTCCGAAACTGACTTTTTCCGCGGCGTGTTAATGAAGTGTCGGCTTGCGCTTTCGCCACGCGAGCCGCTCTACCATTACCGCCAGTAGCCAGCCCACGGTCATGCAGACGAACGGCATGACCGGGTAGTGGAAGCGCGACTGGCCGGAGAACAGCAGGCAGATCAGCGTCGGATAGAGCGCCGCGGCGTAAGGCAGCAGCCACCAGCCGGTCCAGCGCAGCCGCTCGTGCCGTCGCCGCAGTGTCATGACCGCGAAGGCCGCCGCGAAGCCCAGCATCAGCAGCGCATAGTATCCCTGGTTCGCATAGCGCACCGCGCGGTATAGCGCCTCGAAGCGCGGATAGCCCGGCGCGCCGCCCTGATAGGCCCATTCCGCCTCGCCATCAGGGAGCCAGAGCCGCATCAGCTTCTTCGGCGCGAGGGCAAGGAACTTGTCCGGATTGTCGCGAATCCAGGTGATGCCCATGCGCGCCGCCTCGATGTCGCTGGAGACTTCGTCGAGGTCGGTGCGGGCCATGAACTCTTTCACCACCGGAGCGTTCGGGGTGAAATCGCCGGTGGCGGTGTCGTGGTTGCCGGTGAGCAGGGTATAGCCGCCGTTGGTCGAGACCACGACCCAGTGGCCGAGCTGGGCATGGTTGCGCAGCGTCCACGGCATGACCACCAGCGTCGCGACGCCGACCACGATGAGGCCCTCCGCGAGCAAGCCCGGCAGCCGCTGCCAGACCGGGCGGGCGCGCAGCCAGTCGATCGCGAAGATCAGCGGCACGACCACCAGGGTCTGCGCTTTCACCAGCGTCGCGAAGCCGAAGATCAGCCCGGCGCCGACCAGTTGCCAGCGATTGGTCCGGGTCATCAGCGCCCAGCAGCCCGCCAGCAGCAGGGTGGTGTAGAAGACTTCGGTGAGCGCCAACGGGACGTAGCCGATGGCATTGGGATAGACCGCCAGAAGCAGCAGCCCACCGCGCGCGGCGGCTTCGTTGCCGAAGATGTTGCGGCCCAGCGCCAGAGTCAGCAGCCCGGTCACCATCGAGGCCAGGAGGTTGAACAGGCCGAGCGAGACTTGCGACACGCCGAACTGGTGGAACATTACCGAAAGCGCCAGCGGCAGGCCGGGCGGCCAGAACGCGGTCGCGAGGCCCTTGTCCCGATAACCTAGCCCGTTTGCGAGGCCTGCCGCACGCGCGAAGTAGGATTCGGCGTCGGAAGTGGGATGGACGTCGATCAGTAGCACCGCCACCCGCAGCGCGAAATAGAGCGCCCAGATCGCCACCAGCACCGAGCGGTCGGTGGCGAACCACTCCAGGCGCAGCGCGAGGCGACTCGGGCGGGTTGGAAAGTCGAGGATCTGCGCGGACATTCTGAAGCGGCTTCCTGATAGGACTTCAAAGCCCTTGTTTGATCCGAAACTATCGTTTCGGATCGTTCGGCACCGGCCCACGCCCCCACCCGACCTCCCATCGAGGATACACTAGTGGGAGGTCGGGTGGGGGCGTGGGCCGGTACCGAACTGAAATTCGCGCTTCCGCGAATTTCAAATCAGACTCTTAGGCCGCGAATCCACCTTCCCGCAACTGTCATCCGCGCCGCCTTGGCACTTGTGCTTGTCGCGTCCCAACCCCAGATGGGCGGCCATGACCGACACGCGTTATCTGGAGCTGCCCGACGGGCGCCGCATCGCCCATCGTTTCACCCCCGGCACCGGCGCGACGATCGTGTTCCTGCCCGGCTACATGTCCGACATGGCGGGCAGCAAGGCCACGGCGCTGTTCGACATGGCCCAGGCCGCCGGTCGCCCCTGCCTCCTGCTCGACTATTCCGGCTGCGGCGAAAGCTCCGGCGACTTCGCGGACGGCACGCTCAGCCGCTGGCGCGACGAAGTGCTGGCGGTGATCGCGGCAGCCGGGCTGGAGCAGGTCGTGCTGGTCGGCTCGTCGATGGGCGGCTGGCTCATGCTGCTGGTGGCCGAGGCGCTGGGCACCAAAGTGCGCGGCCTGATCGGCGTGGCCGCCGCGCCGGACTTCACCGAATGGGGCATCGCCCAGATGGACAAGAACGTGCTCGCGGACGGCGAGACGATCTGGGAAGACAACCCCTACGGCCCCGAACCCACGCCGACGCATCCAGGATTCTGGGCGGATGGCCAGGCCAACCGCATGCTGGAAAAGGAAATCGCCTTCGACGGCCCGGTGCGCCTGCTCCACGGCCAGCGCGACGACGACGTGCCCTGGGATATCTCGGTGAAACTGGCCGAACACCTGCGTTCAGCCGACGTGCAGGTCACGCTCATCAAGGACGGTGACCACCGCCTCTCGCGCGATTCCGACATTCACTTGCTGCTGCGCAGTGTTGCGGAACTGGTCCTCGCCCGCGAGCCGGTGGCCTGATTTTCCAAGGATCACCTGCCCATGCCCTTCCTTCTTCCGCTCATGCTGATGCAGTCCACTCTCGATGCGGGGGGCATTTCCAGCCCATATGCTTCCGCGCTCCCGCGTGAGATCGTCGAGAAGAAGGAAGACGAGGCGCGCAAGCGCCGGACCGAATCGCAGCAGTTCGCCGGCCCCTTGCCGCTACGGCCGGAGAACGGCTGTCTGCTCGCGGTCGAATCCGATCCCGAGCGCTCCGCCGAAGTCGCCCGCAAGGCGCTTGAGAGCGCGCAGGGGCGTGAGCGGGTGCGGGCCGGGCTTTGCCTCGGCGTGGCGCTGGCCGACCTCGACCGCTGGGGCGAGGCGCGCACGGCCTTCACCCAGGCCCGCGATACCGCCGATCCGAGCGACCACCTCAGCCGCGCCCGGCTGGGCGCCATGGCCGGCAATGCCGCGCTGGCGGACGGCAAGGCGGGCGATGCGCTGATGCTGCTCGGCCCTGCCGCCACCGAAGCCAAGACCGCCAGCGACGGCGTGCTCGGCGCCTCGATCGCACTCGACCGCGCCCGCGCGCTCGTCTCGCTCGGCCAGAACGGCGAGGCGGCGACAGCGCTGGCCGATGCCCGCACCGCCGATCCCAGCAATGCCCAGGCCTGGCTGCTCTCGGCGACGCTCTCGCGCCGTCAGAAGAACCTGATCGAGGCGCAGACCCAGATCGAAAAGGCCGCCCAGCTGGCCCCGCAAGACCCCGAAGTCGGCCTCGAAGCCGGTGTCATCGCGATTCTCGGCGGGCGCGACGAAGCCGCGCGGCGCAGCTGGAACTCGGTGGTGAGCACCAGCCCGGACAGCCCCGCCGCCGTTACCGCCAAGGACTATCTCGCCCAGCTCGGGCCGGAAGGAACGCCGAAACCATGATCCCATTTTCCGTCCTCGATCTCGTTTCCGTGCGCGAAGGCGGCACTGTCGCCGAAGCGCTCGCCATTTCCGCCCGCACTGCGCAAGTCGCCGAAAAGGCCGGTTATGCGCGCTACTGGGTGGCGGAACACCACGGCATGGACGGGATCGCGGGCGGCGCCACTTCGGTCGTGCTCGCGCATATCGGCGCGGCCACCTCCACCATCCGCATCGGCTCGGGCGGGATCATGCTGCCCAACCACAACCCTTACGTGATCGCCGAGCAGTTCGGTACGCTGGCGGCGCTGTTCCCCGGCCGCGTCGATCTCGGCCTCGGCCGGGCGGCGGGCGCCGATGGGCGGCTCGCCAATGCCCTGCGCAAGGATATCGTCGGCGCTTCGGAGCGTTTCCCGCAGGATGTCGTCGAGCTTCAGGCGCGTTTCGCCGGGCAGGCGGTGGGCGGCGTGTCCTCGCCCCAAGCGAACGGCGCCGACGTGCAGATGTGGATTCTCGGATCGAGCCTGTTCGGCGCCCAGCTCGCCGCGATGCTCGGGCTGCCTTATGCTTTCGCTTCGCACTTCGCGCCCGCCCAGCTCGACGAGGCCGCGCGCATCTACCGCGAGCGGTTCGAGCCGGGCAAAGTGCTGGACAAACCGCACTTCATGGCGGCGATCAACGTCGTCGCGGCGGATAGCGACGAGGAAGCCCGCTATCTCGCCTCCTCCACCGACCAGAGCTTCGTGGCCCTGCGCACCGGCAGCCCCGGCCGCCTGCCGCCGCCGGTTCGCGACTATCGTGCGGGCCTTCCCGGCGCTGCTCGGGCTATGCTGGAGCAGGTCCGCTCGGTCAGCGCGATCGGCACGCCAGCGCGGGTGCGGGATGAAATCAATGCCTTCATCGCCCGCACCCAGGCGGACGAACTGATCGTCTCGGGCGCGATCTTCGATCCCGATGCGCAAGTTCGCTCGCTGGAACTGACGATGGACGCCTTCGAGGCCGCGCGAGCCTAGTTCGGCAGGGGTTTGGCGCTGCGGAGCGTCGCCAAACTCAAACGTCATCCTGAACTTGTTTCAGGATCCATCGTGCCGATCAAGCTGCCGCCGATGGCCAGAAATGGATCCTGAAACAAGTTCAGGATGACGTAGTGCATGCCGTTGAGGGCGTGATTGTTTTCTGTCAGCGGCGCAACGTTAAATCGTTGCGCTTCAGGCCCGCGCCTCGTTCACTCCGGCGCTGTTGTGGCGCAAGGCCTTGAGTACGGTATCGACGATCTGCGGGGCATTGAGTCCGGCTTCGTCGTACTGCGCCTCGGGCTTGTCGTGATCCTGGAACACGTCCGGCAGGCGCATGGTGCGAATCTTGAGGCCCGCGTCGGTCAGGCCTTCGTCGCTGGCCATCGTCAGGACATGGGCGCCGAGGCCGCCGATCGCGCCTTCCTCGACGGTGACGACGACTTCGTGGCTCAGCATCAGCTTGCGGATGAGGTCGGTGTCGAGCGGCTTGGCGAAACGCAGGTCGGCGACGGTGGTGGAGAGACCCTTGGCCTCCAGCACGTCGGCGGCCCTGAGCGCTTCGCCGAGGCGGGTGCCGAGCGAGAGCAGGGCGACCTTGGTGCCTTCACGAACGATACGGCCCTTGCCGATTTCCAGCAGCTGCGGCTCTTCCGGCAGCTCCACGCCCACGCCGTTGCCGCGCGGATAGCGGAAGGCGATCGGGCCGTCGTCGTACTGGGCGGCAGTGTGGACCATGTGGACCAGTTCCGCCTCGTCGGCGGCAGCCATGACCACCAGGTTGGGCAGGGTGGCCAGATAGGTCACGTCGAACGAACCGGCGTGGGTGGCGCCGTCGGCGCCGACCAGACCGGCGCGGTCGATCGCGAAGCGCACCGGCAGGTTCTGGATCGCCACGTCATGGACGACCTGGTCGAAGGCGCGCTGGAGGAAAGTGGAGTAGATCGCGCAGAACGGACGCATGCCCTGCGCGGCCAGACCGGCTGCGAACGTGACTGCGTGCTGCTCGGCAATGCCGACGTCGAAGCTGCGATTGGGGAAAAGCTGCGCGAATCGGTCCAGCCCGGTGCCCGAGGGCATGGCGGCGGTGATGGCGCAGATGCGGTCGTCCTTTTCCGCTTCGGCGACCAGCGCCTTGGCGAAGACGCCGGTGTAGCTCGGCGGCCCGGCGGGGGCCTTGGCCTGCTCGCCGGTGACGACGTTGAATTTCTGGACGCCGTGGTACTTGTCGGCGGCTTCCTCGGCAGGAGCGTAGCCCTTGCCCTTCTGGGTCACGACATGGACCAGGATCGGGCCTTCGGCGGCGTCGCGCACGTTTTCGAGCACCGGGACCAGCGCGTCGAGGTCATGGCCGTCGATCGGGCCGACGTAGTAGAAGCCAAGTTCCTCGAACAGGGTGCCGCCCATGGCCATGCCGCGGGCGAATTCGTCGGTCTTGCGGGCGGCGGCGTGGAGCGGGCGCGGCAGGCGGCGGGCGAATTTGCGGGCGAGATCGCGCAGGCCGAGGAAGCGGCCCGAGGAGACGAGGCGCGCGAGATAGGCGGAAAGCCCTCCGACCGGCGGAGCGATCGACATGTCGTTGTCGTTGAGGACGACGATCAGGCGGTTTCCGGCGTCCGCGGCGTTGTTCATCGCCTCATAGGCCATGCCCGCGCTCATCGCGCCGTCGCCGATCACGGCAATGCCGCGGCCCGGCTGGCCCTTGATCTTGTTGGCGACGGCGAAACCGAGCGCGGCGGAGATCGAGGTGGAGCTATGGGCGGTGCCGAAGGGGTCGTATTCGCTTTCCGAACGCTTGGTGAAGCCGGAAAGCCCGCCGCCCTGGCGCAGGGTGCGGATACGGTCGCGGCGGCCGGTGAGGATCTTGTGGGGATAGGCCTGGTGGCCCACGTCCCAGATCAGCCGGTCTGCCGGGGTGTCGAACACGTAGTGAAGCGCGACGGTCAGTTCGACGACGCCGAGGCCCGAGCCAAGGTGGCCGCCGGTCTGGCCGACGGCGGAAATCATCTCGGTGCGAAGTTCGTCGGCCAGTTGACGCAGATCGGCAGGCTTCAGCTTGCGGAGATCGTCAGGGGTGTCGACGGTGTCGAGGAGCGGCGTGGCCGGGTTGGCTGTCATGGTCTGCTTGTACACTTTACGTGTTCTGGTGTCGAATTAAGCAGTGGGCAATATGCGGGTGCGGTCGGAAAGGACAGGAAAAACGTGGGACCCGTGGCTCCGGTGCGACGTTTCGATCGCTGTGATGCGTGATAAGCGTTGGAACTTCATGGGAAAATCAGCCGGGAACCGAAAGGGAGGCCAGTCACGACAGCTCCGCGCCCCTTTGCCGTCATCCCCGCGAAGGCGGGGATCCCGCTTCTCTTGCGCATGACGAAAGGTTGCAGAAGGAAGCGGGGCCCCCGCCTACGCGGGGGCGACGATGTTCTTTGCGGGATGTATGGGGTGGCCGGATTGATGTCCGGCTCTGCCGCTCAGCTACAGGCCGCGCAAGTACCGCGCAGTTCCACTACCGGGCGGACACCGGCGAACCCTGCCTGCTTGGCGGCGGCGATGAGGGCGCCGGTCAGCTTGTCGTCGTCGATGTGGACGGCCTGGCCGCAGACATCGCAGATCAGGAAGATGCAGTCGTGCTGGCAGCCGGGATGGCTGTTGGCGAGATAGGCATTGGCGCTCTCCACCCGGCGGGCGAGGTTGGTGCGCACGAAGAGGTCGAGAATGCGGTAGACGCTGTTGGGCGCCACGCGCTTGCCGCGCAGGGCCGAGACGCTTTCGGCCAGGTCGTAGGCCGAGGCCGGGCGGTCCCGTTCGGCCAGCGCGCCGAAGACATCTGCGCGCATCTCGGTCCACTGCTCACCGGCCTTTTCAAGGGCGGTGCGGGCGGCTTCCACGAGGTTGTCGCCGGAATGTTCGTGATGATGATGCGCATTAGCCATGTCGCCCATATGGGGATTGGCGCTGCGCTGCGCAATTGAAAGCTGGAAGGGCGGCCCGACCGGCCGTCCGGGTCAGTCGACTTGCGCGGCAGCCTCGGCAGGCGGCACGATGCCATTGCCGATCGAATGCGTGCCAATACCCATCACGCCGAGCACCAGCAGCGCACCACCGGCGAAGCCGAGAGCGAAGAAGCGGTAAAAGTCGGCCTTGAAGAGTCCCATGACGAAAATCAGCTCTGTTGGTGTGGTACGATTGCGTGGCGCTCACTTGGAGCGAATCGCCTTGCCGTCCAGTGAATGGCGACGAGCCGCGCCCCGTTCTGCGACGAAGCGTTGATTCTCAGCGATGGAGCGGTGGAACCGTCACAATTCGGTCAATGAGCCGTGCCCGCGAGCAGCGCGGAGGCAACCGAAATGACTGCGAGACCCGCCACCGGCAGCGCTGCGCAACCAAAGGGAAGCGCCAGCGCGCCAATCACATGATGCGGCTTGCGGATGCGGCCGAGGCGCACCAGCACCGCTGCCGTCGCCAGCCCGACGAGGAAGGCGACGGTGACGAGCGGTCCCAGCCACATCAGCCACATATCCGTCTCCTTCGCTTCGTCGGGTCTGGTTGCAAAAGGCTATGGGCCTCAGTGCTTGAAGTGGCGCATGCCGGTGAAGACCATTGCCAGACCGGCCTCGTCGGCGGCGGCGATGACTTCGTCGTCACGGATCGAGCCGCCCGGCTGGATCACCGCGGTGGCGCCTGCCTCGGCAGCGGCCAGCAGGCCGTCGGCGAAGGGGAAGAACGCATCGGAAGCGACCGCCGAGCCGACCGTCCGTGCCTGCGCCCAGCCGAACTTCTCTGCAGCTTCGGCAGCCTTCATCGCGGCGATGCGCGAGGAATCGCGGCGGTTCATCTGGCCCGCACCGATCCCGGCGGTGACGCCGTCCTTGGCATAGACGATCGCGTTCGACTTGACGTGGCGGGCCACGGTCCAGGCGAACAGGCAGTCCTTCAGTTCCTGTTCGGTCGGCGCGCGCTTGGTGACGACCTTGAGGTCATCGAGGCCGATGGCACCGGCATCGCGGCCCTGCACCAGCAGGCCGCCGGTGATCGGCTTCACGGTCAGGCCGGGGCGGCGCGGATCGGGGAGGCTACCGGTCAGCAGCAGGCGCAGGTTCTTCTTCTTGGCGAAGAAGGCGCGGGCTTCCTCGTCGGCGTCGGGGGCGACGACGACTTCGGTGAAGATCTGGCAGATCGCTTCGGCGGTCGGGCCGTCGAGCGTGGTGTTCACCGCCACGATGCCGCCGAAGGCCGAAACGTCGTCACAGGCCAGCGCGCCCTGCCAGGCTTCCAGCAGGCTGGAGCCCTGCGCCACGCCGCAGGGATTGGCGTGCTTGACGATGACCACGGCCGGGTCCTGGCCCTTGAACTCGGCAGCGAGTTCGAAGGCGGCGTCCGCGTCGTTGTAGTTGTTGTAGGACAGTTCCTTGCCCTGCACCTGCTCGCCCTGGGCCAGGCCCTTGGTGAACGGGCCGACCGGCGTATAGAGCGCGGCCTTCTGATGCGGGTTCTCGCCATAGCGTAGCGTGGTGGCGAGGCGGCCGTTGACGCTGAGCATCTCGGGGAACTCAAGGCCCTGATCGGCGAAGGCGAACCACTGCGAGATCATCGAATCGTAAGCGGCGGTCTGCGCATAGGCGCGTGCGGCCAGCAGCTTGCGGAAGGCGAGGGTGGTGCCGCCGTCGGTCGTCTCCAGTTCGGAGAGCAGGCCCGCATAGTCCTTGGGATCGGTGACGATGGCAACGAAGGCGTGGTTCTTCGCGGCCGAGCGCACCATCGACGGGCCGCCGATGTCGATGTTCTCGATGATCTCGTCACGGTCGGCGCCCTTGGCGACGGTCGCTTCGAAGGGATAGAGATTGACGACGACGAGGTCGATCGCGCCGATCTCGTGATCGGCCATGGCCTTGGCGTGTTCCGGGTTGTCGCGCACGGCCAGCAGGCCGCCGTGGACCTTGGGGTGCAGCGTCTTGACGCGGCCGTCCATCATTTCGGGGAAATCGGTGAGGTCCGAAATGTCCTTCACCTCAAGACCGGCGTCGCGCAGCGCCTTGGCGGTGCCGCCGGTCGAGACCAGTTCGACACCGCGCGCGGCAAGGGCCTTGCCCAGATCGGCGAGGCCGGTCTTGTCGGAAACCGAAAGCAATGCGCGGCGGATCTGGACGGTATCGGTCATGAAAACGGCCTCGTTCTGGAACGTGCGGAGAGGGATTTTGCGCGCCCTCTAGGTCGCCATGGTCCAAGCCGCAAGGTCAGGGTGCCACAAGCCATGGGGCTCGTCGCGGCATTTCACCCCATTTTCTTGATAAGCCACCCGAAATTACCGCCTCCGCGCGAGACGAGTCCCTGGATCACGAGCTGCTGGGTCGCCTGCGGGCGGCCCTGTCCGTCCACCCAGAGCGAATCCTCCAGCGTCACTTCGCCTGCGCTGCTGCGGAACTGCCAGAGGCTGCCGTCGGGCAGCGCCATGCCCGCGCCCTGTCCGTCCTCGGTGAGCAGCACTTCCACATCGGCGCCGAGGTGGAAGCGGATCGCGAAGCCGACCTTGCCGCGATGGCCCTTGCGCCCGGCGGGGATCAGCACGTCCTCGCCGCGCAGTTCGCTGCCGTCGTCGCGCAGGATCAGGATGCGGCGGTGGGTGAGGCCGTAGCGCGCCTCGTAGCCGTTGTGGCTGGCCTCGATCCGGGTGGCGTTGCCGCCGTTTTCCTGCACCAGCGTCTTGCGGTCGATATCGACTTCGCTGACGCCGCCGCCGATCGCGCCGTTGATGAGGACGGCGGTGGAATTGGCATCGTCGAGCGTCAGCGTCGAATGGGCGGCGGTGGCGCGCAGCCCCTGTTCGAGGCGGACGGGCACGAGGCCGCCGCCGCTGGCCGAGCCGCCGCAGTTGACCACCAGCCGGTGGCCGGAATGCGACATCTCGAAGGCCAGCGTGGAAGCGCAGCCGTAGCGCGCATGGGCGGGCAGCGGCGGCGGGGCGGTGTCGAACTGGAGGATCGTCTTGTGCGAGAGCACGCGCTGGTAGCCCCACTGGCGCACGTCGCGCAGCGGTCGGGTGCGCACGCCGGTCGCCTTGACGAGGGCATCGACATCCTCGCCGCTCACCGCCCAACCGCCCTGCCAGGAACCCAGCGAACCGTCGCCGTGGGTGAGGGCAAGCAGCGGCGGGACCAGCAGCTCGATTACCCGCTCGACCGCCTTGGGCGCGTCGCGGCGGGTGGCGTGGTAGCAATTGCGCAGCCGCACCAGCAGCGCGATCGCTTCCATCTGCGCGAGCGGACTGCGCGAAAGCACGCCGCCGTCGTCGCCGATCAGCTCGCCCAGCGCCTTGATGAGTCCGGCCTCGCCGTAGAGGCGGCGCGGGCGACCTTCGGGCAGCAGCAGTCCGGCAGCGACGATGGCGCTCCATCCAGCGACGGTGGCCAGTTCGTCCTCGGCGCGGCCGACATGGCGGTCCAGCCAGCGGGCGGTCTCGGAAATGTGGGCGAGGGTGCGGTTGCGCAGTGCCTTCTCGCCCGAGAGGATCAGCGGGGCATGGGCCAGCCAGTTCATCAACCGCGCGCCGGTATTGCCGACATCCCAGGCCGGGCCCTTGCCGGGCTTGGCGGGGGGCTTGGGATTGGCCTGGAGCCAGGCGGTGAGGATACGCTCGGCGACGCCGACGCCCTGTTCGCGCGGGGCGCAGGCTTCGAGGTCGGTGAGCCAGGAGAAGCTGTGGACCACGCGCTCCAGCGGCGGAGTCACGCGGGAAGGCCCGGCATAGTCGACCTGGGCGATCGGGGTCTTCGCCCCGTGGATCAGGAAGTGCCCGGCGCGCAGGGCCGTCCCGGCGGCGGCATGGCCGGGCAGGGTGTTGTTCACCGTGGCGAGCAGGCGGGTGCGGGCCTTCTTGCCCATCGGCGCCGAGAGCATCGAGCCGGGAATGCCGAGCCGATAGGCGAAGCGGATCAGCCGCTCGCCCGCGCCGACCGAAGGGGCGGAGAAATCGGCGAGCGCCAGCGCGCGGCCACCGTCGATCTGGGCGATCTCGACTTGCGGCTCCGCGCGGGGGGGCAGGAAGTCGGCATCGTGGAAGCCGGAATCGTGGAGATCGGGCGCGAAAGCGGTGATGTCGGTCACATCGGGTTCGGTCGCGCGAACGGCTGCGCTCTGGAGGGCCGAAGATCCGCTAACGCTTTGATTCAAGGCAGCCTCCTCGCTCCCGTTCGGTGATTCATCCTCCGCAGGAATCGCCGGATGCCCGCCGGGGTTCCCGATCGGGAAACGCGGATGGGCGTCCAGCTTCATCGTTTCAGGCCCTCTCGTTTCAAACGATGCCCTTCAGGGCGCGGATATTGGCGGCATATTGCGAAGGGCCGCCGCGGAAGGTCGCGGAACCGGCCACCAGCACGTCGGCGCCCGCCGCCACGCAGAGCGGCGCGGTCTTGGCATCGACGCCGCCGTCCACTTCGAGGCGGATGTCGCGGCCCGACTTGTCGATCATCTTGCGCACGGCCTCGATCTTGCGAAGCTGGCTGGAAATGAAGCTCTGGCCGCCGAAGCCGGGGTTCACGCTCATGATCAGGACCAGGTCGATCTCGTCGATCAGGTAGTCCAGCATCTTGGCCGGGGTGGCGGGGTTGAGCGAAATGCCCGCCTTCTTGCCGAGATTGCGGATCGTCTGCACCGTGCGGTGGACGTGGGGACCGGCCTCGGGATGAACGGTGATGTAGTCCGCGCCGGCTTCGGCGAAGGCTTCGAGATAGGCGTCGACCGGGGAGATCATCAGGTGGACATCGAAGACTTTGGCCGAATGGGGGCGCAGCGCCTTCACCACGGCGGGGCCGATGGTGATGTTGGGCACGAAGTGGCCGTCCATGACGTCGACGTGGATCCAGTCGGCTCCGGCTTCGTCGATCGCGCGGACTTCCTCACCCAGGCGGGCGAAGTCGGCGGACAGGATGGAGGGCGAGATCAGCGGCGTGGTCATGGTAAAGAACGGTACTCCTCGATGCGAAGGATAGGGCACCAGATATTGGGGGTACAAGCGCGTCGCCGCCGTTTTCCACACGCCATATGGCGTAAGCCGTACAATTGCGCCGAGGGGCCGGAACGGGCGGGCGGTTGAGCCATTGTGAATTGCCAATTCAGAGTGCATTCACGGCCTCGATGGCAGTGCGGCGCCAGATATTTCATGGGCCTGTCGCCCGTGTCCGCATGATGGAACCGGAGATGATGTTGAAGTTCCCCAAGGTGCCCGTGGTAGTCGCGACCGGGCTTGCCGCGCTGGCGGTTTCGGTCCCGGCGGCCGCTGAATATCGCGAGGAAATCCGCAACGACATGAGCCAGTGCCGCTCCGGCGGCGGACCGGCGATCATGGTTACCGTGGACGGGATCAAGTCGTCCGAGGGGCGCATGCGCGTCCAGTCCTACCGCGCCACTTCGGCGGAATGGCTCGCCAAGGGCAAGTGGCTGAAGCGGATCGAGGCGCCTGCCAAGGCCGGGACGATGACCTTCTGCGTGCCGGTTCCCACCTCGGGCACTTACGGCATCGCCGTCCGTCACGATGTGAACGGGAACGGCAAGACCGACCTTGGCTCGGACGGCGGGGCGATGTCGAACAACCCCTCGATCAACATCTTCAACCTCGGCAAGCCGAGCTACACCAAGGTCGGTGTGCCGGTGGGCAAGGAAGTGAAGTCGATCCGCATCCAGATGCGATACATGTAAGTCGGACTGCCCGGTTTACCGCCGGGCCTGCCGTCATGCCTCGGGCGGGTTCTCGCGGCGCTCTGCCAGAATCGTGCGGGCGTCCACGAGGTCCGAGGGCTTGTCCACATCGACTGCCGCCAGCCCGTCTCGTGCGGCGACGAGGCGGGCGGCGACACCGATCTTCGCGCCCAGCCTTGCCAGTGCGGAGGAGAGGGTGAGGCGGCCGAACGCATAGCTCGCCAACATGCCGAGACCCAGCCGCGCGGCGATGCGCCAGGGGCGCTTGCGGTCGGCTTCGACCAGCTTCCAGGTCTCGATCGCGGCCTCGGCGCGGGGTGTCTTCAGCAGGAACAGGTTGCAGCCGGACCAGTGGCCGTCGGCGAAGCGCAAGTAGGTGCGCCGCGATCCCGGCATCGCCGTCTCGATCGCCTCGCGCCGGGCCAGCAGCACGGAAACGTCGGCGTCCTCGGGCGTATCGCTCAGGAAATCGCGCACCCACTGGCCGCGCAGCAGGGCATGGTCGGAGGTCGTGACCAGCATCGGCGCGCCGAGCAGGGCAAAGCCCGCCGCGACGCTGGCGCTGGGTCCGGCCTCGGCGGGAACGGTCTCGCAGCCGAGCAGCTCGGCCAGCGCGACGACCGCCGGATCACTGGCGACGACCGCAAGCCGCGCGATCCTGGCATCGCGCAGGGCCTCCACGACATGGGCGAGCATCGGCTTGCCCTCCAGTTCGACCAGCGCCTTGTGGCTGAGGCCTTCCGCCGCGGCGACCGGATCGGGCGCACCGGGGCGCGAGCCTGCGAGAATCAGGGCCGAGGGTGTCGGAGAAGTCATGCGGGCTTCCGCTCCATGGCCTTTTTCGCGCGCCAGACGTGCCAGAGCACGCCGGGAGCGGAAAGCACCGGATGGCGCTCGCGCCAGGGGGTTATCGCCACTGGAACCCCCGTGTGGCGCTCGATCTTCCAGGCGGCATAGCGCGCGGCGCCTTCGAACGTCGTCGAGGCCTTGAGCAGGCGCAGCACGTTGTAGGGTTTGCCGAGCCGTTGGCGGCGCTTCCACCAGTCCAGCGTGCGGCTGCGGTCGCGCGGGGAAAGCTGCGGGCGCAGCGTGCCGTTTGGCAGGCGCTCGAAGCGGATATCGTCGGCGGCGAGCGCCAGCGGCAGCAGGCCGTCGAAATGCTCGCGGTTCACGGAGAGGATCGAATCCTCGCGGCCTGCCTTCTCCACCCGGAACTCGGCGGCGTAAGTCGCGCGGAACAGCGCGCGCCAGTAGTCCTCGGCAGTGCCGGTCTCGGCACCGAGCGCGACGGCGAGCCGCGCGGCAGTGCGGGCGGCGCCGGAAACGGCGGCGGCAACCGGGGCGAGCGCGGCTGCGTCCCGCTGCCAGGCCAGCCCGCTCGGCTGGACGAACCGCGCCCAGATCGTGGTATCGAGCAGTTCGCCGGCAGCAGCGGCGCGGAAGGTCTCCAGCGCCATCGTCGCGACTTTGGCGCGCAGGGGCACGCCTTCGCGGGTCCATTCGTGATAGCTGACGCGCGGCCAGATCTTCTCGACTTGCGGGCCCTCGGTGAGGACGTAGAAGTCCAGCACCCCCTCCAGCGAGCCGGTGCGCAAGTTCGAGCCGTAGAACAGCACCGCCACGGCGTTTCCGGCAGCTAACGCTAGCCGCTCCGCAAAGGCGCGGACTTCGGGCACGACGGTGCGCTGAAGCGCCTGGTTCACGCGCCCTTCGAGGTCTTGGGTCATAGGGATATGCTCGGGCACCGGCCGCGCGAAATCAAGCGCGCCGGTGCAGTGGTCTGAAAAATGCCGGAAAAGCTTAGGGAACCACGAAGGTCAGCTGCGGACCTTCTTCGAGGACATAGTTGCCGCCGGGGAAAGCCTCGCCGTCGAGGATGAACGAGCCGCCGAGTTCGAGGTCGACTGCGCTGGCGCTCAGGCGGTGGGTGCCGCGGCGTTCGAGGAACTTGCCGGTCAGGCCGAACAGGATCGCGGGCAGTAGCGCGACGATCCAGCGCACCGGCCAGTCGATCACGCCCAGCTTCATGCCCGGCGCGACGTCGCGGCCGAAGGGGCGGGCGCCGAGCGGGAACTTCTCGAAGGTGGTGGCGACGGCCATGAAGCGCTCGTCGGCATTGCCGGGGCCTGCGTAGGGCAGGTCGCGACCGGTGTGACGGTCGATCAGGCGCATCGGGGTGCAGGAACGCCAGGGGTTGCCGGTGCGGCCGAACAGGGTCTGGATGATGCCCCAGAGCACGCTCAGGCCGACCGCGAAGCTGTTGAAGGCGCCGCGGCGATGGGCTTCCTGTCCGGCTTCGGTGGCCAGCGAGAAGGCGCCGGTGCCGAGGATGAAGCCCTGCACGCAGCCGCTGCCGCGATCCTGCGACGAGATGCGCAGCGGACGGCGGTTCACGGTCTTGCCCTTGTGCGCGGCGGCCAGTGCCTCGGCCAGTGACCAGTGGGTCGGAAGGCCGATGTCGATGGCGAGCGCGTTGGTCTTGCCCTTGGGCAGGACGATGAAGGTGGGCCACTGGTCGCCGAAGATATCGGCGCCGCAGGTCAGCACATCGCGGACGGTGCCGTCGCCGCCATCGACCACCAGGTAGTCGATGCCGCGACGCGCGAAGCCGTCAAGCACGCCGAACAGCTCCGCGCGGGTGCGCGGGGTTTCGGTCAGGATGTTGGAGCAATCTTCCATCTCGGGCGCGTGGCCCTTGTTGCGATGGCTGCGCGGATTGCGGATGATGCCGACGAGGGGAACGGCACGGCCACGACGGGCCACGCGCACAGGGCCGGTGGCCTTGCGCTTGCCTTGCTCACCGAAGGTCGGCAGCGTTTCGAATTCGTAAATGGTTCCGTACACGGGCCCCTATGTAGGGATGCCGCATGGGAAAATCATCAGGAAACATGCACTGACACATTAAGGTTACAGTTGTATGGCGCTTTTGCGCCACTTGCAAGACCGGCAAAATCGATAGCATTTTCCGCAAGTCGCGAAGTTGCCTCGGGCAAGGGGACGGATTACGGCCCGAATCATGGTCGAACAAGACAAGCTTCCCCCCGTGCTCACTCTCGGCGCGAACCCCGTCAAGCTCTGGGGTTTGACGATGGCCGAGCGCGTGGCGCGGATCGCCCGCGCCAATGGCGCCCCTGCCGCTGCGGAGGGCGCCGCGATCGCCGCCCAAGGCCCTGCCATCCTCTCGAACGCTGCTTTTGCGTGGGATCCGGCCTGGTTCAAATACGTCACATCGCATCCCGGCATGGTCCTGACGCTGGGCGGCATTCCCGCCCTGGCACATGCGGCCGACGGCGTTCAGGCCGCCCGAATCGCCGAGGCCATGAATGCTGGGACGGCGCTTTCAGGTAGCGCCGGTCTTGAGATCGTCGCCTACGAGAGCGGCCCGACGATCGAGAACAAACAACTGCGCAAGCGCGAGACGCCGTTCCTCATGGCGCTGACGCCGCAGAGCGTCCGCACCATCGAGCGCGCGAGCTATTTCGGCGCCTACAAGGGCGTGACCGACGTGCTGACCAAGTACCTCTGGCCCGAATGGGCGCTGGTGCTGACGCGGATCTGCGCGAAGCTGCATATCACCCCGAACATGGTGACCGCCGTGGGCGCGGTGTTCTGCGTCGCCGCCACCGTGCTCTTCGCTTACGGCCATTACTGGCTGGGCATGGCGCTGGGTCTGGTCTTCATGGTGCTCGACACCGTGGACGGCAAGCTGGCGCGCTGCACGATCACCTCTTCGGAATGGGGCAATGTCGCCGATCACGGCATGGACCTCGTCCATCCGCCGTTCTGGTGGTGGTTCTGGGCGACGGGCCTCGCGACATGGGGCCTCGCCTATGACCAGACCACGTTCTGGTGGGTGCAGGGCGCGATTCAGGGCGGCTATATCGTGCAGCGTCTGATCGAGGGCCTGTTCATGAAGCAGAACGGGTTGATGCACATCCACGTCTGGCGCAAGTTCGACAGCCAGTTCCGCCTCATCACCGCGCGCCGCAACCCGAACATGGTGATCCTGTTCGTGGCGACGCTGTTCGCGCGCCCCGACCTCGGCCTGATCGCGGTGGCGTGGTGGACGGCGATTTCATGCCTCATCCATGCGGTGCGGCTGGTTCAGGCATGGATCGTGCGTGCGCAGGGCGGTACGATCACGTCCTGGCTCTCGGACGTGGCTGTTTAATAATCCGCCGCAGGCGGATTATGGCGGCACCGGCCCTCTCCCCCACCCGACCTCCCATCAGGATACACTCGTGGGAGGTCGGGTGGGGGAGAGGGCCGGTGCCGCCCCAAAAATGCCCAAACGGGCATTTTTCAAACAGATTTCTAGGGAGAAACGACGATGAACGCGACGATCGAAAAGTTCGGCTATCCGCATACGCTCGTCGCGGAATTCGCGCATTGGGTGGTGCTCGCCCGGCCCGCGCAGCCGACGCTGGGTTCGCTGGTTCTGGCCGCGAAGTCCGATGCGACGGCCTTCGGGGACCTTCCCTTGGAGGCTCATGCCGAGCTGAAGACCGTCACCGCCGCGATCGAGGCGGCGCTGACTGGTGCGGTCGGCTATGCGCGGCTCAATTACCTGATGCTGATGATGGTGGACCCTCACGTCCACTTCCACGTCATCCCCCGCTACGAAGGCGCGCGCGAGTGGCAGGGCCGCGAGTTCGTCGACTGCGGCTGGCCCAAGGTGCCCGATCTCGGGCACGCGGTTGCGTTGGAGGGTGAGGAGCTGGCCGGGCTGGTGGCTTGGTTGAAAGGCGCGTTTGCCTGATATGCGGTGCCTCGCCGAGGGGGCTTCGACAGGCTCAGCCTGAGCGGGATCGGGCAACCTGCTTTTTTATAATCGCTCAGCCTGAACGATTTCGGAAACCTGCTTTCAACACCGCTCAGGCTGAGCCTGTCGAAGCCCCCTCGGCGGGGTCCAAGCCGTCCCGGAACGAGTCCGGGACGGCTTGGACCCTCTCACCAGGTGTCGGTCAGCTTCGTCGCGATCTCGATGTCGTTGAGGAAGTCGACTTCCGCCCAGTCAAGCCCCTCGATTGAGACGGTGCCGACTTTGCCGGTCGGCGCGATCGAATCGATCACCTTCAGGTACCAGTGCTGGACGCCCTCGGGCGTGCGCATCGCCTGGCGGACGGTTTCGCGGAACAGGTCGGCCCCTTCGCCGCGGAAGGCGAGGAAGCCGATCGATTCGGAATTGGACTGTGCCGCCGTCAGCGTCTTGCCGATATGCACGAGGCGGCCGTCCGCCTCGCGCTCGACCTTCATGTCGTCGCTGTCATAGCCTTCCGCCTTCACGTCCACGGTGACGGTGATCGGCCAGGTCTTGCCCTCCGCATCGGTCGCGCCCTGCTGGACCTTGCGGACGATATCCTCGGAAACGAGCGTGTCGCCGTTGAGGATCAGGAAGTCCCCGCGCATGGCTTCGCGCGCGATCCAGCAGGAGCCGAGGTTGTCGGCCACCTTGAAGAAGGGGTTGAAACGGATGTTTATCTCGACGCGGGGGTCGTGAATCGCGCTGAGGTGCTCTTCCAGCATGTCGGTCATGAAGCCGGTGACGACGTCGATCCGCTTCACGCCGCCGCGCGCCAGCATCTCGATCTGCCATTCGATCAGCGACTTGCCGGAGAAGTCGATCATGCACTTGGGCCGCTCTGCGGTGAGCGGAAGCAGGCGCGAGCCCTGGCCGGCGCTGAGGAGAATGGCGTGTTCGATCATGGCTTTCGTGCTTCGCGATAGGGGGAGGTCGCCCCGCATCTAGGGAATGCCGGGCAAAAGGAAAAGGTGCGACCGCAAGGGCGGGACTGGAGCGGCTGCGACAAATCGGCCGGGGACAGAACTGTTCAGCATGGGGACATTCGCCATCTGCACAGCTTGCAAGTCCTGTCCCCCTCGTTCACATGCAGCCCCAATGTCCGCCAAATTTCACCGCCGCGAGAGCAAATCTCCGCTAGGGCGGATCATTCAGAACACGGCCTGGCTGCTGGGTGGCAAGGGCTTCGGCGCCGTCTGCGGCCTGGCCTATCTTGCCATCCAGACGCGATCGCTGGGCCTGAAGGATTTCGGCCACTTCTCGCTGATCTTCGGGACGGCGCAGGCGCTGATCGCGCTTGCCAGCTTCCAGACCTGGCGCGTCGTGGTGCGCTACGGAAGCGAGCACGTCCACCAGAAGGACTGGGGCAAGCTCGGCCGTCTCGGCATGCTCTGCGGCCTGCTGGACGCGGTGGGCGCGGTGATCGGCTGCGGGCTGGCGGCGGTCCTGATCTACGGGTTCGCCCATAAGCTGGAACTCAACCCCCACTTCGTGGACGTGGCCTTCTGGTTCTGCGTCGGTTCGCTCTGGGCGCTGGTCTCGGCGCCGACGGGGATCGTGCGCGCGCTCAACCGCTTCGACATGGCGGTCTATGTCGAGGCGATCGTGCCGAGCGGACGCCTTGCCGCCTCGCTCGTCATCTGGCTGACCGGGCCGAGCGTCGGCCGTTTCCTGTTCGCCTGGGCGGCGATCGATATCCTCGAAGCCCTGCTCTACTGGATCATGGCGCGGCGGCTTTGCCCCGAGGCGGTGAACCTCTCGAACTTGCGCAACTGGCGCAAGGCGATCGAGGAAAACCCCGGCGTCACGCGCTTCTTCATGCAGACTTACGCTGCCTCCACGCTCGATGCGGCGATGCGGAACGGCCCGCTGCTGATCGTCGGCGCCTGGGTCGGCACCAAGGCGGCGGGTCTCTACCGCCTCGCCTCGCAGCTTTCGCAGGCGCTGAGCAAGCTGTCCTCGCTGCTGACCCGCTCGGTCTATGCCGAAGTGGCCCGCGCGCGCGTGTCCTCGGCGGCGGCGGAGTTCCGCAAGCTGGCGCTCCAGACCAGCAAGATTGCCGGTCTCGCCGGGATCGTGGTGATCACGGTGGCGGTGCTGCTGGGCAAGCAGATGTTGGAATTCATCGGCGGCGAGGACTTCGAGCAGGGCGCGGCGATCCTCGTGCCGCTTACCCTGGCGGCCAGCTTCGACCTCGCGAGCGTCGCTTTCGAGCCGGTGCTTCACGCCACGGGCCGCGCGCGTCATTCGCTCGTCGCACGGCTGATCGCGCTGGTCGCGTTGGCGATCGGGCTGGTGTTCCTGCTCCCGGTCGGCCCGAGCGGTGCGGCTTGGGCGGTGGCCCTGGGCGGTGCAGTATCCTACGTGGCCATGGGCCTCATGGCCTGGCGCACGCTCCAGCAGATCGACCGCAACGAGATCAGCATCGCGCCCGATCCGGAAGACGATCTGCCGGTGGCCGATTCGGCTACCTGAAACTCGACAGGCGCGGATCGAGGGCTATCATGCCGGTATGTCCTCTCCCGAGACCCTGATCGAGCAGGCCCACGGCCTTGCCGACCGCATCGTCGCGCTGCGCCGCGCCATTCATGCCGAGCCCGAGATCGGCCTCCACAACCCGAAGACGCGTGACAAGATCCGCGCGGCTCTGGCCCATCTGCCGCTGGAATGGCGCGAGGGGCCCTCGACCACCGGCCTGATCGCCACGCTGAAAGGCGGCGCGGGCGAGGGCGGCAGCGTGCTCCTGCGCGGCGATACCGACGCCCTGCCGATGCCCGAGGAAACCGGGCTGGCTTTCGCCTCGACCGTTCCCGGCGCGATGCACGCCTGCGGGCACGATACCCACGTCGCCATGCTGGCAGGGGCGGCGGAGATTCTCGCGAGCCGGGCGAAGAGCCTCCGCGGCGAAGTGCGCTTCATGTTCCAGCCGGGCGAGGAAGGCCATCACGGCGCCCGATTCATGCTGGAGGACGGCTTGCTCGGCGGCGAGGGCTTCGACCGACCGCTGCCGGGTGCCGCCTTCGCGCTCCACATCATGCCCAATGCGCCGCACGGAGTGATCGGCGGCCGGGCCGGGCCGCTCATGGCGGCGGCGGACGAGCTGCGGATCGTCGTGACCGGACGCGGAGGCCATGCCTCGATGCCGCACGATACGGTCGATCCGGTGCCGGTCGCCTGCGAGATCGTCATGGCCATCCAGAGGATGGTCGCGCGCCGCTACAGCGTGTTCGACCCGGTGGTGGTGACGATCGCCAAAGTCGAGGCGGGGAGCGCGCACAATGTGATCCCCGACACCGCCCGCCTCACCGGCACGATGCGCACCCTGTCGGCGACCAATCGCGCGCGGCTGAAGGAGGAGCTGCCGGTGCTCGTCGCCGGGATTGCCGGGGCGCATGGCCTCAAGGGCGAAGTGACGATCCTCGAAGGCTTCCCGGTGACGGTTTGCGATCCGCGCGCGGTCGACTTCGGCGAGCGCGTGGCCCAAGGTCTCTACGGTGAGGCCGCGTTCCAGCGGCTCAAGGACCCGATCATGGGCGCGGAGGATTTCGCCTATGTGCTCGAAAAGGTGCCCGGCGCGATGTTCTTCCTCGGCGTCGCGGAAGACGGTGCCGATTGGAAACACTGCTGCGGCATCCACTCGACGAAGATGATGGTCGATGAAAAGGCCCTGCCGCGCGGCGCCGCCTTCCTGGCCGGACTGGCGCAGGACTGGTTGCAGCGCGGGTTCGGCTGAGAGAATTTAAGCCTTCACGTCGTCCCATTCCGGGTGGCGCCGGAACGCGGCGACGACGTAGCTGCACAAGGGCGCGATCTTGAAGTGGTTTTCCCGCGCGTCGGCGACCATGGCCTCGACCAGCCGTGCCGCTACGCCGCGATTGCCGATCTCGGTGGGGACGAGCGTGTGGTCGGCATAGTGCACGCCGTCGCGGGTCTGCCAGGTCAGGTGGCCGGTCACATCGCTGTCGGCGAGGTGGGCCTGGTATTCGCCGCCGGTGGCGGTCTCGTGCTTGGTGATGGTCACGCCGACCATGAGCCAGTCTCCTTCTTGGCTGCTCCTTCTTGACGGCGCTTATGTCCGCTCGCAGTGCATATGGTCATGAAATTCCTCTCCGACAACGCCGCCAGGGTCCATCCGAAGGTATGGGACGCCATGAAGGCGGCCGACGCGCCCGATTCGCCTTATGACGGCGATGCGCTGAGCCGTTCGCTCGACGACCGCTTCTCGGCGCTGTTCGGGCGCGATTGCGCGGCGCTCTGGGTGGCGACCGGGACGGCGGCGAACTGCCTTGCCCTGTCCGCCATGGTCGAGCCGCACGGCGCGGTGATCTGCCACCGCGAGGCGCATATCGAGATGGACGAGGGCGGCGCGCCGGGCTTCTACCTCCACGGCGCCAAGCTGCTGCTGGCCGATGGCGAGGGCGCGAAGATCACGCCGGAGGCCATCGCGCAGGTGATCGACCCGATCCGCGACGGCGTCCATCAGGTCCAGCCCCATGCGATCTCGATCACCCAGGCGAGCGAATATGGGCGCGTCTACCGGCCCGAGGAACTGGCCGCGCTCGCCCGCTTCGCGAAGGAAAAGCGCCTCGGCCTGCACATGGACGGCGCGCGTTTCGCCAATGCGGCGGCGTTCCTGGGCGGCGATGTGGCAGGGGGGGCGGCGCAGGCGGCGGGCGATGTCGACGCCCTGAGCTTCGGCATGGTCAAGAACGGTGGGATGAGCGCGGAGGCGATCGTGTTCTTCGATCCCGCCATGGCCGACAAGGTCCGCTTCCGCCGCAAGCGGGCCGGGCACCTGCAATCGAAGGGCCGCTATCTCGCCGCGCAGATCCTCGCGATGCTGGAAGGCGATCTCTGGCTGGGCAATGCCCGCGCCGCCAATTCCGCCGCTGCCGAGATCGCGCGGGCGGCGAAGGACCGCCTGCTCCATCCGGTCGAGGCGAACGAGATATTCCTCACCTCCACCGCCGCCGAGCGGCTGGCGCTGCGCGAACAGGGCTTCGAATTCTACGACTGGGGCGACGATGCCGCGCGCCTCGTCACCGCCTGGGATTCGCGCGAGGATCACGTTTCGGCGCTCGCCCGCGCGATTTCCCAACTGTGAGCGAAAGTTCCGCTCCGGCACCGGGCTTCCTGACGCCCGCCGTCGCGCTGCCGTTCCTGCTGGTGGCGCTGATCTGGGGATCGACCTGGTTCGTCATCACCGGCCAGATCGGCGAGGTGCCCGCAAGCTGGTCGGTCGCCTGGCGCTTCGTGCTGGCGACCCCGGCGATGTTCCTCGTCGCGGTGGTGATGAAGAAGAGCCTGAGGCTCGGCGCGGCGGGCCAGTGGCTGGCGCTGGCCGTGGGCGTGGCGCAGTTCTGCGGCAACTACAACTTCGTCTACCGCGCCGAGATGCACCTGACTTCGGGCATCGTCGCGGTGATGATCGGGCTGCTGCTGGTGCCGAACGCGGTGCTGGCGCGGCTGCTGTTGGGCCAGCCGATCACCTGGCGCTTCGCGATCGGGAGTGCGATTGCCATTGCCGGTCTCGCCCTGCTGCTGCTCCACGAGGCGCATGAGGCACCACTGGGCGGCAAGGTTCTGCTCGGTACCGTCTTCGCGCTGATCGCGATGATCTGCGCTTCGGTCTCGAACGTGATTCAGGCCAACGAGACCGGCAAGGCGCTGCCGATGGTCAGCCTGCTGGCCTGGGCGATGCTCTACGGCACGCTGGCCGATGTCGCCGTGGCCTGGGCGACGTCCGGGCCGCCGGTGATTCCGCGGGACGGGATGTACTGGCTCGGCACCGCCTACCTCGCGATTCTCGGCTCGGTGGTGACGTTCCCGCTTTACTACACGCTGATCCGCCAGCTCGGCGCGGGCAAGGCGGCCTACAACGGGGTCACGGTCATCATCGTCGCGATGCTGATCTCGACCGTGTTCGAGGGCTATCGCTGGTCGCTGCTGGCGCTGGCTGGAGCGGCGCTGGCGACGGTCGGGCTGGTCGTGGCGCTGAGGGCGCGCAGCCCCTCGCGGTAGGTCGGGAAACGCGGGCGCCAGCCGAGCACGCGGCGGGCCTTGCCGTTCGCCACCCGGCGATTCTCGGCATAGAAGCCCCGCGCCATGGCCGAAAGCCGGGCCTCCTCGATCGACTGGAGCGGCGGCAGCGGCAGGCCGAGCAGGCGGCAGGCCTCCTCGACCAGCGTGTTCTGGCCGCAGGGCAAGTCGTCCGCGAGGTTGTAGGCACCGCCCGGCGCTTCGAGTCCGGCGATCACGCCCGCGGCAATATCCTCGACATGGGCGCGACTGAACACCTGCCCGGACAAGGCGATGCGATGGGCGCGTCCGTCCAGCACCCGGTCCAGCACCGAGCGACCGGGGCCGTAGATGCCGGGCAGCCGATAGACCCGCGCACCCAGCGTGAGCCACTCGCCGTCTGCCTCGGCCCGCGCGGTGCGCCGTCCGGTGCCGACCGGCGCGCTCTCGTCCACCCAGGCGCCGCCGGTATCGCCATAGACCCCGGTGGAGGAGAGGTAGGACAGCGGCATGCCCTTCAGCGCATCGCCGTAGCGCTCCAGCACCGGATCGAGCGGCTCGCCCCGGCCTTCCTTGCCCGGCGGGACCGAGGAAAGCACATGATCGGCATCGGCCAGCGCGAGGCGGACGTTGCCCTCGTCCTCGAACGAAAGCGTGCCGTCGCTGCCAGTGGAGAGCACTTCCCAGCCGCGCGCCACGGCCTGCCGGGCGATCACTTTCGCGGTATAGCCCAGCCCGAAGATGAACAGGCGTTTGGGTGTGCGGACGGACATCGGGCATTCCTCGCGATTCGGCTGTGAATTCGTCGCGCCAAGTCTGGCATTCGAGGGACAAGGCTCTAATTTAGCGGCATGGACATTGCCAGCACCCCCGCCTCGCCCGACACCGAAGCGCAGATCGCCGATGGCGCCCCCGCACCGCACGCGCCGCCGGTCATTCGCCGCGAGGACTATCAGCCGCCGGTCTGGCTGGTGCCGCAGATCGCGCTCGATTTCCGGCTGGGCGTGGACGAGACCCACGTCACGGCCGCGCTTTCGGCGCGCCGCAATCCCGCCGGAAGCGGTGCCTCAACGCTGCGCCTGAACGGCGACCAGCTCACCCCGCTGGCGATCCGCGTCGATGGCGAGGCGGTCAACGACTGGCGCATGGAAGGCGCCGACCTGCTCGTCGAACTGACCGGCGATGCCCATGAGGTCGAAATCGAGACTGCGATGAACCCGGCGGCGAACAGCCAGCTCATGGGTCTCTATGCCTCGAACGGCATGCTCTGCACCCAGTGCGAGGCCGAGGGCTTCCGCCGCATCACTTTCTTCCCGGACCGCCCGGACGTGCTCTCGACTTATTCGGTGCGGATGACGGGCGACAAGGCCCGCTTCCCGATCCTGCTCTCCAACGGCAACTGCACCGCGACCGGAGAGGGCGAGGGCGGCACCCACTGGGCCGAATGGCACGATCCCTGGCCCAAGCCGAGCTACCTCTTCGCGCTCGTCGCGGGCGATCTCGTGGCCAACCACGCCGCGTTCACCACGCGCTCGGGCCGCAAGGTGGACCTCAACATCTGGGTCCGCTCGGGCGACGAGCAGCGCACCAGCCACGCGATGGATTCGCTGATCCACTCGATGAAGTGGGACGAGGACACTTTCGGGCGCGAATACGACCTCGATCTGTTCAACGTCGTCGCCGTGTCGGACTTCAACATGGGGGCGATGGAGAACAAGGGCCTCAACGTCTTCAACACCCGCTACGTCCTCGCCGAGCCGGAAACCGCCACCGACGCCGATTACGACGGCATCGAGAGCGTGATCGGCCACGAATATTTCCACAACTGGTCGGGCAACCGGGTGACCTGCCGCGACTGGTTCCAGCTTTCGCTGAAGGAGGGTTTCACCGTCCTGCGCGACCAGCTGTTCAGCGCCGACATGGGCAGCGAGGCGGTGAAGCGCATCGAGGACGTGCGGGTCCTGCGCTCGGCCCAGTTCCCCGAGGATTCGGGACCGCTCGCCCATCCGATCCGCCCTGATTCCTATCAGGAGATCAGCAACTTCTACACCGCCACCGTCTACAACAAGGGCGCCGAGGTGATCCGCATGATGCGGACCATGGCGGGAATCGAGAAGTTCCGCGCTGGCACCGACCTCTATTTCGACCGCCACGACGGCGAGGCCGCGACTTGCGAGGATTTCATCAAGGCGATCGAGGACGGCACCGGGCTGGACCTCACGCAGTTCCGCCTCTGGTACTCGCAGGCGGGCACGCCGCAAGTCGCCGTGGAACTGGCGCATGCGGGCGAGACGGCGACGCTCACGCTGACCCAGACGGTTCCGGCGACGCCGGGCCAGCCCGAGAAGCAGCCGGTGCCGATCCCGCTGCGTGTCGCGCTCTATGATCGCGACAATGGCCACCATGCGGGCGAACAGCTGATCGTGCTCGACAAGGGCAGTGACAGCTTCACCTTCCATGGCTTCGCGCGCCCGCCGGTGGTCTCGATCAATCGCGGATTCTCGGCCCCGGTCGCCATCGACATGGAGCGCTCGAACGAGGACCTCGTGTTCCTCGCCGCCCATGACGACGATCCCTTCGCCCGTTACGAGGCGATGCAGAGCCTTGTCGTCCAGCATCTCGTGGCGGCTGTAAGCGGCGGTCTGTCGGACGCCGCGCGCGCAGAGGGACGCCGGGCGATCGGCGAGGCTTTCGCCGCCGTGCTGGCGGACGAGGCGCTCGACGACCTGATGCGCGGCGAACTCATGGTCCTGCCGGGCGTCGCCTATCTGGCCGAGCAGGTGCTGGTGGCCGACCCGGCCGCGATCCACGAGGAACGCGAGGCGCTCAAGGCCTGGCTCGGCGGCGAACTGGCAGACCTGCTGGGCCTGCTCCACGACCGCGTTTCCGCCGTGGCTTATGGCCGCGATGCCGCCGCGCGCGGTGCCCGCAAGACCAAGGGCCAGGCGCTGGTGCTGATCGCCGCGGGCGATGCCGCCGAGGGCGCCCGCCGCGCCATCGCGCAGTACCGCGCGGCGGATAACATGACCGATCGCCAGTCGGCGCTCACCGTGCTCTGCAACCTCGAAGGCCCCGAGCGCGAGGAAGCGCTGGCCGACTTCCTGCAGCGCTACCAGGGCAATGCCCTCGTCATCGACAAGTGGTTCGCGCTCCAGGCCGGTTCGTTCCACCCGCAGGTACTGGAGCATATCGAGGCGCTGTCCCGCCACCCCGAGTTCACGCTGAACAACCCCAACCGCGCCCGCGCGCTCTACATGACGGCGGCGGTGAACCCCAAGGCGTTCCACGATGCGAGCGGCGCGGGCTACCGGATGATCGGCGAACTGATCCGCAAGCTCGATCCGATCAATCCACAGACCACCGCGCGCTTCGTGCCGCAGCTCGGGCGCTGGCGGCGGATCGAGCCGGTCCGCGCCGCGATGATGCGCGCCGAGCTGGAGAAGATCGCCGCCGAACCCAATCTCTCGCGCGACGTGCGGGAGCAGGTGAGCAAGAGTCTTGGCTGAATTCGGGGCTGAACCCGTCGAGGTCAACCGCGCCCGCCTGTTGGAAGGCCTGCCGCACGGTTTCCTAGGCCGTCGCGGCGGGGTCAGCAGCGGCGAGGTCGAGGGTCTCAACGTCGGCCTCGGCTCCGGCGACGAACCGGCGGTCGTGGCGGAAAATCGCCGCCGTGCTGCGGATGCCGTGCTGCGGGGGGCGCCACTGGTCTCGGTCTACCAGGTCCATTCGCCCGATTGCGTGATTCTCGGCGCCGACATGTGGAGCGATGCCGATCGCCCCCATGCCGATGCCCTCGTCACCGACCGGCCCGGCGTGCTGATCGGCGTCGTCACCGCCGATTGCGCGCCGGTCCTGTTGGCGGACCGCGAGGCGGGCATCGTCGGCGCCGCCCATGCCGGGTGGAAGGGCGCCGTCGGCGGCGTGACCGACAGCACGATCGACCGGATGATAGCGCTGGGTGCCGAGCGATCGCGCATCGTCGCGGCTGTCGGCCCCTGTATCGCCCAGGAATCCTACGAGGTGGACCACGGTTTCCGCGACCGTTTCCTTGAAGAGAATGGCGAAAACGCGGGGTTCTTCGAGGAAGGTCGCGAGGGCCACTGGCAGTTCGATTTGGAGCACTACGTAGCTGCGCGGCTGGAAGCGGCAGGGATCGCCGGGGTGGAGCGCCTCGGCCTCGATACCTATTCCGCGCCCGAGCGTTTCTATTCCTATCGCCGCGCCACCCACCGCGCCGAAGCCGCCTACGGACGCCAGATATCCTTGATCGCGGCGGGCTGAAAAAGGCCCGTCCGGCCTGTCTGCCGCGCGGTTATTCCTTGAATTCCTTGGCGACCCTCCAACCCTGCCCGACCAAAAACACGGTTGGCAGGGCTGGTTTCCCTGTATATCAGTTCGGCAAAGTCGGTATTCGCTTCGGCTAAATCCCGGGCATCTAACCGTCAACGGGGGGCCGTTACGGGGATACCAGACAAAAAAATAGAATTGGTCAGGAATCTGGGCTTGCTACCGGAATCCCGGGAGTAGGTTGTCAATAACAAGGCAAGGGCAATCATGGCAGAAGCAGATGGCGTGCGGCGGCGCGATTTCATCAATATCGCCGCGGTAAGCGCGGCGGGTGTCGCCGGCGTGGGCATCGTCGTCCCGCTGGTCAGCCAGATGTCCGCATCGGCGGACGTTCTTGCGGCGTCTTCCACGGAAGTCGACATTTCCTCGATCCAGCCCGGACAGGCGATCAAGGCGATCTTCCGTAAGCAGCCGGTCTTCGTTCGCAACCTTACGCCGCATGAAATCGCCGAAGCCAACAAGGTGGATGTTTCCTCGCTCCGCGATCCGCAGACGCTTGAGGAACGCACCAAGGAAGGCAAGGAAAACTGGCTGATCACCATGGGCGTCTGCACCCATCTGGGCTGCGTTCCGCTCGGTGCGGGAGAGGGTGAGCCGAAGGGCGAGTTCGGCGGCTACTTCTGCCCCTGTCACGGCTCTTCCTACGACACGGCAGCCCGTATCCGCAAAGGCCCCGCGCCAAAGAACCTCGAGGTTCCGGAATACGCCTTCACCACCGACACGGTCGTAAAGATCGGTTGAGGCCGAGAGAGAGGATCAAGAACATGAGCTTTCCCTGGGCCAAGGAATACAAGCCGAGCCACCCCTTCATGCAGTGGATGGACGAAAGGTTGCCCCTGCCGCGCCTCGTCTACAACTCGGTCGGTGGCGGCTATCCGGTTCCGCGCAACCTGAACTATTTCTGGAACTTCGGTTTCCTCGCCGCGCTCTGCCTCGTCCTGCAGATCGTCACCGGCATCGTCATGGCCATGCACTATGCGGCCAATACGCAAGTCGCCTTCGACACCGTCGAACAGACCGTGCGTGACGTGAACTGGGGCTGGATGATGCGCTATGCGCACGCCAACGGCGCCTCGGCCTTCTTCGTCGTCATCTATGTCCATATCTTCCGCGGCTTCTTCTACGGCTCGTACAAGGCTCCGCGCGAGATGGTGTGGCTGCTTGGCGTCGTGATTTTCCTGCTGATGATGGCCACCGCCTTCATGGGCTACGTCTTGCCCTGGGGCCAGATGAGCTTCTGGGGCGCCAAGGTCATCACCGGCCTGTTCGGCGCGATTCCCTTCGTGGGCGAGCCGCTCCAGCAGTGGCTGCTCGGCGGCTTCGCGCCGGATAATGCTGCGCTCAACCGCTTCTTCTCGCTGCACTACCTGCTGCCCTTCGTGATCGTCGGCGTGGTGATCCTGCACATCTGGGCGCTGCACATTCCGGGCTCGTCGAACCCCACCGGCGTCGAGGTGAAGAGCGAGAGCGACACCGTTCCGTTCTACCCCTACTACGTCGCCAAGGACGGCTGGGCGATCGGCGTCTTCGCGATCCTGTTCTGCACCGCGCTGTTCTTCTTCCCGAACGCGCTGGGTCATCCGGACAACTACATTCCGGCCAACCCGATGAGCACGCCCGCACACATCGTGCCCGAATGGTATTTCTGGCCGTTCTACGCGATCCTGCGCGCCTTCACCCAGGACTTCTTCTTCATCCCGGCCAAGCTCATGGGCGTGCTGGCGATGTTCGGGGCGATCCTCGTGTGGTTCTTCCTGCCCTGGCTCGACCGGTCGCCGGTCCGTTCGGGGTCTTACCGCCCGCTCTACAAGAAGTTCTTCTTCTTCGGCCTGATCCCGGCCATGGCGGTGCTGTTCTACTGCGGCGGCGCCCCGGCGGAGGAGCCTTACGTGATGCTCAGCCAGATCGCGGCGCTCTACTACTTCGCGCACTTCCTGATCGTCATCCCGATCGTCTCGGCGATCGAGAAGCCCGATCCGCTGCCCTTCTCCATCACCGAGTCCGTGCTCGGCGAGGATGAGGCGGCGAAGCTCGCCCCCGCGCCTTCGGCGACGGTCGCCTGACAACAGCTGGAACGAAAGACGAAAGACATGGCACGCATTCTCTCGATCCTCGTCGGGCTGTTCTTCACGGTGGCGTTGGCCTGGTCCTTTGGCAAAGGGGCCTACCAGCAGATCACCGAGCCGCCCGCCGCCACTGCCGAGCACGAATTCCACCTCCACCCCAAGGAAGTCAGCTTCGCCAGCGACGGGGCCTTCGGCAAGTTTGACCGCCAGCAGCTCCAGCGCGGTTTCCAGGTCTACAAGGAAGTCTGCGCTGCCTGCCACGCGATCCGCCACGTCGCCTTCCGCGACCTTGCGGCGCTGGGCTACAACGACGCCGAAGTGAAGGCGATCGCCAAGGGCTTCCAGGTTCCGGTCTACAACAACGCCACGGGCGAAGTGGAAACCCGCGAAGGCGTGGCGACCGACTACTTCCCACCTGTGATGTACGGCGGCCAGGGCACTCCGCCCGATCTCTCGCTGATCACCAAGGCGCGTCATGACGGCCCGGCCTACGTCTACTCGCTGCTGACCGGCTATCAGGACCAGCCCGCGGAACTTCTGAAGAAGTTCCCGGATGCGAAGACGCCGGACGGCCTGCACTACAACCCGTATTTCGCGAACCTCAACCTCGCGATGCCGCCGCCGCTTACCGGCGAGGGCCAGGTGACCTATGGCGACGGCACCAAGGCGACGGTGGACCAGATGTCGAAGGACGTCTCGGCCTTCCTGATCTGGACCGCCGAACCCAAGCTGGAAAAGCGCAAGCAGACGGGCTGGCCGGTGCTCGGCTTCCTGCTCTTCGCGACGATCCTGGGCTACATGTCCTATCGCAACATCTGGGCCGGCAAGAAGCACTGACGCTTCCTTTCCGGAACCGAGCGAAGGGCCTCCGCCATCCCGTGATGGCGGAGGCCCTTTCGTTTAGGGGTTCGACCCCGTAAGGACGGCGACCATGACCCTCGACGAGATCAAGGCGCTGGTGCGCACCGTGCCGGACTTCCCCAAGCCCGGCATCCTGTTCCGCGACGTGACCACGCTGGTCGGCAACGGCCCCGGCTTTGCCGCTGCGGTCGATCTGATGGCGGAAACCGTTAAGGCCTCGGGCGCCGATGTTATTGCCGGGGTCGAGGCACGAGGCTTCATTTTCGGCGCGGCGATCGCGGCGCGGCTGGGACTGGGCTTCGTCTCGATCCGCAAGCCGGGCAAGCTGCCGATCCCGGTGATCGCCATCGACTACGCCCTCGAATACGGCACGGATACGCTTGAGGTCGACCCTGAGGCCGTAGGCGAGGGCCATCGCGTCATCCTGATCGACGACCTTCTGGCGACCGGCGGCACCGCGCTCGCCGCCGCCGAACTGCTGCGCCGGGCGGGCGCGACAGTCGAACACGCGCTCTTCGCCATTGACCTGCCCGACCTCGGCGGCGCCGAACGCCTGCGCAAAGCGGGCATCACACCCCACGCTTTGCTCGATTATCCGGGGCATTGAGGCACTTTCCACGTCTGATCGCGGACAAGTCGCAAGGAAGGCGTTGACGAGGCCTGCCCTATCGTGGCAAGCGGCTGCCACGACGCTGGACACGGTCCCCTGATCGGGACGGCCCTTCGATGGGCGGGTATAGCTTAGTGGTAAAGCTCCAGCCTTCCAAGCTGGCTATGCGGGTTCGATTCCCGCTACCCGCTCCAGTGCCTGTCTCATACGCACCCAGAAACGCTCGTGAATGGCTGTTTTCTGCGGTTTTTGACTGATACACTTTCCGGGCAGTTCCGGATATGTTCCATGCCGTCTCAGCCAGAGTTGGCTCTGTATGTGGACCTGCAGTTCTCAAGAGCTGAAGAAGGTCCACGTTCAATGACAGGCGAATCACCCAAATCCGGTCTCTCCGCAACGACGGTCGATCGAGCCCGTCCGCGCGAAAAAGCGTATAAACTTTCCGACCGCGACGGGCTTTACCTGCTCGTGAAGCCTTCCGGGGCCCGATACTGGCGGATGAATTTCAAGCTGCACCAGCTTCAGCGTACGGCTTCCTTCGGTCGTTACCCCGAAGTCACGCTTGCAGAGGCTCGCCAGCGGCTGCTGGAAGCGCGGCGCCTGCTCAAGCAGGGCATCGATCCTGTCCATCAGGCCAAGCTGGACAAAGTTGCCGCCTCCATCGCTGCCGGGAACACCTTCCGGCTTATCGCGGAGGAATGGCTGGAAAAGATGCGGCTGGAAGAGCGGTCGCCCAAGTCGATCAGAAAATGCGAATGGCAGATCAGCCTGGTCTTGCCCGATATCGGCAATCGGCCAATCTCGCAGATCACTGCGCATGAAGTGCTCCTATCCCTCAAGAAGATCGAGCGGACCAGGAAATTCTACACTGCCATGAGCGTCAGGGCGCTGTGCGGACAAATCTTCCGGTTTGCCGTCGCGACGGCGCGGGCAGAGCGGGACGTGTGCGTCGATCTGCGCGGAGCTTTGGTAACGCCCAAGGTCGTGCATCGCGCGGCCATCACAATGCCCAAGCATGTCGGCGCCTTGATGCGCGCGATCCATGATTACGACGGGGCGCGTTACACGAATATCGCGCTGCGCCTGCTTGCTCACACTTTCGTTCGCCCTGGCGAACTGCGACATGCCGAATGGAACGAGTTCGATCTCGAGCGCGCGGTTTGGATCATTCCGCCGCACAAGATGAAGATGCGCCGCCCGCACACGATTCCCCTTTCGCGGCAGGCCTTGGCAATCGTCGGGGAGATCGACCACGGCGAGAACTTCAGCACCTATCTCTTCCCCTCGGTTCGCTCGACCAAGCGGCCGCTCTCGGACAACACGATCAATGCGGCACTACGCCGGATGGGCTACGAGAAGGATCAGATGACTGCGCATGGCTTCCGGGCGATGGCCGCGACGCTGCTCAACGAGATGGGCAAGTGGAATCCCGATGCAATCGAACGGCAATTGGCTCACGCGGAGCCGAACTCGGTGCGCCGGGCTTATACGCGGGGCCAGCACTGGGACGAGCGCGTGCGCATGATGCAGCACTGGTCGGATTATCTGGATCAGCTCCGCGGCGGTGCAGAGATCATTCGCCCGCAATTCGGGAGAACGGAGCCGAAGTTGACGTTGGTCTAGGGAGGGAAAAGGGGGCGTCGCGGTGACGGCGCGCTCAAGGCTGCCGTGAAACTAGCCGATGGGCGGCGGGATTGGAGGTTGTGTAATCCAAGGTCTGGAAATTTGAACGGGGCGGACACGCTGAGCTGGTGCCCGGGCATGCCCCAGCACCAGCTGCCCATCTTCAGCATTCCGTGAAGTTCCCACACATCTATGGGGCAAGAGAAATGGACAAGCGCGACGATACAGCGATCTAGCCGCCTCTGGAACAGTGATCGAACACGGCCCTGAAGGGGGGCGGCCGTGTTCGCACGCACTTTCAAAATGGCGATGCGCATCGAGCGTGAACGCATTCTGGGCGCGCCGCGCTATGAGCGAACGCCAGACTGGCGAGGCTATGCGAACCGCTACAAAACCAAGCGTATCGATACGCCGGCGGGAACGATACATGTGGCAGTCCCTAAGACCGCCGGCCATGACGGTAAGCCCTTCTTCCCACAGTCACTGGAGCGCGGTTGCCGGTCGGTGCGTGCGTCACTCAATGGGAACCGGGGCTATCATAGCCGCTGATATGGCATTAATGACCAACTTTAACGCGCACCCGAACGAACTGCGATTGAGCAACCTGATGTATGGAAATTGAATCTGGGCAGGATCACGCAGCATCTCGGCATTCCCATTTGATGTAGGCCTTGTTGTCGCAGGCCCATGTTTCGTCGATTTCGACCAGAACGGCGGAGACGAGGCGCAGGAGCGCGTGTTCGTTGGGGAAGACCCTGACCTTGACGGTACGGCGCTTGAGTTCCTGCTGGACGGCGCGCTCGATCGGGTTGGAGGTGCGCAGGCGGCGGCGGTGGTGCTCCGGCAGGGTGAAGACAGCCAGACCTTCGGGAATGGCGTTTTCGAGCCACGCGGCGAGCTTTGGTGCGGTTTTTCTATAGCCGGTGACGAGCTCTTCGAGCGCAGTCTGTGCCTTTGCCAGCGAGCCGGCGTTCCAGACGCTGCGCAGCTCTGAGCCGATGCGAGCGCGGATGGCGACGCCCGGAGCGTGATGGATGGCATTGGCGGCGAGGTGGAATTGGCAGCGCTGCCAGGTGGCCGCCCCCAGTACCGCCCGGCGAGCGGCACGAAGGCCCGCATGATCATCGGACACGATGAATTCGACGCCTCGCATGCCCCGCGCGACCAGATCATCGAGGAAGCTGCGCCAGTGGACTTCCGCTTCCGACAGAGCAACGCTGACGCCCAGCACCCGGCGGCGCTCGTCAGGTCCGATGCCGATCGCAGATAATACCGCGGCATCGCGCACAACGCCGCCTTGGCGCATTTTCTCGTACCGCGCATCGAGAATGAGGTAGCGGATCTCGCCGAGCGGGCGGGTCCGCCACGCCTCCAGTTCGTCATCGAGCATCGCTGCCGCGCGGCTGACCTGTGAAGAGGATATGCCATCGATCCCAAACTCGCGCAGCACCGCTTCGGTCTGCCGGGTAGAGACGCCCTTCACGTACATCTCTGCCACGGCCAGCATGACCGCACGCACCGACCGGCAGCCGCGCTCCAGTGACTGCGGGAAGAAGGGCTGACCGTCATGGCCGGCGGTTTTGGGCACGGCCACATGCACCGTGCCCGCTGGCGTATCGATCCGCTTGGGCTTGTAGCCGTTCGCATATCCGCGCCGGTCGGGCGTTCGCTCATAGCGCTGCGCGCCCAGGAAGCGTTCACGCTCGATGCGCATCGCCATCTCGAAGGTGCGCGCGAATACGGTCGCAATCCCTTCGGGGCCGTGTTCGATCAACTGTTCCAGAACCGCCTCGATCGCTGTATCGTCGCGCTTGTCCATTTCTCTTGCTCCATAGGTGTGTGGTAACTCCATGGAATGCTGAAGATGGGCAGCTGGTGCCGGGGCATGCCCCGGCACCAGCTCAGCGCGTCCGACACGTTCGAATTTCCAGACCTCTGGTTACACAACCCGAACTGCGTATGTGCCAAGAAATTGATGACTCAACTCTGACTTGAAATCTGTATCACGACATGATACATTTCATTCATGATCCAGAGCACCAAAGGCAAGCTGATCGACCAAGTGCTAGCCGGCAAGTCAGGTAAGGGATTTCCTTCAGACCTGTTCCGAAGCGCTGTTCGCAAGGTCGCCATGTTGGAGGCTGCGGTTGAGTTGGATGATCTGCGCTCGTCTCCAGGCAATATGCTTGAGGTGCTTTCTGGTGACCGTGAAGGGCAGCATTCGATCCGCGTCAACAATCAATGGCGGATATGTTTTGTTTGGACCGAGCAGGGGCCGGAAGCGGTCGAGATCGTAGACTATCACTGAAAGGAATTTGCCATGACCATGCTGCAAGTGCCGGTCCATCCCGGTGAAATCCTCAAGTACGAGTTCCTCGACGTCATGGGCATGAGTGCCGGGAAGTTCGCCAGGCACATCCATGTGCCGCGTACGCGTGTCGAGCGCCTGTGCGCTGAAGAAACCTCTCTGACCGTCGATACGGCGAAGCGTCTTGCTCGAGCTCTCAATACCACGCCCGAGTTCTGGATGAATCTTCAGACACATTACGATCTGCTGTCAGGTGAAGCCGAGGACATCAAGGAAATCGAACCGTTGCTAGCAGCGTGAGGCGAGGAGGGCTTCATGGGCTTGCCGGTCTTCTTGCTCACGGCATGCCGGGGAAGCCCCACGTCATGGCGCGCACCTCGCCCTCGGCGACGACGAGTCCTGTGTATTTCGGATAGACCTCGGCGGCGAAGTTCGGCGCCCCGGCGCTCCTGGTGCGGAACAGGCCAGCTACCGCGTCAGCGGGCTTTGTCGGCCGGTAAAGATTGCACACGCCCGGATGCTGCGCCTTCAGTCGAGGAAGGTCAAACGTAACGGGAGGGGAGGTTTGTCGCAGCTCCACTCGGGGACACTTGAGCTGCGACATTTCGCCAAATGCATAAGGCGACGTAAAGTTGCGCAGCTCAAGGATTTATGCGGGATGGCCGGGATTGAAGATCATTGGGATCGGTGAAACACAGACCAGAAGCCGCAGGATTCCAAGCTAGCGGAAAACAGGTACCGTCCGTCTTCCAGGACGTCGGCTTCGCCGCAGCGGACTCGATCGATAAAAGCAAGAACCGGCCCGGCGTCGGTGGCGATTAAGTTTGCGTTCGGCTGATTTCTATCAACGGGGATGATTGTAAAGCGAGGCATAGCTTCGCTCCTTTTGCGATAAGGCGCGCAGGTAATTGTGTGCATAATTGCTCATAATATTGGTCTCTCTGAGCAATCTTGTGAGCATACGTTGATTCTACAGCCGGACAAAATTAATTCGCAGCCTCGCTTAGATATCTTATTTAACCCACTGATCACGTAGCAATGTCATTTGCCATTCGGAGGTGGGCACTTTCTCCTCCCTGCGATGACGAAGGGCGAATTGTAGCTGTCGAGAGCTGTGTGGTCCGCCAGCTCGATGTCTGCGAATGCCGAGCGGAACCGGTGGGCGTCTTCCGTGGTGCGGAAGTAGTAGGCAATGGTCCTGCAACCTTGCTCTGGACCGCCATGCTCGGCGTAATCGCCGCGTCTCATGTGAGCAATCAGCCAATCGTGGATTCGCACATAATTTACGACCGCAATATCCTTTTCATAGAAGAGGATGCGGACGGGGAAGGCTCGATCGTCGACCTTCCGCTGGGGTGTGCTGCGTCTAACCATGATGCGAACATATAGGGAACATGCTACAGCAAGTCATTCGATTCGTATGAGGGCCGCCCCATGGCAAACGATCAATTGACGCTCCCCCTGACCGACGAGGACCTGCTCAGGCTGGCCCGGCACCGGTACGCGCGGGCCGACAGGGAAGGGGCGACGAACGACGATTACGTCCAGCTCGTGGACATCTTCCCCGCCGTGCTCCGGCGACTGGAGGAGAAGGTCGAAATAACCCGCGACCTGGTCTGCGTCCAAGAGATCGACCTGAACGATCCGGCCGCGTGGCAGCGCCTGATCGCCGCGTCGGCCAAGTAGGAGGGAAACCGCTATGAGCGAAGCACCAAGCAGCGCCCCCGACGATCTCAGGCGCGAGATCACGCGCATTCTCGGCGGGAAGGGCATGTCGAGCGACTTCGGCCATGGCGCCGACTACAGAGCCTTCACCCCAGCCGCGCCCGACAGCCGCCTGCGCCCCGCGGGCCGGACGGCCACGCCAGCCGAGCGCGGGCCTTTCGGGCGCTGGCTCCTGATGCAGGCCGAGCGCGGCGGGCTAGTCGGCGATCTGGCCAAGGGCGCCATGGCAGATCGCGGTTTCCCGCGCGACGGCGATCCGGAGGCGGTGCGCAAGCGCCTGAGCATGCTCCAGCCGGACGGCGACATGTTTGAGGCCCTCGACGAGGCCGAACTCGACTGGGCCAGCTATTGAAGGTGGCGAATCGTTACCGGGTCACCGCTTGCGGCCGACCGCGCGCGCCGTGGCGCGATAGCATGGAAGAGGCGCTGGACGATGCGATCGCGCTGGGCCTCGCCTCGTGGGACGCCAGCCGACGCGAGTGGTTCCTCGCCGTGCCGGTGGGCTTGCGCGCATGGCGGCGTGACGCGCAAACGAAAAGAGGCCGCCCTATCCACTAAGGGCGACCCCTGAATTGGCCTGTCCGAATGCGGCGTCTTACTCCGGCATTTTCTCAACGATGCGCGACGGCTGGCCCCACACCATTCTGATCGGCCCATAGTAAAGTGCGTAGGAGTTGGTGACCGGGTCCCACCGTTCCGTGGTGTCGGTGCAAATATCCCGATAGGATTCGTCCCAACATTGGGCGCCTGAAGTGAAGCCGCGCTCCTCATAGTAGGTCGCGCAGAAACTGGCCCACGTCAGGCACTGCTGATACGGTGTCGGAGAGCCCTCTTGAGCATTGGCGTTCGACGCAACGGCAGCTAATGCGTTAGCTACTACGAATAATGCGAGACGCTTCATGAGATCTCCTGAAAGACTTTGAGGAGATTAGGCTGTCATGGTTTTGTTATTTGAACAAAGTCATTTGTTTGACAAATGCTGTTAAGTGTTTTCCCATCTTGAAAGGGGCGCCGAAACAAAAAGAGGCCGCCCCTTGCGACACGGGCGGCCTCTAGTCCGGTGCGTCTCGGGAAATCAGCACAGAACACTGTCCCTGTGACAGTCCGGGGTTAACATCTTGAAAGGGCGATTGTTCCCGGCTTTCGTCATGATACTCTTCGCTTGGCTGCGGCTGCGCGGATGGACGTGCCCTCTCAAGCGCCCGCTTTAGCGGTCGGGTCAGGTGAAATTGAGATAGCCTGGCAGCCGGTGTCGAGCCCGGCCCGCAGCTACCGGAGCGATGTCGCGGAGCTACCCCGCGCCGCGGCATCGCGTTTCCGGCTCACTTCGATTTTGGCTGCGCATCAACTCAGTGAGTTGGCGATGTCCGAGGCGGCGGGGTCTGGACCGAGATACGGTGGAACCCTGGAAGGATCGGGACCTCTTCCAAGGGGAGAGGGGGCTCTTGAATTATGGTGAGCCAGAGCCCCTCCTCGTCAGGTACTACGCCGACGCGGATGTCGACTGCATGCGTGAAGGGAGACAAGTCGAGATCGTCCAACTCTGGCGGTTCAAGTTCGAATACGAGCTTGCGCTGTAAGTGGATCCTCATCGGGCCGGTTTTTCGTGCACGAGCATTCATGGCAACTACTTTCGCCAGCGTCATTCCGGCGGAAAAAGCCCCGGAACACGTTTTGGGCTCCGGGGCTGAGTTTAGGTCGCAACGCGCCGCAGCGCGTAAGGGGCCAGCTCGGAGGGAGGGTCACGCCCGAGTGGTCCATGAGCCGAACTGTGGGACGAGCGAAACAGTAACGCGAGTTGCATTTTGTTAATTCGGCAGCGCCGCAATTTTTAAAGCTGATGCGGTGGTTCTCGAGGGCTGTAAGGTGGGGATTAACTTATCGAAAGGGTAGTTGTTCTCGCGCAAGCGCCTGTTAGTTTACTTCTCGGTTGCGGCAGCGCGGATGGACGTGCCCACCCAAGTGACCGCTTCGGCGGTGGGGCAGGTGATTGGGATCGCCTGCCAGCCGGTATCAAGCCCGGCCTGCATCACCTCTCCGGCCGGGCAGCATTCACCATAGTCTCACAGTTCTTCTGAATCGCCATCGCGTCCTTGCTGCGCCCATTGGCCTTCTGAAGCTGACCGTCCATCGCGACATAGCCTGATAGCCGAGCAGGAAATCGATGTCCGCATCCGTCAGGCCGGTCGGGCCCGCTTTTTGCGGTTTCGTCCCAGAGCATGTCGGCTTTTGCCCTAGGATGCCGAGGCAGCGACCCGCGCGGCGGCGACCATCCGGGCAGGTGTGAAGATCTTGGTTGCATCACCGCCTATCGGTCGTCCGGTGGAAGATATGGATCCCGATTATCGAGAAAACCTGATAGATTTAGGACACAGCGGCTATGTCGCTCTTTATCGCCTCAATGGCGAGACGGCGGTGATTTTGGTTGTTCGCCATCGAAAGGAAGCAGGCTGTCCGTAGCCATGACGGCAATGGCTCGGTTGGGGCACGAAGCGGGCACGATCAGGCGAATGGCTTGCTTTTGCCTTATCGGTGAGCTTCCAAAGGCCGTCCGCTACCGGCGTTTGTCACACCTTCCCGGACGATGGACTGGCATGCAGGGCGGCTGGCCCAGGAATTTGTGCTTGGGATCTCCGGCAAACATGCCGTCAGCCGCAGTAGGCCTTCACGATCCGGCCGGAGGACGGCTCCGTTTCTATCGTCAGGCGATCGGCCTGCTTGTCCTGCGACGTCGTGTCGCCCGGCTTGATCTGACGGATGATCCGGGCACCACTGAACTGCCGGGCAGCCCTGTCGTTTATCCTGGACTGGCCGACGAGGACACGTGCGGCAAACGAACTGCACAGACTTTGCAGAGGATGAGCGGGCGGCAGGAAATAGCCGCTGCAATCGGCTGGTACGGCGAGGCGGTGGGCTGCCGGCTGCAGTTCATAGCGGCGGGTCAACGGATCGTAACGTATCGGGCGCTGGACGCTGCACTGGGTGTCCGGCTGCCTGACCATCTTCGCGGCATCGAGCGGCCCATCCGGCAGACTGTCCTGTGCCATCAGCAGGCCCGGGCGGGCACTTGCCCGGCTTTCGTAGACAAGTTCGGGCCAGGCGTCGTTGCGCTCGGTATCGAGATGCAGGAAGGCTTCGTAGGACAGTTCGCCCCGGCAGGCATCCGGGTGCTCTTGCGTTTCCTTCTGCGAATGACACAGGGGAATTTGCCGGATTGCGGCGATTGGCAGGCTCACCATCTCCGCCGCCCGCGCGTGGTCGGTGCCAGGATTGTCCACACGGAACAGGTGCAGCCTCTCTTCGCTGGCGCCATCCCCGGAGCGGCCTCCGGTTTCCCTTGTCACGACGCCGAGCAGAAAGACCGGCTCGTTCTCGGGCGTCACTGCGTTGACGGCGACATACATCGGCCACGCCCGCACCGTGGTCCCGCCGCGCAGCAACAGGCCTGTCGGCAGGTCGCGTCCCGGTTCCCCGGGCTTGCCGAACCGGAGATGGGCTCCTGTGTCATCCTTCCGGACGGAATAGACGATGTCGGTTCCCGGAATCCCGAAAATGTCTTTCGGCTGACTGTCTGGCAAGTCCTCGCCTTCGGTTAGATAGGCCAGCAGATGCCCGGATCGATCACGTTGCGCAAAGCTGTTTGGCGCGGCATGCGTGGAAGAGGTGCCAGCAAACGATAGCGCGGCGAGCGTGAGGGCCAAACGTTTCATCATGCTCCTCCTGACCGGGATCGCCGCCTTGCGTGGGAAGGCGCGACCCTAGCGAGAAATGATCGTCGTTCAAATTAAATTTTACATCGATCATTTATTTGGCGGCGCGCGGTTGACATCCTATAATTGAACAGCGATCACTGGTTGTCTGGCGCAGGGGAGCATCAGCATGCTGCTGATTTTACCAGCCTTGCGAACGGCATCCGGTTTGCTGCGCACCACTGCGGCGGGACAGCCGCAATCGTGAAAGGAGTGCCCATGAGTGTTCGTTTCGGATGGAGCGTGCTTGCTGCGGCTCTGGGACTGCTGGCATCGGTTGCTCCGGCGTCAGCGGCTTCGCCGTCCTTCGAATGCAGCAAGGCGTCCTCGCGAAGCGAGAAGATGATCTGCGCCAATCTGCAGCTGGCCACGCTCGATCGGCAGATTTCATTGCGCTACAAGGCTCTGCTCGCGCAGTTGGGAGGCTCCGCCGCCGAACGGCTCAAGCAGGATCAGAAGTGGTTCATCGCCGGACGCGACGATCCCGGCACGGTGGCCCCGACGATCCGGGATCTTGCCGATACCTTGCGGTATCGCCTGAAGTTCCTGAACGCCATCCGGTCATCGGTTCCGGCAGGCGTCGTCGGCACCTGGCGCAACGTTGCCGGTGCGATCGTGATCCGGCGCAGTCCTTCGGGAAACCTGACTTTCGAAGCCAACGCCGCGGAGCCGACAACAGGCCGCTGGGTCTGTGAAGCGCAGGGCCGTGCGAAGCAGGCCGCCCAAAGCACCTGGAAAGTGGCAATCGACGACCCGGACACGGCCAGCATCGCGCTGACGCGGGAGGGACCGTTGCTGACAGTCACGGAGAGTCCGATGCCGCCGGAATATTGCGGATTGAACGGATCGCTTTCGGGTACCTATTTCCCGGTCGCGGACGAAGGGCGATGATGCCGGGCCGGAGCCGCGCCGTCATCGCCGCGGCTCTCGCTGGCGCCATGGCCTTTGCGGCATCCCAGGGCCTTGCCGCGCAGGACGAGCCGATGACGGTGACCGTGCCGCCCACACCGCCGCTATCGCCAACGCAAAAGCCGAAGCCCCCCGCTCGCCGCGATCCCAATGCGATACAGGGCATCCGGATCGAGGGTAACGGCGCCCTCATCACCGGACCGCTCGGCAGCAGGCGGGTCTATATCCCGCTCGACAAGCCGATCGTGCCGAAACCGCTTGTCGGCCTATGGGTGGGGAAGCAGGACCTCTGCGCGTCGGCCCCTGCCAAAGCGGACGATGCGCTGCCGCCCGACGGTATTCTGAGGATCGCCGGCACCGAGATGCTCGGGCGGATGCGGATGACCGTCGTGAAGACCTTCGTTCCCCTGCCTTCCTCGTTCACGTTGGAGATGCTGCAATCCGGGCGCCGGTTGGTTTTGCCCTCCCGTCGTTACCGCGACGCACAGAAAGTTCTGGTGATCCACACCCTGCCGGACGGTCGCCGCGATTATGCGGAAATCGGCGTTACCCCGGACGGCCGGATGCTTGAGCTGCAAGGCCACAACGGGCGCGAAACGGCATTCCGTTGCGGGAAGTAGCCCGGCTTCAAAGCCAGATTTCCCGCTCTGCCCGTTATTCCGGTCAACCGGATAGAGCGATGGCAGAAGCCTCTGAATCCGGCGGCACAATTGGGGATCCTATAACACGCAGGATCTCACCCCGGCGCAGGCGCTGGCGAACCAGACGAAATACATCGAGAAGGATGGCGGCAAGGCCTCGGCACCTGGCGGGGCAAGGCAGGTTTCAAGGATGCCTCCGCGCTGCTGACTGCAATCTATCGCCTCGACAATCGCGTCAGCGTAAGCTGCTCGCTCGGCGCCACGACACTGCTGGGCCGAACAGCTTCCAGTCCGCTCGTCAGGCACAAGACGCTTCCCACGGGATTTCTCTCGTTTACCTACCGAATCTCGCCCGGGAGCCGCGGTGGGCGCTGAACGCCAGGATCCCGATGCAAAAAACGGCACGCGGTACAAGGCGTTCGGCGAAGAAGATGCCGACGGTGCGGACATCAAAAGTCTTCTTCATCCGAGCGACGGTGCCGTAGTTCCGGCACTTCCGACGAAGGGACTTCGGGCCGCCGCTCGAACGCACCGCCGTCGCCGGACAGTCTCTCCTTTTGAACGATCCATGCTGCTCGCTCAGTGGAGAGACCAAGGCCGCGCAATGCATATTCAGTCAGGCCGAACGACAATTCGCGATCACCCATGATCGCAAGGCCGACACCTTCGCTCTCCAGACGGGCAACTTCCGCATCGCTGTGCGTCCGGACGGCGATATCGAGCGCTGGATTGCATTCCCGGGCGATTTCGATGATTCGGCGCGTCTGGAAGCTTTCGGGCGTCGCGATCACGAGCACGCGAGCGTGGGCTATCCCTGCCGCTTCAAGAATACCCGCCGTCGAGGCTTCTCCATAAATGGCCGGGGCCCGGCGCGAGCGGAGTGCCTCGACCCGTCTCCGATCCCTGTCCACTATGACGAACGGCAGATTCTCCCGCGCAAGGGTCATGCCGACGACCCGGCCTACCCGGCCATAACCGACGATGATCGCATGGTCGTGATGAGCGTTCTCGGCCACGTCGGGAAGGGTGGACAAGCCCAGTCCGCCGCCGCGCTCGAGCAGTGATAGCAGGGCCGGTCGTCGGCGCAGCCACCGGTCCAGCGCGTCGAAGCCGAGGAAGGCCAGCGGATTGAGAGCAATCGAGAGCAGGGCGCCGGCCAGCACCAGATCTCGCGCTTCGGTCGAGACCAGCCCTAGCCCCGCGCCAAGGCCGACCAGAATGAAGGAGAACTCGCCGATTTGCGCCAAGCTCGCCGAAACCGTCAGCGCCGTCGAGGCCGGATATCCGAAAGCGAGTACGATCCCGAAGGTTGCAACCGACTTGCCGATCAGGACCACCGCGAGAACAGCCAGTACCGACAAGGGCTCCCGTACGAGGATAGCTGGATCGAACAACATGCCTACCGAGACGAAGAACAGCACAGCAAAGGCATCCTGCAGGGGAAGGGAATCGGCCGCCGCCTGATGGCTGAAGTCGCTTTCACTAAGCACTACGCCCGCGAAAAATGCCCCGAGGGCAAAGGATACACCGAACAGGGCGGCTGAACCGTAGGCGATACCGAGCGCTGTCGCGAGGACCGACAGGGTGAAAAGCTCCCGCGAGCCAGTGCGCGCAACCCGTCCCAGTATCCACGGAACCGCTCGAGTGCCGATCATCAGCACCAGGGTGAGGAAAAGTACCACCTTTCCCAGGGTAAGCGACAGGACAAGGGCGATATCGGCGCCGCCGCCGGCATGTCCCTTGCCCCCCAGCACGCCGGCAAGCGCCGGCAACAGCACTAATGCCAGGACCATGACCAGATCCTCCACGATCAGCCAGCCGATCGCGATCCGGCCATTGCTCGAACCCAGCGCGTTACGCTGTTCGAGCGCGCGCAGCAGCACCACCGTCGAGGCCACCGAGAGGGCGAGTCCGAAGACCAGTCCGGCACCGGGCGTCCAACCCCAGAAAAAGGCGAGAGTCATTCCCAGAATGGTCGCAATCACGATCTGGGCGAAAGCGCCGGGAATGGCGATCTTCTGAACGGAAATGAGATCCTTGATCGAGAAATGCAGGCCAACACCGAACATGAGCAGGATAATGCCGATCTCGGCCAACTGGTTGGCCAGCCCTGCGTCGCCGATGAAACCCGGGGTGAACGGGCCAACCGCGACCCCTGCCAGGAGATAGCCGACGAGCGGCGGCAGCTTCAGCCGAATGGCGACGAATCCCCCGACCAGAGCCAGGGCCAGGCTCGTTACGATCGTGGCAATCAGAGGCGTGTCGTGAGGCATTGTGTACCCCTCAGGTGAAGGTCGATCGCTGCCTCGCACGCCGCTTCGGTCCAATCGGCAGCGACAGGCTAACGGATTGGCCTGGTCCGGATTGTCAGCGGGATTCCGATCAAGGCGGCCCCTCAGCGCGAGCGGAAGATCAAGCCGGGCATAGCTGCGCAACCTGTACCGCTGCGGCCGGACACCAGCGTATCGCAAAGGTGGCCGATGGGGGAGAGAAATTCGCAGCCCGCGACGATCGCCCGTTCAATCAGGAAAGGTTCGGGGCGGTAGCGGATGTCCTTGGCAAATGTTGCGGCGACCGGATGCCGAGCCTGACGACGCATGTGCGCCGCGTGTAGCCCCCTGGAGCCGTTAATCGGACGCTGGATTACGGGGCGCGCCTGGATGGGTGCTGCCGAAACCGGCGGGAATGCGCGTCGCATTGGCGGCCAGGTCTTCCTCGCGCTGATCTGTAAGAGTGTCGAGCATGCAGTTGAAGAATTCCAGGGCTTCGTAGGGCGTCGTCAGGGGAAGAGCGACCCTGGATCCCGTTAAGGCGTTCCCGACTGCGTCTTCCGAGATGTTCCTGAGGTGCTCGAGAAAAGCGGTGCGGCCGGTTGGCTTCTTGAGCGTCGAGGCCACGAGTCCTGTCGCCATTTCAATCAATGCAATTGATTGAGGTGCGCCGGGATCGCGCTGCAGGAAACTTTCGATCCCTATCCGGCTGGCTTTTCCGCCTGATGCCGGATTGGGTTCGTGCAGTACGATGGGCGTCTTCATGCCTGGGCGGACGAGGAGCGACCAACGGTCTCCATTGGAGCTTCTGGCAAACTGTATCTTTCGTTCTGACATGGCAATTTCCTTTTTAGCGCGAAACGCCGCGCTATTCGTGAAGGCCGGTTTCAGGCATCCGCGCCTCCACGGTCCGGGTTTTCGTTCTGACCGGCCTCTTCCCGATCCCCAGGACGCTCGACCTCGACAGCCGCGATGCAGGCGATCATGCGCAGGCGCTCCCTGCTTGCCTCGCGCCGGTCAGCAGCGAGCGCTTCGTAAGCCCATGCTGCGGCAGCGCGCGAGGCGACCACGCGGACATTATCCAGAACTGCGCTGGCAGCACGGTTGCGCTGAAACGCTTCCTGTTCCCTGCAGAAAGTGGAAGTGAGTTCCATCGGTCTTTCCTTGAAAGTGTCGGTTACTGCCAGCAGGCTGGCAATATCACGAGCGCGCAGCGTCATTTCCGGTGTGGGCGATTGCCCTGTGGATCGTGCCTATTTCCAGTGCTTGGAACGTGCGAGGCAATGGCAAGACGCGTGTTGTGCCAAGGCCGCCACCCTCATTTTCCCAGCTGTCCTCGCGCAAGATTCGGACAGCGCTCCGCCGCGCGGCGATCAATTCGTGATCGACCGGACAAACGGGGCCGGAAGGGGTAAGTTCTCCAATTGCGACGAGAATGGAAGTGAGAGACACAGAGCGCCTCCATCAGCGAGCGGGAGCGCGAATTGTCTCTCAGCCGCACCCGAGCCCGAGGCTATGGAAGTGCGATAGCCCCTATTTGGGGGGCCTTGCGGCGAATTACCATGGTTGAACGCCTTTTTAATCCGGTCAGCATGGCTGATTGGGATCAGGGATGGCCCGGCCTCGCCCCAGATATTCAGCTTGAGATCCAAACCGTCCAGCTATTGCGTTCTTGTGCACGTCCAGCCCACATGCTTCACCGGACCGCTCATCGCTTGGCTGGATGCATGGCATCAGGCGGACCGGCTCGACGCAAACTTGTCGCTGGCTATTACGAGACAGGGTTGCCCAGCCTTGGACGATCATGTGGTTTAGGTGGTTTGCCGACTGGGAGTTCTTCTTGGCGGTGACGAGTGCCGGCCCGCTCCGGAGCCAGTCATTCAGCTTCAACAGCAGCTTTCCCCGGTAGACGCTCCGGGCAATGGCTGGTTTTTTCGAACGCTCTGGCCGCTCCAACGGTCTGCACCTGCTGGACGGTGAGATATCCAACGCGGGTGGCAGAATGACAAGCGGCTCATCGTTGAGGCGGCGAAATGGTCCTCTTCAGCGGTAGGAGATGTGTAGCGAGCCCGCGTTCTTCACTCGATTTGTCTACCCAGGCCAAGAGGCTTCTGCTCTGATAGCGGATATTCGCAGTCCAGAGTTCCACGGCGGTCCGGCTGGCAGGCTGCCCATGGAACCAGGAACCCCGTTCCGAATTAGGAAAGGTCGGAATGTTCTGGTAGAACCGGTTCGATGATGTCCGGAGCAACGTGATCCGCACACCTCATGCATTGGACACTGGGTACCCATACCATGTCGTCAAGTTCTTCATTCCCGCAAGCAGCCGGTAGCTTACCGGAAGGCGGTAGCGAAACCAAGGTTTTGCGCCAGCTTAACGTCCTGAGAGGCGCCAGCCCAGAACGGACGGTGATATCCGCGCATGGGTCCGGCTGTGACCAGTACATATGGGGTTATGTCGCGCTGCGCTTCGAACCGGAATCTCGCGCGACGGTCGAGGCGATCAGGGCCTTTGTCTGAGAACCCGCTTCTCGAAGCGCCAGGATCGGGCGTAGAGCTTGATTTCGAGGACCTTTTCGAGACCGCGCCTTGCGGATACCTTTCGACGGATCGGAACGGTCGCATCACCCGGGCGAACGGTACCTTTGCCGGCTGGATCGGGATTGCTGCCGACAATCTGGTGGGTAAACGCTTTTCCGAACTTCTATCAACTGCATGCAGGACTTTCTACGAGACTCAATTCGCGCCGATATTGCGTATGCAAGGCAGCTTCAGCCAAGTCGCACTGGACATCGTCGCCGCCGATGGTCGCATCCTCCCCAGCCTGGTCGACGCGATCGAACGCCGGGATGGGGATGGGCGGATCTGGTACATTCGGTTGACGGTATTCGTCGCTACCGAACGATGCGCTTACGAACGCAACTTGCTACGCGAGCGCAACGAAGCCCAGGCCGAAGTTAAAGCAGCGCATGCAGACTCGGATTTGCGCGAACAGTTCATCGCCGTGCTCGGACATGATCTGCGCAATCCGGTGGCTTCAATCGTCAGCGGTATTCGTATGCTCGATCAGGAAGAACTGAGCGACCGCGGGCGCATGGTGCTGCGCTTGATGGAGGGCAGCGCTGTGCGGGCTTTCGGGCTGATCGACAATGTCATGGATTTCGCCCGAGGTCGCCTGGGCGGAGGCATTACGTTGTCACGCGATGCACGCGAACCCCTGGAGACGGTGCTACGCCAAGTGGTCGAGGAACTGCGTTCAATCGCACCGGAACGGCAGGTCGATGTCCTCTATTTTCTTGATGAACCGGTCGACTGCGACCGCCTCCGCATCGGACAATTGGTTTCGAACTTGCTCGGAAATGCTTTGACGCATGGCCTCCCGGGCACCCCGGTCAGGCTGGAGGCAAGAACGGCGGATGGAAACCTGACAATTGAAGTCGCCAACAGCGGAAAACCCATCGCGGCGGACACCATGGCACGGTTGTTTCAGCCCTTTCAGCGCGGCGCCGGTCGGGGACAAGGATTAGGTCTCGGATTGCATATCGCTTCCGAGATTGCCCGCGCGCATGGCGGCATGCTCGCGGTGCGCTCGGACGACGGCGAAACCCGCTTCACTTTCACCATGCCACTAATGAACACGGCCGGGTAAATTCTCCGATGCCGAGAACTTCTTCGCAGGAGCGGCATTGATCAGGTACCGGGCAGCTCCCCGGCAGGAGAGCGGTCGTGCATGGTGACTATTTTGGAATGACGGTGCTGGTTGTCGAAGATGACGCTCTGGTGCGAATGCTGGCCGCAGACATCTTCACCGAGGCTGGGTTCGAAGTTGTCGAGGCCGGAAGTGCCGTCGAAGCGATAAAAATTCTTGATAATCAAGAAGATATCTGTTTGATGTTCTCGGATATCGACATCGGGGGGACAATGGGCGGGCTCGAACTGGCTGAACTCGTGCACTGGCGTTGGCCGCTGATACGGCTTCTGCTGACATCCGGCGATCATTGTCCGAGCACCGAGGCCTTGCCGCAGCCTGGACAATTCATTCGCAAACCCTGGAAGCCGCTCAGCTTGATGGAGAGGGTTGAAGAGATTCTCCGTGCCTAGCCAGAGCCCGAGCCGGAATTTCAATGGGGAACACGAAATCGCACTGACTCAGGTTAATTTTTGGTCGAGGGCTGCTTCTTTTTACCGGCGTCGGCGTTTTGCCACAGTCCGGACGATAGTCGTTCCGACCATTTTGATTGGAATGAAAAATGCCTGAGACTTCCCACGATATCTCGACGCTCAACTCTTTGATCGCGACCACAATCGACAGTGTGGACGGTTATACCGAGGCAGCGAAGGACAGCGAAACCGGTCGCTTCGGATCATTGTTCACCAGCCGCGCTTCCGAACGCCGAGAAGTTGCCTCACGGCTTCAGCAGGAAGTTGTGCGTCTGGGCGGCAATGCGGAAGACGACGGTACTGTTCTTGCCGGAGCTCACCGCATGTTCCTCAATCTCAAGGCGTCAATGACCGGTCATGACGACAAGGCGATCGTCAACGAAGTCGAAGCGGGCGAGGATCATATCAAGGCGAAGTTCGAAGATGCTCTCGAAGACCGCGAACTCTCGCCCGGAGTGCGCCAGTTGATCGAGACGTGCTACGTCTCGGTCAAGGCGGGTCACGATGAGATGCGCGACATCAAGCATTCGATGGAACGCTAAATGCCATTTTCTTGAGGAGAGGGCTGGCGGCTTGGCCGCCAGCCCTTCTCGTTAGGAGAGCGCCGCGAACACCCGGGCTGACGCGAGTTCGGTGACCGTAGGCGCTCTGTGGACCACGATCCTGTCCTCGGTCCAGGCGATCAATCCCGCGCGATCGAAGGCGGAGAGCCAGCCCTCCATCGGCCACCTCCCCCACTTTTCCCGGAACACGCGCGCGTTGCGCACAATATCTTCGAAATGCTGGAACGGTGGTTCGAACGTATCGTGGAACTGGTGGAAAGCTCCGGGGCCTCCCATGAACAGCAGCGGCAGGCCCGCCTCTCTTGTACGAAATCCAAAATCGGTATCTTCCGCGCCATAGCCGGTGAAGGCCTCGTCGAAACCGCCGAGGTCATGGAACGTGCCGCGCTGTATGCCGAACACCAGCGACCAGAATAATCCCGCGTCATGCACCGCACGCAGCCCGCTGGCGGGAAAACTGCGCGCCGCATGTCCCGACGAACGCGACAGCAGGTCGGCCTCCTGCCACTCTCCCCGCGCGTCATCCGGCCCGAGATAGCGTACTTGCGCGCATACCAGCGCGTCTTGCGTTCCAACCACTTTCGCCATGGCCCCGACCAGACCCCGCATGGGAATACAGTCGACGTCGAGAAACAGCAGCACTTCTCCGCCTGCTTCCCGCGCCGCCGCATTGCGCGCGGCTGCCAGGGGAAGGCCTGTCTGGGCAAAGCGCAGGATTCGCACCGGAAAGGGTACGTCGTCCATGGCGACCGGGGGGGCGCTCCCCATGTCCACGACGACAAGTTCGTCCGGCATGGTGGCGCTGCGGCGCAGCCCTTCGACCAGATGGGCCAGATGGGTTGGCCGGTCCTTGACCAGGGTCAGGACGCTGATCGTCATGGCAGCAGGCGCCATAGATCGAGCCGATAGTGCGGCATGCGATCGGCCGCGATTACCTCGACCCGCGTGCCCAACATGGTCCGTAGTTTGAGAACGGCCTCGTCCCCGCTTTGAGGATAGTCGGTTGCGCCAGTCCAGTGAACCAGCAGCACTTCTCCGTTCGGGGCGACATGCGAGCCCAGCCACCGGACCGCCTCCTGCAAGTCGGGATCGGACCAGTAATAGGCGATTTCGGATAGCACGACGAGATCGAACGAAGGGGCGGGTGCCAGTCCGGGGAACGCCATCCTGGCAAAGGACACATGGCCGAGAGCCGCGCAGCGCGCCCTTGCCGCGCGCAGCGCAGTAGGGCTGACATCGACGGCCAGCAGCTTGTCGCAATGGGGTGCCAGCATCTGCGTGAGGACGCCCTTGGCGCAGCCGATCTCTAAAGCGTTCTCGTAAGTCCGGCTCGCAAGAACGCCAATCGTATGCGCGTACTTCTCACGCTCATAGGTGCTTGTCTCTAGCTCCCACGGGTCTTCGGTCTGTCGGAACATCTCTTCGAAATACTCGGGAGTGATGCTGGCGGATGGCCGGATCATGGGAATCTCCGCAGGAACAGGGTGTCGGCGGCAGGCATTCGCCGGCGATCGGGGGGCAGGCGAAAGCCCGGACCTCGAAAAGGTGTGAGTTGGCTGCGATGCGCGCGCAAGGCCTGTCGGCGTCTTCCGGCGAGCATCGACCGCGTGCCGAGCTTTCGGTAATTGCGCCCCTGCGGAATCTCGGCCCAAACGCAGTACTCCGCCACGATCAGCCTGCGTTTTGCGGTGGCACGCACGGCATAGGCGAGGCTGGCGGCGGCGGCATGATCGCAGTGGGGTTCGTGCCGGGCGGTCACGGCGATGGCATCGACCCGCAGGCGGCGGCACAAGGCACCGAGCACCGAGGTGGTGCGGGCGAAGGTTCTGCTTTCGGGCGCCGCGGGCGCGGCGTCTTTCCAGCCGAGGTGGATGGGCCGGGAACCGCGGCTTCCTGTCAGCAGACAAAGAGCCGCAGCGGCTTCCCGTTTCCGAAGTGCCGCAAGTCCGGCTCGATCGGCGTGCGATCCCGATCCGTCGGTCAGGTAGACAAGCGCCGCGAAATGGCCGCCGGCTGCGGTCTGGCTGATCAAAGCGCCGGCACCCAGGGTTTCATCGTCGGCATGCGGCGCGAGAACCAGCCAGCGCAAGTGGCGCCAGGGCCGGTCGACGAGCGAGAGCGTTACCATAAGGCGTCACCGTCGCCCCAGGCATCGCGATCGAGCCAGGCAAGCGCCGCCTGGTCGCGGGCGTGATCCGGACCGGCCTGGCGAAGGTAGAGGGCGAGGTCGCGGGTGATCTTGTCGATCCGCCCCCCGTCCATGGCGCTGCGGGTGCCGACGATCCGGGCGGACAGTTCCATCACGTCGAGCGCGGCGCGCTCAACGACGCCGCGGGTCATGCGGGCGAAGGCCGGGCCGTCCTTGTCGTCCCGAGCCGCGCGCATCGCGCATTCGCGCACCCAGAGATAAGCGGTGCGGGCAGCGGCGACGCCGTCTGCGAACCTTGCGCGTTGCAGCGGGTCGCGTCGCGCGGCCTCGGACATGGCGAGCCGGGTCTCGGTAAGCAATGCCTCGATACCGCCAAGCTGCACGGCGGTGAAACGCCAGGCTCCGGTGGTGAAGCGCGGGTCACGGTCGTAGTCGCCGGGCAGGCCCAGCAGGTCGATCTCCTCGACGCGGACACCCGTCAGGTCGTAAAAGCCGCTGTTGGTGGCCCGCATGCCGCGAACGCGCCATCCCGACAAGTCGGCGCGGTCCGGATCGTTGGCGGTCACAGTCACCAGCCGCCGAGGGCCTTCAGGCGGCTGTGCCGTGACGACGGCTGCCTCCAGCCCTCCTGCGCCGCTTGCGAAGGACTTGGCGCCGCTAAGCCGTCGCACACCCTCGCTGTCGATGACGAGTGCCACGCCGGGGGCTGGTTCTGTGGCCCAGACGCCGTAGAATGTCCCTTGCTCCAATTCCTGTTTTAGCCGTTTAGCCTGAGTGGGAGAGCCATACCATTCGAACAAGGCCAGGGCATTCACATGGCCTTCGTAGAGGCGGCCCAGACTGAGGTCGGCGCGGCCGACGATTCGCAGGACGTCCAGCAGCGCACGGTGCCGCGCGGGTGCATCGGTGAAACGGCTACCGCCGCTGGCGGGCGATGCAAAATCGCGGTGCAATCCTGCCGAGGCTAGGCAGCGCATGCTGCCGGCGGGAAAGACCGGCGCCGCATCGTAGCGTGCACCAAGATCTGCAAGGCGAAGCGCTATCGCCGCCGCCCGCACTGCCGGTCCTTGCGGATCGGACGAGGTGAGGGTGGATGCCACTATGCCGCGCGCTCAAGCGGAGCGGCCAGTTCGGCCAGCCAGGACGCGACCTTTCGCGCACCGGCCGCGTCGTGCAGCGCGCCTTGCGCTTCGGGCGGAAGGCGCAGGGCCTGTTCGATGAGGTTCGGCCAGTGTTGGGCGGGGGGCCATTCGGAAAGGACGAGTGCAGCCTGCATCGCGGCGAGGCCGGTGGCGGTGGCATGCTGTTCGCCGAAAGGGCGGCTCTCGGGAATGCAGATGAAGGGCCGGCGGGCTGCCACCACCGCGCCGACCAGGCCATCTCCGCCCGCGCCCACGACGATCGCGGCCCGGGCGATCTCGCGCTCGGGTACGTCGCTCCATCCGGCGAAAGCCAGGTTCGGTGGCATATTCGCACGGGCATGGGCCGGGCCGATCACGCGCCATTCCCATGCTGGACATGCGCGGGCCGCAGCGGCAATCCACTTCCCGTCCCCGGGCACACCGCCGCGTCCGCAGACGACCAGAACGCGGCGCGCCATCGGTGCATCACTGGCAGGCGCGGCGGTGATGCCGGGGAAATAGCAGGTCTTCTTGCTTACCCAATCGGGCGTGCCGGGTGCTTCCAGCATGCGGGAAAACGGAGCCAGCAGAGCCGTCGCTCCCCGGAACGCCTCGAGATGGGCGGTATCGCTGCGCTCGCCATTGAGGCGGACGCAGATCGTCGGGACCGAGGCGAGCCGCGCCAGCATCGCCACTTCGGCCGAGACGTCGACGACCATCAGTGAGGGGCGCTCCTGCGCGATCCAGGCGGTGATGCGCGCCACACGGCTGCGGATGCCGGCATGGTCGAGCGGCGCGTAGTGGAGCGCGGCGGGGCGGCAGGGCGCCTCGTCCAATCCGTCGAAGCGAAGAGAAGGCGGGCGGTCGTCCGGCAGATCGATGCCCGCGTCGCCGATGCCCGTGCCCAGCAGAACGACGGGCCGTCCAGAAGCGGCGGCAATGGCGGCGGCGCGGGCGCGGTGCCCGGCGCCGTGGTGATGGACATAGTAGCCGATCGGGCGAAGGGTCACGAAACGAGCTCCAGGATCATGTCATGCGGCATCGGCGGCAATTGCGGTTCCGTCTGCGCGATCAGGGCCGCGCCTTCCGGAGTGGCCCGCAGGCGTTGCCGCCACAACGCCCGCTCGCGCCAGTGCGAAAATGCAGGCGCGCGGGGAGGCTCGCCGCGTGCGGCAAGGTCGAACAGATCCTGCATCGCCAGAGCCATGCCGGTTTCTGCCCGGCCTTCGCGGCGGGGGGAGACGAAAGTGAAGACATCGGCGGGATGGGCGAGCCGTCCCCCTTTCGCCAGCGCGGCCGTCACCAGCGCGCGGTCTTCGCCGGAAGCGAGCGGCAGCACCCCGCCGCAGCGAATGTAGAGCTCCGCCCGGATTGCCAGCGAGGCGCCGGTATGATCGCCGTGGCGCGGCGCCGGGTCCCACGGCACCGGGTCGAGGTCGTCCTCGATGGCGCGCACGGCCTGCCAGTATCGCTCCCAGGCCCGGCGCAGGACCAGCACGCCCGGCGGCAAAGGTTCGGCCGGTTCGATTGCGATCCGGCCGCCGACCAGATCGGCTCCACGCGCAATGGCGCGGGCAATGTTGGCGAGCCATTCGGATGGCGGCCGGGTATCCGCGTCGGTGCTGACCAGGATGCCGCGTTCCGGCTCGGCCAGCAGGGCGAGGCCCATGGTCATCGCCATCCGACGGGCAAAGCCGGCGTGGGCACGGGCCGGGGGGAAAGTCGCCTCTTCGGCATGGATCGACAGCCGTCCGGCATGGCGACGCCGGGCCTGTTCCAGCACGGCGATACTGTCGTCGGTCGAATTGTTGACGGCGACCGCGACGATGACCGGCGCGTTCCAGTTCTGCGCCGCCAGGGCGTCCATGAGTACCGGCAGCCGGTCCGATTCGTCGCGGGCCGGGACGCAGACGCACAACTCGAGGCGGTCCTCACGCATGTATGCTGTTATCCAGCGGCGCGCCAACCGCAGCTTCCGCAAGGGGCCCTGGTGACGCCAGCAGGGCATCGGCGCGCCCCATGGCGATCCGGCGCCGATAGAGTGCCTCGTAATCGTCAACCATCCGCCGGGCATTGCATATGTGCTCGGCGCGCTTACGGCAGTCCCGCCGGTCGAGGGTGAGGGCGGTACGTCCGGCGGCGGCGAGCGAGGCGACATCATCCGGCATCGCCAGCACGCCGCAGCTGGGATCGAGAATCTCCGGGATGGCGCCGCGCGCGAAGGCGGCCACCGGGACACCGCAGGCCAGCGCTTCGGCTACCACCAGGCCGTAGGGTTCGTCCCACATCGGCGTGCAGAGGAATGCCCGTGCTCCGCCGACCAGTCGAGCGAGGTCGCTATGCGCGAGATGGCCGACATGGACAGCATCGGCGCCCAGCTGCGGGGCGATGCGGGTGCGGAAGTAGTCCTGGTCGAGGATCGGTCCGGCAATGCGCAGCGGCAGGCCGATACGGCGCGCCGCGGCGATGGCGAAATGCAGGCCCTTTTCCGGCACGAGCCGCCCGTACCACACGAGATAGCCTGTCTCGTCAGCTTGGCGGCGGAATGCGAAATCGTTCAGGTCGATGCCGTTCAGGATGACTTCGTCCGCCTTCGCGACATGTTTCCAGAGCGCGGCGACCGACTGCGAGACGGCGACGAAGGCATGGTTTCGTGCCGAACAGAGCCGCACGCCGCTCTCCAGCCAGCAAAACGGCGGGGTGTGCAAGGTCGTCACCATTGGCATCGGGAGCGAATCCGCCAGCGTCACCGGCAGGTAATGGAGCGAATTGTTATGGATTACATCGAAATCGCGCCGCCGCAGTCCATTCATCAGGCTGAGATAGGCGTGGTGTTCCCTGAAAAATGCGACGTTGGTCGCCTCCGTTGTGCCGACGGAGGCCAGCGCAGTCTCCGTGCAGATCGCTTCCAGGCCCAGTCGGCTCTCCGAGTGGGAGGAGGCGAAAACCGTTACGGCATGGCCGCGTTCGCGCAGCGCCCGCGCGAGGAGGTGCGTGTGCATCTCAAGCCCACCGGCGAAAGGCTCTGCAATGGGGTGGCGCAGGTGGGCAATGATGCCGATCCGCAGTCGCCGTTCACGCCGCCGTTCCCGCCCGTCGCCCGGAGACGAAGGGGCATCGGCTCCGGGATAGCGGGTGGAAGACATCGCGCGGTCAGTCTGCGGGCCGTGCATCCAGATCGACCTCCAGTTCGCGCGGCCAGTGGCGAAGCGCGCGGCAGGCCGTCAGGAAGGTTTCGGCATCCGCGCCGGTTTCCAGCGGAATGCAGGCTTCGTCGAGATCCTCGAAAATGCCGGCCCTGTCGAAGATTTCCTCAGCCTCGTCGGTGAGTCCGATGAACTTGCAATGGGCGAAGGCATCGGTGACGAAGTCTCTCGCTGCCGCGTCGAGCGACAGCAATTCGGCGCCCTCGTTGGATACCACCACAGCAACCGCGTCGAACAGCACCGAAGGCCCGCCGTCGATCTTGTGCTTCGCGGCAACGCTCGTCCCGTCCGACAAGGTAACGCCGGCGATCTTGGGCGCGATCACTTCGTAGACGGCGCCCTCGGCTTCCACGGCCTCCAGCAAGGCGGCGAAGATTTCGGCATCTGCCCCGTTACTGAGCAGGATGCCGAGCTTGCGGCCCTTGAAGCTGTCGGGGCCGTTCTTGGCGATACTGAGCTTGTCAGATGGCGGAAGGTCGGTGATCGGCTCCCGCGCCGCGATGGCCGCATCGGGAAGCGCCAGGCCAAGCCCGTCTGCAACCGTGGCAGCCAGTCCGGCATCGATGTTCAGCAAGTGCGAGACGGTGCGCGAACGGATGTCCGGACGCTCCACTTTGGACAGCTCGAAAACCAGCGCATCGCCGATGTGTTTCTGTTCGATGGGCGTCTGGCTGACGAAGAACTGCCGGGCCTGGCTGTAGTGATCGGCAAAGCTCTCGGACCGAACCCGCTGCTTAGGGCCGTCAGCCGCTTCCGCAAAGCTGGTGAAGCCGCGTACCGGATCTTCGCGCGGACCGCCTTCCGTGGGCCCCCAGCTGTTCGGCTCGTAGTTCACGCGGCCTTTGGGGTTGCGCATGGCCATGTGCCCGTCCTGCTGGAAGTGAGCCATCGGACACTTGGGCGCATTGATCGGGATATGCGTGAAATTCGGACCGCCAAGCCGCTTGAGCTGGGTATCGAGGTAGGAGAAATTGCGGCCCTGAAGCAGCGGATCGTTGGAGAAGTCGATGCCGGGCGGAACATTCTGGGTGCAGAAGGCAACCTGCTCCGTCTCGGCGAAGAAGTTGTCGACCACGCGGTCGAGCACAAGGCGGCCGACGATGCGGATCGGCACGAGTTCCTCGGGAATGAACTTGGTCGCATCCAGCACGTCGAAATCGAAGCTGTCGGCGAAGGCGTCGTCGAACAGCTGGACCCCGAGTTCCCATTCGGGGAAGTCGCCGGAATTGATCGCATCCCACAAGTCGCGGCGGTGGAAGTCGGGGTCGGCGCCGTTGATCTTGACCGCCTCATTCCAGACGACCGACTGGAGGCCTTGTTTCGGCTTCCAGTGGAACTTCACGAACGTCGACTTGCCTTCGGCATCAACCAGCCGGAAGGTATGCACCCCGAAGCCTTCCATCGTGCGCAGCGAACGCGGGATCGCGCGGTCGGACATTGTCCACATGATCATGTGGAAGCTTTCCGGGGTCAGGCTGACGAAGTCCCAGAAATTGTCATGGGCGGTCTGGGCCTGCGGAAAGTCGCGGTCCGGCTCGGGCTTGGCGGCATGGATCAGATCGGGGAACTTGATCGCGTCTTGGATAAAGAACACCGGGATATTGTTGCCGACGAGATCCCAGTTACCCTCCTGGGTGTAGAGCTTGACCGCGAAGCCACGCACGTCGCGGGCCAGGTCCGGGGACCCCTTCGAACCGGCGACCGTCGAGAACCGAACGAAAGCCGGGGTGCGCTCTCCCACGCGCTGGAAGACGTCGGCACGGCTGACATCCACCAGGCTGTCGGTCAGTTCGAAGAAGCCGTGCGCTCCGTATCCGCGCGCATGGACCACGCGCTCGGGAATGCGCTCATGGTCGAAGTGAAACAACTTCTCGCGGAAATGCAAATCCTCCAGCAACGTGGGGCCGCGCGGACCCTGCTTGAGGCTGTTCTGGTCGTCCGCGACGGGAATACCCTGCTGGGTGGTGAGTGTTTCGAGCTCCCCCCCGGCAACCTGGTGCGTATCGCCGCCGGGCGCCTGCACTTCGGCAAAAGTGAAGGATATGTCAGCGTCCGCCGGTATCGCGGGCGCCTTTTGCGGAGATTCGCCTCTCACGTCGACCGGAGCGAAGTCGCTCGGCGTGGCATTATTCGCTTGCACGGAAGGCGCTTTATCGGGCGTCCTGGCCATCTGGCTATCCTTTTGTAAATGGAATGCAAGGTGGACAAAACGTCGGAATGACGGTCGCATGCCTTGGGTTTCAGTCTCCGCTAAACATGCCGATGGAGCGCCGGGTTGCCGGGCGGAGCGCAGAATTAACTTACGTCAGTACGTTTTCCGGAGGCTTGATCTGCAACGTCCGTGCGCCTGCGGATTTACACCTAGTGAGGTCTGCCTCTTGCCGGATATGAAAGGAATTCCCGTCTGCTTACCGACCGCTTTCTCAGGGAGAAAACGGGCATCAATTTGTCCCCCCGCGAACGCGAAAGGCTGGAAGCGGGGATCGTCGAGGTGCGCGCATTGGAAGCAAGGCAGGTAATCGTTAGAGCCGGTACGCCGCTGCGGCACAGCATGCTGCTGACCGAAGGCATCATGTCGCGCTACATCGATGATCGCAATGGTTTGCGGCAATTGGTGGCAATCCATGTTCCCGGCGACTTCGTGGACCTTCACGCCTATCCCTTGCAGACTCTGGACCATGACGTGGCCACGATGACGTCCGCCAAGGTCGCGGTCGTGCCCCATAGCCAGCTGGATGCGATCATCTCGCAAAGTCCGGCTCTGGGCCGAAAGCTGTGGTTCGCGACGCTGATCGATGCCGCAATACACCGCGCATGGCTGTTTCGGCTGGGCCGGCTGGATGCGGTCGGCCGGGTCGCGCATTTTCTTTGCGAAACCAACATGCGTCTCGTCGCCGCGGGACTCAGCGACGGTCGGCGCTTTGCGCTCCCGCTGACGCAGACCGACTTGTCGGAGATCTGCGGGCTGACCAATGTTCATGTGAACCGCGTGCTTCGTCAGTTGCGAGAGGAGCGGCTTTGCGTGTTCAGATCATCGCTTGTGGAAATCACCAACCCGGCGGAATTAGTCGTGCGAGGGCAATTCGACCCAAGCTATCTTTATATAGACACGCAGGCGTCCGCAGTATGATGCCGGTCCCCGGTCATGTTCAGTAGCCAGTCCGCAAGACAATCGATCCGGCACGATTGTCGCTCTTGAACGGTTTGATGCTTTCGAACGCATCTTGGGAAGTCGCCAGCGTCAACATGTCGCAGCCGAACCCGATTTCTCGGGCGTGACCGGGGCGCAGAACTTCGTCCAGACCGGAAGTCCCGCTGCTTGGCACAACCCCGTTGCGCATTTTTACCTGAGCATCGTGATCGTTGATCTCGCCGAAAGCCGTGCGAACTTTCGAGCCGGGCACTTATTGCGAGACGTAACGTTGAATCCGTAAAGCCAGGAGTAACGTCCATGAAACCCTTTTTTCCTCTCGTTCTTTCTGTTTTCGCGCTGGCCGCGTGTGATGGCCCAAACGAGCAAGCGGGAAAAAAGCAGGACGAAACAGCGGCGGCTGCTTCCGGTGTCGAATATACTGGGTCAGGCCCCGCGGAACGGGCGGGAGAGGTGCGGGACAAAGCCGCCAATGCGGCTCGTAAGTCGGCCGAAGCCGCTGCTGCCGCGTTGAAAGCCGAAGCGATCAATGTGGAGAGGAAAGCCGATGTTACAGCGGAAAAGTTCGACGCGGAGGCCGATCGTGTAAGGGCGCAAGCAAAGAAGCGTGCCGACGAATTAAAGCGTGAGGCGGAAAAGGTTCGGGGCAGTACTGATTGATGTTATAAGTCAGTTTTGAGGTCACCGCACATTACGTGAGGGGCTGACCCTTTTTTGCTGGAATCGAATAAATTGCTCTATATTTCTGATTTTTTGCCTTAAAATACTTACTAAGTCACTCCATCTGATCAGTAAATGCTCCATGCGGCTATTTTGGAGTACAGGAACCGAACTGGCCGCCAAGCGCTTAGCAAGTACTCGGGTTAAGCGACCCACGTCTCCACCGAGGAGGCGCACCCGATCAGCTGATGGATTGCCGTAAAAGGCCATCGGTCTGTTTCGGCCAGACTCATCATGCTGAACCTTGGGCTCCGCAGCCGAAAAACTCCTCTGCGGAGCTTTTTTTTGCGGGTCCGTCCACCTCGCGATTGGCGTTGCGCAATCGGGCAGCATGGAGCGTTCCGGGTTTCCCGGAGGCCTTCGGGTTTGACTTATCCAGCCATATCGATTGTCTCTAGTGCCGCAGGTTGCAGAGACGATTAAGAGGATCCGTGGGGAGCACTGGGACGGGAAGCCCGAGTAAGCCGAACAGGAGCCGGAGCCGGACCTTTTATTGCCATATAGAAGCGCTGAATGTTCACGCAGCTCAATCCAAAATTCCCCTTCGGGTCTCGCAGGCGTGCTGTTTTCAATGTGAACACGTTAGCGCACCGGAACGGCCGGATTGCCTGCCAGTGCAGAGGCGGATCCCCCCGTGCTGGAACAAACGATCAGCGCGCAAGCATCCGGGCCGCAGGGCGTCCAGGCCGCCATTGTTGGAGCTTCGGGGACCCGCTATCCAAATGGTGGCCTCGTCGGGCGCTGAGCTGCGGAATTCCGGTGGGAAAAAACCCATGGAAATGAACGGCGGAATTTTCCGCACGACGCAGGTCGTCTTGGTGCATCTCGCTCCCTGACGGCTGGCCCGGCCGGACGGTCCGCGCCGGTCGCTGTCAGCCGAGCAGGAAATCGATGTCCGCATCGGTCAGCCCGGTCCTGCCCATTTTCGCGTTCTCGTCCCAGAGCATGTCCGCCAGCCCCTGCTTTCGTTCCTGCAATGCGAGGATTTTCTCCTCGATCGTGCCGGTGGCGATCAGTCGGTACACGAATACCGGCCTGGACTGTCCGATCCGGTGCGCGCGGTCGATGGCCTGGGCTTCGACCGCCGGGTTCCACCAGGGGTCGAAAAGGATGACGGTGTCGGCGGCCGTCAGGTTGACGCCAGCACCGCCCGCCTTGAGGCTGACGAGGATGAGGGGAACTTCGCCGTCCTGGAAGCGGCGAATCGGTCGAGCCCGGTCCCGGGTAGAGCCGCGGAGCTGTTCGTAAGAAAGGCCGAGGAGATCGAGATCGCTTGCCAGAAGGTCGAGCATCGTCGTGAACTGGCTGAAGAGGATGATCCTGCGACCCTCCTCGACCAGTTCCGGCACCATTTCCCGCAAGCGCTCGCGTTTTGCCGAGGCGGTGCCTGCCCCGAGCCCGCCCGGCAGAAGCGCCGGATCGCAGCAGATTTGCCGCAACTTGAGCATGGCATCGAGCACGACGATCTGCGAGCGCATCAGCCCGACCCGGTCGATTTCCTCCCGCACACGCTTGTGCATCAACAGGCGCTGGCTTTCGTAGAGCCGCAGCTGCTGCGCGGCGAGTTCGATCCGTTCGGGGACGATCGTCTTTGCGGGCAGGTCGCGTGCGACAGCGTCCTTGGTCCGGCGCAGCATGAAGGGGCGCAGTCGCCGGGCCAGGGCGGTTCGGGCCGCCGCATCGCCCTGTTTCTCGATCGGAGTGCGATAGGCCTTGCGGAAACCCTCGTAGGAGCCGAGCAGGCCGGGGTTCGTCAGGCTGGCAAGGGACCAGAGGTCGGTCAGCCTATTCTCGACCGGGGTGCCGGTCAGCGCGATCACCTGGTTGGCCTTGAGGGTCTCAGCCGCCCGGTATCCCGCGGTCTTGGGGTTCTTGAGGACATGCGCTTCGTCCAGCACGACGAGGGCATAGTCCTGAACGCCGATCAAGGCGCTGTCCCGGGCGAGCAGGGCATAGCTGGTAAGGATCACGTCGGCGTGCGAGAACCCGTCCTCGTGCAGGTCGTGCCGCCCGGCGCCGTGCCATAGCAGGCAGGTCAGGGAAGGGGCAAAGCGTTCGATTTCCGCCTGCCAGTTCGGCAGGACCGAGGTCGGGGCGACCACGAGGATCGGCGCGGAAGCCTTCGAGGAATCGCGGCGGATCGAGAGCATGTGCGAAATGGCCTGAAGCGTCTTGCCCAGGCCCATGTCATCGGCAAGAATTCCGCCCATTCCTGCTTCATGGAGTGCAGCGAGCCATCCGCATCCGGTCGCCTGATAGGCCCGCAGTTGCGCATTCAGGCCGGCAGGCGCAGCGAAGTCGCTTTCCTCCGGGGCATTGAGTCTGGCCGCCAGGAGGCGAAGCCGGTCGCCCGTGGCCCATGGCGTGCCGGAGCCGGCGAGCTCATGGACCATGCCGAAGTCATGGCGGTCGAGCCTGAGCGTTGATGCGCCGTGATCGGCAAGCGCCATGCGCAGGATGGTCTCGATCAGCGGGCGGAGCGTACCCAGCTTCAGGGCAGTGAACCGGCCGCCGCCCAGCGCCAGCGGAATGCGGTAGTCATCGCCGCGTTCGAGAATCTCGCTGCCGCCCGACGCCAGGAGGCGGCGAAGGGCGGGCAGGACGTCGATCCGCTGCCCGTCTTCGAGCCGTGCCGCGAGTTCCACGTCGAACCAGTCGATCGACCCGGGTTTCGTATCCGAAGCGGTTTGCTGGGTGATCTCGATGCCCGGTGCCGTGTTCGCCGCCTCGTCCGGTTCCAGCATCTGATAGGGCCACTTGGGCGCGAATTCGATCAGCCACCCTTCTGCTCGCAGCGCGTGAATTTCGTTGGCCAGGAACTCCGGAAAACCCAGGGTATGCCCGGTATCATCGCCGGGAAACCCATGGTCCCAGCCTTGCTGCGGTTTTGTCTCGTACCGGTCCGACAAGGCGAGCGGGGCGAGTGAACCCCGCGCCAACCGGTCGGCGGCGGATTGTTCGGCCGCGATGTCGCGCACGAGGCGGACAATGCCCTCGGGTCCGTTGGCAATAACTTCGCGGGCACGATCCTGCGCACCGACGCGGTGCCCCTCGTAGTCGAATTCCAGTCTGGCGACTTCCATTTGCTCCGTGCGCGAACGCGCCCGCCAGCCCCAATCGTAGTCTTGTGACTTGAGCTTATCGACGAGCAAGCGCAGCACCGGGCGCGGCACGGTCCCCGAGATGGATGCAGATTCGGGGATTTCCGGCGCGGGCAGGGCTCCCTGGGCGATCTGCTGCCAGCGGTCCGCAAGCTCCGGTATTTCATGGGGAGCAACGGGAGGCATCGCCAGCAGGCGTCCGGTGAGGGCAGGTGAAGCAGAGGCATCGATGAGTTTGAGTTCGCTGCTTTCGATATCGAGATGCAGGGGCGGGTCACCGGCAAAGATCATGAAGCTGCCGGGGACACCGGCAGCCGTGTCGAGACCCACGATCTGCCGGCCGTCGGCCAGTGTTTCCCAATGCAGAATGCCGGTGAAGCGCTGCGGCTTGACTGTCACCACCGGGCCGTCGGGCGATTTCCATCGCAACATGTCTCCGGCGCCCGCCTCCCACAGCCAGCTCCAGCCATGAGGACCGTTCGGGCTGCGGTTCGCCGTGAAATCGCCGCCTGCCGCATGGGTCATTCGTGACAGCAGCCGTACGGCATCGGGCATCAGGTTGCCGCGAGACTGCTGGAACTCCCATGGGTGGGTGACCCGCCAACTCGCTTCGTGGTTCCAGCGGCGCCAGGCGCGGACCTGCAAGGCGTAGCGTTCCGGCGCTACCGGCGCGGGCATGCCCTTGGACGGGCGCTTGCCCTGCTTGAAGAGGCGCACCGGTTCGAGCGTGAAGCACAGGTCCTCGTGCTCGATCCGCGCGGCCAGCCCATCGATGGCGGCACCGTCCAGCCATTCGGCCAGGGCACCGGCAATACCCGACCGCGTTTCAGCTTCCGCCTCGATTCGCAGGCGCGGCTTTTCCGGCTCCTGGAAGCCGTCATGCCCCGACGCGCGCAGAGCGAACAGCAGCGCGGCAACGTGCTTGCAGGCCATTCCGACCGGGCAGGTGCATTCGCTTGCGGGGAGGCCGCCGAAGTCTTCGTCCTCGTCAAAGACGATCGATGTGAAATAATGATTCCTGCCGCTGCCGCGCACCGTCGCGGAGACCATGTCGAGCTGCTCGTCGATCTCGAAGTTCGTCAGGCGGCCCTGCTCGAAGTATCGCAGGCCTGCCTCGACCATGCGGTCCGTCTGCACGGCATCATAGAGCAAGTCGTAGGTGACGGTGGGGATCATCGCCGGTTTGTTTCAGGGGCGGCCCGCGTTGGCAAGTGCGAGTTTTCTGCAATGAACCGCTGTGGTTCGTCTCGCCGGAGCGCCCATACCGGGAGAGGCAGGCAAGTGGAACCCTTCGTGCCGAAACAAGGCGCCGGGAACGCTCGGCTCCGTCAAAATCGATGATTCATTACATCCATCACGTGAGACACGATCTTTAGCACGGCACCCTATGCCGCATTCTCGGCATCCGTGAAGGCGGGTTGACGGGTCCTCGCCATATCCCTTGCAATATTCTTTCCACGCGCGCGCTACGCGGGCGGGCGTATCGACAAGACCTTCGCGATCAGGGGCGTCGCCCGCCCATCGCAAGAGCGTACGTACCGCATCGCAAACACCTTCGGGCACGGCGTCCGGGCCTGCGGTGCTTTCATCATCATCCTGATGATCCGGCACAAACCCCGCCGACATGATGTTCATGATGTATCTCGACACGTTCGCCGCCGAACCAGCGCAGGCGGACCTTCGAGAATGTCCTAGGCTTCTCGCCTGGCCTCTGCGATATGGCCTAACGGGAAGGGAAGCGCAGTGCCAAGGGCGATGGATCCGAACTTGTTGATTGCAAATAGCCGGGTCGCAGCCGTGGTCAGCGACCCACGTTTGACCGACAATCCGATCGTCGCCTGCAACGAGGCCTTCCTCGAGCTGACCGGCTATTGCAGAGAATAGGTCATCGGCCGCAACTGCCGGTTCCTGCGTGGTATCAGAACCGAAACCGAACAAGCCGCGATGCTGCGCGATGCGGTTGCGCAAGTTCGCCCCGCAATGGTCGAGCTCATAAATTATCGAAAGGATGGCACGGCCTTTCGAAACGCCGTGATGGTGGCGCCGCTATTCGACGGCAACGGGGAAATCGAGTTCTTCCTCGGCTCGCAAATGGCCATAGACGATACGCCGGCCAGTCGCCATCAGGAGGCACGTACGCGTATAGAGAGACTGAGCCGGCGGCAGCTCCAGATCCTTCAGTCGCTGGCGCAAGGACGCCTGAACAAGCAGATTGCCTTCGAGCTCGGCGTGACCGAACGGACCGTCAAAATGCACCGTGCGGCGGTCCTGCGCGCATTGGAAGTGCGTACGGTGTCGGAGGCGATCCGGATCGCGATCGAAGCCGGCTTCTAGAGCGTACGCTGCGCAGCGAAGCGCGCTAGCTCGAGGAGGCAATCGGCTTTCTCGCCAAACGGCACCAGAGCCCTCTTGCAGGATGCAAGAAGACGCTGCGCCTCGAGCACAGCATGTTCCGTGCCCAAGACCATGACCGCATTTTTTCGGTTGTTGACGGCGTCCTTTCGCAATGCCTTGCCTACTGCCCGCTCATCGCCGGCCACGTCCAGGAGGTCGTCTTGCAACTGGAACAGCAGGCCAAGATCTTCCGCGAAAGCTATCAGTGCCGCGCGGTCACCAGCGTTAGTTCCGGCCAGCAGGATGCCGGCTTCGACCGCATAGCGTACAAGTGCTCCAGTCTTTCGAACCAGGCAGGCGATAAGATCCTCCCGGGAAATGTCATCACCCGGGTAGAGGTCCATCATCTGGCCACCGGAAAGGCCGTCCTGGCCGACCGTCTGCGCAAGGCGCAGTACCAGTTCACCGCGTACAGGCGCTTGCGGGTGCGTGCGCGGATCTGCGATGATCTCGAACGCGAGCGCCAGCAGTGCATCACCAGCAAGGACCGCTGTTGCCTCGTCGAAACGGCGATGCACGGTCGGCTGGCCACGCCGCAGGTCGTCGTCGTCCATGCAGGGGAGATCCTCGTGAACAAGGGACTGGGCATGAACGCATTCGATGGCGGCGGCAGCGCGCAGCGCCTGTCTTCTGCACCCGCCCAGCATCTGGGTGACTGCAACGGTGAGCGCGGCCCGAAACCGCTTGCCACCTGCAGTCGCCGCGTAGCGCATGGCATCAGCGAGACGCCGACTGCGCGCAGGAGAATCGCCGATCGCTTCGGTAATGGCGTCGTCAACGTCCCGGCGAATGTCGGCCAGGAATTCCATAGGGGAAGCCGGTTCCTGATCCGGCGGCATCACCGATACCGCTCGGAAGCGCATACCTTCTTCCGTTCCCGCAATCTCGTCGAACTCGAAGCCTTGCTCGCGCAGCCATGCGCAAACCTCGACGATTGTCTCGTCCGGGGCTGATGCTGCTGCGCTGAGGCCAACGATCGTGGCGCTGGCTGGAAAGCGCTGCGCTAGGTCTCCGGCGCCTTCGACCAGCATTCCCTGCCGGCAGCCGGCTGCAATTGCGGTTTCCACGAGGCGCTGTGCGTTCGAGGACATTGGATCACCGACGATCAGCATCAGATCACATTGCGCCGCGATCCGGGCGACCGCATTCTGGCGATTGGTCGTGGCATAACAGATGTCGCTCGAGCGCGGGCCCACGCAATCGGAAAAACGGGCCTCTATCGCCTTGATCATCGTCGCTGCCTCGCCGACGGAAAAGGTGGTCTGAACGGCATAGGCGACCGGTGTGTCGTCGGGTAGCGATAAGGCACTGACATCGGCTGCATCCGATACCACCGAGATCGCTCCGCAGGGTACCTGACCGACCGTCCCGATAATTTCAGGATGGTCGGCGTGGCCGACCAGCACGACATGGCGGCCGTGCAGGTGCCACTGGACAACTTCCGAATGCACCTTGGCGACCAGGGGACAGATCGCATCTATAATCCGCAGCTTGCCGCGCCGAGCTTCCTCCTTCACGACAGCCGCAGTCCCATGGGCGGAGAGTATCGCGACAGCGCCTTCCGGTATTTCGCTCACTTCCCGCACGAAGATAGCGCCGCGCTCTTCAAGGTGCCGGACGACCCTGCGATTGTGCACGATGGCTCTGCGAACGTAGACCGGAGCGCCATAGGCATCCAGTGCGTCCTCGACCGCCTCGATCGCGCGCCGCACTCCTGCACAGAACCCACGGGGATTGGCCAGCAGCACGAGCTTGCGCGAAACCGAGTGACGGTGATCCCTGTGTATGCCCGTTGAACCTGTCATGCATCATCCTGTCACACTGACATTCTTTCAACTTTCTCGAGAAATTGCCATCTTCCCCTTTGGACAGGTTGCGACATCGGGGCGATCTCATACCCCAAGAATTATTCCGGCCCCGCAATCATGGCGATTCCTTCATGCCTTCCAGATCTTCAGCTATGATCGTGTCTCATTGCGTGGTGTAGGATCGAGGGCGTGGCCACGTCGATCTCCGGCCAAATCGGGGTGATCAGGCTGCCATGTGGGGCAACGTGATGGCGCTGTTATTGCTTAATCCCGCAACGCTCTCAAGCGTCATGTAGCGGGAGCGCTGGACAGCCCATTCATCGTTCTGTTCCAGCAGGATAGCGCCGATGAGCCGGGTTATCGCTTCTTCGTTGGGGAAGATCCCGACCACCTCTGTGCGACGCTTGATCTCGCCATTGAGGCGCTCGATGGGGTTGTTGGAATGAAGCTTGGTGCGATGCTGGGTGGGGAATGTCATGTACGCCAAGACATCCTCCTCGGCGCTATCCATCAGGGCGGACAGCTTCGGGACGGGAGACCGCAGCTGATCTGCGACCGAGCGCCACTGGCTTTTCGCCGTTTCGGGTGTGCCCTGGGCAAAGGCTGTGGCGATGAACGCCGAGACGACGCGGCGGCCACTCTTGCCGGCGTGTGCCAACGCGTTACGCATGAAGTGGACACGGCACCGCTGCCAAGTGGCGCTCAACACCTTGGCGACTGACGCCTTGATGCCCTCATCGGCATCCGAGATTACCAGCTTCACGCCGCGCAGGCCTCGCCGGGCCAGACTGCGCAGGAACTCGGTCCAGAAGACCTCGGCCTCGGAGTGGCCGATTGTCATGCCGAGCACCTCGCGGCGGCCGTCGCTGTTCACGCCGACCGCGATGATCACGGCAACCGATACGATCCGGCCAGCGCGGCGAACCTTGATGCAGGTGGCATCCAGCCAGACGTGAGGCCAGTCGCCCTCGATTGGCCGATCGAGGAATGCTTTTAGGCGGACGTCGATTTCTTCACACAGCCGGTTCACTTGGCTCTTTGAGATGCCGCTCATGCCCATGGCTTTGACCAGATCGTCGACTGATCGTGTCGAAATTCCTTGGATATAAGCCCCTTGGATGACGGCGGTCAGTGCCTTCTCCACCATCCGGCGCGGTTCCAGAAACCCGGGAAAGTAGCTGCCTTTGCGCAGCTTTGGAATCCGGAGCTCCACCGTGCCGGCCCGCGTCTCCCAGTCCCGCTCACGCTAGCCGTTGCGCTGAGCGACGCGTTCCGGATCCTTTTCGCTGTACGCCGCGCCGGTGCGTTCCCCGACCTCCATCTCCATCAGCCGCTGCGCTGCAAAGCCGATCATCTCGCGCAGAAAATCGCCATCAGCCGTTTTTCCAATCAAGGCCTGTACGTCCATCATCGGTGTCTCCGTAAGTTGAGTTTCGCAACCCAAGCTTATCCGAATCGCCGATGGCCACCCGCGAAACTGACCGTCCGCTGCCGCGCTTTATTGGTCAGCGCGCGGCCGGTCAGCTTCGCTACCCTCAGAACCTACACCACTCCGCGGGACATATCCGGGTTCTTTTCCAACCGGCTCTCCGGGAAGTCTGCGACTGCCAATCTAAAGAGTCGAATTTGGGTGGCGATTAACCCGTGGCGCTCCATCCTCCGCCAAGAGCACGAAACGATGCAATCGCGCCTCGCGTTGCTGCGGCGCGCGCCTGAATTGCGCCATCGCGGGTCTCAAGCAGGCGACGGTCGGCGTCCAGCACCTCGATCAGGCTGGCCATCCCGCCCTTGTAGGCGGCCATGGAGGAATCTCGCGCCCGTGACAGCGAGCCTTCGCCCTGGGCAAGAGCCGTCGCACGCGCTTCCTGTTGCAGCAGTGTGGAGAATGCGTCCTCGACATCCTGCGAGGCACGCAGAACCGTCAGGCGGTAAGCCGCCAGCGCTTCGACATTGCGCCCCTTGGCAGCCTTGATCTCGGCGTCGACCCGCCCGAAATCAAACAAGCGCCAGCGCAGGCCAAACACGCCATTGGCCTGCGTGGCATTGCCGGAAAACAGGCCACCTGCAGCCGTGGTCGCCGTTCCCAACAGGCCGCTGAGGGAGAATTTCGGATAATATTCCGAAACCGCCACACCAATGCGCTCGTTGGACGCGGCAAGCGCGCGCTCCGCAGCCATGATATCGGGGCGGCGGCGCAGCAAGGCGGCCGGCCCTCCGGCCGTGGAAATCGCGGGCGGTGCGGGGACATGCGACAATGCAGCGAGTTCAGGGCGCGTCGTGCCGGGCTGAACGCCGATCAACACGTCGAGCGCGTTCATCGCCATGTCGAGTTCGTTTTGTAGCGCGGGCAAGGAGGCCCGGACCTGCGCCAGAGCGCCTTCCGCTTGCCTCAACTGCAGTTCGGCAGCCACACCCTTGCGATATTGGAGCGCCACGAGATCGACCAGTCGCTGCTGGGTTTCGAGTTGCGAGCGCGCGACATCGAGCCGCGCCTGCAACATTCGGATGGCAACATAGGTGTCGGCGATTTGCGCCGCGACGGATAGGCGCGCGGCAACCGCGCCGGCTTTTGACGCCTGCCAGTCGGCGCGCGCCGCATCGCGAGCAGCGTCGCGCCCCCCGAACAGGTCGATTTCCCAGCTGGCACCGAGGTTCAGCTCATAGGTCTCGGTCGACCGCTCAAACTGGGGAAAAGCACTGCCGATCCGTCCGATAGGAGTCTCGCGGGACTGATAGACCTCACCGGCCTGTCCGCTGAGCTGACCGGAGGGCATAAGCGCGGCATCCGCACCCTTAAGCGCCGCGCGCGCCTGGACGACGCGTGCGGCCGCCTGCTGGAGATCGAGATTCTGCGCCAGTCCCCGTTCGACAAGGCTTGTAAGCAGCGGATCGTTGAACGCGCGCCACCATGCAACCAGGTCTGCGGCCTCCGATGCGAACGATCGCGCCTCGACCTCTGGTCCGCTCATAAAAGCGGCCGGCTGTATCGACACCGGGGCTACATAGCGTGGCCCAACTGCGCAGCCGGCAAGAAGGACGGAGCCGCCTGCGGCGGAAAGGATCGAGTTCAGGGGACGCATCGCTTCCTCAGGACGCAAATAACAAGATATGACCGATATATATAATGGTCACTCGTTGTCAATTGTGTCGTGTGTCATTATGCTTGAGCGATGAGCAGCAGCACCAACACCAATGACGCCCCGGTCCGAGGGCCCGCCGAACATGCCGTGCGCGACCAGATCATCGCGGCGGCGCACGAATGTTTTGCCCGCTACGGCTATGCCAAGACTACCGTGTCCGACCTCGCCAAGGAGATCGGATTCTCAAAGGCCTATATCTATCGCTTCTTCGAGTCGAAGCAGGCGATCGGAGAGGCAATCTGCGGTTCGCGACTGGGGCAGATCGTAACAGAGGCGCGCGCTGCGATCGATCAAGGCAGCAGCGCGACAGATCGTCTTCGTCGAATGTTCAAAAGCCTGACGACCCGAAGCGTCGACCTCTTTTTCCATGACCGCAAGATCTATGACATCACGGCTCATTCTGCTGCTGAGCAGTGGAGTTCGTCCGTGGCGTACAAGCAGACGCTCAACGACATGCTTGCTGACATTATCAAGAGCGGCAGGGAAAGTGGCGAGTTCGAGCGCAAGACGCCGCTCGACGAGACTTGCCGGGCAATCTTCTATGCGATGATGCCCTTTGTCGATCCGCTTCATCTCGAGCGCAATCTCGACCTGCTTCCCGAAGCTCCAGCTGAAGTGATGAGCCTCATTCTGCGCAGCCTGGCTCCGTGATATGATGACCAGTGACCTATTGACATAAACGTCACAAGGAAACAATGCTCCTCCAAAGTTCGGAGGAATCAGCCTTGTCGAGTCGTTTTCTAGGAGCGGGCCTTTGCGTCCTTGCTCTCCCGCTTTCCCTCGCAGCATGCAGCAAGGCGGATGGCGACCCGCGTACGGAGCCGCCCCTGGTAAGGGTGATGACGTCCGCGTCGCAGGGCGGAATCAATCGCGAATTCACCGGTATCGTCGCAGCTCGTGTGCAGAGCGATCTGGGTTTCCGGGTCGGCGGCAAAGTGATCGAACGCCTCGTAAATGCCGGACAGTTCGTACGGCGCGGCCAGCCGCTTATGCGGATCGATAAGACCGATCTCGCGCTTGCAACGCGGGCATCGCAAGAAACGGTGCAGGCCGTGCGTGCACGCTCGGTGCAGACCGCAGCCGACGAGAGGCGTCTGCGCGACCTCGTTGCCGCGGGAGCGGTCTCGGCTTCCACTTACGATCAGGCAAAGGCCGCAGCGGATTCGGCCCGTGCTCAGCTCGCGGCGGCGGAAGCGCAGGCCCGAGTTTCGCGCAACGAAGCGAATTACAGCCTCCTCATGGCCGATGCCGACGGCACGGTCGTCGAGACGTTTGCGGAACCTGGGCAGGTGGTGGCAGCAGGCCAGATTGTTGTCCGGCTGGCCCGGTCCGGCCCACGCGAAGCCCTGGTGCAATTGCCAGAGACGATCCGACCGGCGACCGGCTCGACGGCCCGTGCCCGCACTTATGGCGGCGCGACGGGGCCGGCGCGCCTGCGTCTTCTTTCCGATGCTGCCGATCCGGCGACGCGCACCTTCGAAGCCCGCTACGTTCTCGAAGGCGCACCGGCGGACGCTCCGCTCGGATCGACGGTTACTGTTTCGCTGGCGCAGCCCGGAGATGCGTCATCGACCGTGGTGCCCCTCGGCGCAATTCGGGACGAGGGCAAAGGTCCCGGTGTCTGGGTGATCCGCTCCGGCTCGCCCGCGAAGCTCGCGTGGCGGCCTGTGCGGATCGCGGCGGTCGGTGAGGAGACTGCGACGATCGCATCGGGCCTCAAGGCAGGTGAACGCTTCGTTGCCATGGGAGCCCACATGCTGCACCAGGGCCAGGCCGTGCGCACTGCGCTGGTGCCGGGAGCCGCGCAATGAGCGAGCATGCGCCCGAAAAGCGGGGTTTCAACCTCTCCGCGCTCGCCGTGCGCGAGAAATCCGTCACTCTCTTCTTCCTGATTACCATCGTCGGTGCAGGTATCTTCTCCTTCCTCAGCCTTGGCCGGGCGGAAGACCCCAGCTTCACCATCAAGGTCATGACCGTGGTTACCGCCTGGCCTGGCGCGACCGCACAGGAAATGCAGGACCAAGTCGCCGAGCCACTCGAGAAGCGGTTGCAGGAACTGCGCTATTACGACCGCAGTGAAACCTTCACGCGGCCCGGCCTTGCCTTCACCACGCTGACGCTGATCGACAAGACGCCCCCCAAAGAGGTGCCGGAGCAATTCTACCAGGCCCGCAAGAAGCTGGGCGATGAAGCCGCGAAGCTGCCTCAGGGCGTGGTTGGGCCTTTCATCAACGACGAATATGGCGACGTCACGTTCGCTCTTTACGCGTTGAAGGCAAAGGGCGAACCGCAGCGGCTGCTCGCGCGCGAAGCGGAGAGCCTGCGCCAGCGATTGCTCCACGTTCCCGGCGTCAACAAGATCAACATCGTCGGCGAGCGTCCCCAGCGCATCTATGTCGAGTTCGCCCAAGAGCGTTTGGCGACCCTGGGTGTATCCCCTCGCGATATCTTCACGGCGCTTGCGAGCCAGAATCTGATCACCCCTGCCGGTGCGATCGAAACGAAGGGTCAGCAAACCCTGGTGCGCCTGGATGGCGCCTTCGACGACCTGACGAAGATCCGTGATGTGCCGATTGTCACCAACGGGCGGACACTGCGCCTGTCTGATATCGCCAAAGTGACGCGCGGCTATGAGGATCCGGCGACATTCCTGGTTCGCAGCGAGGGCGAACCCGCCATTCTGCTTGGAGTCATCATGCGCGAGGGCTGGAACGGCCTCGATCTTGGCAAATCGCTCAAGGCCGAGATCGAGAAAATCTCGTCCGAGCTGCCGGTGGGCATGAGCCTGACGCCGGTGACCGATCAGGCCGTGAACATCAGCGAAGCCGTCGACCAGTTCATGCATACATTCCTGGAAGCGCTTGCGATCGTGATGATCGTCAGCCTCGTCAGCCTCGGCTGGCGGGTAGGCATCGTCGTCGCGGCCGCCGTGCCGCTGACGCTTGCGGTGGTGCTGGTCATCATGTGGGCAACTGGCCGGGTCCTCGACCGCATCACGCTGGGCGCGCTCATCCTCGCGCTTGGCCTTCTGGTCGATGACGCCATCATCGCCATCGAGATGATGGTCGTGAAGATGGAGGAAGGTTACGACCGCATCAAGGCCTCGGCCTATGCCTGGAGCCACACGGCCGCACCGATGCTGGCGGGCACGCTACTGACGGTCATCGGCCTGATGCCGGTTGGGTTTGCCCAGTCCACGGCCGGCGAATATGCCGGAAACATCTTCTGGGTAGTAGGCTTTGCCCTCATCGCCTCCTGGTTCGTGGCGGTGATCTTCACCCCTTACATGGGCGTGAAGCTGCTGCCCAATATCAAGCCGGTCGAAGGCGGGCATTCCGCGATCTATGAGACGCCGCGCTACCAGAAGGTGCGCCGGGTCATAGGTTGGGCGGTGCGCCGTAAGAAGCTCGTCGCACTGGCGACCCTTGGCGCATTCCTTGTTGCCGGCGCGGGTATGCCGCTGGTGAAGAAGCAGTTCTTTCCCGCTTCCGACCGGCCCGAAGTGCTGGTCGAGGTGCAGATGCCAAAGGGCACTGCGATCGCCCAGACGGCGAAATCCGCCCAGGAGGTCGAGGCCTGGCTGCGCAAGCAGCCGGAAGCCAAGGTCGTCACAACCTATGTCGGACAAGGCGCTCCGCGCTTCTTCATGTCCCTTTCGCCTGAGTTGCCCGATCCGTCGTTCGCCAAGATCATCGTGCGCACGCCGGATGAGGAATCGCGTGATGCGCTCAAGGTCCGCTTGCGCCGGGCTGCGGCAGATGGGCTCGCGCCTGCTGCACGCGTGCGCGCGACGCAGCTCGTGTTTGGTCCCTATTCGCCGTTCCCTGTCGCCTTCCGTGTCAACGGACCCGATCTCGCAACGGTCCGCTCCATCGCGGCCAAGGTCCAGAACGTCCTTCAAGCCGATCCCATGATGCGCACCGTCAACAGTGACTGGAGTGAGCGGGCGCCCGCGCTGCACTTCGTGCTCGACCAGGATCGTCTGCGCGCGATTGGCCTCTCCTCCAGCGACGTAGCGCAACAGCTTCAGTTCCTTTTGACCGGCGTCACCGTGAGTCAGGCTCGTGAAGACATCCGTACTGTCGATGTCGTAGTGCGCTCTGAGGGGCCCGATCGGCTCGATCCGGCGCGTATCGGCGACTACACCCTCACCGGCGCGGACGGGCAGCGCATCCCGGTCAGCCAGATTGGCCGGATGGAAGTCCGTATGGAGGACCCGATCCTCCAGCGCCGCGACAGGGTGCCGACCATCACGGTGCGCGGCGATATCGCCGATGGGCTTCAGCCGCCCGACGTATCGGCGGCGATGGCGAAGAAGCTGCAACCGATCATCGACGATCTGCCGGTCGGCTATCATATCGACATGGCGGGCTCGATCGAGGAGGCTGGCAAGGCCAATGCCGCGCTTGCGCCGATCTTCCCTATCATGATCGTGCTGATGATGATCGTGATCATCCTTCAGGTGCGCAGCCTGTCGGCAATGTGGATCGTCCTGCTGACAGCGCCGCTCGGCCTGGTTGGGGTGGTGCCGATCCTGCTGCTGACGGGCCAGCCCTTCGGGTTCAACGCAATCCTGGGGCTCATCGCGCTCGCGGGCATCCTGATGCGCAACACGCTGATCCTCATGGGCCAGATCCACGACAACGAGCATGCCGGACTGTCTCCTTTTGATGCGGTGGTCGAGGCGACGGTCCAGCGCTCGCGTCCCGTCATCCTGACAGCGCTGGCTGCCGTGCTGGCGTTCGTGCCGCTCATCGGTTCGGTGTTCTGGGGATCCATGGCGGTGACGCTGATTGGCGGCACCTTGGGCGGAACCATCCTTACCCTGTTGTTCCTGCCCGCGCTCTACGCACTCTGGTATCGCATCGCGCCGCCATCGGGCGATGATCGGTCGGCCGCGCAGGCCACCGCGCACGGCCCGGCGCCACAGGAACGCTCGGCATGAGCAGCGCCATCTTCAGGGTAAGGTTCGAACTATCGGGAGATGTTCCATGGCAATAAGTGGGAGGTTGCGCGGCACTTGGTCCAGCCTGTGGCGCTATCTCGAGGCGCTCGACCACGCCGCCGCCTATGATCCGCTCGAAGAGCAGCGGCGGTGGATCGACGGTCTCGAGGCCCGCATTGCAGAGGTGGAGGCGGCGCTGTCGTCGGTACAAGAGGGGCCTGGTTTCAGGGCGCCTAAGTCGTGAAGCTGAAGGCAAGTACAGACGATCCACCGAGGGTGAGAAGACGCTGGCGGGGTTTGCACAGGATTATGACCTGCATCCCAACCAGATTACGACCTGGCGCACGTAGTTGCTCGAAGGGGCGGCCGGCGTGTTCGGCTCAGAGAAGGCCTCGGACGAGACCGCCGTCGACGTGAAGGCGCTACTCGCCAAGATCGGCAAACTGACGCTGGCGAACGATTTTTTGGAAGGCGCGCTCGGCAAGGCAGGTCTGTTGTCGAGCGCAAAGCGATGATCGACCGAACGCACACCTTACCGGTGAAGCGTCTGGCGAAGGAACTGGGGATCAGCCGGGGCAGTGTCTATTATCTGCCCCGGCCGGTTTCGTCGGAGAATCTCGCGATCACGCGGCGCATCGACACGTTACACCTGGAGTTTCCGTTCGCGGGAAGCCGAATGCTACGTGATTTCCTGCGCCAGGAGGGCATCGCGATCGGCCGCTGCCATGTCGCGAGCCTGATGAAGAAGATGGCGATCGAGACCGTCTACTGCCGCCCCAGCACCTCGAAGCCGGCGGCAGGGCACAAGATCTACCCCTATCTCCTGCGCAAGCTGCCGATCGTGAGGCCGGGTCAGGTATGGACGACAGACATCAGCTAAATCCCCATGGCCCGAGGCTTCGTCTATCTGGTGGCCATCTTCGACAGGTTCAGCCGCAAGATCCTCAGCTACCGGATTTCGATCACGCTGGAGGCCGATTTCTGCGTGGAAGCAATCGAGGAAGCCCTGGCGCGCTATGGCAAGCCGGAGATTTTCAATACGGATCAGAAGAGCCAATTTACGAGCCAGGCCTTCACCGGCGTGCTCCGGCGCGAGGGTATCGCGATTAGCATGGACGGCCGCGGCCTTTGGCGCGACAATGTCGTCGTCGAGCGGCTGTGGCGGTCGGTGAAGTACGAGGAAGTCTACCTGCACGCCTAAGTTTCGGTCAGCCGATCGACTTCGGTTGCCGCTGCCCCGGACGCCCTGGGCGCTTCGAATGCGTGCGGCGCGCTTCGTCACAAACCCTGGACGACCACCTTGCCCTTGGCTCGCCCGGTTTCGACATAAGCGAGGGCTTCCGCCGTCTGCGCAAACGGAAAGACCTTGTCGAGGACCGGGCGGATCGCTCCGGCATCGATAAGCTTCGCGATCTCGGCCAGTTGGCGCCCATCCCCGCGCATGAACAGGAAGGTATAGTCGACGCCCCGGCGCGTCGCCTTTCTCACGATGCCCCGGCTCAGCACTCGCATCACGAAGCGCAGGACCAGGTTCATACCCATCGATTGGGCAAAGGCGGTGTCTGGCGGGCCCGAGATTGAGATCAGCTTGCCGCCCGGCTTGAGCACGCTCAAGGACTTTTCCAGCGTCCGTGCATCCTGACTGTTGAGCACGAGGTCGTACCCGGACAGCAGCTGTTCGAAATCCTGCGTCTTGTAATCGATCACCACATCCGCGCCGAGGCTTCTGACAAGTTCGGCATTCGCGGCACTGGTGGTGGTGGCGACGGTCGCGCCGAGATGCTTGGCCAGTTGAATGGCAAATGTGCCGACACCACCCGAACCGGCCTGGATGAACACCTTCTGGCCGGGCTTCACCTTGCCCACCTCGACCAGGGCCTGCCAGGCGGTAAGGCCGACCAGCGGAATCGACGCGGTCTCTTCCATCGACAGGCTGGCCGGTTTCAGCGCGAGGTCCGCGGCGTTTACCGCGATCATTTCCGCAAAGGTGCCCACGCGCCCGTCGCGCGGGCGCGCGTAGACCTCGTCTCCGGCCTTGAACTGCCGCACTTTGGCGCCAGTGCGGATCACCGTTCCGGCTAGGTCATGCCCCAGGATGAAGGGCGGGCGGTAGGGCAGGAAAAGCTTGAACTCACCGTCGCGGATCTTGGAATCGAGAAGGTTGACCGCGGCGGTATGGATGCGAACGAGTACATCGTCGGCACCGATCTCGGGATCGGGCATGTCGCCCAGGCGCAGCGCACCCTTCTTCTTGTACTTGTCGACGACAAAGGCTTTCACGTGCGGTCTCCAGCGTTCGATGCTGTCAGGTCAATCGGCGAGAAAAGTCAGGGCTTTCGAGACGAACTCGCCATGGTACTGGAAGATGCCGCCATGGCCGGCATCGGGGTAGATCACCAGTTCGGCATTCGGAATGCGCCTGGCCATGTCGTGGCTGTTCACGGTCGGCACCATGATGTCGTTGTCGCCATTGGCGACAAGCACTGGAATAGTGATGCGCGTGAGATCTTGCGGAGCCTGACGCCCCCACGCCTTTATCGCCGCAAGCTGGCGCAGGAAGGCGCGCGGCGTCGGTCCCTTGTCCCGATCTGCCTTGCGTTCCTGCAATCGGGCGAGAAAGTCCTTGGCCGCGCGGCGGCCATTGGCGGTGGCGGTGAAGAAGAGATAGGTCTTCGGGTCGCGCGCCGTCAGCATCCCCTTGAGGATCAGCGGCCAGGAGATGGCGCCGACTCTATCGATGCCGGTGCCGCCCGCAGGGCCGGTGCCGGTGAGGATCAGCTTGCGCACCAGCCCCGGCGCCCTGAGCGCGAGGTCCTGGGCGACGAAGCCCCCCAGCGAGAAGCCCAGCAGATCGACCTTGGTGAAGCCTAGCGCCCCGATGACGGCCTGCATGTCGCGCGCCATCTCCCCTACCGTCACCGGAGCCGACCCGCCGGAGAGACCGATCCCGCGATAGTCGAGCGCGATGACGTGGCGCGCGGCGGCAAGTCCGTCGACGATGCGCGGATCGAAATTGTCCAGCACCGCGCCCCAGTGGTTGAACAGGACCAGGGGCGTTCCGCCGCGTGGGCCGAGTTCGCGGTAGGCGAAGCGGACTTTGCCCGCGGTCACGAAGCGTTTGGGAGCGTCGCGATAGGAGCTTGTCGATGCGGTTGAGGTGGGTGCGTTCGTCATGATGGGCCTCTCGTGCCCGCACGCGGGCCGGTGGAAAGAACGGGTCTTTCAGGCGATGTTGAACTGCTTGCGCAGGGTGCGATCGAACAGCGCGCGCGGCAGGAAGCGCCGGGCAAAGGCCGTTTGTCGTGCGTCCTTGCCCGAAGGATAGCGCAACTGCGGCTTGCGTGCCTGTGCCGCGGCGACAATGGTTTCCGCAACTGCCTCCGCAGTGTCGCCATTCGCCATGGCCACGGCGAATGCGGCCTGGTAGCGCGCGAAGGTCTGTCCATAGGCCGAGACTGGCCGGTCGCCGCGCGGGGAATTGTCCTCGATGGACGTCTTCGTCGCCCAGGGCTCGATCACGGCGACGCGAATGCCGAACGGTCGCACTTCGTGGTCGAGCGATTCCGAATAGCCTTCGATCGCGTGCTTGCTCGCCGTGTAATGGGCACCGAAGGGACCGGGGATCAGTCCCATGACCGAGCCGATATTTAGGATACGTCCGCCGGCCTGGCGGCGCATGATCGGAAGCACCGCGTTCGTGACCCGGACAACGCCCAGATAGTTGGTGTCGAACAATGAGCGGACCTGCTCGATCGAGCTCTCCTCCGCAGCGCCGGAGATGGCGTATCCGGCATTGTTGACGAGAAGGTGGATGGAGCCGACTTCGGTCTGCGCGGATGCCACTGCGGCAGCGACCGAGGCGTCCGATGTGACGTCGCACGCGATCATGCGTATGCCGTCGCGAACCTCGCCGGGTGCCGCCTTGCGGCTAGTGCCGATCACCCGGTAGCCCGCGCGCATGAGCGCAAGTGCGGCCGCTTTGCCGATGCCGCTGGAGGCGCCGGTCACGAATGCTGTATTCGATGCGTTGGATGCAAAGGTCACCATGGCTTTGTTCTCGATCTGGCGTAAGGCATAGGCTGTGCTGCCGTTGGTTGTCGGGGAATGAGGACGACGGGTGTGCCGGGGGCCGCCCCGCGGCACGGCCCCCGCAGGCTCAGGTGCTCGAAGTGTCGGTGAAGCGGGGATAGTCGGTGTAGCCCGCCGCACCGCCGCCATAGAGCGTAGCCGGGTCGATCTCGGCGAGCGGCGCGCCGCTCTGCAGCCGCTCCACCAGATCCGGATTGGCGATGAACGGCCGTCCGAAGGCGATCAGGTCGGCCTTGCCCTCCGCAACGTGCTCGGTCGCAAGGCCGAGATCGTAACCGTTGTTGGCGATGTAGGTCTTCGAGAAGCGGCGGCGCAGCGACCCGTAATCGAAGTGCGCGATGTCGCGCGGGCCACCCGTTGCACCTTCGACGACGTGAATGTAGGCGATGCCGAGCGCTTCAAGCTGGTCGACGATATAGTCATACTGCGCCTGGGGATCGCTGCAGGAAATGCCGTTGGCGGGCGAGACCGGCGAAATCCGGATGCCGGTACGCGCCGCCCCGATTTCCTGTGCCACCGCAGCCGTGACTTCCAGCATCAGCCGTGCGCGGTTTTCCACCGAGCCGCCATAGGCGTCGGTGCGGACATTGGCCCCGTCCTTGGCGAACTGCTCGAGCAGATAGCCATTGGCACCGTGCACCTCGACGCCGTCGAAGCCCGCCTCGATCGCGTTGGCAGCAGACTGGCGGAAATCTTCCACGATGCCGGCCAGTTCCTCGATCGCCAGCGCGCGGGGCTCGGAGACCTCGACGAAGGCGTTGTTGACGAAGGTCTTGGTCTCGGCGCGGATGGCCGAGGGCGCGACCGGCTGGCCACCGTCAGGCTGGAGATCAACATGGCTGATCCGGCCGACATGCCAGAGCTGGAGGACGATGCGACCACCTTTTTCGTGCACCGCCGCGGTCACTTTGCGCCAGCCTTCGATCTGGTCACGGGTATAGATGCCGGGCGTGTCCTGATAGCCCTGCCCCTGCTGCGAGACCTGTGTTGCCTCCGAGATGATCAGTCCGGTCGAAGCGCGCTGGGCGTAATATTTGGCGGCCAGGTCACCGGGCACCAGGCCGGGACCGGCGCGGTTGCGGGTGAGTGGTGCCATCACGATCCGGTTCGAAAGCGGGATGGCGCCGAGAGTGTAGGGTTCGAAAAGCGTATTGCTGGTCATGAAGCACCTGGAATGTGGTCGCTGTTGCAACAAAGACTTGGGAATGGCGTGGTACTCAGGCGGGCGTGCGATAGCGCTCGGCAGGCAGGGCGTTGACGATGTTGCCGACCATCGCTTTGCGCGCGTTGTCGAACGCATCCCATTGCCCGACATCGTGCAGCGGCGGGATGGTCACCGGCTCGCGGCGGTCGAAGCCGACCAGGGCCGCATCCACCAGATCGCCCACTTCCATGACGTTGTTCATGGCATTGACGTCTGCGCCGACATGATCCCAGATCTCGGTGCGCGTCGTCGCCGGAAGCACTGCCTGGACGTAAACACCTTTCGGCCCGAGTTCCTGCGCGAGACCCTGCGACAGGAACAGCACGAAGGCCTTGGTCGCGCCATAGACCGACATGCCGAACTCGGGGGCCGCGCCGACGACCGAGCCGATGTTGACGATCGCTCCTTCGCCAGCCTCGGCCAGACGCGGCGCGATCGCCTTGGAAAGGCGCAGTAGCGCGGTTGCGTTGAGCGACACGAGCCTGGTCATGTCCTCGACGCTCTGGTCGACAAAGGTTCCGCCGACCGCCGTCCCGGCATTGTTGACCAGGATTCCAATGCTTGCATCCTCACGCAGCCTGGCCTCCACCTTGGTGAGATCCGCTGGCTGGGTGAGATCGGCTGGGAGAATGTCGATCGTGACGCCAGTCTCCTGGCGCAGGCGGGTCGCCAGCGCCTCCATCCGCGCCGCGTTGCGCGCGACCAGCACCAGGGCGTGGCCGCGCCGCGCGAACCGCTCGGCGTAAGTGCCGCCAATGCCGGGGGAGGCACCGGTGATCAGAACTGCAGGAATGTCGCTCATCGGATTGCTCTTTCTGTTTCAGGCCCTATATTCATGACGATGATCATGATTGGTTAAATATGATGACCATCATTTAAATGTCAACGGCGGTGAAGGAGAAATTTTTGACATGAAGGTCAGCCGAGAAAAAATGGCGGAAAACCGCGCCCGGATTCTCGAGGTCGCCAGCGGCTTGTTCAAGGACAAGGGCTTCGAGGCGGTCAGCGTTGCCGAGGTGATGAAAGCGGCAGGCCTTACCCATGGCGGGTTCTACGGGCACTTCCGCTCGAAGGACGATCTGGTGGCGCAGGCGCTTGCGCACGCGCTCGCAGCGGACAGTTTAGAAGACGGAACGTTCAGCGACTTCGTGCAATCCTACCTGGCCCCACGACACCGGGACAATCCGGGCGGTGGTTGCCCGGCAGCGGGGCTCGCCGCTGCCATTCGCCATCAGACGCCTGCCGCGAAAGCCGCCATGACGGAGGGGCTGCGCACGCAAATCTCGCGCATCGAACAGTCGCTGCCGGGGTTGCCCGCACCCGACAAGCGCCGCGCTGCGATTGGAAGTTGGGCAGCGATGGTTGGCGCCGTCATCCTGGCGCGAGCGGTCGACGACCCACAATTGTCGGACGAGGTGCTCGCGCAAACGCGGGCATGGATTGACGCCAGCGTCAGATAGATTGTTGTCGCGATGGAGAGGAAATGGGTGCCCTTGGTATCGTTGGCAGAGGTGGCCTGATGGCCACGATCACTCATGTGCACACACTGGCCTATGCTGCCGAAATGCTCGGCGAGGACGTGGAGCTGTTGCAAGCCATCATCTGGAGCGGCGACAATCTGACATACGGCAGCATCATCAGCGTTTACACTGGCCCCGATGAGACCATTACGGCGCTCACCGACGATGGCGTCGACGAATTGTCAGATATGCTTCGTGAGGCACGTCGCACCACCCAGACCTGGCACGGCTTTCTCGATGCCTTCGTCGGCGACCCCGAACTCGCTACGCGCTTCAAGGCCCAACCACGCCGGCATCTATCTGAGATCCGCAACTTGTCGTGAAGCGCAGCTCGCTGACTGACTCGCCTGCAGACTCGGCATCTCCAGAATTTCAAAATGGCCGTTAGGCGAATGTCCGGATCGGAGCCGGGTCGCAGGAATAGCTGGCTGTCGTGCGGAGACAGCAGTCGACCCTTCCCGCTCGCTTAATCGCTGATTTGCTTTCCTCAAGAGCAGAACGGCCGCTATCCCTGAGGCTCCATAACGGATTGTCGTCCCTTACGTCGCGCGACTGGACCTCCAGCCAAGGGACGCCACGATGTCATGGAATAAGGCCGGCTTTCTGTAGGTGATCTCGTGCTGTGCGATCTCGACCTGCGCCGCGAGAGCTGCGTTAGGACGATGGAAATTTTGTATGCGTGATCGAAACGATCGTCCCCGGGTATCCGCCTTCGATCTCAACGGTCGCATGCAACTGACTGGCCAAAGCGTCGACGATACTTTTGCCGAGGCCCGGTTTTGCATCGACCAGCATCTCGGGCGTGCCAACGCCGTCATCGCTGACCGACAACGTCCAGCCGACATCTTGCACGTGATAATCGACGAGGATCTTTCCATCGCGTCCCCCGGGGAACGCATGCTTGAGTGCATTGATGACCAGTTCGGTGACAATCAGTCCGAGGCTGACCGAGATATCGGCAATCACGCTGGTCCCGTCGGCGGTCACCGCGATCGACACCTTGTCATGATCGTGGATCATCGAGGCGCCGAGGCTTTCGCATAGCTGGGTAAAATAGCCGCGCAGTTCGACATCGCCCAACCGCGATGCCGCGAGTTGCTGTTGGAGGCTGGCGATCGACATGACCCTATTGTGCGCATCGTGGAGATGTCCGCGCGCTTCGTCCGACTGCACCCGCCGCGCGCTCTGTAGGAGCACGCTCGCAATGATCTGGAGACTGTTGGCGACGCGGTGCTGAAGCTCCTGGAGCAGGATAGCCCTCTCGCGGAGCAGGTCATCCTTGAGCTTCTCGCTAAGCCGTGCCTCCGTTACGTCGGAGATAGTCAGGAGCAGACGAACTTGTTCCGGTTCGCCATACTCGAGCTTCTGGGCACTCAGAACGAGGCGCCGCGGAGAAGGCATGCCCTTCAGGTCCATCTCATAGGCGTCGATCATGGCATGGCCCGATAGGGTGGCGCCGAGCAACGAGCGAAGTTGTGGCACGTCCCACTCGCCTGCGCCGAGTGCGAACACCAACTGTCCGCTGACATTCGGCGGATCAAGGCCAAAAGTGCGGTAAAAAGATGCGCTGCCGGCGATCACCGTCAAATCCCCGTCGAGAAGCAACGCGGGCGCGGCGGAGGAGGCCAGGATCGCCAGCGCAAGACCTTGGGCGACATCGGGATGGATAGGTCGGTTCATGATGATGCCCCTTTCCGGGGAAACCGGAAAGCTCGCAATCATGAAAGCTATTCCGGGAAACTGCGAATCCGGCACTCCTTCCAGGAGGACAGGGACTGGCAGATGCACCATAGCACCGATCACGTATAAGCCCGGCATCTATTCGACGACGGGCAAATGTCCCCTATCCCGGGCAAGGCTCGTCCGGATCAGTCGGCGCTCCTGGGCGCGGCCCGGTAATAGTCGGTCACGCGCCGGCCATAGGCTTCATCGAATACAGGTGCTGAATCCGGCCGAAAACTCGGCGCGCCTTCCAGCATTCGTTTGTCGATGCTCGCCACATATCCGCCCTCGGTCTCTTCGAAGCGAAAAGCCGACCAGGGAATGGGGTGATAGCTCTGCCCCAATCCGAGAAATCCCCCGGTGGACAGGATAATATAGGCGATCTGCCCGGTCCGCTCATCCAGGACAAGTTTGGCGATCGTACCCAGCTTGTCACCGTCGCGGCCATGCACGGCCTTGCCGCGAATGTCGTCGGCGGAGATCAGGGCAGCCGCGCCGACGGGCGCGGCTGGTGCTTCTGCATTGGTGTCCATGGCTTGGCTCCTTTCAGTGAAAGCCAAGGGCAGCAGGCGCCGCCCCGGACCGGACATTCTCAGACGAGACTGTGCTTCAAAGTGCTGGTTTGGTCGTGCCCGGCCTTCACAAAGGCGAAGGCGTCGCGAATGATATCCCGTGTTGCGGGTTGCAGGTCGGTGTCCCTCAACGCGATTTCGAACTTTGCCTTGATATGATCCTCGCCGCGCTCGACTTCGTCGATGATTGCCTTGTCGCTCTTGCCGGCGAACGCGTGCTTGAGGTCCATGAAGATGCGATGAGCCGCGCCCAGGAAACTGGAGTTATCCTCGGGGTCACCCCCCAGTCCGCGCACTTCTGCCTGCAGGGAAGCAACGACCTGTCTGCGATCGCGCGCGAAACCTGCAAACAGGTCGACGAAGCGCGTACTCTTCGCCTCGGCGGCGGCATCCTCGAAGCCTTTCAGGCTATCGAAAGTCGTGGCGATCAGTCCGTTGAGCACCGAAATGTCATGCTTGTTATTCATGTCTGTATCCTTGATTTGGGCAGCGTCAGGAACCTGAGGGAATGGGCCCGGCTCATTATGGCGCTCAATTTGCCGAGAGGGCCGATGGCAGCAGCGCACCGCCCTGCTGGAGTTGCTGCTCGATGATCGGCACGCCGTTTCCGGCAACCTGTTTGAGCGACTGGTCAACGCCATCTTCGGCATAGCCCTTGTAGGCAGCCCAATTGCCTTGCTGAACTTGTGCGGACTGGGTGAGATAGAGATTGTCGAACGATCCGCGAGGCGTGCTTCGTAACATCTTCAGCATCGAGGCGCGTTCGGCCGACAATCGGGTGGTCGGTCGGGCGATCCTGCGCTGATCGTTGTTCAGCGAGGCTAGCAGCGTCTGCTGGGAGGTTTGCGACTCTGAGATGATTCGCCGGGCATAGTCCTTGACGTCGCTGCGCTGCGAGCGTGTGAGGCTGAGCCGACTTGCAGCGATCTGAAACTGGTTGGCGTCGGATGCTGCAGCCAAGAAGGCCGGGCCATCGAGGCCATGGATTGGCGCGACGCCCACATCACCGCTGGAATATCTACCTGTCGTTGCGGGTATGGTTGATTGGGAGAGGGCGACCGTGGGGGCGCCGAGCATTGCCGTTCCGATCAGGACGGAGATCATTACACGCTTCATGTTGATGTTCCTCGCAAACGCAAATGCCGTTGACGACGGTAATAAAATCTACGTTTGCTATATGACTGCAAGCACATGTTCCAGGATGAAAAGCATTCGCTTGGAGCTATGAAAGAACGATCCACATCAAATAAAGTTTTAAACATTGCGCCTTTATTTGGAAATTACGGCTATAATGCTGATAAGTTTGAATAATAATATTGTTTAGTGTGAGGCGTATAAGTTTTGGAACAATTATGCCGATTGGATGGTTCGTGCAATTCCGGTTGCGATGTGCCGACGTGGCCAAAATCGTCTTCTGGATCACGGGAGAAGGATTTTGGGAATCATCATGTGGCTCGTCGTCGGCGGCATCATCGGCTGGCTCGCAAGCGTGATCATGCGCACGGATGGACAGCAGGGCATCATCCTCAACATTGTGGTCGGCATTATCGGTTCCTTCATCGGGGGCCTGGCTTTCGCGCAAGGCGACATCAACAATGCGCCGCTCACATTCCTTACATTCCTGGTGTCGCTTGCGGGGGCAGTTATCCTCCTCACAATCGTCAATCTTATTCGCCGCGGATCGATACGCTGACACCCCTCACCCTTGTCGTCCTGGCGGGCGTCATGGCAGCCATTTGACCATGCTGGCCATCCGGCATCGCACATCCTACCATTATCGCCAGCAGGTGCAGCTTGGGCCACATCGACTGATGCTGCGTCCGCGCGAAGGGCATGACATCGGACTTGTGTCCTTCGATCTCGACATCACGCCCGATGCAGGCATTTCCTGGGCAAGCGATGTGGCGGGCAACATGGTCGCGACCGCAACTTTTGTGGCCATGACCGACAGTCTGATCATCGAAAGCCGATCACTGCTCAGGACAGGCGCTGTCGCCTGGCCTATATTCGACATCGCCACGTCCGCGATCAACTATCCGTTTCGATACAGCGACGACGACTGGACGGATCTCGGCAGTCTGACTGTCATGCAGTATCCTGACGATGCCCATCGGCTGCGGGATTGGGCGCAAGCGTTCGTCGGTGGAAATCCTACCGATACACTTGCACTTCTGAAGGATTTGAACGCCGGGATGCCGAACTGGATCTCCTATCAGGCTCGCGACGACGAAGGCACGCAATCACCTCTGGAGACGCTGAACCGTGGCTGGGGATCATGCCGCGATTTCGCGGTGCTGTTCGTCGAAGCAGCGCGCGGCCTTGGTTTTGGCGCACGGATCGTCTCTGGTTACCTCGATAATCGTTTGGAAAACCTCATCGGCCGGCATGCGAGTGGATCTACCCATGCCTGGGCGGAAGTCTTTGTGCCTGGCGCCGGCTGGATCACCTTCGATCCTACCAATCGCAGCGTCGGTGGCTTCAACCTTGTGCCGGTAGCCGTTGGGCGTGAGATTCTCCAGGTGACGCCGGTCAGCGGAAGTTACGGGGGACCTGCGGACATGCTGGACCACATGACTGTGAAAGTAGATCTGCACTGACAAGCGCTTACGTCGCGGATCGCAGCGCTGCCTAGCGATATGGACCTTCGCCCATGGCAATTTGCCTGTCACACACCATATGAGGTTCATCTCACTTCCGAATGCCTCGTGGCCGAGAAGGCGGCCAAGTCATGGGGCGCCGTGGCCCTTGCCGCGGAAAAACGCGAAGCTCGCCGTGAACGAACGCGTATCATTGTCGATATGAAGGATCTGGCGAAAGGCAGATCCTGCTTGGCCCGAGCGCGGGTTCCCCGAAGTTCTTCTTGTCGATCATGTCTCGGATTTCACAAGCACGCATCTGGAGCAAGGGGCCGTCGATCTGCGCATACGGCTGATCTCCTCAGCCATCGCCCGCCCACAAGGTAGCAGAAAGTTCGAGTGCCTGTTTCGGACGTTCAACACTGAACTCCCAGGCAACCTTCGCAATGGCAGGCCGACATCACCTCATCGTCTTTCGCTTGCCGCGCTTGACGCTGCAATCGGGCGCTACATCATTTCGACCTCCAACGTGCGCCACCACCAATCGATCGGTCGAGCGCCCCTCGATGCCTGGCGCGGCGAAGGCTGGCTCCCGCGCATGCCCGAGACGTTGAGCGAATTGGACCTGCTCCTTGTGATGGTGGCGAAACCTCGCACCGCGCTGTCGGCACGCAGACATACGAAAAGGGCAAGGTTTCGCCCCTTTTGACGACATGGGGGCCGCGCGAAGCAAGTTGGTAATCGGGAACACGCAAGGCCCTCTCCACCTCGGTCGTAGCCGAGTTAATCAGGCTAGGCGCATGCGTGAGGCAAGTTTCCGGGCCGATCTTGCGACAATTACCTCCGTCGGAACGCGAAATTTAGCTCTGACATTTGCAGCTACCGGGATGCGGATTGCAAACACGCGCAAAATTCTGCAGTTGCCCGGGACCTTACGGCCTCAAGCGGCATTTTTCTTCCATGAACTTCGAAGCCTTGCTCACCCATTCGCCAAACCCCTACATCGTGATCGATCGGGATCTGGTCATTTCGTGGATGAACGATGCCTATCTGAAGGCCACGATGCGCGAACGCTCGGAGCTTCTGGGGAAGGGCATATTCGAGGCCTTTCCAAGCCCCGATTTGTCGGACAGCCATAAGCTGCTGCGGGCATCTTTCGACCGTGTCCTGACGACCCGGCAAGCCGACGAGATCGCTCATATCCGATACGATATCGAAACGCCGAATGGAGGAATGGAGCAACGCTTCTGGAGCGCAACGCATACGCCCCAACTCGACGAGGACGGCGAGGTCAAATACATCCTTCAACATACCGTTGATGTCACAGAATTGCGTGGGCTACGCCGGCTTCGCGACGAGGCTGGACTGATTGACCGAGCAAAGGCCGTGCAGGCGAAAAATTTCGATCTCGCTCGCGAGGCTGAGTGGCTGAGGGATGTTTTCGATCAGGCACCTGGCTTTACCGCTATCCTCGAAGGACCCGAGCATCGTTTTGTATTGGCCAATCGGGCGTTCCGCGCGTTGCGCGGCGTCCATAACCTCATCGGCGCACGTCTCGCTGACGCATTGCCGGAATGGAGCAGCAATGGATTTGCAGCGCAGTTGGATGCGGTTGCGGCGAGCGGCGCGCCGTTTATCGGAACGGGGGTCAAGCTGGAGTTCGGTGCGGAACCCTCCGCAGATACGGGGAACCGCTTCTTTGACCTTTTCTATCAGCCGATAGTCGCGCCGGAAGGTACGGTTTCAGGGGTTTTCGTCCAGGGACATGACGTGACCGCGCAGGTGAAGGCTCAAGAAAGACAATCCGCCCTGATTGATGAACTGGATCACCGCGTCAAAAACAACCTTGCCATCATTCAGGGTATCGCCAATCAGACCTTCCGTTCGGTTCCTGGATCGGAAAAAGCGAGAAGGGCATTCGAAGGTCGATTGCGTGCGCTCTCGGCGGCTCACGATATCCTGGCTTCGAATTCGTGGCAGCCGGTATCGTTTGAAAAGCTGGTCATGGCGGTGATTGGCAAGGCGATTCCACCCGCCCAGCTCCCGGTATTGACCATGGAGGGACCAGTCATTGCAACACCCCCAGCAAAAGCCGGCTCACTCGCACTCATGCTCAATGAGCTTGTGGCCAACGCCCTTTCCCATGGAGCATTGAGCCAGCAAGGCCGGATATCCATGACCTGGGGCCATGATGCGACAATGGGGGAGGATAGGATCCTGATCGACTGGAATGAGCAGGGCTATGTGATCCCGGCCGCTCAGACAGACAGTGGCGGGTTTGGACTGCGCTATCTTCGCGGCGTCGCTTCAGCAGAAGGCGGATCTGCGCAGACCGAATTCCGGCCCGATGGTTTCCGCTACAAAGCGGTTTTTTCCCTGGTCTGACGCGCTTTAGCGTAGCCTTACCATCACCGTTGGCGCCCTCACATCTCTTGGCTGATCAATCGCTTGGCGACGGTCACACGAGCAGCGATGCGCTGAGCGATGCTCTGGCCGCCGGAGAAGGCGGCCACCAGCAATGTGGGCTGCTGCCACCGGCCGGCTCTCTGGCAGCCCGCTCATAATCATGCCATCATCCACAAGCGCGCCGACCTCGGCGGCATGCCGATCACGGCCGGCAACCGATAACAACCTTCCATCTTTACGCCCGACCTGTGCCCGGCGATCAATCCGGTCCCTTACAGCCTGGTGTCGGCAAGGCGGGGCGGACGCATCAACCACTTTGGGCGCGGCCATCACGCGCGGCCGCGAGATTCTTCAAAATGGGACAGGCCGTCCGCAGCGCCGTAATGACGCTGGCAAGGCTAGCCTGGGGCAAAACGGTTCCGGCGTCGGGCTGGCTTTCAATCTTTTAACCGGGGCTTCCGGCTTGAAATGATAGTTTGTCTTCGCGGCGATCAATATTCCATGAAGCTGCTTTTATCGCGGCCTGCTGGAATCTTCGGGATGCCGGGATGCATGTCCAAGCCGCTCGCGGCTAAAGATCCCGGCCTTTGCTCAAGCATCGAACCTTCATGTCCGGGTCCCGCATTCGCTCAGCTTGCAATGCGGCGATCCGTGCGTAAGCTGGAGATCGCGCTGCTTGCCGGCGTGGAGGTGAGCCAACCCCCTCCTGGAACAATCGCTCGGCGCGAAAGCATCCGGGCCGCTGGCGCGAATGTCCAGGCCGTCATGGCTAAAGGCGCCGGTACTCGATTTCGAAACGTTGGTTTCGTTCGGTTCAGGCCGGGCGAACTCCGTATGGAGAAAGCCCATGAAGATGGGCAACCAGGGCTTCCGCACCTTGCGGGATGGATCGGCTGCGGTCGTTGCCGAAAGGGCATCGCCATGCGGCTGAAGAGGGCATCGGACGATTGCCCGGAATCGCGCGTGGTTTGCGAGGGCGAGCCCCTGCCTCCGGAGGACCGGCTTGTCCGGCGCGATCCCGACTGGCTCGAGCGGCTCTACCATGCGCACCGCGACCGGCTCCTGCGTTTTGCGGTCCGTCATACTTCGGCGGACCGCGCCGCCGATATCGTCCAGCAGCTTTTCATGCGGCTTGCCGGACGGGGAAGGGATGATCCGCTCGAAGTCGTCGCCCCGGCTGCGTACTTGCGGCAGGCGGCGCTCAACCTCATCAGGGACGAGGCGCGCCAGGCCGTCCGGCGCTGCGCCGAATTTCATAATGATGCGGTCGATGAACTCGAGGGTTTCGATACCGTTTCGGCCCTGGAGGCAAGGGATACCCTGGTGCGCCTCGAGGCGATCGTGGCCCGTCTGAAACCCAGGACCCGGGAGATCTTTCTCGCGCACCGGCTCGACGGCTATAGTTATGGCGAGATAGCGGCAAGGACCGGGCTGAGTGTGAAGGCGATCGAGAAGCATATGAGCAAGGCGATCGCCCATGTGTCCCGGCACCTGAAGCCGTGACGATCGCAGCGGGAGCAGGGCCGGTGCCGCGATGAGCATAGAGCAGGAAGCGGCTGACTGGTTCGCGCGCATGCGCGGGCCCGACGCAGACGCATCGCGCGCCGCCTTCGAGGCCTGGCGTAGCAATCCGGCGCGGGCGCAGGCCTACGAAGACAAGCAGCGCGCCTGGGACACGACCATGTTCCTGGCCAATACCGCGACGGGTAAGCGCCGCAGTCTCGAAGGCTTGGGGCGCCGGAAAATCACCCTGCCGGGCTGGACATGGGCTGCAGCGGCATTCCTTGCGGTCGGCCTCGGAGCCATGCTGGCGTTCAAGGGCGCAGGCAGGTTCGCTGCACAGTCCGGTTCTCCTCGGCTCGAGTCGGCGGCAATGGATAAGGCCCCGCGAACCGTCACGCTTCCCGACGGTTCGAATGTTACCCTCGATCGCGGCGCGCGCCTGCAGGTGGCGTTTGACGAAGGGGAACGGAGACTGCGATTGCTTGCCGGCCGGGCACGCTTTGCGGTTGCCCATGAAACGAGACGGCCGTTCCTCGTCGAGGCGGGCGGAGGCAGCGTCGTGGCGCACGGAACCCTCTTCGACGTCGCGCTCCTGCCGGGCGCCGCCGCCGATGTCTCGCTTCTCGAAGGCGCGGTCGAGGTCCGCAGCCTCCATGCAGGAAGACACGGTGTTGATCTCAAGGCGGGGGAAGGCGTCTCTATCGCCGGCGGGACGCTCGGCAGACCGCGTGCCATCATCCCCGCGGCCCTGCAGTGGCCGCGCGACATGATCGCGTTTGATGGTCTGGATCTTTTCGATGCCGTCGCCGCCTTCAACCGCACCAGTCCAATCCCTGTCGTTATCGACGGTGCGGTTCCGGCGGGAATGAAGATAACCGGTTCCTTCCGGCGCTCCGATCCGGACGCCTTTGCCCGGCAGGCCGCGCAGACGTTCGGCCTGGCGGCGCAAGCGCGGGATGACGGCACTCTGGCGCTGGTTCTCCCGGCCCCGGAAAAAAATCAAAAAAGGCGGTAGGGTAAATCCGACAGGGGGCCGTTCCCGTCATGAAGGATCCAGCGAACAGCGGTTCTTCGGGATGGAGGTCACCAAGTGCATTACCGTTTTCTGGCGTGCTGCAGCCTGACTGCAGCCGCAATGGCATGCTGTGCCCCGATCACAGCGCAGGCGCAGGCTGAGGCTCAGGCAAGTGCCGGGGCACCCGAGCGACAATCGGTCCATATTTCGGCGCAGCCGCTGCCTGCCGCGCTTCGCGAGCTCGGGAAGGTGTTCGCTGCCAACATCAGCGCCGATGACGCTGAGGTCACCGGTCGCAGTGCGCGCAGTCTCGACGGCGATTATAGCCTGGAGGAGGCGCTTCGGGTGCTTCTGGTCGGGACCGGACTGAAGGCGAGGGCAAGTGGGTCCGGCTTCGTGATCGGCCGGCGGGCAGCGGACGGGCAGGCCGGTGACGGGATCGTCGTCACGGGAACGCGCATTCGCGGCGCGGCCATTGCCTCGACTACCCTCACGTACGAACGCGAGGCGATGCGCGATGCGGGGCAATCGTCCGTTGCCGATGTCCTGCGCGCCATCCCCCAGAACTTCGGCGGCGGGCAGAATGCGGGCGTGGGCTACAACGTTCCGGGCGGGCGGGGCGTCGACCTCGACGGCGGATCCTCGATCAACCTCAGGGGGCTTGGCAGCGATGCCACGCTGACATTGCTCGACGGTCGGCGTATGAGCTACGCCGGCGTTACCCAGGGGGTCGACGTCTCCGCCATCCCGTTCGGTGCGATCGAGCGCATCGATGTGGTTCCGGACGGGGCCTCGGCGCTGTTCGGTTCGGATGCGGTGGCAGGGGTCGCCAACATCATCCTGCGCCGGCGTTTCGATGGCCTCGAGACGAGCGCGCGGCTGGCCGGTTCGACAGACGGCGGAAATTTCCAGCAGCAGTACGGCGCCACGGCGGGAAGGACCTGGCAGTCGGGAAGCGTGCTCGCCTCCTATGAATTCGCGCGGACCACCGCGATCGAAGCGGATCGGCGCTCCTATGCCGAGGCGCGAACACCGGGCGTCACGCTGGCACCCTACCTGCGCCACCACAATGCCGCGCTGGTGCTGCGGCAGGATCTCGCCGACAATCTCACGTTCGATCTCGACCTTCTCTACAACAAGCGCTGGTGGAAACAGACCTTGCCGCTCAATGCGTCCGGCGATCTTGCGGTCAGCCGCGTCGATTTCGCGCGTGGGTCTGAGGCCTGGGGCGCTGCACCGTCATTGACCCTTGCGCTGCCCTCCGACTGGCTGGCGACGCTGGGCGGCAGCTACGGCTGGAATCGCTCCGCGTTCGCCGGTGTGAACACCATTCGCGGGGTTCGGACCGAAGCCAGCTCCGGAGTCTATCGCAACACGACGCGGAATATCGAGCTCTCCGGCACCGGCAGACTTGTAGAACTCCCCGGTGGCAGCGTGAAGGCCGCGCTCGGCGGAGGATATCGTCGGAATGACTTCCGGCGAATGGGCTCGACGCCCGGCGCCTCGATCGAGGCTTCGCAAGACAGCTACTATGCCTTCGGCGAGCTTGCCGTTCCCGTGTTTGGCGAGGGTCAGCTTGCCGCGCTCGGCGAGCGGCTCGATGTCAGCCTTGCCGCGCGCTACGAGCGTTACCCAGGCGTTGGCTCGGTCGTCACTCCGAAGTTCGGGGCGATCTACGCGCCGACCAGGGATCTTTCGGTCAAGGGCAGTTGGGGGCGTTCGTACCGCACGCCGACGCTCTATGAGCAATTCCGGCCCGCGACAGTCTCCCTCTACGCCGCCCCGGCGCTGGGCGGAAGCAGCGGCGGAACAGCCCTCCTGGTCTCGGGCGGCAATCCGGACCTGCGGCCAGAACGCTCGACCAACTGGTCGGCTACGCTCGACCTTCACCCCAGGGCGCTCGAAGGATTCAAACTCGAAATCAGCTATTTCGACATTCGCTACCGCGACCGGATCGTTGCGCCGATCCCCTATACCGCGCAGTCGCTGTCGAACGCGATCTATGCCCCTTATGTCACGCGTGATCCAGACCCGGACGAACAGGCAGACGCGCTGGCGCGAGGAGCAACCTTCACCAACTATTCCGGTGCCGCCTACGATCCGGCAACGGTGATCGCCATTGTCGACAATTCCAACATCAATGCCGGGCGCCAGACGGTACGTGGGGTCGATGTGCTGGCCGGCTATCGGTTCGATCTGGGCGGAGGCGTGCTGCGTGCCGCCTTCAACGGCAGCTACATCGAGAGCAGGCAGCAGATCGCGGCGGGGCAGGCGGTCACGCAGATGGCCGGGACGATCTTCAACCCGCCGCATTACCGGGCGCGCGGCGAGGTCGGGTGGAGCGACGAGCGGTTTTCCCTGCTCGCCGCGGTCAACTACATCGGGCCGGTCCGCGATGTCCGCTCGGTTTCCGCACCCCGGATCGGCGCCATGGCGCCGGTCGATCTGACCTTGCGTTATCACCTGGACCGGAACGACGCGCGCCTGGATCACGCGAACCGGGGAAGCGCCCTGCTCGCCGGGATCGAGGTGATCGCCTCGATCCAGAACGCCTTCAACGACAAGCCCAACCCCATCGCGGTCCGGGCCTATACCGACACGCCCTACGACAGCACCAACTACTCGCCCTTCGGCCGCGTCCTCAGTCTTACGGTGTTCAAGAAATGGTAAAGTTCTTTTCCAGCCTGCTTGCACTGGCGGGCGCTCTTTGCAGTGCGAGCCAGGCGCGCGCCGCCTGCGACGACCTACTTCCTCCGGCTCAGGCCCTGCGGTCGCCGGAGTTGGCGCCCGAGTTGTCAGCGGGGGCGGGGGCTGCGACAGCGCCATCATCAGGGCCGTCGTCAGGGACATCGCGCCGGACCATGACCACGATGGATCTCGCCCGGATCCGCGATGTCGGCGACACCGAGGTGATTTCAAATCCGCAGAGCCCCTATGCCTTGTCGCCCGACGGGCGCAGTATCGCCTTCGTCATCGCCCGGGGTGATCCCACGACTAATACCTATTGCTCGGCGCTCGTCGTCATGCCGCGTGGGGGCGGCGGCGCGCCGCAGATCATCGATCGCGGGGGAGCGATCCCGCGCCTCGCGGCCGTGTTCCGCGACCTCTACATCGTCACCGGCTTTCCCGACACGATCGTTCCCGCCTGGTCGCCGGACGGGACCGCGATCGCCTACCGCAAGGAGGTGGACGGCATTGTCCAGCTCGTCGCCGCGAAGGCCGACGGGAGCGGTAGCCGCGTGCTCACCCATGAAGGCAGTAATGTCGAGAATTTCAAGTGGCTTCCGGATTCCGGGGCGCTTGCCTACTTCACCAGACCGGGCCGGGACGCCGCAAGAGAGAGGATCGCCCGTGAAGCCCGAACCGGGTGGCTTTACGACAAGAGTATCCTGCCCATGCAATCCTGGGAGCCGCAGCCGTGGGCAAAGGACCTGGCGAGAGCGGCCTTCGTGGTGGAACTCGCAGGTCCCAAGGTTCGCCCGGCGACGCCGCAGGAGGAGCGGTTCATAAATCCGCCGCCGGCAGCGGGAGCCCCTTACGAGCTTGCCGTTCGGGCTCCGAACGGCGCATCGGCATGGACAGCGCCGGTCAATGACCTTCCCTATGCGAAGCGCCGGGTCTGGGCGCGACTGCCCGGCGGAAGGGATATCGCCTGCAAGGCCGAGGGCTGCGCCGGCAAGATCGGCCGCCTGTTCTGGCAGCAGGACGGAAAATCCGTCGTGTTCCTCGCCCGCGAAGGATGGAACAGCGAGGAATTCGTCCTCTACCGCTGGGTGCCGTCCAGCAATCGCCTCACCACCATTCTGCGTACCAACGATGCCCTGACCGGCTGCATCTTTGCAGGTGACGAACTCCTATGCGGCCGCGAGAACGCCGCCACGCCCCGACGCATCATGGGGGTCGATCTTGCGTCGGGGCGCAGCCGCCTCGTTTTCGACCCGAACCCCGAGTTTGCGAACCTGAACCTCGGGAAGGTCATGCGCCTCAAGGTCACCAGCGATCGCGGCTATCCCGCCTGGGCCGACCTCGTGCTGCCGCCGGATTACGACGGCAAGAGCAAGCTGCCTCTCGTCGTCGTCCAGTATCGCAGCACCGGCTTCCTGCGGGGCGGGATCGGCGATGACTATCCGATTTATCCCATGGCCGCGAAGGGCCTCGCCGTGCTGAGCTTCGATCGCCCGCCGTCCATAGGTAGCCAGGACCCTTCCGTAAGGACATTCGAGCAGGGCCGCGCTGCCGACTGGAACGGCTGGGCCGATCGCAGGAACACGCTTTCTGCGATCGAGGCAGGCATCGATGCCGCCGTGGCGACCGGGACGATCGACCCCGGACGCATCGGCATCAGCGGCCTCAGCGACGGTGCCTCCACCATCGAGTTCGCGCTGATCAATTCCCGCCGGTTCAAGGCGGCGGCCATGAGTACCTGCTGCGATGACCTGCTGACCCAGACCGTGCTCGGAGGCTTCGCATGGGGCGCGGAAATCCTGCGGCGGGGCGTCCCGCCTTCGGTCGATAATGACCGGGAGTACTGGAAGCCGATTTCGCTTTCGGTCAACGCGCGCAAGATCGATACCCCGATACTCATGCAGGTGGCGGATCGGGAGGCGTCGCTTGGACTACCGGCCATCGGCGCGCTGACCGAGGCAGGCAAACCGCTCGAAGTCTATGTGTTCCCGGACGAGTATCACAACAAGTGGCAGCCGGCGCACCGGCTTGCGGTCTACGATCGCGCCATCGACTGGTTCAACTTCTGGTTGCGGGATCATGAGGATCCGGCGCCCGGGAAACGGGAACAGTACGCGCGCTGGCAGGAACTTGCGCGCAAGGCATCGAAGGGAGGCAGTCCGATCAGCCCCTGATCGCGCGGGCCCAGATTTCGGCATCCATCAGCCTGACGATCCGGCTGCATTCCCGTCCCCTGAAGGGAGTTGGATCGTCCAGCGCTGCTTCGACGGAAGCGATATCGATTACGCCTGCCGCGGCCAACAGTCCGCCGAGCAACCGATCGCGGATCATCTCGCGATTGGCCTCGTAAAGCTGCACGATATAGCTGTCCGGGATGCCCTTGCTGTGCCGCCAGATCACTTCGGGCGGTAGCATGTTCGAGAAAGCGCGGCGGGCGATGGCCCGGTTGCATCCGCGCTCGATCCATTGCCATGGCGCGAGCGACAGGCAGTGTTCGATGAGCGGCTGGCTCACGAGCGGAGACACGACATTCGATTTTGTGCCGTGGGGGCCGTCTTCCATGAAGCTCTGGGCGCCGATGAGCTGTGCGATCTGAGCGGATCGGCCCGGTCGCGGCGGATGGCCGGCCGACAGCCAGGGGTGTAGATCCTTCCGGTGGGCAACTGCGACCGCGTCAGGGGAAAGCATCTGCCTGGCTGCAGGCCAGCGGTAGGGACGCGAGCGTTCCCAGGCGCGCCGGATGGCTTTTCTCGCGACCCGCCATGCCGATGCCTGGGTAAGCGCCGCTATCTCGTTGCAAGTGTGCCAGAACGCGCGTGGACCCTGGCGATCGAGCAGGCAATCTGCAGCGGGCGAAGCCGATTGCAACGAGCAGAACACATTGTCGCCGCCGCCGCCGTCGACGATCGTGTCGCAACCGAGCTCCTCTGCGATATCTCCTGCCGTCCGGTAGAGCATCTGTTCGAAGCTGCGGGCCACCGGACGCGGCAGACTTGGTGAAGCTGGCAGGTCTAGCAGCAGTGAGCCTTCATTCATTCTCCTTTCGGCAAGGAGGAGCTCGAGGTGCTCGCAGGCGGCCCGGGCATAGACGCGTTCGTCACCGGCCGATGCCGGGGCAACGAGGTTGAGGCAAGCGACCTCCCGGTCCCTCGCGGCCAGCGCAGCAGCGACAATCGACGAATCTAGCCCGCCCGAGAGCATGACCAGGCATCGATCGGCGTCATAGGTTTTCGCCTGGATGCAGCGGATCGCTTCCTCGCGAAGTCTTGCTGCGGCTTCCTCCGCGCGGGGCGGCGCGCTGTCCGCAAGCACGAAGTCCCAGGGCGACCAGAGGATACGATGCTCGGCCCTGCCGCCGAGGAAACGTATGCGCTCGCCGCCTCGCACTTCGCAGACGCCTTCAAGGCAGGTTTCCCGCAGCCGCATGTCGGCAAACACCAGTTGCCGCGCAACGGCATCGTAGTCGATGGACCATGACTGCTTCGTACCAAGCTGCAACGTGTCGATATCGGAGGCCAGATGCGCATGCCGGTCGGCGGCGTGATAGAGACAGGGCAGCGTGCCGAACGGACTGCGCAGCACCGCCGTGCCCTCGGCAAGCGGTATCAGCGCGACGTAGTCGCCCCAGTACTTGCCGATCAGGTGTCTGCCGCCGCTCCCCAGGATCTGCTTCGCCTCGGATCCGGGCAGGGACAGCACCCGCTTCGCGCTACCCTGCGTAAAAAGCGAGCCGAAAATGTAGCCCGATTGTCCGATCGGGATTGCCTTGGCCAGCGCATTGCCTGCAGCGAGCAGTCCGGGGCGATCCAGGAAGATGGCAAGGCCGGCACGGCGGGCTTGCTCCTGCAGGCGGTGTTGCCGGCCTTCAGCCAGCCCGACAGCGATGAGATACTTCTGCATTAGAGCACCGCGATCGGCGTGTAGTGGGCGGCGATATCCAGTCGCTCGTTGACCAGAACATCCCGCCACTGAACCCAGGCATGGGCCCGGAACGGCGGCATGCCGACGGCGATCACGACATCGGCGGGTATGCCGGCTGCATGGAGACTGTGCGCCGCTGCGATCGCATAAGGCAGGCAAAGTTCATGGGAACCGAACATGCGGGCGCAGGTCTTCTGCGCGCGGGCGACTGCAGCAAGTGCGCGCCGTGTGGCTTCTGAGCCAGCATCTCCATCCCGTGTCGCTGCAGTCTTGCGCCGCACGAGAGTCGCTGCTGTTGCCGGTAGGCCCCTCAGGCGCAGGCTCGCATGCGCACGGAGCAAGTGCCAGGCGAGGACGGCGGCGTCACGTCGGCGCAAGGGGCAGGGCGTCTGGTCGAAAACGCTGTGATGCGGAGTTTCTGCGGTGCAGGGTGCGAGGCTCAGCGGCGCATCGCCCGGGACGATGATCCGGGCCTTTACCAGGATGTCCCGCTCGGTCCGCGAAATCGGATGACCGGCCAAAGCCCGCCTGAAAATATCCTCCGCTTCGTGCGACAGGCCGAAATAGCGGTCGGCGGGCAGGTCGAGGAAGACAATGCGGTCACCAAGGGTGCAGAACGATAGGCCGCCGCGCAGCGATGTCGGCATGATGCATTTTCCCTTGCAATGTCCTGGGCAGAAGGATGCGCGGCCCCAGCCGCGCATCCTCTTGGGTCAGTCGTCCGTGAGACCCGGCTGTTCGAAAGCCAGCACGAGATCATTGCCCTGGCCGATCGGGCCCCTGGTTTCGACAGTGGCGGAGCCCAGGTCGATGACGGTGTCTTCGCGTTCCATTTCAGTCTCCTTCTGCAAATGCCGCGATATTGCGGCTGGAACAAGGTGACTTGAATTGGCGATTATAAAAAATTTATAATCTTCCTATAATGGGAATATATTTTCTGTGTAATTCAGTCTTTATTGTAAATTTTCGAAACTAACATCCGTGCATTCGCTATTCTCTTGCCGTGATAGGCTCTGATGGCGCGGGTGAATGCGTTTTTGCCTTCGTGTTTCGTGTCGTTAATTGACTTGAGTTCCTGCATGACATCATCGAACAGCAGGCTTTCCGCTGCGCGGGCGCTCGCCAGCCGGTCATTGATCATGACGAGCTGGGCGAAAAGTTCCGGCCGCTGCGACGAGTCGCCAATAGCGAGAAACAGACCGGCGGCGCTGTCGGCATAGGAGGCGCCGGGCAAGGGGACCGGCAGAGCCGCGTCCCTGCTTCCCGCAACGGCATGGCCCAGGCGCAGCAGTTCGAAGTTCAGGCGGTAGAGGTCGATGAGGATCGTCTCGGTCATCACCGGCAGGTGAAAGCCGGTATTGGGCCGGATCTCGACCAGCCGCTCGCCTGCCAGCCTGAGCAGCGCTTCGCGCAGCGGCGTCACCCCTGAGACGATATCTCCGGCCAGCCTGGCGGGATCCAGCCGTTCGCCAGGGGCAATCGTACCCGACAGCAGCAGGCGTTTCAGGTCATCGTAAGCCTGGGAGGATCGCGGGCCGGCATTCATCCGGCGTCCCTTTGACAGGCGGCATATTCGGCTACGGCTGCGGCCTGTGCAGGCAGCAGCGCATCGCTTGCGCCGCAGTTCCGGGGAGGGCCCTTGCCCAGCAGAACCGATGGACAAAGCCCCTCGTGGTTGCCGAGGTTCGGCCGGTGCTGCCGGTAGCCCACCAGTGCCGCGAGCTCGGGCGAAAAGCGGCGGGCGATTGCGGGCGGATAGGCAAGCCACTGGTTCTCGTAGGGTTTGAGCCAGCCGAGACAATACCCCGTGATCATTCCCCGCCGGACCTCGCCGCTGGTGTTGGCGCCCGCGCCGTGGAGCGCCGAGCCGAGGAACACCAGCGCATCGCCGGGCTCCATCTCGATTGGCAGCCCTTCACCGTCCGGCGCATCCTCGCGTGCGGCCGGGCCGTGGCTGCGCGGCCAGATCCGGGTTGCGCCGTTTTGCCGGGTAAAGGGCGTGAACGGCCAAATCACGTTGACCAGGCATTCGGCGGCGCCTGGGCCAAGCCGCCACATGTCCTGGTCGCGGTGCGGCATCTGCGCCAGTTCGCCAGGGTGGATGGCTACACCTTGCGTCAGGTTGAGCTGGACCGTGTCGCAGGCGGGAGCAAGGACCTGCTCCGCCGCTTGCAGGATCGCCTCGTGCCGCACAAACGCCTCGGCATGCTCCGAACGCAGCAGCAATCGCCCGAACCTCCTGGTGCGGTTGCCATAGAAATGGCCGGCACAGAACGGCGTGCTCTCGAATGAAGGCGCAAGATCGCGGTCAATCGCCTCGATTTCCCTTGGCGGCATCGCGCCGGTCACCAGGCAGAAACCATTGGCGAGCAGAGCCTCCGCGATCGCGGTGGCGCGCTGTTCAGCGGAAGACATCGTACGTCTCCCTGCCGGAGGACGGCGCAAGGAGACCACATCGCTCCAGCAGGGCCGGCGTGTCCTCATCGATCTCGATGGATACCGCCGATAGCATCCGGTCGCCTATCTCTCTCGGCGCCCCGAGCGGGCGGCACCGCCAGCCGAATGACAGGACCTGGCGCATCCACGCAGCTTCGGCGACGCCGGTGAAACGCTCGATGCCGGCGCGCAGCGCGAATGTCACGAGCGCGTGGATCAGTTCGTCGCGGTCACGCCGGCGCCGCGCCGCCGATGACCCACGCTCCAGGCAGAAGCGGGTGATCTCCAGGGTTGTGGGGCCACGCGGAATTTCCTCATCGCACAGCCCGGCAAACAGGCCCGCGAGGATATGCGGCCCCGTGGTCGGCAACAGCCGCGCCGAGGCGCGATGCCCGCCGTCCTCGCCGCTCAGCACGACATAAATGGCAGGTCCCATGTCGAACTCGTCGAGCTCGAAACGGCCGGCGATCACCGGCAGGTCCCAGTGCAGCAGGTCGATGAAGACGCGTTTGCGCGCCTCGAACATGCTGCGCAGGATCTTCAATTCGGCGGCGCCGGGGGCATTGGGCAGGAAGTGGATCATCGCGAACCTCCAAAAGGGGATCGCAATCCTGCCTGCCACCGGCGCCCTGCGGTAGGGACGGTTCCGTCCCTACCAGGCGCAGCGGACCTCGTGATAGCTGATCGCTCCGCCGCGACATGCGAGGAACACTGCCTGTGGCCTTTTCACTGCACCAAGCCGGGCACAGGCGCCGCTGATATGGCGCCGCACGCTGCCCTCCCGGATCCCGATGATCTGGCCGATTTCCCAATCGGTCTTGCCGGCCGCCACCCAGTCAAGGCACTCGCGCTGCCGCCCGGTAAGCGGGGCGCTGCGCATCTTTTCCATGGATTCTGTAGCCGTTCAGGCGGCGGGCGGCCTTGAAGGCATCGTCCGCGATCAGCCGAGCCAGAACAAGACTGTCCGCGTCGAGCTCGCGGCCCGGTACTGCGGCGAACGAGCACGACGCCTGAATTTCTCCAGGCACATGCGCGGGCACCGTGAAGCCCTCCCCAAGACCGTGGCGGTGCGCAAGTTCCATGTGGCGCTGGTCGGTGCGGCTGAGATCGATGTACCGGCCGGCATCGCTCCACAGGAATGCCTCGTGGGTCCTCCCCACCGCCCGGTGAACGGGATCGCGGCCGCTAAGGTGGTTTTCGTCGTAGAATTGCACCCAGTTTGGTGGATAATTGCACAATCGCACCGCCACCCTGGCTTCGCGCGGGTCGATGTGATGGCCGAGCGCGTAGTAGTCGCAGCCTATCGACCTCGTGACCTCCGCGAGGGCCATGGCCAGTTCGTCGAGGCTTGCCGCGTTCTCGAACCTCGCCCGAAAACGCCTGTATATCTTCATGAAGCCCATGCTTCGTCTCGGTTCACCGCGGCGTCTCAAGCCGCCTCTCTGCGCCGAACCGTCCCTTGCACGTTCAGGCCCTTTCGGCTCCGGCCTTCATTCCGGAAGCGACGGGCGATTGCAGATGGCATCTATCCTATAACTTGCTGCTTCGCGGGCAAGCCTTATTCTGTAATGAAAGTGTCATGACCAGCTCTGCCGCGCGCGCCTCGTCGGCCCTGTGCGGCCGGAACCACGATCCAGGCGAATGGCGCGATCCCGAGCGCTACCGGGCGCTTGCCGGGATGGACAGGGCCGGGCTTGCGTGGGAATGGCTGCGGCGCGACCCGGTATATGCCGACTGGTATGCGCGCGCGAGCGAAGCGACGCGTTCGGGATGGGACGGGGGCGCCGCCCGGGCCTGGGGGCTCCACTTTCGCCGAGCACCCCGAGGTTTCTGCTACAAGAGCAAGGCTGATCTGGACGGCTGATATCGATCCCGGAACGATCGAGGTAGAAGCCTTGCCGGCGGCGACCGGCGATGTCGATGCCATCGATCCGGCCGAATTTGCCGCATGGCTGACGATCGTCCGAGTGAAGGAGGGACGGGAGCATGCCGTCATCAGCGATGCGGCCCGCCGCATCAGGCTCGATATCGCGGTGGGTTCGCTGGGACGCGGGCCGGTATGTCTTCGGTTCCGGTTTGAAGGCATCAGCGCTTTGCGGACTCGTGTGCTGCCCCTGCGCCGACTGCTGGCGCTGTGCGAGAACCGGCGATTTGTGAACTCGCTGTTTCCCGAGGATACGAAAAGGGCTCGCCTCATCGGCATGCTGAGAGTTCACGACGGGCTCGTCGCCGGCGCCAGCCTCGGTGATCTCGCCGAGGCGCTCTATGACAGCGGATCCGGAGATGCCGAGGCCGCGCGTTGCTCCGATTCGCTACGCTCGCGGGTGAGACGCCTTGTCCGCGAAGCGCGCGCAATGGCAGCGGGCGGCTATCGCCGGCTGATGCGCGCTTGATCTGGCCTGTTATGCCCCTTGCTGCTTTGGCCACCTGCAATCTTCGAGAATGGAGAAGCAACACGAGTATAGCGGCAGGGCACCGCTGGCCGAGGCGAGTCCGGCCAGCAGAGCGACGGCCCCAAACCGCCCGAGTCGCGCGTCACGAGGGGCTCACCTGTGGCGGGAGCGCCCCCTTTGCATTTTGCCGATCAAAGCAGCATGCAGCCAAGCAGTATCAAGCTGCAGCCGGGGACCACGATGCCCATGCGTTGCCTTCGGCTACGCGAGCTATCCGCGAGAATTCCGGATGTTGCCAGACCCATGCCCAGCGCGACGAAGACGATCAGCCAAACAGGGTTGTTGCCTTGCATTTCGGTACCTTACAAATGCCACTCCTGCTCGAAACAACCCATTACGGTTTCGTCGCTGCTTTGCATTAACATAGGTAGAAAAAATTCGGATGGCATCTGAGCTTCCGCCCGAACGGTGCGCAGTCTCTTGACCGCGAAAGCGAAAATGCAAATATTCTGGCTGGCGGAATCGCCGCCAATGTGAGGAGAGTTGGAAGAAAGGAGGCAACGCAATGTCCCTCTCCAAATTTCATCATCCGTTCGAGTTCATGGGCCATCCTCAGCTCGAACCGGAAGTCAAACGCGCAATTCTGGCATCCTGGGCGTCCGACGCCCGCGCAGTCCAAGATCGTCCCGATCTGAGGCGACCACCCGGCTCGCCTCATCCGATTCGGCTTGACGACATAATGTCTGCCATGCGCAGTCTCGATGCCCGCGAGGCATGATCATGTCGGAAAGGCTATTCACACTCCTGCGCCAGGAACGCGAACGCTTGGAAGCCGCGATAGCGAAAGCAGAGGCCGAAGGAGCGGGTCCCGCCGAACTGAAGCGGCTGAAGGCGCTGCATAGGATCGTGAACGAGCAGATCTGCTCTTGGATGCGAGACCTTTATGGCAACGATCCTGACCAGTTGATGCTAGCAGCGTGAGTCGATGATGAGCCGGAGCGTGCAACCGGCTCATCATCGCTTTCCCAGACACGGCGAGGGGAACTCGTTCGGCCCACGTGTTCGATCGAGGGCGACGGCGCGTCAGTGCGGCTTGGCGTTGCGGCGCGTCAGAGAGACCTGCGAGCACGAGACCTTAGCCCGCGCGGACTCGGCGCGAGATGGATACCGCCCCTTCTGATGAGACCCTTGTGCGCCTCGGCGCGATGCGACCCGAACTGAGCCCCGGAGCTTTGGAACGCGCTCCGGGGCGCTTTCGCCAAAGGGCACCCGTCAACCATGTTCGCCTGCTTGGTTATGGGCATAGGGCCAAAGAAAAGGCCGGCAAAGCCAGCCTTGAGTTTGGGAGAGGATGCCTGAAAGGCAAAGCGATACTGCATCTGCGAACAGGATTGTGCAAGTGCGAAAATTCTCGGGATCAGGGTAGCGGCGGCAGCATCGACGATGCTTTTCTTTTCTGTTCGTTACGTCTGTCCCTTCATCCCGCTCGGCAACGACGATGTCCTCCGGGAGATGCCGGCGGGTAGGGTGCCGGGATCGAGGCGAGTCGGCGAAGGGGTTTCAAATGGCGGGGTCCCCTGCCTCAGTCTTCACCTTATCGCAAAATCCGAAAGGTTCGTGGCGACCATGTCCGCGGCGATTGCAAGCCGGGAACGAGCCGGCCTGAGATGCACTTAATGGTCACGACCTCTAGCAGGAGGATTCCATGACAGAAGTATTCACCGACGCCATCGCGCTTTTGAAAGCCGACCATCGTAAGGTCGAGGGACTTTTCGCGCACTTCGAAAAAGCAAAGTCTTCCGCGCAGAAGAAGGCTCTTGCCCACGAGATCTGCACCGAACTGAAAATCCACACGATCATCGAGGAAGAGATTTTCTACCCCGGCTTCCGGGGAAAAATCGAAGACGATACGCTCGATGAAGCTTATGTGGAGCACGACGGCGCCAAGGTCCTGATCAACGATATTGAGGCTGCTTCGCCAGAAGACGACTTCTTCGCGGCCAAGGTCAAAGTGCTCTCCGAAGAAATCAAGCATCACGTCCATGAGGAAGAGATGCCCTCGGAAGGCATGTTCGCCCAATGCAGAAAGACCGATGTCGATCTTGTCGCCATGCGCGACCAGATGCTCGCGCTGAAGGAAGATCTCCTCGCCCAGTCGAAGTCCGCCGGACTGCCGCCGGCAAAGCCCAAGGCGGTCAATCTCTTGGCTGCCTGATGGAGAGATGCCATGTCGGATACAACTGATAACGGTGAACGTCGCGGGGCCTTGGGAGATGCCCGGCCCGACGCCTTCGACCCCCATCACCAGAAGGAAGGGCCGCAGAAGCCGGAAAACATCGAGGATCGCCCGTTGGTCGGAACCGTCAAGCCGGAAGACTATCCGGAAGACCAGCGCGCCAGGAACAACGGGCATTGAGGCTGGATCGCGAAAAGCCGAGCTCGCGCCGCCTTGCACGGGCAGGATTGATGGTCGTGGTGATAGTGCTGGCTGTCATCCTGCTCGTCTTTGCCGGGCGCAACGTCTGGCATGCTGAGGAACTCAAGCAGGAACAACAGACCGGTGTGAAAGAGCACGACGGGGCCGCAAGGACGACAAAAATCGCTGGGTGACTGACGTGGGCCCAGACGTGATGTTCGCGGGCTTCCGGCCTCTCTTTGCGGACCGGTTGAACGTGTTCGCCTTGGCGCCGATTGCTGCCGCTGTGCCCGGTCGGGATTTCAATCGTCTTGCGCGTCGGTACGACACTGGAGGTCATGAAGACGGCCTCGGGGATCCAGCCATGCTAGCGCGCTCTCGAAGGAGACGTAGCTTCCGGGCACCAGGCTCTGTGCGATGGAAAACGGGTGCAGCTTCCCGCTGTGCATCGCCTTGGCCAATACATAGGCGCCCCGCTTCAGACGGATGAGGGAGCGGTCGGCCAGCACCCGATTGACGAGACCGTAGCGACGCGCGTCGCTGCCGCCTAACAGATCGGCAAGCTGGCTGTCATGGATGACCCGGCTTGCAAAGCCGGATGCCGCTACTGCGTCTGAGAGGCTGGACATAAATTCCAGATCCTTCCGCTTAATGGAAGTTTCGAGAATTTGTTGAATCACTGTCAAGTGCTTCTCGTGAGCCAGGCCCCGATGTCTCCGCCATGCCGCTGCGACACGGTGAGCGGAGCGAGAAGGGCCGGGGGCGAGATTTTCGCGCGCAATTCCGGCATCCTGGAACAGTCCTCAGCGGGCGGTCTCGATCCGGCTGGTGAGCAGATCGACCATTGCCGGAACCGCGATCGTTGCCGGTCCTTCGAAGAATCTCCGTAAATCCGGGTTGCCCGAACGTTGCAGGTTGACCTCGATCGTGATCGCCCGGTTCTCGCGGGCGTACCTGACGAGGCCGGCAGCGGGATGGACCAGGCCTGAGGTGCCGATCGCGGCGAAGATGTTGGCGCGTGGGCAAACTTCCTCGGCCCGGCGCCTGTGATAGGGCGTTTCACCAAACAGCACGACATCCGGGCGCAGCGCGGGCTCGTCGCAGACCGGACAGTCCTCGCGAACGGCAAGGTCCCGGTGCCGGGGGAAACCGGCGTTCGCAGTTCTCGCAGCGCGCCGCGTTGAGTTCGCCGTGCATGTGCAGGACTTCGCCGCTTCCCGCCCGCTCGTGGAGGTTGTCCACGTTCTGCGTGATCAGAGTGAACTCGCCTCTCCTTTCACGAGCCCAGTGCTCTTCCAGCCGCGCCAGTACCCTGTGGGCCGCATTGGGCGCGGCCCGCTCGAGCTCTGCCCGCCGGGCGTCGTGGAAATCGTGAACCCGGTAGCGGTCAGCGGCGAAGGCATCGGCGGAGCAGATTTCTTCCATCCGGCCGTCGTCCCAGGCCGCTGCTGACGAACGAAACGGCGCAATTCCGCTTTCGGCCGAGATGCCCGCGCCGGTGAGGATAACGATGTTCGTCAAGAGATTTTCCCTGTTCCTGCGGGCCGGGTCCTCTCGAGGCTTTGGCAAGAACGGGCACTTTTATGCGCGTTCATGATTGCATCTGATAGGCCGATGCGAAACGTGCCCGCGCCCATCGCACCGGAAAGCATCTTCCCAGCGGAAGCTGTCTCCGTGTATCCCACCTTCTAAAGTCGTGACCTTCTCACCATCGAGCAGACCGATAATCGGCGAATAGCCGCCGAACCGTCCCGGCTCCACTATGTCGCTGGCGTTGGCGGGAGTGCCTGAAAATGCGTAGAGCGTCACCGCTGCTGCGATTATTATCTCCACGCTTCCTCGCCAGGAACCGGGGTAGCCGGTAGAGCAGTTCCCCGTCCGATAGCGGAAGGTCTGAAGCCCTTCGAGGTTTTGGCCGTAGAGGGTCTCGATCCACCCCATCCATATCGGCCGTCCGCACAGATCGTGAACAACCCAACGAGCGGTCGCTTGCAGGGAGGCGCATGGGCCATCTGAAGGACCGCCAAGTTGGAGAGCGGACATCTCAGAAATGCTGTTTAAGGCGCTAGCATGGCCGAATCCGGCCTCTTCCTGCTTCAAGATTTGAATTGCCCGGAATCACTTTCACGTTCTTGTTGCCGCCAAGCTGTCGTAGTTGTTGCGGACTGCCGATCGCACAAATGCGCCCTCCGTCCTGACCGCTACCGTAGCCTTCCAGCATATAGACTGCTGGGCCATTGTCGCGGCGATAGAATCCGTTCGGCCACTGGCAGGCACCTGTGTTCCTACCCTGAAGGCGCAGACGGTTGACTACGTTCACCTGCTTGAAGCCGCCCAGCATCTTCATCTGCTCTTCATTCTGCACGCCGCAGTAGCGATTTCGGTCATATTGGTAATAGACTGTCCGGTCGCGCTGTTCGCGATAAAACCCTTCGCCTCGGCCATAACCGTTATCGTTGCCGCGGTTACCGTAGCCGCTATTATCGTACTGCGCCGCGGCAGGAACGGAGAAAACAACAAGTGCTGCGATCGCTGCGAAGATGCTCTTTTCGCGCATGAATAATCCTCCTGTCGGACTGCAAGTAGGCTGACACTAGACCGCAAGACGGTCAACCTCCACAACTGCGATGCCAAACGTCAATCGGCATCACCGATGATGCAGCGCTGCTCCAGAGGGGGCTGCCGCCTCACAGCGCGCCGCCAGTTACAGCAGGTTTTCGGCTTGCCCGTGGCTAGTCATGAGCGAGACACTTCGTCGAGGGGTGACCTGCCCCGTGGCTACGCCGATCTCGAGACTACCTTTCCTCCGAACGGCGGCCTCATTCCTGTCATACGGGAAAGAACGTCAGGTTGCAGGGCGTGTTAGCCGACATCGGCTCAGCCCGGACTACCGGGAAGCAGCGCCTGATAGATGCCGGTACCGCTGTTGCAGAGCTCTTCCGGCGGCGGCCTCGCGATTCTTGCGGCCCTCGCGATTCTTGCGGAACGTCGCTATCCCTTCAGAGGTTGTTTGCGGCGAGCCTAATGCGAAGGGAAAATCATGGCGATCGAATGTGTGGCCTATCGCGATGCCAAGGGCGGACTTCACAGCAGCCTCGAGAAGGCGACGCTGGAAGACCTGGCTGCGGTCCTGGGCCGGGTCGGCGATGAAGGGGGCATGACCAGCGGTGTGGCGCGGATGATCTTCGACAAGCGCGCGGAAATCGAGCGGGTCTTTGCCGAGCATGACGCTCTTGTAGCGTCGGCCGCCGGTTCCGCGGGAGATCCTGCCGGGTCCGGTGCGCCGGATGCCGGCAGCATTCGCGTCGTCAGGAGCGACTTGCCCTGAACTCGGCTTGCCTCGTCACGCTTCGGATAAGCCTTTGATTGCAAAGTGGCAGCAGCGCTGTCCTGGACCCATCGGCTGAATGGCGGTTTCCCTCGTGGATAAGTGCGGGGGCTTATCGTTTTCGTCCGGCGGCAATGTACGGCGGGGAAGGCGGATTCGCACTGAAGAGGTTGCCGGAAAGAGCGAACAGCGGCGCCTCCTGCCCTAAGGCATGACCGCGCTCTATGCCGCGCGGGCGGGCTCACCGCCCCTGATGCCCGCGCTTCGGCACCGAGCCCCTTTTAAAGGGTCTCGGCCTTCGGTTGCGATCGCTGGCGCTCAAGGGGGACGTGGGGGTCGGCGGGACATGCCCCGCCTCGATGTGGACGCGCGCAGGCTGCGTCCGCGCGCGGCACCATTTGTGAGCCTCTCCCGATGAAAGTCGGGGTGCGGGCTCGACAACCGTCTGGGCCCGCCATCGTCCCCTGCAAGCCGCGCCTTCGTCGCGGCTCCTCCACTTCCGTTCCGGCCTTTCAGGTGCAGGCACCGCCTAGCGCGGGCCCTGTCGGTCGTCCGGGCCGCCCACCCCCCGCCTTTCCGGGGGAGGCCCATGGTGGGTTTTTTGGGCAGTGCAGGAGGTGAGACATGCGCAGCAATCGCAAGGTCCCGCAATGCGCGAGGCCGCAAGATCAGGTTCGTGGTGCTGTCGGTTCCGGCTGGCAGAGGGACGACGGCAACGCCGATCCGGTGCGGACCAAGGTTCGGGAGCGCGGGCTTTCGCAAGATGTGGATAACCCTGACCATAACCTCAGTCATAACCCCGAGGGTAACCTTGGGGGTAATTCCGGAGGCAGTCCTTCGGCGGGCAGGCGGGACACCCGCAGGAAGGAGGCGCGGGTCTCGCTTTATGACGAGGTCACCGCCCGGATCATTACCGAACTGGAAGCGGGGCGCGTCCCGTGGGTGCAGCCATGGAGCAGCGCGGCTTGCGGCGGGCCGGGGGAAACAGGGGCGGGGGGAGCCGGGCCGGTTCCCTGCCTGCCGCGCAACGCTCTGACCTCCCGCAGCTACTCAGGCATCAATATCCTGCTGCTCTGGGCTTCGGCGCTGGCCGCAGGCTGGGAGCGTCCCGGCTGGCTCACGTTTCGCCAAGCCATCGCGGCGGGCGGCAATGTGCGCAAGGGCGAGCATGGAACGCAGGTCGTCTATGCCGACCGCTTCACTCCCGAGACCGAGAAGCAGCGGGCGCGGGAGAGCGGCGGCGAGGCGCGGTCGGTTGCCTTCCTGAAGCGCTTCACGGTCTTTAACGTTGCGCAGTGCGAGGGCTTGCCCGACGATATCCTGCCGCAACCGGTCGCCTTGCCCGAGCGCGAGATCGTGCCTGTGGCCGAGGCGCTCATTGCCGCAAGCGGGGTCGATTTCCGGATCGGGGGCGACAAGGCCTTCTATGCCCCCGGCGCGGACTTCGTGCAGGTGCCGCCGCAGCAGGCATTCTATGAGCCGGTGAATTGGTTTCGAACGGTTTTTCACGAGCTTTGTCATTCAACCGGCCACAAGTCCCGGCTGGGCCGCGACCTCGCGAATGGGTTCGGGTCGAAGGACTACGCCCGCGAGGAATTGGTGGCGGAAATGGGTTCGGCCTTCCTCTGTGCCTCGCTCGGCATCGTGCCGACCGTGCGCCATGCCGACTACATCGGCGCATGGCTGGAAGTCCTGCGTGAGGATGCCCGTGCGATCTTCCGTGCCGCCTCGATGGCCAGCAAGGCGGCGGACTGGCTGCTGGCACGTCATGCCGCAGCCGATGCCGAAGTGGCGGAGGACATCGCGGCAGGTCTTTGGAATTCGCGAACGGACGAGGGGAGGGCGGTGTCATGAAGCTGCTGTCTCCCGGCATCCGCTCGCTGCTCAGTGCAAACTTCGAGCATTGCGTCCGCAACCCACGCTTCGATCCGTTTCCGCTCGTTCGCCTGTTCAATCCCACGGGCCGCGCGGTGTGGCTGGTCAGCGAACTCTATGCCGATGATGACACGCTCTACGGGCTGGCCGACCTCGGCTTCGGCTATCCGGAACTCGGCATCTTCTCACTGCGCGAGATCGAGGCCATCGATCTGCCGCTCGGGCTGAAGATCGCCCGCGATCTCGCCTTCACCACCCGGCACCGCCTGTCGGTCTGGGCCGAGGCCGCTCGGCTTGCCGGGTCGATCCCCGATGCCGCCGATCTCTTGAACCGCCTGACCCGCGAGGACCCGGACGCCATCAGGCTTCTGCCCCGCTGAGGGGCCGATGACGCGGGCAGGCGTTTTCCTGCCCATCTGAAAGCCGGTCCACCATATCCCATCACGAACGGGTGGACCGGCACTCTCTTGAGGAGTGCTATCCATGAAACTCGAATTCATTGCCCTTGGCAACCTGTCGGTCAGCAAGTCCAATATGCGTTACGCCCGCAAGGCTCCCGATGTTTCCGACATCCTGCCGACCGTGCGGGCGCGCGGCGTCCTCCAGCCGATTCTCGTGCGGCCCAGCGGCGCGCCCGGCGAAGACGGGCAGCACTATGAAATCGTCGCCGGATGCCGCCGCTTCCACGCCGCCCTGATCGTCGTCGCCGAGCGGGAGGAAGCCCGCATCGGGGGAGGCGAGCCGGACGAGCCTGACGGGCCGGAGTCTGGCGCAGCCATGTTGCCCTGTGCCGTCCTCGACGAGGCGGACGATGCCAGCGCCGTCGAGGCCTCGCTGATCGAGAACATCGCCCGGCTCGATCCGGACGAGGTCTCGCGCTGGGCCTGCTTCACCCGGCTGGTGAAGGAAGGGCGCAGCATTGCCGAGATCGGTGCGACCTTCGGTCTGCCCGATCTGGCGGTGCGCCGCGCGCTGGCGCTCGGCAACCTGCTGCCGCGCATTCGCGACATGTACCGGCGCGAGGAAATCGATGCCGTGACCATCCGGCATCTGACGCTGGCCTCGAAGAGCCGCCAGAAGGCCTGGCTCGCGCTGGTCGACGATCCCGATGCCTATGCGCCGCGCGGGCATCAGCTGAAATCGTGGCTGCTGGGCGGGGCCTCGATCTCGACCCGGCATGCGCTGTTCGATGTCGCGGCCAGCGGCCTTGCGACCGTGTCCGACCTGTTTGGGGAGGATGCCTATTTTGCGGAATGCGAAGCCTTCTGGGTCTTGCAGAACGCTGCCATCGAGGAGCGCCGGGCGGCATTGATCGGCGCAGGCTGGTCCGATGCGGTGATTGTCCCGGTAGGCGAGCACTTCCACTCGTGGGAATACGAGAAGACCGCCAAGCGCAAGGGCGGGCGGGTCTATCTCGATGTGCGCGGGAACGGCGAAGTCGTCGTCCACGAGGGCTATCTCTCGCGCAAGGAAGCGGCCCGTCTCGCCAAGGCCGGGAACGCGGGACCGGAGGGCGAAGGCGACAAGCCGGTGCGCGCCGAACTCACCTCGCTCACCCAGACTTACGTGGACCTCCACCGCCATGCCGCCGTGCGGACGGAACTGCTCGGCAGCCCGCGTCTCGCCCTGCGGTTGATGGTGGCGCATGTGATCGCCGGGTCGGCGCTGTGGCGCGTCCAGCCCGAGCCGCAAGCGGTGAAGAGCGATGCCGTGCGGCAGAGTCTCGACGAAAGCCGCGCGGAAAGCGTGTTCGACGCGCGGCGGCGCGGGGTTATCGCCGCACTGGGCCTCGACGGTGAAGATGCCACCGTAACATCCAGCGGCTACTGTTACGGCGCACCGGGCCGGAATGTCCGCAGCCTGCTCGCCCGCCTTGTCCCGCTGCCCGATGCCGAGGTGCTCGATATTCTCGCCCTCGTCATGGGCGAGACGCTTGCCGCCGGAACGCCCGAAATCGAGGTGCTCGGCCCCATGCTCGGTCTCTCGATGGCCGACTGGTGGCAGGCGGACGATGCTTTCCTTGACGGCCTGCGCGACCGCGAAGTTCTGCTCGCGATGGTCGCGGAAGTGGCGGGCGAGCAGATCGCCGCCGCCAATGCCAAGGAAAAGGGCACGACCCTGAAAGCGATTATCCGCGCGCATCTTGCAGGCGAGGACGGGCGGACGAAGAAGGAAGGCTGGGTGCCGCGCTGGATGGCTTTCCCGCCGTCTGCCTACACGCCGCGCGGCGGCGTCGGCACGGTGGCGGCGCATGCGCGGGCCATGGCGGCGATGGAGGACGTCGGAAAGGACGCCGGGGAAAGCGATGGCTGCGTGAGGGCTTCCGATCCGACCGATGCTGCGCTGGATGCAGAAGTGCCCGTCGAACTGGCCGGTGCTGACGGATCCCCGTCGGATCAGGTGACCACGCAGCAGGCCGCGTGACCACGACGCCCGGCAGGACCACTTAATCCTGCCGGGCGTTCCTTTTGCCCGCCGGATCAGGTCGGGTGATGACCCGGTCGGGGCAGGATCGCTGGCAAGGGTGACCCGCCATGGGCGCGGGGAAATTGGGCAGGGGAAAATTCCGGCGCGCCCGCACGCCTTGCGGCGCACGGGCGCGTGCCGGGAGGCGCATGGATCTCCTGCCGATTGCACCGCAGCCTTGCAGGTGGCACGGACCAGGGCATGGATGAAGCTCCCGAAATCACGGCAGTGATCGAACGCCGCGCGGTGCGCGCCATCCTGCTGACGCCGGATCGGGAGGTGCTGCTTATCCGTATCCGGCCGCCCGAGGGGCCGGCGTTCTGGGTCATGCCGGGCGGCGGCATCGAGCCGGGCGAGGATCCGGCAGCTGCCTTGCGGCGGGAACTGCGCGAGGAACTCGGTCTTGCGCAGTGCGAACCCGGCCCGGTGGTCTGGCTGCGCCATCACACCTTCGACTGGGACGGCAGGCGTCTTTCGCAGCGCGAGGAATATCGCATCGTGCCGGTCCAGCGGTTCGACGCGCGCATGCTGGATGCCGATGAAGTTCGGTTTGTCACCGAATTGAAGTGGTGGAAAGTGGCCGATCTCGCCCGCGCCGCCGAACGGCTGACGCCGCTCGCCGTCGCGGACATCGTGCAGAGGTACCTGGCAAACGGCGCGCCCGACCCGCTGCCGCCAGAGGAAGTCCTGATCGACTGAGGCTTACACCTTCCCGGCAAATCCCCGCGACCGAAGGCAGGGGAGCGGCGTATCAGTCTGCCGGGACCAGTGTGGGCACGCATCTTCATCGCCCCGGTAGGCAGCGCGAGAAGGTCCGCAGGCGAATCGCCGGGGCCCGAATTCCGGGGCGGCAAGGCTCGCGGCGGTAGCAGCGCAGCACGTTTCGCTGCGGCGGATCCGGCCTGCCCCAGGCGGCGCCGAGGGCGGTGTCGGTATCCGGGCTGGGCGTCGCCCGACCTGGCGGGGCAAGGGCATTTCGATGGAAGGCGCGGACCAAGCGGGTGCAGTTCGCCCAGCATCGAAACCGCGGCCATCGCGGCCGGCATATCGAGGCGGGCAAGTCCGTCTCCTGCTCGGAAGCAGATCGCAAGCGAGTCATTTCCGGCTGCAAGGGGCATCGACCTGGAACGGTCGCGGCCATCCGAAACCATCGGTCCGGCCCTTATTTCCCCGCCTGCCCGGGGGCAGGCTCCTCGCGGCCGCTTCGCTGCAAATAAGGGCCGGTCTCCGGTCCTTCGCTGACGCTACGGCCTGGCGGTTCGGATGCCCGCTGCAACCGTTCCCGAAGGTCTGCCCATCGCCCGGAAATGGCTCTGCGGCGAATGCTTCAAGGAGACGAAAGATGCCCGCAATCGGATATGTCACCCGCGATGGCCGCAGCTTCAAGGGCCAGCTTCGCACCCTCTCGATCCGCGCCGAGATCGAGATCACCCCCAATACCGCCAAGTCCGCCGACACCCAGCCGGACTACCGCGTCACCTGCGGCGGCGCCGAAGTCGGGGCAGGCTGGATCCGCCGCAGCGAAGCCTCCGGCAACGACTACGTGTCGCTGAGCCTCGCTGCCCCGGAATTCGGGCCCCGGCGGCTCTACGCCAACCTTGGCCGTGCCGCTGGCCGGGACGATGAGGACAGCTTCGCAATCATCTGGAATCCGGCGGACTGACCCGCCGCGCCCCGCGCCCTCGGGCGCGGGGTTTTGCCGTGCGGCGCTGCTGTACCGACCCGGATTAAATGTCGGCGGCGGTATCGAATCACAAGCTGGATGGGCTCTCCCGTCTTTTGAAATGGGGAAGGAACGTTGCACACGTTTGCGCTGGGGCGGCGTGAAGAGAACGGTTGTTCCCGGCCCGAACTCGTCTAGAATCAGGCGATTATGAAGACCGATCTCGACCATTTGCCGGAGCAGAAACGCGCCGATCTGAAGCGCGCGGTCGAGATCATCTTTGCCGAATTCGAGGACGTTCTGGCGCTCGCCACCCAGGGGTGGAAACGCCAGGGCCGGATCATGAAAGTGATCCTCTACGGCTCCTATGCGCGCGGCGACTGGGTGTCCGACCCGGTCGGCGGCTACTTCTCCGACTACGACATTCTCGTGGTTGTCAACGACGAGCGTCTTGCCGACGAGGCGGAATATTGGGGCAGGGCCAAGGACCACCTCAACCGCGAATACGATATCGCGAAAAGGCTATCCGCGCCGGTCGGCCTGGTTGTCCATTCGATGAAGGACGTGAACTTCCAGCTGTCGCGCGGACGGCCCTTCTTTGTCGACGTGGTGCGCGAGGGCATCGTGCTCTACGAACTTGCCGCGGAACAGTTCGAAGCGCCCAAGGCGCTCGATACCGGCCTCGCCCACGTCGAGGCGGAGACTTACTTCAAGCAGTGGTTTGAAAGCGGCACAGAGTTTCTCGAGTTCGCCAAATTCGGCATGTCGAAAGGCTATCATAACCGAACAGTTTTCCAGCTGCATCAAGCGACCGAACATTTCTACCACATGGTCCTGCTCGTCCTGAAACTGTACTCACCCAAATCGCATAACATCAATTTCTTGCGCAATCGGGCTGAAGATGTTTCTCGTGATCTGATCACTGTATGGCCGCGCGACACCAAGTTCGCCCGGCGCTGCTACGAACTTTTGCAGCAGGCCTATGTAAAGGGCCGCTACTCTCCGCATTATGTCATTCGCGACGTCGAACTGGAATGGCTGCTCGAGCGCGTCGAACTGCTCCAGGCAGAGGTCAAAGCCGTTGCCGAGCGCCGCTTGAGCCGCACGTAAAGCGCTGAGCGGACGCCTACCTGGGAGCCGCGGACCGGCGTAGTCCGGTCGGAGTAATGCGTCCGCTGGGGCGATTGTACTCGTGAACGGTCTCCTTTTCGCAGCCGGTGCAGTGCTCGGCTGAACCTTTGAGCATGGGCTCCATTGCGCGCAGTTGCCGATGGACAGCGCCACCCGCTTTAGATTTCCAAGTTGTTTCGGGAGGGGGGTCGGAATCGGCTATAGCCGTTTCCGACCCTGCCTGACCGCCCCAATCTGCCTCAGATCGTGTGTCCCTCGCGGACGGCACCGTGCCGCCGCGCACAACGAGGCAGGGACATCATGAAAAGATCGAACGAGATCGACAGGGCGCAGCGCGCGAAGAGCGGTTCGCCCTTCCTCAATACCGATCAGGCAGCCGCCTATCTCAAGATATCGAACCGCCTTCTCAGGCAGCTTCGCCGCAACGGTGGCGGTCCGATCTTTCGGTATCACTGCCGCTTCATCCAGTACCACATCGACGATCTCGATGCGTGGAGCGAGGCCAATTCCGGCCGGGCGTTTCGGCGGTGAGTTTGCACCGGACATCCGCAACCGATGCGCCCTCGCGAGCCTTCGGCGAGGCGCTTGGTCAGCCAGGGCGGCGACGCAATCGGGACCGGCTCGTTTTACCGGCAGCAGGCGCGGCCCTATGCGCGGTCGGCCTCACGCTGGCCTTTCCACCGGCGCCTCGGCTGGTGTGGAATGCAAGTCCCAGCGCTCCGTTAGGCCTGTATCTTGTGGAACCCGGTAGGCGGGTCAGCGCCGGCGAAACGGTGATTGCGAGACTTCCCGCCCCTTGGCGCGGCTTTGCTGCTGGCCGGCGCTATCTGCCCGAACGGGTTCCGCTCGTGAAGCGCATTGCCGCCGGTCCGGGCGATGAAATCTGCGCACTTGGTCCCCGTCTCTTCGTGAACGGGGAACCGCTCGCCCACCGGTCGAGGCGTGATGGCAAGGCGCGCCTGCTCCCGTGGTGGGAAGGATGCCGTCGGCTTCGTGGCAGTGAGTATTTCCTGCTCATGGCCGGACACCCCAAATCGTTCGATGGCCGCTATTTCGGGGTGACCAGGGCGTCGGATATCATCGGTCCAGCGAGGCTGATATGGGCACACTGAAGCCCATCATCGGCGCGGGGCCGGTCGTTTTCGCGCTGCTGGCCGCCGCTCCGCTCCAGGCGGACGAAGTGGACCGTTGGCGGCCGCAGATATCCGAGGCCTCAGTTCGCTTCGGCGTACCCGCCGACTGGATCGAGCGGGTGATGCGCGCGGAAAGCCGGGGTAGAACCCGGCTTTCCGGCCGCCCGATTCGGAGTCCGAAAGGCGCGATGGGCCTCATGCAGCTTATGCCGGGCACATGGGCGGAAATACGCGATCGGCTGGCGCTCGGCAGCGATCCGGACGACCCGCGCGACAATATCCTGGCGGGGACATTCTACTTGCGCCAGCTCTATGATCGCTTCGGTTATCCGGGACTTTTCGCGGCCTACAACGCCGGGCCGGGGCGCTATGAAAAGCACCTTGCCGGGCGACCGCTGCCCGCCGAAACGGTGGCATATCTTGCGGAAATAACTGGTGCCGGGACGACTAAGGTGCCGCGGAAATCTACTCCGCTTTTTGCAGATGGGGCGGCGTCCGAGCAGCTGCGGGAAACGGGAGAGGCGGCAGTGCAGGAACCCCGGACCGGTTCTCTCTTTGCCATCCGGCGAGATGTTCCCTGAGTGCATGAAGAGTGGGGCGCTGGTGAAGCGCGGAAGCGGAAAGCCAAAGGGGCTGTGCCGTGTGTGCAGCCCCGGTTTTTAAGGCTGCGGGAGAATTCGGGCAGGTCGGGGGCGGAGTGCAAGATAGAAGCAGTGCCTCCCGCCACAGCTTTTTTCCTGTCTGCACATCAGCTTAGCGGGAGGCATGTGTTTTCCCGGATAGCGTGATCGGAGCATTGCGGTTCGGAGGCGTGGAAATGGCGAAGGACGACGAATTCGAGCCCAGGCTGGGGCGGCAGCGCGGTACGGGCGGGAGGACGCCTGATCGCTATGCCTCCCGTGTCGCCCATGCTGCCGGTTTGCTCGGGAAGGCGCGGAGATCGGGGAACCGGGGCTACGACGGCAGCAGGATCGGTCGCGGTGCGGCAACCGGGCGTCTGTTGTCGACTCGCGACAGGCTGGCTGGCCTTCGCTCGCGGCGCGTCGTGGTGAAGACCCGGCTCGCGGTACTGCGCGGCAAGGGGCTTGGAGCAGCCCGGGCTCACCTCCATTACATACAGCGAGATGGGGTTACCCGGGAAGGCAAGCCCGGAGAGCTTTACGGTCCCGCGAATGACCGCGTTGACGGGAAGTATTTTCTCGAGCGCAGCAAGGGAGATCGGCATCAGTTCCGCTTCATCGTCTCGGCAGAAGACGGCGATCGGTTCGAGGACCTCAAGCCGGTCATTCGGCGGCTGATGGAGCAGGTCGGCGATGACCTCGGTACGAAGCTCGACTGGGTTGCCGTCGATCACTTCAATACCGGCCATCCCCACACCCACGTCGTGCTGCGCGGCGTGGACGACCGGGCCCGCGATCTCGTGATTGCCCGGGAGTATATCGCCCACGGATTTCGGGAGCGAGCTGCCGAGATCGTTTCGCTTGAACTTGGCCCGCGTAGTGAACACGAAATCGAGGCTCGGCTCCGTATGGAAATCGAGCAGGAGCGGCTCACCAGTCTCGATCGCCGGCTGATCGGGCGGATGAACGAGGAGCATGTTGTCGCGCCGAGTGCTGCGGACCCACTGTTCCACGCTCTGGAGACCGGGCGTCTTCAGGCATTGCGGCGCATGGGACTGGCGGAGGATCTGGGCGGCGGCCGCTGGCAGCTTGGCGAGGACACGGAGGAGACGCTCCGGACCATGGCCGAGCGCGGCGACATCATCCGCCAGATGCAGCGGGAGATATCCCGAGCAAGGCTCGATCGACCCGATCAGAGCATTTTCGTGCCGGAGAATGGACCACTCGTGGGACGTGTGGTGACCCGAGGCCTTGCCGACGAACATCGCGACCGTCATTTTCTGGTGATCGACGGCGTCGACGGTCGAGCACATTATGTGGATATCGGCGCTGCATCCGCTGTCGATCCGGTGCCCGGGAGGGCGACGGTCCGCATCGATCCTCGTGTGCCTGCGGTAAGGGCGATGGACCGGACGGTGCTGGAAGTGGCGCAAGCGAATGACGGGCGCTATTCCGCAGCTCTTCACCGGCGGCATGATCCCCGTATCAGCGAGGTGTTCGCCGAGACACATGTCAGGCGCCTCGAGGCCATGCGGCGGGCACGCGTTGATATCGAGCGCGAGGCTGACGGCACCTGGCGCATTTCACCGGACCATTTGCAGCAGGTGAAGCGTTTCGAGCACGGACTTGTTGCGGATCGTCCCGTCGACGTCGAGGTTCTCTCGGCTCTACCTGTCGACAAGCTGATCGGCGTCGAAGGTGCCAGCTGGCTTGATCGCGAACTGGCATCGCCGTCCGGCCTCAACTTCCGGGACGGCGGATTTGGCGGCGAGGTGTGTGCCGCCGTCTCTGCGCGTCGGCAATGGCTGGTCGAGCAGGGGTTGGCCGACGGGGAAGGAGAGGGCTTCGCGTTGAAACAGAACGCTTTGGCGTCACTTCAAAGGCGGGAGCTGCTGCGGATCGCGGCGGGACTTTCGGATGAGCTGGGCAAGGGATTTGCAGAGGCACGCCGCGGAGATTGGATTGAGGGCAGTGTGGCGCGGCGGGTCGAGGGCATTTCCGGCTCTTATGCCCTCATCGAGAAAAGCCGTGAATTTACACTCGTCCCCTGGAGGCCGGTGCTGGAAAAACAGATCGGTCAGGAGGCCGGCGGCATCATGCGCGAGAACGGCATAAGCTGGCAATTCGGGAGGGGACGGGCAGGACCGGAAATATCCTAGAGCCTGTTCGGGAAGGCAGAACGGAAAAGGAAGATCGGCGAACGCGGCAGCAGCGCTCAGCCGCCTCAGTGCGGGTCCAGTTCCGGCATTCGTTCCAGGATGGCGCTGGTCACTCCGTTGGTCCATCCGAAGCCGTCTTGCAGGGGATATTCGCCGCCGCCGCCGGGAAGTCGTTCCTCGACATCGTACTTTTCCAGCATCTTGCCGTTCTCGCGGTATGTCACGTCCACCGTCCGTATCCAGCGCTTCGCGATATCTTGCGCCAGTTCCTTCTGGCCGTATCGTTCGAGGCCGTCGATCGCGACCCACTGGAGAGGCGCCCAGCCGTTCGGCGCATCCCATTGCTGACCGGTCCGCAGCCCCGTCGTGCGCAGGCCGCCCGGTGCAACCAGCTCGCCGCGCGTCGTGCGGGCAACCGCTTTGCCCTGAGCGGAAGACGCCATGCCGACGAACAGCGGAAAGAGAGTTGCGCTCGAGACCACCGAGGTGGGCTTGCGGTCGGTCAGGGACCAATCGGCATAGCGGCTCTCTTTGCTGACCCAGAGGTGGCGGTCAACGGACGCCTTTCGCTGGTCTGCTCGCCGGGTGAATTCGATCCGGCAGGGTGTGTCGGCAGCTTGACGGCAGCCATCGGCGATACGGGTTTCCAGGCCCCAGAGCAGCGCATTGAGGTCGACCGGTACTATCGCGGTCGTCCGTATCGTCGATAGGTTTTGTGGATCGGCCAACCAGCGCGAACTGAAATCCCACCCGCTTTCCGCACCGGCACGCAAGTCGCGATAGACCGCCTCGGGGGCTCGCGCGGGAGCCTGCGCGGCTGTGTCGCGGTCTTCCGCGAAGGACTCGTCCCTCGGCGTATCGCGATCGTCCCAGTAGCGGTTCAGCAGGCTGCCGTCGGGCATCGGCACGACGCGTTCGCAAGGCTGTCTCGTCTTGCGCGCGCAGGCCTCGCCGGCCATCCAGTACGCATGTTCCCGGCGCAGCGCAGCCAGACGGCGGGCGCGGACCGCTGGATCCTTTTGTTCGGACAGGTCGACCATGAGGGCGAAAAAGGGTGGTTGCGATCGGCTGACATAATAGGTTCGCGTGCCATTCGGAATGTGGCCGAAGCGCTCGACGAGGTCGGTGAAATTGCCGAGCATGCTCTCGACCAGATCGGCGCGCCCGTCCGCCTTCAGACCGAGCATGGTGAAATAGGAGTCCCAGTAATAGGATTCCCGAAAGCGTCCGCCGGGCACCACATAAGGGTGCATGGCGCGGATCAGCGAGGGATTCCCCACCTCAGGGGACGTGGCATCGTCGCGCGTCAATTGCGGCCATAGCCCCCTGACATGGTCACGCAGCGCAACCTTCGCGTTGTCGTTCACGCCGGGAACGGTGAAATGCTCCAGCACGAAACGTCGCAACTCGGATTTGGACTTCGGCGCCTGGGTAGCGAACAGTCGCATGATCTCCGCCGGCGCCGTCGTGGGCGACGCGTCGACGAAGGTCTTGCCGTCGCCGAAGATCCGCTGCTCCTGGACCGCGGTGAACAAGTCGCCAAATTGATCGGCGGGAGTGGGCGGGCTGCCGTTCGCACACAAGGCAAGGACCAGGGCCGCAGCGCAGAGACGGCGAACGGGCGAGGGTATCATGACTGCTCCCTTCGGCATTGCTGGGTTGCATATCCCTGTCTTGATGATTGATATGTCACGCAATGGGCAACGCCTGGCATCCCTGGAAGGTGCCTGCCATGTCTATGAGTTCATCACCTGGGAGACTGAAAAATGGTCCCAACCAAAGCCGGCATTGCCCTCTGCATGCTCGTGGCGCCAATTCTGGCGCTAGCCGTTTCGCCTTCGGCATCGCACGCGACCGGGGGAGGTGAAAGTCCGACCACAGCCGATCAGACCCGCATTCTCGACAAGAGAAACGCGGAGAGGCTGCTCGCCAACAAGGGCCTGACGCTCCAGTGGATAGACTGGGATCACCGCGGCACAGCGACCGTCACGCGGCGGGCCGGCTTATGGAGTCTGCATGGCCGTCAGGCGGACGTCAACGGTCCCGGACTGCTCGCGCTCGACGGCACCATCACCGAAATCGGCCCGGACTATTTCACGTTTCAGGGCAAGATCACGATCAGTAACACGCCGGATCCGGGCCGTACCTGCTCGGCGGACAAGACCTGGCATTTCGCCGTCACGCAGAACCGGCGTTACTATCGGCTGCGCGAGTTCGAGTGGTGCGACAGCTTGACGGATTACGTTGATATCTACTTCTGAGCGATACGCGGCGATGCACCTCGGTCTGGCAATGGCCCGAATGCTTGACGTGATGATCGGGCATTTTGACGATCTTTGTCAGCCTGTCGTTCGCATCCTCGGCACCGATCACCGCCCACTTCCAGCTGATGGATGCCGCGAGCGGCACGCGTACTGATTCGCACCACTCTTCGCGTTGAGACTGCAAACCGAGCCTGAGTTGCCGCAAAAACGTACCTGGGTGCCTCAGACAGGGTCTGTCGGCGGATTTGGAATTCCGGGATTGTAAGCACTGCTCCTGCGGCCATCGCTGCGACGGGCGGAGGCTTTCATGACCCCAACCAAACTCCTGATCGGCCAGATGCTGGTGGTGTTCGCCATTGTCCAGGCCGGCGTGTGGTTCGCGACCCAGTGGGCCGCGGCTGAGCTCGCCTATCAGCCTGAACTCGGCCAGCCATGGTTCTACCTTGGAAGCTGGCGGGTCTACGAACCCTGGGCGCTGTTCATCTGGTGGTTCGAATTCGATGCCTATGCTCCTGCCGTCTTCGATGAAGCCGGGGGGCTGGCCGCCGCGAGCGGGCTGATGGGTTGCGGCGCCGCGATCTTCGGTTCGGTCTGGCGGGCACGGCAGCAGCGCAATGTCACCACCTATGGGTCAGCCCGCTGGGCTGACCGGATGGATCTTCGTAAAGGCGGTCTGCTTGCCGGACAGGGTGTGTTCCTTGGCCGGGTCGGCGGAGACTATCTCCGGCATGACGGACCGGAGCACGTCATGGCTTTTGCGCCGACGCGCTCCGGCAAAGGTGTCGGTCTCGTGGTGCCGACGCTGCTGGGTTGGCCGGGTTCGGCAGTCATCCATGACATCAAGGGAGAGAACTGGCATTTGACCGCCGGCTGGCGCTCGCTCTTTTCGCACTGCCTGCTGTTCAACCCGACAGACCCACTCTCCGCCCGCTACAATCCGCTGCTTGAAGTGCGCCGCGGTGAGCACGAGGTGCGCGATGTCCAGAACATCGCCGACATCCTGGTCGATCCCGAAGGGGCGCTGGAGCGCCGCAATCACTGGGAAAAGACCAGTCATGCGCTGCTCGTGGGCGCGATCCTTCACGTGCTCTACGCCGAAAAGGACAAGACCCTGTCCGGTGTCGCGAAGTTCCTGTCGGATCCGGGGCGCGACTTCGAGAAGACCCTGAATGCGATGATGTCGGTCAACCACATCGGCACGCCTGAGCGGCCCATGGTCCACCCCGTGGTCGCCTCGGCTGCGCGCGAGGTCCTGAACAAGTCGGTCAACGAGCGCTCGGGCGTGCTGTCGACCGCCATGTCCTTTCTCGGGCTCTACCGTGACCCCACCGTCTCCGCCGTTACGGCAGTTTCGGACTGGCGGATTGCCGATCTGGTCGAGGGCAAGCATCCCGCCTCGCTTTACCTTGTCGTTCCGCCTTCGGACATCAGCCGGACCAAGCCGCTGATCCGCCTCATTCTCAACCAGATCGGCCGGCGGTTGACCGAGGAGCTGCACGACCACGGCGCAGGTGGAAACAGCGGTTCGAGGCGTCACAAGCTGCTCATGATGCTCGACGAGTTTCCGGCGCTCGGGCGGCTCGACTTCTTCGAGACCAGCCTTGCCTTTCTCGCAGGCTACGGGGTGCGCGCCTTTCTCATCGCCCAGAGTCTGAACCAGATCGAGAAGGCCTATGGCGAGCACAATTCGATCCTGGATAACTGCCATATCCGGGTGGCCTTTGCGACCAACGATGAGCGTACCGCCAAGCGGCTGTCCGATGCTCTGGGCACTGCGACCGAACAGCGTTCGATGCGCAATTATGCAGGCCACCGGCTGGCTCCCTGGCTTTCTCATGTGATGGTCAGCCGCCAGGAGACGGCCAGGCCGCTGCTTACGCCTGGTGAAGTCATGCAGCTGCCTGCGAGTGACGAGCTGGTGCTTGTCTCGGGCATGCCCCCGGTTCGCGCGGCCAAGCTTCGCTATTTCGAGGAGGCGGTGTTCTCCGAGCGCATGTTGCCGGCGCCGCAGCTTTCGAAGGGCGCCTATAATGACGCGCCCCCCCCGCGGCCCGACGACTGGCAGGACCGGGTCAGGGACAGCGACGTGCGCTTGGCATCGATGAACGCCGGACCGGCACCGGAGCTGCCGCGCACGCCCGGCAAGGGAGAGAAGCAGCAGTCCGACGATACCGGCAGTGCCCGCGCACACGTCCAGCAACTCGAACTGGACATTCCCCTCACCGGGCCGGCGGCGCAGGTCCGTATCGACGAGCTCGGGTTCGAAGCGGAAGCCGACGATCCGGCTGTGGACAGGCGCGCCATGGAACTCTTGCAGCAAAGGCTCGCACGCGCGGCTTACGCGATGGGTTCGCCCGAGCATCCCGACCAGATCCAGTTGGAGGTTTGACCATGGCGCCGAAGATCCGTCACCAGTTCCTTCTGCCGAAGGCCACGAGCGACAGGCTGGCCGAGCTTGCGCGCAAGGGCGGCGTGACCAAGTCCGATATCCTGGCGCAGGCGCTGGCCTATTGGCTGGACCGCAAGGGGGTATCCGAACTCGACGAACGTTTCGGGCGCCGGCTCGACCGTCTCGCAAACAGCCTCGATCGGCTGGTCCGCGACAGCCACATCGAACTGGAAACGCTGGCCCTGTTCATCCGCTACGAGCTCGCGATCCATCCCCCGCTCGCGGAGGGCGATCAGGCAGGCCGGGCGGCGGGAGCGCTGCGGTTTGAAGCGTTTCTCAATCAGGTTGCGCGGCAGGTCGGCAAGGGCAAGCGCACGCTCGAGGGCGGAGATGCACATTGACCGGCGCGGAAACCAACCTGCGCAAGCGCGCCATGCTGCGCACCGCCATGGGTCCCGCGATCGAAGCGGCGCTAGGCGACCCCCGCGTCATTGAGATCATGGTCAATCCGGACGGTGTGCTCCGCATCGATCTGCTGGGCGAAGGCAGGGTGGACACGCAGGTGCGGATCGCGCCGGACCAGGTCGAGCGAATCATCCGCCTCGTCGCGAGCCATGTCCGCAGCGAAGTGCATGGCGACCGGCCGATCGTTTCGGCGGAGCTTCCCGCGCATGGTGAAGGTGCCGGCGAGCGGTTCGAGGGCATCCTGCCTCCCGTGGCAACCGCCCCCTGCTTTGCAATCCGAAAACCGGCGGCCCGGATTCATTCGCTCGGCGACTACGTGGCCGACGGCATCATGAGCCGGGATGTCGCGGAACTCCTGCGGCAGGCCGTGCTTCACCGCGCCAATATCCTGGTCGCCGGGGGCACATCGTCGGGCAAGACCACCTTGGCCAATGCCCTGCTCAATGAAATGGCCGAGATAGATGAGCGTGTTGTCGTCATCGAGGATACCCGGGAGCTCCAGTGCCCGGCGGCCGATACGGTCGCCCTGCGCACCAGGGCGGGGCACGTTACGATAGGCGACCTTGTCCGATCGACGCTGAGGCTGCGGCCTGACCGCATCATCGTCGGCGAAGTGCGCGGACCTGAGGCACTCGACATGCTGAAGGCCTGGAACACCGGGCATCCGGGCGGGATCGCAACGGTCCATGCAAACGGTGCGGCAGCGGCGCTCCATCGCCTCGAAAGTCTGGTGCAGGAAGCGGTGGTCACCGTGCCTCGCCGGCTCATCGCCGAGGCCATCGATCTCATCGTGTTCATTTCCGGTCGAGGTCTCGCGCGCCGGATAGCGGCAGTTACGCAGCTTGACGGGCTGGACGGCGCAAGCGGCGAATACCGGCTCACGGATCTGCTGTCCCCCTCAACCCCAGAAGGAGAATGACGCCATGAAGTCACTGCCTTTCCGCCTGATCCGCTCGCCTGGGACATCGATTTCGCTGCTGGGAGCTACCGCTGCTCTGTTCTTTGCATCGCGTGCTTCGGCGTCCGGTTCAGGCATGCCGTGGGAGCAACCGCTCGAACAGGTGCTTGAATCGGTGCAGGGACCGGTCGCCAAGATCGTCGCCGTCATCATCATTATCGCGACCGGGCTTACCCTGGCGTTCGGTGAAACGGCCGGTGGATTCCGGCGGCTCATCCAGATCGTGTTCGGCCTCTCGATTGCGTTCGCCGCTTCGAGCTTCTTCCTCTCCTTCTTCAGCTTCGGCGGCGGAGCACTGGTCGCATGAGCGGGACCGGCCAGCACATCGAAGGATTCGAAGTCCCTATCCACGCGAGCCTCAGCGCCCCGATCCTGCTCGGCGGCGCGCCGCGCGGCATTGCCATCGTCAATGGTACGCTTGCGGTGGCGGTGGGTCTCGGGCTCCAGCAGTGGCTGGCCGGTCTCGTCATCTGGGCGGCGGGGCACAGCCTCGCCGTGCTCGCCGCGCGGCGCGATCCCGATTTCGCGCCGGTCCTTCTCCGCCACCTCCGCCAGAAGGGATACTACGGATGCTGAATCTTGCCGAGTATCGCAGGAAGCCCGCATGCCTTGCCGATCACCTTCCCTGGGCGGCGCTCGTCGCCCCCGGCGTGATGTTGAACAAGGACGGTTCTTTCCTCCGGGTGCTTTCCTTCCGGGGGCCGGATCTCGAATCCTCGACATCCGGCGGCCTTATCTCGATCGCAGCGCGGGCCAATAATGTACTGCGGCGGTTAGGCTCGGGCTGGGCGCTGTTCTTCGAAGCGGAGCGCCGCGAGGCAACGGCCTATCCGGACGATGCCTTTCCCGATCCTGCCAGCTGGCTCGTCGAGCGCGAGCGGCGCGAAGCTTTCCTGGCCGAAGGAATGCATTTCGAAAGTGCTTTCTACCTCACCCTCACCTGGTTGCCGCCCGCTGACAGCCAGGACGCTGCGGGACGCCGTCTCGTCGAGCGCGCGGACGATGCGAAAGGGCGAGACTGGCGGGAAGCGCTGGACGGCTTTGTGACCGAGACCGACCGCGCGCTCGATCTCATGAGCGGTTTCATGCCTGAAGTCCGCGGCCTCACCAGCGGCGAGCTACTGACTTATCTGCATGCGACCATCTCCGATTCCCGCCATCCGGTCCGGGTGCCCGACACGCCGATGTACCTCGACGGTCTCATCGTCGACACGCCGCTGACCGGGGGACTCGAGCCGCAACTCGGGGACCGGCACCTGCGCACGATCTCGGTTCTGGGTTTCCCGAACATGAGCCATCCCGGAATGCTCGATGCGCTCAACAGCCAGGATTTTCCTTATCGCTGGGTCACCCGGTTCATTGCCATGGACAAGGCCGAAGCGGTGAAGGAGCTTACCTCGCTGCGGCGCCAGTGGTTCAACAAGCGCAAGTCCCTGACGGCCATGCTGCGCGAAGTGCTCTACAACAGTCCTTCCCAGCTTCTCGACAGCGATGCCGACAACAAGGTCGCCGATGCCGACCTCGCGCTTCAGGCCCTGGGGGGCGATCATGTATCGTTCGGCTACCTCACCACGACGATCACGGTCAGCGATCCAGGCCGGGACGTGGTCGAAGGCCGCATGCGGCAGGTGGAGCGCATTCTCGGCGGCCTCGGTTTCACGACGATCCGCGAACGGGTGAACGCTGTCGAGGCCTGGCTCTCTTCGTTGCCCGGGCATGTCTACGCGAATGTGCGGCAGCCGCTGGTGCATACGCTCAATCTGGCGCACCTCATGCCGCTTTCCGCGATATGGGCAGGCCCCGCGTCCAACGATCACCTTGGCGGTGCGCCGCTGCTGCATGCCAGAACATCCGGATCGACGCCGTTCCGCCTTTCGACCCATGTCGGTGATGTCGGCCATATGTTCGTGGCCGGTCCGACCGGCGCGGGCAAATCCGTGCTCCTGGCTTTGATGATCCTGCAGTTCCGGCGCTATGCGAACGCGCAGATTTTCGTGTTCGACAAAGGCCTTTCTGCGCGGGCGGCGGTGCTCGGCTGCGGCGGCGTACATCATGTGCTCGGCCTCGGCACGGACGCCGCATCCGCACTCGCGTTTCAGCCGCTCCGCGGAATCGACGATCCGGCGGAGCGGGCCTGGGCCGCAGAGTGGATCGCCGCGCTGCTGGCGCAGGAAAACATGACCGTCACTCCGGAGGTCAAGGACCAGGTCTGGTCGGCGCTGACGAGCCTTTCAACGGCGCCCGCCGCCGAGCGGACCATCACCGGGCTGACCTTGCTGCTGCAATCCAATGCCCTGCGTACCGCGCTGTCGCCTTACACGGTCGAAGGGCCTTATGGGCGGATGCTGGACGCGGCCGAGGACACGCTGCCCTTTGCCGATGTACAGTGCTTCGAAACCGAGGCGCTGATGGGGCACACGGGCGTTGTCGCGCCTGTCCTTACTTATCTTTTCCACCGCCTCGAAAAGAGCTTTGACGGCAGGCCGACGCTGCTGGTGCTCGATGAGGCCTGGATATTCCTCGACCATCCGCTGTTCGCCGCCCGCATCCGTGAGTGGCTCAAGGTTCTGCGCAAACGCAATGTCTCGGTCCTGTTCGCGACGCAGAGCCTGGCCGATATCGCGGGCTCGCCGATCGCGCCTGCAATTCTCGAAAGCTGCCCGCAGCGCATCCTCTTGCCCAACGACCGCGCGGAAGAACCGCAGACCCGCGAGATCTATGAGCGCTTCGGCCTCAATGCGCGGCAGATCGAGCTTATCAGCCGCGCCGCGCCGAAGCGGGACTATTACCTGCAATCAGCTCGGGGAAACCGGCTCTTCGAACTTGGCCTCGGGCCGCTGGCGCTCACCTTGTGTGGCGCGTCCGATCCTGCCGTCCAAGCCCGGATCGATGGGCTGCTGGCCGAGGGAGGTTCCAGCGCCTTTCTCTCCCGTTTTCTTGCCGGGACCGGAGCGGCGTGGGCGGCCGACCTGATCGGCCTGTTTCCAGGGCCACAGGATTAGGGCCGGACGGGCAAATTCCTTTCTCATCTGACGACGAAGTTCCAATTCCAGGAGAATCGCTATGTTGAAGGTGTCCGTTTTCCGCCGCCGCCACCGCTGCGCAATTGCACAGGCTCTCCTTGCGGTCTCGGCGGTCGGCGCGGGTATCGGAGTCCATCCGGCACCCGCGCATGCGCTGGTTGTCTACGATCCCACCAACCATGCGCAGAACGTGCTGACGGCAGCCCGGGCGCTGCAGCAGGTCAACAATCAGATCCAGTCACTCCAGAACCAGGCCCAGAGCCTCGTCAACCAGGCGAGGAACCTTTCGAGCGTACGCTTTCCGGAACTCCAGGCGCTCACCGATACCCTACGCAAGATCGATGTGCTGATGGGGCAGGCCCAGGGGATCGAGTTCAAGGTTGCATCCGCGGACCAGCAGTTCGCGCAGCTCTATCCCGATGCCTATCGCCAATCGCTAAAGCTCGACGACAGGGTCGCCGCGTCACGCGCACGGATGGATGCGCAGGTCGCGGCCTACCGCAAGACCGTCACGCTCCAGGCGCAGATCGCCGAAAACGTCGCCGCCGATGCCGCGACGCTCAATTCGCTCGTCGAGCGCAGCCAGGGGGCGGAAGGCGCCCTGCAGGTCCAGCAGGCGGCCAACCAGCTGCTCGCCCTTACGGCCAAGCAGCAATTCCAGATCCAGCAGATGATGGCCGCGCAGTACCGCGCCGACGCGGTGCGCGAGAGCAACCGGGCGCAGGAAGCGGCCGAGGCCCAGGCGGCGACGACGAAGTTCCTCGGGTCCGGCAGCGCCTACACGCCGAACTAGCGGCTTCGAGCCGGTCGGCTCGATCCAGCCAGCGGCGGCGGATCGCCTCTCCCGCCGCCGCGTCGCGGGGCGCGTGCCTATCGTCCTCCGGCTGCGCGCCCCGCGACACCCCTCTTCATTGCGGCAGGAAGGCCAGCAAGCATGGGTAATCTCAACATCATCGATGCCTTCCTGGCGACGTTCATCCGCTACATAGACAGCGGGTTCGGGCTGCTCGGGGGCGATGTACGCTTCCTGACCGGCACGTTGATCGCGATCGATGTGACCCTGGCCGCGCTGTTCTGGACTTTGGCCGGAGAGGACAATGTTCTCGCCAGGTTCGTGCGCAAAATCCTGTTCGTGGGCGCCTTTGCCTTCATTATCGGCAACTTCTCCGATCTTGCCGACATCCTCTTCCGCTCCTTTTCCCAGGCCGGATTGACGGCAGGCGGCGGGGCGCTTGGACAGGACGATCTGATGAAGCCCGGCAGGCTTGCCGGTATCGGCTTTTCGGCGTCCTGGCCGCTGCTCCTGCAAGCTTCCAAGATGCTGGGCTTCACCAGCTTCTTCAACAATTTCCTGACAATCGCGATCCTGCTTCTCGCCTGGCTGATCGTGATCCTCGCTTTCTTCGTCCTCGCTGTGCAGATGTTTGTCTGTATCCTCGAGTTCAAGCTGGTGAGCCTCGCGGGCTTCATCCTGGTGCCTTTCGCGCTGTGGAACCGGACCAGTTTCCTGGCGGAGCGCGTACTCGGCCACGTTGTCGGTTCGGGCATCAAGGTCATGGTGCTGGCGGTGATCGTCGGCATCGGCTCCACGTTTTTCGACGATCTGACACAGGCGCTGAAGGGGCAGGAGCCGGATATCGGCCAGGCCATGAGTCTCGTGCTCGCGAGCCTGTCCCTCCTCGGTCTCGGCATTTTTGCGCCTTCGGTGGCCAGCGGCCTCGCTTCCGGGGCGCCGCAGCTCGGCGCAGGCGCCGTGGCCGGTACCGCCATGGCGGCAGGCGGCACGGTGATGATGGTCGGCGGAGGCGCCGTTGCCGGTGTGCGGATGGGGGGCGCCGCACTCGGCGGCATTCGGGCCGGAACGTCGGTGGGGGCAGCAGCTTCATCCGGTGTTTCCAGCGCCGCGACAAATGGTGGCCCGAAGATTGGGCTTGCCTCAGGGCATCGAGGAACTTCGCCGGCCGGTTCCGCAGCGCCTCGTGCGGGTGCGCCCGGTCAGGCGGGGGCCCCCGCGCCCGCCTCCCACTCCGATATCGCCGGGTCGAATGCAGGGGACACGAACTCTCCGTCGCCGGCATCCGGCGGCGGAGAGACGGAACCTGCGTGGGCGAAGTCGCTGCGCAGCGAAGAGAAGGCACGCCACCGCAGGCAGCTTGCCGTTCACGCGGTCCAGCAGGGTGATCGCGGCGGCGGGTCCACCACTCCTGACATCAGCGAAAGGAACGACTGACCATGCGCTTCAAACGCAGCGTCCCGCTCTATGGACGCACCCCCGAACCTGAGACCCCGTTTCAGCGTGCCGGGCAGCTATGGGACGAGCGGATCGGATCTGCGCGGGTCCAGGCCCGGGCATGGCGGATCATGGCGTTCGGATCCCTTGGCCTGACATGCGCGGTCACGACGGGGTTCGTCTGGCTCTCCGCGCAGAGCCGCGTCGTGCCCTACGTGGTCGAAGTCGACCGCCTCGGTGCGGCGCGGGCAGTCAGCGAAGCGGACCGTGGCTACAAGCCGACCGACCCGCAGATTGCCTGGGCCCTTTCCAAGTACATTGCCCATGTTCGCGGCGTCTCGCTCGATCCCGTCGTCATGCGCGCAGACTGGCTTGAGGCTTACGATTTCACGACCGAACGCGGGGGGCGTGCGCTCAGTGAGTATGCTCGGGCTTCCGGGGCGCTGACCCGGATCGGCGAGCGCACCGTGTCCGTGCAGGTCACCAGTGTCGTAAGGGCGTCGGAAGCCAGCTTTCAGGTCAAGTGGACCGAGCGCGCGTTCGAACGCGGCGATGCCACCGGGACAAGCCGATGGACGGCGATCCTGACGCTCGTCGAGCGGCCGCCGCGCGATGCCGAAACCCTGCGGCGCAACCCGCTCGGGATCTACGTCGATGCGATCGACTGGAGCCAGGAACTGGAGCCTGCGGGGCAGGGCGCTTCCGTCGGTCCTGAGCCGGGCCCGGCCGAACTACCGACACCTGAAACCGGTAAAGGTGCTTCTTCCCATGAAACCGAGGAGGTATTGTGATGAGGTCATGGATCACCGCCGCTGCGGCTATCGCTGCAGCGATACACCCTGTCTGCGCCTTAGCCGTGAGTCTGCCGAGGCAGGCAGCCACGGAGCGGCGCGGCTGGGTGGAGCCTGCTACCGGTTCATACATCAATGCGAGGCAGGTGTTCCTGTGGTCGGACGGCGCGGTCTACAGGGTCTACACCCAGCCGGGCATGATCACCGACATTGCGCTACAGGCCGGTGAAGCGCTGGTTTCCGTCGCGGCCGGCGATACGGCGCGCTGGGTCATCGGCGACACGACCAGCGGCAGCGGGGAGGACCGGCGCACCCATGTCCTGGTCAAACCGTTCAGTGCAGGTCTTGCCACCAACATCGTCATTACCACCGACAAGCGGGTCTATCATGTCAGCGTGTCCAGCGCGGCAAGCGGCGGAATGGCGGCGCTCTCCTGGAATTATCCGCTCGACGAGATGATCGCTCTCAAAAGGTCGGAGGCCGCGGCGAAAGCAGCCGAGCCGGTTGCGGCGGGGCTCGGTATCGAACGGCTCTATTTCGGTTACCGGATCACCGGCGATCAGCCGTCCTGGCGGCCTGTACGGGCGTTCGATGACGGTAGGCAGACCTTCATCGAGTTTCCGACATCAATCGGCGTCGACGAGGCGCCGCCGCTGTTTCTGATCGGGGAGGGGGGAGCCGCAGAGCTCGTGAATTACCGCATGCGGGACCGCTTCTATGTGGTCGACCGCATCTTCAGCGTGGCCGAACTGCGGCTTGGGACCAGGAAGCAGCAGGTGGTTCGCATAACACGCGGTCCGGCGAAAAGGGGGCGCCCATGAGCGGCCCGGAAATCCCCGCACCGAAGGCAGCGGGGCGGCAGTCGTCCGATCGTCAGGGCGCCGGTCGCACCGTTCAGGACCTGACCGGTGAAGGACCGGAGAGGCGCGGCGCTAACGCATCCCGTGGAAACTCCGCGGATACAGTTCCACCCCGAGGCGCCAAGGTCGATCCGGAAACTCTCGTAATCCGGGGCCGAGTGCCCAGAGCGATCCGGTTTCGCAAGGACATCGTCATTGCAGGATCTGCGGCCGCTGCGCTGGTGATTGGCGGCATTGCCTGGTTCGCGTTAGGCGGAACCTTCAGGCGCGGCGGCCACGAGACGGCAGACCTGTCTCAGCCGAACCGGAAGCCGAATGAGACCATAGCAGCGCTTCCGACGAGCTATGGAAAGGTGCCGAAGCTCGGGCCGCCGCTGCCCGGCGATCTGGGGCGCCCGATCCTACGGGCCCAGGAGAGGAGCAACCTGTCCCCCCCGATCATGCCGAGCGACGGGGCGTCCACTCGGGATGTCGATCGAGAACGTCGTGAGGGCGAGATTCGATCTGCCTTTCAGTCGGCGCTCATGATTCAAAGCGGAAAAGCCCCTGCCGGGATAACGGCCCCGCCAGCGAATGATACCAAAGAGGCCCTTTCGGGGACATCGGACAGCGAGAGCGCGGAAGGCAGCGGACAAGACCGAAAAACGCAATTTGCCGAGCGTCTCGATACGCGGGGGAATATCAACCCGCACGTTCTCTCGCCGGCGCCCTCGGCGAACATGCTCATGGCCGGGAGCGTCATCGCCGGCAGCCTGATCACGGGGATAAATTCCGATATCCCGGGAATGGTCGTGGCGCAAGTGACGCAGCAGGTGTTCGACAGCGCCACAGGTGAAGTCCTGCTTATTCCGCAAGGTGCGCGGCTGATCGGAAACTATGACAGTGTAGTTGCCTATGGGCAAAGCCGAGCCTTGGTCGTGTGGCAGCGTCTCGTCATGCCGGATGGGAAATCGCTTCGGCTGGATAATATGCCCGCAACCGGTCCGTCCGGGCAGGCCGGACTGGTGGACAAGGTCGATTATCATTCCGGCCAACTGCTGAAAGGTGTTGCGATCGCGACCCTGTTAGGGGTGGGCACTGAACTCTCGATCAGCGGCGAAAGCGATCTCGTGCAGGCGATCCGGGAGTCGGCGCAAACCAGCACATCCCGGGCAGGGGATCAGATCACGCAGCGAAACCTCGACATCCGGCCGACGATCACGATTCGTCCGGGCGCAGCTGTACGTCTCATTGTCCGGCAGGATCTGATGCTCGCACCCTGGAAGGAACGGGAGGCGCGGCCATGAATACGATCAAACTTCCGCAGCTCCCGGACAGGACGCCGATGAAGCTTTCGGTTTCCGTCACGCCGGACCTTCATCAGGACCTTCAGGAGTACGCTCTGGCTTACGCGGCCTCCTACGGGCGTGACGTTGCTGTTGCCGATCTGGTTCCTGCGATCTTGTCGGCGTTTCTGGAGAGTGATCGCGGTTTCAAGCAGCGAAGGAAAGGAACGGATGGCGCGTAGCTGGGCCTCATAAACCTATCGTCGGTCTCATTTTAATGGAAACTGGAAAGGACATCCAACATGAACATCATGCCCCGTGATCGCTTCTTGCGCATCAACGAAGTGGTTAGTCGCACCAGTCTCTCGCGTGCGACACTCTACCGCAAGATTGAGGCCGGCACCTTTCCGGGACAGGTCCGTATTTCCGAGCGCCGCTGCGGATGGCGGGAAAGCACCATCATGGAATGGATACGCGATCCAGCCGCCTACGCGGTCGACGACTTTTCGCTTGAAGACTGAACAACATATATTTCAAAATTGATGACCGGGGGCGCCATTTAGTCGGGTGCTCCCCGGTCTATAACGGACAAGGTATAGCGATCTGGAAGGTCACCTGTCGGCGCATACAATCGCTGAGACCTCCTCTGGCGCGATTTCAAGATCGGTTCGCCGGCGCTGAAAACCATCTCGGGCGATATGATGTTTAGTGTCGCCTGACGGCGTTCTGGCGTGTGGAACCGCGAGTTTGCGCTCTACAGGTCTCGTCCTGCGAGGTCATAAAAGCCGGTTAAAATTTTTGTTATTTCTTGATTTTAATGGTCCTTCGCAAAGACTTCGCTATCGGGAACGATGTAGCCGGATTTTGGGCAATTATCCGGCGGAAATGCGAATTGGGGGCATTCTTCACGTGATGGCAGTTTCGAAGCGGGTTCGCGCACAGCTTTTTCTTGCGTGCAGTGTCGGTGCAATGGTTGGGGGTTCCGGAGCCGCGCGCGCACAATGCGTTCCCGATCCGACGATTACCGCCGGCACTACGGTCTGCTCAGGGGTAGACCGAAACGGCTTGATCGTTTCGACCAACAATTCCGTCGTGGATGTTCCGGTGGGGGGCATCGTTTCGAACAGCAATGGACCGGCCATTGCCGTTTCGATTACTGCGGGTACCGGCGAAATATCGCGTAAATCGACGATTTCGGTCGGTGGGACTGTCGATGGCGTCGGCAGTTCCGGTATCGCTGTGGATACCGGTCCGCTTCAGAACAGTGTTTATGGGGTCGTACCGAGCTATGTGAGTGTGAATGTTGCGGAAGGCGGCCTTGTTACCGGGGCCAACGGTATCAGCATCGCACCGTCGGCGGCTAATCGATACGGGTATGCTTCCGTGTCGCTCGATAATTCCGGAACCATCCGGGGCACCAGCGGACCCGCGTTGCTGGCAACAACAGGAAGCAGCACCTCGTTTGCCGTGACCAATCGGTCGACTGGCATTATCGGAGGCATGTCCGGCGCGTTCAGCAAAATCGAGAACGAGGGATTGATCGATGGCGGCACCGGAAGTGCGATCAACGGCACTGAAAACTCCACCTGGCTGATCAATTCGGGGAAGATCACGTCCTCGGGAAGCAGCGCCACGGTTGCTGGCAAAAGCAAGACGATCGTGAACTCCGGCACGATTTCCAATCTCGGCAGCGGTGCCGCCATCAGCGGCGGCGTGATCGATGTCACGAATGAAGAGGGGGGCCTCATTTCGGCGGCAACCGGACCTGCCATCACCACCAGCAGCCTCATCACCCTCAAAAATAGCGGCACGATCTCGACAGGAGGCACGGGGCCCGCAGTCGACGGCTGGAGCGTGACGATCTCCAATGCGGCTGGTGGCAAGATCCTGTCGAATGGAACTGCGATCAACAGTTCGATCGGTTTGAACATGCGCAACGAGGGCGAGATCGTCGGCGACGTCTATGCCGGGCGCGACAACACGTTCACGGGGTCGGCGAGTTATGTCGATTCGACCGCGGGTTCCATCAAAGGCAATCTGACTTTCGGTGGCGGCGACGACCTGCTTTACGCCGTCTACACCGATGACGGTGGCTTTTCGACGGGTGTTACCGGCCTGATCGATGGCGGCGCGGGCACGAACACGCTCATGACGCGCTTTCTCGCCGATGCGACGGTATCGAGCGCACTTGTCCTGCCGAAAAACTTCCAGAAGTTCGAGTTCATCACCGCTGCGGACAGCACTGTCACGCTGGACCAAGGGTTCTCCGCTCCAGGCACCATTCAGGCTTCAGGTCAGGGTTCGATCGTCAATCGCGCGGATATCACCGGCACGGGTACGATCCTTTCAGCGGCCTTGTCTGACAATGGCGGCTTCACCAATTCGGGGACTATCACGGCTACGGGATCTTCCAACGACTACGCTGTAAAGTTCATAGCTGGAGGCAGTTTCGACAACCAGGGGACGATCAGCGCGGTGTCCGATGCGCTGGCTGTGAACGCAACATCCTTCTCGAATTCTGGAACAATCCATTCGTCCGATGGAACCGCGCTCAGGCTGGATTCCTATTCCTACAGTTTCGACGAAAAAACCGCCAAGAATACAGGCCGCATCGAAGGCGGCCTCGTCGGCCTTAGCCTCTATGGGTCCCTGATCAATGACGGAGACATTGCATCGGCAGGCCAGGCGGTGGCGATCGGAAGCTACGGAAAATTCTACAACCGCGCCGATGGGATCGTGACCGGGGGAAGCCTTGCCATCGGCGGCATGCCCGGCAGTACGGTTTCCAGTGCAACGATCATCAACGCAGGAACGATTAACGGCGATGTGTCGCTAGGCAGTTCCACCGGAACCTGGTCCACGAACAACCGCTTCTTCATCGAGGAGGGCAGCCTTCTCAACGGCAATCTCTCGCTTGGATATGGAGACACGCTCGTGCTCGGCCTTGGAGATGGGGCGAGCGGCCAGTTTGCGGGCATAAACGGTTCCGTCACCGGCAACGGGTCGAACCTGCGCTACGTCGTGAAAGCGGATGCGCAAGCGTCTGTGGCTTCCATCGCCGGTTTCAGTTCGATCGGGTACGACCTTTACGATGGCGCCGCGCTCACCCTGACCGGTGCGGGGCCACTCGACCAGCAACTGACCTTCGCCGGCGCTGGAAGCGCCGTACTGAATGCCGATTTCAATGTTGGCTCCGATCCCGCGATCACGACCGGCTATGTGATTGATCCCTACAGCACGTCCTACGACCCCAGCGCCGTTTCGATCGTCAGCAACGGAGATATCACTCTCACGCGTGCGGAAACGGCATATTACTTCGGCGCTGTGGTACAGATCGGATCGGGGGACAGCTTTACCAACAACGGTGTCATTACGGTCAGTGATCCTTTGGGGCTGTCGCGGGGATCGATCACCGCCATCAACGGCGGCACGATCGTCAATGCCGGTACGATATCCGTTGATGGCGGGACCGGCGTGTCCAATGCGGTCTTGTTGACCAACAGCGGAACGGTGACTGCGACCGGGGCTGCGGTCATGCTGGCTTCCCAAGGCAGCGTCGTGAACAGTGGTACATTGGAGAGCACGGACGCTACCGCGATCGGTGGTTCCTATGCCTATGGAACTTTGATCGAAAACCTCGCGGGAGGTACGATCGCGGGCAAGGGAACGGCCATTCGGCTTGAGGGCGCGACGGTAATCAATGCGGGCACCATCAAGGGCAATGTCGACCTCGCCTCGGCCTCTTACGGCATCTCCTGGCAAGACAGTGCCTATGTGGCTGCTGGAGGAACGCTGGAAGGAGACCTCCTGTTCGGTCAGGGCAATGACGCGCTGATCGAAACGGGCTCGGGATTCGGCGTAACTGGCAAGATCGATGGCCGCGACGGCTTTGACTACATCGGCCACGAACGGGCGCAGGATGCGACCGTCACGCTTGGTGGAGCCTTGCCCGATACTTTCGAGGGCGAGTTCGTCGTGTCGCGCGGCGGCCAAACCACGGTAACGATCGATGCCGAAACGGGCCGGGATGGAGACATCCTGCTTGCAGGTGACGGAAAGTTCGTCAACCATGCGTCGACCTCGGGCCGGATCACGGGGCTTGGCGATACGGGCCTGTCCATCTCCTATCTCGAGGACCTCCAGCTCGTCTCGCTGACGAACACGGCCGACGCGGCCGGTGGAATTGGGCTTGGCGTAGCGTCGCTGATCAACACAGGTGCAGTCGGTTCTGCCGACCTATCTTCGCGAGCGCTCAGCCAGCGCGCTACGGGAGAGATTGCCTTTGATAACTCCGGCACCATTCGCTCGAGCGGATGGGACTACACTGCCAGGGTCTCCGGTGATGACCTGACATCCGCACATATCTCGAATTCCGGGGCAATCGAGGGCAGCGGGTTTGTCGTTTCGCTCTCATTCGCAGAGAACGCCTCGGCGTCGTCGGGCACATTCACGAATAGCGGAACGATCACCGGAAAAGTCGGTGCCGCGATTTTCGTAAGCGAGACATCCGATGAAAGCGCGGCTCGCGGTGTCTTCAAGATCCTCAATAGCGGCACGATCGAAGCGACAGCTGCTGGCGGCACGGCGTTGGAAACTTCGGCGCCAGACGGGGAAGCCTTCTCGATCACGAACTCGGGAACGATCCGCGCAAATGGCGGCGGAAGCCTGTTCGAGAACTTCTACTTCGATCCCGGTTGCACCAACTATTTCGACCCGTTTGCGTGCTATGGGACGGTTTACGAAACCGTGCCGGCCACTGCGATCAACAGCTATGGCATCGTTTATTCGGACGAAAACGGAGAGCGCCTGCGAAATCCGGTCTCGACGACGATTACCAATGAAGCCTCCGGTCTGATCGAGGCGAGCGGTACGCTTTCGACAGCGATCCGATCAAATGGACCGCTAACCCTGGTGAACGCCGGCACGATCATTGGCACGGATGGTTTCGTGGTCGATGCCAGCGACATGAGCTTCGAATATTTCGGCACGACTGAATTTGCAGGTGCGGTTCAGACCTTCGGCGATGCGGCGGACAGCATCGTCAATAGCGGCACTATCATCGGTTCGATCGCTTTGGGCGGAGGCAACGACAGCATCGTCAATACCGGCTCGATCATTGGCGACGTCTACCTCGGCGCCGGTGACGACCGCTTCGTGCAGGGAATCACGGCCAAACTAGAAGGGACGGTATATGGCGGGGAAGGCAGTGATACCGCGATTGTCGATCTGACCGGCGGCGGCGTGTTGGATTCTTCCTTCTTTGCGTCGTTCTCCGGCTTCGATAACTTCGGCGTTACGGGCTCCGGCAGCGTTTCGGTGAACGGCATCCTGCCGGTGCAGACCTTGCTGGTCGACACGGGGGCGACTTTTGAACTCCAGGCAGGCTCGACCTTGCAGACGCTGGGCAAAGTCGCGCTCACTGGCACGGATGGATCGGAGCGGATTATCAATCGCGGCAGCATCGTCGGCGACGTGCTGCTGGGCAACGGCGACGATGTGTTCGAGGCCTATGCGGGCTCTTCGGTTAGCGGTGTCGTCGATGCCGGAGCAGGGGTTGATCGGCTCGCGTTCCATCTCGGCGAAACGTCGAACACGCCAACGGCCATCGATCTCGCGACTTATACCGGCTTCGAGCAGCTTGCGCTGGAAAGCGGGATCGGTTCGCTGGCTGGCCGGGCGGATTTCGATTCGATCTGGGTGAACGGTGGCCGGCTCATCGGCCTTGCCGGTTCGATGATCAATGCGGCGAGCGGCATCACCGTCGCACGCGGTGCCACCTTCGGTAGCGCCGGTACGGTGAACGGTAATATCGAGGTGCATGGCACTCTCTCGCCCGGCGCCTCGCCGGGAACAATGACCGTAAACGGCAACGTCGCGCTGGCGACCGGATCGACGACGCTATTCGAGATGACGCCGACGGTGAGCGATGCCCTTGTGATCGGTGGAACACTGACCATCGCGAACGGCTCGACGCTGCAGATCGTCGGCGAGCGCCCACTGACGCCTGGGGTGACCTATCATCTGATCTCCACCACCGGAGGTATCACCGGCACCTTCTCGACCATTGATAAGGCGCAGACCGTCTTGGGATATCTCGTCCAGACTGCCGACAGTCTGGATCTGCTGAGCACTCTCCAGGTTCGTTCCGGTGCGGGAAGGCCTGTTTCGGCTGCCATGGCCTATATCAACGATTTGCTGATCGGCGGCAACGCGAGCGCTCAGATGATTGCCGCCCTGCCGCAGCTCACCGATGCAGATGGCTATGTAGATGCCAGGCTGGCGGGCACGCTTCATCCTGAGGCTTATGCTGTAGCCAGCCAGATCGGCATCGACAACGGTTTGGCGATTTCTTCGGCGCTTCGTTCTGCGCAGCGCATTGGTGCAGATGATCGTTCCAGCTTCTTCATGCTGGGGCAGGGCCTGGGCAGTTGGCAGAACCTGGGTGCCAATCCGGCTCGCGGTACGGCCAGGGTCAGTCAGAGCAGCGGCGGCTTCCTCGGGGGCATCGGTTATCGTGCTGGCGAATTCGCAGTTTCCGCGTTCGCGGGCCGGATTTACGCGAATCAATCCATCGCGGCCCTTGGGGCGAAGACAAAGGCCGACGGCATATTTGCCGGTGCTGCCGCGGCCTTTACCCGCGGCGGGTTCGATATCGGCGGCGCCGTGATCTGGGATGGCAGTTCGGCAAAGACCAGTCGTGCTCTATTCGACGGCACAACGGCAGTTGGCCACTACGATCTGCATAGCCTTACGTTCGATGCCCATAGCGGTTACGGCTTTGCTCTCGGCAAGGGGGGATGGCGTCTTGGGCCGGAACTGGGCGTGACTCACATTCGGGTGAAGCGGGGGCAGGCGGAGGAAAGCGGCAATGCGGTTTTCGCGCTCGACGTGGAGAGCCGGAAGCAGGACGCCACGTTCCTGAGCGCTGACGTTCGGCTGGATATGGCGTCTTCCGAACGACTGCGGCCTTGGCTGACCGCTGGCTGGCGGCGCCGTATCGGCGGCGATACGACCCTCGCCACCGCAGGTTTCACCGGCGTTTCTGGGCAGTTCTCCGTGCTCGGTGCTGAACGGGATCGTAATTATGCCCAAGTTGGCGGTGGTTTCGATTGGGCTGTGAGGCCGGGCATCACGCTGTTTGCGCGAGGAAGTTCGGCTTTTGCAGGAGCTAACGGCATAACCAACGTCAATGGGGGGGTGCGGCTCGGATTCTAAGTTGACAAGCTATGGGACGCCTAGTGAGCGCGTCCCATAGCTTGTATTGGCTAAGTAGGATGGCCGATCTGCTATTTGGCACTTTTCAGCGGCTATGCTGGCTGGGACTGTCAGGAATTTCGTGTGCGGCGAGGCGGTTGACCATCAGGTCGTCATGGCCCTGATGAAACGTTAGCCGAAGTGCAAGGCAAATTTCGCCTTTGCCATGTTCCACTCACGCGGCGGCATTTTCCACTTTTTTCGGATTGGTTCAAGATCAGATAGTGCAGCTTGGTGGCCGACTCATCGTTGGGGAAATGGCCGCGCGCTCGGACAGCGCGGCGAAGCTTGGAATTCAATGCCTCTATGGCATTCGTCGTATAGACGATCCGTCGGACTTCGCCGGGAAAGGCGAAAAATGGGATGACCTCGGGCCATGCCCGGCGCCAGCTCTAGCCGATTGCCGGGCAACGCTGGCCCCAGAAGCTTGCCTCGAAGGCGGTCAGCGCCTCCTCGGCGGAGCACATCGACGGCGCGATAGATCGCCTTCACGGCCGTTCCGAGCGTCTTGCGATCTTTCCATGCTACGAAATCCATCGAGTTGTGCAGCAGGTGGACAATGTAGGTCTGGACCGTCGCTTCGGGGAAGACGGCGGTGATGGCATCGGGAAATCCCTTCAGGCCATCGACGACGGCCAGCATGATATCCTCGAGGCTGCGGTTACGCAGTTCGTTCATGAAGCGCAGCCAGAATTTGGCGCCTTCATTCTGCTCCAGGCATAGGCCCAGAACGACCTTGGTGCCGTCGGCCATGACACTAGGGCAATATTGATCGCCTTGTTGCGGAGGATCCCCTCGTCGCGGATCTTGACCCGGATCGCATCGAAGAAAACCAGCGGATAGGCTGGATCCAGCGGCCGTTTCTGCCAAGCTGCAACCTCTTCCAGAACCGCGTCGGTGATCGTGCTGATCAGATCGGCCGACGCCTCGATCCCATACGGGTCGCGCAGATGACGGGTGATCTCCCGCGTGCTCATACCGCGCGCGTACATCGAGATGATCTTGTCATCGAAACCGGGGAAGCGTCGCTGGTATGTGGCGATCAGCTGCGGATCGAAACTGCCCGCCCGATCGCGCGGCACCTCGATCTCGATCCGTCCGCCGTCGGTCGTCACTGTCTTGCGGTCATAGCCGTTCCGGCTGTTGCTCCTTTGCTCCTTCTGGCCAAAATGGTGATCCATCTCTGCGTTGAGGGCTCGTTCGGCGAATCCCTTCTTCATGGAATCGAGCAGGTCGCCTTGGCTCAGCGCTGCCGCCGCGTCAGTGCTGGCAAGCAGTTGGTCGAGAATGTCGTTCGGTATCACGGTTTTTTTGCGTCGGGACATGTTGGGTCTCATTGTTACCCATTGTGCCTCGCCACACACGAAATTCCGGACAGTCCCCTTGGCCAGCGGTCATGTACGATCGCACCGATAGGCCGTACATATGAAAGCAAACGATCCGATCAAATTTTCCGTTCAGCCCTTGCAAGAGGGAGTCGTCCAGATATGGCCCTGGAAGGCCGCTCGGCAGCAAAACGTTGACGAATCGCCGCCTGACATTTTGCAGATCCGCGCCAGCTAGCGGATGCGTACGCTGCATCAATCTTCATGACTGGCTGACTCGGAACCTCACGGCGCTCGCCAAAGGTCTTCCCGCCAATCGCGTTCACGACCTCATACTCGTGGATAAAGGTGGTCTGAAAAGTCGCATACATTTGTCTCGATGCTGAAAACTGCACACTGCCGTGGCCAACGTTTGGACGCATAGCCAAGGAGGGGTGCTCGGGCGAGTTCGATGCTGATGAGGCAAACCCCAGATTCAAGCGAACAATCCTGCTCTACGACTGCCCATGCGACGAGATCAATCTGGCGGAAGTGAAGGCGGTGGCATTGTAAATTTTCTGCCATAATCACCTCGAACTTCGACCGGGCTTAATCTCACAGCGAAGGAACTGCCTCACCACTCACGTTGCTATTGTCCATTTTCATTCCGCAATGCTAAGGCAGCCGCCATCCAAGCCGAAGGCCTAGAGTTTAATCAGCGATGCAATCCAAAAAATTTGTCAGCATAATGTTGTTTGCAGGGCTTGCTGGCTGCGCCTCTCTGCCCACAAGCGGGCCTACCAAAAAGCAGATTGAAAAATCTGTGCTCAATCCTGAGCAGGCAACGCCAATTCGGCTTGTGCAACTCCTCACGATCACAGACGTACCTGCCCCCGCCCAAAGCGAACCAATATCCATACCTCAAGCCAATCTGGCTCCTCCTCCAACCGACATGGTGGGCCCTGGTGATGTTTTAGACATCAACATTTACGAAGCAGGGGTCACTCTTTTTTCATCCGGTGGCGCTGCCGCTGCGGAGAAGGCCACGGGCATTACGGTTAACGCTGGCGTGCAGGCACAAAGACTACCACCAACCCGCGTCAATGACGATGGAGACATCGTTGTGCCTTACGTCGGCAAGTTGCATGTCGTTGGCCATACGGTGGGTGAAATTGAACAAATAATCCGCCGCTCAATGCGCGGACTTTCTCAAAACCCTCAAATTATTGTCACAATGAGCCAGGCGATAACCAACACGGTTCTTGTTAGTGGGGAAGTAACTCGTCCGGGGCGCCTTGTCCTGCAAACAAATCATGAAACATTTTCTGATGTGATTGCCCTCTCTGGGGGCTATCGAGGCAATGCTAAAGATTTGGCCTTACGACTTGTACGTCAGAACAAGTTTATCGATTTACGCTTGGACGATCTTGTGGATAACCCCTCGCTGGATGTACGAGCTTACCCGGGCGATCGGCTTATGTTGATTAATTCCCCTCGCTCGTTTTCTGTCATGGGTGCTGCAGGGCGAGTTGAATTGGTCCCCTTTAGCAAATCAAAAACTTCGCTCGCTGAAGCAATTGCTACCGCAGGCGGTGTAAATCCCGGGATGGGCGACCCTGCGGCTATTTTTGTTTTCCGTTATACGATTGATGATCAAGGGGACAAAGTCCCTGTCGTTTATCATCTCAACATGATGCATGCAGGTGCATATCTGCTCGCACAGCGTTTCGACATGCATGACAAGGATGTAATCTACTTCGGGAATGCGGCTGCCAATCAGCCAAGCAAGCTGCTGCAATTGGTCAGCCAGCTATTCTCGCCCATCATGACAGTAGTTGCTGCCGTTCAAACTGTTCAGAACAGTAATTGATACACTCATCCATTGCATCTCAAGAATTTATTCGAAAGACAGAGTATGGAAGTAGGCTCCTTCGGAATACATGGCGTCAAGGTCTTAACTCCTCGCCATATCGGCGATGAGCGAGGCTATTTTGCCGAGACTTTTCGCGCTGACATTTTTGCCGATCACTGCGGTGAATATTCCTTTTTTCAGGACAATGAATCTCTCAGCGCGAAAAGCGGCACCGTTCGCGGCCTTCACTTCCAGTCGGAGCCCCATCCCCAAGGCAAGTTGGTACGCTGTACCGCCGGCGCACTGTTCGACGTTGCCGTGGATATCCGTCAGGGATCGCCAACATTCGGCCAGTGGATCGGCGAAACGCTGACCCCGGAGAACGGCAAGCAACTGTGGGTGCCGCCCGGCTTCGCGCATGGCTTCTGCACGCTCGCGCCGAACACGGTCATCGCCTACAAGGTTACCGACTATTACAGCGCCGAGTGCGACAAAGGCCTGGCCTGGAATGATCCCGCTATCGGTATCGATTGGCCGGAAGCAGCCGATCCCGAGACCCTTTCGGCCAAGGATCGCAAACAGCCGCTTCTAGCGGACCTTCCCGTCTATTTCACTTACCCAGATACCATTGGGAGCGAATAACCCATGCGCGTAATCGTGACCGGCGGCGCCGGCTTTATCGGCTCGGCCCTAGTCCGCTACCTGGTGCTGGATAAGGGCTACGACGTCCTTACCGTCGACGCGCTGACTTATGCGGGTTGCGAGGCTTCGCTGCGAGAGGTGGAAGGCCGGAACAACCATCATTTCCTCAAGGCCAACATCTGCGACCGGGCTGCGATGGATGCCGCGATCGCCGAGTTCCGTCCGGATCGCATCATGCACCTTGCGGCCGAAAGCCATGTGGATCGCTCAATCACCGGAGCGGCGGATTTCATCCAGACCAACGTGGTGGGCACCTTCACTCTCCTTGAGGCCGCGCGCGGCTACTGGAACGGGCTGGATGCCGCGGCCAAGGCGGCATTCCGCTTCCTCCACGTCTCGACCGACGAGGTTTACGGCTCGCTCGGCGACGAGGGCCTGTTCGAAGAAACCACGCCTTACGACCCCAGCTCCCCCTACTCGGCTTCGAAGGCCGCATCCGACCACCTCGCAAAGGCGTGGGAGCGGACTTATGGGATGCCGATCGTGGTTTCGAACTGCTCGAACAACTACGGGCCTTATCACTTCCCCGAAAAGCTGATCCCGCTCACTATTCTCAATGCGCTCGAAGGACGCCCCCTGCCCGTCTACGGCAAGGGAGAGAACGTGCGCGACTGGCTCTTCGTCGACGACCACGCCCGCGCGCTCGACATCATCATCGAGAAAGGCCGCATCGGCGAGACCTACAACGTCGGCGGCCGCAACGAACGCCGCAACATCGATGTCGTGCGCCGGATCTGCGCGGTGCTCGACCAACTGGTTCCCGGCGAAACTCCGCGTGAGAATCTGATCGAGTTCGTCACTGATCGTCCCGGTCACGATGCGCGCTATGCCATCGATGCCACCAAGCTGGAGAACGAACTGGGCTGGAAGGCTCAGGAAACCTTCGACACGGGTATCGAGAAGACGGTGCGCTGGTATCTCGACAACGCATGGTGGTGGCGCCCCCTGCGTGAGCGCTACGACGGCGAGAGGCTCGGGCTTTCGGCTGCCGACAAGGTCTCCGCGTGAAGATCGCCGTTACCGGCAAGGCGGGGCAGGTCGTGACTTGCCTCGTCGAGCGCGGAACGGCTGCCGGACACGAGGTGATCACACTCGGCCGGCCCGAACTGGACCTGGCCGATCCGGCCTCGGTCCTGCGTGCGCTGACGGCTGCCGCCCCCGATGCGGTGATTTCGGCGGCCGCCTATACCGCGGTCGACAAGGCGGAGAGCGAGGCCGAACTGGCCCATGCCGTCAACGGTGCAGGCGCGGGCGCGGTGGCTTTGGCCGCCAAGGCGCTCGGCGTGCCGCTGGTGCATATCTCCACCGACTACGTCTTCGACGGGACGCTGGACCGCCCCTATGTTGAGAATGATCCCACCGGGCCGACCGGCATCTACGGCGCATCAAAGCTGGCAGGCGAGCAGGCGGTGCTCGGCGCTTATCCCGAAGGCAGCGCCGTGCTGCGCGTGGCTTGGGTCTACAGCCCCTTTGGCGGAAATTTCGTCAAGACCATGCTGCGCCTCGCCGGAGACCGCGACGAGATTTCCGTTGTGGCCGATCAGGTGGGTAATCCCACCAGTGCGCTCGATATCGCCGATGGTGTATTGAAGGTGGCGCAGAATCTGGCCGCAAGCCCCGAGCCGGCGCTGCGCGGCGTGTTCCACATGACTGCCGCGGGAGAAGCGAGCTGGGCAGATTTCGCCGAAGGCATCTTCTCCGCTTCGGCCGAAAACGGCGGCCCCTCCGCCACGGTACGGCGGATCACCACCGCCGACTATCCCACGCCTGCCACCCGACCCGCGAACTCGCGGCTCGAATGCGGCCTCATTGCAAGAATCCACGGCATCGCCCTGCCGGACTGGCACGGGTCGCTGGAAACCGTGATCTCGCGTCTGCAAGACACGACGGCCTGAACATTTTCCAGACAAGGAATGAAGATATATGAAGGGCATCATCCTGGCCGGCGGTAGCGGCACCAGGCTATATCCGATGACGCTGGCAACCTCGAAGCAGCTGATGTCTGTCTACGACAAGCCGATGATCTACTACCCGCTCAGCACCCTTATGCTGGCGGGTATCCGCGAAGTCCTGATCATCTCCACTCCGCGTGACCTACCCGCGTTCCAGGCACTGCTGGGTGACGGTTCCGCATGGGGCATGACCCTTGAATATGCAGAACAGCCCAGCCCCGACGGCCTAGCACAAGCGTACATCATCGGCGCGGACTTCGTTGCCGGCCAGCATTCGGCGCTGATCCTCGGCGATAACATCTTCTATGGCCACGGCTTGCCTGAATTGCTGAACAACGCCAGTGCCCGCAAGTCTGGCGCGAGCGTGTTCGCTTACCATGTCCACGATCCCGAGCGCTATGGCGTTGTCAGTTTCGATGACAACCAGCGCGCCGTCACGATCGAGGAAAAGCCGGCGCAGCCGAAGTCCAACTGTGCAGTCACCGGCCTTTACTTCTACGACGAGCAGGTGGTGGACATCGCAGCCAATCTCCAGCCCTCCCCGCGCGGCGAACTGGAGATCACCGACGTCAACCGCGTCTATCTCGAGCGCGGCGAACTCTCGGTCGAAATCATGGGGCGCGGCTTCGCTTGGCTGGACACCGGCACGCCCGACAGCCTGCTCGATGCCGCCGAATTCGTGCGCGTGCTGGAAAAACGCCAAGGCTTCAAGATCGCCAGCCCCGAAGAAATTGCGTTTCGTCAAGGTTTCATTGACGGTTCCGGGCTGGAAAAAGCGATCGGCAAGCTCGGAAAGTCAGACTATGGTCGATATCTGCGCAACGTATTGACCAACGGTAAATAAACTTACGGCCAACATATTGGTCGTTAACTCCTTGAAATACGCGTCAACATCGCTTGCGTATCGCATTGGCAGTATATTATAGAGCTTTGGCTCGGCATCAATTCCATTGATTTATGGATATTGATGCTGGGCCTCAGGAGCATGCCACCTTGCTGATACGTTTTCCTCGTCTCCGGTCTAAGAAGCTCAATCAAAGTCCTTCGATACGCGATTACCAAAAGCTGGTTCGCAAGAAGCTGCGCAAGATGCCGAAAGAACGGCCGCTTGCTCTTGCCCAGGCGATCGGTGCCGAAACCATGGAAACCTTCGCCTCGCAAGGTGATGGCCATGTCGCGGTGCTATACCATCATGGCTTGGCTGACGGCATGCAAGTCTACGACCTTGGATGCGGTTGTGGGCGCACGGCACAGGCACTGCGCCGTGCGGGCTGGCAAGGTGGCTATACCGGAGCCGACGTGGTTCCCGAATTGCTGGAAGAGCTGGCGCTTCAGTGCCCGGGCTATGCCACTACTCTCAATTTCACGCCCACGATCGCCGCGCCCGATGCCTCGCTGGACATGGTGTTCCACTGGTCGGTCTTCACGCACCTTTTTCCCGGCGAGTCCTATCTTTACACCGCCGACGCCTTTCGCGCGCTGAAGCCGGGCGGGAAGATGGTGTTTTCCTTCTTGGAACTGGAAGATCCGGCACACGACAGAGTCTGGAACGCAAGCGTCGAGTTGTTGAGGACAGGCAAGGCTTCCATTCAGTTGGACGCCTTTCTCCATCGCGACTGGATACGTCGCTTTGCCCGCGATACCGGCTTCTGCGAACCGCAGTTCACCGATGGGTCGGATGCAACGCATCATCCGGCATTCTGGCAGGCTCTCGCGGTCCTGCAGAAGCCCGGCTGATTAGTTCACGCCGGACCAGAATAGCCGAGCGAAGGATATTCCCTCGCTCGGCTCATAATTTACCCCAATCTTTTCGCACCGAGCGGATCAGGCGTCCTGAAGTTGCATGTGCTTCGGCGGCGCGAATGTGATGTTGAGGTCGCGGCTCCACGTACCGTTATCGCCGATCTGAAACCCGGCCCGCGCAAAAAGGTCGCGCGACAGGACGTTCTTGTCGGTTTCCTGAGCCATGCCGAGGGCATCATGGAAGCCCTGCCCGCGCATGGCGTCCATGATGACGCTGATCGCGGCCATCTCGACACCCAGACCGATAACCCGGCAGCTCATCACAAACTGCAGGATGGCGTCATCCTTGACCAGCGCCACGCAGACAATGCCGTACTTGGTAAACCGGTCGTCGACATCGAAAGCGAAAATCCGGAGCCCCTGTTCCAGCTCGTGGCTAATTTCCTCAAGGGTCCAGCGCCGCCCGGTCGTGTTGAACTGGTTGGTCTTGTTGAGGAGCTCAAAGCAGCGCTTGAATTCCGCATCGGACGAATTGCGCACGACGCTGTAGCGGCTCTGGATGTTGAGCGAGCGAAGGAACTCATCGTGATCCATCGTGGAGCGATCGGCCTCGCGCTGCATCACGCCCTTGATCGATTCCGTGCGCGAAGCGGATTCCCCTGAAATGAAGGGAACCTGCGTTTCGGACGACCACAGCAGGATGCGACGGGTATAGTAGGGGTTGGAGCCGATGACACGGATATCCGGGAACATCGACTGGATGATGTCGCGCTCCGCCGGATTATCGTCGATGTAGACCGCATTCTGCGCCAGCAGGTTGGTCTCCTGCAGGATTTGGCGCATGTTCTCGTGCTTGGGCAGCCAATTCGCCTTGACCGACACGAAGTTGTCTATCGGGAATGCGTTGCCGTAGGCATATTCCCACGCCTTCACGGCGTTCTCATGCTCGTTCTTGCTGACGATCGCCAGGAGAATACCGCGACGCTTGAGGAACATGAGCGCCTCGACGAAGCCCATCGGCCAGCCCAGCGTCATGAACTCGTGCGAATTGTCTTCCTCTGCCGCGATCCCGCGCCACGCCGTGTCGTCGAGGTCGATGACCACGATCTTCACTGCGTCTGACTGGCGCACCACGCGATACATCGACAGGATCTCATCGCGCAGCGAGCGATAGCCGTCGTCCGTCCGCACCGAATAGTATTCCGAGACCGGTCCCAGATCCTCCAGGCGCTTCTGGCTGCCCTGTCGGTGGGCTTCGAAATTGTCGTATTCGACATTGGTGAAGAAGCCGCCATGGCTCAGCGCCCAGATCGAGTCATCCACCAGATACTTCTTGCCGAAGGTCGACGCGATCCCGTCCATGTCGATGATGTAGGCGTTTTCCATCGCGTCCACCCGGCGCGACAGGCTCTCGTTGATCTTCTCCATGAAGTAGCAGGGGTTCCGCAGATCGTACCGCGGCAGAAGGCTCCCCAGCGGATTCTTCTGCGGCACCAGGAAATTGCCGACGAAAGTCAGGATTCCATGGCTCTTCAACCAGCGCGTGGCCACGTCGAGAAGGTGGTGCGTCATCTGTTCCGCCTGGGCGAAGCGCTCCTCCTCGGCGGAGGCGTCATAGGCAAGACGGAAGGAGATGTGATCCGGAATGATCCGGTCCATGGGCAGGAAGACGATCTGCAGATCATAGGACTCGATCGGCTGAGGCGGCGCGAAGGAGGGATCGAGCACGGACTGGATATGCACGAAATCACAAGCGATCCCGGCTTCCAGTAAATAGTGGCGGATGTGATCCGCCGTGCACTGGCCGATGACTAAAGCGCGCTGGAACACCGCGCCCGAGCGCGTCAGGTCGGTAGGGCACCGATACGCCGAGCCATCCTGCTTCGGGTCCACGTTGGTCAGTTGAAACATACGCTCAGTCACTCCACCAAATACCCTGCCGCCGGGCCCGCACGGGCTGGGCGGCAATCAATCCGGGCTGCGTGCCCTTCTTGCCCATTTCCAGATCCGCCCCATGCAGCACCATTGCGCAAGTGGGGCGGCTCGCACGATCAATGCAGCTTGAGCCAGGGATGGCGCCGCACCATCTCCTTGTGCAGATCGAGAATATTGTTCGAATTCTGCTCGGTGCGCGTGATCGACGAGTAATGATGACGATAGCGCGCCGTTATCTCGGGGATGTGCAGCGCGATTTCCTTGGCCTCAAGGATACGCAGCCACAGATCGTAGTCCTCCCAACCGGACTTGATCTTCTCGAAGCCCTTGAGGCCGACCAGCAAGGACCGGCGATAGAGCGCCATGAGGTCGATAAAGTTGCCGTGAAGCAGCCCTTCCTGGACGAACACACCCGCGCCAAACAGCTCGCGGCGGCCCTCGAAAATCTCGATAAGGCTGTAAGCTGCCGCTGCGTCTGGCCGCGCGTCGATCGCGGCGACGTGCTTCTCGATACAGCGAGGGTAGAGCAGGTTGTCTGCATCGAGCATGAAGCAGAATTCGGACTGCGAGGCCGTTATACCGGTATTCCGCGCGATCGAGGCGCCGCTGTTTTCGCGATGGTTGAGCAGTAGCATGCTCATTCCGAAATCCTGATGTTTGCGCATCCACCGGGCCGCCACCGCGAGGGAATTGTCCTTGCTGCGGTCGTTGACAACGATGATCGCAATGTCGTCCATGGTCTGTGCAGCGATGGAATCCAGCGTTTCCTCGATACAATTCTCGTAATTGTACAAGGCGATAACCACCGAAACACGGCGATCCAGCGAACCGCGCTGGTAGACGACTTCAGATTGCTGCGTAATCACGACAGGTGCCCCGCCATTTCCTTGCCAAGTCGCGCCATCAGTGCCCGACCGTTCTCATGGAGACGCTCCAGTTCCTGCCGCCCCTCCTGCGTACCGAGAAGCCAATCGATGCGTTCGGGCATTTCCTCAAGCGTCGCCTCTATGTAATGCTCACCCGGCTCGACAATGCCGATGTGCGCGCAGGGCTCGGTGATCGGCACGCAGCCCTGTGCAATGCCGGAGACGACGAGGCGGTGCCACTCGAAATAGTGGCTCTCGCCCTGGTGAATATTGAGCAGGAGCTTGGCGTTCTGCGCGATCTGCGCGAGATCCCGGCTGCCGATCATATTCGGGTTGCCCGGCCGGATCGGCCCGGTGAAGCGCGGAGCATGCAGGAAGCAGTCGTAATTCGCGAGCACGTGCCCGAGCTCGGCCAAGGATTCGGCCCGGCGCTTGTTGAGGTATCCTACGAACAGAATGTCATAGGGCCGATCCAGCGCCTTACGCGGATAGGTCAGCGGCTTGATCGCGCGCAGCCCGGCCATTTGCTCCGACGGAGGTTCCTGTCCGAAGTCGAACACGCCGCCGGGGCGCGGCAGCAGCGGGAGGAACCCGGCCTTGATGCCAAGACGGGACAGGCCGCGAGCCGATACCGGATTGATGTCGAGCGCCTTGCGCGACGTCAGCATCTTGTCGAGCGAGAGTGAGAACCATGAGGTGTGCCACTGCTCAAGATTGACGTGGATGACGCGCTTGGCGATCTCCGGCGTGAAATGGGCACCGGGACCATGGACGCAATACTCATGCGGCGCGACAACGACGATCTCCGTACCTTCGAGATCGAGGCCATGGTGATCGTCGAGCATCCGTGCCTCGAAGCCGGCCCCCACTAGCGTCTCGGTTACGTACTGGGCGATGTCGGTGAAAAAGAAGTTCCCGTCCTTCCAGTGCAGGACGACCACGGGCCGGCCAGGCGTGAGAAAGTCCCGGAAAGTGTAAAGGGGCTCGTTGGAAGCCTGAGACATGAACACGTCGGCAGCCATCGACTGGAACGCCTTGCGGCCTTCGCGCATCCCGTAACACACATAGTGCGTCAGGGCGTTCACGATCCGCGTGTCGGGATGCTCCAGGCTGTAGAACGCACAGGAGAACAGCGGCCCCGGCCGACGCAGCGCATCCTGCGGGGAATTCCTGAGGAAATCCTCGACAAGGTCCTCGTCGCTGCCTGAAACCCCATACCGTTCGGCATACCATTCCGGATCGAACAGGCCACTGGCGAGGATCGCCGGAATTGCCGCTAGGTCCGGTTCGACATGCGATTGGGCTGCAATGTCGGCGCTGGTGCCTCCATCGCGTCCCTCGGCCATGCCGTGCGCGAGATAGTGGAAGATCGGGCTGAGGCCTTCCACACCCACGTCAGGATAACGGAACAGATAGTCGGCAGAGTTGAAGATGCCGCTGCTTTCGAGACGACGTTCCAGCTTGCGCTGCCACAGCCAGGCGGGCAACCAGCGCTGCCACCCACGGGGGGCACGAGCCAGTTCCCTGGCTGCCTCGTGCAGCCAGGCCCGCTTGGCGCGCTCGGCCAGGGCAGTACCGTGCGCTTCGCGGTAAAGCGCTTCAAGGACAGTCACATTCCCGGCCACCAGATCCCTACCTTGATCGCGAGCCGACTTCGCCGCCACCCTTTGCGGTTTCCGGGCCAGTCCAAACGTACTTTCGCGGGCTGAACGCCGATTGCCGATCCCAGAATTCAAAGTCCGTCTTCCTGTCGCATCTTAACTGTCGCAGCGGTACGGAACCGCTGCTCCGCCACTCAGAGGGTGACCTAGCCGCACCCTTTTTCGTCGCCAAGCAAAAAGACTGAATGGGCAACGTTAAAGTGCACGGCATTTCGCCCGATCACGCAATTGAGCTATTTTCATCAAGGCTACGCCTGTGCATTTCCGCTGTGCGGCGCAAATCATTCATTTCTGTCATGTGATGTAAGTCATTCATCAGATCCGACAAAAGCAGCGCAATCGAATCAATGCTCTTCACGCCGAAATTCCGCTCGGCAGACTTCTTGACCAGCTCCTCTCCGAACTCGACCCCGCAGGCTTCTTTGAGCCACTGCCTCTCGCCTGCAGTCGCTTCGCGCACTTGCATCTCCATGTCCGGCGAAAGGCGGAAAGGAGATCCTGTAATTCTGAGAAGATTGAAAATCTCTTGCCCGGTTCGTCGCTCACCCAGCAAGCCATCCTCCCGAAACAGAGGTCTCAAAATATTAAGACGGTCTAGGACCAAAGCCGCTTCATACGACATCGACTGGTTTTCTTGCGAAACCTCAGTCTCATCGTCCGGATTATGAAACACTTCACCTATTCCTAGAAGCGACAGGAAATGAGATGCAATCCCACCACGATAGTTCCGCGCCTCATCGTAGGAATAGACTGTCACGCGATCGCGTCCAAACACCTCGACGGCTATATCGATCTGCCGCCTATAATAAGGAAGCGGAAGTTGCTTTCTCATTTCACTGATGGTGCGGCCGCCCTTCATCAACTCCTGGGCTACGCTGCGAACCCAATCGACGGGATTTCGCACGCAATAAAGTACTTCCCAGTCACTGCAGAACTGATCCCCCCAATCCTTCAGGCGCGCCAATTCCTTCAAATTCAGGTTTGACACGCCTTCTGCTGACAAGACTATCGCCCTGCAAAAAGTCGATCTTATCTCTCGCTCGAGAGTTTCAAAATAATAATCCTTACGCTTCTGCAAGGCAACTTGATCAAGTTGATCGATGCGATTTGTTATGTGCACCATCGCATCGTCATGAAACATCGTGCATAATGCGTCAGTTAAATTCGCACTCATCATTGGAACAAGGACTTTATGTCCTTCAAGGATTCGATTGCGAATATCAAATATTCTATTCTGTAAGAACGTCGTTCCGGTCTTCGGAAAACCGGCGTGCAGAAATATTTTTGGCTTTACGTTGCTCGTCCCACCAAAACGGTACAAAACTCATCACCCCTAAGATTAATACGTATACTATGTCCCCTGCAACCGTTTGCGCGCATGAAGTTGGGGCGTCAATACCTTGGCTTACAGCCAAGCAAAAAGCCCGAGCAGTCGCCCTTACCGCTGATTTCCGGGAAACCCTTGCTCCTTATCGGGCATTTCAGTGCAGCACAGGCGATCTATCTCACTGCGTCGCGCATGCGATCGCTGGTCAACTTCAGTGCACGTGCCAATCCACCAGAGCCACGACACACATCGCCCAAGATTGCACCAAAATCATGGCGAACCGTGCCTCTATCATCAAGGCTACGATATATCTTCCAGAAGCGCTCCACCCCCAGCGCCTGAGGCATGTGGAACACGCCGTGGAATCCGAAGCCTTGCTCCAGATGCCCAGCCCGTTCGGTCGAAAAGCTGTCGGCCAGTTCGCGCGGGGCAAAACGCATGCCCAGCTCTTCCAACCAAGCCCGGTTACCCCGACCGATGGCTAAATCCTCGGGATGGAAGCTCCGGAACTGGGTACTGCGGCAGGCCTCCATCAAACGCCGGCTACGCAGCGAAAAGCCGCCGTTGCCGACATTGTGACCGTCATCGAACTGCGGCCAGCTGGCGCCGATATAATCGTAGTCTAGAAATGCGGGATCCCAACGTCCGGCGTTAAGCACATGGCCATCCCACTGAGCGATAAGGCAGTAGGGTGTTTTTACATGATCCACGAGCCGGGTCAGCAGGAAATCGGAATAGGCGGCCGAAGACCCAAGCCTGTCGATCGATACAACCCGGATTTCCGGGTGAGCAGGACGGATCGGCGCATCGGTGAAGAGCATGCAGTCCGCAAAGGCTATCTGTTCGAGACAAGCCTCGAGCGCCCGCACTGTCGCCGCCACGTTCACCGAGGTTGCGGCACATAAGGAAACCTGCGGCAGGAATAGCCGATCATCACATGAAGAAGCAGTCATGGTCGGAGCCTATAGCCGAACAACGAAGCGTTCGCTGCATGGATCAAGCTGAGGATGGTGAAAAGGGTCTACTCCATCGGCGGTTCCCCAGCGCGTCTGCAACTGCGCCAGTTCCGCAGCCAGCCTCGCCGCACCCACAGGATCGCGGTCCAGTCCGCGGGATACGGATTCATGGTGGATCAGCGTCGCGCGCGGCTCGTAAAATGACTGCCACCCGCGCGCGTTCAGCCGCATGCACAGATCCACATCATTGAAGGCAACGGCAAAGTGCGTTTCGTCAAGGCCGCCCACTGCCTCGAACCGCTCCCGTCGCACCACCAGGCAGGCTGCAGTCACCGCAGAGACGAACTGTGGCAAGGCATGGCGGTGAAAATAGCCCTCCTCGTCGGGGCGCAGCAGGCGGTGAGCATGGGAAGCGCCTCCTCCCCCGACTCCCAGGATCACGCCGGCATGCTGGATGCGCCCATCTGGATAAAGCAGCCTGGCGCCTACCGCGCCGACATCCGGGCGCAAAGCTTGCCCCACCATCGTCCCGAGCCAGTCCGGCTCGATCACCTCGATGTCGTTGTTGAGCAGGCACAGCATTGTGCCGTTCGCCTGCGCGGCCGCCCGGTTGTTGAGCACCGAGAAGTTGAACGGCCCAGGACAACGCAGAACCCGATGATGGGCTGGATCGAGAGCATCCAGATACGCGAGCGTCGCCGGATCGTCGCTGCCGTTGTCGACGACAATGACCTCGAATTGCGGGTAGTTGGTGCACGCCAGCCCCTCGAGGCAAGTGCGCAACAGGTCCAGACGGTTGCGGGTCGGCACGATCACGCTGACCAGTGGCAAGTCGGCCTCGGCCTGAACCAAAGGGCTAGGAATACGAGGCATGGGACGAGCGCGACGATGGTGCAGAACGTGCGGTACACGTATTGGAGACCGTCCCTCGACCCGCGCACGGGCCACGGCCTCTTCGACCAAGCGCGCTCCGGATGCGCCTTCCCTCATCCTCTCAGGATTTTGCCTCGGAACGCGCACGACACAGGCGCCGGTAAGGTAATCGAAATGGCGGAACAGTTCTGCGTTCCACGCCGGCTTGAAATGAGGCGCGCGGCGCTGGCCGCGCGTGTCCAGTAAATCGTCGTCCGCATAGATTACACCGGTATCAGCCCCTTTTTCGGCGATTTCCCGGCGGTAGACCGCCCCCGCCCCCGGAGCGAGCACATCGCCTTCCGCAAGGGGCATGAACCAGACTTCCCCACCCGTTTCGAAGGTGGAAGCTGCCGCGCCGAGGACTGCGATCCCCTCGGCGGCGAGACTGCTCAGGGTCCTTCCGAGTCCGGCTCCTCCCACCTCCTCCCGTGTATCGACAAGCGCAAAGATCGCAGGTGCGGGTTTAGTGAGCGCCGTTTCGCCCTCCAAAGCCTCTTCGCACGCTAACCATACCCGGTAGGCCAGCGGCGACGAAGCCAGCAATGGCGCAAATTGCAAGCGGGCGCGTACCCGCTTGCCTAGCAAACGCCACCATAGTGCAATCAGATAAGGGCGTGGGGTTTTGTGCAGGGCTTGCAGGTGAAGTCCCATCTTGAGCAAGACTCGGCGTGCCACACTTTTTCTTGGCTTTTTTCCTGGCTCGCTCGGCCACTCGTCGGAATTCGTGCATGTCGCGGGCATCGCCTGCCGATAATCGCTTATCCGTAGGCAACCAAGGAAAAACCCGCTGGAAGAAGCCGACGCGGAATCCGATACTTTTATATCATCCTAAAAACGGCGAGACCTTGCATCGCGCCACCTTCGCGGCAAAGGGTTAAGCCTTGCTTGGAGGACTATGGTGGACGACCTGATCTGTTCGATTTGCGGCGGTAATGCTTTTCGGGAACAAAGGGTTCTGTGGGACGAACTGGTCGCGGAATGGCAGTTGAACGAAGCTGAACGCAATTATGTCGACCGCCAGCAAGGCTGCAGTTGCCTAGCCTGTGGAGCCAACCTGCGGATCATTGCTCTGGGCAACGCGATCCGGGCTCTCGTCGGCACGCCGCTGCCCCTGCGACAAGCAATCGGGGCAGGAGCATTCGAAGGCTGGCGTGTGTTGGACTGCAACGGCGCGGAAGGGATTTCGGCGGTCCTCGCACTTCTGCCGGGCTACCTCCGGGCGGATTACCCGGAATACGACATGCTCTGCCTGCCTTTCGCAGATGGCAGTTTCGACCTATTGGTGCACTCAGACACGCTCGAGCACATCGAACACCCAGTTCTCGCATTGGAGGAGTGCCGCCGCGTGCTGAACGAGCGGGGTCGGCTCTGCTATACCGTGCCCATCATCCACGAACGCCTTTCCCGCAGCCGTGCAGGACTGTCGCCCAGCTACCATGGGGACCCGGCGGCGGGCCGAGCGGATTTTCTCGTTCAGACCGAATTCGGTGCTGATGCCTGGACCCTTGTGCACCGTGCCGGGTTCACCGACCTGACACTCAGCCAAGTCCAGTTTCCCTGCGCGATTGCAATCACCGCTTGGACCGCGCCCCCGATAAGAGAGTAGCTACTGCATAGCTATTAGTATCCTTGTGATACCAATGGATATCCATCTCGTGGGAATCAGGATTTCCGGCCTTTCTCCAGAGCTTCCAAGGCTTGGTCAAGTACAGCCCCGATGGGGAGGTCCAGCGCATCGGCGACACGGTAGAGACGCTTGATCGTCTCCTCGGTCGCCTTGATGTTGATCTGGCGGTTACGTCCGGTTGTGCGCCGACGTTGGGCGCGAGGCACAGGCACCTGAACTTCCGCGGAAGCGGCCTTGCTTTGCTCCGAACCGCCTGCTGACGCCCTCCTGCCTTGCAGCTCAGGAAACCGGATGCTTGCGCGATCGGCTCAATGGTTTCCACCCGGACCGGCTTGGCGGCAACCTGCGGAACGAAGTCATCAAGGTCACCGAAGGGATTGGCGCGGCTCATCGTTCAGCTCCGATCAGGGCAGCGTACGCATCCGCTGAGCGGCGCCTTGCCGGTGGAGTGATGGATCGGTCTTAAGGTCGCAGTTATTTGCGAACTTAGGAGCGGTGTTTGTGGGGCGGATCACGGTTTTCGGCGGGCCTGAACGCCGCCGTCGCTGGAGTGCTGAGGAACGGCGGCGCATTCTGGAAGAGGCGTTTGCGCCGGGCGCTTGTGTCGCGCAGGTTGCTCGGCGGCACGACGTTTCCACTGCGTTGGTCTATACTTGGCGGCGCAAGCTGAGCGCGGCGCTCGTCGCGTCGCAGGAAGACCATGGCTTCATCGAAGCTGTCGTGCTGGAAGACAAGAGCTCCGTGCCCACGCCCGTGCAGCCGGCGATCATGGTCGAGCTTGCCCACGGCGCCCGGGTGAGCATCTACAATTCGGCGTCGCCGACCATGGCAGCGGCCGTCATCAAGGCCTTGGCCCGATGATCCCGATCCCGAGCGGCGTGAGGGTATGGCTCGCGCTGGGACATACGGATATGCGGCGGGGAATGCGCTCGCTGGCCCTGCAGGTCCAGCAATCGCTGAACAAGGACGTCCATGCCGGCGATCTGTATGTCTTCAGGGGGCGAAGCGGATCGCTGTGCAAGATCTTGTGGCATGACGGCCTCGGGATGTCGTTATATGCAAAACGCCTGGAAAGAGGGCGTTTTGTCTGGCCATCTGCAAAGGACGGGACGATCGCGATCTCGGCCTCGGCGATGGCCTGCCTGCTGGAAGGCGTGGATTGGCGCAATCCGCAGGAAACCTGGCGCCCGACACAGGTCGGGTGATTCCTTGCCTCGTCGAAATAGCAGCAGGATCGGCATAAAAGTGCTGTAAATGCTGGGTTTCTGAGGACTTGCGGTGTTGATTGCCACCGAGAAGTGACCCGGGGGGCGTATAAATTACCATTGAGAATTGACCCATGTTTCCCTCGCCTCCGGCTGCCAGTCGGAGGGTCGTGGAGTGATCAACATGGACTTACTCAGTGTGATCCGCCGGTGGCATTTCCGGCAGAAGATCTCCATTCGGGAGATCAAGAGGCGGACCGGCCTGTCCCGCAATACCATCCGCAAATATCTGCGTTCTGACGCGATTGAGCCGAACTTCAAGGTTCCGATCCGGCCGAGCAAGCTCGACCCTTACGCCGAGAAGCTGACGGCCTGGTTGCGAGTGGAATCCAAGAAGTCCCGTAAACAAAGGCGGACTGCCAAGCAGTTGCATGCTGATCTGGTCGAGCTGGGATACGATGGCTCTTATAACCGGGTTGCCGCTTTTGCCCGACGATGGCGGACCGAGCTGCAATATGAGCAGCAGACCAGCGGGCGTGGAACATTCGTGCCCCTGGTTTTCCAGCCTGGCGAGGCGTTCCAGTTCGACTGGAGCGAGGACTATGCCGTGCTGGATGGCAAGCCCACGAAGCTGCAGGTCGCTCATACCAAACTGGCGCATAGCCGCGCCTTCATCGTCCGCGCCTATCTGCTCCAGACCCATGAGATGCTGTTCGACGCGCTGACGCAGGCGTTCCGAGTGCTGGGCGGCGTGCCCCAGCGTGGGATCTTCGATAATATGAGGACCGCTGTCGACAAGATCGGGACCGGGAAGGCGCGGCAGGTCAACGCAAGATTTGCCGCCATGGCCAGCCACTATCTGTTCGAGACGGATTTCTGCAATCCGGCTTCTGGTTGGGAGAAGGGTCAGGTCGAGAAGAACGTCCAGGACGCTCGGCGCCGGTTGTGGCAACCGATGCCCAGTTTCCCTGGCCTGGCTGAGCTGAACGCCTGGCTGGAAGAGCAATGCATCGTCCAATGGAGCGATATCCAGCATGGCGTCATGCCCGGCACGGTGGCCGATGCGCATGCCGAGGAAGTTTCCTGCCTGATGCCGCTGGGCCGGCCCTTCGATGGCTTTGTCGAGCAGATCAAGCGCGTGTCGCCGACCTGCCTCATCGCCTTTGACCGCAACCGCTACTCGGTACCTGCCTCCTTCGCGAACCGACCGGTCAGCCTGCGGATCTACCCTGATCGTCTGGTCATAGCGGCCGAAGGCCAGATCGTGTGCGAACATGCCCGGCTCATCGAGCGCTCTCATCACAAGCCGGGACGCACAATCTATGACTGGCGGCATTATCTGGCGGTAATCCAGCGCAAGCCCGGCGCCTTGCGTAATGGCGCCCCCTTCCTCGAGATGCCCGAAGCCTTCCGGCAGTTACAGGGCCATCTGCTCAAGCGCCCTGGTGGCGACAGGGAGATGGTCGAGATACTTTCTCTCGTTCTGCATCACGACGAACAGGCTGTGTTGAGCGCGGTCGAGTTGGCTTTGGAGGCCGGTGTCGCCACCAAGACCCACGTTCTCAACGTGTTACATCGCCTCATCGACGGCAAGGCGCCTCCAGCTTCGCCGATCGATGCGCCTCAGGCCCTGCGCCTGACGCAGGAGCCCGAGGCCAATGTCGTTCGCTATGACAGGCTGAGGGATATCCGCCATGCGTCATGACCCCGCCAGCGCCGCGGTCGTCGTCATGCTGCGCAGCCTCAAGATGTTCGGCATGGCTCAGGCCGCCGACGAACTGATCGAGCAGGGCGCGCCTGCCTTCGATGCTGCCGTGCCGATGCTCGCTGGACTCCTGAAGGCAGAGATGGCCGAACGCGAGGTCAGGTCCATCGCCTACCAAATCAAGGCGGCCCGCTTCCCGGCCTATAAGGATCTGGCTGGCTTCGACTTTGCTGCCAGTGAGATAAACGAAGCCCTCGTGCGCCAGCTTCATCAGGGCGACTTCATGGAAAACGCCGACAATGTCGTGCTGATTGGCGGGCCCGGAACCGGCAAGAGCCATATCGCAACTGCGCTGGGCGTCCAGGCCGTCGAGCATCACCGCAAGAAGGTCCGCTTCTTCTCCACGGTCGATTTGGTCAATGCGCTTGAGCAGGAAAAGACCATGAACCGATCCGGCCAGCTGGCAGAACGCCTGCTACGTCTCGACCTGCTCATCCTCGACGAGCTGGGTTATCTGCCCTTCAGTCCATCGGGCGGAGCCATGCTCTTCCATCTGCTCAGCAAGCTGTACGAGCGCACCAGCGTCGTCATCACCACCAACCTAAGCTTCAGCGAATGGGCTGGCGTGTTCGGCGATGCCAAGATGACCACCGCGTTGCTCGATCGGCTAACCCACCACTGCCACATCCTGGAAACCGGAAACGACAGCTTCCGCTTCCGTGCCAGCACCGCTGCGCCAAAAGCCAGAAAGGAGAAGCCAGCATCTTGAACCTGCCGGGATACGGCAGCACATAACCCATACCCACCCGGGTCAATTCTCAATGGAAACCCCGGGTCACTTCTCAGTGGCAATCAACAGGCACGGATATCTAGCAGCAACCAAATAAAGTATCGGCCGCGTCACACGCAACAAAGAGCTTTAATCGCTTGAAATGACGCGTTAGGACCAGCCAACTGAGAGGTTTATACGCACTGTGACCAATCCTTTTCCTGGCTTGCCCCTGATCGAATCCCCTCTGCTTCCGAAGCTCCTGCCAACCATGGATATGACTACGGAAGAGGAGCGGATTGCCACCGAACTGCACGAACGGGGATATGCCGTCCTTGATTTTCCGGATCCTGATATCGCGGCCCGTATCGCGCGCATCCAAGAGAACCTCGCTCCACGTTTTCATGGTCTCGACTTCGCCGATCCTGCAAGCGACAAGACCTGTGGCGAACGGCGCCTGCAGGATGCCTGGACATTTGATTCTGACGTTCGGGCGATCGCGGCCAACGAGACGATGCTCACCCTGTTGAGTAAGCTTTACGGCCGGCGCGCTTTTCCGTTTCAGACCCTGAACTTCCCGGTCGGAACGCAACAGGAAGCGCATACCGATGCGGTGCACTTCTCCAGCATCCCCGAAAAGTTCATGTGCGGCGTCTGGCTGGCCATGGAGGACATCGGACCGGAAGCGGGGCCGCTATTCTACCTTCCCGGATCACACCGCTGGCCGCGCATGACAAACGAACTGATTGGGCGGCGCGGTTACGGCAGTGATCGTGCTTTCGCACAACAACCCTTCGAACCGGGTTGGCGTTCGCTATGCGAAGCCTATGGCGCAACCGAAGAACCATTCCTAGCCCGCAAGGGGCAGGCGCTGATCTGGACCGCGAACCTGCTCCACGGCGGCAGTCGCCAGATCGACCCGACATTGACCCGCTGGTCACAGGTAACGCACTACTATTTTGACGAATGCATCTATTACACACCGGCCTTTTCCGACGAGGGGATGGGGCGGCTCGACCTGCGTACATTGAATGCGATCCACGACGGCTTGCCGCGGCCCAACACTTATATGGGCGAACGCATCGGATTAGAACGCAAACACAAGAGCTTGCGCAATATCCTGAACAGAATCCGTAAAATTTTCAAATAAAAATAAACAGCTGGTGAGATTGCGCTATTTTAAAGTACAGCTGCACCGCCTCGCGGTGCAGCTGTACAATCCGTTAACAAGCGCCTTATAACTCGCCAAGGATGCGCCCCCTTCGTCCGTGCTTCGTCAACAAAGGTGCATGCGGTGCTGTAAGTGGCTTGCGAATCATTATCATGTCCGGCGTGATCGTCAGATCATGCAATGAATTGTTGACGGAGAGTTCTTCCAGGAGCTCAAAAACAAAATTGACCAAAGCCTTCTTATCTTGCCACGGAGCGGCATCTCCTTGGAAAGGCTGATGATAGCTCCATCCCCAGTCCTCAATGATATATAAGCCCCCAGGGCGCAACCGAGGATAGACTGTCAGGAAGGAATTACGCGTCTCCTCATAATAGTGAGATGCATCATCTATTACAAGGTCAAGCTCCCCGCCGAAATCCTCATCAATTATGCGAGTAATAGCGACTTCATCTGCCTGGGATACCGGGCAATGAACGCGGATTTGGTTCGACGCCTTCGAAACGTAATCATCAAGAAAGGGGCGTGGAATATCCATAAGATCTACAGCAGAAAGTTTATTGGGTTTAAGAATTTTATCTAGGAAGACAACCGAACCACCCTCAAATACACCGAGTTCAAGGACATTGTGGCATCCAGAATGGCGTAGGTTCACATATCTCTCAAGAAAACTGGGATATTTAACGATCACAAACTCGTTTGCGTTGGTCTTGGCTCCATCTCCGCCTACGGTTGCATCGATAAGGAAGCGAGCGCCATCAATTTCAAACCTGTCAGGAGCAGTCCAACGCATCACGGGAATCCCTGTAAATGTGTGTCCAAGTTCTCTTCAAGACTTCCTCAAACAATCATCGATCACAAGAGGGATACTTGCGAGTCGGATTGCAGAATTGATTAAATTTCATTCATCCATATGACAGATAGATCACATTAAGGACTTCTCTGGGCTCGGCGTTCGCCAAACCTAACCGAGAATTTCTCACCAAATTCGGACCAGTTTACGGGGAGCAGGTCAAGGTGTCCAGGTTTGCGCGGACACGAACGAGGTACAGGGGGGCAGGTCAAAAAGTCTTGCTCTCCATGACCCCATTATGCGGCGGCCTCGCGCCGACCGCGGAGAGAAGCGAGTGATCCATGGGTATGATCACAATGTCGAGAAAGCGGCTTGATCAACTAGGCCCCGATCAGAGAGGGCTCTAAAGATTAATAGAAAATTAATTTAATTCAAATCCTTAAGCGATAAATTTCGCTTATCGGATCAAGACCTGGATGATGCATCGGATCGGTGAACCCAATGCTATCCCATCGCTTCTGAAATACTGCAAGTTCCCGCTTGTAACGGGCAACGTGTTCAGGAGCAAAATCCTGACCGCGCGACTTGCTCTCATGGTGGATCAGCACTGCCTGAGCCTCGTAGATGTTCCGCAAGCCTGCCGCCTTTAACCTCAGGCACAAGTCGACGTCATTGTAAGCGATTGCCAAATCAATTTCATCAAGACCGCCAACAGCCTCAAATGCCTTTCGAGATACGACAAGACATGCGGCCGTGACTGCAGTCGCCTCACGCGTGACGAGGGCTTGTGCGAAATATCCTGGCTCCCCCTCCAGCAAGCCACGATGGGCGTGACCTGCAGCCCCCCCCATACCAACTACTACGCCGGCATGCTGGACACTGTGATCAGGATAGAGCAATCGCGCGCCCACGGCACCGACTCCAGGCCTCGCCGCATGGGCCGCCATCCGGCGGAGCCAGGCAGGATCGACCACTTCCGTGTCGTTATTGAGCAGGCAAAGGAATGCCCCGTTTGCCTGCGTAACGGCAAAGTTGTTGATTGCGGAATAATTGTAGGGATGGGGCCAGCGCACAACTTTCACCCGCGGGTCGCGTGAAATCGTCTCAAAATAAGCCAGCGTCTCAGGCTCGACGCTTTCGTTGTCCGCTACGATCAATTCGAGGTCAGGGTAGTCCGTGTTGTTCAACACCCCTGAGATGCAAGTTTCCAGCAAGTCAAGTCGATCTCGCGTAGGCACGATCACACTGACACGGGGCGCAGGGCAGGGCAGGGGGCGATCGATTACCAGCGTGCCGAATAGCCCTTCATGAACGGGCAGGCCGGTGAGTTCCTCCATCATGGCTCGTCGTGCGGAGGCCGACCGCTGCCACACCCGCGCCGGTGTAGTAACCGCAACGATGGGCACATGGAGTGGGGAGGGCGCCTGCAAATTCTGCATAAGCCTCTCTACAAGCCCTGCCACAACCACCTCGTCGGGCCACTGCGGATCGATACCAGCCCTTCGCGCCGCATCCACCGGCAAAGCGCAGGCCTGCGAGACATAATCCTGTGACAGGAACAAATCCGCATCCCATTGCGGCTTGAGCCAGGGATTACTCCGTTCTCCATGTGCACCGCGTTCGTCCTGATCGGCATAGAAGATACCTGCCGGCTCTCCACTCGCCACTGCTTGGGCAAGGACAGGCAAGACTCCGGGAGTCAGGGTGCAATCCGCCGCAAGCGGAACGACATGGCTTGCCCGGATCACGTCGAGTACAAGCGTTAATCCTTCAGCCCGCGTATCGACTGGCACGGACATGACGCAGATACGGGGGTCGTCCGGCAAGACGACAGCGCTATCCCTCGCCATGGTGACATGGATCTCCCATGCATCGCCGGGCTGGGTCAGAATTGAGACCAGCGCCTCGGTCGCCATATCCGACGAAGCCTCAAGGCCGACGTGCAGGTGTACGGCCAGCAACCCATCCGCCCGGACTCCAGGTCCTGGTTGGTTCAACGCCCGCCAATAGCCGTAGGCTTCCGGCATGTCTGCTGCGGCCAGACGCAGGCGATTCAGCGCCCGCACGCGACGCCGCGTGATCCACCACCAAGCGATTTCGAGCGCTTTAGCGGGCTGCCGCGGCACGACTAGCAGCGCAAACATGCGAAGATAGGGATGTATGGCCATGTTCTTGCCCTTAACCATCGCTTTGGCAAGGTTGGTGATGGTTCTACCTCAACCTTGCAAAAAGTGCGCACCTGAGCCGCGAATTTGCGGATAGGGTGCGCCTTGGCCTCTAGGCGACGAGCTCCGGGAGTTCCAACACCACTTGTCCGATGATCTGCGAATAGAGATTTCCGTAGATTTCGACCAACGGTTCCATGTCGTAGCGACGCCCCAGTTCCATCGCTCCCTCCCTCAGTTCCTGACGCAGGTGGTCATCGAGGATCTGCTCCATACCCTTGGCAAAAAGGTCGATAAATACGTCGGTATCGCGATGGGCATCAACGACAATCCCCCCCCTTACACCCGCCTCATTTTCAAGCATATTGCGGATCTCACCTACGTCGCTGGCAACGACAGGAGTCCCTGCCTGCAGCGATTGGATAATGCAGAGCGGATAGGATTCTCCGGCGAAACGTGTGGGGACAACAGCTACGTCGCTGATCCGGTAGAGGCCGTGAATGCGCAACTGGTACCCTAGGAAGCTGATGTCAGGATCATTGCCGTGCTTTTCGCGATGGAAGTCGGGCTCTTCGCCCTCACCCACCATACAAAGGTGCATGGGGCGATGAGGATTGCGGCTTCGAATCTGGCGGAACGCCTCGATCGCGGCGCGCCATCCCTTGCGCTTGATACCGCGGGCCACCAACGTGAACACTATTGCGTCTTCAGAAATACCCATCTCCGCCCGTGTTTGCGGATAGGGAAGGGGATCGATCGGCATGGCGTTAGCCATTTTCGTGAAATGGTCGTCCGGAAGATTCTGATCCTGCAAGGGCAGAAGGTTCTTGTCCGCCGTGTAAACGAAGTGATCAACCGATTCCGTGATCCGGACCATCATAGCAGGCGGAATGTCCGAGGCTTCATAGGAGCCATGCAGTGTCACCACATAAGGAACGTCCGCAGAAATATCCCACAAGTGATAGAAGTGCATCTCCGCACCCACCGTATGCGAATGAATCAGGGACACACCGGCTTCGCGGATGAACCGCTCACAGCCATACTCCGTAATCCAGGCGGCATCATAGACGGATACCGCTGGATTAAGCGAAGCGCGCATGTGTTCGTTTACTTCGCTGGACACGAAGACCAGCAGCGAAACCACCCATCCAGCCTCAACCAAGCTATTGGCTAGCTGGATCGGAAAATTCTCGCCACCACCCGGGACAAAGCCCAACATGGCCAAGACAATATGGCCTCGCTGACGCTTCACCGCAAGCATCTTGTCAAGGTTGCAGTACAGGTCGAATGGGCCATGTTCCTTGTCGACCTGAAAATGCTGATACTGGTTTAGGAAATTATTGTAGAATTTAATTACGGTGGTGTCGGGAATATCCCAGGTGTGGCGCATTTCTATCATTACGCGCTCAAGCTCGGAATAGAATCTCGTTCCGTCGAAAGAACTCGACGAAGTATTCGTACCGTGACGGCGGAAATAGGAAACGGCTTCAGGTTCCCAAGCGATCTGACCGCCCGACGCTATCTGTAAATAGAGGTACCAGTCACCGACGACGCGATAGGTCGCGGCTTCCTCCCATATGTGAAGGGGAATAGGCGAGCGCCGGAACAGGCAGCCCCCCACATTAGCGATCACGTTGTTAATGCCGAAACCGTGTGCGAACCAGTCCGCCGCCGGGCGAACGAGTGGCCTCTCCCAGATCCCTGCCTCGGAATTTTCCCGATACGTATCCAGAAAATAGTTCACCGCTCCATCGGTATCGACTTCCAGAATCCGACCGAAAGCCATTTGCACGCTGTCGTCAGCGAATTTGGGAACCAACTTCTCGACGAAATCGGACTCGCAGTAGTCATCGCTCTCGCAGATCCAAACGATCTCGCCGTCTATGGCCTCGACACCCTTGCGCCACTGCTTGAAGACCCCGCCGGAATTTGTCTCGTTATAGATTGTCCGGATGCGATCGGGATGGCGCGCGACATAGCTATCGATCACTTCTCTGCTGTCGTCCTTCGAACAGTCGTCCAGGACAAGAATGTCGATATTCGGATAGGTCTGCGCCAGAATGGAATCAAGGCGTTGAGCAAGGAACCGGCCATGGTTGTAATTCGGAACGATGGCAGAAACCTTAGGAGCATACCGCTTTTTTGCTAGCTTACGGCTGAACGAAAGGGCCGGCCGCAATTCCTGCTTTCCGTAGAGTGCCCAATGCACGAAAGGATTCATTCCCGCCTCGGAAATGTCCCTGTGAAGGGTGAGATAGAAATGGGTAGAGAAATCCGGACTGGGATCACGCTTTTCGCTCCAGCCATATCGCATATAGTGCAGGAAGGGATCGACGTTCGCCATCCGCACATCCGGGTTCTCATCTAAGTAGTAGGCCGGATCGAATTCGGCACGCAGCCGAACAATGTCTTGCGCGGAAAGGCCGTCAAACGCTCCGTTATGGTCGCTGAACAGGTTGTGGAAGAGCGGATTTAGTCCAGTCCCGACGATATCCGGATGATTCAGGAAATAATCAACCGTAATGAATGCAGAATTAGGGTTTCGTCCCTGACGCCAACCATCCCTGAGATAGTGTTGAAAAAGCCCCCAAGAGTCTGCTTTAACATCTGGATTACATGATTTGTAATATTCTTCATCAAAGTAACCATATGCAATTTCCTGCTGATCTGAAGTAAGATGATCCCACTCCACATTCTTCCGATCAATTTTCGATTGCATTACGCGCTCACGCCCCTAAGTTCAACAAATGTCGCTAACTTTCACCGTATGGCGGCGGCTTAAGAAATTTTCAATCAAAACTCTGGCCGTTTTTCGGCAGATATTTTCGGTGATTGATCAAACCGAGGCGCCGACGGCGATCCGGTGATTGGGCTGTCCGGGCATTGCAGGCTATCAGCGAAAAACCGCGTCGTGATGCTGCTTCGAACAGGTACCAAATTCGTCCATTCAGGAGCGTTTGTCGCATGATTATGCTGCCGAAGCAGGTCCGCACCCATGGAGCAAGGTTAGGAACGGGGATCGCCTGCATGGCGATTGCTCTAAGCGAAATGTCGGCACAAGCGCAGCCTTCCCAGACTGCAGCGGCGCAGGCCCCGGTTTCAGCTCCCGCTCCCCTCCCACCTTTGGACTCTGAAAGGGCACTGGTCGTCGGCAAGGATGTCTATCCGTCATTCTCGGTGCTGACCGATCAGCCGCGGTTCGATCGTTTCAGCAGTCTGCTCGTCAACACTTTGGCGGCCCGCAACGGTCTTTTCGGCGCCGCAGCGCGTGAAGGACTGACTTGGGCCAATCGCTATGTGCCGGGAACGGATCAAACGGGGATGGTGCAACTCTATGCCCTTTCCACCTCGGGCAACTACGGTGCCTTCTTTGGCGTCCGGTCGAGCGATAACCAAAATGCTCGGCCGCAGAACGTTATCGGCAGTATCAATCTGGTCGTGGCCGACAGCGATCGACCGCACTTGCACTGGGCAAACTATTCGGAAGGCTATGTGCCGAGCGGCAAGACCGCCTTTCGCCTCCTGATCAACGATGAGAATTCCATTCAGAACGAGGGAAATCCGGCTCCTTCGGCCGACCCCTACGATTTCAATCCGCAGCATCTGCTGAATAACCTCAGGGTCGACTGTGGGATCGGGATGGGCAAGCCGCAGGCTTGTACAAACCCGATTTCCGTCCTCAACAACGGTGCAAGCTACCGGGTCGGCATCCTGTTCGGAGACAAATCCATCGACGTCGTGGACGGGGCCGCGAATGCCGTCGCTTTCCCGAGCGACTATGCCCTGTCCTGGTACGGGGCGCCGGGAAAACCGGCATGGCGGATTTATTCGACTGCCCGCAGTGCCGAAGCCGGGTCACTCGTCATGACAAATGACAGCATGTCAATCACCGTGGGGCAAGGCAAGGCCACGCCGGCATTGAAAGTCGGTAATAATGCGATCTCTGCACCGGCTGTAATCGCGTCCGGACAACCTCCCCACATCAGCGGAAGTTGCCCGGTACAAGCACAGGAGGGCGGCAACACCGCTGGCGCCTTCACGCTTTCAAGGGATTGCACCCAAGGCACAATCGTCCTTGGCTTTTCAGCTACTGCCCCTAATGGATGGTCGTGCTTCGCCTCAAACTTGGGCCGGGAAAGTGGTGGCCTACGCGAAACTGCCTATAACGGGACAAGCGCCACTCTTGCCGTTTCGGGTGCTCAGCGTCTGGACTCCATCGTGTTTTCCTGCACTGGCTTTTGAGGTTTCCATAAGCGACGAGTTTGAGGATAAGATGATCGTCACAGGAGTTTTCGGCGCAAACGGCTTCATTGGGCGCCACTTGACTCGCGCGCTGCTAGCCCGTGAGCATCGGGTCGTCTGCTTCGGTCGCCACTTTCCGATCGATTTCCAAGAGAAATTCGGCAATCAGGTTGAAATGCGGTTGATCGACCTGAACAACGACATTGAAACTCACAAAAAACTTTTCGGCATCACGAATGTCGTTCAACTAATAAACTCGTCCAATGCGGCAGTCGGTAACGACAAGGTCGTGGCCGACATTCACAGCAATGTGATCCCTCACGTGAGTTTCATCAACTCCTGCATCATGACCGATGTCCGGTCCTTCACCTTCTTGTCTTCGGGAGGCACGATCTACGGCCGCCCACAGGTCATCCCCATCCCGGAAGACCATCCCACTCTTCCGCTTAACTCCTACGGTCTTACCAAACTGATCGCAGAGCAATACCTGCAGATGCTCTGCCGGGGTTCGCCAATGGGTTATAATATTCTGCGCGTGGCCAATCCCTTCGGTCCCGGCCAATTGGGCATCGGAGGACAAGGTCTGATCGGCACGATCTTGCAGAAATTCAAAATTGAACAGCCCCTTACCATCTTCGGCGATGGGCTCAGCGAGCGTGACTATCTCTACATCGACGATACGGTCGACGCGATTGTACGAGCAATCGAACAAGAGCCGCTGAACGACGTGGTGAATATCGGCAGCGGTGTTGGGCGTTCGATCCTGGAGGTGCTGTCAGCCGTTGAAGAAGTTCTGGGCACGCCGATTCCACGTACGCACGTTGCCAACCGAACAACGGATACCCCCTCCAACATCCTAGACCCTTCAAAGGCGGCACACCTGCTCGGATGGAAAGCGTGCACTTCCTTCCAGGACGGCGTGGCCCAAACTGTCGAATGGAATTTACGCTATGATGGCAGGCAAGCCTTTTCCCCCAGCGTGTGAACTTTTACACATACCGCAAATATTATCCGCTGATGCACTCTAGAAATGTAACACAACCTTGCATGATCAGTGCGATTGAGCAAAGCCCATCAAGTTTCCGGGACGCGAAGTGCAGCGGATCGGACATAGTTTATGGAGAGTGAACGTACATGCACGATTCCGCATATCGGATCGGAGAACTAGTTATGCGCACGTACAGCGATCTTCCAAATGCGAAGATCCTGGAAGTGGGTTCACTCAACGTCAACGGATGTCTGCGCGACGCTGCAGAACCGACCACACATTACATCGGCCTTGATCTCGAAGAAGGGCCCGGGGTTGATTTCGTAATTACCCCGGGAATCGATTTTCCAGTCGAAGATGACAGCTTTGACCTAGTCATGGCCTCTTCAGTGTTCGAACACGACTCCCGCTTCTGGGACACCTTCGTGCGTATGTGCCGCGCAGCACGCCCCGGTGGACATATTTACGTCAACGCTCCGTCGAACGGCACCGTTCACCGCTATCCACGGGATTGCTGGCGCTTCTATCCTGACGCTGGCTTGGCATTGGCCGAACATGCTCGCTCTGAAGGGCTTGAGATCGACCTCTGCGAAAGCTTCGTCGGCAATCGGCACAGCGACGTATGGAATGACTTCGTTGCGGTCTTCCGCAAAGGTCCCAGTGCAGAGCCGCTGAATACCGCCTTCATTTATCACCGCTACCCTTCGATCAATGCTCGGACATGGCAATCACGCGCCGTTTACAACGAGAGTGATGCTACCGAGGACATGTCGCTCATTACCAACCTGCGTAGCAGGTGTGACAATTTGACCGAGCAATCCCAAACACAACTAACCCAAATTTCCACGCTTGAGCGCACCTTGGGCCAGCGACAGGAGGAGTTAGATCGGCTGACCGCGAAACTCTCTGAAAAGGAAAGGGTGAGCGAGCACACCGAAGCAGACAACACCTACATGGTCGGCCAGATCGCCACGCTTGAAAGCAACTTGCGCCAGCGCAAGGAAGAGATCGAGCAGGCTTGGTCCCAAGTCAGTGAGATTACTGCAGAGCGCGATAAACTACGCTACCGAATTGAAATCCTCGAAACGACCCAATCGGAATTCGAGCAGGTCCAAAATGAGCTCTCGAAAATGGAAGCGGCTGCTGATTTCAGGCAGCAACAGTTCGAAGAGCAAGCCGAACTCAACCGTCACGTTCTTACTGGCGTTGGTCGGTTAAAAGGACTGGAAACGGCACCCAATGTTCTCCACGTGCAGACCGAGCGTTTGCAACGCGAATGGCGAGCGGAAAACCATCCGCTCAAGGACTTGGCCGGACTGCTCCATAAAGTTGGACAGTCGATGCATGATTTGGCTGCTCAAAAGGAAACACAGCAGGAAATCGAAGAGAAGCAGGCTCTTGCCGAAAGCCTGGCGTCGGTCCTGCAACAGAAAGCTGGCCTTCACCAGAATGTGGAACGGCTAATCGAGCGTTTGGAAGATCGCGAGTTTGCTCTGCGCGAGGCGCAGGAGCATGTCTCTACGCTGACTGAAACGCTGAACGCACTGCGTGTGGACACTGCAAAGAGCCTTGAGGCCCACTACGCGGAAAGCCAAGAGAAGGGGCGTGCACTTTCCGCGCTGGAGGATCAGCTAACCGAGAAGGACTGCGCACTTTCCGCGCTGGAGGAACAGCTAACAGAGAAGGACCGCGCACTTTCCATACTTGAGGAACAGCTGACCGAGAAGGATCTAACGCGTTTCGCATTGGAAGATCGCGCGACGGAAATGAGCAGGATGCTGCATTCCTTGGAAATGCGCGTGGATCAGAAGGATCGCCAACTGTCTTGGCTAAGATGCCTCTACGAATTCATCGAAGCTAATGAGATGGGCTGGAAATCCCTTCTGCCGGGTCACCGCGAACGCATGACCCGTGCTTTGCAACGCAAAGGGCACTTCGATGCAGACGCTTATCTGAGCCGCTACGCCGACGTTGCGGAATCCAGGATGGATCCGCTGCGGCATTATATCCTACACGGAATGCCCGAGGGCCGTCAAACCAATAGTTAAGCTTGAATGCCCGACTATTTTCCTCTCTTACCGTAAAGGAAATAGTCGGGCTTCACGCGCATCAAAGTGCGCTATAAATGTCTACGGCCCGTTCTACATCGTCGTAGACAGTTGCTTGGCCCTGGTCGATAATCATCGCCTTGTTGCAAAAATGCCGGACCAGTTCGGTACTGTGCGAGGCTAGGATCATAGTGCGATCCTGCCGCTTCTCAAATAGTTCTTCATGGCACTTGCGCTGGAAATTCTGGTCCCCCACCATGATGATCTCGTCGACGAGGTAGCAATCAAATTCGATCGCCAGCGACAGCGCGAAGGCCAGACGCGCACGCATCCCTGATGAATAAGTTTTCACCGGCATAGTGAGTTGGCGACCCATCTCGGTGAAATCCTCGACGAAGGCTTTCATGTCCTTGTAGTCGCGGTTGTAGATACGCGAGATAAAGCGGGCATTGTCATACCCGGTCAAACTTCCCTGAAACCCGCCAGCAAAACCCAACGGCCAAGATAACGACATGCCGCGGATTATCCTGCCGGATGTAGGCATCTCCACACCGCCGATAAGCTTGATAAGTGTACTTTTGCCAGCACCATTGCGGCCCAGAAGGGCCACTCGCTCTCCTCGTTCAACGACGAGGTTAACGTTGCGCAAAACATGTTTGCGCGAACTACCGTGCTTATACGATTTGTTGATGTTCCTGCAGACTATCATTCGACGGTCAATGTCCGACGTACCTTCCGACATAGGGCAAGGCCGATTACCGTTGCAACCAGCGAGCAGCCCAACGGATTCCAGATGGTGTAATATGCTGTAATCTGGTCACCCCAGATTCCTTTTCGCATCATTTCCATTGCGTTCACGAACGGGGACCACTGGAAATAATCCCGCATAGTAGGGGTCAGCCAAGCTGATAGCGTGAACATCCCAGAGAATGGGATCATCACGTAAGTCACTACCGGCATGAATTTTTCCAACACTTCCGACATTTCCGAGAGCGGGGCTATCATAAAACACAAAGACAATACGAAGAGAGCATAGATCATCCAGCCTGCCACCAACAGGCCCGGTTGTGCGGGAACTGGAAACTCTCCGAATAAGATCAGAATGCTGCCGATGAAGACATAGGCCATCATGCCGCCAAGCAATTCGATCATGAACCGCACGAGGATGAAGTCCAAGATTTTCACCTGGCGATGGTACATCAGACTACCATTTGCGATGAAAATGCTGACGCTGCGCGAGACACCATGACGAAAAAGCGTGATAGGAATGTACCCCGTCACCACGAAAGCGATGACGCTGATTCCGTGTTCCTGGGGGCCTTTCATGAAACGCCAAATAAGAGCTACCAGACCGGCGAATAGCAGTGGCTCGACCATCATCCACAGGAAACCGATGTTTTCCCGCCCGAATCGCGTGTGCAGTTCGCGGATCATCAGGGCATGAATAACCCGAATCTGGATGCGCCAACCTGCTTGCAGTTTGCGCAAGGTGACGTTTCCCATGGTCAGTCTTCCGGTGCGTGTTCAAGAATGCCGACGATTAGCATCCACCCAACGAAGTAAAGGCAGGTGAGAACCGCTGCTACGACGATCACGCTCAGCAAGCGATAGGGCAGAAGTGGCATATCGGGCTTATTGGCATCGACGATGCGTACCAGATAGAATTGCTGTCGCTGTGCTTCGTTGCGGGCTTGCACAAGTGCAGCATTTGCAACATTGAGATTTTGGGTTGCGAACTCTTGTTCGACAAGGAGATTTTCATATCCCCCCATCTTTGAAGCTATGCCTTGGTTGTTGCCAACGACGCGACTGTCCTGAGAGGCAATCTGCTTCGAGATCGCTTGAATCTGGTTCCGGAGAGCTGGAATGGAAGGATTCGCAGGCGCCTCTCGTTGCATCAAATCAAGCTGAGCTTGGAGAGCTGCGCGAGTGGCAATCATACCATTGGATATCTCAAGCACGCCGACTGCCTGTTTGGACGGATCGATGAGTTCTTGGGAATTGCGATAGCCGGCAAGGGCCATGCGCGCCTTCTTTGCTCTTTCCACGGCCAAATCAACCTGGATCTGCGCCTCGGAAACAGCCTTTTGTTGGGCCCGTTCGTTCAGCTTGTTGACCATAGCCTCACTAAGCGCAAGCAGTTGGCTATTAATCGTATAAGCGTCATCGGAGGTAAAAGCTTTAACTGTCAGGATTGCCGTTCCGCTCTCCGTATCGAGTCGTGCTCCGACCATTTTTCCATAGTACTTGAACAAATCCTCAAAACTACTATCATGAAAAAATGCGGGGTAGCGTGAAAGGAAGTCGCCATTTTCGCCAAAGCGAGTGCGGATATGACTATTCTTTTCTAGTTCGCGTAAAGCATCACGCGAACGAACATATTCCAATATCTCGTTGGCTTGTTCCTGGCCACTTGATAATCCAGTTGTTTGGATCAAGTTTGCAAGGCTTGACAGCTGCGGGCGCTTTTGGTCCGGGCTTTTAATGACAAAGCGAGCTTCCGAGACATATATGTCCGAAGCAATCAGACCATAGTAGATTGCCGCAATAATCGTCGGAACGATCACGAAGATGGCAAACCATCGCCGTTTTTTCAACCATGTGGAGAGCGAGGAAAGGGGAACTGTCCTGTTGGTCTCAATTGGGAACGATTGCTCGACGTTCATAATACCTTCACGGGCGGGAAACTGGAAAATCATTCCAAAGACCATTTAGGCCTTTGCCGTTTGCGCTAGGCCATCATGCACGAAGGTGCAAGAGCAGCTGAACTGATCCATTAGGCCGTTTGACCGCCCAGAGCTTGGTTTGCAGTAGGTTAGGATCGAAGGCCAACGCATCTCACCACAAATATGTTTAGTTAATCGACGGCTTAATCCTTTACCGCCGTCCTCTAGCTGCCTGGTCGCGACGAACCGTCGGAGCAGAGTAAACAGCGCAATTGGGAATCATCCGCGGGTCTGCCAATCTCGCCGGTAAGGCTCGTGGTAGTGCAGACACATCCTCAGCCCTTACAATTCCTGATGTGCGGGCGACCGCCGTTGCCTGCACTGGAAAAACCTTCGCACATGAGCATCTCATTCCGGCAGCAGAGCCTTGCCCTCGAAGCGGGCCACGGCGTGACGCACGACCTTGGCGATCGCCTCTTCCGAAAAGAACCCCCCGGGGATCAGGCAGCGCTCTACTAAAACGCGGCGGAAGGCGGCGAAAGTCTCTTCATCGGGCGCAACTGGATTTTGCCAGAAGGCATCAAGGCCGTCTTGGTTGGTAATGTCCGGAATGTCGTAAACTGCGTGGCCAAGAGCCACTACCGGCACCCCCATAGCGAGGCCGAGCGTGCCGCTGGTGCTGTTCACCGTGACCATTCCGCGTGCCCGCTGGGCGACGGGGACGATGTCGCCCCAGGGCAGGTAATCCACACGGTCCCCCACGCCGAAGCGCGCAGCCATGTCGGCGGTCTCCTGCTGCCAGTCTCGCACACCGTTATCAAGCGGGTGTTCCTTTACTACCAAGCGAGTATCTGCCGGCGCATGTCGAGCGAAGGATTTAACGATCATCTGCAAGGCCGGGCCGATGCCGGTGAAGGGCGAGTGCAAGCGGATTTGTGCGTCAGAATCAAGTTGCAGCGGGAACAGGAAGTAAGGCGCGCCCGATGCCTCGAGGTCTGCGATTAGTTGTCCGCTGTAAGCTTCGCGCTCCTTGCGCCGGCGCAGCTTGCGGAACCAACCCACGCCCTCGACGGCCGGATGCCAGGGCCGGTGGTTGTTCCAGTGTGGATAGTGCCAGCGGGTCAACACGTCGGTCGCATTGTAAAGTAAGCCTTCGGTCGCGCGGCGGCGGAACGAGGCGGGGACTTGCGCATGCGGCGGCACCGGGGGCAGGGCGGCAGCCGTCTCGCGGTACCAAGCCGGGTCGCGCGGCAGTGAGGAATGGCCGTTGACGCCGCCGAGCTCCAGCGTAACCCAGTCCGGACGAATATAGCCTTCCTCGAACACATGAACCGGGATGCCGAGCCGGCGGCAAACCTCGATTGCGGGCCGATGGTAGTCCCGGCAATCACCGAACAGCGTCACATCCGTAATGCCGCGCTCGCACACCAGCGCTTCGAAGTCCTGTGGCCATTCATCGAGCGATCCGCGGTAGTCGATCCCGTTGGGAAGGCGCCAGAACAAGCGATCGCCGCCATTGAAGTTGACCTTGTGCACCGTGTGCCCAGCTTCCATCAGCCCTTGACCGAGGCGGCGGAACAACGGCCCCATCAGGCCCTGGAGCATCATAACGGTACGTTTTCCGGTTCTGGGGGGGAGGTCAGACATCCTCAGAAAATCGCTCCATCATCACATTCGGGAGACGCAGTGCTCCTCGACCTAGTCACCGACACGAAGAGACGGGGCTAAGATTTAAGCCGTTAGTCCGCCGTACGAATCGCGGCAAGTGCCGCCTTCGCTCTCGGCTCTTTCACATCCTTTAGACGTAGACGTTTGATGACAACCTTGGCGTCATCCGCAGAAACGCGGTCGAACAGAGCACGAGCAAGGTCTAAATGCGCCAGGCTAACGACGATCGACTGGCTGCTGTTTCGCAGATGTGCCTCCTCGGAGCGCTTATGCTGCGCGGGCTGGTTTGGCGAAAATGATAGCAGAATCACGGTTTCTTGAAAAATAATGCCCTATTTACTCGCGGTTTTACGGCTGCTTGAGGCAATGTCGCAGTACTAACAGAATTTGCCCTTCACCTCTTGTCTAGCTCGCAGTTCGTCGAATGCAAACCTGTCATACTCGGTGAACCTCCGCTCCTTCTGGAACTCCCTCCACCCGAGCGAAACTCCGTCATCCACAGATTAATCTTTCCGCTGCCCGAATTTGACAGCGGATATCCGCCGAAAAGGTAGCGGCTATTATCTTTAGCATCGTGATCCTCGTCGGTGAGTGCGATCATGCGTGCCGCTGAGCGGGTCGACCTGATCAAGGACTTATTCTTCAAGGGCTTGCGCTAATCGTGCTTCGTGAAGTCCATCACGCGAGCCATTGACTGTTCACCTACCCATCGAGCGCCTGACGGCTTTTTATAGATGTCACTTAAATGCCCCGCGCACGCAAGCCCTTTCACAAAAGGTTGGAAATCCGGTCTACTTGGTCGCTGAATTCGGGGAATGGCCTCAGGTTTCCAGCCGGGAGGCCGTCATAAAGAGTATAGCAACGGATAAGATACTCGCGTAGCCCCATCGGCCGGTAATCGCCCACTGCGCGAAATTCATAGCTACCCGGCACCCCCAGTGCCTCGCCGATCTCGGGGTAGACCGCGAAGATTGCGCTGCTTGCAAGATTGTCTTGAGGGATCAGGTCTGAGCGGCGCGGCTCCAGCCCCGCCGAGGAAAGGAGCGCTGAGGCCATGTCGTACAGCGGGCCGATGCGCGGGTGATTGTACGAATACATGAACGCGCGCTCGCGGCCCCAGTCGCGAAAGCGCGTCCGGATGTCGAGGCCGCAGGCGTTGAACTCGGCTAGCAGACGGTCCCGCTCGCGAACCCATAAGTCCAGATAGCCGCATGTTTCATAGAATGCGCCGTTAAAGTATTCTTGCGCATCGGCGACGGCGAGACCCTTGCGGTGACAGGCGAAAGCGATAGCAGAGTGGTAATGGCTCAGCGGCCCTGACAGCGGCCGACCGCGATCAAAGATGTAGATAAGATCCGGGTGATAGGCGCGGAAAGTGACGATTGGCAACTCGACATGTGCTGCGATTCTTTCCAGCTTGGCCTTGCGAACTTCCGGTCGGATGCCCGGATAAATTAGCAGCTTGTCGAACTTTCCCATCAGCGCATTCAGGCGCATCGGCCGCGCCTTGAACATCCCAGGGTCGAGCGCGGTGACGACAACTTCAGGGGTCTGCGCTTGAATGCAGTTCGCCAGTCCCATGGTCTGGCAGTTCGACATGACGAGCCACTGCTCCACGTGTACTATGTCCTTGCTCGTTCGAGGATTTCCTCGTCGCACACAATATCTCGCGCCCGCTGATGGCTCCCCATTGAATGGTCGAAGGGCGAGGCGAGAATGGGCTGAGCGGCGCTTTGGCCGTCGCCCTCGGCATAATGACGCATGAAACAGCGAATCGCATGGGCAACGCCCAACGCGTTCACGTTCCGGCGGTCCTCCTCATAATAAAGGCCGCCCGAAAAACTGCCGGTGATGATCTCGTAAGACGGGAAATAATCCACCCAGTCAAAATTGCGCGTCGCCATTTCTGCTGCAACGCGCAGCACCGATTTGCTGTAGGTGGTCGACAATAAGACCGACTTATCCTCATACGTTGCGATTAGCGGCACCGGCGAGACAGTCAGCAGCACCTTGCAGGCGGGGTTCACCCCATGAAGTTGCTCTAGGAATGCGATGAGCGCGCCGCTCGTATCGTCCACGCTGAAGTTCACGAATTCGTGCAGTTCGGGATCGAACCGCCCGCCGACGACTCCCGGCGCTGCCGAGAGCACCGTACCATCTTCACGCAGACGCCACGCCTCGGTCAGTCCCAGCGTGAAGACGAAAACGTCCGCTTCTAGAAACATGCGGCGCACGGCGGCTATATGCTTCTGACGATCCTCCCTGGCGGCATCGGCGCTGGCGAAGCCGCGCGGCTCAGCTTGCTGGCGCAGCGGGTCGATGTAACGACCGTCCGGGCGCTGCCAGGGCGCGAGGTCTACCGCACGCTTCCCGAATGCTTCCTCGAACAGTTGGAGCAGCTGGACGGTGGTATAGACATTGCCGTAGCGGGCAGAGAACACACCATAGCCGCCGCTCTCGTCTTGCGGACCGGATGCGCTTTCGACCACGAGATAATTGAATCCGGCTTTCGAGATCGCGCGCGAGATGTGCTGGGCAAAGCAACTGCCTGCCGTTGCCACCCGTGCATCGCGGCCGATCGTAAAGCGCGGATGCGTCACCGGATCGACCAGATGCGGCTCGATCGCAGAAACGGAGCGGTTCCAGAATTGATAATTCGGCAGCCCGGCGTAGGGATGGGGCGGCTTTTCAAAGTCGGACATGGCGGAAATTTACGCGCGTCAAGAACGCACCGGAATGATGCAGCGTCACGCTAGACGAAATCCATGATGCTCTACAAGCCATTGACGCATCTGGTTTTCACTCATTTCCAGTGCTGAGATCGATTGCATCAATCCAAATAGATTTGCGGTTTTCTCAGTTTGATAGTGCCAGTGGCCCGGAGTTCAGCTTTCCAGTCCGGCCTGCTGGCATCCTTTGCCGTGTCACCGTTCCGTCAGGCGAATCAGAGTGATTCGAAGCGACAAATCAGAATCGAACCAAGTATTTCTTTCTTGACAAAGGTATATTCAATGGATCGATTTGGCGAAATGTCTGTGAATATCTCAATAAAGCAGATGCATGCTTAGGGAATGTGACTCACGCTACCTCCACAGCGTCTTTCACTATAACCCTATCGATGACCGCCTTCAGCTTGAATGCGGAGCCTGGGGTTTCGGCTAACCTCGATTTTTCCGACTTTCCTTCGATCCCGCGGCTGGCATTTCCGCAACAAGCGTTTTTACGCAACGAGGCCACGTGTTGGATGGAAACTTGAACGTGGAGCGCCCGCCTCCGGTTTCAAGAGGCGCGGTCGCGCCGGGTGCGCATGCTTCGGCGTGACCGCGTCTTGTGTTCGGAACTGCCCGCCGGATCAGTTTCCGGTGCCGCTTGCCATATCGATGAAGGCATCGATGTCGCGCGTCATTTGGGCGTGAGACTGAGGCTCCACATAGACCATGTGGCCGGATTCATAATATTTGAACGTCAGATTCCCTCGCGCTTCAGGGGGGAGAGACATGTGCTTCAGGTCGTACTCCGCGCCGGTGAACGGGGTCGCCATGTCGTAATAGCCGTTGAGTGAGAGCACCTTGAGATTGGGGTTTTCACGCATCGCCTGCGAGAGATCGAGCGCCGTATCCGCCAGCGCCATCTGGCCGCGTCCACCCGGCGCACGGTGCTTCTGATCCCATTTGCCGCCGCCGATCTCGGCGTAGTAGTTCGGGCGATAGACCAGTGGAGTCTTGTAGCGCAGAGTGCCGAAGAGGTAGGAATTCAGCGCGCCGATATAGGAGCCGCTGAGCGAGCGGTCGGCGGCGTCGTATTCCGGCGCGTCGCCGGCATCATCTACGTCCGTCCCGGTGAAGCGGGCATCGAGACGGCCGATCGTCTTGCCCTGATCGCGCAGCAATTCCTTACGGAATCGCGAGAGATCGACGCGCAGATCGTTGCGCAGGATGAACTGCTCGGAAAGGCCCGTATAGGCGCTCATCTGGCGGGCGATGGCTGCCTTTTCCTCGGGGGTGATGTCCGAGCCTTTCAGCAGGGCCGAGGCGTAAGGACCGAACGTCCATTGCCGCACCTCGCTGAGCCAGGGTTCGAGCGTCGCCGGGCGATTCTGGATGCGGCCGTGATACCAGGCATCCGCTGCGTAGCTGGGCAGGTACGTCAGGTGGATCATGTCGTAGCCCGGCTGACGCACGCCGTAGTTCAGGATCGAGGAAAGCAGGATGACACCGTTCATCTGCACGCCGCGATCCTGGAGCTGATAGACGAGACCGGCGGAGCGCAGGGTGCCGTAGCTTTCGCCGAACAGGAACTTGGGGCTGTTCCAGCGGTCGTATCGGGTCAGGAAGCGGGTGATGCCGCGCGCGAAGGCATCGATGTCCTGGTCTACACCCCAGAATTCCGGTCCCTTCGCCTTGCCGATCGGGCGCGAGAGGCCGGTGCCTATCGCGTCGAGGAACACCACGTCGCTATGGTCGAGAATGGTGTTGGGGTTTGGCACGACATGGAACGGCGCATTGGGCTGCGCGCTCGGCAAGGGCGTCTCGACATGGACGGGCGCGACCGATCCCATGTGCAGCCACATCGAGGAGGAACCAGGCCCGCCGTTATAGGCAAAGGTGATCGGACGTTCTGCGGCGCCTTTCGCCCGATCGGCGATATAGGCGACGTAGAACATGCTCGCGACCGGCTCGCCGTTGTCGTTGCGGATGGTGAGCGTGCCGGGGGTCGCCGTGTAGCCGATCGTCTTGCCGTGCACCGTGACGCTGCCGCGCTGGGGCTGGGCCTGCTCGGCGAGGGGGGCGGTTGCCGTATCCGGGTCCTGTTTCTCTTCTTCGTGCTTTTTGCCGATGTCCTGTTTCGCATCATTGGGGGAGACGGCAAGGGCACCGACCGGGCTGAGGAAGATCGCCGCGGAGGCGGCAAGAAGAAGGGGTTTCAGAAGCACGGCATGGCCTTTGCGGGAAGAGTGGAAAGGAGGAATTCCGGAGGTCAATGGAGGTCCGGGAACGGATTCTTGCCGCCCTCGGCGATCCACTGATCCATCTGCTGTTCGACGACGGGGAGGGGAACCGAGCCCAGGCTCAGGTACTTGTCGTGGAACCAGCGCTGATCGAAATTGGCACCCAGAGCCGCTTCGGCCTTGGCCCGTTCCTTGCGGATCATCAGCTCGCCCAACTTGTAGGCGAGCGCCTGGCCGGGCCAACTGATGTAACGATCGACTTCCGTCTTGATCTCATGGGGCGACATCGCCGAATGGTCGGTGAGGTAGGCGATCGCCTGCTCGCGGGTCCAGCCGTAATGGTGAATGCCGGTATCGATCACCAGGCGGGATGCGCGCCAGATCTCGTAGGATTCGCGGCCGAATTCCTCATAGGGCGTGCGGTAGATGCCGATCTTGCCGCCCAGCCATTCGGTATAGAGACCCCAGCCTTCGCCATAGCCCGAGAAATAGGTCTGCTTGCGGAATTCGGGGCGCATCGGCAGCGGCGCTTCGCGCGCGATCGCGGCCTGAAGGCTGTGGCCGGGGTTGCATTCGTGGAGGGTAAGCGCGGGAATCTGATACAGGGGCCGCTGCGGCAGATCGTAGGTGTTCATCATGCAGCTATCGAGGCCGCCGCGCCCCGACGTGTAGAAGGGGGCGATCGCATCGGGCACGGGCTTGATGGAGAAGCGATAGCGGGGCAGGAAGCCGATGGTGGTCTTCAGCAGGCCGTCCATGCGCTTTGCGGTATAGGCCGAGACGCCCATCAGTTCGTCGGGTGTGCGGGCGTAGAATTGCGGATCGGTTCTCAGGAAATGGAAGAAGGCCTTGAGGTCGCCCTTGAAGCCCGCTGCCTCCTTGGTCTTCTCCATGTCGCCAGTGATGCGCGCGACTTCGGATAGCCCGATCCGGTGGATTTCCTCGGCGGTCAGATCGGTGGTCGTATATTCGCGGATCTGCGCCTGATAGAATGCCTTGCCGTCCGGCATCGCTTCGGCGGCAAGCGAGATGCGGGTCTGCGGCAGATAGGTACCGCGATAGAAGTTGAGCAGCCTGACGTAGGCGGGCCGGACCTCGTTCGTGATGACCTGACGGGCATCGGCCTGTATCGCGGCGCGATCGGCGGCGGCGATGGTGTCGGGCAGGTTGGCGAATGAAGCCCAGAAGGGGCTTTTCTCGGGATCGGTGCCGGTGAAGGCTTCGATGGACTTGTCGCGCCCTGCCAGGGTGACGCGCGGTACGCTGAAGCCTCGCTTCAGGCCGGCGCGCATATTGGCGGTCTGCTCGTCGAAATAGCGCGGCAGGTCGCGTAACTTGTCTAGATACCGGCGATAGGCGGCTGCATCCCGCAGCGGGCCGCCGATCGCCACGCCAGACCAAAACTGGCTGTCGGAGTTGAGCGGCATCTCCCAGGCGCGGAACCGGCCTTCGGCGAGGAACGCTTCCAGGCTGGTGCGGAATACCGCGGCATTGATCTTCTCTTCGGGCGAGAGCTGCGCTGCGGGGATGGCATCGAGACTTGCCAGCGCCTTGCGCCAATAAGCGATCCGCGCTTCCTGACTGGCCGCATCGACCTTGGGGAAATGATCGACAGGCCGTTCTTCGTCGTCCTCCGACTGGGCGAACTGCTCACCCCGCCATTTCCATTCGGCTTCGTAGAGGTTCCGGAAGCGCTGGTCGGCGGTCTCGGCGCGAGCGGCGCTGCCCGAGGTGGAATTCAGGATGAGCAATCCGGAAAGCAGTGCGATAGCGGTGCGAGAAGCAGACATGGGACTCCCTGGCCAATGAGGATCGGCGGAAGGCCGAGATCGAATGCCCGTCTTGTTTGCCCGCCTGAGGCGTCGGTATCGTTCCGGCTCAGCCGGATACGGCACCAAACCCCGATCTGCTTTTGCTATTATAACATATACGTATTGGCAAGGGAGGCTGCCTGGCTGGCAGTGTCGGAATAAACCCCGGTCGCTGGGCTTCCAGCATCTTGGGAAGGTAGCGGCCGGGGCGGATCATGCGGGAAATCAGCCTTCGGCGGAAATGACCTCGATCGCGAGCGGATCGGCGCCCGAGGCGATTTCGAGCAGGCGGTCGACATTCGGATGGGCGCCGGGACGGTTGCGGGCATCTTCCACATGCTCGGCGAACACGGCCATGCCTGCCTTGGCCGCATCGGCATCGAGGGTGCCGAACTGCTGCTTCAGGTATTGATAGACTGCCAGCGAGCCTTGCTTGCCCGGCTGGTTTTCGATGATCGCAACGACGGTGCCATTGCCGTTGACCAGGTCGATCCGCTCCAGGCCTTCGATGGAGGGCAGTTGCGAAAGGTTTTCCTTGAAGGTTGCGCTTGGTTGGATCGGCGCTGGCATTTCGAAATCTCCTGAAGTGATCGTTTGCAGGCGCTGTTACACGATCCTGTGCCCCCTTCAATCGACGCGGCGATCACCTGATTGCGGTGGGAGGGGGCGCCTGTTCGATCGTCACGCCGACGATGCGCCAGGCACCGTCCTCGCGTTCGAGCGAGACCGTTTCCAGCATGTCGGCGCCCTTGGCGTAGTCGGTCCGGAACTTTACCACCTGATAGCCGTAAGGCGGGGCGGGCAGGTTTTCCTCGCTGACGAACGTTCGCGAGATCACCGCGCCCAGCGGCGCGCGCACCTTGTGGGAGGTTGCGGCCCAGACCTCGGCGGTGTTCAGCTTGCGAAAGGCCTTGCCGGTCGCCCTGTAGCTTTCGTCCCAGCGTTCCTGATCGACCAGGGCCAGCCATCGGCGGGCGGCATCGGCCGCTTCGGAGCCGGGGTTTGCGGCAGATGAGGCTGCGAGGGGAGCGGGCGGGGCTGCCGTGTCGACCTGTGACAGGGCGGCAAGGGCGAGAAGGCTGAGCGCGATGCCCATGAGCAGGACTCCGAGAATGATCGGGAAAGCGCGGGTTGTGCGCGCCGCGCCGCCGATCGGCGCCTGCTTCTGATCCATTGCGGACGGGGCCGCGTCGTCCCCTATTCTTGCGTCCCCCAGAGAATGGGGGGAGGTCGGAACCGCCTCTGCGCTTTCCCGTTCCAGCAGGAGCCGCGCGGCCTCGCGGCTGCTCGATACGGTCATCTTGCGCCGGACATCGCGGAGCCGCTCGTTGATCGTATGGACGGACAGGCCGAGGCTGGATGCAATCGACTTCGCATCGTGGCCGCGCACGATCAGGCGCAGGGTCTGCTTTTCCTTTTCGGTGAGTCCCCAAAGGTCTTCGTGAGCCGGCATTTTCATACCCTCCGCGACCTAAGGTAACCTCAGTGGGAGCGGCTACCCCGAAAAATTTGTACCCCGTGTTTCGGGGGGGGTAGGGCTTCCGCCCACACGTCCTAGGCCGCCAGGGCTTCCGCGCGGCCGTCGAGAACCACCCGGTTCCGCCCGTCGCGTTTAGCACGGTAGAGCGCGGCGTCGGCGGCCTTGACGAGGGTGGAGCCGTCGCGTTCCATGCTCTCATCCCAGGTCGCGATACCGAAGGACATCGTCGTCGAGCCGAGCGTGCGTCCGCCCTGGCTGACCATCAGCTCGCTGATCGCCTGGCGCACGGCTTCCACCCGGTCCGCGAGAACCGCCGCCGATGTGCCGGGCGCGATGATCGTGAACTCCTCGCCGCCGAACCGGCAGACGACATCGCCGTCGCGGAAACGGGTGCGCATCTCCGCCGCGACGGATTGCAGTACGGCGTCGCCCGCCTCATGGCCGAACTCGTCGTTGAAGCGCTTGAAGTGGTCGACATCGCACATGACCACGCTGAGCGGGCTGCCCGTGCGCGAGGCCCGCGCGATTTCGAGGGCCAGCGTCTCTTCCATGTAGCGGCGGTTGAACAGGCTGGTGAGCGGATCGCGAATGGTCTGTTCGCGCAGGCCCCGCTGGAGCCGGTGGTTGACGAGTGCGGAGGCGATATTCTCGGTCAAAACCGTCAGGCGGAAGCGGCTTTCCGCGCCGACGACGCCCCGGAGATAGAGCACGCCGATCACCTCGCCGCCCGCCAGCAGCGGCTCGCAGTGGTAATGGTCGGCCTCGTCGCCGACGTGGGCGCAGACGATATCGGAACCCGCCTCGATCACGAAGTGGCTCTGGCCCCGGCGCAGCGCCCAGCACTGGTCCGGCGCGAAGCCCGCCGTCTCGACCTCGATCCCGGCCCAGGCGGCGATCGGCACGAGGAGGTTGCGCGAATTGTTGTGGGCATAGAGTGCGCCGGGAATTTCGGGCAGCACGCGCGGCACGAAGACGCGGATGATCGCGGCCAGTTCCTCGTCGGTGCGGGCCGCCTGCATGCGGTGGGCCATGCCGCCGAGAAGTTCGATCACTTCGCCGCGTTCGCGCAGGACATCGGCGTTGTCGCTGAGTTCCAGGTTGGCGACGCGCAGGCGCTCCTCGCTGTCCACCTGGTCGGCGACGGCGGCCTGGAGTTCATCCGCCATGGCGTTGTAGCCGCCCGCCAGCCGTTCGAATTCGCTCGATTCCATCCGGGCATCGATACGGGCGCTGCGGTCTCCCGCGCCCAGTTGTCCCATCACGGTCATCATCGCGTCGACAGGGCGGCGGATGCGGCGGATCAGGGCCGTGGCCATCAGGGCGATGAAGATCACCGCGAGAGGCGTACCGATCAGCACCAGCCAGCGGATGTAGTTCAGGCGGCGCTCCACCGCGTCCATCCGCGAGACCGAAAGGGCGCGCTCCTCGTTCAGCAGATCGCCCACGCGGGCCTCTACCAGCAGCATGAGGTAACGGCCGCGGCCATTGGCGGTCAGCGCCTGGGCCGCGGCGAAATCGTTTGCGCCGGTGAGTTCGGCGGACTTTTCAAGGCTGGCCGCACGCTCTTCGATCAGCGAGCGAATCTGGCGCGAGCGCTCCGATTGCGAGGGATTGTCGGCGGTCAGGCGGACGAGTTCGGCGGCCTCCTGCCGAGACGCGGCGATGTCGGCGGCGACGGTCTTGCCGAATTCGGCGTCACGGGTCAGCACAAAGCCGCGCTGGCCCGATTCCGCCTGCTGTAGACGGCCGAGCGCGCGGTTGGCGGTCTTGAGGACTTGCGAGGAATGGGTCACCCAGGTCAGGCTGCTGCGCATTTGCGCGGAACCGTCGAGCAGCAGCCCTGCCAGTATCGCCAGCATCAGGCACAGGATGCCGCACAGCACCACGATGCGATTGGACAATGATCCGACCAAGGGAAGCTCCGTTTTCCGCACAGGGTTCGCCTTTGGTCAATCGTCGGCGAGATGCAATCCTAATCGTTTGTATATATGGAAAACCTTGGATTTTCCCAGCCGATCCCGCATTTTTCTGAATCGTCGGGTGATTTCGCTCGATTGGAAAATGCTTCAGCGCCAGATTTCCTGTTCTTCCTGCCAGGCGGGGAACATCGAAAGATATTGCACCACACGCGGCCGATCGGCGCGATTGGGGCTGGCGCCGTGCGGAAGTTCGTGGCGGCATATTATGAGATCGCCAGCCCGGCCGGCGATCGGCACAGCCTGATCGTCGAGATCGACCTGGCGCGGATCGCGATCTCCCAGTTCGTCGAGCCAGGTGTCCAGACGGCGATGGAAGCCCGGTACCAGGCGAAAGGCGCCCTGGTCCGACGCGGTATCGGTCAGATAGAGTAGGCCGAACAGGCCGAAAGGCACCGGCCTGTGCAGACTGCAATCCCAGTGCAGTGGGGAAGCCCGAAAGGGCGCCTCCGGGGTGACGGGCGGGCTGAAGCCGAGCCGGTCGATGCTGGGCCAGAGATCCGCGGTGCCCCATAGCTGCGCGAAAGCCTTGTGCACGCGCTCGCCATGCCGGGTGGCGTCCTGCTCCGGGCTCTGGAAATGCTGGAGCATGATCCCCTGCGGCCGGGAGGCATACCATGTGGCGGGATCGCCGGGCAGGGCCTGTGCGCGTTGCCACGCCAGTTCGGCCAGCGCGGTGACAGCGGCAGGGGCGATGGCATTGTGCAGGACTGCATAGCCGTCCCGCTCCCAGCGCGCGAGTTCAAGCGCGTCGAGCACCGGCGGCATGAGGTCGACGGCATCGCAGCGATCCTGCGTTGCCTCCGGGGTGGGAAACCCCTCGATCGAGGCTATATAACGGCCAAGCGTGTCAGGGCGTGGCAATCCTGCCACCTCGATGATCCAGCGCCGGAATGCCTCGGGCGAGGGGCGGGTCCGTGCCAGCCAGGCCATCGTCTGTTCGAGACCCAGCCCGAGCATGCTGAGCATCACGCGGGTCTGGCCAGGGCTTACCCGTCCACCGACTTCGCCCAGCACCTGGGCACGAAATGCGTCGAGCCCCGGCACGTCGGGGAATGGGGGATCGTAAGGCTCGCTCAGATGCCGATTCATGCGGTACCTGGTGTGCGCTCAGGCATGGGTCTTGATCCATCCGCCTGTGAACGGGGTGTCCGCCGTTCTATCGCCCGATCGGCGCGCCGCAATGGCGATGCTTTCTGGGCGACCGGCTTGAAGGTGAAATTCCTGAAAATATGTGCTCCGATCAGGAACGGGCGTCCTTGCCTGAGGGGCGCGCCGATCGGGTCAGGACGGTGGAAAGGGAACGCATCTGCATTCCCTTTCCTTCATCCATCAGTTGCCGCTGCAGGACGTTGCGCCCAGCGTCTGGCAGGAAACCAGCGTCGTCGATGAGTCCGATCCGCTATCCGTTGCGGTGCTGAGAGTGACCTGATTGGCCGTCGGGCGCAGGTTGGCCGTGAAGATGTAGGGCAGGAGATTGCCTGCAGTGGTTACCGGCGATCGCGGCGTGACGGTGAGGTCGGCGCCGGTGTAGGTGATGGTGTAGTTGCCGCCTGCCGTCAGGGAACCCTGGGTGATGGCGTAGGCGCCGGCGTTGCTGGTGGTGGTGGCATCGGTACCCAGCGCGCCGACGAGGGCATTGCCATTGACGAGTCCGTCGCCGCCAAGGGTGTAGGTCAGCGCCGGGTTGGCATTGCCGTAGAGGCGCGAGAGTGCGTCGGCGGTGACGGTGAGGCTACGCGGCGTGACGGTGAGGTCGGCGCCGGTATAGGCGAGCAGGTAGTTGCCGCCAGCGGAGAGCGAGCCCTGACCGATGGCATAGGTGCCGACATTGCTGGTGCCGGTGGCATCGGTACCGAGTGCGCCGGAGAGTGCGTCGCCATTAACGAGTCCGTCGCCGCCAAGGGAGTAGGTCAGCGCCGGGTTGGCATTGCCGTAGAGGCGCGAGAGTGCGTCAGCCGTGACGGTGAGGCTGCGCGGCGTCACCGTAAGATCGGCGCCGGTGTAAGCGAGTACGTAGTTACCGCCAGCAGAGAGCGAGCCCTGGCCGATGGCATAAGCGCCGACATTGCTGGTGGCGGTCGCATCGGTACCCAGCGCGCCGGAGAGGGCGTCGCCATTGACGAGCCCGTCGCCGCCAAGGGTGTAGGTCAGCGCCGGGTTGGCATTGCCGTAGAGGCGCGAGAGGGCATCGGCGGTGACCGTGAGGCTGCGCGGCGTGACGGTGAGGTCGGCGCCGGTATAGGCGAGCAGGTAGTTGCCGCCAGCAGAGAGCGAGCCCTGACCGATGGCATAGGCGCCGACATTGCTGGTGGCGGTCGCATCGGTGCCCAGCGCGCCGGAGAGGGCATCGCCATTGACGAGGCCGTCGCCGCCGAGGGTGTAGGTCAGGGGCGGGTTGGCATTGCCGTAGAGCCGCGAGAGGGCATCGGCGGTTACCGTGAGGCTGCGCGGCGTCACCGTAAGATCGGCGCCGGTATAGGCGAGCAGGTAGTTGCCGCCAGCGGAGAGCGAGCCCTGACCGATGGCATAAGCGCCGACATTGCTGGTGACGGTTGCATCGGAGCCTAGCGCGCCGGAGAGGGCGTCGCCATTGACGAGGCCGTCGCCGCCAAGGGAGTAGGTCAGGGTCGGGTTGGCATTGCCGTAGAGGCGCGAGAGTGCGTCGGCGGTGACGGTGAGGCTGCGCGGCGTAACCGTAAGATCGGCGCCGGTGTAGGCGAGCAGGTAGTTTCCGCCAGCGGAGAGCGAGCCCTGACCGATGGCATAGGCGCCGACATTGCTGGCGTCAGTGGCATCGGTGCCCAGCGCACCGGAGAGGGCGTCGCCATTGACGAGGCCATCGCCGCCGAGGGTGTAGGTCAGCGCCGGGTTGGCGTTGCCGTAGAGGCGGGAGAGGGCATCGGCGGTTACCGTAAGGCTGCGTGGCGTAACCGTAAGATCGGCGCCGGTGTAGGCGAGCAGGTAGTTTCCGCCAGCGGAGAGCGAGCCCTGACCGATGGCATAGGTGCCGACATTGCTGGCGCCAGTGGCATCGGTACCCAGCGCGCCGGAGAGGGCGTCGCCATTGACGAGCCCGTCGCCGCCAAGGGTGTAGGTCAGCGCCGGGTTGGCATTGCCGTAGAGGCGCGAGAGGGCATCGGCGGTGACCGTGAGGCTGCGCGGCGTGACGGTGAGGTCGGCGCCGGTATAGGCGAGCAGGTAGTTGCCGCCAGCAGAGAGCGAGCCCTGACCGATGGCATAGGCGCCGACATTGCTGGTGCCGGTGGCATCGGTACCGAGTGCGCCGGAGAGTGCGTCGCCATTAACGAGTCCGTCGCCGCCAAGGGAGTAGGTCAGCGCCGGGTTGGCATTGCCGTAGAGGCGCGAGAGTGCGTCAGCCGTGACGGTGAGGCTGCGCGGCGTCACCGTAAGATCGGCGCCGGTGTAAGCGAGTACGTAGTTACCGCCAGCAGAGAGCGAGCCCTGGCCGATGGCATAAGCGCCGACATTGCTGGTGGCGGTCGCATCGGTACCCAGCGCGCCGGAGAGGGCGTCGCCATTGACGAGACCATCGCCCCTAAGGGTGTAGGTCAGGGTCGGGTTGACGTTACCGTAGAGGCGCGAGAGGGCGTCAGCCGTGACGGTGAGGCTGCGCGGCGTCACCGTAAGATCGGCGCCGGTATAGGCGAGCAGGTAGTTGCCGCCAGCAGAGAGCGAGCCCTGACCGATGGCATAAGCGCCGACATTGCTGGTGCCGGTGGCATCGGTACCCAGCGCGCCGGAGAGTGCGTCGCCATTGACGAGGCCATCGCCGCCGAGGGTGTAGGTCAGCGCCGGGTTGGCGTTGCCGTAGAGGCGGGAGAGGGCATCGGCGGTTACCGTAAGGCTGCGCGGCGTAACCGTAAGATCGGCGCCGGTGTAGGCGAGCAGGTAGTTTCCGCCAGCGGAGAGCGAGCCCTGACCGATGGCATAGGTGCCGACATTGCTGGCGCCAGTGGCATCGGTACCCAGCGCGCCGGAGAGGGCGTCGCCATTGACGAGCCCGTCGCCGCCAAGGGTGTAGGTCAGCGCCGGGTTGGCATTGCCGTAAAGGCGCGAAATTGCATCAGCCGTGACGGTGAGACTACGCTGCGTGACGGTGAGATAATTGCCGGTGAAGACATTGATGTCGTAGTTGGGATTGCCCAGCGTTCCCAGCGTGATGACATAGGTTCCCACGCCGCTGGTGCTTGTTGCGCTGGTGGCGAGGCTGCCCGAGAGGGTGTCGCCGCCGAGGAGACCGGCGCCGCCGACCGAGTAGGTCAGCGTCGGGTTTGCATCACCGTAAAGCCGAGAAATCGCATCAGCCGCCACCGAGATCGAGCGCGGGGTAATCGCCAGATTTGCTCCGGCAAAGCTCACGACGTAGTTGCTGCCGGCCGAAAGCGTACCCTGGGCGATGGCGTAGTTGCCGACATTGCTGGTGCTGGTTGCGCTGGTGGCGAGTGCGCCGGTCAGCGTATCGCCGTTGACGAGGCTGCCGCCGACGACCGTGTAAGTCAGCGCCGGATTGGCATCGCCGTAGGTGCGGGAGGCTGCATTGGCGGCAAGGATGAGGTTGCGCGGCGTGACGGTCAGCGTGCCGGTGGCCGAGCTGTCCACGGTATAGCCGTTGGCGCCCGTCAGGCCCGAGAGGGAGATCGTGTAGGTGCCGACATTGGCCGTGGCAGCGCTTCCGCTGGAGGTGGAAACGGCTGTGCCGGTCCATAGGGTGTCATAGACACCGCTCTTGTAGGCGCCGCCGACGCCCTCGCGTATGCCGCTGATGCTAAAGCCACTGCTCAAAGAGAGGCTATCGCCATAAGTCTTGAACTTGCTGCCCGGCGTGAGCACCAGAGTGCCCGCACTTTCGGCAAACACGTAACGATTGCCGACTGCCGAAACGTTCGTGCCGAGCAAGGTCGCCCAGATCGGGGTATTGTCGCTGTCGAGGTTGCCGTAGATGTTGTTCAGCGCATCGGGCAGGTAGACCAGCCAGCGGCCGCTTGCAGTAAGCGCCGAGGCTCCTGCCAGATTGATGAAGTCGCCGGCTGCGCTCAGCGCGATGTTGCGCGCCGTCACGCTGCCGTTTGCCGCGATCGTCAGATTGCCGCCCGCGTTCACCGTTACGTCGCCGAGGCTCGAGCCGGCAAGCATGGCACTGTCGATGGTGAAATCGCCGCTTATGGTGACGAGCGAAGCCATGTTCATGTCGTATGTGGGCAGGATGCCCACCGTCGTCAGCACCGCCGTACCCAGTGCGGTCGAACTGGTCTGGCTCGTGGTTGTGCTGCTCAGGCCGGACTTTACCCATAGCCCGCCAAGGTTGCCCTGGGCGCTCAGCGCGATCGAATCGCGGTAGTCGATCCCGCTTATGATGGAGGCGCCGCTCAGCGTAAGGGTCTGGCCGATGCTGCTACCGGCCGCGATCGTGCCCACGGGCAGGATCGTGTAGTAATAGCCGTTGGCCGCAGTGGCCATGGTGCCGCCCGCCAGCACCGAGCCGCCGCTGTAGAGGTTGACGATGGCATTGGCGGCGCCCGCGCCGCTGCTCGTATAGGCGGTGCCGGAAATCACCTGCACGCCGTCCGGGAAGAAGCTGGCGAGATAGGGGTAGAGGCCGTTCGCGCCGCCGGCGAAGGCGGAGCCGAGGCCCGTTGCGACGCCCGACTGGAGTTGCTCGGTGGTGAGTCCGGTGCCGCCGCCGGAACTGGTAGTCCGGCCCGTCGTGCCGGTGTCCCAGTAGCTCGACTGGACGGAGCCGCCGTTGCTTCCGACCAGGCCGCCGCCGATGCCGGAAGTGCCGTTGATCGCCCCCGTCGCGTAAGTGCTTACAATGGAGCCGTTGTTCTGTCCGACAATGCCGCCTACCGTGCCGTTGCCGGTCAGGGCCGCGGTGGAGTAGGCATTGCTGACGAGGCCGCTCTGCGCCCACCCGACGATGCCGCCGACATAGTTGAGGCCTTGCACAGAGCCTGTCGTATAGACATTGGTGATGAGGCCGCCGTCGTTATAGCCTGCGATGCCGCCCACGACGTTCGACGTGCTGCTGATCGAGCCGCTGACGACTGCATTGGCAATGGTGCCCAGATTGTAGCCGACAAGTCCGCCTACATAACCGAATGCGCTGTTTGCCGAGAGGCCGGACAAACTGATGTCGCGGATTGTACCGCCGTAATCCATTATGCCGATCAGACCGATGAAATCGGAAGAATTGGCAATCCGAAGGTTGGAAATCGTGTGTCCCAGTCCCTCCAGCGTGCCGTAGAAGTACGGTATGGCCGCGGTGGAGTACGTGCCCGACGCCGTCAGATTCGTGGCCAGCGCGTAGCTCCCTGAACTGCCGTCCAGTTCCGCCAGGTCGCTCATCGAGTAGAGCAAGGTATAGGCCTGGCCGTTGATCGACAGGCTCTGCCCGCTGTTGGGCGCAGCAGTGTAGCTGATGCCGGCGCCGTTGCCGAAGGTCAGGTTCAGCAGGCTGAAGCCGTTTGACGTGGTCGAACCGGCATTCAGCGCCACCCCGCCCGCGCCGCTCACGGTGATCGGGGCATTGATGGCGATAGCGTTCGCGGCATCCAAAGTCAGCGTGCTGCCCGAAGACCAGGTCAGCGGTGCCGCCACGGTGATGTTGCCCGCCTGCGTGCCGCTGCTTCCGGTCGAGACCGCGACGTTCGCCAGCGCCAGCGCACTTTGCAGGGTCGCGGCGTTGATGACGCTGTCATCGGCACTGGCGGTGAAGCCGCCGGTATTCGCGTCGTTCGAAATCAGGATGTTGTAGGGATCGAGCAGCAGCGTGCCGAAACGGCTGCCGCGCAAGTCGGCAAGGCCGGTGTAGTTCAGCAGCCCCGCCGAGGACACTTCGGCATTGCCGCCGGTTCCGGTGCCTGCGCCGCGCGCGGAAATCGAGCCAGCGAAATCGGTGCGCAGGTCCGACCAGAGCACGATATCGCCGCCGTTTCCGGTGCCGGTCGCATCGGCCTTGATGGTGCTGGCCGCATCGGCGCTGAGCGCCTGCGCGTGGACCAGCGTGCCCTTGCCCTGCTGCTCGCCGCCGATCAGGACGGTGCCGCCGCCGCTCGTGCCGGATACGTCGATGGTGGCGCCGGTAAGCTGGATCGCGTCGCCGGTCAGCACCACGGTGCCGCCCTTGCTTTCGAAGCCCTTGGCCTCGATCACGCCCGAGAGGTTCACCGTGGAGCGCGCGGCATCGACGGCCTGGGCTGCGCTGATGACCACGGCGCCGCCGTCGGCCACGATACGTCCGGACATGGCGATACCGCTGTCGCTGGCGGGCAGCGCCACCTGGAGGAAGCCGTCGCCCTCGAGGTCGAGCGTCGCGCGGGTGCCCGCGCCCAGTGCCACTTTGCCCAGCGGCGCAAGGATCAGCCCGCTGTTGTCGACCTTGCCGCCGATCAGCGCGGCGAAGCCGCCCTTGACGATGGAGATCGTGCCCTGGTTGACGACCGATCCGCCCCGACCGGAGACGGTGATCTCGCCGTTCATGAATTCACGGTCGCCAAGGTCCAGCGTGGAGGCGACGAAGCTCGCCGCCTTCACCGATCCGGTGGGCGTGATGAGGATGCCGTTGGGATTGACCAGGAAGACCTGCCCGTTCGCATTGACCTGTCCGGCGATCGTCGAGGTGGCGGTGCCGGTCACGCGGTTGAGCAGGGCCGAGGTCGCGCTGGGCTGGAGAATGTCGACCTTCCCACCGGCGCCGACCGAGAAGTCGTGCCAGTTGATGACGGCGCGGTCGCTTCCCTGGGTGATGGTCATGGCGCCGCCCGAGGCGGCTCCGATCGTGGCGCTGCCGGCGGCGACCTGGCCGCCGCTCGGAAGCTGCTGGGCCTGCGCCGCGACCGGCAGCAGGGCGGTGGAGGCGAGGAGGGCGAGCGCGAAAGTGCGGGTCATGGTTCCGGTGTCCTCAGAACTGGGTCAGGATGCTGAAGGAGACGCGGTCGGTTTCGCGGCGGATTCCTTCGATTTTGGCGCGGCCATATTCGAGCGAAGCGGAAATGCCCGCGCCGCTGCCGGAAGTCTGGCCGTTGAGCCGCAGGCCGAGGCCGTAGGCGGTGGCGCCGGTATTGCGGCGCTCGACGACGGTCGGCTGCTCCAGGTGGACCTGGCCATGGGCGGCGAAGCCGTAGGGGGCGATACGCGCGAACAGACCGCCGGAGCGCAGGTCGAACGGCGTCTGTACCTCGCCGCGCACCACGTATCCGCTATCGCCTTGCAGGGTGCCGGAATAGAGCGGGGAAAGGCCGTCGGCGCTGGCGATGCCGATCTGCTCGGCATTGGCCATGACCTGCCCGAACGAGGTCTGGGCATGGCCGTTGGCGGAGAGCGCGAGATGGCGGGCCAGCGGCTGCTCTATCCCGGCATCGACGGTCAGCTTCTGGAAGTCGGCATCCGTGCCCGCGCGGGACAGCGGCTGGACCGGCGTGGCATCCGCTGCCGAGCGGGCGCCCAGCGCGTCGATACCGGCCGAAACCTCCGCCCGCAGGCGGACCGAGCCGTTGCCCGGCAGGGCCGCGCGTCCGTCCACGGCGCTGCGCAGCACGCGCAGGCGGTCGAGCGAGATGGGCAGGGTCAGCGGATCGATGATCCGGACGTTTTCGTCCTGCACGTCGAAGGACACCTCGCCGATCACATTGACGGCGCGGCTGCGGATGAACGGATAGCTCAGGCGCGTGGAGAGCCGCTTGAAATGGGTGCCGAAGCCGGGCGCCGTGTCGGTATGGCGCGGCGCGGTGCGGACATCGGTGCCTTCGACATTGAGGCGCAGCCCGTCATGGCCGATCGGGACGATGGCCCCGGCAGCCAGCATGCGGTTGCGCGGCGCCGGATCGAGGAAACTGTTGTCATGGGTGACATTGGGAATACCGGCGGCGCGCAGGTAGACCGTCTCGCCCGCGCCGAGCACGTTGTTGAAGGTCACGCCGATGCCGTAGTTCTCGCGGTCGAGTGCGCTCGGCAGGCTGTTGTCCACCGACAGCAGCACGCCGATCGGGCGGTATGTTCCTTCCACCACCAGCACGGTGCCGCCCGGCTTTTCTCCAGCGGCGAGCGTCGAGCGCAGGGCCACGCCGGGCACGTCGGCGGCGATCAGCAGGCGGCGTTCGAGGTCGGCCTGGGTCATGTCCGTGCTGCCCTGGAGCGAGGCCAGGGTCGCGGCGATGCGGCGCTGCACCTGCCGGGGCAGGCCGGTCACGTCGACCCGTTCGATGAAGCCCTGGACCACCACCAGTTTGAGCGTTGCGCCCTTGTCGAGGCTCTGCGCCGGTACGGTGACGCGGGTCAGCAGATGGCCGTGACGGGCGAAATCCGCTTCCAGCGCGCGCGCGGCGGCAAATACCTCGGTCAGCTTGACCGGATGCTCGAGGAGAGTCTCGCGAAGCTCAACCAGCGCGCGCGGATCGACTGCTGCACCTTCCACCACGACATCGCCGAGTTGAAGTTCGATCGCCTCGGCTCCGGCAGGCGCCTGCGCGCCGAGTCCCTGGGGAATGACGATGGGCGCATCGACTTGCGGCGGCGGCGGCGCGAAGCTGGGCGGGGTGATCTGCGACGCGGTCTGGGCATAGGACGGCGACGGGATTTCCAGCGCGATCATCAGGATCGTCCCGCCGGCCGCAAGGCGCTTCAACATCGAAATTCTGTCCTGTCATGTAAGGAATCGCGCCGAAGCCAGAACGGCGCCGGGCGAGACGGAAAAAGTGTCTCTGATGCACGACCACAGGCGATCATCTCGACGTGCCGAATGGAGCGTTAACGTTTATATAGACGGGAAAACGTTGATTTTGCGTAACAAGCCGGTTTTTTGCAGTGGCCGGAAATCGGCGCCGATTGCCCGCCGTATTGCTGCACTCGTCTGGACGAGAGGCCGGGCCGAGCAGGGGGCCTGTTGCCGCTGAAAAACAAATTTCGCGATCGGCAGGCTGCTGCCGCAACTTTTCGCCCGGTTCCAGCGAACAGCAGGTCAGGCCGCCCGGCAGGGCGCGTCCTTCACCGCAATCGCATTGGAGAACCGCTGATGAAAACCCGAATCAAAGCCGCCCTGTCGCTTGCCATGGGTCTCCTGCTCACGGCCATGCCGACGCAGAGCTTCGCGGCGCTTGCGAAAGGAGCCAGGGCACCCGACTTCACCCTGCACGCGGCGCGCGGCGGCAAGCCGTTCGACCTGTCGCTGGCCAGGGCGCTGAAGAAAGGCCCGGTCGTTCTCTACTTCTTCCCGGCTGCCTTCACCTCAGGCTGCACGGTGGAAGCGCATCTCTTCGCCGAAGCGACCGGCGATTTCGACAGGATGGGCGCCACGGTCATCGGCGTGACGGCGGGTAACGTCGAGCGCGTCGCCGAATTCTCGAAGTCGGAATGCCGGGACAAGTTTGCGGTTGCCGCCGATCCCGGCGCCAAAGTCGCGGCGAAATTCGATAACGTGATGAAAGGCGCGAAGCAGGCGATCTCCGAGCGGACCTCGTTCGTGATCGCGCCGAACGGCACGATTCTCCTGAGCTATACGGATGGCAATCCTCAGGCCCATATCCAGAAGACGATGGCCGCCGTCCGCGCCTGGAAGGCGAAGCACGGCTGATTACGCCGCACTCTTCGTTTCGTCTTCCTCCTGCCGTCCGCGAGGCCTCAACCATGCTCGTCGCCATCCTTTCCGCCTTCCTCGGCGGCGTGATCCTCAATCTCATGCCATGCGTATTTCCGATCATTTCGCTCAAGGCCTTCGGTCTTGCGCGCCAGGGCGGCGATCCGCGCCGGATGCGGCAGGAAGGGGCTGCGTTCTTCGCAGGCACTCTGTTGGCGATGCTGGCGCTGGCGGGTACGCTTGTGGCCTTGCGGGCAGGCGGACAGGCGGTGGGCTGGGGCTTCCAGCTCCAGTCGCCGCTGGTCGTGGCGGTGCTGGTCCTCGTGTTGCTGGGGTCGGCGCTGAACCTGTTCGGCGTCTTCGAGTTCGGTCTTGGCCTCCAGCGCATGGGCCAGCAGCTGGACGGCAGGGAAGGGCTGCTGGGGGCGGCCTTGACCGGAGCGCTTGCCGTGATCGTCGCCACGCCTTGCGCCGGGCCGTTCATGGCGGGTGCGATCGGCTATGCGCTCGTACAGCCGCCGCTGGCTGCCCTTGCCATTTTTGCGGCGCTCGGTGCGGGCGTGGCGGCGCCTTTCACGCTGCTCTCCTTCAGCCCGGCACTGGCGCGGCGCCTGCCGCGTCCGGGCGCCTGGATGACGACGCTCAAGCATGCGCTGGCTTTCCCCATGCTGGCCGCCGCCGCATGGCTGCTCTGGGTGCTGGCGCAGCAGACCGGCAGTTCCGGCCTAGCGGTGATGCTCGGCTGCGCGCTGGCACTGGCTTTTGCCGGATGGCTATTCGGCATGGCCCAGAGGCAGCGAATGGCAGGACGACCTTCCGGCGCGCTCCACGGCGTGGCTGCCGCAGGAGTGCTGGCGATCGTTTTCGGTCTCTGGTCCGGCAACGGCTTCCTTGCCTCTGCCCCGCCCGAAATCGCAAAGGCATCGGCATCGGCATCGGCAGCCCCGGTGCAGAGCCGTCCGGTGCCCTGGTCGCCCGAGCGGGTCGCGGCCGAACGCAGCGCAGGACACCCGGTCTTCGTGGATTTCTCGGCAGAGTGGTGCCTCACCTGCAAGGTCAACGAAAAGGCCGTCCTTTCCACCGCTGCGTTCAAGGCCGCCCTCGCGCGCACCGGAACGACCTATATGGTGGCGGATTCGACGGGCTATGACGCGCGCATCGAGAAGGCTATGATGGACCTCGGACGATCCGGGCTGCCGCTCTACCTCGTCTATCCGGCGGGGGGCGGCGCTCCGGTGATCCTGTCGCAGGTCCTAGATACCGGGACAGTCGTGGCGGCGCTCGAAGCGGCTGCGGGCGGGAAGGGATGACGGCGATGATGAAATCCCGATTGCCGGCAGCGGGCACCTCGTAGCCAGCACGTGCCGGACGACCTGCCCCTCGAAGACGAATGGCCACACCTCATGCGCCGTGCGCAGGATGGTGACCAGCGCGCCTATCGGCTCGTCCTGCGCGCCGTGGTTCCGGCGATCCGCATTCGCGTGCGCCGCCGGATCTTTGACGAGACCCTGATCGAGGATGTCGTGCAGGACGTGCTGATCGCCGTGCATCGCCTGCGGCATACTTACGACCCTGCGTTGCCGCTGCTGCCGTGGATTTCCGCTATTGCATCGGCGCGCACGATCGATGCGCTGCGGCGGCAGGGCCGCTCCCGCAGCCGGGAAGTACGTGACGAGGCGGCGCTGGCCTTGGCTGTCGATACCCGTGCCGCCGCCGCTTTCGAGCGGGTCGGTGCCGAGGCGGAGCTTGACGGAATGCTTGGCCTGTTGCCCGAAAGGCAACGCGAGATGGTGGAAATGGTGAAGCTGCGCGAAATGTCGCTGGATGCGGCGGCGCAGGAGAGCCGGCTTTCGGTATCGGCGGTGAAGTCCCTGCTGCACCGCGCGATCGTGAAGCTGCGCGAACATGGAAAGCAGACACATGGCTGATCATGCAACGCTCATCGATGCGCTCAGCGCGGATGCCGGTCCTGTCCGCCGCGTCTCCCCGGCATGGATGAGAACGCTGCTCTGGGCGCCGCTGGCGCTGGGGCTGGGCTATCTGGCGACCAATCTCGTGCACCGTAGCAGCACGAATTGGTCGGACCCGCTCGCGATCGTCGCCGCTGCCAATATCGTGGTTTCGCTGATGCTCGGCGTTGCTGCGTTCATGGCGGCACTCTCCGTCAGCATTCCCGGAGGCGCGGTTCGGGGGAAGGTCTGGATTGGCGGCGGCGTGGCGGCATGGCTTGCGCTGGCGGCCTTCAGCATCGCGATCTCGGACGATCCGCGCGGCGCGCTGGGCGAGGGCAGCTATTGCTTCACGTTCATCGTGACCGCCGGCCTCCCGATGGTCCTCGTCGGAATCCTTGCTCTCAGGCGGACACGTTCGCTGAAGCCGGTCCGGTCGTTGGGCCTGGCTGGCTTGGGGGCGACGTTCTTCTCGTTCGGCCTGCTGGCGTTCTGCCATCCGGTAGAACTCTCGGCGATGGATTTCGCCGCGCACCTCGTGGCCGGGCTGCTGCTGGGTGGGATCACCGTGCTGCTGGGCCGCAGGGGTATCGCGCTGTCGCGGGAGCGGATGCGGCACGCCTAGGACGCGAAGCTGCCATTTCGGTGCGCTGGATCGCTCCAGGCGGTGTGCGAGGAGCGACTAGGCGGAGAGTCCGTCAGATCATGGAACGGGTCAGGGCTGTTCCTGAGGGGCGGGATTGTTGCCTGCGCGCTCGATGGCCTTGGTTATGTCCTTCACGAAGCGTGAATGGCGCACGCCGAACAGGAACGTGTTCTGGATCAGGCTGCCCAGCCAGCGGCAGGGGCGCTTGATCTGGATGAGCAGGATGTAACGGTCCTCGTCCGTCTCGTTCCAGACTTCGTGGTTGAACATGTCGTCGAACAGGAAGGACTGGCCGGGTTCCCAGGTCAGGACATGCAGCTTGTCGTCACCCTCGACGTGCATGCGGCACTTTTCCCGCTCCTTGGGCGCTTTCAAGGCGAGGTGATAGGTGAGCATGCCCTTGGTCATGCCCCAATGGCGCGGAATGTGGCCGCCAGCCTCGAGGACGGAGAAGTTGGCCGTTACCAGCCCTGGGACTTTCTCGATGGCGGCAGCCGTGAACGGTGCGCGCGAGGCGTTCTTCTGAAGGCGATAGCCGTAGCCCTTCAGGAAGAAGGCGCGCCAGCGGCGATCCGCCGCGATCCGGCCATGATCGAAGGAGATGTCGCCGAGCGAAGGAATGTCTTCGGTCCGGATGCGCACGGCCTCGTCGCGAATGGTTTCCCATTGACTCTCAAGTTCTGCCATCCAGGGAAAATAGCTCTTGTCCTGAACCGCGGCATCGGGAATCTTCGAATTCCGCATGATAATGCCGTCGATCTTGGGGCGAAGTTCCTTTCCGATCTGAAACAGCGACTTGTTGACGAAGGGAACCTTCCAACCGCGCGAGTTGAGGGTCTGTTGCCAGTTCAAGAAACTGCTCCTTATACTTCTTTCAGGACAACGAAAGCGTGCCTCAAAGTGTGCTTGTACACACTCTGAGCGAAGCCGCCGGTCATTTCTCGATCGTTTACCGCTTCAGCGAGCGGATTTTGCTGCCGAACACATTGTCCCAGAAAATGGCCGAGATCGAGTAGTTCCCGCTCTCGTCGACATAGTGGTGACGCATGTGGTGACGCTTAAGAGCAGCGCCGAGCCGGCCTTTCATCGACCAGTGATGGCAGGCATAGTGGACCACGTCGTAGATCACGTATCCGATCATGAAGCCCAGGAACAGCCATGTGCCGGCCCCTGCGAACAGCAGCGCGAAGGCACCCCAGACCGCGAGGGCGATCGGTACGCTGGCGCCGAGCGGCATCAGGCTGCGCAAGGGGTCGTTGGGCGCATCGTGGTGGTTGCCGTGCATCAGGAACACGAACCATTTCAGCACCGGAACCTCTGATTCCAGGTGGAACATGTAGCGGTGCATCACATATTCGAAGAGGCTCCACACCCCCAGCCCGGCCAGGACCAGGCCCGCGCCTGCAAGCGGGCCGACCGCTCCCCAGCCTGCCCAGGCGATGGCCGGAAGCAGCACAGCCCAAGCGACCGCAAAGAAACGGGGTGAGATCAACGTGAGCCGTTCGAGCTTCTCGCTCTTGAACAAACGTATACGTTGCGGACTAGGATTCAGCACGGGCATTGCGTCGATCTCGAACATCAGGCGCCGGTAAGTGTCAAGCCAATACTACCCTAATACGCTGAGATGTTGACAATGCAGGCCCATTGCTCGGATGCAGCGGCATGAATTCCGGCACCCCACAAAAAAACATTCTCATTACCGGCGCCTCGGGCGGACTCGGCGGGGCATTGGCCCGGTTTTACGCGGCTCCGGGCGTTCGGCTGGCTCTCTGGGGCCGGGATCTGACGCGCCTTTCCGTGCTGGCAGAGGCCTGCCGGAGCCGCGGGGCCGTGGTCGAGGTGAGGTCGCTGGATATTTCGGACGTTGCCGCCGCAGCCCAGGCGATCTTTACGGAGGATAGTGCGTGGCCCATCGACCTGGCGCTTCTGGCGTCCGGTCTGGGCGATGTTCGGGCCGAAGGGGACAAAGTGGAGGACCCGGCACTCGTCGGGAAGCTGGGGATCGTCAATTTCGCGGCACCTGCCGCCATGGCCGCAGCTCTGGCGGGGCGGATGGCCGAGCGCCGATCGGGTTCGATCGTCCTGATCGGATCGGCCGCCGCCTTCCATGCCCTGCCTTTTGCCGCTGCCTATTCCGGCTCGAAGGCGGGACTGGCCCGATTCGCCGATGCGCTGCGACTGGGCATGCGCGAGCACGGGGTCAAAGTGACGCTGGTTTCTCCCGGTTTCATCGACACCGCCGCCGGGCGTCAGGTGCCGGGGCCAAAGCCGCTGATGCTGAAACCGGATGAGGTCGCCGCCCGGATCGCCAGGGCGGCGGCGAGCGGCAAGGCGCATGCCATCATTCCCTGGCCTTTCGCGGCGCTGCGGCTGTTCGACCGGCTCTTGCCGCGCTTCCTGCGCGATCGCCTGCTCCTGTCGCTCTCTCCTCCGTCATAAACCGGCAGGATGCGCGCTACTCGGGCAGGAGGTCACCCAGGATCGCGCCGAGGATGGCGTGGTGCAGGCCGGCAGGCGTCAGGTCGGCCTGACGATGCTCGCCGGGCACGGGGTTACCGGCGTGATCCAGGCGAATCATCACATAGGGCGTGTGCCGGTCTCCGCCGGGGGCCGTCGCGCCGGGAATGCTGGGGCGATGATCGCCGAAGAACACGAGAAGGGCAGGGCGGCCGAGCGTGCCAAGGCGCCCGGCGAGGACGGACAGCATCGTATCGCTTTTGCGCACGAGGCGCATGTAGCTTTGCTTGAGATCGCCGCTGGCTTCTCCGTCCGGCGCCCAGGGGCCGTGGTTCTCGATCGTGACGGCGTAGATCATGGTCGGCCCGGTCGCATCGGCAGCGAGCGAGACGATTTCCTCGGTCATGGCCGCATCCGTGACATAACGGCCCTCGCCATCGGCAGGAGGTGCAAAGCGATCCTCTCCGACGAGCTGCGCAAAACCGGCCGCGGGCATGATCCGGTCCCGGCCATAGAAGCGCATGTCATGGGGATGGGCGAAAAGGCTGCGCCAGCCTGCGACGCTCAGGCGATTCGGAAGAGCATGGGATGCATCGCCCAGGGCGGTGAGAAACGGGTCGTAGCGCCGAAAGCCCAGTTCTTCCTCGTCGAGACCGAAAAGAACCCCGTATTCCGAGCGCATCGTATAGGCGCCGAAACCGCTCACCTGGAGCGGACCGGATTGCCAGGCACTCGCCCGTGCGGCTGCAAGTCCGGGCAGGGCCAGGCCTGGGTCCGAGAACAGCTCGACAGGATCGGCGAAGCTCTCGCACTGGATGATGACGACGAGTTCGGGGGCTTCTGCGACCGGCTGGCGAAGGGGGGCGTCGCATGGTGCCGGGTCCTGGCTTTCGCGCCAGCGCAGCCAGTACAGCAGCAGCGTCGGCAGCAGGCCATGGCGTTGTACGTCGGCGTGTGCAGCCGGTGTCGCTGCCAGACGGCGGATGGGCGCGGTCTTCAGGGAAAGCACGAGAATCGCGAGGCTCGCAGCCAGTGTCCCCAATCCGATCAGGTGCGGCTGAGGCGCCGGGACGAACAACCAGGCGAGCAGTGCCAGGAGGAGGAGCGCGATGATACCGGCCACGGTCCGCTGCCAGATCGCGACTGCGGAAAGATAGAACTGCGGATGGCGAAATATCGCCCCGATAAGGGCGAGATCGGAAAAGAGCAGCGGCTCGCCGAGCATCGCATGCTTGGCATTGGAGGCCACCGCCAGCAGGGCCAGCACGCCGAGTGCGAGGCTGACCGAGACCGGGATATTGCCGCTGACCAGGAGGAAGAGACCCGCAAGGGCCGTCATCATCCAGAGCAGGAGCAAGGTGCCGGAGAGGCTGCGTCCGATCGAGAGCGGGAAGCCGTCACGCCTTGGACGCACCAGTCCGTCAAGCAGGATGGCGCCGAGCGGCAGCGCCGCGAATGTCAGTCCTTCGATAGTCACTGTACTGCCGTGCAACCCGGATTCATGAGCCCAGCACCGTTCGACCATCGTTCAGCGGGCGGAAGCGCGCTCATAGCGGGGACGACCAAGGCTGTCATCCGGCGTCTGCCTCCGGCCTATTTCCGCCAGCCCCCGGCCGCGGCTTCGCGTTCCTGCGCGGCATCCAGCGGATCGCCCGCGGCCATGTCCTGCGCCGCCGCCATCAGATCGGTCTGGCTGGACCCGGCCTGGCGATAGTCTGCTCCCTTTTCGCCGCCGGTATTGCCGATCACCCGTTCGAGCACCCATTCGCCGGTGTCCTTGCAGGCGATGCCGGAGGAGGTCGCAGCGGCATAGACCCGGCAATAGTTCCCGTCCTTGCGCTGGAAGCTCGCCAGAATGCGCAAATCTCCGGTTGGTTGCGATGCGAGTTGGCTGTCCAACCGCCGGGAGAGATCGCCGGAGGCCAGCAGCATTCCGCTCCGTTCGGTGACGTTGCCGTGGTGGAGCCGGGTACCGATCATGAGGCCCAGAACCAGCGAGGCGGCCACGGCGAGGCCGATGCCCCAGCTTCGGGCCAGTCGCGGGCGGTTCCCGCGCGCTACCGTTCCGGTCTCGCGCTGGCGGCGGACCGCGCCCAAATCTATGATCGGCGGCGGAACGGGAACTTGCGCGGAGGGCTGATCGGCATCGGTCATCTCCTCTTCCGCCTCTTGCGCCGCGGCGGCTGCGATCAGCAGCGTCAGTTCTTCGGGTACTTGCTCGGCCGCTACCGGATCGAAAGTACCGCCCAGCAGGGCGCGCAGGCGGCGCTGCGCCGCCAGCTTGCCCGCAAGGGTGGGGTCGGCCGCAACCGCCGCGGCGACGCGCGCGGCATCGGCTTCGGAAAGCTCGCCGTCGGCATAGGCCGTCAGTTCCTCGTCGGTCACGGTCACGCCGTTTCTCCCAGTTCGCGCAGGAGGGCCTCGCGGCCCCGGCCAAGGCGCGAGGTCAGAGTGCCCTGCGGAATGCCGATGATCTCGGCGGCTTCCTTGTAGGCAAAGCCCTCGACAAGCACGAGCATCACCGCTTCGCGCTGTTCCTCGGGCAGCCGTGCCAGCGCGCGGCCGACATTGCCGAGTTCGACCAGGTTTTCGGCATCGCGGTCGCCCGGCGCGCCCACGCCGAGGCCTTCTTCTTCATGAACGAAAGTCTGCGAACGCCGCGTTCTCGCCCTTGTCTCGTCGATCCACTGGTTTCTCATGATCCTGTAAACCCATGCGTCGAGCCGCGTCCCCTCCTGCCACTGCTGGCGGGACTTGAGCGCGCGTTCAACCGTCTGCTGACACAAGTCGTCGGCATCGGCCGCATCGCGAGCGAGGCCGCGCGCGAACCGCCGCAGGCGCGGCAGCAGGGCGGTCAGCTCTTGGAAGAAGCGGTCTGTGCTCATCGAATATCTTGCCTATGGGATGAAACGCATGAGCCTTGGCGTTTCATCCCTGAGTGCTACGATTTTTCACGATGGACAAGCTGATGAGAACAGTCGCGATCCTGGCTACTATGGCGGCAGTGCTGGTGGCGGCGCCTTTGCGGGCGCAGCTTCTGCCGGGCGATCCGCTGGGCACGGTCGGCCGTGCGGGCAGGACGCTCGGCGAAACGGTGCGGGATACAGCGTCGCCAGTGACCGAGCCGCTGAGTGAGTCACTGGGCGAGGCGGTGCGCGACGTTCGTTCCATGGCGCGCGAGCGCCTCCAGCGGATCGGCGGTTACGTCTCCGGTCATGGCGACCGGGTCGAATGGGATGACGACCATCAAGCGGCGGTGCGCGGCGAAGTGCTCCTGCTGGACCCCGATCCTGCCGCGCTGGAGATCGCGCGGGGCAAGGGCTATGCCGTTCTGGAGCAGGCCGAGATCGAGGTGCTGGGTCTTGCCTATGCGCGGCTCGGCACACCGGAGGGCATACCACTCGCCAAAGCGGTGCGGGACTTGCGAAAGGCGCTTCCCGGCCGCGAGATTTCCGCCGATCAGCTTCATTTCCCGTCCGGTGCGGCGTCGCAGCCGGGCGGAGCAGGCAAGGCGGCGGCTCTGCCAGCACCTCTTCCTCGGGGCGGCACCGTCGGCGTCATCGATGGCGGGATCGCGGGGTCCTCTCGACTGGCCGCGCAGCGCGGCTTTGCATCCGGCGCGCCGAAGGCCAGCGACCATGCCGGCGCGATCGCCTCGCTGCTGGCGGGGGCCGGGACGGCGAAGATCTACGGCGCGGACGTCTACGGCACAGATCCGGCAGGGGGGAATGCGCTGGCGATCGCGAGGGCGCTCGGCTGGATGCAGGGGCAGGGGGTGCCGGTGGTCTCGATCAGTCTGGTCGGACCGCCCAATCCCCTGTTGGCGCGCGCGGTGGCGGGGGCGCAGGGAAAGGGCATGGTGATCGTCGCGGCGGTTGGCAACAACGGGGCGGCGGCACCGCCTGCCTTTCCGGCATCCTATCCGGGTGTCGTGGCGGTGACCGGGGTCGATCGCGCCGGGCGGGTGCTGATCGAGGCAGGGCAGGCGGCGCATCTCGACTATGCGGCGCCGGGGGCGGATATCTCGGCGCTCGTTCCCGGACGCGGGCGGGTTTCGCTGCGGGGGACTTCCTATGCAGCCCCGCTCGCCGCCGCGCGGATCGCCGCGTGGCAGGCCCGGCTGGGGAGCGGGGCGAAAGCGCTGAAAGCCGTGGATTCCGAAGCGATAAAGGGCACCCGCAGGACCGGGCGCGGGGTGCTTTGCAGCGCCTGTCGCAGTGGTCTCTGAACGGGGAGTGGAAAAAATTCGCGCCTTTCGCGGATGAAAGGCGGGGCGCCATCCGTTCCTTCCAGCAGACACACCGAACGGGTGTGGAGAAAAAGGAAGGAGCAGAATCATGAACAAGCTCACTCTCGGGACCGCAATCGCCACGCTCGCTCTCGTTGCTGCACCGCATGGGGCCAATGCCCAGCTTCTTGGCGGGGGCGGCCTTGGTGGTTCGCTGGGCGGCTCGCTTGGCGGTTCCTTGGGCGGCACGCTCGGAGGCATCGGCAGCTCGATCGACGGTGCGGGCAGCGGTGCAGGCGATATCAGCGCTTCGCGGGCCAGCCGGAGCGTTTCCTCGCGGGCCAATGGCAGCGGGCATGCCAGCAAGTCGGTGAAGGCGCCGCAGGTGCAAGCACCGGATACCTCGGGCGCGACGGCGGCGGCTAGCAATGTGGGCAGCGGCGCCGGGTCGCGGGCGAGTGGTCTGGTCGATTCCACCCGCTCGGCCCTGTCGAGTGCGGCAGGCAGCGCTTCGGCGGCGGGATCGGGAACGGGCGCCGTCTCAGGCTCGGGCAATGGCGGCTCGGCAGCAGGCGCGGGCAACCTGGCCGGCGCGGCCGATCTTTCCGGCGCGACGGGTGCGGCTTCCGGGCTGACCAGCCGCGTGACCGACGGTGCCCAGTCGGCCCGCAACGCCGTCACACAGCAGACGCAAGGCCTCGGCGACAAGGCGCGCGAGACCGCGACCGGCCTCTCCACCGGTTCGGCGGATGCTGCGGGCAATGGCGCGGGCGCCGCAAGCGCAGGCGGCCACAGCGCCGGTGCGACAGGATCGGGCAGCGGCTCGGCTTCGCGGAACGGGGCGAGCGGCTCGGCTTCCGTTGGAGTGAGCCTCGGTGGCAGCGGCAGCGAATAAGCCTGCCGCGCTGAAGCACTGCCACGGCGAAGAAAAGTCTTCGCCGTGGCAGTGCCTTATCCCGCGTCAGTTCATGCGGAAGGCGATGTTCTGGGACGCGGCTGAGCAGGCAGTGTCGCCGCCGGGGCGATAGCTGCTTTCATAAAGGAAATCCTTCGCCATGGTCGAAGCCGCATCGGAGAATACGAAGGGCGGATAGGCGATCAGCGCCCGCTGCTGGCGGGTATGTCCTGCGGGGTCCACGTCGAATTCGACTCGCGCCCATCCTTCGAAGCCCATGCGCGCCGCTTCCATCGGATAGTCGCCCGCACTCACCCCGGTGCGCCGCATGGCGGGTGCTGCGCCGATGATGGCGCATTGCTCGCTGCTGAGCCCGGTCTGCTCGAATATCTCCTGCGCCCGCACGAAGTCCCGATTCTGCGCGGCCCAGGTTGCGCTTTGCAGGAGGGCGTTGATCTTCAGCGGATGATCGGCGGGAAGAGCCGGATCGGCAATCACCGCCTCGCGCAGGGGCGGTCCGTCCACCGGCACACCGAGCCGGTAGCCGGGCGATGCGATCTGGAGGCGTACGGTATCGATCGCCAGCGCGTCTCCGGAAGCCGTGACCACGGGCAGCAGTTCGCGAAGCGCGGTGCGGGCCTGCGCCGGGCGCCGGTCGTTGCTACTGGTCGCGGATTTGAAGCGCAGCCAGTTCGTCGCCTCGACCGGCATCTTGCGGCTTTCGGCCAGGGCCAGGGCTTCCGTCAGGTAGGCATCCCCCTGAACGCTGCCAACGACCGGGTTCATCGCCAGAGTGCCCAGCAGGGCGACGGTCTGTTCGTCTTTCCGGTCCTTGCGCGAGGATTCCAGCAAGGCGGCTGCTCGTGCCGCGACTTCGCCATCGGTGCGTCCGCGCAAATCGCCTCCGACCAGCGGCGCGGCCCAGGCCTGGAAACGTGCGGTCAGGGGGCCGGAAATCTGGGCCCGGTCCGCAGCCACGGTGCATCGCATCTCGACGCGCATGGCGTAGCGCAGGAACGGTTTGATCTCCTTGACCTTGGCGGGTTCCCAGGACCAGCGTGAGGCAGCGCGGGCAAAGGCCAGGGCCACGTCGCGCCCGCCGGTGGAATAGATCGGCTGAACCGCGAAAGCCGAGCCGTCGTCGTCGATGCTGAGTTCCACGACGGCAAAGTCGGTCGGCGTGAGGCCACTGGTCGATCCGCAAAGCGGCACGTCCATATTCTCCGCCCGGGAGAACGGCGCTTGGTCCATCCGGCCCGCCCCGGTATAGGCAAGGTATTTGCGGGCATCTTCCCGAAGCTTCAGGAGCATCGCCGCGATCGCCAGGTCGGAACGCGTGGCGACGTCGTTGAGCGATACTTTCAACGTGAGGCCGCCCTGAAGCTTCAGCGCATTCTTGAGCAGCGCATAGGCCGCTTCCTTGTCCCCCCGGTTCAGGAGAATGCGGGATTTGAGCGTGAGCAGCTGCGCCCGAAAGTCCTTGTCGAGAGAAGGCGTATCGTCGGCGATGCGCGTGGCCTCGTCGATATAGGCGAGAGGTTCCGGTCCGCGGTCGAACACGGTCACCTGGGAGAGGCCGAGCAGCGGCAGGAATCGTCCTTCCTTGCCGGCCGAGGCCAGGGCCAGACGAAACTCGTTGGCGGCGCGCTCGTAGTCCAGTTGAGAGCGGGCCGCGTTCCCGAGGTTGAGGTGAGCATTGAGCACATCGCCCGCGAAACCTTCTCCCGCTGCGGCGACGATGGGCAGACCTGCGAGGATCGCCGCTTCACCTTCATCGCTGCGGTGCAGCTTGATGAGGCAGCCGCCCTTGCGAACGCCGATCGCACCCTGGACGATCGGGGACTTCATGGCGGCAGGGTTGCGTTCCAGTGCTTCGAAAGCCGTAACGGCTTCGCTGCACTGGCCGGACGATGCGGACTCGCTGGCGGCGTCGAACTGCTGCTGAAGCGTGGCCGGTTTCGCCGCCGGGGCGGCTTCTGCCGAAGCAGCCGGTGCCGTTGCCAAGAGGATGGATTGCGCAATAATACCGAACATGATGGCCCCCGAAACGCGTCGATCCGCGCACTCTACCAAAGAGCATTATGTCGCAAATTAAAGCCTTGATAGCTTTCGCGTTACTGTCGCTCGTTTTTTCCGGAACCTTGCGGGCACAAGTGCAGGCACCGGCACGGCTCGATGCACCGGCGGATTCGGTCCTGCTTTTCGTTGCCGCCTGGTGCGCGCCCTGTCTCGCGGAACTTGCGCGTTTCGAGGAACTGGAGCGGGCGGCCCGGCCTCGTCGCCTGCTGGTCGTCTCGCTGGATGAGAGCGCACGCGGCCTGGAACTCACACGTCGCTTTTCGGCCCGGCAGAAGCTGGCCCTGTCCGAGCGGGAGGGATGGGATCTGCTGCGCCGGACATCGGCTGGAAAGGGAACCGGATTGCCCTATGCCGTGATGACCGATCGCACCGGCGCGGTATGTGCCGTGCGCAATCGGGGCCTCGTCGAGGCGGAACTGCGCGCGATGGCCTCTGCATGCGGACAATGAAGGCAGCGAGAGTTTACGCATCCGAATAATCTTGTAACTGTCGCGCGATGACGACCGATCAGGGTGAGTATGGAAGCGTGGCGGCCTTGCAGCCCTTGCGGATTGGCGACGTGGTGCCGCGCTTCGTGGCCCGCAGCACGCAGGGGGCGTTCGATCTCGACGATTATCGCGGGCAGTGGCTGATCCTGTTCTCCCATCCGGCGGACTTCACCCCGGTCTGCACCAGCGAGGTCGTGGCGCTCGCGCGCGCCGCCGATGATTTCGCGGCGCTGGGATGCCGGCTCGTGGGGCTTTCGGTGGACAGTCTCTATTCCCACCTCGCGTGGATACGCCTGATCCGCGACAGCATCGGCGTCACCGTGCCGTTCCCTATCATCGAGGACCCGACGATGGAGATCGCGCGGGCCTACGGCATGGTCGGCAGCGACGCGCATGACAGCGCGACCGTGCGGATGACCTATTTCATCGATCCTGACGGGGTGATCCAGGCGACCAACAGCTATCCCCTGACCGTGGGCCGCTCGATCCCGGAACTGCTGCGCATCCTGACGGCCCTGCGCGCGGTGCGCGGCGGCTCGGGGCTGGCTCCGGCGGACTGGCAGCCCGGCGCGCCGCTGCTGCGCCAGCCGGACGAGACCGCCGAGGCGGCGCTGGCCTGCGATGATCCGCTGGGGTGGTTCCATGCCCCGCTTGGCGCGGCGGACGAGGAGCAGGGCTGACATGCCGCAATCCCACCTCGCCGCCGAATTCGAAGCCACGGCGGAGCTGTTGAGGGCGCTGGGCCATCCGGTGCGCCTGCAAATCCTCCACGCGGTCCGCGCGCGTCCGCTGGCGGTCGGGGAGATCGAGGAAGCGACCGGCATCGGCCAGCCGGGGCTGTCGCAGCAGCTTTCGATCCTGCGCAAGGCGGAACTCGTGCTCTCGCAGCGTAACGGCAAGCAGGTGTTCTATCAGGTCGACGGCGCGCGGATGGCGGAGATTGCGCAGGCCCTGACCGTGCTCGGCGGCGAGGCGGAGGGCGGTGCCAAGGCTCCCGCGCCGTGTCAGGCGGCCACACCGCAGGGCGGCGCGGCGCGCTTCGCCCGTGTGTTTCGCTGACGTCTCAGAGCAGTTCGGAGACTTCCAGCGTTTCCGAGCAGAGCGCCAGGGGCGCCTTGCGGTGCGAGACCAGCACGAGGCCGCTCCCGGTGTCGTCGAGCCAGCGCTTGAGGCTTTCGACGAGCGCGGCTTCGGTGGCGGCATCCAGACCTTCGCTGGGTTCGTCCAGTAGCAGCCAGGGGCGCCCGCTCAGCAAGGCGCGGGCCAGCGACAGCCGCTTGCGCTCGCCGCCCGAGAGAATGCCGCCGCCTTCGCTGACCGGGGTATCGAGGCCCTGTTCGCTGCGGCGAATGCGCCGGTTGAGTTGGGCGACTTCCAGTGCGTCCCACATTTCCGCTTCGGTCACGCCGGGGCGCGCGAGGCGCAAGTTGTCGGCCACGGTGCCGATCAGCATCGGCGCCTCCTGCGGCGAGAGCGCGAACTGGCTGTTCAGGCGCCAGCCGGGGATCGCTTCGAGCGGTTCGTTGTCGATGCCGATCTCGGCGACCGGCAGCTGCATTCCTACGAGCGCCAGCAGCACGCGGGTCTTGCCCGAGCCTGACGCCCCGGTGATCGCGAGGCGCGCACCGGGCCGGAACTGCCGCGCGCCGAGCGTGAGCGGAGCACCCGCCGCGGTTACGGGTTCCTGAAGTTCGGCAGAGAGCGCATTGAGCGTGGCGATCCGCCGCAGTCCTGCTTCGAGCGAAGCGCGGCGCAGCAGGCTGCGCGACAGGCCGCCCATCGCCTCCACCGCCGAGGCGGTCGCCAGCATGGCCAGCGCCACCATCGGTGCCGATTCGCGCGCCAGCAGCAGGACGCCTGCCACTGCCACGCCGCCGTAGACCGAAAGCAGCGCGCCTTGCAGCGCCTCGGCGCGGAACAGCCCGGCGCGGGCCTTGTCGAGGCGCGCGGCGATCGGTTCGAGTTCGGCGAGCGCGCGGTCGGCGAGGCCATAGGCGGCGATCTCCGCGCGCGAAGCGGCGAGTTCGACGTAGCGGATGCGCAGGTCTCCCAGCGCCGTGGCAGCGGCTTCGGCGGGCGCGCGGGTCAGGCACTCCGAGAGGCGGCGGAACAGCATCGGCAGGCCCGCCATCATCGCCGCGAGGAACAGCAGCGCCGCCCAGCCGCCGAAAGCGACGAGCGCGAGGCTGACCAGTGCGGAGACGATGGCCGCGTGGCGCGCGGGTTGGCGGATCACCAGGTCCTCCAGCGCTTCCACGTCGTCGATCAGCCGGGTGCTGGCTTCGCCGGGGGAAGTGTCGGGGGCATGGCGGCTGTCCTGCGCGGCGAGCTTGTCGAACAGCGTGCCGCGCAGGTCGGCCATGCCCTCCAGCGCGACTTTGTGGGAGAGCAGGCGCTCGCCGTAGCGCGAGAGGGTGCGGACGATCGCCAGCAGGCGGATTGCTGCGCTGGGGATCAGGTAGTTGAAGGCCATGGCAGTGGCGACACCCGCGGAACCGGCAAGTGCGGCGGCGGTCAGGAACCAGCCGGAGACGGCCAGCAGCCCCATTGCGGCTACGGCGGCGAGGCCCGCGCAAAGGCTGGCGAAGAACAGGCGGCGGCGGGCGAGACCGGCGGTGGCGAGAAGGTGGGGGCGCTTGGCGGAATTCATAGCGCGATCTCCCGGCGGGCGGCGCGGATCAGGGCAGCGTGGTGGGTGGCGACGAGAATGCAGCGCTCGGCAGAGAGTTCGCGGAGGAGGGCGACGATCATGGCGGCAGAAGCCGCGTCGAGGTCGGCGGTAGGCTCGTCGCAGAGGATCAGCGGGCGGGCGGAAAGGATCGCACGGGCAAGGCCGATGCGGCGCCGCTCGCCCCCCGAAAGGCCGGAACCGGCGTGGTCGACCGGCATGGCAAGGCCGCCGCGCCGCGCCAGCACGTCACCGAGGCCCACTTTCTCCGCGACGGCGAGTACTTCGGCCTCGGTGGCCTGCGGTGCTGCGAGCGCGAGGTTGTGGCCGAGCGTGCCCGTCACCAGCAGCGGACGCTGCGCGGCCCAGGCCACGGCCTCGGGCGCGAGCGGCAGGCCGGAGCGCATGGCGATGTGGCCGAGCGTCGGCACGAGTTGCCCGGCAATGGCGGCCAGCGTGCTCGTCTTGCCGCTGCCGGTCGGGCCGGACAGGGCCACGAGGTCCGCCGGTTCGAGTTCGAAATGGAGCGGGCCTACCGAAAGGCCGGGGAAGGCGAGGGCGAGGTTCTCGACATGGAGACCGTCGAAGGCGGCGGCCTTCCGGGCCTTGGGCGGCGTCGGCGCGTCTTCGAAGGGGGCGAGCGCCTTCTCTGCTGCCTCACCGAGCTGCTTCTCGTGATAGGCGGCGGCGAGGCGGCGCATCGGCAGGTAGAATTCCGGGGCCATGGCGAGCACGAAGAAGGCCGGGACCAGAGTGAGCTTCTCGGGCGCCGGAAACGGCAGCAAGCCGAGCAGCGAGAAGCCGCAGTAGACCGCCACCAGCGCGATCGAGAGCGCCGAGAAGAATTCCAGCACGGCGTTGGACAGGAAGGCCGTGCGCAGCACCGAAACCGTGCGGCGGGCCACTTCCCCGGTGGCGGTGCGGACCTGGCGCCCGATGCGCGCTTCGGCGCCGAAATGGCGGATCAGCGGCAGATGGGTTACGCGGTCCACGAAGAGGCCGGACAGGGCACCCAGCGCGGCGAGTTGCCGCTCGGCAGCGCGGCGGGATGCGGTTCCGGCCAGGATCATCCCGAGCGTGAAGGGTATCAGCGTCCCCAGCATGATTGCCGCCGCCACCCAGCTCGCCGGAACGACGATCGCGGCCACCACCAGCGGGCCGACCACGGCGTTGATTCGGATGGGAGAAAACCGGACGTCGCGATTCTCGATCGCCGTGTTATGGTCCAGCGCCAGATTTGCGCTTTCGCCTGAGGAGATCAGTCTCGCCAGCCGTCCGCCCAGAAGTCTCTGCCACAAGTCGGCCCGCCGCGCGGCACTTGCTGCCTGCGCCGCCGTCACGGCGATCCGGTCGACCGTGCAGGTCGCAAGTGCGCGCAGCACCACGCCGCAGAGAATCCACGCCGCAGGAAGCGCAGACGATCCGCCCTCCGCAACCGCGCCGACACCCGTCGCCACCCCCCACGAGAAGAGTGCCGCACCGGCAATATCGACAAGCCAGGCGCCGGGCATCAGGACGCGGGCAAATTTGACATAGATCAAATTAAGTAAACCATGTAAGTAAAGTTTGACAGCTTTCCGAACGAAGCCTAACGCGACCCTACGAAACCAACCAGCTTGGGGCAATCGCTTTCTTACTGCCTCAAGCCGCTAAAAACAGCGGGATTCGACATGATCGACATGGCAGTGGTGGAACTATCACGGCTACAGTTCGCCTTGACGGCACTGTACCATTTTCTCTTCGTTCCCCTGACATTGGGCCTTTCCTTCATTCTAGTAATTACGGAAAGTGTTTATGTCATAACCGACCGTCCCATCTGGCGGGACGTGACCCGGTTCTGGGGCAAGCTCTTTGGAATCAATTTCGTGCTCGGCGTGGCCACCGGCCTCACCATGGAGTTCGAGTTCGGCACGAATTGGGCCTATTACTCGCACTACGTGGGAGACATCTTCGGTGCTCCGCTGGCGATCGAGGGCCTCATGGCCTTCTTCCTCGAGGCCACGTTCGTCGGCCTGATGTTCTTCGGCTGGGACCGCCTTTCCAAGCGCGGCCACTTGCTGACGACGATCATGGTCGCGGTCGGCTCTAACCTCTCGGCGCTGTGGATTCTCATCGCCAACGGCTGGATGCAGCATCCTACTGGGGCTGTCTTCAATCCCGAGACGATGCGCATGGAAGTCTCGAACTTCAAGGACGTGCTCTTCAACCCGGTGGCCCAGGCCAAGTTCGTCCACACCGTCAGCGCGGGCTATGTCTGCGCCAGCGTCTTCGTGCTGGGCGTGTCCTGCTACTACCTGCTGCGCGGCCGCCACATCGAGCTGGCCAAGCGCAGCTTCACCGTGGCGGCGGCTTTCGGCCTTGCTTCCTCGCTCTCGGTCGTCGTGCTGGGGGACGAGAGCGGCTATGCCCTCACCGACAACCAGCAGATGAAGCTGGCGGCGATGGAAGGCATGTGGGAAACCGAAAAGGCGCCCGCCGGGCTGACGCTCTTCGGTATTCCCTCCAACTCCGCGCATGAGACCGCCTACGAGATCAAGGTGCCCTATGTGCTGGGCCTGATCGCGACGCGCAGCCTCTCGGGCGAAGTGGCCGGTATCGTGCCGCTGGTGGAGCGTGCCGACTACCGCATCCGTCAGGGCGTGATCGCCTATGACGCGGTGGAAAAGCTCAAGGTCAACCGCAACGACCTGACCGCGCGCGAGGCCTGGGAACGTCACAAGAGCGACCTCGGCTATGCCCTGCTGCTCAAGCGCTTCGTCGCCGACCCGCGCCAAGCCGACGATGCGACGATCGCCAAGGCGGCCTGGAGCACCGTGCCCAACGTACCGGCGCTGTTCTTCATGTTCCGCATCATGGCGGGGCTGGGCTTCTTCTTCATCCTGTTCTTCGCGACCGCATTCGCCTTCTCGGTCCGCCGCCGGTTCGACCGCAAGTGGTTCCTGCGCGCCGCCGTTCTGGCCATGCCGCTGCCGTGGCTGGCGATCGAGATCGGCTGGCTCGTCGCCGAACTGGGCCGTCAGCCCTGGGCGGTGGACGGGGTGCTGCCAACCTTCCTCGGCGCATCGAGCCTGACGACGACCCAGATCTGGGCGACGATCTTCGGCTTCACCGCGCTCTACGGCGTGATGGCGGTGATCGAGGTGAAGCTGATGCTCTCGACCATCCGCCACGGACCCGAGGTCTACGAAGGCAGCGACGGCGAACCCACGCCCGAGCGCGCGCCCGCCACGACCTTCACCGCCATTCCGGCCGAGTAAGACGGAGGCCACAATGTCCATACCCTTCGACTACGAAACGATGCGGCTGATCTGGTGGACGCTGATGGGCGTCCTGCTCATCGGCTTCGCCCTGACCGACGGTTTCGACCTCGGCTCGGCCTCGCTCCTGCCCTTCGTGGGCCGCACCGATGCCGAGCGCCGCATGGTCATCAACGCCATCGGCCCGACCTGGGAAGGCAACCAGGTCTGGTTCATCCTCGGCGGCGGCGCGATCTTCGCGGCCTGGCCTTTCGTCTATGCCGTGAGCTTCTCGGGCTTCTACCTCGCGATGTTCCTGGTGCTCTCGGCCTTCATCCTGCGTCCGGTCGGCTTCAAGTACCGCTCAAAGAAGCCCGATCCCGCCTGGCGCTCGCGCTGGGACTGGGCGCTGTTCGTCGGCGGCTTCGTGCCGGCGCTGGTCTTCGGCGTGGCGGTCGGCAATGTCCTCCAGGGCGTGCCCTTCCGGCTCGATAGCGATATGCGCAGCTTCTACGAAGGCACGCTGCTCGGCCTGTTCAGCCCCTTCGCCCTGCTCGGCGGCCTCGTCTCGGTGGCGATGCTGGTGCTGCACGGCGCGGGCTGGCTGACGCTCAAGCTGGAGGACGGCCCGGTGCGCGACCGTGCCCAGCGCTACGGCCAGATCGCCGCACTCGTTGCTTTCGTGCTCTATGCACTGGGCGGTGTCTGGCTGGCGATGGGCGATATCGGCTACCGGGTGATCGGCGTCGCGGAGGCGGCAGGTCCGTCCAACCCGCGCATGACCGAGACGGTTCACGCGGCCGGGGCATGGCTGGCCAACTACGGCGCGCATCCCTGGATGATCCTCGCCCCGCTGCTCGGCCTTGCCGGACCGCTGGTGGCACTGATCGGCATTCGCGGACGCAAGGACGTGCTGGTCTTCGCGGGGTCCTCGATGGCGAACCTCGGCATCATTGCCTCGGTCGGCCTGTCGATGTTCCCCTTCATCCTGCCCAGTTCGATCGACGCGCGCTCCAGCCTGCTCGTGTGGAATGCCTCGTCCAGCCATACGACGCTGTTCATCATGCTGCTGGTGACGGTGCTGCTGCTGCCGATCGTGCTGGCCTACACGGCCTGGGCCTACAAGGTGATGTTCGGGCGGATCACGACGCGCGAAGTGAACCTCAACCCCGATTTCTACTGAGGAAACGACAATGTGGTACTTCTCATGGATTCTCGGCGTCGGCCTGGCCGTCGGCTTCGGCATCATCAACGGCGTGTGGGTCGAGTTTCACACCGATCCGGCGGATGAAAAGACTGTGCTGGACTGACCGAACGGTCGGCGCATGAAAAAGGGCAGAGGGCCACGGCCTCCTGCCCTTTTTGCGTCGTAGAGCGGTCAGGCCGCGTTCTTCTTCAGCAGCACACTGCGCAGGCACGAAAGCGCCACTTCGCCCCGTTGGTTGGTCAGTTCGTGGCGGAACACCACGATCCCCTGCGAGGGCCGCGACTTGCTCTCGCGCATCTCGACCACTTCGCTCGTGCAGGTGAGCGTGTCGCCGATGAAGGTCGGCTTGGGTGTCACCACTTTGTCGAAGCCGAGGTTGGCAACGAGTGTGCCCACCGTCGTATCCGCGATCGACAGCCCCACGGCGAGACTGAAGGTGAAAGTGGAGTTGACCAGAATCTGCCCGAACTCGCTCTTCTTCGCGAATTCCGCGTCGAGGTGCAGAGGCTGCATGTTGTGGGTCATGGCCGAGAACATCAGGTTGTCGGTCTCGGTGACGGTGCGGCTGGGCTGGTGGGTGATTCGGTCGCCCACCGTCCATTCTTCGAAAAAGCGGCCCGGCATTGTCAGTTCCCCTTGTCGAGCATGAGCTTGAAACCGGCGTGGCTCTTGCTCCAGCCCAGCCGTTCGTAGAAGCGGTGCGCATCGGTGCGTGCGAGGTTGGAGGTCAGCTGCACGAGCCTGCATCCCCGCTCGCGGCAGCGCTCGACGGCCCAGTCGATCATCCGCGAGCCGAGACCCTGACCGCGGACCGAACTGTCGATCCGCACCGCCTCGATCTGGCCGCGCCAGGCGCCGCGCATAAGCAGGCCGGGGATGAAAGTAAGTTGCATCGTGCCGACGATCCGTCCCTCGAACTCAGCGACCATCAGCAACTGATCCGGTGAAGCGTCGATCGCGCGAAAGGCTTCGAGATAGGCCGGATCGAGCGGCAGGCCGGCATCGTCGGCACCGCCGATCTGGTCCTGCACGAGCATGACGACGATGGCGGGAAGATCGTCCTCGCGCGCGTCACGCATGACCAGTTCGCCGCTCATTCCGCAGTTTCCTCGATTCGGGCGAGCAGCGCTTCGACCTGGACTTGCGCTCCGGCCACGGCTTCGAGTTCGACCACCACGCCGTCGAACGGGGCGGTGAGGGTGTGTTCCATCTTCATGGCTTCGAGCGTTAGCAGCTTCTGCCCTTTCGTCACGGTCTGTCCCTTGGTGACTTCCACCGCGATCACCTTGCCGGGCATCGGGGCAAGGATCGCACCCGAGGCATCCGCGCCGCCATGCACGCCGTCGCGGCGCCAGGGGGTGAGCAGCCAGGCCTGTCCCTGCTCGGTGACGAGCACGGCCTCATCGGGTTCCTCGCTGCCTTCACCCGTCAGCGCGATCTCCACCTTCTCGCCATCGAGCGAGAACCATGCCGCCCGCGCCGGTGCAGCATTGAGGCGGAAACCGGCGAGCGGAGTCATGGGCACGAGCGAGTTGGCGGCAGCCTCCAGCACTTCGTCCGAGGGCTTGGGTGCTTCGGCCATCGCCTCGCCGTCGCGGCCGATCAGGCCGGTATCGACCTTGCCCGCCGCGAAATCGGGATGTTGCAGGGCCTTCACGAGGAACGAGGCATTGGTGCGCACCGGCCAGACGGCGGTGTCCTCCAGCATCTCGCCCAGCCGCTCGCGCGCTTCGTCGCGGTCCTCACCCCAGGCGATGACCTTGGCGATCATCGGGTCGTAGAACGGCGAGACTTCCGCGCCTTCGTAGACGCCGGTGTCGATGCGGCCGCCTTCCGTATCGCCAAATTCCAGCAGTTCGAGCTTGCCGATGCTCGGCAGGAAGCCCTTGGCCGGGTCCTCTGCATAGAGGCGCGCTTCCATCGCCCAGCCGTCGATGGAGAGGTCTTCCTGAGCCTTCGGCAATGGCCGACCGCTCGCCACGAGGAGCTGCCATTCGACGAGATCGACGCCGGTGATCTCCTCGGTCACCGGATGCTCTACCTGCAGGCGCGTGTTCATTTCCATGAACCAGATGCGGTCGGCCGAAAGCGGACCCGAGCCATCGGCGATGAATTCGATGGTACCCGCGCCGACGTAATCGACCGCCTTGGCCGCACGCACCGCCGCCGCGCAGAGCGCTTCGCGCGTCGCGGCGTCCATGCCGGGCGCGGGGGCTTCCTCGATCACCTTCTGGTGGCGGCGCTGGAGCGAGCAGTCGCGTTCGAACAAATGGACGACGTTGCCGTGGCTGTCGCCGAAGACCTGCACCTCGATGTGGCGCGGGCTGGCGATGTACTTCTCGATCAGCACATGGTCGTTGCCGAACGAGGACGCCGCCTCGCGCTTGCACGATGCCAGTGCATCGACGAAAGCCTCCGGCGCCTCGACCAGCCGCATGCCCTTGCCGCCGCCGCCGGCGACAGCCTTGATGAGCACCGGATAGCCGATCTTCGCGGCCTCTTCGGCGAGGAAAGCGGGTTCCTGGTTCGCGCCCATGTAGCCGGGCGTCACCGGAACCCCGGCTTCCGCCATCAGCGTCTTGGCCGCGTCCTTGAGGCCCATCGCGGTGATCGAGGACGGGTTCGGCCCGACCCAGACCAGCCCCGCGTCCATGACCGCCTGCGCGAACTCGGCGTTCTCGGACAGGAAGCCATAGCCGGGGTGGATCGCCTCGGCGCCGGTCTGCTTCGCGGCGGCGATGATCTTCTCGCCGACGAGGTAGCTCTCGCGCACGGCCGAGGGGCCGATATGCACCGCTTCGTCCGCCTCGCGCACATGCAGGGCATTGGCGTCCGCGTCGGAATAGACCGCGACGGTACGGATGCCCATCTGGCGGGCGGTGCGGATGACGCGGCAGGCGATCTCGCCGCGATTGGCGATCAGAAGCGATTGAATCATGTCTTGTCTCCCGTGCCGCCGCTCACATCCGGAACACCCCGAAGCGGGGCGCCTCCGGAATCGGCGCTTCGAGGCAGGCGGCGAGGGCAAGGCCCAGCACGTCGCGGGTCTGCGCCGGGTCGATCACGCCGTCGTCCCACAGGTGCGCGGTGGCGTAGTAGGGGTTGCCCTCGTCCTCGTATTTCTGGCGGATCGGGGCCTTGAAGGCTTCGGCTTCCTCGGGCAACCACTTCGCGGCATCGCGGTGGACGGTCGCCAGCACCGAGGCGGCCTGTTCGCCGCCCATCACCGAGATGCGGGCATTGGGCCAGGTGAACAGGAAGCGCGGATCGTAGGCGCGCCCGCACATGCCGTAGTTGCCCGCGCCGAACGAGCCGCCGATCAGCACGGTGATCTTCGGCACCGTGGCGGTGGCGACGGCGGTGACGAGCTTGGCGCCGTGCTTGGCGATGCCCTCCGCCTCGTACTTGCCGCCGACCATGAAGCCCGAGATGTTCTGGAGGAACAGCAGCGGAATGCGGCGCTGGCAGGCCAGTTCGATGAAGTGCGCGCCCTTCTGGGCACTCTCGGAGAACAGCACGCCGTTGTTGGCGAGGATCGCCACCGGCTGCCCGTGGATATGCGCAAAACCGCAGACCAGAGTGCTGCCGTAGAGCGCCTTGAACTCGTGGAATTCGCTGCCGTCGACGATGCGGGCGATCACTTCGTGCACGTCGTAGGGCGCACGCACGTCCTCCGGCACGATCGCGTAGAGTTCCTCGGGATCGTACTTGGGCGGACGGGGCGCGCGCAGCGGCTGGTCGTGACGATGCAGCGGTCCGAGATGGCTGACGATGTCGCGCACGATGGTCAGCGCGTGCTCGTCGTTGTCGGCAAGGTGATCGGTCACGCCCGACTTGCGGCTGTGGAGGTCGCCGCCGCCCAGATCTTCGGCAGAGATCACCTCACCCGTCGCCGCCTGCACCAGCGGCGGTCCGGCGAGGAAGATCGTGCCCTGCTCCTTCACGATCACCGATTCGTCGCTCATCGCCGGAACATAGGCGCCGCCCGCGGTGCAGCTTCCCATCACGCAGGCGACCTGCGGAATGCCCTTAGCCGACATCTGCGCCTGGTTGAAGAAGATGCGGCCGAAGTGGTCGCGGTCCGGGAAGACTTCGGCCTGATGCGGCAGGTTGGCGCCGCCGCTGTCGACGAGGTAGATGCACGGCAGGTTGTTTTCCTGGGCGATCTCCTGGGCGCGGACGTGCTTCTTCACGGTGATCGGGTAATAGGTGCCGCCTTTCACGGTGGCATCGTTGCAGACGATCATGCACTGGCGGCCGGAGACGGTGCCGATGGCGGTAATCAGGCCCGCGCCGGGAATGTCGTCCTCGTAGAGGCCTTTCGCGGCAAGCTGGCCCAGTTCCAGTAGGGGCGAGCCGGGATCGAGCAGCCGTTCCACACGTTCCCGCGGCAGGAGCTTGCCCCGCGCGACATGGCGTTCGCGCGATTTTGCATTCCCGCCGAGCGCCGCCGCGGCGACCTTGGCGTGCAATTCCGCAACCAGCGCACGGTTGTGCCGGTCCCGCGCCTGCGCTTCGGGGCTGTCGAGATTGAGGCTGGTCTGGAGCACTGGTGCGCTCATGCTTGTTTCTCCGGTCCGGCCGTTTCGGCCTCTTCCCAAGTTCGGATGATTTGTCCTGCCTATGTAGACAAGCCCAAGCCGCAGCGGAAATTGAAAGTTTCCGCCCTTCGTAATAGATATCATCTATGATCGATCAATATCTCTTGCGCTATTTCCTGGCCGTGGCTGAAACCGGCAATTTCAGCCGGGCGGCGCGCAGCGTGGCCGTCACCCAGCCGACGCTTTCGGCGGGAATCGCCAAGCTGGAACGCGAACTGGGCGCGCGGTTGTTCGACAGGGATCGCCAGCGCGTCGCCCTGACCCCGGCTGGCAGCCGCTTCCTCGTCCGCGCCCGCCGCATCGCCGCCGAATACGAACACGCGCTGGTCGAACTGGCGGAACCGGCCGAGCCGAGCCTGCTGCGCGTGGGGGTGCTGAATACAATTCCGACGACGCTGATCGGCCGGGCTCTGGCCGAGCATGGCGCCGAGGGTTCCGGCGAGGCGCTCGAACTGCTCGACGGCAGCGAGCGCGATCTGGTCGAGCGGCTGGAGCGCGGGCGGATCGATGTGGCCCTTACCGTCGTTCGCCCCCACCACGTGCGCTACCAGCCCGAAGTCCTCGCCCGCGAGCGCTACATGATGGTCCTGCCGCTCGATCACCCGCTGGCCGCAGAACGCGAGATTCTCGCCGAACAACTCGCGCAGGACCGCATGGTGCTACGCCGTCACTGCGAGGCCCTGCCGGAGATCAACCGCTTCTTCACCCAGCGCGGCGTCCGCCCGCGTTTCGTGCTCAAGACGACGAGCGACGAGCGGGTGCTCTCGGTGATCCGCAGCGGCGCGGGCATCGGCATGATGCCGGAGGGCTTCGCGGACGGTTCGGTGCGCTTCGTTCCGGTGCGCGATTTCGAACTCGTGCGCGAGGTGGGCTTCCTTCACGGCGCAGGCCCGCGGCAAAGCGCCTTCCTTGACATCCTGCGGCGCCACTATCCCCCCGCGTGAATGGAAAAGCCCGCCCGGTCTTGCGACCGGACGGGCTTTCCTGAACTGCGACCTCCAGGGTGGGTGAGAGAGGCCGCCGTTCCTCCTGGATCAGAAGTTGGCGGTGAAGCCGACGAAGATCGTGCGGCCCAGCGCGTCGTAGACGCCCGGATAGGTGTTGCCGTTGCCGAACGACTGCAGCAGGCCCGAGTCGAGAACCGGCGGGTCCTTGTCGAACATGTTGTTCACGCCTGCGCGCAGGGTGAAGCGCTTGTCGATAGCCTGGGTCAGCGACAGGTCGAAGTAGTTGTAGGCACCGATCTTGCGGTTCACGATCGTCTTGTCCGCCGCCAGCAGCGGGTTGTCGGTCAGGCTCGACAGCTTGGTGCCGCCGATGTGGCGCCAGGACAGCGAGACGGTCGTGTCGGTCGGCGTCATCCACGAAAGGCGCGCGACATGGCGCCATTCGGGGGTCGGCTGGCCGCAGGTGTAGCCGTAGAGGCCCTTGCAGTCATACGAGCCGCCGCCGGGGACCGGCTGGGAAACCTGTTCGATCAGGTAGGTGCCCACGAGGCCCAGATTGATGCTGCCCAGGTTGGCCACATCGAAGGTGTAGTCGGCGTTGACGTCGATGCCCGAGGTCTTGAGGTAGCCCGTGTTCATCGTCGTCGAGATGATGTAGCCCGAGGTCTGGCCGAAGATCTGGCCCGAACGCGGATCGCGGACGAACAGGTTGCAGAAGTACGGATCACCCGTGGTCGCGCACTGGCCCATGATCAGCGAAGGCGCGATCGAGCCGATGTAGTCCTTCACCTTGATGTTGTAGTAATCGACCGACAGCGAGAAGCGGCGCAGCGCCTTCGGCGTCAGGACGGCACCGATCGTGTAGGTGTCGGCGGTTTCGGGCTTCAGCGCGATATTGCCGCCGCCAAGGCCGGAGCACTGGTCGGACGGGCATTCCGGGATGCTGCCGTACTGGGCCGCGGTCACGCCGGTGAGCTGGCAGACTTCGAGCGAGGCGCTGGGGTTTTCTCCGGCGCAGGGATCGGTGCCGTTGACATTGCCGACCGACTGCGAGGCGAAGAGTTCGGCCACGTTGGGTGCGCGGATGGCGCGGTTGTAGCTGGCGCGGATACGCAGGTCGTCGACCGGTGCCCACGAGATTTCGCCCTTGTAGGTCCACACGTTGTAGCCCGACTTGATGCCGGTCGAATTCTGCTTGTTGTCGTAGGACGAATAGCGCAGGCCGCCGTTGATCGTCAGCGAGCGGAAGAACGGCTTGTTCTCGATCAGCGGAATCTCGATTTCGCCGAAGGCCTCGGTCACGGCGATGATGCCGTCGGAAGGCAGGGTGCCGTTCTGCTGCGCGACTTCGTCGGCAGTGAACTTCAGCGTCTCGCGGCGGCGTTCGAGGCCCAGCGCGATGCCGACGCCGGAGTCGGCCCAGGGCACGGTCACGCCGAGCTGGCCGAGGTCGCCGGTCAGCGAGCCGGAGAGCACGCCCAGCGAGTTGCGCGAGGCGGTGTTGCTGTCCTGGAACAGATAGGCGGCCTGTTCGGCGGTGACGCCGTTGGGCTGGAAGACGTTGATCGGGATGCAGTTCGGATCGGTGCCGTCGATGACCGAGCGGCAGGTCGGCACGCCGTTGACGTCGACGACGTTGAGCGCGCGGCCGGCCTTCACCTGGTTCACGTCGTTGAGGTAGGTCTCCTTGAACTTGACCAGGGAGTACATGTAGTTGACGTCGTAGCTGAAGCCGCTGCCGAGATCGCCGCGCAGACCTGCCGAATAGCGGTAGTCGTTGAAGCGCAGGTTGTCGCGGCGCGGGGCCACGGCGGTTCGGTAGCCGACATTGGTGTCCGCGGTGGTGTCGGTGCCTGCTGCCGAGCCGCAGATCGCCTGAAGCTGGGCGGCGCTGGCCAGCGGGTTGTTGCACGAGACCGCGAAGGCGGTGCCGAACCAGATGCCCGACGGCGCGACCTGAGAGAAGGTCTGGTCGTGCATGTACATGAAGCTGCCGTAGAGTTCGGCCGCCTTGCTGAATTCGTAGTGCGCGAAACCGCCCGCCGTGATGCGCTCGTCAGAACGCTGGAAGTAGTTGTCGGGCGCGTAGTTGTACGAATAGGACGCATCGTAGGGCACCAGCGTGCCGCTGCCGTCGCGGTTGTTGATCAGCGTCTTGCCCTTGTACGGGCTGAGGTCCGAAAGCGGGATGAACGAGCCGTAGGGCGTGTTGCTGGAACCGCCGCAGAACAGCTCGTCAAGGCCCGAAGTCGCGGAGGACGCGCGGTCCTGCAGGGCGCAGGCCGAGACGTCGCGGCTCGACTGGCGCACCGGGCTGAAGTGGCGGTAGCCGCCGTAGACGGTGATGTTGCCGCGGCCGTCGGCAAAGTTCTTGCCTGCCGCAACGGTCACGTCCTGCTTGCCGCCGTCGATGACCGAAGACGATGCCGGGTCATAGCCGGAGGCGCGCTGCATGGCGCGCAGCGAGCTGTTGTTGTTGCTGTGCTGGGCGAAGCCGGTCTGTGCGTCGATGCGGACGCCGTCGAGATCCTTCTTGAGGACGAAGTTGACGACACCCGAAAGCGCGTCCGAACCGTAGACCGCCGAGGCACCGCCCGAGACGACGTCGACACGCTCGACCAGCGCGCTGGGGATGAAGGAGAGGTTGATCGCCTGCGAGGGCATCAGGCGCTGACCGTCGAGCAGGGTCAGCACGCGGTTCGACCCGAGGTTGCGCAAGTTGATCTTGGAGGTGCCGTCGGAACCGTTCGAAACGTTCTCGTTGGCATCGGCGGTGAACTGCGGGAGGCGGTTCAGAACCTGCTCGACGGTGGTCGCGCCCTGATAGCGGAACTCGTCGGAACCGACGATGGTCTGCGGGCTGTTGCTGGTCAGGTCAGGGCGCTTGATGCGGGTGCCGGTGACCACGATGTCGTTGGCGACACCGCCATCGGCCGGAGCCGCTTCCTGAGCCTGTGCCGTGCCCGCGACAATCGCGACAAGCGCGGCTGCGCAATAAAATTTCGTACGATGACCCCTCATGGGCGTAACTCCCTTTTGATTACGCCAACCTTGCGTCACATTTCCTTCATTGTCAAATATCGTATACGAAATATCGTATTGAAGTGAAATTGTTGTAAACCACGTGAAGCCGCGCATTTCCGCATGTCGAGCGGATGCGGGAGAACGTTTTCACATGAAGGTGATGCAATGGTGCCACTGCGTCGGAAGGCGCAGACCGAATCGCCGCTCGGCCTGTACGCGAGCAGCAGGCAGGCATGCGCGATCGGCTCCGGCAAAGGCGGAGCGGCAAGATATCGATGTTGTCTGGAAAATGGTGGGCGGTGAGGGGCTCGAACCCCCGACCCTCTCGGTGTAAACGAGATGCTCTACCAACTGAGCTAACCGCCCTGAGCCTCCCGGTGGGGTGGCTTGGTTGAGGCCGCTTTACGGCAAATCGTCGCCGGGTCAACCGGCGACGATGCTAATTCTGCGGGTTCTTCGAACTTTGCCCTGATGTAAAAGCCCTACCAGTCGAACCAGCGGCGCTGGCGCCGGACGGCGGGAGTGACGATGCCGGGCGAGGTGGTCTCGACATAGGCCGGTGCGGTGCGCTCTTCGGCAATGGCGTCGGCGCGGGCTTCCGCGCGGGCGGCGCGCAGTTCGGCGTCGCGGATGCGGTCTTCGGCATTGCGGGCTTCCAGTTCGCCGCGGCGCTCGCGGGCGATCGCGTAGTAGTGGCTCCACATCTGGCTATGCGCGAAGGCGAGGCACAGGCCGCCGATGATCGCGACGTTCTTCAGCGCCATGATCTGCTGCATCGGATCGGTGAACTTGTTGTGGAAGAACAGGATCGTGGCGGCAACGAATCCTATGAGCAGCACCGACACCAGCCGCACCATGAATCCTGCGGCGAGGCAGAGGCCCGCGAGCAGCTCGAACAGGCCGGTCGGGATCGCAAGACCGCCCGGTAGGCCTGTGGCGACGATCATGCTCTCGGTAGAGGCGACGTCCATCAGCTTGGAGGCGCCGGAAATCACGAAGATCAGGGCGATCAGAAAACGCCCGACAATGGCTGCGATCTTGGACATGTCTTCTCTCCCGACATGGCTTTCATGCCGGGAGAAGCGGACATATCGTGGGATTGTTCCCTAGAGCCGGGGCAGGGTGACGCCGCGCTGGCCCATGTACTTGCCCGCGCGGTCGGCATAGCTCGTCTCGCAAGGCTCGTTGCCCTTGAGGAACAGGAACTGGCAGGCGCCTTCGTTGGCGTAGATCTTGGCGGGCAGCGGCGTCGTGTTGGAGAATTCCAGCGTGACATGGCCTTCCCAGCCCGGCTCCAGCGGAGTGACGTTCACGATGATGCCGCAGCGGGCATACGTGCTCTTGCCCAGGCAGATGACCAGAACGTCGCGCGGTACCCGGAAATATTCGACCGTGCGGGCCAGCGCGAAGGAATTGGGCGGGATCACGCAGACGTCGGTCTCGCGGTCCACGAAGGAATTGCTCGCGAAGTCCTTGGGATCGACAACCGCCGAATCGACATTGGTGAAGATCTTGAACTCACGCGCGACGCGGGCGTCGTAGCCGTAGGACGAGAGGCCGTAGGAAATGCATCCGTCACGGCGCTGGGCCTCGACGAAGGGCTCGATCATTCCGTTTTCGAGCGCCTGCTCGCGGATCCACTTGTCGCTCAGAATAGACATGGCTGCGGTGATTGCCGATGCAACGGGCGGGAGCAAGTCCGCAGCGCGAGATTGTCCACGATGGATCACGGGGCTTGCGCGCAATTAATTTCCCGCGAAGGCGGCATCACGACAGGATCGCACATCAACCTTTCCCCCTGTATGGTGTGCCGTGATCGCTGTAGCCCTGAAGATGATGTCGCTTTTCGTGCTGATGGCTCTGTCCACGGCTCCGAAAACGAGCCTGCGGGGGCGTATCTGGCATCAGGGGCTGGTCGCACCTCTGGCGCGGCGCCTGCTGAAAATCACCCGAGGGCACGTGCTGCTGACGGTCGGCATCGGGGGTTTTCTGGCCTTCGTGACCTGGCTCATCGGTGCGGAGGGATGGCATATCTCGGAGATGGCGCTGCCCGAACTGGCGACATGGGCGATGACGTTCGAGATATCGACTCTGCTCGATGCGATGGCGGCGGTGATGATCGTGTCCGCCACCGTGCGGGTGAGGGTTGGCGTGACCTTGGCGGCTGGGCTGCTGCGTAGATGCCTCGGTACGGTCTCGCGAAGGGCGGGCCGGGCACGCAAGGAACCGGCGGCTCGAAGGCGTCCGGCCAACGACGATGACGGGCCTGCGGAAAGCCGGTGGCAGGATGTACAGCGACAGGCCGCCTGAAAAGAACGCGGCGCGGAACGCCTTTTAATTTCAGCATTAACGACTCGCTGCTATGCCCGGCAGCATGACCGCTCAAACTCGCATTCTCGTCGTCTTCGGCACGCGTCCGGAAGCGATCAAGCTGTTTCCGGTGATCCATGCGCTAAAGGCAGATCCGCGCTTCGAATGCGTGGTTTGCGTCTCGGCGCAGCATCGCCAGATGCTCGACCAGGTGCTGGAGATCGCCGGGATCGTGCCCGATCACGATCTCGACGTGATGCAGCCGGACCAGACGCTCGACGCGCTGACCGCCAACCTGCTCACCGGGCTGGGCAAGGTGATGGACGCGGCACGGCCCGACCGGGTGATCGTGCAGGGCGATACCGCCACGGCCATGGCGGGGGCGCTGGCGGCCTATTACCGCAAGCTACCGGTCGACCATGTCGAGGCGGGGCTGCGCTCGGGCAATATCTACCACCCCTGGCCGGAGGAAGTGAATCGCAAGATCATCGGTTCCATGGCCAGCCTGCACTTCGCGCCCACCGAAACCTCGCGCAATGCGCTGGTGAAGGAGAACGTCGATCCCGCGCGCGTCCATGTCACCGGCAATACCGTGATCGATGCGCTGCACTGGGTCACGGCCGAGATCGAGCGGGAGCCGGCGCTCGCTGCCGGGCTGGCCGAACTCGAAGCGCGGTTCGCGGGCAAGCGGATCATCGGCGTGACCAGCCACCGCCGCGAGAACTTCGGCGAGGGCATGGAGCAGATCGCCGAGGCCATCCGCCGGATCGCCGAGCGCCCCGATACCGCGGTGATTTTCCCGGTCCACCTCAACCCCAATGTGCGCAAGGTGATGAACGAGCGGCTGTCCGGCCTCGACAATGTGGCGCTGATCGAACCGCTCGACTATCCGCATTTCGCGCGGCTGCTGGCAATCGCCGAAGTGATGCTGACCGATTCGGGCGGGGTGCAGGAAGAGGCGCCTGCGCTGGGCAAGCCGGTGCTGGTCATGCGCGAGACCACCGAGCGACCCGAAGGGGTCGCCGCCGGGACCGCGAAGCTGGTGGGAACCTCTGCCGAGACGATCGTTTCCGAAATATCAACCTTGCTGGATGATAGAGAGGCCTACGAGGCCATGGCGCGCGCCCACAATCCCTTCGGGGACGGGCAGACCTCGCGCCGAATCGTGGAGTTGCTTGCCGATGAAATCCGACACCAAGCCTGACGTCTGCGTGGTGGGGCTGGGCTATATCGGCCTGCCCACCGCCGCCGTGATCGCCCGTGCCGGGTGCCGGGTGCTGGGTCTCGACGTTTCGCAAAGCGTCGTCGACACCATCAACCGGGGCGAGATCCATATCGAGGAAGTCGATCTCGACGGTCTCGTGCAGGGCGTCGTCTCGCGCGGGCTGCTTTCGGCCTCGACGCAGATCGCGCCCGCCGACGTGTTCGTGATCGCGGTGCCGACGCCGTTCGAAAAGGGCGAGGGCGGCGAGCATGCGCCGGACATCTCCTATGTGCTGGCGGCGGGGCGCTCGGTCGCGGCCGTGCTCAAGGCGGGCGACGTGGTGATCCTCGAATCGACCTCGCCGGTCGGCACCACCGAGCAATTGCGCGACCTCATCGCCGAATTGCGGCCGGACCTGAAGATTCCCGGCCTCACCCGCGACACGCCGGACGTTTCCATCGCCTATTGCCCCGAGCGCGTGCTGCCCGGCCGCATCCTTGAGGAACTGACCAACAACGACCGCTCGATCGGCGGCATCACTCCGCGCTGCGCCCGCAAGGCGCTGGCCTTTTACAAGCGCTTCGTGCGCGGCGAATGCGTGACTACCGATGCCCGCTCGGCGGAAATGACCAAGCTGGTCGAGAACGCCTATCGCGACGTCAACATCGCTTTCGCCAACGAGCTGTCGATGGTGGCGGACCGCATGGGGCTGGACGTGTGGGAAGTGATCCGCCTCGCCAACCGCCATCCGCGCGTCAATATCCTGACGCCGGGGCCGGGCGTCGGCGGGCACTGCATCGCCGTCGATCCCTGGTTCATCGTCCACGGCGCGCCGGAGGAGACCCCGCTGATCCGCACCGCGCGCGGCGTCAACGACCGCAAGATGAGCCATGTCATCGCCCGCGCCGAAGCGCTGGTGGAGGCCGATCCGCAGGCGAAAGTCGCCTGCCTCGGCCTCGCCTTCAAGGCCAATATCGACGATTTCCGCGAGAGTCCGGCGCGTTTCGTCGCCAGCCGCCTCGCCCGCAAGTTCGGCAGCCGCATCCATGTGGTGGAGCCTTATGCGGCGCAGCTGCCGATCGAGTTCACCGATACCGGCGCCGTCCAGATCGACATCGACGATGCGCTGGAGACTTGCGAAATCCTGATCGTCCTGGTCGACCACGACGTGTTCCGCGTGGTGCCGCTGGCTGAGCGGGCGACCAAGCTGGTCTACGATACCCGCGGCATCTGGCCGGATCAGCCGCGCGTCGTGCGCGACGAGGAAGCCCGGCTGGCGCTCACCGCCTGACGGCAGGCGGTAACGTTTCCGGCCCCCGCGTCAGCAGGGGCCGGGAGAGCCTTACTTGCAGACCTTCACCTTCCTGCTGTGCTGGACGACATAACGGCAGGAAACCTTCTTGTGCGCGGTCTTCCTGACCGTGGTCTGGCGATGCGTGGTCTTCTTGACGACCGCAGGCTTGTGCGAAGCGGTGGGGTGCGGATTGGGCTGCGCCGATGCGGCTCCGGCTCCAAACGTTGCGAGCGCGAGGGCGGCGAGCAGGGCAGTGCTGGTCTTCATGATAGGGATTCTCGATTTTCACATTCGGGCGGCCTTGCGGCCACAGCGTCGCACCCGCTGTCCGGCGAGCAAAGCACGAATGCGGCTGAAGTTGCGGTGAACGGAAGCTAGATTTCGGCCTTCAGCAGGCCACCACGTTGATGGCGAGGCCGCCTTGGCTGGTTTCCTTGTACTTGCTGGACATGTCGAGCCCGGTCTGGCGCATCGTCTCGATCACCTGATCGAGCGAGACGCGCGGGGTCTCGCCTGCATGGAGCGCCAGTTTCGCGGCATTGACCGCCTTCACCGAGGCGATGGCATTGCGTTCGATGCAGGGGATCTGCACCAGCCCGCCGACCGGGTCGCAGGTGAGGCCGAGGTTGTGCTCCATGCCGATTTCCGCCGCTGCGCAGACCTGCTCGGGCGTGCCGCCCCAGACCGCCGCGAGGCCCGCCGCCGCCATCGAGCAGGCCACGCCCACTTCGCCCTGACAGCCCATTTCCGCGCCCGAGATCGAGGCGCGCTGCTTGTAGAGCAGGCCGATCCCGGCAGCGGTCAGCAGATAGCGCCGCGCTTTCGAGGGCACGGCCTTGCGGCCTTCGCTGCAATATTGCCGCAGCAGCGAGGGCACGATGCCCGCCGCACCGTTGGTGGGGGCGGTGACCACCCGGCCGCCGCTGGCGTTCTCCTCGTTCACCGCCATGGCGTAGAGGTTGAGCCAGTCCATCAGGGTCTCGGCCTGGTTGTCCTGCGGGCGCGAGATCAGGTTCTGGTGAATCGCGCGGGCGCGGCGGCGCACCTTGAGCGCGCCCGGCAGCAGGCCCTCGCGTTCGAGGCCGCTGTCGATGCACTGGTTCATGGCATCGGCGATCATGTCCAGCCCGGCGAAAGTCTCGTCCTCCGGCCGCCGCGCCGCCTCGTTGGCGAGCATGACCCCGGCGATGTCGAGGCCGCTTGTCGCGCAGACCTCCAGCAGCTGCGCGCCCGAACCGAAAGGCCAGGCGACCGGCGGGCCATGCGTGACCTGATCGTCCGGGGCGGGCTGTTCGAGCTGGTGGCGGCTGGAGAAGAAGCCGCCGCCGGTCGAGAAATATTCGTGCCGGGCGATCTCGCCGCCCTCAACATCGAAGGCGGTCAGGACCATGCCGTTGGGGTGGAGGTCGGGGATATGATCGAAGTCGAGCACGAGGTCGGCCTTGGGATCAAAGGCGATCTCGCGGCGACCGAGCAGGGTGATTCGCCCGGATGCGCGGACTTCGGCAGCGGCGGCATGGGCCTCGCCGGGATCGGCGGTCTCGGGCTGGAAGCCGATCAGGCCCATCAGGCAGGCGTCGGGCGTGCCGTGGCCTTCGCCGGTCAGGGCCAGCGAGCCTTGCAGTTCGACGAGAACGCGGGCGATCCGGTCGAAATGCCCGGCGTCGTCCAGAATCTGAAGAAAGCGCGCGGCGATTCGCATCGGCCCCACGGTGTGCGAACTCGAAGGGCCGAGGCCGATACGGAACAGGTCGAGAGCGGAGATCAAAGGGCGGACTCACGCATGACTGCGGGGAAGGGCACTGCAAACTCTCCGAATGACGACCAGACAGCGTGGATTGGCAGACAGCGTGGATAGGCATCGCCCGGGCGGATGCAATGGCTCTGTGAGGCAAAACCGCCGGGACTTAGGCCGGTGCGGCAAAATCGCCGCAGGTCGGGCGTGGATCAGGTGCCGAGCAGATGCAGGGCGACCTGTCGCCGGTGCGCCATGCGGCGGTGCTCGGCAAGGTAGATGCCCTGCCAGGTTCCGAGCGTCAGGCGCCCGCCGATCACCGGAATCGAGAGGTTCACGCCGGTCAGCACGGCCTTGAGGTGGGCGGGCATGTCGTCCGGGCCTTCGTCGTCATGGGCGTAGTGACGGCCTTCGGGCGCGAGCCGGTCTAGCCAGTCGAGCAGGTCGCTGCGCACCTCGCGCGCGGCGTTCTCCTGGATCAGCAGCGAGGCGGAGGTATGGCGGCACAGCAGGGTGAGCAGGCCTTCCGCGATCCCGGTCCCATGCTGCCATGCGGCGACTTCGCGGGTGATATCGGTAAGGCCCCTGCCGGGGGTGTCGAAGGAGAGGATGGTGACGGCCTGTTTCATCAGGCCTTTCTGGACCGCCTGCGGAAAGGCATCAATGACGCGAAATCGTGCCCCAAAGGCCACGAATTCGGCCTTGACGTAATGGTAAGGGGGTGGAAAAAGCCTCTCTTCACCGCTTCCACCGATCTTTTGCGGGGGTGCCGATTGACCTGTCGGATTCGCGGATTTCTGCGCTTTTCAGCCCCTTTGCCGACAGCAGTGGGGCACTTTTTGCGCATGCCGGAGTGTACTGGCGATTGATCTACCCATATCTGCCGCGTATTGCCCCGCACTGCGGCGGGCCCGACAGGCCAGCGCGGAGCACGTCGCACACAGAGATCGTTCGGTCGCACGGGGCGCAGGAAAGCAGGCCCTGAACACGGCGCCCGGAGGGTCCAACAGGCGAGCCCGGACTCACCGGGCCGCACGAGATTCACGCAAGGGTTCGTCATGAGTTGGCTTAGCAAGGTACGCAATTCCCTCGGGAGCCTGAAGAAACGGGATACGCCCGACAACCTGTGGACCAAGTGTCGCGGGTGCGGCGAAATGCTGTTCACCAAGGAGTTCGAGGACAATCTGTCGGTCTGCCCGCGCTGCCAGTTCCATGGCCGCATCGGCGCGCAGGAACGCTTCGACCAGCTGCTTGACGCCGGTTATTCGGTGCTGCCCGCCGCACGGGTCCCCGAAAACCCGCTGAACTTCCGCGACAGCAAGAAGTATTCCGACCGCATCAAGGCCGCCCGCGCCGCCAATCCCTTCCCCGATGCGCTGACCAATGCGCTCGGCGCGATCGAGGGGAAGAAGGTCGTGCTCGGCGTACAGGACTTCGCATTCATGGGCGGCTCGATGGGCATGGCCGTGGGCGAGGCCTTCGTCGAGGCGGTCGAACGCGCCATTGCCGAGAACTGCGGCTATGTGATCTGCACCGCCGCCGGCGGCGCCCGCATGCAGGAGGGTATCCTCTCGCTCATGCAGATGCCCAAGGCGACCGTCGCCATCCGCCGCCTGGCGCGCGCGGGGCTTCCCTATATCGTCGTCCTGACCGATCCCACCACCGGCGGCGTCACCGCCAGCTACGCGATGCTGGGCGACGTCCAGATCGCCGAGCCGGGCGCGCTCATCGGCTTTGCCGGCCAGCGCGTGATCCAGGACACCATCCGCGAAAAACTCCCCGACGGCTTCCAGCGCGCCGAGTACCTCCATGCCCACGGCATGGTCGACATGGTGGTCCACCGCAAGGACCTCAAAGGCACGCTGGCCTCGCTGCTCGAATATCTTGAACGAAAGGAAGTTGCGTGAACATCGACAGCGCGCTGGTACGCGAGCTCGCCGAGCTCCTCGCTGAAACCGGCCTGACCGAAATCGAGGTCGAAGACGGCGAACGCAAGATCAAGGTCACCCGTCAGGTTGCGCAGCAGATCGTTGCCGCCGCACCGGGCCTGCCCTATGCCGCTGCTCCGGCAGCCGCGCCCGTCGCTGCTGCGCCGGTTGCCGAAGCCGCGCCTGCCGCCGCTCCGGTCGATGCGGTCAAGTCGCCGATGGTCGGCACCGTCTACCTCGCTCCCGAGCCCACCGCGCCGAACTTCATCAGCGTCGGTCAGCAGGTCAAGGCCGGCGACGTGCTGGTGATCGTCGAGGCGATGAAGGTCATGAACCAGATCGTTGCCCCCAAGGCCGGTACGATCCAGTCCATCCTCGTCGACAACCAGCAGCCGGTCGAATTCGACCAGCCGCTCGTCGTGATCGCCTGAGGGTCGTAATCTGATGGCCATCAAGCGCCTCCTGATTGCCAACCGCGGCGAGATCGCGCTGCGCATCCACCGCGCCGCGCGCGAGATGGGCATCGAGACCGTCGCGGTCCACTCGACCGCCGACGCCGACGCCATGCATGTGCGCCTTGCCGACCACGCGGTCTGCATCGGCCCGCCGGCGGCGAAGGATTCGTATCTCAACGTCGCGGCGATCATCGCCGCCGCCGAGATCACCCATGCCGACGCGATCCACCCCGGCTACGGCTTCCTCTCCGAGAATGCCCAGTTCGCCGAGATCGTCGAGGCGCACGGCCTGATCTGGGTCGGCCCCAAGCCCGAGCACATCCGCACGATGGGCGACAAGGTGGAAGCCAAGCGCTCCGCTGGGGCGCTCGGCCTGCCGCTGGTTCCGGGTTCGGACGGTGCGATCGAGGACTTTGCCGAAGCGCGCGATCTGGCCGAGACGATCGGATATCCGGTCATCATCAAGGCCGCTTCGGGCGGCGGCGGCCGCGGCATGAAGGTCGTGAACACGGCCGAGGAACTCGAAAGCCAGATGGGCCAGGCCCGTTCGGAGGCGAAGGCCGCCTTCGGCGACGCCACCGTCTACATGGAAAAGTACCTCGGCAACCCGCGCCATATCGAATTCCAGATCTTCGGTGACGGCAAGGGCGAGGCGGTTCACCTGGGTGAGCGCGACTGCTCGCTGCAGCGCCGCCACCAGAAGGTGCTGGAAGAAGCGCCTTCGCCGGTCATCACCCCCGAAGAGCGCGACCGCATGGGCGGCATCGTCTCGAAGGCCATGGCCGACATGGGCTATCGCGGTGCGGGCACGATCGAGTTCCTCTGGGAAAACGGCGAGTTCTACTTCATCGAGATGAACACCCGCCTCCAGGTGGAGCATCCGGTGACGGAAGCCATCACCGGCGTCGATCTCGTGCGCGAGCAGATCCGCGTGGCCGATGGCCAGCCGCTCTCGTTCAAGCAGCACGAGATCGAGTTCAAGGGCCACGCCATCGAATGCCGCATCAATGCGGAAGACCCGTGGAACTTCACCCCCTCGCCGGGTCAGGTGACGAACTACCACGCAGCGGGCGGCATGAACGTGCGCGTCGATTCGGGCCTCTACTCGGGTTATCGCATCCCGCCGTACTACGATTCGATGATCGGCAAGCTGATCGTCTCGGGCCGTACGCGCCAGGGCGCGATCATGCGCCTGAAGCGTGCGCTGGAGGAAATGGTGATCGACGGCGTCAAGACCTCGATCCCGCTGCACCAGGCCCTGCTTGAGGACCCCGAGTTCCAGAGCGGCGAATACACGATCAAGTGGCTGGAAGAATGGCTGGCCAAGCGCGCCTCCTGAGGCGCGCTGACACCGGCAGGTAAACGGAAAGAGCATGATCTCGTTTCTTGAATTCGAAAAGCCGATCGCTGCGCTCGAAGCGCGCATCGCGGAGCTGCGCACGACGGCCAACGACAGCGATCTCGACATCGCGGGCGAGATCGCGCGCCTGGAAAAGAAGAGCGCGGGGATGCTGGCGGCGACTTATGCCAAGCTGACGCCCTGGCAGAAGACCCAGGTGGCTCGCCATCCGCAGCGTCCGCACTTCGTGGACTACGTGCGGATGGGCTTCACCGACTTCATCCCGCTCGGCGGCGACCGCCTCTATGGCGAGGATGCGGCGATTATCGGCGGCTTCGCGCGCCTCAATGGCCGCAAGGTCATGGTGATGGGCCACGAGAAGGGCCACGACACCGCGACCCGCATCAAGCACAACTTCGGCATGGCCAAGCCCGAAGGCTATCGCAAGGCGATCCGCCTGATGGAGATGGCGGGCAAGTTCGGCCTGCCGGTCGTCACCCTGGTCGACACCGCGGGCGCGTTCCCCGGCGTCGAGGCCGAGGAACGCGGCCAGGCTGAGGCTATCGCCCGTTCCATCGAGGCCTGCCTTGCCGTGCCGGTGCCGATCGTCTCGGCGATCGTGGGCGAGGGCGGCTCGGGCGGCGCCGTGGCGCTGGCTGCGGCCGACCGCGTGCTGATGCTCGAACACTCGATCTATTCGGTGATCTCGCCGGAAGGCGCGTCGTCGATCCTCTGGCGCACCCCGGACAAGGCGCCCGACGCCGCCGAGGCGATGAAAGTGACGGCGCAGGACCTGCTGGCGCTCAACGTCGTCGAGCGCGTCGTGGCGGAACCTGTCGGTGGTGCCCACCGCGATGCGCAAGGCGCGGCGCAGGCCCTGTTCGGCGCGATCGAGCAGGAACTCGACGTACTCGACGCCGTACCGCCTCAGGAACTGCTCGCCCGCCGCGAGGAACGCTTCCTGGCCATCGGCCGCGCGTGATTTGAGAAAGGCGTCGGCTTCGGTCGGCGCCTTTTTCCTTGCGGCGCAAGCGTGTCCGCACCCCATTGACCACCTCTGCCCGCTGTGCCAGAGCGCCGATCTACCGATCGCGCCAAGTTTGCCGATCCGCGGGTGTAGCTCAATGGTAGAGCAGCAGCTTCCCAAGCTGAATACGGGGGTTCGATTCCCCTCACCCGCTCCATTTTCCTGCATTCGTGCCCTGGCACTGGACAAGACGGCGCCCTTGGTGTGTCCTGAGCGGGTTTCCGTTTTGGCATAGGGGGATAGCATGACGCCGATCGAACGTGGGGTGCAGGCTCTGGCCGTCTCGCTGGGGACAGGCGATCCGACGCCGCTGGACGCCGAATCGCGCAGGAAGTTTGCGGGTGCGGTCCGTGCGGTTCTGGAAGCGGTCCGGGAACCCGACCAGCTCATGATGGAATCCGGCGCGGAGATCGTCCGCTATGTCGGGAACAGCGAGAGCGACGAGGCTTACCGCGACGATGCCGCGAACATCTGGCGCTCCATGGTGGCCGCGGTCCTGGCCGAAGGCTGACCGGCGATCCGCGCACGAAAAAGGGCGATCCGATTGCTTTGGATCGCCCTCTTCAAAGCATTGTCTAAGAGACCGTTTGGAAATTCGCGAAACGCGAATTTCGCGGCACCAGCCCTCGCACCCACCCTACCACCCGCAGGATACTACCAATGGGTGGTAGGGTGGGGGCGCCAAAAAACCTTTGGGGCTGGTGCCGCGATGAAAATGCCCTCAAGGGCATTTTCCAAACAGCCTATAAGCGCGTTCTTGCCTGCCGGGCGTTCCCGCCCGGCAGGCAGAGGCCTTAGTGGGCGCCGCCGAACAGGTCGGCCAGCTTGACCTTCGCGCCCATGAAGAAGTAGCGGCCCACCGCGCTGATCGGGGTGTTCAGGCTGCCGAGCGCAGGCTTCTGGTTGAACAGGTTGTTCACGCCGCCGTAGATCGTGAACTGATCGCCCACGTCGTAAGTGAAGCTGAGGTCGTGCGAGAAGCGTTCCTTCAGTTTCAGGTATTCCGGCGCGACGATGTCCGGGTTGCTGGCCACGGTCTGGCGATCGTAGCGATACATCTTGGACATGTAGTTGATCTGCCAGTCGAGGCTGAACGGCCCCTTCGCCCAGGTTAGGTCGGTGGTGATCTGGAACTTGGGAGCGATATTGGCCGCGACATAGGCGTCGTTCACCTTGTCTGCACCCGGAATCGGCACCGAGGTCAGGCGGTGCAGATAGTTGCCGACGACGCGGGCACCGAACGTACCGAGCTTGTCGGTCGGCACGGTGTAGTTGACCTGGAAGTCCAGGCCCGCGGTGCGGATGTTGGCGACGTTCAGCGGGCCGACCAAGAAGCTGGTGATGTTGCCGGCCGAGGCGATGCCGTTGGTGCCGTTCTGGCGGGTGATGGCATCGCAGTACTGGTTGTCGAGCGTCGACTGGTCGACGCAAAGCTCGGCGACGGTCTGCGGAGCGACGGTCCGGATCGCGTTCTTGATGCGGATGTCATACCAGTCCGCGGTGATGGTCAGGCGCGGAACGAACGAGGGCTGCACGACGATGCCGGCGGTCCAGGTCTTCGCGGTCTCTTCCCGCAGGTTCGGATTGCCGCCCTGGAAGCCGGAAATGTTCGAGCTGCGGGTGTCGTTGTAGGACGAGGGATCGGCGACGCCCAGTCCCGACAGCAAGGCCTGGCAGTTGGCGACACGGTACTGGGTGCCGTTCTGCAGGTAGTCGGTGCCGCAAGGATCGTCGATGAACTCGAAGGTCTGCGACTGCTGGCTGAAGAGTTCGCTGATGTTGGGAGCGCGCACGGCCTTCGAATAGGTACCGCGGAAGGTCACGTCGCGAACGGGCGCCCATTCGCCGCCGACCTTCCAGGCATTGGTCGAACCGATGCTGGAATAGTCGGAATAGCGGAACGCGCCGTTGACGCCGAGACGCTTGGCGAAGGGCAGGTCGGCCAGGATCGGCACGTCGACTTCGGCAAAGGCTTCCCAGACGTCGAACGAACCCTTGGTGTTACCCAGCGAGTTGGTGAAGGTCAGACCCTGCGCCGCGAGTTCGTCAGCTACGAAGCTGCTCTTTTCCTTGCGGTATTCACCGCCCAGCGCGAAGCCGATGGCGCCGCCCGGCAGTTCGAACAGGTTCTTCGTGTTGCCGGTGATCGCGCCGCTGACGACATGCTGGGTCAGCTTGGTACGGTCCACGGTGTCGGCCATGATCCAGTCGAGCGCGGCCTGGTTGCCAGTGGCATTTTCGCCGAACAGGTTGAGCGGCAGACAGTCGCCGGGGGCGAAAGTGGTCGGCGGAATTTCGCTGCGGGTGTAGTTGAACGGCTGGTTCGGGGTCCAGCTGGCGTCGGTGTTCACCCGGCAGGTCACGCCGCCGTTGCCGTCGCTCACGGCGTCGATCGCTGCATAGTAGCGGTCGGTGATCATGTTGTTGGTGTAATGCGACCGGATCTTCGACTGACCGAAGACATAGGACACGTCATAGGACAGGTTCGGGCTGATCTCGCCGCGCGCGCCGATCACGCTGCGGATGGTCTTGCGGGTGATGTCCTCACCGCGGCGCCCGAAGTCGAAGTTGTCGCGATTGACCAGGACGCCGCCGTTGTCGGGATCGATGAAGGGGCGCACCGCGCTCGGGATGAACGGGTTGTCTTCGGGAATGAACAGATAATAGTCGAACGTCGGCTGCGCGACCGAGAACGAGCGCGTGCGGGCGTACTTGCCTTCGGCATAGAGCGTGAAGGCGTCGCTGAAGTCGAAGTGGAAGACCGCGTTGACGATGTCGCGCTTGATCTCCGGCAGCAGGTCGTTGCCGTAGTCGGACACCAGCGTGCCCGAGCCGCCCTGCTGGTAGAAGTTGGGAATGAAGGTACCGTTGTCGTAAGGACGACCGTCGGCGCCGACGAAGTCGGGGATACCGTCGAAGTCGACATCGATGCCGCCTTCACGCGAGGTGTCGAAATAACGGATGTTCCGGAGCGGGATGTTGTCCGGAATGCCGTCGTTGTTGTTGCCGCCGGTCTCGGTATCGTCGGGATTCAGGAAGAAGCCGACGCGGTTTTCACCGTCGAGGTACTTGCGCGAGTGGACGCTGAGGCGGTCTTCCTCGCCGTGCTCCCAGGCGATGGCGAAGTTGCCGCGGCCGTCGGCGAAGTTGTGGCCGGCGGTCAGGGCGATCAGGCGCTGGCCGGCATCGCCCTTCTGCGAAATGCCGGTCTGAACGCGGGCGGTGAGGCCTTCGAAGTCCTTCTTCTGGATGAAGTTCACCACGCCCGAGACACCGTCCGCACCATAGACGGCCGAGGCGCCGCCGGTCAGGACTTCGACGCGCTCGATCAGGTCGGTCGGGATGGTGTTGATGTCGACCGACTGCGTGCCGTCGACCGAGGCGACCTGACGGCGGCCGTCGATCAGCACCAGCGTGCGCTGGGTGCCGAGATTGCGCAAGTCGAGCAGGTTGAGGCCGGTGGTGCCGATACCGGCGCGGTCACCGGCGTTCTGATAGGAACCCTGCGAGCCCTGGAGCGCGGGAATCGTTTTCAGGTAATCGGTAAGGTTGGTCGTGCCGGAATCGGTGATGTCCTTCGACGACACGACGGTCACCGGATTGGGAGCGTCCAGATCGGGGCGAGCGATGCGCGATCCGGTGACGACGATGGCTTCGCCCGGTTCGTCCGCAGTCGAGGCGGCGTCCTGCGCCAGGGCCTGCTGCGGGAGGAGGAGGGCCAGTGCCGGGATGGCGGCCACGCCGAGGAGCTTGTCCTTGCGATTTTTCATGTTTTGCGTTCCTTCGATTTCCCCCGACGGCTCTGCCTGCCGCTCGATGGAGGTTCGCCGGACAATGTCCGGGCGAAGGTACGCAATTCTAGGCATGTGCCGCCCAACTGCACCAGAAATGTTTCCGTGGTGGAAACATTTGCGTCACACGTTGCTATATTGCCACAATTATACAGGAAAAGTTGGAATCTTGTGGTTAAATCTTGGTAATAATGATCTTTCGATCTGTGCGGTTCCCGCAACTATCGCACCAGGACCTCTTGAGAAACCATCGTATCGCAGCAAAGCTGGCCCGGTGACTGACAGCGTGATCGGCAGCACGGGCGGCAACGCTGGTCATCTGCGCGAGTGGAGAGAATATGTCTGCAATCCCCCGTTCCCCGAAGCATGAACCTATCGCCGCGCGTTCCTGGCTTTTTGCGCCGGGCGACAGCGAAAGGAAGATGACCAAGGCAATGGAGGGCGAGGCGGACGTCGTTCTCATCGATCTGGAAGATGCCGTCGCGCCCGAGGCCAAGGCGGATGCGCGGGTGATGGTGCGTGATTTCATCGCCGCCCATCCCGATCAGGGGCGGCGCCTCTGGGTACGCGTCAATCCGCTGGACGGGCCGCATACGCTGGCCGATCTCGTGGCCGTCATGCCCGCCCGTCCGGGCGGCATCATGCTGCCCAAGGTCCGTGGCCGGCAGGACGTTGAGACGCTGGACCGTTACCTCGAAGCGCTGGAAGTCGCGAACGGCATCGAGCAGGGATCGACCCCGGTGATCGTACTTATCACCGAAACGGCGGAGGCCATGTTCCACACCGGCGACTATAAAGGTGCGCCGCGCATAGTGGCTTTGACCTGGGGGGCGGAAGATCTGGCCGATTCGATCGGTGCTTCGTCCAACCGCAATGCGGACGGTTCCTATTCCTTCACTTACGAACTGGCGCGCAGCCTGACCGTGCTGGGCGCGGCAGCGGCAGGCGTGACCGCGATCGAGACGATCTGTGCCGATTTCCGGGACCTCGACGCGCTAAGGCTGCGGGCCGAGCGGGTCCGCCGCGACGGTTATCGCGGGATGATGGCGATCCATCCCGCGCAGGTCTCGGTGATCAACGCGGCGTTCACCCCCACCGAGGCCGAGATCGCCGAGGCGCAGGAGATCGTCGATCTCTTCGCGGCCAATCCGGGGCTGGGCGCGATCGGCTGGAAGGGCGGGATGCTCGACCGCCCCTACCTCGCGCGCGCCGAACGCCTGTTGCGGCAGGCGGGGAAGCGGTAATGTTCCACGGGAAACTTTTTTCCTCCCCGTGAGCGGGGAGGGGGAATTACTTCGCCTCCGCCAGCAGCTTGGCGGCCTCGGGCGAGGACCAGTCGTTGCCGCCGGTATAGCGCCAGACTTCGCGGCCCTGACTGTCGAACAGCACCGTGACCGGCAGGTTGCCGCCGTATTGGAAGCCGAGGTCGCCGTTCTCGTCCACCCAGGGCTGGATATTGTCGAGCTTACGGCGGCGCAGGATTTCCACGACCTTGTAGGTGTCGCCGGTATCCTCGGAAATCGGCAGGATCTGGATTTTGCCGTTCGGGTCCTTGGCCAGAGCCTCCAGTGTCGGCATCTCGGCGATGCAGGGCGCGCACCAGGTAGCCCAGAGGTTGATGAGCAGCGGCTTGCCCTTCAGCGACATGAGGTCGAGGCTCTCGCCGGTATTGTCCACCAGAGTCACGTCGGGCATCGGGTCGCCCTTGTGCGAGCGATCGACTTTGCCAGTGGGCTTTTCGGCGGCCGGTGTTGCCGGAGCGGCGCTTTCGGAAGCCTTTTGTTGCGCGTCCTTGCCGCTTTGCCTATCGCAGCCCGCGATCAGGAGGGCGCCGGCCCCCGCGACGGAATACAGGACGAGCGACTTGAGCGATTTGGAAGACAGCAAGGCGGCGGGCTCCAACCAGATGTGGGGTGGACGGTTCGAAGGTGGACCGTCTGCGATCATGCGCGAGATAAATGCCTCGATCCCCTTCGACAAGGCATTGTGGCGGCAGGACATCGCGGCCAGCAAGGCACACGTCGCGATGCTGGGCGCCTGCGGGGTGGTTTCGGCCGAGGACGCGATCACGATTCGCGACGGTCTGGACCAGGTTGCCGCCGAATACGAAGTCTCCGGAGTCCCCGAGAACTGGGACCTTGAGGACATCCACATGACCACCGAAGGCCGTCTCGCCGAACTGATCGGCCCGGTCGCCGGACGCCTCCACACCGCCCGTTCGCGCAACGACCAGGTGGCGACCGATTTCCGCCTCTGGGTGCGCGATGCCGTCGATCAGGCCGAGGCCGGGCTGGATGCGCTGCAGAAGGCGCTGGTCACCCGCGCCGGTGAACATGCCGATTCGATCATGCCCGGGTTCACCCATCTCCAGACCGCGCAGCCGGTGACGCTCGGCCATCACCTGATGGCCTATTACGAGATGATCGGCCGCGACCGTTCGCGCTTCGCCGATGCCCGCAAGCGCATGAACCGCAGCCCGCTCGGCGCCGCCGCGCTGGCCGGAACCGGCTTCCCGATCGACCGTACGATGACCGCGCAGGCGCTGGGCTTCGATGCGCCGACCGACAACAGCCTCGATTCGGTGTCGGACCGCGACTTCGCGCTCGATTACCTGATGGCCGCGGCGCAGTGCTCGCTGCACCTCTCGCGTCTGGCGGAAGAGTTCATCATCTGGGCCAGCCAGCCCTTCGGCTTCGTGGCGCTGCCCGATTCGCTGTCGACCGGCAGCTCGATCATGCCGCAGAAGAAGAACCCCGACGCCGCCGAACTGGTGCGCGGCCACTCGGGCCGGATCGTCGGCTGCCTCACCAGCCTGATGATCACCATGAAGGGCTTGCCGCTTGCCTATTCGAAGGACATGCAGGACGACAAGCCGCCGGTCTTCGAGGCGGCCAGCCTGCTGGCGCTGTCGATCGCGGCGATGACCGGCATGGTCGCCGAGACCCGCTTCCGCACCGATCGCATGCGCGGCGCCGCCGAACTTGGCTTTGCCACTGCCACCGATCTCGCCGATTGGCTCGTGCGCGAGGGCAACATCCCTTTCCGCGAGGCGCACCACATTACCGGTTCCGCCGTGAAGCTGGCCGAGCAGCGCGGGCTGGCGCTCGATCAATTGCCGCTGGAAGACCTCAAGGCCATCGACAGCCGCATCGACGAGCGCGTATTCAAGGCGCTCTCGGTCGAGGCTTCGGTTGCTGCGCGCAAGTCGCACGGCGGCACCGCGCCCGATCAGGTACGCCTGCGCGTGGCCGAAGCCCGGCTCGCGCTTGGTCTGGAGTGAGCCTGATGCGCAAGACTGCCGCCCTGATCCTGCTTCTCGCGCTGTCGGCCTGCGGCCAGAGGGCGGCGTTGGCATTGAAACCGGGGCAGCAGCTTCCGCCCGCGCCCTACGGACGCGAGCAGAAACCGGGCAGCGCCGAGCTGCTCCAGACGCCGACGCTGGCGATCCCCGAACGCAGCGTCGAACTGCGCACCCGCTCGGAACCACGGGACGACGATCCTTTCGATCTCCCGCCGCCAGAATAAGCCTTCCAGAGACCGAGAAACCCATGGACCATTTTGCCCTTAACGACGGCGAGCTTTTCGCCGAAGACGTGCCGCTGGCCGCGATCGCCCGCGAAGTCGGCACCCCCGTCTACGTCTATTCCCGTGCGACGATCAGCCGCCACGCCCGCGTCTTCCGCGAGGCGCTGGCCGAGCTGCCCAGCGTCCACATCGCCTTCGCGGTGAAGTCCAACCCCAACCTCGCCGTGCTGCGCCTGCTGGCGAACGAGGGCTATGGTGCCGACGTCGTTTCCGAAGGCGAGATGAACCGCGCGCTGGCGGGCGGCATTCCGGCCGGTGACATCGTGTTCTCGGGCGTCGGCAAGACCCGCCGCGAACTAACGGCCGCGCTCAAGGCCGGGATCGGCCAGTTCAACCTCGAAAGCGAGGAAGAGGGCGTGGAACTGGCGGAAATCGCCGCTGCGCTCGGCCTGCGCGCGCCTTGCGCGCTTCGCGTCAATCCCGACGTCGATGCCCGCACCCACGCGAAGATTTCCACCGGCAAGGCGGACAACAAGTTCGGCGTGCCCTATGACCGCGCGGGCGGCATCTATGCCCGCCTCTCGGGCCTGCCGGGGCTGGAGATGAAGGGCCTCGCCGTCCACATCGGCAGCCAGATTTCCGACCTCGAACCCTCGCGCCTCGCCTTCCTCAAGATGGGCGAACTGATGGCGGCGATCCGCGCTGAAGGCCATTCGGTAACGCATATGGACCTCGGCGGCGGTCTCGGCGTGCCCTACAAGGCGAGCGATTCATTGCCGACCCCACAGGACTACGGCGCGATGGTCGCCTCGGTCGCAAAGGACTGGGGCGTCACCCTGATGTTCGAGCCGGGCCGTGTGATCACCGGCAATTCCGGCGTGCTCGTCACCGAAGTCGTCCGCGTGAAGGAAGGCGTGGTGAATCCCTTCGTCGTCGTCGATGCGGCGATGAACGACCTTGCCCGCCCGGCCATGTACGATGCCTGGCACGATTTTGCGGCGGTGAAGCCGAGTGGCAAGACGATGACCGCCAATATCGTCGGCCCGATCTGCGAAAGTTCGGATACTTTCGCGATGGGCCGCGAGATCGACGAAGTCGCCGCGGGCGATCTGGCGATCTTCCGCACCGCCGGGGCCTACGGCGCGACGATGGCCAATACCTACAACAGCCGCGCGCTGGTGCCCGAGGTCATGGTCGACGGCAACAAGTGGGCGGTGGTCGCCGCCCGCATCGAACCGGAGGCTATCCTCGCGGCGGAAACGGTGCCGGACTGGCTCGCCTGATCCTCGCTTCGACAAGCAGGCATTGAACGGATAGGAACGGCGCGCTTCGCCGTTCCTTTTCGTTTGGGGTCCTGTTTCGATGATCGAGAGCCTGCCGCTATTCCATCGCATCGCCGGTCGTCCGGTGGTCGTAACCGGCAATGGCGAGGCCGCAGAGGCCAAGCGCCGCCTGGTAGAGCGGGCGGGCGGGCAGGTCGTCACCGATCTTGCGCAAGGCATTGCCGAGGGCGCGCGGATCGCCTTCATCGCCGAGGAGGACGAGGATGCCGCCCGCGCAGGCGTTGCAGAGGCGCAGGCGGCGGGATTGCTGGTGAATGCGCCCGATCGACCGATGCTATGCGATTTTACCGTCCCTTCGATTCTCGACCGCACGCCGGTGCTCATCGCCATCGGCACGGGCGGGGCCTCGGCGGGGCTGGCCAAGCAGTTGCGTTTGCGGCTGGAAGCGCTGCTGCCGCAGTCGCTGGGCCTGCTGGCCAGCGCATTGCTCGCGGCGCGGCCTGCCCTGCGCGCGCGGTTTCCCGATCCGGGCAAGCGGCGCCAGGCTCTGGACGCGGCGCTGGGACAGGGCGGGGTGCTCGATCCGTTGGGCGACACGGGTTCCGAGCATGTCGCCCGTTGGCTTGGCGAAGCTGCCGATCCGCCGAGCGAGACGGTCGAGATCGTGCTGCGCAGCACGGAGCCGGACGACCTTACCTTGCGGGAGGCGCGTCTGCTGGGAACGGCGGACCTCATCCTTCACGATGCCGAAGTGCCGGCGGTGATCCTGGACCGCGCCCGCGCCGATGCCGGGCGACGTGTGCTTGGCGAGGCGCATGAACAGCCCCGCGGCCTGCTGGTGATCCTGCGGGCACCGGAGGCCGGTTAACCACGATATAGTTGTGTGCATCAGGCGACGTTCGTGTCGCTGGATCGGCGTGGTAAATTTATAATTTACAGTTTCAGGGAATTAACTCATTCAAAAGGCAGGCGTGCGGCATGGTCGCCACGGGCGGCGAGGGAAAGGCCGAAAGGGAAAGTCTTGCAACTACCTGACGTGATGACTCTGGAATGGCCGCGGATCGAATTTACCAGCCTTCCGGCTCTTGCCGGCTTGTCCCCTCTTGAACAGCCCACCGGCTTGCATGGTGCGCGGTATTGTCCGGATGACAATCACGCATTGTTGCAGCCCAGCCTTTACGAACTCCATCCCGGCACCTGAGGCGAAGCGGCCATGCAGGTGCATCACGACCTGAGCGCGCTCGGGCGCGACGAGCGGCTGTGGTCGCAGGGACAGCGCGAACTGGCAAAGGTGGTCGCGCAGTGGCGCGCGCTCCCGGCCGTCGCTCCGGTGCTGGCCGCGCTGGAGCGGTTTGGGCGGGGCGCGACGCTGGAGGCATGTGGCTCGCTCGAATCGCTGTTCGACGGCGACAGTGATGGCGGAGCGGCGCAGAACTTCGTCTCTCCTCTGGTCGCCTGCGGCGTGGAGGCGATCGGGAGCTTTCCGCTCGGACAATTGCCGTTCCGTCATGCTCACCGCGAAGGGATGGACATGCTGCTGCTGGCCCATGCCGGAACCGCGACTCTGGCGCTGGCGGTCTACGATGGCGAAGCGCTGGCGCGTCAGGCGTCACCCCGGACCGTGGAGTTCGCGCCCACCCATACCTGGACCCGCGTGCTTGCCGGAAGCGCGCTGGGCGACCGGATTTCGCGCGATTCCGCTGGCAAGCTGCACAGCGATCCGGTCGAGTTCGAACCGGGCACCGCGCTTTTCCGGCAGGGCGAGCGCGAGGCGTTCCACTTGCGCAGGGTCGAGGGGAGCCTCGTCGTGCTGCGGCTGCAGCGGCTGGCGTCGCTGCACGATCCCGTGCGGGCGTTCGCGCTGGAAGACGGCGCGTTGGAGGGGCAGGCGGCGCTGACCGCCGAATATAGCCGGCTGGAACTTGCGATAGCGGTGCTGGCGGGGCTCGGGCGGCAGGATGCGGTGCCGGTGCTGTCGCGCATCGTCGATGGCACGGCGTCCCCGGCGCTGCGCTGGGAGGCGCTGCGCGCGATTCTCGCTATCGACATGCGGGCCGGGCTGGTGCTGCTGGGCACGGTGGCGGCAGGCGAGGACCCGGCGCTGGCAGGTCCCGCGCGGGACCTCCATCGCAGCCTGATCGCGCAGTGGCCCGAAATGGAGAGAGTGGCACAATGGCGCGGATGATGACCCTGCGCGATCCGACGAGCGCCTCGCTCGCGGAATTCGTCGACGCCCTTTCGAGTTGGGGCTTCGATCCGCGCGACGAAGTGAGCCTGTCCCATGCGGCGAACTGGCTGCAGCGGCTGGGTAACGACCGGAACTTTCTGGGCGACCTGCTGGTGGACCTGATATCGGGACTGGCGCCGGTTCCCGACGGGGCCGATGCGCTCGAAGGCGTCGGGCCGCAGTCGATCATGCTGGTGACGCCGGGGCAGGGCAACTTCTTCCTCAACGCGCGCATCTGGCCTTCCGAGCAGGACGCCCTCTACCGTGCCGGCGGACCCGAAGCGCTGGGCTATGGACAGGCGCAGGACCACGCCGCCGACATTTTGGCGCTGGGCTATTTCGGGCCGGGCTATCGTTCCGACGAATTCGAATACGACTACGAGGCTCTCGTCGGCCATCCGGGCGAGGCGGTCGAACTGGAACATCGGGGCCGTCTGGTGCTCGAACCGGGATGCATGGTCCACTACCGTGCGCGGCGCGATGTGCCCGTCCGCTATCCGCCGGCTTCGCTTTCGGTGACGCTGAACCTGGTCCATACCCAGGCGGTGCAGGGCTGGATGGACCGCTATGACTTCGATGTCGCGAAGGGCACCGTCACCCGCCTCAACGGCCATGGCCCCAGCGAGAGTTTCCTGCACATCGCCGTCGCACTGGGCAGCGATCCGGCGCGCGATCTCGCCGCGCGTTTCGGCAAGGAACATCCCAGCGATCGCATGAGGTTGGTCGCCTGGGAAGCCCTGGCGGCAAGGGCGGAAAGCACCGAGGCGCGCGATGCCGTCTGGGGAGAGGCGGAACGCTGCGGCAGCCGGCTGGTGTCGGCCGAGGCGCGGCAGAGACGAGAATGGGGCGGGGCGAAGCTCGGGCGCGGCTGAGGTTTAGAACATTCCGCCGGTCAGAGCGTCGATCGCCCCTTGCAGAATCACCGCCGCCGCCGCGGAATCGATCCGGGTGGCGCGCTTGGCACGGCTCATGTCCTGTTCCAGCAACCCGCGCTCAGCGCCGGAGGTGGACCAGCGCTCGTCCCAGAGCAGGATCGGCAGACCCAACGCGCCAAGGTTGCGGGCATAGGCGCGGCTCGATTGCGAGCGCGGGCCTTCCGAACCGTCCATGTTGAGCGGCAGGCCGATGACGATGCCCTTGATCGACCGCTCGCGGATGAGGTCCAGCAGCAATTCGCGGTCGGCGCCGAACTTGCCGCGCTTCAGCGTCTTGCCGGGCGAGGCGAAGCGCCAGCCCGCGTCGCAGAAGGCGGTGCCGATGGTCTGGGTGCCGAGGTCCAGCCCCAGCAGCGCGCCGCCGGCTTCAGGCAGGGCATCGCGATAGTCCAGCGCGCTGGTGGTGATCACTGTGCCTTCTGCCATGTCGCAACCCGTCCTTCGAAATCCGCGCGAAGGTTCGCCCAGAACAGGGTCACGTCATAGAGATGGTAGTTGTTTCCGGGAAGCACGTAAGGCCCCATGTTCAGTGCCGGAGGCGGTCCGATGTGGAGAAAATGGTCGGGGCCGCAACTGGCGGGCACCGTCGCCTTGACCAGAGTGCCGCTGGCGCTGCGGGAATCGGGGCGGAACTCGGGGACCAGTGTGCCGAGGTTGGTCGCCGCATCGGCGCTGCCGCCCTCGCCGCCGGTCAGCGGATTGGTGCAGAGGAACGGGCTTTCGGCCACGCCCTGCCCGTCCAGCCCGGTGCGGCGGCCATAGGCGCTGAGCAGCATCTTGGTGTCGGCAGGATCGGCGACCGAGAGCCAGGAGACAACGCAGCCGGTCTGCTTCGCCGCGGTACAGGCGGGGAGGCCCATCTTCGGCAGATCGTGGGCGAGCGAGACCGGCCAGCCGATCACGTAGGCGGCGATAATGCGCTTGGCGAGCGGCTTGTCCGCCACCCGGTCGCGCAGCACGCGGCGCAGCAGGAAGGCGCCCTGGCTATGCCCGGCCACGACGATCGGGCGGGTGCGCGGCACGCTTTTCACGAACTGGTCGAAGGCGGCGAGCACGTCGGAATAGGCGAGGTCGATGGCCTGGTTGGCTTCCGGCGCGGCGGTGAGGAAGGCGCCGATCGCCGCCTGCCGGTAGCGCGGTGCCCAGATTTCGGCGCGGTTGAATGGGCTGGCCATGCCCTTGACGAAGAGCGCGGCGCGGTCCTGCGAGAAGGCGTCGGCAAGGTCCCCGTTCCAGGCGCTGCGGGCGACGAGGCTGGTTGGGTGGACGAAGAACACCGCGACCCGGTACCGCGTCCGCGGTTTCTCTACGCCGGGTGGTAGCCAGCGCGAGGGATCGTCCTTCATGTCCGGCCGGGCCAGCCACATCTTCTGATCGCGCCAGGCCTCGGGAGCGAGTGCATCCTTGTGGGCATATTCGACGTTTGGAACGAAGGCGAGTTCGGTCAGGTCCTCCGACCAGATTCGCAGCGCCACGAAAACCGCGATGACCAGGATCACGAGAATGGCGATGCCATAGAGGAACTTGCGGGCCATGGTTCAGGGTCTCGCCTGCCCGCGAGCGCCGGTCAAGCGGGGCTGTCCGCGATATCGGCGGCCATTTCCGGGGCGGCGCCGCCGCCGTTGCGGTCGGCCTCGCGCTCCAGCCAGATCTTGATCATCGCCACCAATGGGTCGGCAAGCGCCAGGCCGAGCAGGCCAAACAGCACGCCCATGATGAGCTGCGCCGCCAGCACCAGCGCGGGGGGCAGGTCCACCGTCTTGCGCGCGATCATCGGCACGATCAGGTAGCCGTCGATCAGGTGGATCAGCACATAGACGATGATCGTGTAGAGCCCCATCTCGTAGCCGCCGGAAAAGCCGACGAGGATCATGATCATCCCGGAAATCGGCGCGCCGATATTGGGCAGGAAGGCGAGCAGGCCGGTGATGAGGCCGAGCAGGGCGGCCATCGGCACGCCGTAGAACTGGAGCATGGCCCACGTGAACAGGCCCTCCACGGTCATTCCGATCAGGCGGCCAAACAACAGGCGGCGCAGGGCCTGGCCCATGATCGCGACGGTGCTCTCGAAATGATCGCGGCGGTCGATCGGCAGCATCCAGCCGACGCCCCGCTGATAGAGGCGTGGCTCCAGTGCGAAGTAGATGCCCAGCACCAGGATCAGGAAGAGCGTGGTGAACACCCCGATCAGGCCCCCGACCACGCGCGTCACCTGGCTGATGCCGCCGACGGCCTCCTGCGCCACGCTGCGCAGATCGGTGATGCGCGGCTGGATGCCATGGGCGTGGAGCCAGCCGAGGCCGTGGCGAAACTGGCTCTCGATCGTTGCGGGCAGTTCCGCGGCCTGCAAGGCGATCTGGCTGCCGGCGAAGCGCGCGACCCAGAGCAGGAAAAGCATCGCCAGCAGTAGCACGAGCACGACGCAGACACCGCGCGGCAGTCGCAGGACTTTGCGGAGCACCCGCGCGCCGCCGTCGATCAGCGCGCCGAACACGATCCCGCCGAAGATCACCAGCAGCGATTGCGAGAGGAACACGGCCAGCGCCAGCAGCGCCGCCATGCCGATCCATACGAAGGCCTTGCGTGCCTCGGTGCGGATCAGCGGATCGGAAATGTCGGTGGGACCGGCGCGTCCGGTGAGGTCTTCCTCGCGCTCCGGACCCGAGGCCATCAGTTCCAGGCTTTCGCGGGATCGACCGGCGGCCTCAGGCTGGTGAAGGCGCGGCCCGGTCGCAGCGCGCTCCACCAGGTCAGCGGGTTCCAGCTCTGGGTGCCGTCGAGCGAGAAGGTGATGAACTCGGCGCGGCCGCCGACGTCGTTGAGCGGTACCGGCCCTCCGAGACCGCCGCCGGGCTGGCCGAACATGTCGGTCTCGAACGGGGCGCGGCTGTCGGCCGAACGGTCGCGATCGTCGCCCATCAGGAAGACGTGGCCTTCGGGAACCGTGATCTCGGGGTAATTGTCCAGCTCCTGGTTCAGGTAGTCGATCACCTGATAACTGGCGCCGTTGGGCAATGTTTCACGGTAGGTCGGCATTTCGTAGACGTCCTTGCCGCTGGGCAGGCGGGTGCGGAACTGTTCGAAGCCGTCGTAGCAGTGGCCCGGCTCGGCATCGCCCTCGCAGGTCAGCGAATCGTCGGCGGCGATGCGGACGGGAGGGATCATCTCGCGCGGGACGAACTTGCCGTTGAGGCGGATGCGGCCGTCGATCACGGCGATGCGGTCTCCGGGCAGGGCGACCACGCGCTTGATGAGGTCGGCCTTGCGGTTGCCGGGGACCACGATGACGATATCGCCGTATTCCGGCGTGCGACCGAGCAGACGCCAGGTGCTGCGCGGCAGCAGGTGGAAGCTGATCGAGGACCAGTTCCAGCCGTAGGGATACTTCGAGACGACCAGCCGGTCGCCCACCAGCAGCCCCGGCATCATCGAGATCGAGGGGATGTAGAACGGCTTGGCGATGAACGAATGGAACGCCAGCACCCCCAGCAGCATCAGCGCGAGCCCGCGCAGTTCCTGGAACCAGTTGACCTTTTCCGCAGCGGGCGGGGCCTTGGCGGGCATCTGGTTCATGGTCGGCTTGGGCTGTTGGATCATGTCCCGGAAATACTCGGCGTCAGGATTGGGGAAGGGGGCGCGCTTCGATGACCACGAAGGCCTGCGCCCATGGATGATCGTCCGTGAGCGTAAGGTGAACCACGGCTTCGTGTCCGGCCGGAGTCAGGGCGTCCAGCCGCGTTTTCGCGCCGCCGGTCAGGGCCAGGGTCGGCGCGCCGGAGGGGGCGTTGACGACGCCGATGTCCTTCATGAACACACCCGCCTTGAAGCCGGTGCCGACCGCCTTCGAAAAGGCCTCCTTGGCGGCGAAACGCTTGGCCAGCGTGCCCGCGACGGTATGCGTACGACGCGCGGCCTTGGCCTGTTCGAGGTCGGTGAAGACGCGCTGGAGGAAGCGTTCGCCGAAGCGGTCGAGCGAGTTCTGGATCCGCTCGATGTTGCAGAGGTCGGAGCCGAGACCGATAATCATGAAATTCCGGCTCCTTTCACCGAACCTCGTCCATCAGTTGGCGCATCTTCTTCACGCTCGTTTCGAGCCCGCAGAATATCGCCTCACCGATAAGGTAATGGCCGATGTTGAGTTCCGCCAGTTGCGGAATGGCGGCGATGGGCTGCACGTTCTCGTACGTGAGGCCGTGCCCGGCATGGGGTTCGATGCCGTTCTTGGCGGCCAGCGCGGCCATGTCGACGATGCGGCGCAGTTCGACCGCGACCTGCTCGCCCTCGGCATGGGCATATTCGCCCGTGTGGAATTCCACGACCGGGGCGCCCAGCTTCATCGCCGCTTCGATCTGGCGCGGTTCGGGGGCGATGAACAGGCTGACGCGGATGCCCGCATCGGACAGGCGCGCGACGATCGGGGCCAGGCGGTTGTGCTGCCCTGCTGCGTCGAGGCCGCCCTCGGTCGTGCGTTCCTCACGCCGCTCGGGCACGATGCAGGCGGCGTGGGGGCGGTGGCGCAGCGCGATTTCGAGCATCTCGTCGGTCGCGGCCATTTCGAGGTTGATCGGCAGCCCGGTGGCCGAGGCCACGCGCTCCAGATCCTCGTCGCGGATATGGCGGCGATCCTCGCGCAAGTGCACGGTGATCCCGTCACCCCCGGCCTGCGCCACGATCTGCGCGGCGCGGGCGGGATCGGGATGCTCGCCGCCGCGCGCGTTGCGGATGGTGGCGACATGGTCGATATTGACGCCGAGACGCAGGCGCGCGGGGGTGAGGACGTTGGCCAAGTCTATGAAATCCCTATTTTAGAAAAGGCCTCAGGGCTGGGCGCGGCTGCCGGGCTTGACGGCGGGGGTGGCGGCCAGTTCGGGCGGCAGTTCGTCGGGCGCGTAAGTCGGGAAATTGAGCGCCACCAGCGGGAAGAACGGCACGCCGAGGTCCACCGCACCGGCGGAACGGTCGATCAGCGAGGCCGCCGCGATCACTTCGCCGCCGGCTTCCTCGATGGCCTTGATCGCCTCGCGGCTGGAGAGGCCGGTCGTCACCACGTCCTCGACCATCAGCACCTTGTCGCCGGGTTCGAGGCTGAAGCCGCGGCGCAATTCGAACGTACCGGTCGGGCGTTCGACGAACATCGCGTCGACCTGGAGCGCGCGGCCCATTTCCTGGCCTATGATGACCCCGCCCATCGCGGGCGAGACGACCTTGGTGATGGCCTTGCGAATATCGTGCGGGAGTTTTGCCGCGACCGCGACGGCGAGTCGTGCCGCCCGGTCGGGGTTCATCAGAACCCGCGCGCACTGGAGATAGTATGCGCTGTGCCGACCCGAGGAAAGCAGGAAATGCCCTTCAAGCAAGGCCTTGCTGGCGCGAAACTCGGCGAGGACTTCTTCTTCCTGCATTGGGGGTATTCCTTTGGTGCAATTTGCGTGTGTTCTGGCGGGGCGCGAGGACCCCGTGCGTCAAAAATCCCCTAGAGGCGCTTGAGACGGGCGGCAAGGCCGCGTATAGCCCCTTGTCAACGGGGGTAAAAAGCCTCCGCAATAGGGGTGCGCGCTTGGGAGGCGACTCACTTGCGCGATCATAAGAAAACGGAAGCGCTATAACCATGATATTGGGCAAAACCGTTCTTACTTTGGGCGAGGCTGCTAAGGCCATCGGTCGCTATTCCGTTGCGGCCCGGTCCGCTTCGATAGCGGCGTTTTCGTCAAGTCTTGCAGTGACTTCCGCCATCGCGGCGCCTGCTCCGGAGGCCGTCGCCAGCTATACGCCGATGAAGCCGACGCCGGGCATCGGCATGCCGGTGGAAGGCGGGATCGGTCTCCAGCAGCAATATTCAAAGCTCGGCGAATATGGCGAGTGGATCCACGACGGCGTGCTGATGCCGATCATCACCGTCATCACCCTCTTCGTGCTGCTGCTGCTGGTGATCATCGCGGTGCGCTACAATCGCCGCGCCAATCCCGTCGCCTCGAAGACCAGCCACAACACCATTCTCGAAGTGGTGTGGACGCTGGTTCCGGTGCTGATCCTGATCGGCATCGCGGTCCCCTCGATCGACCTCATCGCCAAGCAGTACAAGCCCGCTCCCAAGGGCGCGCTGACCATCAAGGTCACCGGCAACCAGTGGTTCTGGACTTACGGCTATCCGGACAACGGAGACTTCGAAGTCGTCTCGAACATGCTCAACCTGCCCGGCCAGCCGACCATCAACAACGGCGTGCGCGAAGTCGGCTCCAAGCCCTGGGACGGCCCCTCGCACCTTGAGGTGGACAACCGCATGGTGGTGCCGGTGGGCGAGCCGATCCGGCTCCAGATCACCGCCGCCGACGTGATCCACTCGTTCGCGGTGCCCTCGCTGTGGTTCAAGCTCGACGCCGTGCCCGGCCGCATCAATGAGAAGGTGCTGCTGGTCGAGAAGCCGGGCGTCTACTACGGCCAGTGCTCCGAACTCTGCGGCGCCAAGCACGGCTACATGCCGATCGCGGTAGAGGCGCTGCCCCGCGCGCAATACGATGCCTGGGTCCTGACCCATGCCGGCGGCGTGATCGACAATCCGGCCAAGGCGCCGGTCGCTGCCGCCACCGGCGCAGCGCCCGCCGCAGTCGCCACGGAAGCGGCATCGGAGGCTCCGGCCGCTGATGCCACCGCCGCAGCTACCGCCGAATAAGCGCGAATCGAAGGACAGGGCCTCTACCATGGCAACCACCGTTCCCGAGCATTTCCAGGGCAATGTGGATCACCACGCCCACTCCGATCACGATCACAAGCCCGTGTTCTTCGCGCGCTGGTTCATGTCCACTAACCACAAGGACATCGGCACGATGTACCTGATCTTCGCGATCTTCGCGGGGATCATCGGCGGTGCCTTCTCCGGCATGATGCGCGTCGAACTGGCCGAACCGGGCATCCAGTACCTGGATATCTTCGCCCGCTGGTTCGGTGCGACCAACCCGGACTTCAACTCGACGCTGCACGTCTGGAACGTGCTCATCACCGCCCACGGGTTGATCATGGTGTTCTTCATGGTCATGCCGGCGATGATCGGCGGCTTCGGCAACTGGTTCGTGCCGCTGATGATCGGCGCGCCGGACATGGCCTTCCCGCGCATGAACAACATCTCGTTCTGGCTGACCGTGGCGGGCTTCATCTCGCTGCTGTGCTCCGCTTTCGTGCCCGGCGGCACGGGGCTCGGCGCGGGCACCGGCTGGACGGTCTATGCCCCGCTCTCGACCAGCGGCTCGCCCGGACCCGCGGTGGACTTCGGCATCTTCGCGCTGCACCTGGCGGGCGCGGGCTCGATCATGGGCGCGATCAACTTCATCACCACGATCTTCAACATGCGTGCCCCCGGCATGACCATGCACAAGATGCCGCTGTTCGTGTGGTCGGTGCTCGTCACCGCCTTCCTGCTGCTGCTCTCGCTGCCGGTCCTCGCCGCCGCGATCACCATGCTGCTGACTGACCGCAACTTCGGCACCACCTTCTTCGACCCCTCGGGCGGCGGCGATCCGGTGCTCTACCAGCATCTGTTCTGGTTCTTCGGCCACCCCGAAGTCTACATCATGATTCTGCCGGGCTTCGGCATCATCTCGCAGATCGTCTCGACCTTCTCGAAGAAGCCGGTGTTCGGCTACCTCGGCATGGCCTACGCGATGGTCGCGATCGGCGTGGTCGGCTTCATCGTCTGGGCGCACCACATGTACGCCACCGGCATGTCGGTGAACACGAAGATGTACTTCACCGCCGCCACCATGGTCATCGCGGTGCCGACCGGCATCAAGATCTTCTCGTGGATCGCGACGATGTGGGGCGGTTCGGTGGAGTTCAAGAGCCCGATGGTCTGGGCGATCGGTTTCATCTTCCTGTTCACCGTCGGCGGCGTGACCGGCGTGGTGCTGGCCAACGGCGGCGTCGACGACGTGCTGCACGACACCTATTATGTCGTGGCGCACTTCCACTACGTGCTCTCGCTGGGCGCTGTGACGGCGCTCTTTGCCGGGTTCTACTACTGGTTTCCGAAAATGAGCGGGCGGATGCACTCCGAGTTCCTCGCCCACGTACATTTCTGGATCTTCTTCATCGGCGTGAACATGATCTTCTTCCCGATGCACTTCCTCGGGCTGCAGGGCATGCCGCGTCGTTATCCTGACTATGCCGAGGCCTACCAGCACTGGAACCACGTCGCGACGATCGGCTACATGGTCATGGCGACCAGCCTTGTCGTTTGGATGATCAACATGATCTATGCCTTCGCTGCGGGTCGCAAGGCCGAGGACAGCTACTGGGGCGAAGGCGCCACCACGCTGGAATGGACGCTGTCCAGCCCGCCGCCGTACCACCAGTTCGAGACGCTTCCGGTCATCGAGGAAGCCGCGCACCACTGATCCCGTGCGCCGTCCCGGCGGATCGCCGGGGCGGCGCCCGATTCGCAAGGTCCTCGCTTTTCGGGGCCTCGTGGGTGTAAGGGGCCACCATCATGACGACAACGAGTCCCTCCCAAACCGCTTTCCTGCCCGCCGACTGGCGCGATCTTCTGGCGCTGACCAAGCCTCGCGTGATGAGCCTGGTGATCTTCACCGGCCTCTGCGGATTGCTCGCCGCACCTGAGCGAATTCATCCGGTTATCGCCTTCACCGCCATCCTCTGCATCGCCATGGGGGCGGGCGGCGCCGCCGCCCTCAACCAGTGGTGGGAGGCCGATCTCGACGCCGGGATGAAGCGCACCGCCAACCGCCCGCTGCCGCAAGGCCGACTCGACCGGACCACCGCGCGCGACTTCGCGGGCGTGCTCTGCGCCGTCTCGGTCTTCCTGATGGGCTTCGCGGTCGGCTGGCTGCCCGCCGCGATCCTGGCGATCTCGATCATCTACTATTCGGTGATCTACACGATCTGGCTGAAGCCGCGCACGCCGCAGAACATCGTCATCGGCGGCGGTGCAGGCGCGTTCCCGCCGCTGATCGGCTGGGTGGCGGTGACCGGCCATGTCACGCTGATGCCGGTGCTGCTCTTCGCGATCATCTTCTTCTGGACCCCGCCGCACTTCTGGGCGCTCGCGCTCTTCGTGAAGAGCGACTACGCCAAAGTCGGCATTCCGATGATGCCGGTCGTCGCGGGCGAGAAGGCGACGCGTCACCAGATCCTGATCTATGCCGTGCTGCTGCTGCCGCTTTCGGTGCTGCCGTGGTGGATCGGCGGAACCGGCGCGATCTACGGCATTTCCGCGCTTGTACTTTCCTCGCTGTTCCTGGCGCTCTCCATCCGTGTCGGCCTGCGCGAGCGCAGCGGCGAGGATGACGCCATGAAGCCGGAAAAGCAGCTTTTCGCCTATTCGGTGCTCTACCTCTTCGCGCTTTTCGCGGTGCTGGTGGTGGATCGCTTCATCGTCCTTTGAAAGATCGCAGCATGAACGAAGCCCGCCAGCCCGATTCCAGGTCGACCGATCCCAGAACCCCCGAGCAGATTCGCCGCAGTCGCAATCGGGTTCTGGCGCTCAGCCTGGCTGGCTTCGTGGTGCTGGTGTTCCTGATCTCGATCGCGAAGATGAGCTGATGGCTCAGGCGGTGCCCATCTCGCGCCGCAGCAACCGGCGCGTCGCTTTCATCGCCCTGTCGATGGCCCTGCTGATGCTAGGCCTCGGCTATGCCTCGGTCCCGCTCTACCGCATGTTCTGCCAGGTGACCGGCTACGGCGGCACCACCCAGCGCGCCGACGAAGCCAAGGCGGCGGGCGTGCAAGTGACCGACAAGACGATGTCGATCCGCTTCGACGCCAATGTCGAGCGCGGCATGCCGTGGCAGTTCAAGCCGCTCCAGCGCACCGACACGGTGACCATCGGCGAGCGCGACATGGCGCTTTTCTGGGCCAAAAACGATTCCGACAAGGTCATCACCGGCACGGCGAGCTTCAATGTCGAGCCGGAACAGGCCGCGCGCTACTTCAACAAGATCCAGTGCTTCTGCTTCACCGAACAGACGCTCCAGCCGGGCGAAGCGGTGAAGATGCCGGTCATCTACTACGTCGATCCGGCGATCCTCAATGATCCCGACAACAAGGACGTCGAGCAGATCACCCTCAGCTATACCTTCCACGTCACCAGCGTGTCGGATGCAAAGACGCTGGACCACGGCGGGACGGGCGGTTAAGTCCCGGTACGGGAAACAAATCACGGGGGGAGCATTACCCCACCGGAAAGAATCGAACACGGAAGTCGAGAACGGGGACGAAGGCACCATGGCCGGTACAAAGAACCACGATTATCACATTCTTCCGCCGGACATCGCGCCCTTGGCGACCACGATCGGTGCCCTGACCTTCACCTCGGGCATGGTCCTGTTCATGCACGACATGGCGGGCGGCAAGTTCGTGCCCTGGCTGGGGCTGGCGATCCTGCTGGCCTCGATGTTCATGTGGTTTTCCAAGATCATCAAGGAAGCTCACGCGGGCGACCACACGCCGGTGGTGCAGCTTCACCAGCGCTACGGGATGATCCTGTTCATCGCTTCCGAAGTGATGTTCTTCGTCGGCTGGTTCTGGGCCTTCTTCGACTTCTCGCTGTTCCCTTCGACAATCGCCGAAGCGGTTGGCGGGCAATGGCCGCCCAAGGCGATCGAGGCGGTGATGGACCCGTTCGACCTGCCGCTGCTCAACACGCTGATCCTGCTGTGTTCGGGCACCACCGTCACCTGGGCGCACCACGCGCTGATCCACGGCGACCGCGAGGGCCTGAAGAAGGGCCTCTGGGCGACGATCCTGCTCGGCGTGCTGTTCTCGTGCATTCAGGCCTACGAGTACATCCACGCCCCGTTCCCCTTCGGCCAGAACACTTACGGTTCGGCCTTCTACATGGCGACCGGCTTCCACGGCTTCCACGTCATCGTCGGCACGATCATGCTGATCGTCTGCCTGAAGCGCGCCTACAACGGCGACTTCACTCCGCGTCAGCACTTCGGTTTCGAGGCGGCGGCCTGGTACTGGCACTTCGTCGACGTGGTCTGGCTGTTCCTCTTCGTCGCCATCTACGTCTGGGGCGGCTGGGGCTATCCGACGCACTGAGGCGATCCGTATCGACGTTCGAAAAAAGAGGGCAGCCGCGCCATTCGCGTCTGCCCTCTTTCGCTTCAAAAGACCCGAGGGAAGAGTGATGCGCCGAATTCCCGTCATCGCCACGCTGCTCGTTCTCGCCGCCGTGGGCTTCATGATCGCGCTCGGCTTCTGGCAGCTCGATCGCCTTCGCGAGAAGAACGCGTTGCTCGCGCACTATGCGTCGGCAAGGAGTCTTGCCGACGAAGTCGACTGGCCGCGCGATGCGGGGGAGCAGGCGGACCTGCTCTATCGCCATGCCCGGCTCGACTGCGTGGCGGTTGCCGGCCATTCGAGCATTGCCGGACGCAACGCCAGAGGCGAATCAGGCGCGGCGCAGACTGCCGACTGCACTCTGGCGGACGGCGCGCGGGCGCTCGTCGTGCTCGGATGGTCGCGGTTGCCGATGGCGGCGGGCGGCTGGTCCGGCGGCGAGGTCCACGGCGTAATCGCGCCGGGGCCGAGGCTGGTAGCCTCGCCGCCGCTCGCGGGGCTGGACGCCAATGCCATTCCCGATCCCGCTGATATCCCGAACAACCACTTCGCCTACGCGATCCAGTGGTTCGTCTTCGCGGCCACGGCGCTGGTGATCTACGGGCTGGCGCTGAAGAAGCGGCGCGGCACTTTCGTTTCGTAACCTCGTCCATTCCATACCCCCGTCGTCCCCGCGAAGGCGGGGACCCCGCTTCTTCTGGCGGGCGGGGCAGGAAGGCAGCGGGGCCCCCGCCTTCGCGGGGGCGACGAGGAGAGAGGCGTCATTCCCGAACTACGCCCCCCTTTAGGAATTGTTCGCGCGCCAGCCCAACGACAGGCTTTTCATTTCGCGCCCCTGCGGCTAACCGCGCGGGTCATGGACTACATCAGCACCCGCGGTAGCGCACCGGCGCTCGACTTCGAAGGCGCCACGCTCGCCGGTCTCGCATCCGACGGCGGCCTCTACGTGCCGCGCGAGTGGCCGCGCTTCTCTGAGCAAGAGATCGCGGCAATGGCAGGGCTGCCTTATGCCGAGCTGGCCGCGAAGATCATGTTCCCCTTCGTCGAGGGCAGCCTGACCTACGACCGGCTGCTGGAACTGACCACGCAGGCCTATGGCCGCTTCGCCCACAAGGCAGTGACGCCGCTGAAGCAACTGGACGAGCAGCAGTGGGTGCTCGAACTATTCCACGGCCCGACGCTGGCGTTCAAGGATGTGGCGCTGCAACTGCTGGGCCTGCTGTTCGAGGAATTCCTCGGCCGTTCGGAGCGTAACCTGACGATCGTCGGCGCGACTTCGGGCGACACCGGATCGGCGGCGATCGACGCAGTGGCGGGCCGTGCCAAGGTCGACATCTTCATGCTGCACCCCAAGGGCCGCGTGTCCGACGTGCAGCGCCGCCAGATGACCACGGTGCTGGCGCCCAACGTCCACAATATCGCCATCGATGGCTCGTTCGACGACGCGCAGGCCACCGTGAAGCGCATGTTCAACGATCGTGGCATGACCGACCGCTTCGCCATCGGCGCGGTGAACTCGATCAACTGGGCGCGCCTGATGGCTCAGGTGGTCTACTACTTCGCCGCCGGACTCCAACTGGGCGCACCGCACCGCAAGGTCGCCTTCTCGGTGCCGACCGGCAACTTCGGCGATGTCTTCGCCGGTTACGTCGCCGCGCAGATGGGCCTTCCGGTCGAGAAGCTGATCGTCGCCACCAACGTCAACGACATCCTCCACCGCGCGCTGGCCGAGGGCGATTACTCGCAGGGCACCGTCACGCCGACCGCCGCGCCCTCGATGGACATTCAGGTCTCTTCGAACTTCGAACGCCTGCTGTTCGACCTCAATGGCCGCGACGGCAAGGCGCTGGCCGAGCAGATGACCGGGTTCGAAGCGACCAGGGCCATGCAGCTGACCAATGCGCAGCGGGAAGGCGCTGCCGCGCTGTTCTCCTCCGCCCGCACCGATGCCGACGAGATGGCATCGACCATCCGCTGGGCCTGGGAGAACTGCGGCGAACTGATCGATCCGCACACTGCCTGCGGCCTCTTCGCTGCCCGCACCGCAGGGATCGATGCGAGCATTCCGGTGGTGACGCTGGCAACCGCGCACCCTGCCAAGTTCCCTGACGCCGTCGAACGCGCCACCGGCCAGCGCTCGGGCCTGCCCGCCCGCGTCGGCGACCTGTTCGAACGCGAAGAGAAGTGCGTCGACCTGACCGGCGACTACGATTCGATCGCCACCTTTGTGGCCCAGCATGCGAGCCCGAAGGTCTGATGGCACGCCTGGAAACCCAACCTGTGATCCTCGCCGGAGAGGGCTGGGACGATTACGGCCTTGTCGATTCGGGCCACGGCCGCAAGCTGGAGCGCTACGGTGACTACCGTTTTGTGCGCCCTGAACCGCAGGCGATGTGGACCCCGCGCCTCGAAAACTGGGACGCGCATGGCGAATTCGTGCCCGGATCGGACGAGGACGGCGGCGGTCGCTGGCTGTTCGACAAGCCGGTGCCCCGCGAAGGCTGGCCGCTGGCGTGGAACGAAGTCAGCTTCACCGCGCAGTGCACGCCGTTCCGCCATCTCGGCTTCTTCCCGGACATGGCGCCGGTGTGGGACTGGATGCGCGAGATGCTCGCGGACAAGAGCGATGCCAATACGCTGAACCTGTTCGGCTATACCGGCGTCGGCACGCTGGCGCTTTCCGCGCATGGTCCGGTCACGCATGTCGATGCCTCGAAGAAGTCGGTCGGTCAGGCGCGCGAGAACGCGGCGCTGGCGGGGCTGGAGGATCGCCCGGTCCGCTGGCTGATCGACGATGCCGCCAAGTTCACTGCGCGCGAAGTGCGCCGGGGCAAGCGTTACGACGGCATCATCCTCGATCCGCCCAAGTTCGGTCGCGGCCCCACGGGCGAAACGTGGCGTCTGGAAGAGAACCTGCCCGGCCTGCTCGCCGATTGCCGCCAGCTTCTGGACGGCGACAGCAAGTTCCTGTTCCTCACGGTCTACGCCGTGCGCATGTCCTCGCTGGCGCTGGCCGGGCTTATGGAGGAACTGTTCCGCGATCTGCCCGGCACCATCGAACATGGCGACCTTTCGGTGCGCGAAGATGAAAATGGCCGCCTGCTGCCGACAGCAATCTTCGCACGCTGGCGCAATAACGGCTAAAGGCCGCCCATGTACCCCAATGCCATGACCGATTCGCTTATCCTCGAAGTCGCCGATTTCGAACACGACGTTCTCACCGGGATCTACTCGGAAGAGACCGGCAAGCCGCAGCCGCTGCGCTTCACCATCCAGGTGGCGATGAAGCCGATCGACCGCTACACGCCCGATACGCCGCTGACCGAGAGCAAGAACTACATGGACCTCAAGTTCGCGGCCAGCGATGCGCTGCCCGCCGGGGTTCATTTCAAGCTGATCGAGGCGGTGGCCGATCATGTCTGCGAGACGCTGTTCCTGCAGGACGCGCGGATCACGGCGGTGACGGTGAAGATCGTCAAGCTTGCCATCGCCGAAGCGGGCGAGAAGATCGGCATCACCCTCACGCGCCAGCGCCGCTGAGCCATGATCCTGCGCGTCGGAACTCTGGCGGACGATCCGCTCGATGCCGCCGCGCAGTTCCATGCCGAAATCCTGCCGCAGGTCCGCACTTTGCTGGGGCAGGACGATGACCTGACGTTGGTGTTCGCGCCGGGCGGCCACGAGCACAATGGCTGGCGTCTGGCCGTGGTTCAGGCACTCGCGCGGGACCATGCGCCGCGCCGCGTCAATGCCGTCGCGGGCGCGTCCGAAGATGCCGTTGCCGCCGCTACCGACTGGCTGACCCTGGCCCCAGGGATAACCGGCCAATACCTTCGGCTTGATGGGCAGGGCGCGGGGAGCGTGCTATAGCGGTAGCAATGAGCATCGCATCGCCCCTCGTGGACCAGTTCCGGCGCCGCATCACCTATTTGCGGCTTTCGGTGACCGACCGGTGCGACTTGCGCTGTGCCTATTGCATGCCGGAACGCATGACCTTCCTGCCGAAGAAGGACGTGCTCACGCTGGACGAACTGCACCGGCTGTCGCTGGGCTTCATCGCACGGGGCATCACGAAGCTGCGCCTCACCGGCGGTGAGCCGCTGGTCCGGCGGGACATGATCGATCTCGTCCGCGCGCTTGGCCGCAAATTGGGCGATGGTCTGGAAGAGCTGACCCTCACCACCAACGGCACCCGGCTTTCCGAATTCGCGGACGACCTCTTCGCGGCCGGGGTGCGGCGCATCAACGTCTCGCTGGATACGCTCGATCGCGGCCGGTTCGAGACGCTGGCCCGCCGCGATTCGCTGCCGCAAGTGCTGGAAGGACTGGCGGCGGCCAAGGCGGCGGGGCTGAAGGTCAAGATCAACACCGTCGCCCTGAAAGGCATCAACGAGAGCGAAATCCCCGAGATCGTCGCCTGGAGCCATGGGCAGGGCTTCGATGCCACGCTGATCGAGGTCATGCCGCTGGGCGAAGTGGAGGAAGATCGCTTCGATCATTACCTGCCGCTCTCGGCCGTGCGCGAGGATCTCGAAAGGCGCTGGAACCTGACCCCGAGCGGACATCGCACCGGCGGCCCTGCGCGCTACTTCGACGTGGCCGAAACCGGCGGCAGGCTGGGCCTCATCACCCCGCTCACGCAGAATTTCTGCGAGGGCTGCAATCGCATCCGCGTGACGACCACCGGACGCCTCTACGCCTGCCTTGGCGGCGACGAGCAGGTGGACCTGCGTGCGGCGCTGCGTAGCGACGACCCCGAGGCGGCGCTCGATCGGGCGCTGGACACGGCGATGCGGATCAAGCCCGAACGCCACCATTTCGCCATCGACCGCGCAGGGGCACAGCCCGCGCTGGCGCGCCACATGTCGATGACCGGCGGCTGATCCATGGCGCTGACCCTTGTTTTTCTGGGCAGGCTGGAAGACCTTGCCGGAGCGGGCACGCGCGAAGCGCCGCTCGTCCCTTCGCTGGCGGCTGTCATCTCCGGGCTGGAGCCGGAGCTTGCCGAGGCTCTGCGCGGACCCCGCGTTCGTTACGCGGTGAATGGAACTCTGGTGCAGGGGGACCCACAGCTTGCCGACGGCGACGAGATCGCCTTCCTCCCGCCGGTTTCGGGAGGCTGAGATGTCCGGCGACGTGCTGCTGCTCACCGAGCCGTTCGACCCAGCCGAAGCGCTGCGGTGTTTCACCGCTGCCCTTCCGCAGGCGGGCGGCATTGTCAGCTTTCTAGGGCAGGTGCGTGAAGGCGGCGGGGTCGAGGCGCTCGAACTCAGCCACTATGCGCCGCTGACCCTGCCGGCGATGCAGGAACTGGCCGGGCGCGTGCGCGACCGCTGGTCGCTCGATGGGCTGCTGGTGATCCACCGCAGCGGGCTGATGGTGCCGGGCGAGCCGATCGTTCTGGTTGCAGCCGCCGCGCGGCATCGGCGGGACGCCTTTGCCGCCGCCGATTACGCGATGGACCATCTCAAGAGCGAATCGTGGTTCTGGAAGCGCGAGAAAGTCGCCGGGGAATGGCGCTGGATCGAGCCGCGCACCCAGGACATCGAGGACCTTGCCCGCTGGGCCTGAAAAGAGAAGGGCACGGCCGCTTAGATTACGGCCGCGCCCCTGATTCTCAGTTCGGCGTATCCAGTTCGTTGCCGGTCAAGGTCACGACATGGAGCAGGTTCGTCGAACCCGGCACGCCGAACGGCACGCCTGCCAGCGCCACCAAACGGGTGCCCGCGGCGCCGAAGCCGTGGCGCAGCGCCATGCGCTTGCCCTTGGCGATCATCTCCTCGAAGCTGCCGATATCCTTGGTGATGACATTGTGCGCGCCCCAGAGCAGGGCGAGGCGGCGCGCGGTCTTCTGCGATGGCGTGAGCACCAGCATCGGCGCGGCAGGCCGCTCGCGGGCGACGCGGCGGGCCGAGCCGCCTGAGCCGGTGAAGACGATGATGCCTTCGATCGGCAGGGTATCGGCGATCGTGGCGCAGGAGGCCGAGAGCGCGTCGGCGGTCGTGGCGTCGGGCGGGGTCTGGGCGAGGTGGATACGCTCGCGGTAGGTGGAGTCGGTTTCCACCTTCACGGCGATGCGGTCCATGATCGTCACCGCTTCGACCGGCCACTGGCCTGCCGCCGTCTCGGCCGAGAGCATCACCGCATCGGCGCCGTCATAGACGGCATTGGCAACGTCGGAGACTTCGGCGCGGGTCGGCGAGGGGCTGGTGATCATCGATTCCAGCATCTGCGTGGCCACTACCACCGGCTTGCCGATGGCGCGCGTCTTGGCGATGATGTGCTTCTGGATCGGCGGCACTTCCTCGGGCAGCAGTTCCACGCCAAGATCGCCGCGCGCCACCATGATGCCGTCCGACAGCTCGATGATCCCGTCGATGGCATCGACCGCGGCGGGCTTCTCGATCTTCGACATCAGCGCGCAGGCCCCGCCGATCAGGCGGCGCGCCTCAGCCACGTCTTCGGGGCGCTGGACGAAGGAGAGGCCGATCCAGTCCGCGCCCTGCTCCACCGAGAAGGCGAGGTCGCGGCGGTCCTTGTCGGTGAGGGCAGGGACCGGCACGATGGCATCGGGCACGTTCACGCCCTTGCGGTCGGAAATGAAGCCGCCGACTTCGGCGGTGCAGAGGATCGAATCGGCTTCCGGCTTGATGACGACGAGGCGCAGCTTGCCGTCGTCGATCAGCAGGCGCTGGCCCTTCTGCAAGATGCCGAAGAGTTCCGGATGCGGCAGGCAGACGCGATTTTCGTCACCCGGCGCGGGATTGCGGTCGAGCGTGAAGTGGGCGCCGTGGCGGATGAAGACCTTGCCTTCCGCGAAAGTGCCGACGCGCAGCTTGGGGCCTTGCAGGTCGCAGAGGATCGCGACCGGGCGCATCAGGTCCTTCTCGACCGCGCGGATGTTGGCGATGGTCTCGCGGTGGGTGTCGTGGTCGCCGTGGCTCATGTTGACGCGGAAGGCGTCGGCCCCGGCTTTCAGCAGCTTGGCGATCGTCTCCTTGTCGCGGCTGGCCGGGCCGAGCGTGGCGAGGATTTTCACCTTGCGCTGGCGCTTGATCCCGCGGTGGTGCGGCGAACGGCGAAACGGAGGGGTGGTTGCCAAAATCTGTCTGCCTCTCTTTCGATATTTTGGAGACATATGGCAAAGGCGTCATGACAAACCAAGGACGATTGGCAGAAATATGAACGAAAACGACCGGATCGATGAGCTTGACGACGCCGTGGCCGCCGCCGCGTTCCGCAGGCTCGTGCGCCACCTTCAACATCGCCACGATGCGCAGAACATCGATCTCATGGGACTGGCCGGTTTCTGCCGCAATTGCCTGGCGGACTGGATTCGCGATGCGGGCTTCGAAGGCGACAGGGCTGCCGCGCGCGAGGTGATTCACGGCATGCCCTTCGACGCATGGAAGCAGGCGCACCAGAGCGAGGCGACCCCGGAGCAGATCGCGCGGATGGAAGAGAGCCTGAAGAAGAACGGCGGCGGGCACTGAGGTCCCGCTGAGAAGCTCGCGGGTATCAGGAACTCGCGAGCTTCATGATGACGAGTCCGGCGAGGATCAGTCCGGCGGCGGCAAGGCGCATGGCGCTGGCCGTCTCGCCCAGCACGACGATCCCGAAGATGAAGGCGCCCAGCGCACCGATCCCCGTCCAGACCATGTAGGCCGTGCCCAGCGGCAGCACGCGCATCGACCAGGACAGCAAGCCGAAGCTGGCCAGCATCGCCAGGATCGTGATCACGCTGGGCCAGAGCCGGGTAAAGCCGTGCGACTGCTTCATCGCCGAAGCCCAGACCACTTCGAACAGGCCGGCGACGACGAGAACGATCCAGGGCAGGACAGCAGACTGGGCAGCAGGCATTTCGGGCAACCTTCTTGAAACGGGTTGCCGGGCCGTCCCGGTCTTGAAGCTCCGCTACTCTTCGATCCGGAATTCGATCCTGGAGCGGGAGGCGGGAACGTGGTCGCCGCCGGGGTCTCATAGGCAAAGGCGCCAAAAGAGGCAAATACGGCAGGTTTTCCCGCTCTACGCACAGGATTTCCACAGGCTCCGGCTTTGCCCGAATCCGCGACTGTCGCTATCAGCGCCCGCCATACCGTTTCACATGATATTTTTCCGGAGCATTACCCGATGGCCGAAACCACCGACGATCGCCTGCGCCTGCTGATCGAGCGCGTCGAGCGCCTCGAAGAAGAGAAGAAGGGCATCTCGGACGATATCCGCGACGTCTACAACGAGGGCAAGGCTGTCGGCTACGACGTAAAGATCATGCGCCAGATCGTCCGCATCCGTAAGATGAAGCCGGACGACCGCCGCGAAATGGACATGCTGCTCGACACCTACAAGACCGCTCTCGGCATCGACTGAGAACGCGTCTCGGGAAATGCCTTTCGGGGCATTTCCCGGCGCCTGCACGCCCCTCACGGGCGGTTGCCCTTGGGTGCCGCGCTGTTGTAAGGCGCGCTGCCGCCCTACTTGGCGCATATCATTCACCCGGACTCGCGAACCTGCGGCGCAGGCGGACGAGCGGAGCAAGAGCGGACCCATGGCAGGCCATTCCAAATTCAAGAACATCATGCACCGCAAGGGTGCGCAGGATAAGAAGCGCTCGGCGCAGTTCAGCAAGCTCAGCCGCGAAATCACCGTGGCCGCCAAGATGGGCATGCCCGATCCGGACATGAACCCGCGTCTGCGCGCCGCCGTCAACGCGGCCAAGGCGCAGTCGATGCCCAAGGACAACATCCAGCGCGCCATCGACAAGGCGAGCAAGGGCGATGCCGAGAACTACGAGGAAGTGCGCTACGAGGGCTACGGCCCCGGCGGCGTCGCCCTCATCGTCGAGGCGCTGACCGACAATCGCAACCGCACCGCCACCAACGTGCGCACCGCGTTCTCCAAGAACGGCGGCAACCTTGGCGCCTCGGGCGCGGTTTCGCACGGTTTCGAGCGTCTCGGCCTGATCGAGTACCCCGCCAGCGTGGGTGATGAGGACAAGGTCCTCGAAGCTGCCATCGAAGCCGGCGCTGACGATGTCGAGAGCGATATGGGCGACGGCGACGAGAACCCCGGCAGCCACCAGATCTGGGTCTCGGTCGATTCGCTGCACGAAGTCGCCCGCGAGCTGGAAAAGGTCCTGGGCGAAGCCGAGGGCGTGAAGCTGGCGTGGAAGCCCAATCTCACCGTCGATGTCGATGCGGATACCGCGGGCACGCTGATGAAGCTGGTCGACACTCTCGAAGACGACGACGACGTCCAGACCGTCTGGGGCAACTACGAGATCTCCGACGAAGTCATGGCCAAGCTGGCCTGATCTGAGGTGCTGGCCCTGATCGCCCGAGCGCTGATATCCGGCGCGATGATCGTGGCGATCGCCGAGATCGGCAAGCGTCTGCCCGCGATGGGCGCGCTTGTCGCCTCGCTTCCTCTGGTTTCGGTGCTGGGCATGATCCTCCTGTGGCATGCCCGGCCCGATACCGAGAACATGGCGGTCCATGCGCAGGCGACTTTCTGGTACGTGCTGCCCTCGCTGCCGATGTTCCTCCTAATCCCAGTGCTGCTGCGCCATGGGCTGGGCTTCTGGCTCTCGCTGCTGGCGGGTTGCGCGCTGACGGTCTCGCTATACCTGCTGATGATGCATTTCGGCCCGCGCCTGGGCCTCAAGGTCTGACCTCATGATTATCATCGGCCTCGATCCGGGCCTCACCTGCACGGGCTGGGGCATCGTCGCCAAGAGCGGCAGCCGCCTCAGCCACGTCGCCAACGGGCAGATCCGCACCGATGCCAAGGCCGGAATGGCCGAGCGCCTGGTCGAACTCGACGCGGCGCTGACCGACGTGATCTTGCTGCACCGGCCCGATGCGGGCGCGGTGGAGGAAGTCTTCGTCAACGTGAACCCGCAGTCGACGCTCAAGCTCGGGCAGGCGCGCGGTGTCGCCATGCTGTCGATCGCGCGGGCCGGGCTGCCGGTGGCCGAGTATTCCACCAAGGTCATCAAGAAGGCGCTGGTCGGCACCGGCGGGGCCGACAAGAAGCAGATCCAGCACATGCTGAAAGTGCTGCTGCCCGGCGTGAAGCTGGCGGGCGAGGACGCCTCCGACGCGCTGGCCGTGGCCATCACTCACGCCAATATGCTGGGCAGCCACCGCTGATTTCGCCGGAATTCGCGAGGATCGACAGACGATAGCCCGAGAGGGCTGGCGCGCTGCAATTGTTCCTGCCATAGGAACAAACCATGATCGCCAAGCTTACAGGTCTGCTCGACGACACCGGCCCCGACTGGGCGATCATCGACGTGAACGGCGTCGGTTATCTCGTCCATTGTTCGGCGCGCACGCTCGATCATCTCGGCATCCGGGGGGACAAGGTCGTCGTCCATACCGAGATGCAGGTTTCCGAGACCGACCAGCGCCTGATCGGCTTCACCAGCGGAGCGGAGCGCAACTGGTTCCGCCTGCTGACGGCGGTGCAGGGGGTCGGTTCGAAGGTCGCGCTGGCGATCCTCTCGGCGCTGACCACCGAGGAATTGCAGCGCGCCTGCGCGGGCGGCGACAGTGCCATGGTCGCGCGCGCCAATGGCGTCGGGCCGAAACTGGCGAGCCGTATCGTCAACGAACTCAAGGACAAGGCGGGTGGCATGCCCACTTTGCCCGGAGCGCCCGGTGTTTCGGGAGTGGCCGCGCCTGCCGGTTTCTCCAGCGCCGATGCCGTCTCCGCGCTCCAGAACCTCGGCTTCAAGCCTGCGGTCGCCACGATGGCGGTCGGCAAGGCGGTGGAGGAACTGGGCGAGGATGCGGGGCTGAACGACCTCGTCCGCGTGGCGCTCAAGAAGGCTGCGGGGTAATGTACGCCGATCGGTACGCGGGCCCGATCGAGCCGCCGCGACGATTGGCAATGTGCCTTGGTTTAGTAGCTAGTCCGATCAGCATTGCGATCGTACTGGTCATCATATCATGGCCGTTTGCATTGGGTTTTGCTGGCATGGCACTGCCGTTTTGCATCTTTGCAGGCATCCCGGTGGCGTTCTGCGCGCGCGGCCGAATGGAACTCACTTTCGTTAACTGTATGACAGTTGGAGGTGCGACCGGATTCGTAATGGGGATGGCGATTGCAGGCGTCGCAGCCATTTGCGACTGGTTTTACGAAATCGCGGCATCGTTCTGCATTCTGGTTCTGGGCGGAGTTGTCTGTGGCGGCATAGCTTTCCCATGGATTAAATGGCTGGATCAGCGCCTTCCGATTACAGGCAATTCATGACCGATAACCCCATCCTCACCTCCACCCGCCAGCCCGAGGACGCCGATGCGGCGCTTCGCCCGAAGACCTTGGCCGAATTCGTCGGGCAGGCGGCGGCGAAGGACAATCTTCGCGTGTTCATCGAAAGCGCCAAGTCGCGGCGCGAGGCGATGGATCATACGCTGTTCTTCGGTCCTCCCGGTCTCGGCAAGACGACGCTGGCGCAGATCGTCGCGCGAGAACTCGGCGTCGGTTTCCGCGCTACCAGCGGGCCGGTGATCGCCAAGGCGGGCGACCTTGCTGCGTTGCTGACCAATCTCGAACATGGCGACGTGCTGTTCATCGACGAGATCCACCGCCTCAATCCGGTGGTGGAGGAAGTGCTCTACCCGGCGATGGAGGACCGTGCGCTCGATCTCATCATTGGCGAAGGCCCTTCGGCGCGTTCGGTGCGGATCGATCTGCCGCCGTTCACGCTGGTCGGTGCGACGACGCGGCAGGGCCTGCTCCAGACCCCGCTGCGGGACCGTTTCGGCATTCCGGTGCGGCTCCAGTTCTACACCGTGGAGGAACTGGAAAAGGTCGTCACGCGCGGTGCGGGGCTGCTCGGCATCGGCATGGACAAGGGCGGGGCGACCGAGATCGCCCGCCGCGCGCGCGGTACGCCGCGCGTGGCCGGGCGGCTGATGCGCCGCGTGCGCGACTTTGCCCATGTCGCCGGTTCGGACGTGATTACCCGCGAGATCGCCGACGATGCCCTGACGCGGCTGGAAGTCGATTCCATCGGTCTCGATGCGCAGGACCGCCGTTACCTCAAGATGATCGCCGGAATCTACAAGGGCGGCCCCGTGGGCGTGGAGACGCTGGCGGCCGGTCTTTCCGAGCCGCGCGATACGATTGAGGAAGTGATCGAACCCTATCTGATCCAGCTGGGCCTGATCGCCCGCACCGCGCGGGGGCGTTGCCTCAACGATCACGGCTGGCAACACCTCGGCATGACACCGCCGAACGGTGGTCCTCAGGGTGGTCTTTTCGATTCGGACGGTGACTGAGCGGACGTGATTTTCGCGCAACAAACTGTCGGGCGCGTTTACAGATAGGCCATCCGATAGTCCCGCTTCGGCACAGCTTCCGTTTCTCTTTCGAAAACCGGCGGATTTTCTGCGTCGGCGCTGTCGAATTCCGGGAAAAGCCATTGTTCCTTTAACCGCTCTCTGCGCTTGTCAGTGCAAGTCGGCTCCGATGTCCCCACCGGGATTGGCCGAGCAGAACGAAGAGAGAGACGATCATGTCGGTTCGGATGGCCCTTGCTAAATTGTCTGCCTGTGCAGCGGGCTGCGCCATCATCGGCGGCGGCGCGGTTCATGTCGCCGAGACGCAGAGCAAGACGGTCGAGTATCGCAAGGTCAAGATGGCGAAGGTCGCCAAGCCGGTGCGTCCGGCCAAGCGTCTGATTCCCAAGGACCCGCCGCGCGAAGTGAAGCGCGCGCGCCGCATCATCCAGCGTCCCGACGTGCCGCAGACGGCCTATGTGCCGCTACCGCCAGCCTATGTTCCGCCCGCACCGGCCCCGGTCTACGCGGGCGGCGGTGGCGGCGCGCCTGCGGTGATCGGCGGCGGCGGCGGTGGTTTCGGCGGCTTCGGCGGGGGCTTCTTCGGAGGGTTCTTCGGCGGCGGCGGTTCGGGCGGCGGCAATGTCATCATTTCCTCGACCTCCAGCGGCGGCTCCACCTCGTCCTCGACCGGCGGCCTGACGACCACGGGTGGATCGACCTCCACGTCCAGCTCCACGGGCGGTCTGACGACGACCACCACCGGCGGCTCCACCTCGACTTCCAGCTCGACCGGAGGGTTGACCACCACGACGAGTACGGGCGGCATCACCTCGACGACGACATCCTCCAGCTCGGGCGACGTTTCGACGAGCACGAGTTCGTCGAGTTCCTCGTCCACCTCGTCGTCGTCCTCGACCTCGTCGAGCAGTTCTTCGTCGAGTTCGACATCTTCCTCGAGTTCGGGTTCCTCCTCGACCTCGACGTCCTCGGGCGGCGGTCATCCGCCGCCGACCGATCCGCCGACCGACGTTCCGGCACCGCCGATGCTGATCCTGTTCGGTGCGGCAGCCGCGGCGGTGGTCGGTCGCCAGCGGCTGGCACGCAAGAAGTCCGCTTAACGCACCAGTCCGCGGGCCGCGCATGGCGGCCGGGCTGGAGAAAGGGGTGAGCGTCGGGGGGCGCTCACCCCTTTTTCGTGCGTGCTCTTGGCGCTCGCTCGGCAAATTATCGTCATCCTGAACTTGATTCAGTGTCCATTTCGCAGCCCGATACGAACGGCAGCGTGAAAAGCGCGCGAGGGCCGTCTACCGATCGAGGCACAGCGTAAGGGGCGCGATGGATTCCGAAACGAGTTCAGGATGACGAGGAAGGAGGCGTGGCTTTCGTGCTGCGCCGGTCTGATCCCCAAAACCCAAAGAAAAACCCCGCCCCGCGCTAGGTGGGACGAGGTTTTCGTTAGCCGTTACGGCTGGTTGCTCAGGCGGCCAGCTTGCGCAGCACGTACTGCAGGATACCGCCGTTGTTGAAGTATTCCACTTCGTTGGCGGTATCGATGCGGCACAGCGCGGTGAAGGTGAAGGTCGAACCGTCCGGACGGGTCACTTCGACTTCCACGTCCTGGCGCGGCTTGAGGCTGGCAACGCCCTTGATCGTGAAGGCGTCGTCACCGGTCAGGCCCAGGGTCTGGCGGGTGTCGCCATCCTTGAACTGCAGCGGCAGCACGCCCATGCCGACCAGGTTCGAACGGTGGATACGCTCGAAGCTCTCGACGATCACGGCGCGGACGCCAAGCAGGTTGGTGCCCTTGGCCGCCCAGTCGCGCGACGAACCGGTGCCGTACTCCTTGCCGGCCACGACCACCATCGGCGTGCCCTCGGCCTTGTACTTCTGCGCGACGTCGTAAACCGGCAGAACCTCTTCACCGAAGCGGCTCATGCCGCCTTCGATGCCGGGGACCATTTCGTTGCGGATGCGGATGTTGGCGAACGTGCCGCGCATCATGACTTCGTGGTGACCGCGGCGCGAACCGTAGGAGTTGAAGTCCGCCTTGGCGACCTGGTGCTCCATCAGCCACTGGCCCGCCGGGCTGTCGGCCTTGATCGAACCGGCCGGCGAGATGTGGTCGGTGGTGATCGAATTCGCCGAGGATCAGCAGGGGCTTCGCCTCGATGATGTCGTTCACCGGCGCCGGGGTCATTTCCAGGCCTTCGAAGTACGGCGGGTTGGCGACGTAGGTCGAACCGGCGCGCCACGAGTAGGTTTCCGAACCGGTGACGTTGATCGCCTGCCAGTGCTTGTCGCCCTTGTAGACGTCGGCATAGCGGGCCTGGAACATCGGGCGGTCCATGCAGGTGGCCATGGTTTCGGCCACTTCGTTGTTGGTCGGCCAGATGTCCTTCAGGAACACGTCGGTGCCGTCCTTGCTGACGCCGATCGGGGTGGTGGTGAAGTCTTCCACCACGGTGCCCTTCAGAGCGTAGGCGACGACCAGCGGCGGCGAGGCCAGGAAGTTGGCGCGCACGTCCGGCGAGACGCGGCCTTCGAAGTTGCGGTTGCCCGAGATGACGGCGCTGGCGACCAGACCGTTCTCGTTGATCGCCTTCGAGATCGGTTCCGCGAGCGGGCCCGAGTTGCCGATGCAGGTGGTGCAGCCGTAACCGACGAGGTTGAAGCCGATGTTGTCGAGGTGCGACTGCAGGCCGGCCTTGTTCAGGTAGTCGGTGACGACCTGCGAACCGGGGGCGAGCGAGGTCTTGACCCAGGGCTTGGGCTTCAGGCCCAGCTCGTCTGCCTTCTTGGCGACGAGACCGGCGGCGACCAGCACGCTCGGGTTCGAGGTGTTGGTGCAGCTGGTGATGGCGGCGATCATGACGTCGCCGTCACCGATGTCGAAGTCCTTGCCTTCGACAGGGACGCGCTGGGCCGACTTCTTGTAGGTCTCGGTCATGTCCTTGTTGAACACGTCGTCGACGTCGGGAAGGGCAACCCAGTCCTGCGGACGCTTCGGACCGGCGAGCGAAGGCACGACGGTCGAGATGTCGAGTTCGAGGGTCGACGAGAAGATCGGATCGGCAGCGCCGGCTTCCATCCAGAAGCCCTGCTCCTTGGCGTAGGCTTCGACGAGGGCGATCTGCTCTTCTTCGCGGCCGGTGAGGCGCAGGTAGTCGAGCGTCTTGTCGTCGATGCCGAAGAAGCCGCAGGTGGCGCCGTATTCGGGAGCCATGTTGGCCAGCGTCGCACGGTCGGCCAGCGACAGCGAGGCAAGGCCGGGGCCGAAGTATTCGACGAAGCGGCCGACCACGCCGTGCTTGCGCAGCATCGAGGTGCAGGTGAGCACGAGGTCGGTGGCGGTGACGCCTTCCTTCAGCTCGCCCGTGAACTTGAAGCCGACGACTTCGGGGATCAGCATCGAGACCGGCTGGCCAAGCATCGCGGCTTCCGCCTCGATGCCGCCGACGCCCCAGCCCAGCACGCCCAGGCCGTTGACCATGGTGGTGTGGCTGTCGGTGCCGACGCAAGTGTCGGGATAGGCAACGGTTTCACCGTTCTGGTCTTCGCTGGTCCACACCGACTTGGCGATGTTTTCCAGGTTCACCTGGTGGCAGATGCCGGTGCCCGGGGGAACCGCGTAGAAGTTGGCGAGCGACTTGGAGCCCCACTTGAGGAAGTCGTAACGCTCCATGTTGCGCTGGTATTCGATCTCCACGTTCTCTTCGAACGCCTTGGGGTGACCGAATTCGTCGACCATGACCGAGTGGTCGATCACGAGGTTCACGGGGACCAGCGGGTTGATCTTGCTGGTGTCGCCGCCGAGCTTGGCGATCGCGTCGCGCATCGCGGCAAGGTCGACCACGCAGGGCACGCCGGTGAAGTCCTGAAGCAGAACGCGCGCCGGGCGGTACTGGATTTCCTCACCGGTGGTGGGGTTCTTCTGCCAATCGACCACCGCCTGGACGTGGTCGGTCGAGACGGTGAAGCCGCCGTCTTCGAAGCGCAGCAGGTTTTCCAGCAGCACCTTCATCGAGAAAGGCAGGCGGCTGATGTCGCCGAGCTTCTCGGAAGCTTTCTTGAGCGAGTAGTAAGCGACGTCCTTGCCGCCGACGGTCATGGTGCTGCGGGTACCGAGCGTATCCTGTCCGACCTGGGTCATATTGGGTATTATCCCCTTCTGTATGAGCCTGAAACGAAGGAAGCGCGGCTATTCCGAAACCGTCTAGCCCTGGTCCCGGAAATCATCGCCGTGCTGCATCGCGACAAGCGGATTCTTCGGCCCCGCCGATGCGCGCTCGCGGGCCTCAGGTCAAGGGGGGCATGCGTGGTGACTAGGACTCGACTTTTGCGTTTCTTGCACCGGTCCAGCAGCCGATAACGATCAGTATCGCACCAGCAACAGTCGCGAGATCGAGCGGCTCCGCGAACATCAGCCAGCCCAGCAGCGCGGCCCAGAGGAAGCCCGTATATTCGATCGGCAGCAGCACCTGGGTTTCGGCGCGGGCATAGCCCCAGGACAGGAACAGCAGGGCGGCGGTCGCCAGCGCCGCTCCGGCGAGGATCAGCAGCAGGCTGCCTCGGTCGGGCATGACTGCAAGCCACGGCGAAAAAGCCAGGAAAATCAGCGTGACGAGCAGATTCTGGAACTGGGCGATCTCGACCGGACGGGCCAGCAGCGCCTGCTTGCGCTGGAGCACGAGGTTGATCGCATAGAACACCGCGGAAAGCAGGATGGCTGCGGTGCCCTCGATCGCCTGCTCCGAATAGGCGCCCGAACCGAAGCGTCCGGCGGCAATCACCAGCACGCCGAAGATGCCGAGCAGCGAGGCGACGACGGCGCGGGGCCGGATCGTTTCGCCCAGCAGCAGCGCCGCAAAATAAAGTGCGATGATCGGGGAAACGAAGGAAATCGCGATTCCCTCGGCCATAGGAATTCGCACGAGGCCATAGAAAAACAGCGCCGCCATGGCCGAAGTGATCGCCGCGCGCAGAGCGTGGACCTTGAGCACGGCACGGGTTGGCACCGGGCGACCCGCCATGAGCCAGAGCGGCAGCGTCAGCAGCGTGCCGAAGAGATTGCGCAGCAGCAGCGCGGTGTAGACGCCTACCGCGAGTCCGGCGCCCTTGATCGTCGCGTCCATGGCACTGAACGTGGCGATGCCCGCGATCACCGCGAGGATCGGCAGGGCTGGGGAAAACGGGGCCGAACGAGGGGCTGGGGCTGTGCTCATCAGGCCCCGGCTCTCGCCGTCCGCGCCTGCCGGTGCAAGCGGGAATGCGGGCAATTCATCGCAGGGACAGGCGAAATCCTTGAAACAGGCGCCATATGGGGGCAAAGCGGGTCGTCCCGGCTATGGCTTTTGCCGGCAGCCGATTTTCGCGGCTGCGTTTCCTCCCGGAACGAATTTTACGCACTGCGGTGCATTACCAAGGGCAGGTCCAGACTAAGATGGCAGGTTTCATGAGGTTCGGTTGCAGCATGCTGGCGGTCGTGGCGGCAACAGGTCTCGCGGCGCAGCCGGTTCTCGCCCAGAAGACGGAAGCGACGAAAACCGAGGCTGCGAAGAAGGCGAAGACGGTTTCCACGCCGACCTCGATCCTGCCGACGACCCAGGCGACGCCGACGGCGCAGGCTTCCTCCAAGCCCGCAACCAAGCCTGCCCAAACCCCTGGGCGTCCTGCCGTTCAGCCCGTCGTCCAGCCCAGCGCCGTGCCGACCGCCATTCCCACGGTCTCGAAGCCGATCGTGCAGGATGTCCTGTTGGCCGAGCCGGTGATGTCGTGGTCAGTTGCCGATGCCAAGGCGCTGCTCGGCACGATCGAATATATCGGCAAGGAAGGCCTGATCCCGGCCGACTATCAGCCTTCAGCCCTGCGCGCGGCCATCGCCAAGGGCGAGGGCGACGAACTCGATGCGCTGGCAAGCCGCCTGTTCGGCTGGCTGATCGAGGACCTTCGCGACGGTCGCACGCCGATGAAGGCGCGTGTGCAGTGGTTCGCGGTCGATCCCGACCAGGATGTCAATCCCACCGCGCAGATCATGGCGCAGGCCCTGTCGGAGCATGACGTGGCGGGTGTGGTTGCAAAGCTGGCGCCGACCAATCCGGACTATGCCGCGCTCAAGGCCGATCTCAATGCCACGCCGATGGCGAACAAGGCGCGCCGTGCGCTGATCCAGGCCAACATGGACCGCTGGCGCTGGCTCGCCCGCGACCTTGGCGACGTCTATCTGATGACCAACATTCCCGAGTTCCAGCTGCGTCTGGTGGTCCGGAACAAGATCATCCGCAGCTACAAGACCGTGGTCGGCAAGCCCGGCCGCACCGCGACGCCGCAGCTCGCCGAAACGGTCAGCGCCGTCGTGTTCAACCCGACCTGGACGGTGCCGCAGTCGATCGTGAAGGGCGAAGGCCTCGGCGCCAAGGTGCTGAACAACCCCGGCTGGGCGAAGTCGGCGGGCTACAAGGCGACCAAGAGCGCCGACGGCACGATCACCGTCGTCCAGCAGCCGGGACCGACGAACTCGCTCGGCCTGATGAAGATCGACATGCCCAACCCCCATGCGATCTACCTGCACGACACGCCGTCGAAGCAGTATTTCAACTCGGACGTCCGCGCCTTCAGCCATGGCTGCATCCGTACCGAGCGTGCGGTGGAACTGGGCATGACGATGGCGATTCTCGGCGCGCAGAAGACTGCCGCCGACGCTGCCGACATCTCGCGCTCGGGCAAATACACCAAGGTCGAGATGACCCGGACTTTCCCGGTCTACCTGACCTATTTCACGTATGCCCGCTCGATTGACGGCCAGCTCAAGCCGTTCAACGACCTCTATGAGCGCGACAAGCCGGTGCTCGACAGCTTCGCCGCCCCGCGCCAGCTCAAGACCACCCAGCGTGCGAGCGAGGAAGAGATCATCAAGCTCGACAATCCGCTCTGAGCGGCTCGTTCTAGAGCGGTTCGAAAACCCCGGCGACGCAGAGGCGTTTGCCGGGGTTTGGTTTTTGTAAAAGGCGTTTTGGTTCGATCCGCGCCGTCGCCGTGACGGCAGGTCGCGTCAGCCCGGGAACCGGCGCCGCAAGCGCACCAGCGTCTCGTCGAGGCTGGAGAGGAAGCGCGAGCGATCGGTCTTGCTGAATGGTGGCGGCCCTCCCACCACATCGCCTCCGGCCCGAAGATCGGCCATAATCGCCCGTGTGGCGATGGCGCCGCCGATCGAGGCCATGGTGAAGGGCTTGCCGTTCGGCGCCAAGACTTCGGCACCGAGCTTGAGGCAGCGGTCGGCTAGCAGGATATCGGCGGTGATGACGACGCTGCCGGGGGCGGTGTTTTCGGCGATCCAGTCGTCGGCGGCATCGAAGGCGTCGCTTACCAGTTTGCGCGAAATCAGCGGCGACTGCGGCACCCGGATCGGGCTGTTGCTGACGACCACCACCGGCACCTTGTAGCGCGCAGCGACCTTGTAGGTCTCGTCCTTCACCGGACAGGCGTCGGCATCGATCAGAATGCGGATCATGCGACGCTCAGTGCTGCCGCAGGACGTTCAGGAACGCCTCGCCGTAAGCTTCGAGCTTGCGGGTTCCGACGCCGCCGATCTCGCCCAGTTCCGCCAGCGAGGAGGGGCGGGCGGCGGCCATTTCGCGCAAGGTGGCGTCGTGGAACACGACATAGGGCGGCACGCCGGCTTCCTGCGCCAGGTCGCGGCGAAGCGCGCGCAGGGCGTCGAACAGCGGATCGCCGATAGGATTGGCGCCGCCGTCCGCCGCGCCGCGTCCGCCACGGCGCTTCTTCTCCCGCTTGGGCGGCACGACGATCATCACCGCAGCCTCGCCCTTGAGAATCTCGCGCGCGTCGCCGCCGAGCGACAGGCCGCCGTGTTCGGTCGGCAAGAGGCTGCCGCGGGCCTGGAGCGCGCGCGCGAGGGGCTTCAGCAGCGGTTGTTCGTCAGCCGTCAGGATGCCGAAGACCGAAAGCTGGTCGTGCCCGCGCTGGAGCACGCGGTCGTCGCTGGTGCCGGTCAGGACTTTTTCGAGATGGCCGAGGCCGTAGCTCTGGCCGGTGCGATAGACGGTGGAAAGCAGTTTGCGCGCCAGTTCGGTGACGTCGATCACGCCTGCCGGTTCGAGGCAGTTGTCGCAATTGCCGCAGGAAGATGCGGGCGTTTCGCCGAAGTGGCGCAGCAGCACGGCGCGGCGGCATTCGGCGGTCTCGACCAGACCGGCCAGCGAATCGAGGCGCTGGCGCTCGCTCTGCAGGCGGTGCGGTTCGATCTCGGAAAGGCGCTGGCGGGCGCGGGCGAAATCGTCGGCGCCCCAGAACATCACCGCTACCGAAGGATCGCCGTCGCGCCCGGCGCGGCCGGTTTCCTGGTAATAGGCCTCGATCGACTTGGGGATACCGGCATGGGCGACGAAGCGCACGTCGGGCTTGTCGATGCCCATGCCGAAGGCGACCGTGGCTACCATCACCATGTCTTCCGAGGCGACGAAGGCCGCCTGGTTGCGCGCGCGCACTTCAGGGTCGAGACCGGCGTGATAGGGCAGCACCCGCCGTCCGGTGGCCGAAGCGAGCGTTTCCGCCAGTTGCTCGACGCGGGCGCGGGTGGGGGCGTAGACGATGCCGGGGCCGGGGTTCTCGTCCATCACCGCCTTCAATTGCCGCATGGCATTGTCGCGCGGGCGGATGGCGTAGCGGATGTTCGGGCGGTCGAACCCGGCGACGATCAGCCCTTCCTCGGGAATGCCGAGCTGGGCAAGGATATCGCTGCGGGTGTGGTGGTCCGCCGTCGCGGTGAGGGCGAGGCGCGGGACTTCGGGGAAAGCGTCGAGCAGCGGCTTCAGCAGCCGGTAGTCGGGCCGGAAGTCATGTCCCCATTCGGAGACGCAGTGCGCCTCGTCGATGGCGAAGAGGGCGACGCGGGACTGTTCGAGCAGCTCGCGGAAATGCGGCTGGCTGGCGCGTTCGGGGGCGATGTAGAGCAAGTCCAGCTCGCCCGCGCGGAAGCGGTCCATGGTCTGGCCGCGGTCGGCATCGGCGCTGGTGAGGGTGGCGGCGCGGATGCCGTTGGCGGTGGCCGAGCGCAGCTGGTCGTGCATCAGCGCGATCAGCGGGGAGACGACCACGCAGGTCCCCTCCAGCATGACCGCCGGAAGCTGGTAGGTCAGCGACTTGCCCGCGCCGGTCGGCATGATCGCCAGGGTCGAGCGGCCCGAGAGAGCGCGGGTGACGACCTGTTCCTGCACGCCGCGAAAGGCGTTGAATCCGAACGTGGCGTGGAGCGCTTCGTGGGCGTCAGGCAGGAGATCGGCGGAGAGCACGGCGCGCTTATGGCAGAACCGGGACAGGTCTGGAAACCGCCGGAGCGACGATTTCCTCCGTTTCGGTTTAATCGCGCGGCATCAGCCCTCACCAAGTCGCGCGAGGCGGGGCTTGACGATCGGCACGGTCAGCATCGTGCTCATCACCGCCATCAGCAGCAGCGCCGTGAACGTTTCAGGCGTGACGATCTTCTTGTCGAGCAGGACGTTGACGAAGATGATCATGATCAGCGCCTTGGTCTGGAGCATCCAGCCGATCACGGAGGCCTCGCCCTTCTTCCAGCCAAGCAGCTTTCCGGCGAGGTGAATGCCCGCCAGCTTGCCGGAGACGGAGGCGATCAGGAACAGGATCGCGGCGCCGAATACCATGGCCCCGCCCATTCCCCAGTTCGTGCGCAGGCCGGTGCTGAGGAAGAACACCGGCATTACCGTGAGCAGCAGGAATTCGCGGAACAGGTCGAGCTTCTCGCGGCTGAACCAGCGGGCGTCGAGCACTACTCCGGCAAGGAAGGCGCCGACCATGAAGTGCAGGCCCGACCAGTCCGCCGCGAAGCCGACGAGTGCCAGCCAGATCAGCGCTACATACCAGCGGTCCTGCTCGCCGAGGCGCTTGAACAGGGCGCGGATCGCGAAGGAGGCCACGGCAAAGGCCGCGAGGAACAGGCCCTGCCGGCCGACGCGCTCCCAATCGACGAGGATCAGCGCCAGCACGCCCCAGATCGCGATATCGTCGAGGCTGGCATAGCGCAGCAGGCGCTGGCCGAGCGGCTCGCGAAAAATGCCGAGCTTTTCCATCAGCAGGACCAGGATCGGCAGGGCGGTGACCGCGCAGGCCATGCCGACGCCGAGCACGGCCTGCGGATAGCTGCCTTCCGGGCCGATCCAGCCGGGGGTGCGCAGCAGCAGGGCGGCGGCCACGGCGCCGAATGCCAGCGGCGTCAACAAGGCGCAGGCGGCGGTCAGCGTGGTTTCGGCGCGGTGCTTCCAGGCGTCCGAGAGATCGAGTTCGACCCCGGCAACGAAGACGAACATCATCACCGCCCACCAGGCGACGCCGTTCAGAGCAGTCATGACTTGCGGATTGAAGACGAAGGCGTGGAACTGCGGCGCGGCATGGCCGAGCACGCCGGGGCCGAGCAGGATGCCGCCGATGATCTGCACGACCACCAGCGGCGCCCAGTGCTCGGTGCGCAGCAGTCGCCAGACGAGATAAGGCGCCGCGAGGATGATCGTCAGCGCAATCAGGTAGATTTCGGTCGTCCCCATTGGGTGCCCCATTCCCATTCATTTTTTCGTTGGGGGCAGGGATGCCTTGCCCCGTGGCGTTGGGCAATCGGGGGCGAAAGGTTTTTCCGGGAGTTTTCCGGATTGTAATCGGGTGGGGTGTTGGGGCGACGGATCACATCCGGAACCAACCCGTGTAGTCACCCGCCTGGGCAACCATCCTGCGCAGGCCCCCACGCAACGACCCCGTCATCCCCGCGAAGGCGGGGATCCCGCTTTTCTTGCGGCATGCGAAAGGTCGCAGAAGTAAGCGGGGCCCCCGCCTTTGCGGGGGCGACGAGGAATGAGGAGGGCGTAGTTTCGGCCGATTCGCGTCGGTTGTCATCGACTCAGCCGTTTCTCACGATCAGTCGAGGTTGGGGCGCAGCCAGCGTTCGGCTTCGACGAGGTCCACGTCGCGGCGCTCGGCGTAGTCTTCGAGCTGGTCCCGGCCGATGCGGGCGACGCCGAAGTACTGGCTTTCCGGATGGCCGAAGTAGAAGCCCGAGACGGCCGCCGTGGGCAGCATGGCCTGGCTTTCGGTCAGGGTGATCCCGGCATTGTCCGAGGCCTTGAGCAGGTCGAACAGGATCGGCTTCAGCGAATGGTCCGGGCAGGCCGGATAGCCGGGGGCCGGGCGGATGCCGCGATATTCCTCGCGGATCAGTGCCTGGTTGGTGAACTGCTCGTCCGGTGCATAGCCCCACAGCTTTGTGCGGACATGCTGGTGCAGGCGCTCGGCGAAGGCTTCGGCGAAACGGTCGGCCAGGGCTTTAAGCAGGATGTCCGAATAGTCGTCATGCGCGGCCTGGAAGCGTTCGAGGTGCGGCTCGATGCCGTGGATGCCGACCGCGAAGCCGCCGAGCCAGTCGCCCGCCGGATCGATGAAGTCGGACAGGCAGAAGTTGGCCCGTCCCTTTCCATTTGGGCCACGGCTCTTCTTCACCTGCTGGCGCAGGAACGGCAGTTGGACGAAGTCCGGACCTTCGTGGACGCCTTGACGGATGGCGTCGTAGACGACCTGCGGGTCCATCGCGCCGGTGCCCAGGATCACGTCATCGCCCTTGGTCGCGGCGGGCCAGAAGGCGCAGACGCCCCTGGCCGTCAGCCACTTTTCCTCGACGATCTTCGCGAGCATCGCCTGGGCATCGGCGAAGAGGTTGCGGGCGCTTTCGCCCACCACTTCGTCGTCGAGAATCGCCGGGTAGTTGCCCGCGAGTTCCCAGGCGCGGAAGAACGGCGTCCAGTCGAATGTCTCGACCAGTTCCTCAAGGTCCCAGTCCGCGAAGACATGGAGGCCGGGTTCCAGTGGGGCACCGGGCTTCTGCGCGAAGTCAGGCGTGAAGGCATTGGCGCGGGCATCGGCGATGCCGAGCAGTTCGCTCTGGCCCTTGCCTTCGCGGGCCACGCGGACTTTCTCGTACTCATCGGCCACCGAGTTGACGAAGGGCACCGATTGCGTGTCCGAAAGCAATTGCGAGGCGACGCCGACCGCGCGGCTGGCGTCGAGCACATGGACCACCGGGCCTTTGTAGGCCGGATCGATGCGCAGGGCAGTGTGGACCTTGGAGGTGGTGGCGCCGCCGATCAGCAGCGGGATGTCCATCCCGGCGCGCTGCATTTCCTCCGCCACCGTCACCATCTCGTCGAGCGAGGGGGTGATGAGGCCCGAGAGGCCGATGATGTCGGCCTCGTTCTCGTTGGCGGATTCGAGGATCTTGCTCCACGGCACCATGACGCCGAGATCGATCACCTCGTAGCCGTTGCACTGGAGCACGACGCCGACGATGTTCTTGCCGATGTCATGGACGTCACCCTTGACGGTGGCCATGATGATGCGGCCCTTCGCCTTGGTCTTGGCGTCCTTTTCCGCCTCGATGAAGGGAATGAGGTGGGCCACGGCCTTCTTCATCACGCGGGCCGATTTCACGACCTGGGGCAGGAACATCTTGCCCGATCCGAACAGGTCGCCGACGACGTTCATGCCGCCCATCAGCGGGCCTTCGATCACTTCGATCGGACGGCCGCCGCGTGCCGCGATCTCGGCGCGGGCTTCCTCGGTATCATCGACGACATAGGCGTCGATGCCGCGCACAAGGGCATGTTCGATGCGCTTCACCACGTCCCAGCCGCGCCATTCCTCGGCGGCCTTTTCGGCGACCTTGTCCTTGCCCTTGTAGCTTTCGGCAAGGTCGATCAGGCGTTCGGTGGAAGTCTTGCCGTCCTCGCCCACGCCGGGGCGGCGCATCATGATGACGTCTTCGCAGGCCTCGCGGAGCGCCGGGTCGATCTGGTCGTAGACGTCGAGCTGGCCGGCGTTGACGATCGCCATGTCCAGCCCGGCGGGGATCGCGTGGTAGAGGAACACCGAGTGCATCGCCCGGCGCACCGTCTCGTTGCCGCGGAACGAGAAAGAGAGGTTGGAAAGGCCGCCCGAGAAGTGGACGTGCGGGCAGGCCTTGCGGATTTCCACCACGGCCTCGATGAAGTCCAGCCCGTAGCGGTCGTGCTCCTCGATGCCGGTGGCGACCGCGAAGACGTTGGGGTCGAAGATGATGTCCTCGGGCGGGAAGCCGATGCCGGTCAGCAACTGATAGGCGCGCGAGCAGATCTCGATCTTGCGTTCGCGGGTGTCGGCCTGGCCGGTCTCGTCGAAGGCCATGACCACCACGGCGGCGCCGTAGTCCATGCACTTGCGCGCCTGGGCGAGGAACGGCTCCACGCCTTCCTTCATCGAGATCGAATTGACGATCGGCTTGCCCGACACGCACTTGAGGCCCGCCTCGATCACCTCCCACTTGGACGAGTCGATCATCACCGGCACGCGGGCGATATCCGGCTCGGCGGCGATCAGCTTGAGGTAGGTGGTCATGGCCTCGACCGCGTCGAGCAGGCCTTCGTCCATGTTGACGTCGATCACCTGCGCGCCGTTCTCCACCTGCTGGCGGGCGACTTCGATGGCGGCGGGATAGTCGCCCGCCATGACGAGCTTCTTGAACTTCGCCGAGCCGGTGACGTTGGTGCGCTCGCCGATATTGACGAAACGGGCGCCGGAATGAATCGAGGTCATGGTCTGTCGTTCTCGTTGGGTCAGTTCGCAGGCAATGTGTTCGCCAACTTCAGGGCGAGCACATAGTCGTCATAGGTCTTGCCGCCGACGTCGAAAGTCCGGGTGCCGATCGTCTCGAAGCCGTGCTTGGCATAGAAGGCGAGGGCGCGGTGGTTGTCGTTCTTCACGCCCAGCAGCAGCCGCTTCCAGCCCGCGGCCATGGCGGCGTCGCGCACGGTCCGCATCATCGTGCCCGCGATCATCGAGCCCTGGAAGCGCGAGAGCAGGTAGATGCGCTTAAGCTCCAGATCGCCTTCCCGCGCGAGTTCCAGTTCGGGGTCGCAGATCAGCGCATAGCCGACCGGCGCGTGCCCCGGCTCGACTTGCGCCAGCCAGGCCTTCGCGCCCTTGGCGAGGTACTTGCGGTAGTTTTCCGCAGAGTGCTGCTTCAGGCAATGAGCGACGATCCCGCCGCCGTCGACCAGCCCCGCAAAACTTTCGAGGAAGGTCGCAGAGGCCACGAGCGAGAGCGCGTCGGCATCGTCGGCCGTAGCGGGACGGATGCGCCAGATGGGGAACTCGGTCATCGCGTCAGCCGACCATCGTGAAGGGTTCGAGACCGGCAAGGCGGGTGACGGGTTCGAGCCGGGGCAGATGGCGCGGCGGCAGGCCCGCGACTTTCTGCGCCATGGCGGCGATGTGGTCGGGGGTCGAGCCGCAGCAGCCGCCCAGCACGTTGACCTGCCCCGCGACCGCCCATTCGCCGACGAAGCCCGCCGTGGTCTCCGGCATTTCGTCATAGGCGCCCAGTTCGTTGGGAAGGCCCGCGTTCGGGTAGATCATGATGAGCGTGTCGGCGAGTTCGGACAGCGTCTTCACATGGGGGCGCAGCTGGGTGGCGCCGAACGAGCAGTTCAGCCCGATAGTCACCGGCCTGGCGTGACGCACCGCGTGCCAGAACGCCTCGACCGTGTGGCCCGAGAGATTGCGGCCCGACAGGTCGGTCAGCGTCATCGACATCATGATCGGCACTTCACGGCCCAGCTCGGCTTCGAGGTGGCGCACGGCCATGATCCCGGCCTTGGCGTTGAGCGTGTCGAACACCGTCTCGATCAGGATGAAGTCGGCGCCGCCTTCGACGAGGGCGGCAGCCTGTTCCTTGTAGACATCGACCAGTTCGTCCCAGTCGATCTCGCGGTAGCCGGGATCGTTGACGTCGGGGCTGAGCGAGAGCGTCTTGTTGGTCGGTCCGATCGCGCCCGCCACGAAGCGCGGGCGTCCGTCTTTCGCCTGATATTCGTCGGCCAGACGGCGGGCCAGCTTCGCCGATTCGACGTTGATCTCGCGCACGAGGTGCTCGGCGCCGTAGTCGGCCTGGCTGATGCGGTTGGCCGAGAACGTGTTGGTCTCGGCAATGTCGGCCCCGGCCTCGAAATAGGCGCGGTGGATCGATTCGGGCACTTCGGGCTTGGTCAGCGCGAGGATGTCGTTGTTGCCCTTCTGGTCGTGGGAGAGGCCGAGGTTGCCCGCATAGTCCTCTTCGCTGAGCTTCCAGCGCTGGATTTCGGTGCCGAAAGCGCCATCCGTGATGAGGATGCGCTTGGCCGCTTCGGCGAGGAACTGTTCTCTGGCACTCATTGTCGTAATCCCCGATCAGCCCAGAGGAGGGCTAAAGGTCATTTTGGCTGACCGTTCGCGCGCGCCTTGCTGCACGAACGGTCGTTACACAAGTCCGCTCAGGCTTTCGGCTTCGGGCGCAGGCCCAGAAGCTGGCAGATCGCATAGGCCTGTTCGGCGCGGTTGAGCGTGTAGAAGTGGAAATCGCGCACGCCGCCCTCGTAGAGACGGCGGCAGAGATCGGCGGCGGCGACGGCAGCGACCAGCGCGCGCGGGCCGGGGCGCTCGTCGAGGCCCTCGAACATCGTCTCCAGCCAGCCCGGAATCTCGGTATTGCCCGACATGCGGCGGATCGCGGCGAAGCTCGTCACCGGCATGATGCCGGGCAGGATCGGCGCGGTGATTCCTGCGGCCAGCACTTTGTCGAGGAAGCGGAAATAGGCTTCGGTCGAGAAGAAGAACTGCGTGATCGCGCGGTTTGCACCGGCGTCGAGCTTGCGCTTCAGGTTGTCGAGGTCGGCATCGGCGCTGAACGCCTCGGGATGGACTTCGGGATAGGCGGCCACCGAGATGTCGAAATCATGGCGCGCCTTCAGCCCGGCCACGAGGTCGGCGGCGCCGGTATAGCCTTCCGGATGAGGGGTGAACACGCCGCCGCTGCTCGGCGGCGGATCGCCGCGCAGGGCGACGATATGGCGCACGCCCGCTTCCCAGTACTGGTCGGCGATCTCGGCGATCTCGCCCTTGCTGGCGCCGACGCAGGTGAGGTGGGCGGCGGGCACCAGATCGGTCTCGCGCACCAGCCGGGACACGGTGGAGTGGGTGCGTTCGCGAGTCGAGCCGCCCGCGCCGTAAGTCACCGAGACGAAGCTGGGCGCCAGCGGGGCAAGCTGGGTGATCGCATCCCAGAGCTGTTCCTCCATCTTCTCCGTCTTGGGCGGGAAGAATTCGAAGGAGACGGAAATGTCGCCCGGCAGGTCCTCGAAGCGCGGGGCGGAGACCGGTCGTTCGGCAAAAGTCATGGGAGCTGGATCTTTCTGTCTTGAATCTCGGTGGCCGGAATCTCGGAGACGGGCAGGCGGCGGCCCGTCCAGATCTTCACGGTAAGCGGGTCGCCGGGCAGCGAGACGGAAGGCTCGGAGGCGAATCCGGCTTCCGTCAGCAGCGATTCCATCTGCTCGTCGGCAAAGCCGAGGCGGGCGTGGGCATGGCGTTCGCGCAAGTCCTCGCGGTCGTGCGCGGCGAGATCGACTACGGCGATGCGCCCGCCCTCACGGGTGACGCGCGCGGCCTCGCCCAGCACCACGCCGGGGTCCTGCGCATAGTGCAGCACCTGATGGAACAACACGGTATCGAAGCTGGCAGGCATGAAGGGCAGGGCGGTGAAGTCGCCCTGAAGCAGCGCGACTTTGTCCGCGGGCAAAGATTGCAAGCGGGCGCGCGCGATCCGCAACATGTCCGGGCTCTTGTCGAGCGCGGTGACATGCCCGGCCTTGGCGGCGAGCAATTCGGCCATACGGCCGGTACCGGTGCCGACATCGAGCAGCGCGCCCAGCTTCTGGCGGCCGAACGAGGCCAGCAGGGCCGATTCGACCGGACCGTCGGCGCCGTGAAGTTGGCGCAGCGTGTCCCACTCCGCGGCATGGCTGGCGAAATAGGCTTGAGCGCTCGCTTCCCGCGCCTCGCGAATCGCGGCGAGCTGGCGGCGATCCTCGGTGCAGCGGGCGGAAAAAGCGGGGTCGTCGCGCTCGGCCACGGTCAGGAGTTGCGCGGCGGCGGCGCCCATCGGCGGCTCGCTTTTTTCCTTCACCGCGGTGCGCAGGAAGACCCAGCTGCCTTCCTTGCGGCGCTGCGCAAGGCCCGCGTCGCACAGGATCTTCACATGTCGGGAGACTCGCGGCTGGCTCTGTCCGAGCACCTGGGCAAGCTCTCCGACCGCCAGTTCCATATGTGCGAGCAGACGCATGATGCGCAGCCGCGTCGGCTCGGAAAGAGCCCTCAGGAGGGGGTCGATTTGCATGGGTTGGCATATAAAGATATCTTTATATGTAAGCAAGCCCTAGGATTTCCGGGGGTTTACGACCCCTTACTTCCCATTTGCGTTGGCCCAATGTCTCGTCTAAAGAATGGCACCGCAGGCTTGCCTGCAAGCGTTGGCCTATGCGCCAAACAATGCAAGGGGATTCGCATGAAGAAGATTGCTTTTGCCGCGTTCGCGTCGGCTGCCGCTCTGTCGCTCGCTGCTTGCGGTGGCGAAAAGCCCACCGAAGCTGCTACCGAGTCGGTTGAGACCCTGCCCGAGGAAACTCTGGCTGCTACCACCGAAGCGGCTACCGAAGAAGCCACCGCGGCTGCCGAGTAATCGGTTCGGGGGCTGCGCACCGATCCGTTCGGTTTGCCGGCCCCCAGATGCTTTTCGCCCTTTCGGGGGAATCACGGAAAGTCCGTCCGAGACGGAAAAAGCCCTCCCCTCCGGGAGGGTTTTTTATTGCCCGAATTCCGCGTTCGGCGTTTTTTGGGGCCAGTGCTTCGGGAGCCTGCCGGGCAAGCCCCCTAGGCGGGATCACGGGTTCAGGGGCACTTGGTGAACTGGCCCTTCTTCGGGCCGGAGGTGAAGCGGCATTTGCCGTCCTTGCCCTTGACGGTCATCGTCGTGACCTTGGTGGTGGTCTTCTTGGTCGTCACGGTCTTGCAGGGGATGAACTTGCCCTTGGAGTCGCGGCAGGGTGCCGCCATTGAGGGGGTTGCTGCCAGAAGTCCGGCGACTGCGGCGGCGGCCATCAACTTGCGAATCATGATCGCTCTCCCTTGTTGCACCTTCGCACTTTGCCTCTTTTTTCCTGACTGCGCCGGACGAGATGTCGCTGCGATGAACCTGACAAAGTGCCGGTTCCGGGCGGCTCGATATCCACGCAAGTGCAGTATCCCGATAAACTTTCGAATGACGTGAATGTTTCTCTTGTCAGATCGAAAAAGGCGATCTAGAGGGCTGCCTCCCACGCCGCAGTGCGCGGGACCGGATCGCCCGCCCAGGTGCGATCCGCTGAAATGGACGGGGCCTTAGCTCAGCTGGGAGAGCGCCTGCATGGCATGCAGGAGGTCAGCGGTTCGATCCCGCTAGGCTCCACCATTTCCACCGCCATCGTTACAAGATCGGCCGATTTCAAAACCTTCATACTTCCTACAGGCGACGGCCTTGTCGTTGCGGGCATCTTTCCTTCGGCGGAAAACCTGCCCATAGCGTGACCATGCTTACCCGCCTTCCGCCGCTCGCTTCCTGGACTTCCGCGCTGATCGCCGCCTTGATCGGGTTCGGCGGAACCGTCGCTCTCGTCGTCCAGGCCATGCAGGCGCTCGGGGCTGAGGCTGGGCAGATCGGCTCGGCGGTGACCGCGCTTTGCCTCGGCATCGCCGTGGCGGGGGGAATTCTCTCGCTGTGGATGCGCATGCCGGTCGTGCTGGCCTGGTCGACGCCCGGCGCGGCGCTGCTTGCGGCCAGCAACGGCGCAGTAAGCTGGCCGGTGGCGGTCGGCGCTTTCGTCGCGGCGGCGGCACTCATGTGCCTGCTGGGGCTGGTGCCTGCGCTCGGGCGATTGGCTGCAAGAATCCCCGCTTCGGTCGCCTCTGCCATGCTGGCGGGCGTACTGCTGCCGTTCTGCCTGCAACTGTTCCGCACCTTGCAGACCGACGCGCTGCTGGTGGTGGTCCTGCTGCTGGTCTTCGTGATCGCCCGGCAACGCTTCCCGCTCTATGCGTTGCTGCTGGTGCTCGCCTCCGGCGTGGCGGTGGTGCTGATTCGCGGAGACGTGGCCGGATTCGCGCCACGCTCGCTGCTCGGCGGACTGAAGCCGGTGACGCCTGCCTTCGACCTCAAGGCCGTGGCCAGCATCGGCGTGCCGCTGTTCCTCGTGACGCTGGTCTCGCAGAACCTGCCGGGCCTCGTCGTGCTGCGGACCGCCGGATACGAGCCGAAGCCGCAACCCCTGCTGCTGGGCACCGGCCTCGCGACGATGCTGCTCGCCCCGTTCGGTGCGCACGGGGTAAATCTCGCGGCGATCACGGCGGCGATCTGCACGAGTTCGGACGCCCATCCCGATCAGGGGCGCCGCTGGACGGTCGGCCTGATCTACGCCGCCTTCTACCTCGCGCTGGCGTTGTTCTCCGCGCCGCTGGTGCAGTTCTTCCTGACGATGCCCAAATCCGCCATCGCCGCCTTCACCGGCATCGCCCTGATCGCCCCGCTCTCGGGCGCGGTGGAGAATATGCTCGTCGAAAAGACCGAGCGCGACGCCGCGATCCTGACGTTTGCCGCAACCGCCTCGGGCGTTTCGCTGCTGGGCATCGGCTCGGCCTTCTGGGGTCTGCTGGCGGGCTTCGCGGCACTGGCGGCCAAGGCGGTTTTCGCGCGCCGAAATTGACCTCATGCCCCGTGCGCCGTAACGCGCGGGGCATGACCGTAACGCGCTTCGCTCCTTCGCCCACCGGGCACCTCCACGTCGGCAATATCCGCACGGCGCTGCACAACTGGCTGCTCGCCAAACAGGCGGGCGGCACGTTCCTGCTGCGCATCGACGACACCGACGCGGCGCGCTCGAAGGAGGAATATGTCGAGGGCATCCATGCCGACCTCGCCTGGCTGGGCATCGAATGGAGCGGCGAGGAGCGCCAGTCGGCCCGCTTCGCGCTCTACGAACGCGAATTCGAGCGGCTGAAGGCGGCGGGCCGCGTCTATCCCTGCTGGGAAACGCCGCAGGAACTGGAACTGAAGCGCAAGGTCCTGCTGGGACGCGGCCTCCCGCCGATCTACGACCGGGGCGCGCTCAAGCTGACCGAAGAGGAAAAGGCCGCGAAGATCGCTGCCGGGGACTTGCCGCACTGGCGCTTCCTGCTCGACCACGAAGAGCCGATCGCCTGGGAAGACGGCATTCGCGGCCCGCAGAAGTTCGACGCCGCGCAGATGAGCGACCCGGTGATTCGCCGCGCCGACGGCTCGTGGCTCTACATGCTGCCCTCCGCCATCGACGACGTGGACATGGGCGTAACCCAGATCCTGCGCGGCGAGGACCACGTTTCCAACACCGCCGCGCAGGTCCAGATGTTCACCGCACTCGGCGCGCCGGTCCCCGCCTTCGCCCACGAGGCGCTGCTGGTCGGCTCCGAGGGCAAGCTCTCCAAGCGCCTCGGCTCGCTCGGCGTTGCGCATTTCCGCGAGATCGGCATCGAGCCGCAGGCCGTCGTCGCGCTGCTCGGCCGCCTCGGCACCAGCGATCCGGTCGATCCCTCGCTGGACGCCGAGGCACTGGCGGCGGCCTTCGACCTCACCCGCTTCGGCCGCGCGCCCGCGCGATTCGACGAGGCGGAACTGGAGCGCGTGAACGCCGCCGTCGTCCATGCCCTGCCATTCGCGGCAGTCGCTGACCGTCTGCCCGAGGAAATGGACGAAGGCGCGTGGGAAACGATTCGCCCCAACCTTTCGCACGTCCACGAGGCGCACGACTGGTGGCGGGTGGTGATCGGCCCGATCGAGGCTCCGGTCCAGGCCGACGAGGACCGGGCCTATCTGGCGCAGGCGGTCGGGGTTCTGGCGAGCCTCGAATGGAGCGCGGGCGTGTGGAAGGCGCTGACCGGCGCGCTCAAGGACGCGACGGGGCGCAAGGGCAAAGGGCTGTTCCTGCCGCTGCGTCTGGCGCTGACCGGGATGGAGCACGGGCCGGATATGGGTGCTTTGTTGCCGCTGATCGGGCGGGATGAGGCTCTGGCGCGGTTGAGGGTCGTGGCAGGATAAGAACAGAGAAGACCGGGGGATGATCCCCCGGACCCTCGAAATGTCTACCTCGCGCACCACCTATCCGTCGGGCGCTCCTTGCGGCGCAGCCAATATGTCTTCCGACGCAGCCATGGGCGCACTACGCTGTTGGTCCGCGCGACCTAGACGGTAATGGGGGTGCAGGGGGTGTTGACCCCCTGCTTTTATCCCTTCCGTTCTTACTCCATGAACCACCCATGGCTCGCCACCAGCGACTGCCCGGTCAGCGCATTGGTCTCGAACCCGGCGAAGAACAGCGCCACTTCGGCGATATCGTCCACAGTGGTGAATTCGCCGTCCACGGTCTGGCCCAGCATCACGCGGCTCACCACTTCCTCTTCGGAAATGCCGAGTTCCTTGGCCTGTTCGGGGATCTGCTTGTCCACCAGCGGGGTGCGCACGAAGCCGGGGCAGATCACGTTGGAGCGCACGCCTTTCTTGCCGCCTTCCTTGGCGATCACGCGGGAGAGGCCGAGCAGCCCGTGCTTGGCGGTGACGTAGGCGCTCTTGAGCGGGCTGGCTTCCTTCGAGTGGACCGAGCCCATGAAGATGATCGAGCCGGATTTCTGCGCATACATGTGCGGCAGCACGGCCTTGGAGGTGAGGAAGGCGCCGTCGAGGTGGATCGCCAGCATCTTCTTCCAGTCGGCATAGGCGAAATTCTCGACCGGGTTGACGATCTGGATACCGGCGTTGGAGACGAGCACGTCGACCGTGCCCCAGGCTTCGACCACCTGCGCGACGCCTGCGTTCACCTGGTCCTCACTGGTCACGTCCATGGCGACGGCGAGGGCCTCGGTGCCGTACTTGGCCTTGATGTCGTCGGCGGCCTTCTGCGCGGCTTCGAGATTGAGGTCGGCGATGGCCACCTTGCCCCCGGCGGAGGCGTATTTATGGGCGATGGCGTTGCCGATGCCGCTGGCGGCGCCGGTGACGATGCAGGCCTTGTCCTTCAGTTTCATTCACCTACTCCTCGTTGTCCGGACCTCTTCGCGCGCGTGCCCGCGAGGTCGAACGTCATGATTTCGTCGGGCTTGAGGCTCCGTCCGGTCCAGCGGCCGTCGCGCAGCGAGAAGTGCGCATCCGCTTTGCCTGCCGTCCAGTGCTCGGTCACGGTCATGCGCGAGAACTCGTAGTCCTTCGACATGGTCTCGTAGCCGCGCGGACGGTTGATGAGGTGCATCACCGCCACCGCGCCTGCCGGGCGGCAGCCGAGCAACTGGTGCAGGTCGGGATCGTCCCGCAGTTCGGGTGGCAGCTTGTGGGAGAGCCGCTGGGCGGCGGCGCGCATGTCCTGGAGGCGCTTGGACAAGTCGGTGTTGAGGCGCGTGCGGCTGGAGAAGCGGATGTCCTTTTCCCGCTGGGCGATGTCGGCCATGGTCTTGGGCACGGCCCCGCGCGAGGGGAACAGGTCCACCTGGAACACCGTCATCTCGCAAGGGCTGCGGTTGTCGAGCACGTATTGCAGCGGGGTGTTGGAGACGAGGCCGCCGTCCCAGTACCACTCGCCGTCGATCTCGACCGGCGGGAAACCGGGGGGCAGGGCGCCACTGGCCATGATGTGTTCGGGGCCGATTTTGCGTTCGCTTCGGTTGTCGAAGTAGACGAAGTTGCCGGTCATCATGTTGACAGCGCCGACCGAAAAGCGGGTTTCGCCCCGGTTGATACGGTCGAAATCGACGAGGTTCAGCAGGGTCTGGCGCAGCGGCGCGGTGTCGTAGAAGCTCAGGCGGCCGAGTTCGTCCGGCCATTCGGGCAGCGGCACCGGCAGGCGCGGGGTGAAGAAGCCGGGCACGCCGAAAGTCGCGGCAAGGGCGGCGGAGGTCTCGTTGAAGGCGCGGCGGGCGAAGCCGTTTCCGGCGTCGAGCCGGTAGAGCAGCTCATGGCTTACTCCGTCCCAGAAGGCGCGCAGTTTGCCGACGCGTTCCTCGGGGGCATTGCCGGCGATGATCGCGGCATTGATCGCGCCGATCGAGATGCCGGCAACCCAGTCCGGCGCGTGGCCTTCGGCGGAGAGCGCTTCGTAGACCCCGGCCTGGTAGGCGCCGAGCGCGCCTCCGCCCTGGAGCACCAGCACCGACTGCGGTGCGTTCGAAAGCGGGGACGAAACGGCGGCGCTATCGGCATTCATGGGCAGGGTCCTGCGCATGGTGGATGTTGCGATGCAACAAGTGGGACCATGCGCGGTTCCTTGCAAGCCCTTAAAATGCTTCCTACGCGGCCACTTCGGTCAGGCTTCCCTCGCTGGCGGCTTCCAGCAGTCGGCGTTCCAGCGCCTTGATCCGGCTGGAAGAGGTCAGCTTCTCGCCCAGCAGGTCGGTGACATAGAAGGTATCCGCCGCCCGCTCGCCATACGTTGCGATATGGGCGGAGTGGACCATGAGTTTCGATTCGAACAGCGCATGGGCCAGCCGGTTGAGCAGGGCCGGGCGGTCGCGGGCATTGACTTCGACGACGGTGAGGCGGTTCGAGGCCTTGTTGTCCACCAGCACGCGGGGGCGCACCTCGAAGGCATCGGCGCGGGGGCGGGCATCGGGGCGGGCGACGAGCTGGGGCAGGATCTGGATGCGGTTGGCCAGCGCGTTCTCGATCGAGGAGCGCAGGCGTGCAAGCTGGGTTTCCTCCATGAAGGGCCGCCCGAGCGGGTCCTGCACCAGGAAGTTGTCCACCGCGCGGCCGGTGCGGCTCGTGTGGATGCGCGCGTCGATGATGTTGCCGCCCGCGAGATGGATGCCGCCGGCGATGCGGTAGAACAGCCCGGGGTGGTCCGAGGCGATGACGGTGACGAGCGTGGCGCCGCGCGCCGGATAGTACTCGGTCGCGATCGAGAGCGGTTCGTCCTGCGAAGCGTGGAACTGCGCGAGATTCTTGGCGATCACGTCTTCCTGCTCGGCGATCCAGTAGGAATCGGCGAACTGCGCTGCCAGTTCCTCGACGAGCGCGGCGTTCTCCTCGGCGCTGCCGGCAACGATGGCCTTCTTCGCGGCGACGCGCTTCTCGCGCCCGAATTCGACATGGCCGAGGCGCAGACGTTCCTCGGCGGCGCCGTAGAGTTCGCCGATGAGCTGGCGCTTCCACGAATTCCAGGTGCCGGGGCCGACCGCGCGGATATCGACGATGGTCAGCAGCGTCAGCTGGCGCAGGCGGTCCACCGATTGCACGAGTTCGACGAAATCGGTGATCGTCTTGGCATCCGACAGGTCGCGCTTGAAGGCGGTGGCGGAAAGAATGAGGTGGTGCAGGACCAGCCAGGAGACGAGTTCCGTCTCCTCTTCGTCCAGCCCGAAGCGCGGGCAGAGTTTCAGCGCGATCTCGGCACCGAGTTCGGAATGGTCGCCGCCGCGACCCTTGGCGATGTCGTGGAGCAGCACGGCGGCATAGAGCGCCCGGCGCGAGCGGACCTTGTGGACGATCTCGTGGCTGAGCGGATGGTCCTGCTTCAGCTCGCCCTTTTCGATGCGCGAGATCAGGCCGATGGCGCGGATCGTGTGCTCGTCCACCGTGTAGTGGTGGTACATGTCGAACTGCATCTGCGCGTTGACGCGGCCGAACTCGGTGACGAAGCGCCCGAACACGCCTGCCTCGTTGAACGAGCGCAGCGCCGTTTCCGGGTTGTTGCGGCTGGTGAGCAGCTCCATGAACAGCTCGTTGGCGCGCGGGTCGCGGCGCACGTCCTCGCGGATGAGGGCGGCATCGCGCGAGACGAGGCGCATGGTCTCGGGGTGGATTTCCAGCCCCTCGCGGTCGGCGATCACGAAGATCTCGATCAGGCGCACCGGATCGGCCTCGAACCAGGTCTCGCCCGGCGCCATGATGCGGCCGCCGAACACCTTGTAGCCCTTGACCGAGCGCGGACGGGCGCGGAAGCCCGCCAGCAGCCCGCGCGGCTGGCGCTTGGCGAACTGGTCGTCGAGCTGGGCGAGGAACACGCCGGTGAGGGTGCCGACCATCTTCGCCTGAAGGAAGAACATCTGCATGAACCGCTCGACCGCGCTTTTTCCGGGGCGGTCGGAATAGTTCATCCGCGCTGCGACTTCGCGCTGGAGGTCGAAGGTCAGGCGGTCTTCGGCGCGGCGCGTGATCGTGTGGAGGTGGCAGCGCACTGCCCAGAAGAAGTTCTCGGCCCGGCGGAAGGCGCGGTATTCCTTGTGGGTGAGCAGGCCCACGTCCACCAGTTCGCTGGGATCGCGCACTTTGTGGATATATTTGCCGATCCAGTAGAGCGTGTGGAGGTCGCGCAGGCCGCCCTTGCCTTCCTTCACATTGGGTTCGACCACGTAGCGGCTGTCGCCCATGCGCTTGTGGCGTTCCTCGCGCTCGGCCAGCTTCTCGACCACGAACTGGCGCTCGGTCCCGGCGACGACGTCCTTCCAGAAGCGCGCGCGAACTTCCTCGTAGAGGTCCTGGTCGCCCCAGACGTAGCGGCCTTCGAGCATGGCGGTGCGGATGGTGAGGTCCGAGCGGCTCATGCGCACCATGTCGTCCACCGAGCGGCTGGAATGGCCGATCTTGAGGCCGAGGTCCCAGAGGAAATAGAGCATCGCCTCGATCACCTGCTCGCACCAGGCGGTCTGCTTGATCGGGGTGAGGAAGGCGAGATCGACGTCGGAATGGGGCGCCATCTCGCCGCGCCCGTAGCCACCGACGGCGACGATCGAGAGGCGCTCGCCCTTCGAACGGTTCATCGCCGGATAGACGTGGGTGGCGACGTGATCGTGGATGATCCGCAGCAGCTGGTCGACCAGATAGGCCTGCGCTTCCGCCACTTCGTGCCCGGCGGAAGGTTTTTCCACGAGGCGGCGGGCGATCTCGGCCCGGCCCTGTTCCAGCGCCTCGCGCAGGAGTTCGACCACCCGCTTGCGGCCCTTGGCGGCGCCGGTTTCGGCGACGACGGCTTCGATGGTCTCGACCAGCGCGCGGCGGTCGATCACGGAACGGGGCGAAGGGATGCGGATCACGCTCATGTCGAGCGATATCTAGACATTCAACGGCTTGAGGGGAACAGCATCCGGGCGCCGGGCGAGCGATTTTGGCGGCCCGCCGAAAAATCCGGCCTACCATCGCCTCTCGCGCTATGCCAGAAGGCGGCCAGCATACCACTGTCGAGGCCGTCCGGCCCGGCGACCTTACGAGATTTTACGAGGTTCTGCCCTTGTCCCTGACAGCACTTGCCGCAGCCGCCGCCGCAGAGGCGCACCAGCCGATCTACTGGGTCAACCTCGGCCTCAAGAACTACCTGTTCCGGATCGGCAGCTTCGAACTGCGCTGGTACTCGCTGGCCTATCTGGCGGGCATCATGCTCGGCTACTGGCACTTGTCGCGCATGATCAAGTCGCCCGGCGCGCCGCTGGCGCAGCGCCATGCCGACGACCTGTTCTTCTATTGCACGATCGGCATCATCCTGGGCGGACGCCTCGGCTATGCGACGTTCTACACCGGCGGCGACACCGGCATTCCCAGCCTCTGGAGCGATCCAAGCGCGCTGGTTTCGCTCTGGCACGGCGGCATGAGCTTCCACGGGGGCCTGATCGGCGTGCTCCTGGCGATGATCTGGGTTTCCTGGCGCGGGAACCTCGATTTCCTGCGGGTGGCGGACTACGTTTCGGTCTGCGTGCCCTTCGGCATGCTGTTCGGCCGCCTCGCCAACTTCGTGAACGGCGAGCTGTGGGGCCGGGTCGTCACCGATCCGAACCTGCCCTGGGCCATGGTCTTCCCCGATGCCGGGCCGCTGCCGCGCCACCCGAGCCAGCTCTACGAAGCGGGTCTTGAGGGCCTGCTGATGATCGTCGTGATGCTCAGCCTGTTCTGGAAGACGCGCGCGCGGTTCCGTCCCGGCCTGCTGGTCGGCGTCTTCACCACCGGCATTGCCTGCGCGCGTTTCACCGTGGAGTTCTTCCGCGAACCGGACGCCCAGCTTCAGGACTTCGCCGCCCGCACCGGCCTGTCGATGGGCCAGTGGCTGACGATCCCGCTGATCCTGCTCGGCCTGGTGCTGATCGCCCGCGCGCTCACCAAGCCGGCGCTGGCCACCGTCCGCCCGATCGCCGCTTAGTCCGATGTCTCAAGCCGAACCGCTCTCGGCCGTGTTCCAGCGGCTGATAGCCAATTACGGGCCAATCTCGCTGCTGCATTACATGGGCGAATCGAACGCCCGCTACTATGCCGACAAGGACCCCTTCGGCGCGGGCGGCGACTTCATCACCGCCCCCGAGATCAGCCAGATGTTCGGCGAACTCGTCGGGCTGTGGCTGGCCGATATCTGGGTGCGGGCGGGTAGCCCGCAGCCAGTCCACTACGTCGAGATGGGGCCGGGGCGCGGCACTCTGGCGCGCGATGCGCTGCGTTCGATGAAGCGGGTGGGGCTGGAGCCGCATGTGCACTTCGTGGAAGGCTCGCAGGCGCTGCGGGCGCTCCAGGCCGAGGCCGTGCCGCAGGCGCAGTGGCACCACGATCTCGGGAGCGTGCCCACCGATGCGCCTCTGCTGGTGGCCGGCAACGAATTCCTCGATGCGCTGCCGGTGCGCCAGCTGGTGAAGACCGCCAAGGGCTGGCGCGAGCGCATGGTGGACTGGGCGGAGGACCGCTTCCGTCCCGTCGCCGGGGACAAGCCGATGGACGCCGCCGTGCCCGATGCGCTGAAGGATGCGCCGGAAAGCACGCTGCTGGAAACCTGCCCGGGCGCCGCCGCCGTCATGCACGAGCTGGCCGCAAGGCTCGCGGCGCAGGGCGGCGCGGCGCTGCTGATCGACTATGGCTATGCCGCGCCGCAGACCGGCTCCACCTTGCAGGCGCTACGCGCACATACCAAGGTCGATCCCTTCGCGATGCCGGGCGAGGCGGACCTTACCTGCCTCGTCGATTTCGCGATCCTCGCCGAGATCGCGGCAGGTGAAGGCGCGACATGGCAGGGTACGGTGACGCAGGGCGCGTTCCTGCGCGCGCTGGGCATCGAGATGCGCGCCGCCCATCTCGCCGCTGCTGCGCCGCATCACGCAGATACTATCCAGCGGGCGAAAGATCGGCTTATCAAGGACGATCAGATGGGAACCCTGTTCAAGGTCATGGGCGTGACCGGGCCGCAATGGCCGCAAGGTGCGGGGTTCTGACGAGATAACAGGGGGCAGAATGAGCGAAGCAGCAGTAGCGCCGTCGGGGGCGACGGCAGTGCGGGGTGTTACTGCGCAGGACTTGCGCGGGCCGGACAGGCTGGAACGGGCGCTCGGCTTTCTGGCCGTGGTGATGCTGGCTTTCATCTTCGCCGCGCTGATCCGCGGGATGAACGAATGGGCGCGCGTGCCCATGGTTATCTGGCTCCATCTCCTGACGATCCTGACCGCACTGGTGCTGACGCCGGTGCTGCTCTGGCGCCGCCGCGGCGATACCCGGCACCGGGTCTACGGCTATGTCTGGAGCGGCGCGATGATGCTGACCGCGCTGGACAGCCTGTTCATCCACATGGCGGGGCCGGGACGGTTCAGCCTCATCCATGTCCTCTCGCTGTTCACGCTGGTCATGGTGCCGGTGCTGGTGCTGGCGGCGCGGCGGCACAATGCCGCCCGCCACCGCCGCACCGTGCGCGGCCTCATCATCGGCGCCCTGCTGATCGCGGGCTTCTTTACCTTTCCCTTCAACCGCCTGCTCGGCCACTGGCTGTTCGGCTGATTAGCGCGTTTCCGGAGTCCGGTCTTCTTCCGGCAGCTGGCGCATCGGCACCGCCGAGAGCCAGTCTTCCATGGCGTCGAGGTCGATGGCGCCATGGACGCGGTCGGTGCCCTGAATGAAACCGCTGAAGCCGTCGCCGCCTTCGGCCAGGAAGTTCACCACGCTGACGCGGTAGGTCCGGGCCGGGGCGAGCGGCTTGCCGTCCAGCGTCAGCGAGGTGATCCGCGAACCCGAGGGGCGGCGCATGTCGAAGGCAATGCGCACGCCTTGGCTCGGCGCAAGAATCTGCTTGTCGCCGTTGTCGTCCAGCCCCTGTTCCAGCGTCGCGCGGAGCTGAGCGCCGGTCAGCGACAGGGTGACGATCTCGTTGTTGAACGGCTCGACCGCGTAGATCTGGCCGAAGGTAACGGTGCCGTCCGCCGCCGGGATCAGCGAGGTGCGGATGCCATAGGGATTGACGAAGGCGATTTCGGCCCCGGCCTTGCGGCTGGCGGCGAGCTGCGAATCCGCGATCAGGTTGCCGAGTTCGCCGCCCTTGCCGACGCCCTTTTCCTCGACCTTCCCCGCCGGGCCGGAGAGCTTGCCCACCGGCCGCGCGACGAGGTGCAGCGAGGCGTCCTTGTAGCGCTGGATATAGGCGGCGACGTCCGCGCGCGGCTGGAACTGCGGGAAGGCAGGCTGGTTCGGCACTTCGCCCTTGGCCGACTTGTAGGCGGGCGACTGGACGATCAGGTTACTGGCCTGCTTGCCCAGCAGCTTGTGCGTCGCGGGATCGAACTTCAGGGTGATGTCCGTGACGAGCTTGCCGTAGACGCCCGCGCTCGTCAGCAGGATCGGGCCTGCCTGCGGGTTTTCGGTATAGTTGCAGACATAGGCCCAGTGGGTGTGGCCCGAGACCACCACGTCGACGCCGGGGTTCAGCCGGGCGAGGATCGGCTGGATATCGCCGACCGCCTGATCGCAGCCGTTGGGATCGGCGGCGCCGTTGGTGCGCAGGCCCTGGTGGATCAGCACGACGACGGCATCGGCGCCTGCGGCTTTCAGTTGCGGCACTGCGCGGTTGATCGTCTCCGCCTCGTCCGCGAACTTCAGGCCCGCGACCCGGTCCGGCGCGACGAGGGTGGGCACGCTGCTCAGCGAGAGGCCGACGAAGCCGATCGTGATCCGGTCCTTGCCGGTGCCGAAAGTCTTGAGGCCGGTGCCGGGGAACAGCGGCGTGCCGTCGGCCAGCGTGGTGCTGGCGGCGAGATACTTGTAGTCGGCGCCCTTGAACGGTTCGAGCTGGCAGGGCTGCCCGCGCGTGTTCTTCTCGCAGCCGCCGTTCTGGAGACGGCGCAGTTCCTGCCAGCCCCGGTCGAACTCGTGGTTGCCCACCGCGTTGAATTCCACGCCGACGCGGTTCATCACGCCCACCGAAGGCTCGTCGAGATAGAGCGAGGAAGCGAGCTGAGAGGCGCTGGTCAGGTCGCCTGCCGCCACGACGACGTTGTTGGCATGCCGCGCCTTCAGCGAGTCGACCGCCGAGGCGAGCCATGCCCCGCCGCCCGCCGGAACCGCCACTTCGCCGCCGTGCCCGTCCGGCGTCTCGACCGACTGGCTCGGCGGTTCGAGCGCGCCGTGGAAGTCGTTGATCGCGATTACGCCGATTTCGATGGGCGCGCTTGCCTGACGGGAAGTCGGCGTCGTCGCGCAGCCTGCGAGGAGGGCGGCCATCAGCGAGGTGGAAAGCAGCGGCATACCGCGCTGGATAGGGAGCGTCATGGCGCTTGTCCTATCGGATCATTGCGCGGGGCGGCAACGATTTTTCCAGTCCCGGAAATCTCGTCGTCCTGCGATGCTCGACGCGTTTTGAAGCGATGGCGGAAGCATTGGCATGGAATGCCTAATCTAGACTTTATGAACAATTGTTCAGGGTGATTTCATAATTTTAATTAATGTGCCGCATGAGGAGTTGCTCCAATTTCGAAGATTCTTCGCATTTAAAGTAAAATATACGATAAATGTAATGAGTGCGTGTGCTTGACAGTAAGCATGCCATCAATGACATTTCATCTATGCCGAATCCGCTTTTGCTATTTCTGGCGCAGGCCGTCAGTCCGTTGTCGCCCTCCCACAGCGATATCATCGTTGTTGGGAAACATGCAGAACAAGAGCTGGCCGAGTGTCTTAAACGCGATTGTCCCCCTGCCGAGGACATGGAAGCTTCGCTCGATGCCGCCGTGGAGCAGTTTACCGACAGCCGTTATGCCGAAGCGAGAGAGACGCTTCAGAAATCGATCCAGCGCAACCGCAACCATGCCGCAAATCTGCCCGGCCCCGTGTCCGAGCTTTACGCAACCCTGTCCACGGTTGCCGAGCATGAGGGCGACAACAAGCTCCAGTTGCTCTCTGCACGAAACAATGTCGAGATACTGCGCCGTTACCTTGGGGAATCCAACAGGGCTACCTTGCGTGAGGAGTTCGGCCTGGCCGATACGTTGCTGGGTCTCGGTGGCTCTTTGTCTGCAAGCGAAGCCTATCGCTCGATCGAAAGGCGCGCGATCGAGAGCGGGCAAAAGGATCTCGCCGCCGGTGCGATATTCCGGCGCGCATGGCTGGCCTTAATGAAGAAACATTTCGATGAGGCAGAGAGCCTGGCCGACGAGGCCATCGAAGTGGGCGGCACCGATAATCAGTCCCTGGTGGATCTGCGTGAGATCATGCTGATGCAGATTGCTGTCCGCAAAGACAATGAAGGCGGCAATGAAGGTGCGGTAGATGATCTGGCAGCCCGGCTGCGCCGACCGGCAAGCGAGCGACCGCAACTGCTCTACGCGCCGCCGATGCCGGATATCAATGTCGACAAGAAAAAATCCGACCTGGTGGAAGTTCGAGCACCCGGTATGAATGATACATCGATCCGCTTTGCGGACGTCGGCTATTGGATCCGGCCTGATGGCAGGACTGCCGAGGTGGAGGTCTTGCGCACGTCGGGTCTTGGCCAATGGGCGCCCGGTATCCTCAAGCAGGTGAAGGAGCGGCGTTACATCCCGTTCAACGACGAGCCGGGGGATCTGGGCCTGTACCGGATTGACCGTTTCACCGTACGCGGGACCAAAGGCGCTCCTTTGGGGAGCCGGATAGCGCGACGCACGGGCAGACTGCAGGTCCATGTCGTCGATCTGACCGAAACCGAGGCGATGCGTTCCGCCTATCACCGGCAAACAGGGAATGACGCTTCGGACAAGACCTCCGCGGTGCAGAAAGGCCGGATCGGGTCTTGAACGGACCGATCATGCGGAAGATGGTGAAGCCGCGCCTGCTTTGACGCTGCTTTCTCAGTCCGCGTCGTCCTCCAGTGCATGCATGTCGTCATCCGACAGACCGAAATGGTGGCCGACCTCGTGCACCACGACATGGGTGACGAGGTCCTCCAGCGTCACGTCCGTCTCGCACCATTCGGCGAGCAGGGGCTGGCGGTAGAGGGTGATGCGCGGGCGGAACTCGCCCGCCACCCAGACCGATTCCTCGTCTAGCGGGCGGCCGTGGTAGAGGCCGGTCAGTTCCCAGGCGTCCTCGAGGCCGACCGCATGCAGGGTCTCCGCGTCGGCGAATTCCTCGACGTGGACGGTCACGCCGACGAGGTGCTGCGCGAACGGTTCGGGAATGCGCGCGAAGGCGGCGTGGGCGAGGGCCTCGAACACGTCCGGGTCGGGGGCATTCCCGAAGCGCTGGCTCATGGGGTTACTCCTGCGGTGCTTCCGGGGCGACGATGCGCGCGATCCCGGCGGCAGTGGAGGGGTGGTAGGTGGGCCTCGCCTCGGCGAAGAAGTCCCGCGCCTTGCTGGTGCCCCAGTCGCCCTGCTTCATCAGCCCCTTGTAGAGCGGATAGACCAGCAGCCCGCGCCCGATCCGCGAGAGATAGGCGCGCAAGTAGGGCACCGCCGGATCGTAATGGTTGGCGATGGCGAGTTCGAACCAGGCCGACTGGATATAGGCATTGCCCGAGGCCGAGAGACCCAGCGCCGTGTCCAGTTCCTTGAGGCGCGCGGGCGTCTGCTGCCGGTCGATGCCGTTGAGGAAGCGCAGCCATTCCTGCGTGGTCCAGCCTTGCGGCTGCACCGCGCTTGCCGGGCCGCCTGCGTTGAAGGCGGCCAGTTTGGTATCGACTTTCGCCAGGGTCGCGCTGTGGACGCGAACGGCATTGTCCGGCAGGCCCGCGCCGTAGGACCAGCGGTCGAGCTGGAGTTTCAGTTCGAGGTCCGGCTGGCCCTTGAGCAGGCGTTCGCGAAGATCGCTAAGGAAACCGGCGGTGGTCTGCGGCTGGAAGGCATGGCGGTCGAAGTAGGAGGTGAGGTAGGCGTCCCACTTGTCGCGGCCCACGGTATATTCGATCATGCGCAGGAAGTTGGAACCCTTGGTATAGTCCACCTCGCCCGCGCCCGGTTCGCCGTTGAGGCGCGTGGCGGCGCCGGTCTGGCCGCCGCCTGCGGCGATCTCGCGCTGGAGCACGTCCCAGTCGAGATCGGCATATGTCGCGGCCTGCTCCTTGCCGTAGAGCGATTCCATGATGCGGTTTTCGAAGTAGGTGGTGAAGCCTTCGTTCAGCCAGGTATCCGACCAGGTGGCATTGGTGACGAGGTTGCCCGACCAGGAATGCGCCAGTTCATGCGCGACGACATCGGTGTTCGAGCGGTCGCCCGTGACGATCGTCGGTGTCAGGAAGGTCAGCATCGGGTTTTCCATGCCGCCGTAAGGGAAGGCGGGCGGCAGCACGAGCATGTCGTAGCGGCCCCAGCGATAGGGGCCGTAGAGCTTGCTGGCGGCGTCGATCATCTTTTCGACATCGACGAATTCCTTCGCCGCCTTGTCCAGCATCGGCGCCTCGGTCCAGACGCCGGAGCGGGGGCCGAGCGACTTGAACTTGAGGTCGCCCACCGCGAAGGCGATCAGGTAGGGCGGCACCGGCTTGTCCATGCGGAAGCGGAATTGACGGCGGCCGTCGGGCAGCGCCTCGCCCTTGTCGCCGGAGAGCTTTTCGGCGCTCATCACCGCGACCATGTCGCCCGGCACGCGCAAGGTGGCTTCCCAGGTCTGGCGGATGCCGGGGCTGTCCTGCGTCGGCACCCACGAACGGTTGAGGATAGCCTGGCCCTGGCTGAACAGGAAGGGCTTCTTCTTGCCGAAGGTCATTTCCGGCGGCAGCCATTGCAGCGCGGTGGCGCCGGGCTTCGAGCGGTAGGCGATCCTGATCTTCGTGGCGCCCGCGAGGTCGATGGTAAGCGCCGAGCCGATATCGGCGTTCGCGGTGTCCTTGGGGCCGAGCGTCCACTTCAGCGGCTTGCCCGCGGCGTCGGTGACGGCGGAGATATCCATGTCGTTGACGTCGAGCACGACTTGCGCGGCCCCCGGCGCGGCGAGGATGTCGAGCAGGGCGCTGCCGGACAGGGTCTTGCCGGTGAAATCGACATCGAGGTCCAGCGCCACATGAGTCACGCGGGCGACTTGCGGCTGGGCGTGGGTCCAGACGTCTTTCGCCTCGGGCGTTGTCAGGATCGGGGCGGGCGCCGTTTGGGCGATAGCGGGGGCGGCGGTTCCGGCGAGCAGCGCGGCGGCAAGAAGTATACGCATGGCGGCAACTTATGGTCGCGGCCATGGCCGGGTGCAAGCACTGCTGTGAACGGTAAATCGATGAGCTTCGTCACTCCCCGCGCAGGTGGGGTTCGCCGCCTGCGTGGGGATGATGATGGAGGGTGAGTCGCTGTTGGGAAGCGAAATCCTCAGAGGCCTGAGGCCTGGACGTCGAACTTTCGCGTCCCGCCTGCGCCGGCCACGGCGGCCTGCACGTCGGCGCGCTGCTTGAGAGCGGCGAGGCCTGCGGCGAAGGGCACCGGAGGCAGGTTCGCGGGCGGCGGCGCATAGTCGCTGAGCTGCGCGAGGGCATCGATCCGGCGGTCGGGATCGCCCAGGCGCGCGATCATCGAGGAGGCGGCGTCGTCGATCCGGTTCATGCAGATCTGCAGGTCGGTAACGGCCTCGGCGTGATCCCCGGCATGGGCTTCCACATAGGCGAGGTCGGCCTCGGCGAGATCGGTCTTGCCTGCGCCCTGCGCCGCGCAGCCGTGGGCGAGGCGGTATTCCATGGTGCCGTAGGGACTGGCCGTCGTGTCGATGGTTGCGCCTAGCGGGGCGAGGGTTTCCAGCGCCGCGTCGTAGTGGCCGAAGCGGTTTTGCAGATAGGCGAGGTTGACGACCTGGCTGATATTGCCGTTGCCGTTCTCGCCGGAGGCGATGGCCTGCCGGAAGGCGGCGACGCCGTCTTCATAGCGGCCAAGCTGTTCGTAGGTGCGGGCGAGGCTGTCCCACCACCAGTTGAGCTGGCTGTCGCGGTCGGAAAACTGCTTTTCGAGCACGCCGTAAGGGCGCGCGGCTTCCAGTGTGACATGCGCCTTGTCAGGCTCGCCGATCGCCCGCTGGGCCGCGGCAAGCTGGATCGGAAGGGTGAGCAGACCGGGGCGCAGGATGCTGCGGCGTTCGAGTTCGGCGATCTCCCGCTGGTAAGCGGCGCGCAAGTCGAAGCTCTCGGGCAGCAGGTTGCGCAGGGCCGGGTCGAGGCTGATATCGCGCAGCAGTTGCGCGCTGTGGATCGTGGCGATCTGGGCGGAGGCGCCCGCCCGGTCGCCGGACCCCGCCAGCATGCGCGCGTAAGAGCGGCGGATCGCCTCGAAACGGATGTCGTCCTGGGCGCGGGGCAGAGTGGATAGCAGCGCCAGATAGCGGCGATAGGCCGGGTTTGCCGGGTCGTCCGCGAACTTGCGGCCCAGCGCCATCAGCCAGTCGGTCTCGATCGCGTCGATCCCGCCCGGCAGGTCCTTCTGCATGGTTTCGAGCGTGGCGACGGCATCGGCAGGCTTGCCGCCGTCGAGCTCCAGTCCGAAACGCAGGCTCCAGGCGACGCTGGGCGCGCCGGTAATCGCGGTCATCTCGTGGGCATGGACCAGGGCCGGTTCGATCCGGTTGCCGCGCGCCTCGCACAGAGTTGCGATCATCAGGAAAGGCACGCGCACGCGGTCATCCAGCGTGGCGAAGGCCTTGTCGGCAACGACCGGCGCAACTTTGCCGAGCGCGCCTTCGCAATTGTCGGTGGCCATGAAGCTCTGCGCCTGCGGCAGCGCGGCAGCGGCCGTCTCGCCGATATCCTTGCGCGCCAGCGCGGCCTGCGGCGCGACGGCGAGGGCCAGAACAGGCAGGGCCAGAGCGGCGAGAAGAGTCGCGCGGAGCCGGGCCGCGCGTGCGAAGTTCGTCATGATATTCCCCGTTGCCTTGGGGGAACGCTACGGCAGCGGATCGGCCTTGTCAGCGGGGGACGGCGTGAAAAACCTCGTCATCCGGGGGACAGGGCGCGAATATCACAGCTTTTTGAGCACGCCGGTCACCGGAATGGCGATGCTGGCACCGCCGGTCACCGGATCGCCGTCGAAGCTGGCCTGGGTGCCGTCTTCCGCCGCGACGTTGACGGTGGTGCCCGCCAAGGTGAAAGTGAGCGTGCCGCCGCCCAGCGTCGGGATCGCCACTTTGCCGTCCTTGTTGGCCTTGATCGCGGCAACGATGTCCTGCGGGGTCATGTAGCCGGTCAGCATGTGGTCCTTGATGAGCGCGGCCAGCGCGGCGTGGTCGTCCGCCTCGGTGAGTTGCTTGGCCGGATCGCCGAGCTGCGCGAAAGCGTCGTCCTCCGGTGCGATCAGGGTGTAGCTGGCATCGTCCCGGAACACCCCTTCGATGCCGGTTTCCTTGAGCGCCTCGGCCACGGTCTGGAGGCCGGAGGCATTGTCGAGCGTCTGGGGCAGGGTTTCGGACGCCGCCGGGGTGGCGGTTGCGGTCTGTCCCTCGGAACTGTCCTTGCTCGAACAGGCGCCGAGCGAGAGGCCGAGGGCAGCCAGAAGCGTGAGAGCGAGATGGTCCTTGCGCATGTGTCCTTCCTGGCCCTTCAGGAGAGCAGTTCGATGGCCGCCCGCACACGGCGGTTGCCAGGGTCGAGCTGGTAGATGTAGCCGTCGCTGTAGCGATAGAGCGCATCCGGCCCGTCGCGGTACTGGTCGCGCCAGGCGGCGGGGAGGTTGTAGACCTCGTGGCCGGGCGGCATCGCCTGGCCGATCCGGATCGTGTTGCCGAGCAGCAGGGCGGCGACCCCGGAGATCGCGGTATCGTCCGCGTTCATCCGGTAGATCGTCCTGTCGTAATAGCGCCAGGTGCCTTGGCCGCCGAGGCGGTAGTATCGGGTGTAGTAGTCAGGCAGGGAGACCGGCTTGTAGTCGCCGGGCCAGGGCTGTCCGACCGCCAGCCCGCCGCCGAGCAGCGGCACGTAGCCGACCACGCCGTTGCCGCCTTCCGTCCCGTTGGCGGCAGGAGCGTTCGCCGCGCCGAGGCGCAGCAGGTAGCCGTCCCCGAAACGGGCCTGGGTGTCGTCGGCCCAGGCCGGGGAGAACCAGCCGGGATCATGCCAGGCTTTTTCCGGCGGATGGGTACGCGGCGGCAGCACGCAGCCGGGATACTTTGTGGCGAGCGCGGTGGGGCAGCCGGCAAGGACCGGGGCGGCGGCGGGCGGGTTCCAGGCGATGTCCTGCTCGCGCGTGACCACGCGCACGCGGTCTCCGGCGGGAACGCGAAATTCCCGACCTTCCGAATCCCGGAAGGTGGTTTCGGCGGCGTCCTTGCGGCGGGCCTGTTCCTGCTGGCGCTGTTCGCGCGCGGCGGTGACGCGGTTCTGTGCCTCTGCCTGTTCGGATTGCTGGCTTCCGGATTGCTCAGCCGCAGCGATGCCGATCGCCAGCGGGGCGATCAGGGTCAGGCCGGTCATCCCGGCGAGAAATGTCCACGTTCTCGGCATCGCTGCTTCTCCTTCGAGGGGCGCAACGCGGCGGGACGATAGCCGTTCCCGCGCAATTTGTCGCCAAGCGTCGCAGCGGACTGTCGCGCGGTAAGAGCATGTTAGCCAACGAAAAGGGCGCCCGGATTGCTCCGGGCGCCCCACTCGGCGAACTGAGGCTCCTTCCGCGCCATTTCCGAAGAAAGGGGGAAGGAAGCGCGATCAGGCGCTGTAGTACATGTCGAACTCGACAGCCGACGGCGTGGTTTCCCAGCGCAGCACTTCCGGCCACTTCAGTTCGAGGTAGGATTCGATCTGGTCCACGGTGAACACGCCGCCTTCGAGCAGGAAGGCATGGTCGGCCTGGAGCGAATCGAGCGCTTCACGCAGCGAACCGCAGACGGTCGGCACTTCGGCGAGTTCGGCCGGCGGCAGATCGTAGAGGTTCTTGTCCATGGCTTCGCCCGGGTGGATCTTGTTCTTGATCCCGTCGAGACCGGCCATGAGCAGCGCGGCGTAGCAGAGGTAGGGGTTGGCCATCGCGTCGGGGAAGCGGAATTCCACGCGCTTTGCCTTGTCGCCCGCACCGTAGGGGATGCGGCACGAGGCCGAGCGGTTGCGGGCCGAATAGGCCAGCAGAACCGGGGCTTCGTAACCCGGCACCAGGCGCTTGTAGCTGTTGGTGGTCGGGTTGGTGAAGGCGTTCAGGGCCTTGGCGTGCTTGATGACGCCGCCGATGAAGTAGAGGCACATGTCGGAAAGGCCGGCATAGCCGTTACCGGCGAACAGCGGGCTGCCCTTGTCCCAGATCGAGATGTGGGTGTGCATGCCCGAGCCGTTGTCCTTCATGATCGGCTTCGGCATGAACGTGGCGGTCTTGCCATAGGCCTGCGCGACCATGTGCACGACGTACTTGTAGATCTGCATGCGGTCGGCAGTGGTGACCAGCGTGCCGAAGGTCAGGCCGAGTTCGTGCTGGGCAGCGGCCACTTCGTGGTGGTGCTTGTCGCAGGGCAGGCCCATTTCGAGCATGGTGGTGACCATCTCGCCGCGGATGTCGACGGCCGAGTCGACCGGAGCGACCGGGAAGTAGCCGCCCTTGGCGCGCGGACGGTGGCCGAGGTTGCCCACGTCGTAGTCCTTGGCGGTATTGGTCGGCAGTTCGATGTCGTCGATCTTGAAGCCGTTGCCGTCGTAGCCGTCGTAGAACTTCACGTCGTCGAACATGAAGAATTCGGCTTCGGGGCCGACGTAGACGGTGTCACCGAAACCGGCCGACTTGACGAAGGCTTCGGCGCGCTTCGCGGTCGAGCGCGGGTCGCGGGCGTAGAGGTCGCCGGTCGAGGGTTCCACGATGTCGCAGAACAGGATGAGCATCGGGGTGGCCGAGAACGGATCGACATAGACGGCGTCGAGGTCCGGCTTGAGGATCATGTCCGACTCGTTGATGGCCTTCCAGCCCTCGATCGACGAACCGTCGAACATCAGGCCGTCTTCCAGCTCGTCCTCGCCGAGAACCGAAGCGACCATGGTGAGGTGCTGCCACTTGCCCTTGGGGTCGGTGAAACGCAGGTCAACCCACTCGATCTCTTCGTCCTTGATGCGCTTGAGGACGTCCTTTGCACTCGCCATTAGAGTAGTCTCCAGTGATGCTCTTCCGATCCCGAAAGAGGCTTTGGTGTTTCCTGATTCTCGGGAACTTCCCGGCCCCCGCCGGTACTTCCCGTTCCGGCAGTGGCGGGGTCTTTCCGATCCCACCGAAAACCGGGCAGTCGATGTCCGGCGCGCGCCGGGAAGGGGCTATAGCCCCCCGATTACAGGGCGTCGTCGTCCCGCTCGCCGGTGCGGATGCGCACGGCGGTTTCGATGGGAACGACGAAGATCTTGCCGTCACCGATGCGGCCGGTCTGTGCGGCGTCGGCAATGGCTTCGACCACGCGTTCGGCCAGGGCGTCGGGAACGACCACTTCGAGCTTCACCTTGGGCAGGAAGTCGACGACGTATTCGGCGCCGCGATAGAGTTCGGTGTGGCCCTTCTGGCGGCCGAAACCCTTGGCTTCGGTAACGGTGATGCCCGAGACGCCAACTTCGTGCAGTGCTTCCTTCACTTCGTCCAGCTTGAACGGCTTGATGATAGCTTCGATCTTTTTCACGCCAGTGTTGACCCCTGCATGGTCCCGGATCTTTTCCCGAAGACAGTTCCGGTCCGGGAACCAGATGCCTCGCGCGCGATTCCTAACAAGAATCGTGCCAGTGCGGATGGCCCCTCGTAGGCCAAGTGTGCAGCCGCGGAAAGACGGTAATCGTAGCTTTCGACAGGCCGAATGCACTGAGTCGTGCAGGAAAGAGGTCGGTTGGCGACATTATGTGTTCAAGATTCGGGCACGCCCTGCCTTAAAATTGTGCATAGATGAAAAAACGACCTTGGGGACTCGTCGCTGGATAAGGCGCCGTAAGCTAACGAAAGAAGGCGCCGGAGACCGCGTGGTCTCCGGCGCCTTCTTTTGCGCTCACGAAATGTCGGGCCTGTTACAGTCGGGGTCTTACAGCCTCAGGCCGGCGGTCTCGGGGAGACCGGCCATGAGATTGAGGTTCTGTACCGCCGCGCCGCTGGCGCCCTTGCCGAGGTTGTCGAGCAGGGCGACCATGCGGGCCTGCGAACCGTCCTTCGCGCCGAGTACCCGCAGGGTCAGCGTATCGACCGGCGCCATCGAGGCGCGCAGCAGCAGTTCGTCGGGCTGGTCATCGACGACCGTGACGATCTCGCTGCCCGTATAGAATTCCGCGAGCGCGGCGCGCAGCGCGGCGGGATCGCCCGCCTTCGGCATCATCGAGAGGTGCAGCGGCACTTCCACCAGCATGCCGCGGTGCGCGGGAACCACGGCGGGGGCGAAGATCGGGGCATGGGTCAGGCCGACATGGGCGGTCATTTCCGGCACATGCTTGTGGCCGAGCGCCAGGCCGTAGGCGCGGAAGGCGATGTCGCGGTCTTCCTCGAAGTGCGCGATCAAGGCCTTGCCGCCGCCCGAATAGCCTGAGACGGCGTGGCAGACGTAAGGCCAGTCGGCGGGCAGCAGGCCTGCCTTCACCAGCGGGGCTACCAGGGCGATGAAGCCGGTCGGATAGCAGCCGGGATTGCTGACGAAGCGCGCGGCGGCGACGGTCTCGCGGCCGACGACTTCGGGGAAGCCGTAAGTCCAGTCCGGCGCGACGCGGTGCGCCGAGGAGGCGTCGATCACGCGGGTCGTGTCATTGCGGATCATGCCGACGGCGGCCTTGGCGGCATCGTCGGGCAGGCAGAGGATCACGAAGTCCGCCGCGTTCAGCGCTTCGGCGCGGGCGGCGTCGTCCTTGCGGCGGGCATCGTCGAGGACGATCAGCTCGAACTCGGCGCGGCCCGCGAGCCGTTCGGCGATTTCCAGGCCGGTGGTGCCGGCGGCGCCGTCGATGAAGACCGTCTTCGTCATCAGGCCTCAGCCTCCAGAGTGTCGAGCAGGACATAGCCGACCTGGCCATCCTCGCCGAGCTGGCCCCAGGCCCAGCTGCCAGCGATGTCGAGCACGTTGAACGTCTCGCCTGCCGGAAGCTCGCGAATCGCTTCGGCGTCGGCGCGGCTCATCGCGCGCAGCACGGCGCCCGGCAGGACCTTGTGCGGCATCGGCACCGCATAGTGCGGCACGAAGTAGAGACCGGCCAGCTTGATATGCGCCAGATCGCCGCGCACGGGAAGGCATCCGGGATCCGCGGTCACGCTCGGCCCGGTCATGGCAAGCAGTCCATCGATCCGGGGAGGGCGGGTATAGGAATCCTCAGTGGCCAACGCGGGTGCTACTCCAAATGCAAAGATGCGCGCGCTTAGCGGGGGCATGGCAAAGACGCAAGTTCAGCCGTGTTCGCCGGTGTAGCGCCGCTGCAACATCCGCCATGCCGCGCGCAGGCCCAGAGCGTCGCCGCCCTTGGGCCGACCGGGCTTGGCGGCGGGGCGCCAGGCGAACGTATCGAAGTGCGCCCAGTCGAGGCCCTTGGGCACGAAGCGGTCCATGAACAGCGCCGCCGTACTCGCGCCCGCGAAGCCGCTGGACCCGGCATTGTTGATGTCGGCAATGTCCGACTTCAGGTATTCGCGGTAGCCGTCGTAGAGCGGCAGGCGCCAGCAGGGGTCGTCCACTGCGAGACCGGCGTCGAGGATGTCCTGCGCGGTCTTGTCCTCGCGGGTGAACAGCGCGGGCAGGTCCGGGCCGACGGCGACGCGGGCGGCGCCGGTCAGCGTGGCGAAGTCGATCAGGAGTTCCGGCTCCTTCTCGCCCGCGCGGGTCAGCGCGTCGCCGAGGATCAGGCGGCCTTCGGCATCGGTATTGCCGATCTCCACGGTGATCCCTGCACGGCTGCGCAGCACGTCGCCGGGGCGGAAGGAATTGCCCGAGATCGCGTTTTCGACTGCCGGGATCACGAGATGGAGCCGCACCGGCAGCTTCGCGCCCATGATCAGGCGGGCGAGAGCGAGGGCATGGGCAGCGCCGCCCATGTCCTTCTTCATCAACAGCATGCCTGCGCCCGGCTTGATGTCGAGCCCGCCCGAATCGAAGCAGACGCCCTTGCCGACGACGGCGATCCGGGGATGCGTGGGATCGCCCCATTCCAGCTCGATCAGGCGCGGGGCATGGGCACGGCCCGCTGCGCGGCCTACCGCGTGGACCATCGGATATTCGCGTTCCAGCATCTCGCCGCGGGTGATCTTCACCTCGGCGCGGAAAGCCTTGGCCAGCGATTCGGCTTCGGATTCGAGCTGGCCCGGCCCCATGTCCTCGGCCGGGGTGTTGACGAGATCGCGGACGAGTTCGATCGCCTCGGCCTCGGCGATCACGGCGTCGATCGCCTTGACCTCGGTGGTGAGGAGAATGCGGGGGCCTTCCTCGGAGGGTTCGGAAAGATAGCGGTCGAAGCTGTACTGTCCGGCGATCCAGCCGAGCGCGGCCTTTCCGGGTTCGCCGGAGGCGCGGCGGTAGGTTCCGGCGGGGAGCACATCGGCCAGCTTCGCGAGGCACCAGGTCGAAAGCGCGGCGGGATCGGCCACGCCCGCGACAACGAACCAGCCGTCACCATCGGGCAGGATCGCGTGACTGCCCGCGCTGCCGGTGAACTTCTGCGCTTCCAGCGCGGCGCGCTGGGGAACCGACAGGCCCTTGATGAATTGCTCGTACCCGTCCTTGGGTCGATCTTTCGCGACGAGATGGATGGCGACGGCCTTCTGGCCGCGATCGGGCTGAATCAATGCGTTCTTGTCGGTCATGGTTCCATTCTCTAGCCTTGCCGCGAGCATGAGCCGAGAGGGAAAATGATGCGATCTGGTGCCTGGTATCTTGTCTCGATTGCAAGCGTGGCCCTGCTGGTGAGTGGCTGCAAGAGCGAGAAGCCCGCTCCCACCGCTTCGGAAACCGCTGCGACCACGGTGGAGACGGCGAGCGAAGCTGCCCCCGAGCCTGCGCCGGAAGCCAGCGAAGTCCCCGTGGGCGGCGGGCGCACGGAAAAGGCGGAGAACGACACCTACGAGTTCGAATACGCCTATCCGGACGCAGCGGGCGCGATTCCGGGGCTGAAGGCGAACCTCGACAAGCAGCTTGAGGCATCGCGCGCGGATCTTGTGAGCAGCGCGAAGGATGGACAGGCCGAAGCGAAGAAGAATGATTTCCCCTATCACGCCTATAGCTACGGCGAGGAATGGAAGGTCGTCACCGATCTGCCCGGTTGGCTCTCGCTGTCCTCGGAAGTCTATACTTATTCGGGCGGCGCGCATGGCATGAGCACGTTCGACGCCTTGCTGTGGGATCGCCATGCCGAGACGGCGCGCAGGCCCATCGACCTGTTCACCAGCAAGGAGGCGCTCTCGAAGGCGATCCGCACGCCGTTCTGCGCCGCGCTCGACAAGGAGCGGGTCAAGAAGCGCGGTGGCCCCATCGACAGGAGCGACGAGATGTTCTCCGAATGCATCGATCCGGTCGAGCAGGTGGTGATCCTCGGCTCGACGAACGGGCAGACGTTCGACCGCATCGGCCTGCTGGTTCCGCCCTACAACGCCGGGCCTTATGCCGAGGGCAGCTACGAGGTGACGGTGCCGGTGACGGGCGCGGTCATGGCGGCGCTGAAACCGCAGTACCGGTCGAGTTTCTCGGTGGGGAAGTAAGAGGTCTTTTGAAAAATGCCCGAGGGGCATTTTTGAGCGGCACCGGCCCACGCCCCCACCCTACCACCCAACGATAGTATCCTAGCGGGTGGTAGGGTGGGGGCGTGGGCCGGTGCCGCCAAAATCCGCCTGCGGCGGATTTTCAAACAATCTCCGGTCTCTCCCGATCTCGCAATTTGCGAACACAATCGTTATGTAGGCGTCATGACCGAATACCAGATCGTCGAACCCGGAAGCGAAACCGTCCTGCGTGACGGCACCATCAAGCTGCACGGCCCCGAGGGCTTCGAGGGCATGCGCAAGGCAGGCCGCCTTGCCGCCATGATCCTCGACGAGATCGCACCGATGGTGCAGCCCGGTGTCACCACCGCCGCCATCGACGACAAGGTTCGCGAACTGACGCTGGACGGCGGCGCCGTGCCTGCGACGCTCGGCTACCGGGGCTATGCGCATTCGTGCTGCATCTCGATCAACCATGTCGTCTGCCACGGCATCCCGTCGGAAAAGACGATCAAGGACGGCGATATCGTCAATATCGACGTGACCCCGCTGCTCGACGGCTGGCACGGCGACACCAGCCGCATGTATCTGGCCGGAGACGTCTCGCTGAAGGCGCGCCGTCTGGTGGACGTGACTTACGAATGCCTGATGATCGGCATCGAGCAGGCCAAGCCCGGCAACCGCGTGGGTGATATCGGCGCGGCGATCCAGGCCTATGCCGAGTCGTTCCGCTACGGCGTGGTGCGCGAGTTTTGCGGTCATGGTCTCGGCCGCCTGTTCCATGATGCGCCCGAAGTGGTCCATGCCGGTCGTCCCGGCACCGGTCCGCTGCTCAAGCCGGGCATGTTCATGACCATCGAGCCGATGATCAACCTCGGCAAGCCGCCGGTGAAGCTGCTGGCCGACGGCTGGACGGCGGTGACGCGCGACAAGTCGCTGTCGGCGCAGTTCGAGCACTCGATCGGCATTACCGAAACCGGCTGCGAGATATTTACGACCAGCCTCAAGGGTCTGCACAAACCGCCTTACGTGTGATTTTCGCGGCGAGGGCGTTTCTTGTCGCTCCAGCATCGGTCTAACCGGCGAGATGGATGCTGAAACAAGTTCAGCATGACGGGGTGTTTGGGGGAAGGTTCGCGCCGAAGCAGCGCATGAAGCGCCGCAGGCTATGAAGCTATTTCCCGCAAGGAGCGCACCCCTGTCGCTGCGCGCGCAAGGTAGACAGTCCTGGGGGTGCAGGGGGGCTAAGCTCCCCTGCTTTTCTCTTTCTTCCCTTCAAGCCGCCAGAGCCGCCGATGGCTTGCTCAGCAGCGCCAGCAGCGAGATGCGGTTGAAGAACCACATGCGTTGCAGTTCGAGGCCGCTGTATTTCCGCAAGGTGTTCGCGAAAGTATAGGGCGTGTACCAGACGTTGTGGTCGGGGTGGACGCCTTCGAGGAAGGTCTCGGTTTCCGGCAAATAGTCGAAGTGGCGGGCGCGGCACTGAAAGGCGTCGGGCACGGAAATGAGGAAGAGGCCTGCGTCCACGGCCTCAATTCGGCGGAGGAAGCCGGACACGTCGGGGACGTGTTCCATGACTTCGGGGATGAGCACCACGTCGTAGCGATCGGTCACTTGTGCGAAATCGGTGAAGAGCTGTCCTTTCACGAAAGGTCGCAGCTGTTCGAGCGCCTCGCCGTGGGGATCGATGCCGTCGAGCCGGGCGCAGTGCGCTTCGAGGCGGACGTGGAGGGAGGTGCGCGGATCGGTGATCAGCCAGTCCGCGCAGCCGACGTGGAGCACGCGCTGGCCGGATAGCAGGCTGGCGAAGACGTCCATCCTGTCCAGTGAGGCCAGCTCCGACCCCACCGGCACGCGCTGGAGGAAATAGGGCGCGTGGATGCGTTCGAGGGGCGAGCTTGCGGGCGGTTCGGGAGATGGCGGTGGCGATGGCGGCGAGGGGGCGATCCCGCGCACATCGGCCTTGTGCATGTCCTCGTAAGTACGCAGCGTCGAGCCCCAGAGCTGGTGGGCATAGACCGGATCGCGGCCTTCATAGGTTACCCCGGTGAAGTGGCGTGGGATGAACAGGTGGCTGGGGTAGATTCGCAGCGGGGTATAGGCGAACTTGCGGTAGCAGTTGGTCAGGCGCTGCGGTCCCACGGTTTTCCATGCCATGTCCTCGATCACCGAGGGGCTGGCGGCAATGTCCTCGACGATCCGTTTCACGAAAGCATTGCCTGCCTCGCAGCCGAAATAGCCTGCCGCGATCAGGCCGGGGCGAGCGATCTCGCTTTCCCAGCAGGCGAAGGCCTCGCAGTCGAGCAGGTCATCGTCCAGCGGACGCAGGCAGATGGAATCGGCATCGAAGACCAGTCCGCCGTGTTCGAGCAGGATTTCCCAGCGCATCATGTCGGCCACGCCGTTGAGTTCGCGGGGCGCCATTGCGGCCATATGGCGGGCGTTGATCCAGTCGCGCCCCTTCAGTTCGGCATTGCCCCAGAGGCGGAATTCCCAGTCGGGATGGGCTTCCTGCCAGGTTCGGATGCAATTGTCGGGGCGGCGGGATTCGTCGCCGACCCAGATGAAATGGAAGCATTTCGGTATCATCGCGGCGGTTCCCGGCGGACGAGGATCGTCCGTTCCGGGGCTAAGGCGACAGGGTGAAGCAAGTCCGAAGGCCGGTTAGGCATTCATGCGTAAAGGGGCCTGCTCTCGGGAGTACGGAGCAGGCCCAACCCTCTCAGGATGAGGGAGAAGCGATCAGCCGGAGCGGCACGCAAGTGCGGAAAGTGTGCCGCTCCGGGCGGGCGACCTCCGGGGGTTTGAAGGTCAGTCCCGCGGGATGATCCAGCGGATCGTCCCCAGGTAATTGCCGGCGACCGGCTGGCCGTCGGCATTGGTGGCCGGTTCGAACCGGGCACGCCTGCTGACGTATTTGCAGGTGGCCTCGTCGAGGCCGGTATAGCCGCTCGACGCGACGATGCTGCACTGGCCGACGCGGCCCTTCGCATCGATGTCGAGCCGGAAACGTACGCTTCCCTGATGTTCGGCGCGCAAGTCGGCGGTGGGATAGTCCTGCGTCGTCACCCAGCCGGAGGCCGCATTGCGCGGCAGGGCGCCCTTGGGCTGGAACCGGGCCGGAGTCTCGGTCGGCGTGGGCTGGATGAGCGCCACCCTTTCGGTCTCGAACGCGGTCGGGGTGGCGGTGGGCACGGTCGTCGCGACCTGGACCGGATCGTTCACCGCGATCGGAATGCGCGGTGCAGGCGCGGTCAGCAGCGGCTGGTCCACCGGTTGATCGGGCTGAGCCTTGGGTTCGGGCGGCGGCGGCTGCGGAATGGGTTCGAGCTTGATCTGCGTGGCTTCGATATGTTTGGGCGGATCGCTCTTGAACATGGTGACGGCAAAACCGTTGACCAGAGCGATAACAAGTCCGCCCTGGATCAGGGCGACTATGCCGCCGGTAAAGGCCTTCTGATGATTGTTGGAATGTCGATCGGCGTAGGACATCGGCAATCCTTTCCATGAAGTGCACCGTACTTGCGTCGCCCATTTTCAGGTTGTCGCAAGTACGATGCGCTTCATGGAAAGCAGGCTATCACGATTTGCTGCAATTCAAATCGAATTGTGTCGAATCGATGAATGTGCCGAGCGGGAATTTCAGCGCAGCGCGGCAATGGCTTTCTGCCGGCGGCGCTGGACCGAACTGCCGAGGCCGATGGCTTCGCGGTACTTCGCCACCGTGCGGCGGGCGAGTTCGAAGCCCTTGCCCTTGAGCAGGTCCACCAGCGTGTCGTCGGAGAGGATCGCCTTGGGGTCTTCGGCATCGATCAGCTGGCGGATCGCTGCCTTCACCGCTTCTGCCGACGCGCCTTCGCCGCTCGCCGCCGCGACGCCGGAGGTGAAGAAGAACTTCAGCTCGTAAGTGCCTCGCGGGCAGTTCAGGTACTTGTTGGAGGTCACCCGGCTGACGGTTGATTCGTGCAGGCCGATCGCCTCGGCGACGGTACGCAGGGTGAGCGGGCGAAGCTGCGACACGCCCTGACGGAAGAAGCCTTCCTGCTGCTTCACCAGCTCGCTGGCGACCTTGAGGATGGTCTTCTGCCGCTGGTCCAGCGCTTTTATCAGCCAGTTGGCGTCGGCCAGCTTGTCGGAAAGCCAGGCGCGTGAACCCTTGTCGGCGCAATTGCCCTTGAGTTCGACGTAATAGCTGCGGTTGACGATCAGGCGCGGCAGGCTGGCCTGGTTGACCGCCACGTTCCAGCCGCCATCGCTACGGGCGGTGACGAGGATGTCGGGCGTTACCGCCGCGCTCGTCTCGCCGCCGAAGCGCAGGCCGGGCTTGGGGTCGTAGCCGCGCAGTTCGGCCAGCATGTCGGCGAAGTCTTCGTCATCCACACCGCAGATCCGCTTGAGCCGGGCGAGATCGCCGCGCGCCAGCAGGTCGAGGTTCTCGATCAGGCGGGCCATGCAGGGGTCGTGGCGGTCGGCCTCGCGAGCCTGGAGGGTCAGGCATTCTGACAAAGTGCGGGCGCCGACGCCGGTGGGGTCGAGCGTCTGTACGACGGCGAGGGCGGCTTCGGCTTCGGCGCGTTCGACGCCGAGGTCCTGTGCCACTTCGACAAGGGTGATCGGCAGGTAGCCCGCTTCGTCGAGTTGGCCGATGATGTAGTGGGCGATCGCGGCGATTAGCGGATCGGCGGTGGCGGCGCCGACTTGCGCTTCCAGATGGGCGGTGAGCGAGGTTTCGCCGCTGCCGCGCTCGTCTATCCTGGCGTCGATGCCGGGCAGGTCCTCGCCGTAACCTGACCGCACATCGGCGGACCATTCGCCGGTGTCGCGGTCACGATCGAGCGCGGTGGTGTCGATATCGAGCGGCCGGTCGTCCTCACCGCGCCCTTCGCCGATGAGCCGGTCCACCGGGGAGTCTTCGAGCGTGGTGCGCCGGGCCTCTTCCGGGGCTTCGCCCGCTTCGGGTGCCGGGGAAGCGGGGGCGCCGCCGAGGTCGAGCAGCGGGTTGGCTTCCAGGGACTCGCCGATGAAAGCCTCGATTTCGAGGTTGGACAGCGCCAGCAGCTTGATTGCCTGCTGGAGCTGCGGCGTCATGACCAGTGACTGACTTTGCCTGAGATCCAGGCGGGGTCCCAGCGCCACGGACTAGAGGTCCTGCGGACAGGAGCCTTTCGACAGGCGTGCGCCTGCCGCGAGGGTCACAGCGTGAAGCCTTCGCCGAGGTAGAGGCGGCGCACGTTCTCGTCGGCGACGAGGGCTTCCGGGCTGCCCGCGAAGAGCACCTGGCCGCCGTAGATGATGCAGGCGCGGTCCACGATGTCGAGCGTCTCGCGCACGTTGTGGTCGGTGATGAGCACGCCGATGCCGCGCGTCTTGAGGTCCTTCACAAGGTCGCGGATGTCGGAGATCGAGAGCGGGTCGATACCGGCGAAGGGTTCGTCCAGCAGCATGATCGAGGGCTTGGCGGCCAGCGCGCGGGCGATCTCGCAGCGGCGGCGCTCACCGCCGGACAGGGCCATGGCCGGGCTGGAGCGCAGGCGGGTGAGGCCGAATTCGTCGAGCAGGCGCTCCAGTTCGCTGGCGCGCACGTCCTTGTCCGGCTCGTTGAGTTCGAGCACGGCGCCGATGTTCTGTTCCACCGTGAGGCCGCGGAAGATCGAGGTTTCCTGCGGCAGATAGCCGAGGCCGAGGATCGCGCGGCGATACATCGGCAGGCGCGTCACATCGACGCCGTCCATCAGGATGCGGCCCGAATCGGGGCGTACCAGACCCATGATCGAATAGAAGCAGGTGGTCTTGCCCGCGCCGTTCGGGCCGAGCAGGCCGAGCACCTCGCCCTTGGCGACCGAGAGCGAAATGTCGGTGAGGACGGCGCGCTTGTCGTAGCTCTTGGCGATCGAGATCACTTCGAGCCCGCCGGCTTCGGCGACGGTGGGCACGTGATGGCCTGCCGAAGCGGCTGCCTGTGCGGGAAGTTCGGTGGTTCCGGTCATCTTCAGAGCGGTTTAAGCATCCGCCGGGGCCTCGGCAAGTCGGCATTCGACGGATATCGAGCCGATTGGCAGGTTTCCTGCATGGTCCGGCGCTTGGCGGCGGGGCGGGGGAGGACCTTGTGGGGGAACGCAATGACGGATCGACCGTGCCTGGAACCGGACGGCTTTCGGAACCGGGTAACAATCTTGCGGGTTCATGGGGTGAACTTGAAATCCGCAGCATCAAGTGATCTAGTGGATTTCGGGGACGGCGACCGGGGGCGGTCGCCCAAGTTCGGGAACTGGAAAGCAGGCCCGGAAAAAATCAGAGTCGCAGACAGACAGGAAACGACGATGGACAGCACCGGCAAGCATGACGTGATGCCAGAAAATCCTGCCCACGCACATCGAGGCGCCGGCTGGAGCGTACCCGGCGGCCTGTCGGACAAACCGGTGGCGCCCGAGGGCGGCTCGCTGAAAGACTGGGCCAAGGCCGACTGGCGCCGCAAGATGAGCGACAACATCGCCTACGCCCTGCTTGTCTATACCGCCTTGCAGATATTCGTCACCGTCGGCGCGCTGAAGAACCACGGCGAATCGCTGCTGCCCTATCTGGCGCTCGTCATCCTGGTCGTCGCGATCATTCCGGCCTGCCGCCGGTTCGAGGCGCGCTGGAACCGGCTCGACGACCGGCAGGCCCACGATCCCGCGATGGCCTCTTACTACCGCCGAGACCGCCTGCTGCTCTGGCTGTTGGCGATCGGCTTGCCCTTCGCGATCACCGGCCTGTTCAAGGGGCTTTCCCTGCTGGTGAAATGAGCGGATTCCACGCGGGATTTGCGCTTGGCCCTCGCGGCGTTTAGGGCTGCGCTCCCCCACCCTTTCGGGGATCTGGAGACCGCAAGAAGATGCTCAGCCCACAGGAAGCGCTAGGCCGCGCACAGGACCTCGTCGACCGCGCGCGCAAGGCCGGCGCCGATGCCGCCGATGCCGTGTTCGGCGCCAGTTCGTCCGAGGGCATCCAGGTCCGTCTGGGCAAGCTCGAAGATGTCGAACGCTCCGAAAGCGAGCATATTTCGCTGCGGGTTTTCCTCGGCAAGCGTTCGGCCAGCATCGGCTCCTCCGACCTCTCCCCGCAGGCGCTCGACGAACTCGCCGCCCGCGCTATCGCCATGGCCGGGGCGGCGCCGGAAGACGCCTATGCAGGGCTTGCGCCCGAGGAACTGCTGAGCCGTGGCCCCTGGCCCGAACTCGATCAGCTCGACCCCGCCGAACCCAGCCCGCACGATCTGCGCGCCGCCGCGCTGGAGGCCGAGGATGCCGCGCGCGCCGTGGCCCGCGTCAGCAATTCCGATGGTGCCACCGCCAGCGCCGGAACCGGAGTTTTCGCGCTGGCCACCAGCCACGGTTTCGCCGGGGCCTACGGTTCGACCAGCCATTCGCTCAGCGTCTCGATCGTCGCGGGCGAAGGTGCGGCCAAGCAGCGCGACTATGCCTGGCGCTCCACGCACCACCGCGCCGACCTGCCGCCGCCCGCCGAGATCGGCGTGTTGGCTGCCGAGCGCGCGGTCGCCCGGCTCGAACCGGGCCGCATGGCGAGCGGGGCGATGCCGGTGGTCTTCGATCCGCGCGTCGGCGGATCGCTGATCGGGCACTTCACCGGGGCCATTTCCGGCAGCGCCATCGCCCGCCGCTCCAGCTTCCTGCTGGACAAGCTGGGCGAGCAGATCTTTGCGCCGGGGATCGTGCTGGTGGAAGAACCGCATACCCTGCGCGGCCTGCGCTCGCGCCCCTTCGACGGCGAGGGTCTGCCGACCCGCGCGCGCAACCTGATCGAGGATGGACGCCCGACCACCTGGCTGCTCGACAGCGCTTCGGCGCGGCAGCTCGGGCTGGAGCCGACCGGCCATGCCGCGCGCGGCGGCGGCGGTGCGCCCGGTGTCTCGGTAGGCAACCTGCATCTCCAGCCCGGCACGGCCAGCCCGGCCGAGTTGATCGCCGACATCGCGGACGGCGTCTACATCACCGAACTGATCGGCCACGGCGTCAACGGCGTGACCGGCGACTACAGCCGCGGCGCTTCGGGCTTCCGTATCGTCAATGGCGAGATCGCCGGGCCGATCGCCGAGTTCACGGTGGCGGGCAACCTGCTGGCGATGTTCGGGGGACTGACTGCCGCAAACGACCTCGAATGGCACCGCGCAATCAATGTGCCGACCTTGCGAATCGACGGGATGACGGTCGCCGGAGATTAAGTTTCTCCCTCAATCGGTGAGGGCGAAGTTCCAGCGTATGCCGAGCCTGCCGACGAAGCCCTGGTAGTCGCGGGTCGGCACGTTGGAGTGGTTCTTCGTGTAGCCTGCCTCGCCGTAGAGCGCGAAGCGCTTGTCGAGAGCATATTGTAGCCCGGCGGTGCCCCGGAACTGGGTGTCCCGCCGGGGGTAGGGATAGATCCGCGAGAAGTCGTCCTTGTATTCGCGGCGGACGAGGTAGAGCCGTTCGTAGAGTTCCAGCTTCTCCGCCACCGGCGTGCGGGCGATGATCTGGGTGCCGTAGCCGTCGTAGGTGAAGCGGTCGTCCTCGGCATTGTTGTGCAGGCCCAGCAGCGAGGCCTGGACGCGGGTGCGGGCATTGCCGGGCCGCCAGACGTGGCGCAGTTCGCCCAGCCATTCGGACTGGTCGTAGCCGGTGAAGCGGCGCTCGGTCTGGTTGCGGTAGCCGTAGCGCAGGCGCAGCGTCGAGACGTGCTCCGGACTGTGGCGATGGATGAGCTGGCCGTCGATCCGCACCCGGTCGAACACCCGGCCATGGTCGTCGAAAACATAGTCGAAACCGGGGATCAGCCGCAGCCGGGTGCGGCCACGCGCGGCGAGCGGAATGTCGACCTGCGCCTCGGCGCCGAGGCGGTAGCGGTTGTAGTCGGACTCCGCCGGGAAGGCCTGAAATCCGGCTAGGCCGCGCAGGATTGCCGGGCCGGTGTCGTAATTGAGGGTCGCCTGGGTGCCGATATCGGTGAAGATGCGGTCCTGGCTGGCGGTGGAGTCGATGACGTCGGGCGGAACGACGTCGCGGCCGACCCAGGTCTCCCCGGCGATCCAGGCATCCCCCGCCCTGGCCGAGGCGGCGGCGGGTGCGAGGCAGGCACAGGCGGCGGCGAGGGGCACGGACAGAGTTGCGGACAGGGCGGGGCGATACAGGCTCATGCAGGCTCCTGCGGTTCGGCGCTGTTGGGAGTGACGGTCTCGGGAATGGCGGTTTCCGGCAGGCGGATCGTGTGGGGGCGGGTGTTGATCGGGATCGTCAGCGCCGATTCCAGCGTGTACCAGGCGCGCAGGCCCCGGAAGAACACGTAGGATGGCAGCGAGAGCAGCGCACGCGGCTCGCGGGCGAGGGCGATCGCCATCACCGCCACCAGCATCGGCGAGCCGAATACCACGGCGGCCACCGCCTGCCACGACAGCTGGGTATTGGTCGAGCGGGTCAGCAGCAGTTCGAACAGGCCGAAGATCAGGATCGGCACCGTCATTGCGCGGCGGGCATTGTTCATCAGCATGTAGGGCAGGATCAGCTTGCCGCGAATGGTCACGCGCGGGGAGAGGATCAGCGTCCGCGCCCGCGAGCTGACATGGTAGATCGAGCGAAACCAGCGCAGGCGCTGCTCCCGCAAGTGCGCGAAGCTGGTCGGCACTTCGGAGACGTAGCGCACCCGCTCGTCGACCAGGGTGCGGAAACCCAGCTCGGCGATGCGCAGCGAGATGTCGGTATCCTCGCCGTTCATCCCCGCGGCAAAGGCTCCGGCGCGGCGCAGGGCGTCGGCGCGGTAGATCACGAACATGCCGGGAATGCCGACCAGCCCGGTGATCGCGGTCAGCCCCGGCGAATAGTAGCTGTGCTTGAGCAGCACTTCGACAAGGCGTCCACCGTCGAACGGGGCACCGCCGGGCGGGACGGGCACTCCGCCCACCGCGCCGGTATCGGCATCGGCGAAGTTCTGCATGGCGAGGCGCAGGCAGTCCGGCCCGATCTGGGTGTCGGCGTCGACCCGCACGATATAGGCATGGCGGGCGACGGCGACCCCGGTGTTGAGCGCATGGGCCTTGCCGGGCCGGGCGACGTGGACGACGCGGCCTTCGGCGGCGGTGCAGGCGGCGATGGCGGCGCGGGCGATCTCGCCGGTCTCATCGCTGGAGGCATTGTCGAGCACCACGAGTTCCACCGGGGCGGCGTAGTGCTGCGCGGCGCGGTCGATCTGGCGGATGGTCTCGGCGATGACATAGGCCTCGTTGTGGGCAGGCACGATCACGCTGAGCGGGGCGGCGAAGTCCTTGCGCAGCAAGAGTCGGCGCTCGACCGTGGCGACGACGTAGAGTTGCAGGAACAGCAGGAACAGGAACAGCACCACCCCCGGCCCGATGCCGCCGAGCAGGGCGACTTCGCGCAAGTCGTCGAGCGCCTCGAAGTGGTGGAAACCGGCCCAGACCGAGATCACCGCCGCGACCAGTCCGGTCAGCGAGAGGCGCAGCAGCGAGCGCAGCGCGAACTGGCGGTCGATGCGCACCGGCACCGATTCCGGCATCGTCCCGTGTTCGAGCATGACATAGGCGAAGATGCCGAAGCCGAGCAGCCCGGCGACGATCTGGATCACCCCGAGCGGATAGGCCTCTCCGGCCAGCAGCGCGAGCACGGTGCTGGCGAGATCGAGCAGCGCGCATGTGACGAGGAAGCGCAGGACCAGCTCCAGCGCGAAGACCGCCCGCGCGCGGACCGTGCCCGCGGCATAGATCGAGAAGGCGAGGTAGAACGAGAGGATGAAAGTGCGGATCGAGATCGCGTGACCACCCTGATAGGGGCCGAACACATAGTCGCGCGCGGGGAACCAGGTGTCGAGCCAGCCCAGTTCGAACACCGCGAGCTGGACCACCGCGATGATCGAGAACGTCAGCAGCAGCGCGGGCGCGCGCAGCAGCGAGACCGGAACCGCCAGGCCGCCCGGCCGGCTGTCGACCGACCAGAAGTTCGCGCTGCGCCGGGCGAGTTCCTTGGCGGCTTCCATTACCGCGTCTTTGCGGGCGGCGGCGTTGGCGAGGGGGCCGGTGTGGGAGGCGCGGTGGGAAGGGCGCCTGCGGGAAGCTGGAGCACTATCGCCACCCGCGCGGAGAGGCCCGAGGCCTGCGCGGTGAGCGGTTCGACGACCAGTTCGTCGCGGCGGTCCTGCGGGAAATGGAGGAGCCAGACACTGCCCGGCAGACGCAGCTTGGCAGCCTCTTTGCCGACATCGCCGGAGAGAACCTGGATCGTCGCCCTGGCATTGCGATCGACGAAGCGCAGGCGGCTGGCGCCGAGTTCGCCGATCATGCGCGCGGCGGCCTGGGCGTCGGGCGCGGTGAGGGCATTGGCGGAAAGCGTGACCGGCTGGCTTGCCTGAAGCGCCGCGCGCAGGCGCAGGATCGGCAGGTCGACGCGCGGGCCGCCGCCCTGAAGCACGGTGGCGGGCAGCATTTCCGCCGCGATCAGCCGCATCGCGCCGCAGCGCTGGTCGTCGTTGTCGTAGGAACTGAGCGTCACTTCCAGCTCGTTGCGCGCCTTCTGCACTTCGGGCGGCAGGGCGATGGACTGGTTGAGGCGGTCGTCGTCCTCGGCCAGATGGCGGGTGGCGAGCAGGCGGCCGTTGAGCGTGACCACCAGGCTCGTGCGGGTGCCCGCGATCGGCCCCAGCATCATGCGCAGGTCCAGCGCCTTGGGAAGTTCGCGGCCCGGCAGGTCGGCGGCGGCATAGCTGTAGCGCCAGGTCGTCTCGCGGTCGAAGCGGCGGGTTCCGGCATTGGCGGAGTCGGACAGCAGCGGGATCGGATAGGCGAGCGGGCCGCGTGTGGGGCGGTTGTCCGGCGCCTGTTTCAGCAGTTCCGCCAGATCGTCCCCGGACAGGCCCTTCTCGCCGAAATAGACCGCGTAGCCTTTGTCCACGAGGCTGGCGGCGGCGATCAGGCGGGAGAGGTCGGCAGCCTTTTCGTCATCCTCCCAGAGTACCGGGATCAGGCTGCCCCAGAGTGCCAGCCGGTCGCGGGTGGTGGCCAGCGGCTTGTCGAGACGGAGGTTCAGCCCGCTCGGCGGCTCGATGGTGACGACCGCCGACATCGCCTCGTTCGGGGTGCATTCCTGCAAGGGGCCGCGCCCGACCAGCGCGATCCGCACGTCCAGTTCGCGCGCCGCGAGTTCGGACGGGGTGAGTTCCACTTGCGCCTTCTGCTCGCTGCGCCCCTCGTTCAGGATCACGTCGGCGCGCTTCACCCCGTTGATGGTGATCCTGAGCGCGCCTTGCGCGCCGCGCGCGGCATCGACGCGGAAGGCGAGGTCGTAAGTGCCGCCGACCGGACGACTATCCACCGGCAGGCGGAAGGTCCGGGCAGTGTAGGAGGGCAGGCCGGAGAGGATCGTCGGTGCATCCGGATGGACCTGGGAGACGAAGACCGAGCGTCCGTCCCGGTCGATGAAGGCGCTCGATCCGCGTTCGAAATCGTCGAAATAGGGCGGGCCGATCCGGTTGCGGTTGGTCAGGCTGTCGAACAGGCCGGTCTGGCCGATGACGATGAGCACGCCGATCAGCACCAGCGCCAGCAAACCGATACCCCAAAGCCTCATCGGCTGTTTCCCCTCTGGAATCTGCGTGGTTCAGGCGGCGTCGATGCGCGTCGGTCCTCCGGGGAAGGGCACGACCTTCCCGTCCGGTTCGTCCAGCTTCGCGCGCTCGTCCCGCGACCAGGCGGTGCGGGCCGGGATATGGTGCGGATCGACGCGATCGGCGAAGCGGGCGGAAATCTCGAAGGTCTCCTTCAGCAGGCCTTCATGCAAAGTGATCGGATCGAGGCCGAGCGCGCGGAACGTGGCATTGCTGACTTCCAGGTCGTTTTCGGCGGCTTCCTTGCGCGGGTTGGGGCGATATTCGATCCGGGCGCCGGTGACTTCGGAGACCAGCGCGGCAAGATCGCGCACGCGCAGGGTCTCCGCGATCTGGTTGAGGATCTTCACCCGCTCGCCCGCCTGCGGCGGATGGTCCACCGCCAGCGCGATGCAGCGCACGGTGTCCTGGATATTGATGAAGGCGCGGGTCTGGCCGCCTGTGCCGTGGACGGTCAGCGGATGGCCGATCGCCGCCTGAACCAGGAAACGGTTGAGCACGGTGCCGTATTCGCCGTCATAGTCGAACCGGTTGATGAGGTCCGGATGGCGGCGGGTCTCCTCGGTCTGGGTGCCCCAGACGATGCCCTGGTGCAGGTCGGTGATTCGCAGCCGGTCGTTCTGGGCATAGAACTGGAACAGCAGCTGATCGATCGACTTGGTCATGTGATAGACGCTGCCGGGCCGCGTCGGGTAGAGGATTTCCCATTCGTGCCGGGCGCCGTCGCGGTCGGTGATGTCGACCTCGAGATAGCCCTCGGGAATCTCGAAACCGGCACCGCCGTAACCGTAGACGCCCATGGTGCCGAGGTGGACGAGATGGCAGTCCAGCTCGCGCTCGACCAGCGCGGTCAGGACATTGTGGGTGCCGCCCACGTTGTTGCCCACGGTGTAGCGCTTCTCGGCGGCGCCGCGCATCGAATAGGGCGCGGCGCGCTGTTCGGCGAAATGGACGATGGTATCGGGGCGCTCCGCTTCCAGTAATTCTGCAAGCTGTGCGTAGTCTTCTGCGACATCCAGATAGTGGAATTTGAGAACTTTGCCGCCGACATCGCGCCAGGCGTCGATCCGCTGCTCCAGCGATACGATCGGTGTAAGACTGCGAATGCCGAGTTCGGCATCGATGCGGCGCCGGGAGAAATTGTCGATGATGGTGACATCGTGCCCCAGGCCCGACAGATGAAGCGAAGTAGGCCAGCCGCAGAAACCGTCGCCGCCGAGAACGAATATCTTCTTGGGTGCTGCCATCACGATTTCGCCCTCAATGGATTGCGAGGCAGCGCGATCATATCAGAAATGGATTATGTTTGAATAGATAATTGCAATTAGTTCAGGGTAATAGGCGGTTCAGTGTTCGCGATGCCATCAGCTCTTGGCTTCGTTCCGCAGAAAGGGCAGAATTTTGCGATGGAGGCTCGAAGGGAGAGCGAGGTTCCGGAATGGTGTCCGTTGGATTAACTTTGATGGGGCGCCAGTCGTCTTGCTGGGTACGCGGCATGCCGACATTTTTACTTTGGGAAAATGGATGCAGTTTGCGATGGGCGCAGGCATGGAAAATGCAGGCTCAAACGTAAAAATACCCCCGACCCAGCGCCCCGGTCGGACGGGGAGGGGCCGGGGTTCTATGGGGGGAAGGCGTTAGCCTCCCCCTTGGCGGCGATCAGTTCGCGCCGACGCCTGCGGGGATTGCGGTGCCCTGCTTCAGGTAGACGCGGTTATCTTCGATCCGGTCCACGGTGTCGAAGGGGAGGAAGTGATGGGCGCCGTCGGAACTGTCCGAACGGGTCAGCTTGATCTGGTCGTCCTTCACCTCGTCCACCGTACCAACGTGCTGGCCGGTGGAGTCGGTTACTTCCATATGCTCGCGGATGCGCAGCTTTTCGAACATGGTATTCTCTCCCGTTGACTGTCGATGCCTTTTCAACGGCGCGCTGAGGCGCTTCGTTCCGGCATTGGTCTCAGCGGGAAACCGGCTCGTGGAAACGGCCTCTCAGGGCTGCGCGCCGAGGCCGAACGTGGCATCTCCGCGCGGAGAGAGCAGGACCTTGTCGCCGTCCACGCCGTCGATTTCCGAGACCGCGATGAAGGGCGAACCTTCGCCTTCCAGCACGACTTCCTGACCATCCAGATGATCGACCGTGCCGATCGCGAAGCCGTCCGCGTCGATGACCGTCATGCCCTTGCGGATCACTCCCGATTCGGTGGGCCAGGACGTCTGGACGGGATCGAAGGGGGATGGCGAAGACGACATGGCAGGTCCTCCGGTTGGGGCCGATCTGCGGCCCGATCACTTGGGAATAGCCTGCAAACCGGCGCGGTTCCACGATTCGCATGAAATGGACCGCCTTTGCTCTGGCCTACAATCCCTAGCGTTCCTATATCCGGGGAGGCGCTAGATGTGCTTTTTTAAGCTGTGCAAAGTTTGTTCAACCCGCTCCAAAAACGATCAAATTTGGGTATCGTGGCGGGTGTCGGCATCGAGGTTTCCTCCATGCCTCTGAAATCATGCGCCGGGAATGGCGCGAAAGTCCGCTTTACGGCCTTTCGAATCGCCCGGCGCCCCATGCGAATCGAACCCCCGGAGTTTTCCGTCCATGTCCCTTCTCGAAGCCCGCAAGACCTACAAGCCCTTCGAATATCCCTGGGCCTACGACTTCTGGAAGACGCAGCAGCAGATTCACTGGCTGCCGGAAGAAGTGCCGCTGGGCGAGGATTGCCGCGACTGGGCGCAGAACATCTCGGAGCATGAGCGCAACCTGCTCACCCAGATCTTCCGCTTCTTCACCCAGGCCGACGTGGAAGTGCAGGACTGCTACCACGAGAAGTACGCCCGCGTCTTCAAGCCGACCGAAGTGAAGATGATGCTTACCGCCTTCTCCAACATGGAGACGGTGCACATCGCCGCCTATTCGCACCTGCTCGACACCATCGGCATGCCCGAAAGCGAATACGGCATGTTCCTTGAGTACGAGGAACTGAAGGCCAAGCACGACTACCTCCAGAAGTTCGGCGTCGACAACGACGAGGACATCGCCCGCACGCTCGCCATGTTCGGCGGCTTCACCGAGGGTGTGCAGCTCTTCGCCAGCTTCGCGATGCTGATGAACTTCCCGCGCTTCAACAAGATGAAGGGCATGGGCCAGATCGTCTCGTGGTCGGTCCGCGACGAATCGCTGCACTGCGAGGGCATCACCCGCCTGTTCCACGCCTTCGTGCAGGAGCGCGGCTGCCTGACCAAGGCGGTGAAGGACGACATCGCCGACCAGTGCCAGACCACCGTCCGCCTGGAAGACGCCTTCATCGATCTCGCCTTCGAGATGGGCCCGGTCCCCGGCATGACCGCCAAGGACATCAAGAAGTACATCCGCTACATCGCCGACTGGCGCATGGGTCAGCTCGGCCTCAACCCGATCTACCTGATCGAGGATCACCCGCTGCCGTGGCTCCAGCCGCTGCTGAACGGCGTCGAGCATGCCAACTTCTTCGAGACCCGCGCCACCGAATATTCGAAGGGCGCGACGCGCGGCAACTGGAACGATGTCTGGTCGAACTTCGATTCGCGCCGCAAGGTGAAGACCAACGACGACGTGTTGGTCGTGGAAGGCACCGAGCCGGACATGTTCGGCGCCACCGAGGCTGCCGAATAAGCGGAAGCCAAGTCTAAACGAAAAGGCCCGGAAGCATCGCTTCCGGGCCTTTTCGTATCAGCACCAGGTGCCGCGACGGCCTTTCCATTGCTCGGCGAGGCCTTCGTCCACCAGGGTCGCGCCGAGGCTGTGACCGCCGCGGGTGACGATGCGCAGGGCGCGGCCATAGCGGTCCTGGTCGCGGCCGTCTCCGCCGGGCTGGAGCGAGAACGGTCCGTCGTTGAGCAGGGCGATCAGCCGCTCGGTCGCCTGGGCGCCGAGCCGGGCTTCGGCGCTGCATTCGGGCTTGCTGGTTTCCGGGGTATTGATGTCGGCGATGCGGATCTTGGTGCCGCGATACCAGAAGGTGTCGCCGTCGACGACGCAAGTCTTGCGCACCGGGCCGGAGCAGCGGGCGAAACGGGCGCTCTCCCCGTCCGGCGCGTTGAACAGGCCGCTGCCGGGGGCGCCGGTCTTCGCGCCATGCCAGTAATAGAGACCCGCGACGAGGACGAGGGGGAGCAGAAGCCAGATCGGCGCGGAAAGCGAGCGCCGACGGGTACGATTTGGCATAGGGAGAGAAAGGTCCTCAGGTTCCGTAGTCGCGTGCCTCTGGCGCGTCGAATTCTCCCCGGCAAGTGCGAATCAGCCGGTCCAGTTCGTGATGGTGGAAGGGCTGGAGCATACGGAAACCGAGCGTGCCATTGCCGCTCCAGCGCACGAGGGCTTCGAACGGCTCGGCACCCTCTGGAGCGATGGCGAGCACGTCGCCGTTGACGATGGGATCGGAAAGGAGATCTGCGGGCACGACGCAGCCGATCCGGCAGCCTTCCTGCGAAATCTCGACCAGCAGACCGGTGCCGACGCAGCGGGAGCCGCGCAGGATGCGAGTCTCCCGGCGGACGGCGTAGCGTTGGTGCGCGCGTATTCTCAATGTGTTCACAGGCAGCGGCCCCCCGGCATCCTTCCCTGAAATCGACTTTAAGGCTCCGGCCTTAGCATCCGGTTACCGTGGTTCAGATCAGCCAACTGCCCGGATTCGGCATCGGCGCGTGCTTCTGGGCGTTGAGCAGGCTCATTACGCTACGCACGATCACCAGAATGGAGACGGCGGCGAGGACGAGAAGGCCGATCGCCACGATCAGCAGCAGGAAGCCGACCACGGTCCCGGCAAGTCCGATCCAGAACGTGTTGATCAGGTACTGGTAGTGGGATTCTTCCCAGGCTTCCTTGGGCTCACCGCGCCAGACGAAAGCGAGCACGATGCCCACGATCGCCGTGATCCCGGTGAAGTAGGATGCCAGATAGAGCAGGCTGATGATCGTCGGGTGATTGAATTCGAAGCCGGAAGTCGTGCCGGAACCCGTATTCGGGCGATTCAGGTCGTCCATGGCTTTCTCCATGCTGTTCCCGGACCGGGATGCTGCCCAATTTATGACAAATGTGCAAGCATTGGGCGCGGGGCATGGATTTCCGGGCCTTTTTAACAGCCTCGGAGGCAATGCGTTATGGGAGCCGGGCTGCTAAAGCCCGGCGCGCAGAGAGAAGGAGATCAGGCCGCCTGCTGGTCGGCCGGGCCGCCTTTGAGGACGAAGCGGCGGTCGCAGTAACCGCACTCGACATAGCCCTTCTCGTCGATCTCCAGCCACACGCGCGGGTGGCCGAGCGCGGCAGCCTTGTAGGTGCCGTTCGAGCGGATTTCGGTGGCCCCGTCGCAGGAAACGCGGTGGGAATCGGTGAAGACGGTTTCGGGCTGCGTGCTCATGGTCTGGCCGATTACCAAGCCTTCACGGGAATTTCCAGCATGCAAATGGCCCCGCCGCGTGTCGAGACGCGACGGGGCCATCGCTATTCTTCTATCAGGCCGGGACGGCCAAGGCGCCCGCTTCGGCGAGAGCATCGGCAAGTGCCTTCTCGCGGACTTCCGGACCGATGGCGATGCCTTCGGCCAGGACGAACACGGGATCGGTGATGCCCACGAAGCCGAGCACGGCGCGCAGGTAGCTTTCGGCATGCTCGACGGCGGCGCCGGGCTGGCCTTCACCGTAGTAGCCGCCTCGCGACAGGGCCACGTAGACCTTCTTGCCGCCAGCCAGGCCCTGCGGGCCTTCGGCGGTGTACTGGAAGGTCTTGCCGGCCACGAGCACGCGGTCGAACCAGGCCTTGAGCTGGCTGGGGATGGTGAAGTTGTACATGCCCGCGCCGATTACGATCACGTCGGAGGCGAGGAATTCGGCCAGTTCGGGGGTGCCGTCCGGGTTGCCGAGGACTTCGAGCGTCAGGTGCGGCAGGGCTTCGGCGGCAAGGTCGTGGTAGCTGACTTCGAGCGCGGGATCGGCCTTGGTCAGGCTTTCGACGATGGCGGCCGAAACGGCGCGGCTCACCGAGTTTTCGCCGAGGATGCTGGAATCGAGATGAAGAAGCTTCATGGGGAGAGAACCTCTAGTGATGGTCTTGAAAAGGGGGGTGGTCTGGAAAAGGGTCCAGGTTTGAAAATGTGACCGGCCATAGCTATGTTGGATGGCGACGGACGCCAAGAGCGCATTTTTTCAGGACCAGGTAACATGGACGTGACCACCTTTGAGGCAGCGAGCTTGGAGGCAGCCGACCTCACTCCGGCGACCGCGCCCGAAGTCGTGCATTCGGCGGGCGCATGCCGGGTGATCGGCGATATTCTCAGCCGTGTGGGCGACAAGTGGTCGATGCTGGTGGTCATGACCCTGCTGGAGGGGGACCTGCATTTCAACGAGTTGAAGCGCGCGATCGACGGGATTTCGCAGCAGATGCTCTCGCGCACCTTGCGCGCGCTGGAGCGCGACGGGCTGGTGGTGCGCACTGTCCATGCCAGCGTGCCGGTGCGCGTCGAATATGCGCTGAGCGATCTCGGCCATTCGCTGTCGCTGCCGGTGAAGGAACTCGGTGCCTGGGCTTTCGCGAACCGCCCGGCGATCGAAGCCAGCCGCTCGGTGTTCGACAGCCGCGAGGGGCTGTAGGACCGGCTGACCGGACGGCGCTTTCGATGACGGAGGGATAGACGCCCTTTACTGGCGCGCCGTCCTGCCCCACATGCGGGCCATGACCAGCTCGACCCCCACGACCAGCGGCGCCGCCATCTCGATCCGCGACCTCAAGAAGCGCTATGCCCCCGCCGGAAGCGGCGAAGGCAAGCTGGCGCTCAAGGGCGTTTCCTTCGACGTGCCGGAAGGCGGCATCTTCGGCCTGCTCGGCCCCAACGGTGCGGGCAAGTCCACGCTCATCAACATCATGGCGGGGCTGGTCCGCAAGACCTCGGGCTCGATCGATATCTGGGGCTTCGACATCGACCGCGACCAGCGCAATGCCAAGCGCTCGATCGGCATCGTCCCGCAGGAGATCGTGTTCGACCCGTTCTTCACGCCCTTCGAAGTGCTGGAGAACCAGGCCGGTCTCTACGGCATCACCAAGGCGCTGCGCCGCTCGGAAGACCTGCTGCGCGCCGTCCACCTGTCCGACAAGCGTGATGCCTATGCGCGCACGCTTTCGGGCGGGATGAAGCGCCGCCTGCTGATCGCCAAGGCGCTGGTCCACCAGCCGCCGGTGCTGGTGCTCGACGAGCCGACTGCGGGCGTGGACGTGGAACTGCGCCGCCAGCTCTGGGAGCTTGTCAGCGAGCTGAACCGGGAAGGCGCGACGATCGTGCTGACCACGCACTACCTCGAAGAAGCCGAGGAACTCTGCGACCGCATCGCCATCATCAACCACGGCGAACTGATCGCCAACAAGCCGACCCGCGAGCTGGTGGGCATGGCACGCGAGAAGATCCTCGTCCTCACGCTCGACCGCGACCTGGCCGCGCTGCCCAGCCATCCCGGCTTCGTGAAGTGCGAGAAGACCGGCGAGCGCGTGCTGCAGATCACCTACGACAAGGACCGCAGCAACGCGGGCGAGATTCTCTCGGCGGTGCAGGCCCAAGGCTTTGCGGTGGTCGACGTGACCACGCGCGAGGCGGACCTTGAAGACGTCTTCGTCAGCCTGACGAGTTCCGTCGCGGCGTGAGTTACATCTACCTCGCGGTCGCCATCGTGGCCGAGGTGATTGCCACGTCCTTCCTCAAGCAGTCGGAAGGTTTCGCGCGGGCGGTGCCCACCGCGATCATGGCGGCGGGCTATATCGTCGCGTTCTACTGCCTTTCGCTGGCGCTGCGCGGCATTCCCACCGGGGTTGCCTATGCGATCTGGTCGGGCGTCGGGATCGTCCTGATCGCGGCCATTGCCTGGCTGTTCCAGGGGCAGAAGCTGGACTTGCCTGCCATGATTGGCATCGCGCTTATCATGGCCGGGGTGCTGGTGATGAACCTCTTTTCCCGAGTGGCAGGGCACTGACGGTCCTAATTGCCGTCGGGAATCCTTTTCCACACCCGGTGCGCGTGGCGGCGGATCTGTGCGCGGCAGGCGCGGCAAGTGCCTGCATATTGAGTGCCCGCCCAATGCACGCTGTCACGGTCGGGTTCATGCCGGTTGAAGAGGCAGAACACGGCCTGGAATGGACGTCTGGGCAAGGCGGATATCACGGCACGCTCCCTACAGGGTTCAGTTGAAAAGCAGTTTCTCCTGCTTTCCTGCGTGCGACCGCCCGGCAACTCTCATCTTTTATCGTTATGAATGCGCGGCGAGCTTACCGACTGTGACGCTGCACTGCAACATGATTACAGAGCAAGTTAGGGTGCAAAGCTAATTATTGCGTCATCGTCATAGTCCCGGCATGGAGCCGCCATGGCTACGCATATCGATCCCGTTCCCGCCCATGACGTCATTGTTGTCGGTTCCGGTGCTGCCGGTCTTACCGCCGCCCTGGCATTGGCGGAGAAACTCAAGGTTCTCGTCCTTGCCAAGGGCACGCTGACCGGAGGCTCGACGGCCTGGGCGCAAGGCGGGATCGCGGCGGTGCTCGACGCGGGCGATACGTTCGAGGAGCATATCTCCGACACCATGGTCGCAGGCGCGGGGCTGAACCGGCGCGATACCGTGGAATTCGTGATCGAACGCGCGCCCCATGCGATCGAGCGGCTGGTGGAACTGGGCGTGCCGTTCAACACCGAGGGCAGCGAACTGCACCTCACCCGCGAGGGCGGCCACTCGCACCGCCGCATCGTCCACGTCGCCGATGCGACCGGCTGGGCGGTGCAGAGCGCCTTGCTCAAGGCCGCCGAGGACCACCCCAACATTACCCTGCTGCCGGGGCAATCGTGCATCGATCTCATCACCGGGCGGCACGAACTGCGCTACTCCGGCTCGGGCCGGGTCTGGGGCGTCTATGCGCTAGACGAGCAGACCGGCCGGGTTTCGGCGCACACCGCGCACGCGACGATCCTCGCCACCGGCGGGGCGGGGCGCGTCTACCAGTTCTCCACGGCGCCGCGCGGCGCTACCGGCGACGGCATCGCCATGGCCTGGCGTGCCGGTGCGCGCGTCTCCAACATGGAGATGATGCAGTTCCACCCGACCTGCCTCTACAACCTGGAGGTCAAGAACTTCCTCATCACCGAGGCGGTGCGCGGCGAGGGCGGGCGGCTGCTCCATCCCGTCACCGGCCACCGCTTCATGCCCGACTACGACGCGCGCGCCGAACTCGCGCCGCGCGATGTCGTGGCCCGCGCCATCGACGACCAGATCAAGCGCTACGGCCTCGATTACGTCCACCTCGACATCAGTCACCAGAGCGAAGCGTTCATCCGCGAGCACTTCCCCAACATCTACGAGAAGCTGCTCGGCCTCGGCATCGACATGACCAAGGAGCCGATCCCGGTCGTGCCCGCGCAGCACTATACTTGCGGCGGCATCCTGATCGATCTCGACGGCAAGACCGATCTGCCCGGCCTCTACGCGGCGGGCGAGTGCACCGAGAGCGGCCTCCACGGCGCCAATCGCCTGGCCTCGAACTCGCTGCTCGAATGCTTCGTCTTCGGCGAATCCTGCGCGGCGCATATTCTCGACCACTGGGATGCCTTCGACGCGCCGCCGCCGGTGCGCCCATGGGACGAAAGCCGGGTGACGGACTCGGACGAGGAAGTCGTCATCAAGCAGAACTGGACCGAAATCCGGCGGTTCATGTGGAACTACGTGGGCATCGTGCGCACCACCAAGCGGCTGGAGCGGGCCATGCACCGTATCCAGATGCTCAACGGCGAAGTGGAGGAATATTACCGCCACTTCCGCGTCTCGACCGACCTGATCGAACTGCGCAACCTGCTCCAGACGGCGGAACTGATCGTGCGTTCGGCGCTGCACCGGCATGAGAGCCGGGGGTTGCACTTCACGCTCGACTATCCGGAGACCGAGGGGCAGCCGCAGGATACCGTGCTGGTGCCGTGACGACGCGGCGCGAACGGCCATTTGAAAGCATAAAATGAACCCCGTCGTCCCCGCGAAGGCGGGGACCCCGCTTGTCTTGCGGCTGGCCGATAGCTTGGAGAAGAAAGCGGGCCCCCGCCTTCGCGGGGGCGACGGGGTATGTTGTGGTTTGTAGGGAGATTGAAACGGCAGGAGGGAAGCGCGAACGCTCAACCCTCGACGGGCGCCGTCGTAACCCCGAGATCCGGCAGCCCGACCGAGCGCTTGCCGGAGAAATCGGTACGGACCACGATCAGCCCGTCCTTCTCCAGATAGTCGAGCAGACGCTGCACGCGGCGCGGGCTGCTGGTGCCGTAGACGCGGGCGAGCACCATGTCGTCGGGGCAGGGCTCGTCGTTCATCGCCGCGCGGGCGATCATGTAGAACGGCGCCAGCGCATCGTCCGGAACATGCTTGGCGAGGTTGATGAGGTCGAACCAGCGCTCGTCCTCGGGGTCCTCGATCCCGGCGATGGCAGCGGCGAAACCGCGGCGGAACATCGTCGCGTCCAGCCCGCGCACCGAAATGCCCTTCATCCGGCAGCGGATGGTGAAATCCTGGAACAACGTGGTCGCGGACTGGAACGTGCATTCCGGGTCCTGCGCCATGGCATTGAGGATTTCGAGCATCGCCGCGCGGTTTTCCTCCGGCTCCGGCTCGGGGCGTTCCGGGCGCGAGGGCGGTGCCGACGCGGAGGTCGGGCCATGGGCGATCGATTCGCTCAGTTCCTCGATATCCACGCTGGGGCGCGGGGCCGGGCGCGGGAATTCGGGGCGCTCGGGTTCGACGTGGAGATTGTCGTGCAGCAGCTCGCGCAGCTCGTCGGTCGAGGCGGTGGGCAGCGGCATCAGGCCGGGCGTGACCGACTTGGCGCCGGTCAGCACCGAACCGATGTTGACCGCCACCGGACGGCGGCTGATCGCCGGGCCGAGGCCGAGGAACTGCCCGCGCGCAAGGTCGCGGATCGATTCGGCCTGGCGCCGCTCCATGCCGAGCAGGTCGGCGGCGCGCACCATGTCGATGTCGAGGAACGTGCGGCCCATCAGGAAGTTCGAGGCCTCGGCAGCGACGTTCTTCGCCAGCTTGGCGAGCCGCTGGGTGGCGATCACCCCGGCGAGACCGCGCTTGCGGCCCCGGCACATGAGGTTGGTCATCGCCGCCAAACTGACGCGGCGCGCTTCTTCGGAGACTTCACCGGCAGCGGCAGGCGCGAACATCTGCGCTTCGTCCACCACCACCAGCGCCGGATACCACTGCTCGCGCGGGGCATCGAACATGGCGTTGAGGAACTGCGCGGCACACTTCATCTGCTGGTCGATTTCCAGCTCGTCCAGCGCCAGGACCACCGAGGCGCGATGCTCGCGAATGCGGGCGCCGAGGCGGACGATCTCGGCCTCGGCATAAGCGGCGCCGTCGATCACGACATGGCCGAACTCTTCCGCGAGGCTGACGAAATCGCCTTCCGGGTCGATCACCACCTGCTGGACGACCGAGGCGCTCTCTTCGAGCAGGCGGCGCAGCAGGTGCGACTTTCCGGACCCGGAATTGCCCTGCACCAGCAGGCGGGTCGCGAGAAGTTCCTTGATGTCGATCTCGATCGACTCGCCCTGCGGGGTCTGGCCGATCACGATATTGGCGCTCACGGCTCTGCCTTGGGCAAGGCGCTCGCGAGAGGCAAGCCGGGGGAGGGGCTTTATCCATAGCTTGGATCGGCTCCCCGGTCCGAAGCCCCGTCCTCAGCCTCGCCGAATCGCCAGTCACCGCGCTGTCACACGCAGGCGGCATAGGCTCTGGGATCATGGCTTCTCCGGTTTCTCCCGATATCGACGATGATGTGCGCAGGCCGCTCCGGCTGGTGGTGCTGGCTGGGCATGGCTTGGGTTCTGCCGAGACCGACGCACTGGCCGAGCGCTTCGGGGAGCGGCACCGCTGCCTGATCCCCCTCGCGGGCAGGCCGCTGATCGCCCATGTGCTGCAAACCGCCGTGCAGCATCCGCGCGTGGCGAGCCTCGCCGTCTGCGTCGAGCGCGAGGCCTTCGATCCAATCTGGGACGTGCTCACCCGCCTGCCGGGGCGCGGTTCGGTCGCTTTGGTGGAAGCACGCGAGGACATTGCTGCCAGCGTTCGCGCCGCCGCGCAGGACTGGGACGGGCCGCTGCTCGTCACCACCGCCGACCATGCCCTGCTGAGCGCGGACTCGATCGACGCCATGGCCGATGCGCTGGAGGGCTGCGACGTGACGTTCGCGCTGGCCCGGCGCGAGGCGGTCGAGGCCGCGCATCCGAGCGCCTTGCGCAGTTATCTCACTTTGCGCGACGGTGCCTTTGCGACATGCGATCTCTACGGCATGGCGCATACTCGTTTCGTCGATGCCGTGGAGGTGTTTCGCGGCGCCCGGATCGGTGGGCGCGAAAGTGCGCGCATCCTGCGGGCCATCGGTGTCGTGGGCCTCGCGCTGGTGAAGCTGGGGGTGGAATCGCTCTCGGGTGCGGTGGTGCGGGCATCGCGGCGGATGGGCTTGCGGGTCCGTGCGGTGATTCTGCCGGACGGGACACAGGCGATCGACGTCGACAACGATCGCACTTATGCGATCGTGCGCGATCTGCTGGGCGATGTTTCGGTGGATGAGCTGGAGAGGGATGCCGCCCGCGCCGTGGCGTGAATCGCGGCCTGTCTTCGAAGCGCTGAAGTTTCAGAAGCCCAAACGACTTTCGGGCCCCCTTGCGGGGGCCCGAAGGCTTTACTCTATCTCTTGCGAGAGTGATGGTGCGGTCAAGAAGACTCGAACTTCCACGGGCTTTCGCCCACAACGACCTCAACGTTGCGCGTCTACCAATTCCGCCATGACCGCTAAATCATCACCGGGGAGCTTTTGGGGCCGCCCCGTGGTAGGAGCGCGCCACTAGCAAAGGGTTCCGGACCCGGCAAGAGGGCTTGTTCAATTATTTTCAAAAAGAGTGATTTTTTTTGAGAGGGGGCAGAAAATCGGCAGAATTCCGTGAAAATACAAAAACGCGCCCAAGCCATCCGGCCGGGCGCGCCTGTTTTCCGGCGGGTTTCCGCCGGGTTTCACGGGAAGGATTACTCGGGCTTCCAGCCGATCTCGGCGGCGGAGGCGGCCTTGGGAATGTCGGTCAGCGCTTCGTTGACGGTGATCGCCTCTCCCGGCGCGAGCTGGCGCTTGGAGGGGACGACTTCCTTTTCGTAGACGATGCGGTCGCGCTTGTCGCGCAGCACCACCAGCAGCGAGGGCACCTTGCGGCTTTGGCTGCCGATATTGCTGATCGTGCCGCTGACCGAGAAGAACTCGGTGCCGTCGGGCAGGGGCTTGCGGTCCTGCCGCTTGCGCGGGAAGTCGAGCTGGAGGTCGGGCTGGGCCTGCGAGAAAGTCTGGTGCGGGATCGGCAGCCAGTCCGGCAGTCCGCCCCAGGCGACCGCGCCGGTCAGGCCGAGCGCGACCACGGCGAACAGCACCGAGCCGAAGGTCGCGATCCGCGTCCAGTTGCGGCGCTGGCGGAACGGCGGGGCGAAGTCGAAGCTGGAATGGCCTTCGTCCGCATAGTGGACCGCCGTGGTGTCGTCATAGACGGGCGCGGGCTTGCGGGCGGGGCGTTCGGCGGGTGCCGCTACGGGCACGGGTTCTGCCGCTGGCGGTGCTTCCGGGGCAGGGTGGCGTCCGGGCACGCGGATCGCTTCGCGCGGAGGTGGGGCGGCCTGTTGAACCGGAGCGGGCTGCACGGGCTGCGGAGCGGCAGGCTCGGCGACGACTTCTTCATAGACAGGGGCGGCAGGCGCGGGTTCGGGCGCAGGAGCCGGAACTTCCGCCAGGGTCTCGACCGGCGGTGCCGCAAGATCGGGGCCTTCCTGGTGCCAGCTGTGGCGGCACTTGGCGCAGCGCACGGTGCGGCCGTCCGCACCTATCGCGCTGTCCGGCACGGCATATCGTGTAGAGCAAGCTGGGCAGGCGATGATCATGATAACGAGCTAAAGCACGAGTGAGTCGCCCGCGACAAGGCATCGACCTGTGGGCACAAGCCGGAACGCCCTTTTTTCCACATTCAATGCTCGCTATAGCCGCTTGCGTCGCCCGTTCGGACCCGACGCAGCACAGATACCATGAGCATGATCGCCGACGGGGAAATCGTTCATTTCGACAATGTCGGCCTGCGCTACGGTACGGAGCGCGAGGTCCTGTCGGATCTGACCTTCACGCTTTTCGCGGGCCGTTTCTATTTCCTGACCGGGGCCAGCGGCGCGGGCAAGACTTCGCTGCTGCGGCTGCTCTATCTGGCGCAGCGCCCCTCGCGCGGGGCCATCCGCATGTTCGGCACCGATGCCATCACCCTGCCGCGCAGCGGGTTGCCGGGCCTGCGCCGGCGGATCGGCGTGGTGTTCCAGGACTTCCGCCTGATCCCGCATCTTTCCGCCTTCGACAATGTCGCCCTGCCGCTGCGCGTCGCCGGTCATCAGGAGCGCGACATCGGTGGGCCGGTGCGCGACATTCTTGAATGGGTCGGCCTCTCCGACAAGATCGACGCGCGCCCCGCCACGCTTTCGGGCGGCGAGCAGCAGCGCGTCGCCATCGCCCGCGCGGTGATCGCACGCCCGGCTGTGCTGGTGGCCGACGAGCCGACCGGCAACGTCGATGCCGAAATGGCGCTCAAACTGCTGCGCCTGTTCGAGATGCTCAACCGGCAGGGCACCACCGTCGTCGTCGCCACCCACGATCTAGACCTGCTGCGCAAGGTGCCCGACAGTCTCATCATGCGGCTCGACCGGGGGCGTCTGGCCGATCCCACCGGCGCACTGCGCTATCCGCCGCGCAGGCCGACATGAGCGACGTGCCGCGTTTCAGCTTTCCCGGTTTCCGCCTGCGCCGCCTCGGCGTGCGCGGTGCCGAGCTTATCCCGCAGACCCGCATGTCGGGGCCGATGCCCTGGGTCATCGCGATCATGGTGGCGATGACCGCGATCGCGCTGGCGGCGGGGCTGGCGCTCGGCAATGCCACCAGTTCGGCGCGGGCCGAGATCGAGGGCGGCGTCACCGTGCAGGTGCTCGAACCGCGCGACGATATCCGTGCGCGCGAGGCTGCGGCGGCGGTCGAGGCGATCAAGCACCTGCCGCGCGTCGCCGGACTGCGGCAGGTGCCGCAGGCCGAACTCGACGCGCTGATCGAACCCTGGCTCGGCACCGGCATCGCTGCCGCGTCCGGAGCGGCCATTCCGGTGCCTTCGCTGATCGACGTGCGGCTGAAAGGCGCGGCGACGCCGCAGCAACTCGCCGCAATCGAGAAAGTGCTCGTCAAAGTCGCGCCCTCCGCGAAAGTCGATGCCCAGTCCACCTGGCTGAAGCCGGTGTTCGACGCGATGGTCTCGCTTCAGGTGCTGTCGATCTCGCTGGTCGTGCTGCTGGCCGGCGCGCTGGCTGCCGCAGTGCTGCTGGCGGCGCGCTCGGCGCTCGGCGCCAACCGCGACGTGATCGAGATCGTCCACTTGCTCGGCGGCACCGATAGCCAGGTGGCGCGGGTGTTCCAGCGCTCGATCGGCTATGACGCGGCGGGCGGCGGCACCGTCGGCCTGGCGCTGGCCATGGTGGTGATCCTCTCGCTCGGCCGCCGGTTCGCGAGCCTCGGCGCGGGTCTGGTGGACAGCGGCGCGCTGGTCTGGAGCGACTGGCTGCTCCTGGCGCTGGTGCCGCTGCTCTCGACCCTGCTGGCGATGCTGACGGCACGGCTGACAGTGCTTCATGCACTGCGCAAGATGCTATAGTCGTCACAAGCCGCTATAGATCGTTCATGTTCCGTCGCACCGCTGCCTTCCTGCTGCTGATCTGGCTCTTCGGGTTCCTCTGGTTCGCGGTGACGCTGCCGGGTCCGCTCGACGATACCGTGCGTACCGATACGGTGATCGTGCTGACCGGCAGCAAGGGCCGGATCGAGCGGGCGCTTTCCGTGCTGGAGGCCGGACGCGCGCCGCGCCTGCTGATTTCCGGCGTCGACCGTGAGGTGAAGCCCGGCGAACTCGCCGCCGAGTTCCGCATTCCCGCGCGCCTCATGAAATGCTGCATCACCCTCGGCTACGAGGCCTATGATACGCGCTCCAACGCGATCGAGGTGGCGGGCTGGGTGGCGCGGCGCAAGGCGCGTTCGGTGCGGCTGGTCACGGCCGACTGGCACATGCGCCGCGCCGCCTACGAACTGGCGCGGGCGCTGCCCGATCATGTCACCGTGCTGGAGGACGGCGTGCCTTCCCGCCCGAGCCTGAGCACGCTGTTCCTCGAATATCACAAGTTCTTCGGGCGCATGGCGCTCGATTTCTGGAACCGGCCACCCTGGAAAAAGCCCTGATGCGCGCCACTCCGCTCGACGTCGTTCGCAGCATTCTCTTCTATCTGGTGTTCTATCCCGGAACGCTGGTGTTCATCGCCGGTGTCTGGCTGGCCTCGCTGATCGGGCGCGAGCCGATGCGGCGCACCGTGCGCGGCTGGAGCCGGTTCCATCGCCTGTGCTGCCGCTGGCTGCTCGGCATCCGCCTGAAAATCGAGGGCGAGATGCCCGAGGAAGGCGTGCTGGTGGCGATGAAGCACGAGAGCTTCTTCGAGGCCATCGACCTGCCGGCGCAGATGAATTTCCCCGCGCCGTTTCCCAAGGCCGAGCTGGTCGACCTGCCCGGCTGGGGCTGGGCCGCGCGCCAGTACGGCGTCGTCAAGGTGGAACGCGACCAGGGCGCGCGGGCCTTGCGGGCGATGGTGGCCTCGGCGCGCGGGTTCTCGGCGCAGGGGCGGCCTCTGGCGATCTTCCCCGAAGGTACGCGCGTGCCGTCCGGCGAGCGGGCGCCTTTGCAGTCGGGCTTTGCCGGGCTTTACAAGCTGCTGGCGCTGCCGGTGGTGCCGGTGGCGGTGGACAGCGGGCGGCTCTACCACCGGCTCTGGAAGAAGTCCGGGACGATCACTCTGCGTGTCGGCCCGCGTATCGAGCCGGGCCTTCCGCGCGACGAGGTCGAGGCGCTGGTGCTGGAAGAGATCAACGCCCTGAACGGGTGAGTTCGGCGGGGTGAGGGGCGACGTTTCGTTTGCCCGCTCCGTCATTCTGAACTTGTTTAGCTTCGCTGGCCTTCGGCTCAGGATCCATCGTGCCGAACACCCCGCCGCTGATGGTCAGAAATGGATCCTGAAACAAGTTCAGGATGACGAGTACCGTTGGGAGAGGGAGTGCGCGGATCAGCGGATAGCGGCGCTTGCACTACTCCGCCGCTTCCGATCCCGCCTCGTGATCGCCGCGCCCGAAGTCGGGGCGGGAATCGTCCTGGCCTTCCTCAATGATCGAGCGGCGGATCGCGCGGGTGCGGGTGAACTGGTCGAACAGCGCCTGCCCGTCGCCCACGCGGATCGCGCGTTGCAGGGCGGTGAGGTCTTCGGTGAAGCGCTGGAGCATCGTCAGCACCGCGTCCTTGTTGGACAGGAACACGTCGCGCCACATCGTCGGGTCGGAGGCGGCGATGCGGGTGAAGTCGCGGAAGCCGCCCGCCGAATACTTGATGACTTCGCCCTGGGTCACGTCCTCCAGGTCGGAGGCGGTGCCGACGATCGTATAGGCGATCAGGTGCGGCACATGGCTGGTGACGGCGAGCACGAGGTCGTGGTGCTCGGGCGTCATGATCTCGACATTGGCGCCCAGCGCTTCCCAGAAGCCGACGAGTTCGCTCAGCTTGACGAGGTCGGTCCGCGTCTCCGGGGTGACGATGCACCAGCGGTTGCGGAAGAGATGCCCGAAACCGGCGTCCGGGCCGGAGTTCTCCGTGCCCGCGACCGGGTGGGCGGGGATCACCATGTGGTCCGGCAGGGCCTCGCCCAGCGCCTTCGAGATCGCCTGCTTGCTGGAGCCGACATCGCTGACGAGGGCATGGGCGGGCAGGGCATCGCGCACTTGTTCGGCGGCGAGGCCCATGACGCCGGGCGGCACGCAGAAGATCACGAGGTCGGCGTTCTGCACGGCCTCGGCGGGGGTCTCGCAGACCTGATGGACGAGGCCGCGCTCGGCGGCACGGGCGCGGTGGGCGGGGCTGAGGTCGTAGCCGGTGGTCCGAGTGCCGGGCAGGCATTCCTGCACGGCGAGCCCGATGGAGCCGCCCTGAAGGCCGAGGCCGATGATCGCGACGTTGGTGAAGCTCACTGCAGGGCTCATTGCGCGGCTTCCGCCATTTCGCGCAGGGCTGCGGCGATCACGTCCATGTCCTCGGGCTTGCCGATGGTGATGCGCAGCGCCTGCGGCAGGCCCTGACCCGGCAGCCAGCGGACGATATAGCCGCGCTCGGCGAGGCCGTCGAAGGCGGTCTCGGCGGTGAGGGCGCCTTCGAACAGCACCAGCACGAAGTTCGCCTGGCTCGGCAGCGGGCGCAACCCGTGGTTGCCCAGCGCCTCCAGCTTGCAGGCGAAGCGGGCGCGCTCGTCGCGGTTGTGGACGCGGCTGGCCTCGACGAAAGCCGTGTCGCCCAGCGCGGCGAGGGCCATGGCCTGTCCGGTGGCGGAGACGTTGAAGGGGCCGCGAATGCGGTTGAGCGTGGCGACGATGCCCGGCGCGCCGGTGGCCCAGCCGATGCGCTCGCCCGCGAGGCCGAAGATCTTGGAGAAAGTGCGCGTCACCAGCACGTTGTCGTGCGCGGCGGCCAGCAACAGCGATCCGTCGTCGTCCTCGGCGGCGACATATTCGCCGTAGGCCTGGTCGAGCACCAGCAGCACGTCGGACGGCAGGCCCGCGTGGAGACGCGCGATCTCGCCGCCCGGCAGGTACGAGCCGGTGGGGTTGTTGGGGTTGGCGACGAAGACCACGCGGGTCTTTTCGCTCACCAGCGCCAGCAGCGCATCGACATCGGTGCCGTAGTCGGCATCGGGCGCGACGACCGGCGTCGCGCCGCAGCGGCGGGCGGCGATGTCATAGACCGAGAAGCCGTAGCGCACGTAGATCACTTCGTCGCCAAGGCCAGCATAGCCCTGCGCGGCGAGGTTGAGCAGTTCGTCCGAGCCGGTGCCCATGACCACGCGCGCGGCGTCGAGGCCGTACTTTGCGGCGATCGCCGTGCGCAGGGCGGTGCTGTCGGGATCAGGATAGAGCGCGGGCGCCTGTGCGCGGGCCTCCAGCGCGGCCTCGCTGGTGCCGAGCGGATTCTCGTTGGCCGAGAGCTTTATGAGCGGCCTGCCGTCCTTGCCTTTCGACTTGCCCGGAACATAGGCATGGATCGCGTCGATCCACGGCTTGGGCTGCGGGGCTTGGCGAGAGGAGATCGTCTGGCTGTCGGTCATGATGGGCGGACTTAGCTCAGCATGGGGCATATGCACAGGGGGCGATTTGGGCGGGCGAGGTCGGATGTGTCGGGTGCCGGTGCGTTGTCCATCGCAATGCTGCGTATCGCGCGGACCTCTATCGCCGAACATTACCCGTCGCCCCCGTGAAGGCGGGGTCCCCAACTTCGCGGGGACGACGGGATTTGGGTTGGCAGGGCTTGTTGAAAGTGCTCCTTCCTCCCCACCCCGCTCATCCTGAGCTTGTCGAAGGATGGGAGTTCAGCGCCACGCTTCCGGGGGCTTCGACAAGCTCAGCCTGAGCGGGGCTGGGAGGTGGTGGCATGCCACGCGAAACGAAAATGCGCCCCCGCGCACTTTTTCAAACCGGCCAGAACAATTGACAGCGGGCAGGCGCTCCCCCACCTCCACGTCAGCATCATGTCTACGCCGATCACCGACGCCACCCAGGTTCTCAGCCTCGCCCGCCCGCTTCCGCTCGACGGCGGGCAGAGCCTGGCCGATGTCCGCATCGCCTACGAAACGCACGGCACGCTCAATGCGGCGAAGGACAATGCGATCCTGATCTGTCACGCGCTGACCGGGGACCATCACGTCGTCTCCAACCACCCCAAGACGGGCAAGCCCGGCTGGTGGGTGCGCATGGTCGGACCCGGCAAGCCGATCGACACCGACCGTTTCTTCGTGATTTGCGCCAATGTCATCGGCTCGTGCATGGGCTCCACCGGCCCGGCCAGCCTCGCGGAAGACGGCAAGCCCTGGGGCATGCGCTTCCCGGTCATCACCATCCGCGACATGGTGCGCGGCCACGTCGCCTTGCTGGACGCGCTGGGGATCGAAAGCCTCTATGCCGTCGTCGGCGGATCGATGGGCGGGATGCAGGCGCTGAGCCTTGCCGCCAACTTCGCCGACCGCACCCGCGCGGCGCTGGTGATCGCCTCCACCGCGCGCCACTCGGCCCAGAACATCGCGTTTCACGAAGTGGGCCGCCAGTCGATCATGGCCGATCCCGAATGGCGCGACGGCGACTATTACGCGCATGGCAAGGGGCCGGAAAAAGGTCTCTCCGTCGCGCGCATGGCCGCGCACATCACCTACCTGTCGGAAGCGGGCCTCACCGAAAAGTTCGGCCGCCGCCTGCAGGACCGCGAGGAAAAGACCTTCGGCTTCGACGCCGATTTCCAGATCGAGTCCTATCTGCGCTATCAGGGGCTGGCCTTCACCGACCGCTTCGATGCGAACTCGTACCTCTACATCACCCGCGCGATGGACTATTTCGACCTTGCCGAAGAGCATGGCGGCTTGCTCGCCAATGCTTTCGCCAAGTCGAGGGCGCGCTTCTGCCTCGTCAGCTTCGATACCGACTGGCTCTACCCCACGGCGGATTCGCGGAACGTGGTCCACGCCCTCAATGCCGCCGGGCTGCCGGTGAGCTTCGTCGAACTGTCCGCCCCGTTCGGGCACGACTCATTCCTGCTCGACGTGCCCGCGCTCGACCGCGTGGTCGCAGGATTTCTTGGAGAAGGTTACTAAAATGCTCGAAATCGAACTGTCCGACGATGTTTCGCGGCTGGATATCGCGCGCATCCACGGCTGGCTGGCGTCGAGCTACTGGACACCGGGGATCGCGCGCGAACAGGTCGAACGCCAGATCGCCGGGTCGCACTGCCTCAGCGCTTACCTTGCGGACGGCACCCTCGTCGGTTTTGCCCGCGTGATCTCCGACCGCGCCAGCTTCGCCTGGCTCGCTGACGTCTGGGTGGACGAAAGCGTGCGCGGGCAGGGCCTCGGTACCCGGCTGGCGCAGTGGTTCGTCGAGCATCCCGAATATGCCGGCGTGCGCCGCTTCGGCCTTGCCACCAAGGATGCCCACGGCGTCTACGCCAGGCTGGGCTTCACGCCGCTGTCGCGCCCCGACCGGCTGATGGAAAAGCTGTCCGGGCCGTTCGCGGCGATCCTGGAACAGGACTGATGAGCCTGCTGCGCCCGGACCTTGCGGTGATCGCGGCGAACGTCGCGCCGGGCGCCCGCGTGCTCGACGTCGGCTGCGGCGACGGTACGCTGATGCAGGCCCTGCGCGACGACAAGCGCTGCGACGCCCGCGGCATGGAACTCGATTCCGCCAATGTCGGCCTCTGCGTCGGCAAGGGGCTGTCGGTGATTCAGGGCGATGCCGACAAGGACCTCGCGTTTTACCCGGACCAGTCGGTGGACTATGCGATCCTCTCGCAGACGCTCCAGACGACGATGCGGCCGGACCTCGTGCTCGAAGAACTGCTGCGCATCGGCCGCCGGGCTTTCGTGAGCTTTCCGAATTTCGCCCACTGGCGGGTCCGGCTCTCGCTGCTCTGGCGCGGGCGGATGCCGGTGACGCGCCTGCTGCCGGTCGCCTGGTACGAGACGCCGAACATCCACCACCTCACCGTGAACGACTTCCGCGAACTCGTGGCAAGCCGCGGGATCGCGGTAGAAGGCGCGTGGTTCCTCTCCGGCGACCGGCAATGCAGCCCGGCAGCGGCCAACTTCCGCGCCGAGCATGCGGTGTTCCTGCTCTCGCGGGGATAAGTTGAAAATAGACAGCGCATTCGTTTCGTAAGTGGAGGATCAAGGAAAATGCTTGCCGCTCTTGCTCTGGTTCTAGCTTCCGTATCACCGCAGCCCACCGCATGCGCTTACGACCTGGATGCGATGCTCACCCTCGATGAACAGAAGTTCGATCAGGACCTCGAAGGTGGCTGGCGGGTTCTGGAAGAGAAAGGGTGTGACCGGGACGCTGCCAGCCTGATCAGACGCTGGCGCGAGGCGCACCGTTCGACGAGCACTACACTCTACTGGCACGAGGGTCAGCTTCTCGCCCAGACGGGTGACTATGAAACGGCAGCCGCACTCTTCGACAAGGCACGCCATCCTGCCGCCCAGGATGCGGCCTGGGGCTGGAACTTGTACGTCGATGGTAGCATTGCATTTTTGCGCGGCGACCGTTCCGGATTGGAGGAGGTCCGGCGCAAACTCTCCCTGCTTCCGGAACCTGCCGAACTGGCGACGATGACGGGACCCGATGGAAAGCCGGCAAAAATGCGCTGGCCGATGAACCTTCACGTTCTCGATGCGCTGCTGCGGTGTTGGGGGCAGAGCTACAAGGCTGCCTATAGCTGTCCTGTCGCTGGCTCTGCCGAATAGGGCCAGCAACCGCGACTTATCCACGCGTTTCGCCCCCTGCCGGGAACGGGTCTTGCGGTTCGGGTGGACGCTTGCGGGCAGGTTTGGCATTCGAAAACGCCATGTGGCACATCTTCCAGTTTCCGCTCTGCCCCTTCAGCCGCAAGGTCCGGCTGCTCATGGCCGAAAAGGGCATCGCCTACGAACTCCAGACCGCGCGGCCCTGGGAAGGCGAGGACCGGCTGTTCGAGATGAACCCGGCAGGCCGCACTCCGGTCGTGCGCGAGACCGAGCGCGGCACGGTGATCGTCGATAGCCGCGCGATCTGCGAATATTTCGAGGAAACCGTCGATCGCAATCCGCAGATCAGCGGCACCGCCGTCCAGCGCGCCGAAATCCGCCGTCTGATCGCGATGTTCGACGAGAACTTCTTCAACGACGTATCCGGCCCGCTGCTCCATGAGCGGATGAAGAAGCGCCTCGTTCTGCGCCAGTCGCCGGACGCGAAGATCCTGCGCGAATCGATGAAGCTGGCGCACGACTATCTCGACTACATCGATTATCTGATCGACAACCGGCCCTGGCTGGCGGGCGCGACGATGACGCTCGCCGACCTCGCCGCCGCCGCGCAGATCTCGGTGGCGGACTATCTCGGCGGTCTCGACTGGTCGAGCCACGAGCAGGCGCGCGGCTGGTATCTGGTGATGAAGTCGCGGCCCTCGTTCCGGCCGCTGCTGAGCGAGCGGATGGAAGTGATCCAGCCGCCCAGCCACTATGCCGAAGTGGATGCCTGAGTAATCGCCGTCCCGAGCTGGCTTGGGACGGCGATTGTCAGAACGTCCCTCAAGCCCCCGCGCGGTAGCTTTCCAGGATGTCGCGGCGCAGGGCCGCGCCGCTGTCGGTGCGCGAGTAGAACATGTGCCCGCCCGGATACATGTGCAGGTGCACGCGGTCGGGGCGGCCGAATTCCGGCATCTGCGAGACGATCAGGCGCGAACCGAAGTAGGGGCACGAAAGATCGTCCCAGCCGTGGACGATGTCGACGGTCATCTTCGGGTCGATCGAGATCGCCTGCCGCAAGTCCTTCACCGGCGTGTCGGTGTTGTCGCGGTCCCAGGCGTTGTTCACGTCGTAGGACAGTGCGTTGTAGCGCGCGTCGACCTTCCAGCCGACCTGACGCGTCACGAAATCGACCATGGCCGAAGTGGTCGGCGCGATCAGCGTGGTCAGCAGCGGGTCGCCGTACTGCGGGCGGGCGCTGGCCGGGAACGGGTCGAACGAGGTGAAATTCGAATCGTAGACCGAGCCGATCAGGCCCTGGTCGCGGCGGATTTCGCGCAAGTAGGTGCCGATATCGACGCGGCCGTCCATGCGGCGCACGAGCGCCGGGTCGAGGCCGGTGATCTCGGCGACTTTGGCGGAAAGGCGGTCGGTTGCGGCCTTGTCCCTGGGACCGGCGAGGAAGTCGGCGACGAATTCGGTCTTCAGGTACTGTTCGACCGGGGCCATGGTGGCCTCGCTCAGATTGCCCTGACGCTCGAAGTGACCGGCGGCCATGGCGGGCAGGTTGAGCATCCAGGGCAGCGGCGAAAGCGCGTCGTCGTCGCCGATGGCGGGCGGGTCGAGGTAGGGCGAGACCAGTGTCATGCCGTTGATGCCCACGCCCATCTGGGTCTGGAGGTAATAGGCAAGGCGCGGCACGCGGTAGCCGCCGTAGCTTTCGCCCGCCAAGTACTTGCGGCTGGTCAGGCGGCCGTTGGCGTTCAGCCAGTCGTAGACGATGCGGCTGAGGTACTTGATGTCGTTCTCGGAGGTGTAGAACGCCTTCTTGGTCGCCTCGGCATCGACGCGGCTGCGCGAGAAGCCGGTGCCGATCGGATCGATGAACACGAGGTCGGTGAAGTCCAGCCACGAATTCGGGTTGTCGTGCAGCACTGCCGGGTCGGATGGGGCATCACCCTGGGCGCCGAACTGCACGCGCTTGGGGCCGATGGCGCCCAGGTTCAGGTAGACCGAGGCCGCGCCGGGGCCGCCGTTGAAGGCGAAGGTCACGGGGCGCGAAGTGGGGGCGCCGGGGACAGTATAGGCGGTATAGACCACCTCGCCGATGGTCTTGCCCTTCTCGTCCTTGATCGGCAGCGCGCCGACGGTGGCGACGTAGTTGACGGTCTTGCCGCCGATCACCGCGCTCTGCTTGATCGACTTGGGCGCGGGCAGGAGGGGGACTTCGTCGCCCTTCTTCGCTTCGGCGTTTTCGGCGGCGGGCTTGTCGGCCGCGAAAGCCGGGAAGGAAGTGGCGGCGAGCACCATGGCCAGACAGGCCAGCGAAACTTTGCGCATGGAAGGAACGACCCCTTTTGTCGATGCGTCCGAACGGACGACAGGGGCGGTAGGTAGAACCGGAAGATAGTATACGACAAGGGCAAAAGATGGTGCCTGGCCCGTCCTGCCTTCCGGGGATTGGCCATGGGTTGAACCATTCGGAAGGCAGGGCAGGTCAGGCTCGGACGGCGCGGGGGTGCCGTCCGAAATCTCGTTCGTCAGGGCAGCATCGAACCCGTCTCGATGAAGCGCTGGTGCCAGGACAGCGCCTCGCCCGGCAGCGAGGGCGACTGGAGGCCGTAGGAGCCCTTCAGCGCGCGGGCGTAGTAGTCTTCCAGCAGCGGGCGATAGTCCGGGTGCGCGCAATTGGCGATGATGACCTGGGCGCGCTCCTTGGGGCTGAGGCCGCGAAGGTCGGCCAGGCCCTGCTCGGTGACGATCACCTGCACGTCCTGGTTGATGTGGTCGACATGGCTCGCCTGCGGCACGATGGCCGAGATCTTGCCGCCCTTCGCCGTGGAGGGCGTCATGAAGATCGAGATATAGGCATTGCGCGCGAAGTCGCCCGAACCGCCGATGCCGTTCTGGATGCGCGAGCCCATGACGTGGGTGGAGTTCACCGCGCCGTATATGTCCGCCTCGATCAGCCCGTTCATGGCGATGCAGCCGAGGCGGCGGATCAGTTCCGGGTGGTTGGAGATTTCCTGCGGGCGCAGGATCATCTTGTCGCGGTAGCGGTGCATGTCCGCATTGACGCGCGCGGCGGCCTCGGGGCTGAGCGAGAAGGCAGTGGCCGAAGCCATGCGCAGCTTGCCCGAATCCAGCAGGTCCAGCATGCCGTCCTGGATCACTTCGGTATAGGAAGTCAGGCTGTCGAACGGCGCATCGACCAGGCCGGTCAGCACGGCATTGGCGATATTGCCCACGCCCGACTGGATCGGCAGCAGCGCGGAGGGCAGGCGGCCCAGCTTCACTTCGTGGCTGAGGAATTCGAGGATGTGCCCGGCGATCGCCTTGGCCTTTTCGTCCGGCGGGCTGAACGGGGCGTTGCGGTCCGGACGGTCGGTCTCGACGACGGCGACGACTTTGGCGGGATCGACCTTGAGATAGGGTTCACCGATGCGGTCGTCGGGCTTCACCAGCGGGATCGGCACGCGGCTGGGCGGCAGGGCGGTGCCGTAGTAGATGTCGTGCATCCCCTCCAGTGCCTCGTTCTGCCACGCGTTCACTTCGAGGATCACTTTGGAGGCGCGGTCCAGCCAGGTCTTGTTGTTGCCCACCGAGGAGGAGGGGATCAGGCTGCCGTCGGCGCGGATGCCGGCTACTTCGATCACCGCCGTATCGAGCGGGCCGAGGAAGCCCTGCCAGGCCATCGGCGCCACCTGGCTGAGGTGCATGTCGAAGTAGTTCATCTCGCCCTTGTTGATGCGTTCGCGGGCGATGGGGTCGGAATTGTAGGGCAGGCGGAATTCGATGCCGTCGGCCTTGGCCAGCGCGCCGTCGAGTTCGGGGCCGGTCGAGGCGCCGGTCCACATGCGCACCTTGAAGCCGCGTCCGGCGGCGTGCTCGGCCTCGATATGGGCGGCGAGGGCGAGGGGAACGGCCTTGGGATAGCCCGAGCCGGTGAATCCGCTCATGCCTACGGCGGTGCCGCTGGCGATCAGGCGCGCGGCTTCCTCCGCAGGCATGATTTTCGAACGGAGTTCGGGACTCTCGATACGCATGGGCAACCTCATCCTTTCTGTCTGACCTTTGCAGCGCCAGTCGGCCTCTGCGCGCGAGGAATCCAGTGCAAAGTAAAACCCGACGATTGCGGCAGACGCATGATAGAAAGCGCGCCGATATCTATCCTAGCGGGAAGCCATTTCGATGACGGTTCGGGCGATGGCCACGAGTTCCGCTTCGCGATTGACGCCGCATTTCTGGAATATCGTGCGAAGCTGCGCCACCACCGTCTGGACGCTGACGCCGCGCATCTGCGCGACGGTCTTGCGGGAGTGTCCCTGTGCGAGCAAGGCGACGACTTCGGCTTCGGCGCCGGTCAGCCTCATCGCCTCCGCCAGTCGCCAGGCCGGGACGAGACCGGGGGCGAGCGGCGTGCGCAAGGTGACGATGGCACGGGGGGCGAAGCCGAAGGTCCAGTCGTGACGGGGCAGGGTGCGCACGTCGAGGAGGATGAGCGTGTCCTCGGTCCGCAGCCAGAGGTCGGCAGGGCCGACGCCCGAACCGTCGAGCGCGGCGGCGATGCGGCTCTGGAGCGTGAGGTCGATATCCTGCCGCACCGCGTGGAGCGCACCGGATCGGACCTGGAGTGTCGTGCGTCCGAGCAGGGCCTGCGCCGCCGAGGTCATGCCGCAGACCTTGCCCACTGCATCGAGCAGGATCGCCGCGCTGCTGATCGATTCGAGCGAGCCTTGCAGCAAGGCGGCGCCCTGGTGCTCGATGGAATCCTGGAGCCGGATGGCGTCAAGCACGGTGGGGCCGATCCGCCGGAACACCTCGCGCTGGACTTCGGTGGTCGCGCCGTCGCTGCCGCCGTGGAGGGCGGCAAGGCCGAACATCACGCCGGGCCGCTGGCTCAGCACCATCTGCACCCCGAACTCCGCCTCGTGCCGCCGCACATAGTCGAGGTAGGCCTCATTGGTGGAGACGGCGCGCGCGGCGGCGTAGTGCACTTCCCAGGACAGTTCGAGCGGCGCCCTCGTGGCAGCGACGCGGTAGTTCACATCGGGGCGATAGCCGCCAATCGCTTCGAATTCGGAGAGAAATATCTCGTCGCCGTCCGTGACCCAGTTGAAGGCCGTGTGGCGATCGCCCAGCGCGAGCAGTTGCGCCCGCGAGGAGCCGGTCATGCTCGCCAGCGCCTTCAGCGCCCGGTCCCAGCCCGCCTCCTCGAAAGGTGCGCGAGCGAACAGGGCGGCCAGCCGCTCCGTTTCGGATTCGTCCCCACTTTTGCCCACGAACCCAGTCATGGAGCCATGAAGAGTGCTTAACAAGTACTGTTATGAAGCGTGGCTCGACGCGAAATACCATGAACGTGGTATGCCCCTGATCCGAAACGGGTTCACAACGGATTCGCGACCCGAGGGATCGGCGACAAGCCATCCTGACACTTGCCCGAGGCCCGTTTCGACAGGTCTCGGGCATTTTCTTTTGCAGCTGTTCGATAAGCTGGGACCATCGCGACTTGATGGGCGATGATCGAATTCGGGAAGATCGCTGCGCTCATTCATTCCGTCGCCCCCGCGAAGGCGGGGGGTCCCGCTTTGCTTTTGCAACTTCGCGCTTTTGGCCAAGAGAAGAAGCGGGGTCCCCGCCGTCGCGGGGACGACGGGAGGGGGCTGGTAGCTCGCTAACTGCCCCACCGCTTCTTCTGGGACTTGCCATAGCGGGTCTTGCGCGTCCCCGGCTTGCCCTCGTTGCTGCGCCCGACGATCGGCGCTTTCTTGTGATCGTCGGGAATGCCGAGTTCGCTGGCTTCGAGGCGCCGGATTTCGTCGCGCAGGCGGCCGGCTTCCTCGAATTCGAGGTCGGCGGCGGCATTGCGCATCTTCTGTTCGAGTTCCTCGATGTAGGCGCGCAGATTGTGGCCGACGAGGTTGTTCTGCCCTTCCGCATCGATGTCCACCAGCACCCCGTCGCGGCTGGCGGTGTCCGCGACGATGTCGGCGATGCGGCGCTTGATCGTCTGCGGGGTGATGCCGTGCTCGGCGTTATATTCTTCCTGCTTGGCGCGGCGGCGGTCGGTTTCGGCAATGGCGCGTTCCATCGACCCGGTCATGCGGTCGGCATAGAGGATCACGCGGCCATCGACGTTGCGCGCGGCGCGGCCGATGGTCTGGATCAGCGAAGTCTCGCTGCGCAGGAAGCCTTCCTTGTCGGCATCGAGGATGCAGACGAGGCCGCACTCGGGAATGTCGAGGCCCTCGCGCAAGAGGTTGATGCCCACCAGCACGTCGTAGACGCCCATGCGCAGATCGCGGATCAGCTCGATGCGCTCCAGCGTCTCGACATCGCTGTGCATGTAGCGCACGCGCACCCCGGCCTCGTGCATGAACTCGGTGAGGTCCTCGGCCATGCGCTTGGTGAGGGTGGTGACGAGGGTACGGTAGCCCTTTTCGGCCACCGCCTTGCACTCCACGATGCAGTCCTGCACCTGGTCCTCGACCGGGCGGATTTCCACGGGCGGGTCGATCAGGCCGGTAGGGCGGATCACCTGTTCGGCAAAGACGCCGCCCGCTTCGTCCATCTCCCAGTGGCCGGGCGTGGCAGAGACGGCGATGGTCTGCGGGCGCATCGCGTCCCACTCGTTGAAGCGCAGCGGGCGGTTGTCGATGCAGCTCGGCAAGCGGAAGCCGTATTCGGCCAGCGTGATCTTGCGGCGGTGGTCGCCCTTCGACATCGCGCCGATCTGCGGCACCGTCTGGTGGCTTTCGTCCACAAATAACAGCGCATTGTCCGGCAGATATTCGAACAAAGTCGGCGGCGGTTCGCCCGGCAGGCGGCCGGTGAGGAAGCGCGAATAGTTCTCGATCCCCGCGCAGCTTCCGGTGGCGGCGATCATTTCGAGGTCGAAATTGGTGCGCTGCTCCAGCCGCTGGGCTTCGAGTAGGCGGCCTTCGGCTTCCAGTTCCTTCAGCCGCTCGGTCAGTTCGAAGCGGATCGCCTCGCTCGCCTGCTTCATCGTCGGGCCGGGCGTGACGTAGTGCGAGTTCGCATAGACCCGCACCTTTTCGAGCGCGGAACCTTTCTTGCCGGTGAGCGGATCGAACTCGGCGATCTCCTCGATCTCGTCCCCGAAGAACGAGATGCGCCAGGCGGTATCCTCAAGGTGGCTGGGAAACAGTTCCAGATTGTCCCCGCGCACACGGAAGGTGCCGCGCGTGAACGCCGCATCGTTGCGTTTGTACTGGAGCGCGACGAGCTTGCGGATGATCTCGCGCTGGTCCTGCGTGTCGCCGGTCTTGAGGTCGAAGATCATCGCCGAGTAGGTCTCGACCGAACCGATGCCATAGAGGCACGAGACCGAGGCGACGATGATCACGTCGTCCCGCTCCAGCAGCGCGCGCGTCGCCGAGTGGCGCATGCGGTCGATCGCCTCGTTCACCGAGCTTTCCTTCTCGATGTAAGTGTCCGACCGGGCGACATAGGCCTCGGGCTGGTAATAGTCGTAGTAGGAGACGAAGTACTCGACCGCGTTCTCGGGGAAGAAATCCTTCATCTCGGCATAGAGCTGCGCGGCGAGAATCTTGTTCGGCGCCAGGATCAGCGCCGGGCGTTGCAGTTCCTCGATCACCTTGGCCATCGTGAAGGTCTTGCCCGAACCGGTGACGCCCAGCAGCACTTGCGTCTTCTCGCCTTCGCCCGCCGTGGAGACGAGGTCGGCGATGGCGGTCGGCTGGTCGCCGTTCGGCTCGTATTCGGAAACGACCTTGAACGGCCTGCCCGGCATCGACTTGTCGGGACGCGCGGGCTTGTGGGGGACGAACGTGCCCGAGGTATCCGGTTCCTCAAGGCCCCGGCGAATGATCAGCTCTGCCATGCGAGAACATATGGGGTATATCGCCTATGCTCGCAATGACCTGAGTGGGGACTCGCGGGAACGGCGCGTCGATGGTAATTCGTCTGCCCTTCAACTCGGTGTGAAAGGTCCCGACTCCATGAAGCGGATCACGGCGGTTTCGGTGGTGTGTCTGGTACTGGCTCTGGCAGCCTGTTCGAAGGAGCAGAAGGGCGGCGAAGCCAGGTCGATGGACGACGTCAAGCAGGAAGCCGCGCAGCTTCAGCGCCCGAAGCCGGGGCAGTACACGCAGAAGGTCGAGATCACGAAGATGGACATGCCCGGCCTCTCCAGCGAGGCTGCCGCGCAGATGAAGGCGGCCATGGCGAAGGGGCAGGTCAACACCTTCTGCCTGACCAAGGCCGAAGCCGACAAGGGCTACCGCGACATGTTCGATGACATCGGCAAGGGGCGCGAATGCACTTATTCGCGCTTCGACGTTGATGGCGGCAGACTCGATGCCCAGATGGATTGCAAGTCCAACGAACAGGGGCAGGCGAGCATCAAGCTGGCCGGCACCGTGAGCGAGCAGGGCTCGGATATCAATGTGGACATGGACATGTCCGGCGGCCCCGCGCCGATGGGGCAGATGAAGATGGCAATGCACCTGACCACCTCGCGGGTCGGCGATTGCCCCTAAGGTTGAAGGACTGACGTGAACGGACCGGCCCCGCGACAGCTAGACATGATGCGCAGCGCCATCGCGCGCCGCGCGGCGCTGGCGCGTGAGCCGCATCCGGAAGGGGTGCGCAAGCCGCCTCTGCGCCTGTTCTTCGCCGAACTCGCCTCGCTGCGGCGGGGCGGGCGCAAGCTGCTGGGGGTCGAGAAGGCGCTTCATCCCCAGCCGGTCATGCTGCTGCCGGGCTTCGGCGCGCATCCCAACCGGATGCGCCCGATGGCCGAGGCGCTGACGCAGGCCGGGCACGAAGTCCACGAATGGGGCCTCGGCTTCAATTTCGGGCCGAACCGGGAGAACTTCGAGTTCCTGATGCGCCGGGTCGGTTCACTGGCGCGGCGGCACCGGGCGCCGGTCACACTCGTCGGCTGGAGTCTCGGCGGCCTCTTCGCGCGCGAGATCGCGCGGCGGCAGCCTGCCAGCGTCGGCAAAGTGGTGACGATGGGCACGCCGTTTTCCGGCGATCCACGCGCGAACAATGCCTGGCGGGCCTATCAGGTCGTCACCGGGCACTCGGTTCATGCACCGCCGATCGACTGCGATTTCTCCGAGAAGCCGCCGGTGCCGACGATCGCCCTGTGGAGTCCCCGCGACGGGGTGATCCATCCGCGCTCGGCTTGCGGCTGGCCGCATGAGCGCGACCGGGCGGTGGCGATCCGCTGCTCGCACCTCGGCTTTGCCGCCGATCCGCGCGTGATCGCGGAAGTGCTGCGGCAACTCGATATCGAAGGTTAGGCCATCACGTCGTCGCGGGCCTTGGCGACGGGAGCCTTGGCGCCGAGCGAGCAACCGGCGCTCGCCGCGATCATCATCACCACCGCCAGCCATTGCAGGGCGGTCAGCCGCTCGTCCAGCACAAGGAAGCCGACAATGGCGCCAAGCGCAGGCGCCATCGAACTGAGCAGGCCGACGATCCGGCTGGAAAGCTGCGTCATCGCGCGCATCTCCAGCATATAGGGCAGGGCGCTTGACAGCAGGGCAACGACGAGGCCGAGGCCGAGCGCGTGGAGCGGCAGGCTCGCCGGGGCCGCGGCGAGGCCGAACGGCACGGTAACGAGGCAGGCCACGGTCATGCCCAGCGAAACCGCCGTCGTGCTGCCGACCTCGGAGGCGCGCTTGCCGCAGAGGATGTAGAGCGCCCAGCAAGCCGCCGCGCCGAGGGCGAAGGCGATCCCGGCAAGGTCCAGCGGCTGGGCGCGGCCGGGCCAGGGGATCAGCAGGGCAAGGCCGCCGAGCGCCAGCACAAGCCAGAGGAAGTCGCGCACCGACCGCGAGGTGGCCAGGACCACGCCGAGCGGTCCGCAGATCTCGATGGCGACGCCGATGCCGATGGGGATGCGGCGGAAGGCCCAGTAGATCATCAGGTTCATGCCGCCCAGCACGAGGCCGTAGACCAGTAGCCAGCGCAGTTGCTGCGCCGTCACCCGGCTGCGCCACGGCCGGGCGATGGCGAGCAGGATCACCGCCGAGATCGCCGTGCGCAGCGCCGCGACGCCTTCCGGGCCGACAATCGGAAACAGGCTCTTGGCGAAAGCCGCACCGAGATTGATCGAGGCCTGCGCCACGACGATGGAAAGACCTGCGAGCAGGGCGGTACGGTCGTTGGTTGAAGAGTAGGGCGTCGCGGTCATGCCCCGCGCGATGCCCTTGGCGGCGGTGCGGGGCAAGAGGTTCGTAAGAAGTGGTGTTCGCCTCCGAACCGCGTGGTCGCCTAACTGCCCGGCAATTGCGGTGCAGAGCCGCTGATCGGGCCGAGCCAGAAAAAGCCGTCGTAGCGGGCGTCCGGCTCTTTGCCCGGAAAGGCGCAGAGGCCGATGAAAGGTGCGCGTTTCAGATCGATCTCGCTCCTGGCGGGATGGTTGCCGCATTCGATGGCATCTTTTGGAATCTTTTCTCCGGGCTCGAAACGCAAACCCGGCTTCGCGATACAGTTCCATTCCGTGCCTTTCGCGAAGTGCATCTTCAGGCTCACGACGGGACCAAAGGCAGCAAGGCGTGCGGCCATTGGATCGAAACTCCCGGCACCTTCGCCATAGCGGGTCTTCTCGGCATGGAACCCGCCGACGAGGATGAGCACCTGATCGTAATCGCCATGCGTTGCCGCCTCGTGGATATTCTCCGCCTGTGCGGCTTCATGTGGACCTTGTCCGGCGAGATCGGCAAAACGGTTCCGCTGCGTTTCGTTGCGGATGCCGTTGAACGCTACCACGTCAATGGATCGCCCTGCTTCCTTCAGATCATGCAGGCGAACCAGCATCGCGAACATGGCCTGACTGGCCACGCCGTCCTCACGTCCCCTCCATCCCGCGCGGAGAAGAGCCTGATCGAATTGGTCGGCAGGCAGTTTCCAGGCGTCCTGCAAGGCTTCGTTGGCCGTCGAGTCCAGTTCGACTGCTACCAGAATGCGCTGGTTTCGTGACGCCAAGGCGCAGGTCAGGTCGCCGATGAACGCGGGACTCTGCTGGGTACCGTGTAATTCCCCGAAGACGACATAACGGGGCTGACGACTTGCGACGTCCGACCAGCCTACGGGCACGGCGCATGGCTCCACGGCAGGTGCCGGGGGTGAAGGCACCGTGGCTGCGGAGGTCAGGGCTGAGGCGGCGAGCAGGATCGAGGAGATCAGGAGCATGGCTCTATCCTTGCGTCATTATCGTGCCTTTCAAAGAATAGAGCGGACCGTTTCGATGACGATTCCCGTTATTTAATAAACCGTCTGCCCGTTCTTCGATCAGCTGCTCGGAGACCGCCTGCGGTAGCTCAGCGCCTCGGCGACGTGGAGGCGCGTGACTTGCTCCATCCCAGCTAGGTCGGCGATCGTGCGGGCGACGCGCAGGATGCGGGTGTAGCTGCGGGCCGAGAGGTGCATCGCCTCCGCCGCCTGCATCAGTAGTTTCCGCCCCGCTTCGTCCGGTGTCGCGTGGGTTTCGAGGAGGTCGCCGTCGAGTTCGGCATTGGTGCGTTTGCGCGTGCCTTCGAGCCGCGCGGTCTGGATCAGGCGGGCGCGGGCGACGCGGGCGGCGACTTCGGCGCTGCCTTCCTTGGGCGGCGGCAGCGCGAGATCGACGGCGCGCACTGGGTCGACTTCGACGTGCAGGTCGATCCGGTCGAGCAGCGGGCCGGAGACTTTGCCCTGATAGTCCGCCGCGCATTTCGGCACACGCGAGCAGGCGAGGGCCGGATCGCCGAGGAAACCGCAGCGGCACGGGTTCATCGCAGCGATCAACTGGACCCGCGCGGGATAAGTCAGGTGGGCATTGGCGCGGGCCACGGTGACTTCGCCGGTCTCCAGCGGCTGGCGCAGCGAATCGAGCACGGCGCGCTGGAATTCCGGCAGTTCGTCGAGGAACAGCACGCCGAGGTGTGCCATCGAGACTTCGCCGGGCCGCACTTTGAGGCCGCCGCCGGTCAGCGCCGCCATCGAGGCGGAATGGTGTGGCGCGCGAAACGGGCGGGCGCGGCTGATCCGGCCTTCCTCCAGGGTTCCCGCGACCGAGGCGATCATCGAGACCTCCAGTGCCTCGGCGGCGGTCAGTTCGGGCAGGATGCCGGGCAGGCACGAGGCGAGCAGCGACTTGCCTGCACCCGGAGGCCCGCTCATCAGCAGGTTGTGCGATCCGGCGGCGGCGATCTCCAGCGCGCGGCGGGCGACTTCCTGCCCTTTCACCTGTCGCAGGTCGGGGCCGCGTTCGGGCGGGTCGGCGCGGCCCGGCTCGGGCGGGTCGGCGCGGCCCGGCTCGGGCGGCGGCAGGACTTGCGTGCCCTTCAGATGGTTGAGCAGGCTGATGAGGTTCGGCGTCGCCACCACCGGCACGCCGCTGGCCCAGCGCGCCTCGCTGCCCTGCGCGGCCGGGCAGATCAGTCCGAGATCGCGCTCGCTGGCGTGGAGCGCTGCCAGCAGCACGCCGGGTGAGGGGATCACCCGGCCGTCCAGCGCCAGCTCGCCCACTGCGACGAAATCCGCCAGTTGCTCCGAATCGGCGATCCCCATCGCCGCCAGCAGCGCCAGCGCGATCGGCAGGTCGTAGTGCGAGCCTTCCTTCGGCAAGTCCGCCGGGGAGAGGTTGATCGTGATCCGCTTGGGCGGCAGCGCGAGACCCATGGCGGTTAGCGCGGCACTTACCCGCTGGCGACTCTCCCCGACGGCCTTGTCCGGCAGGCCGACGAGCGTGAACCCCGGCATTCCGGGGGCAACCTGACACTGCACTTCAACCGTACGCGCTTCCAACCCCAAGTAGGCGACGGTTGAAACGAGAGCGACCACGAAGGTTATTCCTTGCCTGTTCTCATTAATATTGGACAATCGCGTTATATAACTAAACTAAACCGAAGTATTTCTCGTTGTCCAGAAGGTTAAAGTCTTTTAACCTTAGCTCTAACGACTTGTGTAAGCAGATAGGTCGCATCCTATGGAAATGCGCTCGCTTGCCACTCTTCTCGCTCTGGCGACCCTGCTTCCGGCCCTGCCCGCGCAGGCTGCGGAGAGCAGGATTTCCTACGAGCTGGTGGAGACGGAGTCGGGTGTCTTTGAGGGCGATCCGGGGCTTGCCGATCCAAATTACGCCGAGCAGGCGGCTATCGAGACCGATCGCGCCGGTCTGTCGCAGGCGGCCTTCTGGCAGAGCGGCCCGGCGGCCATTCCGCGCGGGATCGCCGCTTACGGTCCGTTTCGCGTGATCGATGCCACCCATGCGGCGCTCGTCGATGCCACCGATTCGCGCAGCCCGGCGCAGTTCGCGGCGCTCCTGCGTGACTATCCGGGTATTGCCCAGCTTGAGATGATCGAATGCCCCGGCACCGAGGACGATCTCGCCAACTTGCGTCTTGGGCGACTGATTCGCGAGCGGGGCATCGCCACCCATGTCCCGACCGGCGGCTCGGTGCGGTCGGGCGCGGTCGAGCTGTTCCTTGCCGGAGTGCGTCGCTATGCCGATGCCGGTTCCGAATTCGCGGTCCACGCCTGGCTGGACGATACCGGCCGCTCGCCGCGCGACTATGGCGCGAACTCGCCCGAGAATCGCCGCTATCTCGACTACTATCGGCAGATGGGCATGAGCGAGGCCGAGGCCTCGGCCTTCTACGGCATGACCAATGCGGTCCCGTTCGAATCGGCGCGCTGGTTCGACGGCGCGGAAATGGCGCGCTGGGTCCGTCTCGATCGGCTCGACGCCTGCGGTGCTAACCGAACAGCGAGGCCAGCCAGCCCCTGCGTCTTGGCGGTCGCTGCGCACCGCTGACCTGCAACAGGTGATTCGCCAGTAGCGTCGCCTGGTTCCGGGTCAGGAAGAAGCGCGAGGTATCGGGTTCCTCGCCCGCGTCCCAGCTATCCCGCTCGAAGGTCTGGAGTTCCAGCATCACGTTGGGGCCGAGGTCGCGCGAGGACCAGCCCACCAGCACGCCGATTCGCTCGTCCTTCGTCATCGATTCGCCGTGATCACCTTGAATCGCTCCTGCGCTGCCGGAAACGGGCCTTTGGCGCGAGGTTAGCATAAGCGGCGCCGTGCGTTCGGGAGCGCTCGGGTGGACGCGGCGGGGCATTGGGGGTACTCGCATGGGCACGGAGCATCGGTGTGTCGATCTCGCGGCAGGGAATGCGTTTCCCGAGTGCTCGCGAATGCGCCTTTCCCTTGACTCTCGCGCCCCGCTCTCGTAACGGCGCGCTTCAGTTTTGCGGTCGACCTCTTGGGGCGGCCCTGTTTGTTCGGGTCCTCCGGGGCCGCATTTGAATTTCGAGGACCGTCATGAAGCGCACTTTCCAGCCCAGCCGCCTTGTCCGCGCCCGCCGTCACGGCTTCCGCGCCCGCACGGCGACTGCCGGTGGCCGCAAGGTGCTTCGTGCGCGCCGCGCTCGCGGCCGTTCGAAGCTTTCGGCCTAAGTCTTTCAAGCCCAAATCCTTAACCGGATTTGGGCTGGGATGCGGCACGCGGCCCGTGTCGCCATCCGAGTTCCCGTATCTCGGGGATTCGGGTGGCGGCACGGGCCGCCGCCGTTTGGGCCTGCGGCTTTCGTGACTTGCGCCAATTGCAGTCCGGGCTGCCGACCCTATCTCTGACGCGATGACCGCCAGCCCTTACTCCACGATGACGAAGCGCGCCGACTTCGTCGCGGCCAACGCCGGTCTGCGGGTCGCGCGGCCCGGATTCGTGCTGCTTGCCAAGGCGAACGGCGGGCAGGGCATGCGCGTCGGCATCACCGTCACCAAGAAGATCGGCAATGCCGTGGTGCGCAACCGCATGAAGCGGCGCTTTCGGGCGCTGCTGCGCGAGATGCTGCCGGAGCATGGGCTTGCCGATACCGACCACGTCCTGATCGGCCGCGAGAACGGCGTCGAGCGCGACTTTACCCTGCTGCAGGGCGAACTGCTGGCCGCGCTTGGCCGCGCCCAGGCGGGGAAGGGCGATCCGCCGCGCAATCATCGCGGGCGCAAGCGCGGGCCGGGCAAGAGCGGCGCTCCGAAGGCGGGACAATGAAGAAGGCGCTCGCCTTCCTCGTCTCGCTGCCGGGGCTGCTGCTGATTCTGGTGGCGCGGGCCTGGCAGCTCGGTCCCTCGAAACTGATGCCGCCGACTTGCCGTTATGCCCCGTCCTGCTCGCAGTACGCCATCATAGCGGTCCGCAAGCACGGTGCGATTAAGGGTGGCTGGCTGGCGTTCAAGCGTATATTGCGCTGCCAACCTTGGGGCGGGCACGGCTACGACCCGGTCCCCGACTGAATGAAATCGGGCAGCCCCGTCGCTGCCACTGACGCGAATACGACAGGAAAAAGCCTTCGTGGATAAGCAGCGCAACATCATAATCGCGGTCGTTCTGACCGCGCTCGTGCTCTTTGGCTGGGAAGCCGGGGTCGGGTATTTCTATCCGCAGGCGAACAAGCCGCAGCCGGTCGAGCAGACCGCTCCGGAAGTCGGCAAGCCGACCCGCGAAGGCGGCCTGCGCGATGCGGCCGATCTGGCGCTGGAGCAGAAGGACCTCAAGACCGCGCTTGCCGCACCCGGTCGCGTTCCCATCGCCGCCCCTGGCGTTTCCGGCTCGATCAACCTGACCGGCGCGCTGCTCGACGATCTCGTGCTCAACCGTCACCGCGAGACCGTGGAGAAGAACTCCGGCCCGGTCCGCATGTTCTCCCCCTCGGGCACCCCGGCGCAGCAGTATGCCCAGTTCGGCTGGGTCGGCGAAGGCATCGCCGCGCCGACCGCGCAGACGGTCTGGACCGCGCCGCAGGGCGCGAAGCTTACGCCGTCCACGCCCGTCGTTCTCACCTGGGACAACGGCAAGGGCCAGGTCTTCTCGATCACCTTCAAGGTCGATGACAACTACCTGATCACTGCCGACCAGCAGATCCAGAACCGCGGCACCGGCGCGGTTGCGGTCCAGCCCTTCGCGCTGGTCAACCGTACCGACCGCACCGCCGCCGCCTATGCCTGGACGCTGCGCACCGGCGGCATCGGCGCCTTCGACGGCTCGGTGGCGTTCGGTCCCAAGTACGAAACCCTCGCCAAGGACGGCACGATGCCGCAGCCGGGCAATGCCGACTGGATCGGCTTCACCGACGTCTACTGGATGTCGGCCGTGATCCCCGTCAATGCCAAGGCCCAGGGCGCGTTCCGCTCGCAGGGTAACGGCATCTTCCGCGCCGATGTCGTCTACGACAAGTCGGTGGTCCAGCCGGGCCAGGCCCTGACCCGCGAGACCAAGCTCTTCGCCGGCGCCAAGGAGCACAAGGTGCTCGACGCCTACGAAGCGCAGGGCATCGCCAACTTCGGCCTCGCGATCGACTGGGGCTGGTTCCGCTGGTTCGAAAAGCCGATCTTCTGGCTGCTGACCAAGCTGTTCAGCCTCGTCGGCAACTTCGGCGTCGCCATCATCCTGCTGACCGCGATCGTGCGCGGCATCATGTTCCCGGTCGCCCAGCGCGGCTTCGCCTCGATGGCCGCGATGCGCGCAATCCAGCCGAAGATGAAGGCGATCCAGGAGCGCTACAAGGACGACAAGCAGAAGCAGCAGCTTGAGATCATGGCGCTCTACAAGCAGGAGAAGGTGAACCCGCTCGCCGGCTGCCTGCCGATGTTCCTTCAGATCCCGGTGTTCTTCGCGCTCTACAAGGTGCTGATGCTGGCGATCGAGATGCGCCACCAGCCCTTCGTGTTCTGGATCAAGGACCTTTCCGCCCCCGATCCGCTGCACATCCTGAACCTGTTCGGCCTGCTGCCGTTCACGCCGCCGAGCTTCCTGGCGATTGGCGTGCTGGCCCTGCTGCTCGGCGTGACGATGTACCTGCAGTTCAAGCTGAACCCGGCCCAGATGGACCCGGCGCAGCAGCAGGTCTTCGCGCTGATGCCCTGGTTCATGATGTTCATCATGGCGCCGTTCGCCTCGGGCCTGCTGGTCTACTGGATCACCTCGAACCTGCTGACCATCGCCCAGCAGAAGTTCCTCTACAGCCGCCATCCGCAGCTCAAGGCGATGGCCGAGAAGGAAGCGCAGGACAAGGCGCGCGCCGCCGAGCGCGGCAAGAGCAAGGCCTGAGACCGATCATGACCGAAGAACAGGCCGCACAGGCTGAACTGGCCGAGCAGGCGCGCAAGCTCTTTTCAGGACCGGTGACGTTCCTGAAGAGCGCGCCTGCGCTCAAGTTCCTGCCCGATCCCGACGCGCCGGAGATCGCCTTCTGCGGTCGCTCGAACGTCGGCAAGTCGTCGCTGCTGAACGCGCTTACCGGCCGCAAGGCGATCGCGCGTACTTCGGTGACGCCGGGCCGCACGCAGGAACTGAACTTCTTCGAGGTGGGCGAACCGATGCAGTTCCGCCTGGTCGACATGCCGGGCTACGGCTTCGCCAAGGCGCCGCCCAAGGTCGTCGAGACCTGGCGCCGCCTGGTGCGCGACTATCTGCGTGGCCGCGTGGTGCTCAAGCGCACGCTGCTGCTGGTCGATTCGCGCCACGGCGTGAAGGATGTCGATGCCGAGATGATGAAGATGCTCGACGAAGCCGCCGTCGGCTACCGCATCGTCCTGACCAAGGCGGACAAGATCAAGGCGAGCGAACTCGAAAAGGTTCACGCCGCGACGATCGCCGAAGCCCGCAAGCATCCGGCGGCTTTTCCGGAAGTGCACATCACCTCCTCGGAAAAGGGCCTCGGCATTGCGGAACTGCGGGCGGCGGTTCTGGGCGATTCGCTGATCTGAATATTCGAATATCGCTGACTTCCGGCGCGCCTCCGCATCTGCGGTTGGCGCGCCGTTTGCGTCGGAAGACCCGCAGGTTTTCCGTGAGCGAGCAAGGTCGCTGCACGCGCAAGGCTGCCCTTTTCGAGGGTCTGGGGGATCATCCCCCAGGACTTCCCTGCTTTTCTGCGAGAAACCGCAAATGTGACGATTGCGTGACGAGAGCAGTTCCCCTAGAGGCGCTCGGTCGCGCCAATGAGAAGAAAGGACTCTCGCCATGCGCCAGATCGCCGTTCTTCCCTATCGCACTATCGGCCCTGCCGTGGATGCGCCGATTCAGATCCTGCTGATCACGTCGCGCAGCACGCGGCGCTGGGTCATTCCCAAGGGCGGGCTGATGAAGGGCTATCTGCCCCACGCCGCCGCCGCCGCCGAAGCGGAGGAGGAAGCGGGTGTGCTCGGCGCGGCATGTCCGATCCCGCTGGGGTCCTATCGCTACCGCAAGCAGCGCGCTTCCGGCGCTTCGGTATGGGCGGATGTGGATGTATTCCCCTTCGCCGTCACCGAAGAGCTTGACTCGTGGGACGAACAGCATCAGCGCGAACGCCGCTGGTTCTCTCTCGCCGACGCCGCTAAGGCGGTCGACGAAGAGGATCTTCGCGCGCTGATCCGGTCCTTCGGAGCGCGCGAGTTCCGCGCTGCGGCCAGCCCGGCGCGCCTGATCGGCGCGATGGCTGACCGCATGGCCGACAAGACAGGGATCAATACAATGTTTGCCTGGTTCCAGAAGCTGCTTCCGCAGCAGGGCAATTTCTTCGATCTGTTCGAGCAGCAGGCTGCCACCTTGGTTGCCGGTGCCGACGCGCTCGCGCGTCTGGCGCAGGGCGGCCCCGGCCGCGGCCAGCACATCCGCGAGATCGAGGAACGCGAACACGACGCGGACAATATCACCCGCGAAGTGCTCCAGACCGTTCGCCGGACTTTCCTCACGCCGTTCGACCGCTCGTCGATCACCAGCCTCATCACCACGATGGACGATGCCATCGACGAGATGCAGCAGGTGGCCACCGCCGTGAACCTTTACGAGGTCGCCGAGTTCGAGCCCGAAATGATCGACATGGCGGCGATCATCGTCGACGCCGCGCGCCTGACGGCAGAGATCATGCCGCTGCTGCGCAAGATCGCCGACAACGGCCACCGCCTGCACGAACTCACCGAGCGCCTCGTGCGCATGGAAGGCCATGCCGACGAGATTCACGCGCGCGGCCTGAAGCGCGTGTTCAAGCAGGACACGGGCAAGGATGCGCTGCACTTCATCGTGCGCCAGGAAATGTTCAAGCGCCTCGAACGCGTCGTCGACCGCTTCGAGGACGTCGCCAACGAGATCGACGGTCTCGTGATCGATCACGCCTGACGGGCGGGCACTCGACATGGAGCATACCCTTGCCCTGCCGCTGCTGTTCGGCCTCGTCGCGCTGGCGCTCGCCTTCGACTTCCTGAACGGCCTTCATGACGCCGCCAACGCCATCGCCACGGTCGTCGCCACGCGCCTGCTGTCGCCGGTCGTCGCGGTGCTCTTCGCCGCCTTCGGCAACTTCGCCGCCTACTGGATCATGGGCCTCCACGTCGCCGAGACAGTGGGCAAGGGCATCATCGACAAGGACGCGGTGACGCCTGCCGTGGTGTTCGGTGCCCTCGTCGGTGCGATGTTCTGGAACGTGCTGACCTGGATCAAGGGCATTCCCTCGTCCTCCAGCCATGCCCTGATCGGTGGCCTCCTCGGCGCCGGTATCGCCGCCGCCGGGCCGGGCGTGGTCGAATCGGAAGGCACCGTGAAAACGGTGGTCGCCATCGTCGCCTCGCCGGTGCTCGGCTTCATCATCGCCATGGCCATGATGCTGCTGACCTCCTGGCTGTTCAAGGGCACGACCCCGCGTTCCTCCAACGGCATCTTCAAGACGCTGCACCTGTTCTCCTCGGCCGCCTACTCGATCAGCCATGGCGGCAACGATGCGCAGAAGACCATGGGCATCATCGCCGTGCTGCTCTACTCGACCGGCCACCTCCAGGGCGGCTTCCACGTGCCCGAATGGGTCGTGCTCGCCTGCTACACGGCGATCTCCATCGGCACGCTCTCGGGCGGGTGGAAGATCATCAAGACCATGGGGTCCAAGCTCACCAAGCTGAACCACCACTCGGGCTTCTGCGCCTCCACGGCCGGCTCGTTCGTGGTCTTCGGCGCGAGCGCCATGGGCATTCCGGTCTCGACGACCCACGCCATCACCGGCGCCGTCGTCGGTACGGGTGCGGCACGGCGCGCCAGTGCGGTGCGGTGGTCGGTGGCGAGCCGGGTCATCGTCGCATGGTTCGTGACGATTCCGGCTAGCGCTATCGTTGGGGCGCTGTTCTTTTATCTGACCCGGCTTTTCTAAGGGTAAGAGGGAAGTCCTGGGGGATGATCCCCCAGACCCTCGGAATTGGCAGCGCCGCGCGCACCCTATCCGTCGTGCGCTCCTTGCGGCGCAGCCAATAAGTCTCCCGGCGCCACCATGAGCGCACGACGGCGTTGGCCCGCGTGACCTAGACGGTATTGGGGGTGCAGGGGGGCTATGCTCCCCTGCTTTTATCCTTCCCCTCCTGCGACATCTTGCGACGCCGTTCATCCTCGACTTTGCCAGGCTGAACCGATAGGCCAAACCGACGGCCTACGGGGAACTGCGCAGTGAAGCTTATCATCGGCAACAAGAACTACTCCAGCTGGTCGCTGCGTGGCTGGCTGGCCTGCAAGCAGTCGGGTCTGGCCTTCGAGGAGATCACTGTCCCGCTGTTCGGCGACGACTGGGAGGCGGCCCGCAGTTCCGACGATCTCGCGCCCAGCCATGGCAAAGTGCCGATCCTGTGGGACGGCGAGGCGGTGGTGTGGGACAGTCTCGCGATCATCGAATATCTTGCCGACAAAGTCGGGCGCGACCGTTTCTGGCCCAAGGACGACGCCGCGCGGGCGATGGCGCGTTCGATGGTGGCGGAAATGCATTCGAGCTACATGGCGCTGCGCCGGGCCTGCCCGATGAACATCCGCAGCCGCGTCGAGGGCGTTCCGTTGGGCGAGGACGTGCGCGCGGACATCGTGCGTATCCTCACGCTCTGGGCCGAGGCCCGCGCCCGTTTCGGCAAGGGCGGGCCGTTCCTGTTCGGCACTTTCGGCGCTGCGGACGTGATCTATGCGCCGGTCGTCAGCCGGTTCCTGACGTACGGGATCGGCGTTCCCGGCTTCGCGCAGGCCTATATGCAGGCCGTGTGGGAGCATGAGTGGATGCAGCAGTGGATCAACGCCGCCGAGTCCGAGGACTGGGTGATCGAGCAGTACGAGCACCCCGTCCGCTAGACCTCATCCGGGCCGTTGGGCGGCATAGGGCGTGCCGTCCTTGTGGAGGTAGCCCTGCTCGTTCCAGAGCATGTCGATGTCGGGATAGAAGCCGCCGGTATCCGCTCCGGCGGCGATGGCGATGAACGTGCAGTCGCTGTCCGTCTCGTTGACGAGGTGGTGGCCGTTCTCGGCGCCCTTGGGCCAGGCGCATATGTCGCCGGGGCGGATCGCGGTGCGCCCGCCGTCCTCGATCAGCACGGCCTCGCCGGAGAGCATCACCAGCAGCTCGTCCTCGCCCCGGTGCCAGTGGCGCTGGCTGGACCATGCGCCGGGCTTCAGCACGACATGGCTGGCGGTCAGTTCCGTCAGTCCTCCGGCAGGGGCGAGGCGCCGCCACCAGCGGCCTTCGACCGCAGTGTCGAACGGCTGCGGATAGCCGGTGCGGTTGGATTGCGGGATCGCCTCGATATCCAGTCTGGGCATGGTTCGCTTCCTTGAAAGCCTGTGTCTCGGCTATGGTCTTGGGCGCGGACCTGTGCAATGGCCCGCGACATGACCCAGCCCGTACTCGCGCCCGTACTCGTGCTCGCCGAAGCCCTGCTTGCCTGCCCCAGCGTCACGCCCGCCACCGGCGCGGTGTTCGACTGTCTGGAAAGCCAGCTCGCCCCGCTCGGCTTCGCGGTTCACCGCTTCCTGGCGGGCGAGGCGCCGGACGGCCCGGTCGAGAACCTCTTCGCGATCCGCAAGGGGCCGGAAGGCTCGCGTCACTTCGCCTTTGCCGGCCACCTCGACGTGGTGCCGCCGGGTGAGGGCTGGTCGAGCGCGCCCTTCGCGCCGGAAGTGCGCGGCGAGCTGCTCTACGGTCGCGGTGCGGTGGACATGAAGGGCTCGATTGCCTGCATGGTCGCCGCCGCCGCGCAGATCCCCGCCGACGCGGGCACGATCAGCTTCATCATCACCGGCGACGAGGAAGGCCCGGCCCGGTTCGGCACGCTCGCGCTGATCGACCACATGCGCGACGTGGGTGAAATCCCCGACCTCTGCCTCGTCGGCGAACCGACTTCGGTGCACCGCCTCGGCGACATGATGAAGATCGGCCGCCGCGGCTCGGTCAATATCTGGCTGGAAGTCGAGGGCGTGCAGGGCCACGTCGCCTACCCGCATCTGGCCGACAATCCGATTCCCCGCCTGGTCGCCATGCTCGCCGAACTCGGCGCCATCGTGCTGGACGAGGGCACCGACTGGTTCCAGGCCAGCAATCTCGAAGTGACCGACCTCACCGTCGGCAATCCGGCGACGAACGTGATCCCGGCAAAGGCCTCGGCCCGCATCTCGATCCGCTTCAACGACCTGCACACCGGCGAGAGCCTGTCGCGCCGCGTCACCGAGATTGCCGAGCGCCACGGCGGCACCGCCCGTCCGGTGATCTCTGGTGAGGCCTTCCTTACCCAGCCCGGCGCCTTCTCGGCGATGCTGGCCGATGCGATCCGCGCCGAAACCGGCGTGGAGCCGGAGCTTTCCACCAGCGGCGGCACTTCGGACGCGCGCTTCCTCAAGGACCTGTCGCCGGTGATCGAGTTTGGCCTTTCCAACGCGACGATGCACAAGCGCGACGAGGCCGTGGCGATCCCCGATCTCGACATGCTCGTGCGCATCTATCGCCGCGTCACCGAGGCCGCGCTCGCGCAAGGCTGATCTGCGCGCGGATCGCTAAATCAAAACCCTGAACGTAAGTCCGGCGGACGACGTTGACCGGACCGGTCACGCTGTTAGTCTCCCCGGCAATTTTATTGCGAGGTGACAATGGGCAGGCGCCTGACGCTTTATATTCTTATCGGCATGGTTCTGGGCATCGCCGCGGGCTGGCTGCTGCATGCGACTATCCCGGCGGACGACCCGCGCCTCGTGCAGTGGGCCGACTATTTCAAACTGTTGCCCGACGTCTTCCTGAAGCTGATCAAGATGATCATCGCGCCGCTGGTCTTCGCGACGATCGTCACCGGCATCTCCGGCATGGGCGACAGCGCCGCGCTGGGCCGCATCGGCGGCAAGGCGCTGGGTTGGTTCATCACCGCCAGCCTGATCTCGCTGGGCCTCGGCCTGGTGCTGGTCAACCTGTTCAAGCCGGGCGTCGGCGCGGGCCTCACCACCGGTTCGGACCTCGGCAAGCTGGAAACGGGTGAGCTGACCCTGCATCACTTCATCCTCGAAATCTTCCCTAGCAGTGCCGTCGATGCGATGGCGCAGAACAATATCCTGCAAATCCTCGTCTTCTCGGTCTTCGTCGGCGTCGGTCTGACCGCGATCGGCGAAAAGGGCGCGATCATCGTCAAGGTGAGCGAGGCGCTGTCCGAACTGATGCTGCAGATCACCGACTACGTGATGCGCTTCGCACCCTTCGCGGTGTTCGGCGCGCTCGCCAGCGTGATCGCCAAGCAGGGCCTTGGCATCATCATCACTTACGGGGTGCTCGTCAGCGAGTTCTACTTCGCGATGCTGCTGCTCTGGGTGCTGCTGTTCCTGGTGGGCGGGATTTTCCTGCGCGGGCGGATCGTCACCCTGTTCCGCTACATCCGCGAGCCGCTGCTGCTCTCGTTCTCGACCGCATCGTCGGAAGCGAGCCTGCCCAAGCTGTTCGAGCAGCTCGATCGCTTCGGCGTGCCGCGCCGCATCTCGGGCTTCATCCTGCCGCTGGGCTACAGCTTCAACCTCGATGGCTCGATGATCTACATGAGCTTCGCGTCGATCTTCATCGCGCAGGCCTATGGCATCCACGTAAACATCGGCACGCAGATTCTGATGCTGCTGACCTTGATGGTCAGCTCCAAGGGCATCGCCGGGGTGCCGCGCGCCAGCCTCGTGGTGATCGCCGCGACGCTGACGCAGTTCGGCCTGCCGGTCGAAGGAATCGCGCTGCTGCTGGGCATCGACACCTTCCTCGACATGGGCCGCTCGGCGACGAACGTGGTGGGCAATGCCGTGGCGACGGCGGTCATCACCCGCAGCGAAGGCATGCTCCAGCCGCTGGTCGATCCGGACGAGGAAATGCCGCATGCGCCGACGCGGACTTCGTCGCATGGGCGGGCCGGGCTGAATATCGATCCGGAGCAGTATGAAAGTTGAAGGGAATGAGCAGGGGGTCAACACCCCCTGCACCCCCATTACCGTCTAGGTCACGCGGACCAACTCCGCCCTGCGCCCATGGCTGCGTCGGGAGACCTATTGGCTGCGCCGCAGGGAGCGCGCTACGGATAGGCGGCGCGCGGCGCTGCCAGTTCCGAGGGTCTGGGGGATCATCCCCCAGGACTTCTCTTTTCCTTGCTAATCAGGCCGCCTTGCGAGCGGCGCCCTTCTCAAGAACCTTGTCCCTGTAGTCGCACAAGTCGACCACCGGGCAGCGCCAGCATTCGGGCGTCCGCGCCTTGCAGATGTAGCGGCCGTGCAGGATCATCCAGTGGTGCGATCCCACCCGGAACGGCTGCGGCACGCGCTTTTCGAGCTGCTTCTCGACCGCGAGCGGCGTCTTGCCCTTGGCCATGCCGGTGCGGTTGCCGACGCGGAAGATATGGGTGTCCACCGCGAAGGTTTCCGCTCCGAAGGCGCAGTTCATCACCACGTTTGCGGTCTTGCGGCCGACGCCGGGCAGTTCGACCAGGGCGTCGCGGTCTTCCGGCACTTCGCCGTCGTAGCGCGCGACGAGGATTTCGGAGAGCGCGATGACGTTCTTGGCCTTGGAATTGAACAGGCCGATGGTCTTGATGTGTTCTTTCAGCCCCTCTTCGCCCAGCTCGACCATCTGCGCGGGCGTCTTCACCTCGCGGAACAGCGCCCGCGTGGCCTTGTTGACGCCGACGTCGGTCGACTGCGCGGAGAGCACCACGGCGACGAGCAGCTGGTAGTTGTTGCCGAATTCCAGCTCCGTCTCGGGCGAGGGGTTAAGCTCGGCGAGACGGCGGAAGAATTCGAAGATCTCGGCCTTGTTCAAAGGTCCAGCACCTCGGGCATCGTGTAGCGACCGGCGTGCTTGTGCCGGAGCCACTGGGCGGCCTTGACCGCGCCCTTGGCAAAGATCGTGCGGTTTTCGGCGAGGTGCGAGAACGAGAGACGCTCGTTATCGCTCAGGAAGTGCACGGTGTGCTCGCCCGCCACGGTGCCGCCGCGCAGGGCGGCGAAACCGATGGTGCCCGCCTCGCGCTTGCCGGTGATGCCGTCGCGGCCGCGCACGGCGGTGTCGGACAGGCTGACCTCGCGGCCCTTGGCGGCGGCTTCGCCCAGCAGCAGGGCGGTGCCGGAGGGGGCGTCCACTTTCATGCGGTGGTGGGTCTCGACGATCTCGATATCCCAGTCTTCGCCCAGCTTGCTGGCGGCTTCGCGCACGAGGTGGGCGAGCAGGGTGACGCCCAGCGAGGTGTTGCCGGTCTGGAGCACGGGGATGTGCTGCGCGGCCGAATCGATCAGCCAGTGGTGGCGTTCCTCCAGGCCGGTGGTGCCGACGACGATGGGAATGCCCGCATCGACCGCGGCATCGAGGTTGGCTTCCAGCGCCGTGGGGCTGGAGAAGTCGATCAGCACGTCCGAATGCGCGGCCAGCGCCCCGAGATCGCCGTCGCGGCCCACGCCGCCGGACAATTCTTCGCCTGCTGCCGTGATGGCCTCTGCGATGGCCTGACCCATGCGTCCCGCGCTGCCGATAATTCCGATTCGTGCCACTTGCCGTCTCCGTTGAAGGCTGGTCTCATGGCCGGGATGAAGGACATCCGCAACATCGTCATCCTCACCGGCGCGGGCGTAAGCGCCGAAAGCGGCATCGACACCTTTCGGGACGGGGGAGGGCTGTGGGAGCAGCACCGCGTCGAGGACGTGGCAACGCCCGAGGCTTTCGCCCGCGATCCCGACCTTGTGCTGCGCTTCTACGACATGCGGCGCGAGGCGATCCAGACCAAGGAGCCGAATGCCGCGCACCACGCGCTGGCGAGGCTGGACCGCGAGTGGCAGGGTGAACTGCTGATCGTCACCCAGAACGTTGATGATCTGCATGAGCGGGCAGGGGCCAAACGCGTGCTCCACATGCACGGCGAACATCTCAACGCCTGGTGCACCGCCTGCGACGAGCGCGTGCCATGGACCGGGCCGCTGATCGACCGCCCGGCCTGTCCGACATGCGGAGCGGCGGCGCTGCGGCCCGATATCGTCTGGTTCGGGGAAATGCCCTATCGCATGGACGCCATCTTCGAGGCGCTGGAGCGGGCGGACCTGTTCGTCTCCATCGGCACTTCGGGCGCGGTCTATCCGGCTGCGGGCTTCGTGCGCAATGCGCGCGAATTCGGGGCGGAGACGCTGGAACTGAACCTCGAACCCTCGCAAGGCAGCTTCTGGTTCGACGAGGCACGCCATGGCCCGGCGACCGAACTGGTCACGGCCTGGGTGGACGAAGTGCTCGGCGGATGACCGTCCATCGGGGAAGCTGCCACTGCGGCGCGGTCACGTTGGAACTGGCGGATCAGCCGCATGAGGTCTGTGACTGCAACTGCTCGGTCTGCCACCGGCTTGGCACCTTGTGGTCCTATCACAGCCCCGCGAAAGTACGGATCAAGGGCAAGCTCAGTGGCTATCAGACTGGCGATAAAGTGCTGACCTTCTGGCACTGCCCCCAATGTGGCTGCACCACGCACTGGAGCGCGGTCGATCCGGCGCTGGAGCGGATGGGCGTGAACATGCGCCTGTTCGCGCCCGAACTGCTCGCTGGTTTAGCGGTCTACAGTCACGATGGCAGATCGGCCTGAACGGGTGCTTCAACCCCGCAAACCGAACAGCCGGGGTCCTTGGCAATCTTCAGCGGCCGCATCGACGGAGCCATGCCGTCGATCAGGTGCAGCGTGCCGAACTGCGGTTCGCCCAGCGCCGACCGGCCCGCTAGCAGCACGCGCATCGCGTGCATCGCTGCGAACGTGCCGACCATGCCGACCATGGCTCCGAGAACGCCGTCCGCCGCGCAAGTATCGCAGTCCTGCGCATCGAAGGCATCGCCCACGAAACAGCGGTAGCAGGCGTGATTCGGCAGGTGCCCGGCGAAATTGGCGACCTGGCCCTGGAAGCGGCCAACCGCGGCAGAGGTGAGGGGAATGCCGAGTTTCACACAGGAATCCGACACCATGAGCCGAGTCGCGAAGTTGTCACACCCGTCCAGTACCACGCTCGCGCCGGAGAGAATCTCTGCTGCGTTGTCACCCCCGAGACGCGTAACGTACGGCAGGACCTCAAGGCCAAGATCAAAGCGCCGCACCCATTCGGCCGCCGCTTCCGCCTTGGGCTTGCCGATATCAGATGGCGCATAAATCGTCTGGCGTTGCAGATTGCTGACGTCCACCGTGTCGTCGTCGATCAGCGTCAGCCGTCCTATGCCGGCTGCGGCGAGATATTGAAGGGCAGGACTGCCGATCCCGCCGCAGCCGACAAGCACCACATGGGCATTGGCCAGCGCGACCTGGCCGACGCCGCCCACTTCGGGCAGCACGATATGGCGCGCGAAGCGCTGGAGGCGATCGGGGGAAAGAGTCATCGGCTTTCGGTGTTTTCCGCTTCGGTGGATTCGGGCCGTTCCTTGCGGAATCCGTGCATCCCGAACCACCACTGGGTGGCGATCACTGCGCCCTTGGCGGGCTGGAGCATGCCGATCATCATCGCCACCGCCAGCGGAATCAGGATCGCGAACATCGCTGCCGGCCCGAGGTGGAAATCCTTGGACAGGGTGATGATCAGCGGCGCCATCAGGTGGCCGGTGACGATCATGGCGATGTAGGCGGGGAAGTCATCGGCGCGCTGCGGGGTGAGGTCGAGCGTGCAGACCGGGCAGCGTTCCAGCGGCTTCAGCCACTTGCGGAACAGTCGCCCCTCACCGCAGCGCGGGCAGCGGCAGCGGATGCCTCGCAGGGCGGCTTGCGAATAGGCGGCGGGAAGGGCAGCGCTCATCTGCCCGGCCTACAGCATGGGGGCCGGAAGGGGCAAGCGCGGACCCTGTCGTCCTTGGCCCTAGTCGTTCCTTGAAATCTGAACGCGGTTCCGTCCGCCGTTCTTGGCGGCATAGAGCGCGCCGTCGGCGTTTCGGGTGGCATGATCGAGGTGGGCGAAGCTGCGCACCGGCGCGAGGCCGCAGGAGAAGGTCACCGGCCATTCGTCGCCCTGCAGGCTGGGGTCGAGGGCGATGCTGGCGCGCAAGCGCTCCATCACCATGCGGGCTTCCTCCAGCAGGGTATCGGGAAACAGGATCGCAAATTCCTCGCCGCCCCAGCGCCCGACCATGTCGGAGCGGCGCACCCCATGCTCCAGTCGCAACGCCACTTCGCGCAGCAGGGCATCGCCGGTGGCATGGCCGAAGCGGTCGTTGATCGCCGTGAAGCGGTCGATATCGACCATGGCGAGCACGCCGTTGCTGTCATCGGTGAGCATGCGGCGGGCGGAATCGAGGAAACCGCGGCGGCTACGCAGGCCGGTCAGTTCGTCGCGCTCGGCGGTTTCGACCAGCCGTTCGATCCGCGCCGCCGATTCGCCCGCGGCCACGGTGACGCTGTGGAACAGGCGCCCGATCAGATCTGTGTTGCCGACCGGAACCGGCCCGACGCGCTCGCCCGCCTGGGCCGCGCGCAGCATCTGTGTGGCGGTCTCGATCGGGCGCAGCAGCGCCCGGATCGCGGCAAGGCCGAGCACGGCGCTCGCCAGTGCGGCGCCCAGCAGGACGAGCAGAATTTCCGGCTGCCATTGCCCGGTCGCGGCCTGATAGGCGGCGCAGGCGAGCGGCGGTACGAGAATGGCGGCAAAGCAGACGAGGAGGATGCGCCACTCGTAGCGGCGCGGAAACAGGAACGTCGTGGCCTGATAGAAGCGCATGAAGGGTGCCTCTTCCGCCGGACCAAACATGTCCGGATCGGCAGAAGACTTACACAGCGACGCTTATGCAATGGTTAAAATTTTGCAGTCCCGCCCGGCAAGCGCTTTTCGCGCGTGCCGGGCAAGCCATCCCGCCAGAAGCGAGGCGATAATCGGAACTACAGGGCCGGAAAGCGGCGCTCAGGATTCCAGCTGGCGCAGCAGCGAGCGCACGTCGCCGTCCATGTCGGCGTCGCGGGTACGCAGTTCCTCGATCAGGCGTACGGCGTGAATCACCGTCGAGTGATCGCGGCCGCCGAACTTGCGGCCGATCTCGGGGTAGGAGCGCGGCGTCAGGACCTTGGCGAGGTACATGGCCACCTGGCGCGGACGCACGACGGCGCGGGCGCGGCGCTTCGAGCTCATTTCCGTGCGGTCGATGCGGTAGAACTGGCAGACCGTGCGCTGGATCTCGTCGATCGTGATGCGGCGGCGGTTGGCCGAAAGGATGTCGGTCAGCTGCTCTTCGGCCAGCTGGAGCGAAACTGCCTGGCCGGTCAGCTGGGCATAGGCGATCAGCTTGTTGAGGCCGCCGACCAGTTCACGCACGTTGCGGTTGATGGTGCGGGCAAGGAACTCGATCACGTCGGCCGGCACGTCCACCGAAGCGAAGCGGCCGAGGCGGTTTTCGAGAATCGAGCGGCGCAGTTCGATGTCGGCGGGCTGGATGTCGGCGACGAGACCCATCGACAGGCGCGAGAGCAGGCGGGGCTCGACGCCGTCGAGCGCCTGGGGCGCACGGTCGGCGGCGAAGACCAGGCGCTTGCCTTCCTGGAGCAGGGCATCGATCGTGTAGAGCAGCTCTTCCTGCGCCGAAGCCTTGCCGATGATGAACTGGATATCGTCCACCAGCAGCAGGTCGAAGCCGCGCAGGCGGGCCTTGAACTCGATCATCTGGTTCTGGCGCAGGGCCTGGACGAACTCGACCATGAAGCGCTCGGCCGAGCAGTAGAAGATCCGCGCGTGCGGGTGGTTGGCGAGATAGGCGTGGCCGATCGCGTGGAGCAGGTGGGTCTTGCCCTGGCCGGTCGCGCCCTTGAGGTAGAGCGGCGAGAACTGCGGCGTTTCGGTGGCGGCCATGCGCTGCGCGGCATTGCAGGCGAGGACGTTGCTCTGGCCGGTCACGAACGAGGTAAAGGTCTGCGAGGCGTCGATGCCGACCGGACCCTGGCCGAGCGCGGCGAAAGCCTCGCCCTGGAGAACGGCAGCGATCGAATCGGCGCCGCCGTCCTTGGGCCAGCCCTGGGCCGAATCGTTGGCCGGCGCGCTCGACGGGCGGCCATTGCCGCCGCCCAGGCGCAGCTCGGGGAGCTGGCGGCGGCCGGGGTGAACCAGCACACGGACGTGGCGCACGTCGGGGCGGGCGATCTTCCAGGCCAGCGACAGCCGGTCGGCAAAACGATCCGCGACCCAGTTCGCCGAGAATTCGGTGGGGAGATAGAGGTCGAGAGTGCCGGTTTCCTTGCAGTAGTTGCCCGGCTGGATGGGCTTGATCCACTGGCTGTGCGCCTGCTGGCCGAGGTCCTTGCGCAGGCCCTGGCTGATGTCAGCCCAGTCTGCCGCCAGATTCACGGCTTCCTGATCCTCTTCCATCGCCACTCGTACCGCCTTCGATTTCTTAATCACGCCGTTTGCGCCCTGACTTGCCGGAGACCGGCCCGCTGTTGAACCTGACACTGCACCAACTCCCCTATGTTGGCAGTTATCGAATGTGACCCAGCGGGCCGCGAAAGTTGAATGCCGTGCGTGGAACCGGTGCTCTTCCGGGGCGAACCCCAGCGAAAGACGAGCCCCGGACGAGGTGGACCTCAGCCGGGACTGGGAATTCGGAGACAAAAAATCCCCCAACTGCAAAGCATGGCTTGCAGCAGGTTCTTCGTCGCTGTCGATGTTCCCCGGGCCGGTTCCGCTCGGCCTGTGGACTTCTTTTAGGAACGGGTTTGACCGCGGTGCAAGACGGTCCTCCCCAAATAAAAAAAATTATGGCTGTTGACTCGCCTCGAGTGCCCAATTTCCGTCATGATCGAATTTAATGCATTAAATTCAATGCTTTGATGGATCTGGCTTTCGAGCCTGCATGCGAATCGCAACATTTCCGTGCGTTTGCCCCGGACGTGCCGCGGGCAGCCGGGCGTACTGTCCCGACAGGTCGCGCGCGATGCGGGATTGCGTTCCCGTTCCGTACTCGCTCGCGCAGTTCGGAGAAGCGAATCGGCTTTCGACTCAGGCCGTGAGATTCGGCTGCTGCCGAATCGGCGCTGCGATTCTGTCGTTTCGGGCAGGCGCGCTACCGAATCGGCCTGCGATTCGCAGCGGGCGCCTCCGGCCGGTGCGCAAGAGGACGGCGCGCGCTTGGGAATGGGCAGGGCAACAAGGCAGAGGAGCCTCGCGCAAGGCGTTCCGCCGCAAATTTCCGCAGCCCAAACGGGCGCGGCCCGCGTTGCCACCTGAAATCTCGCCGCATAGGGCAAGGATTCAGGTGGCAACGCGGGCCACTGCCGTACGGTCGGACGCGCCCGAAGGCGCGCCTGCCGGGTAATCAGCCGAGCGCGGAAACGCGCTTGGTGAGGCGCGAGAGCTTGCGCGAAGCGGTGTTCTTGTGAAGCACGCCGCGAGCCACGCCGCGGGCCAGCTCGGGCTGGGCTTCCTTCAGAGCGGCCGAAGCGGCGCCCTTGTCACCACCGGCAATCGCGGTCTCGACCTTCTTGAGGAAGGTGCGGATGCGGCTGATGCGGTTCGTATTGATCTCCGCGCGGCGCTCGTTACGGCGGATGCGCTTGCGGGCTTGCGGCGTATTGGCCATCGAATTTCCTCTGTCTGGCCCCCACAGCGGTGATGGCGGCCCAATTGCCTGATCGAATCTCTAGGCGAGCGGACTCGCCGGAAAGCGCGCCCCTTAACGGTGCAGGGCTGTTTCGTCAACCCGTGCGAGGTCCGCGAAACCGCCTATTTCTGGCATTTCGAGCACCAGAACGTGCTTCGCCCACCCTGTACGAATCGCCGGACGGGTGCGCCGCAGGTGCAGTCCTGCCCCTCCCGCCCATAAACCTGCCAGGCGGTAGCGAAATATCCCAGTTCCCCGTTGGGCTGGGCGTAGTCGCGGATCGTCGAGCCGCCCGCCGCGATCGATTCGGACAGGACCGCGCGGATCGCCGGAACCAGCTTGCGCAAGGCGGGCAGGCTCACCAGCCCCGCTTCCTTGTCGGGCCGGATGCCGGAACGGAACAGCGCCTCGCAGACATATATATTGCCCAGCCCCGCCACCACTGACTGGTCGAGCAACATCTGCTTGATCGGGGCGATTCGGCCCTTGAGAGCCGTCTTGAGATGCGCCGGGGTCAGCCCTACGCCCAGCGGCTCCGGGCCGAGCGCCGCAAACGCCCCCCACGCATCGAGCGATGCCGTCGGCACCAGGTCCACCGAACCGAAGCGCCGCGCATCGTTGAGCGCCAGAACATGGCCCGCGCCGGTCTCGATCACCAGATGGTCGTGCTTCTCCGGCTTCTCCGGCTCGATCCGCCAGCGCCCCGACATGCCGAGATGGAACACCAGGGTTTGCTCGCGGTCGGTATGGATGAGGCCGTACTTGGCCCGGCGGCCCATCGACGTGACCCGTGCTCCGGTAAGCACCTGGACGAGATCAGGCGGGAACGGACGGCGCAAATCCGGTCGGTTCAGCGTGACGCGGGCGATCCGCTCGCCCTCCAGATAGCGGGCGAGGCCGCGGACGGTGGTTTCTACTTCGGGGAGTTCTGGCATCTTGATGGGGAGATAGGGGGCGGAGAGTAGAAGGAAAAGGGGAAGTCCTGGGGGATGATCCCCCAGACCCTCGGAATTGGCGACGCCGCGCACTACCTATCCGTGGTGCGCTCCTTGCGGCGCAGCCAATAAGTCTCCCGACGCAGCCGTGAGCGCACGACGCATGGGCAGGGCACGACCTCGACAGTATCGGGGTGCAGGGGGATGATCCCCCTGCGTTCCTTCTCTTCCTTCACCAACGCCAAGGACAAAATAACCGGTGCGACGGACTGGCGCAGGCGCGGCCGGGAGGCTAGAGGACTGCGCCATGAGCGAAACGGTTTCCTTCGGCTACGAAGAGGTCAGCCCCGAGGAGAAGGAAGGGCGCGTCGGCGCCGTCTTCTCCAGCGTTGCACGCAAGTACGACGTGATGAACGATGCCATGTCGGTCGGCATGCACCGGCTCTGGAAGGACAAGTTCGTCCGCCGCGTGAAGCCGCGCGAGGGCGAGCAGATCCTCGACATGGCGGGCGGCACCGGCGACATCGCCTTCCGCATGGCCGCGCAGGGCGCCTCGATCACCGTGTCGGACATCAACCAGGACATGCTGGACGTCGGCATCGAGCGTGCGATGGAACAGGGCATCGATGGCCTCGTCTGGTCGCGCCAGAACGCCGAGGTCCTTTCGTTCGGCGACCGTTTCTTCGATGCCTATACGATCGCTTTCGGCATCCGCAACGTCACCCATATCGACAAGGCCCTGGCCGAGGCGCACCGGGTGCTCAAGTTCGGCGGGCGGTTCTTCTGTCTTGAGTTCTCGACCACCGAATGGCCGGGCTTCAAGGAAGTCTACGATGCCTATTCGCACCATCTGGTGCCGAAGATCGGGCAGGCCATCGCCGGTGACGCCGAATCGTATCGCTACCTGATCGAATCGATCCGCCGCTTCCCGCCGATGCCGGAATTCGAGAAGATGATCCGCGCGGCGGGCTTCAAGCACACCAAGGTCGAGCCGATCATGGGCGGCCTCGTCGCGATCCACTCGGGCTGGAAAGTCTAAGCGCAGACCGTGACCAGTTCGACGACCCATATCCTGCGCCTCCTCAAGTGGGGGCGTATCCTCGCACGCCACGGCGCGCTGCGCGGTATCGAGAATGACCGCAACGCCCCGGCCCAGGTCAAGCGCCTGTGCCGGATCGCCCGTTTCGGCGCGCGCCAGCCGGTCGAGCCGGACTATGCCGGTGCCTTCCAGGAAATCGGCCCGGCGGCGATCAAGCTGGGGCAGGCGCTGGCGACCCGGCCCGACCTCGTCGGCGAAGGCCCCGCGCGCAACCTGCTGACCTTGCAGGACAGCCTGCCGCCGGTGGCTTTCTCCGAAATCCGCCAGGCGATCGAGAGCAGCTTCGGCCGTCCGCTGAAGCAGGTCTTCGCCTCGATCGACGAGAACCCGGTGGGCGCGGCCTCGATCGCGCAAGTCCACAAGGCGGTGACGCCGGACGGCCGCACCGTCGCGGTCAAGGTCCAGCGTCCCGGTATCCGCGAGCAGTTCGCCCGCGATGTCGAGACTTACGAATGGGCCGCCGCCCATCTCGAAGCGCTGGGCGGCGAGGCTTCGCGCCTGCGCCCGCGCGCGGTCGTCGCCAATCTCAAGCGCTGGACCCTGCGCGAGCTGGACCTCCGGCGCGAGGCGGCCTCGGCCTCCGAACTGTCCGACGCGATGAAGGGCATTCACGGCTACCGCGTGCCGCACATCGACTGGGACCGCACCAACGGCCAGGTCCTGACGATCGAGTGGATCGGCGCCACCAAGATGAGCGACCTCGCCGGTCTGCGCGCTGGCGGGCACGACTTGCCCAAGCTGGCGCACAAGCTGGTGCTGACGTTCCTGACGCAGGCGATCTCCAGCGGTTTCTTCCATGCCGACATGCACCAGGGCAACCTGTTCGTGGAAGCGGACGGCACGATCGTCGCCATCGATTTCGGCATCATGGGCCGGATCAACCGGCAGGCGCGGCTCTGGCTGGCGGAAATCCTCTACGGCCTGACCACCGGCAACTACCGCCGCGTCGCCGAGATTCACTTCGAAGCGCAGTACGTGCCGAGCTACCACACGGTGGAAGAGTTCGCGACCGCCCTGCGCGCCGTGGGCGAGCCGATGCGGGGCAAGCCGGTATCCGAGCTGTCGGTCGGCCAGATGCTCGACGGCCTCTTCGCCATCACCCGCGATTTCGACATGCAGGTCCAGCCGCACTTGCTGCTGCTCCAGAAGACCATGGTCATGGTCGAGGGGCTGGCGACCGCGCTCGATCCCGCGATCAACATGTGGGACGTTTCCGCGCCGTTCGTGAAGAGCTGGCTGCGCGACGAACTCGGCCCCGAGGCGGTCATTGCCGACCGTCTGCGCGAGGACCTCGGCACCCTGTTCCGCCTGCCCGCGCTGGTGCGGCGGATCGAGGAGAAGTTCCCGCCCAAGGGCGGCGCGCCGGAGCAGGCGCCGCTGCCGGAAGTCGATCTGATCTTCCCGCGCAGGCCCGAACCGAGCCAATGGATCGGTCATGGTCTGGCAGCGCTGATCGGCGGCGCCGTGGCCTGGGGCGTGACCTACTGGACATTGCTCGGATAGCGGGCCTGCCGGGCGCGTTTCTCCAGCTGACATCCCCACTCCGCTCAGGCTGAGCCTGTCGAGCCCCCGGCGGCGGGGCGCCTTGCACGCCATCCTTCGGCAAGCTCAGGATGAGCGGAGTGTTTGGGGCAACCTGAGAGGGGTGGGGATGCGCACGATGCGCTGATTTCGCAGGCGCTATCCCCGCCCGGCACACGCAAACCGATTGCGCCCGCCCGCCCGCTGTTGCACAAGCCCGCAGCATGAGTGGACCACGCATTCTCCTGGTCGTCGGCGGCGGCATCGCGGCCTACAAGTCCTGCGAACTCGTCCGGCAGATCCGCAAGGAAGGCGGCGAAGTCACTTGCGTCCTGACCGAGGGCGGGTCGCACTTCGTCACGCCGATGGCGCTGGCCGCATTGTCCGAAAAGCCCGTCTACACCACGCTCTGGGACCTCAAGAACGAGGCCGAGATGGGGCATATCCAGCTCAGCCGCGAGGCCGATCTCGTGGTCGTCTGCCCGGCGACGGCGGACCTCATGGCCAAGATGGCCGCAGGCATCGCCGACGATCTGGCGACGACGATGCTGCTCGCCACCGACAAACCGGTCATGGCGGTCCCGGCGATGAACGTGCGCATGTGGCAGCACGCCGCCACCACCCGCAACGTCCAGACCCTGCGCGATGCGGGCGTGGACGTGATGGAGCCGGACGAAGGCACTATGGCCTGCGGCGAATACGGCCCCGGTCGCCTGCCCGACCCGCTGGCGATCTGGCAGCGCATCGCCTGGGCGCTTGGCCTCGGCCCGGTGGAAGTGGCCCCGCTGCCGGGGAGCGATCCTTTCGCATCCGCGCACTTCGACGAACCCGAACATCGCGATCCGGGCAATATCGATCTTGGCGGCCTGACCGGCGGCATGGTCTCGCAAGGGCGCGGCAAGGGCAGGAAGGCGATTACTTTCAGCCATGAAGACCTCGGCTTCACGCCCGAGGAAGCCGCGCTCGCCGCCCGTAAGGGCGAAGCGCGCGCCGCCCCGGCGACCGATCCCGATTCGCTGCACCCGCTGCGCGAGGCATTCGAGGGACCGCTCTCCGGCCGCCATGTCCTCATCACCGCCGGCCCGACCTGGGAACCGATCGATCCGGTGCGCTACATCGCCAACCGCTCGTCCGGAAAGCAGGGCTTCGCCATCGCCGCCGCCGCCGCAGAGGCCGGGGCGCGGGTGACGCTCGTCGCCGGTCCGGTCCACCTGCCGACCCCGCCGGGCGTCGACCGCATCGATGTGGAAAGCGCCCTGCAGATGGCCGAGGCGGTCCGGCAGTCGCTGCCCGCCGACATCGCCGTGATGGTCGCCGCCGTCGCCGACTGGCGCGTCGCTCAGGCCGCCGACCAGAAGCTCAAGAAGCGCGGCTCGGCCCCCCCGGCGCTGCTGCTCACCGAAAATCCCGACATCCTCGCCACCCTCGCGACCGGGCCGAACCGCCCGCCGCTGGTGATCGGCTTCGCCGCCGAGACACAGGACGTCATCCGCTACGCCACCGAAAAGCGCAAACGCAAGGGCGCCGACTGGATCATCGCCAACGACGTGTCGGGCGATGTGATGGGCGGGGACGTCAATGCGGTCCACATCGTGCGCGCGGACGATGTGATCAGTCTTCCGGAAATGCCCAAGGAGGACGTCGCGCGCGCCCTCGTTGAAAGGTTCTCAGATGCACTCCCCCGTTGATGTTCCCGTTCCCGTCAAGATCCTGCCCCACGGCGAAGGGCTGGACCTCCCCGCCTACGCCACCGACGGGGCAGCGGGCATGGACGTGGTCTCGGCCGAGGACGTGACCTTGGCTCCCGGCGCCCGTCACGCGGTGGCCACCGGCCTCGCCATGGCGATCCCGCCGGGTTTCGAGATCCAGGTTCGCCCGCGCTCGGGCCTCGCGCTCAAGCACGGGATTTCGGTGCCCAACGCACCGGGCACGATCGATTCGGACTACCGGGGCGAATTGAAGGTGATCCTCATCAACCACGGCGCGAAGCCCTTCGAGATCCTGCGCGGCGACCGCGTGGCGCAGCTCGTGCTGGCGCCGGTGACGCGGGCGGCGTGGCTGACCGTGGACGAACTCGAATCCACCGAGCGGGGTGAGGGCGGGTTCGGGTCTACCGGCGGGGTTGTTGCTTTGGGGAATTGAGAAGAATGAGGGAAGATACCGGGGGATGATCCCCCGGACCCTCGGAATGTCGACGCCGCGCGTACCCTATCCGTTGTGCGCTCCTTGCGGCGCAGCCAATATGTCTCCCGACGCAGCTATGGGCGCGCAACGGGTAGGTCGCACCTGACCTAGACGGTAATGGGGTGCAGGGGTGTTAACCCCTGCTGCTTCCCTTCAGCCTTCAATCCTTCCGCCCGATTCGCCCGCGCCGTTCCCGCCGTCGCTTGAGCGAATACCAGCCCACGCCGCCGATCCCGACGATGGTCGCCAGTCCTTTGGCAAGCGTTGAGAACGCTGCGGAAAGTGCGCCCACGGTCACGCCCCAGAAGAGCTGTGATAGTATGGCCATGAAGGTATTCATCGGCGGCGAGCATTCCCGTGCGGTTGGCGGGGGTCAACCGGAAGGGCGGGGATACGGGCCGGAACGGCAAAAAGAAAGGACGGGCCCGCATATTTCAGCGGACCCGCCCCTCGGTGCCTCCCTCTTTACAGGGGGAGCCAGTCGTCTCGTTTATGTAACTACTTCTTTTCAGGCGCGACCGTAATGCGCACCGTTTCACCCGAATTCCCCGGGAAATTCGTGAACATCGATTCGACGAGGTTCGGCACGAGGTACTGCAGGTGGTTCGAGGTCGAGACCGCTTCGGCCTTGCCTTCGAACAGGCGCTGGTTGTCGGCTGCGCGGTCGATCTTCAGAGTGATGCCGCTGGTGTAGACGGTGTAGGAATCCACGCCGCCGTCGAAGAACGGATCATACCAGCCGTAGCGCCACGGGCCGCCCCAGCCCCAACCGCCGCCGCCCCAGCCGCGACCGTAGAAGCCGCGGCCGCCCCAGCCGCCACCGTACCACGGGCCCCAGTAGCCGCCCATGCCGGGGTTGGACCGGATGCGTTCGCGGCCGCTGTCGACGCCGTAGTCGAAGTGGGCGATCAGGGTTGCCTTTGCGGGATCGTCGACCGTGGTGTAGCCGACCTTCTGGAGGTGATCGCTCACCAGCCGGGCATAAGTCGCGAATTCGAGGCCGCCCGCCAGCTTGGGATCGTCGGCGACGACCGCGACGGTCTGGCCGGACGGGGCCGGAAGCTGTGATTGGAAGCGCGAAACGTTGGCCTTGAAGGGCGTTGCGCAGGCGGCAAGGGCCATCAGCAGGGCGGCTGCGGCGACGAGCCTCAGCTTTCCGCGATGGTTTCCGGGATTATCTGTCATCGGTTTCACTCCACGAACCTGACAGGCCCGAAACGCCCTTCCCAAGCGTGGCCTGTGATTCCTTCTGACTCTGCCTTAATATCAATGCCCTGAATAGCGGTTGAATGGTGGCATGGCGGCGGTGAAGCGATTCCGGGGCCTTTGCGCCATTCAGCCGTAAGTCACGGCTTGAGATCAGGATTATCATGTAGGAAGCCCTCTGCATGTTGAACAGTTCCCCCGACACATTTTCCGTCCCGATTCTTTCGATTCAATGCGGCAGGGTCAGCCCCTTTCGCGGCGAGGATGAACCCAGCGCCATCGGCAAGACGCCGGTTGCCGGGCCGGTGGGGATTCATCGCCTCGGCCTCGATGGTGACGAGCAGGCCGATCTGGCGGTCCATGGCGGGGTGGACAAGGCGATCCATCACTACCCGCATGACCATTACGCCTTCTGGCGCGAGTCGCTCGGCGATCATCCGTTGCTGTCAGGCTACGGCGCGTTCGGCGAGAACATCGCCACTGAGGGCCTGACCGAGGATGAGATCTGCGTGGGAGACCGCTGGCGGCTGGGCACGGCGCTGGTCGAAGTGAGCCAGGGGCGCCAGCCGTGCTGGAAGCTCGATCACCGCTTCGACGGGGCGGCGGTCAATGCCCGCGTGGTGAAGTCCCGCCGCTCGGGCTGGTATTACCGGGTGCTGGAGGAAGGGGAACTTGCCGCCGGGGACCGCATGGTGCTGGTCGAGCGGCCCTATCCGGACTGGAGCGTGAAGCGCGTCTTCGGCCTGCTGATCGCGGGCGAACACAAGCGGGACCGCGAGGGGCTGGAAGCGCTGGGCGAAGTCGCTCCGCTCGCCGCGACGTGGATCAGGCGGCGGGCCAAGCTGCTGGGGCTGGAATCGTAAGAAAGGCGCCGCCCCGAGATCGCGGGGCGACGCCTGAACCGTTGGATCAGCGCACCAGGCCGAGCGCCTCGTAAGCCTTGTCCAGCGTCGGCACGGCCAGCGCGCGGGCCTTTTCCGAACCCTTGCGCAGGATCGCATCGAGCGCGTCGCGGTCGCCGCGCAGTTCGACGAAGCGGGCGTTGATCGGCGCCAGCTTCTCCACCAGCAGTTCGCCCAGCGCGGGCTTGAACTTGCCGAAGCCTTCGCCGCCGAAGTCCGAGAGCACCGCCTCGACCGTGGTTCCGGCCATCACCGCGTAGATGCCCACGAGATTGCGGGCTTCGGCGCGGCCTTCGAGGCCTTCCTTTTCGGAAGGGAGCGGCTCGGGGTCGGTCTTGGCCTTCTTGACCTTCTGCATGATCGTGTCGGCATCGTCGGTGAGGTTGATGCGCGCCATGTCCGAGGGGTCTGACTTGCTCATCTTCGAGGACCCGTCGCGCAGGCTCATGATTCGGGCGGCTTCGGGCGGGATGATCGGCGCGGGCAGGGTGAAGACCGGGGCATCTTCCGAAGCGAAATCGTTGTTGAACTTCTGTGCGATGTCGCGGGCGAGTTCGAGGTGCTGCTTCTGGTCCTCGCCCACCGGAACGTGGGTTGCCTGGTAGAGCAGCACGTCGGCGGCCTGGAGCACGGGGTAGGTGAACAGCGCCACGGAAGCGCCTTCGCGGTTCTTGCCCGCCTTGTCCTTCCACTGGGTCATGCGGTTCAGCCAGCCCATGCGGGCGGTGCCGTTGAGCAGCCATTGCAGTTCGGCGTGCTGGGGCACCTGGGTCTGGTTGAACAGGATCGAGCGGTCGGGATCGACGCCGCAGGCGACCAGCGCCGCCACCATCTCGCGGGTATTGGCGGAGAGCGTTGCGGGATCGTGCGGCATCGAGATCGCGTGGAGATCGGCCAGGAAGTAGAGGCTGTCACCGCCCTCGGCGGCGACATCGTCCTGCATCTTCACCCAATTGCGGATCGCGCCGAGATAGTTGCCGAGGTGCAGGTTGCCGGTAGGCTGGATGCCGGAGACGATACGCATGGATGCGTCCTTCGCGAGTTGTGAGTTGTCAGGGATGTGGAGTTGGCGCCCGTGGAGGCGCGGATGCAGGTGCGGTCAGCGCGGCTTGCGCGCGAGCGTACGCCATCGCCAGGTGAGGCGAGCAAAGGCAGACTTCGGGAACGAAAGGTCCTGCATGGGCCGGGCTCATACCACAAACACACATGGATGGAAGCCTCACGACGCCGCGCGGCGGCGGCGCAGCAGGGCGAGGTCGGTGCGGGTGAAGGCGCCCGTCACCAGCGTCGCCAGCGCGTAGACCGCGCCGCCTGCCGAGACCAGCATGGCGAGGGCCAGTCCGCGCACCAGCCAGGTGCCGTGGAGGTAGGGCGTGAGCAGGTCCTGGCCGAACCACAGCACCACGCCCATCGCGACGGCAGCGAGTGCAAGGCGCGGCGCGCGGCGTTTCAGGCGGGCATCGGCCTGGAAATGGCCGCGCTTCACCAAGGTCCAGTAGAGCATGGCGACATTGACCGAGGAGGCGATGGCGGTCGCCAGCGGCGGCCCCGTGTGCTGGAGCGGCACGATCAGCGCGAGGTTGCCGATCAGGTTCACCGCCATCGAGATCATCGCATAGCGCACCGGCGTCTTCGTGTCCTGGCGGGCGTAGAAGCCGGGGGTCAGAACTTTCACGAGGATGTAGCTGGGCAGGCCGACCGAGAAGGCGGCGAGCGCTTCGGCGGTACGGGCGACGTCGCCCGCGTCGAACTTGCCGTAGCCGAACAGCGCGGCGGCGATCGGCCGGCCGCAGACGATCAGCGCGACTGCGGCGGGCAGGGTCAGCAGTAGGGCGAGTTCCATGCCGCGGTTCTGCGTGTCCATCGCCGCCGCGTGCTCGCCGCCGCCGAGCTGGCGCGAGATCGTCGGCAGCAGCACGGTGCCGAGGCCGATGCCGATCAGCCCGAGCGGCAACTGGTTCAGGCGGTCGGCCATGTAGATATAAGTGACCGAGCCGTGGGCCAGCAGCTTGGCGGCCAGCGCGGTCGAGATCACGAGGTTGATCTGTACCGCGCCCGCTCCGGCGGCGGCGGGAAGGATCAGCTTCATCAGCTGCTTCACGTCCGCGTTCCACTTGGGCATGCGCAGGCGCATCGATACGCCGTTGGCGCGGCAGGCCCACATGAGCCAGAGCAGCTGGAGCGCACCCGAGACCGAGACGCCGATCGCCTGATTGCGCGCCGTCACCAGCGCGTCGTCCGAATGGAAGCCGAGCAGCGCCACGATCAGCGTGAGGTTCAGCAGGATCGGCGCGGCGGCATTGACCCAGAACTTGTTCAGCGAATTGAGAATGCCGCCGAGCAGCGAGACCAGGCTGATCAGCGCGAGATAGGGGATGGTGAAGCGGCTGAGCGTCACCGCATAGGCGAACTGCTCGTGACTGACATCGTTGAAGCCGCCGGAAAGCAGGATCGTCACCGGCCAGGCGAAGACTTCGAGCGCTACCGTCATGGCCAGCAGGATCGGCAGCAGGACGGCGAGAGCCTGCTCGGCAAAAGCGATGCCCGCAGGCAGCCCCGGCCCGTCCTTGTCGGCGACCTTCTGGTTGAACATCGGGATGAAGGCCGAGGCGAAGGCGCCTTCCGCGAAAAGCGCGCGGAACATGTTCGGCAGGCGGAAGGCGATCAGGAAGGCGTCCGAGGCAAAACCCGCGCCGACGAAGCGGGCGAAGAGGCTGTCGCGGACGAGGCCGAGCACGCGGCTGGCAAGAGTGAGGCCGCCGACGCTGGCCAGCGCCTTGGTAAGGTTCATGCCCGCAGGCTCCTGATGATCGCCGAAAGGGAAGGCCCTGATACGCCAACGGCCCGCGCCTCCGGTCTGGAGGCACGGGCCGATGTTGCAGGAACGTGCGTCATGCCCCGTTCGAGCTGGCGTTCAAGCGGACGCTCAGGCGTGGCCGACCGGCTCGCCCTGGGTGGCGTCGGCCTGCTGCTGCGCCTGGAGCTGCTGGATGTAGAGGCCGTTGAAGTCGATCGGCTCCAGCATCAGCGGCGGGAAGCCGGCGTCGCGCACGGCATCGGCCACCACGCGGCGGGCGAAGGGGAAGAGGATGCGCGGGGCTTCGGCGTAGAGGAACGCGTGGGCCTGGCCTTCTTCGAGGTTACGCATGCCGACGAGCGCGCCATAGGCCAGCTCGACCGCGAAGGCGGTGCCCTGCGGACCCTTCGAGGCGCAGGTGATCTTCAGTTCGACTTCGTGCACTTCGCCGTCGATCTGGCGCGCGCCGATGTTGAACTGCACTTCGATCTGCGGCTGGTCCTGCCACGAGAAGCTCTGCGGCGCGTTCGGATTCTCGACCGAGAGATCCTTGACGTACTGCGAGATGATGCCGGCGGCCGGCGCGGAATCCTCGCCGTTGCCGAGGTTGAGGTCGGAGATGACGTTGCCTTCGTCGGCCATTTGCTTCGTTCCCGTAAAAACACGCGGATCGCCCCGAGCGGGCCTGCGCATGGAAAGTCTGGCCGCGCGCCTAAAGCATTTTGCGGGCCTGTGGAACTCCCCAGCTATCGTAAATTGTTCGAAAACGGCGAGCATCACGGCAGGCGAAGGATCGGGTCTGGGTGATTCGCCGCGAACCGTCGGCAGCGGACGAGGCAGATGGAACAGCCGGGCGCGTGAAGCGTTGCTGGTTCCAAGGCGGAAATCCGGCTCCGGATATCGGCCGAAAAACACCGGATAAAACGCCGTAATCGGCGCTCATACGTTGTTCATTTGAAAACCGTACCTATCTGGGTCTATGATGGCGCCTTCGGGCGGATGGCGAAAAGCTCCACCCGAACCCCCCGAAGCGTCCAACACAAGGATGGACAAAGGAACGTGACACCGGAAATCGTGATCCTGGCCATGATCGCAGCCTTCCTCGGCCTGCGGCTCTATTCGGTACTCGGCCGCCGCGCCGAGCATGAGGAAGAGCCGATCCAGGGGCGCTTCGAAGGCCGCCAGGGCCAGCCCGGTGCGCCGCGCGTCCCCGCTCCGAAGGCAGATGGCAAGACCGACAGCCGGGCTGAGGCAAAGGGCGACGAGCGCGGCCGTATCGGTCAGCCCCAGCGCCTGCGCGAAATGCCGCTGGCGCCGCCCTCGGTCGAGCGCGGCCTTGCCGAAATCTCCGGCGCCGATCGCCGCTTCGACGCCTATGCGTTTCTCGAAGGCGCGCGCAGTGCCTATCGCCTGATCCTGGAATCGTTCTGGAAGGGCGACAAGGCCGAGCTTCGCGCGCTCTGCGATGGCGACGTCTACGACAGCTTCGCCGCTGCCATCGATGTCCGCGTCGCGGCTGGCGAAACCATGGACAACCGCCTGATCCGCATCGAGGACGTGGCGATCGTCTCGGCGGGCGTGGAAGGCGGCTATGCCCGCATCACCTTGCGCTTCCGTTCGGATATTGCCGCCGTCACCCGCGATGCCGAAGGCCATGTGATCGCCGGTTCGCTCAACGATGCGATCGAGGCGGTGGACGTCTGGACCTTCAGCCGTTCGCTCAACTCGTCCGGTCCCGACTGGCTGCTCGACGAAACCGACGCCGGTTGACCGCTCCGCGCGGTTGATTTCGCACCCATGATCCCACAAGGATCGACAGGCCGGGCCGCAAGGTCCGGCCTTGTTGTTATCGGCGTTTTTCTTGGCGCTGTTGTAAGTTTGCGGAGATCGATTTTGCGGGGAGAAAGCATGTCGCGGCGGCAGGGACTGCGTTTCCCATGGCGCCGATTGCCCGCCTTCGTCCTACCGGTCCTGCTGGCCGCCTGCGTGCAGGTCGTGCCCGGACCGAAGGGGCCTTCGCGCCCTCCGACAAGGCCGCCCGTGCAGAAGCCGACGCCGAGCCAGTCCGCCCAGCCGCAGGCAGGCAGTGCCGTTGCCGCAGGAGTGAAGGCCGGGCCTGCGGTTTCATCCTTGCCACTGGGTGGCAGCGATGCCGCCGCGGCGCTCGCCTCGTTCCGCGAGAGCTGCCCGCGCGTCACCGTGCGCAACGATGCCAGCGGCCTTACCCGTCCCGCCGACTGGCGCGCGGCTTGTGCCGCCGCTGCAAGCTGGGGCGGTAAGCCTGCCGCGCAGTTCTTCCAGACCTATTTCGAGACCGCGCGCATCGGCGACGGCAGGGGCTTCGCGACCGGATACTACGAACCGGAAATTGCCGGGTCGCGCCTGCCGGTGCCGGGCTACACGGTGCCGGTCTATTCCATGCCGGGTGACCTAGTGCGTGCGAAACCGGGCGATGCTACGCCTACTTCCAACGGACGCATGCCGCTCGGCCGCTACGACGTAAGCGGGGTCTTCGTGCCCTATTACGACCGCGCCGCGATCGAGCAGGGCGCGCTCTCCGGCCAGGGGCTGGAGATCGCTTGGGTTGCCGACCCGATCGAGTTCTTTTTCCTCCAGGTCCAGGGGTCGGGCCGGTTGCGCGCGCCGGACGGCAGCGTGATGCGGATCGGCTATGCCGGGCAGAATGGCTTGCCTTACACCGGCATCGGCGGGGTGATGCGCGATCGCGGCCTCGTGGGTTCGGGACCGGGGCAATATTCCGGCTCGATGCAGGGCATCATCCAGTACATCCACGACAACCCCAACGACGGCGCCGCGCTTATGCGCGAGAACAAGTCGTGGGTCTTCTTCAAGGAACTCAAGGGCGACGGCCCGCTCGGGGCGCTCGGCGTGCCGGTGCGCGCCCATGCCTCGGTGGCGGCGGACCCGCGCTTCGTGCCGCTTGGCGCGCCGGTCTGGCTGCGGCTCGACCGCCGCGAGGCGACCGGTCTGTGGGTGGCGCAGGATACCGGCGGCGCGATCAAGGGCGCCAACCGCTTCGACACCTTCTGGGGCTCGGGCGATCAGGCGCGGCACACGGCAGGCGGCATGAGCGGCCGGGGCGAGGCGCTGATCCTCGTGCCCAAGGGCACGCTCGCGCGTCTCGGCGTACGATAGGATGCGACGACCGGCGCGGCGACTGACGGCGGAGGAAGCCGAAGTGTGGGCGCAAGTCGCCCGTACGGTTACGCCGCTCGAAAAGCGCCGTGCCGCCGCGCAGGCTGCAGCATTGGTGGCGGCCCCGAAGGCGGTTGTTGTGGCGCCGATCTCGCCGCCGAAGAAAGTGAAAGGCCGAGTACCGGCACCGCTTCCGCCCAAGACGGTCGTGCAGAAACCGAAGGCCGACGCGCCGCTTCATCTCGACGGGTCCTGGGAAAAGCGCATCTCCAAGGGCACGCTGGCGCCGGATTTCAGCCTCGATCTCCACGGCTCGAACCTCGATCAGGCCTATGTGCGGCTGATGCATGGCCTGACCCAGGCCAAGGCCATGGGCGCGCGGGTGGTGCTGATCGTGACGGGCAAACCCCGGCCGGTCGATGCGATGGACCGGGGCACGGCGCGCGGCGCGATCCGCGCCAAGATCACCGACTGGCTGGGCGCCAGCGACCACGCGCACGACATCGTCGCGATTCGCGGCGCCCATCGCCGCCACGGCGGGCAGGGCGCGATCTACGTGGTGCTCAGGAAGCGGCGTTGAAGCTCGCGTGATAGGCTACGGTGCCTGCGGGCGTCGGGCCTGCCAGCGTCAGGTGCTGGAAGTATTCGGCCGGGACGCCGGGATAGGCGAGAGTGGGATCGCTCTCGAAGCCGAAGCGGGCGTAGTAGGCGGGATCGCCCAGCACCACGCAGCCTTGAGCGCCCTTGTCCTTTAGCTGTGCCAGCCCGGCTTCGATCAGCCGGACTCCGATGCCTCTGCGCTGATGGTCGGGGGCGACGGCCACCGGCCCGAGGCCGAACCAATGAAGGTCTGCGCCATCGACCGTGACGGGCGAGAAGGCGGCATGCCCGACGATTTCGCCGTCCTCCTCCGCCACCAGCGAAACGGCGAGCATGTCCGAGGAGCGCAAGGCATCGACGATAGCGCCTTCGCTACCGCTCGAATGTTCGGCGCCGAGGAACGCGGCGGTCACGAGCGTGCGGATGGCTGCGGCGTCACCGTCCCGCTCGGGGCGCAGGGCGATCGCCTCAGCCACTGCGCTCAGCCGCACTGGCCGCGGTGGAGTAGTTTGTGGTCGGCGAGCACCAGCGCCATCATCGCCTCGACCACCGGCACGCCGCGGATGCCAACGCAGGGGTCGTGACGGCCCTTGGTGAACAGCTCGGTCGCCTCTCCTTCACGGTTGATGGTGGGTTGCGGGGTGAGGATCGAGCTGGTCGGCTTGAACGCCACGCGCACCACCACCGGCTGGCCGGTCGAGATGCCTCCGGCAATGCCGCCAGCATGGTTGGCGCTGAACTCGGGGCCATTCGTGCCGGGGTGCATCGGGTCGGCATTCTGCTCGCCGGTCAGGCGCGCGGCGGCGAAACCGTCGCCGATCTCCACGCCCTTCACTGCGTTGATGCCCATCATCGCGGCGGCCAGATCGGCGTCGAGCTTGCCGTAGAGCGGCGCGCCCCAACCGGCGGGAACGCCGGTAGCGACGCACTCGACCACCGCACCGACCGAAGACCCGGCCAGCCGCGCATCGTCGACGATCTTCTCCCAGCGCTTCGCGGCCTCGGCGTCGGGGCAGAAGAACGGGTTGTTGGCGATCTCGGCGGGATCGAAGTTGGCCATGTCGATGGCGTCGCCGCCGATCTCCGACACATAGGCGAGGATCGTCGTTTCCGGGATCACGAGCCGTGCCACGCCGCCCGCCGCCACCCGGCTCGCGGTCTCGCGCGCCGAGCTGCGGCCGCCGCCGCGATAGTCGCGGAAGCCGTACTTGGCGTCATAGGCATAGTCGGCATGGCCGGGGCGATAGGCCTTGGCGACGTCCGAATAGTCCTTCGAGCGCTGGTCGACGTTCTCGATCATCAGGCTGATCGGCGTGCCGGTAGTCTTGCCCTCGAACACGCCCGAAAGAATGCGGACCTGGTCCGGCTCCTGCCGCTGGGTGGTGAACTTCGACTGGCCGGGACGGCGCGCGTCGAGGAAGGGCTGGATCACGCTCTCGTCGATGGCGAGGCCCGGCGGGCACCCGTCGACGACGGCGCCGATGGCCGGGCCGTGGCTCTCGCCCCAGGTGGTGAATCGCAGAAGGCGGCCGAAAGTGTTCACGCTCATGCTCCGCGCCTTGGCGCGCAATCTTCGGATTGTCCAGCACGGGGGTGCGGTCACATGCTTGCGGAACGATCCGCGAAGGCCCATGAGCGCGCCCATGTTCCTGGTAGTCTTCCGTAATCGCAAGCGCGCCGATATCGACGCCGCCGCCTATTCCGCCGATGCCGAGGCTATGGACAGGCTCGCCCGGGCACAGCCCGGTTTCCTCTCCTTCAAGAGCTACACCAGCGAGGACGGCGAAGTGATCGCGCTGTCCGAATGGCAGGACGAGGCCGCCGCACTTGCATGGCGCCGCGTCGCCGCCCATGCCGAAGTGCAGGCCAAGGGCCGCGAGCACTACTACCAGAGCTACACCGCCTTCGCCTGCAACGAACCGCGGGTGCGCCACTTCGAAAGGGAAACCGAATCGTGAGCCTTGAATTCTACGGCATCCCCAACTGCGACACCGTGAAGAAGGCGCGCAAGTGGCTGGAAGCGCGCGGCAGCGACTACACCTTCCACGACTACAAGAAGGAAGGCGCCGACGCCGCGCGGCTCGAAAAGTGGGTGGCAGAGGCCGGTTGGGAGAAAGTGCTCAACCGCGCCGGGACGACCTTCAAGAAGCTGCCGGACGAGGACAAGGCCGATATCGATGCCGCCAAGGCAGTGGCGATCATGGCAGCCAACCCCAGTTGCATCAAGCGGCCGGTTGTTGAATATCCGGACGGGCTGCTGGTCGGCTTCAAGGAGCAGGAATGGGAAGCCGCGCTGGGCTGAACGGGGGGATATGAACACGGTCGAATGGGTGGCGGCGGGCCTGGGCCTTGCCAATATCGCGCTGCTCGTGCGGCGCAGCGTGTGGAACTACCCGTTCGGCATGGCGATGGTGGCGCTCTACTTCGTCGTGTTCCGCGAGGCGAAGCTCTACGGCGAGGCCGGGCTGCAGGTGTTCTTCTTCGCCGCACAAGTCTGGGGCTGGGCGCTCTGGGTGCGTGCGGGCGGCGGCGAGAGCCGGGTGCCGGTGCGGCGGCTCGGCAATTTTGCAAGGCTGCTCTGGCTGATGGCCACGGCGGCGCTGGCACTCAATCTCGGCTGGGTGATGCACCGGTTCACCGATGCCTCGCTGCCTTATGCGGACTCTGCCATCGCCGGAGCGAGCATCGCCGCGCAGATCCTGCTCGGCTTCCGCCGCATCGAGAACTGGGTGTTGTGGATCGCGATCGATGCCGCCTCGATCGGCGTGTATCTCTACAAGGAACTCTGGCCGACCGCCGCGCTCTACGTGGTGCTGCTGGCAATGTCGGTGCTCGGCCTGCGCGAATGGATCGCGGCGGAGAAGGCGCAAGAGGCGTGATTACCGTTTGCCTCCACGGCGCGGAAAGCACCGGCAAGTCGGTGCTGGCCGAACGGCTCGGCTATCCCTGGGTGCCGGAATATGGCCGGACGTACTGCGAGGAACATGGCACCGACCTGACGATGGCGGACCTCCTCGCCATCGCCGAGGGTCAGGCCGAGGAAAATCGCAAGGCCATGGCGGCGCGTCCACCGGTGCTGCTGCTCGACACCGACCAGCTCATGACGGCGGCCTGGGCGCAGATGCTCTTCGGTGAGGTGCCGGAGGTGCTGCTGAACTACCCCAAGGCGGACCACTATCTGCTCTTCGCGCCCGACGTTCCCTGGCGGGAGGACGGCACGCGCTTCTTCGGCTCGGACGAAAGGCGCGCGCGGTTTGCGGCGCTGGCCGAAGAGATGCTGGTGCGGGCCGGGGTGCCGTTCTCGCGGGTCGGCGGTTCGTGGGATGAGCGGGAGGGGCAGGCTCGGGCAGTTATTGAGGGTTTCAAGTAGGAAGTCCTGGGGGATGATCCCCCAGACCCTCGGAATGTCTACCTTGCGCGCTACCTATCCGGCGTGCGCTCCTTGCGGCGCAGCCAATAAGTCTCCCGACGCAGCCATGGGCGCACGACGCTGTTGGTCCGCGTGACCTAGACGGTATTGGGGGTGCAGGGGGGCTGTGCTCCCCTGCTTTATCCCTCACTTCTTCTTCGTAGCCGTCGCGATGAAGTTCAGCGAGAGATCGTCCGACAGGTGCAGCCCTGCCGTCGGCGACCAGGCAATACCCTTGGGTTCGCCCAGCACCAGCCCGGCGCCGTCTGCGAGATCGCGCAGTTCGTCGGGCGTGGCGAAGGCGTTCCAGTCGTGCGTGCCGCGCGGTACTTTGCCGAGGCGTTCGGCGGCCTCGACCAGCAGCAGGCGCGAGGCCGGGGTGCGGTTAGGGCAGGACAGCAGCATCAGTCCGTCGTCCGCCAGAGCATCGGCAAGCTGGCCGATGAACAGCGCCTTGTCGGTGACGTGCTCGATCACTTCCAGCGAGCAGACGAGGTCGTAGCCCGAAAGGCCGAGCTGCCCCAGTTCACCGTGGCGGTAGTCGATGGCAAGGCCCATGGCCTGGGCATGGGCGCTGGCCGCCGCGATATTTTCCGCCGCCGCGTCCACGCCCGTCACTGCCGCGCCGAGGCGGGCGAGGGGTTCGCAGAGCAGGCCTGCACCGCAACCCGCATCGAGCGCGCGCTTGCCTGCAAGCGGGCGCAGCATGCGCGAGTCGGTGGAGAAATGCCGGTCGATCTCGGCGCGGATGAAGGCCAGGCGCACCGGGTTCAGCTTGTGCAGCATGGCCGAGGAACCCTTGGGATCCCACCATTCCGCGGCCAGCGAACCGAAGTGAGCGGCCTCTTTCGGATCGATTGTTGCGCGGGAAGGTGTGTTCGAAGCAGTTGCATTGTCCATCGCTCCCCCCTAACAGCGCGCCCGACTCTTATCCACACGCGCATGTCTATCTTTGCGCAACAACCGACGGGGAGCAGTGGCACCTTGGCACGTATCGTGATGAAATTCGGCGGCACTTCCATGGCCGGAACCGAGCGAATCCGGCGCGTGGCGGGCATTGTCAAACGCCAGCAGGAAGCGGGCCACGAAGTCGCGGTCGTCGTATCGGCCATGGCCGGCGAGACCGACCGCCTCGTGAACTTCTGCCGCGAAGCCAATGCCCTCTACGATCCGGCGGAATATGACGTAGTCGTCGCCTCGGGCGAGCAGGTCACGTCCGGCCTTCTGGCGCTGACGCTTCAGGCGATGGGCTGCAAGGCGCGTTCGTGGCTCGGCTGGCAGCTGCCGATCAAGACCGACGATGCCCATGCCAAGGCCCGTATCGAAGACTTCGATTCGGACGCGCTGCTGGCCTCGATGGCGGCGGGCGAGATCGCGGTGATCCCCGGTTTCCAGGGCGTTTCGCCGGATAACCGCATCACCACGCTGGGCCGTGGCGGTTCGGACACTTCGGCGGTGGCCGTGGCGGCTGCGGTCAAGGCCGACCGCTGCGATATCTATACCGATGTCGACGGCGTCTACACCACCGATCCGCGCATCGTCGCCAAGGCGCGCAAGCTGCCGCTGGTGACTTATGAAGAAATGCTCGAACTGGCCTCGGTCGGCTCGAAGGTGCTGCAGACCCGCTCGGTCTCTCTCGCGATGAAGGAAAACGTGCGCGTGCAGGTGCTCTCCTCGTTCATCGACGAGAACGCCCCGGCCGCAGACACCCTCCCCGGAACGATGATCGTCAGCGACGAAGAACTTGAAGGAAGCGATATGGAACGCCAGCTGATCACCGGCATCGCCGCTGACAAGAACGAAGCCAAGGTCACGCTGACCCGCGTGCCCGACCGTCCCGGCGCCGTGGCCGCGATCTTCGCGCCGCTCGCGGAATCGAACATCAACGTGGACATGATCATCCAGAACGTCGCCAAGGACAAAGGCGAGACCGACGTCACCTTCACGGTGCCGCAGGCAGACCTCGTCCGTGCGCAGGCACTGCTGGAAGAGCGCAAGGAAGCGATCGGCTACTACCGCATGATCGCCGACAGCAATGTCGCGAAGATCAGCGTCGTCGGCGTCGGCATGCGCAGCCATGCCGGTGTCGCCTCGACCATGTTCAAGACGCTGGCCGATCGCGGGATCAACATCATCGCCATCTCGACCAGCGAGATCAAGGTTTCGGTCCTGATCGATACCGACGAGACGGAATTGGCCGTGCGCGTGTTGCACACGGCTTACGGGCTCGACGCTGCTGCCTGACCTTTCGACAGGCTCAGGGTGGGCGGTCGGAACAGTGTGAATTGGAGAAAGGCGGCGCGGTGAGCGCCGCCTTTTTCATATCAGTCTTCCAGAGACGGCTGCGCGAGTTCGAGGACATGGTCGCGCAAGTCGGCGGGCCATGCGGCCATGGCGGCGGCGAAGTCCTCCAGCTTGTCTGCAAAGAGCAGGCGGCTGGCTTCCTCGAAACCGGGCAGATCGCCGCCGAGCGCGGAAAGGACGCGGTAGGCGCGTTCCTGCGCCGTGCGGCGCGCGGTGCGACCGCCGTCCGCTTTGCGCGCCTCGTCCACAAGGCGGCGCAGTGCCTGGGAGGCGCCCCCGGGCTGCCGGGACAGCCAGTCCCACTGGCGCGGCAGAAGAGTCACTTCGCGGGCGGTGACGCCCAGTTTGGGCCGGCCGCGGCGCCGGGGAGCCTCGTCTTCCGGCAGCGAGAAGACACCGCGCCAGTCGAGATCGACCTGCCTTCCATTCGCATCGTCGAACACGAGCACGCCTTCCTCGCGTCCGCGCAGCATGGCGACGAGTTCGGCGGGCGTGCCGCGTGCAATGCGGTTCATGCCGAGGAAGGCCGTGCAGTTCCGGGTCATGGATGCTCCGTAAATATTTTTACCCGGATAAATTGATTTCATGAGTTAGTCAATTTATCCGGGTAAAAACAGGTTCAGGGGATCGAACGATGGAACGGACGGATCGCAAGGCCGCAATCGCGGAATATCGGGAGCGCAAGCCGGAGCCGGGCATTTACGCGGTGCGCTGCGAGGGTGCCGGGCTGGTATGGGTGGGGCGTGCGCCGGACCTCGCCACGATCGGCAACCGCATATTCTTCAGCCTGCGCCATGGCGGTTGTCCTCACGCCGGCCTGCAGGCCGCGTGGAAGGAGCACGGCGCGGAAGCCTTCGCGTTCGAGGTGCTGGAAGTTCTGGATGCGAAGGAATTGGGGGTGGGCCTGGGCCGCGAGATGAAGCGCCGTCACGCCGAATGGGTGGAGCGGCTGGAAGCGGCCGCGATCTAGAGCAGTTTCCGATCCGATTGCATCGGATCAACTGCTCTAAGATTTTGGTTTGCCGCATTTTCCGAGTTATCAGGTGATTCCACCTGATTAGAAAATGCTCTAAAGGGCTTTCGCCAAGCTGTCGCGGAACTTCGGGTCGGCGAGGCCGATCAGCAGTTCGGCGCGTTCGCGCAGGCTCTTGCCGCGCAAGTTGGCGGCGCCGTGTTCGGTGACGATCCAGTGAACGTCGTTGCGCGGCGTCGTCACCGGGCCGCCCAGCTTCGGCACGATCCGGCTGACCGTCCCGCCTTGCGCGGTCGAGCGGCAGGCGATCACCGAAATGCCGCCTTTCGATCCATAGGCCCCGCGCACGAAATCGAGCTGACCGCCTGCCGCCGAATGCTGCCGTCCGCCCATGAACTCCGAATTGCAGGCACCTTGCAGGTCGATCTCGATCGTCGCATTGACGGAGACCACCCGATCGTTCCGGGCGATCTCGGCAGCATCGTTCACGACGTCCACCGGCAGCGAATAGAGTTCCGGGTTGCCGTCCATCCAGCGGTAAAACGGCTCGTCGCCCATCGCGAAGGAATAGACGCTGCGGCCCGGATGCGTCGTTTTCAGCCGATTGCTCACGGCGCCGGAATGGACCAGCCCCGCCATCGCCGGAGTGAGCAGTTCGGTGTGAATACCGAGGTCGCGGCGGTTGCCGATGCGGCGGCAGACGGCGGCTGGCAGGTTGCCGATGCCCATCTGCAGGCAGGCGCCGTCATCGACCATCCCGGCGATCAGCGCGGCAATCGCCTCGTCCTCTGCAGAAGCGGCGCCTTCCCCGAAGCTGAGCAGGGGGACGGCGTTCTCGACGATGGCGGATACCTGCGAGACGTGCAGCGGCGTCGAACAGGCGACGCGGGGCATCGCCGGGTTCACCTCGACGATCACCGTCTTCGCACAATGCGCGGCGACCGAGGTATAGTCGTTGGCCGCGCCGAAGCTGAAATAGCCGTCCGCGTCCATCGGCGAGACCGTGAGCACGCAGGCATCGAGGTCGATCTCGTCGCGCAGCAGCCGGGGCGAGCCGCTGAAGGCGCAAGGGACGAAATCGATCAGCGCCTCGGCGCCAGGATCGGCCTTGATGAGGGCACGCTCGACACCGCTCATGAACAGGCAGCGGGGGCGGATCGCCCCGAGCAATTCGCGGCGCAGGATCGTCGATCCCGAGTGGACCTGCGAAAGCAGATACCAGACCCGCAAATCGCTGAGCGTGCCTGCCTCGGCACGGCGGGCAAGGGCGGCGAGGATCGCGGGCGGCTCGCCGACGGCCATGCCCATGGCAAGGTCGCTGCCGCTGGTGATGGCCATGACCGCCTCGTCGGCGGAAGTCAGCTTTGCGGCGTAGATCTGGCTGGCGTCCATGGTCCCACTCGCGTTGTCCTGCGGGGTGGGTGTGCCATCGGGAGGAAAGAAGGGGAAGGATGAAAGCAGGGGCCATCGCCCCTGCACCCCGTTACTGTCGAGGTCAGGTGCGACCTGTCCGTCGTGCGCCCATGGCTGCGTCGGGAGACTTATTGGCTGCGCCGCAAGGAGCGCACTACCGATAGGCGGCGCGCAACGTCGCCAATTCCGAGGGTCTGGGGGATCATCCCCCAGGACTTCCTCAATTCCGAAAAAAAGATCCCGCCCCCGGGGGCATTGGGGGCGGGATCGAGGCCGTCGCGAGGGCAGGGAGGGGGGAAGTGCGACGGCCGAGGGGTCAGTCGGCGGTTTCGGGTTCCGGTGAGAGTGCGGGGTTCACGCTCATGCCGAGTGCCTTGGCCACGCCTTCGCCGTAGGCCGGGTGGCAGCGGGTGCAGTTGTCGATGTGACGCTGCTTGATGAAGTCCGGCGCGTCGCCCATGGCGCGGGCGGTGTTGTCGAACAGGCGCTGTTTCTGGTCGGCGTCGATCAGTTCGAACAGCGCGCGCGGCTGGCTGAAGTAGTCGTGGTCGTCCTCGCGGAAGTTCCAGAAATCGGCGTTACCGTCGATCTTCAGCGGCGGTTCGCGGAACTCGGGCTGGCCCTGCCACTGGCCGAACGAGTTCGGGTGGTAGTGGGGCAGGCCGCCGTAGTTCCCGTCGACCCGGCCCTGGCCGTCGCGATGGTTGTTGAACACCGGGCAGCGCGCGGCGTTCACCGGAATCTGGTGGTGGTTGACGCCGAGGCGGTAGCGCTGTGCGTCCGAGTAGGCGAAGAGCCGCGCCTGGAGCATCTTGTCGGGCGAGACGCCGATGCCGGGGACGAGGTTCGAAGGCGAGAAGGCGCTCTGTTCCACGTCGGCGAAGAAGTTCTCCGGGTTGCGGTTCAGTTCCATCATGCCGACTTCGATCAGCGGGTACTTCTTCTGCGACCAGACCTTGGTGAGGTCGAAGGGGTGGAAGCCGCAGGTCGCCGCTTCTTCTTCGCCCATGATCTGGACCATGACCTTCCACTTGGGGAATTCGCCGCGCTCGATCGCCTCGTAGAGGTCGCGCTGGTGCGATTCGCGGTCACCGGCGACGATATCAGCGGCTTCGGCGTCGGTCAGGTGGGCATGGCCCTGCTGGGTCTTGAAGTGCCACTGCACCCAAAAGCGCTCGCCCGCCTCGTTGTAGAACGAGTAGGTGTGGCTGGAGAAGCCGTCCATGTGGCGGTAAGACTTGGGAATGCCGCGGTCGCCCATGACGTAGGTGACCTGGTGGAAAGCTTCGGGCAGCAGGGTCCAGAAGTCCCAGTTGTTGGTGGCGCTGCGCATGTTGGTGCGGGGGTCGCGCTTCACCGCCTTGTTGAGGTCGGGGAACTTGCGGGGATCGCGCACGAAGAAGACCGGCGTGTTGTTGCCGACCATGTCCCAGTTGCCTTCCTCGGTATAGAACTTCACCGCGAAGCCGCGAATGTCGCGCTCTGCATCCGCCGCGCCGCGCTCACCGGCAACGGTGGTGAAGCGGGCGAAGAGTTCGGTCTGCTTGCCGGGCTGGAGGAACTTCGCGCGGGTGTACTTCGACATGTCGCCGGTGACGGTGAAGGTGCCGAAGGCGCCTGAACCCTTGGCATGCATGCGGCGTTCGGGGATCACTTCGCGGTTGAGGTTGGCCAGCTTCTCCAGCAGCCAGACGTCCTGCATCAACAGGGGCCCGCGCGGACCGGCGGTCAGCGAGTTCGAGGCATCGACGACCGGCGCACCGAACGCGGTGGTGAGCGGGGTGGGAGTGAGCGAGGTTTCGCCGTGGGCGTAGGGGCACTTGCCGCCGCTGGGTGGGGTCTCGGTCATGGTCTCACTCCTATGTCATGTCGGTGACGGGGTTATTTCCCGCCTGTGCAAAGGGTTTAACGCAGGGAAGGCGATCGGTGAAACTATACCAAAGCGTATGTGTAATCGGCATAACCGATTAGTTACAGGGAAAGACCGCCAAGGCGGGGCGCTTGTGCGCGGGGCTGCGCCCATCTATGGCGCACGCTCATTCTCGAATTTGCCGGCTATGGGAGCATCGATGGCCACCTCCAAGACTTCCGCACTGATGACGCGCGGACGCGAATTTCTCGGTACCGAATATGCGATCCTGTGCGGCGCCATGTCCTGGGTGTCGGAGCGTAACCTCGTCTCGGCGATCAGCAATGCGGGCGGCTTCGGCGTGATCGCCTGCGGGGCGATGAACCCCGAGCTGCTCGACAAGGAAATCGCGGCCACCCGCGCGCTGACCGAAAAGCCGTTCGGCGTGAACCTCATCACCATGCACCCGCAGCTGTTCGACCTGATCGCGGTCTGCGCGAAGCACAAGGTCGGCCATGTCGTGCTGGCGGGCGGCATTCCGCCCAAGGGCAGCGTCGAGGCGATCAAGGAAGCGGGCGCCAAGGTCATCTGCTTCGCGCCGACGCTGGCGCTGGGCAAGAAGCTGCTGCGCTCGGGCGCGGACGCGCTGGTGATCGAGGGCATGGAAGCGGGCGGCCACATCGGCCCCGTCTCGACTTCGGTGCTGGCGCAGGAAATCCTGCCCGCGCTGGCCGAGGAGCACCTGGTGTTCGTCGCCGGCGGCATCGGCCGCGGCGAGGCGATGGCGGGCTATCTCGAAATGGGCGCTGCGGGCGTGCAGCTCGGCACCCGTTTTGCCTGCGCCACCGAATCGATCGCCCACCCGGACTTCAAGAAGGCCTTCTTCCGCGCCAATGCCCGCGATGCCGTGGCCTCGGTGCAGGTCGACCCGCGCCTGCCGGTGATCCCGGTGCGTGCGCTCAAGAACAAGGGCACCGAGGAATTCACCGCCAAGCAAATCGAAGTCGCGCGCCTGCTCGACTCCGGCGAGGTCGACATGGGCGAGGCCCAGCTCAAGATCGAGCATTTCTGGGCCGGTGCGCTGCGCCGCGCGGTGATCGATGGCGATGTCGAGAGCGGCTCGGTCATGGCGGGCCAGTCGGTCGGCATGGTCAGCAAGGAAGAGCCGGTGACGGACATCATCGCCGCGCTCATGGCCGAATCCGAGGCCGCGCTTTCCAACCGCGCTGCCTGAGGGACTCGATCGATGCCCGAACCGCTGATAAGTCCGCTGATCCTTGCCCTGTCTTGTGCCGACCGCTCCGGCATCGTCGCCCGTGTGACGGGCTACCTCGCGCAGGCGGGCGGCAACATCATCGAGGCGCAGCAGTTCAACGACCTTGAGGAAGACAAGTTCTTCATGCGCGTGGCCTTCGATCCGGGTACCGCTGAGCGCGAGGCATTCAGCGAGGGCTTCGGCGCGATCGCCCACGAATACGGCATGGCCTGGTCGATGACCCGCCGCGACCGGCCGCGCCGGGTGCTGCTGCTGGTCAGCAAGTTCGACCATTGCCTGGCCGACCTGCTCTATCGCCAGCGCATCGGCGAGATGCCGATGGAAGTCGTCGGCATCGTCTCCAACCACCCGCGGGAGGCGATCAACTCGTTGATGATCGGGGATTTCCCGTTCCATCACCTGCCGATCACCAAGGACAGCAAGGCCGAGCAGGAAGCGCAGATCCGCGCGCTGGTCGAGGAGACCCGTGCGGAACTCGTGGTGCTGGCGCGCTACATGCAGATCCTTTCGGACGAGATGGCGGCGTTCCTCTCGGGCCGCTGCATCAATATCCACCACTCGTTCCTGCCGGGTTTCAAGGGTGCCAAGCCCTATCACCAGGCCCATGCGCGCGGCGTGAAGATGATCGGCGCGACCGCGCACTACGTCACCGCCGACCTCGACGAAGGCCCGATCATCCATCAGGACGTCGAGGCCGTGACTCATTCGGACACGCCCGAGGACATGGTTCGCAAGGGCCGCGATATCGAGCGCCGGGTGCTGGCCGAGGCGGTTCGCCTGCACCTCGAAGACCGCGTGCTGCTGAACGGTTCGCGCACGGTGGTCTTCCGCAGCTGAGACTTGCAGAGCGGCATGCATCGGTCGATGCTGCCGCTCTAACCATGGGAGAGCGCCATGCCCGTCAACGGCGTCGATCACGTCAATATCCTTACCGACGATCTCGAAGCGACCGCCTCGTTCTACGAGCAGGTCCTCGGCCTCACCCGCAGTCCGAATTCGACGATCGGCAAGGGCACCTCCGGGTACTGGATGCGCGACGCGGCGGGCAATGCCATCGTCCATCTCGTGGACCGCACTACCGCCAAGGACCGCTACGCGGCCTACCGCCCCGGCCAGCCGACCAATGCGCTCCACCACTTCGCCCTGCGCTGCACCGGCTTTGCCGAGACCGTCGCGACGATCGAGCAGCTCGGCCTCACCCACCGCGTGGCCGAGCACCCGGCGCTGGGCCTGCGGCAGGTTTTTCTGGTCGATCCCAATGCGGTGAATCTGGAACTCAACTTCGCGGGCGATTGAAAGGCTCGCCATCCGGCCCCCGGTTCGGTAGCCTTGCGGCAACAAGCTGATTTTCCAGAGACTGGAGCGCCTTTCGATGTGCGATGACTTCACGGCGGAGGCCGAAGACGCCAACTTGGCCCGGCGCGGGCTGGATCGGCGCGCTTTCACGGCGCTCGGCGCCAGTGCCGCGCTCGCCGGATGCGCGGGGATCATGAAGACGCATCCCGCCAATTCGGTGCAGGAGCGGATGGTATCGATCACCACGGCGGACGGCGTGGCCGATGCCTTCTTCGTCCATCCCGCCAAGGGCGCTCATCCCGGCGTGATCCTCTGGCCGGATATCGCGGGCCTGCGCGAGGCCAAGAAGATCATGGCCCGGACGCTGGCGGCGGAGGGCTATGCGGTCCTCGTGGTCAATCCCTACTATCGCGGACAGCCCGCCCCGGTGTTCGAGAGCTTCGCCGGTTTTCGCACCCCGGAAGGGCAGGCCAAGGTCGAACCGCTGCGCGCCGCGCTCACGCCCGAGGCGATCACCCGCGACGCCAAGGCCTATGTCGCTTTCCTCGACGACCAGAAGGCGGTCGATACGAAGCGCGGCATCGGCTCGAACGGTTACTGCATGGGCGGGCCGTTTACCGTGCGCACGGCAGCGGCGGTGCCGGGCCGGGTGCGCGCGGCGGCCTCGTTCCACGGGGCAGGGCTTGTCACCGACCGGCCGGACAGCCCGCACCGCCTGCTGGCGAGCACGCAGGCCTCCTATCTCTTCGCCATTGCCCGCAACGACGACGCCAAGCAGCCCGCGCAGAAGACCGAACTGAAGAACGCCGCTGCCGCCGCCGGGCGCCCCGCTGAAGTGGAAGTCTATCCTGCCGACCACGGCTGGTGCGTGCCCGATTCTCCCGCCTGGGACCCGGATGCGGCGGACAAGGCGTGGCAGCGGATGCTGGCGCTCTATGCAACGTTGTAGGGCGTCACTGTGTCGCAACCGTCATTTCCCCGTTAACGCCGGGTTACAATAGCCGCGTCCACGGTGTAGGAAGCGCTCGGGCCGCTCGGCCTGCTTAAGGGATTTGTACCTAGAAAATGGCCAATGATTCCGGCCGGCGCCGCTCGACCAGCGGGCCTTCCTCTCCTGCCAAGAAGAAACCCCTCTGGCGCCGAATCGTTCGCGGCGTCCTGATCTGGGGTTCCGCTCTCGTCGTCCTGGGCGTGATTTTCCTGGGCACCGCCGTCGTCTTCACGATGAGCGAGTTGCCGGAATACAATTCGCTCAAGAGCGGCCAGAACGGCCAGATGATCGTCGTGCGCGCGCGCGACGGCACCGAACTGGTCTCGCTCGGGCCGAGCTACGGCAAATGGCTGAGCTACGACCAGATTCCCGAAGTGATGAAGGGCGCCATGGTTTCCGTGGAAGACCGCCGCTTCCGCGAGCACATCGGCGTCGATGCCCTCGGCCTGCTGCGCGCCGTCTACGTCTCGACGACGACGGGTGGGCGTGCCAAAGCGACTTCGACGATCACCCAGCAACTGGCACGCAACGTGTTCCTGAACAACAGCCGCTCCTTCACGCGCAAGGCGCGCGAGGCGGTGCTCGCGCTGGCGCTGGAACGCAAGTTCAGCAAGGACCAGATCCTCGAACTCTACCTCAACAAGGTCTACTTCGGCGGCGGCGCCTATGGCATCGACGCGGCGAGCCGCAAGTTCTTCGGCCACCCGGCCACCGAGCTTTCGACCGCCGAGGCGGCGATCATCGCCGGTCTCGTGAAGGCGCCTTCGAACTATTCGCCGACCGCCGACGTCGAGGCGGCCAAGGATCGCGGCGAGGTCGTGCTCGGCCTCATGGTCAAGAACGGCGCGATTTCGCAGTCCGAAGCCGACCAGGCCGATATCGCCGACGTCAAGGTCGTGAAGGAAAAGGGCCAGAACGCGGTTCGCTACTTCACCGACTGGGCGCTGCCCCAGCTCGACATGCTGCTGCCCGACACCAACGAGCCGATCGAGGTCTGGACCACGCTCGACCCGAAGATGCAGCAGGCCGCGACCAACGCGATCACCGCCAATGCGCCCAAGGGCGCGCAGGGCGCACTGGTCAGCCTCGACCGTGACGGCGCGGTGCTGGCGATGGTCGGCGGCACCGACTACGTGAATTCGAACTACAACCGCGCCACCACCGCGCTGCGCCAGCCCGGCTCGGCGTGGAAGCTGTTCGTCTATCTCTCCGCGCTGGAGGCGGGCTACACGCCCGACGACCGCGTGGTCGACGAGCCGGTGACGATCGACGGCTGGAGCCCGCAGAACGACGGCCGCAACTTCGCGGGCCAGATCGATATTCGCACCGCCTTCGCCTATTCGAAGAACACCATCGCCGCGCAGCTCGGCAACGAGGTGGGCTTTGGCACCGTCGCCTCGATGGCGCGGCGTTTCGGCATTTCCACCCCGATCAACACCAAGCCCGCCATGGTGCTGGGCACTTCCGAAGTCCACGTCATCGACATGACCCGCGCGTTCGCGGCGATCTCGGCGGGCGGCACTTCGGTCGAGCCTTACGGCATCGTCAAGGTGACGGCGGCCTCGGGCGAAGTGCTCTATGAGCACAAGTCCACCCGCGGTCAGGTCTTGGTGCCGCCCAATGTCGCGGCGGGGATCACCGACCTGCTCCAGACCACCGTCGCCACTGGCACGGGGCGCGCCGCGCAGATCGGTCGTCCGGTCGCGGGCAAGACCGGCACCACCAGCTCGAACAAGGACGGCTGGTTCCTCGGCTTCTCCAGCGGTATCACCACCGGCGTCTGGATGGGCCGCGACGATGCCCGTCCGGTGCCCGGCCTCTCGGGTGGCCATGCCCCCGCGCGCGCCTTCTCGGACTACATGAAGGTGGCGGTGGCTAAGCGCCCGGTCGAGCAGTTCCAGACGGAAGTGAAGCTTCCCGAATGGCAGCTCGAACCCGACGACGAGGCTATGCAGGGCAATCCCGACGACTATTACTACGTCGACGAGAACGGCAATATCGTGCGGCCGGAAGGCGGCGCGCAGGCGCCCGACGGACAGCCGCGCTACGAGGACGGCACCACCGGGCCGGGTTCGGGTCCGGGCCAGCCGCAGATGCCGGACTATGGCCCCGGCCAGGCGCCGCCGGCGGCGAACGAGGACTTCCTCGACCGCGCCACCGGCCGTTCGCGCAGCGACGATCCGGGGCTGCGTGCGGGGCAGGGGCTGGGGAACCGCCAGAGCGCTCCCGGCCCGCGTCCGACGCCGAGCCGCACGCCGGGGGATTGATCCCGACGTTGAGGTGAAATGAAAACGCCCGCTGAGTATCTCGGCGGGCGTTTTTCGTTGCAGCCACCCTGCTCTCAGTTGCGGGGCACTAAATCTCATTTGCCGGCCCCCACATCCTATCCGGCGTCCCCGCGAAGGCGGGGACCCCGCTTTCTCTGGTTTCACGCGGAGGCGCGGTCCCCGCCTTCGCGGGGATGACGAGGGAGTGGGGCGGGGTTGGATTTTCTTCCCTCTCCCAACCCGCTCATCCTGAGCTTGCCCGAAGCAGGCAAAAGAAAACGCCCGCCGGAGCGATCCGGCGGGCGTTTCTCATGTTCGCGAAGGGCTGAGCCTTAGCGCAGGCGAACCGGCATGTAGACCGCCTGCTGGCCGCGCGGCTGGATGCGCAGCAGGATTGCCGAGCGGCCGTCGGCCTTGGCGGCCTTGATGGCGTTCTCCAGGTCGGCCTGCGTCGTCACCGGCGCATTGTTGGCCGAGAGGATCACGAAGCCACGGGCGAGGCCTTTCTGTCCGGCGTCCGAGCTGGGGTCGACACCCACGATCACCAGACCGCGCGTGCCTTCCGCCGCGCCGATCTGGCGGGCGATCTGCGAGGTCAGCGGCGTGACCGAGAGGCCCAGTGCCTTCTGCACTGCGCTCTCGCCCTGCTGCTTGGGCGGGTTGTTGTAGGCATCGCCGTCCTGGTCGGTGCTCGGATCGAAGCTCTGCTGAAGCTCGTCGTCCGACGGACGCTTGGCGACCGTGGCGGTCAGCGTCTGGCGGCGGCCGTTGCGGATCAGTTCGATCGGGATGCGGGTGCCCGGCGCGGTATTGGCGACGAGGAACGAGAGCGTCTGGTCGCGCGTCACTTCCTTGCCGTTGACCTTCACCACGACGTCGCCCGCCTGGATGCCGGCCTTGGCGCCCGCACCGTCGGGAACGACGCTCTGGATGAACTCGCCCTTGTTGTGCTCCAGCCCCATCGAGTCCGCGAGGTCCTCGTTGAGCGCCTGGATCGTCACGCCGAGGTAGCCGCGCTCGATCGCCTGGCCTTTCATCAGCTTCTCGACGATCGGCGAGGCGATCTCGGCCGGAATCGAGAAGCCGATGCCGACGCTGCCGCCGGTCGGCGAGAAGATCGCATTGTTGATGCCGATCACCTGGCCGTTCATGTCGAACATCGGGCCGCCCGAGTTGCCGCGGTTGATCGAGGCATCGGTCTGGAGATAGCGGTCATAGGCGCCGCCCGCGCCGGTGTTGCGGTAGACGGCCGAGATGATGCCCGCCGTCACGGTGCCACCGAGGCCGAAGGGATTGCCGATCGCCAGCACCCAGTCGCCCACGCGGGCCTTCGAGCTGTCGCCGAACTTCACGAAGGGCAGCGGCTTGGAGGCGGTGATCTTGAGCACCGCGAGGTCCGACTGCGCATCCTTGCCGATCAGCTTGGCGGGGTACTCGGTGCCGTCGGGCATGATGACGGTGATCGATTCGATCTCGCCCTTGCCCTCGGCGGTGATGACGTGGTTGTTGGTGACGATGTAGCCGTCGGCCGAGACGATGAAGCCCGAGCCGAGCGACTGTGCCTCGCGGGTCTGCGGCGAGGTGCCGCCGCCGCCGCCGAACAAGCCCTCGAAAGGCGTGCCGGCGAAGGGGTTGTTGCCGCCGCCGGCCACCTGCACGCGCTGGCGGGTCGAGATGTTGACCACCGCAGGCTGAAGCTGCTCGGTGAGGTCGGCGAAGCTGGCCGGGGCGCCGGCGCGGGGTGCCACGCGGGCCATCTGGCTGGCTTCGTTCTGGGCGACCTGGGCTCCGGCGGGGAAGCCTGTCACCAAAGTGGCGGTCGCGCCCCCCAGCAGGAGCGCTGTGGTCAGTCCATAAGCGTATCGCACGGGCTTCACGTCCTTTGATTCCTTCAATCTTGGCAGTGCTGCGGAACTCTCCGCCGTCTTGTCCCGATTGAACCCTCAAGAGCTTAACCGGATTTGAATAGACGGCCAATTCAGCGCCTGGAGTCGGTCAGGGTTCCCTGAAGTGATTGAGATAGGCGTTATTGGGCGAAAGCAGGATCGTCTTTTCCGTATCCCCCTTGCCGAAAGTCACCGAATAGCTCTGCATCGAGCGATAGAAGTCATAGAACTTCGGGTCCTTGCCGAAGCTTTCCGCATAGATCTTGGCGGCCTGCGCCTCGGCATCGGCCTGGATGATCTGCGCGTCCTTCTGGCCCTGCGCGGCGATCGTGCGCGATTCCTCGGTACGTGCCGCCTGCATGCGGGTGAAGGCGCTTTCGAGGGCGCCTTCGGGAAGGTCGGCGCGCTTGATCCGCACGTCCACCACCTGGGCGCCGTATTCCCGTGCCTCGCGGTCGAGGCCGTCGCGGATGTTCTCCATGGCCTTGCCGCGCTCGGCGGTGAGCAGGGATTCGAACGTGCGCTTGCCCAGCTCCTGACGCAGGACCGAGGAGAGGATCGGTTCGAGCTGCTCGGTCACGCGTTCGGTGGTTCCGGCGGTCTCGACCATCTTGATCGGATCGATGATGCGGTAACGGGCATAGGCATCGACGTTCAGGCGCAGCTGGTCGGTGGAGAGCACCTGCTGCTGCTGCATGTCGAGCGAGAGTAGGCGCTTGTCGATGCGGATCACGCGGTCGACCACCGGGATGCGGAAGTGCACGCCCGCGCCGGTGCTGCCGTAGTCGGCCTTGGGATTGAACTGGTTGTAGACCGCGACCGGACGCCCGGTGCGGACCACGACGGCCTGCTCGGTTTCCGGAACCACGATCACGCTCAGCATGAGCGCGACCAGCGCGGCGCCGCCGAGGCTGAGGGGAACCCTGTAGTCCTGCCAGAAGCTGCTCATCTTACTGGCCTCCCTTGGCGGCAGGGGTGGCGGTCGCGGTGCCGGTTGCAGCTCCGGCAGGCACCGTCACCACGGTCTCGTCGCTGGCGCGCGGGCGGCGCTTCACTTCGGGCAGGGGCAGGTAGGACGTCATGTTGCTGGAATCGCTGACGACCACATCGTTGTCGCGCAGCACGCTCTCCATCGTTTCGTAATACATGCGGCGGCGCGTCACTTCGGGCGCCAGCTTGTACTGTTCGTAGACCTTGTCGAACGAGGCCGCGGCGCCCTGCGCGCGGGCCAGGGTCTGCTGCGCCCAGGCGCGGGCCTTGGAGCGGTCGCGGTCGGCTTCCTGCTGGGCGACGTTGACCTGGTCGAAGGCCTCGCGGGTCTTGGCGGGCGGGTCGGCCTTCTTGATCTCCACGCCCTGGATCGAGATCCCGGCGTGATACTGGTCGAGAATGCGCTGGGTGCGCTCGCGCACGTCCTGCTCCACCGTCGCGCGACCGGCGCCCGAGAGCGCCTGGTTCAGCGTGACTTGCGCGATCGAGGCGCGCATCGCGGCTTCGGCCACTTCGCGCACCGTCTCCTTCGGATCGGTCAGACGGAAGCTGTAATCCTTCAGGTTCTTGATGTTCCAGCGCACCAGATAGCTGAGATCGACAAGGTTCTTGTCGCTCGTCAGCATCAGCTTCTCGCCTTCGCCGTCCGGGATGGTATCGACGTTGAAGCTGCGCACGTCGGTCACGTCGACGGATTCGATCGGCCAGGGCAAGGTCACCGAAAGGCCGGAATCGATGGTCCGCGAATAGCCGCCGAGCCGGGTGACGATGCCCTGGTCCTTGGGGCCGAGCATGTGGACCATCGAAATGCCGAGAACCGCCACGACCGCGATGCCGATGCCGAGTGGCAGCCACGACTTGCCGTCCGGGCGACGCGGGATATTGGGGAAGCCGCCGCCGAAACCGCCGCCTCCGCCGCCGCCGCTGGGGCGGCGCGGATCGCGCGGGCGGAAAATGTCGTCGAGACCGGCTGAACGACGCGGCGGGGTGTCGCCGCTGGGCAGCCAGGGGTTGCGGGGACCTTTTCGGTCGGGGGCGCGGTCCTCCGGTTTGCGATCAGGGCTTTCGTTCTTCTCGCCATCCGTTTCCGGGCCGGTATCTGCGGCGTCCTCGGGACCGCTTTTGTCAGGCTCTTCACCTGAACCCCCGCCTGAAGCTCCATCAGAGTTCCCGCCGCCGCCCCAAGGGCTCTGACGCCCGCTCATGGCAAGACCTTCGGGCGAGATTGCATCACCAATTGCTTTCATCCGTATATCTATAGGTGCGCTATTCGCACAAAAACAGTGCCTCTCTTGCCCTTTTTCGCGCAGTGCTCCACCTGAACCGCAAATTCCCCTCTCACATCCAAACTCTGGAAAAGGATCCGATGACAAGTCCCGACGCCGATCGACTGAAAGCGCTCCTGCCGGTCGAGGTGGCCCAAAGGGTGCAGTCGCTGCGGCTTGCGGGCGGCATGGCGAGCGTGGTGATCGACGCCACCGGCCTTTCGGTGCAGGACCGCGCCGGGCTGGAGCAGGTGGTTTCCGGCGCCTTCGAAGGCCAGCCGGGGATCACCGACGTGCGCGTGGCGGTCATGGCGGACAAGCCCTTGCGGCGCATCCTCGCAGTCGGATCGGGCAAGGGCGGGGTCGGCAAGTCGACGCTGGCGGCCAATCTTGCGGTGGCGCTCTCGCGCATGGGGCGCAAGGTCGGGCTGGTCGATGCGGATATCTACGGACCCTCGCAGGCCCGTCTGCTCGGCACCGAGGGCCAGCGCCCGGTCGCGCACGAGAGCCGCCTCGTTCCCGTCGCCAGCGCGTTCGGCGTGCCGGTGCTGTCGATGGCCAATCTGCTGGAGCCGGGTCAGGCGATCGCCTGGCGCGGGCCGATGGTGGCGGGCGCGCTCACCAAGATGCTCGAAGGACACTGGGACAATGCCGAGATCGTGGTGGTGGACCTGCCGCCCGGCACCGGTGACGTCCAGCTGACGATGCTCCAGAAGTTCAAGCCCGCAGGCGCGGTGATCGTCTCGACGCCGCAGGACCTCGCGCTGATGGACGCCACCCGCGCGGTCGAGCTGTTCGAGAAGAGCGGCGTGCCGGTGGTCGGCGTGGTCGAGAACATGGCGGGCTATGCCTGCCCGCACTGCGGCGAAGTGAGCGATCCCTTCGGCGCGGGCGGGGCCGAGGCGGCGGCGAGGGACATGGGGCAGACGTTCCTCGGCCGCATTCCGCTCGATATCGTCATCCGCCGCGACAGCGACGCGGGCAAGCCGCCCGCCGCCGGGGACGGCCCGCAGGCCGAGGCTTTCGCCGCGCTCGCCGCCCAGGTTTCGGACTGGCTGGACACGCATTGATGGCTTTGTCGCGCCGGGGAGTCCTGATCGGCGCATTGGCGGGCGGCGGGCTGGCGGTGGGCTATCTGCTGCGCCCGCGCCGCTTTCCGCTGCCGCTCGAACCCGGCCGCGACGAATATGCCTTCGGTGCCTGGATCAAGATCGCGGCGGACGGCGTGGTCAGCGTCGCCGTGCCGCAAGTCGAGATGGGGCAGGGGGTGACGACGCTCCTGCCGCAGATCGTCGCCCACGAACTCGGCGCGGACTGGCGGCAGGTGGCGGTCGAACCGGCGCCGGTCAGCGCGCTCTATGCCAATGCCGTGCTGGCCGCGAAGTGGGCGCCGCTGTGGATGCCGGTCATGCCAGGCCTTGCCGAAGCACCGGACGGCCTGATCGCACGGCGCTGGGCCGAGGATCACCGCTTCAACGTCACTGCCGACGGCACCGCGCTGGCCGCCTACGAGGGACCGGCCCGCGCCGCTGCCGCCTCGGCCCGCGCGCTGCTGGTCCAGGCTGCCGCGGCGCGCTGGAAGGTCGCGCCGGAAGAGTGCGAGGTCTTGGGCGGTCTCGTGCTCCACGGCGAAAAGCGCCTGAACTTCGGCCCGCTGGCGGCGGAAGCGGCCACGTTCTTGCCGCCCGATCCGCCGCCGCTGCGCCCGGAACCGATGGCCGAGAAGCCCGGCGAGTTCCTGCCCGGCGCGCCCTTGCGCTATCCGCGCCTCGACCTGCCATCGAAAGTGGACGGATCGTGGACGTTTGCAGGCGACGTGCGCCTGCCCGACATGCTGCGCGCGGCGATCCGTCAGGCGCCGATCGGCAAGGCCACGGTCTCGGGTCTCGACGAGAACGCCGCCAAGGGCCTGCGCGGCTTTGTCCGGTTCGTACAGGGACCGGACTGGGTGGCGGCGCTGGCACAGGATTGGTGGACGGCGGAAACCGCGCTCACCCGCGCCGCCCCGCGCTTCCGTGTCGCGCGCGGCAGCGACAGCGGCGAGATCGATGGCGCGCTGGACGAAGCCATGGCGCATGGCACGCCCACCCGCATCCACCTTGCGGGCGATGCAGGCGCCCTCGAAGGCGCGCTGCCGCTCCAGATCCGCTACGAAGTCGCCCCGGCGGTCCATGCGACGATCGAGACCGCCAGTGCTACCGCGCGGCTGGAGAACGGCCGCCTCGAACTCTGGATCGGCACCCAGGCGCCCGAGGCCGCCCGTTCAGCGGCTGCCGAAGCGCTGGGGATGCGGGCTGCCGATGTCGTGCTCTATCCGATGCCGATCGGCGGCAGTTTCGACCGGCGGCTGGAATGCACCCATGCCGCGCAGGTCGCTGTCCTCGCGAAGGAAGCGGGGCGCCCGGTGCAGCTCACCTATTCGCGGCGGCAGGAGCATTTCGCGACCTTCCCCCGTGCGCCCGCCGTCGCCGTGATGGCCGCCCGCCCCGACGCCGAGGGCAGGCCGACAAGCTGGCGCGCCCGCATCGCCGCGCCCGCCACCGCGCGCGAATTCGGCCGCCGCCTGTTCTCCGGCGATGCCCCGTTCGACGCGCTCGATGCCGTGGCCGGGACTGCCGATCCGATCTCGGTGGAAGGTGCTATCGCCGCCTATGCCGTGGCCAATCTCGCCGTCGACCACATCCCCGCCGCGATCGGCCTGCCGACCGGGCGGATGCGTGGCAATGCCCATGGCTACACCGCCTTCTTCACCGAGAGCTTCGTGGACGAACTCGCCCATCAGGCCAGTCGCGAGCCGCTGTCCTTTCGCATGGCGATGCTCGGCCACGACCCGCGCCTTGCCGAATGCCTCCAGCGCGCCGCAAGCCTCGCGCAGTGGGGCGGGGGCGGCGACAACAGCGGGCAAGGCATCGCCTGCCACGTCATCGGCGAGGGCCGCATCGCCGTCGTCGCCAGCGCCCGCCGCGACGAGAACGGGGTGCGGGTGGACAAGCTGAGCGCCGTCGCCGACATCGGCCGCATCGTGAACTTCGACATTGCCCGCCAGCAGATCGAGGGCGGTCTGGTCTTCGGCCTCGGCCTCGCGCTCGGATGCAGCCCGAACTACGCGGGCGGCAGGCCGGACGGCGAGCGGCTCTCCGATCTCGCCCTGCCGACGCTCGCGGACTGTCCGGAGATCGAGGTCGATTTCATCGAAAGCACCGCCGATCCTGCCGATCCGGGGGAGCTCGGCGTGGCCGTCGTTGCGCCCGCCGTCGCCAATGCGCTCTATTCGGCAACCGGACTGCGTTTCCGGCGTTTGCCGCTCTTTGCCGAGGATATGTAATGCCCGTCCGTGAACAGCCGCTCGCCCAAACCGGGGGGATCGGCGTCCTTCTCGTCAATCTCGGTACGCCCGACGCGCCCACGGCCCCGGCGGTGCGGCGCTATCTCGCGGAGTTCCTGTCCGACCCGCGCGTGGTGGAAATTCCGGCAATCGCCTGGAAGCCGATCCTTCACGGCGTGATCCTGCGCACCCGCCCGGCCAAGTCCGCCCATGCCTATCAGCAGGTCTGGACCGAGGAAGGTTCGCCGCTCGCTGCGATCACAAAGGTGCAGGCGGCGCGCTTGCAGGACCTGCTGGGCACGCGCGCGAAGGTCGATTGGGCCATGCGCTACGGCAATCCCGCGATCCCCGCGCGGCTCCAGGCGATGAGGGATGCCGGGTGCGACCGCATTCTGATCGCGCCGCTCTATCCGCAATATTCGGGGGCGACGACCGCCTCGGTCATGGACAAGCTGGGCGATGCGCTGGCGGCGATGCGCGCCCAGCCCGCGATCCGCACCCTGCCACCCTACTTCGACGACCCCGCCTATATCGATGCGCTGGAGAGCGATCTGCTGCGCCAGATCGAGGCGCTGGACTTCGTGCCCGAAGTGCTGCTGCTGTCCTATCACGGCATGCCGCAGCGCACGGCGGACCTCGGCGACCCTTATTACCGGCACTGCCTGGAAACCTCGCGCCTGCTGACCGAGCGGCTCGCTCAGGCTCGCCCGAATCTGCGGATCGAGACCAGCTTCCAGTCGCGCTTTGGCCGGGCGAAGTGGCTAGAGCCTTCCACCGAGGACGTGCTGGCCCGTGAGGCCAAGAGCGGAACGCGGCGCATGGCGGTGGCGGCGCCGGGCTTCTCGGCGGACTGCGTGGAGACGCTGGAGGAACTCGCGATTCGCGGCGCGGAAGTCTTCGCGGAAAGCGGCGGGCAGCGCCTCGCCGTGCTAGCCTGCCTGAATGACGGTGCGGCAGGTATGGCGATGCTCCAAGCGCTTGTAACGCGGGAGCTTTCCGGATGGTAACAAGGATTTAACCAAGGCTTTCGTTGACTCCCGCGGGCTGCGACGTACCCCTAGAGGCTCTTGCAGAAGCCGGGGGGCGAACGATCATGCAGGACACGGAATTTGCCGATTTCTCCTATGGCGCGTCGCAGGGCGCGCCGGGCGGGGCAGCGGTTTCGCTGGCGATATTTGCGGACAGGGCGCACGTGCGGGCCACGATGCGCGAGGATGCGGCGGGCGCCGGGCTGGAGGTTGCTCAGGCCGGGCCGCTCGGCGATCTCCTGCAACCGGGCGGCAGGCCGCTGGCCGATGTTGTCTTGCTCGATTGCCCGATTGTCGATGCCGCGACGATGGCCGCGCTCGCCGGGCTGGACTTGCGGGCATCGCAGCGGGGCACCCGGCTAATCGTCTCGACTTCGGTGGAGGGGCTGGACGACATCTTCGCCTGTATGGACATGTCCGCGCCGCTGCTGCTGGTCGATCCGAACCGTGCCGAACGGGTGATCGCGCTGGGGCAGGTGCTTGCGGGTTTTCCGGCGGCGCGCCTGCGCGAACTGTCCGAAGCCGACCGCCTGATGCTGCTGCGCCTGACCGAGCAGGTCGGCCAGATCGCGGGTCATATCGACCGTCTGGCTCCCGGTTCCGCGCCACTCCCGAAGCCTGCCCGCGCCGTTCCCCTGGCCGCTGCGGCCACTCTGCCCGAGGCGCGGCTGATCCGCCGGATGATCCGCCAGCGGCAGTTGCGCGCGCGCTTCATCGAGGGCGATTTCTTCGCGGACCCGGCCTGGGAGATGCTGCTCGACCTGGCCGCGGCGCGGGTGGAGGGCAAGCAGGTCTCGGTCACCTCGCTCTGCATCGCCTCGGGCGTCCCGCCGACGACGGCGCTGCGCTGGATCGGCGCGCTCGTCCAGGCCGACCTGTTCCAGCGCGTCTGCGACGAAACCGACCGCCGCCGCGCCTTCATCGAACTGACGGACGACGCTGCAGGCCGCCTCGCGCGCTACTTTGAAGAGATCGCCGCCCTGGAGGTGGTCCCGTTCTGAACGTTCAGGCGATATCGGGAGTGGTGCCGGCTACAGGATTCGAACCCGTGGCCCCCTGATTACAAATCAGGTGCTCTACCAACTGAGCTAAGCCGGCCCGGCGCATCGAAACGTCGCGATGCGCGAAACAAGTCCGGCGCCCTTACCGCGAGGAAGGGGCGCCGGTCCAGTTGCTTTTGTGAAATATCCTCTCAGAAAATCGCGTGGGGGGCGTCTTCCTGCATCATTGCCTGTCGCACGAGCGGGATCGGCGGGCCGCCGTGGCTGAGGAACTGGTCGTGGAAGGGCTTCCACGCCGCGCGGCCGCCGCGCGAGGCGGTCCAGTCGTCGCGCAGCTTGCGGATCATCAGCTTGCCCAGCGTGTAGTTGAGATAGGCCGGATCGTAAGTGCCGCGCGCGGCCTGTTGCTCGGCGGTGCCTTCGTCCTGGTAGCACTCGTCCATGAACATGCGCTTGGACTGCTCCTGCGTCATGCCGCGCGCGTGAAGGCCGATCGCGGAGAGATAGCGGCAGTTGCGCAGCAGCGCGTTCGAGAGCTGGCCGACATGGACGCCGGCATCGCCGTTTCCGAGGCCCGCGTCCCACATCATTTCCTCGGCGTAATGCGCCCAGCCTTCGGCATAGGCATAGCCCACGAAGAGGCGCCCGATCCACGAAGGCGAGCGGTTCGAGTGGAGGAATTGCAGGAAGTGCCCCGGCATCACTTCATGGACCGAAGTGAACAGCAGGTCGTTCTTGCCGGGGATGTAGTCCTGCTGCATCTGCTGCGACCACGAGGGGTCGGGCGGCGAGATGTAGTAGACCGAGGGAATGCCCTTCTCCAGCGGCCCGGCCGGATCGATGTAGGCCGAGTTCTGGCGGTTGTAGGGCGGGCTTTCCTCGACCAGTGCCTGTTCTGTGCCGGGGATCGTGGCGATGTCGTGCTGGCGCACGAAGGCGGTCAGTTCGGGTATCTGGAGACGCGCGGCGGCGACGGGGCCGCCTTCCGGCTTGTCGGCTCGCATCTTGTCGAAGCAGCCCTGGATGTCCTTGCCCGGCGCATATTCGGCGCAGGCGGCTTTCAGCAGGTCCTGGTTGCGCTTGAGATCGGCGCGGCCCACGGCTTCCAGTTCGCTCAGCGGGGCATCGACGGCCTCGGTCGCGGCGAGCATGCGCGAGAAGCGTTCGGCGCCCATCGCGAAGTCTTGCGTCGGCGTGGCCTTGGCGAGCCAGTCCGAGAGGTCCTGCATGGCCTTGGCCGCGCTTTCCGAGCTGGCCTTGAACTCGGCCTGGAGTTTGGCGTCCTGCACGTCGGCGAAAGCGGCGCGGGCGTCGCCCCGGTAGTATTCCGCGAAGCCCGCGAAGCCCGCGGTGCCGAGCTTGATGAAGCTGGCGGGCATCGCCGTCTTGAGGTTGCCGCGAATCTGCGCGGCGGCGTTCGGCACGGCCTTGAAGAAGGCGATCATGGCCTTCATGCGCGTCGGCTTGTCGGCATAGGCGCGGCTGACATAGACGTTCGGATCGAGGCCGTTCTCGATGTAGTAGCCGGGGTTGTTGTGCGGCTTGTCGGCGTCCTCCAGCCAGAACAGCTGGCCCTTGGCGACCTGCACCAGATAGTCGCGCTCGAACTTGTCCTCGGCGGAGAGGCCGGTGAAAGCGCTGGCATCGGCGATCACCTTCTTCAGGAACGCGCCGCGCGCCTTGAGGCCGGCGGGGCTCCAGTCGGGGAGCCTGCCGTCGAACTGGTGGGCACCCTGGTAGATCGCGAAGGCGGGGTCCTGCGCCATCCAGGCCTCGATCGTGCGGTTGACGTAGGCTTTCCACGGGGTGGTCGGCTTGCCCAGTGCGATGGCCAGCGGGCTGGGCTGGGGTGCGGCTTTGGCCTGCGCGGTCTGGGCACCGAAGCTGAGGGCGAGGCAGGCGATACCTGCCAGCAAGGCGTGTTTCATGAGTGGAGCTGTCCCTGTCGGTCGTTTTGGAGGCGCGTTGTGCGCGTCTCGATGGCGCAGGTTGTGCGGCAGGATTGGCCGACTTTCAACAGCTTCGAGGGGACAGGGAGCGAATCCCTGAAGCCCACATCCTCGTCGCCCCCGCCCTTCGACTGGCCGGCAGGCCGGCCGCTCAGGATGAACTGCCCGGAGGGCAGGCGGGGGTCCCGCTTGTTTGCGAGGTCTCGTCGAGCGCGCAAGAAGCGGAATCCCCGTCTTCGCGGGGATGACGGGGGAGGTTTGGTGGGGTTGGGAGTAGGGCGCGAGAGCGAGGTTCAAGGTGCGCCGAAGGTCCAGCCTTCTGTGCGGGCCAGTTCCGGCGTGAGGTCGGCGGGGTGCCACAATTCCGTGCGCGGGGCGGCGGTGCGGAGCCAGGCGGCGGTGAGGAGGGCGTCGGCGCTGTGGTCGTCGATGGCGCCGATGCCCTCGACCGGCGGTGATCCTAGCGCAGCGAGGGCGGCATTGAGTCCTGCATAGTCGGTCATCTTCGCCCGACCGGGCTTCCGTCCGGCGGCGACGGCGGCGAGGGTGGTGTAGATTTCCGTCACCACCGATCCGGTCTCGGGCAGGGGATCGATCGGCCAGACCGGCACCCTGCCGCCGAGGCGGTGCAGCAGCCGCATGCCGGTAAGGCTGGACTTGCCGACTTGCGCGGCGCCGACGAGGTTGAAGTTGGAATAGGGCTTGCACCCGGCACGGGCTTGCGCCTCCTCGGTCACGCGCATGCGGCCCCGGCGATGGTCTGCGCCGGGGAGATGGAAGCGTGTGCCCTCGCGGCCACCGTGGCGCCGGAAATAGACGCTGAGTTCTGGGTGGTCGACGAAGCTGGCGGCGGCGAGATGGTCGTCGGTCGCGCAGATCGTGTCGATCAGCGCCCAGAGCGCGCGGGCGTCGGCGGGGTTGTCCGCCCAGTCCGGGAAGAAGGCCCCGGCATCGACGAAAGGCAGCGAGATGCCGAGGTCGAGGCCGACCAGCGTATCCAGGGGCAAGCCGTGCAGCAGCAGGTCGAGCACTTCCGCGCGGGACCAGTGGGCATGGCCTGCCGGGCGCAGCAGGCGCGGCGCGCCCTCAAGCCCGCAGAGCGCGAGGGCAATCCCTTTCTGGCGCGGGCCGAGCGCGCCGGACCAGTCGATGGCCATGAAGTGCCGGAAGCGGGGCATCCCTTGCGCCGCTATTCGCCGCGCCGCTCGGCCCGCTTGCGGTCCCACCATTCGATGCGCTTGCGGATATCGCGTTCGAAGCCGCGTTCCACCGGCTCGTAGAATGTCTCGGGCGCCATGTCGTCCGGCCAGTAGTTGTCGCCGGAGAAGCCGTCCGAGGCGTCGTGGTCGTAGGCGTAGTCCTTGCCGTAGCCGATGTCCTTCATCAGCTTGGTCGGCGCGTTGAGGATATTGGCGGGCGGGACAAGCGAGCCGGTCTCGCGGGCGGAGCGGGCGGCGGCCTTGTAGGCCTTGTAGGCGGCGTTCGATTTCGGCGCGGTGGCGACGTAGAGACAGGCCTGGGCGATCGCCAGTTCGCCTTCCGGTGAGCCGAGGAATTCGTAGGCCTGCTTGGCGGCGAGGCACTGCACCAGAGCCTGCGGGTCGGCGAGACCGATATCCTCGCTGGCCATGCGCACCAGGCGGCGCAGCAGGAACAGCGGTTCCTCGCCCGCCGTCAGCATGCGGGAGAGGTAGTAGAGCGCCGCCTGCGGGTCCGAGCCGCGCACCGCTTTGTGGAGCGCCGAAATCAGGTTGTAGTGGCCGTCGCGGTCCTTGTCGTAGACCGCCACGCGGCGTTGCAGGAACTGGCCGAGCCCGGCGGGGTCCAGTGGTTCGGAAATCTGCGCGGCGTAGAGCGTCTCGGCCTGGTTGAGCAGGAAGCGTCCGTCGCCATCGGCCGAGGCGACTAGCGCGGCGCGGGCATCGGCGTCGAGCGGCAGCGGGCCTTCCAGCGCTTCGGCCTTGTCCAGCAGGTTGCTCAGGGCTTCCGGGCCGAGGCGGTGGAGGATCAGTACCTGGGCGCGGCTGAGCAGGGCGGCGTTTAGGGCGAAGCTGGGGTTTTCCGTGGTCGCGCCGACGAGAGTGACGGTGCCGCGTTCGACGAACGGCAGGAAACCGTCCTGCTGGGCGCGGTTGAAGCGGTGGATTTCGTCCACGAAGAGCAGCGTGCGCTGCCCGGCCCGCGCGGCGAGGTCGGCCTCGGCAAAGGCTTTCTTGAGGTCGGCGACGCCGGAGAACACCGCGGAGACGGCGGTGAAGCGCATGCCCACCGCATCGGCGAGCAGGCGCGCGGTGCTGGTCTTGCCGGTGCCGGGCGGTCCCCAGAGGATCATCGAAGACAGGCGGCCCGCCGCCACCATGCGGCCGATCGGGCCTTCGGGGCCGGTCAGGTGCTCCTGCCCGACCACGTCGTCCAAGGTGCGCGGGCGCAAGCGGTCGGCCAGCGGGGCATCCTCGCGCGGCTCACCGGGCGCGGGGGCAGGGGGGAGGTCGTCGGCAAAGAGGTCGGCCATGGGGCTTATCTAGCCATTGTTCCGGGGAATTGCATCGTTTTGGCCGCGGGCCTATTCTTGCGACCGCTAAGGGAGGTTGCGCGATGATCGGAACTCTGGGGGTGAGGACCCCGCGTCACTTGTGGATCGTCGGCGTGCTGGCGCTCGTGTGGAATGCCTTCGGCTGCACCGATTTCACAATGACCGTGACGCGCAATCCCGAATGGCTGGCGCCGCTCTCTCCGGAAATGATCGACTGGCTGGACGCCTCGCCGAGCTGGGCCGTGGCGACATGGGCGCTGGGCGTCTGGGGCGGGCTGGCGGGGGCGCTGCTGCTGCTCCTGCGCTCGCGCTGGGCGGTGGCGGCGTTTACCGTCTCGCTGCTGGGGCTGGCGGTGAACCAGATCTATCCGTTCATCTCCGAGGTGCCGGGGATGCTGACCAGTCCGGCCAGCATTGGGATTACCCTGGTGATCTGGATCGTGGCGGTGTCGCTGCTTTGGTATGCGGTGCGGATGCGTAACAGGGGCGTGCTGCGCTGACCGCTCAGCCGCGCGCGCGTTGGCGGATCAGGCGCAGGTAGGTGTCGGCAACGGCCTGGTTGATGCGGTCCCAGCTGAAGTCGAGCGCGCGGGCTTCCCCGGCGAGGCCGTGGGCGGCGCGTAGCTGGGGGTTCTCGATATAGGCCTTCAGCGCCTCGGCGAACTGGTGGATCGCACCGGGCGGGATCAGCCGTCCGGAGACGTGATCGTCGACAAGGCTCTGGCTGCCGGTGGCGGCGGCGGCGACGACCGGCAGGCGGCAGGCCATCGCCTCAAGCGTGACATTGCCGAACGTCTCGGTGACAGAGGGGTTGAAGAGCATGTCCATGCTGGCGACCGCGCGGGCGAGGTCGGCGCCCTGCTGGAAGCCGACGAAGGCGGCCTGCGGAAGGCGGGCCTGGAACCATTCGCGCGCCGGTCCCTCGCCGACGACGAGCACGCGGTGGGCGACGCCCCGGCGGGTGAGATCGTCGAGCGTGTCGGAAAACACGTCGAGGCCCTTTTCCATCACGAGGCGGCCGAGGAAGCCGACCACCACTTCATGGTCGGCGATCCCTTGGGCGCGGCGCCAGGCGAGGTCGCGGCGGTCGGGGTGGAAAATCTCGCGGTCCACGCCGCGCGACCAGATCGACACGTCGTAGTTCATGCGCTGCTCGCGCAGCAGCTGGGCCATCGATTCCGAAGGCGCCACCAGCGCGTCGCAGCGGCGGTAGAAGCGGCGCAGGATCGCCTCGATCACCGGCTCGCCCCAGGCCATGTTGTAATAGCGAAGGTAAGTCTCGAACCGGGTGTGGACCGAGGCGAGCACTGGCAGCTTGCGCGCCCGCGCCCAGGTCACCGCCTGATGGCCGACAGGGTCGGGCGAGGAAACGTGCACGACGTGCGGCGCGAATTCCTTGAGGTCGCGGCGGGCCTTGCCGGAAATGGCGATGGGAACGCGGTATTCGGGACGGTTCGGGATCGGCAGCGAATGGATGCCGATCAGGTCGCCGGTCGGTTCGAAGGCGGGATTCTTGACGACGGGCGCATAGACCCGCACTTGCGCGCCCTGGCGCAGGAGATAGCCGACGAGGCGGTTGAGCGCCTGGTTGGCACCGTCACGGACATAGTTGTAGTTGCCCGAAAACAGGGCAATGCGCAGGTCGGCGGTTTCCATGGTGGGCGCCCCATAGCCTTCCCCGCCGCGATTGGCGAGTGGGCTTCACAGATGCGCGCCCGTTATTGCGGAAAACCGACAGGAGCGCTTGCCCATGGCCGGGAAACGCTCCTGTCTTTCGAGAGAAAATGACATCCCGGCGCGTAGGTTACGCGCCGGGATCAGGGCTTATCGGCGCCAGTCACGCCTGCGGTCGTCGCGCCAGTCGTGGCGGCCGCGATCCCAGCGGTCGCGATCACGCCAGCCGCGGCGGTCATCGCGCCAGCCCCGGCGATCGTCCCGCCAGGCATGACGGCCGTCGCGCCAGCGGTCCCGTCCGCCCCAGCGCTCGCGGTAGTAGGGCGCGTAATAGCGGTCGTAGTAGCGATCGCGGTAATAGCGGTTCGGAGCGCCGTCGTAGTAGTAATAGTAGCCAGGACGGTCGCGCACGGTCACGTAGCGGCGGCGATCGTAATAGTCGCGATCGTAATAGCGATCGTCGCCGCGATCGGCGATCGCCGCGCCCAGGGCCAGGCCGATTACGCCCGCGCCGATGGCGATGGCCGCGTCGTTGCCGCCGCCGCGTCGGTCGTAGTAATCGCGCGCCATGGCCGGCGCGGAGGCCGTTAGGGCGGAGGCGGCCAGGGCCGTGGCGAGGCCCAGGGACTTCCAGTTCAGTTTCATGATTTCGCACTCCTTTCCAAGCCAACCAAGTTACGGCGGAATCGGTGGGCACGTTGGACCTTCAAAATCCGCTTCCCGCCGTGAACTTGACGTGAATTTGACGCTACCTGCGACGGGCCGCCCATCGGCGGCGCCGAAATGCCCGCGTCTCCGCAGCAGGGGAAGGACGCCCGGCCGGGAGGGGAGCCGGGCGTCCTTTTTGCCGGTCGGAGCGGGGGTTATCCGACCGGCTTCGGTGGATCAGTAGCCGCGGCGGAAGTCGCCCCGGTCGTGATCGTAGCCGCGGCGCCAGTCGCCGTGATCTCCGCGCCATTCGTTGCGGCCGCGCTGGTAGCGGTTGTAATCGTCGCGGCTGTGGCGGCCGCCGTCGCGGTCCCAGTACCAGCCGTCGCGATATTGCCAGCCGTTATCGTAGGCATAGCTGCTGTCGTAATAACGGTCGCGATCCCGATAACGGTCGCGGTCGTTGCTGTTCGACGCGATGATCGCGCCGAGTGCCAGGCCGACCACGCCTGCACCGATAGCGACGGCGGCGGTATTGTCGTTGTGGCGGTAATAGTCGCGGGCCATGGCCGGGGTCGCACTGGCGAGTGCGGTGGCGGCGAGGGCGGTTGCGCCGATTGCACTACGAAAGGTCGCGTTACGGAAGAAAGCCATTGTTCGAAACTCCTTGCTGGGAAGGGGCTCCGGTGAGGCCGGGGTCTCGTCCCTGTATGAGTTTCTTCTAGGCGTGCCCGGCTTAACCGGATCGGAGCGGATCGAGCAGCTTTCGTTCAGGTTTGTCTGAAATTATATGAACATTGAGCGGGTGCGGCGGGGCCTGTGTCTCGCCCTGCCCCGGAACGGACCTCGACTCATCGCAGGAAAGGAAACCAAATCCGTCACTTAGACTTCGGGGAGGGCCAGATCCTAAAAACGACAGGGATATTACAATGAAATTTGCCCACCTCGCCACGACGGCCCTCGGCCTTGCCGCAGTCGCCGCGGCGTTTCCCGCCGGTGCGCAGGAAATCGCGACTTCCACGCCCGAACGGGACAGCCACTTCAACGGCCCCTACGTCCAGGCCTTCGGCGGTCTCTCGACGCGCGGCAACGACGGCGGCGACAGCCTGCGCTTCGATACCGATGGCGACGGTCGCTACGACAACACCGTCAACACCGCTGCCGGAGACAACGCCTTCAGCCCCGGCTTCTGCAGCGGCGGCGCGCGCGGTGCGACACCTGCCGACGGTTGTCGCAACGACAAGGACGGCGCGGAATACGGTGTGCGCTTCGGTTACGACAAGCGTATGGGCAACTTCGTGGTCGGCGGCCTCGTCGAGGGCGTGAAGAGCGAGGCCAAGGATGCGACCTCTGGCTTCAGCACGACCCCGGCCAGCTACGTGATCCAGCGCAAGCTCGACTACGGCCTCTCAGGCCGTGTCCGCGCGGGCTACACCCCGAACGGCGGCGCGCTGTTCTATGTAACCGGCGGCGGCGGCGTGGCCAAGATCGACCACGACTTCCTCACCACCAACACAGCCAACTCGTTCGACCCGCAGCGCAGCAACAGCCTGACCTGGGGCTGGCAGGCCGGTGGCGGCGCCGAGATCATGGTGACGAACAAGGTCAGCCTCGGCCTCGAATATCTCTACAATCGCTACAGCGACAACAAGTACAACGTCGAGGTCGGACCGGGCACGGCGCCTGCGACCAATCCGTTCCTGATCGATTCGGGCTCGACCAGCATCAAGGGTTCGAACAAGAACTTCGACTACCACTCGCTGCGCGCGACGGTGGGTTACCGGTTCTGAGTTTGAAAATTCGCTGAAGGCGAATTTTGGCGGCACCGGCCCTCTCCCCCACCCGACCACCCATCAGGGTACACTCGTGGGAGGTCGGGTGGGGGAGAGGGCCGGTGCCGCCTGAAAAATGCCCTTTCCGGGCATTTTTCCAAACCGATTACGTTTTGGGAGAGGGCCGAAAACGGCTCCAAAACGTAAAGGGGCGGCAATCGCGAGATTGCCGCCCCTTTATTGTTTTTCGTGCAAGCCGAAGCTGCCGAAGGATCAGGCGTCCTTCTTGCGGCTCTGCTTCTTGCGCTCGTTCGGGTCGAGGAAGGCCTTGCGCAGACGGATCGACTGCGGGGTCACTTCGACCATTTCGTCGTCGTCGATATAGGCGATCGCCTGTTCCAGCGTCATCACGCGGGGCGGGGTGAGGCGGATGGCGTCGTCCTTGCCGGTCGAACGGAAGTTCGTCAGCTGCTTCGACTTCATCGGGTTCACTTCGAGATCGTCGGGCTTGGCGTTTTCGCCGATGATCATGCCCTCGTAGATCTTTTCCTGCGGCTTCACGAACAGGATGCCGCGATCTTCGAGGCTGTTCAGCGCGTAGCCGACGGCTTCACCGGTGCCGTTCGAGATCAGCACGCCGTTCTGGCGGCCTTCGATCGGACCCTTGTGGCTGTCGTACTTCTCGAACAGGCGGTTCATGATGCCGGTGCCGCGGGTGTCCGAAAGGAACTCGCCGTGGTAGCCGATCAGGCCGCGCGAAGGAGCCGAGAAGGTGATGCGGGTCTTGCCGGCGCCCGAAGGACGCATGTCGGTAAGCTCGGCCTTGCGGCGCTGCATCTTCTCGACGACGGTGCCCGAGAATTCGTCGTCCACGTCGATCACGACGGTTTCGTACGGTTCGGTGCGGCCACCGTTCTCGTCCTTGCCGAACAGCACGCGCGGGCGGCTGATGCCCAGCTCGAAGCCTTCGCGGCGCATCGTTTCGATCACGACGCCCAGCTGAAGTTCGCCGCGACCGGCCACTTCGAAGCTGTCGCGGTCGGCCGATTCGGTGACGCGGATGGCGACGTTGGTTTCCGCTTCGCGCATCAGGCGGTCGCGGATCATGCGGCTGGTCACCTTGTCGCCTTCACGGCCCGCGAGCGGCGAGTCGTTGACGGCAAAGCGCATCGCCAGGGTCGGCGGATCGATCGGCTGGGCCTTGATCGGCACCGAAACCGAGGGATCGGCGATGGTGTTCGACACGGTGGCCTTTTCGAGGCCGGCCAGCGCGATGATGTCACCGGCGCGGGCTTCTTCCACGGGCACGCGATCGAGGCCGCGGAACGACAGCACCTTGGTGGCGCGGCCGACTTCGATGACCTTGCCGTCGGCGTCGATGGCGCGGATCGGGTCGTTGACCTTGAGCTTGCCGGACTGGACGCGGCCGGTGAGGACGCGGCCCATGAAGTTGTCACGGTCGAGCAGGGTGGCGAGGAACGAGAACGGCGCGTCCTGGTCGAGGTCGGGCGCGGGGACGTGCTCGACGATCTTTTCGAACAGCGGGGTCAGGTTGCCTTCGCGGGCGTCCGGATCGTAGCTGGCGTAGCCGTTGCGGCCCGACGCGTAGAGGGTCGGGAAGTCGAGCTGCTCGTCGTTGGCGTCGAGGCTGACGAAGAGGTCGAACACTTCGTCCAGCACTTCGGCGTGACGGCCGTCAGGACGGTCGATCTTGTTGACGACGACGATCGGCTTCAGGCCGAGGCCCAGTGCCTTGCCGGTGACGAACTTCGTCTGCGGCATCGCGCCTTCCGACGAGTCGACCAGCAGGACGACGCCGTCGACCATCGAGAGAATGCGTTCCACTTCGGCGCCGAAGTCGGCGTGGCCGGGGGTGTCGACGATGTTGATGCGGTAGCCGTTCCACTCGATCGAAGTCGGCTTCGCAAGGATGGTGATCCCGCGTTCCTTTTCGAGGTCGTTCGAGTCCATGGCGCGTTCTTCGATGCGCTGGTTCTCACGGAAGGTGCCGGACTGGCGGAAAAGCTGGTCGACGAGGGTGGTCTTGCCGTGGTCGACGTGCGCAATAATTGCGATATTGCGCAAGGGAAGCGGGGCGGACATGCGTTGCCTATCGGTTCGAGGAGTTGGCCAGCAGCGCTTGCTGCGCCGCAAAATTGGCGCGCCCTTAACCGATCCCGGCAATTTCGGCAAGCGTGCAAGGCGTCTTCTGCAATTGTGGCGCTTGTGTCACATCCGGACGGAGCCTGCGCGGAATCCGCATGAGTTATTGTTTTGGCCGCCTTAATCGCTTAGTGTCGGTCCCGTAATCAGAGCGAGACGGTGAATCGAAGAATTCACCGCCGCCGGAGAGAGGATGCGCCAGGTTTTCCCGGATTGGGTTTTTCCCAGACGGGCGGAACTTCGCCATACCGATGAACAGAGATCCAGCCGTGCCTTTACGGGCGTGGCGGCGCGTTACCGGCGCACAGCCGGAGCGTGAAAAGCGGTGACGGCGCAGGGGAGGAGTCGCAGGCACCGCAAACTCAGCCAGGGACGCGCGGGCACACCTGCGCGTCCCTTTTCCTTTGCGTTCGGGCAGCAGTATTCTGGGTGCTCTATTCGGAGTGCCGTACTCGGGCGGTGAGATGGGCGCGACGATAATGCCCAATATGAATACGCGCCCCTCAAACCCGTCATCCCCGCGTAGGCGGGGATCCCGCTTTTATTTCGTGTTGGCGAGACGTTGCAAAGAAGAAGCGGGGCCTCCGCCTGCGCCGCTTCTGTAGCCGCACCTTGCTCCGCCCGAGGTGTCCTTACCCGTGTCTTCACCATCGCGCACGCTTGCTCCTCAGCCTTCTGTCCCTATAACCCAAGGCCTTGAACACGAGGGGAAAGATATGCTCGACTATATGGTGATGCCGTTCAAGCGTTACGCGGACTTCAACGGCCGCTCGCTTCGGATCGAATATTGGGGCTTCGCGCTGCTCAATTTCATCGTCTACGCCGCGATCCTCGCCGTATCGATGGTGCTGGGCTTTTCCCTCGGTGCGTTTCAGCAGATTGAGCAGGGTGGCGATCCTTCGGCCCTTTTCGGCTCCGGTTTCTTCGTGCTCATCGGTCTCGCCGGTATCTATACCCTTGCCGTCTTCATCCCGAGCATCGCCGTTGCCGTGCGCCGCTATCACGACCGCGACATGAGCGGCTGGTGGTATCTCGGCTTCATCGTGCTCGGCGTGATTCCCTTCGTCGGCTGGATCGCGACGATCGCCTCGTTCGTGATCACCTGCCTGCCTGGCACACCCGGCCCCAACCGTTTCGGTCCGGACCCGCTCGACCCCGCCGGTGCCGACGTCTTCGCCTGATTACAGCTCTCTAAGCGCCCTCGCCGGTTTTGCCCGCAGCAGCGGCAGCGAACCGGCGAGGGCGAATGTCAGGATCAGCACGATCCCGGCGCCGAGCACCGCGAGAATGCGGGGCCAGTCCGGCATCCATTCGAACGCGAAGAGCTTGACGATCACGGCCCAAGCCATGGCGCTACCCGCACCGAGCGCGACGACGGCGAGAACCGCCGCGATCAGCCCGTATTCCGCGATTTGCAGCAGCAGGAGCTGGCCCCGGCTGGCGCCCAGCACGCGCAGGATCACGTTATCGTAAGTGCGGCTGGCCCGCGCCGCCGCGATGGCGCCCAGCAGCACCGCAAGGCCTGCCAGCACTGCGACCGAGGCGGCGGCGAGAATGGCCAGGGTCATCTGGTCCAGTAGGTCGCGGGCATCGCGCAGCAGGGTGCCGGTCTCGATCACCGAACTCGACGGGAAGGCGCGGGCGAGGCGCGGCAGCAGCCCTGCCGTGGATTTTCCACGTGGAACCTCAATCGTTGCGGCGAGATTGTGCGGAGCATCGGCCAGGGCATTGGGCGAGAACACCAGCACGAAGTTGAAGCCGAGCGTGTCCCAGTCGATCCGCCGTAGCGCCGCGACCCGCGCGGTGCGCTCCACGCCGAGCAGGCCGATGGTTATATAGTCGCCCACCTTGAGGCCGACGGTCTGCGCGAATTTCTCGTCCACCGAGACCAGCGGCTCGCCGCGATGGAATTCGCCCCACCACTGGCCGGAGGTCACGGTGCTGCCCTCCGGCACGCCGACCGAGTAGGTCAGCCCGCGCTCGCCCTTGAGCGCCCAGGCGTCCTCGGGAATTTCCTGGAGGTCCGACACGCGGGTCATGCGGTCCTTCGGGCCATAGGCGAGGATGCGGCCGCGCATGTTGGGGACCATGCGCAGGCTCGAACCCGGTGCTTCCCGCGCGACGACATCGCGGAACTCCCCGGCCTTGTCCTTGGGCACGTCGAGCACGAAGAAGTCCGGCGCGCGGGCGGGCACGGTCCTGCGGATATTGGCGTCGAGGCTGGTCTGGACCGCGGCGATCAGCACGAAGGCGGAGAGGCCGAAACCCAGCGCCGTCACCAGCGCGCCGGTCTGGGCGCCGGGGCGGTGGAGGTTGGCGAGACCGGCGCGCAGCATCGGATCGCGTGGGCGGGGCAGTCTGGCGGCGAGGCCGCGGATGCCGGTCCCGATCAGCGCCAGCAGCGCGAGCATCAGCGCGGCGCCGCCGAGAAAGCCCAGCGTCACCAGCGGCTGCGCGGCATTCAGCAGGGCCAGCGCCACTACGGCGGCAAGGCCCAGCGCGACGGGCAGCAGCCAGGCCCGGCGATTTGCCGCCAAGGGAGAGACCTGCGCGCGCATCAGCGCCATCGCCGGGAAACTCCGCGCCTTGGCGAGCGGCGGGGCGGCGAAGATCAGCGCGACCAGCAGGCCATAGCCCGCCGCCGTCAGCAGCGCCCCCGGCGAGACGGTGAAGCCGGTATCGACCGGCAGCAACGCGCCGAGTGCGCTCGCCAGCAACGGTGTCACCAGCACCCCCGCCAAGAGTCCGGCGAGGCTGCCGACGAGCGCCGCCGCGCCCACTTGCAGCAGGTAGATGCGGGAAATGTCGCGGCTCGTGGCGCCGAGCACCTTGAGCGTGGCGATCGAGGTGCGCCGCGCTTCGAGGTAGGACGAGACCCCGCCGCCAATGCCGATCCCGGCAATGACCAGCGCCGCGAGGCCAACGAGCGACAGGAACTGGCCCATGCGGCTTACGAAGCGCTCGGTGGAAGGTGAGGCGGACTTGCGGGTGCGGGTCTCGAAGGCATCGTCGCCGAAGCGCTTGTCGAGGGCCTTCACCACGGCATCCGGATCGCGCTGGGCCTGAGCGAACTTCACGCGGGTGGCACTGCGGTACATCGCGCCGGGCTGGGTGAGACCGGCGCGTTCGGGCAGGTCCAGCGTGGAAATCGCCGCATCGCCGAGCGCGAAGCCTTCGGAGAGCTTCTCCGGATCGCTGGCGATCAGCCCGCCGACCCGCTGCTCCACGCCGCCGAGCGCGACCGTGTCGCCGGGCTTCACGCCGAGGCGGGCGGCGGTGCCCTCGGAGAGCCAGACCGTGCCTGCGGGCGGCGCGCCGACCTTGCGGCCATCCTTGAGTTCGAGCTTTCCGTAGAGCGGCCAGTTCGCATCCACCGCCTTCAGCGCCACCGGGGCGGTGAGGTCGCCCTTGCGCGCGATGGCTTGCAGGCGCAGCCCCGGCGAGACTTTGCCGTAGCGGGCGAGGGCGCTCAGTTCCTCCTGCGAGAGGCTGCGCTGCCAGGTCCTGAGTTCGATGTCGCCGCCCAGCACTTCGCGGCCGCGCGTCGTCAGTTCGCGCTCGATCGAGCCGGTCAGCGTGCCGATCGCCGCCAGCGCGCCGACGCCGAGGAACAGGCAGACCAGCAGCAGGCGCAGGCCCCGGAACCGCGCGGAAAGATCGCGCCGGGCGAGTTTCCACGCGGTGGCCCAGGGAAGCGCGGACGTGTCGCGGGGGTCAGGCAAGTCGGTCGCTCGCGATCCGCCCGTCGCCGAGAGTCACGACGCGCTCGCAGTGATGGGCGAGGCTTTCGTCGTGGGTGATGATGAGCAGGGTGGCGCCCGCCTCGGCGCGGCGGGCGAAGAGCAGGTCGACGATCGCGGCGCCGGTGGCGGCGTCGAGGTTGCCGGTCGGCTCGTCGGCGAAGACCAGCGAGGGGCGCGGGGCGAGGGCGCGGGCAATCGCCACGCGCTGCTGCTCGCCGCCGGAAAGCTGGGCCGGATAGTGCGAGAGCCGGTGGCCGAGACCGACGGCGACGAGTTCCGCCTCGGCGCGCTCGCGGGCATTTTCGAGTCCGGCAAGTTCCAGCGGGGTCGCCACGTTTTCAAGCGCGGTCATCGTCGGCAGCAGGTGGAAGGCCTGGAGCACGACGCCGATCCGGCCCCGCCGCGCGCGGGCCAGGGCATCCTCGTCCATCGCCGCGAAGTCCTGTCCGGCGACGCTGAGCGCGCCGGAACTCGCGCGCTCCAGCCCGGAAAGCACCGACATCAGCGAGGACTTGCCCGAGCCGGACGGGCCGAGCAGCGCCAGCGTCTGCCCCTGCGGCACCATGAGGTCGATCCCCTTGAGGATTTCGACCGCGCTTTCGCCGCTGCCGAGGGTGAGGCGCAGGTCCTGCGCAAGAATTGACGGGGCGGGGGGCTGGGAAGGATCGCTCACTTGCCCCATATGGGTGGTCAAAGTCCCGTAGTTCAAGGAGAAAGCCTTGCGCGCCCACGCGAAAGTCCTGCTGGCCCCTGCGATGCTGCTGCCGTTGCTGCTTGGTGCCTGCGATCAAGCCGCTTCTCCGGCGCCCGAGCAGACGCAGAGTGCCGTCGATGCACCGCCCGCGATTCCGGTCATGGGGCCGGAGCGGCGGATTCTCGCCTTCGGGGATTCGCTGCTGGCGGGCTATGGGCTGGACGACGGCGAAAGCTATCCGGACCGGCTCGAACAAGCCTTGCGCGCGCGGGGTGTGAACGCGAAGATCGCCAATGCCGGGGTCTCCGGGGATACGACGGCGGCGGGTCTGGAGCGGCTGGACTTCACGCTTTCGAGCCAGTCTCCCAAGCCGGAACTCGCCATCATCAGCCTTGGCGGCAATGACATGCTGCGTTCGCTGCCTCCCGCCGAGACGCGCCGCAATCTGGAGGCGATCCTCAAGCGGCTGAAGGGCGACAATATCCGCGTCGTCCTGCTGGGCATGATGGCCGCGCCGAACCTCGGCAAGGACTATGCGGCGAAGTTCAACCCGATCTATCCGCAGCTCGCGCAGGAATATGGCGCGACCTTGGTGCCGTTCTTCCTCCAGCCGGTGATCGACAAGCCGGACCTGATGCAGAAGGATCATGTCCATCCGACTGCGCTCGGCATCGATGAGATCGTGACTGCCACGGTGGACGATGTGGTCGAGGCTTTGCCGAAGCAGGGTGAATCTCGGTCTTAAGGCGCTACATCAACCTGCATATCTTTCATCGGCAAAACGGCACGTCGTCGCCCTCGCGAAGGCGGGGGCCCCGCTTTCTTCTTCCGACCTCTCGCTGAGGCGCAAGAGAAGCGGGATCCCCGCCTTCGCGGGGATGACGGGGAGGGTGTGTTTGCATTGGTTGGGAGGTCGCGCGGGCGGAGGTTTAACCCAACCGCCGCACCGCGCCTGCGCTGACTTCCCACACTGCCGCCTCATCCGCGATCGCGTCGAACGGGGCGAGTTCAGTGCCGGTCAGCCAGACTTGCGCCGAGCCTGCGCGCAGGCGGTCGAACAGAGCCTCGCGGCGCAAGGGATCGAGGTGGGCGGCCACTTCGTCGAGCAGCAACAGGCGCGGGCGCTGCTCTGACCCGCCTTCCAGCAGCTGCGAATGGGCGAGGGTGATCGCAATCAGCATCGCCTTCTGCTCGCCGGTCGAGCATTCGGCGGCTGGCTGGCCCTTGCCTGCCATCGTCACCAGAATTTCGTCGCGGTGCGGCCCGGTCAGGGTACGCTGCGCTGCGCGTTCTCGGGGGCGGCCGCTGCGCAAGGCTTGGGCGAGCGCTTCGGCCTCGATAGGCCCGCCCGGCTGATAGGCGAGCGAGGGCCGCGCGAAAGGCGATTCCGGTAGCGCCGCCAGGGTTTGCTCGAGCCGCTCGACCAGTTCCGCTCGCGCCGCAGCGACCAGCGAACCGGCCTCGGCAAGCTGCATCTCGATTGCGTCGAGCCAGCGCGGGTCGGGTGGCAGGTCGTCGGACAGCAGGCGATTGCGTTCGCGCAGGGCGCTTTCGAGGCGGGTGGCGTTGCCCGCGTGGTCGGGGCGGACGGCCAGCACCAGCCGGTCGAGGAAGCGCCGCCGCGCGCCTGCACCCTCCACGAAGAGGCGGTCCATCGCCGGGGTCAGCCAGCCGATCGACATCCATTCGGCCAGCCGCACCGCGGGAGCCTCGGCCCCGTTGATCTGGACGAGGCGCCGTCCGGGGCGTTCGGCGAGGACACCGGTGCCCAGTTGCACGGGTTCCTCGTCCGCTACCATAAGCGCGGCGCTGACCGCGAAGCCGCCGTCGAAATCCTGCCCCGGCATGTCGGCAAGACCCGCGCGGCGCAGGCCTCGCCCCGGCGAGAGCAGCGAGATCGCTTCCAGCACATTGGTCTTGCCCGCGCCGTTCTCGCCCACCAGCAGGTTGAACTGCGCCGTGCCTTCCACCGCGGTCTCGCGGTGGTTGCGGAAACGGGACAGGAGGATGCGGTCGAGCATGGTTTGCGGGGGCCTACCGGGGCGGGCCGGTCCTGCCAAGCTCGCGCGCGCGCTTTATTCCGGGGTTGCGATTGCCTTGCGCGCTTTCGCGAAGGGCGAGAAGTCGACGTTGCTGTCGAACACGTCCACGCCCTCGCGCTTCTTGAGCCAGCCGACGACCACGTAAGTCACCGGGGTCAGCACGACTTCCCAGCCGGTCTTGATCAGCCACTGGGTCAGCGCCAGCAGCGCGATCGAATGCGGAGTGAACCCGGCGACGCCAAGGAAGGCGAGCGGGTAGAACAGCGCGCTGTCCACGCCTTCGCCGAACACCGTGGAGCCGATGGTGCGTGTCCACAAGTGCCTACCCTGGGTCCAGACCTTCATCCGCGCCAGCACGAAGGAATTGACGAACTCGCCCGCCCAGAACGCGCAGACCGAGGCGAAGACGATGCGCGGGGTCTGGCCGAAGATCGCATAATAGGCCGCCTGGTTCGGCGCCGTCACCTGCTGACCGGCGACGGTGTAGGTCGCCGAGGCGAGCGCCCATTCCGGGTTTGCGGGAATAGCCACGACGACCACGCTCATCAGCACCATGAACAGCAGCGCGAAGAAGCCCACCCAGATGCAGCGGCGTGCATTGGCATAGCCGTAGACCTCGGTCAGCACGTCGCCGATGATGTAGGAGACCGGGAAGAACAGCACGCCTGCGCCGAACGTCACCGACCCGACGAAGGGGAACGAGACTTCCGCCTGCTTGGCCGCGCCGATCAGGTTGGAAAGCAGCAGGATGACCACGAAGGCGACCAGCATATAGTCGAAATAGCGGAAATGGCGCCGGGCGCCGGCCATGCCGTCGATACGGGAAAGAGGTGCTTCGCTCATCGCGGCCATGGGTAACCTGCCGGGAACTTTCGGGAAAGCACAAGTTGACGGCCGTTCAAGTTCATTGGGGATCGATCGGATGCACGGTTTGCGTGGGCGACGAACCGCGCTATGGGGAGCGCGACGCGCGCCCGTAGCTCAGCTGGATAGAGCACGAGCCTTCTAAGCTTGGGGTCACAGGTTCGAACCCTGTCGGGCGCGCCAATTCCCTAAACACCGGGCCGACTTCGCGGAAGTGCGCGCCAGAGTTCAAGATTTTGTGCGTCGGCGGCCCGATCCGGGGGCTTTTGCTCCGGGCTGCGAGGTCCTAGACAAGGCGCATGAACCGTCTGCTCGCCCGCCTCAACATCGACCCTTATCTGCTCCTGCTGCTCGCGACCGTGGGGCTTGCCTCGGTCTTGCCCGCGCGGGGAATATGGGCGGGAATCGCGGGCGGGGTTGCCGACGCGGCCATCGCGCTGCTGTTCTTCCTCCACGGCGCCAAGCTTTCTCGCGAGGCGATCCTCGACGGGGCGCGGGCCTGGAAGCTGCATCTGACGGTCGCCTGCCTGACTTTCGTGATCTTCCCGATCCTGGGTCTCGGCGTGCGGGCTATTCCGGGACTCGAACCTTCGCTGGCGACCGGGGTGCTGTTCCTGACCCTGCTGCCTTCCACGGTCCAGTCCTCGATCGCCTTCACCGCGATTGCAGGAGGGAATGTGGCGGCGGCGGTATGCAGCGCGTCGTTCTCCAACCTCGCCGGAATCTTCATCACCCCGGTGCTAACGGCTCTGTTCATCACCGGCAAGACGCAGGGCTTCTCGACCGACCCGATCATCTCGATATCGGTGCAGCTTCTGCTGCCTTTCGTGGCCGGACACCTGTTGCGGCCGTGGATCGGCGGCTTCGTCCATCGGCACAAGAAAGTGCTGGGCTATACCGATCGCGGTTCGATCCTGCTGGTGGTCTATACCGCTTTCGGGGCAGCCGTGCTCGAAGGTCTGTGGCAGAAGGTGACGCTGGGCGAACTGGGCCTGATCGCGGCGCTTTCGCTGGCGGTGCTGGCGGCGATCATGGTGATCGGCAATGTCATGGGCCGGATGCTCGGTTTCAGCCATGAGGACCGCATCGTGATCTTGTTCTGCGGTTCGAAGAAGAGCCTGGCGACCGGGGTGCCGCTGGCAGGCGTGCTGTTCCCGGCGGCACAAGTCGGCGCGATCATTCTGCCGCTGATGTTCTTCCACCAGATTCAGCTCATGGTCTGTGCGGTGCTGGCCCGCAGGCTGGCGGCGCAGGGCCGGGACCATGAGGAAAAGCTCGGCGAGCAGGCGACGGCCTGAGAATGGCGACACGGTTAAAGGTTGATCAACCGGTTTGCCTCATGATCGGCGCATGAACCGCCCCTTCCTTCCGCGCCGATCCAGACGGCATCCGGTTTCGCTGGCAGCGCAATGCCGAACCGCCAACGGGCTGCGCGATCAGGGCGAGATTTCCGACATCACCGCCGAAGGCTGCTGTGTGCGGACCAGCGGCCTGCTGCTTGGCGTCGGCATGCGCGTGGTGATTCGCCCGCAGACGCTCGAAGGGCTGACCGGCATCGTCCGCTGGGTCAGCGCGGATTGCGCCGGTATCGAGTTCGACCGGCCGCTCTATGGGCCGGTAGTGGATCATCTGGTGCGGCTCCACACCACCTTCACGCCCGAGTGGCGCGCGGTCGGATAATTCAGCCGCGGTCGGCGCTCGTTCTGGGTTGCCCGAGCACCGGATAGCCGTGTCCGTCCGGGATCGTCAGCCACTCCTCGCCGTCCACCGTTTCGAGAGAGGCGTGGATGCGCTCAACCGGGTGGCGGGTGATATCGGCCAGGGCCTCTGCATGGCTGGCGAAGCGGGCGAGGCGTTCGAGATTGCGGTGCGTGGGGAAGATCACCGCGATTTCCCCGCGCGCGGCCATATCCAGTGCCTCGGCGGCAGATGCCCAGAACAGGCGGGTGTTTTCGGTGGCATCCACCGTTATGTCGACGGCGCCGGTGCCGAGATCGGTCACGAAGAAGCGGGTGTCGAACCCCCTGTCCCAGGGCGGACACCAATGGGCATAGAGGGCGAGGCGTTCGGGCATGAGAGTCCAGCCGAACCGCTCCAGCACCGGCGCCAGCGCACCGCGTTCGAGCAGTAGCAGACGGCCCTCGGCGGCTTCGGCGGCGCTGACCGGATGGCGGGTCGCGACCATCAGGCCGGTCTCCTCCAGCGTCTCGCGAATGGCGGCAATGCGGGCGGCGGCCAGTTCGATCGGCTCGTCCGGCAGGAGCGCTGCGGCAAGGTCGCGGTCGGCGGGATCGACCCGTCCGCCGGGGAAAACCGCGGCGCCGCCGGCAAAGCGCATCTCGCGGGCGCGCTGGACCATCAGCAGTTCCGGAGGTCCGCCGTCCGCCGCATTGCGGAAGATCACGAGTGTCGCTGCCGGTATTACCTTGGGGCCGTCCGTCGGCATCGGCTCGTTGCTCGGAGGATAGAGGATCATGGCGGCGAGATTGCGCGGCGAGGCGGTGGAGGCAAGCGGAATTGCACCATGGCATCTGTCGGCAGATTTTACAGTCCGCCCTTGAAGGAGGCGGGGTCATCTTCGGAATTCGCCGATTTCCGCGAGTGGCACGGCTCGTGCTTATAGGAGAAGGTACCCCGAGAGCAGTCTCGATCGAGACGGGGCCGAATGTCTCCCGGCCCCGTCTCTCCCGAGCTGTCAGCCCTCACGCCAGATACGAAAAAGCGCCCGAGGTTTCCCGCGGGCGCCTTGTTCGTTTCGTTTCATCGGGCCGTTCAGCCCCAAGGACTTAACCCTGGGTGGCGAGGCCGGTATCGATGAAGAGCTGGTGCAGTTCGCCGGCTTCGTACATCTCCATCATGATGTCGCTGCCGCCCACGAATTCGCCCTTCACGTAGAGCTGCGGGATCGTCGGCCAATCCGAATAGGCCTTGATGCCCTGGCGGATGTCCATGTCCTGGAGCACGTCGACGCTCTCGTAAGGCGCGCCGAGCTGTTCGAGGATGGCGACGGCGCGGCTGGAGAAGCCGCACTGCGGGAACAGCGGGGTGCCCTTCATGAACAGGACGATGTCGTTGTTCTTTACAATTTCGTCGATACGGGCGTTGGCGTCGGACATTTCAGTTAAACCTTCAGGCTGTGCCGACATCAGTTGGGGACGGCGGTGGTGAGTTGCAAGGCGTGGAGCACGCCGCCCATGCGGCCGCCCAGCGCTTCGTAGACCATCTTGTGCTGGGCGACGCGGGGCTTGCCCGCGAAGGCGGCGCTGGTGACGCGCGCGGCATAGTGGTCGCCGTCTCCGGCAAGGTCGGTGATCTCGACCACTGCATCGGGGAGGGCAGCGCGGATCATCGCTTCGATTTCGCTGGCTGGCATGGCCATGGGAACAGTTCCTTGAATTCAGCCGAGGAAGGCGCGGCGCGCCTCGACCTGCTTGGCATCCAGTGCGGCGCGGATTTCGGGTTCGGAAGCATCGACACCGGCGGCGATAAGGTCGCCGAGCAGCTTGCGGATCACGTCCTCGTCGCCCGCTTCCTCGAAGTCGGCCTGGACGACGGCCTTGGCATAGGCCTCGGTTTCGGCGTGGGAGAGCCCCATGCGCGCGGCGGCCCATTCGCCCAGCAGGCGGTTGCGGCGCGCCTGGATGCGGAACTGGGTGTCGGCGTCATGCACGAACTTCGCTTCTTCGGCGCGCTCGCGATCCTGGAAACTCGTCATCGGATACCCTCGGAATAGGACTTCACCCTGCCGATAGGGGGCGAAGCGGGCGGGGGCAATGCCGTTTTGTGCACCCGCCCCGGATCGTGTCCGGGGCGGGTGGCAATTTCAGTTGGTCGCGGGCGTCTTCGCGAGGAACGGCAGGACGTCGCGCGCCTTGGCCTCGTGGGCCGCGATCGCATCGTCCTGCGCCATGGTCAGGCCCACTTCGTCGAGACCGCCAAGCAGGCAGTGCTTGCGGAAGGGGTCGATCTCGAAGCTGTAGCGGTCCTGGAAGCGGGTGGTGACGGTCTGGGTCTCCAGATCGATCTCGATCGGATCGGTCTGCGCCACTTCCATCAGCCGGTCGATCGCCTCCTGCGGCAGGGCCACGGTGAGAATGCCGTTCTTGAAGGCATTGCCCGAGAAGATGTCCGAGAAGCTCGGCGCGATCACGCTGGTGATCCCCATGTCGAGCAGGGCCCAGGCGGCATGTTCGCGGCTGGAGCCGCAGCCGAAGTTGTCGCCCGCGATCAGGATCGGCGCGCCCGAGAACTCGGGGTCCTCGAAGACGTTGCCCTCTTCCTTCTTCACCGCCTCGAACGCGCCCTTGCCCAGACCTTCACGGGTGATGGTCTTGAGCCAGTGCGCCGGGATGATGACGTCGGTGTCGACGTTCTTGCGGCCGAACGGGATGGCCCGTCCGGCAACGTGGGAGATCGCCTTCATCAGTCGGTCTCGGGGGCCTGTTCGGGGTGCAGCGGCTTTTCGTTCTGGCGGGCCTTGCGGCGCTTCACGAAGAGCAGGGCGGCGGCGATCGCGGCGGAACCGATGGCGGCACCGGCAGCGAGAGCGGCCTTGCCGGCCAGATTGTTTTCCGAATCGTTCGACATGTCTTGCTTATCCTACCAGTTCGCGGACATCGGTGAGCCTGCCGGTCACCGCGGCGGCGGCGGCCATGGCGGGGCTCATCAGGTGGGTGCGGCTGCCGGGGCCCTGGCGCCCGGTGAAGTTGCGGTTGCTGGTCGAGGCGCAGCGCTCGCCCGCCGGAACCTTGTCGGGGTTCATGGCGAGGCAGGCCGAGCAGCCCGGTTCGCGCCATTCGAGGCCTGCTTCGATGATGATCTTGTCGAGACCCTCGGCCTCGGCCTGCGCCTTCACCAGACCCGAGCCGGGGACGACGATCGCCCACTTGACGTTGTCGGCCTTGTGGCGGCCCTTGAGTACTTCGGCGGCGGCGCGGATATCCTCGATGCGGCTGTTGGTGCACGAGCCGATGAAGACGTTCTGCACTTCCACTTCGGTCAGCTTGGTGCCGGGCGTCAGGGCCATGTAGTCGAGGCTGACCTTCACGGCATCACGCTTGGAGGCGTCGGCGAAGTCTTCCGGCGCGGGGACCACGCCGCCGATCGCCGAAGTGTCCTCGGGGCTGGTGCCCCAGGTGACGGTCGGCTGGATATCCTCGGCGCGGATCGCGACGGTCTTGTCGAACGTCGCGCCCTCGTCGGTGGCGAGGCTCTTCCACCAGGCGACGGCCTTGGTCCAGTCCTTGCCCTGCGGCGCATAGGGACGGCCCTCGACATAAGCGAAAGTGGTCTCGTCCGGAGCGATCAGACCGGCGCGGGCACCGCCTTCGATCGCCATGTTGCAGACGGTGAGGCGGCCCTCGACGGACATTTCCTCGAAGACGTTGCCGCGGAACTCGATGACATAGCCGGTGCCGCCGGCGGTGCCGATCACGCCGATGATGTGGAGCACCACGTCCTTCGGGGTGATCCCGGCGCCGAGCTTGCCGTCGACGCGGACCTCGAAGCTCTTCGACTGCTTGAGCAGCAGGGTCTGGGTGGCGAGCACGTGCTCGACCTCGCTGGTGCCGATGCCGAAGGCCAGCGCGCCGATGCCGCCGTGGCAGGCGGTGTGGCTGTCGCCGCAGACGATCGTGGCGCCGGGCAGCGAGAAGCCCTGCTCGGGGCCGACGACGTGGACGATGCCCTGTTCGGCATCGGTGGCGTCGATATAGCGGATGCCGAATTCGGGCGCGTTCCGCTTCAGTGCGGCCAGCTGCTGGGCGCTTTCGGGATCGGCGATGGGCAGGATGTGCCCTGCGGCATCCTTGCGCGCGGTGGTCGGCAGGTTGTGGTCGGGAACCGCAAGGGTAAGATCGGGACGGCGCACCGGTCGACCGGCCACGCGTAGGCTTTCGAAGGCCTGCGGGCTTGTCACTTCATGCACGAGGTGACGGTCGATATAGATGAGGCTGGTTCCGTCGTCGCGCGTGTCGACGACGTGGGCGTCCCAGATCTTCTGGTAGAGGGTGCGCGGTTTCATGGTCATGGTGAAAGCGCGATTAGGCGCGCCGGACCCGCAATTCAAGGGGAACCGGCGCGCCTTTTCGCGCAACATTATTCGCTATACGGTCAACTGAGGCTGTTAGCGACAGTTTGGAAATTCGCTGGAGACGAATTTCGGCGGCCCCGGCCCACGCCCGTCCCGAAGAACACGAAAAGGTCCGGGGGACCTTTTCGCTGAGGGGGCCGACCTCCCATCAGGGTACACGCGTGGGAGGTCGGGTGGGGGCGCCTGAGTCCAATGGGGCCGGTGCCGTGTGGAAAATGCCCGGATGGGCATTTTCCAAACAAGCTATCAGCGGCGATGGTTGTTGTGGTCGTTACGCTCGGCCTTCAGCGCGGCGTGAACGCGGTCGATACGGACCTGAAGGGTCTGCACCTCGCGGGTGGTCAGGCCGCCGCGGGCATAAGTTGCGTGGAGGCGCTGGATCTGGCCGACTTCGCCGCGCAGGCGGGTCGCTTCGCGCTGGCTGATCGTGCGGCGGGCGGCAGCGCGGTCGATCTGGCCGCGCAGGGCGCCGATGTCGGCGCGGATGCGGGCTTCGCGATTCGGGGTGATGCGGGCGGCTTCGCGGTGGGGCGCGGCGGCTTCGGCGATGCCGGGTGCGACGGCCGAGAAGCCGAGCGCGGCAACCAGGGCGGGAGCGATGAAACGGGCGATCTTGCGCATGGGACTTTTCCTTCTCTTTTTCGGCTCTTGTTCCGTGCATTCAGATTTAGGCTGACGAACATGAACGGGAGAAGACTCAGAGGTCACAGTCCTGTCGGCATTTGTAACTAAGTGTCGCGAGGTCGGCGATGTAGAGCAGGAATGCGACCCGACGGGAGAGGGCGCCTGAAAGATAAGAGGAATGCAGGGCAGCCGTGTACCACCCCGCGTCGTCGCGGCTGCATCTGCATTCCCGATCTTTCCTCCCCCTGATGTACCGGCGCCTGACATTCCGGCCGTGAAGGTCTAGAAGGCGGCCCATGTCGTTTCTCTCTGCCGCCCTGATCGTGCTTGCTTCCGCTGCCGCGATGGAATTCGTGGCCTGGTCCAGTCACAAATATATCATGCACGGCTTCGGCTGGGCCTGGCACCGCGACCATCACGAACCGCACGACAACCTGCTGGAGAAGAACGACCTCTACGCCCTGGTCGGCGCGGCGATCAGCATTTCGATGTTTGCCGTGGGGTCGCCGCTGGTCATGGGCGCGCAGGCCTGGGAGCCGGGGACCTGGATCGGGCTGGGCGTGCTGCTTTACGGCGTTATCTATACGCTGATCCACGACGGCCTCGTGCACCAGCGCTATTTCAAATGGGTGCCCAAGCGCGGCTATGCCAAGCGGCTGGTGCAGGCGCACAAGCTACATCATGCGACGATCGGCAAGGAGGGCGGGGTCAGCTTCGGCTTCGTGGTCGCGCGCGATCCGGCGGTGCTCAAGCAGGAACTGCGCCGTCAGCGCGAGCAGGGCATCGCCGTGCTGCGCGAGGCGGTGGAGGAGCGCTGAGCGCGCGCTACTCAGCCCGTGTCCAGATCCACGGGCCGATCACCGCCAGCACGCCCACCGGGATCAGCACCCAGGGCCAGCCTGCTGTGAACCACGTAAACGGAATCGAGGCGGTCATCGCCAGAATCGCGGAGACCTTGCCCTTTCGGCTGATCGCGCGCCGGTCGCGCCATTCGCGCAAGTTATGGCCGTAATGCGGGTGGTTATAGAGTCGCTCGGCCCATTCCGGGTGGCTCTTGCCGAAGCACCATGCTGCCAGAAGATAGAACACCACGGTCGGCATGACCGGCAGGAAAATGCCGATCGTGCCCAGCGCGACGAAGAACAGCCCCGCCGCCAGCCAGAAAGGGCGGCTGGCCTTCTTCATGCGGCTCCGGCGCTTCCTGCGTAGCGCGCCGCCGTCTCGCGGATCAGCGCGATCATGTTCGGCACGCCCTGCGTGCGGTTGGAAGAGAGCTGGTTCTTGAGGTCGAAGGGCTCCAGCGCGGCGGCTATGTCGGTTGCGGCCACTTCGGCGGCGGGCCGGTCCTGAACGGCGGAGATCACCAGCGAGACGATGCCCTTGGTGATCGCCGCGTTGCTGTCCGCCAGAAAGTGCAGCGTGCCGTCCTCGCGCGCCATCGGATAGACCCAGACGCTGGCCGAGCAGCCGCGCACTTTGGTCGCGTCCGTCTTCAGCGCGTCGGGCATGGGATCGAGTTCGGCGCCGAGGCCGATCAAGAGGCGATAGCGTTCATCGCCTTCGGAAAACTCGTATTCTTCGCGGATGTCGTCGAGGCTGCGCATGCCCATGCCATTTAAGGGCGGCGCGGGGGAGGGCAAGGGGAAGTTGCCTCTCGCGTCCGATCCTGTCAGGGATTTGCCCATGAGTGCACATCCCTTTTTCGCCATGCACGAACACGGCTTCGTGCGCGTCGCCACCTCCACGCCCAAGGTCCGCACCGCCGATGTCGCCTTCAATCGCGACGCCGTGCTGGCCGAGGCTCGGCGCGCGCATGACGCCCATGTCGACCTGCTGGTCTTCCCCGAACTGTGCCTCTCCTCTTACGCCATCGACGATCTGCACTTGCAGGCGGCGATGATCGAGGCGGTGGAAGCGGCCGTGGCGGAGATCGTCCACGTCAGCGCCGATCTCTCGCCCGTGCTGCTGGTCGGCGCGGCGCTGCCGCACAAGGGGCGGCTCTACAATTGTGCGCTTGCCATCGCGCATGGGCGGCTGCTGGGCGTGGTGCCGAAGTCCTACCTGCCCAATTACCGCGAGTTCTACGAGAAGCGCTGGTTCGCCAGCGGCAAGACGCTGAAGGGCCAGACCATCCGCGTGAACGGGCAGGACGTGCCCTTCGGCGTCGATCTGGTCTTCGCCTCCGAAGTGCTGCCGAACTTCCGCTTCTTCATCGAGATCTGCGAGGATATCTGGGCTGCCACCCCGCCCAGCTCGCACGGCGCGCTCGCCGGGGCGACGATCCTGTGCAACCTCTCCGCCTCCAACATCGTCATCGGCAAGTCGGACGAACGGCACTTGCTCTGCCGCTCGCAGTCCGCCCGCGCCACGGCGGCCTACATCTACTCGGCGGCGGGTCACGGTGAGAGCACGACCGACCTTGCCTGGGACGGGCAGGGCATCGTCTACGAACTGGGCGACCTCTTGGCGGAGAGCGAGCGCTTCTCGCTGGAGGCGGAACTCTGCATCGCCGACGTCGATGTGGACCGCATCGTCATGGACCGGATGCGCGTGCCCACCTTCAACGACGCGGCCGAAGTGGCGGGCAATCCCGACGAGACTTTCCGCACCGTGCGTTTCCGCCATGCCCCGGCGGGCGGCGATATCGGGTTGATCCGCCCGGTCTCGCGCTTCCCCTTCGTGCCCTCGCGCGCCGACAAGCTCGATGCCGATTGCTACGAGGCGTTCAACATCCAGGTCGACGGTCTGATGCGCCGCATCGAGGCGACCGGCGCCAAGTCGATGGTGATCGGCATTTCGGGCGGGCTCGATTCGACCCACGCGCTGATCGTCGCCGCCCGCGCCTGCGACCGGCTGGGCCTGCCCCGCACGTTCATTCGCGGCTATACGATGCCCGGTTTCGCCACCAGCGACGGCACCAAGTCCAACGCCTGGAAGCTGATGAACGCCGTCGGCATCACCGCCGAAGAGATCGACATCCGCCCCACGGCGACGACGATGCTCCAGAACATCGGTCACGCCTTCTCGAATGGAGAGCCCGTCTATGACGTGACCTTCGAGAACGTGCAGGCGGGCCTGCGCACCGATTACCTGTTCCGCCTTGCCAACCAGCACGACGGCTTCGTGATCGGCACCGGCGACTTGTCCGAACTGGCGCTCGGCTGGTGTACTTACGGCGTCGGCGACCAGATGAGCCACTACACGGTCAACGCGGGCGTGCCCAAGACGCTGATCCAGTACCTGATCCGCTGGTGCGCAACGACCGACCAGTTCGGCGCCGAGACCGAGGAGGTGCTGCTTGCCATCCTCGGCACCGAGATTTCGCCTGAACTCGTGCCCGCAGGCGCGGACGGCGCGATCCAGAGCACCGAGGCGAAGATCGGGCCTTACGAACTCAACGACTTCTTCCTGCACCATATCGTGCGTTTCGGGCAGAAGCCTTCGAAAGTCGCTTTCCTGGCGCTTCATGCGTGGCGCGAGGCTGCGGCCGGATCATGGCCCGCTGGCTTCCCGGAGGACCGCAAGAACGAGTACGACCTCGCGACGATCCGTTCCTGGCTGGAGAAGTTCCTGCGCCGCTTCTTCGCCTTCAGCCAGTTCAAGCGGTCTGCGGTGCCGAACGGGCCGAAGGTGTCCTCTGGCGGCGCGCTCAGCCCGCGCGGAGACTGGCGCGCGCCTTCCGATGCCAGTGCGGCGGTGTGGCTGGCGGAACTGGAAGCGAAGGTGCCGTAACGAGCGTCGTCCCGGACTTGATCCGGGACGACGTATTTCAGGGAAGGCGACTTTTCTCAGTCCCGCAGGGCGTCGATTTCGCGTGCGAGGTCCTTTTCGCGGCGGTCGTCGGTGGCGATGCGTTCGAGCACGGCGATGCGCTTGCGCAAGTTCTCGACTTCGCTTTCCAGTTCGTGTTCGCGTTCGGTATGGCCGTCCAGCCGGAAGCCCGGCTTCTCGCCGCGCAGCTTCTGCGCGCGCAGCCAGGTGATCGAGGCGATCGCGAAAATGACGACGACGGCAGTCCAGAAACTCATTGCGTCACCTCATGGCGGGCGTCCCGCAGGCTTTCGATCTGGCGGGCGACATCATAACCCTGATCGGTGACGATCCGCTCCACGCTGGCGAGGCGGTCCTTGATCGAACCGATCTCGGCGCGAAGCTGGGCGTTCTCCTGGGTCAGCAGCTGGACGCGGGCCTGCGCCTCGTTGTCCTTGGGATAGACCGCCTTGCCCCAGGAATTCTCCAGCGGATAGCCATGGCGCATGCGCAGCCAGTTGTTGAAGATCCAGCCGCCGATCCCCAGTGCCGTGGCCGTAACCAGTACCGGCGAAAGCACTTCCAGAGTCGCGTAGTCGATAGCCATGTCGGTCGGTCCCCCTGCTCAGTTCGCGCGCGGCTCGCCGTCGGCGGTGCGCAGCGATTCGATCTGGCGCGCGGTGTCCCAGGCGCCGTCGGTGATGATGGTTTCGAGCGCGCGCAGGCGGTTCTCGATCCCGGCGTTGTGCGTGGCGTATTGCGCCGCCTTCTCGGCCGTCTGGCCCGCCGCGATCTCCAGCTTGCGTTCGAGGAAGGCGAGGCGGCGTTTGTAGACCCCGGCGAGGATGGCGACGATCGCGATCATCGCACCCATCACGGCGGTCAGCCCCATGAAGTCTCCGAAGCTCACTGGCGGGTTTCCTTCGCCTGCTCCCCGGCTTCCACTTCGCGGGTGTCGCGCAGGGCCTCGATCTGGAGCGCGGTATTGTAGCCGCCGTCGGTGATGATCCGTTCCAGCACCCGCACGCGCTCTTCGAGTTCGCGGGAGTGCGAGGCGTACTGTGCGGCCTTTTCGGCGGTTGCCGTCACCTGGAGTTCGGCCATCCGGCGCTGGTGCCGCGTCCAGATCGCGAAGCCCGCGATCATGAAGGGAGCCAGCGGAATGAGGAGTGCGAGAGTGTGCGAGTCCATCTTGGGTGTGTCCCTGTTACCCGTGGCTGCGGTTTAGCGCAGGCTGTCGATTTCGGCGGCGAGGCGCGAATTGCTGCTGGTATAGTGCGCTTCCATCTCGGCGACGCGGCGGTCGATGTCCGAGAGTTCGCTGCGCAGGCGGCCGGAACGGTTGGGTGCGGAACGCATAAGGCCATAGCCCTGGCGATTCCGGCGGCGTTCCATGCGGCGCAGCAGGCGCTCTTCCTCGGCTTCGCTGTAGAGGCTCATGGGCCGCTTGTCCGCCATGAGGGCGACCGCGATGTAGATCGGGATCGTTACAAAGGAGACGAAGAAGGTGAGCAGCACCGCCGCGATGCGGACCCAGAGCGCATCGACCCCGGTGTAGTCCGCGATGCCCGAGCAGACACCGGCCAGCTTGGCGTTCGACTTGTCGAGATAGAATTGTCCGCGTGACACTGGTTTTCCCTTTCCCTGGGGACGCGCCGACCGAAGTCGGGGTCCCTTTGACTGGTCGGATCGTATTGACCCGCATTCCCGGTCATGGCCCTTGGCGGGCGGCATGCACCTGCCGGGATGCCAGGCGCGCCGCTGTTATTCCGAACCCGTCTTGCCCGCACTCATGGCGCGCTTCATCTCGGCAAGTTCGGCATCGATCGTGTCGCCGTCCTGGAGCGCGGCGATTTCCTCGGCGAGCGTCGGCTGGCGATTGTCGCCCAGGCTCATCGCCTCGGCGCGGCCCTCGGCATAATCGACGCGCCGTTCGAGCTGGTCGAAGCGTACCAGGGCCTCGTCCACGCGCTCGCTCGACAGCAGGGTGCGCAGTTTGACGCGATTCTCGGCGCTCTGCAAGCGAGCGGCAATCGACGACTGGCGGCTGCGGGCCTCGCGCAGGCGGTTCTGAAGCTTTTCGATATCCTCCTCGTAGGCGCGCAGGGCATCGTCGAGCACGGCGATCTCGCTGCGAAGCTGCTCGGCCATGTCGGCGGCCTTCTTCTTTTCGAGCAGGGCGGCGCGGGCGAGGTCCTCGCGGTCCTTGCTGAGCGCGAGCTGGGCCTTGTCGCCCCAGTCGTGTTGGAGCTGGTCCAGCTTGCCGACGTGACGGCGCAGTTCCTTCTGGTCGGCAATGGTGCGCGCGCTGCTGGTACGCACTTCGACCAGGGTTTCCTCCATCTCCAGGATGATGAGGCGGATCATCTTGCCGGGATCTTCGGCCTTGTCCAACATGTCGTTGAAGTTGGCGGCGATGATGTCGCGCGTGCGGGAGAAGATACCCATCCTGGCGTTTCCTTTTATCGAGGTGGGATTGAACTTGCGGGCCGGGTTGAAGCGCGCCTCGCCATGGAAGGCAGAACCGTCGTTCGCGCCGGAATGGAACGGGCGGGCGCGTCCTGCCTGAAAGGCCGAGGCGTCCTGCGCCGATCCTTGCAGGATTTCGATTTCTGCGTCGAGCCTGCTCACTGGAGCGGCGCTCCGCAGATGGGCGCGGCATGAGCTGGCGGCGCGATCCGGTCGCTCATGGCGACGAGGTTGAGCGTGCCCATCGCCAGCACGGCGGCGATGATCGCCCAGTCGAGCTTGCTGCGCTCGCGGGTCGAGCCGGGCTGCTTGCCCTGATGGCTGCTGGCTACGAAGCTGGCGTTCTGAAAGGACATCGTGGTGTTCCTCTGTCGGATCTCGTGAATTTGCCCAAGTCATCGCAAGGGGCGTGCCAATTTTTGAAAGGTGCGGATTTCCGCGATTTTCAGAGGTTTGGCAGCGCGGCGCGGAAAAGATGAATTGCTAATGAATGGGAAAATTCGCTAATAGTTGGGAATGGAGAGAGATGTTCAGTTCATCGGCCAGTCCAGTGCTTTCCTCGATGCCGTGGAGCGCGCCAGTCGGGCTGCCGCGGTGCGGCGCCCGGTGCTGGTCATCGGCGAGCGCGGGACCGGCAAGGAACTGATCGCCCAGCGGCTTCATCACCTCTCGCCGCGCTGGGGTGAGCCGCTCATCACCATGAACTGCGCCGCCTTGCCGGAGACCCTGATCGAGGCGGAACTGTTCGGTCACGAGGCGGGAGCCTTCACCGGGGCGGTGCGGGCGCGGGCGGGGCGTTTCGAGGAAGCGGATCGGGGCACGCTGTTCCTCGACGAACTCGGCACCCTGTCGATGGCGGCGCAGGAGCGGTTGCTGAGGGCGATCGAATATGGCGAGATTGCTCGGATCGGCGCCTCGCGTCCGGTCCAGGTCGATGTCCGCGTGGTTGCGGCCACCAATGCCGACTTGCCGCGCATGGCCGAGGAAGGCACTTTCCGTGCCGACCTGCTCGACCGGCTCAGTTTCGAGGTCATCAATCTGCCCCCGCTGCGGGCGCGGGAGGGGGACGTGTTCGAGCTGGCCGACTATTACGGACGGCGCATGGCGACCGAACTGGAGTGGGACAGCTGGCCGGGCTTCTCTGCCGAGGCGGTGGCGGTGCTGGACGGTCATGACTGGCCGGGCAACGTGCGCGAACTGCGCAACGTCGTGGAGCGGGCGGTCTATCGCTGGGCCAACCAATATGAAGCGATCGCGGAGATCGTCTTCGATCCCTTCGAAAGTCCCTGGAAGACGGCAACGGTCTCGGCTGCGCCGGAGCGCGCCCTGGGTGCCCCGGTTGCGGCATCTCCCGCTCCTGTGTTCGCGCCGCCGGTGGCGCCGCAGTCGGCCGGGCAGGGGCTTCGCGAATCCGTGGAGGCCTACGAGCGCGGTTTGCTGGTCGAGGCGCTCGATAGGCATCGCTGGAACCAGCGACGCGCTGCTGGAGCGATCGGGCTGACCTATGACCAGTTGCGCCACTGTATGAAAAAGCACCGATTGTCGGAAACCGGAAGACGGTCCGAAAGCAATCCTTCTGCCTGATTCTTCTGGTCAAGTTGCGGTAAACAATAAGGATTAAGCCTGTATTTAGGATATTTCAGGCATCGTTCTCTCTATAATTTCTCCTAGTGGGATTTGCCGTTATAGTGCACGGCAGGCGCGAATGAGGGCCGATGTGCGAGAAATAACCGACACTTCCGTGGCGACAGAGCTGTTGGAAAACCTGACGCTCAAGCAGGTCGAGGTGCTCGACCGGCTGCTGATGCATCGCACCACCAAGGAAATTGCCCGCGAACTCGGTATCGCACCGAATACCGTCGACCAGCGCATCAACGGCGTGCGCGACAAGTGGGGGACCGTAAACCGCAAGGATACGGCCCGCCTTTACGGCCAGCTTCTCGAACTATGTGGCAAATCCACATATGGCTTTTCCCGTGTCGACGCCGGGCCGGATGAGGCGGAAGAGAGCGATCAGGACTTGTCGGTCGATCCGGTCTTCGTTCTCTCCGATGCCCGCCCCATGGCTCCCATGGTCGGGCATCCGGAATGGTTCGATACCCGGATCGCGCAGCCGGCGGGCCTGGAGGCATTCGATGCGAAGTTCGGAAGGGCTGGGCGCGTAGGAGCGGTTTTCGTGCTGGCGTTGATCATGGCGGTGACCCTTGCGGCCACCCTGGCGATCGCGGAAGCGCTTGGAAAACTGCTTTAACGGCGCCGGGCTTGCTCTTCATTCGATCGGGTGCCTTCGATCTCGGATTTTTCCCGTGGGAGGCGACGAATATGACACCCGATATTGTCGGAATGCGGATCACCCGGAGCATCCAGTCGGTCGAGAAGGACATGGATGAGCTTCTTGCCAAGGCCAGCGAACTCATGGTCGAAATCGCCCGTGGCCGCGTGGCGATCGTCGAGGCGGCGCACAGCACCCAGCGGCCGATGGCCCGCATTGCGGCAATGCAGCGCAGCCTGATCGAGGCGCGTTCGGAACTGGTGCGGGCGCACAGCGACTTGTCGAAGCTGGCCGAGACCATGGATATTCCCATCCGCTGCCCGGAAGACGCGCGCCTCCCGGAGGAAGTGCAGGGCGAGCACGAAGCGCTGGCCGAACTGGCCGCCTGAAAAGCGGCCTGATCTGCGGTAACATCGAAGTGGGACATGCCTTTGGGAAACGTTGAACAGCTTGCTTTCTTCCTGCTGCTCGCGGCGACGATGTCCCTTGCCTTCTGGCAGGGCGGCGCACCGGAGCGCTGGGGCGCCGCGGTCATCCTGGCGATGGTCCTGCTCCAGGCGGGAGGAGAAAGCCTGCTGCCCAGTGGCTTCAGGAGTGTCGATCCCACTTCGCTCATGACCGATACCGTGGGGACGGTCGGATTCGGCGCCCTCGCGCTCCAGGCCCGGAGGATATGGCCGCTATGGGCAACCTCGTTGCAGCTGCTCAGCCTGAGCGCACATTTCGCGCGGTGGGCGGATATCGGCATTCCGCCGACGGTCTACGCGGTCATGCGCGGAACGCCGACGTTCCTGGCGCTCTCGGCGATTGCGGTCGGTACGATCCTGCATGTCTGGCGCAAGCGGCAGCATGGCAACGATCCCTCGTGGCAGGACTGGTCCCGGGTTGCACTCGCGTACGGCCCCTCTCGCGGAATGTCCTCGAAACCCTGGTGATGCACCTCGGGTGCCTGCGCCGTGAGGTGATGCTGGAATTGCCCTTCGATGCCGAAGGGCGGCTGATCGGTCAGGTGGCCTGCACGACGGGTTGCGAGGCGGCAATCCGGGCGGGCTGCCGGTCTGTATTGAATCGTGTGCTGGAGCAGCGGGCCGTGGGTCTGGTGCTCGTGCACAACCATCCTTCCGGCGATCCGCAGCCCAGCAGGGCGGACGTGATCGCCACGCGGCGGCTTGCGGCCTTGTGCGCAGCCTCGCGAATCGAGCTCCACGACCACCTGGTGGTTGGTGGACGCAGTGCGGTCTCCATGCGACGGGCCGGGCTGCTGAGTCGCGGCGTGACGTGACTCCTAAACTTACCGGCAGGCGGTTCATCCGCCGCCGGACGCAGGCCGGGCGAGCACCCCCCCCCACCCGAACACTCGCCCGGCCTGCATTTTTTGTTTGGGCTTCCGCCCAGGCAAAACGGCCATCCGGCCGTTTTGCGCGGCACCAGCCCCAAATCATTTTAGGCGCCCCCACCCGACCTCCCACTCAAGTATACTGCCGATGGGAGGTCGGGTGGGGGCGTGGGCTGGTGCCGCAAGCCTTCGACGGATGTCGAAGGCGCACCAAACTAAACACTCCTCTCTTGCTTTTTAACCGCGATGCGCTTATCTGCGCCACATCCCGACATTGGTGAAACAAGGTTCGGGCTGGCGCCGGAAGGGGCCGGCACGAAACTGCGTGGCACCGGATGTCACTTGCAGCATCACGAAACGCACCGGAGAACTGGGCTTGGCCGACATTGCACGTATCACCGAAGTCATCGAACCTGAGGTCAAGGCCCTCGGATTCGACCTCGTGCGCGTGCGAATCTTCGGCAAGAGCGAAGTCGGTGATGACGAGATCGCGCTCCAGATCATGGCCGAGAACCCGGCGACGGGTCAGCTTGTGATCGAGGACTGTGTGAAGCTCTCGCACCGGATTTCCGATCGCATGGACGCGCTTGAAGAAGTCGGCGACGTGCTGATCGAGGAAGCCTATCGTCTCGAAGTCAGCTCGCCGGGCATCGACCGCCCGCTGACCCGTCCGAAGGACTATGCCAACTGGGCCGGCCACGAGGTCAAGGTCAACCTGTCGGAGCCGGTGGACGGCAACCGCAAGGGCCTGACCGGCGAACTCGTCGGCATCGAGGGCGATCAGGTCACGGTCGACGACAAGAAGTCCGGCCGGGTTTCGTTCCCGCTGGGCATCATTCATTCCGCAAGGCTCGTCCTGACCGACAAGCTGATCGCCGCAACCCGCCCGCTGGATGTCAGCGGGGCCGACGAGATCGTCGAGGAACAGGAAGACTAAGCCATGGCCAGTGCGATTTCCGCCAACCGCGCCGAGCTGCTCGCGATCGCGAACTCCGTCGCGTCGGAGAAGATGATCGACAAGTCGATCGTCATCGAGGCGATGGAAGAAGCGATCCAGAAGTCGGCCCGCAACCGCTACGGTGCGGAAAACGACATTCGCGCCAAGCTCGATCCGCGCACTGGCGACCTTCGCCTGTGGCGCGTCGTCGAAGTGGTCGAGCATGTCGAGGACTACTTCAAGCAGGTCGATCTCAAGCAGGCCGAAAAGCTCCAGAAGGGCGCGCAGCTCGGCGACTTCATCGTCGATCCGCTGCCCCCGGTGGACCTCGGCCGCATCGACGCGCAGTCGGCCAAGCAGGTGATCTTCCAGAAGGTCCGCGACGCCGAGCGCGACCGTCAGTATGAAGAATTCAAGGACCGCGCAGGTGAAGTCATCACCGGCGTGATCAAGTCGGTCGAGTTCGGCCACGTGATCGTCAACCTCGGCCGCGCCGAGGGCGTGATCCGCCGCGACCAGCAGATTCCCCGCGAAGCCGCTCGCGTCGGCGAGCGCGTCCGCGCGCTGGTTCTGCGCGTCGAGCGCCAGAACCGCGGCCCGCAGATCTTCCTTTCCCGCGCCCACCCGGACTTCATGAAGAAGCTCTTCGCGCAGGAAGTGCCCGAAATCTACGACGGCGTGATCGAGATCAAGGCTGCTGCCCGCGATCCGGGTTCGCGCGCCAAGATCGGCGTGATCAGCAACGATCACTCGATCGACCCGGTCGGCGCCTGCGTCGGCATGAAGGGCAGCCGCGTTCAGGCCGTCGTGCAGGAACTGCAGGGCGAGAAGATCGACATCATCCCCTGGAGCGAAGACACCGCGACCTTCGTGGTCAACGCGCTCCAGCCCGCGACCGTCAGCCGCGTCGTCATCGACGAGGAAGAGAGCCGCATCGAAGTCGTCGTGCCCGATGACCAGCTTTCGCTGGCGATCGGTCGCCGCGGCCAGAACGTGCGTCTCGCCTCGCAGCTGACCGCTTCGCAGATCGACATCATGACCGAGGCCGAGTCCTCGGAGAAGCGCCAGAAGGAATTCACCGAGCGCTCGAAGATGTTCGAGGAAGAGCTGGACGTCGACGAGACCCTTTCGCAGCTGCTGGTGGCCGAAGGCTTCACCGAGCTGGAGGAAGTCGCCTACATCGAGCTGAACGAACTGGCCGCGATCGAGGGCTTCGACGAGGAACTCGCCGAGGAACTCCAGAGCCGCGCCCAGGAAGCGCTGGATCGCCGCGAAGAGGCCAGCCGCGAAGAGCGCCGCGCCCTTGGCGTGGAAGATGCCCTGGCCGAACTGCCGCACCTCAACGAGGCGATGCTGGTGGTTCTCGGCAAGGCCGGCATCAAGACGCTCGACGACCTGGCCGATCTGGCCACCGACGAACTGATCGCCAAGAAGCGTTCGGAACAGCGTCGCCGCGACGGTTCGGTGAACCGCCGTGCGCGTGACGAAGACAAGGGCGGCGTGCTCGGCGAGTACGGCCTGAACGAAGAACAGGGTAACGAAATCATCATGGCAGCCCGCGCCCACTGGTTCGAAGACGAACCGGCAACCGAGGAGGCCGCCGATGCGGAATCCTCGCAATGAGCGCGTAAGCTCCGACATCGACGGCACCGGGCCGGAGAGGAAATGCATCCTCTCCGGAGAGATCGGTGCGCGTGAAGACTACATCCGTCTGGCGATTTCGCCGGACGGATTGGTCCTTCCCGATATCCACGCGCGTGCCCCCGGGCGCGGCGCGTGGATCGGCGTTTCCCGTTCGGACCTTGAAATTTCGCTCGATAAGGGCAAACTAAAGGGGGCACTGGCGCGCGCCTATAAAGGCGCTGCGCTCACGATCCCCGAAGACCTTGCCGACAGGATCGAACAGGCGCTGATCCGCGCACTGACCGATCGGCTGGGCCTCGAACTGAAATCGGGCAAGCTCCTCATGGGGTCCGACCGGATCGCGCAGAACGCGCGTGAGGGCCGGGTCACATGGCTTGCCCATGCCGCCGATGCGAGCGAAGACGGCTCGCGCAAGCTCGACCAGGCCTGGAGAGTCGGGAGCGAGGCGGAAGGAAGCGGTCTCAAGGGCATACGCTTGCCTCTGGACCGAGAGACGCTGTCTGTGGCATTGGGCCGCGACAACGTCGTTCACTTGGCGCTGAACGATCGCGGAGCGGCTCAACGAGTCGCGGCGCAACTGCAGCGCCTTCTGCATTTCCAGGGGCAGCCCCGCGCCGAGGCGGACGGGGACGGTATGGATGGTGGCACCGGACCGGCGCATCGCGCTGCGCCGGCGGCGACGAATTGAGATCGAAGGGCACGACGAGAGATATGAGCGAGACCGACAACAAACCGACCCTGGGCCGCAAGCCATTGGGGCTTAAGCGTTCCGTGGAAGCCGGTGAGGTCAAGCAGACCTTCAGCCACGGCCGCACCAACAAGGTGGTGGTCGAAGTGAAGCGCCGCAAGGTGCTCGGCAAGCCCGGTTCGGAAGGCGCCGTCGAGGCCGCCCCGGCTCCGCAGGCGCCCGCACCGCAGGCGGCTGCACCGCAGCCTGCTCCGCAGCGCGCGGCACCGCCGCCGCCGGCAGCACCTGCTCCGGCGCGCCGTCCGATTCCCTCGAACGAGACGCCGCAGGAGCGAGTCGCCCGTCTTCAGCGCGAGGCCGAGGAAGCCCGACTCGCCGCGCTTGAAGAAGCGAATCGCCGTGAGCACAAGGAAAAGGTGCGCGCTCTCGAGGAAGAGAAGCGCCGCGCCGAGGAAAATCGTGCCCAGGAAAGCAAGCGCGTAGAAGAAGAAGCCGCTCGTGCGGCTGAAGCTAAGGCGGCCCAGGAAGCTCCTGCAGCCCCGGAAGCGCCTGCTGAAGCACCTGTCGAGGCCGCTGCTCCGGAAGCTCCGGCACCCGCCGAAACGCCCGCACCCGCTGTCGAGGCTCCCGCAGCCGAGGCTCCTGCCGCCAAGGCGCCTGCCGTGGCCGCTCCGGCGCCTGCGCCGCGCCGTTTCACCCCGGTCGCCCGTCCTCAGCCGGTGCGCAAGCCCGAGGCTCCCGCTCCGGTAGCTGCGGCTTCGACCGCGGCTCCGGCTGCTGCTAGCACTGCAACGTCGGCCAATACCGGCGGCTCTTCCGCGCCCAAGGCACCGGCCGGCGTCAAGAAGACCAGTGCTCCGCCGCCGCGCAGCACGCCCGAGCGTGACCGCAAGGGTGGAGATCGCCGCCAGTCTGGCAAGCTCACGGTCAACCGTGCGCTGAACGACGACGAGGGCGCCCGCGCCCGTTCGCTCGCCGCGCTGAAGCGCGCCCGCGAAAAGGAACGCCGTGCCCACTTCGGCGGCCAGTCGCAGCAGCGCGAGAAGCAGGTCCGCGACGTGATCGTCCCCGAGGCGATCACCGTCCAGGAACTGGCGAACCGCATGGCCGAAAAGGGCGCCGACCTGGTGAAGGCGATGTTCAAGATGGGCATGATGGTCACCGTCAACCAGACGATCGACCAGGATACCGCCGAACTGCTCGTCACCGAATTCGGCCACAATATCCAGCGCGTTTCGGAAAGCGACGTCGACATCGACACCTCGACCGACGTCGATGCACCCGAAACCCTGAAGTCGCGTCCCCCGGTCGTCGCCATCATGGGCCACGTCGACCACGGCAAGACCTCGCTGCTCGATGCCCTGCGCGGCACCGACGTGGTGAAGGGCGAAGCCGGCGGCATCACGCAGCACATGGGCGCCTACCAGATCAAGACCAAGGGCGGCGATCTCGTCACCTTCCTTGATACGCCGGGCCACGCCGCCTTCACGCAGATGCGTATGCGCGGCGCCAATGTGACCGACATCGTGATCCTGGTGGTCGCCGCCGACGACGGCATCATGCCGCAGACGATCGAGGCCATCAATCACACCAAGGCTGCTGGCGTGCCGATGATCGTGGCGATCAACAAGATCGACAAGCACGAGGCCAACGCCCAGCGCGTCCGTGAGCGTCTGCTGGAGCATGAGATCGTCGTCGAGGCCATGTCGGGCGACGTGCAGGACGTGGAAGTCTCGGCCAAGACCGGCTTCGGTCTGGACGAACTGATCGAGAAGATCCTGCTTCAGGCCGAACTGATGGAACTGAAGGCCAACCCCGACCGCGAGGCCGAGGCGACCGTGATCGAAGCCAAGCTCGACAAGGGCAAGGGCCCGCTGGCGACCGTGCTGGTCAACCGCGGCACCCTGAAGGTCGGCGACATCCTCGTCGTCGGCACCGAAAGCGGCCGCGTGCGCGCCATGCTCGACGACAAGGGCCGTCAGGTGAAGGCTGCACCGCCCTCGATGCCGGTGGAAGTCCTGGGTATCGGCGGTGTGCCGATGGCCGGTGACAAGCTGACCGTTGTCGAGAGCGAACAGCGTGCCCGCGAGGTTTCGTCCTACCGTCAGGAACAGGCGACCGCCAAGCGCACGGCAACCGCGCCCGCCAACATCGATACGATGTTCTCGGCGCTGGCTGCCAAGCAGAACATCATCGAGTATCCGGTGGTGATCAAGGCGGACGTTCAGGGTTCGGTCGAGGCGATCAACGCCGCGCTCAACAACCTCTCGAACGACGAGATCAAGGTTCGCATCCTGCAGTCGGGCGTCGGTGCCATCACCGAAACCGATGTGGCTCTGGCCTCGGCTTCGGGTGCGCCGATCGTCGGCTTCAACGTCCGTCCGAACGCCAAGGCGCGCGAAATGATCGCGAAGACCAAGACGCCGATGATGTATTACGACATCATCTACGAACTGACCGCCGAAGTCGCCAAGCAGATGGCCGGCATCTGGGGCCCCGAACGGATCGAAACCGTCGTCGGCCGCGCCGAAGTCAAGCAGGTCTTCCCGGCCGGCAAGCGCGACAAGGCGGCAGGTCTGCTGGTGGTCGAGGGCTATATCCGCAAGGGTCTCAGCGCGCGTCTTACCCGCAACGACGTCATCGTTTCGGCCACGACGATCTCCTCGCTGCGCCGCTTCAAGGACGACGTGGACGAAGTGCGCGCCGGTCTGGAATGCGGTGTCGTGCTGGCCGACACGAACGACATCAAGGCGGGCGACCACCTCGAAGTGTTCGAAGTCAGCCACCGCGAGCGTACCGTCGGCTGATAGACGGTGCCCGTTTCGCGCGGGCGCCGGCCGAAAGCTCAAGAGCGGCCATCGTCGGGCGACAAGCCCGGCGGTGGCCGCCGTCGTTTCGGGAGGCGTTATCGGATAGGCAGAGCCTTCGGGAATGCCCTTGTCGATGGAGCGGTGACGCGCATCGGATGTGGCTGTCTGGGCGCGCTTACCTGTGTGACGATGCTGCTGCCAATAGGACTGATGACACTGCGATGACCCGCTACTGCGCCTTTTTCGAATCCCTCACCGTTCGTGGAGACCGCCTGTCGATGGCGGACTTGCGCTATGCTTTCGAACGCGAGGAACTGGAGAATGCCGAGACGGTGATCTCCAGCGGCAATGTCCTGTTCGATTACGAAGATCGTCCGACCGATGGGCTGGAGGACCTGCTGGCCTACCTCATGCGCGACCGCTTCGACATGACCACGTTTGTCGCGGTCCGTAATCTCGCCGAAATCCGCGCGGCGGTGGAGGAAAACCCGTTCGTGGGCAGCGAGGATACGTTCGTCCATACCGTCCTGCTTGAGCGTCAGCCGACGAAGCAGCAGTTCGGGCGCCTCATGGGTGATCACGGCAGCATCGGCGCGGAGCGGCTTGCGCTTGGCGACCGCTGTCTGTTCGTCGATTTCGGAGGGCCGATGGGCGAAAGCCTGCTGACGATGGACTTCATCGAGAAGCGCCTGGCCTGTCGCGGTGCGGCGCGGAACGTCCGGTCGCTGGCACGGATCGTCACGAAGATGTGAGGCAAACGGGGACGCCGGATCAGGCGCCCCCATTGCAACGCGGGCAGGATCAGCGGAACATGCCGGACGTCACGGCGGCCACGACGCCGCTGGTCAGCCCGACGAGCAGCAGGTCGTTGCCCGAGCGGACGTAGCGATAGCCTTTCGGCGGGGCCTTGACGTTGCGGTACTTGCGATAGTCGATGACCTGGTAGTGGGATGCGCGGCTACGGTCGAACTTCTCGCCCTTGCGGAACTGGTGCTGGCCTTTCTCCTGTTGCCGGGCCTGGGCCTGGACCGGGGGCTGGCCATGACCCGGTGCTGCCATGGCGGGGGCAGCGCCGGTCGGCGCCAGCAGGGCGGCGGCGAGCAGGGCGGCAGTGAACTTGTTCATTCTCGGGCTCCTTGATAGACCTGTTGCTGTCTCGTTCCGGGAGCTGAAACCACAGAAAGAGGCTCCGGGGCCGTAATCAATTGTTGCAAATTGTCGTGATCCGCCCACATGGGACAAAGCCATGGTACGCCAGCAAGTCACGCCCGAGCAGCACTCCGTCCGCCTCCTGAAGGTGGGTGAACAGGTGCGTCACGTCCTTTCGGAAATCCTCACACGCCAGCAGGTCCACGATGCCACGCTGAGCGCGCATTCCGTGTCCGTCACCGAAGTGCGCATGACGCCCGATCTGCGCATAGCTACGGTCTATGTGAAGCCGCTTCTGGGCGAGGACGAGGAAGTCGTGCTCAAGGCGCTGCGCACCCACACGGCCTTCTTCCAGCGCGAAGTCGCGCAGCGGCTCAAGCTGAAGAACGCTGCCAGAATCCGGTTCCGCCCCGATGAGACGTTCGACGAGGCGAGCCGCATCGATGCCCTGCTCAACGATCCCCGTGTGAAGCGGGATCTCGAAGAGAGCTGAGGGCTTTCGCGGTCAGCCTGGCGCGAACGTCAGGCTGACGCGGTCCCAGCGGCCTGTCTCCAGATCGGCTGCACCGATCCGGAACCGGTAGAGTCCGTTCCAGTTCCATTCCATCATGTCGTCATGGGCGAGTTGCAGGAGTTGCACCTCGCCGTCATGCTTCTTGCGTGGTGACGAAGAGCCCTGCCGTTCGAACAGGGCGTGTTGGTGCCGCCCTGCAAGCCGGTATCCGGCGTTGATGCGGGCCAGTTCCGCATCGCTGATCTGTGCCAGAGCCGCCGGCGGGCCGGAAATCATGGCGCGCAGGGTGAAAGTGGCCAGTTCGGGCAGGTCTCGCGGCGCATGGCGCCAGACCAAGTCGGCGCTGTCCCGGCCGACAAGGGCGAGCACGTCGCGCAGCACGGCGAATTCCTCGCCTGTCAGCGGTGTCCAGGGATCGCGGTGCTCGGTGAAGTGGTCCATGGCTTGGGAAACCTCGGCCAGGGATGCCCGCTGGGCCTCGTGTTCGCGCAGCCGCGCATCCTGGCGGTCGAGCGCGCGTTGCGCGGTTTCGAGCAGCAGGGGCGTGGCAGCAGGGTCGGCGCCGAGCAGTTCCAGGTCTTCGCGCGCATCGCTTGCCCGCGATCTGCGCCGGCTCGTCTGCCGGGAGGCTTCGTGGAGCGCGGCGCGATAGCATTCCGCAAGGTGGATCGCAGAGTGCCACCAGATGCGCTCGACCGGCTCGGCGGCGGTTAGCGTCCCGTCGCGTAGGGGATATCGCCGTGCCAGCCAGTTCAGCACCGTGTCGTCGTCGTCCTCGCTTCCCGGTTCGTCGCGAACGGGCAGGTCGACGGCGAGCGGATCGACAGGCCAGAACGGGAAGAAGTCATGGGCGAAGTCTTCGGGCGGGCTGCTGAATTCCTGCTGTCCGGCAGGCACCGGGATTACCGCGCCCGCCCCGAGAAAGAACGCAAGAGAGCCAGTGCGGGGAAGCGGGGCCTCGGGACAGGCCGCGGCGATTTCCGCAAAGTCGATCTGCGCGGCGAAAGGCAAGGGGGTGCCGTCGCGGTCGCGGGGCCAGGGCTGTTCGCCCAGCCTGGGCAGGCCGCCCAGCCAGCTGGCATCGCCGAACCAGTCGCGACTGCGGATGCGCGGCTTGCGGACAAGCACGACAGGTCGCGGTGGAGGCTGCCTGTCGGCAGTCTGGGCGATGCCGATGCGGTGTTCCTCGCCAAGAGGTTCCGGCCGCCAGACGGGGCCGGGCTGGGGAGCGAGCCGTTGCCCATGGCCGAGGCGCCAGGGAAGCGTCAGCACCAGCAGGCAGAGCAGGGCGCCCAGCACCAACGGTCCGGCAACCGCGCCCTTGTACCCCAGGATCGCGACGAGGCTGGCCGCGCCGCCATCGAGGAAAACGGCCTTCTCTCGCCAGGAACCGGCGGCGGCAGATGCAAGCGGGGCATCGATGATGTAGCCGGAAACCAGCCCGGCCAGCGTGACGATCACGGCGACGGCGATCCACCTCTTCATGCCGAACTCCCCGTTTAGCTCTCCCGGACCTGCCTCGTCTGGTCGCCGGGATTAGATAGCGGTGCGCGGTTTCATTCAAGCGGGGACAATCGCCGCAAGCGCGGTGCGGGGCGGCATGGGGCGTGTTATCCCCAGCAACGATGGCTAAACTCTATTTCTACTATGCCAGCATGAATGCCGGGAAGTCGGCGACTTTGCTTCAGGCGAACTTCAACTATCACGAGCGGGGCATGCGCACGATGCTGTGGACCGCCGGGATCGACGATCGCGGCGGCGAACGCGGCGAGGATTTCGCGATCGAGAGCCGCATCGGCCTTCATGCCCAGGCGCATCGCTTTCGGGGCGATACCGATCTCGTCGCGCAGGTCCGCGCGGTTCACGCGGTGGAGCCGCTGTCCTGCGTGCTGGTGGACGAGGCGCAGTTCCTCACCCCGGAGCAGGCCTGGCAATGTGCCCATGTCGCCGACCGCGAGAACATTCCCGTGCTCTGCTATGGCCTGCGCACCGATTTCCGGGGCGAGCTGTTCCCCGGATCGGCAGTGCTGCTGGGTATCGCCGATGCGCTGATCGAGCTGAAAGCGGTGTGCCACTGCGGCCGCAAGGCGACGATGAACTTGCGCGTCGATGCGACCGGCGCGGCGGTGCGCGAGGGCGCGCAGACCGAGATCGGCGGCAACGACCGCTATGTTGCGCTCTGCCGCAAGCACTTTGGGGAAGCCATGGAAGGGTGAGCGCATTGCGCACCGGCTCCCGCACACCTAGATCACCAGCATGAACCAGACCCTGCTGGACGCTGCGGCGCTCATCGTTCCCCTGATCCTCGCCATCGTCTTCCACGAGGTCTCGCATGGCTGGACCGCGCTGGCGCTGGGCGATCCGACCGCGCAGGAACAGCGGCGCCTCTCGCTCAATCCCTTGCGGCACGTCGATCCGTTCGGGACGGTCATCCTGCCCGGCTCCCTCGCACTGGCGGGCGCGCCGATCTTCGGTTGGGCCAAGCCGGTGCCGGTCAACCGCTGGCGCCTGCGCGATCCGCGCCGGGGGATGATGGTCGTGGCGGCGGCAGGGCCGGGGTCCAACCTCGTGCTGGCGGCGATCGGTGCGGTGCTGCTGGGGCTGCTGATCCGGTTCGCCGGCTCGGCGGACAGCGCGGTGCTGGAATTCATCGCCAAGAACTTCAGCAATTTCATCATGATCAACGTGTTCCTCGCGCTGTTCAATCTGCTGCCGATTCCGCCGTTCGACGGCTCGCATATCGTCGAAGGCCTGCTGCCGCGCGGCCTTGCCGAGGGTTATGCGCGGCTGCGCCCTTACGGATTTCCGCTGCTGATCGTGCTGCTGCTGGTGGTGCCTTACTTCTTCCCGCAGTGGGGCATCGTCGGCAGGCTGGTCGCGCCGCCGGTCATGTGGGCGACGGGGCATTATTTCGCGCTGGCCCAGTTCGTGGCGGGCGTCTGACTTTCGGCAGGCGTTGACAAACCCGGCCCGTGCGACTTGGGGAGGGCATGACTTCCGCTCCCGCAACCCGCCCGGCGCCTCATGGCTGGATCATCCTCGACAAGCCGCTCGGCCTTGGCTCCACGCAGGCGGTCGCCGCCGTGAAGCGCAATCTGCGCGAGGCGGGCTATGGCAAGAAGGTGAAGGTCGGCCATGGCGGCACGCTCGACCCGCTGGCCACCGGCATCCTGCCCGTCGCGCTGGGCGAGGCGACCAAGCTGACCGGGCGGATGCTCGATGCCAGCAAGATTTACGAGTTCACCGTGCGTTTCGGCGAGGAAACCGACACGCTGGACCTTGAGGGCAAGGTCATCGCCACCAGCGACGTGCGCCCCTCGCAGGCCGAAGTGGAAGCGGTGCTGCCGCGCTTCACCGGGCCTATCGAGCAGGTGCCGCCGATCTACTCGGCGCTGAAGGTCGATGGCGAGCGCGCCTACGACCTCGCGCGCGCCGGCCAGGAAGTGGAACTGAAGTCGCGCAGCGTGACAGTTCGCGAACTGCGCCTTGAGCGATTCGATGCTGAAGAGGGCGCTACCCTGCGGGCCTATGTCTCCAAGGGCACCTACATCCGTTCCCTTGCACGCGACATCGCACAGGCCTTGGGAACATGCGGAACAGTGTCCATGCTGCGCCGCGTGAAGGCCGGTCCGTTCGACCTGTCTCAGGCGATTTCGCTGGACAAATTGAACGAAATCGGCAAGGGCGCTGCGCTTGAACAGATACTCTTGCCACTTGAGGTGGGGCTGGACGACATCCCGGCCATCGACCTCGGTTCGGAGCAGGCAAGAGCGGTCCGACAGGGCCGCGTTCTGACCGAACTGCCCCATGAAGACGGGCTCTACTGGGCGCGAGAAGGGATCACTCCCGTCGCGCTGATGGAGCTTTCGGGCGGAGAAGCCCGCGTCGTCAGGGGATTCAACCTATCGGATGTCGCGGAGTAAAGTACTATGTCGGTTACCGCTGAAAAGAAGCAGGACATCATTTCGGACAACGCACGCGTCGCTGGCGACACGGGCAGCCCGGAAGTTCAGGTCGCGATCCTCACCGAGCGCATCCGCAACCTGACCGAGCACTTCAAGGCTCACCACAAGGACAACCACTCGCGTCGCGGTCTGCTGGCCATGGTCAACAAGCGCCGCTCGCTGCTCGACTACCTGAAGAAGAAGGACGTCGCGCGGTACAACGCACTGATCCAGAAGCTGGGTCTGCGTAAGTAAGACTTAACGGGAAGCGGCCCCTAGCGGGCCGCTTCTTGCATCAGGGGTACGTCCGCAATCCGGCGGCAGACCCAGGGGCCCAAAACGGCTCCACACCGGACCGGGACGGCATACCCGGCAGAAAACCCCGCCGTTGCAATAGGGCCGGTGGGCTGAGGAAAACCTCTTATGTTCGACGTCAAAACCGTAAGCATGGAGTGGGGCGGCAAGACCCTCACTCTCGAAACCGGCCGCGTGGCCCGTCAGGCCGACGGTGCGGTCCTCGCCACCTACGGCGAAACGGTCGTGCTCTGCGCGGTTACCGCCGCCAAGTCGGTGAAGGAAGGCCAGGACTTCTTCCCGCTGACCGTGCACTACCAGGAAAAGTTTTCGGCCGCCGGCCGCATTCCGGGTGGCTTCTTCAAGCGTGAACGCGGCGCCACCGAAAAGGAAACGCTGACCAGCCGCCTGATCGACCGTCCGGTCCGTCCGCTGTTCCCCGAAGGTTTCTACAACGAAATCAACGTCATCGCCCAGGTCCTGAGCTTTGACGGCGAAACCGAGGCCGACATCGTTGCGATGATCGCCGCTTCGGCTGCGCTGACCATCTCGGGCGTTCCCTTCATGGGCCCGATCGGCGCCGCGCGCGTCGGCTTCGTCGACGGCGAATATACGCTGAACCCGAAGCAGACCGCCGCTCTCACCGATGGCCGTCTGGACCTCGTCGTCGCCGCCACCGGCGATGCCGTGATGATGGTGGAATCGGAAGCCAAGGAGCTGACCGAGGAAGAGATGCTTGGTGCCGTCGTGTTCGCGCATGACGAGATCAAGAAGGTCGTCAACCTCATCATCGACCTCGCCGAAAAGGCTGCCAAGGAACCTTGGGACGTCGACCTGTCGGACAACACCGCCGACATCAAGGCGAAGCTCAAGAAGGCCGTCGGCAAGGACGTCACCGCTGCCTACAAGCTGACCGACAAGTCGAAGCGCTCCAATGCCCTGAACGCCGCGCGCGCCAAGGCCAAGGAAGCTTTCGCGGACGAAACTCCGCAGACGCAGATGGTCGCCATCAAGACCATGAAGAAGCTGGAAGCGGAAATCGTGCGCGGCGCCATCCTCAAGGACGGCAAGCGCATCGACGGCCGCACGCTGGAGCAGGTTCGCCCGATCGAGGCGATCGTCGGCTTCCTGCCGCGCACCCACGGTTCCTCGCTGTTCACCCGCGGTGAAACGCAGGCGATCTGCACCACCACGCTGGGCACCAAGGACGCCGAACAGATGATCGACGGCCTCGAAGGCCTGTCGTACTCGTCGTTCATGCTGCACTACAACTTCCCGCCCTACTCGGTCGGCGAAGTGGGCCGCTTCGGCGCTCCGGGCCGCCGCGAAGTCGGTCACGGCAAGCTGGCATGGCGCGCGCTGCACCCGGTGCTGCCTTCGAAGGAAGACTTCCCCTACACGATCCGCGTTCTCTCGGACATCACCGAGTCGAACGGTTCGTCCTCGATGGCCACCGTCTGCGGCGGTTCGCTGTCGATGATGGACGCCGGCGTGCCGCTGGTCCGTCCGGTCTCGGGCATCGCCATGGGCCTGATCCTGGAAGGCAAGGACTTCGCCGTCCTGTCGGACATCCTGGGTGACGAAGATCACCTCGGCGACATGGACTTCAAGGTCGCGGGTACCGAAGCCGGTATCACCACGATGCAGATGGACATCAAGATCGCGGGCATCACGCGCGAGATCATGGCCAAGGCGCTGGAACAGGCCAAGGCTGGCCGCGCCCACATCCTGGGTGAGATGACCAAGGCCCTCGGTTCGGCCCGTACCGAACTTTCGGCCCACGCACCGCGCATCGAGACGATCCAGATCGACAAGTCGAAGATCCGTGACGTCATCGGCACCGGCGGCAAGGTGATCCGCGAGATCGTCGCCGAAACCGGCGCCAAGGTCGACATCGACGACGAAGGCGTGATCAAGATCTCGTCCTCCGACATCGCGCAGATCGAAGCCGCCAAGAAGTGGATCCTCGGCATCGTCGAGGAAGCGGAAGTCGGCAAGATCTACACCGGCAAGGTCGTCAACATCGTCGACTTCGGTGCTTTCGTGAACTTCATGGGTGGCAAGGACGGCCTCGTCCACGTTTCCGAAATGAAGAACGAGCGTGTCGAAAAGCCGACCGACGTCGTCAAGGAAGGCCAGGAAGTCAAGGTCAAGGTCCTCGAGATCGACCCGCGCGGCAAGGTTCGCCTGTCGATGCGCGTCGTCGACCAGGAAACCGGCGCCGAGCTGGAAGATACCCGTCCGGCCCGCGAACCGCGCGAACCGCGCGGCGATCGTGGTCCGCGCGAGGATCGCGGCGGTGACCGTCGTGGCCCGCGTCGCGATGGCGGCCGTGGCGGCAACGACCGTGGTCCCCGCGGCGATCGCGGTCCCCGTGGTCCGCGCGGCGGCGACAACGGTGGCGGCGATCCCGACCACATGCCGGCGTTCCTGAAGGAAGACTGATCGCAGCGCGATCAGTGGCCTGAAGGAAGACTGATCCTTCAGCGCTCGCATGAGCTGAAATGAGAAGGGGCCGCAGCGATGCGGCCCCTTTTTCACGTGCCTTTCAAATTCAGAGACATCGCTGCGGCGACGTCAGCCGGGCATCACGAATCCGCGAGCCTGGCGATCAGTGCCATGGCGGCTGCCGGAGCCCGCTCCTTGGCGCCGTTGATGAAGAACAGGAACGTATCGCGCCCGGAATGCGCCCATGCCCGGGCGCGTTCGGCCCAGAGGTCGAGTTCGGCGTCGGGATAGCCCTGCTCGATCCCGGCCTGCGCATTCTGGAGGCGGGCGTAGAGGAACGGGCCTGCCTCGGCCGCTTCCTCGAAGGCCGGATACTTCGAACTGTCGGCGAGGATGACGGCGACACCTGCCTTGCCCACGAGGTCGCGGAAGGCGGGATCGTCGAAGCTCTCGTGACGCGGTTCGATGGCATGGCGCAGGGCGATGCCTTCATGGCTGGAGGGCAGCAGGGCGAGGAAAGCGGCGATTTCGTCCGGATCGAACCGTTTGGTGGCCGCCAGTTGCCAGTTTATCGGCCCCAGCCTGTCGCCGAGTTCGACGATCCCCTGCTCGACGAAATTGGCGACGCTCTCGCCCGCTTCGGCAAGGTTTTTGCGGTTCGTGCAGTAGCGCGAGCCTTTGACGGCGAACCGGAAGCCGTCCGGCACCGTATCGCGCCATTTGGAAAAGCTGGCCGGTTTCTGGCGGCCATAGAACGTGGCGCTGATCTCGGTGCCGGTGAGGTTCTGGCCGACATATTCCAGTTCGCGCGCCTTGGAGACGCCCTTGGGATAGAAGGTCTCGCGCCAGGGATCGTAGCTCCAGCCGCCGATGCCGATATGGATCGCGCCGGAGCCTTTCGCGCTCACCGGGTCTTGGCCCGCGAGAGGCGGCGGCGGTTTGCGGTCACGCGCTTGCGATAGTGGCGGACGGCCTTGTGTGCGGTCTTTTCGGGAGAGGCGAGGCCGCCGGTGGCGAGTTTGATGGCCAGTTCGGCGCTGGCCTGAAGTTTTTCGGTGACCATGAGCACGTTTTCACGGTTGCTGCCCCGGCCGGTCATCATGTCGGTGGTGCGCATGCCCATGACGATCATGGACTCGGCCCAGAGCCAGTAGCTGTCGTGGGCGAGTTTCATCCAGTCGCCATTGGAATTGCGGGACATTCGAGGAAGCCTCCTGTTGGAAGCGCAAGATATCAGCGCAATCGATTCTGGCGAAGGGGAATTGGCAGCGGTGGGCAAGACGTCGCCCCGGATAGGTTCCGGGACGACGTCTTGCAGGGTCAGTCGTGATCGCGGCCGCCCGAACCCATGTAAAGTTCGCTGCCGGTTTCCTTGAACACCTTGCTCATCTCGGCCATGCCCGCCTCGGCTTCGAGGATGGCCAATTTGCCGCCTTCCTCGGCGGCGATGAAGCCGGTGCTCGGCTGGTTCTGCCTGGCCGCGAAGTCCCGCACTTCCTGCGAAATCTTCATCGAACAGAACTTCGGCCCGCACATCGAGCAGAAATGCGCGGACTTTGCGCCTTCCGCCGGGAGCGTCTGGTCGTGGTACTGCTCGGCGGTGTCGGGATCGAGGCTGAGGTTGAACTGGTCGCGCCAACGGAACTCGAAGCGGGCGCGGGACAGCGCATCGTCGCGGACTTTGGCGGCCAGGTGCCCCTTGGCCAGATCGGCGGCATGGGCGGCCAGCTTGTAGGTGACGACGCCGACTTTCACGTCGTCACGGTCGGGCAGGCCAAGGTGCTCCTTGGGCGTGACGTAGCAGAGCATCGCCGTGCCATACCAGCCGATCATGGCCGCGCCGATGCCGCTGGTGATATGGTCGTAGCCCGGCGCAATGTCGGTCACGAGCGGCCCGAGGGTATAGAACGGCGCCTCGCCGCAAGCCTCAAGCTGCTTGTCCATGTTCTCCTTCACCTTGTGCATCGGCACATGGCCCGGACCCTCGATCATCACCTGCACGTCCTCAGCCCAGGCGCGCTTCGTGAGTTCGCCGAGGGTGTAGAGTTCGGCGAACTGGGCCTCGTCATTGGCGTCCGCGATCGAGCCGGGGCGCAGGCCGTCACCCAGCGAGTAGGCGACGTCATAGGCCTTCATGATCTCGGTGATCTCGTCGAAGCGTTCGTAGAGGAACGATTCCTTGTGATGGGCAAGGCACCACTTGGCCATGATCGAGCCGCCGCGGCTGACGATGCCGGTCACGCGCTTGGCCGCCAGCGGCACGAAGGGCAGGCGCACGCCGGCATGGATCGTGAAGTAGTCCACGCCCTGCTCGGCCTGTTCGATCAGCGTATCGCGGAACACCTCCCAGGTCAGATCCTCGGCAATGCCGCCGACCTTTTCCAGCGCCTGATAGATCGGCACGGTGCCGATCGGCACGGGCGAGTTGCGGATGATCCATTCGCGGGTGTCGTGAATGTTGCGGCCGGTGGAGAGGTCCATCACCGTGTCCGCGCCCCAGCGGATCGACCAGACCATCTTGTCGACCTCGCTCGCCACGTCCGAGGCGACGGCGGAGTTGCCGATATTGGCGTTGATCTTGACCAGGAAGTTGCGGCCGATCGCCATCGGCTCGCTTTCGGGGTGGTTGATGTTGGAGGGGATGATCGCCCGGCCGCGCGCCACTTCCTCGCGCACGAATTCGGGCGTCACGTAGTCGGGGATCGCCGCGCCCCAATCTTGCCCGTCGCGCGCATATTCCTTCAGCATCGCGCGGCCGAGGTTCTCGCGCTCGGCGACGTATTCCATCTCCGGCGTGATGATCCCGCGCCGGGCATAGTGCATCTGGCTGACGTTCATGCCGGGCTTGGCGCGCAGCGGACGCTTCACCACGTTGGGGAACGCCGGGACGCCGCCCGAACGGTCCGGTCCGAGCTGGCCGTTGTCCTCCGGCTTCACGGCGCGAGCCTCGTAATCCTCCACGTCGCCGCGGGCGAGAATCCATTCGCGGCGCTTGGCGGCAAGGCCGGCGGCAATGTCGATGGTGACGCTGGGATCGGTGTAAGGACCGGAAGTGTCATAGACGCGCACCGGTGCCTCGCCCGATCCCGGCTCAAGGTGAATTTCCCGCATCGCGACCCCCAAGGGGCCGACGTGAATCTTCTTCGACCCGCGAATGGGTCCGGTAGTAACGCCGATTTCCAGTTTGGAATTGATGTCGGCCATAAGCGATTTTCCTTCGGCTTATGGACGAAAGAAAGGTCGCGACAGAGTAGTCCTGTGGCCCGCCCTTCCCTCCGCCCGTGTTAACGGGTTCAGGTTCAACGGGTCGGGCAGCGTGACCTGCCCCTCTCAGCCATTTGTTTCCTTCGGGCTTTCGCGAAAACGAAAACCCTCGGCACAGGCTCCCCGGGGATGGGCGGACGATAGACGCGGCTTTTCCAGCCGTCTAGGGCCTCGAACAGACATGCCGATGATCTATCGCCTCGATGCACCCGCCCGCGAAGTTGCCCGTACTTTCGGGTTCGATGCGGGAGATGATCCCTGGCTCGGCGGCTCGGTTTCGGCGGGCGGCTTTGCGCCGGTCATCACCATGGGGCGCGAATTCGTGGCGGGTCCGCGCCCGGAAAAGCGCCTGCCCCGCCGCATGATTCCCCGCCTCTGGGGCGTGCCGCCACCACCGCAGGGCTGGGATGAACGGCGCCACGGCATCCTCACCGTGCGCAATCTGGAAAGCCCGTTCTGGATCGGCAACTTGCGCAACAGCGAGTTCCGCTGCCTCGTCCCCGCCAGTGCCTTCATGGAATGGGGCAAGGTGGACCCACGCGACGGCAAGCGCCGCCAGTGCTGGTTCGGCGCCGCTGACCAGCCGATCTTCGCGATGGCAGGGGTATGGAAGGACAGCGAAGTGCCCAGCTTCGCTTTGCTTACCTGCGAGGCCAATGCCGCTCTGCGCGCCGAGGGACGGGACACGATGCCGGTGATCCTTCCGCCCGAATCATACGATAGCTGGCTGCGCGGCGACTGGAAGCGGGCTGCGGAACTGGTCGTGCCTTATGGCTCCTCGCGCATGACGCTGCGGGTGGCAGGCGCGTAAAAGCAAACCTGCCAGCATACCAATTCAAGCCCAAATATCGATGCAATTACCTGAATTTAATCGATAATAACTCTATCTTAATGCTGTTTGTTACGGTTCGTTAGCTGTCTGGGGATACTTTGCCTGTTCCGACGGAAGCAGGGTGCAGATGGAGAATCTCGACAATATTCAATCGCCGGACATGTCGTCGACAGGCATCTCGACGAGAGGCAAGGCGATGACCATGGCGCGGCGGATGGCGGTCCACGCGGTTCAGGGCTTGAGTCTGGCCTGTGCCGCCGCGAGCTTCCTCACGGAAGGCATGCCGGCGCACATTCTGGCGGGGATCGCTGCCGTGACGGCGCTGTTCACGCTGGCCATCGGCATTCGCTACGGGCGGCGCGCGGTTGCGGAACTCGACGGGCATCTCACCCTGGTCGCACAGGCCGGGGCGGCACGTGCGCAAGTCGAGGAGCTTTTCGCGATGACCGACATGCTCCAGGCTGCCGACGACAAGGAGGATGCAGGGGCCGTCCTGATGGCCAGCGCCAGACGCCTGCTTCCCGGTTTCGACGGCGCGCTCTACCTTTTCAACAATTCGCGCGACCGGCTGGACCTTGCCCAGTCGTGGAGCCAGAGGCAAGGCTTCGCCCCGGCCCCGACGCTGTTTCCAGAGACCTGCTGGGCGCTCAAACGCGGCAAGCCCCATGTCAACGATCGGCAGATCCACGGCGGCGTCATCAACGGCGGCCAGACCGGCTCGCTGTGCTGTCCGCACGCTGTCGGCAAGGCATCCAGTATCGAAGTGCCGATGATGGCACGCGGACAGGTGTTCGGACTGCTCGTGCTGGCCAGCGAGGCCGCCGATGCCCGCCAGCAGCTTCAGGACGCCACCCGGATCGCACGGGCATTGGCGGATTCGATCTCGCTGGCGCTGGCCAACATCGCCCTGCGCGAAAAGCTGCGGACCCAGTCGCTGCGCGATCCGCTGACCGGCCTCTACAACCGGCGCTACATGGAAGATGCGCTGGAGCGCTACATCAACCTTGCGCAGCGCACCGGCACGTCGATCTCGGTGCTGATGATCGACCTCGACAACTTCAAGCGCCTCAATGACGATCACGGTCACGCCAAAGGCGATGCGGTGCTGCGCGACGTGGCGGGGCAGCTTGTCAGCACACTGCGGCCTTCGGATGTGATCGCCCGCTACGGCGGCGAGGAACTGCTCGTCATCATGCCCAAGTGCAGCCTCGAACATGCCGCCGCCAAGGCCGAATTGCTGCGCCAGCGGGTGGAGGCGCTCTCGGCTGCGCATGGTGCGCAAGTCAGCGCCTCCTTCGGGATCGCCACCGTACCGGAGACGGCGACCGGCGCAGGCGATGTCGTGGCCATGGCGGACAGCGCGCTTTATGCCGCCAAGCAGGCTGGAAAGAACCGTGTCCTCACCGCCCCGCGCCGCGCGCGCGGCGAGGACAAGAACGCGCCGAGGCTTGCTGCGGCCAACTGAGGGAGCCGCAATCCAATACCTCCCGTTTCGGCTGGCATCGACGCGCGAACCGGCCTTTGGAACCACCGGTAGTGTCTTTCGTTGTAGCGGCCATGAAACATCTTCTGCTCGTATCCGTGCTGGCCGTCGCTCTGGCAGCCTGTTCTTCCGAACCAGGCCCGGCGCCGGCAGAACCAAGCGAGACGGCGACCTCGCAGGCCGCCGAGATTACGCCAGTCGAGACGACTTCCGCAGCAGCCACCGATGGCAACGTGCTGACGCTGGAAGGGCTGGGCGATCTGCGGATCGGCAAGGCCGTGCCTGCGGGTTCGTCCTGGGCCGTGCGCGGGGCGCAGGAAAGCGATGCCTGCAGCACCGTCACCTCGCCGGATTATCCGGGCGTCTATGCCATCGTCGAGAAAGGCAAAGTGCAGCGCATAACGCTCGGGCAGCGTTCCGAGGTCACGCTGATCGAAGGAATTCGCGTCGGATCGAGCGAGGGGGATGTGCAGAAGTGGTTCGCGGGCTTCCGCGAGGAACCGCACAAGTACGAGGCTGCTCCAGCAAAATATCTCACCGCGCCCAATGCCGCGAGCGGCGATGCGGCGCTGCGCTTCGAGATCGGGCAGGACGGGAAGGTCAAGCTGATCCATGTCGGGACGATGCCCGTGCTGGGATATGTAGAGGGCTGCTCGTAACGAAAAGGGCGGAATTGGCGGGCTTTGTTCGCCTGCCCTGGTCTTTTCCTGCTTTCCTGCACACCACACCGCGTCTCTTTCGTGTAAGGCCGTCGGCCCACAACGGAACACGAAAGTTTGCCCGCGATGATACAGACAGGCCGCATCGGAACATCTGCGACAGGCGCCGGAGGCAGGGCGTGAGCGCGGCGGAACTCGCGATCCGGTCCCGGCGCGCTGCCTTCAACCACGCCATTGCCGAGGGTGATGCCTCCGCCATCGGGCCGATTCTGGCGCGCGATTGCGTGATGGTGACGGGTACCGACAGTGCGCTGATCTCGGGCCGGATGGGGCAGGTGAAAGTCTGGCGGCGCGAGTTCGCGGGGGCAGCGCGGCTGATCTATACGCGCACGCCGGAGCAGGTCACGGTCTCGCCGGTGGAGCCGATCGCGATGGAGCACGGGCGCTGGGAAGGCATCGACAGCACTTCCGACGTGCTGGCGGCTTCCGGCACTTATACGGCCAAGTGGCGCGAACTGGGCGGCCAGTGGGTGATCGAGGCGGAAGTGTTCCTGACGCTGGCCTGATTCTCAGGAACCCTCGCGCTCGGCGGCGAGCACATCGGCAGCTGCCCCGGCAGCGCGGGCGGCGGATTCGGCGGCGGAATCGCGGGCCGGGGCAGAGGGCCGGGGCGCAGCCTGCTGCGGTATGGAACTTTGCGATCCCGGCAGGATGGCATGCGGTGGGCGCTGCGGGAGACCGCCGATGAAGGGGCGGCCGTCGCCGGCGTCGCTTTCGTCCTGCTCCCCGTCCTGATCGCTCCAGCGCGGCGCGGCGCCGGCATAGCCGTCATCCGCCCATCCGGCACCACCGAGGGGCACCATGCGCCCGCGCGGCGGGCCGTAGCCTGAGTGATCGCTGCCGGTATAGTCGCCATCGGACAGGGCATAGCCGCGCTCGTCGCTCCCTTCGTCATCGCGGGCTGCGTGGCGGGCCTCGCCGCCGAGGGCGTAGCCGTCGGGATATTTCTGCATCCGGCCGGTCGTCATTCCCGCGACGACCACGCCCGCGCCGACACCTCCGGCCGCGAGCACCAGGAACCATTTGCCGAAACCCATTTCAACTCCACGTCACGCCAGCTCACCTTCCAATATAGGAATAACCGAGGGGCGATGTCGGCGAGGTGAATGCTTTGGGAACATGGGGACATATACCCATGCCCGCGAAAAGGAACCGTTCATGTCCGGATGACATGGTGAACGCATGTTTACGAAACGGTCAGACGCCTATGCGCTCACGCCCTGCTGGTTCTCGCGCGTGCATGTTCCCGAGGGACGGCGGGAGCGGGAGGACGATGGAGCGCTGGTCTGCACCTGCCGTCATTGCCGCAAGCGCATCCGCTCGCGCGAGGGCAAGACCTGGAACCTTGCCGATGGGCTCGATCTCGATGCCCTGGCAGCCTCCTGCCTGTCCAGCCACTTCAGCGTGATCGATGCCAAGGAGGGGATCGTCCTGGCGCGCTACAAGGTACCGCCGGATGCGGACGAACCCGCAATCGAGGACATGCGCGCAGTGATTGCGACCAAGCATGGTTTAGAGGAGGGCGGCGATCTGGAAATTCGCCTCATCCGCCATGAGCAGGTGCTGCAAAAGCGGCATTGAGGCCAGCTTGCAGACAGCAAAAGGGCGCTCACCCGATTGGGAGAGCGCCCTTTTTCTTTTCAGGCAGAAGCCCGGAAAAGTGGCTTACTCGGCAGCGGCCTGAGCCAGGGCGCCCTTGGCGTCGGCAAGGCGGAAGTTGACGTTGCGCGAGTTGTAGCTGCCGGTCACGCGGTTGCCCGAAACATAGAGGCGGAAGGGGATCTGGCCCGAAGCGGTGCCCGAGATCACGGTAACCTTGCCCTTCTGTTCGGTGGTGTAGTTGTAGTGCACGCCGTCGTGCGAGAAATCACGCGAGTCTTCGGCATGGGCAGCGGTGGTGGCAAGAGCGGCGAACGCGGCACCAGCGGCAAAAACGGTCTTGAACATGGCAAAATCCTTAGTCTGAAACGATAGGAGATTGCCTCGGGCACCCCTTATCTTGTTGCAGTGCAACATGCTTGTGGTGCCTTGCCGTCGCAATGGCATTACTTGCCACCGGTTTTGCATAAACTGCAACTGTTGGATTTTTTGCAGCGAATGATGGTGTTAGCGGTAACGGGAATGCTCTGAAAAAGTTCGCGTGCCTAAAATTTCGCGTCTCGGGTGCTGAGCTGGCGTTCTGTTTCGAACGAATCGATGCCCGCGATCGGGTGAATGCCCCGAACCGGCGCCGATTGCGCGCCATGGGCAAGGCCGGTACAGTCGGCAGATGAAGAAAGCGCATGTTGCTCTGCGGCGTCTCGATGGCGTGCGGGCTATGACCGTCGGTGCGACCCTGGCCGCTGCTGTCGCCCTTTCCGCCTGCCACGGTAGCGGAAAGGATATGCCGGGTGACGCAGCCGACCATGCGCCTTTCCACGAGATCGGCAGCGGGGAGACCATTCGCTTCCTCGGCACCGAACCGTTCTGGGGCGGTGAGGTCATGGGAACGCGGATGACCTATTCGGCGCCGGACTTGCCCAAGGGCGAGAGTATCGCGGTCACGCGCTTTGCGGGGCGTGGCGGGGTGTCGTTCACCGGCATGCGTGGCGGCGCTGAATTGACGCTGGCCGTCGCGCCGGGGCAATGCAGCGACGGCATGTCCGATCGGACCTATCCCTTTACGGTGATGCTGAAGATCGGCGGGGAAACCCGGCAGGGCTGTGCCTGGACCGACCGTCAGCGGCCGAGTGGGGGCGAACCCATGGGTGGCTCGGGGCGTGGCTGAGGCTCCGGATTCCGGGAATCGACGATTTTGCGGGTTTTTTGGGGTTCTGCCTGCCCATCGTTCGCATCGGAACCGGCGGGCAGACAAGCGCCCGCCAGACATCCGATCGCGACTGCGGCGACGACCGCGCCCAGAACGTGGGTCTTCATTGGCGTCCTTATCGGCAATGAGGCTCTCCGATTGCCCCCTTCCGACTGTCAAACGCCTGAAAACCCGCGCTGTTCCGGGCCATTCCGTTCGTGGATCGCCGGCTCATCGCTTGCGCACGAATTCCGCGCGCAGGACCAGGCCCTTGATGCCGGGATACTTGCAGTCGATCTCCTGCGGATCGCCGGTCAGTCGGATCGACTTGATGAGCGTGCCTTGTTTGAGAGTCTGCCCGGCGCCCTTGACCTCCAGGTCCTTGATCAAGGTGACCTGATCGCCGTCCGCCAGCAGATTACCGACGGCATCGCGTACTTCCACCGCAGTCGCGGCGGCGCGCTTGCTCGCCAGTTCGGAGGCCGGCATCCATTCGCCGCTCTCTTCGTCGTAGACGTAATCCTCGTCGTCGCCTGCCATGATCGTCCTTTCGTTGGAAGGGGCGCCATGACAGGCGAAGACTGGCTTTCCTAGCCCTCCAGCGACTTTTCGAGGGTGATCTCGCAATTCAGCAACTTGGAGATCGGGCATCCGGCCTTGGCTTCGTCAGCAAGCCGCTCGAAATCCTCGGCGCTGATGCCGGGGACGTTGGCCTTGAGGGTCAGCGCGGACTTGGTGACGGCGAAGCCGCCATCGGCGCTGTCGAGCGTGATCGTGCACTGGGTGTCCAGCGTGCCGTCGGCGAAGCCCGCCTTGGCCAGGGCGAAGCTGGTGGCCATCGTGAAGCAGGCGGCGTGGGCGGCGGCGATCAGTTCTTCGGGATTGGTGCCCGGCTGGCCTTCGAAGCGCGTACCGAAGCCGTAGGGCTGGTCGCTGAGCACGCCCGAACGGGTGGTGATCGCGCCCTTGCCTTCCTTGCCGAGGCCTGTGTAGCGGGCGGAGGCGGAATTCGTCGTCATGCCGGGGTTCCTTTCAGGGACTAATGGAAGGGGTGTCGGGCGCAAAAGCCTTCAAGTGCTGGCAAACGCGGGGGAGCAGGTGTCGTTCCCGATTCGCCCGCTTCGGTCCAGCTTCCACCGCTTTCGGGCAGCCCTCAGGCGGGGTGAAGCGCCCGAACAGTCCGGTTTTCGACGTGAGCGGATGCAGCATCGAATCGTTTCCAGGCGCGCTCGTGGAACCAGAAGGCTACCGCGTTGATGCAAGGCTCCACAAGCGCGATCCCTCCCGCGAGGGCCCGCGAACCCGTCATTACATAGGCGACCGTGAAGCCGACCGTCAGGTGGAGGCACAAGTAGGTCAGTGTCTTGGTGAGATCGCGGGACATGGAGAATTCCTTTCGCAATGCAAAATATCGGAGTGCCGCGCCCTTGCGCCAATGATCGCTTCCGATTTCTTTGATCGGATGCTATGTGTTCAGGCAGAAGAGAGGCGGGCCGCGAAAGACGGCACCGGCTTGGAAGAGGGCCATGAACAAATGGTGTCAGGAAGCCATTCCTGACATCATCTCAGGCGGAACTTGTCCTGCTTGTTGCAAGTCCGGGGTTATTCATCCCGAGCCTTTGAAGCAGGACTGAAACGCGGGGATGATACCGAGCATGATCGGTGCCGGCCTCATGCAGGATATTCCGGGTCCCCGAGCGGACGATCTCGCCCTCGTCCAATGCAGGCCGACGTTATCGTTGTCCGTCTGACGGCGGCATGGTGGCGGAGCCTGTTCACTGGATGAGGGCGGATCGTCTTTCGGGAACGCGAAAACGGACGATACGGGGCGCGACACGATCGATCGCCCCCTCGGTCAGGCTCCGGCATCAGCCGGTCTGACGACAGGGAGCAGGCGGGCCGGCATCCAAGCCGGGCGCCGAAAAGAGGCCGAGGAAAGGGAGAAGATCAAGGCGCGGCGGACCGAAATCCGCTGCGCCTTGATGTCGGGCGAGAATCCGTTCGGCGAATTGTCACGGGAACGGCTACGATCCGGCTGGACCGGGATGATGCGGCGCAGCATAAGGCAGCATGGAATTCGTCCACCAATATGAGCGCACGATCGCCTGGATCGTCGCGCAGTGCCCGGCTCCCGACAAGTTCGCGCATACTTACGCGGGCCTGACGATCTGGCTTCTCACCGCCATCGTGATGAAGAAGAAGCTCAGCTCAAACTGGCCACTGGCCATGGTGGTGATCTTCGAACTCGGAAACGAATATATCGACCGGCTCGCGCATGGTTCCTGGGCCTGGCACGATACTATCGGCGATGTGGTCGCCACGTTGTTCTGGCCCCTCGTGCTGTCTTTTGCGATGCGGCTGCGCCCGGCGATCCGCGGCTGAAGGATCGGACCGTTTCCGGCGCGATTGCAGTCGGCGCGGGAACCGGCGATGCTCCGGTGCGATTCGACAGGAGTCGAACGTGAGGAGGATACCGGATGCATGACCCTGACTGGCGCGCCCTGGTGGCGGGCGGTGTTCTCGTTTTAGCTCTCGGCGGCCTTACGGGCTGCAACAAGGGCGCCGAACCGGACGCTGTACCGTCTTCGGTTCTCGCCGAGCGCTCTGCCGAGGCAGCTACGGAGGAAGCGGCCACGGCTGAGGCCGTTACCAGCGCGCCGATCGGAGCGGTGGCCAGTCTCTCTGCTTATGTCGGCAAGTATCCGTTCGAAAAGGTGGGCGACTATGCCTTCTTCCAGCATCCCGTGGTGCAGGAGGGTCTCTCCCGCGCCGTGAGCGATCCGAAGGTTCTCGCCGCCATCGCGGCGATCAAGGGACCGGTCGGCCCGGTGATGCGCAAGGACAACGACATCGCCGCCTCGCAGTGCGAGCAGCACAATTGCGGCGCCCATAACTACGCGGTCCACGTCGATGCGACGACGAACACTGTGTCTTCCGTCTGCTACTACGACGAGCAGAGCGGGCCGATCGCCACCTGGTACAAGCCGGACGGGTCGAAAGTCAGCGAGGGCGACGGCTGCTCGGTCGGCTAGGGCTTGTGGGGATTCAGTTCAGGCGGAGCCGAGAACGGTGGACTTTCGTGATCCGGCGCGCAGCGTACTTTAGGTACGTGAGCACCGGAAGCGCGAAAGGCCGCCGTTCGCAGGCCCGCATGGGCTGAATCCCTACAGGCCCTAGAGCCGTTCGAGCCACTGGCGCACGAGAGCCATGTGGCCGGGCCAGTCGGGTGCGCGGTAAGTCTGGAGTAGCTGCTTCTGCCGCGCGATCTCGGCGCTTTCGCCAAGGCAGGTGCGTATCGCGTCCTGCCAGCCGCGCTCGTCCCCCGCGCCCAGCAGCACGGGGATGCCGGGGGCCAGTTCGCGGTAGACGGCAAGGTCGGCGGCGATCACCGGGGTGCCGCGCGAGAAGGCTTCCAGCACGGGCAGGCCGTAGCCCTCGACATGGCTCGGCATCAGCAGGGCCTGGGCGTGGTCCAGCCAGTCCGCCAGTTCGCCGTCGGTGCAGCGGGCCAGTTCGATGACTCGGCCGTGCTCGTGGCTTTCGGAATCGAGCAGATCGAAGACGTCCTGCGCTTCCCAGCCGCGCTGGCCGATCAGCACCAGATCGGGCGTTTCCGCGCCGAGTTCCTCGCGCAGGGCCTTCCAGACGCGCAGCAGCAGGATATGATTCTTGCGCGCCTCGATCGTGCCCAGGCAGAGAAAATAGGGACGCGCGTGCGGCGTGGCGGTGACGGGGGCTGCCGATAGTTTCTCGATTCCGAGATGGGCAACGAGGGTGGGGGCCGGTTCGCCGCCTTCGCTGCGGGCGAAGCGGGTCAGTTCCTCGCCGGTGTCGGCGGAATTGACGATGAAGCCCTGCGCGGCGGCGAGGGCGTGGCGCATACGTTTCGCATGGCGTTCGGCCTCGCCCGCGCGGCAATATTGCGGATGGGTGATCGGGATCAGGTCGTGGATCAGGAACACCGGCCGCAGGCGCTGCGCCGCGAGCCAGTCCACCAGTCCTTCGGCGTTGAGCCCGGTGTGGCCGACATTGAGATAGATTTTCCCGGCCACGCGGGGCGGGCGGGCGAGGGCTAGGGGAATGGCCGTCGCCAGTTGCAGCACCAGCCCGCGCCGGATCGGCTTGCCGACGCCCGCCAGCATCAGCGCGAACAGCCGGTCGCTGGCGCGTGGGCCGAGGACGACGCGGCGCTCGCCCGATTGCAGCATGGCGAGCGACTGACCGGCGAATTCCTCCAGATAGGCCAGGCAGACCCGGTCGATCCCGGTCGGCAGGCGTCCCGCCCAGAGCCGCCAGATCAGGCGGCTGATATCGAGCACGAAAGGACGATCCTCGGCGCTCATTTTGCGATTTTTTACCGTCATCGGCCCGTCATCCAGCCCAGCAGGCGTTTGATCCGGCCTTGCGCCTCGCGCAGGCGGATGAGGTTGGACCGGACCCCTGCCTGCCCTCCGGCGATCCGCTCCACCAGGATTTCCGGCTCGCAGGGCAGGCGGGTAACGGGGTCGAGGTAGCGCGGGTAGAGAATGAGCGTGGCCGCCACCAATTCGTCGAGCGTGCGCTGGCGGGTGCGGCGGGCGGGAACGTTGCCGAGGTCGTGGGTCAGGCCCCATCCCGCGTAGAACGGCACGCCGTGGGTCACGACTTCGCGCCCGCGCATCAGCGCCTCGAACCCGGCCAGCGAGGTCAGGACATGCACGGCATCGACCCGGTCGAGCAGCGCGGCGATCGAGGACGTGCGGTCGATCTCGTCGGCATATTGCAGCGCCTCGGCATCGGGGATGTGGCCCTTGCGGTGGCCGGCCTCGACATCGGGGTGGGGCTTGAAGACGATGTGGGCGTCCGGGTCATGCTGGCGTGCGCGGCGCAGCAGGGCGAGGTTGTCCAGTCCGCCGCCGCCGCGCAGCACCGAGCGGTCGTCCGCGACTTGTCCGGTCACGAGCACCTGCTTGCGGTTGTTCTCTCTGGACGCAGCGGGGCGTTCGGCGTCCTGTCCGTACTTGCTGATCCCGCCCGAAACGAGCCGTTCGCGCAAGGCTGCGGCGCGGCGGAGCATGTCCTCGGGGATCGTCGCGGTTTCGAGCAGAAGTTCCAGTTCGCTCGCCTGGGCAGGGTCGAAGTGGGGGCCGTGGGCGTCGACGACGATCGAGAGCGGCGGCACGCAATTGGCGCCGAGGCCGGTCGAGCGGATCATGCCGTCCTCGATCTCGCCGATCCGCACGCCGCGCGCTTCGAGCTGCGAGAGAGTGCGGGCATCGCTGCGTGCGATCCAGGCCAGCACTTGCGAGGCGTCAGAGGGAAGCTCGGTCTTGGCATGGCGGACCGGGCCGGAACCGTCCCAGAGCAGGGCGTCGGCGGTGATGCGCTTCCACGGCGCGATGCCGTAGATCGCGGTGACCGAGCGGTTTGCGTCGATCAGGCGGCGCCAGCGGGCCAGCAGGGCGATCGCCTGTTTCGGTTCCAGAACGTCGCCGGTGAAGGGATCGCGATAGGTCCAGCGTCCGAGTTCGGCGGCGAGAATCTCCTCCAGCGTGTCGGGGTCGGCCAGCGCGGCGAAGCGGCCCGCGCCGAGCGGTTCGACCCGACAGCCAGATAGGGAGGCCACCAGCAGCAATTCGTCGTCGGCATCGGCGATCACGAGATCGGCAGCGGCGCAGAGGCTCCACGGATCGGCCTCGACGGGCAGGCTGCCGAGAGAGACCGCCTGCGATTCCAGTCCTGCCGCGCGCAAGTATTGCGCGGCTTCGCTTGCCGTTTCGGGCTTTGGCGCAGCAACGAGTATGGAGCGCCTCTCGGGCAGCAAGGCTGCCTTACCCCAGTAGGCACCGCCGACGCGGGCTTCGCGCAGCAGGGCGGCAAGACCTTGGACTTCCGCATTGCGGCTGGAAGAGGCCTCGGCGAGAGGCGCGGCGCGGTGGCCCGGAAAGGGCGGGATGCGCAGGAAGGGAACCGTCATCGCGCGGTCTCTAGCTCCACGGCAAGCGAATCGCCAAGCGTGGAGAGGCGATCCGCCGCCCGGTCCCACGTTTTTTGCGTGGTGGCCGCGATCAGGCCTTCGCGCCGGTCGTCGCAGCGATAGGCAGTGCCGTCGGGCCGGGCGGCGCGGCCTCCCGCTTCGTTGAGAAACAGCACGCCCGCCGCATGGTCCCAGGGCAGGGTGCGGGTGAACAGGGTTGCATGGTTACCTCCCGTTGCGATGCGGGGGTACTGGTCGGCGGCGCAGCGGGGGCTGTCGAGCACTTCGGCCTCTGCTGCGAGAGCGGTGAGCAGGCGCGCGCGTCGCTCTTTGTCGGGCATGAGCCGCGTCACCGCCACGACCGGGCGAGCCGGTTCGGTGGAGGGCGCGCGGAACGCAGCTCCGTCGATCGCCGCGCCTTCACCCGAAAGCGCCGCGCAGAAGCGACCGGATAGCGGATCGAGTATCCAGCCGCCGACCGGAATCCCATCCTGCGCCAGCGCCACAAGCAGGCCGAAGGGGGCGGTTCCCGCCGCGAAATTGGCGGTTCCGTCCAGTGGGTCGATGATCCAGCAGGCGCCGGAGCCGAGATGGTCCAGCAGCTCCGGCCGATGATGCACGGCTTCCTCGCCGACGACATGGGCGCCGGGGATCAGGCCCGCGAGGCGGTCGGACAGGATCGCTTCGCATTCCCGGTCGGCGGCAGTTACCGGCTCGCTGTCACCGGGATCTTCCGCCTTGTTCTCGACCGGCGCGGCGCCTGCCGTGCCGAAGCGCGGCAGGATGGCGAGACGTGCCGCCTCGCGCATCGCCTGCTCGACGGCAGGCGTGAGATTTCGGTTCATGGTCGGCGGGCCTTCGGGATCGGACAGGAAAGCGAGCCGTCACCAATGGCCGAAGTCGCCGTGCGTGTCGACACGCAGCGAGGTATAGGGAAGCTGGACGTGATCGAGCACCGAATGGGCCGCCTTGCCGAACCGCGACTCCGAGCGGCCGAACAGCAGTTCGCCCAGATTAAGGCCGAGACCGAAGAACAGGTGCCGCTTGGGTTCGATGCCTCTGGCGCGGTCGCTGTTGAGAAAGTCGGTGGCGTAATAGCCGATCTGGAGGTCGAGGAAACGCAGCGGGCTGCGCTGGAGGCCCTCGAACCCGGCGCCTTTCAGCGCGAAGAGGAAGCGTTGCTGCGCGTAGTGTTTCTTGCCGACGTGGCTGTAGATCCGGTCGTTCGGCATGATCTCGATCTTGAAGGCGAACTTGTCCTTCAGGCCCGGCACCGAGTTGCGCAGCACGGAGAGCGTCGCGCCGGTCAGGTTCATCGCGATGTCCTGCATCGAATAGCCGCTGTCGGTCTCGATACCGTCCGAGATTTCGTTGAGCGCCATGACCCCGGCGGCGATGACGCCTGCCGTTACGGCATCGCCTTGCGAACCTTGCGTATTGCGGTGCAGGCGCGCGTGGAGAATGTCGGCGATCAGGTAGGTGTTGAAGGCATGGGTGAGCTTGTCCATGCCGATGTTCGCGGTGTCCTTGCCGAACCAGCCTTCGTCCTTGAAGTGGAACGGTGCGGTCTTCTTGAAGACCTTGGGAATGCTTTGCGCGCCCATATAGACGAACAGGATGGCGAGTTCGGTCCTGATCGTTCCGGCTTGCCGGAAGAAGCCGCGATAGGGAGCATGTTCGCGCGGGACATGCCCCGATGCGTCGAGAGGGCCGCCGGGCGAGAGGGGCTGGATGGGGCCGTAGATATCGGGAGGCTCTTCGGGCAGTTCGGCAAGCGCTGTCGGAGTCAGATCGATCAGATCAGGCGAGGCGATATCGGCGAGATTCCATTGCGATACGGTGATCGGTAGGGGGCCGATCGGCGTGGTTTGCGCGGAAGTATCGGGCGCCGACAGAGGCGGCGAACCCTCCCACTCATCTGCCCGTGCCGGTGTCGCTGAAAGGCAGATGGCCAGTGCCAGGGCGAAGCCGCTGGAAGAACCCATCCTCATGTATCTTCTCATCCTGAAAAGCTGAGCCGGGTATTCGGCCAAGCCTGTTCAGCGCCCCGAAGAAGACGAAATCCGTCACTGTCGATTGCTCCCGCGGGCTGTTGCCCTGCTTCCGGGAAATCGGTAGCGCCCTTCCTATGAGAGTTCCGAAGTCGATAAAATTGCTACTCCTGTCACCTGTCTGGCTCTTTCAGCTAGGGACATCGGCCAAAAGTTTTCTCGACAATCCCCTGATCGGCTCGCAGCGACTCAATCGTTTGGGGCTGCACCGGGGAAGGGTCAGGCTGGCGGGCGCGCTCTGTGCGTGGCGGCGCTGGCGGCTGGCGAAGAAGGTCCGTGCGGACTGGCGCGAGGCTTTCGATCGCGACGGCTATGTCGCGATCGAGAACGTCATTCCGCCCGAACAGTTCACCGCTCTGCGCGCTGCGATCCTCTCCTATGAAGGCGAGGCGCGCGAGATGCGGCAGGGCGATGCGATCACCCGCCGCCTCGCGATCGATCCGGCCATGCTGCACGCGATTCCGCAGCTGCGGGGCCTGCTGGATCGCCGCGATCTCAATGCCCTGTTCGAATATGTCGCCGGTTTCCGCATCCGCCCGGTGCACTATATCCAGACCATCGTCACCCACGATGCCAGCAACGAGGCGGACCCCCAGGAATCGCTCCATGCCGATGCCTTCCATTCCTCGCTCAAGGCCTGGCTGTTCCTAAACCCGGTCACCGCGGACGAAGCGCCTTTCACTTTCGTGCCCGGCTCGCATCGCCTGACGAAAGAGCGGCTGGACTGGGAACATCGCCGCAGCCTGGCCGATCCGCGTGCGATCGACCGGCTTTCCGCGCGCGGATCGCCGCGCGTCAGGGCGAGCGACCTTGCCGAGATGGGGCTTCCCCAGCCGAGGGCGCTGGCGGTGCCTGGCAATACGCTGGTCGTGGCCGATACCCTCGGCTTTCACGCGCGCGGCGCCTCGGCGCGCCCGATCGAGCGCGTCGAGATATGGTCCTATTCGCGGCGCAATCCGTTCCTGCCCTGGCTGGGCGGCGACCTGCTGAGCCTGCCCGGCCTTGCCGAGCGCCGCATCGGCTGGCTCTGGGGCATCCGGGATCGCTTCGAGAAAGTGATCGGTCAACCCTGGCAGCGCGTCGGCAGGCGTCGTCCCGTAGACGCATTGGACTGAATTAGTCGGGTTTGTTTGCCATCAAACGGCCATAATAAATTTCGGTCAACTATAGCGCTCTTCTACTGACCGGTGGCCGTGCCTGATTTGCGGCAAGCGGAGGAAATCCGCCGTCATGTGGGGTTTACATAGTACCTCATGCTGCTTAGCACAAAATTGCCGATTACCGCGGTGTCTAACAGTACATGTCAGAACTGCGGCGTTGTGTACCGAGACCGAGAAGCTATTAGGCGCAAGGTGTCATCTGATGCGTAGCAATCGAAAGCGCGCGACCAGGGGGGTAGTTTTGTCGAATTCCGTTGTCTCGATAGCCGTCGGGGCTAGCAATTTCATCGTCTCCCGCGCACGCGAAGTCATCGATATCGAAGCCCGCACGCTGGACCAGCTCGGCGCGTCGCTGGGCACGAGCTTCACCAAGGCCTGCCAGCTTCTGGCCGGTGCCACGGGCCGCATCGTCGTGGCCGGCGTCGGCAAGTCGGGCCACATCGCGCGCAAGATCGCAGCGACGCTTTCCGCTACCGGCTCACCCGCCATGTATCTCCACCCCGGTGAAGCCGCGCACGGCGATCTCGGCATGGTGGTGGAGGGCGACGTGGTGCTCGCCATTTCCAATTCCGGCAACACCGCCGAGCTTCAGGTGCTGTTCGATCACACCGAGCGCTGCGGCATTCCCGTCGTCGGCATGACTTCCTACGCCGATTCACTGGTCGAGCGCCGTTCCGACGTCTGCGTGCTGCTGCCCGTTGCCACCGAAGCCTGCTCCGCCAATATCGCTCCCACCAGCTCGACCACGCAGCAGCTTGCGCTCGGCGATGCGATTGCGATGGTGCTGATGGATATGCAGGGCGTCTCTCGCGAGAGCCTCAAGGCGCTGCATCCCGGCGGCTCGATCGGCCTGCGTCTCGCTTCGGTCAGCCAGATCATGCACGGCACTGACAAGCTGCCGCTGGTCGATCTCGACCTGCCGATGGACGAAGTCATCACCTGCATGACCTCGATGGGCTTCGGCATCGCCGGGGTCGTCGATCCGGCGGGCCGCCTGGCCGGGATCATCACCGACGGCGACTTGCGCCGGCACTTCAAGATGCTCGACCGGGTCTGCGCGCGCGACGTGATGACGCCGCGCCCGAAGATGCTGCGCGCGAACATGGCCGCCGAGGATGCCATGCGCTTCTTCAACGATGCCCAGATCACCTGCGCTTTCGTGGTCGGCGAAGAAGGCCCGAACTGTGCCGTGGTCGAGAACGAGATGGTCGCGACGATCAACCAGATTCCGGTCGGCATCATTCATCTGCACGACTTCCTCCGCGCAGGGCTGAGCTGACCTTTCCGTGACGTCAACCAGTTTTGCGATCGTCATCCCGGCGCGCTATGCGTCGAGCCGTTATCCCGGCAAGCCGCTCGTGCGCCTGGCCGGAGCCACCGGCGAGGAGCGCAGCCTGATCCGGCGAAGCTGGGACTGCGCCATGGGCGTGCCCGGTTCCGCCGGGGTTTGGGTCGCTACCGACGATGCGCGGATTGCCGCGGAAGTCGAGAGCTTCGGCGGGCAAGTGGTGATGACCTCGCCGGATTGCGCCAATGGCACCGAGCGCTGTGCTGAAGCGATTGCGAAGCTCGGCCCGGTGGCCGATGTCGTGGTGAACCTTCAGGGCGACGCGCCGCTGTCGCCTTCAGGTGTCGTGCCCGCGCTGGTGGAGCGCCTGCTCGAAGACCCCGAGGCGATCATGGCGACTCCGGCGGTCCGCGCCTCGCGCTCAGTTTACGAGCATCTGGTGCAGGATCAGGCCGAGGGCCGCGTCGGCGGAACCACGGCCGTGATCGACGGGCGCGGACGGGCGCTCTATTTCTCGAAGCGGGTGCTGCCCTATCTTCCGGCCGATGCGGCGGCGCGGGAATTCCCGCCCGTGCACCTGCACCTCGGCCTCTATGCCTATCGCCGTGAAGCGTTGGAGCGTTATGTCGCGGCACCGCCCTGTGAGCTGGAACTGCTCGAAGGGCTGGAGCAGCTGCGCTTCCTCGATCTCGGCCTGCCGGTCTCGGTCGTCACGCTCGATCCGCTGTCGTGGGACGCGATCGAACTCAACAATCCCGGTGACAAGCCGGTGATCGAGCGCATCCTCAAGGAACGCGGCATCGCCTAATAGGCGAGCCGCGTTCTGTTACCTCAATCGATATCCAGCGGCGGGAAGGCCTTGACCACGCGGTCGATGGCCTGAACCTGTTCGAGATAGGCACGCAGACGGTCCAGCGGGAGGGCGCAGGGGCCGTCGCAGAGCGCCTTGTCGGGATCGGGATGCGCTTCCAGGAACAGTCCGGCGATGCCCAGCGCCATGCCCGCGCGGGTGAGCGCGGCGGCCTGAGTGCGGCGCCCGTCGGCGCTGTCGGGGCGCCCGCCGGGGCGCTGGAGCGCATGGGTGGCATCGAACACCACAGGGGCCATCGCCTTCATATCGTCCATGCCGAGCATGTCGACGACGAGATTGTTGTAGCCGAACGAGGAACCGCGCTCGCAGAGCAGCACCTGACCGTTCCCGGCTTCCTCGCACTTGCGGATAATGTGGCGCATCTCCTGCGGGGCGAGGAACTGCGGCTTCTTCACGTTGATGACCTTGCCGGTGCGCGCCAGCGCCACCACGAGATCGGTCTGGCGGGCGAGGAAGGCGGGAAGCTGGAGGATGTCGGCGACTTCGGCCACGGCCTCCGCCTGGAACGGCTCGTGGACGTCGGTGAGCACCGGCACGCCGAAGCGGTCTTTCACTTCGGCCAGGATCTTTATACCCTCGTCGAGACCGGGGCCGCGGAACGAGGAGATCGATGAGCGGTTCGCCTTGTCGAAGCTGGCCTTGAACACGTAGGGAATGCCCAACTCCCCGGTGACGCGCACGAATTCGGCGGCCACGTCCATCACCGCCTCGCGGCTCTCCATCACGTTCATGCCGCCGATCAGCACGAAAGGCCGGTCGTTGGCGAAAGTGACGCCGGAAGGCAGGGAAACGGATGCGATCATGGCGGGGGTCTGTCCTTGTCGATGAAGGCCCTGCCCGTCGCCGGGGCGGGCTTCGCCGTCAAGCTGTTTCGCGGACGGGGCGGGTAGCTTGCGCCAACTGTGGCTTTCCTGCGATCGAGGCTTCGCGGCGCGGGCAAGGACGGCTATTCAGGATGTCTTCACACCCCTCAACGGTTCACGAGGTTAACATCATGCCCCATCCCCTAGGCATCGACATGCGCACGGTTGCCGGCATGGGCCCGGTCGAGCATGTCCGGCTTGCCGCGCAGATGGAATGCAAGGCGGTGTCGCTGGGGCTGGAGCAACCCGCCGGTCAGCCCGAGGGCTACGCGCCGTGGTCGCTGCGAGACGATGCCGCGCTGCGCCGCGAGGTCAGGGCGGCGTTGGCAGACGGCGGCCTGCGTATCGGCCTCGGCGAGGGGATCAACGGTTCGGCAACGCTGACACCGGAAGACCACGCCGCTGACATGGACGTGTTCGCCGAACTCGGCACCCGCCGCATCGGCGCGCGCGACAACGGCCTCGAACGCGAGCAGGCCTTCGACTACATGGCACGCCTCGCGGAAATGGCCCACGAACGCGACATGGACTTCGCTTTCGAATTCTCTCCGATCATGACCGTCCGCAGTCTCGCTGAGGCTCTGGCCCTTGTCGCCCATATCGGTGGAGACCGGGTAAGCGTGACCGTGGACGCTCTGCATTTCTTCCGTTCCGGCGGCGCCGTGCGGGAACTGGCCGAACTCGATGCGGCGCTGATCGGGCATGTCCGGCTTTGCGATGCCATGCTCAAGGGTGAGGGCGAGCCGGGCGGCGGACGGCTGATCCCCGGCGAGGGTGATCTGCCGCTGCGCGAATTCGTCGATGCCCTGCCGCGCGGCAAGACGCTCGGGCTGGACATGGCCCTGCCGCAGGCCGCGCTCGGCGTGGAGGCGGCGCGCGATTACCTGATCGAAGTCGTGGCCCGTACGCGAGCGCTGCTGGCCTGAATCGACGGTTTCGCGACGGGACCAGCGCCGTTAAATTTCTGCAACGCTCTGTCCTCGCTACGGGACATGGCGAATACCCACGTCACCGAACGCAGTATCGGACCTTCTAGAGATCGGCGCTTTGCCGCCTTTCATATGGGAGCCGTCGGTGCAGGGGGCTTGTCGGGCGTCGGGGGGCGAACGGCAGGTCCATGGCGGGAGCGCGGCCTTGGCCGCGCTCGGGACACGCCTCCGCCGGCGGCTCGCTTTTTCGTTTCCGTCAAAGCTGGTGAACAGGTTCCGCCGGGGCCTGCTGCTGGGCCGCGCCGGGCATCAGGCGGTGCGGATCGGGACGGCTCCAGATGCCGATCGAAAGCCAGAGAATCACGATCGCTACCGCAAAGACGCCGAAGATCGCGGCCAGAATATGCGGCAGAATCTTCAGCGTGGCATTGCCTTGGGGAATGCGCGCGGCGTGACGGCCGTGCGAGGGCGTGGTTACCTCATCCTGCATCCGCTTCTCCTGTCCTGAGAACTCTGCATCGCCCGGAAGCGTGCGGTTCCTTGTTTTCCGCAGGCAGGATCAGTCGAGTCGGCCGCTCTGGCAAGCGAATTCGACGGTTCACCCGCCCAGCGCGTGTTCCTCGGCCGTGACCGGGTGGCCCTGCGGTGGCGGCTGGTCCCACCAGGCGCGCGAAATCCAGATCGCGGACATGGCCAGAATCGCGAGGATCAGGCTGGCGATCAGGACATAGCGCACGATGTGGGGCGTACTGCCCGAGCGGGCCTCGTCCTCGTCCAGATGAACTTCTTCACCGATGCGTTGCATCTCGGCTCTCCCGTGGCCCGCAGCTTTGGGAGCGGCTCGTCGTGGCCGCCGTACATTCAGGGCCAATCACGGAAACGCCGATGCCGTTCGTCCGGTTCCCGAGACGCGAAAGGGGCCGGATGGCGTGCCATCCGACCCCTTCCGGAACGCTGGTTCGAAGCCCGCGATCAGTCGCGCAGCAGCTCGTTAATGCCGGTCTTCGAGCGGGTCTGCGCGTCGACGGTCTTGACGATCACGGCGCAGTAGAGCGACGGGCCGGGGGTGCCGTCGGGCAGCGGCTTGCCGGGCAGCGAGCCGGGGACGACCACCGAATAGGGCGGAACCTTGCCGATGTGGACTTCGCCGGTCGCACGGTCGACGATCTTGGTGGAGGCGCCGAGGTAGACGCCCATCGACAGCACCGCGCCTTCGCCGACGACGACGCCTTCGGCCACTTCCGAACGGGCGCCGATGAAGCAGTTGTCCTCGATGATGACCGGGCCGGCCTGGAGCGGCTCAAGCACGCCGCCGATGCCGACGCCGCCCGAGATGTGGACGTTCTTGCCGATCTGCGCGCAGGAGCCCACGGTCGCCCAGGTGTCGACCATGGTGCCTTCGCCGACATAGGCGCCGATGTTCACGAAGCTCGGCATCAGCACGACGCCCTTCGAGATGTAGGTGCCGCGGCGGGCGACCGCGCCCGGAACCACGCGGAAACCGGCCTTGCGGAAGTCTTCGTCGGCCCAGCCGTCGAACTTCACCGGCACCTTGTCGAAAGCGGGGGCGCCGCCGGCGCCGTGGGCGACGGGGGCGTTGTCGTTGAGGCGGAACGAGAGCAGGACCGCCTTCTTCAGCCACTGGTTGACCTTCCAACCACCCTGACCGTCCGGTTCGGCGACGCGGGCGGCGCCCGATTCGATCAGGCCGAGCGCTTCGTCAACGAGCTTGCGCACGTCTTCGCTGGCGGGGGTGACGGTGTCGCGCGCATCCCAGGCGGCTTCGATCGCGGTTTCGAGTTCGGACATGTTCGCGTCTCCAGAAAGTCGGTCAAAAGGCAGGTTTGCAGGCGCGCCTAGAGGCTGCGGAGGGCGAGGACAAGAAAGAAGGACTCGGGTGGCCATAAGCTGAGGCAAAGGGGCGACTCTCGTTATCTACGCCCCCGTCGTCCCCGCCTTCGCGGGGACGACGGGTAGGTTGGGGCGATGAAGAGTGGGAGCGGAGAGAGGACTTACCGCCGCCCCGGACCTCAGCGCGCGGAGGTGAGCCGCGCCGAATCGATGTGCCAGCGCAGTTGCGCTGCGCTCGCGCCGTCCACGTCGTTCACGCGGCGTACCACGTAAGTGCCGCGAAAACGCTGGTGGGTGCCGTCGTCGAGCATGGCGTCCACCGTCACCGGAACCGACTGATAGATCGAGCCGGCGCCCGCGTCTCCCGGCTCCAGCTTGCTGATCGCGACATGGATGGCGCGGGTATGGGCGAAACCGGCCTGGAACTTTTCCAGCGTCTGGTTCGGTGGGCCGTCGTTGCCCCATTGCTGCCAGGCGGTGGCGTAATCGCGGGCGTTGAGCGCGGAGTAGTAGCGCTCGATGACTGCTGCTGCGGCTTCCTTGCTTTTCGGATCGACAGCGCATTCGGGCATCGGATCGCCCCTGGATTCGAAGAGCGCACAGCTTCGGGCGATTTCGTCCTCGATCATCGCGCAGGAGTTGGCGATGTTGCAGGGCGGATGCGTGGCCGGGGAGACGTTGCGGCACAAGTCCGCGCGCTTCTGCGCGGCGGCGGCACCGATCTCGTCCGAGCAGGACAGCGGTTCGGCAGGCGGCAGGCTTTGCGGCGAGGGCGCTGCCGGGGCTGGGGGCTGTTCCGTGTCTGTCGCGCTGGCCTGCGGGCTTGCGGTCGCTTCCTCGCGGGAAGGTGAACCGCAGGCCGAAAGGGCGAACAGGCAGGCCCATGGCAGGGCCTGCACCAGCGGGTTCTTTCGCGCGGCCATGATCTTCTCCCGTTCCAAGCGCTCCCGGCTATCTACGCGCGAAACCCGCGCAGGTGCCCGCAAGGAACAGGAAAAATCGGGTTAGGGAACCATCAGTTCGCGTACGAAGCCGATCAGCCCGGTCTGGCGGGCGCGGCGCATGCGTTCGGCGTAGAGAATCTGTTCCACCTTGTCGAAGCACGCGGCGATGTCGTCGTTGACCACCACGTAGTCGTAGCCGTCCCAGTGGCTGATTTCCGAGCGGGCGCGCTCCATGCGGGCGGCGATCACGTCCATGCTGTCGGTACCGCGCCCGGTCAGGCGGCGGCGCAGTTCGTCGATGCTCGGCGGCAGCAGGAACACGCGCACGACGTCACGCTCCAGCTTCTGGTAGAGCTGCTGGGTACCCTGCCAGTCGATGTCGAACAGGTAGTCCTGCCCGTCCTTCAGCCCGGCCTTAACCTGGGCCTTGGGGGTGCCGTAGGAATGGCCGAACACGGTAGCCCATTCGAGGAAGTCCTCGTCGGCAACCATGCGGTCGAACTGTTCCTTGCTGACGAAGTGGTAGTCCTTGCCATCCACTTCGCCGGGACGCGGCGCACGGGTGGTGCAGGAGACCGAGTTGCGGATGTGCGGATCGTGTTCGAGCAGCATGCGCGCGATCGTCGTCTTGCCGGCGCCGGAGGGCGAGGACAGAATGAGCATCAGCCCGCGGCGGGCGAGCGTATCGGCAGGATTTTCCGGGGAGTTGACCATGTGCCCCGATGCCGAGGCCGGGCCGGTAAATCAAGAGGGCAATTCCAGGGAAATCGGGCGTGCCTATCCGCCGATCTTCGGCATGAGGTCGGTTTCGCCCTTGCTTTCGTCGGCACCGTCCTCGGCCATGGCGCGGATCTGCTTTTCGCCGCGGAGCTTCTCCTTGCGGGCGCGGCTGCGCTCGTAGAGCGTCTTGGCGGCGAGGCCGCCGATGACCAGTGCGGCGCCCGGCGCGGAGCCGAGCGCCATGCGGGCGATGGCGGTATGCAGCATCGCCTGGCTGAAAGAGCGTCCGCGCAGGATCTGCGCCGCGGTTTCCGGGGTGTAGCGCTTGCCCAGCAGCGCATGCTCCATCGCGCGCCGGGCCAGAAAGCTGCCGCCGCGCAGGGCGATGTCGGCAATGGCGAGGTTGGTGGCGGTGTTCGGGCTGGGGCCGCTGAGGGTGCTGGCCTTGTCCAGCGCCTTCCCGGCGGTATTCTTTACCGCCGTTCCGGCCTTGCTCACGCCCCTGCCGACGCTGTTGCCGACACTCTTGCTGACTTTTTTCGGAACGGAAACGACGCCCATGAAGCTTGCCTTCTCGGGCTTCGTCAGCCCGCCTTACTTCTTCTTGCCGAAATCGACCGAAACGACGTTCGAGCCGTCTTCGCTGGGAGTAATGCGCGAGGCCACGTCGCGTTCCGAATCGTTCTCCGGAGCGGCAAGATCGTCTTCGTCCTCGTCATCTTCCACCGCCTGGAACTGCAGGCCGAAGTCCACTGCCGGATCGACGAAGGCCGTGATCGCCGAGAAGGGAATCACCAGCTTGGACGGCATCTGGTTGAAGCTGAGGCTGACGGTGAAGCCGTCCTCGCGCACCGCGAGGTCCCAGAACTTGTTCTGGAGCACGATCGTCATCTCGTCCGGGAAACGGGCGCGCAGTTCGGGAGGAACCGTTACGCCGGGCGCGCCGGTCTTGAAGGTGATGTAGAAATGGTGGGCGCCGGGCAGGACGCCGCCCGCGTCCTCGACCTGGCCGAGCACGCGGCCGACAACGGCGCGCAGGGCCTCCTGGACGATTTCGTCGTAGGGGATCAGGCTGTCTGGTGTCGTATCGTTCATCGCGCCTTACGTGCTCATGGTTCCATTTCCGGTCAAGCGGGTTAAAGTGGAAAATAACACGTTCCGACCGGTTTTCCCTAGGTCGTTTATGATGCCTACGACCGAAGATTACTTCCGAAACGCTTTTCGCGCACACTTGGTGCCGCGCGGAATTGATTCCCGTGCGTAGCGGTCTATAGGCGCTGCCATGCGTACAGCCTCGATCATCCGCAAGACTCACGAGACCGACATCGCCGTGGAGGTGAATCTCGATGGCACGGGGGCCTATCAGGTCTCCACCGGGATCGGCTTCCTCGACCATATGATCGAGCAGTTCAGCCGCCATTCGCTGATCGACATCACCTGCCGCATCAAGGGCGACCTCCACGTCGACCAGCACCATACGACCGAGGACAGCGCCATCGCCATCGGCCAGGCGATCAGCCAGGCTCTGGGCGACCGCGCCGGGATCGGCCGCTACGGCGACGTCCACTCGCCGATGGACGAGGCGCTCAGCCGCGTTTCGCTCGACATCTCGGGGCGCCCCTGGCTCGTGTGGAAGGCCGGTTTCACGCAGGAGAAGCTGGGCGAATTCGACACCGAGATGGTCGAGCACTGGTTCCACTCGATCGCGCAGGCGGTGGGCATCACCCTGCATATCGAGCTTCTCTACGGCACCAACAACCACCATATCTGCGAAGGCATCTTCAAGGGCTTCGCCCGCGCCATGCGCACCGCGGTGGAACTGGACCCGCGCAAGGGCGGGGCGATCCCTTCGACCAAGGGCATTCTCGGACAGGAGTCGTTGTAATGGCCAGCTTCATCGTCTCGCTTACCTACACCGCGCCGATCGAGGCGGTCGATGCGCTGCTGGACAAGCATGTCGCCTGGCTGCGCGAGCAGCATGCGGCGGGCCATCTGCTGGGCTGGGGCCGCAAGGTCCCGCGCGAGGGCGGCATCCTGCTGGCCCGGGGCGAAAGCAAGGCCGCAGTGGAAGCGCTCGCCTTGCAGGACCCCTTCGTGCAGGGCGGCGTCGCCACCATCGAAGTGATCGAATGGGCCCACGGCTTCCTTGACGACAGCGTGGCGGGTCTCGCCGGATGACTTTGGCGCTGATCGACTACGGCGCGGGCAACCTCTATTCGGTGGCCAATGCGCTGCGGGCGGCCGGGGCGGAAAATGTGGTGATCACCGCCAATCCGGACGTGGTCCGGGCGGCGGACCGCATCGTCCTGCCGGGCGTCGGCTCGTTTCGGGCCTGCGCCGAAGGCCTCTGGGGCATTCGCGGCATGGTCGAGGCCATGACCGAGCGTGTCCATGTCGGCGGTGCGCCGTTCCTCGGCATCTGCGTGGGCATGCAACTGCTCGCCACGCGCGGGCTGGAGCACGGCGTGACCAAGGGACTCGACTGGATCGGCGGGCAAGTGCAGATCATCGAGCGCACCGATCCCGCGATCAAGATTCCGCACATGGGTTGGAACGACGTCTCGCTCGGCCGCAAGGACCCGGCGCAGGGCCTGATCGAACCCGGCGAGGCCTATTTCCTGCACTCCTACCACTTCCAGCCCGATGAAGGCGCGCATGTGGCGGCGATGACCGACCATGGCGGCGGCTTGGTCGCGGCGGTGGCGAAGGACAATGTCGTCGGGGTGCAGTTCCACCCCGAAAAGAGCCAGGCTTACGGCCTCGCGCTGCTGGCGCGGTTCCTGGAGTGGAAGCCGTGACGCCGGTGCCTGGCCTCGGGGGCTTCGACAAGCTCAGCCGGAGCGGGGCGGCGAGCGGGTCCGCGTCCTGCAAGCCGAAATACACCCAATCCCGCTCAGGCTGAGCTTGTCGAAGCCCATGCGCAGCCCTCAGGACCTCAGGAACGCCAAGCAATGATCGTATTTCCCGCCATCGACCTCAAGCAGGGTCAGGTCGTGCGTCTCGCCGAAGGCGATATGGACCGCGCCACCGTCTATGGCGACAATCCCGCCGCGCAGGCCATGCTCTTTGCCGAGGCCGGTTCGCAGTATCTCCATGTCGTCGATCTCGACGGCTCCTTCGCGGGCCGCGCCGAGAACAGGGAGGCCGTGGAAGCCATCCTTGAGGTGTTCCCCGGCCACGTCCAGCTCGGCGGCGGCATTCGCACGCGCGAGGCAGTAGCGGGCTGGTTCGATCTCGGCGTCAGCCGCGTGGTCATGGGCACGGCGGCGCTGAAGGACCCGCAGTTCGTCAAGGACATGGCGGGCGAATATCCCGGCGGCATCGTCGTCGCCGTGGACGCGCGCGACGGCATGGTCGCGACCGAGGGCTGGGCCGAAGTCTCCGACGTTTCGATCGTCGACATGGCCCGCCGCTTCGAGGACGCGGGCGTGGCCTCGCTGCTGTTCACCGATATCGGCCGCGACGGCCTGCTCAAGGGCGTGAACATCGACGCTACCGTCGATCTCGCCCGCCGCACCGACCTGCCGGTGATCGCCTCGGGCGGGGTGAAGGGCCTTGACGACATCCGCCTGCTGGCGCTCCATGCCAATGACGGCATCGAGGGCGTCATCACCGGCCGCGCGCTCTATGACGGTCGCCTCGACCTCGCCGCCGCGATCGCGATGGCGGAGAAGGCGTGAACGAGAACCGCCTCGTCGCCGTCCTGGCGCTGGCGATCTTCGTGCCGGGCGTGCTCTTCGCCTTGCGCGACTTTCGCAAGGGCCGGGCGCGGCTGATGCTGTTCAGCCGGGCGCGTTCGAAAGTGGAGGCCACGCTCGCGGAGAACCCGCGCAAGTTCTGGGGCTACACGGCGTTCAATCTCGTCGTGAGCCTGACCGTCGCGGTGTTCTGCGTGCTGCTGTTCTTCAAGCCGGTGGAGTGATGTCATGACCGTCCGTATCCGCGTCATTCCCTGCCTCGATGTCGCCAACGGGCGCGTGGTCAAGGGCGTGAACTTCGTCGATCTCGTCGATGCCGGCGATCCCGTCGAGCAGGCGCGCGCCTATGACGCCGCCGGGGCCGACGAACTCTGCTTCCTCGACATTTCCGCCAGCCACGAAGGGCGCGGCACCCTGCTCGACGTGGTGCAGCGCACCGCCGAGGTCTGCTTCATGCCGCTGACCGTCGGCGGCGGCGTGCGCGCGGTCGAGGATGCCCGAGCGCTGCTGCTGGCTGGCGCCGACAAGGTGGCGGTCAATTCCGCCGCCGTCTCGCGCCCGGAAGTGGTGGCCGACATTGCCGAGAAGTTCGGCTCACAGTGCATCGTCGCCTCGGTCGATGCGCGCAAGGTGGCGCCGGGCAAGTGGGAAATCTTCACCCACGGCGGCCGCAAGGCGACCGGGATCGACGCGCTTGAGCACGCGGTGAAGCTGGCCGATTACGGCGCGGGCGAACTGCTCGTCACCTCGATGGACGGCGACGGTACGCAGAACGGCTACGACCTCGAACTCACGCGGCTGATCGCCGAGAGCGTCTCGGTGCCGGTGATCGCCAGCGGCGGGGTGGGCAATCTCGACCATCTCGTGGCGGGCGTGACGCAGGGCAAGGCCAGCGCGGTACTGGCGGCCTCGATCTTCCACTTCGGCAAGCACTCGATTGCAGAGGCCCATGCGGCGCTGCGCGCGGCGGGGCTTCCGGCGCGGGGTTAAATGCGTGTTCGGGAGGGCAAACCTTTGCTCTCCCGATCGCCCCGGATCGGGACAGGCGCCCGATCCCTGCTTGTCGTTTCCGGCCATTCCGCCAATGGTCGCCCCAACAGTTCCGCAGGAGCCCCCCGCCTTGCCTCGCTTTTGCTGCCTTTCCGCCATCGCCGCGGTTTCCCTCGCCCCGATGCCCGCTTTCGCGGCGGAAGCGACGCGCCTGCCGGAGCCGAGCGGGCTGTTCCTGCTCGCCATGGGCGTGGCGGGTGTGGCGATAGGGCGCCGTTTTTCGCGCAAGCGCTCGGACTGACGGGCCTTTCGCTTGACCCGACTGCCCTTGCGCCGCATGGGCATGGCATGAGCAGCCCCGACACTCTCGCCCGCCTCGAAGCCACGATCGCCGCGCGCCGCGCTGCCGATCCCGACACCAGCTACGTGGCGAAGCTCCATGCCAGGGGCCTCGGCAAGATCGCGCAGAAGCTGGGCGAGGAAGCCACCGAAACCGTGATCGCGGCGCTGACCGAGGACGACAAGGCGCTGGTGGGCGAGGCTTCGGACCTGATCTTCCACCTCATGGTCCTGCTCGGCGCCCGCGAGGTGCCGTTCGCAGCGGTGCTGGCCGAACTCGACCGCCGCGAAGGCGTCTCGGGCATTGCCGAGAAGGCTGCCCGCCCCAAGGCCTGATTTTCATTCTTCGGGAGAAGCCGATGCCGATCGACCCCAAGCTGCCCTATGACGACAACAACGTCTTCGCGAAGATCCTGCGCGGCGAACTGCCGTGCAGCAAGGTCTACGAGGACGACTTCGCGCTGGCTTTCAACGATATCCGCCCGCAGGCGCCGATCCATGTGCTGGTGATCCCCAAGGCGGCCTATGTCTCGTGGGACGACTTCACCGCCAAGGCAGACGACGCGGAAATCGCCGGTTTCATGCGCGCGGTGGGCCATGTGACGCGCCAGCTGGAAATGGACGGGCCGGGCTATCGCCTGATGGTCAACATGGGGACCAATGGGCATCAGGAAGTGCCGCATCTGCATGTCCACATTTTCGGCGGGCGCCAGTTCTTCCAGATGATCGCGGAATAAAGCGGGAAATACTTCCCAACCCACTCCCGCCAATCGCACCCGCTCATCCTGAGCTTGTCGAAGGATGGGAGGCATAGCGCTGTGCTGTGTCTCGGGGGCTTCGACAAGCTCAGCCTGAGCGGGGAGGAGAGGGGTTTCAGGGCGGAACGGGTGGATTTTCGCGCAGGGCCGGGCTTACGCGAACCGGCTGCCTTGCACCTGCCGCAAACCCCAAATTCCAACAAACACCACAATTACGACGCAATTAACCGTCCATTCGCCCGCGCGCGCGGGATAAGTGCGACGAGTGGATTGCACTGCGCCCGCCTCCCGCTACACAACTCGGCAGCATGAGCAGCGACCCCCTCCCCCCCAGCGGCGTCCTCGACGGCCCGCTTCACCGCTATGCGCTTCGCGTGTTCTACGAGGACACCGACGCGGGCGGGGTGGTCTATCATGCCAATTACATCCGCTGGTTCGAGCGCGCCCGCTCCGACCTGCTCGACCTTCTCGGCATCGACCAGCGCGCGGCGCTGGAATCCGGGGAGGGGCTCTACACCGTCGCGGAAGTGAACATCCGCTACCTCTCGCCCGCGCGCCTTGGCGATGCGGTCGTGATCGATACCCATGCGCTGCAGGTCGGGCGGGTCAGCTGCACCCTCCGGCAAGTGGCGCGGCGCGGAGAAATCCGCCTTACCGAAGCCACGGTAAAGGTGGGGTTCATCAGTCCTGAAGGACGACCGCGCAAACAGCCCGCCGCCTGGCAACATGCTTTCGCCTCGCTCATGCAAGAGCATCCGAGAGGACCAGAATGACTTTTGAACTGCTCGCCTCTGCCGTCACCATCGGCAGCGATTCCGACCACCTCAACCCGGTAAAGCTGTTCCTCCACGCCGATATCGTCGTGCAGTCGATCATGGCGGGGCTGATCCTGGCGAGCGTCTGGGTCTGGGCCATCATCATCAGCTTCATGCTGCGCATCGGCAGCCTCAACCGCAAGTGCGCGGACTATGAGGAAGGCTTCTGGGAAGCCCAGAACTTCGAGGCCTACCAGAAGGAACGCCGCCGCGGCGACGTGCCGATGGGCAAAGTCGCGGGCGCGGGTCTCGCCGAATGGCGCCGCAATGCCGCCATGCCCAAGTTCGATCCCGACGGCGCGCGCGAGCGTATCGCTCTCGCCATGACCTCCTCGGTCGGCGAGGAGAGCGACCGCATCTCCAACCGCCTGAACTTCCTGGCGACCGTGGGTTCGGTGGCGCCTTTCGTGGGCCTGTTCGGCACCGTCTGGGGCATCATGAACAGCTTCTTCCAGATCGGCCAGCAGCAGAATTCCTCTCTGGCAGTGGTCGCACCCGGCATTTCGGAAGCGCTGTTCGCCACCGCCATCGGCCTGTTCGCGGCGATCCCGGCGGTCATCGCCTACAACCGCTTCTCGCACCGCGTGAACCTGTTCGAATCGCGCCTCCAGCGCTTTGCCGACCGCCTGCACTCCGCGCTCACGCGTGAGCTGGAGCAGCGCTGATGGGCATGGGCCTCTCCGGCGGCGGCAGGCGAAATAGCCGGCGCAGCGGCGGGGGACGTACCCCCATGGCCGAAATCAACGTGACGCCGCTGGTCGACGTCATGCTGGTGCTGCTGATCATCTTCATGGTCACCGCGCCGCTGCTCAAGGCCGCGGTGCCGATCGAGCTGCCCGACAGCCGCGCCAAGGCGATGAACGAGGAGCAGGACCAGGTCACGATCACGGTCCAGCGTGACGGCACGATCTACTACGAGACCGAAGCGCTTGCCCCCGGCGAACTGGCCGAGCGCCTCGCTTCGGTTCCGGACGGCGCCGATGGCCGCAAGCCGCAAGTCACGCTGCGCGCCGACAAGGCGCTCGACTACGGCCGGGTGATCGACGTGATGGGCGAGCTGAACCATGCCGGTTTCACCTCGATCTCGCTGGTGACGGGCGTCAGCAGCGGTTCAGGCGGCTGAGTTAGGCTGGCACGATGGCAATGCTGGGATTGCGCAAGGACGAGGGGCTGGGGCTCACGCTGGCGGTCGCGCTGCACGTTGCGGTGCTGGCGATCATGGTGCTGCGCCCCGACCGCAGCGAGGTCGTGAAGCCGCCGCAGCGCATCGAGGTGACGCTGAGCGATCAGGTCGGCATGACCTCGACTTCGCCCGACCCGTTCAGCCAAGCCGCGCCCGACATGGCGCCTGAAATCGGCGAGGCCGCACCGCCTCCGGCCCCGGCTCCCGAGCCGGAACCCCTGCCGCAGCCGGTGCCCGTGCCGCCGCCTCTGGCGCCTGCACCGCAGCCGCGCCCGCAGCCTCCCAAGCCGCAGCCGAAGCCGGTTCCGGCCCCCAAACCTGCGCCGCCGAAACCGGCCCCGCCCAAGCCTGCACCTCCGAAGCCCGCACCGCCGAAGCCCGCGCCGAAACCGGCGCCGCAGAAGACTCCGGCCAAGCCCGCCACCAGCCGCGACAGCAGTGCGATCGACAAGATCGTCGGCAAGTCCGGCTCGGCATCGAGCAAGGCGACCACCCCGCCCAAGAAGGCGGGCGGCAGCCGCGTCGGCGCCGACTTCCTCTCGGGCGTTTCGGGCGCGACGTCGACCCAGGGCAAGGGCGCGCCCGCCGCGGCGCTTGGCCCGGCAGCAGTCTCCGCGCTCAACGGTGCGATCAGCCGCCAGCTCAAGCCGCATTGGGCCGCACCGCAAGGGGCCGATGCGGAACTCCTCGTCACCACCGTGCGCTTCCGCCTGAACAAGGACGGCAGCCTCGACGGCGAACCGCAAGTCCTGCGCACGACCGGCCAGACCGCGACCAACTCGGCCCAGGTCAAGCGCCACCAGGAACAGGCGATCCGCGCGGTGAAGCTTGCCGCGCCGTTCAATCTGCCGGAAGACCTCTACAACGGCTGGAAGGTCATCACGACCAACTTCGACAGAAGGCTCTCGCAATGAAAAAGATAATCCACATCGCTGCTTTCGGCCTGCTGCTTTCCGGTTCCGTGGCGGCCTTCGCCCAGAGCGCGCCGCCGGCACCCCAGCCGGTCCCGACCGGCCAGCAGGCGCCTGCGGACGAGGACGGCGGTCTCCAGGTCACCGTTTCGGATGACAGCGACTGGCAGGACCTCGGCATCGCCATCACCACTTTCGCGACCGACGCCGACGTGCCCACCGGCACCAATGCCGGTTCCACCGCTGCGCTCGGCCGCGCGCTGTCGCAAGTCGTGGCTGCCGACCTCAAGAACAACGGCCTGTTCAAGCCCTCCGGCCCGGACGGTCTGCCGCAGCCCGCCTATGCCCAGATCCAGTCGCCGGACTTCCCGACCTGGTCGGCCCGCGCCGCGAACATGCTGGTGCAGGGTTACGTGCGTGCAGGCGCAGGCGGCCAGATCACGGTCGGCTGCTACCTCTACGACGTCGCGCTCAAGCAGCAGTTGGTGAAGGGCGGCTGGCAGGTTCCGCCGTCCGACTGGCGCCGCGCCGCGCACAAGTGCGCCGACATGGTCTATTCGCGCCTCTCGGGCGAAAGCCCGTTCTTCGATTCCAAGATCGCCTATATCGCCGAGACCGGTCCCAAGGACCACCGCATGAAGCGTCTGGCGATCATGGATTCGGACGGCGCCAACCACCGCTACCTGACCAGCGGCCAGTCGACCGCACTGACCCCGCGCTATTCGCCGGACTATTCGAAGATCCTCTACCTGTCCTATCTCAACGGCCAGCCGAGCATCTACGTCTACGATCTCGCCAGCAACACGCAGAAGCTGATCGCGCGCACCGGCAATCCGACGATGGCCCCGCGCTGGTCGCCGGACGGCAAGTGGGTGCTCTATTCGATGGCCTCGGGCGGCAATACCGACATCTACCGCATCTCCTCGGCCGGCGGCGGCACCCCGCAGCGCCTGACCAACACGCCGGGCATCTCGATCGGCGGGTCCTATTCGCCGGACGGCAGCCAGATCGTGTTCGAGAGCGACCGCTCGGGCAACCAGCAGATCTACGTGATGAACGCGGATGGTTCCAACCAGCACCGCATCAGCTTCTTCGGCGGCCGCTCGGCGACGCCCGAATGGAGCCCGCGCGGAGACCAGATCGCCTTCACCCACGTGGCGGGCAATCTGCGCATCGCGGTCATGAACCCCAGCGGCGGCGGTCTGCGCCACCTAACGGATTCGTGGCAGGACGAGGCGCCCACCTGGTCGCCGAACGGCCGCATCATCCAGTTCTTCCGCACCGCCAAGGGCGCGGGCACGGCCTCGATCTGGCAGGTCGATCTGACCGGCCGCAACGAGCGCCGCCTGCCGACGCCGGTGGGTGCCTCCGACCCGGCCTGGGGTCCCGTCCGCCCCTGATCCTTTCCTTATCCGTCGCCTGAACCGGGTTCCTTCCCTAAAGGGAAGGGCCTTGTTCAGGTTGACACCTCAGAAAATTACACGAAACTTCAACAATCGCAGGCCATTCATAATTGGCTGCGCACCTTAGGAGATTGCCTCATGCCTGCCCTCATGTACCGCCGTCATGTGAAGACCGGATCGACAATGCTCCTCATCGCCGGGGCGCTCGCCATGTCGGCCTGTGCATCGAAGGCGCCGAAGGAACTGCCGCCCGAGCCGGGCCCGGCAACCACCACCCAGACCACCCCGCCGCCGAGCGGCCCGCAGCCGGGCAGCCAGGCCGACTTCGTCGCGCGCATGATGGGTTCGGACACCATCTACTTCCAGCTCAACGAAGACACCGTGGACGCCACCGACCAGGCCGCGCTGTCGAAGCAGGCCCAGTGGCTGCAGCAGTATCCCAGCAAGCGCGCCACGATCGAAGGCCATGCCGACGAACGCGGCACCCGCGAATACAACCTTGCGCTGGGTGAGCGCCGCGCCAATGCGGCCAAGAACTACCTCATCAGCCTGGGCATCGATCCCTCGCGCCTGAACACCGTGAGCTACGGCAAGGAACGCCCGATCGCGCTCGGTTCGGACGAGGCCTCGTGGGCGCAGAACCGCCGCGCGGTGACGGTCACGATCGACTGATTTCGCTGCTGCGAATGTGATGAAGGCCCGGTTCGCGCATGCGAGCCGGGCCTTTTTGCATGGATCGGTGCTTGCATTGACTTTGGAAGGGCAGGTATCGCTCGCCGGATGAGTCGCGCAGGTCGATCGATGGATTGGGGTTTCCCGCGCTGGCGCAGCTACGGCAGCTCGCGCGAGGCTGCACAAGTGCGCCTGTGCGATCGGCACGGCTGCACCGAACCCGGCAATTGCCCCGCGCCCAAGAGTCCGAACAGCCCGGATCGCTGGTATTTCTGCCAGAAGCATGCCGCCGAATACAATGCGGGCTGGGACTATTTCGCGGGCCTCGATGCCGAGGAAGCCGCCCGGCGCGAAGCCGAGGAACGGACCGAGAGTTCGGGCTACAAGGAATCGGCGCACTACGGCTGGACCGGCTCCGGCGACGGCAGTCGCAGCCGCGACGAACTGCGGGCGTTGGAAGCGCTCGGCCTCGATCCGGATGCCAGTTTCGATGCCGTCCGCAAGGCCTGGCGCACCCGGGCCAAGGAAGTGCATCCGGACGTGAAGCCCAACGATCCCGAAGCGGCCAAGGCGTTCCAGACCTATCAGCTCGCCTACGAAGTCCTGCGCGCGGCGGAAGAACGCCGCGAGTGGAAGGGCTGAGCGAAGCTCTTTTCAGGGTCCTGTCGGAGATGCGGCCCGCCCAGCCTGCAAACAGGAAGACCTAAAAACAAAGGGCGCGCCTTGCGGCACGCCCTTTGTGTTAGTCAGCTACTGAGTCCGTCGCTTACTTGGGCGACAGGACCATCAGCATCTGGCGGCCTTCCATGCGCGGATAGGCTTCGATCTTGGCAATGTCGGCCACGTCTTCCTGCACGCGGCGGAGCAGGTTCATGCCCAGCTGCTGGTGCGAGAGTTCACGACCGCGGAAGCGCAGCGTCACCTTCACCTTGTCACCGTCACCGATGAAACGAACCACGTTACGCATCTTGGTGTCGTAGTCGTGGTCGTCGATGTTCGGACGCATCTTGATCTCCTTGATCTCCTGCGTCTTCTGGGTCTTGCGCGCGGCATTGGCCTTTTTCTGGGCCTCGTACCGGTACTTGCCTACATCGAGGAACTTGCACACCGGCGGATCCGCGTTCGGCGAGACTTCAACCAGGTCGAGGCCGACTTCGGCCGCCTGCTCGATAGCCTGACGCGTGTACATGACGCCGATATTCTCGCCGTCCTGATCGATCACGCGGACCTTGTCCGACTGGATCATATTATTGTAGCGCGGTCCGCTCTTGACCGGTGGCGTCATCATACGCCGTGGTGGGGGTGCTATAAGCGTTCTCCTGAATCGTTGCTGTCGCTAGGCGAGTGGGGGCGTCATTAATGCGAATCGCCTCCGCACGCAAAGCACGATTTCGCGTAAATTCTACAGGACGCCCCGACCATATGAAATGGTCGTGACTGTATATAGGTAATCAGGCCGCGGATCGCCAGAGGGGGTAGCGCAGCAACTGGTCCTTTGCGGCCAGCAGGGCGTCGATCTGGCTGGCCGGTTGCAGGGCCTTGAGGATCGCCGGATCGGCTGCATCCATGCCGCCGGTAAGGGCGCCGAAAGCGGGCAGGATCAGGCGATTTCCGCTGTGCACCACGCAGGGCCGGGCAATCCGGCGGCCACGCGCATGGACGATCAGGCGCGGATGGAAATGGCCGGAAAGCTCAGGCTCCGTGGTACCGGGCCGCGCCTCGTGGCGCAGGGCGATACCGTCCACCACGATCTCCTCGACCCGCGTACCACCCGCCTCGCTGCCGAGATGCGGATCGTGGTTGCCGGTGATCCACACCCAGTCGAGCGCGCGGGTGAGGGCGCCGAGCATCCCGGCGGCATGGGGTTCGAGCCGCTCGGTGCCCTTGCTGTCATGGAAGTTGTCGCCCAGTGCGAAGACCCGCCGTGCCCCCGTCTGCCGCACGGCGAGGGCCAGGCGTTCCAGCGTCTCGCGGCTGTCGTAGGGCGGCAGCATCTGCCCGCCCCGCGCATAGAAGCTGGCCTTTTCGAGGTGGAGGTCCGCCACCAGCAGCGCCTGCTCGCGCGGCCAGTAGAGCGCGGCCCCACGCCCGTTCGCGGTGCCGTCCGGAGAGGGGACGAGCTGCAACTCCTGCGCGCAGAACGAAAAGGGACCCATGGCTTTTCCTTGCCGCAGGCCGTGCGATTTGGCAAGCGCCCGGCGGAAAAGGAAACGTAATGACCGACTGGACTGCCCATACTGCCCGCGCCCGCGACTGGTTCGAGACGCTGCGGGACCGCATCTGCGCCGAATTCGAGGCGATCGAGCGGGAGGCAGGCTCGTCGGCGGCCTTCGAATATACACCCTGGACGCGCGCGGCGGTCGAGGGCGGCGCGGAAGGCGAGACTGGCGGCGGGACGCGCGGGCTGATGAAGGGCAAGGTCTTCGAGAAAGTCGGCGTCAACGTTTCCACCGTAGTCGGTTCGCTGTCGAAGGACTTTGCGGGTTCGATCAACGGCGCTTCGGCCGAGCAGAACGCCTTTTCGGCGACCGGAATCAGCCTCGTCGCGCATATGGCGAACCCGCATGTGCCCGCCGTGCACATGAACACCCGGTTCCTCACGACGACCAAGGCCTGGTTCGGCGGCGGTGCCGATCTCAACCCGCCGATCCCCTACGACGAGGACACCGCCGCATTCCACGCCGAACTCAAGGCCGCCTGCGATGCCCATGGCGCCGACTATTACGAGCGCTACAAGGCCTGGGCGGACGACTATTTCTACATTCCCCACCGCAAGGTCCATCGCGGTGTCGGCGGCATTTTCTACGACCACCTCGAATGCGCCGACGAAGCGGCCTGGGAGGCGAACTTCGCCTATACGCAGGCCGTGGGCGAGGCGTTCCTGGCGGTGTTCCCCCGGCTCGTGCGGGGGCGGATGGGCATGGCGTTCACCCCCGAGGACAAGGCCCGCCAGCTCGAATGGCGGGGCCGTTATGCGGAATTCAACCTCGTCTATGACCGCGGCACGCTGTTCGGCCTCAAGACCGGCGGCAATATCGATGCGATCCTGATGAGCCTGCCGCCCGAGGCGACCTGGTCCTGAGCCGCCGCGCTATCGGGTGTACACGCTGCGAATCGGTCGCAAGCCGCCTGATCGGTCGAGCCGCATTGCAGCGCTTCTTCGTGCAGCGGCGCAGACCGGCGAGCCGTGCCTGAAAGCGCCCGAACAATCGATTTCCACTGCTATCGGTGGTGCGGATGTCACAGTTTCGTTGCATAATCTGCATGTCGAGACTCGGCCTCTTGCCGCGCCGCGAAAAATCCTGACATGAAGCCTGGGAATGCTGCGCCAATACGAACTTGTCGAACGCGTTAAGGAATACGCGCCCCAGGCCGATGAGGCCCTGCTCAACCGTGCCTACGTCTATACCGTACAGAAGCACGGCACCCAGAAGCGGGCCTCAGGCGACCCCTATTTCAGCCATCCGGTCGAAGTCGCGGGTCTGATGACCGAGCTGAAGCTCGACCAGCAGACCATCATCACCGCGCTGCTCCACGATACCGTGGAAGACACGCTGGCGACGATCGACGAGATCGAGAAGCTGTTCGGCCCCGACGTCGCGCGTCTGGTGGACGGCGTCACCAAGCTCTCCAAGATCGAGGTGATGACCGAGAACGAGCGCGCGGCGGAAAACTTGCGCAAGTTCCTGCTGGCCATGAGCGAGGACTTGCGCGTCCTGCTCGTGAAGCTGGCGGACCGCCTGCACAACATGCGCACCCTCCATTACATCAAGAAGGAGGACAAGCGCCGCCGCATCGCTCGCGAGACCATGGATATCTACGCGCCGCTGGCCGAGCGCGTGGGCATGTACGAATATATGCGCGAGATGCAGATGCTCGCCTTCGAGCAGCTGGAACCCGAAGGCTATGCCACGATCACCGGCCGCCTCGCTCAGATTCGCAGCGAGGAAGGCGGGCAGGTCGATGCGATCGCGCTCTCGATCAAGCAGGCGCTGGCCGAGGCCGGTCTCAACGTCGAGGTCTCGGGCCGCGAGAAGCACCCCTATTCGATCTGGCGCAAGATGGCCGAGCGCCATGTGACCTTCGAGCAGATCACCGACATCATGGCCTTCCGCGTCCTCACCGACAACGTGGAGGAATGCTACCAGGCGCTCGGTGTGCTGCATCAGGCGTGGCAGATGATTCCCGGGCGCTTCAAGGACTATATCTCGACGCCCAAGTCCAACGGCTACCAGTCGCTGCACACGGCGCTGATCTTCGAACGCTCGATGCGCATGGAAGTGCAGATCCGCACGCGCGAGATGCACCGCACCAACGAATTCGGCCTTGCCGCGCACTGGGCCTACAAGCAGGGCGGCGGCGCCCGTCCCGATGGGCAGGTCGGCTGGCTGCGCGACCTGATCGAAATCGTCGATGCCAGCCACGACGCCGAGGAACTCCTCGAAAACACCAAGATGGCGATCTACCAGGACCGCATCTTCGCCTTCACCCCCAAGGGCGCGCTGTTCCAGCTGCCCAAGGGCTCGACCGCGGTGGACTTCGCCTATGCGGTCCACACCAATCTTGGCAACGCCACGGTCGGCGTGAAGATCAATGGCCGCCACATGCCGCTGCGCACCCAGCTCGCCAACGGCGATGTGGTGGAGATCATCAAGAGCCCGACTTCCGAGCCGCAGCTGTCCTGGCTGGGCTTCGTCGTCACCGGCAAGGCGCGCGCCTCGATCCGCCGCGCGGTGCGGGCCAAGGAGCGGCAGGAAGTGGCCGAGATCGGCGCCAAGCTGCTCGACGAGATCGTCGGCCGCCTGCCGGGCCGGATCGGCAAGAAGGCGATCGACGGCGCCATCCAGCGCCTCGACATGCGCGACGAGGAAGACCTGATGTTCGCCATCGGCTCGGCGCGGCTCACCGATCGTCAGGTGATGGAAGCGCTGGTGCCCGGCAGCACCGCCGAACTCCCCGACGATGGCGACTGGGCGCATGCCGAGCGGGCGATCTCGATTCGCGGGTTGACGCCGGGCGTCGGCTTCGAGCTGGGCGAATGCTGCCACCCGGTCCCCGGCGACCGCATCGTCGGCATCCGGCGCCCCGACCACAAGGTGGAAGTCCACGCGATCGACTGCTTCACCCTGGCCAACGGCGCCGATGTCGACTGGCTCGACTTGTCTTGGGGCGAGCGTACGACCGGCGCGGTCGGCCGCCTCAGCCTCGTGCTCTACAACCGGCCGGGCACCCTGGCGGAAGTGACGCAGATCCTCGCCTCCAACCGCGCGAACGTCACCAACCTGCAAATGGTCCACCGCGACGAGCCTTTCGGCACTTACGAGGTCGATCTGGAAGTCAACGACCTCGCGCACCTCACCCGCATCGTCAGCGCCCTGCGCGCCAGTGAGGCGGTTGCGGAAGCGGCACGCATCTGACCCGGTGAGGTCAGTATTCCAGGCTGACCTCCACCTCGTCGCTTTCCGTCAGCCTTTCGGCGCGGCGGACGGCGGCCTTTACCGGCAGCAGCCAGACCTGCTGCACCTCTCCGTCATCGGACCTGCTCGGAAATACCGAGGTCGCAAAGGCGCTGTCGCCGATCCGCGCCTTGACCTTGAGCGAGCCGAACCCGCGCGCGCTGCCTTCCAGCTTGCGCATTAACGCTGTGCCGGAGAGCGCCTCGCCCGCTGCGCCGTCGATGGTGAGGAAATGCCAGGTCCCGCTGCCCGAGCCGCCCGTCCAGCGCCAGAGACGGCCGGTGTGGGACAAGGTCTCGCTGCCGACTTCGCCGTTCACTTGACCTCCCGGATCGGCACCGGGACGTTGCAGACATCGACGCCGCCGGCCGGGTGAATGTAGAAATCGTCCTGCCGGTTGGCGCGCTTGTCCACGTAGGCGGCGAAGCTGCGGCTCTCGGTGGAAAGGTACTCGTAAGTGGGCAGTCCGGACACTTCGTTGCCCATGCGGATCGAACGGATCGCCGTGCGCTCCCCCGGCGTTTTGTAGAAGCCGATATCCCCGGTGCCGCGCGGCAGGGCGGAGAGGTTCTCGATCCCCGCAATCACGCGCCCGACGATCGCCACGTTACGGTCAAGCTGGCGCGGGGCATGGCCGATCACCGCATAGAGTTCGGCGCCGGTGCCGGTATCGGGCGAATTGTTCCGGCCTACGCCAACGTAGCCGTAGCAGTGGGTCGGCCAGAGGAGCTGCCCTTCTCGCGCCGGAAAGACGCTCTGGCTATCACCATTTTGTTTTCCGGCATTCGGTTCTCGATCGCCCATGGCGACAGGCCAGCCGTCGAGGATCATCGTGTTACCGGCATAGGCATCCTTGCCCCAGAAGACCGGCTTGGCGAGCTTGTTGCTTCCATCTGCAAGCACGAGATCGACCTGAGCGCTGCGCTCGTCGCCGCTCTTTTCCATATGAACTGTGAGGCTCTTTACCCCGGCTGCGTAGCTGCTTTCGCTGATTACCGTCAGCTCCTTGGGCAGCGGCTTGGCCTTCTTCGGATTTTCCCCCTCGGGATCGCCCCATTGCGCGACGTAATTGTCCTGAACCCGCACCACCGCAATCCCGTCATACCAGCGCGCGGCGACGAGCTTGCGGATATTCCCGACCCAGCCTTGCGAGAACGGCGCGGGGATCAACTGGATCACCACCCTCCGCGCCTTGCCCGCGGCATCGGGAGCGAGGTCCATCACCAGAAGATCGGACGGCGCGATCCGCTTCCAGTCCCCGACAGGCGCGGCGGCGACGATATCGTTCGGCGTGCGCGGCACAGGCGTGTCCTTGGCGAGCACGGGAGCGGTCAAAAGGGCGGAAACCACGAGGGCGGAAAAGAAATTTCGCATCGAGTGCGTGATGGCACGTCGAGACGGCTTGCGAAACCCTTCAACGCAGGCTAGGGCGCCCGCCTTACCAGTGCATGCGGAGCGGTGGCCGAGTGGTCGAAGGCGCTCGCCTGGAAAGTGAGTATACGTCAAAAGCGTATCGAGGGTTCGAATCCCTCCCGCTCCGCCAAGCCCTGTCCGGGCAAAAGTTGCCCCGTTGTCCCGCATCGACGCACCGAAATTTCGCATCGCGATGGATATTATGTCGAAATCGGGCGAGCAGACCGCTATTCCGGGCATGTGGGTAGCAGTAATCTTGGTCGGACGATTCTAGCGGCGGCACTGGCGGGCGGTCTCTATTTTGCTCTGGCCGTCATCGCACTTCAGTTGACGCGCGGGGCCGACGGCATCGCTACCGTCTGGCCGGCCAGCGGGGTGGCCGTGGCGGCGCTTCTGCTGGCGCAGCCGGGTCAGCGGCGATGGGTCGTGCTGGCTTTGGCCCTTGCCAGCTTTCTGGCCAATCTCGTTTTCAGCGGTCGGTCGGGCCTTGCGCTCGGGCTGACGTTCGCCAATGTGCTGGAGGCGCTGATCGCCTTCGGGGTCATGCGCGACATTCAGCGCCGCAACGATTCGTTCTTCCACATTTCCGCGATCCTGCGCTTCTGTCTCGCCGCGATCTTCGCTTCGGTGACGAGTGCGACCGTCGCCAGTCTCATCGCCGGAGACAATTTCGGCCACATGTTCCTGTCCTGGCTGACGACAGTAGCGCTAGGCATCCTGATCGTCGTGCCGCTCATCATGAACTTCGTGCACCCCGGCACGAGCGGCCCCGCCAGGGGCGCCGGGCATTTCGGGCTGACGGCGCTGATCCTGGTGCTGGTGGCGGCAACGACTGCCGTGGTCTTCGCGCAATCGACGTATCCGCTGCTGTTCCTGCCGCTGCTGAGCGTGCTTTTCGCGACCTACTTCCTCGGCGCCACTGGCGCGACGTGCAGCATCCTGACCATCGCCGCGATCGGCTCGGTGGCGATCTGGCAGGGGCAGGGATCGATCAGCCTGACGGACGGCGGCACCCGGGTGGAAGTGCTGTTCTTCCAGTTCTATCTCTTCACCCTCTTGGTCTCTGCGCTTCCGCTGGCGGCGCTCATCGCCATGCGCGATCGCAGTTTCGCCGAAGTGGAGCGCGGCAAGCGCTGGCTTGAGATGTCCGAGGGCATCGCCAAAGTCGGGCACTGGCGGCTCGAACTGGCGGAACAGCGGCTGTTCTGGTCGGGCGAGGTGTTCCGCATTCACGGTCTCGAACCCGGCCCGCTGCCGTCGCTGGATATGGCGGTGAACTTCTACCACCCGGAGGATCGGTCGCTGGTGGAAGGTACTCTGGCGCAGAGCCTGGAAACGCTCAGCCCCATCGATTTCGAGGCGCGCATCGTCCGTGCGGACGGCGAAATCCGCTATGTCTACAGCCGCAGCGAAGTGGAGCTGCGCGAGGATGGCAAGCCGGGCGCGATCTTCGGCATCTTTCAGGACGTGACCAGCCGCGTGCTTGCCGCGATGGAACTTGCCAGCGCCCGGACGCTGGCGGAAGCCCGCGCGGACGAGGCGATCCATCTGGCCGAAACCGATGCGCTGACCGAGATCGCCAATCGCCGCAAGGTCATGGCCTGTCTCGATGCCGAGATCGCTCAGGGCTCCGTTATGGGCGGGCCGCTTTCGATCGCGGTTCTGGATATCGACCGTTTCAAGCTGATCAACGACCGTTTCGGCCATGCCGTCGGCGACCGGGTGATCCGCCGCGTGGCGCAAGTCTGCGCGCTGGCGATCCGCGGGACGGATATCGTCGGTCGCATCGGCGGGGAGGAGTTCCTGATCGTCCTGCCGTCGACCGAGGCGGAAATGGCTTTCGCCGTGGCCGAGCGCGTGCGCCGCGCCGTCGAAGCCATCGATTGGCAGCCGCTCGACCTCCCGCAAGTGACAGTCAGCATCGGTCTGGCGTCGTGCCTGGGGAACGCGGACTGCGAGGAACTGATGCTGCGTGCGGATCGCGCGCTCTATCAGGCCAAGCACGACGGCCGGAATCTGCTTCGCCAGACAGGCTGATACCGGGATCGATCCATCATGAGCTGCGTTCATGACGGTATGCGATTCAGCGCAGTGACGTTTCGCTCACCAATGCGTTATTGTGCCTGATGGACGGCCAACCGTCCCAATGGTGCGAAAAGGACGGGCAATGAACGAAACGTCGAGCGAAGCCTCGCTAGAGACGGGGCATTTCGAGGTATCCAGGCGTGCGGTTCTGGCGGGCGGCGTAGCCAGCGTCGGCATTTCCGCCATCCCGTCCGTCGCGGAAGGAGCGGCACCCATGGCACAGCAGCCCCCGACGATGGCGGTTTCATTCAAGGTTAACGGCAAGGCGCAGGCACTGATGCTCGATACGCGCACGACGCTACTGGATGCGCTGCGCGATCATGTCGGCCTGATGGGCACCAAGAAGGGCTGCGACCACGGCCAGTGCGGGGCCTGCACGGTGCTGGTGAACGGCACGCGCATCAATTCCTGCCTCAGCCTTGCGGTGATGCACGAAGGCGATGCGGTGACGACGATCGAAGGTCTCGGCACGCCGGAAGAACTGCACCCGATGCAGGCGGCTTTCGTCAAGCATGACGGCTTCCAGTGCGGCTATTGCACGCCGGGGCAGATCTGCTCGGCGGTGGCGGTGCTGGACGAGATCAAGGCGGGCATTCCCAGTCACGTCCAGGACGACATCGGCGGCGCGCCGGAGATGACCGTGCTGGAAATGCGCGAGCGAATGAGCGGCAATCTCTGCCGCTGCGGCGCCTACTCGAACATCGCGGAGGCCATGGCGGAAGTCGCCGGTGTCCGGATCGCGGAAACCCATGATGCGGAGGTTCGGGCATGAAGGCCTTCACCTACGAGCGCGCGAAGACTGCGGCTGCGGCTGCCGCTGCCGTCGCCGCGAACAAGGGCGCCAAGTTCATCGCTGGCGGCACCAACCTGCTTGACCTGATGAAGCTGGAGATCGAGACGCCGACGCATCTGGTCGACGTGCAGGACCTCGGGCTGGACCGGATCGAGGCGACGAAGGAGGGCGGCCTGCGCATCGGCACGCTCGTAAGCAATACCGCGCTGGCGGCGGACTCCCGGGTGCGCAAGGACTATGGCGTGCTGACCCGCGCCATTGTTGCGGGCGCCTCGGGGCAATTGCGCAACAAGGCGACGACCGGCGGCAACCTGCTCCAGCGCACCCGCTGCCCCTATTTCTACGACACCAACCAGGCCTGCAACAAGCGGAAGCCCGGCTCCGGTTGCGCCGCGATCGGCGGGTTCAGCCGCCCGCTCGGGGTGATCGGCACCAGCGATGCCTGTATCGCCACCCATCCCAGCGACATGGCGATCGCCCTGCGCGTGCTGGATGCCGCGGTCGAGACCGTCGATGCTGCAGGCAAGACCCGCAGCGTGCCGATCGGCGCGTTCCACCGTCTGCCGGGGGATACTCCGCATCTGGAGAACGTGCTCCAGCCCGGCGAACTGATTACTGCCGTGACCCTGCCGAAGCCCCTGGGCGGACGGCATTTCTACCACAAGGTTCGCGACCGGGCCTCCTATGCCTTCGCGCTCGTTTCGGTGGCCGCGGTGCTGAACGAGGACGGCAGCGGGAGGGTGGCTTTCGGCGGCGTCGCACCGAAGCCATGGCGGGTCGAGGCAGCGGATGCGCAGCTTCGGAACGGCGCCGGGGCGGCGGTGAAGACGGCTTTCGCCGAAGCGCGGCCCACGCATGAAAACGCCTTCAAAGTGACGCTGGCCGAACGCACGCTGGCGGCGCTTATCGCGGAGAACCGGGCATGAAGTTCGACACGCCTGCGGGCACCAATCCCATCGACGCGATGAAGGTCATCGGCCAGGCGGTCGACCGCGTGGACGGCAAGCTCAAGACCACCGGACAGGCGCCCTATGCCTACGAGCATGGCGAGGTTCCGGCCAAGCCCGCCTTCGGCTATGTGATCGGCGCCGGGATCGCCAAGGGGCGCATCGCCTCCTTCAATGCCGAGGAAGCGCGGCGGATGCCGGGGGTCCTGGCGATCGTCTCGGCCGAGAACGCGCAGCCGCTCGGCAAGGGCAACATGAACACCGCCAAACTGCTCGGCGGGCCGAACGTCGATCACTATCACCAGGCGCTCGCCGTGGTGGTTGCGGAGAGCTTCGAGCAGGCGCGCAGCGCCGCCAATGCGGTGCGGATCACGTATGACCGCGCACAGGGGCGGTTCGATCTCGCGAAGGAGAAGCCGGGCGCGCAGCCGCTCACCGGCAACGATGCCGATACGCATACGGGCGACTTCGCAGGCGCTTTCGCTGCCGCGCCGGTGCAGGTGGATCAGACTTACACCACGCCCGACCAGAACCACGCGATGATGGAGCCTTTCGCCACGATCGCTTGGTGGGAGGGGGACGCCCTGTCGGTCTGGACCTCGAACCAGATGATCGCCTGGAACAAGCGCGAACTGGCGACGACTTTCCAGATGCCGCCGGAGAAAGTCCACGTCCGCTCGCCCTTCATCGGCGGCGGGTTCGGGGGCAAGCTGTTCCTGCGCGCCGATGCGGTGATGGCGGCGCTGGGGGCCAAGGCTTGCGGCAGGCCGGTCAAGATCGCGATGCCGCGCCCGCTCATGCTCAACAATGCGACGCACCGTCCGGCGACGATCCAGCGCATTCGCCTCGGCGCAACGAAGGACGGCAGGCTCACTGCGATCGGTCATGAAAGCTGGTCGGGCGACTTGCCCGGCGGCGGCCCGGAAGGCGCGACGCAGCAGACCAAGCTGCTCTATGCCGGTGCCAACCGCCTGACTGCCCTGCGGCTGGCCGAACTCGACCTGCCCGAAGCCAATGCCATGCGCGCACCGGGCGAGGCGCCGGGGCTGATGGCGCTGGAGATCGCCATCGACGAAATGGCCGAGAAGCTGGCGATGGACCCGGTGAAGTTCCGCGTGCTCAACGACACGCAGGTCGATCCCGAGCATCCGGAGCGCCCGTTCTCGCAGCGCAATCTGGTGCGCTGCCTGGAAGACGGAGCCGCGCGGTTCGGCTGGAACCGGCGCAGCGCAAGGCCCGCGCAAGTGCGCGAGGGGCGCTGGCTGATCGGCATGGGCGTCGCGGCGGCGTTCCGCAACAATATCAACATGACATCGGCGGCGCGGGTGCGGCTGGCGGGTGACGGCATGGTCACGGTCGAGACCGACATGACCGATATCGGCACCGGCTCCTACACGATCATCGCCCAGACGGCGGCGGAGATGATGGGCCTGCCGGTTGAGAAAGTGCGGGTGAAGCTGGGCGATTCGTCGTTCCCGGCCTCTGCAGGCTCCGGCGGGCAATGGGGTGCCAATAGCGCGACCTCGGGCGTCTACGCAGCCTGCGCCAAGCTGCGCGACATGGCAGCCCAGCGCCTCGGCATGGACCCGGCGAGCGTGCAGTTCGTCGACGGCGAGGTCCGCGCGGGCAACCGTTCGGCGGCATTGGCCGAAGCGGCGAAGTCCGGTGAACTCGTCGCCGAAGAGACGATGCAATGGGGCGATCTCGGCAAGAAGTTCCAGCAATCGACGTTCGGCGCGCATTTCGTCGAGGCGGCGGTGGATTCCTATACCGGCGAGACGCGGGTGCGGCGCATGCTGGCGGTCTGCGCCGCCGGGCGTATCCTCAACCCCAAGACGGCGCGCAGCCAGGTGATCGGGGCGATGACGATGGGCGTCGGCGGCGCGCTGATGGAGGAACTGGCGGTCGACAAGCGCTTTGGTTTCTTCGTCAACCACGACCTTGCCGGGTATGAAGTGCCGGTCCATGCCGACATTCCGCATCAGGAAGTGGTGTTCCTCGACGAGGCGGACGACAAGGTCTCGCCGATGAAAGCCAAGGGCGTGGGCGAACTCGGCCTCTGCGGCGTGGGTGCGGCGGTGGCCAATGCGGTTTACAATGCCACCGGCGTGCGCGTGCGCGACTATCCGATCACGCTCGACAAGTACCTGGCGAAGCTGCCAGCGATCGCCTGATAAAGGATCGCTTGACCAAACCTCCCCGTCGTCCCCGCGAAGGCGGGGACCCTGCTTTCTTCCTGCGCCGCGGACAAGATAGCGGGACCCCCGCCTTCGCGGGGGCGACGGGTTGCTCAGTGGGTTATTGGGCGGCTTGCTCAGCCGTTCCGGGCTGACCCAGCAAGTCCGCAATCAGCTCCGGCGCAGACGGGAAGTATAGGTGCATGTAGCTCGCCGTGAGCGGGCCTTGCCGGAAGATCCGCTCGCCCCTGCGCCCGTCCGGCGTCCGGGCGAGTGCGATGGGTTCGAGGGCGGTCTCCAGCCGCGAATAGTGGAAGGTGTGGCCGCGCACGGCATGGCCTTCCAGTTCCGCTTCCTGCATGCCAAGCGCGACCAGGCGCTTCTGCATGGTCGCGCTTGCAGGGAGCAGGCCCAGCATCGGCGCGGCACTGCCTGCCGTATCCGTCAGTCGCTCGCAGGTGTAGAGCATGCCGCCGCACTCCGCGAGAATCGGGCGCCCGGCCAGGAAGTGCTCCCGGATCGCTTCGATCATCGCGCGATTTGACGAGAGTGCGCAAAGGTGAAGCTCGGGATAGCCGCCCGGCAGCCACAGCGCATCGCAGTCCGGCAAGGCGCTATCGCGAAGGGGCGAGAAGAACGAGAGCTGTGCGCCGGCTTGTTCGAGAAAGTCGAGATTGGCCCGGTAGATGAAGCCGAAAGCCTCGTCGCGGGCGATGGCGATGCGCCTGCCTGCCAGTGCGGCGGGCATGGGCGCGGCAGGACGGGGCGCCGGGAAGGACACCGGCTCGGGCAGCCAGAGCGCGCTTTCGGGGAGCAAGTCGGCGGCGCGGTCGATCCGGGCTTCGATATCCGCGACTTCGCCAGCCTGCACGAGGCCGAGGTGGCGTTCGGGAAGGCCCATGTCCTCTTCGCGCCGCATCGCGCCGAGCCATTGCACGCCGTCCGTCTTGCCGGTGGTCAGGCCCCGCTCCAGCAGTTCGGCATGGCGCTCGCTGCCGACGCGGTTGGCGAGCACCGCGGCCAGGGTCACGTCGTCCCGGTAGGTGGCGAGGCCGTGGACGAGCGCGCCGAAGGTCTGTGCCATCGAGGACCCGTCCATCACCGCCATGACCGGCAGGCCGAAGTGCCGGGCAAGGTCGGCGGAGGAGGGAGTGCCGTCGAACAGGCCCATGACTCCCTCGATCAGGATCAGGTCCGCTTCCTGCGCCGCCTCGTGCAGCAGGGCGCGGCACTGGTCCTCACCGCACATGAACAGGTCGAGTTGATGGACCGGCGCGCCGCTGGCCACTTCGTGCACCATCGGATCGAGGAAGTCCGGCCCGCACTTGAATATCCGCACTCGCCGTCCTTCCCGGACATGGCGGCGGGCGAGGGCGGCGGTGACGAGGGTCTTGCCCTGTCCCGACGATGGCGCGGTGACGAGCAGGGCAGGGCAGCCGGCCATCGGGCCGGTCATGAATATCGCCCGGACGGGCAGGCAAGGCAGCGGCGCATCTTCATTCCCCCTTCGGCGCAAACGCACGCATGTCGTCACGCGAAGGGGGCTTCCCCCCACGGGAAGCGGCCCTCGTTCGCCCGGTACATCCCGCCCGCGCGAAGGATCGACGGCGAAGGGCCGGTTTCCTGACTTGCCGGCTCTTCGCGCCTTCCGCCGCCTTCTCGAAGCCGAACGGCTCCAATGGCATGGTGGCGGGGCGCATCCCCGGTGACAGTTGCGGGAGCAGTGCCGGTCGCCGCGGCTATCCCCGCAGTCCGGACTTCCCGATTAAGCCCTGGCGGGCACCCTTTGCGGCGGTGGGACTATGGCACTTCGCCGGCCTGCGCAAGCACCGGGCCTGCCCCCTACTTGCACGGGCCACCCCGGCGGGATAAGGCCACGCCTGCGACAGGTTCCCCGCGAGGGGATCAAAAGGGAACGCGGGTTCAAGGCCCGGGCTGCCCCTGCAACTGTAAGCGGCGAGCCGTTCGGCCATTTCGCCATTGGGGGTGCAAGCTCCCGAGAAGGCGGCTGAACCGGCACTGACCCGTGAGCCAGGAGACCTGCCTGCCGCAGTCGTTCTTCGACCGGACAGGGTGAGCCGGGCGAACGGGGCCATACCTCGCCGAGCGACAGCCACTGCCGTGCCGTCTCGCGGTGCGAAAGGGCCTGTCGTCGCCTGCCGCGATCACATGTCCTTTGCCTGCACGTCGGTCCGGCCGGGTTCGATGCTCGCCTGAAGGACATGCCGTGAACTGCCGAATTTCCGCCGCCAGCACTCTCGCTCTCGCGCTGGCTTTCTCCCCGATGGCCGCACAGGCCGAGGAGGCCGATGCCTCCGAGGAACATGACCGCATCGTCGTCAGCGCGCTGCGCACTCCGGTCGCCGCCGATCGCGTGGCCGACAGCGTCACCGTGCTCGACGACGCGCAGATCGTCGCCGCCCAGCCGATCGCACTGACCGACATTCTCCTGCGCACGCCGGGCATCAGCCTGTCGCGCAACGGCGGCTACGGCACCACCACCTCGCTGCGCATTCGTGGTGCCGACGCCGGGCAGACGGTCATGGTGATCGACGGCATGCGCCTGTCCGATGCGTCCTCCACTGCGGGCGGCTACGGTTTTGCGAACTTCTTCGTCGACGATGCCGAGCGGATCGAGATTCTGCGCGGGCCGCAGTCGATCCTCTGGGGCAGCGATGCCATCGGCGGCGTCGGCAACGTGCGCACCCGCCGCCCGGTCGAGCCGCTCGAAGGCAGCTTCGCGGTAGAGGCCGGGACCCACGACACCGTCTCTGCCCGCGCCGGGGTGGGCGGCACATCCGAGGCGATCGACTGGCGCCTCGCCGCCTCGCGCTTCACCACGGACGGCATCTCGGCCCGCTCCAACGGCAGCGAGGACGACGGCTACCGGCGCAGTTCCGCCAGCGGCACCCTGACCTTGCGCGTCGCGCCTGGCGTCTCGCTGGACTTGCGCGGCTACTGGTCGGATTCGAAGAACGAATTCGACGGCATCGCAGGGGATTCGCTTGCCTATGGCCGGACTAGGGAATGGTCGGGCTATGCCGGTCTCAATTTCGCGCTGCTGGACGGCAGGCTGGCGAACCGCGTGGCCGTGCTCCAGACCGAGACCGACCGCGAGAACTACGACCCCGCCCGGTCCCTCCGCCAGCTCACGTTCGATGCCCATGGCCGCGTGCGCCGCTTCGAATATCAGGGGACCTACACCGTCTCGGACGCGGTGCAGGCGGTATTCGGTGCCGAACGCGAGGAACAGCGGATGACCACTGCCTCTCCTGCCAACAGCACCGTGCCCTACCTGCTGACGCCGGAACGGGCGGATACCGACAGCGTCTACGGCGAACTCCGGTTGACGCCGCTGGCGGGCCTGACCATGAACGGCGGCGCGCGCTACGATCACCAGTCGCGCTTCGGCGGCAATACGGTGTTCAGCGCGGGTGCGGTCTATACGCCCAATGCCGGCGCCACCGTGCTGCGCGCCAGCTATGACGAGGGCTTCAAGGCGCCGTCGCTCTACCAGCTGTTCAGCCTCTACGGCGTGAGCGACCTCAAGCCCGAGAAGGCCAGGGGCTGGGAACTTGGCGCGGAACAGGGCTTCGGCGAAGTGCTGCGGCTTTCCGCGACATGGTTCGAGCGCGATACCGACAACCTGATCGACTTCGCCTATTGCCCGACCAGCGGCGTGCTGCCCGACGTCTGCACCGTCCCCGGCAGCACGACTACGCGCTTCGGTTACTACGCCAACGTCAAGGCCAGCCATGCGCGCGGGCTGGAACTGACGGCTTCGGCCCGGTGGGGCATCCTCTTCGCCGAGGGCAACTATAGCTGGATCGAGGCCGAGGACCGCACTTCGGGCAGCAGCACTTACGGCCGCCAGCTTCAACGGGTGCCGCGCCATCTGGCCAATGCCGAGGCAGGGCTGGACCTGCCGCAGGGCCTGCGGGCCAGCATCGCCGCGCGCTATTCGGGCGAGAGTTATAACGCCGCGACCGGCACCGCGACGCTGGACGATGCCTGGCTGGTGGATTTGCGCGCGCAGTGGCAGGTCAGGGAAGGCCTGATTCTTCAAGGACGTATCGAAAACGTGGGCGACGAGAAATACGAGACCGTGAGCGGCTACGGCACGCTTGGCCGCACCGTCTATCTGGGCCTGAGGAGCCGGTTCTGATGCTGCATCCCGTCGAACCCGGCCCTTCCGTGGTGGTGTGCAACACCTGCCGACACTCCGCCGAAGTGCGCGAGGACGAGAACGGCCAGCGCGGCGGCGCGGCGCTGGCAGAGGCCATGCGCGCGGTGCAGGCGGCTGATCCCGCGCTTCAGGGCGTGGCGGTCCAGGAGATGCCCTGTCTCTTCGCCTGCCAGCGCCAATGCACCGTGGCGATCCGGGCGCCGGGCAAGCTCGGCTATGTGCTCGGCGACTTCACGCCGGATGAAGAAGCCGCCCGTGCGATCCTCGAATATGCTTCGCGCCATGCCGCCAGCGAGCACGGGCAGGTGCCCTACCGCGAATGGCCGCAGGGCGTGAAAGGCCATTTCATCACGCGCACCCCGCCCGAAGGCTACATCGGCACATGATCCGTTTCGAGAACCGCGCCGCCTTCGCCGCCGCGCTCGCCGACTTGCCCGAACCCGATGGTGCTTCGCTGGACGCCGCGCGTGCGCGTCAGGCGGTGCTCACCAAGCCGCTCGGCTCGCTCGGGCGGCTGGAGGAGATCGCGGTGTTCATGGCGGGCTGGCAGGGCCGCGAGCGGCCCCGCGCCGACCGCATTCGTGCGGTGATCTTCGCAGGCAACCACGGTGTCGCCGCGCGCGGGGTCAGTGCCTATCCGCCGGAAGTCACCGTGCAGATGGTCGCCAATTTCGAGGCGGGCGGCGCGGCGATCAATGCGCTGACGGCGGCTTGCGGTGCGCAGCTGGCGGTCGTCCCGCTCGACCTCGACCGCCCGACCGGGGACATCACCCGCGAACCGGCGATGAGCGAGGCGGAGTGTCTGACCGCGCTCAATGCCGGGGCGGCGGCGGTCAAGGCGGATAGCGACCTGTTCTTCGTGGGCGAGATGGGCATCGGCAATACGACCCCCGCTGCCGCGCTGGCCGCGCAAATCTTCGGCGGGGATGCCGGGGAATGGGTGGGGCGGGGCACCGGCCTCGACGATGCGGGCCTTGCGCGCAAGGCCGAGGCGTTGGCGGCGGCCCTCGCGCTGCACGGGGCCGATTGCACCGATGCCTTCGAGACCCTGCGCCGTCTCGGCGGGCGCGAGATCGCGGCCATGGCAGGGGCGGTGCTGGCGGCGCGGCACTTGCGGGTGCCGGTGCTGCTCGACGGGTTCATCGCCTGCGCGGCCCTGGCGCCGCTGCTCGCGGACAACGCCGCCTTCCTCGGCCACTGCCTTGCCGCGCATTGCTCGGCGGAGGCGGGGCACGTGCGTCTGCTCGAACGCTTCGGGCTGGAGCCACTGCTGCACCTCGGCATGCGGCTGGGCGAAGGGTCGGGCGCGGCGGTGGCGGCGCAGATCGTGCGCTCGGCGCTGGCCGCGCATGACGGCATGGCGACGTTCGCCGAGGCTGCGGTCGCAGGGGCCGCATGAGCGGCGTCCTCGTCCACTTGATGCGCCACGGCGCGCCGGTGAAGCCGGGGCTGCTGCTCGGCCACCGCGACGATCCTTCGACGCCTGCCGGGGTGGCCCACTGCGTGACGCGGGCGGCGGGCCTGACGTTCGAGCGGGTGGTCTCCTCCGACCTGCAAAGGTCGAGCATCCCCGCCGCGCAGATCGCGGCCTTGCGCGGACGGCGGCATGACCTCGATCCGCGCTGGCGCGAAATCGACTTCGGAGGATGGGACGGCCTCGCCCCGCAGCAACTCGATCCAGCGGTGCAGGCGCGGTTCTGGGACGATCCCGAGGCCCACGCCCCGCCCGGCGGCGAGCGCTGGTCGCAGCTCTGCACCCGCGTCGGCGAGGCGCTTTCGCAGATCGACCGCGCCAGCCTGATCCTCACTCATGGCGGCGCCATGCGTGCGGCACTTTCGGTGCTGTTCGGCTTCGATCACCGGCAAGTCTGGGCCTTCGAACTGCCCTATGGTGCGCTGGTCAGCCTGCGCCTCTGGCCCGGCGAGGGCCTGCCCGCCGCGCAGATTCTCACGCTCGACAGCGGCAAGACGACATGAGGCGGCTCGTCCTCGCGCTCCAGTTCCTGACGCGCCTGCCGCTTCCGGCCGTGCGGGCCGATGCCGAGGACTTTGCCAAGTCGATGCGCTGGTTTCCGCTGGCCGGACTGGCCGTGGGCGGCGCCGTGGCCGGAGCCTCGTGGCTGGGAAGCCGTCTCGGCGATCCTTGGCTCGCGGCGCTGCTGGGGCTGGCAGCCTGGATCGGAATGACCGGCGCGCTGCACCTCGACGGGCTGGGCGACGTGGCGGATGGTGCAGGCGCGGCGCACAAGGACCGCGCGCGGCTGTCGGCGGTCATGGCCGATCCGCATGTCGGGAGCTTCGCGGTCGTGGCGATCGTCCTGCAACTGATCGCGAAGCTGGTGCTGCTCCATGCCCTCGCGCCGGGAGCGGTCTGGGCCTTGCTGCTCGTAGCGCCGCTCGCGCGGATCGCGCCGCTGGCCTGGACGCTGGCGCTGCCGCCGCTGCACGAGGGGTTGGGCAGCCGGTTCCGCAGCGCGGTGACGTGGTGGCATATGGGCTTCTGGAGCGTGCTGGCGGCGATCCTCGGCCTGCTCGTCGCACCGCCGTTGCTGGCGTTGTTTCTTGCCGTTCCGGTTTGGGGCTACTGGTTAAGGCGCCGGATCGGCGGCATCTCGGGCGACGGCCACGGCGCCGGGATCGAGGTCGTCGAGACCCTGCTGCTGCTGGCGCTGGTGACGATCCGATGAGCGGGGCCTTCGTCTTCCACGGCGGCCGCGTGAGCGAGGCGGCGCGGGCCTATGGCGGCGTGCCTGCGGAGTGGCTGGACCTGTCGACCGGCCTCAACCCCCGACCATGGCCGGGGACGCAGCCCACCGACTGGACCGCCTTGCCCGATCCCGATGCGCTTGCCCGCCTCGAAGCCGAGGCCGCGCGGCATTTCGGAGTGGCCCCTAGCCTGTGCTGCGCAGTGCCGGGCAGCGAGACCGCACTGCGCCTGCTCGCCAAGGCGCTCGACCTGCCGGGGAGGGCGCTGGTCCCCGCCTATCGCACCCACCGCGAGGCGTTCTTCCCCTCGCGCCCGGTGCAGTTCGGAGAGCAACCGAGGGCAAAGGAAGTCTTCGTCCTCGCCAATCCCAACAACCCCGACGGCGTGCTGCGCGCGCCCGAGGCGGTGATCGAATGGGCCGGGCGGATCGACGAAAGCGGCGGCTTCCTGATCGTCGACGAAGCCTTTGCCGACTGCCACCCCGAAGCCAGCGTCGCCCGCGCCGTCGCGCCGGGGTTCCGGATGATCGTCCTGCGTTCGTTCGGGAAGTTCTTCGGACTTGCGGGGCTGCGGCTGGGTTTCGTGCTGGGGCCGCCCGCACTCATGATGCTGCTGCGGCAGATGCTGGGCAGCTGGCCGGTCCACGCGGCGGCGCTCTCGCTGGGAACGGCGGCTTATGCCGACCAAGCATGGATTGCCCGGACGCGGGAGGAACTGCCCGCCCGCGCTGATGCGCTCGATGCCGTGTTGCGCCGCCACGGGCTTGAGCCGGAGGGCGAATGCCCGCTGTTCCGGCTCGTTACCGGCTGCGAGGGGCAGGCGCTGTTCGAGCGATTGGCATCCGCGCGCATCCTCGTGCGGCCCTTCGCCGAGCATCCGGGTTGGGTGCGGTTCGGGGTTCCTGCCGATGCCGATGCGCTGGCCCGTCTCGATGAGGCGCTTCGATGATCGATCCGGTCGCCTTTGCCGCCATGGCGCTGGAAGGCGCGCTCGGCTGGCCGGGGCGGCTCTACGGGCTGATCGGCCATCCGGTCGGGCTGTTTGCGAAAGTCATTTACAGCTGCGAGCGCAGGCTCAACCGCGCGGACTGGTCCGAGATGGCGCGGCGGCTCGCCGGTCTCGGCGCGATGCTGGGGCTGATCGCGGCGGTGCTGCTCGGCATGGGGCTGATGGTCTGGCTCGCGCGTGGCTGGACCGGGGAATGGGCATGGCTGCCGCTCGCGTTGCTGGCATGGCCTGCCCTTGCCGCGCGTAGCCTCGACGATCACGTGCGCCCGGTGCTTGAAGCGCTGGAAGCGGGCGATCTGGCCGAGGCGCGCCATGCCGTCGGCATGATCGTCGGCCGCGATACGGCGGGGCTGGACGAGGCGGGCGTCGTGCGCGCCGCCATCGAAAGTCTTGCCGAGAGCTTCTGCGACGGTGTGGCCGCACCGCTGTTCTGGCTGCTGCTCGGCGGTGTGCCGGGGGCATGGGCCTACAAGGCGATCAACACGGCGGACAGCCTGATCGGTCACCCTGAAGAACCGCTGCGCGCCTATGGCTGGGCAGCGGCGCGGATCGACGATCTGGCGAACCTGCTGCCCGCGCGGTTGGCGGGGCTGCTGCTCTGCGTCGCTGGATTTGGCGGCTGGCGGGTCATGCTGCGCGACCATGGCCGTCACGCTTCGCCCAATGCCGGTTGGCCCGAGGCGGCGATGGCGGGGGCGCTCGGTGTGCGGCTCGCCGGGCCGATCGTCTACGACGGAGTTCTTGCCCCCAAGCCGTGGATCGGGGAGGAGGGCCGCACGGCAGGCGCGGCGGACTTGCGGCGGGCGCTGGCGATCTATCGCCGGGCCTGCGTGCTGCTCGCCTTTATTGCATTAGGAGTCGCATGGCTGGTTTGATGTTGCAGGGGACCGGCTCGGATGTCGGCAAGTCCGTGCTGGTGGCGGGGCTGTGCCGCGCGTTTGCCAATCGCGGGCTGAAAGTCCTGCCGTTCAAGCCGCAGAACATGTCGAACAACGCTGCCGTCACCCCGGAAGGCGGCGAGATCGGCCGGGCGCAGGCGCTTCAGGCCCTCGCCGCGCGGGTGCCGCTTCATGTCGACATGAACCCGGTGCTGCTCAAGCCGCAGGCCGACCGGACGTCGCAGCTCGTGGTCCACGGGGAGGTACGCGGCACGCTCGGCAGCGCCAATTTCCGCGAGGCGCGCCGTACCCTGCTGCCCGAAGTCATGGTGAGCTATCGCCGTCTGGAGGCGCGCTGCGACCTCGTGGTGGTGGAAGGCGCGGGCTCTCCGGCGGAGATCAACTTGCGCGCCGGGGACATTGCCAACATGGGCTTCGCGCGTGAGGCGCAGGTGCCGGTGGTGCTGGTCGGCGACATCGACCGGGGCGGGGTGATCGCCGCCGTGGCGGGCACGCGGGCGGTGATCGATCCCGAGGACGCGGCGATGATCCGGGGCTTTCTCATCAACAAGTTCCGCGGCGATCCGGCGCTCTTCGCGGACGGCTATGCGGCGATCGAGCGGCTGTCCGGCTGGCGCGGCTATGGTGTCATGCCCTGGGCGCGTGCGGTCGGACGCCTGCCGAGTGAGGATGCGGTGGTGCTCGAACGCGGGCTGGGCGGCGGCACCGGCAAGCTGCTCGTCGCCTGCCCGGTCCTGCCGCGCATCGCCAATTTCGACGATCTCGACCCGCTGCGGCAGGAGTCCGGCGTGGAGGTGGCGATGATCCCGCCCGGCACGCCGATCCCCGCCGAGGCGGCGCTTGTCGTCTTGCCCGGCTCCAAGGCGACGATGGCCGATATGGCTTTTCTGCGCGCCGAGGGCTGGGACATCGACGTGCTCGCGCACCATCGGCGCGGCGGCATGATCCTCGGCATCTGCGGGGGGTATCAGATGTTGGGGCATTCGATCGCTGATCCGCTCGGCATCGAGGGACCGCCGGGCGAGATCGCCGGCCTGGGCCTGCTCGACGTGACGACGGTGCTCGGCGACCGCAAGGCCCTGCGCGAGGTTTCGGGCCGGGCGCTGGGTGCGCAGCTGACCGGCTACGAGATGCACATGGGCGTGACCGAGCGGGGGCTGGCGAAGCCCTTCGCGCTGCTTGGCGGTGAGCGTCCTGACGGGGCGATCGATGCTTCGGGCCGGATCATGGGTACTTATTGCCATGGCCTGCTGGCCTCGACGGGCCTGCGCGCCGAACTTATGGCGCGGCTTGGCGGAGAGAGCGACGGGCTGGACCATCACGCCGGGGTCGATGCCGCGCTCGACGAACTCGCTGCCGAGATGGAGCGGCATATCGACATCGACGGCCTGCTGGCCCTGACGGAGTACCGCGCATGACCTCTACCCTCGTGCTGGGCGGGGCCCGTTCCGGCAAGAGCCGCCATGCGCAGGCGCTGGCCGAAGGCCATCCGGGGCGGCTGGTCTATATCGCCACCGCGCAGGCGCTCGACGACGAGATGGAGGCGCGGATCGCCCGTCACCGTGAGGATCGCGGGCCGCGCTGGTCCACGCTGGAAGCGCCCGGCGACCTTGCTGGGGCGATCGAGCGCGCCGCGCACGAGGCTGACGCTGTGCTGGTCGATTGCCTGACGCTGTGGCTGTCCAACCTGATGCTGGCCGACGCGGTGCTGCAACCGCAGTTCGACGGGCTGTGCCGGGCGATCGCGGAGTGTCCCCGGCCGCTGGTGCTGGTCGCCAACGAAGTGGGGCTGGGGATCGTGCCCGACACGCCGCTGGGTCGGCGCTTCCGTGACGAGGCGGGACGCCTCAACCAGCAGGTCGCGGCGACGGTGGAGCACGCGGTGTTCGTGGCGGCGGGATTGCCGCTGATGCTGAAGTAGACGGACAAAGAAAAAGCCGCCCCGAGCAGGGCGGCTTTTCCGTTTGGCCTTGGCGGAAGGGCTTAGAAGTCCATCCAGTCGTCGGCGGTGGTGAGCGCCTTCATCGGCTTGCGGATCTGCACCGGCTCTGCCGCGGCCAGAGGCGTAGCGACGGGTACCGCGGCCGGACGTGCGACCGGGCGGGGTGCCGAACCGAAGCGGGCTTCGTTGCCGATCCGGAACATGGCCGCGCGGTCCGACAGCGAGGTCACTTCGCTGTTGAGATTGCGTGCTGCGGCCGAAGTTTCCTCGACCATCGCGGCATTCTGCTGGGTCGCCTGGTCCATCGTCCCGATCGTCGCGCTGATCTGGGTGATTGTCGAGGACTGGGCCTGGTTGTCGCTGGCGATGTCGCTGAGCAGGGTGTGCACTTCGGTCACGTCGCCCGAGATGTTCTGCAGGGCGCCATCGACGCGCTGCACGGCTTCCACGGCCGTGCCGATGTCGGTCTGGGTTGCGGTGAGCTGCTCGCGGGCGCGCTTGGCTTCCTCTTCCGAGCGCATGGCGAGCGCCGAGACGAGATCGGCCACGACCGCGAAGCCGCGACCGGCATCGCCTGCACGGCCTGCCTCGACGGCGGCGTTCATGGCCAGAACGCGGGTCTGGAAGGCGATCTTGTCGAGACCTTCGATCACCGAATCGATGCCCTTGGCGCTTTCGCTGACGCGGCCCATCGCCTGGACTGCCTCGTCGGCGATCTCGCGGCCGGAACCGACCACGGTCATCGCTCCGTCGGCGCGCTGCACGGTGCGACCGGCGGCGGCGGCGGTGGCGCGCAGGCGCCCGTCCATCTGGGTGATTGCAGCCGAAGTCTCTTCGAGGCTGGCGGCATTGCTTTCGGTGCGGCGGGCGAGATCTTCGGAGGCCTGGGCGATCTCGCTGGAGCCGGTGCGGATGGCGACGGCGCTTTCGGCCACCGCACCGATCAGTTCGCGCAGGGCGCCGACCGCCATGTTGAAGTTGTTCTTCAGTTCGCCGTAGGCCGGCGGGAACTCGGCGGTGATGTTCTGGGTGAGGTCGCCCTCGCTGATCGCCTGGAGGCTGGTGCGCAGGGTTGTGGTGACGACTTCCTGCTCGCTGGCATGGCGGGCATCGATTTCGGCGCGCGCTGCCGCGGCGACGCGGAACTGCTCGACGGCTTCGGCGATCTCGCCGATCTCGTCACCGCGCTCGCGGTAGGGAACCTCTTCGTGGCCGCCTTCGGCCAGCGAGGTGGTGATATGGGCGATGCGGCTCATCGGCGCGGCGACCGAGCGGTTGATGAGCAGCCAGATCAGCACGATCAGGCCCATCGTCGCCAGCGCAAGAACGACCGTGAGAGTCAGCGCGGTGCGGCTGGTGGCTTCACCGGCAGCGGCCGCTTCGTCCGAGCTAGCGCGTGCCTTGTCCATAAGCGCATTGGTCTGGTCGGTGACGGCGACCGAGGCGTTCTTGGCCTCGTTCTTGACCATCGCCATCATCGCATCGAAATTGCCGCTGTCGCGCAGTTGCAGCGTGCGGTCGTTGACGGTCTTGAGCGTCTCGAAATTCTTGCGCAGCAGGGCGACGTCGGAGGAAAGATCTGCCCCGGCGATCTGGGAGTAGGCCGTGATGGCGGCATCCATGCGCTGCTGGCTGGCCTTGTAGCGCTCGCGGAAGCTCGCCAGTTCCTGCGCATTGGCGGCGGCGTAATAGTTGAAGACCAGCAACCGCTGTTCCTTCGCCTCGCTGATGATGTCGGACAGCGCATTGGCGCCGGCGATACCGCGATTGACGTGGTCGTTGGAAATCGCGGTCAGCGAGGTGGTGGTGACATAGCCGTTGATGCCGACGGCGGCGATCATCAGGTTGATGATCGAGAAAGCCGCCCACAGCTTTTTCGGCAAGCTCCAGTTATTCAGAAAGTCGAACATTTGGAAAATTCCAGTTTCTGCTGGGGGCCGCCGGCGGCTCCCTTTTCCAGCTGTTGATGGACCGGACCCGCGGCGGAGCGACGCGAAGGGCGCCCCATGAGCCGGTAGCCGGTCGGCTTGTGCCTTTCAGGCCCTTCCCCCAGCGAAGAGAGGCCAGGATGGCGAACCACCCTGGCCTCCCTGACGACTGTCCTTCGGCGTGAACCGAGGGACCATCGAACTTCCGATTAACGGAAGAGCGACAGGATCGTCTGCGGCGCCTGGTTGGCGATCGACAGAGCCTGCACGCCCAGCTGCTGCTGAACCTGAAGGGCCTGAAGCTTCGCCGATTCCTTGGCGAGGTCAGCGTCGACGAGGTTGCCGATGCCGGTGGTCACAACGTCCGACAGCTTGCTGTTGAATTCCAGCTGGCCGTCGATCTGGCGCGACTTGGCGCCAAGAGTGCTGAGGTGGCCGTTGAGCGTATCCGTCAGCGCGTCGAGGGTGTCGACGGTGGTACCGGCGGTCGTTGCGTCAGCGAGGTCCGTTGCACCGTCCAGGGCGCTCAGGGTCGCATTGGCTTCGAGGTCGATGTTGTCCACCGTCAGCTTGCCTGCGGCGGCGGTGTCGAGGGTCTGCAGCGAGCTGACCGAGCCACCACCCGTCTTGAGCAAGTTGACACCGTTGAAGTCCGACGAGCTGATGATCGAGTCGACCTGCGACTTCAGACCGTCGTAGTCCTTCTGGAGGGCTTCGAGGCTGGTGGTGTCGGTGTCGGCCACGCTGGCAGCGTCATAGGCCTTGGACTTCATCTGGTTGACGAGGTCCGAGATCTGTTCGACGCCGGAGACGGCAACGTCCACAGTGCTCTTGGCGGTGTTGAGCGATGAGTTGACCGAGGTCAGGCCGGCAAGGTCGCCACGCAGGCTCTGCGCGACGGTGTACTTTGCCGAATCGTCCTTGGTCGAAGCCACGTTCAGGCCGGTGTTGATGCGGCTCTGGGTGGTGTTCATGCCCTTGTTGGTCGCGTTGAGGCTCTGAAGAGCCGCCATTGCGCCGGCATTGGTGTTAACCGAAAACGCCATTTTATCTTCCTTCTAGAAATACAGGCCGAGTTCTGCGGCCAGATGGCGGGAGTGCCGCCATGCACACAGCTGGAATTCTTCCGGCTGCACATTCATTCTAGGAAAGGAGAGGAAGTCTCCGGGATTTATCGGAAAAAAATTATTCGCGCTGTTACGGTCGAAAACGCCGAAAATCTCGGGTCTAATGGCCAGATGGACTTTAAATACGGCGAAAGCCCCTCCGGCAATTGCCGGAGAGGCGCTTTCATGCAGCAATGACGCCCGGTCAGAACGGGAACAGGGCGTCGTAGATCTGTTGTCCCCACCGGGCCTGCTGGGCGTCGGTAAGCTGGCCGCGTCCGCCGTAGCTGATGCGGGCCTCGGCGATCTGGGAGTGCTTGATCGAGTTGTCGCGGGCGATGTCCTCGGGCCGGATCACGCCGGTGACGACGAGTTCGCGCAGCTCGTAGTTGACCCGCACTTCCTGCTTGCCGCGGATCTGGAGGTTGCCGTTGGGTAGCACGCCGATGACCGTGGCGGCGACCGTCATGTTGATCTGCTCGCTGCGGGTGGTGTTGCCCACGCCTGTTGCACTCGACTTGGAATCGGTGCTGACGAGGTTGCCCGGATCGGGGCTGCCCGGCAGAATCTTGGGAATCTGGCTTTCCAGGCCGAGCAGGGCGGCGATGCCGCCGCTCTCGCTGCCGTTGCGGGTGCGGGTGGTCGAGTTGGCGACCTGGGCGTTGTCGGCGATGTTGATGCGGATCGTCACGATATCGCCCACGCGCGAGGCGCGCTGGTCGCGGAAGAAGGCGCCGCCGCCGGTGCGGAACAGCGAGGCGCCGCGGGCCGCGTCGGCCTGCTGCCCGTTCGCCGCCAGTGCCCGGTCGTCCACCGAATGGTTGCCGAGCGAGGGTTCGAGCCGGGGCGCGACCGGGTCTTCCGCCGCCGACATCTTCGGCGGCTTGCCGACGTTCTTGAGCCGGCCCACCGCGCCGCAGCCCGAGAGCAGGCTGGCGGCGAGGAGCACGGAAACGAAAGGTGCGAAACGGTTGGTCACGGCCGGTCCTTCCTTACTGTGCGGTGATCCGCACGTCTCCCGAGCCCATGGCGACGGCATCGAGCGTGCGGTTGGTGGCGAGATTGAGCACGCGCACCTGCTGGCCCTTGCCGCCGTCGCTGAGCGCGCGTCCGGCCGAGGTGATCTTGAGCGCGCCGGAGATCAGCGAGATCGTCACCGCCTCGCCGCGCCGCACGAGGCGCGGCGGGGCGAGGTCGGTCGAGCGCACGGGGGCGCCCGCATTGAGGCGGCGCACCGCCTCCTGCCCCGCCGCCTCGGCCGGGCTCAGCGCATTGCGCGCGATCGCCGGGAAGACCGGGGCCGTGATGAAGTCCGACTGGGTGAGGACTTCGCCGCGTTCGACGGTGCGGGCGAGAACCGGCGCAGGCTCGCCCGACGGCATGGCCGGGGCGGTCGCGAGCGCGGGGGCGAGAAGGAGTGCGGTGAGCATGGCCTTAGCTGATCTGCGTCGAGGTCTGGAGCATCTCGTCCGCCGTCTTCAGCACGCGGCTGTTCATCTCGTAGGCGCGCTGCGCGGTGATGAGCGAGGTGATTTCCGAGACCGGATTGACGTTCGAGGCTTCGACGAAGCCCTGGCTCAGGGTGCCGAAGGCGGGCTGGCCGGGGGTCGAGACGGTGGGCTGGCCCGAAGCGCCGGTTTCGAGGAACAGGTTCGAGCCGATCGCTTCGAGACCCGCCTCGTTGATGAACGTGGCGAGTTCGAGCTGGCCGACGGTCTGCATCTCGGCCTGGCCGGAAATCTTCACCTGGACTTCGCCGGTTTTGGAGACGGTGACGTCCAGCGCGCCCTGCGGGATCGTGATGTTGGGCTGGACGAGGTAGCCATCGGTGGTGACGAGTTCGCCCTGGTCCGAAAGCTGGAACGAACCGGCGCGGGTATAGGCGATGTCGCCGGTAGGCATGGTGATCTGGAAGTAGCCGGGGCCGTCGATCGCCATGTCATAAGTATTGCCGGTATTGGTCAGCGCGCCCTGTTCGGTGATGCGATAGACGCCGCCGGTGCGCACGCCCGCGCCGATCTGGATGCCCGTCGGGACCTTGGTGCCGTTCTCGCTGGTATTGGCACCGGGGCGCGAGACCTGCTGGTAGAGCAGGTCCTGGAATTCCGCGCGCTGGCGCTTGAACGCGGTAGTGTTCATGTTGGCGATGTTGTTCGAGATGACATCGACATTGGTCTGCTGGGCAAGCATGCCCGTCGAAGCGATGGAGAGCGAACGCATGGCGGTTCCTTCTTGAGAATGACGGAGAGACGAAAAGCGATCAGCCCAGCTTGCTCAGCCGGTCGATCGCGCGTTTGCGCATGTCGTTGAGGTCGGAGGAAAGGCGCTGGCTGGTCTGGTAGGAGCGCAGGATCTCGACCATGTGGGTGGTCTCGGTGATCGGCTCGACGTTGGAGGCCTCGACCCCGCCGGTCTTGAGCTTGGTCTGCGCCTGGCCGAGCATGCGCCCGTTGGTGCCGGTGAGCATGCCGTCGCCGCGCACCTCCAGCATGTTCTCGTCGGCGAAGTCGGTCACTGCAAGGCGGCCGACCGGGCCGTCGCCGGCCATGACCGTGCCGTCCTCGGTGATGGTGACGCGGTTCTGGAGGTCGGCGGGAATGGCGATCGGCTGGCCGTTCTCGTCCAGCAGACGCTGGCCGCCGGAAGTCGCCAGTTCGCCGGTGCTCAGGATCTTCACGAAGCCCGCCCGCGTATAGGCGACACCCCCTTCGGGCGTCTCGACATTGAGATAGCCGGGGCCGTCGATCATCACGTCGAGCGCATTGCCGGTCGACTGGAAGGCGCCCTGCGAGGCATCGTGCACGGCGCCGAAGTCCAGCACGAAGGATGTCTTGCGGGCATCCTCTACGGGCGCGTCCTTCACCGTCTCGACATATTCGTGGAACAGCGCCTGCTCGCGCTTGTAGCCCACGGTGCTGGTGTTCGCCATGTTGTTGGCGGTGATGTCGAGCTGACGGCGCAGGGCCTGTTCGTGGCTCAGCAGTACGAAGGAAGAGACGTCCATTCGGGCACCTTGCGAAAAAGTTCCAGATATTCGGCGCTAGGCAGATTTTGCCGCTCAGCTTTCCTATAATAGAGGCGAAATCGCGAAAGCGGATGCGCCGGTACCTTTTCCATGAAGGGGGTGCATCCCACGAGCCAAGGGGATGAAAGTGTCCAGCGACGACGTGATCGACATTACGGCGGTCGATGTTCCGGAGCCCAAGAAGCCCGGCAAGAAAATGCTGGTTATCGGCGGGGCCGCGGTCCTGGCGCTGCTCGCGGGCGGCGGCGGGGCCTGGTGGTTCATGAGCGGCGGCGACAGCGGCGGCGAGCATGAGGCCGCGGCAGAAGGGGCCGCCGAGGGTGGTGACAAATCATCCTATATCGAAGTGCCGGCGATGATCGTGAACTTGCGCGGCGGCGACAGCCAGGCGCGCTTCCTGAAGCTGCGCTTCATCATCGTCGCGGCGAACGGCAAGGCCGACAAGGTCAAGGACAAGCTGCCGGTCGTCCTCGACGCGCTGCAGCCCTTCCTGCGCGAACTGCGGCCCGACGATCTCAACGGATCGGCGGCGGTGTTCCGCATCAAGGAAGAGATGATGACGCGCGCGACCCAGGCGCTCGGCGCCGGCATGGTCAAGGACGTGCTGATCCAGGACCTCGTCCAGCAATGAGCGACGACTTCGACGACTTCATCCTCCCCGATCCGCCCAAGATGGGCGCGATCAACGACGACATGTTCGACCAGGACAGCATCGATGCGCTGTTCGGGTTCGACAGCGACATGCCGGCCGCGCCCAAGAGCGGGCTGAAGGCGATGATCGAGTCCAACGTGATCAGCCACGAGCGGCTGCCCATGCTGGAAGTGGTCTGCGAACGCATGGTGCGCTCCTTCGCCACCAGCATGCGCAACCTCACCTCGGACGCGATCGACGTGACACTGGAGGAAATCACCTCGACCCGCTTCGGCGAGTTCATGAACCGCGTGGCGCTGCCCGCGATGTTCGGGGTGTTCCAGGTCACGGAATGGGAGAACTACGGCGTCGTCACGGTCGATTCCGGCCTGATCTACGCCGTCGTCGATGCACTGCTGGGCGGCCGCAAGGGCTCGCGCCCGATGCGGGTCGAGGGCCGCGCTTTCACCACGATCGAGACGATGCTCGTCTCCAAGATGGTGCAGCTTGCGCTCGACGATCTCTCGGCCGCCTTCGAGGCGATCGAGCCGGTGACCATGGTGGTCGAGCGCATGGAATCGAGCCCGCGCTTCGCCGCCATCGCCGGTCCCAGCAATATCGCGGCGGTCGCCACCTTCCGCGTCGACATGGAAGGGCGCGGGGGCAAGTTCTCCGTCCTCCTGCCCTATGCGACGATCGAGCCGGTGCGCGACAAGCTGCTGCAACGTTTCATGGGCGAAAAGCTCGGCCGCGACCGCATCTGGGCGGCGCACATGGCCAGCGAACTTACCAATACCGAAGTCACCGTGGATGTCGTGCTCGGCGAAAAGCTCATGAGCCTGCGCGACGTGATGACTCTCAAGGTCGGGCAGACGATCGCCCTCAGCCACAGCCCGAACGATGCGCTTCAGGTCCAGTGCGGCGGTGTGCCGCTGGGCCGCGCGCATATCGGCCAGCGTTCGAGCAATATCGCCATCCGCATGGCCACTGACATTTCCAAGGGGTATCCGAAATGACCTTCGCCACAACGATCAATGTCGTGCTGATCCTGCTCTGCGTCTCCGTGCTCGTGCAGAGCGCGCGGATGAGCCGCCGCCTGCGCACCTTGCGCGACACCCAGCTGGCCGACAGCGTCGCCCAGATCGAACGGGCGACGGGTCAGGCCCGCGTCGTGCTCGGCGATCTCAAGCGCGTACTGGCGACCGATGGCGCCGCGCAGCAGACCTCCATCGCCGCCGCCGAGGAAATCCGCGACGAACTGACCCTGATGGTGGGCATCGGCAATGCCGTTGCCGACCGCATCATGGAAGCCGCCGCCAAGACGCCCAAGGCCGAGGAAAAGGCTCCGAAGAAGCGCGCCGTGCGCAAGCCGCGCACGACCAAGCCCCGTACCGCCAAACCGGCATCGGCGGCCAAGTCCACCGACGCCGAAACCGTCGTCGCGGGTATCCTCGAAGCCGAGAAGAAGGCCGCTCCGGCCCGTACCCGTTCGCGCCGCAAGGTCGCGGTCCCGGCTGCTACCAACGACTTCGTGAGCGGTGACAACGGTGTTGTGAGCATCGCCGCCGCCCGCGCCTCGCGTGAAAGCGCGGTTGCATGATAACCCCTGAGGCCCCTTCGCCGACTGGTGGGCGGATCGGTGCCGCGCTGGCGCCGCTTCGCAACCTGGTGACGCCCACGCGGCTGATCCTGGGTGTGGCCGGAGTGGCGGCGGTGGCCAATGCCATCGCGCTCGCGGCCCCGCCGGTCACGACCGTGAAGGGCGATTCCGGTCGCCTCGGCGCCTCGCTCCAGGACGCCAGCGCCCAGCGCGACCGGACCATGGCGGCCGAGCGCCGCAAGCTCGACATGCGCGAGCAGGCGGTCAAGGCGAGCGAGGCGCGTCTCGCGGGTCAGGCCCAGCAGAACCAGGCCGACCCTGCCGCACCGCCTGCCGGCAAGAACGCCGCCGAGCCGGAAGTGCCTTACGACAATCTTGCGCGCATCTACCAGACGATGAAGCCCCAGCGCGCCGCGCCGATTTTCGAGAAGCTCGACATCGAGGTGCAGACCCAGGTCGCGCGCCGCATGCGCGAGCGGGCGACGGCGCAGATCATGGCCTATATGACGCCGAGTTCCGCCGTCGAACTGTCGATGGCGCTGGCGGGCCGCAAGGTTGTCAAGGCGCCGCCTCCGGCTCCTGCGCCGCAGCCGAAGCGGGGCAAGCCGCAGGCCCTTGCCGCTGCCGGGAAGCCGGGGCAACCTGCCGCAGCGCCTGCCCAGTAAGGCTGGTCAGACGATGAAACGAAAAAGCCCCCGTCCGGATCGGACGGGGGCTTTTTCCTGGTTCCCAGTCGAAGGCTCTGTTCTCAACCTTCGTCGGCGGAAACTTTCACGATCAGGACTTTCTCGACTCCCCTGTCGAGCCGCTTGATCGGCGGGGCCATCATCGCCGAAAGCCGGGCGACGTTGACCGGCGCATAAGGCGAGGCGTGGAGCCGCGCGAACTCGATCGCCGCTGCCAGTGAGGCGGCGCGCAGTTCGGGCATGCGTTTGGAGAGTTCGGCGGCGTTCTCGGCCGACTTCATCTTCACCGCGAGCGAGAGGTGAAGCACGCCGTCGATGCGGCCGCTGTCGACGATCGGTGCGTCGATCGGGTCCATCACGACGAACGATGGGTCCGGCGGCGGGATCGGGTCGGGTTTCTTGCCCTCGGCATTCTTGGTTTCGGCCTGCGTCGGCGCGGCCGTCGCCATGGCCGCGACGCTCGCTGCAAGCAGTGCTGCGAGCCGTTGGGCACGGCGGGAAGAGGCGGAACGCGGCATCGAAGACTCCAGATCGACCCGCCCGGCAAGGACCGCCCGGCGGCTTCTCCTTCTATAATAGAACGAAACCCCAGGAGTCAGGTTAAGATGAGTGACGATCGGCGCCCGGCGAGAGTCAGGGTATTTTCCTCCGGAACGCCGGATGCCAGTTCCCAGACCTCCAGCCCCGACCAGCAAAACCTCGGAAGACGGCGCACCGATGCGCCCCAGCTTGCCGCGAACGACGCGGAAGGTGGCAAGTCCGGCGGCCGGATCTGGATTGTACTGGGCGCCTTGCTGTTCCTGATCGGCTGCGCGCTCGGCGGGGTCCTGTTCACGATTTCGGTCCTGCACCCCGGAGCCTTGCTGTGATTCTGACCCGCCTGCTGGCCTCCGCCGCGCTCGTTCCCGGCGCGGCACTGCTTGCCGCGCCGACCGTTTCTGCGCCCGAAGCGGCGCCTGTCGTCTCGAACCCGCCCGCCGCGGTAACCCTGCCGCCCGCGTCGCGCCTGCCCGGTTTTGCCGCCGATCTCGCGCAGCAGCCGGCGATCGTCGGACCGGCGGCCTGGGCGAAGCTGTCCGAGGCCGAGGCCTGGACCCGTCTCGCCCGCGTGCCCCGCCCCGAGCGGCAGCAGGCACGCTGGAACTATGCCCGCAGCCTGATCGGTCTGGAGCGCGGCGCGGAAGCCTTCGGCGTGCTCGAAGTCATGCGGCAGGACGATCCCGACCTCGAAATGGTGGACACCTACCGCCTGGCCCAGGGCGCGGCGCTGACTTTGCTGGGGCGCTATCCCGATGCTCTTGCCTCGCTCGGCGTCCCGGGCCTCGACGGTAACCCGGAGGCCTGCGCATGGCGCCTGCGCGCGCTCGCGCAGAGCGCCATGGGCGAGCAGGCTCTGCAACAGCTGGACTGCGCGCGCACGGCGCTGGGCACTCCGCGTCCCAAGGCCTTCGTGCTGGCGGCGGCCCGTGCGGCGATCGAAGGCGGGGCGCCCGAAAAGGCGATGCAGTGGCTGACACCGCTCCCCGACCGCGACCCGGCGGCCAATCTCTATCGCGGCCGCGCCGAACTCGCGCAGGGCCATGTCGATCAGGCCCGCCTGCGCTTCGCGCGGGTGGAGCGCTCGGGGACGATGGAACAGCGCATGGATGCGCGGCTCAGCGAGGTCGAATCGGAAGTGGCCCACCACACCGTCGGCCCGGAAGCCGCGCTCAAGCGGCTCGATGCGATCCGCTATGCCTGGCGCGGCGATGCCATCGAGGAACGTGCGCTGCGACTGACCTACCAGCTCTACGATGCGCGCGGCGATCTCTCCGGTGCGCTGGCGGCCGGTGCGGCCCTGTTCCGCTATCACGACGTTGCGCGGCAGGGGGTGGACTTCCTGCCGGGGCTGCGCGCCAAGCTGACCGATGCGCTCGACCCCGCGCGCAAGCTGCCGCTGGACAAGGCGGCAGGGCTTTACTGGGACTACCGCGATATCGCGCCGGGCGGGGCTGAGGGCGACCTCATGGCCAGCCATCTGGCCGAACGGCTCCAGCAGGCAGGCCTTTACGAGCGCGCCGGAGACCTGCTGAGCTACCAGCTCTTCGTCCGCGCCGGCGATCTGGCGCGTGGGCCGCTTTCGGCGCGGGTGGCATCGCTGTTCATTCTGGCGGGTCGGCCCGACCGGGCGCTGGATACCTTGCGCAAGTCCGACGATCCCTCGTTCCCCGATGCCATGATCGCCGCGCGCAAGCGGGTCGAGGCAGCGGCGCTCAGCCAGATCGGCCGGATCGACGAGGCGATGGCGGTCCTTCAGGACGTACCCGATGCGGAAACCCTGCGGGCCGAAATTCTGTGGAAGCAGCGCGACTGGGCGCGTTATGCCGATGCTTCGGCTTCGGGCCTGCCCAAGGGCGTGGCGCTCGATGCCGTGGGGCAGGCGGTCGTCCTGCGCCATGCGATCTCGCTGGCCATGCTGGGCCGCGAGGAAGCGCTTGGCAGCCTCCACGCGCGCTATGCGGGGGCCTTCCAGGGTCTTCCCTCGGCGCCGGTCTTCGAGATGCTGGCAGGCAGCCCTGCGCAGGCCAGCGGCCCGCAACTGGCCCGCGCCATGGCGGCCATGCCGTCGGTCAGCCCGGCAGGCGATTTCGCCGATCTGCTGGAGCGCGCGCCGGGCAGTGTCGCGCCGAAAGGCTGATCCTCGCCTCTGCGGGATGGTGGCAAACGAAAAGGGCGCCGGGATTTCGATCCCGGCGCCCTTTCTCGTAGGCGGTGACGCTTGGCCCGGCTTACTTCAGGAACTGGGCCAGCGACATCGAATTGAGCTGTGCGAAGACCGAATAGCTCGCTTCGAGAATGGTCTGGCGCTGGGTGATGTCGATCGCGACCTGGCCGAGGTCGGCGTCTTCGACCGAGCCGATCAGTTCCTTGAACAGGTCGATGCGGTCGTCGGCGCGGTCGCTCAGGGTCTCGATCTTGTTCTGGTTGCGGCCGTTCGTGGCATTGACCGTGCGCACGTCCGTAATACCGACGTCGAGCTGGGCCATCGCATCGCTGATCGCCTGCTTCTGAGCGTCAGTCAGCTTTTCTCCGAACGGACCGGCTTCGGCGAGGGTGCGGAAGGCGGGGATCAGGTTGCTGGCCACTTCGCTGGCGCCGATGCCGTATTCGAGATCGATGTTCTCGCCGACGCGGGTCGATTGGCGCACGCTGTCGTTGGTAAAGGCATCGGCAGCGTCGAGGCCGACGGTGTCCTGGAGCGTTTCGGGCAGGAACGGCTTGCTGGAGGTCTGCGATCCGGCAAAGAGCGGAATGCCGCTTTCCGCAGAGTTCAGCGCGGTGCGCAAGTCGCCGAAGGCGCTCTCGATTGCTGCCTGGAGACCTGGCGAATCGCCGGTTCCATAGGCATCGAGGAGCTGGGTCTTCAGGTCCGTGAGCGAGGAATCCATCTGGTTGAGGTTGGCGTCATAGAGCGCCAGCGTGGTCGAGACGCGGCCGGCATTGCTCTTGTAGGATTCCTGCTGCGCCAGCATCGAGCGGGCCGAGAGCGTGCGTACGGCATCGAGGCCGAGCCCGGCATAGTCGGTGGCCTTCTTGCCCGAAGCGAGCTGGAGCTGGCTGGTGGCGAGGTTCTCCTGCGAGCGGGCGATGCCGCTGGCAAGCGTGCGCTGGAGGGGGATCGTCGCTACGCGGGTCATCGTCTGGTCCTCGTTCTTGAAATTAGCGGATCATGCCGAGCAAGGTGTCGTACATGTCCGAGGCCGTGGTCATGACGCGCGCCGCGGCCGAATAGCTGTTCTGGAGCACGACCATCTGCGCGAGTTCCTCGTCGACATTGACGCCCGAGAAGGAATCGCGGCGGTCGAGCGCATCGCTCAGCCGCGAGGAGGCATCGGTATAGTTGGTCTTGGCCAGCGAGGCCTGCGAACCGGCGCTGCCGAGCAGGCGGTTGGCGAATGTGCTGATCGTGGAACTGCCGTCCTTGCCGAAATCGACTGCGCCGGTCAGCGCATCGACGAAGCCGGAAACATTGCGGATGTCGCCCGAGCCGATCGCCTTGCCGCCCACTGCGACATCGAGCTGGAGCAGCGCCAGCGGCAGCTTGGTGGGGTCGGCCAGAATGCTGGCGGGAACTTCGGCCGAGGAGAGGCCGCTGGCTGCCCCGGTCAGGCCCGAAAGCGCGGAGAACGACAGGCCGGTGCCGGAGCGGTTGGTCGAATCCGAGGGGATCGAGATCGTCGAGCCGGCACTGGCGGCGTTGCTGTTGAACTGGATACGGCCCTTGTCGTCCAGTTCGAAGGTGCCGTAGTCGGAAAGCGGGCTGGCGTTGAGTTCGCTCACCAGATCGCCCCAGGTCGAGCCGGTCGAACCGGTGAGCGTGTACTGGGTCAGGACTTTGCCGGTCGGATCGCGCAGCACGATCTGCGCGGTTTCCCCGGCGCTGAAGCCGTGGGGGTCGCTGGCGGTGAAGCCCGAGGGCGCCAGCGCGCTGCTGTCCGAGCGGATCAGGTTGTTGAGGCCGAAGAACTGCGAGAAGCCGACCCCCGCACGGTCGCTGGGGGTGTCCGGGTCCTGGGCGATGGCGATGCCGTTGGCACTGGAGGCAGAGCTGATCGAGAGGACGCCGCCCGTGAAGCTGGCCGTGGCATCGGGACCCAGTCCATCGGGCGCGGCGGCGTTGAGCGCGGCGACCACATCGTCGACGGTGGCGGTTGGGCCGAGCGCGTCGAAGTCGATCGTGGCCTTGGAAACCAGCGTGCCGTCCTTGGCGACGACCGCGAAAGTCGCCTTGCCGGTGAAGCCCAGGCGGTCGGCGCCGTTCAGGCCGTTCGCCTCGCCGGTCAGGGTCTGGGGCGGGGGCAGGGTGGTGCCCTCGTTGGACACCTTGTTCAGCGTTTCGGCGAGGCCACTGAAGAGCTGGCCGAGCTGTTCCGAGAAGTTGGGCAGCGCGCGGTCGCGGATATCGAGCAACCCGCCGAGCTTGCCGCCGACCGCGGTGGAATCGATCTTCTCGCCGGTCGAGGCGCCCATCACGCCGCTGTCCGAGGCGAAGCGGATGTCGATGGCGGGGTAGGTCGCCTGCGAGGCGGCCGTGCCCGAAGGATAGCTGAGCTGGCGCAGGCGCTTGTCGAGCAGGACCTGGCCCGAGGCGGTATCGATGGTGACGCGGCCGTCGCTCTGTTCGCGCACGGTCACGTCCATCAGGCCGCTCAGTTCCTCCAGCGCCGACATGCGCTCGTCGGCCGGGCCGGATACGCTCTTGCCCAGGCCCTGGAGGCGGGCGACTTCGCTGTTGAGGTCGTGAATCTTCTTGAGGAGGACGTTGGCCCGGTCGACGGTGTCGGAGACTTCGCTCTCGACATCGGCCTGGAGGTTGGCAACGTCCTTCTGGAGCTGGTTGATGCCGTCTATCGTGTCGGACACGTTGCCGGTGAACAGGGCGATCGACTGGGCCGATCCCTGAAGGCTGGCGATCTGCGAGACCGAGGTGGAAATGGCGGAAAGACGCCCGGCGATGCCGGAGCTGGAATCGGTCGAGCCGAGCAGCGACTGCAGGCGGTCGAGATAGTTCGAGGCCGCTTCGCTCCGTCCGGCTGCGCCCGCGCGTTGGTAGACCGCGTTCTCGAGGAACTTGTCCGCCACGCGCGAGGGCTCGCCGACCACGACCCCGTTGACCTTCCCTCCCGCGACCCCGGTGGTGATCGTCGCCTTCTGGCGGGCATAGCCCACCGTGTTGACGTTCGCGATATTGTTGGAAACCGTCGCCATTCCGGACTGAGAGGCCGAAAGGCCGGACATTGCGGAATTGAGTATCTGGTTGAGGGACACGGTTCTGGTCTTCCTGAAAATATCGTCGGGAAAGGGAAGGTCTTGGGAAAGTCGCCGCTATCAGCGCTTCAGGTTGCTGACTTCCTGGAGCATGTCGTCGACGGTGGTGATGATCTTCGACGAGGCGCTGTAGGCGCGCTGGAAGAGGATCATGTTCGAGAATTCGGACGCCAGGTCGACGTTCGAGGCTTCGAGCACGCCTGCCGCGATCGAGCCGCCGCCCAGCGCGCCGGGCTCGTTGATGGCGACGTTGCCCGAGGTTGCCGAGGCGACATAGGCGTTGCCGCTGGTGCGGGTCAGGCCGTCCGGGTTCTGGAAGGTGGCGATCGGCAGCTGGTAGATCGCGCGGGTGGTGCCGTCATCGAAGACGGCGCTGACGATGCCGGTGTCCGAGATCTCGACCGAGGCCACGGTGCCGAGCACGCCGCCGTCCACGCTGGACGAAAGCAGGGCGGAATCGCTGCCGAACTGGGTCAGGCCATCAAGCCCGCCGTTGGAGCCGAGGCCGAGGGTGATCGGCGTCGAACCGGCGCCGTTGGCCCAGCCGATGTCGAGGTTCGCAAAGAGATCCGGGTCGGAACCGGCCAGATCGAGGCTGCCGTCGGCATTGAACTTGACCGTACCGCTGGCCAGCACGCCATCGGTGATCGCGGTACCGTTCGAGCTGGTGATCTCGCCCGGAGTGCCCGAGACTTCGGCAGTCCAAGTATTGGCGGCGGTCTTCACGAAGTTGAAGGTCAGAGTGTGGGGAGTGCCCTGCGAATCGTAGATCTCGACCGAGCGCGAGAACTGCGGGGAAAGCGCACCCGAGGCCATCGAACCCGGTACATAGGCGCCGGTAATCGGTTCCGCGGTGGAATCGAGGTTGGCGCGCATCGAGATCTTGGTGGTCGGCAGCGCCGCGCCGGTCAGCGAGTTCGGCTTGATCGGCTCCAGCGAGGCGAAGCTGCCGTTGTTGGTGTAGTTGCCGCTGGCGTCGAGCGGCCAGCCGGTCAGGTAGTAACCGGCGGTGTTGCGCAGATAGCCGTCGGCGTCGGGCGTGAACGAACCCGCGCGGGTATAGGCGATCTGGCCGCTGGTATCGGCGCTGGAGCGCACGACGAAGAAGCCGGCGCCGTCGATGCCGATATCGGTCAGGCTGCTGGAAGCCTGGAGCAGGCCCTGCTTGGAAATGAGCGCCTTGGGCGCGGCGGTGACGCCGCCGGCCGAATAGCTGCTCTTCATCTTGCCGTCGGTGACAAGCGTCTGGAACTGGGCGGAAACGCCCTTGTAGCCGATGGTGTTGACGTTGGTGATGTTGTCCGCGACCGTCGCCATGGCGCTCGCCTGCGCGCCGAGACCGGAAACGCCGGCGTAAAGAGCTGAATAAAGGCTCATTTCATTCTCCTGTGCGTGTCGGCCGGCAAGGTATGGCGTACCGGCCACCGAACAGAGGCATTGTAGGAAGAATGCCGGGGTGCGCGGGCGCCCAGGCCATAAAATTTCTGGACGGCTGCCACGGACTTGACTCTGTCATCCTATAAATGATGAAGATGTCACGGGGGCAATTGACATGACTCTTCGCATTTCGCTTCGCAACGGGGAACCGGTGATCGTGAACGGCGCGGTTCTGCGCGCCGTCGGCCGTACCGATCTGGTGGTCGAGAACGAGGCCACGATCCTGCGCGGACGCGACGTAATGAAGCCGGAGGAAGCGACTTCTCCGGCGCGCCAGCTCTACTTCGCCTGCATGATGGCCTATATCGACCCGGCCGATCTCTCGCGCCACCAGCAGGTGCTGCTGTCGCGACTGGAGGCCCTGATGACGGCGCTGGAAACGACCGAGGCCAAGGCGGTCTGCATCCGCTTCGCGCAGAAAGTCGCGACCGGCCAGTTCTATAATGCGCTGGCCGACTGCCGCTGGTTGATCGGCTACGAATCCGATGCGCTTTCGCGTCTCGAACAGCCTGTCGACTTGCAGGTTTCGGCGTCCGCACCGGCAGCCGAAGTCCCTGCCGAAATCGCGCCCGCCGCCTGATCGGGAAGCGCGCGTCATGGCCAGTCTCGCCGCCGCCGCCGCAGGTCTTCGCCTGCTCACGCCCGACCAGCGCTATGGCCGGGTCGTGGCCGTGCGCGGTGCGCTGATCGAGGTCGAGGGGCTTTCGGGCGCCGCCCAGATCGGCTCGCGCGTCACGCTCAATTCGCCGACCGGACAGGTTGAGGCGGAAGTGACCGGGCTGGACCGGGGTATCGCCCATTGCATGCCGTTCAGCGAACCGCAGGGCATCGCCTCGGGATCGCGCGCGGACCTTTCCGCCAGCCAGTTCGCCTTGCGGCCTTCGAGCGGTTGGCTCGGCCGCATGGTCGATGGACTCGGCCGTCCGGTCGACGGCAAGGGACCGCTCGAACAGGGCGCGATGCTGCGCAAGATCAAGGCTTCGCCGCCGCCCGCCTCGGCGCGGGCGCGTGTGGGCGGGCGGCTTTCCACCGGCGTTCGCGCGCTGGACCTGTTCGCGCCGCTGTGCCGCGGCCAGCGCCTCGGCCTCTTCGCGGGGTCGGGCGTCGGCAAGTCGGTGCTGCTCTCGATGCTGGCGCGCTGGACCGAGTGCGACGTCGCGGTGATCGGCCTGATTGGCGAGCGTGGCCGTGAGGTTCAGGAATTCGTGCAGGACGATCTCGGCGAGGAGGGCCTCGCCCGCAGCGTCGTCGTCGTCGCGACGTCGGACGAACCCGCGCTGATGCGCCGCCAGGCCGCCTGGACGACCTTGACCGTTGCCGAGCACTTCCGCGACCAGGGTCTCAACGTGCTCTGCCTGATGGATTCGGTGACGCGCTTCGCCATGGCCCAGCGCGAGATCGGCCTTGCCAGCGGCGAGCCGCCCGCGACCAAGGGCTATACGCCGACCGTCTTCGCGGAACTGCCGCGGCTACTGGAACGCGCGGGGCCGGGGCTGCCCGGGCAGGGTGCGATCACCGGCCTGTTCACGGTTCTGGTGGACGGCGACGATCACAACGAGCCGGTTGCCGATGCCGTGCGCGGCATTCTCGATGGCCATATCGTCATCACCCGCCAGATCGCCGAGCGCGGCCGCTATCCGGCGATCGATGTGCTCAAGTCGGTCTCGCGCACCTTGCCGCACTGTCTGGGTGAGGCCGAGAATCACGTCCGCCTTGCCGCGCGGCGCGAGATGGCGACTTACAAGGACATGGAGGAAATGGTCCGGCTCGGTGCCTATCGCGCCGGATCGAGCTCCGAAGTCGACCGCGCAGTCGCGCTCGCCCCGCGCATCGAGGAACTGCTCAAGCAGGGCAAGCAGGATCGCGGCTTCGCCGAGGAGAGTTTCGCGGCGCTGGCGGCACTGATGGAGGTCTCGGATGAAGACGCCGTATGACGCCGCGCTGCGCGTGCAGCAGCGCGAGATCGACGAGATGAGCGCTGCGATCAGCACGCATTCCGGCGTTCTGGGCGAAGTCGAGAAGGCGCGCGACCGGGTTTCCAAATCGATCACTCGCGAGGCCGACGTTGCGGCGGGTGACCTTGCGGTCTGTTCTCACGCCTATCTCCAGCGCATGCGGCACGAGCGGCACCAGTTGACCGCCCGCCAGGTCCTGCTGAAGGCGCGGCTCGACGAACTGCGCGAGATGGCGGTTGATGCCTATGGCACGTTCCGCGCCATCGAGACGGCGGCGGACGGCTATCGGCAGGATGCCGAGCGGGTGATCGCCAATGCCGAGCAGGCAGGGATCGACGATTTCGCGGCGATGTCCTTCATCAAGGCGCGTCGCGCGATGCGCCGTGAGGATTCGTGATGATCGAGGGTGCGAGTGCGCAGGGCCTCGGTGCTCAGGCGGGCAATCTCCAGGGGCTGACCCCGGCGCAGAAGGCGCAATTGATCTATACCCAGGCCCGCAGTGAACTCTCGGGCCGTCTCTGGCGCGCGGCGCTGGGCGGCGAGGATGAGAAGCAGGCCGGGGGGCTGGTCGACAAGCGTTCCGATCCTTTGGGTCTCGACGGATTGCTGGCTTTGCTGGACGAGCGGACGAAAGCTGCCAGTGCGCAGCCCGCTGTACCCGATCAGGCTTTGCCGAAGCCGCAGGCGGATTCGTCCTGCATGTCCCGTGAAGGCGTCTGGGAACGATTCGCCCGGCAGCAGGACAGCGAGGGCGGCGGCGGAAGTTCCGGCGGCGGTTCGGCAGGTGCATTGTCGATTCAGGACGGCCCCAATGCGCGCTACGCAGGCGTTCTCGGCGCGGCGGCATCGCGTACCGGCATTCCGGCGGCAGCACTCGCCACGATCGTCAATGCCGAGGCGGCCAAGGGCTCCGACGGGCGCTGGCTGCCCTATTCGCGCAATCCGCGCTCCAGTGCGGCCGGCATAGGGCAGTTCCTCAACAAGACCTGGGAAGGGCAGGCGGAGCGTGAGGGCACCTGGCTTCACGCTTTCGCGCAGCAGAACGGCTGGCTCAACGCCCGCGGACAGGTGCGCGGCGAGAGCCGCGGCGCCTTGCTGGCGCTGCGCTATGACCCGCAGGCCTCGATCGAGACGATTGCCGACTATGCGCGGACCAATCTCGATTCTCTGCGCGGTTCCGGTGTGCAGATCGGCGGCGGTGTCGTCGAACAGGCCCAGGCGGCCTATCTCGGGCATCATCTCGGTCTCGGAGATGCGGTGCGTTTCCTGAAGGGCGGTCTCTCGCCCGAGCGGGCCCGCACGCTGCTCAATGCCCAGGTCGGCTCGGCAAGTGCGAATCGCCGCATCGAGATGGCGGGAAGCGCGGTCGCCGCGCACCGTTCCTGGCTGCTCGACTATGTCGGCCGGAACATCCGTCCGGATCGTTTCGCCGGGTAATTGCCGGGCGGAATGCCCCTGGTTTCCGACGAAACGAAAATAATTATAGGAAATATAGGAAACTGACTTATAGGATTAACCTTCCATTCAGAAATTCGCGAGACAACGGTTCTCGTTGAAGCGGAGCAGCGGCGATGGGCGCCCGGGGGCTCCACTCTGACCGGGGGTTCACCATGTCGAAGATCACCATCGCTCTGGAGTCCGCTGTAGCGACTGTCAGCGCGAACATGCCGGCCGAGGGCCAGGCGCAGTCGGCACGCCAGCGTGCGATCGTGGATCGCGCCTTTGCGCAGATCATCAAGCTGATCGCACCGCGTATCCGCCACTTCATCCGCCAGTACGGTCTGGTCGCCCATTGGGACGATGCCGAGCAGGTCTGTGCGATCGCCGTTCACCGCGCGATCCAGGCCTATGATCCGGAAAAGGCGCAGTTCACCACTTTCGTGAACTGGCAGATCCGCGGCGAACTTCAGAGCCTGCGCTTCCGCCTCATGACCGACCAGCGTCCTTCCGCCAAGAAGGTCGAGGCGGTCACCGTGTCGCTCGATGCCATCGGCGTCGGCGAGGATGGCGAGGGCCAGTCGATCGTCGCCTCGATCGAGGACGAGGATGCCCTGGGCCGCACGGAATCCGCCGCTTCGGACTATCTCGCACGGCAGGCCATGGCCTCGCTGACCGACAGCTACGTCGAGCATCTGCGCAACATCGGCGTCGAGCGTATCCGCCGCAAGGCTCAGCCGAAGAAGGCGCCGCGCGCGGAGACCGGTGCCCGCCGTTCGGTCTGGCGCAGCGGCAAGGCCGCGCTCGATCCGGTCGAACTGGCCGAACTGGAAGAGCGCCTCGAGCACAACCGCAAGGTCGTGGAAGGACGCCTCTTCGAGATCGCCGCGCTCGATACCGCAGAGGACGAGAGCAGCGTCGCCAAGGAGCGCGTCCGCCAGATCGCCAAGCGAGCCGCCAAGACCATGAGCGACCTTGCCGGTGCCGATCCGCGCTTCACGATGATGGCCGAGTATCGCCAGGCGATGCTGGCCCCGGTCGCCGCGCACTGAAACCATTTCCAGACGTTAACCCGAAGCCGCCGGACCGACGCTGTCGGATCGGCGGCTTCGGCGCCTTTGGGGAAGCCTCTCCTCCAACGTATTCGCGTCCACCGGAATGGCGATGAGATTTCGCCGGACGCCGCGATATCTTCCCCATCGGCATGGTTTGCGGTTGTGCCTGCATCCTGTAACGAGGTTGCAAACGGGGGAGGTTGCGATGCGTGTCGGCGCCGATTTCTGATATGCGGTCCATGGGCCTGCGGGCATTGACGGGCGCGCTGCTCGGCAGTCTGCTGCTGCTCGGCCATGGGCGCTCCGCGCAGGCGCAGGGCATGCTGGCAACCGCGCTTGGCGCCCCGGAAGGCCTCACCGTCAAAGGCGAAGTCCGCAGCCGCGTGGAAGGCATCGACGGGCAGTTCCGCCCGGGCGTGGCCGAAAGCGATGCGCTGTTCTCGCTGAAGACGACCTTGCAGGTGGAATACGACGGCGGCCCCTGGCGTGTCGGCGGGGAGCTATGGGATGCGCGCGCTTATGGGGCGAAATCGAACTCCTCTGCCGGGACCGGCGAAGTCGATGCCCTGGAAATGGTGCAGGCTTATGTCGGTGTCGATGTCGCCATGGGCGGAGGTTCGCAGGCACGGCTGATGGCCGGGCGCTTCACGATGAATCTCGGTTCGCGCCGTCTGGTCGCGCGGCAGGCCTTTCGCAATTCGACCAATGCCTTCACCGGCGTCAATGCCCAGTGGAAGAGCAGGGCGGGCGATCAGTTGACCCTGCTCTGGGCCATGCCGCACATCCGCCTTCCCGACGACGTCGAGGGCATTCACGACAATTCCGTGCGATGGGACAGCGAGGCCACCGACCTCCAGTTCTTCGGTGCCTCGCTGAGCAAGGCGCATGTCTTCGGCGGCTCGCTGGAACTCTACGGCTACGGCCTTGCCGAGCGCGACAGTGCAGACCGGCCCACCCGCAACCGGCACCTTTTCACGCCGGGCCTGCGTCTGTTCCGTGCGCCGAAAGCGGGGCGGCCGGATTACGATCTCGAAGGCGCCTACCAGTTCGGCCGGACGCGGGCGACGACGGCGCCTTCGGACCGGACCGACCTCGACGTGTCGGCCTATCTGATCCATGCCGAAGCCGGTCGCACTTTCAGCGGCGGCTGGCAGCCGCGCCTGTCGCTGGACTTCGATCTGGCCAGCGGCGACCGCGCCGGGGGCGGGACCTACAACCGCTTCGATACTCTGTTCGGTGCGCGCCGCTTCGATTTCGGCCCCTCGGGTCTCTACGGGGCGGTCGGGCGTTTCAACACGATTTCAGGCGGTGCGCGGCTGGAGCTAAAGCCGGACGGGAAGTCCGACGTGATGGCCATGTACCGTGCACTCTGGCTGGATTCGAAGACCGACAGTTTCTCCGGCACCGGAGTGAGGGATGCCTCGGGCAGCAGCGGCAGCTTCGCCGGGAACCAGTTCGAGGCACGCTACCGCCGCACCCTGATCCCCGAAGTGCTGCGGGTGGATGCCGGCGTGGTATGGCTGGCCAAGGGGCATTTCCTCAAGGACGCGCCCAATGCGCCGCAGACCGGCGATACGAAGTACGGCTACATCGACATCTATTTCGATTTCTAGGATGCCAGCCACGGCCTTATGGAAAGTCCTGCCTTCCCGGGCCGGCCCTCAGTCCATCGGCACCAGGCCCGCCGCAAAGGCGATGCGCAGCACTTCGGACAGGCTGCGGACCTGGAGCTTTTCCATCAGCTTGGCGCGGTAGATCTCCACCGTGCGCGGGCTGATGTCGAGGGCATGGGCGATGATCTTGTTCGATTGCCCGTCGATCAGCCCTTTCAGCACGTCCAGTTCGCGCGGGGAGAGCTGCTCCAGCAGCGAGACCGCCTTTTCCTTGCGGCGCTCCTCTGCTGTCGAGACGGCCTGTTGCAGGAAGGCGGATTCCACCGCGCTCATCAGCTTGTGATGGTCGCAGGGCTTCTCGATGAAATCGACCGCGCCCAGCTTCATCGCCTGGACCGCCACGGAAACGTCACCTTCCCCGGTGAGCACGATCGGCACGAAGCGCGTCGGGCGCCCGCCGACGGTGCTCAGCACCTGAAGGCCCGAAGTACCCGGCATGTGCAGGTCCAGCAGCAGGCAGCCGGGCTCCAGCAGCGATGCTGCTTCCAGGAAAGTATCGCCGGAATCGAAGCAGGTGATCCGGCTGTCTCCGATCATCGACAGCAGGTATTCGAGCGAAGTGCGAACCGCCAGATCGTCGTCGACAATGTAGATGCGTCGGGAAGTCATCCGGCCTTCAGCTCCAGGTCGGGGTAAGCGGGAAGCGTGAACTCGACGGCCGCGCCTCCTTCGGGGACATTGTGCATCGAAAAGCGCCCGCCATGCGCTTCGACGATGCGGCGGCTGATCGACAGCCCCAGCCCCATGCCATTGGGCTTGGTCGAGGTAAAGGCCTCGAAGTGACGGCCGAGGATCGCCTCCGGCAGGCCGGGGCCGTTGTCGAGCACACGGATCGTGACCTGATCGTCGTGCATCTGGCGGGTCGAGATAGTGATTTCCGGTTGCCTGTCGCTGAGGCCCGCGAGTGCGTCGAAGGCGTTGTTGATGATGTTAACCAACACCTGCTGTATTTGAATGCGATCGGCAAGGATGGAAGGCGATACGATCCCCGGCCGATAATGCAGATGCACGCCCGGAGCGCGGCTGCGCGAGCGGGCGAGTTGCAGCGTTTCGGTGATCACGTCGTCCAGCGGTTCGGCCCGGATCTCGAGTTCGCCCCTGGAAACAAACGCGCGCATACGGCGGATGATCGCCCCGGCGCGCAGCACTTCCTGCCGGGCGAGGTCGAGCATGCGGCGAAGCTGCTCCGATCCGTTTTCGCGCGCCATCACCAGATCCATCGCGCCGAGCAGATTGGCGGTGGCGGTCAGCGGCTGGTTGAGTTCGTGGGCGAGGCCGGCGCCCATCTCGCCCATGGCGCTGACGCGCGAGGCGTGGAGGAACTGTTCGCGCAGCTCGCCCATCCGCGCCTGGGTGGCGAGCTGTTCGCGCATGTTGCGCACGAAGGCGATTGCGATGCGCTCGCCTCCGATGTTCGCGGCGCCGATGGCGATCTTCACCGGCAGTTCGTTGCCGTCGCGATCGAGTCCGGCGGTGATATGAGTGTCGGTGGAGGGGGCGTCCGCGGACGTCTGCTCCGGGGCGGGGCGGACGTAGCGCGGCAACAGCATCCGCACGTCCTTGCCCAGCACTTCGTCCGCGCCGTAGCCGAACAGCGTCTCCGCCGTTGCCGAGAACGAGCGGATTCGGCAGCGCTGGTCGATGGTTATCATCGCCTCGGGTACGGTCTCCAGGATCGAACGCAGTTCCGAATCGCGCGATTTCAGCATTTCGGCATGCTGTTCACGCTGGGTCGCGTCCATGACGATGCCGATCACCGAGATATCGTCCGCGCCGGGGCCGCGGTGGATATGGGCCGTGCCCTCGACGACGGATCGCGTGGCGGACTGGAGCGGCACGAGCCGGAACGTCTGGCGCTCCGAATGCCATGTCCCGGAGGCATCGGGGACTTCGAAAGTGGTGCCGAAGGTATCGCGCAAGTGCCGGAACCAATCCTCGATACCGCCCTGAAAACTTCCGGGTTCGACGCGGAACAGGCGCTCGGCATGGCCGTGGAACACGAAACGGTCGGAGACCGACGACCATTCGAAGATGCCCAGTTCGTGAAGATCGATCGCCAGCGAGAGGCGGGCGTCGCTGGCCAGAAGAGCCAGTTCGGCCTGCTTGCGCGCGGTGATGTCGGTCATCGAATGGACCACCATCGGCGCGATATCGGGGCGGGGCTGGACGGCCTGGCAGCTGTGCAGCACCCGCATCTCGGTGCCGTCGCGGTGACGGGCGGTCACTTCGTTCTCGCGGCGGGTACCGTCGAGCAGCGCTTCGATGCCGTCACCGGGAAGGGGCGGCGTGCCGACCAGCGAGGGCTGGAAGTGACCGAGCGCCTGATCGGAGGGCCAGCCGTAGAGGCGCTCGCATCCGGCGGACCAGCGCAGGATGCGGCCCTCGGTGTCGGTGATGGAGACGGGCGCGGCATCGAGCGCGAGATTGACGGCACGGCGGGCGCCGCTCTCGCGGGCGATGCGCATCCAGGCCCAGGCGATCAGCCCGCAGGACAAGGCGACTTGCGTGGCAGCCTGGACGATCTCGATCATTTCCGGCGAGGCCAGTCCCGAACGGGCGGCTTCGAAGTGGGCCAGCGCGGATAGCACGGGCACGCTGACGCAGAGCAGGAGGCAGGTCTGGAGCGTTCCCGAGCCGATCCCGGTTTCGGGTTTGCGCGGCCAGGCATATTGGCGCCGCAAGGCGATCACCGCGAGGGAAAGGAGACAGATCGCGAGCGCCGAGGGAATGGACATCAGGGCATGGTGCGTCTTCGGACCGGGCGTGCTGATCCCGAGCGGCGCGAGCACTCCGGAAAGGGCGGCGGTGGCGAAGGCGACGCAGGCGAAAGTCACGGTGAGCCGCCGCAACAGGGGATGCGACGAGCCGAGCGCAAGGCCTGCGATAGACAGCAGCATGATCCCGGCGGCGGGCAGCAGGCCGGGGCGGGCCGGGTCCGCGCGCGGCAGGAGATGCAGGCTGCGCGGCAGCAGGAACAGGTCCATCCCGAGCGATCGGCCCGAAAATTCCTCGGTCAGGCCGCAGAAGGCGATCAGCAGGGGGAGGGCGAGAACCCAGCGCGCGGCGCGTCGCACCGACCGCCGCGGCGAAGCGGTCATGAGGATGCCCGCGCCTATCAGTGTGCAGCAAAGCGCGGCGAGCGGCTGCATCCGCAACCTGGTGTCGCCGCCGCCGGCAAGGCGCGGCATGTCGAGAATCCAGGCGAACAGGACGAGCACGCAGACAAGAAGCGTCACGGCGACGAGAGCGGAAACGACCGGTTCCATACTGCCGGGACGCCGTCCGCTCAGGCGCTGCGGCGGTGGATTCAGTTCCTGCATTCCGACCCGTTTCTTGCGCCTTGCTTCACAGCTTCAAGGCGTCGGGGCCATTAGACTTTTGCGTATGTTTGTAAATAGACGCGCCGGGCGGCGACCGGCGCATTTCTGTGGCTTGATGATAAGCGTCTGATAATACTTTGTAAAAAATCGTACGCGCAGTCTTAAGGGATTTTCCTTAGTTGCTACTGGCGTTTTCGTTGGCAAGTCCTTCGATGATTGCGCGATTTACGACGATCAAGTCATCGATCGTATCATGTCCGGTAATGACCTCGGATGTGTACTTATCCACCCACATGCCGATCGAAATGATCCTGGCGCGCAAGTCGTCAGGCAACTGGTTGCCTTGCGATGCACACATCGAGGAAAAGGTGGACCAGGCCAGGCGGTTGCGGTGGAGGGCCGGTGCCAGCTGCGCACCGCGCAGGCCGGCATCGCGCGCGGCGATCATTTCGCCGGTGATCTGGCTCATCAGCCGGTATTCGTTCCGGCGGGGAGTCGCGGCGATCTGTTGCACGCGTTGATAGGCATTGAGTGACATGATGGCTCCAGCAAGGACGTCCGCCTCCCTCATATAGGATGGAAGCAGGCAGAACGGTCGCGGGGCGCGCGCTTTGCGATGATCGGCAGAAGACCGTCACGGAAAATCCGTCGTCCGGCACCGGCCTAGCGCAGAGCATCCTATAACTAACGCAGGGCTTCGGCCCGCTAACCTTTTGCGGCCATCAATCGCGGATCTTCTTCATGCTCAACGCCATCGGCCTTGTCGTCATCCTGCTGTGCGTCTTCGGTAGCTTCCTGATGTCGGGCGGCAACATAATGGTCATCGCCCACGCCCTGCCGCACGAAATGCTGGCGATCGCCGGCGCGGCGGTGGGCGCCTTCATCCTCGGCAACTCGATGACCACGGTCAAGAAGACCTGGGGCGGGATTCAGCGCGTCTTCAAGGGCGGCCGCTGGACCGAGGTCGATTTTCGCGACCTGCTGGCGCTGCTCTTCACCCTGCTTGCCACGTTCCGCAAGGAAGGCGCGAACTCGATCGAGAAACATCTCGACGCGCCCGAGGAAAGCCCGATCTTCACGCGCTATCCGCGTCTGCTGGAAGATCAGGGTCTGGTCGAGTTCACGTGCGACTACTTGCGCATGATGACGGTCAACTTCGAGGACCCGCACCAGCTGGCCGAGGCCATGGAAGGCGATATCGAGCGCCATCATGCCGAGGAAATGGCGCCGCAGCACGCGCTCCAGATGATGGCTGACGGCCTGCCCGCACTGGGCATCGTCGCCGCCGTTCTCGGCGTCATCAAGACCATGAGTTCGATCGACCAGCCCACCGAGATTCTCGGCGCGATGATCGGCGGCGCTCTGGTCGGTACGTTCCTGGGCGTGCTTCTGGCCTACTGCCTGGTCGGCCCGATCGCGCAGAAGCTGCAGCAGATCATCGACTCCGATTTCAAGCCCTACCTCATCGTCAAGACCGCGATCGTCGGTCACGCGCAGGGGCAGCCGACCGAAGTGGCCATCGAACTGGCGCGCCGCATGACGCCGTCTCCCTATGCCCCCTCGTTCACGCAGCTCGAGACCGCGCTCGACGAAGTGAAGGATCAGCTCAATGCCAAACCCGCCTGAATCCGTGCAGCCCGAAGACATGGCTCCGGAAGCATTTGCCGAAGATCGGTCGCTCCACCTTCCCGTCCACGGCTCGACCGTGACCGCCGAGGACCTGCGGGTCCGCATGGTCCTCGCCTGCGACCTCGACGGAGCGATGCAGATCGATGCCAGCCAGGTCGAGACGGTCGGCCAGGCCGTGCTGCAACTGCTCGTCGCCGCCCGCACCGAAGCGCGCGAGGCCGACCACGAGTACGAAATCGTCAATCCCAGCACCGCCTTCGTCGAGCGCGTGCAGGCCTGCGGGCTGGCGGAAGCCGTCGGCCTTTCTGAAGAGGAATTCCCGTCGTGAGCAAACTCATCCTGACCGTCGACGACTCCGCCTCGATGCGGATGCTGCTGAAGGCCTCGCTGGCCGCGCAGGGCTTCCGCGTCGAAGCTGCCGATGACGGCGAGCACGGCCTCGAGCGCATGCACGAAGTGAAGCCGGACCTGCTCATCACCGACATCAACATGCCCAAGATGGACGGCTTCGAACTGATCGAGGCGGTGCGCGCGGTGCCCGAATTCCGCGGCACGCCGATCCTGGTGCTCTCGACCGAATTCTCGGACGAGAAGAAGACCCGCGCCCGTGAAGCCGGTGCCACCGGCTGGATCACCAAGCCCTTCGAAGCCGCCAAGCTGGGAGCGGCCGTCCGCCGCGTCTGCCCGTGAGCGACGAACTCGACGAAATCCAGGGCATCTTCTTCGAAGAGTGCACCGAGGGTCTGGCCGTTGCCGAGGCCGGTCTTTCGGCGATGGCCGAAGGTGACGCTTCATCCGAAACGATCGCCGGGGTGTTCCGCGCGGTCCACTCGATCAAGGGCGGCTCGGGTGCCTTCGGTCACGCCGCGCTGCTGGCCTTCTCGCACCGCTTCGAGAACGTGCTCGACGAAGTGCGCGGCGGTCGCATCCCGGCCAGTGCCGAAGTGACAAAGACCCTGCTCGGCGCCTTCGACATCCTGTCCGACCATGTCGCGGCAGCCCAGGGCGGCACCGAGCCGCCTGCCGACGCGGCGATGCTGGCGCAGCTCGATGCGGTTCTGGAGAGCAAGGGCGCGGCGGCAGCTGCTCCGGCGCCTGCTCCCGAACCTGCCCTGGAAGCGGACGAATTCGGCTTCACGCCGGTCGCTGCCGTGGTCGAGGACTTCGATCCCTTCGGTTTCGAGCCGGTTGCAGTCGATCTGGAGGACTTCGCTCCGGTCGAACCGGCTGAACCTGCCGGATGGACCGTCCGCTTCGGTCCTTCGCGCGGGGCGCTCGGCAACGGCGGCGAGCCGATGCTGGTGATCCGCGAACTGGAGGACATGGGCGCAGTCGTCACCGGCGTCGACATCGACTCGCTGCCGAACTTGCGCGACCTCGACCCCGAGGACAGCTATTTCGTCTGGACCCTGCGCGTGCCCGGCACGGTGGGCGAACAGGACATTCGCGACTGCTTCGACTTCGTGGCGCCGGACTCGCTGATCGAGATCGCGCGCGAGGAAGTGCTCGTCGCAATCGTGCCGGAAGTGCCCGCCGCACCTGTTGCCGATGACGACGACGGTTTCGGCATGTTCGAACCGCTGGCAGCGCCGGAAGATCTGCTGACGCTCGTGCCGCTCGAACCGGCGCCCGCCATGTCTGTTCCCGCCGTGGCCGCTCCCGCTGCGGCGGCTGTGGCTGCACCGGAAAAGCCGAAAGCGGAAGCGCGTCCGGCCAGCGTCGAAGTGGCGCAGACCATCCGCGTCGACCTCTCGAAGCTCGACCAGCTGCTCAATCTCGTGGGCGAACTGGTGATCCGTGGCTCGATCCTGTCCGACCGGCTCTCGCCCGCCGACCAGGAGCGCGTCGAACTGCCCGAACTGTCGCGCCTGACGCGCCAGATCCAGGACAACGTGATGTCGCTGCGCGCGCAGCCGATCAAGCAGGCCTTCTCGCGCGTGCCCCGCATGTTGCGCGACCTTTCGGCCGAGACCGGCAAGAAGGTGATCCTCGAAACCATCGGCGAGATGACCGAAGTGGACAAGGGCGTGATCGAGAAGATCGGCGACCCGCTGACTCACATGATCCGCAACGCGGTGGACCACGGCATCGAAAGCGCCGAGGAACGCATCGCCGCCGGCAAGCCCGCCGAGGGCACGATCCATCTCTCCGCCGAGCAGAAGGGCGCGCGCATCATCGTCCGCGTGCGCGACGACGGCCGCGGCATCAACCGCGAGCGCGTGCGCGCCAAGGCCATCGAACGCGGGATCATTTCCGCCGATGCGGCGATTTCCGACGAGGAAATCGACGGGCTGATCTGCGCGCCGGGCTTCTCGACCGCCGAGACGATCTCGAACATTTCGGGACGCGGCGTCGGCATGGACGTGGTGCGTTCCAACGTCGAGGCGCTGGGCGGCCGTCTGGAAATCAATTCGATCCCCGGCGAGGGCACGACTTTCACGATGGCCCTGCCGCTGACGCTGGCGATCCTCGACGGCATGATCGTGCGCCTCGGCGAACAGCGCTTCGTGCTGCCGCTGGCCAACGTGATCGAGACCGTGCAGCCCGAGCCGGGCCAGGTGAAGGAGACTTCGCCGACATCCGAAGTGATCGAACTGCGCGGACAGTACCTCTCGGTACGCCGGGTCGGCGAACTGTTCGGCATGCGCTCGCAGCGGGCGCCCGAGGACTCGCTGGTCATCATCGTCGAGAGCGAGACGGCGGGGAACGTCGGCCTGATGGTCGATACGATCGATAACCGCCGCGAAGTCGTGATCAAGAGCCTGGAGGACAACCTCCACCCGATCCGCGGCCTCGGCGGCGCCACCATCCTCGGCGACGGCTCGATCGCGCTGATCCTCGACATCGATGCCCTGGTCGCGACCGGCGGCTCGTCCAAGTATGCGCTGAAAGGAATGGCAGCATGAGCACCGAAGAAACCGAACTCGACGAACGCAAGATCGTCACTTTCACGCTGGGCAGCCGCCTGTTCGGCATCGACATGCGCTCGCTGATCGAAATCCGCGAGTGGGAAGAACCCACCCCGCTGCCGAGCGTGCCGCCTTACGTGAAGGGCGTGACCAACTTGCGCGGTTCGGTGGTTCCCGTCGTCGGCCTGTCCGAGCGTCTCGGCTGGGCGCCGAGCGAGCTGCATTCGCGCTCGTGCATCCTGGTCGTCACCATCAATGGCCGCCATGCCGGTTTCCTGGTGGACGAAGTGCAGGATATCGTCGTGATCCAGGCAAGCGAAATCCAGCCCGCGCCGGACGTCGAGATCAACGAGCAGGGCGCCATCGCCGGTCTCGTCAAGATCGAGCGCCGCACCCATGACGCGGCCAATGCCGAGGCCATGTGCCTGCTGCTCGACCTCGACGCGCTGAGCCTGACCCGCCAGGTGCCGGACTTCGCGTAATGAGCGTGCTGGCGTCTTCTGAAGGTGCGAGCGGGGCGCTGGGGGCTGCGGCCGAACTGCGTTCCGCCCAGTTCCGCGATATTGCCGCGATCATGCAGCGGGAAGCGCGCATCCATCTGGTCGAGGCCAAGATGACGCTCGTCCACTCGCGCCTGAGCCGCCGGTTGCGCGAGCATGGGCTGTCCAGCTTCGTCGACTATGTTTCGCTGGTCCAGCGCGATGCCGAGGAACGCCATGCCATGGTGGTCGCCCTGACCACCAACCACACGCATTTCTTCCGCGAGAACCACCACTTCGACCACTTGCGCCGCGAGGTCCTGCCCAAGTTGCAGGACCGCGCGCGCCGGGGCGAAAAGGTGCGCATCTGGTCGGCAGGCTGTTCGAGCGGCGAAGAAGTCTACTCGATCGCCATGTGCCTGGCAGGCGACGGACCGACGAGCGCGGCCTGGCTCCAGCAGGGCGACGTGCGCCTGCTCGCCACCGACATCTCGCCGCCGGTCGTCCAGGCGGTGCGCGACGCGCGCTATTCCGCCGCTACGGTCGAGCCGATCCCGGAGAGCTATCGCAGGCGCTGGATGCGGGCCGAGACGAACGGCGATCATGTCATCGTCGATCCGCTACGCGAACTGGTCGCGGCGCGCGTGCTCAACTTGTTCGAGCCCTGGCCGATGCGCCGCAAGTACGACGTGATCTTCTGCCGCAACGTGATGATCTATTTCGACGACACCGCCAAGGCCGAGCTGGAGGCGCGCTTCGTCGAGATGCTGGCGCCCGGCGGCACGCTCTACATCGGCCATTCCGAGCGCCTGATCGGCCCCGCCGCGCAGCTGATGAAGCCGGTCGGTCAGACGATCTACGCGCGCAACGACGGAGGCGCCGCATGACGGTAGCCCCCGAGAAGACCCGCGTCCTGATCGTCGACGACAGCGCGGCGATGCGCGCGCTGCTGAACAAGCTGCTGAGCCACGACCCCGCCATCGAGGTCGTCGGCATGGCGCCCGAGCCGCATGCCGCGCGCGAGATGATCAAGTCGCTCAATCCCGATGTGGTCACGCTCGATATCGAGATGCCGGGGATGGACGGACTGTCCTTCCTCGAACGCATCATGCGCCTGCGTCCCATGCCGGTGGTCATGTGCTCGACGCTGACCGCGCGCGGGACCGAGGCCACCATCGAGGCCATGCGCCTCGGCGCCGTGGACTGCATCGCCAAGCCCTCCGGCAATCCGCTGGAGATCGCGCAGGACGGTGCGCTGCTGCGCAAGATCGTCAAGGCGGCGGCGCGCTCCTCGGTGCGCCGCACCGCCAGCCCGCCGACGCCCGTCAATGCTGCGCAAGGGTCCTTGCGCGATGTGGTGATCGCGGTCGGCGCCTCGACCGGCGGGGTGGAAGCCCTGTTCTCGATCATCGGCGCCCTGCCGCCGGACTGCCCGCCGGTCATGGTGGTGCAGCACATGCCCGCCGCCTTCACCGGCAGCTTCGCCACGCGGCTCGACAAGGCCGCGCGGGTGCAGGTGGTGGAAGCACAGAACGGCATGCCGCTGCGCCGGGGCACGGTCTATCTCGCGCCCGGCGGCGGCCAGCACATGGAGCTGCTCGGCGGCACCAGCGGCCAGGTCAGGCTGCTGGCGGGCGATACCGTCAGCGGGCACCGTCCTTCGGTGGACGTGCTGTTCCGCTCGGTTGCGCGGCTCGGCTCGCGCGCCGTCGGCGTCATCCTCACCGGGATGGGTTCGGACGGCGCGATCGGCCTCAAGGCCATGCGCGATGCCGGAGCCCGCACGCTCGGCCAGTCGCGCGAGACCTGCGTGGTCTACGGAATGCCGCGCGCCGCCTTCGAGGCGGGCGCGGTCGAAAAGGAATTCAGTTTGTCCGCCATGCCCGAGGCCATCCTCGGCGCGTGTCGGCGGTAAATGGAGCGGTTCATGCCGGCAGCGTCTGCAATAAAAGTAATGGTGGTCGACGATCAGACGTCCATGCGCGCGATGATCCGTCGCGCCCTACAGGATCTGGGTTTCAAGGACATTCGCGACAAGGCAGGCCCGGTCGAGGCGCTTGCCGCGATCAAGTCCGACCGCGTTCACCTCATCATCTCCGACTACAACATGCCCGACATGGACGGCCTCCAGTTCCTGGAAGCGGTGCGTCAGGACCCGGTGATCGGCAAGACCGTGTTCATCATGCTCACCGGCTCGGCCGATAAGGAAATCGTCCAGAAGGCCGCTGCGCTCGGCGTGAACAACTATGTCGTGAAGCCTTTCGCCCCCGCCGCGCTCAAGGAAAAGATCGAGCGCGTCTTCGGGGAGCTGGTCTGAGAACATGCGCCGCGTCGCCATCGTTCAGGGTGAATACCATGTGGTCCACCAGCCCGGCGTCGTCATCTCGACGCTGCTGGGCTCGTGCGTCGCGGCCTGCCTGCAGGACCCCGTCGCGCGGGTGGGCGGCATGAACCATTTCCTGCTGGGAGAGCCGGGCGCCGACGCGCCGGTGAACCCGGCGGACATGCAGCGCTACGGCGTCCACGCGATGGAACTGCTGATCAACGCCCTGATGCAGCGCGGCGCGCAGCGTTTGCGGCTGCGCGGACATCTCTACGGCGGTGCCAACATCGTCGCCGGGCTGGGCGGAATCGGCACCAAGAACGGGCAGTTCGCGCGCAAGTTCATGCAGACCGAAGGCATTGCGCTCGACCATAGCGACCTTGGCGGGACGCAGGCGCGCAAGGTGGAATTCATGCCCTACGAGGGCCGGGTGCGCGCGACGCTGGTGAAAGACCAGCCGCTGCCGCCCGTCGTCCGTCCGAGGCCCGTACCGGTGGCGCAGCCGACCGGCGAACTGGAGCTATTCTGACCATGGCCCGGCAGGCGGAAACAGATACGAAAATTCAGGGGGAATCCATGACTACCGAAACAGAAGGAACCCCGGAAGGTGCAGCGGCTCCGCTCTGGCAGGCCCTGGCGCAGGAGATGCGCGTGGCCCGCGCCTTGCTGGAACAGCTGGCCGGGGTGCTCGTCACCGACGAGCGCTTCGTCCTCGACTATATCGACCAGCTTCAGGCTTTCGACCTGATCGCCCAGCATGTGGATGAGAGCGCCGCGCTGCTCGACCGCGTGGCTGGTGGGCAAAGCCCCGGAGACGCGGTCGGCCAGGTGCGCCTGACCGTGATGCAGGACCGGCTTCGCGCCGCGCTGGACTGAGGATTGAGCCGTGGCACGGGGTAACGACGAACATCCCACGATCGTCATCCGCAAGGTCAAGAAGCATGCGCATGGCGGCCATCACGGCGGCGCGTGGAAGGTGGCCTATGCCGACTTCGTGACCGCGATGATGGCCTTCTTCATGCTGCTCTGGCTCCTGGCCAATCCGGACAAGGATCAGCTCAAGGGACTGGCGGAGTACTTCTCGCCCAATGCCGACAGGTCTTCCCCGGCCACCACGCTGACCACCAAGCCCGGTTCGCAGCCGGGTCTTGGCGGGCATAGCCGCCGCAACCAGTCTGCCGATACCGTTGCCGTGGGTGAGCCTTCGGCCGAAGCGGGAACCAAGGGCGCGGCGCGCGGCGGCACTGCCGATGTGCCGGAAGCGGCGCTGCGGGTGATGGCGCAGGAAATGCAGCTCTCGCTCGACCCGCCGGTCGATCCGAGCCAGGGCAAGCGCAATATCGATGTCGAACCTGACCGCGACGGTTTTCGCATCCACCTGATGGACAGCAACCATCGCTCGATGTTCAAGGGGCCGACCGCCGAACTCAACGACTATGCGCGCGCCATGCTGGGCCGGATCGCCCGCAAGCTCTCCGGCACTGGGGCGCAAGTCGCGATCGAGGGCCATACCGATTCGAGCGGCGGCCAGAGCGAGGCCAACTGGAACCTCTCGGCGCAGCGGGCGCTTTCGGCCCGCGCGGCGATGGTCGCCTCGGGTCTGCCTGCCGACCGCTTTTCCGAAGTGGTGGCCAAGGCGGGAACCGAGCCGGTCTATCCCGACCGCCCGGACCGCCCCGAGAACCGCCGTATCACCATCGTCGTCAAGGCCGAGCCTTCCGCGCTGCCGCGCGATGCCAGCTTCAAGTTCTGACGCGATGGGCAAAGACTGGAGACTATCGTGATAAAGCGCATCGTGATCGGCCTGGTCGCGCTGATCGCCGGCACGGGTGTCGGCATCGGCGGTGCCTATGCGGCTCGTCAGTACCTGCCGCAGGTCATGCCGGACCTCGGCCCCATCAGGGTCGAGACAGAATTCGTGCCGACCGGCACCATGCTCGCGCCGTTGACCTTCCCGGACGGGCGGCTTGCGGGCTATGTCTCGTTCGAGTGCCAGGTCGAAGTGGCCAAGGGCAAGGCCGCGGACGTGACGGGCCAGCTTCCGCTGCTGCTCAACGCCGTCAACATGCGGACCTATCGCACGCCGCTGGCCAGCGGGCCGGACGGCATGATCCCCGGCATCGACGCCTTCCGCCGGGTGGTGATGGACGCCGCCGTGGAAGTCTACGGCAAGGACCTCGTGCGCCGGGTGGTCGTCACCCAGGCATCGCCGGTCTGAGTTCGGGGCCGGTCTGAACAATAACCGCAAGGAGGAGGCCGCGATGCCTGTGTCATCGTCTGCCCTGTCGCATGGTGAAGCGCCGTTGCCGCGCATTCCGCGCGGGCCGCGCGTCACCACGATCCTGCTGATCGGCAAGCTCGCCAGCCGGTTCGGTGAGACGATCTGCCGCATCCGCAATATTTCCGACGATGGCCTCATGGCAGAAGTCCACGGCGCCTTCGCGGTGAACGATCCCGTCGCCGTGACGCTGAAAGCCGGCGGCGTGCTGCGCGGCCATGTCCGCTGGTCGCTGAATGGGCGGATCGGTGTGGAGTTCGATGCACCGGTCCATGTCGCCGACCTGCTCGGCCATGTCGCCAACCGTATCGGTCCCGAGGGGGTCGCCCGCGGGCCGCGCTTCGACGTCGATTGCCGCGGCGACTTGCTCGCCGCCCATCAGCGCCACGAGGTTCGTCTGCTCGACCTTTCGCAAGGCGGCGCGCGGCTCGTCGCAGAAGTACCGCTGATCCGCGACAGCATCGTCCGGCTCACGATCCCCGGACTGGGCGAGCGCGAGGCCGCCGTGCGCTGGGTGGGTGAGGGGGCCTATGGCCTCTCGTTCCTGGAGCCGCTGGCGTTTGCGGACTTTGGTCCCTGGCTGATCGACCGATCGCTGCGTTACGGTGCGTGAACGGAAAAAAAAGGCGCGGCGGGTTGTTTGAACCCGCCGCGCCTTTTTTCTGACCGATGAAAGCAACGGACCTTGCCGGTTTTTACCCCGGCCCACCGAAACTCTTCACCAGCGATCCGGCGATCAGCGCCCAGCCGTCCACCAGCACGAAGAAGATGATCTTCATCGGCAGCGAGATCGTTGCGGGCGGCAGCATCATCATGCCCATGGCCATCAGCACGGCGGCTACGGCAAGGTCGATCACCAGGAATGGCAGCAGCAGCAGGAAGCCGATTTCGAAGGCGCGGCGCAGTTCGGAGATCATGAAGGCGGGCATCAGCGTCGTCATCGGCAGTTCCGCGCGCGAGGCGGGGACTTTGCCGGAGAGCTGGACGAAGAGCTTCACGTCGTCCTCGCGGACCTGCTTGAGCATGAAGGTGTGGAACGGCTTGCTCGCGCGTTCCAGCGCCTGGGTCTCGTTGATGCGGCCCTGGTTGTAGGGAACCATGCCGTCCTTCCAGGCCGCGTCGAAGGTCGGCGCCATGACGAAGAAGGAAAGGAACAGCGCCAGGCTGATGACCACCGGGTTCGGCGGCACGCCCTGCACGCCGAGGCCCGAGCGCAGCAGCGACAGCGCGACGATGATGCGGGTGAACGAAGTGATCGTCATCAGGATGCCGGGTGCGAGGCTCAGCACCGTCATCAGCAGGACGAGCTGGATCACCCGGCCCGACATAGCGCCTTCGCCGAGCGGACCTGCACCCGCCGCAGCGGCGGCGGCTTTCTGGGCGAGGGCGGCTTCGGGCAATACGGCAAGAATTGCCGCCCCGCAAAGTGCGGCGGCGACGGCATAACGCTTATGCATCAGCAGGAGCTTTCGGAGTGACCGGACCGATGCACGGCGCGGAATCGAGCATGACGACGCCTTCGGGCGAGATCAGCAGGCTGATCTCGCGGTAGTCGCGGCGGATGAGGACGACCGAGCGGCGCGGATCGATGGCAAGGCGCTCGATCAGTTCGAGGCGCCGTTCGCTGTGGTCCGCGCCGAGGCCTGCGAAAAGCTGGCCGTTCAGCCACTTCTGCGGCAGCTTCAGGTCGTAGCGGCGCACCACCCAGAGCGCACCGACGAGCATGCCGAGCACCACGCCCAACGCGCCGATGGTGCGCAGCAGAGAGAGAAAGTCCATGCTCTCAGCGCTCGCGTTCGACGACCTTGGTGATCTCCAGCGACATGACTTCGCCGTTCACCAGGATCTTGCCTTCAGCCACCAGCTGGTTGTTCACATAAACGCGGGTGGGATCGTTGTGGCCGCAGTCGAGCGGGATCATCGCGCCGCGGCTCATCTTGAGAACCTGCCGGATGGGGATGCTGGTCGATCCGAGTACGATCGACATGTCGATGGGAATGCCTTCGAGGACGGACATGACGCGTCTCCTTTCAAGCCTGCTTATAGGAATTATTTTATAGGATTGCGCGGTGCTAGGCAAAAAATGCCTATAAGGAAGCTGTCTGCCGCAAGGGCAGGGCAGGAGCTGTGTTGATGGAACTGAACAACTCGATCGGCGTCTCGGCATCGGGCCTTCGCGCCCAGTCGCTGCGGATGCGCGTGATCGCGGAAAACCTGGCGAACTCGGACTCCGTGGCGAAGACCCCGGACGCCGATCCCTATCGCCGCCGGGTCGCCACTTTCACTGCCGAAGTCGACCGTGCGAGCGGCGCCACCCAGGTCGCCGTCAAGTCGATCGAGGGCGACAAGAGCCAGTTCCCGCGCGTCTACCAGCCGGGCAGCCCGGCCGCCGATGCGCAGGGCTACGTCGACCAGCCCAACGTCAATCCGCTGATCGAGGCTGCCGACATGAAGGCGGCGCAGCGGTCCTACGAAGCCAATCTCAATGCGATCGAATCCGCGCGTGGCATGACCATGCGAACGATCGACCTGCTCAAGTAAGGAAACACTCCATGGCAATCGGAGCACTCGACGCCACGGCCGCCTATGGCCGCGCGATGAAGACGGCTGCACCTTCCACAGGCGGCCTCACCGGCCTCGGCGACATGGCCGGCGGCATTTCCGGTGCAGCCGGCAATACCGGCGGCAACTTCGGCAGCATGGTGGAATCCATGGTGACCGACGCCTCGACCTCGCTGCGCACCGCCGAAGCGGAAAGCGCCAAGCAGGTGGCGGGCAAGGGCGACCTGATCGATGTCGTCACCGCGATCGGCGCGGCGGAAACCGCGCTCGATACTGTGGTGGCCGTGCGCGACCGTGTGGTGAACGCCTATTCCGACATCATGCGGATGCAGATCTAGTCGGGACGGCGGCGGATATGGCGGGTCTGGCCGAACTTGCGGACCTTCATTCCCGCCGCCCTCGCGAAAGTATCTTACGTAATCCAAGGGACAGTCGGCAGTCATGACCTCACCCGAAGCCATCGAGATCGCGCGCGCGGCGCTGGTGCTGGTGCTGACCATCGCCGGGCCGATGCTAATTGCCGCGCTGATCGTCGGCGTCGTCATCGGCCTGCTCCAGGCACTTACCCAGGTACAGGAAATGACGCTGACTTTCGTGCCCAAGATTCTGGTTCTGGGCCTGGTCATGCTGCTGTCGCTGCCCATGATCGGCCATGCCCTCGGCGCCTTCATGGACCGCATCGCCGACGCTATCGTCACCGGCTGATACGATGGGCGGGGCTTCTCTCGACATCGCGACCCTCGCGGCTTTGCCAGTCGATGCGGCGACCTTCCTGATCCTGTTCTGCAGGGTCGGCGCGGTCGTGATGCTGCTCCCGGCCTTTTCCGAGGATTCCATCCCGCCGCAGGTCCGGCTGGTCATGGCGCTGGGCTTCACGCTCGGCCTCTACGGCATGCTTCAGGGCCACGTCGCCCCGGCGGTGAAGTCCGACGCCTCGCTGCCGATGCTGGTGATCGGCGAGATGCTGGTCGGTATCGCCATGGGCATGATCGTGAAAATCCTGTTCAGCGCCGCCGCGATCGCCGGTTCGATCGCCAGCCAGCAGGTCGGTCTTGCCTCGGCGCTGGTCAACGACCCGTCGATGGGCGGTCAGGCGCCGTTGCTTTCGCGCCTGTTCGGCATTTCGGCGATCATCGTCTGCATGAGCATGGGCGTCCATCACTTGTGGATCGCCTCGATCTTTCAGTCCTATTCCGTGTTTCCGGTCGGGGGCCTGCCGCCCTCGGCGCAATTCGCCGATCTGGCGGTCAAGGTAACGGGGCAGGCGATGGCGCTGGGCGTCAGTCTGGCTGCACCGCTGATCCTTTACGGCGCGCTGTTCAACGTCGGCCTCGGCCTCGCTTCCCGCGTCGCGCCGTCGATCCAGGTCTTCTTCATCACCCAGCCGCTCAACCTGCTGCTCGGCATTTCGGTGGTGGCGATGACGCTGGGGACGATGCTGACGGCATTCGCGACCGCCATGGGCAGCTTCATGCAGAACGGATGGAGCCTCTAGCATGGCCGAGAGCGACAAGGACCAGCGCACACAGGAGCCGACCCAGAAGAAACTGGAGGATGCCCGCAAGCGCGGCGAAGTGGCGATGGCGCCGGAAGTGCGCCACGCCACGATGATGACCGGCGCGCTGATCGTCACCGGGTGGGTCGGCATTTCCGCGATCCGCCACCTCGGCATGATGATGACCCGCCTCTGGGGCAGCGCCGAGGACTATCCGCTCGATTCAGACGGCGCGCAGAACCTGATGACCGGCGTGGCGCGCCATTTCGCGTTCTCGCTGCTGCCGGTGTTCGGCGTGCTCTTCGCCTGCGCGGTCGCGACGATCTTCCTTCAGGGCCGCGTCGTGATGAGCTGGTCGCGGCTGGCGCCCAAATGGTCCAAGCTCAACCCGGCCAGCGGCTTCAAGCGCATCTTCGGGATGCGCGCGCTGGTGGAATTCGCCAAGACCCTGGCCAAGTTCAGCGCCATCGGCCTCGTCGTCTTCATGGTGCTGAAGCCGCGCATGACCGGTTTCGACCAGCTCGTCGGCTTCGCGCCGGGCGCGATCGGCGCGGCGGCGGGGGAACTGGGCTACGAGGCGATCCGCGCGGTGCTGCTGCTGGTCATGGCGCTGGCGCTGTTCGACTTCGTCTACCAGCGCCGGGCCTTCATGAAGCGCATGATGATGACGCTCCAAGAAGTGAAGGACGAGCACAAGCAGAGCGACGGCGATCCCAAGATCAAGGCCAAGATTCGCCAGATCCAGATGCAGCGCTCGCGCAAGCGGATGATGGCGGCAGTGCCCGAGGCGAGCGTCATCATCACCAACCCGACGCACTACGCCATTGCGCTGAAGTACGACCACGGCGCCATGGCGGCGCCGGTGGTGGTGGCCAAGGGCGTGGACGCCATCGCCCTGCGCATCCGCGAGATAGCCACCGAATCGAAGGTGCCGATCGTCGAAAGCCCGCCGCTCGCCCGTGCGCTCTACGCCGCCGTCGATATCGACCGCCCGATTCCGATCGAACACTACGCCGCCGTCGCCGAGATCATCGGCTACGTCATGCGGCTTGCCAGAACCGGGAAGAAGTGAGGTGAAAATGCCGAACCTGCCCGCCCTCCGCCGCTTCAATCATCCTATAAGGTCAGAGATGTTCAAGCCTTTGAAATCGAGGATGCACGGTTCGCTGCTGGCCATGGCGGCCAGCACCGCGCTGCTTGCGGTCCTGCTGGCGCCGGGTGTGGCCTTCGCCGGCTCCCAGCCGCGCATCAAGGACATCGTCGATGTCGAGAACGTGCGCTCGAACCAGTTGGTCGGTTACGGCCTCGTGGTCGGCCTTCAGGGCACCGGCGACCGTATCCGCAACATTCCCTTCACCGAAGAGACCCTTCAGGCCATGCTCGAACGCATGGGCGTGAACATTCGCGGCACGCAGATGCTGACGCAGAACGTCGCGGCGGTGACGGTGACGGCGACGATGCCGCCCTATGCCCGCGCCGGTTCGGCGATCGACGTGCAGGTTTCGGCGCTCGGCGATTCCACCAGCCTGCAGGGCGGCATCCTGCTGGTCTCCTCGCTGCGCGCGCTGGACGGCGAGATCTATGCGGTGGCGCAAGGCCCGGTCGCGGTCTCCGGCTTCAAGGCCCAGGGCGCGGCGGCCAAGCTCAGCCGCGGCGTCATGACCACCGCGCGCATCGCCGGGGGCGCCATCGTCGAGCGCGAGGTTCCTTATGACTTGCGCTCCGCCCAGACGCTGAAGCTGGCGCTCAAGAACCCCGATTTCACCACCGCGCGCCAGATCGCTGCGACGATCAACCGCGAGGCGCCCGGTTCCGCGCAAGTGCTCGATCCGGGCACGGTGGAACTCGATCCGGCAGGCGGCTCGGTGATCGACCTCATCACCCGCGTCGAGAACCTGCCGGTGCAGGTGGACCAGGTTGCGCGGATCGTCATCAACGAAGCGGCGGGCACCGTGGTCATGGGCGCGGACGTGCGCGTCAGCCCGGTGGCCATCGCCCAGGGCGGCCTTACCATCAGCGTCACCGAGACGCCGGTGGTCTCGCAGCCCGCACCGTTCTCGGGTGGCGAGACGACCGTGGTGCCGCGCACCCGCGTCGAAGCGGACGACGGCAGCGGCGCCCATCTGGCGGTGCTGAACAGCGGCACCTCGCTCCAGACGCTCGTTGCGGGGCTCAATTCGCTGGGCGTCAGCCCGCGCGATCTCATCACCATCCTGCAGGCGCTGCGCACGGCGGGCGCGCTTCAGGCCGAAATAGCGGTACAGTAAAGATGGCAGATCCGGTTTTACGCTCGCTTCCTTCCCGTCCCGCGATCCAGACGCCGGACCGCAGCCCCGCCAAAGTGGCGCGCGAGTTCGAGGGCGTCTTCGCCGGGCAGATCACCAAGATCATGCTGGAGACCGTCGAGCAGGGCGAGGATTTCAATGGCGGCCACGGCGAGGAGATGTTCCGTGGCGTACTGGCCGAGCAGATCGGCAACCAGATCGCCAAGGGCAAGGGCCTCGGCATCGCATCTGCCGTCGAGGCACAGATCATCCGCCTGCAGGGAGGCAGCAGCCGTGCCGAATGAACTGATCGAGATCATGACCTCGCTGACGCTGGTCATGCGCGAGGAGACCGAGCGTCTCGAAGGCCGCGAGCGCGCGCTCGATCTCGCCGAACTGGCGGCGGCGAAGACCCGGCTGGTCGCCTCGCTGGAGGAAGTGCTGGCGCGGCGCAACCGCCTCGACCCCGAATGGACCGAGCAGATGGACGACGAGACTCGCGAGGCCCTTTCCGCCGCTCTCGGCGAGTTGCGGGCGGCCTCCATGGTCAATTCCGCGCTTCTCGAACGGCAGATCGAGCTGTCGATGGAGATGATGGGCGCCATCGCCAACGAGGCCAAGCGGCTCTCCGGCAATCGTACTTATACTTACAGCCCCAAGGGCGCGATTGCGCGGCTCGATCTGACCACGCCGATCTCGTTCAACACCGAATACTGATCGCGGGAGATCGATACGTGAAGGGGAGGAGCGGCACGGCGTCGCTCCTCCCCTTCACGTATCTAGAGGTTGTTGACAGCCCTGCGCCCTCTCTCTTGTGCGTCAGGAAGCCAGTGCACTCATGCTCTGGCGGGCCCTTACCGCGGTTTCGCAGGCCGGGGCAGGGCGGCCGAACAGATAGCCCTGTCCGAAAGCGCACCCCAGTTCTGAAAGCATGCGGGCCTGCTGCTCGGTCTCGATCCCTTCAGCAGTTACCGGCATGGCTAGGCTGTGGCCGAGGTCGACGACCACTTTCACCAGCTTTCGCCCGGCATCGCTGCCGAGTGCCTGGACCAGGGTGCGGTCGATCTTGATCATGTCGAGCGGGAACTTGCAGAGCCTGCTCAGGCTGGCGTAGCCGGTGCCGAAATCGTCCAGCGCCACCTTGATTCCAGCTTCACGCAACGTCGCCACGGTTGCCTGCGCGGCGACGACGTTATGGATCACGGCATTCTCGGTGATTTCCACCGTCAGCCGGTCGGGCCGAAGGCCGCTGGCGAAGACGATACGCAGCAGCCGGGAAGCGATGTCTGGATCGCAGACCTGCCGCGGTGACATGTTGATCGAAAGGCCCAGCCGATCGTCCCAGTCCTGCGCCGCGCGGCAGGACTGGCGGAGCATGGCGTAGAGCAGGTCGTCGTTGAGTCCGACCTCTTCCGCCATCGACAGGAAGCGGTCCGGCCCCAGCACGCCGCGCTGCGGATGATGCCAGCGTGCCAGCGCCTCGAAGCGGACGATTTCGCGGGAGGGGAGGGCGACGATCGGCTGATAGTGCGGCATCAGTTCGCCGCGCAGCAATCCGCTGCGCAGGTCTTCCTCCAGGGTGGCGCGGTCATTGAGGGAGGCGAACATCTCGGGCGAGAAGCGCCTGATGCGCGCGCCGCCGGCTTCCTTGGCATGGGACAGCGCGATCGAGGCGCCGCGCAGCAGCTCCTCGGCGGAAATCGTATCCTGGCGGTCCACGGCTATGCCGATCGAGGCGGTCAGGTGGATGATGTGGCGGCCCAGGCCGACCGGCGCTGCGATCGCTTTCAGCAGGTGCTCCGCCAGCCGGTTCAGGTCTCCGCGATCTCCGGTTTCATCGTGCAGCGGGACCAGGCAGGCGAATTCGTCGGCACCGATAGGGACAACTTCGGCTCCATGGCGAGAACGTTCAAGCAAGACCCGCTCGCTGCGATCGCGGACGGTATCGAGGAGAGTGTCGCCGGCGGCGTGGCCGCAGAGATCGTTGACCAGCCTGAAGCGGTCGAGATCGATGAGCAGCAGCGCTGTCGCCGATGACGAAACGGGCTTTCCGGCGCCCGCTCGATAGCGCGCCAATGCCTGTTCTATGGCCCGTAGCGGCGACGCGCGTGCGGCCAGGAGGGATGCCGCATCGGGATTGCGGGTCAGGGTAGAAGCGGGACGTATACGGGAATCCAGAGGCCGCAGACGTTTCCCGATCGACTTCAACAGGCCAGGTATGCGCATTCCGATTCCGGGTATCCTACACATACTTTATATCGTGCCTACCGGGGACGGCGGCCTGCACGATATGTCAAATGCCGTTACTATTCGAAGACCGCCGCCACGACTGTCGCAAGGTCGGCCGGATCGAGTTGGTCGAGAGCGACTTCGATATCGGGATTTTCGCTGTAGCCGAGCATGTGGCCGAGCCGGTCGAGCGCCACGGACAGCACGCGCAGTCCTTCCGCGGTCGAAACCACGGCAAGGCCGCCTGCCGAGGGGAAACGATCGGGATCGACGATCAGCGTGGAACGGCCGGGAAGACCGGCGCCCAGCGTGGGCCGTCCGAGGCGCAGGCCGTAGGCGCGGGGGCCGGCGCTGCGCGGGGCCTCGACTTGCGCCGCGCCGGGGGTCCGCGCGATCAGGCCGTCCGGCAGGGGGGTGCCGAAAACGGGCACCAGGCGCACGGTCGGATGCTCCATGACCTGTGTTTCGAGGATGTCGATCGCACTGGGTTGCGACCGCGTGGTATTTCCGCCGGTACGTTCGAGCAGCGGATGCGGCAGGGCGCGTGCATTCGCCCGAGCGGGCGGAGATACGCCCCGGAGTTCGTCATGCAGCGCGGCGATGCGCGTGCGGGACTTGGTGATCCGCAGTTCCGGATTGGCCACGAGCGGCAGAACCGCGTCCAGGTCTCCCCGAATGTGGGCTTCATTGATGACGGCGGCCAGTTCCTCGTCGTCCTGGGCATCAAGCAGGCGGCGCAGTGCGGCGCGCACTTCCTCGTTCCAGCGGTCGTAAGGCTTCAGGGCATTCTCGATCCTAGAAAGGATGACGGGTGCAATGCCATATTCCTGTTCGAGCACGGCGATCGTCAGGGCATTGTCCGAAGCCCGGCGGTTCCGCAACGCCGCCGCAAGCAGGACGGCAAAGCGTTCCGCCTCAGGATCGGCGCGATCGCTGGCGTGGAGTGGATCGGCCCAGGCGGCGATGTCGAATTCGGGATCGTCGATGTCGATCAGGAGTTCCGCGGCATCGATGCCCAAGGCTGCGGCGATGTCCCGCAGTTCCGAAGCACGCGCGAAAATCTCTCCCCTTTCGATCTTCGAAAGGCGAATATAGGTTATCGTCGGAAGCTTGTCCGACAATTCCAGCAGCGATCCAATATTGAGCTGCTTACGAAATTTCCTGATCCGGTTCGGAAAGACGAGCGTGCGATAAGCATCGATCTCGATTGCGGTCGGCGCGGTTGCAAGCGCCTTCCCATTCCGCTTCTGGGATCCAAGCGGTTTTTGGGTCATTGAAGCTCTTGTCTGGCTATGAATGGTGAATTTGTTCCATGGAAATCCGGAACGGTCAATAATCCATTATATATGTCGTACCAAAGTGGGGCGGATTGTCGCGGTCGGCAAGAAGTTCCACCTATAATCCATCGGCCTTGCTCCATAATGGTTATTCTTGTCGTGTTTCCATTGGATTTCAGCTTCGTTGCAGGAAAAACTTGCCTATCTCGGGCTATCCCTAAAGGAGCATTTCCTGAGGGAGAGGGTGTTAAAGAATTGAAATAAATATACTCCCCTTTAAACGCTGGTCCATTATTCCCGTTCCCGACTATCTGGATAAATCCGGAGATTTCCCGGATAAGCCCAGCCAAATTTAAGGTAATCTGAACGAAACGGGATAGTTGCGGCAGAGCGCCCGGTAAGCCCGCCGATTCCTGCATGGGCGGGTCCGCAACGGATTTGGTGCGATCATCGAAAAAGGGGTGCGGTCCGCGATGGACTGCACCCCTTTGGGCGGTTGGACGAACAGTCTGCCGTCGCTGCGCCGCATGACGGCGCAGCGCGCCGATCAGCCGCGGCCGAGCGCGGTCTTCATCAGGCCGATCTGCTTGCGGTAGAGGTTGGTCATCGCCGCGAAGTCTGCCTGGACCTGGCCGAGGTTGAGCAACTGGTCTTCCAGCGTGACATTGTTGCCGTCAGGCTTGGTTTCCGTGGTGTCGCTGTCGAGCACGATGCGGCTGCCGGCCTGCGGCGGACGCGCGCCCAGCGCGGTCATCCCGCCGGACAGTTCCACTTTCGGCCGTGCAACGCGTGGCGTCCCCGCCGCGCCGCCATATTGCGAGACGAGCGAGGAAAAATCCGGGGTCTCGACCGTGCGGGCCTTGAAGCCCGGTGTTTCGTTGTTGGCGATGTTCTCGGCGATCACGCGCTGGTGCTCGGACATGAACTTCATCGACTGGGCCATGCCGTCGAAAATAGGAGGAAGAGCAGACATGAAGGATTACCTCAGGAACCGGTGAGCCGCGACAGGGCGGCCTGGTAATTGGCGAGCTGTTTTTGCTGGTAGGCCGATCCGCCGCCGGAACCCAGAGTGCCGTCGACGAGCGCGGCCTTTCCGGAGTCCCAGTAAAGCGAACGATAGGCCGATTGCGTCATCGACAGCGCTGACTTGATCTTGGCAAGCGAGGCCGCCGCCGTCTTGGCATCGGTCAGCAGGAGATTGGTGGTCAGGTTCATGCTGTAGGTGCCGCCGGGCGTGACCTTGGGGCTATCCGGATCGGCGGCCTTCGATGCGACCAGGCGAACCGGATCGATACCCAGTTTCGACAGGGCGTCCTTGCCTTCGCCGCCAGCGCCGAGTTCGATCTTGTAGCCCGATTTCACCTGTATCCGCAGAGTGGTCTCGCCATCGACGCGGGGGGTGGTGATCGTAGCCTTGGTGCCGGTGATGCGCTGGATTTTCTTGGAAAGCGTGGCCATCGTCTCGTCGGCGGCGACCGTGATCGTCCGTGTCGCGCCGCCGTCCACGCGGATGGTGAACTGGTCTCCGGCGCGCAGGCTGGTCTGCGAGGTGAGCGTGGTCGATTCCTGCTGGTTGATGGTTCCCCGGCTGAGGCCCAGTGCGCCGAGGACGGTCGATCCGCCTGTGGCGACCGAGATTTTCACCGGCTCGGTGGTGGAGCTGTGCATGCCCCATTGCGAGATGTTCTCGACCGTTCCGGTCGCGGCATCGATCCGCGCGACGAAGCCGTCGACCGTGCCCGATTTGGTGCCGCCGAGGTCTCCGGCAGTGCGTCCGCCGACATAAAGCGTGCCGTTGACGTAAGCCACGCTGTCGGCCTGGTCGGTGGCGGCGGTGCCGATGTAGGTCGTCGAGGAGGAGGAGAGGGCGCTGTCGATACGGGTGACGAAAGCGTCCTGTCCGCCGCTGATGGCGTTGACCTGCGAGCCGGTAACGGCCGTACCGGCGGTGCCGACGACGGCGATCTCTCCGCTGTCCGACACCGCGATCGCGCGGGCCGAGACATTGCCCAGCGAGATCGAACCGAGATCGTTGGAAAGCGAGGCCGCGTCGAGCCGGCGGACGGTGGCCACGCCGTTCTCGCTGGTGAGGGCCAGCAGGTTGCCGGAACCGTCGATCGCCAGCGACGTGACGGAATCGGAGCCCCCGCTGTCGATGTTGCGGCGTTCCTGGAGCTTGCCCGTCGCATCGAGCCGGGCGACGAAGGCGTCGCCGCCGCCGGTCGAGGTTCGGCCCGCCACATAGATGCTGCCGTCGTCCCCTACCGTCACCGCGCTGGCGGTCTCGTTGCCGATCTGCCGGATCGCGGTGGAGGAAAGTTCGGCTCCGGTTGAGCTGAAGCGCGAGACCAGAATGTCGGTCTGACTGTCGTCCGTGCCGTTGAAGGCACCGCTTACCGAACCGGCAACGACGATGTCGCCGTTCGGGGCGATCGTAACGGCGGCGCCTTCCGCGGTGCCCGCCGCGCCCAGGTTCTGCTGCCAGACGATATTGCCTTCGCTGTCCACCTTGGTGAGGAACAGGTCGTTCTTGCCGTCGGAGATATGCGTGCCGAGGTCACCTGCCGTGGTGCCCACGACATAGCTGAACCCTTCGGTATCGGTGACGATTGCCTTCGCCTGGGTGGCGGCGGCCACGGTATAGTCGCGTTCGGTGTCATCGCCGTTGGCCGTGGAGTTGGCCTTTCCGGTCGCTTCCGCCTGAGCGGTGGCTGCGGTGTCTACCGCGTTTATCTTGCTCAGGCGCTGCCAGGCGAGCGAATCTTCGAGGTCCTCGACGCGGTAGATTCGCGCCGCGGTGGGAGCGGAGGCGGCGGTTTCGCCGCTGGCGACGATCAGCGCGTCCTTGGCGCCAACCTGATCGATGGCGACCTTTTCGGAGCCGGCCGGGTTGAAGACGAGGCCCCACTTGTCGTCGTTCTTTTCGACGGTGAAGTTCGACTTCCACTTGCTGACCGGATTGCCGTCGGCATCGACCACCGGATTGCCGCTGCTATCCACCGCCTGCGTGGCGCCGATTGCGGCATTGATCGCGGTTGCCACGGAATCAAGCGTGGGCGGCTGCGTGCTCTGCGACAGGTCCACGGTGACCGTTTCGGTCGTGGTGCCGCGCGTCAGCTTGATTTCGAGGACTTCGTTGCCGGTCATGCCCGAGAGGGCCGCGTTACGGGTCGTCGTGACGCCTTCGGCCACGACCTTGGAGCCCAAGGTGCCGGTATTGACGCCGACAGTGCTCTTGCCGCTGGCGGGCATTCCGAAGTTCAGGTTGAGCAGGTCGGTCTCGGCGCCGCCGAGATAGGCCTGGAGATCGGCGAGACCTTTGGCGAAGGCCTTCTGAAGCGAGGCGCGCTCCGTCGACGATGTTCCGCTCTTGGCGGCACTCTCTGCCAGAATGCGCAGGCTGTCGAGCGCCTTGTAGGTCGTATAGGCGGTCTGCACGTCGGGCAGGTCTTCGAGGTTGCTGTCCTTCGTCGTGTCGACGATTGACAGCATCTTCTTGATGGCCTGAATCTGCGAGCTGACGGGGCGGGTGTCCGCATCTTCCAGCCAGGGCGCGATGGTTTCCGGCTGGGCCAGCGTGAACGCCTTCTTCGCCTTGATCACAGCGGCGCTGTCCATGGCGGTGAGGGAGCTGGAAAGGCTCGAATAGGCGCTCGTTCCGCCGAGAACCGACAGTCCTATCAACCCATTGTTTAAATTTATCGCCAATTCTGTCTCCATCCGGCCGTTGCGCTGACCTTCCTCCTATAAATAGAGGGAACGAGGCCCTGACCGTACGGGATCGAGCAATTTTTCGGGGGTACCGAAGTGACGATGATGGCCGCGGTGGTTGAGCCGCCGGAGCTCAAGAAATACTCGGGAATGCAGCGCGCTGCCGCGCTGATGCTGGCGCTCGGCCGTGACCATGGCGGTCCGATCTGGGAGCAGCTCACCACCGAGGAGATCAAGGAGCTGTCCTCGACGATCGCTCAGCTCGGCCGGGTGCCTTCGGTCGTCGTCGAGCACCTGCTCGTGCAGTTCTCCGGCGAAGTCTCCAGCATGGCGACGCTCCACGGCTCCTACGAGACCACCGAAAGGCTGCTGGAAGGCATCCTCTCGGCGGACCGCGTGAAGGAGATCATGGAGGACATTCGCGGTCCTTCCGGCCGGACGATGTGGGACAAGCTGTCCAACGTCAGCGAGGCCGTGCTCGCGGGCTATCTTAAGAACGAATATCCCCAGACCGTCGCGGTGATCCTGCACAAGCTGCGCCCGGACCATGCCGCGCGCGTGCTGTCGGAACTGCCGCGTGATTTCGCCACCGACGTCGTCATGCGCATGCTGCGCATGGACACGGTGCAGAAGGACGTGATCGTCCAGGTCGAACAGACGCTGAAAAGCGAGTTCATGACCAACCTCTCGCGCGCCCAGCGCCGCGATCCGCACGAGACGATGGCCGAGCTGTTCAACGCGCTCGACCGCTCGACCGAGGAAGCCATGCTCGGCGCGCTCGACGAGAAGGCGCCGGAATCGGCAGAGCGCATCCGCGCGCTCATGTTCACTTTCGAGGACCTTGCGAACCTGCTGCCGGCGGCGATCCAGACGATCGTGCGCAACTGCAACAAGCGGGAGCTGGCCCTGGCGCTCAAGGGTTCGCCGGAAGAGATGAAGAAGCTCTTCTTCAACGCGATGACCGAACGTGCCGCCAAGCTGATGCGCGACGACATGGCCGCAATGGGTCCGGTCCGTGCCCGCGAATGCGAGGAAGCGCAGACTTCGCTGGTGCGCCTCGCCAAGTCGCTGGGCGACCGCGGGGAGATCATGCTCGTCGATCCCAAGAGCGACGATGCGATGATCTATTGATCGCGGTGGCGACCTGTTTAAACTGCTGTTCCTCCAGCCTTAGGTCTGGAGCGGGCAGCGAAGAGTCCGGTATCCGGTGCGCTCGTGGCATTCGTCACGAGCTTGCCATTTGGAGAGGCCAAGGGCCGATCCGCAGGGTTTCAGAGATTGCCATGCGTCGCGGGCCGGTGCCTGCGATGCGCGACCGCAAGGTCGAACGAATTCCGAGGGTGCGGCGATGATGGAGGATCCCATGACCATTCAGCCATTCGGTTTCGACAGAATATTCCGTTTTCCGGGCAACGAGCCGGTCGTCGACGAGCGACGGCACGACGAACTGCGCGAACACGTCGAGGAACTCCAGGCGCGGATCGAGCGCCTGCACGAGGATCACGTCGCCGAGCTCGCGCGGGCGCGGGCCGACGGTTTCGAGGCCGGGCTGGAGCAGGCGCGGGGCGAGCGGGCGGAAGCCATGCTGGCCGCCACCGATGCGCTCCATGCCTCGCTAGACGACGTGGAGCGTCGCTTCGATGCGGTGATGGACCAGGTGATCGCCGAAGCCGGATCGGTCGCGCTTCAGGCCGCCGAACTGCTTGCCGGACATGCCATCGCCGCGCAGCCCGCGCGGGCCGTCGACGAGGCGCTGACCCGCGCGCTCGATCAGGTCGCGCGCGATACCGCGCTGTCGATCCGCGCCCATCCGGCGATGCGCGAGGATATCGAACGTCTCGTCGAGGAACGCCGTGCGCGCGAAAGGCGTTCGCTGTCGATCGTCGTCGTCGATGACGAAAACCTGCCCATGGGCGATGCCCATATCGGCTGGGCGGAAGGCGGTCTCAACGTCGATGCGGGCGCGCGCCGCGCCGCGGTCATGGCCGAATTGGCCGGTGTTCTGGGCCGCGAGGGCGACCAGGCGGAGGGCGCGTAAACTTTTCCTGTTCCCGGCAAGAGTTGCCTAGCGGCTTATCCTATAATGTCAGAGGCGACACCAAAGGAGTGACGCCGCTGATGTAAGAGGCGACTTTTGAACCCGTTGCGGAACTTTATCGAGCAGATCGGTCCTCGCCGGGCCCTGCTGATGGGCGGCGTGGCCCTTGCCCTGCTGGCCGGGCTTGGATGGATGGCCTTTCGCAGTCCTGCGACCGAGATGGGCTATCTCTATACCGATCTCGATCCCTCGGCGGCGAAATCGATCACCGACAAGCTCAAGGGGCAGAACGTTCCCTTCCAGCTTTCCGCCGACGGCACCGGGGTCATGGCCCCGGTCGACCGGCTGGCCGAGCTGCGCATGTCGATGGCCTCCGACCAGCTGGGCGGCAAGATCGGCTATGAAGTGCTCGACGCGGAAGAGCCTTTCGGCATTTCCTCCTCGCGCGCCAAGATGAACGAGACCCGCGCCATCGAAGGCGAACTGGTCCGCTCGATTGAAAGCCTCGAAAAGGTCACCAAGGCCCGCGTCCACGTCGTCATGCCGGAACGCGCGATGTTCGAGACCGAACCGCGCAAGGCCAGCGCTTCGGTGACGGTGAAGACCAACGGGCGCCTTTCCGGCGAGCAGATCCAGGCGATCCGCTACCTCGTCTCTTCCGCCGTTCCCGATCTCAATCCCGAAGCGGTCTCGATCGTTGACCAGACCGGCGCGCTGCTGGCACGGGCGGGCGAGGGCGGCGATGCCGGTGCGGGCAACCTCGAAGACCGGCAGAACGCCGTCGAGGCCCGCCTGCGCAGCGAAATCGAATCGATGATCGAGCCGATCGTCGGCCAGGGCAAGGTTCGCGCCGAAGTGGCCGCCGTGCTCGAACGCGATCAGGTGCGCGAGGAATCGGAAACTTTCGATCCCGACACCCAGGTCATCGCGCATCAGACGACCGTCGAATCCAGCAACCAGAGCGACGAGAACGCTGCGGGCGCGCAGGGCGTGACCGTCGGCGCGCAGCTTCCCGACAACCAGGGCAACGTCAACGGCAGTGGCGGCGACGCGCGCCGCTCGGCGCAGAACGAGACCTCGGAAGACACCACTTACCAGAACAGCCGCACCCAGAAGACGGCCGTTCGCACCCCCGGACAGGTCAAGCGCCTGACCGTGGCGGTGATGGTCGACGGCGGCCCGCAGGGGCTGCCCGCAGCGCAAGTGCAGCGTCTTCAGCGGCTGGTCGAGAACGCGGTAGGCTTCGATGCCGAGCGCGGCGACAGTGTCGTGGTCGAGAACATGGCCTTCAACGCACCGACCGATCTCGACGGTACGTCCGACGGCCTGCCCTTGGGTCTGACCTGGGACCGCATCTTCGACGTGCTGAAGATTCTGGTCGTGGGCGGCGTGATCCTCTTCGCCATCAAGATGCTGAAGCCCAAGCTGCTCCCGCCGCCGCTGGTGGAAGGCGTGGTCGAGCAGCGCCTCACCGCCGACGACGCCGAACTGATGGCGCTCAAGGAACGCGCGGCGGAAGGCGACGAGGATGCCCTGCGCCAGCTTGAGGAACAGCGCGCGGCAGAGGGCGAAATGCTCGATCAGGAAATCGCGCTGGCGCAAGTGGACGGGCGCATCAAGCTCTCCGCCCTGCGCCGCATCGGTGACGCCATCTCGGCCAGTCCCGCAGAATCCGCATCCGTAATCCGTCAGTGGATGAACAGCTGAAAGGTATGACCATGAGCGACGAGCTCGAGCCGCGCCAACTGGCGCCTGCTCACCTGACCGACGAAAATCCCGCCGACGCGAATGTCGAGGAAACGGCGATCCCGCCGCGTCCGACCACGCCGCCGACGCCCGAAGATCTCCAGGCCGTGTTCGACGTGCCGGTGAAAGTCCAGGCCGTGCTCGGCCGCTCGCGGATGGACATCGGCGACCTGCTGCGCCTGAAGCCGGGCATGGTGGTGGAACTTGACCGCCGCGTCGGCGAGCCGGTGGACATCTTCGTCAACAACCGCCTGATCGCGCGCGGCGAAGTCGTGCTGATCGACAGCACGCTGGGCATCACGCTCACCGAAATCGTCCGGCAGGAAGCATGATGACCACGCCCGAACACGATCCGACCCGGCTGATGCTGGTGGGCGATCTCGGAAACGCGATGGGCCTTGCGGTGGAGATGGTGCGCGGGTCCCCCGCCAGCATTGCCGTGGGCACGGCGAATTCCACCGTGTTCGAGGACTGGCAGCGTGCCCGCAACGACCTCGTGGTCGTCGACATTGCGGTGAACCTGGAGGACGTTCTGGCCCGGCTGCGCGGCAATGGGGCGGGAGAGGGAGAGGCGGCGACGCCCTCCGTTGGCACCGCCGTTTCCGAACTCGTGGGCCAGAACATCGCCGACGTCGAGCGGGAGCTGATCCTCAAGACGCTGGAGCATTGCCGCGGCAACCGCACCAATGCGGCCTCGATGCTGGGCATTTCGGTCCGGACCATGCGCAACAAGCTGCGCACGTTCCTGTCCGATGGGGTCGCAGTGCCCCCCGGCCTGATCCGACACTGAATTCTGGACTTGCGGTGATCCGATGAACGCAATCGTCTCTCAAAGGCTGGACCAGTTCCTGACCCGCCTCGGCCCCAGCCGCGATCTCGCGCTGGCGCTGGGCGTCAGTGCCATCATCGGCATGCTGATCCTGCCGATGCCGGGCTGGCTGCTCGACATGGGCCTGGCCCTGTCGATCACCGCCTCGGTGCTGATCCTGATGACGGCGCTGTTCATCGAGAAGCCGCTTCAGCTGTCCAGCTTCCCGACGATCCTGCTGATCGTGACGATGCTGCGTCTGGGCCTGAACCTCGCCTCGACGCGCCTGATCCTCGGCCACGGGCATGAGGGGCATCAGGCGGCGGGCGGGGTGATCGCGGCCTTCGGCGAGTTCCTGATGGGCGGCGAGACCGTCATCGGCCTCACCATCTTCGCGATCCTGATCGTCATCAACTTCGTCGTCATCACCAAGGGTGCGGGCCGCATCGCCGAAGTGGCGGCGCGCTTCAGCCTCGATGCCATGCCCGGCAAGCAGATGGCGATCGACGCCGACCTCAACGCCGGTACGATCACCGAAGCGCAGGCGCGTGAGCGCCGCGCCGAGATCGAGGCCGAAAGCGGCTTCTACGGTGCCATGGACGGTGCCTCGAAGTTCGTGAAGGGCGATGCCGTCGCCGGTCTGCTGATCACCGCGATCAATATCGTCGTCGGTCTGATCATCGGCGTCGCCATCCACGGCGTGCCTTTCAGCGAGGCCTTCACCACTTACACCATCCTGACCGTCGGCGACGGCCTCGTCAGCCAGATTCCGGCGCTGATCGTCTCGACCGCGGCGGGCCTGCTGGTCTCCAAGGGCGGCGTCGTCGGCAAGACCGGCACGGCGCTGGGCGAGCAGCTTGGCCGCTATCCCAAGGCTTTCGGCATCGTCGGCGTGCTGATGGGCGTGCTGTCGCTGATGCCCGGCCTGCCGTTCTTCCCCTTCGCCTCGCTCGGCGGCCTCTGCGGCTGGTTCGCGTGGTCGATGTCGCGCAAGGCCCAGGCCAGTGCGGCGCAGGAGCGCATGCAGGAGGCGATGGCCAAGCAGCAGCAGATGGAGGCGCAGGCCGAGGAACCGATCTCGCGCACGCTCGCCATCGACGCTCTGCGCATCGAGCTGGGCTACGGCCTGCTGCCGCTGATCAACGATTCCGAGGCCGAGCCGCGCCTCGACGATCAGGTGCGCGCGTTGCGCCGCCAGATGGCGATCGACTACGGCTTCGTGCTGCCCTCGGTCCGCATTCTCGACAACATGGCGCTCCAGCCGAACGAGTACATCGTCTACGTCAAGGAGACCGAGATCGCGCGCGGCGAACTGCGCATCGGCAAGCTGCTGCTGATCAATGCCTCGGGCCAGGAAACCGGCCTGCGCGGCGAGCCGACCAAGGAGCCGGTGTTCCAGCTCCCTGCCCTCTGGATCGACCGCGACATGCGCCAGGAAGCGGGCTTCCGCGGCCTTACCGTGGTCGATTGCGGCACGGTGGTGACCACCCACCTGACCGAGATCGTCAAGGACAACATCGCCGACCTGCTCTCCTATACCGAGACGCAGAAGCTGCTGAACGAAGTGCACAAGGATACCGAGAAGCTGATCGCGGACCTGATCCCGAGCAAGATCTCGATCTCCGGTGTGCAGCGCGTACTCCAGAACCTGCTGTCCGAAGGCATATCGATCCGCGACATCCCGACGATCCTCGAAGGTGTGGCCGAAGCGACCGCGATGACCGGCAATCTCACGCAAGTGACCGAACACGTCCGCGCCCGTCTCGCCCGCCAGATATCGGCGCAGCAGACCTTCGACGGGACGATCCCGATCGTCACGCTCGGCGGTGAATGGGACGAGGCTTTCGGCGACGCCATCGTCGGGCAGGGCGATGAGCGCCATCTCGCCATGGCGCCCTCGCAGCTCCAGGCCTTCATCGCCTCGGTGCGCGACACTTACGACCGTCTTGCCGGACAGGGCGAGATTCCCTGTCTGCTCACCAGCCCGCCGCTGCGCCCCTTCGTCCGCTCGATCATCGAGCGGGTGCGCCCGGCGACGGTGGTGCTGTCGCAGAACGAGATCCATCCGCGCGCCCGCCTGCGCAGCCTCGGCACGGTTAGCTGATTACAGGATGTGCGACCGGCTAGGCCGCAATCCTTCTATGATGAAATGATGGCCGCAGTTCGTCGGCCGGGAGACGCCCAGTAATGCCGGTTTCCGTGAATTCCCTGTTTCCGATGGCTGCCGGAGCCGGCAGTGCCGCCTCTCCGGCGGTCGCTCTTGCCGGGGCGGCCGACAGCCTTGCCGGCGGCCTGACGAGTGCGAGACAGGCCATGGGGTCCTTCCAGTCGCTGCTCGGCGCAGCGCAGGTCGGTGCGGGGCAGGTCGGAGCACCTCAGGTGGCTTTGGCAACCGCTGCCTCGACGAAGGCGGCCTCACCTTCGGGCGCTGCGGCACCGGGCGGGGAAGAGGCGGCTGATCTCGTGGTTGCGGCTGCGGCGCCTGCCGATACGCTTGCCGCCGATGCGGCGGCATTGCCGCAGATCGCGACCGAAGTACCGGTGCAGGACTCCGCTGCGGGGCTGGCAAAGCCCGCCAGTCTCGGCCCGACTGCCAAGCCGACCGAAACTGCGCATGCCGTTGCTGCCGACCATATCAAGCCGCAAGCGCCGACCGCCGATCCGATCCTGCCACAACTGGTGAAGCAGGCGGCGTCGCCGGAAACGACTTCGGCGGAACCGGCCTCGGAAACGGAAGCGACGGACGATGATGCCGCGACGGTGTCGGACGAAGGCGAAGCGCCGGTCGCAAAGCACGCGGAAGGCGATGCTGCCGTCGTCGTCCTGCCCGCCCTGTCGCCGACGTCGCAAGCGGCGCCGAACGCCGCTTTGGCCGGTGCGGCTGCGATTCAGCCGCAGCTCGCAGCCGCGCCGCAGGACGTGCATGATGTCGCTGCCGCCGATGCCGCCGCTAATGCCGCTAGGGGCACGACTGAAGGTACGGGCAAGGGTTCCGCCAAGCTGGCGAAAGCGGGCGCGGCCACCACGGCCACACCGTTCGAGCGCGCCGCGCAGGAGCCTGCCGCTTCGCGCGGGCAGGGCGGAACGACGGTCGCCGCAGCCGCGACCGACGCTGCCGCGGATCAGGGCGCCCCTTCGTCCGACGCGAACCTTTCCGCACCTTTGTTCAGTCAGACGCTTGCCGGAACTGCCAGCCGGCCCGGTGCGCTGCCTTACACGCCAACTGCCCCTTCGGCGCCGCAGAGCGCGACCGTTTCCGTGCAGCAGGGCCAGTTCGGCAACGACATCGGCGTGGAAATCGCCCGCGCGCTCGACAAGGGCGGTGACGATCTGCTGATCCGCCTCGATCCGCGTCACATGGGCCGGATCGACGTGCGGCTCTCCTTCGACCACGACGGCGTCCTGCGCGCAGTTCTCTCGGCCGACAGCGCCTCCTCGCTGGACATGCTGCGCCGGGAAAGCACCGATCTGAACCGCGCCCTGGCCGATGCCGGGGTGCGCAGCGACGGCCAGTCCCTGCGCTTCGATAGCCGCTCCGGCGGTCAGGGGAGCGGTCAGCGCTGGCAGGGCGAGCAGCAGGGGCAACAGCAGGCAGGTCTCCAGTCCCGTGGCGGCCTCGCGGACGGTTTCGGCGGGAGCGACGACCCGATCTATCGGTCGCTGCGCAGCAGCGGCCATGTCGATCTCATGGCATAAGGCATCAAGGCAATGACCACCGTTTCAGGCACTTCGTCGACGACGACCGACGCAACGGCAGCATCCACTTCGGGACTGCTGACCGACTACAACCTGTTCCTCAAGCTGCTCACCACGCAGATGACGAACCAGGACCCGCTCGATCCGATGGATACCTCGGAATACACGCAGCAGCTCGTGCAGTATTCGCAGGTCGAACAGTCGATCCAGCAGACCGGCAAGCTCGGCGATATCCTCAGCCAGCTCACCTCGCAGCAGATGTCGACGGCCTCGAACTACATCGGGCGCGAGGCGCGCTTCGATTCTGCCGTGTCCGGTCTCGGTGATGCGCCTGCGCACTGGACCTATTACGTCGACGGCACCCCGTCTGCGATCACCGCGACGATCAAGGATTCCACCGGCAAGGTGGTCAACACCGTGACACTGGATCCGGAATCGCAGGGCAGCTACGAGTGGGACGGCACCAAGGCCGACGGCACGAAGGCCGACAAGGGAGCCTATACGCTTGCCGTCACGGCGACCGACAGCGCCGGGAATACCCTCGATACGACGATCAACTCGGTCGCGCTTGTCAGCGACGTCGTGACCGACGGCACCAACATCATGCTGGGCGTGAACGGCATCCGCATGTCCGCCTCGGGCCTTGTCGCGATCGCGGCGGCCGGAACGAATATCGACAGCTGAGAGGATGCCGGGAGGTCTGCCGCTATGGCGATCTCCCGGTAGCTTGGCCGAAAACGAAGAACCCCTGAACCGCCGTCTGCGGTTCAGGGGTTCTTCGTGTCAGCGCTGGTCGACCGTACTGCGACAGTCGCTGCTGCCGATCACCGCCACCATGCCCGGGCTTTCCGTGGCCTGCATGGCCACGTCGAGCCTTGTGCAGCCAGGAATGCGATCCGGCAGGGAAAGGATCATCAGACAGTCCGCGATCGATGGATCTTCGATCGGGCCGATCAACTCGTCGACTTCCTCATAGGACATCTCCGATTGGCTCATGCAGCGAAGCGCGGCCGCCTGCCAAAGTTGAGAAGCTGAATCAACTCTCAACTTCAGCGAGAACCAGAACTCTTCGTGCGAAACGACAGTTGGACCGGCTTCGCCGGCGCAATTGAAAGGTAAATTTTCTATCATCGCACTCTCAACAGTACATCAGACCGAATAGATGCAGTCCGTGCCCCCGGACCTGAGAGGGAATTCCACAACCCCTGCAAATGCAATGGCTGTCGGACCCAGCAGGACCAACTAAGGGATTTCCCGTACTCGATCGGAAACGGGGTAAACCATTTCTTACCAAGCGAGTTTTCAGGCTAGCGCCGTTCGGTTGCGGCTACGTGACGTGTTGAGAAAAAACGAATTATCGTCCGAGGACGTGGGCGTGCGGCCTATAGCAAGCTCGCCTCGAAGGTGGGGTGAAAACTTGTTAATCGGGGCGTTTCAAAGCCGTTTCGGCCTTGGCTGAGACTCTCTCAGGGCGTTACCGGCGGGGCAGGGATCCGGCGCACGCTGACAATGCGTACCGGCGGCTCCAGCATCTGCCCTTTCATCACGCCTTCGCCCTTGGTGGCAGAGCGCGGCTCGTCCCAGATCCTGCGCACGACGTCCATGCCGGAGACGACATGGCCGAAGGCTGCGAAGCCGGCGCGGCTTTCTGCGTTATCGGCATCCGGCTGGGCGTCGAGCGAGGGAATATCGCCGAGCATGATGGTGAAGTCTGCGGTTGCGCTGCCGGGCGCGAAGCGCGCCATGGAGATCGTACCGGCCTTGTGGCTGATACCGGTCAGGCTGGTGGGCTCATGCGCGACGGGCGGTAGTACGTTCACGCCCTGAAGGCCGCCCTGGAGCAAGCCGTTGGGCGCATCGCCCCAATCGAGGTGCATGGCGCGGTAGAAAGTCGCGCCGTCGAAGCGCTTGCTGTCGACGTATTTGAGGAAGTTGGCGACGGTGAGCGGTGCGTGGGTCTTGTCGAGGTCCAGCACGATCACACCGGCATTGGTGGTCAGCGCCACGTAGACATGCTCGACGGGAACCGCCTGAGGAGGAGGTGCCGAGGGAACAGGCGCAGTCGCCGCAGTCCCTTGCGCAAGCGCAGGAAAGGCCAGCGCCGCGGCGAGCATGAATGAAAAAGACGCGGCATGCAGCCGGATTGCCGACATTGCGCGCCGCGTCCTGGCCATGGGATCAGCGTACCCGCGGGCCGCCGAAGGGCAGGGGCGGGGGAGGACGGCGGGCGCCGCGCGGAAGCTGCGCCTGATAGGCGCGGCCGCAATGCTCGACGCAATAAGGGAAGCCGGGGTTCACCTTGTCGCCGCAGAAGTGGAAGTCGGGCTCGCCGGGGTGGCCCATCGGCCAGCGGCAGACGCGGTCGTTGAGGTCCAGCAGGCTGGTCTTGTCGGCGATCTCGGGACTCGGCTTGGCCGGGATCAGGCGGCGCGGCGGCGCAGGCGGGATCGGCTGCTGCTGGTCGCCGGGGCCCTGGCGCAGGAAGCCGCCGGGGCCGACCGAGACCACACGCGGTCCCTTGGGTGCGGCCTGCGCGGCGTCCTCGGCAGCGACCGGTGCGGCTGCCGGCTGCGGTGCGCGCGGTGCAGGCGCGGCAGGCGGCGGCGCAGCGCGCACGACCGGAGCCTCGACCTTGGGTTCGGGCGCGGCAGGCGCGGCCTCTACCGGCTTCGGCTTCTTGGGGGCAGGCGCCGGGCGCGCAGGCTTTTCATTGGCCTTGACCGGGGAGGGGCGAGCCTTGAGGCCAAGGCGGTGGGCCTTGCCGATCACTGCATTGCGGCTCACGCCGCCGAGTTCGTCCGCGATCTGGCTGGCGGTGGCACCGCCCTCCCACATCTTGGTCAGCTTCTCGATCCGCTCGTCCGTCCAGCTCATTCGTGTTCCATCTCTTCATCGGGCGAAGTGAGAATCGCCCCAAAATTCCGTGGCGCGGCTTGCCTTGGAAAGCCGCAGCCGATACTCGCCGGTCCATGCCCGATCAAACGAATTCGACCGACCTGCCGACGTCCGGAGGGATCGTGCCCGAAAGCATCGCACCCCGGACAGTGCCGGCCCGCCAGTTCCCGGCGAAGGGAGAACCCCTGATCCACCAGGTGAACTGGGAGGGGCTCAAGACCCTTTATATGAAGGAGGTCAGGCGCTTCTTCAAGGTCCAGACCCAGACGATCTGGGCACCGGCGATCACGACCCTGCTGTTCCTGGTGATCTTCACCGTGGCGATGGGCCGTGGCGGGCGCGAAGTGCTCGGCGTCAATTTCGCGACCTTCGTGGCGCCGGGCCTTATCGTCATGGGCATGATGCAGAACGCCTTTGCCAATGCGAGCTTCTCGTTCCTGGCGGGCAAGATTCAGGGCACGATCATCGACTATCTGATGCCGCCGCTGAGCGAAGGCGAACTGATGCTGGCGATGACCGGAGCCGCCGTGACTCGCGCGGTTCTGGTCGGCTGCGCGCTGACCGGGGCGATGCTGCTCTGGCCCGGCGTCGACCTTTCGGTGGCGCATCCCTGGGCGGTCGTCTGGTTCGGCCTGACCGGCTCGGTCTTCCTTGCGCTGCTCGGCCTGCTCTCGTCGATCTGGGCCGAGAAGTTCGATCATAATGCCGCGGTCACCAACTTCGTGATCGCGCCGCTTTCGCTGCTTTCGGGCACGTTCTACGTGATCGACAACCTGGCCCCGACGTTCCAGGCGATCAGCCGCCTGAACCCGTTCTTCTATGTGATCTCGGGTTTCCGCTTCGGCTTTCTCGGCGTCAGCGACATCGGCGACACCAATATGGCGGTTCTGCACAGCGCCTTGGGCATGGGCCTGCTCGACGCGGTGCTGGCAGGGATCGTCTATATGGTTCTGCGTTCGGGCTGGAAGATCAAGGGCTGACCGTCCACTCGAATGATGTGCTTTCGAAAACCCCGGCCGGACCTCCGGTCGGGGTTTTTCGTGCGCGGAAGGATCAGTGCGTCAACCCGCGCCGCAAGTGGTAGCGCCCGTTGTCGAAATCCTCGAAGATCTGTGAGAGCGAGGGATGGTCGACCGGCCCGCTCTCCGCATCGGCCATCAGGTTCTGCTGGCTGACATAGGCGACATAGCTGGATTCCTCGTTCTCGGCGAGGAGGTGGTAATAGGGCTGGTCGCGCCGCGGGCGCACATTGAGCGGAATGGATTCGTACCATTCCTCGCTGTTCGCGAAGACCGGATCGATATCGAAGATGACGCCGCGAAAGTCGTGATTCCTGTGGCGAACGACATCGCCGATCCCGAATCGCGCCCGTGTTTCACGCGGTGCATCGATGATGCGGCCGGCCGTCGGAGAAAAAAATGAGGCCTTGTTCATGCAGGAAATATAGGTTTCCTGCGGTTTCCTCACAAGGAATGCTTGTGGATAATCCCCATTTTTGAAAAGAGGGGCTTGGCAAGCCCGAAAGGTCAGGCTAGTGGCGCGCTTCCCGACCCGATGGAGACCTTCCATCGCTATCGCATCTCTAGCGGAGAGGTGGCAGAGTGGTCGAATGCGCTGCACTCGAAATGCAGTGTACGGGCAACCGTACCGTGGGTTCGAATCCCACCCTCTCCGCCACTTACCCGCAGAACACTGTGGGTTCTCCTAAATGAAATCGTTGAAAAACATGCGTTTAGAGCGATTTTGCGTTCGCTCGCATCGTTGGCTGATCGGGGGCAACCATGACCCGGTTTTAGGGTCAGTTTTAGGGTCGCCCCCGAGTCTTCGGCATCAGCTCAAAGGTCAGTCGGCCTGCTGGTTCGCGCCCACCAGATAATCCGACCACTGTTCCATCAGCTTGCGGCGCTTATCAAGGGCGTCGCCGCGACGATAAGCGCGCTCGACCTCATTCCCAACTTCGTGCGCCAGGGCCATCTCGCGAGGCTCGTTGGTGCATTCACCACACCAGTCACGGAATGACGAACGGAAACCATGGATGGTGACATCCTCGATTTCCATCCGGCGCAGCAACATCAGCATGGCCATGTTGGAGAGCGGCTTGCCCTTTGACTGGCCGGGAAACAGGAAGCTCTGCTGCCGCGGCAGGCTCTCCAGCAGCTTCATGACCTGCGGCGTCAGGGGAACACGATGCACCTTACCAGCTTTCATGCGCTCGGCGGGAATGGTCCAGACTTGGTTTGCAAGGTCGAACTCGTTCCAGCGGGCCTTCAGCACCTCTGAAGTGCGGGTCGCCGTGTGGATTAGGAGTTCCAGCGCCTGGGCAGCAGTCCCCTGCTGGCCCCGGAGCGCCGTGAGGAAGGACGGCACGTCTGCATAGGGCATTGCAGGTTGATGGCGCTTAGGTCCCTTACGCTGCTTGCCCAGCAGATGCTCAAGGTTACCGCGCCATGCGGCCGGATTATGACCGGAACGCATGCCGAGCACGGTTGCGGCACCGAGAACCTTCTCGATCCGTCCGCGGACCCGTTTCGCGGTCTCTGCCTTCTTGTGCCAGATAGGCTTCAGGATATTCTGCACGTCGGTGACTCCAATTTCGTGAATGGGGCTGTCCCATATGGACTTGGCATAGGTGCGCAGGGTGTTAGGCCACTGCTGCCGGTGCTTCGGGTTCTTCCAGCCAGCCTCTTGCGAGGCGATGTAGTCGAGTGCGACGGCGCCGAAGGTGGCCGGGGTCTGATCCGGAGCTACGTCCTTGGCCGCGTGAATGGGATTGACGCCGTCGCGGATCATGGCCTCAGCTTCCAGCCGCTTGGCGCGAGCTTGTTGCAGGCTTACCTCGGGGACGGTGCCGAAGCCCTTCTGGCAACGCTTGCCTCCGAAGCGAAAGATATACGTCCATCGCTTTGCCCCGGATTTTGCAATTTCAAGGTAGAGGCCGGCACCGTCATGATGTTGGCCAGGCTTTTTGAGGTTGGTTATGTTGATTGCCACTGAGAAGTGACCCGGGAAGCGCCCAAATTTCCATTGAGAATTGACCCATGTTGAACTCGGCCCTGGCTTTGGCGAGCGAGGGATCATGGAGTGTTGGACATGGCGTTATTGAGCGTTATCCGGCGCTGGCATTACCGCGATCACCTTTCGATCCGCGAGATTGCGAGACGGACCGGCCTTTCACGTAATACGATCCGCAAGTATCTGCGGTCGGACACGATCGAACCCCATTTCAAGGTGCCGGATCGTCCGAGCAAATTGGACCCATTCGCTGATCGTTTGTCGGCCTGGCTAAGGCGAGAGATGAGCAGGTCGCGCAAGCAGAAGCGCACGATCAAGCAACTGTACGCCGACCTGCTCAGCTTGGGCTACGATGGCTCCTACAATCGGGTCGCGGCGTTCGCCCGGAGCTGGCACGAGGAATATCGCCGGCAGCAGCACATAAGCGGCCGCGGCACATTCGTGCCGCTTTCCTTCGCCGCCGGAGAAGCTTTCCAGTTCGACTGGAGCGAGGATTGGGCGATCATCGCCGGCGTGCGCACCAAACTTCAGGTGGCTCACTTCAAGCTCAGTTACAGCCGCGCGTTCGTCGTCAGGGCCTACTTGCTGCAAACGCATGAGATGTTGTTCGATGCCCATAACCACGCATTCCGTGTGCTGGGCGGCGTGCCGCGCCGCGGGATTTACGACAACATGCGCACTGCGGTCGACAAGGTCGGGCGAGGCAAGGAGCGAAGCGTCAACACCCGCTTCCTGACGATGGTCAGCCACTACCTGTTCGAAGCCGAGTTCTGCAATCCGGCCGCAGGGTGGGAGAAAGGCCAGATCGAGAAGAACGTCCAAGATGCACGGCACCGTTTGTGGCAACCGATCCCACAAGCGCAGAGTCTCGATGCGCTGAACCGGTGGTTGGAGGAGCGCTGCAAGGCGCTGTGGCAGGAGATCCCACACGGGATCGAGCCGGGCTCGGTTGCTGATGCGTGGGCGGACGAGGCAGAATACCTCATGCCAGTAGGGCGGCCGTTTGACGGCTTCGTCGAACATGGCAAACGCGTCTCTCCGACCTGCCTCGTCCATTTTGAACGCAACCGCTACAGCGTACCGGCCTCCTTCGCGAACCGGCCAGTGAGCCTTCGGGTCTATCCCGACCGCTTCCTGGTGGTCGCCGAAGGCGGGATTGTGTGTGAGCATCTTCGGATCATCGATCGATCCCATGATAGCCCAGGCCGCACGGTCTACGATTGGCGTCACTATCTCGCGGTGGTTCAGCGCAAGCCAGGAGCCTTGCGCAATGGCGCTCCGTTCCTGGAGCTTCCCGACGCCTTCCTGCGATTACAACGCCATCTGCTGCGCATTCCCGGCGGTGATCGGGAGATGGTCGAGATCCTGGCCTTGATCCTGCATCACGATGAAGAAGCGGTTCTCACCGCTGTGGCCATGGCCTTGGATACGGGCGTTCCAACCAAAACCCACATCCTCAACCTCCTCCACCGATTGCTCGATGGAAAGCCGGTCACCACCCCGCCGGTTACGGCGCCGCAGGCGTTGAAACTGGTCAGTGAGCCCATGGCCAATGTCGAGCGCTATGATGCTCTGCGTCAGGAGAACCGCCATGCGTCATGACCCTGCCAGCGGCGCCATCGTCGTCATGCTTCGCGACCTCAAGATGCACGGGATGGCCCAAGCCGTCACCGACCTCATGGCGCAGGGTGCGCCTGCCTTCGAGGCCGCAATCCCGATCCTGTCGCAGCTGCTGAAGGCCGAGACAGCGGAGCGCGAGGTGCGTTCCGTCGCCTATCAGCTCAAAGCTGCGCACTTCCCGGCGTATCGCGATCTGGCCGGCTTCGATTTTACCAGCAGTGAAATCAACGAGGCCCTGGTACGTCAGCTCCACGCCTGCGATTTTATCGACGTTGCCGACAACGTGGTCCTGGTCGGCGGTCCGGGAACCGGCAAGACCCACATCGCGACGGCCCTGGGCATCCAGACCATCGAACACCACCGCAAGCGCGTCCGCTTCTTCTCAACGGTGGAACTGGTCAACGCGCTTGAGCAGGAAAAGGCGCAGGGTAAGGCCGGACAGATTGCGGGAAGGCTGGCCCATGCCGACCTCGTGATCCTCGATGAGCTGGGATATCTGCCGTTTAGCGCCTCAGGCGGAGCGCTGCTGTTCCATCTGCTCAGCAAGCTTTACGAGCGTACCAGCGTCATCATCACCACCAACCTCAGCTTTAGCGAATGGGCCAGCGTGTTCGGCGATGCCAAGATGACAACCGCGCTTCTCGATCGCCTTACTCATCACTGCCACATCCTCGAAACCGGGAATGACAGCTTCCGGTTCAAAAACAGCTCCGCCCAGCGAGGCAGACCACGAAAGGAGAGACGCCAGCTTGACCCGTCGCTGACACAAGAAACATAATCACAAGCCGGGTCACTTCTCGATGGAAATCCCGGGTCACCTCTCAGCGGCAATCAACATTCTACGGACAAGCGCGAGGTTTGGGGGTGTTTCGGTTCTCGCGGGTCGGGCGCGGACATGTGGCGTGTGCGCAGGCGCCGTCCTGGTGGTCGCCGGGCGCTCCTCCGGGAGAGATGGGCAGGCGGGTCTGTTCCGAGCTGCTGTTGCCGCAGATCGGGATCGCAAACCAATGGGGTTGAGCGGCCATGATCGGCGACATGACCAGTGACCAGATTGCCGGGGTCGCCAGCCATGGCGGATGACGTCGCAGGAGCGGCAGAACGGTCGGAACCGACAAGGTCCTCATAATCCCATCGTAAGCGAGGAGCGGCGGGCCATTCGCGGGGATGCCGGTTCGGGCTGGCGTACCGCGATGAACGATGCGGTGACGCCGGCAGGGGCGTCGGGGCCATGTGCGTTGACCCGCAGGACGGTGCCCAGCAGGCTGGGCACCTGATCGATTCCCGATGGCCACATGTAGCCCGCTATGCCGTGATAGTCGTAGCGCCAGCCCGCCGTCGCAGTTCCATCGATTCCCCGCCCGATGATCGAAAACCGAACCGGATCACGCTCGATCAGGTGGCCGTCCAGCGTAAGCGCATAGCCGCTGCCCATACCCAGCCCGCCGTTGAAGTGGCCGTGACTTTCCGGTTCGAAATCGAAAGTGCCCTCACCGAAGATGAGGCCGAGCGCGGATGCGGGGTCGGTTCCAACCAGTGCGGGATCGTTCAGATAGCTGCGATAAGTCCATTTTCCGGCGAGCATCGGGCACCTCGATCCCAGGGTGGCTTTCCCTGTCAAATACCATGACGGCTTTGCGGGTACGGGATTAAAAATCTGTATTTTATGAGATTGAATTCGATCTGAAGCAGGTCGTGTCGTAGCTTAAATCGAATCAATGTCGCCGCTGTTTTCGAGTTAACTTATTTTAATTACTTCTGATCGATTGGAAATCATTGTCATTTGATCGTCGTTGAAAACGATGATCGTGTCTCTTTTTCAGGAGAATGCGTGATGAGTGTTGGTATCCGCCGCTCGATTGCCGATATTCAGGCAGATTACGATGCCGGCAACAGGTCCGAGCTTGAAAACCTGATGCGTGCGTGGAAGGGCATCAAGGAACTGGATCCTGCCGATCTCCGCTCGTTCTTCGTGCTGGGCGGATATCACGGCGAGCCGTTTCGCGGTCCGGGCGAAACCGATCCGAAGTGGTGGGGCGGTTATTGCCAGCACGGCACCGTGCTGTTTCCGAGCTGGCACAGGGTCTATCTTCATGCGCTTGAAAAGGCCTTGCAGAGCATTCCCGGTTGCGAGAGCGTGACGCTTCCCTTCTGGGACGAATGCAGCGAGGCTTCGCGGACCGGGGGCATTCCCCGCGCCCTGACGGACGAGTTCTTCGAACTGGACGGGGTCCAGATCGACAATCCGCTGCGATCCTTCAAGCTGCCGCTGGAAATCGTCGACAATGTGCAGGGAGACAATGCCCTCTACAGCAAGCCCGCCGGCTATGAGACCGTGCGCTATCCGCTGTCGGGGCTGGTCGGTACGGAAGCGGACCGGCAGGCGACTGCCGCGCACAATGCGAAGTTTCCCAGCTACGCGGCGAATGTCGAAACCCTGAACGGCAACGTCATCGCCTGGCTGACATCGACCATTGTCATCGGCGGCAATCCGATGGGGGAGGTCTACAGCAAGTTCGTCGCCTGCCTGAGCGCACCGACATACACGCTGTTCTCGAACACCACCTCGCAAGGCGCCTGGAATACCGCGCACCCGACCAAGCCGGTGCGCGCGCTCGAAAGCCCGCACAACAGCATGCACTTGGCCGTCGGCGGTTTCGACGTTCCCGATCAGGGCAACATGTCGCCGATCGACGGTGCGAACGGCGACATGGGCGAAAACGATACGGCGGGTCTCGATCCGATCTTCTTCTTCCATCACTGCTTCATCGATTACGTGTTCTGGACCTGGCAGCGCCGCAATGGCGCGACCACATCCTTCACGATCGATTCCTCCGATCCTGGCGCGATCTACGGCACCAACAATCCGCCGCCAGCCGATGGCGACCCCGACGAGCCGATCACGATGCAGACGCCGCTCAACCCGTTCAAGAAGGCGGACGGCACGGTCTACACCACGGCGGACTGCATCGATATCGAGGGGCAGCTGGGCTATGGCTATGGCCCCGGATCGCTGGACGGTTTTGTCGCGCCGAGCTTCGAAGCGGCGGAAGCGCAGGCCTTGGTGCAGCGTGCCGACGATGAGCGCACGCTGCATGTCGGCGGCGTCGATCGGTCCAAGATCCGGGGGTCCTTCGTTATTTCCGCCTATGCCGAAATCGACGGAGAGCGGCACCTGCTCGGGCACGAAGCGGTGCTCAGCCGCTGGCATGTCGAGGGATGCGCCAATTGCCAGACGCATCTGAAGAGTTCGGCCGATTTTCGCCTTCCGGTGCAGGCGGCAGAGCAGGGGACGATCGAAGTCGAGGTGCGCACTCACAAGGGGCCGCTGGGCGGTGGGCCGCGGATGCTTCGCAAATCGGGGCTGGCGGCGGCCGAGCTGGCGGAGACGGTGCCTCCCTTCACGCTGGAAATCCGCTGATGGGCACGGGCGAGGCGAAGCCGCGGGTCCTCATTCCGGTTTACCAGGGTGTCGATCTGCTCGATGTCTGCGGCCCTGCCGAAATGCTCTTCTGGGGCGGAATTCAGGTCGATCTGGTGGCAGAGGTGCCGGGCACCGTCGTCACCGGATCGGGTGTCTCGCTGCAGGTGGCCAGCGGTCTTCCGGTGCCATCGGCCTACGATGCGCTGTGGGTGCCGGGAGCGGGTTCGGCCGCTCTGGAACGTCTCATCGGCGATCCTGATCGCACTTATCTCGATTTCCTGGTGGCGCAGGCGCAGATGAGCAACTGGGTCTGTTCAGTCTGCACCGGCGCGCTGCTGCTGGCCGCCGCCGGGTTGCTCGACGGCTATACGGCGACGACGCACTGGTCGGCCATTCCCGATCTCCTGGCGGATTATCCCGCAGTCATCGTAGGCGACGGCCATCCACGCTTCCAGGAGGATCGTAACCGGCTGACCGGCGGTGGAATTTCCTCGGGGCTGGATGAGGCGCTGCGGCTGATCGAGATTCTGTCCGGCACGCCCGCCGCGCAGCAGGCGCAGCGGGTTTCGCAATATTATCCCGAGCCGCCGGTGGCGAGCCTCATTCCCAATGTGATCGTGCCTTCGCTTTGTTAGGGCGCCCGGGTTAGGAGCAGATCATATCCGCGTCCGTGCCATCGTCAGTTGGGCGATCACGTCGTTCAGCAGATAGGCGTCGCGGCGGCGGGTCCAGGGCTGGGCGGATTCCGGATCGTACTGGACCGGCAGGGGTATCTCATGCGCGGCAGCGGCATTCATGCCGTTGTCGCGCGATACGAGAATGCAGCGTTTGACGTGATCGCGGTGGCCGACGACGGCGACGCGGCCCAGCGCCTGTGCCGTCCCGGCATGGGCGATCACGGCTTTCGCTACGCCGTAGGTGCTGAGATAGGTCTTCTTCCCGTCCTTGTCCCGCTCCGGATAGATCGGGACGATGTCCGTCATGCCGTATCGCTTGCGAAGGACTTCGGCGATTTCCCATTGGGCATAGACGCGCAGCGCGCGCGTCTTGCGGATGGCGTAGACGGCTTCGGCGAGCAGCATGTTGATCGGTCCGGGTTCGGGCATTTCCTCGCCGTCCGCCAGTCCCGTCACGGGATCGACATGGCCGGTGGCCGAGCGATAGCCGAAGCTGTAGGCGACCACGCTGTCCGCGTCCCGCACGGGCAAGACCGGATACGTCCAGCGGAAGCCCGCTTCGGCGATGCAGGCGGCAAGCCGCTGCGCGACGGCGGTATCCTGGAGCTCGCTTTCCAGCGTTCTGGCCATGAGCCGTTCGAGCGCCTGCGCATCGCCGGGCGCTGAACCGGCCTCTCCCAGCGGATTTGCCAGCGCCTTGGGCCCCATCAGGCAGGCCACCGAACCGCCCAGCAGAACCGAGCGCCGCGTCGTTATCGGCATGTTTCGTTCCTTACCTGGCGCTGTGCGAACAGGGTGTCGCAACGGGATTGCATCGCCAGCCGCGGCTGGCAGGCGAGAGGTGATAGTCGTTGCCGTAGATATTGGGGGCGGTGAGGTAATCGGTCGATACGATCTGGGCGCCGCTGGCCAATGCGGCATCGCGCCGTGCCGTATCCCCGCGCCGGGCATCGGCAGTGTCGATATCGGCGCGGGTGCGGACGAGATAGCCCTTGCGCACGGCCTCGCGGATTTCGTCCTGATGGCTGAGCGCATTGTCGTAAAGCATGAACGCGGTGTGGGCCATGCCCGGCCTGCCCTGGACGAAAGCCATGCGCCCTTCCAGCGAAGCATGACCTTCCAGATAGGGTGCGAAGGCCTTTAGGTTCATCGCCGGCACCAGGAACAGGAAGATGAACTTGCCGCGTGTCTGGCCGAGGCTGGGCCAACGTCCGGCGAGCACGGCGGATTCCAGAGTGGGCATCGTGCCACGCAAGTCGTCTGGCGCGAAGATCTTGTCGCGCCCGAGCACGTTGAGGATCGTCGCGTCGATTTCCTCGAACTGGGCCTTGTCGAAAGGCGGGACTTTCGCGGCGCCGGGAATTGCCCGGTCTAGACCCGAGAGCTTGGGTTCCAGCAGCACGAAGACCGGGCTGTGGTCCGGCTGCGAATCCGACCATTGCCGCAGCAGCGTCAGGCAGGAGCGGAAGGTCGGGCACTGGCTGCGGAAATCGAGGTCCGCGACGTGGAAGACCTTGAGGCCGGGCTTCATCAGTTCCTCGCGGTAGATTGGCGCAAGGTCGGTCTCGCCCCTGGCGCGCAGTTCGCGGTAGGGCAGGGGGTCGGCATAGGCGCCGCCCTCGGGATCGGGCTGGAGGTCGATCTCGATGCTGCGCACGCCGCTGCGCAACTGGGCCTGGAGGGGCATCTGCACATAGTCGAGCGCCAGGGCCATGTCGGTGAGATCGCCGGGATGCTCGTCCGCCATGGCCGCGCTTTGCTCGGGCGACATCGAGCGCTTCATGGCCGCCATCAGCGCGGAAAGGCGCGGCGCCATGCTCTGCGTTACCCGCGCATCGGCGGGCAGGGCATAGCTGTTGTGCGTGCCCACTACCTGGATCGCATTGATCGGCAGATCGTCGTCCGAACGGGTGTCGGCGCCCGTCCCGGTCCCGGCTACCGCCGCGCTCGCGAGGAGCGCGGCGGCGGCGGTCAGCACCGCCCCCCTGGTTGTCGTGTGCATGGCGTGCTTCCCGAAAGGCACGCGGCGATCAGAAGTCGACATTGACGAAACCGCCCACCGTGCGCCGCGCATTGGGCGAGGTGTAGTGCAGCAGGCCAAGCGCGCCGTACTGCTGCCAGCCAGTGGAAAAGTACTTGTCGAACAGGTTGCGCGCGTAGACGCCGATCTCGACCTTGCGATTGGGCAGGGTAACGCTGAGGCGGCCGTTGACGAGGCCGTAGCCGGGTACGTTCGAATAGGCGGGCTGGCCCACGACGGTCCAGTATTCGCTGCGATAGGCGTAGTCGGCATGGGCCTTGAAGCCCAGACCCGAACCGAATTCGTGGTCGTAATCGACCGCGGCGGTACCCGACCATTCCGGCGAATTGGTCAGGCGCGTGCCGGTGTAGTTGGTGCTCGCATTGTAAACGTAGTCGGTGAACTTGGCGTCGGTGTAGGTCACGGCGCCGGAGAGCTGCAATCCGCGCATCGGCTGCACGACCAGGTTGCCCTCAACGCCCTGGGTACGCAGACCGCCCGCATTGCCGATCACGGTGGCCTGGATCATGCCGCCCGCGCCGTCGGGGATCTGGGTCAGGATGGTTGCCTGGAAATCCTTGAAGTCGGACCGGAACACGTCGAGGTTCAGGCGCAGGCGGCGACCGAACCACTCGGACTTGATGCCTGCCTCCCAGGCCTTGACCGTCTCGTCCTGGTAAGGCGCGTACTTGTTGCCCACGAAGGCGATGCCCGCCGGTTTGTAGCCGGTCGAATAGGTAGCATAGAGCATCACGTTGTCCGTCACCTGGAACTGCGGGGCGATGCGGAACGAGAAGTTGTCGCCCTTCACGCGGCCGAAATCGAAGGCAGGGGCGGCGCTCGATGCCACGAAGTTCGGGGTGTAGCCGGCGATCGACAGGGGATCGACGGTGACATAGTCGATGCCCTGCGCATTGTTGTCATGGGTGTAGCGTCCGCCCAGCGACAGGCTGAGGCGGGGAGTGAAGTTGAACTTCACCTGCCCGAACGCGGCCATCGTCTCGTTGACGGAATCGAACAGCGAGGCGTTTCCGTCGCGGCCGAGAGCGCCGGTCAGCGCGATCAGGGTGGGCAGCGGCGTGCCGTTGGCGTCATAGAGCGGCTGGCCGCCGGTCGACCACTGGAGCTGGGTCTGGCGGGCATGGAGCCGGTTGTAGAACGCGCCGACCAGGTATTCGACGAAGCCGCCGGTGGGCGAGGCGAGGTGGACTTCCTGGCTGAACTTGTCGGTGTCGAGCTGGCCCAGGTTGAACGGGATATAGGCGTAGCGGTCGTAGGGCGTGAGGCTGGCCGGGGTCCAGTTGTCGTAGCCGGTCACGCGGTAAGCGGTGACGGAGGTGAGTTCGTGGTCGCCGATCATGGCATTGGCGCGCAGCGAGGCGCCCCATTCCTCGGTCTTGATCTGGCCGAACGAGGAATCGGCGGTATCGGCGCTTTTCGGGCCGGGGAAGACGCCCAGTTCGTTGAGGATCGCGGTAACGGCGGCGCTCTGGCCGGAGACCGGCGTGCGCACGCTGCTGTCCCAGTGATGGGCATAGTCGCCCGAGAGGGTCAGGTTGAACCCGTCGGAAGGTTCGAGATAGAGCTTGGCGCGGCCGCCGTATTCGTGCTGCGAGCCGACCTTGCGGTTCAGCGTGACGTTGCGGCCGAAGCCGTCGAACGCCTGGTCGAAGCCCGAGACGCGCAGCGCCGCGATCGGGCCGAGCGGAACGTTTACGGTGCCGTTGAGGATGCGCTCGTCATGCTCTCCGAAGCTGGCGCTGCCCCGCGCCGACCATTCGCCGAGCCTGGGTTTCGCGGTCGTCACCGCGATCACGCCGGACGTAGCGTTCTTGCCGAACAGGGTACCCTGCGGCCCCATCAGCACGTCGACGCGGGCGATGTCGACCAGGCCGGTGAGGCCGTTGGCGCGCTGGCCGTCCATCACCACGTCGTCGACGACGACGCTGACCGATTTGGCATTGGAGAAGTCGAACGAAGTGCTGCCGACCCCGCGGATCTGGAACGCCGCGCCCTGCGTGGGGTCATACTGAACGCCCGGCATCGTGTACTGGAGGTCGGTGACCGAGGTGTAGCCGGTCTTCGCCAGCGTCTCGCCGTCGATGGACTGGATCGCCAGCGGCACTTTCTGGCTGCTCTCCGCGCGGCGCTCGGCGGTAACGGTGATCTCGGGGAGGGCGTTGCCGTCATCTGCCGCGATGTCCTGCGCCTGGGCGGCGATGGTCCAGCCGGAGGCCAGTGCCCCGGCGAGAACCGTCGAGAGAAGATAGCTGCGGCGCTTGCGATTCAAAGCAGACATGGGAGGGCTCCGTCCTGTGTTTGGACGGCCCTCTAGGTCGGCTCTGTTACGGTTTCAGGACATGTGTTCGATTCTATTGGTAGAATTTAAAGCAATTTCATAACGAGTGTACGTCTTCAGAAAGCGACCTTGCGGTTTCTCTGGACGTGACGAATTCCTGGCCCAGCGCCATGGCGCGCAATCCCGATCCGATCGCGGCCATGACGAGGGCCTGTACTTTCGCGCGATCCGATCCTGCGGGAATGTCCAGCCATTCGGCGAAACGGGCATGGACGTTTTCCGCCCGGCGGCGGCGCATATCGATGGCGAAAGGGCGGACGGCGGGATCGCTCAGGGCCAGAAGCGCGCATTCGTGGGTCAGCCACACGATCTCGCGGTTTCCGGTCTGTGCCTCGTTGGAGCGGATCGCGCTGCGCATCCGCCGATAGAGCGCCTCGACCCCGGCGAACAGGACGTCCCGCTGGGTGGGAAAATGATGGGCGACGCTGGAAGTCGCCGCTCCGGCCGCCTGGGCGACTGCGCGATGCGACAGGGCGCCGACGCCTTGCCGGGCGATGAGGTCGGCGATGCGATCCGCCAGAACGCCTTTCGTGCCCTCCGGTACCTTGGCGGTTTCGTCATGGGCGAGCGCTGCGGGCACGGCGAGACGATCGACCAGAGCCATGTGCCAATCGGTGAGAGCAGGAGCCGGGACGCTGCCGGGTTCGCCCGGCCCGCGCAGCAGGCCGAGGATCGTCGAGCGGCGCAGCAGGCGATAGTCGGTCTCGTCGGCCAGCAGGATGGAGAAGGGCTGCTCGTCCCGGCAATAGCAGGCGATCAGACGGGCCAGCGCTTCGCCTTGCGGCGCATCGCCCAGCAGATCGCGCCAGAGCGCCTCGCCTTCGTCGAGCAGGGCGGCGATCCTCGGCAGCGCTGCGGGTTCGCGGCTGGCCAGGAGAGTCAGTTCGCAGGTGACGATGGCGGAAGTTCGCCGGACGCCCGCGCCTTGCTCCAGCCATTCGCAGATCAGATCGGGAAGAATGCCGGTTTCGAGCGGATCGATCCCTGCGAGCCTTTCGCGCCATTCCGCGCGGATTTGGGCCATGATCGCGATCTCACGCTCCAGCACGGCGGCAATAAGCGCGGCGCGATCGCCGATGCGATAGGTGATCGAACCGACCGAAGTCGCAGCCTCCTCTGCCACGGTCCGCAGGCTCATGCCCGCGATGCCCCTGACTGCAATGATGGTGCGGGCGGCATCGACGAGGCTGGCGGTCTCGGCGGGGTTCGACCGGGAGCGGCGATCGCTGGGGGATTTCATGGCGCCCTGCATATCGCGATCGGCGTGCCAGTCCAGCGGGCTAATCCCTTGGGCGAAATCGTGGCGCGAATGACCGGGGGCGATATGCTTGCGGGGGATTGCCGGACGCGCGCGATAGGGGGCACCCTTGCGGCGGAACCCGTCGCAACAGGATGACGCTCTTGAACCGTACCGCCGCGCAATGCTTGATGGACCATGCGATCGGCGGCTGCCGGGGGAAGGAGGCGGCATGAGCGGCCCCGCCGGGCGGACGGTGCTGCTGGGGCGCGAAGCGGCGACGCTGGCGCGCTTCGCGCTGGTGGGCCTTGCCAATACCGCGATCGGCTATGGCCTGATCCTCGGTTGGTTGCGGCTCGGGCTGGGGGACTATGCGGCCAATCTTGCGGGTTTCGCGATGGGGCTGCCGATTTCCTATGGCCTCCACCGCCACCTGACCTTCCGGGCGCGCCATCGGGCTACCCTCCGCGAGGCGCTACGTTACGGCGCGGCATTCCTGATCGCCTATGGCGCCAATCTCGCGGTGGTCGCGCTGGGCCGAGGCGCCGGGTTCGAGCGCAGCGCCCTGGTGCAGGGCCTGGCGATCTGCACTTATGCAGGCGTGCTCTTCGTGCTCACCCGGATCACTGTCTTTCGCGCGCAACCAGCGAGATAACTTCGGGAAAGTTGAGTTTTTCCTCGACGATCGGCTTGGTGCCGGGCTTGGCCTGAAGGAACAGCCGCCCGACATATTCGCCGAGAATGCCCATGAACACCGCGTTGATCGAGATCGACATGAGCAGCAGGATCGTCGTCGTCGCGAAACCGGCGGGCCAGGCCTGACCCAGCAGCACCCGGCCGACGAGGTAGATGAACGTCAGCACCATGCTCAGCACGCCGATGACGATGCCCGCGATCGAGGCGATCCGCAGCGGCATCAGCGAGTGGTTGAGCACCCCGTCCACCGCCAGCGAGATCATCGACTTGAGCGGAAACTTGCTTTCCCCGGCGATGCGGTCTCTGCGGTCGTATTCGAGGCCGATCTGCGAGAAGCCCATCGCGCTGATCAGCCCGCGCAAGTAAGGCGAGGCATCCTCCACCTTGTGCAGTTCGACGAGGATGCGGCGGTCGACGAGGCGGAACTCCCCGGCATTGACCGGCAGGTCGTCGTCGCTGATCCAGGTGATGAAGCGGTAGAAGGCGCGGCGCAGCGTTGCGATGAAAAAGCCGTCCTTCAGCGAGCGACGGATGCCGTAGACCACCTGGTGGCCGACCCGCCAGAGGCCCAGCATCTCGGGGATCAGTTCGGGCGGGTCCTGAAGGTCGCAGTCGAGCTGGATCGAGCAGGCGCCGGTCGCCGCCTTGTAGGCGCAGAGCAGCGAACGCTGGTAGCCGTAATTGCGCGAGAAGCGGATGACCTTCAGTGCCGGGTCCTTCCGGGCGAGGTCTTCCAGCAGTTCGAAGGTGCGATCGGTCGAATGGTTGTCGGTGACGATGATCTCGTAACTGTATTCGGGCAGCTTCTCGAAGACGCGCACGATCGCCTCGTAGCAGCGCACGACGTTGAGTTCCTCGTTGAAGGCAGGAACTAGGATGGAAACCAGGGTCTTCGGCTCGGCGTTCACGGGTCTATCCTGCTTTCGTGCAGAGGGCGTTTTCGTCCGCGATGGTGCGAGCGAGGCCTTCGTCGAGGGCGATGCGGGGACGCCAGCCGAGGCGCGCGGCGGCGAGGTCGGGACTGGAGCGCAGTTCCACGGGTTCGTCCGCGATGGCCGAGCGGGGGAGGAAGCCTTCGCCGCAGCCGGTCATCGCCTCGATCCGGCGGGCGACCTGGTCCATCGTCGGCGCTTCGCCGGTGGAGATGTTCACGCAGTCGAGGTCGCCGCCGAACGGGGCGCTGCGGGCAATGTGCAGCAGGGCATCCACCGCGTCGTCGACGTGGAGCAGGTCGCGTCGGTCGTGCGGGCGGCGGATCGTCATCGGGCGGCGCGACAGGCAGGCGTCGATCAGGGCCGGGATCAGGAAGCTCGGCGCCTGTCCCTGTCCGTAGCAGAGCGCGAGGCGGGCGGTGACGACCGGGAAGGGCAGGCGCGGCGCGAGCATCGCGATGGCCTCGGTCGTGGCCAGCATGCCTGCACCGTAGGGGGTCGAGGGAATGGCGCGTGCGTCCTCGCGATAGGGCAGCGCGGCGCGGCCATATTCGGCGATCGTTCCGGCGCGCACCACCACTTCGGGCGGGCAGGGAAGTTCGGCCAGCGGCTCCAGCAGGTTGAGCGCAGGGCGGAGGTAGATCGCGTCGGCAGTACGGGCGGAGGTGAAGTCCGGCTCGGGCGGCAGGCGGGTCTCGGCGGCGAGATGGAACACGCGGCGCGGGGCCATGGCGCGGATGCAGGCGCGGATCGCCAGCCGGTCCGAGAGGTCGATGCGGTGGATCGTCAGGCGCTCGGCGAAAGGCGAGAGGCGGCCGAGTTCGGTGGAAGGGCGCACGATCGCGTGGACGTCTCCGCCGTCTTCCAGAAGGCGGCGGACGAGATGTGCGCCGATGAAGCCGCCGGCACCGGTCAATAGCGTTACGCCTTCGGCCACTGGGCAACCCTTCCGAAAAGGTCCGGGCCGGGTTGGTTCCGGCTCCGGACGGTTCAGTTCAGCACACGATCCTGGGCACCGGCAGCGGCACCAGGAACTTGCCCCCGCGAGCGCGGAACGCCGCCTGTTGCTCGAAAATCTCGTCGAAGAAGTTCCAGGCGAGCACGAAGAGCACGTCGGGTTGTTCTTCCTCGATGGCCTCGACCGGGCGGATCGGAATGCGCGTGTTCGGCGAATAGAGTCCGTGTTTCAGCGGGTTCCGGTCCACCAGGAAATCGAGATAGCTTGTGTCGATGCCGTAGTGGGTGATGAGCGTGTTGCCCCGCGCCGAAGCGCCGTAGCCTGCGATCTTCAACCCGTGGGCCTTCATCTCGTCGAGCATGGCACGCACGTCGCGGCCCATGTCTTCGACTTCGCGCGCGAGCATGTCGTAAGTCTCCGGCACGAGCATGCCGCCCGCCAGTTCGTCGCGCAGCATGTCGGCGACCGACTGCGAGGGGCCGATCCCGGCCGCCTTGCGGTTCAGGAACACGCGCATCGAGCCGCCGTGGATGTCGGGCAGCGAGAGCGCGTCGGTCACTTCGAGGTCGAAGAAGGCGGCGAGTTTGACGATCGAGAGCAGGCTGAACTCGGAGACATGCTCGTGGTAGATATTATCGAACTCGGTGTGGTCGATGTACTCCTTGGCGCGGGGCACTTCGATCACGAAAGTCCCGTCATCGGCCAGCAGGATCGAGATCGCTTCCATGAAGGTGTGCAGATCGCCGATGTGGTTGAAGGTGTTGGTGGTGACGATCACTGTGGCCGGGCCGCGCTGTGAGCGGACCAGTTCGGCCGAAGTGGGTGTGAAGTAGTCGATGTGGGTTTCGACCCCGCGCTCGGCGGCCATGGCGGCGATGTTTTCGGCCGGGTCGAAGCCCAGGGTCTTGCAGCCCAGTGCATTGCAGGCGGCCAGCAGCAGGCCGTCGTTGCTGCCGATATCGACGATCAGCCCGTCCCCGGCGCGCTGCGCCAGCACTTCCGCGAAGCCCGCGAAGTGGCTGTGCATCCGCGCCGCGCCCGAGGGCACGTAGAGATAGTGGCGGAAGAAGTCCGCCGGAATCTGGTCGGCGATCTCCACCAGCCCGCATTCCAGGCAGACCTGGGTATTGAGCGGGAAGGAGGGCTGTTTGGCGCCGAGATCGTCCGGACGGATCAGCATCTGGCCGGGGGCATGGTCGCCCAGCGGCAGGAACAGATAAGGCGCAGGGGCCTTGCAGGCGCGGCATTCCGAGAGGATGTCGGTGGCTTCCTGCTGGGGGATCGGCATTTCAAGCATTGGCGGCCTCCCGCGAAGGTGTGGTCGAGAGCGAGCGGACGAAGCCCTCGAAAGTCTCGTGCATGAAGTCGAGGTGGGCCTCGGTCAGGCCATGGTGGCAGGCGAGCAGGATGCCGCCCTTCATTACCGCGTCGGCGACCGGATAGCCTTCCGGCGCGGCCTTGAGCGGCACGCCCTGCATGGCGGGCTGGCGCAGGATGTTGCCGGTGAAGACCGGGCGGGTCTGCACGTCGCGCTCTTCCAGCCATATCTGCATCTGGGTGCGGGTGAAGGGCGCGTCCTCGCGAATGGTGAGCGGGAAGGCGAGCCAGCCGGTGCGCGATTCGGGAAGCTGTTCGGGCAGGACGAACCAGTCCTCGTACTGCTTGAAGAAGGCGTATTGCCGGGCGAAATTGTGTTCGCGCGCGGCGATATTGTGGTCCAGCTTCTTGAGCTGGACGAGGCCGAAGGCGGCGCCCATTTCCGAAGGCTCGACGTTGAAGCCCAGCTCGTCGAACAGGAACTTGGCGTCGTAGTCGATGCCGTCGAGCGCGACGTTGAAGCGCTTCTCGATGCTTTCGGAATCGACGTAGAGCGAGCTGGTCCGGCCCCAGGAACGCAGCAAGAGCGCGCGGCGGGCGAGGTCCTCGTCCGAGACGCAGAGCATGCCGCCGTTGCCCGCCGCGTTGATGACGTGCGAGCCGTAGAAGCTGGTGGTGGAAATGTGCGAGCGGGTGCCGGTGCTGGTGCCGCGCAAGCTGGCGCCCAGGGTATCGGCGCTGTCTTCCACGACCATCAGGCCGTGCCTGTCGGCGATCTCGCGGATGCGGTCCCAGTCGGGCAGGTTGCCGATCAGCGAGGGGATCATCATGGCCCTGGTATTCGGCCCGATCATCGCCTCGATCTTCTCGACGTCGATATTGTAGGTGCCGACCGCCGAGTCCACGAATGCGGGCACCAGCCGTGAACGCACGATCGGGGCGACGGTGGTGGCGAACGTCAGCGCCGGGGTGATGACCTCGCTGCCCTCCGGCAGGTTCAGCAGTTCGATCGCGAGGTAGTTCGCCGAGGAACCGGAATTGACCATGATGCCGTGGTCCTTGGCGAAGAGCGCCGAGACCTGTTCCTGCATGGCGCGGACTTTCGGCCCCATCTGGGTGGATGTCCGCAGAACCTCCAGGACGGCGGCGATCTCCTCCTCGCCGTGGACGGTCTGGCCATAGTTCACGCGCATAAAGCTGCTTCCCCCTCAAATGTTTCGTTGAAATCCCCGGAATAGCGGGCGATCTGCGCCTCGCTGAAGGCGCGCATGTTTTCGCTTCCGGCCGCGAAGGCGCGGTACCACTCGGCGCTCATCGTCACCGCCTGCTCGGTCGAGAGACGCGGGCGCCAGCCGAGCCGCGCATGGGCCTTGCTGCTGTCGAGCGTCAGCATCCCGGCCTCATGCGGATCGTCGGGCCGCCGCCCGAAGGCGATCTGCGCCACCCCCGGCCCCCAGGCCCGCTGGAAGTGGCGCGCGATTTCCTCGACATCGAGGAAGCCATCGGCGCTGGGGCCGAAGTTCCAGCCTTCGGCAAAGCGCGGCGCATCCTCCCCAAGAAACCGCGCACCCAGCATCAGGTAGCCCGCAAGCGGCTCCAGCACGTGCTGCCAGGGGCGCACGCTGGCCGGATTGCGGATCGTCACCGCAGTGCCCGCAAGGGTGGCGCGCACCACGTCGGGCAGCAGCCGGTCGAGCGAATTGTCGCCTCCGCCGATCACGTTGCCCGCGCGCACGGTGGCGATCTGGCAGCCTGTCGGGTCGGAGAAATAGGAGCGCCGGAACGCGGCGGCGACCAGTTCGGTACAGCCTTTCGAGGCGCTGTAGGGGTCGGCCCCACCAAGTGCGTCGCTCTCGCGGTAGGGCCATTCCCACTCGCGGTTCTCGTAGCACTTGTCGCTGGTGACGACGACCACGCCGCGCACCGAGGGCATCCGCCGCACCGCGTCCAGCACGACGGCGGTGCCGGTGACATTGGTCGCGAAAGTCTCCACCGGATCGTCGTAGGATGGGCGCACCAGCGCCTGCGCGGCGAGGTGGAACACGAGGTCCGGTTCCAGGCCCCGGCAGGCTTCTTCATAGGCACGGGCATCGCGGATATCGGCGATGCGGTGGTCGACCAGCCCCCCGAGGTCGACCGTGTGAAACATATCAGGGCCTTGCGGGGGGCGGTGCAAGGCGACTCCGATGACCTCTGCACCCAGTTGCCTGAGCCAGAGGCACAACCAGCCACCCTTGAAGCCGGTGTGGCCGGTCACCAGAATCCGCTTGCCCCGGAATGCCGAAACAAGCGCCTGATCCAGTGAGCCTTTTTCAGGCATGTTGCAGCTTCGTCGGGACGTCGGTGCTGAGTACCGGCTGTCCGTTCTCGAAATCCATCCACGGCGGCAGGGCCTGGGTGCCCAGCTTGTCCAGCGTGTCGCGGTCGCGCACGGTGTCCATCGGGTGCCAGAAGCCCTTGTGCTTGTAGGCCATGAGCTGGCCGTCATGGGCAAGGCGCGTCAGCGGCGCCTGCTCCAGCGGTTCCTCGTCTCCCGAAAGGTAGTCGAGCACGCCCGGCTCGAAGACGAAGAAGCCGCCATTGATCCAGGTCTCGTACTTGATGACCTTCTCGGTGAATTCGACGACCTGCCCGCCGGTGCCGTCGCAGGCGCCCAGTTCGAGGTTGCCGAAGCGCGCCGGAGGCTGGACCGCGGTGACGGTGGCGAGCTTGCCATGCGAACGGTGGAACGCCAGCAGCGCGTCGAGGTCGATATTGCCCACCCCGTCCGAGTAGGTGACCATGAAGGTCTCGTCGTCGAGCCACGAGCGCAGGCGCTTCAGGCGCCCGCCGGTCATCGTCGCCAGGCCGGTATCGACCACCGAGACGCGCCAGTCGATCTTGGACGTGGGGCGCAGGGCCATCTCGCCATTGCCGATGCCGACCGTGAAGTCGTTCGACATGAGGTGGAGGTCCTGGAAAAAGCTCTTGATCGCCATGGCCTTGTAACCGCAGGCGACGATGAAGTCGTTGTGTCCCCAGCGGTCGTAGATATCCATGACATGGAGCATGATCGGACGGCCGGCCACTTCGACCATGGGCTTGGGAACCCGGACCGTTTCTTCGGCAAGGCGGGAGCCAAGGCCCCCGGCGAGCAGGACGACTTTCATGACCGCACCTCCGGTGTCGGAATTTTCTGGAGAATTGCTCCCGTCGATAAGGCAAGGTTAAGGGCAGTTCGGGCCGGTGGAGAAGTGTTCATCGGGGTTAGGCAGCTTTAGCCAGCCGGGGTGCCAAAGGGCTAAGCGCTCACCTGCAAATGCGCGGCGGGGCCATTTGGGGAGGCCCCTATATGCTTTCGCCGCCCCGGCCCTTTCGCTTACGCGGCAGGGGCGGGGCGGCGGTGAGGCGGGCCGTTATGATGGACGCTTATTCCAGCTCGGCGGGGTCAGGCGGACGGCGGTAAAGCACCGGCCCGGCGTCGCCGCGCTTTCCGGTAAAGGCCTTGTAGCCGTGGCTGCGAGCATAGTCGGCGAAGGCCTGCTCCAGCGGTTCCTCACCGCTCACCAGAATGGCCGAGGGGCGATTGGCATCGAGCCAGGACGTGAGGTGGGTGGGCGAAGTCGTGGTCCAGTAGGTCCGGTCCTGCGGCGGCAGGTAGTCCGCCACGCGGTAGACGAACTGTCCGGCGGCGAATTCGGGGGGCAGCGAAAAGCTGCCTTCCAGTGCCAGCACCGGCGAGAGGGTGGCCACCGTATCGCCCGAGGAAGCCCCTGCATTGCGAGCGAGGGTGCGCATCTCGCGGTGGATCTTCACGCCCTCCCATGTGGCGGGGCGAGATAGCGAGATCAGCCCCGGTGCCAGCCGCGATCCCGCGCAGAGCAGCGCCACGAAAGCCAGCGAGAGCAGCACAGCATCGGCCGCGCCCCGGTTTTCGCTCAGCGTGCGGGCGCGCAGCAGCACGACCAGCAGCACGAGGAACGGGATCGGCGGCACGAAATATTGCGGGAACGAGGGGGTCGGCACGAAGGAGATGGCCACGCCCATCACCGCCAGCGCGGCGGCGAGCACCACCGGCCAGGACCAGACCGCCAACACGCCGTCCCGCCAGCCACGTCGCCATAGCGGCAGGGCGATGAGCGCGACCGTGCCGACGAGCGCCAGCAGGGTCGCGTTCGAGGTCCAGATTTCCTCGGCCAGCAGGATCTTCTGGGCGACGCTCATGATCTTGGGGTCGGTGGAATGGGACCAGTACGCGGGCTGGAGCTGGGTGAAGTAGCGGATCGTATGGGCGAAGAAGGCATCCGGGTCGGAAGCTATGGCGATCAGCGCCGGAACCCCGCCCGTCAGGCCGCCCAGCGCCAGCGGCACCGTGCCGCAGACGAGTCGCTGGCGCAGCGGATGGGCCAGCGGCGCCAGCATTGTGGTCAGGGCCACGAAGGGGGCGAGGAAGATGTAGTTGGCCTTGAGTCCCACGGCGACCGAGATCAGCACGCCCGCCACGAAGCAGCACATCCACGAAGGCCGCTCGCGGTCCAGCCCGCAGAGCAGGAAATGGATGGCCATCAGCGCGAAGGGTAGCGGCAGGAAGTTGTTGCTGACCATAAGGCCCGGTGCGCCGATCAGCAGGACATTGCCCATCAGCAGCATCGCGCCGGTGAAGAAGGCCGGAAACCCGGCGCGCTGGCGCTGGGCGATGAGCCAGAGCGCGGCGATCGCCATGGCCCAGGATGCGGCGATCAGCAATCGCCCCAGCAGCAGCAGGTGGCCCGTGCCGGTCAGCCAATAGAGTCCACCGAGCATGTAGGGCAGGTAGGGCAGGTGGTTATAGCCGAAGTCGCGGTAGATATCGCCGCTGCCCCAGAGCCGCGCCACGGCGATGAAGAGGTTCTCGTCGCGCCCGATCGGATAGGCGAGCAATCTTCCGACCAGCCCGAGATAGAGCACCGCGAGCAGCGCCGAGGCGGCGAGCGTCGCCAGGTTCGGCGCGGTACGCGGTGCCAGGCCGCCCGGCCCATCGCTCAGTCCGGTGGATATCGAAGCGGACAGCCCTGCGGCTTCGGCGCTTATACCTGCGTCCGGCAGGGGTGGCGGAGCGGAATAGCCTGGGTCCTGCGCCAGGTTTCCCTCGGCGCTCGGCGACATGTCGCGTTTCATCATCGGCTCCCCTGTTGCTCGCCCCTGGTGTGCGCCCTCTGCGCGAGAGTGTGGCGGATGCGGCTGGCGAACGGGAGCGCGATTAGGGCGTACCCACTCCGGATGACGATGCCTCGGACCTGCCCCGGAGCTATCCCGGACCTGCCTCTGAATCGAACTCTCCAATAAAGGGTTAGACCGCATGAACGCCTGTCCGCCGCCCCGGCATCGGTTAGGTTCGGGGGCAATCGACGGAACAGGTTTTCACCCAGGCGGACTGTTTCCCCAAGCGAACAAGGGGGCCCCTTGGCACTTACACCCGGCAAGATGCGTATCGCGATCCTCGCCTCCGGCCTTGGTGCCGGCGGGGCGGAGCAGGTGATCGCCCAGCTTGCGCTCCACTGGTGCGGGGCGGGGCACGATGTCGCCGTGATCGCCTTCGACCACAGCGAGGACCCTGTGTTCCATCGCCTGCCGGAGCAGGCCGCTCTGCACCGGCTGGGCGGCGACAGCGGTTTCGTGGGCATGGCCCGGCGGGTCGTCGCCCTGCGCCGGGTACTCATGCGAAAGCGACCGCATGTGATCGTTTCGTTCCTGACCAAGAACAACCTGATCGCCGCGCTCGCCACGGTGGGGACGCAGACTCGTCTCGTCTGCGCCGAACGCAACAATCCCGAGCGGCAGGACACGCATCCCTTGTGGAACCTGCTGCTGCGTCTGCTCTATCGCCGCGCCGACGCCATTGTCTGCCAGACGGCGGCGGTGCGGCGCTGCTTTCCCGTTGCCGTGCAGGACAAGCTGGTGACGATTCCCAATCCCGTTCCGCTACCCGACGTCGCGCGCCCGGCGGCCGAGGTGAAGCGTCTCTGCGCGGTGGGGCGGCTGGCCCATCAGAAGGGCTTCGACCTGCTCGTGGCCGCTTTCGCCAAAGTGGCGCCGCGCTGGCCGGACTGGCGGCTCGACATCTGGGGCGAGGGGCCGGAGCGTGCCGCGCTGGAGGGGCAGGTCCGCGATCTTGCGCTGGAGGAGCGTGTGGCGCTGCGCGGGATCAGCCCCCGGCCGCGCGCCTGGGTGGCGGAGGCGGGAATCTTCGTGCTGTCCTCGCGCTACGAGGGATTTCCGAACGTGCTGGGCGAGGCGATGGCGGCGGGCCTGCCGGTGATCGCCACCGACTGCGATTTCGGCCCCGCCGACATGGTGGAGCACGGCCGCAGCGGGTTGCTCGTGGAAAGCGAGAATGCCCTGGCGCTGGGCGAGGCGATGGCCGGGTTGATCGGCGATCCCTGCGCCCGCGCCCGTATCGGGGCGGCGGCGGAGGAAGGGATGGCCCGTTTCCAGCCGGGAAGGATACTCCAGCAGTGGGATCAGGTGCTGGCGCAAGTCCTGTCCCCCCGGCATGGTGGCGAGAGATTCGCCGCTGTCTCGGCCAATGCCGGGCGAAGGGCCGGTGCAAAAGGATGATCGGGGGGAACCGGGTGGTACGGATACTTTTCACGTCGGCCGGGCGCCGGGTCGAACTGACTCGCTGTTTTCGCCGCGCGGCCGAGAAGCTGGGGCTGCGCGCGGAGATTCACGCCTGCGACCTTGAACCCGAACTCAGCGCCGCCTGTCTGGAGGCCGAAGTGGCCTTTGCGGTGCCGCGCTGCACCGCGCCGGACTATGTGGAGCGCCTGCTGGACCACTGCCGCCGCGAGCAGATCGACCTGCTGGTGCCGACGATCGATACCGAACTCGACGTGCTCTCTCGGGCGCGGGAGCAATTCGCGCAGGTAGGCACTCTGGTCCACGTCAGCGCGCCTGAAGTGATCGATGTCGTGCGCGACAAGGAGCGCACCGTCTCGGTCCTGGCCGAAGCGGGCGTGCCGGTGCCGCGCACGGCGCGGATCGAGGACTTGCGCGGCGATCCTTCGGGCTGGACGTTTCCGCTCTTCGTCAAGCCGGTGGGCGGCAGTGCCAGCCGGGGCATCGGCGTACTGCAATCGGCGGCGGACATCCGCGACGACTATCCCGAGCCGATGCTGGTGCAGGAACTGCTGCGCGGGCCGGAATATACCATCAACATGTACCTCGACGCGCGCGGGCGGATGCTCTCGGCGATCCCGCATCTGCGTATCTCGACCCGCGCGGGTGAGGTGGAGAAGGGGCGCACGGTGCGCGACCCGCGCATGATCGCCATCGCCGCCGACATTGCCGCGGCCCTCAGAGGCGCCGAGGGGGTGCTCTGCTTCCAGCTGATCGACGATCCCGACCGCGGCCCGCGCGTCTTCGAGATCAATGCCCGCTTCGGCGGCGGCTATCCGCTGGCCGACCATGCCGGGGGGCGCTTTGCCGAGAGCCTGCTGGCCCGCGTTACGGGCCGCGCCGAATGCGCGAGCGATCTCTGGCGCGAGTGCGTGACCATGGTGCGTTACGACAGTGCCGTGTTCCGTGGTTGATATCGCGGACAAAGTCGTCGTTCTCGATCTCGACGACACGCTCTATCTCGAACGGGATTTCGCACTGAGCGGGTTTGCGGCGGTGGGGCGGCATCTGGAGGAGAGCCACGGCGTTTCCGGCTATGCGGCGGAATGTGCGCGCCTGCTCGACGAAGGGCATCGCGGCACCGTGTTCGATGCGGCGCTGATTGCGCTCGGAGTCGCCGCGATCGAGGTCGCTCCGCTGGTATCGCTCTATCGTGGCCACGTGCCGGAAATCGCTTTGGCCGAAGACGCGGAGCGGCTGCTCGCACGGCTCGGCGCGCGGCCGAGCGCGATCATCACCGATGGTCCGGCCCAGACCCAGGGCAACAAGGTCGCCGCGCTGGGGCTTTACGACCGCATCGGCAAGGTGGTGCTTACCGGCCTGCTGCCCGAGGGCTGCGGCAAGCCTCATGCCATGGCTTACGAGATGGTGGAGCAGTGGTCCGGCCGTCCGGGGGCGGCGCATGTCTACATTGCCGACAATGCGGCCAAGGATTTCGTCACCCCGCGTGCGCGCGGCTGGACAACCGTTCAGATCCTGCGTGAGGGCCGGATTCACGCCTGCATCGCGCCGACGCCTGCCCACGCCGCGCACCATGTGGTGATGTCGTTGGATGAACTGGTGCTGGCTTGATGGGCCTTCGACAAGCCCAGGCCGAGCGGGTTCTGAAATGAGTGCATTCTCATTGGGGGTTCTGAAAGGGGCGGTTGAGAGAACTGATCTCGCCTCGCCTCGCCGCCACTCTCAACCCGCTCAGCCTGAGCCTGTCGAAGGCCCCGAGGCGTGGCGCGCCGATCCATGCTTCGACAAGCTCAGCATGAGCGGGTGGGAGGTGGGGCGGGTTGAATTGATCCGGCAGTAGCCTGCCTCAATCCGCCAGAGCCACCTCGCGCGACCGCCGCTCGCCGCCGACCATGACCCAGAGCGTCAACGCCACGATCCTGAGATCCAGCAGCGGCGAGGCATTGTCCACATACCAGAGATCAAGCGCGATCTTCTCGTCGAGCGAGAGCAGCGTATTGCCGTTGACCTGAGACCAGCCGGTCAGCCCCGGCCGCACCCGGCCTCGCGCTATTCCCCGAGCGCCGAGGGCGGCGATGGTCTCGGGTAGTAGCGGGCGTGGGCCGACGAAAGTCATGTCTCCGGCGGCGACGTTCCACAGGCCCGGCAGTTCGTCGAGACGGCTGCGGCGCAGGAAGCGGCCGAAGGCAGTGACGCGCGCCTCGTCGGGCAGTGGCTTGCCATCGGCCCCGGTGGCATCGCGCATCGAGCGCAGCTTGAGCAGGGTGAAGTCCCGCCCCTCGCGGCCCGCCCGGCGCTGTCGGAACAGCACCGGGCGACCCATCGAGAGCAGCACGCCCAGCCCCAGCAGCAGGAGCAGCGGCAGAAGGGTGAGCAGGAGCAGCGTGGCGAGCAATCGAAGGGAAGCGAAGGCCACTCGCGCGCTCCTGCTCACGCTTCCACGGGGCGCCAGGAGTGACCCCGGAAGAAGCGCCGGACTTTGGCCGCCCACTCGTCGCGGGTGGGGACCGGCGAGGAGTAGTAGCTGGCCGAGTCGGCGTAGAACTGCACCGAGTCGCCGTAGCGGCGGCGGGCATGTTCGGCGTAGTCGACCTGGTCGAAGATCACCCCGCCGACGCTGTCGTCCAGCATTTCCAGCGCGGCGCGCATCTGGTCGCCGGTCGTGTGGCCCCAGCGGGCGACCAGTACGGTCTGGTCGGCGAAGTGGCACATCGCCCGCGCATCGCGCACCGCAAGGGCGGCGGGGGCATTGATGATGACCAGTTCGAAGCGCTCGCGCAGCTGTTCCAGCAATGTCTTCAGGCGGTTGGACGAGAGCAGCAGCGCGGGTTCGGCTACCGGGTCCTTGGCGCTGAGCAGGACGATCTTGTTGGCGCCTTCCGGTTCGATCACTTGCGTACCGTCGGCGGAAGTGATGAGCTTGCCGTCGTAGGGATGGGCGGAACGCGGGCTGACCAGACTGTCGAGGTCGGCGCGGCCGCAGACGATGTCCACGAGGTCGGGCACCTGCATCTCGTTCTGGAGCCGCTGGAGCGCGCCGCGCTTGCGTAAGTCGAGGTCGAGGATCACCGTGCGGTCGCCCATGGCGATCCCGGCGGCGGCCAGCGTCAGCGAGACCGTGGACTTGCCGTCGCCCGGCAGCGGCGAAGTGACCAGCACGACCTGCGAATTGCCGCCCTTGCGGTCGAGCGCGCGCACTTCGGTATAAGTCGAGCGGGCGACTTCGGCGAAGAGCGACTGCGGCTCGTGGATGACTGGGCTGTCGTTCGGATCTTCCGAGAGGTTGCTGTCGAGCAGTGGCAGCATGCCCAAGGTCGGCAGCCCGAAGAGGCGGCGGATCTGCGCGGTGGTGCGCAGGCGGTCGTCGAGGAAGTCGCGGGCGAAGGCGATCAGGAAGGCCAGCACGCTGGAGCCGAGCAGGGCGGTGATCGCCATCTTGACCGGCGCGGGCGCGACCGGATCGAAGTCCGGCACCGCCGGGGAGACGACCGAGGAAGACACGCCTTCCATCTGCATCTGCGCGCGGACTTGTTCGACGCGGCCGGCGATCGCCTTGTAGGCATCGTCCGCCAGGGTCGATTCGCGCACCAGCTTGTCGAGCTGCACCGAATTGGCGGTGTTGCGATAGGCGGTCGAGCTGAGTCCGGCGACGATGCCTTCGAGGCGGCTGGCCTGGGCGCTGTTGCCTGCCGCTTCGCTGCGGGCAAGTTCGGTCATCTGCGCGGCCTTGGCCGAGGCATCGGCCTGGGCGGCGGCCTGGACGCGGGCCTGCTCCTTGACGATGCCGTCATTGACCGTGGCCAGCTGGGAATTCAGGCGCTTCACGTCGGGATGGTTTGGCCCGAGGCTGGTGGAGAGCTTGGAGGTTTCGGCCACGAGTTCGCCGCGGGTGCGTTCGAGCTGGTCGAGCACGCCGGAACTGGCGAGTGCGGTGCTCTGCATGCGGCTGGCGCGGGCGATCCCGGCGCTGCGGGCCATCGAGGCATCGCGCGCGGCGATGGCGGAGGCGCTCTGCACGGCGATGCGGTTGAGCTGGGCGAGGTCTTCGGTCCCGCCTGCGCCGGTCAGCATCTGGTGCTGACCGCGGAAGTCGGCGACGCGCTGGGCGGTCTCCTCGGCCTCGGTGGCGCGGGCCTGCTGCTCCTGTTCCAGCGAGGCGAGCAGTTCGGCGCGGCGCTCGTTGGTCTTCATCGTGCGCAGCGAGCGAACCGAGACCGGGATCTGGTTGGCGATCGAGGCGGCCAGGACCGGCGAACCGGCGGTCACCGAGATTTCCACGAGGTCGGAACCGGCCTCGGAGCTGATCGAGACCATCGAGAGGACCTTGTTGGTCGCCACTTGCTGCAGCACCCGCTTGTCTTCGGGAATCTTGCCGAGTTCCTTGAGGAAGTCGTTGTCCTTGGTCAGGTGGAGGTCGGCGACGACCTGCTCGGCGGCGGAGCGCGAGCGATGCAGGCGCACGGCATTCGCGACGCGTTCGGCATTGCGCGAATTGACGTCGGCCTGGTTGGTGCCGACTTCGTCGATTAGCTCGACCTGCACGGTGGAGGAGGCGCGGTAGAGGGTGGGGGAGAGCAACTGCTGCACCAGTACGGCTAGGGTGATCGTGCCGATCACCAGCGCCATCATCGTTCGATGCCGGTAGAACACGCGAAGCAGGTCGCGCGGGCCGACCTGCTGATCGGACGATGGGATATCCCGTGATGGCGCCGGTCCGCGGTAATGCGCCGGCGCGCCGCCGATCGGGCTGGTCGCGATTGCAGTCGACATGTGTGCCCCTCCAACGAGGTGAAGTGCGCCGCCTTTGCGGGCGGCTTTCGTGAACCTTGCCGTCCTCCCTCGGGACGGTGCGGAGTCGTCCGCGCGGGACGGTCTTCATCGTGAACTATGCGGTCAAAGCTGGACCGCGCAAAAAGGGCATCGGGGCCGCGCGGGCCTCAATAGAGACTAGTCCTTTTGGGGGACGCGGCGGCGCAGCAGGGCGGAGTAGAGTTCGAGGTGGCGCGCGGCGGCGTTCTCGATCGTGTACTCGCGGCTGGTGGCCAGCGCGCCGGTCGAAAACTGGCGGTAGAGCGAATTGTCCTGGGTCAGCCGCAGTATGGCGGCGGCCAGCGCCTGGGGCTTGTCGAGCGGGCAGAGCAGCCCGTTCTGGCCCTGCCGCACCAGGCCCCGGTTGCCCGCGACATCGGTGGCGACGACAGGCAGGCCCATGGCCATGGCTTCCAGGATGGCCACCGAAAAGCCTTCGTAATGCGAGGTGTTGAGATAGAGGTCGCTGCGCTTCAGCAGGTCGGGCACGTCGCGCCGTTCGCCGAGGAACTCGACGACATCGCCCAGGTCCAGTTCGCGGACGCGGGAGCGTAGGGCCTCCAGCCCTTCACCGCCGCCTGCGACGCGCAGGACCGGGGGCGGCTGGGCCTCGGTCGCGCGGTCTTTCAGGATGCGGGCGGTCTCGATCAGCAGCGGGTAGTTCTTCTGGTCCGAGACGGCGCCGACCGTCAGCACGTTGCAGGGCCGCCGCGCCGCGACGCGCGGGGAGGAGGCCTTGTAGCGTGAGGAGGGCGCGTTCTGGATCAAGGTGAAGGGCCGCCTCGACCAGTGCCGGTAGATTCCGGCGGTGTCGTTGCTGATCGCGACATAGTGATGGACCACCCGGTCCAGCGCGGAAAACAGCGCGGGGGGAAAGCTCAGGCGACTATTGTGGTAAGTGAAGACGATCGGCCCGGAAAAGCCGCTGAAGGCCAGCATCGTCACCGCGCGCACGGTATGGGCATGGACGACGTCGGGCCGGGCCTCGGCCAGATGGCGGCGCAGCGCCAGCACGCCCGGCACCAGACGGCGGCGGCGGCCGAGGTGCAACGATTCGAACCGGCAGCCGCTCTGGGCGATCTGGTCGATCAGTTCGGCTTCCATCTCCGGCGAATTGCCCAGCACCGGCGCATCGCAGAGGGCGAGGATCGTACCGCGCGCGCCTTTGGCGGCAAAGGCGGCGTTGAGGTTGGTGACGAGGACTTCCGCGCCGCCGGAGGTCAGGCTGGTGATGATCGAGCTGACCTTCAGCGGCGGCTGCGGTTCGGTGTCGCGGGGAAAGGCCTCGATCGGGGAATGGACCGTCATGACTCGGGTTCCATGGCGTAAGCGCTGTTGGCAGGAGCCGGTTCTTGCCCGGCGCGGCGCAAGTTGCGCCAGAACGCCAGGTCAAGCAGGATCACCGTCGCCAGCCCGAAGGCGATATGGGCATAGTTGGCCCCGAGCGCGCCGTAACGCGGGATCAGCAGGAAGGCCGCCGTGAAGAATGCGGCGGTCGAGGCGAAGCTGGCGGCCAGCACATAAGTTGGCCGGTTCATCGCCAGCAGTGCGGCGCGCGCAGGGGTCGCGTGGAGGGTCAGCAGCACCGCGAAGAGCTGGACGAGCAGGAGCTGGTAACTGTCCGCGAAGCCGGGGCCGAACACCAGCTCGATTGCCGGTCTGCCGATCAGCCAGCAGGCGCCCACCGCCGCCAGTGCGATCCCGGCGAGCGAGAGTTGCAGGATCGAGACCAGCTGCCCCATCGCGCCGGGTCCGACTTTGCTCCAGAGGCGCGCGAGGTCGGGATAGATCACGGTCTGGATCATGTCCCCGGCGGTCTGCGCCACTTTGGCGATGCGGCGGGAGAGATAGTAGAGGCCCGCCGCGGTGGCGCCTGCAAAAGTGCTGACCAGCAGGGTGTCCATCTCGTGCGTCATCGTGCGCAGGGTGGAGGAGAGGTTGGTCGAGATCGCGAAGCGCATGAAGCCCGGAAACCGGCCCGGCAGATCGCGCCAGTCGGCCTTGAGCGGGTTGGGGATGCCGTTTTCGGAAAGGGCGCGGAAGCCGAGCAGGTTGAACAGCGCCGAATCGAAGATCTGGCTGACCGTCCAGACCAGCACGAACCAGATCAGCCCGCCCCCCAGCGCATAGAGCAGCGCCGAAAGCGCGAAGCGGGCGACGAACGAGGCGAGCTGGACATAGGCGAGAATGCGGAACTTGCCCGCAAGGCGCAGCGCCGCGCTGGCCATGCCGCGCGGGTTGCAGGCGATCGCGCAGGCATAGATGGCGACGAGGTGGACGTTGTCCCGGCCGATGCCGATCAGGTCTCCGGCCAGCCAGGCCACCAGCACGCTCATCACCGCCGCCACGAGGGCGCTCGCCACGTCGAGCAGCAGCCCATAGGCATAGAGCGAGGACATCCGGCCGACGTCACCGTTCTCTTCCTCCACGGCGACGAAGCGCACCAGCGGTTGCCACGATTCGAAGCGGATCAGCCGCTCGCAGACGCGCCCAATCGCCAGCACCACGGCAAGGATGCCGAACTGCTCCTGTCCGAGCGCGCGGGTGGCGATGGCGAGGCTCGCCATCATGATCATCACGCCGCCGAAATTGCCCGAGAGCAAGTGGCCGATGCTGACGAGGTGGGGCCTCAGCATCTCGCTGCCGCGCCAGCGGGCGAACTGCCGGGACAGGAAGGAAGCCTCGCGGTGCACGGCGACCTCGCTTGCGCTTTCGATGGGGGTCATCCTGCTTCCGAGGTCCGTTCTGGTTCCGAGGGTTCGGCCTGGCTGCGCCAGGCCGGGCGCCGTGTCATGGAAAGGGTGGCGGCTCCGGCGCCGGCGCTCGCCAGCGCGAACATCAGCATTGCCGGGCCGTTCCACATCCGCGCGAACATGTGCGGCAGCGACATCGCGTAAAGGAAGAACACGCCCAGCAGCGCCAGCGCGCAGACCCCGTCGGTGCGACTTCGCCCGGCAATGGAAGTGCCGTGCACGAACATCGCCGCGAACATCAGGCACAGGCCGAGGAAGGAGATCACGCCGCCTTCGTTAAGCACCAGCAGATAGAGCTGGTGGACCGGCATGCCGTAGGCGCTGGCCTTGCGGTAGCCGTCGCTGCCGAGGCCGATCAGCAGGTTGTCGCCCGACATCTGCCAGGCCTCCTGGATCAGCACCGAGCGGCCGACGAATGTGCCTGCCTTGGTCGGGTCGCCGGAGACGACCGCGTCGCCCACCCGCTGCTCGAACACGGCCGGAACCGGGCCGCCGAGGCCGACATAAGCGCCGACCACCAGCAGCACCGGCAGGGCGATCGTGATCACCGTGCGGATGCGCGAGAGGGCGAGGACGAAGCCGATCGACAGGATCGTCGTGGCGAAAGCCGTGAAGCTGGCGGAATAGACCAGCCCGGCGACGATCACCAGCGCCAGCGGCACGGCTAGGACCGGGCGCAGGCGCTTCTCGATTACCGCATGGAGCAGGAAGATCAGCGCGAAGACGCAAACCGCGCCGTTCGAATTGGGCTCTCCGGTAAAGGCGCCCAGACGGCCATTGCCGGTGACGACGTACTTGTTGACGTACAGGTTGATCATGTCGCGGCTGAACAGGTTGACCAGCGCGATCCCCACCGCCTGCGACACCGCGACGCCCCAGACATAGGCGAGCGCGGACTTGCGCAGCACCGGTAGCGAGCAGTTGGCCAGGACCATCGGGATTAGCAGCAGCGCGAAGGCATATTGTCCGGCGACCACCGGCCAGCGGGTGAAGTCTCCGTGCATGGTCGAGCCGACCAGCATGCCGCCCAGCAGCATGACGATGCCGCCTACCCAGAGCACCGACATCCGCCCCATCATCCGTGCGTTCAGCCCGCGCGAGACGAGCATCAGCAGGGTGCAGACGATCAGGATCATGTCCGACATCGTCAGGTTGGCATTGGGAAGCCGTCCCACCTGCCACCAGCTCAGGAAGAAGGCCGCGGCAGGCAGCAGCACGGCGATCGCGCGGTCGTAAGGCGAGGCCGACTCGCGGGCCGAAACGAGAGCGGGCCGCCAGGATGCGGACTGCGGCGTCCCGTCGTCGGGTAGCTGGGTCAGGATAGCGGCCATGTCCGCGATCATGGGCCAGTGAATCGCCCCAAGGCAAAGGCCAGTCCGGACAATAAGGGAGCGCATAGATGTTAGCGCAAAAGGAGGAGGCGGCCTGCCGGGCTAAGTCCAAATGGTAACTTGTGCGGGGGTGGCGGGAGGCCCACGTTCCTGCCCTTGCATGGCGGGTGCATGGCTCTGCGCGGGGCAGGTCCGGGAACGTCGTTTCCCCGCGATCTCCAGGGCCTTCGGGAACCGCGCCGGACGGTTTCGTCCCCTAGTGGCAGGAGAAACGGCATGACGGCGGTGAGACTCGGGAAGAAGCCCCCTTTGCGCACGATCCTGGTCCTGACCGCAGCGGGCGTGACCATCGCGGCCATTGCGCTCGGCATTGCTGGCACGACGAGCGAGGAAGTCATGGCGGCGGCGCCGGTCGTGAAAGTTCCTGCCGGCAAGAAGTCCTTCCCTGCCGCCGTCGGTTACGGCGCGACGAGCGTGGGTGGGCGCGGCGGGCGGATCATCTACGTCACCACCCTGGCCGATTCCGGCGCCGGTTCCTACCGCGCCTGCGTCACCGCGACCGGTCCGCGCGTCTGCGTGTTCCGGGTCAGCGGGGTGATCCGCTTCACCCAGCGCCCGCCGTGGATCATGTCGCCCTACCTGACGATCGCCGGGCAGACCGCGCCGGGCAGCGGCATCACGCTCGCCCATGGCGGCGGCAAGAACGGCCTGACGCCGCTGGTCATCAAGGATACTCACGATGTCGTCGTGCGCGGCATCCGCGTGCGCAACGACCGCGTCGGCGGCAACCGCGAGGCGGAAGACAGCATCACCATCGAGAAGAGCAGCCGCGTGGTGATCGACCATGTCAGCGCCTCCTGGGCGCGCGACGAGCTGATCAACGGCTACGACGACAACGACGAGATCACCATCAGCAACTCGATCTTCGCCTGGGGCATTCCCAAGCACGACAAGTGCGCGTTGCTGGCCAGCGATCCGGTGGACAAGCAGAAGCTGAGTTTCATCGGCAATCTCTGCGCCCACAATGGAGACCGCAACCCGGACATCAACTTCCCCAAGGGTTCCTGCGTCGAAGTCATCAACAACGTGCTTTACAACGCCGCCTCGGAATTCGCCGAGGTCTGGGAAAGCTACGGCGGCAGTCCGGTCTCGATCGTCGGCAACAGCTTCATTGCCGGGACCAACACGACGGCGATGAGCCGGGGCGTGGCGCGCGAGACGCAAGGATCGACGGGAACCGCCTCGATCTATCTCTGGGACAATGATTTCGACGGCAATTTCAAGCATGTCAGTCCCGAAGTGGTGCCTGCCCAGATTCAGCAGGCGCCGTGCCCGCTGACGGTTCAGCCCATGAGCGCTTCGGCGGCCTATACCTCGGTGCTCGCCCGCGCCGGGGCGTTCCCACGCGATGCGATCGACAAGGCGGCAGTGGCGGACGTCAAGGCCCGCACCGGCCGCATCGGCTCGCCCGCCCCGGCGATCCCGGCGCCGACTTCCGGCACGCCCTACGTCGATAACGACAAGGACGGCATGGACGATGCCTGGGAACGCGCCAACGGCCTCGACCCCACCCGCAACGACGCCTGGGGCGATGCCAACGGCAACGGCATCGAGAACTTCGAGGAATTCCTCAGCTATCGCGAGAAAGGGTTCGGCCTTTGAGCGGCCTTGCAGCCCCGTTTGAGCGGGACATTTCGGCACCGGCGAGGGTAGAGGCGCGAAGCCGAGCCTTGCGCATCTGCTTTCCCTTCGCGGGGGATGAACTGGGCGGCAGCCACGTTTCCGCGCGGGGGCTGATGGAAGGCCTCGATCCGGGGCGTTATCGCCTGCTGGTCGTGCCCGAAGTGCCGGAAGGCACGATCGCCGGGTTCTTCTCGGAATTTGCGCAAGTGCCCGACCCGGCGCCGCCCGCACGGTCTTTCGTGCCGGGCGCCCGGTTCGGCCTTGGCAAGGCGCTGCGCGCGCTGGCAGGCGTGCCGCGCCGCGTGCGCTTCCTGCGCGAAAACGCGATCGACGTGGTGCACAGCAACGACGGGCGCAGCCATGCGGGCTGGGCGCTGGCGGCGCGGCTGGCAGGCGCAAAGCTGGTCTGGCACCATCGCGGCGATCCCGATGCGCGGGGCCTGCGCTACGCCGCGCCGCTCCTGGCGAACCGAATATTCACCGTCTCGCGCTTCTCCCTGCCGCAGGGCGGCAGCAGTGCGGCGAAAGCGGCGCAAGTGGTCTACAGCCCCTTCGACACCAGCGTCACCGCCGACTGGGCGACAATGCGCCGCACCCTGATCGAGGAACTCGGCTGCGCGCCCGATGCGGTGCTCTGCGGCTGGTTCGGCAATTTCGTGCAGCGCAAGCGCCCGCTCGAATTCGTCGAGGCGGTCGAGCGGCTGGGCGCCTTGCTGGACAGGCCGGTGGTCGGGCTGATGTTCGGCGATCCGCGCAATACCGAAGTGGGGGATGCTCTCCTCGAGCGCATCGCACGGGTCTCGGGCAACGCGCGTGCCGTCATGATGGGTTACCGCGCGCCGGGCCACGAATGGCTGGCGGGCTGCGACCTGTTGCTTGTCCCCGCCGCGCGAGAGCCGCTCGGGCGCACGCTGGTGGAGGCGATGCTGGTCGGTACCCCGGTCGTCGCCACCGATTCCGGCGGCAATCCCGAAGCGCTGGAGGGCGGCTGCGGCGTACTCTGCCCGCTCGACGACCCTGCCGCCATGGCCCGCGCCGCCGCCGACCTGCTCGCCGATCCCGAACGGCTCGACGTGATCCGCACCCGCGCGCGGGGCGAGGCCCGGCGCCGCTTCTCGCGTGAGAACCACATCCGCCAGGTCACCGCCGTCTACGAGGAACTGATAAGGAGGTAGTCGTCCTCGCACAGGAAAAGCCCTCCCGCATCAGGCGGAAGGGCTTTCACAGGGGACTTCGAGAGCCGGTCAGAACCGCATGCGGAACGAGGCGCCGATCTTGGCGCGATCGAATTCGAGCGTCGGATCGTCGCTGGTGCGCTTGCCGTAGTTGACGTAGGCCGCGACCGACATGTTGCGCGAGAAGATGTATTCGACCTCGCCGTTGAGCGTCGGTGTCTGTTCCTTGACGCCCGAGCCGTTGTAGCGGCTGCGGCGATAGCCGCCGCCGACGGTGGCGTAGAGGTTGTGGCGGATTTCCTGCTGGATCGAGAGCTTGACCGTGGTGTCGGTACGCGACTGGGCGCCGCTGCGGAAGGTTGCGACGTCGCCGTTGAAGGCATCCAGCATGATCGCCGTGCGCTGGCGCGGGCGATAGGTCAGGCTGCCCGAGACCGAAAGGCCGGTGCGGCTGCGGGTCAGGCTGTCCTCCGGCACGAAACGGAACATACCGGCCGAAAGATTGCCTTCCAGCACGCCGCCCGGTTCGAATTCCACGCCGAGGCGGCCGCCCCAGGTCGTGGTGTTGCGCTTGCTGCCGCCCAGCGTCCGTTCGAGGCGGAAGTCGCGTTTGGCCACGAAGGCGCTGGCGGTCACGAACGTGATCCCGGTGACGCGCCAGCCGACCGTGGCCACGCCGTTCAGGCCGGTGAAGTCGCGGTTGGCATCGGCGGCGGCAAGGGCATTGTACTTGGTGGCGTTGCCCTGAAGGTCGAACAACAGGCGGCGGGTCATGTGGCGGAACCGCAAGTCCACGCCCAGGCTGTCGATTTCACGCGGGCCGGAGGACGGGTCCTGGCGCGATTCCGGGCTGCCGCGTTCCTCGACCGCGCGCTGGTAGAAGGCGCGGCCGGTGACGGAAGTCGTCGTTACCGGAGCCCAGCGCAGCGAGCCGTCGACCACCCAGGCCTCGGTATTCTCGGTCTTGAGATCGGCGAAGCGCCGGATCGTCGCTGAACCGTGCGCCGTGGCGCTCAGCGGGCCGGGCGCCGTGGCGATCTGCACTTCCGGTGTCAGTTCAAGGTGCACGTCGTCTCGCGCATTGCTCGGCGTGGCATAGACGTTGGTGTCGTATTCCACGCGCGCTTCGCCGCCGAGACTGACGTTGAGCGAGCCAAGGCGCATCGGCAGTTCCTTGTACTCCTTGGCGTCCGGATAGACGGCCGAGGCGGTCGAGCCGATGTCGCGCGCCTGGGCCAGGGCCTGCTGCGGGACGGCAAGCAGGAACGGGACTGGCGCGGCCAGTGCGATTGCCCCCCGCACGGCCTTAGAACCACCGCTCATAGACGCGGATCCGGTCACCCGGCAGGACCGTGGCGAACTCGTCGGCGCTGGCGGTCACGTCCTTGCCGCCCACGATCCGGGTCACCGCGACTTTGCCGGTCTTGGCGCGGTAGGTATAGCCGCCCGCGGCCGAAATCGCCGCCAGCACCGTCATGCCCTGGCGATATTCGAACTGGCCGGGCTTGTTGACTTCGCCGACGACATAGAACGGCCGCAGTTCCACCGGGCCGACATTGACCACCGGGTCGCCGGTCATGATCCCCTGTCGCAGCAGCGATGCGGCGATGCCCTGCTCGATCTCGCGATAGGTCATCCCGGCCACATCGACCTGCTTGATATAGGGCAGCGAGATCGCCCCGCTGTCCTCGACGATATAGTCGCCGTTGGCGCTCTGCAGGTCCTGCACCACGATGTGGAGCTTGTCGCCCGCACCCACCCGGTAGTTGCCTGCCGGAGCGGATGCGAGCGTGGGCATCGATGCGGTGGGCGAGGAACATCCGCCAAGCATCGAAGTCGAAACCAGTACAGCCGTCAGCGCAGCCGCCGACAGGCGCGACGTCAATCGCCGCGTAAGACTGTGAGACATTCCGGGTGCCCTCCCTTGTATCGTACCCCTGAACCGAGGCCGCGGGCGCCGCGTCTGTCGTTGCGCGGAGCGACGCCCGTCGAACCACCCGCAGAAGGTGGCCTAAAATACGCCGGAATGCCTTGGTTATTAAGTGTTATTCGCGGGGCTACTCGGGCGAGAACGGCTAATCCTCGTGGGTCGGGGATTAAATTTTTGCAAGCCGGTGCGCACTACTTAGGCTTAAGCGCGGCAAGGACGGGTTCTAGAATCGCGCGTCCAGTCCCACGCGAAGGGTGCGTGGGCGCAGTGGAGTCACCTGCTCGCGCCCGGTGCTGAACGGCGTGCCGAGCGAGAAGCGATTGCCCTGCACGTCGGCAAGATTGGTTACGCTGAGGGTGACGCCGTAGCTGGCGGTGCCGATCCGCATGTCGAAGCCGCTGTCGAAATAGTTGCCCTGCGGCGCCCCCAGTTCCGGCCCGATGCCGAGGCGCGAGCGGCCGATGTAGTTGGCCCAGGCATTGGCGTTCAGCGTCCAGTCCGCGCTGACCTCATGGGTCCAGGCGAGCGCTGAGTGCCCGGCGAAACGGGCGATGTTCGGCACCTGCATACCGCGCGTGGCGACATAACGCAGCACGTCCGCCCGCGAGAGCGTCGCCGCGGCAAGACCGACCGGGGCCAGTACATATTGCACCAGCGCCGCCGAGGGTTCGTCCACCTTGCTCTCGTTCCAGGTCGCGCCGAGTTCCACGCGCAGGCCCGGCGCCAGCAGCACGCCGCCGGACAGGCTGGCCGACCAGACGCGGCCATCGCCGATATTGGCGGTGCTCGGCAGGCCGGAACCATCGATGAAGTCGGCCTGGATATCCTGCCAGCGGGTGTAGGACAGGCTCAGCGCGAGATCGAAAGGCGTCGCCCCGGCGCGGCCATGGCGGGCGCCCATCTCGAACGTGCCGGTGCGGTCGCTCTGGAAGCGGCGCACCACGTTGCTTTCGATCGCGAAGCCGCCGGGGCGGAAGCCCTGCTGGTAGCGCAAGTAGAGCGAGTCTTCGGGCGAGAACCGGGCGTTCAGCGCGAAGGAGGGCAGGAACCGGCTCATCGTGCGCCGCGCCGTCACGCCCGAAGTGGAGAGGAATGCGGCGGCGGCAGGGGCGATATCCTCGCCGTCGCCGCCGAGGCGCGAGCGGGTGAAGCGCCCGCCGCCGGTCGCGGTGAGCGGTCCCATGAGGTGCAGGCTGGCCTCGCCGTAGAGTGTGAACTCGTCGATCGTGTTGCGCACGCCGGTCGCGGCCTTGCGCATGTCGAACAGGGGGCTGGAGAAATCGCGGTTCAGCGTCGTGCGGTTGTGGGTGTAGCTGGCGCCGAGCAGCCAGCCGAAGCCGTGGCGCTCGCTCTGCCAGAACCGCGTCTCGTGCACGATCATGCGGGTGTCGTTGGTCTGCGAAAACAGGCGCGGGTCGTCGTCCGTCTGGCTGGCGTCGTAGTGCTCGTGAAGGTCCTGCGCGACCACGCCGGTGGTCGATCGCACATTCACCGCGCCGATCCTGCCGGACACCACGAACTGGCCGAGCGCATAGTCCGCCTTCGAGCCTTCCGGCACCCGCGCCGAGCTTTCCAGCGGCTTGCCGCTGCGGTCCGCGTATTGGCTGTCATCCGCCTCGGTGCTCTGGGCGAGGGCGATCAGGTCGATCGTCCAGTCCGGCGCGATCCGGGCGCGCAGGGCGAGCTTGCCGCCGAGCATGTTCGAACGGTTGACGTTGCTGCGGCCAAGCACGGGCTTGTCGATGTAGCCGCCGAAGGTGGCGCTGTCGAACGTGGCGCGCAGGGCCACGCTCTCGCCCGCGACCGGCAGGTTGACGGTGGCGCTGGCATCCGCGCCGGGGGCGCCGTGCTGCGTCAGCGAGCCGCCGAGGATCACCGTGCCGCCGGTCTCGCCCATGACCGGGGCATTGGGCACGAGGCGGATGATCCCGCCCAGCGATCCGGCGCCGTAGAGCGTGCCCTGCGGGCCTTCCAGCACTTCGACTCGGGCAAGGTCGGACAGCCGCAGGTCGGGGTCCGGCGCATTGTAGGTCAGCCGCATGTCGCCGAGGTACTGGCCTACCGTGGCCTGGGTCGGGCCGGTGAAGCTGGAATCGGCGATGCCGCGGATGAACAGCTTGTTGCGGCCGCTGCCGAGATGGGTCGAGGAGACGGTCGCAAGCTGGCGGGTGATCTTCTCGGTGCCGCCGACGCCGCCCGTTTCCAGCGCCTTGCCGTCGAGGATTGCGAGCTGGCCGGGTACGTCCTCCACCCGGAGGTCGCGCTTGGTGGCCTGGACGACGATGGGTTCGCTGTGAGTCTCGATCGGTGGGCGCGGGGCGGCGGGCCGGGATGCCTCGCGAACCGGCCGGGCGAGCGGCGCCGAGGGTCGCGCGGCTTCGAGGCGCCAGGCCGAGCGCCCGACCGGCACCGCGCGCGCGCCTGCCGCGCGGGCGAGGCGGCTCAGGGCTTCGGCCACGTCCATGCGTCCGCGCAGGGCGGGAATCGCGCGGCGGGCGATCGCGGGGTCGGCGATGACGATGCTGGTGCCGGTCTGCCGGGCGAGATCGACGACCGCCTCGCTGGCGGTGCCGGCGCGCGTGGCCACTTCCGCCTCGCGGGCGAGGACGGGAAGAGGCATGGCCATGGCGGCCGCCAGAAGCCAGGCCGCACCTCTCATCGTCAGGGCGCGCCGATCACCCAGCGTTTTCCGTCCGCGCGAACCCTGACGCCGAGCAGCGGCCCGAGCGCTGCCGGATCGTCCCGCAGCGGCGCCACCAGCAGCGAGCCGGAGACCTTGCGCTCCGCACTTCCCGGCGCGACGACATAGGCCACGCCGGTGGCGCGGGCGAGGTCGGCGGCAACGGAATCCAGCGCGGTATCCTCGAACGTGACGCGGCCCTCGCGCCATTCGCCAACCTGGGCGGCAGCGATCTTGCCGAGCGTGTAGTCACCGGCCTTGCCGTGCCGCCGGAGCACTTCGCCGGGCGCGATCCGCAGGTCCTGCGCCTTGGGATTGAACTGCACCGCGCCTTCCGAAACCGCGACGCTGAAGTCCTCGCCGTCGTGGCGCACGTCGAAGACGGTGCCGACATCGACCAGCGTATCCTCGCCCACGGTCACGCGGAAGGGGCGGGCCTCGTCATGGCGAACGGTGAAGAGCGCCTGTCCGCTTTCGAGCCGGGCGAAGCGTGGGTCCTTGCGGTCAAACTCCATGGCGGTACCGCCCGCAAGGTCCACGCGCGTCTGTGCATCGAGCGCGACGCTGCGGACCTGCCCCGGTGCGGTCTCGATCCGGTAGAGGTCGCGGCTGCCCGCCTGCCAGACCCACAGGCCGCCTACAAGCAGGAGCGAGGCGGCCACGGCGCCGCCCAGCCATGCGCGGCGGCGGGGCGCAGCTACGACCGCCGGTTCCACATCGTCATTGGCGGGCGTTGCCGAGGCGATCAGCTCGGCCCCGTCGGCCACGGCGGCGGCCACGGTGTCATAGGCGCGGGCATGGGCGGGGTTCGCGTCGAGCCAATGGGTGAAGCCTTCCCAGTCCTCGAAGGCCGGGTCGCCGACGCGCAGGGTCCAGTCGAGGGCTTCGGCCCTGATCTTGTCGTCATCACTCATCGCGCGCTCCTTCTGCGGCGAAGACGGAGACAAGGCGCTCAAGCCTCATCGCTGCGTTCCTTCCATTGGGCGAGCGCCCGATAGGCCACGCGCAAATCGCTTTCCACCGTGCTGAGGCTGACGCCGAGTTCGGCGGCGACCTGCTTCTGCGCCATTCCGTCGATCCGGTGGCGGCGGAAGATCGCCGAGACGCGCGGGCCGAGGCTTTCGAGCAGCGAAAGCACGCGCCCGGCTTCCTGCGCGGCGGAAAGGCGGCGTTCGGCGGAGGGTTCGGGGGAAGCACCGGCTTCATCGACATGCGCCTCGGTCCAGTCGCGCTCGCGGGTGCCGGACTGGCGCGTGGAGCGGAAACGGTCGATCATCAGCAGGTCGGCGGTGCGGAACAGGTAGGAGAGCGGCGCGGCGACGGGGCCGGGCGCGGCGCGGGAAATCTTCAGCCAGACTTCCTGGACCAGGTCTTCCGCCGCATCCCCGGCGCCGCGGGCGCGCAGGAAGTGCAGCAGCTTGTCCCGATTCTCGAGAAAAGTCGCTTCAAGGCCCGATCGGGAGGAGGAAGGCGGCGCGGAAGGAGGCATGGTGGCGTTTCGCGGGGACAGATAGACTGTCCGCAGCCTCGGGGAAAGTCTTTGCCCTCATGTCCTTCGGGGGAAAGGCAAGGGCGTGTCAGCGTGCGCTTTGCGCGGCGGCGCGGGACTGCATGGCGCGGTCGGTGAAGAGGGCAAGGGCGGCCATGGCGCCGCCGGTCAGGCCCGCGGTTCCCATGGCGATGATGACCGGCTGGGCGGCGTCGGCAAGGCGGCTGGCGCGATCGTGGATGGGATTGAAGAAGCGGGACATGGCGGGGGACTTTCGTGCTGGTGTGGCTGGCTGTCTGGACTGACCTCTTCTTCCTCTTTTCGAGGCTTTCCGGGAATTGGGATAAGTTGATCCGAATTGTTCCAGATTGTTGAAATGTCATGCCGGGGAGGGAGGACTCCCCGGCATGACACGAAGGGACCTGAAACCACTCAGGCGACGGCGAGCGTCACCGAGATATTGCCGCGCACGGCGTGGCTGTAGGGGCAGATGGTGTCGGCTTCGGCGACCAGAGCCTCGGCGGCTTCACGCTCGACGCCGGGGAGGGTGACGACCAGTTCGACGGTCAGGCCAAAACCCTTGTCGCTGCGCGGACCGATGCCGACGGTGGCATTGACCGTGGTATCGGCGGGTACGCGGGGCAGGTTCTTGTCCTGGCTGGCGGCGAACTTCATCGCGCCGAGGAAGCAGGCAGCATAGCCCGAGGCGAAGAGCTGTTCCGGATTGTTGCCCTGGTCGTTGCCGCCGAGTTCCTTGGGGGTACCCAGGGTCACTTCGAAAGCGCCGTCATCGGTGCGGGCCTTGCCGTCGCGGCCGCCGGTTGCCGTTGCGCTGGTCTTGTAGAGGGGATTGATCGACATCGTGGTTCTCCATTTAGATCGTTAGTGATTAAATCGTGTGCGATCTAAATGCGTGAGTCGCTGCCGGATGTCAAGCGTTGCGATTCAATCGCGTGCGATTTATATTGCGATCATGACCCAGACCCCTCCTTCGCGGCCGGAAGCCGATCTCGATCCCTTCGAGGATTTCCTGTGCTTCTCGGTCTATTCCACCGGCCTTGCCTTCAATCGCATCTACAAGCCGCTGCTCGATCGGCTCGGCCTGACCTATCTGCAATACCTCGCGATCCTTGGGCTGGCGCAGAAGGACGACCAGACGGTCAGCGAATTGGGCGAGAAGCTGTTCCTCGAATCGAATACGCTGACACCGCTGCTCAAGCGGCTGGAGGCGGCGGGGCTGGTCGAGCGCCGCCGTTCCGTCGAGGACGAGCGGGTGGTGCGGATCACTCTGACCGACAAGGGCCGCGAAACCGCCGCCGAAGCGCGCTGCGTGCCGGGGGAACTGGTCGAGGCGACCGGCGTGTCGATCGAGCGCATTGCCGAACTGAACCGGGAACTCAAGGCCCTGCGAAGCCAGCTACGCGGCGGGTGAGGGCGCCATTCAAGGCGAGATATGCTATTGCGATACGATAGCAATAAGGTTAGTCGCGGTAGCGTGACTGCCTTGGTCTTCCTGCCGCCCGTTCGGGGCCTTGCTGCTGCGCCCTGCGGTTCCCTGACCTTTGCGCCGCCCCTGCGCCGAAGTCTGGCTTTCGGCGGTGCAAATGCAATTGCGTTGCATCCGGGGCGATCGCGTCTATCAGGCAGATCCTTCAAGTTCATGGACCATTCCGGCACCTTCGGGCACCGGGCGCCAGAGACCGCACTTGCGACCGCTCTTGCGCCTGCGACTGCTTCTGCTATGCGCGCCGGGTGCGTCGATGACGTGCGGACCGTCGCCGGTCTCGCAGAAAATATCGACTCACGGGTTTCGAGGCTAACTGGCCCGATACGTGAGCTTTGCCACTCTACCACCCGAGGAATGAATTGATGAGCGACGGTCAGGCCGTGATGCCCACTCTTGAACCCACGACGGCCCTTTCGGTCGAGGAAGTTCTCAGCGTCCGCCACTGGAACGAGCACCTGTTCAGCTTCACGATGTCGCGCCCGGCCTCGTTCCGCTTCCGCTCGGGCGAATTCGTCATGCTCGGCCTCCAGGGCGAGAAGCGCCCGCTGCTGCGCGCCTATTCGATCGCCAGCCCTTCGTGGGCCGAGGAAATCGAGTTCCTCTCGATCAAGGTGCCGGACGGCCCGCTGACCTCGCGTCTCCAGCTCGTGCAGCCGGGCGACCAGATCTATCTCGGCCGCAAGCCCACCGGCACGCTCGTCACCGACGCGCTGCTGCCCGGCAAGCGTCTGTTCATGCTTTCGACCGGCACCGGCCTGGCGCCGTTCATGTCGCTGATCCGCGACCCGGACGTCTATGACCTCTACGATGAGGTTATCGTCGTCCACTGCGTCCGCCGCGTCAGCGACCTTGCCTATCGTGAGGAGCTGGAAAGCCATCTGGCTGAAGACCCGCTGGTCGCCGAGCAGGCGCTGGTGCAGCTTCACTACGTGCCCACCGTCACCCGCGAGCCGTTCCACACGACCGGCCGAATCGGTTCGCTGGTCGAAAACGGCCGTCTGTTCGAAGGTCTGAAGGGCGATGCGCGCTTCAATCCCGAGACCGACCGCGTGATGCTCTGCGGCTCGATGGACATGATCAAGGACTTCTCGCACGACCTCGAATCCTGGGGCTTCACCGAGGGTTCGAACGCCAAGCCGGGCGATTTCGTGATCGAACGCGCCTTCGTGGGCTGAGAAAGGCGGGCTTCTTCCGTTGCTTGCCACGCTCGCCGCATGCGCGAGCGTGGCACTTTACGGAAAGCCGCGCGCTACCTATATACCGATCGGTATGAAATGTTCCGCTCCCACATCGACTCGGGGTCGCCCGCGCGAGTTCGACCCTGAAGAGGCCCTGACGGCCGCGCTTCGGGTGTTCTGGCAGCGCGGCTACGAAGGCGCCTCGATGGCGGAACTGACCGAGGCGATGGGCATCACCAAGCCCAGCCTCTACGCCTGCTTCGGCAACAAGGAAGCACTCTTCAAGAAGGCGCTCGACCTCTACGAGCGCGACAAGCTGGCCTATGTCGGCAAGGCGCTGGAAGCGCCCACCGCGCGCGGTGTGGCCGAGCGGCTGCTTTCCGGCGCGATCTCCACCCATTGCGGCGGCAGCGATCCGCATGGCTGTCTCGGCGTGATGTCCACCGTCACCTGCACGATGGAAGACCCCTCGATCCGCGACTTCGTGACCGAGCGCCGGATCGCCACCGAGGACGCCCTCATCGAACGCTTCGAGCGCGGCAAGGACGAGGGCGACCTGCCCGAAACCGTCGATGCCCGCTGCCTGGCGCAATGCCTGACCACGGTGCTCCAGGGCATGTCGGTCAAGGCCCAGGGCGGCTCCTGCGCGCAGGAGCTGAAGGGTGTGGTCGATACCTACCTGACGATGTGGCCGGGGCGCTGAGAGGGCAGGGGCTGAAGGAACTCCTCAGCCTCCCACGACGTCATCCTGAACTCGTTTCAGGATCCATCTCTCAACCTCAACCATCGGCCTGATCGGCTAAATGGATCCTGAGCCGAAGGCCAGCGCAGCTAAACAAGTTCAGGATGACGTTGAGTTGGAGGGCAGGGCTGTCCCTAACGAGACGCTCTACTCCCGTCCTTGTTCGCCCAAACCAGAAAAATCCCGTTCAACCGGCGTTAAGCCCCTTGAAAAGCGGGCTTTCGAACAAATCTTACCAAGCGGTACAGAAAGTCGCTTGACGAGATACCGCACCGCAATATATACCAAGTGGTACAGAACGAGGTAGCCCGACTCGCCGCTTGAGGGAGTGACGGAGCCGAGTTCGCTAGGGTCCGGTCAACCGGACCTCCCTTGGTGCCGCCTGTCCCCCCGCAGGCGTCTCCTGAGCATACGAACCTGTGCAGTCGGCGTTTCCGGAAGTGCGATTCCGGGCGATGTCCTGCTGCGCCTCAAGACTTTCCGACGCCCCTTGCGCCGGAACACCCCGGCGCGCGCCCTTTCTTCCCCCTCCTGTCCCGAGGGCGTGCGCCGGGCAATTTTCCAGGGAGCACACAACATGGCCTTCATCGATTTCACCGATGCGGCGCTCCAGGCGCTGCCCGCGTTCCGTACTGTAACCGAAACGGCGCCTGTCGCCGCCAACGCCCCCGCCGCCGCCAACGAGCCGCTTTCGCGCTTCGAGCGCAGGATCGTCGAACTGGCGCGCGAGGATGGCCTCGACACGCTGAAGCCGCAGCGCAAGCGCGGCTGGTTCGCCCGCCTGATCTTCGGCCCGCAGCCGCCGTCGCCGATGCTCGCCAACGAGCAGCTCGAAGCGCTGCGCCGCCTGGCCGTGCAGGCCTGGCACCACGGCTACACGCTGCCCGCTTCCGTCATGAAGGAAGCCCGCGTGGCCGGACACAGCGAGGCCAAGATCGGTGCCGTCATCGACTTTATCGGGCGCGCCCGCGCCCCGTTCCGGAGGCTTGCCGCGTGAATTTCCCCGTATCTCCAGAAACCCTCGCCAAGGTCGAGGCGGAGGCTGAACTGCCCCGCACTCGTCCGAAAAGAGGGCGTCAGGCCGCCGTGGCCGCCATCGCGCTGATCGCGGTGGCGGGTATCGGCTGGAAGACCTTCCACCATGCCGAAGCCGACGCGGCGCCGATGGCGCCCGCCGTCGTCCAGGCCGCCAATCCGCTGGTCCGCGACGTGACGGAGTGGGACGACTATGTCGGCCGCTTCGCCCCCAGCAAGTCGGTGGAAGTGCGCCCGCGCGTCTCGGGCGCGATCACCCAGCTGTTCTTCAAGGACGGTGATTTCGTCCGCGAGGGGCAGCCGTTGTTCACCGTCGACCCGCGCCCCTACCGCGCCGCGCTGGCCGAGGCGCAGGCAGAAGTGGCCTCCGCCCAGAGCGCGCTGGTCCTTGCGAAATCGGACTATGCCCGCGTCGCCGGGCTCAGGGGTGACGAGGCCATGGCGGCCAGCGAAGTCGACCAGCTTCGCGCCAAGGTCCGCGCCGCCACCGCCGCGCTGGCAGGGGCCGAGGCCCGCGTGCGCCAGCGTGCGCTCGATGTCGAGTTCGCCACCGTGCGCGCGCCGATCTCGGGCCGCATTTCGGATCGCCGGGTGGACGTGGGCAACCTCGTCTCGGGCGAGAACGGCACCGGCGCCACGCTGCTGACCACCATCAATGCGGTCAGCCCGATCTACTTCACTTTCGACGCTTCCGAAGCGCTGTTCCTCAAGACCCAGCGCGAAAAGGCCGAGCACAAGCAGGCCGCCGACGTGCAGGTCCGGCTCCAGGACGAGACCCAGTACCGCTGGAACGGCAAGCTGGACTTCACCGACAATGGGCTGGACCCGCGCTCGGGCACGATCCGCGTGCGCGCCGTGCTCGACAATGCCGACGGCTTCCTGACGCCGGGCATGTTCGGCAACATGCGTCTGGCCGAAGGCGGCACGGTCAAGGCCCTGCTGGTGCCCGACGACGCCGTGCAGTCCGACCAGGCGCGCAAGGTCGTGCTGACGGTGGGACAGGACGGGGTGGTCGCGGCCAAGCCGGTCGAACTCGGCCCGCTGGTGGACGGCCTTCGCGTGATCCGTTCGGGCCTTGCCCCCACCGACCGCGTCGTCATCTCCAACTATCAGGCCGCGATCACCGGGGCCAAAGTCAATACCCGCCGCGGCCAGATCGCGGTGGACCCCAAGGCCGCCCATGCGGCCTCCGGTCCCGATACCAACTTGCGCGCGCCCGTCGCCGCGCAGGCTACGCTCGCCAACTGACATTCACCCAACCGGGGGGCGGCGCTCGACCTGAGCGGCCGCTCCCCCCAGAGGGGCATATTCCCATGCGATTTTCCCGGTTCTTCATCGACCGGCCGATCTTCGCAGGCGTCATCGCGGTGCTCATCACCGTGGTGGGCGCGCTTGCGTTCTTCGGCCTGCCGGTCAGCCAGTATCCCGACATCGTCCCGCCGACGGTGACGGTGACCGCCCAATATCCCGGCGCTTCCGCCGAAACCGTCGCCGACACCGTGGCTGCTCCGATCGAGCAGGAAATCAACGGCGTCGACGACATGCTCTACATGTCCTCGCAGTCGACCGGCGACGGCAAGGTGACGATCACCGTCACTTTCAAGATCGGCACTGACCTCGATGCCGCGCAGGTTCTCGTGCAGAACCGCGTCGCCATTGCCGAGCCGCGCCTGCCCGATGCCGTGCGCGCGATGGGCGTGGTGACGCGCAAGACCTCGCCCGAGTTCCTGATGGTGGTGAACCTGCAGTCGCCTGACGGCACGTTCAATCGCGACTACTTGTCGAACTATGCCCTGACCCAGGTCAAGGACCGCCTCTCGCGCCTCAACGGCGTGGGCGACGTGCAGCTGTTCGGCTCGCGCGACTACGGCATGCGCATCTGGATCGACCCCACTCGGGCCGCCGCCATGAACCTGACCGCGGGCGAGATCGTCGATGCGCTGAAGGCGCAGAACGTGCAGGTTTCCTCGGGCGCGATCGGCGCGCCGCCTTATGACCGGGGCAATGCGTATCAGGTCGGCGTCGAGATGCAGGGCCGCCTGACCACGCCCGAGCAGTTCGGCGACATCGTCGTGCGCACCGATGCCGAGGGCCGCCAGGTCCGCGTGCGCGACTTCGCGCGCGTAGAACTGGGCGCGCAGGACTATACCACCAACACTTACCTCTCGGGCAAGCCCACGGTCGTGATCGCCGTGCTCCAGCGTCCGGGTTCGAATGCGCTCGACGCCGCCAAGGCGGTGCGCGCCGAGATGGACGATATCGCCACGCACTTCCCCAAGGGCCTGGAATATTCCGTCATCTACAACCCCACCGAGTTCATCGGCCAGTCGATCGACGCGGTGTACCACACCCTGTTCGAGGCGGTGATCCTCGTCGTCCTCGTCATTCTCGTCTTCCTCCAGAACTGGCGCGCGGCGGTGATTCCGATCATTGCGATCCCCGTGTCGCTGGTCGGCACCGCGATCATGCTCGCGGCGGTCGGATACTCGCTGAACAACCTCTCGCTGTTCGGGCTGGTGCTCGCCATCGGCATCGTCGTCGACGACGCGATCGTCGTGGTCGAGAACGTGGAGCGCTATATCGAGGAGGGCATGAAGCCGATCGAGGCGGCCCGCCGCTCGATGGACGAAGTGACCGGCGCGCTGATCGCCATCGTCCTGGTGCTCTGCGCGGTCTTCGTGCCGACGCTGTTCATCACCGGCATGTCGGGCCAGTTCTACAAGCAGTTCGCGGTGACCATCACCACGGCCACGGCGATCTCGCTGCTGCTCTCGCTCACGCTGTCTCCGGCGCTGGCGGCGATGCTGCTGAAGGAAAAGCATGGCCTTCCCGCCAATGCCCCGCGCTGGAAGCGGGCGCTGCAAGGCGCGGCGGACAAGTTCAACCACGGCTTCGACCGGATGAGCGAGGGCTATGCCCGCCTCACGCTCACGCTGGTGAAGCGTCCGGTGAAGATGATGGCCGGTTATGCCGCGCTTATCGCCGCCACCGTCGGCATGTTCTGGGCGACGCCTGCGGGCTTCATCCCGAACCAGGACCAGGGCTACTTCCTTGCCGCCATCTTCCTGCCGCCGGGTTCCTCACTGAACCGCACGGACGAAGTGACGCAGGAAGTCGCCAGGCGCATCCTGCCGGTCAAGGGCCTGCGCGGCGCGGTGATGTTCGCCGGTTTCCACGGTCCCTCGCAGACCGCCGCACCGGACGCCGCCGCCATCTACTTCCCCTTCAAGAGCTTCGAGGAGCGGAAAGCTCTCGGCGTGACTTATGAGGGAATCATGGCCCAGGCCCAGGCCGCCATGCAGGGCTACGACAAGGCGCAGGTCCTGCTGATCCCGCCGCCGACCATCAACGGCATCGTCCCTCCGGGCGGTTACCGCATGGTCGTGGAGGACAAGGAAGGGCGCGGTCTCGCGGAGCTTCAGAAGGCTGCCGGCGCGCTGATCGCCAAGGCCAACCAGGCCCCCGAACTGAGCCAGGTCTACACCCTGTTCACGATGAACACGCCGCGCGTCTATGCCGATGTCGATCGCCGCAAGGCCGACATGCTGGGCGTCTCCCCCGCCAAGGTCTTCGAGGCGATGCAGGTCTATCTCGGATCGTCCTACATCAACGACTTCAACCTGCTGGGACGCACTTACCGCGTCACCGCGCAGGCCGATGCCGAGCATCGCGGATCGACGGCGGACATCGCCAACCTCCAGACCCGCTCGGACTCGGGCGCGATGGTCCCGGTCGGCTCGGTCGCGACCTTCAAGGACGAGACCGGACCCTACCGCGTGGTGCGCTACAACCTGCACCCGGCGGTCGAAGTCGACGGCAGCTACGGCAAGGGCTATTCCTCGGGCCAGTCGCTGGCGACGATGGAGAAGCTCGCGGGCGAAACCCTGCCCACCGGCTATGACACCGAGTGGACCGGCATCGCCTACCAGCAGGCCCATGCGGGCAATACCGCTGGTATCGTGTTCGGCATGGCGGTGCTGTTCGTCTTCCTTGTGCTCGCTGCGCAGTACGAGAGCCTGACCCTGCCGCTGTCGATCATCCTGATCGTGCCGATGTGCCTCTTCGCGGCCATGCTGGGCGTGAACCTGAGGGGGATGGACAACAATATCCTCACCCAGATCGGCCTCGTCGTGCTGATCGCGCTGGCCGCCAAGAACGCGATCCTCGTGGTCGAGTTCGCCAAGCAGGCGGAAGAGGAGCGGGGCTACTCGCCGGTGGAAGCTGCCGTCTATGCGGCCCGCACCCGCCTGCGCCCGATCCTGATGACCTCGTTCGCCTTCATCCTCGGCGCGGTGCCGCTGGTGGTGGCGACAGGAGCAGGCGCCGAGCTTCGCCAGGCGCTGGGTACGGCGGTGTTCTTCGGCATGACCGGCGTTACCGGCTTCGGCCTGCTGTTCACGCCCACCTTCTACGTCGTCTGCCGCAAGCTCGCGGCGGCGCTGCGCCGGAAACCGGTCGCGCCGCACCACGAGAGCCATGCGGTGGTTCCGGCGGAATGAAAGGACGGATGATGTCCCTGAATATCAAGAACATGGTCGCGGGACTTCTTACCGCGACCGCCCTCTCGGCCTGCGCCGTCGGACCCGACTATGTCGCGCCGACGCCGCCGGTCGCGGCGGGGGCGCCCTTCGTGGGCGTCCAGAGCGCCGAAGTAACCACGGCCGCGCCCGACGACAGCTGGTGGCGGCTCTATGACGATGCCGTGCTCGACGGCCTCGTTGCCGACGCGTTGGCCGCCAATACCGACGTGCGGGTGGCAGTGGCCCGGATCGAGAAAGCCCGCGCGGGCCTGCGCGGCGCGCGCTCGGACCGTCTGCCGCAGACCGACATCAGCGCCACCGGCACCTATGGCCGGGTTTCCGAGGCACAGGCCCTTCCCGGTTTCGACCGGGAAGGGCGTCGCACCGACGGGCAGCTGGCGGTGAGCTACGAACTCGACCTGTTCGGCCGTGTCTCGCGCGGGGTCGAGGCTTCGCGCGCCGATCTCGCCGCGGCGCAGGAGGATGCCGACGCGGTGCGGGTGACGGTCGTGGCCGACACCGTGCGCGCCTATGTCGATGCCACCAGCGCCGCCGACCAGCTCGGCGTCGCCCAGCGTACGGTGGACCTGCTCGACCGTTCAGCGCGGATCACCAATGCCCGCTTCGAGCGCGGTCTCAACCAGAAGCTCGACGTGATTCGCGTGACCCAGCTGCGCGAGCAGCAGGCCGCGGCCATCCCGAGCCTTCAGGCCGCCCGCGATGCGGCGCTGTTCCGTCTCGCTACCCTGACCGGCCGCACGCCGCAGGACCTGCCTGAGGCGGCACGCACCCGCACGACCACGCCCGACGTCAGCAAGCCGATCCCGGTCGGCGACGGTGCCACCCTGCTGGCGCGCCGTCCCGACGTGAAGGCGGCGGAGCGCCGTCTCGCCGCCGATACCGCGCGTGTGGGGGTGGCGACGGCGGACCTCTACCCGAAGATCACGCTGGGCGGCTCGATCGGGAGCACGGCGGTCGGCGCCACCGATATCCTTGGCGGCGGGCCGCTGCGCTGGGTACTCGGGCCGCTGATCTCCTGGGCTTTCCCCAACCAGGAAGCGATCCGCGCACGGATCGGCGGCGCCAAGGCCGATGCCAAGGCCGATCTCGCGACTTTCGACGGCACCGTGCTGCGGGCGCTGGAAGAGACCGAGACCGCGCTTTCGGCCTATCGCAACGCCCTGCTGCGCAAGGAACGCCTCGGCTCGGCGCGCGATGCGGCGGAACGGGCGGCCAATGTCAGCCTGGCGCGCGAGAGCAGGGGGCAGATCGATTCGCTCGACGTGCTCGACGCCCAGCGTACGCTGGCCCAGTCCGAGGCCGACTATGCGGCGGCGACCCGCGCCGTGGCTTTCGCGCAAGTGGACCTGTTCCGCGCGCTCGGCGGGAGCTGGCAGCAGACTTGACGGCTTCCTGACGGAAAAAAGGGCGGCAAGGTCGATGACCTTGCCGCCCTTTTTCGTGTCTGCGTTCGGGGAATGGGGCAGAGGCTTTTGGGAAGTCTCGCGGCAACACCCGCGCCTTGCCAGCATTGCGAGAGCAGCGAAGCAATCCGGAGCCTCAGAAGGGCTGGCTGGGCTATGCCTGCAACGACGAAGAAGAGGGGCAGAGCCGGGAAAAGCGCAGTGACCTCCGGAGAGGGGCGAAGCGCCCCTCCTATCTCCGTCTCCCAAACGAAAAAGGGAGCGCCGAAGCGCTCCCTTTCCTGTTTCCCCAAGGGAACCGGCCGTCAGTTGCGGCTGGCGAGGCCCTTGTTCAGCCAGAGCGCCGCCAGCGTGGCGATGGCGCCCGAAAGCAGGTAGCCGCCCGAGGCGATGAGACCGCCGTTGGTCGCCAGCAGCAGCGCCGCCAGCGGGGCGAAGGCCGCGCCGACCAGCCACGAAAGGTCGCTGGTGAGTGCCGAGCCGGTGTAGCGGTGCTCGCTGGAGAATTCCGAGGCGACCACGCCCGAGGACTGGCCGAAGGCGAGGCCGAGCAGCACGAAGCCGATGATCATGAACGAGATCTCGCCCACTTGGCCGGCATCGAGAAGCTGCGGTGCGAAGCCCGAGAACACGGCGATGGCCACGGCGCAAGTGCCGAGCAGGTTACGGCGTCCGAACTTGTCGGCAATGCGGCCCGAGGCGATCACGGCGACGACGCCGAAGGCAGCGGCCAGGGCTTCGATTAGCAGGAAGCCGATCGGCGAATCGGGGGTGAAGAGGAAGACCCACGAAAGCGGGAACACGGTGACCATGTGGAACAGCGCGAAGCTGGCGAGCGGGGCGAAGGCGCCCAGCACGATGGTCTTCCACTCGGTGCGCAGGGTGGCGCTCACGCTGACCGGCTGAAGGTCGCGGCTGGCGAAGAGGCTCTCGAACTCTTCGGTGACGACGATGCGAAGGCGGGCAAAGAGTGCGACGACGTTGATCGCGAAAGCCACGAAGAACGGATAGCGCCAGCCCCAGTCGAGGAAGTCCTCGGCGGGCAGGGCGGCGATCATGAAGGCGAACAGCGTCGAGGCCACGATCAGGCCGAACGGCGCGCCGAGCTGCGGGATCATCGCATACCAGCCGCGCTTGTTCTCGGGCGCATTGAGCGCGAGCAGCGAGGCCAGGCCGTCCCAGGTGCCGCCGAGGGCGAAGCCCTGGCCGAGGCGGAACAGGCAGAGCAGGGTGATCGCGGTGCTGCCGGCCGTGGCGTAGGACGGCAGGAAGGCGATCGCCGCGGTCGAGCCGCCGAGCATGAACAGCGCGATCGTCAGCTTGGTGCCGCGGCCATAGGCGCGGTCGAGCGCCATGAACACGAGGCTGCCGATCGGGCGGGCCACGAAGGCCAGCGCGAAGACCGCGAAGGAATAGATCGTGCCGGTCAGCGCGTCCACGAAGGGGAAGAACAGCTTCGGGAACACCAGCACCGAGGCGATGGCGTAGACGAAGAAGTCGAAGAACTCCGAGGTTCGCCCGATGATGACACCGATCGCGATCTCGCCGGGCGAGGGCTGATGGTGCTCCTTGAACGTCGGCAGTCCCAGGGCTTCGCGGGGCTGGGGTGTGCTGGTCATTTCGATTCTGCGGCCTTCGTTTCGGGTCCGCGTGCGGACAGCTCGGTAACGGCCTGCCGTGCGCGGACGAATCAAGGCGGGCGCGCGAAACGCCCGGCTACATATGGGGGGCGTATCGTCATTGTCCGGCTTCAAGGGGATTGGACAAAATGTCCTATGTTCGCACTCGCGGCATGGGCTTAGGCGCTCCACCCATGCGCCCACCCGAGTCCAGACCGAAGCCGCGGCAGCTGACCGCGCTCGCCAAAGCCCTTGCCGCCTTGTCCCTGACTGGCGCGCTTTCTGCCTGCAACACCGTCGTGCTCCATCCGGCCGGCGATGTGGCGCGTCAGCAGGGTGACCTCGTCGTCATCTCCACGCTGCTGATGCTCCTCATCATCGTTCCCGTCATGATCGCCACGGTCCTCTTCGCGTGGCGTTACCGCGCGTCGAACAAGGAGGCCAACTATCAGCCGGACTGGGATCACTCGACCCAGCTCGAACTGCTGATCTGGACCGCGCCGCTGCTGATCATCATCTGCCTCGGCGCGCTGACCTGGGTCACCACCCACCTGCTCGACCCCTACCGCACGCTCGGCCGCATCGATCACGAAACTCCGGTGGCGGCCACTGCCAAGCCGCTGGAAGTCGAAGTCGTCGCGCTCGACTGGAAGTGGCTCTTCATCTATCCCGAACAGGGCGTCGCCACGGTCAACGAACTCGTCGTGCCGACCGGTCGTCCGCTCTCGTTCAAGATCACCTCTTCGAGCGTGATGAACTCCTTCTACGTGCCCGCCATGGCTGGCCAGATCTACGCGATGCCGGGCATGGAAACGCGCCTGCACGCCGTGTTCAACAAGCCGATCGATACCATCGGCTTCTCGGCCAACTACTCGGGCGCCGGCTTCTCCAACATGCGCTTCGCCACGCGCGCGGTTTCCGATGCGGACTTCGCCAAGTGGACTGCCGAAGTGAAGGCGAACAAGGCTGGCGGCACGCTTGACCGCGCCGCCTACCTCCAGCTCGAAAAGCCGAGCGAGAAGGTTCCGGTCATCCGCTACGCAGCCGTTTCGCCCGACCTCTACGGCGCCATTGTCGACATGTGCGTCGAGCCCGGCAAGATGTGCATGAGCGAAATGATGGCGCTCGATGCGCGCGGCGGTCTCGGCAAGGCCGGCATCCGCAACGTCGAGATGCTCGCCTACGACAAGCACGGCCGCGAAGCCGCTGCCCGCGCCACCGCCAATCCCAACGCCGCCGTCCAGCGCGAGCTGGCCTGGGTTCGCGCCCTCTGCCGCCAGATGCCCGGCAGCGCCCCCGACCACACGGTCAAGGCGCCCGAGAACCTGCGTTCGCTGATCGGCGCCGGCCTGAAGGCCCCGCAGTCCCTGCCGCTGTTCGGCAAGGACGAGCAGGCTCTCTCCGAACCTGCCGCCGGGGCCAAGGCGGAACCCGTAGCCGCCAACGACGCCGTGCACTCCTCCCAGATTTCCCGGAACTGACAGAACAATGGAAGCTGTAGACCATTCTCACTGGAGCCCGTTACTGGGCCGCCTGTGGTGGGACGCCATGCCACAGGAACCGATCGTGCTTGCCACGTTCGTCGTCGTCGCCCTCGGCGGCGCGGCGCTCGTGGCCGGGCTGACCTATTTCAAGCTCTGGGGCTATCTCTGGAAGGAGTGGTTCACCAGCGTGGACCACAAGAAGATCGGCATCATGTACATGGTGCTGGGCCTGATCATGTTCCTGCGCGGCTTCGCCGACGCGGTCATGATGCGTATCCAGCAGTCGATCGCCTTCAACGGCAACGAGGGCTACCTCAACGCCCACCACTACGACCAGATCTTCACCGCCCACGGCGTGATCATGATCTTCTTCGTGGCGATGCCTTTCGTCACCGGCCTGATGAACTACATCGTGCCGCTGCAGATCGGCGCGCGCGACGTCTCCTTCCCGTTCCTGAACAATTTCAGCTTCTGGATGACGACGGCGGGCGCGGTGCTGGTCATGGCCTCGCTGTTCATCGGTGAGTTCGCGCAGACCGGCTGGCTGGCCTATCCGCCGCTGTCCAACATCGCGTACAGCCCGTGGGTCGGCGTCGACTACTATATCTGGGCCTTGCAGATCGCCGGTGTCGGTACATTGCTATCGGGCGTCAACCTGATCGCGACCATCGTCAAGATGCGCGCACCGGGCATGACCATGATGCGCATGCCGATCTTCACCTGGACCTCGCTCTGCACCAACATCCTGATCGTCGCTGCCTTCCCGGTGCTGACGGCGGTGATGACGATGCTGACGATGGACCGCTATCTCGGCTTCAACTTCTTCACCAACGACTTCGGCGGCTCGCCGATGATGTACGTGAACCTGATCTGGATCTGGGGTCACCCCGAGGTCTACATCCTCATCCTGCCGCTCTTCGGCGTCTTCTCGGAAGTCACCTCGACCTTCAGCGGCAAGCGCCTGTTCGGCTACTCGTCGATGGTCTACGCGACGCTGGTCATCACCATCCTCTCGTACCTCGTCTGGCTGCACCACTTCTTCACCATGGGTTCGGGCGCGAGCGTCAACTCGTTCTTCGGCATCACCACGATGGTGATCTCGATCCCGACCGGCGCAAAGCTCTTCAACTGGCTGTTCACGATGTATCGTGGCCGCATCCGGTTCGAACTGCCCATGATGTGGACGGTCGCCTTCATGCTGACCTTCACCATCGGCGGCATGACCGGCGTCCTGCTCGCAGTGCCGCCTGCCGACTTCGTGCTGCATAACTCGCTGTTCCTGATCGCCCACTTCCACAATGTCATCATCGGCGGCGTGCTGTTCGGCATCTTCGCGGCGATCAACTTCTGGTGGCCCAAGGCCTTCGGCTTCAAGCTCAACCAGTTCTGGGGCAAGGTCAGCTTCTGGCTCTGGGTTCCCGGCTTCTGGTTCGCCTTCATGCCGCTCTACATCCTTGGCCTGATGGGTGTGACCCGCCGCATGCGCGTGTTCGACGATGCGTCGCTCCAGCCCTTCTTCATCGTCGCCGCCTTTGGCGCGCTGATGATCGCGGGCGGCATCGGTGCCATGCTCGTCCAGTTCGCGGTGTCGATCTGGAAGCGCGAGGAACTGAAGGACGAAACCGGCGATCCGTGGAACGGCCGTACCCTGGAATGGTCGACCTCGTCGCCGCCGCCGGAGTACAACTTCGCCTTCACGCCGATCGTCCACGACATCGACGCCTGGGAAGACATGAAGCGCTGCGGCGTGGAACGTCCGACCGAAGGGTTCCGTCCGATCCACATGCCCAAGGGCACCGGAACGGGTATCATCCTGGCCGGTCTGTCGGTGGCCCTCGGCTTCGCGATGATCTGGTACATCTGGTGGCTGGCAGCCGTCTCCTTCGCGGGAATCCTCGGCTATGCCATCTTCCACACCTTCAACTACAAGCGCGATTACCACATCCCGGTCGAGACGGTCGAACAGACCGAGGCCGAGCGTACGCGCCAGCTTGCAGCGGCAGGAGCCTGATCGATGACTGCCACTGCCGAAATGACCAAGAACCTGAGTCAGCCTGAACTTCAGGCTGCGTTCTACGACCTCAACGAGCACGACCATCCCGAAGGCGGCAGCACCATGCTGGGCTTCTGGATGTACCTGATGAGCGACTGTCTCATCTTCGCGATGCTGTTCGCCGCCTACGGGGTGCTCGGCGGCAGCTTCGCGGCGGGTCCGGGTCCGAGGGATCTCTTCGACCTGCCGCTGGTGGCGCTGAACACGGCGATGCTGCTGTTCTCGTCGATCACTTACGGCTTCGCGATGCTGGCCATGGAGAAGAACAGCAAGGGCGTCACGCAGCTCTGGCTGCTGGTCACCGCCGTGTTCGGCGGCGCCTTCCTCTTCATCGAACTCTACGAGTTCAGCCACCTGATCCACGAAGGCGCGACGCCGATGCGCTCGGGCTTCCTCACCGCGTTCTTCTCGCTGGTGGGCACCCACGGCCTTCACGTCACGTTCGGCCTGATCTGGCTGTTTACGCTGGTCGTCCAGATCGGCAAGAAGGGTCTGATCCCGGCGAACAAGCGTCGCCTGATGTGCCTGTCGCTGTTCTGGCACTTCCTCGACGTCATCTGGATCGGCGTCTTCACCTTCGTCTATCTCATGGGAATGCTGTGATGAGCGAGCACGTTCACCCGAACCACCATCACGACGACGATCACGGCAGCCACGGCTCGCTGCGCGACTATGTGATCGGCTTCATCCTCTCGGTCATCCTCACCGCGATTCCGTTCTGGCTGGTGATGACCGGCGCGATTGCCGACAAGTCGACGACGGCCCTGGTGATCATGGCCTTCGCGGGCGTGCAGATCGTGGTCCACATGATCTACTTCCTGCACATGAACACGAAGTCGGAGAACGGCTGGACCGTCATGGCGCTGATCTTCACGATCGTCGTGCTCGTGATCACGCTTTCCGGCTCGCTTTGGGTGATGTACCACCTGAACCACAACATGATGCCGATGACGACCCACGACATGGGCCAGCTCCCTTGAGGCTTGGCCTGACCGAGGTCGGGAAAAAGAGACGAAACTGACCGAGCAAATGCGGACAGAAACGGATCGAACGGAAACGCGGCGGCCCTCGGGGCTCGCCGCGTTTCTGCTGGTGGCGCTCATGGCCTTCGTGGCCCTGGGCGTCTGGCAGGTGCAGCGGATGCACTGGAAACACGCGCTGATCGCCCGCGTCGAGGCACGGGTTCATGCCGCCCCGGTCGTCGTGCCGGAGGATGCCCGCCTGACCGGCGAAGGCGCGCGCGAACTCGAATACCTGCGGGTCAAGATCGCCGGAACGTACGAGGGCAGGGCCACCGCGCTCGTCCGCGCGGCGACCGAACTTGGCACCGGCTACTGGACGATGACACCGATCCGCACTGCCGAAGGACGGCAGGTCTGGATCAACCGCGGCTTCGTCCCGGCCGGAACCAAGCGCGAGCAAGCTGCGGCCACAACTCCGCCGGGCCATGTCGAAGTGACCGGCCTGCTGCGCCCGACCGAACCGGGCGGCAGCATTCTCCAATCGAACCAGCCCGGTGCCGACCGCTGGTACTCGCGCGACGTCAAGGCGCTGGCCACGGTGCGCGGGATCGGTGCGGTCGCTCCGGCCTTCGTCGATGTACAGGTCGAGCAGGCCGCTCCGGTGGAGGGGCTGCGTCCGGTTCCCGGTCTCACCCAGATTCACTTCCCCGACAGCCACCTCAGCTATGCGCTGACCTGGTTCGCGATGGCGCTGATGTCTGGCGCGGCGCTGGTCTTCGTCTGGCGGCGCGGGCAATGGAACGCCTGATCGGGCTGTTCGCGCCGCAAGGCCTGCCGCGCGGCTCTGCGAGCCGCGCCAATGTGATTCTGCTTACGCAGCTGCGCTGGACGGCGGTGTTCGGCCAGCTGGCGACGATCGTCATCGTCTCGCAGGGACTGGGCGTGAAGCTGGAACTGGCGCCGCTGCTGCTGGCGCCGCTGCTGCTGATCGTCGTCAACCTCGCCTCGGCGAGCGTCGTCCTGCGACGGCGGGACTTCACACAGGGCGAGCTGTTCTCGGCCCTGATGGTGGACGTGATCGCGCTGTGCTGGCAGCTCTATCACAGCGGCGGCGCGACCAATCCCTTCACCTTCCTGTTCCTGCTCCAGATCGTGATCGCGGCGGTGATCCTCGATCTGCGCTGGAGTTCGCTGGTCGCGATCAACGCCTGCCTCTGCATGTTGCTGCTGACGTACTTCTACGTGCCCTTGCAACTGCCCGCGCGCTACGCCGGACATCCGTTCGAACTCTATATCTACGGCAGCCTGTTCTGCTTCGTGCTGGCGGCGGTGCTGCTGATCGTCTTCGTCGCCCGGCTCGATTTCACCCGGCGAGAGAGCGACGCCAAGCTCGCCGCGCTGCGCCAGCAGGCGATCGAGGAGGACCATATCATCCGCATGGGCCTGCTCGCCTCGGGCGCCGCGCATGAACTGGGCACGCCGCTGTCGTCGATCTCGGTGATCCTCGGCGACTGGGCACGCCAGCCCGGTATTGCCGACGACCCCGACATGGCCGCCGATCTCGCCGACGTGCGCCGCGAACTGGCGCGCTGCAAGAACATCGTCAGCGGCATCCTGATGTCGGCGGGCGAAATCCGCGGCATCGACCCGGCGGTGACGACCCTGCGCGGCTTCCTCGGCGAGATTCTGGAGGAATGGCGCGCCCGTATGCCCGGCGAGCTGCGCTTCATCGACCGCATCGCCGAAGACCGCTCGATCGTCTCCGATCCCGGCCTCAGGCAGGTGATCGGCAATGTGATCGACAACGCCGTGGAAGTATCCCCGGAACTCGTCGTCATAGAAGCATGGGAAGAGCATGGCCGCCTCGTCCTCACCGTCAGCGATCGCGGTCCCGGCTTCGCTGCGGACATGTTGCCGCGCGTCGGCCAGCCCTATGCCTCGACCAAGGGGCGCGACGGCGGCGGTCTCGGCCTGTTTCTCGTCGTCAACGTGATCCGCAAGCTCGGCGGCAAAGTCGCGGTCGACAACCTGCCGGATGGCGGCGCGAGGGTGCAACTTGCGATTCCCCTTGCTACACTGGCCTATGAGCCCAGAAAGGGCGAGGACACAGTTGGAGGCATAGCAGGCGGGGCACCATGACAGACGCAGTAGTGATCGATCCGGACGGCGCCAGCCTGCTGATCGTCGAGGATGACCCGACTTTCGCACGCACCCTGCGCCGCTCCTTCGAGCGGCGCGGTTACCGCGTCAGTTCCGCCTCCAGCCCCGATGAGGCCGAAGCGCTCAGCCGGGGCGAAGCCTTCGAATATGCAGTGGTCGATCTCAAGCTCGCCGCGTCATCGGGTCTTGCAGTGGTGCAGTCGCTCCACGCCCGCTCGCCGGAGACCCGGATCGTCGTGCTGACGGGCTATGCCTCGATCGCGACGGCGGTGGAGGCGATCAAGCTCGGCGCCTCGCACTACCTCGCCAAGCCGTCGAACACCGACGATATCGAGGCCGCCTTCACCAGCGGCGAGGGCGATGCCAGCGTGCCGGTGGACGGACGCAAGAGTTCGATCAAGACGCTGGAGTGGGAATATATCCACCGCACCCTGGTCGAGTGCGAGTTCAACATTTCCGAGGCCGCGCGCCGTCTCGGCCTCCACCGCCGCACCCTCGCGCGCAAGCTGGAGAAGCGCCAGATCTAGCCGAGCGGGCTTGTGGATTTCGCTAAAAGTTGCCGCTCTATTACTCGTCATCCTGAACTTGTTTCAGGATCCATCTTGCCCAACAGACAGCCGTTCGTGTCGAGGAATGGATCCTGAAACAAGTTCAGGATGACGGGGTGTCCGGACCGTAAGGTAGGCCTGCAAAAATCTGCAAAAAAGACCGGTGAGAGCAATATCGACATGACGGACAACTCCTCCCCGCTGGCACGCATGCCCGCGATCGATCCGCGCGCGCTGATGACGTTCCGGGTGGTCTGCGAGACCGGCTCGATCAGCGCGGCGGCGCGGATGCTGAACCTGTCGCAGCCCTCGGTTTCCAACACTATCGCGCTGCTGGAACGCCGCCTCGGCGTCGTCCTGTTCGAGCGGCGGCGCGGGGGCATCGTCCTCACCCGCGAGGGCGAAGTGCTGCGCCGTCCGGCCGAGGCCATGGCCCGCCTGCTCTCCGATGCCGTCAGCGATGTCGAGCATGCCCGCCACCACATCGCCGGACCGCTGCGGATCGGCGGCACGCCCGGTGCCTTGCTCACGCTGCTGCCCGGCGCGATCATGCGCGTGGAGGAAGCTGTCGGTGACTTCGCCTTGAGTGCGGTCGAGAAACCTGACGAACAACTGCTCGACATGCTGCGCAAGGGCGAGATCGAACTCGCCTTCGTCACCACCCGCATCCAGAACGTGCCCACCGACATGGTGGAAGTGACCTGCGCGCGCGACCCTTTCGCGCTGATCGTCGGCCCGCGCCATGCCGATCTGGGGAGCCGCGTCTCCTTGCGCGAGGTCGAGCATTACCCCTGGGTTCTGCCCGAGGCACGCGGGGCCTTCCGCCGCCAGGTGGACGCCTTGTTCATCGCCGCCGGTGTCTCGGTGCCGCGCACGACGATCCGCAGCGACTCGCTGCTCACCACCCGCGCCATCGTGCGCGAGACCGACCGCGTCACCGTGCTGCCGCGTACCGTGGCCCTCGACGGTGCTTCGGACGGCTCGATCCGGGCCATCGCCATCAAGGAGGCCGTCTTCGAACGCAGCGTCGGCGTGCTGCGGCTTGCCGACCGGCGGCTCTCTCCGCTGGCGGAAGCGATGCTTCGGGCATTGCCCGAAGTTCCATAGTTTTTGACTATGGCAAATCGAAAACTCATTATTTTACTTGAGGGCCGATAGCGCGCTAAACCTCGCTCAACCGAACGATAAAAGACGGGAGAGAGCGATGCGGACCCTGATCCGCGATGTATCCATCTTCGACGGCAGCGGCAGCGCTCTCCAGACCGGCTCGGTGCTGGTGGACGGCGAGCGGATCGCCCGCGTGGCCTACGGCGCCGATGCGCTGGCGGGTGAAACCGCCGACGTGACCATCGACGGGCGCGGCAAGACGCTGATGCCGGGTCTGGTCGACGCGCACACGCACCTCACCTGGGGATCTTCGGTCGAGAAGATCTACCACCAGTTCATCCTCCCACCCGACGAGCTGAAGGTCGCGGCCTGGCGCAATGCGCGGGTGCTGCTCGACCACGGCTTCACCTCGATCTACTCGGCCGGCGCGCTGGGCGACATGATCGAGCCGGAACTCGCTCAGGCCATTGCGGCAGGCGAGACGCCGGGGCCGCGTATGGTGCCCTCCACCCTCGAACGCAGCCCGGAAGGCGACGAAGGCGTCGAGACCGGCGACGTGTTCAACGGGCGCGGGCCCGATGCGATGCGCAAGTTCGTGTCCTACTGCAAGGATGAGGGCGTCCAGTCGATCAAGCTGGTCGTCTCCGGCGAGGATGCGCTGAAACCCGGCTCGGCCATGCAGGTGCTCTACACCCGCGAGGAAATGCTGGCCGCCGGAGAGGCGACGCGCGAGGCGGGCATGTGGATCGCCACCCACGCCTATTCGCCCGAAGCCATCGGCCTTGCCCTCGATGCCGGTGCGCGCATTCTCTACCACTGCTCCTTCGCGGATGCGGCGACGGTGGACCGCATGGCGGCGGACAAGGACACGTTCTTCTACGCGCCCGGTCCCGGCGTTTCGGTGGCGGCGATCGAGGCCAACCCGCCGCCGCATGTCGACATGACGCATATGAAGGCCAGCGCGCATGAGCGCATGGGCCTTGAGGGCAAGCTGGTGCCTGCATTGAAGGCGCGCGGCGTGCGCATCCTGACCGGCGGCGACTATGGCTTTCCGTTCAATCCGCATGGCCGCAACGCCCGCGATCTGGAGCATTTCGTCCAGTACTTCGGCTTCACTCCCGCCGAAGCCCTGCGCTCTGCCACGCAGTACGGCGGCGAGTTGATGGGTCTTGAGGTCGGGCTGGTGAAGGAGGGCTGGCTGGCCGACCTGCTGCTGGTCGACGGCGACCCCACGGCGAATGTCGCGGTGCTGCAGGACAAGGACCGGCTGAGCATGATCATGAAAGGCGGGGCGTTCCACAAGGCGCCCGCCGAGATCGAAGCAACAGAGTAACCAGGGGCTAAATCAATGTCATACGACGTGGTTGTCGTAGGCTGCGGCCCTGTGGGCGCGCTGGCCGCGAACCTTCTCGGCCTGAAAGGGCTCAAGGTGCTGGTTCTCGAACGGGAACTGGAACACTACCCGCTACCGCGCGCGGTCCATCTCGATCACGAGATGATGCGCCTGTTCCAGTCGGCCGGGGTGATCGATCGGGTTGAGGGCGACATGATCGCCACCGACGGCCACCTCCATGTCGGAGCCGACCATGGCGTGATCCGCTACATGGGCACCGTGGGCAAGCCGCGTCCGTTCGGGTGGGCCAACGATTACTTCTTCTACCAGCCCGAACTCGAAGCGCACTTGCGCGAGGGCTTTGCCGCGATGCCCAATGTCGAGCTGAAGCTGGGCGCCAGCTTCACGGGGCTGACGCAGGACGCAGAGGGCGTGACGGTCGAGTATCTCGACGGCGCTGAAACCCGCACTGCCAAGGCCCGCTGGGTCATCGCCTGCGACGGCGCGCGCAGTGCCGTGCGCAAGGCGCTGGGCGTCGCTCTGGACGATCTCGATTTCGAGGAGCCCTGGCTTGTCGTCGATGCCGAAGTGGAAGGACCGGTCGCGTTTCCGCCGCTCTCCGGCGTGCCGGAGGGGGCCGATCTCCAGCGCCTTTCGGTGATGATGTGCGATCCCTCGCGTCCCGCCACCGTGGTTCCCGGCCGCCGCGACCATCGCCGCTGGGAGTTCATGCTGCTCCCCGGCGAGGACGACACGGCGATGTCGGCGCCGGAAAAGGTGGCCGAACTGGTCGGCGCGTGGATGGCCGATGTGCCGCACCGGATCGTGCGCGCTGCGACCTATCGGTTCCACGGTCTCGTCGCGCATCAGTGGCAGGTCGGCAACGTGTTCCTCGCTGGCGATGCCGCGCACCAGACGCCGCCGTTCTTCGGGCAAGGCATGTGCCATGGCCTGCGCGACGTCGCCAATCTGGCGTGGAAGATGGACGCAGTGGCCAATCACGGCGCCGATGTATCGGTGCTGGGTACTTACCAGCGCGAGCGTGATCCGCACGTCCGCGCGGTGATCGGCGCTGCCGTGGCTGCCGGTCGTTACATCTGCGAACTCGATCCTGCCACTGCCGCCGCCCGCGATGCCCGCATCCGCGAGGAAGCGCGCCAGAAGGCCGGTGAGACCGCGCACGATCTGATCCCCGCCATCGCCGAGGGTGTGGTTCTTGGCGAAACCTCCGGCGCGGGCGTCCGCTTCGTGCAGCCGGTGCTGGCCGATGGCCGCAAGCTCGACGACCTGACCGGCGGCGACTGGCGCCTCTTCGTCCGCGACGATGCCGTGCCGGGCCGGGCCGAGGGCGTCACCCGCGTTTCGGCAGGCACCCTGCCGGACAACGGCGCAGTCACCGCATGGCTCGACGAACACGGCGTGGATGCCGTGCTGATCCGCCCCGACCACTACGTCTTCGGCACCGCCAACCATAGCGCCGAAGACCTCCTTGCCGCCCGTGCGGCCCAGCTTTTCAGCCATCAGGAGCTTGCCGCATGACTCTCTCGCTTGTCGCAGCACAGACCATCGTCACGGCTACGCTGGCCGAAGCGCGGGCCCGCAATGCCAAGAGGCTGGCGGTGATCGTGCTCGACGCGGGCGCGCACCCGGTCGCCTTCGCTCGCGAGGACGGGGCGAGCCTCTACCGCTTCGATATCGCCAGGGCCAAGGCCGAGGGCGCCGTGGGCATGGACGCGGACACCGCTGTCCTTGCCGAGCGGGCCAAGGGCAACCCCGTGTTCTTTCAAAGCGTCACCGCTGCCGTCGGCGGCCGCATCGCCTTCTCTCCCGGGGGGGTAGTGATCCGCGATGCCGCCGGCACCCTGATCGGCGCCGTGGGCGTCAGCGGTGACACTGGCGAGTGCGATGCTCAGTGCGCCCGCGCCGGCATCCGCGCGGCGGGACTTTTCCAGGAGCAAGAGGCATGAAACTGCGCAGCATCGAACTGGCGATGCCCGATCCGGCCGCTGCCGCCACGTTCATGACCGAAATCTGGGGCATGGCTGAGGCTGAGACGAAGGGCGAGACGCATTATCTGCGCGGCTCCGGCCCGTTCCCCTACCTCGTGGCTTTCGAGAAGTCGGAAGACGAATTCGTCCGCTCGACCACCTTCGTATGCACGGGCGAGGAACTGGAAGCGCTGAAGGCACGCGTGACCGCCTCGGGTTGGACCGCCAGCCCGACCCAGAGCCACGACCTTGGCGGCGGGCACGGCCTGCTGGTCGAACTGCCCGAAGGCACGATCCTGCGCTTCCTGGTGGACGCTACCGAAGTCGCGCCCATCACCGGGCGCGACCTGCCGGTGAAGCTGACCCACGTGGTGTTCAACGCTGCCGATGCCGAAGCCTGCGGCCACGCGGTGGAGGACATTCTCGGCTTCCTCGTTTCCGACCGTACCAAGGGCATGGTCTTCGTGCGCTGCAACGACAGCCACCACTCCACCGCCTTCGCCCGTGCCGGCTTTGCCTCACTCAACCATGTCGCCTTCGAGATGGAGGACATCGACGCGGTGATGCGCGGAATCGGTCGTCTGCGCGATCATGCCATGGTTCCCGCGTGGGGCCCCGGCCGCCACGGCCCGGGCGCCAATGTCTACGCCTATTTCATCGCCCCGTTCGGCCCGGTGATCGAGTTCTCGACCGCCGTCGAAAAGGTGCCGCATGACTACAAGGCCGGCGCCCCGGAAGACTGGACCTGGCCGCCGAACCGCATCGACCAGTGGGGCATCTCGGACAAGGATTTCGAAGGCCTGCGCCGTGCCGAGGAACGCTTCCGTTTCCGCCGCGACTGGGAAGCCGCGCCGCTCTGACCATTTGACCGCCGCCGCAGGACACGCGGGGCAGGGGAGACTACGCATGAACCGTTACATCAGCTTCGAACGTCCCGATGGCAGCAAGAGCTTCGGCCGCCTCGAAGGGGAAAAGGTGTTCGATCTCGGCGCATCCGGCGGCGACGCTTGGCTGAAGGACGTGCTGGGCGATGACCTTGCCGCGCTGCCCGCCACCGGCGAGTTCGCCTTCGCCGCCGTCACGCTGCTGCCGGTGGTCCCGAACCCCGAAAAGATCCTCTGCGTGGGCCTCAACTACGCCACCCACGTCGCTGAGACCGGCCGCGAGCAGAAGGAACACCCGGCGATCTTCACCCGCTGGGCCGACAGCCTGATCGCCGATGGTGATGCCATGGTCCGCCCGCCCGAAAGCGAGCGCTTCGATTACGAGGGCGAACTGGCCGTCATCATCGGCAAGGGCGGCCGCCGCATCGCGTCGGAGAACGCGTGGGAGCATGTCGCCGGTTTCGCGCCGTTCAACGATGGGTCGATCCGCGACTGGCAGCGCCACAACATCCAGTTCACCCCCGGCAAGACCTGGCCCGGCACCGGCGGCTTCGGCCCGTCGATGGTCGCCGCTGCCGATGTGGAAGACCTTGCTTCGCAGCGCGTGCAGACCCGCGTGAACGGCGAACTGATGCAGGATCAGCCGGTGTCCGACATGATCTGGGATATCCCGAAGCTCATCGCATACTGCTCCACTTTCACCGATCTGAAGCCCGGCGACGTGATCGCCAGCGGCACCCCCGGCGGCGTCGGCGACAAGCGCAAGCCCCCGCTCTACCTCAAGGCCGGAGACACGGTGGAAGTCTCCATCGGCGTGATCGGCACCCTTTCCAACCCCGTCATCGATGAGACCTGACGGGTCGCATAACGACAAAAGAAATATCGAAATAACAATCAGTTTGGGGAGAGACCAAATGACCCGCATTCACAAGATCGCTTTGCTTTCCGGCATCGCTCTCGGCACTCTGAGTACACCTGTCATGGCACAGGACACCGCGCCTCAGGCTGCCGAGACGATCTCCAGCAGCGACATCATCGTCACCGCCCAGCGCCGCGCCGAGAAAGTGACCGAGGTTCCGATCTCGATCACCGTGGCGAGCGCCGAGCAACTCGAACGCCAGCAGGTCAACACCGTCAACGACCTTGCCCGCATCGCGCCGAGCCTCGAAATCCAGGCGGCTCCGGGCCAGAACACCGGCGGCGGCGGCTCGATCCGCGGCATTGGCACGATGACCTTTTCGCCCGGCGCAGTAGCCTCGGTCGGCGTCGTCGTCGATCAGGTCAGTCAGGGCAATGCCAATATCTCCGACCTGTTCGACATCGCCCGCGTCGAAGTGCTGAAAGGCCCGCAGGGAACCCTGTTCGGCCTGACCACTTCGGCTGGTGTCATCAACATCACCACCAACAAGCCCGACTTCACGCAGTTCTCGGGCCGCGTGCGGACCGAGCTGTCCGATGCCGGGACGGCGGGGGCCAGGTACGGCAACCAGGTCGTGCAGGGCGTCGTCAACGTGCCGCTGGCATCGAACGCCGCGATCCGCGTGTCGGGCGTCGCCAACCTCCGTCAGGGCGTGAACCGCAATACCGTCACCGGCGATCTCAACGATACCAACCGCTACGGCGTGCGCGGTCGCCTGCTCTGGGAGCCGACCGACCGTGTTACCGTGAACCTGATCGGCGACTATGCGCAGACCCGCTTCAAGAACGGCGGCGACTTCTTCACCTTCGTCAAGGCCGCCCCGGACATCACGGCGGAACTCGCAAGCTGCGGCGTCACCGTGGGCGAGGGCAATTCGAAGTACTGCATGGACAGCCGCTTCACCGGCAAGAGCAAGAACTACGGCGGATCGCTCCAGGTCGACTACGAGGCCGATCCGTTCACGCTCACCTCGATCACGTCGCTGCGCAAGTCCGGCGAATCCGGCTATGGCGCGGCCTCCAACGTGTTCCGCGCGGATACCCTGCCGCTGACGGTGATCAACGATCCGGTCAACCGCAATATCAGCCTGTTCACGCAGGAGTTCCGGGTCAGCTCGGCGGCCGGTTCGCCGATCGAATATACCGCGGGCGCGTTCTATTCGAACCAGAAGCAGACCCGCGATCCCGAGACGGTGCAGGTGACGCTGTTCGGCAATGCGCTGCCGCCCTCGACTACCCCGGCGCTGACCATCCGCGACGAATCGCTGGCTTTCTTCGGCCAGCTTACCGGCCATGTGACCGACCAGTTCCGCCTGATCGGCGGCGTGCGCTACACGACCGACCGCCTGTCGCTGGATATCGCCGATCAGCCGGATACCGTGCTCGATGTCGCCAAGTGGTCGTGGCGTCTCGGCGCCCAGTACGACCTGAATTCGACGACGATGGCCTATGCCACTGTCTCGCGGGGCTTCAAGGGCGGCCAGATCGCCGTGCCCAGCGACGGCCGCGATCCCTATGTCGTATATCCCGAAATCCCGACCTCCTATGAGCTTGGCTTCAAGTCCACGCTGTTCGGCGGCTGGGTGGCCGATGCCAGCCTGTTCTACATGAAGATCGACAACTTCCAGGCCCAGAGCTGCACGATCAATTCGTCCAGCGTGATTTCCTGCGACCAGAAGAACGTGGACGGCGTGAAGACGCGCGGCGCCGAGCTGAACTTCTTCGGCAAGGTCTTCGACAATCTCTCGCTCAACACCGGCTTCATCTACGCCAAGGCGACCTATCCGAAGAGCTATATCGGCTCCGACGGCACCGATATCGGCGGCTCGCAGCTGGCCTATGCGCCGCGCTACAAGTTCACGCTCTCGGGCGAGTACGAGCAGCCGATCGGCGAGCGCTTCGCCGGGTTCCTGTCGGTCGATACGGTCTGGAAATCGCGCATCCGCTACGAAGAGAACGCCTATTCGGAAAGCACCTTCCGGCCGCACTGGACCGTCGGCGGGCGACTGGGCCTGCGCACCCAGGACGATCGCTACTCGGTCGCGGTCTTCGTGCGCAACCTGTTCAACGTGCACGAGCCTTCGCTGATGCAGACCTCTTTCCCGTTCGGCAACGCGGCCAATGTCGGTGCGATCTACGGGCCGCAGTCCTATCGCAATGTCGGCATCAGCCTCGACGCCAAGTTCTGATCTTGCGCGCCGGGCGTGGCCAGGGTCACGTCCGGCCCACGTCCGGCGCAAGGTTTCGCGAAAGGGAAAGAGGATGATGCAGAGACAATTCGATCCCTATCGCCTGCTGCGGCAGGAGCAGATCGTCAGCGCGGCGATCAATGCGGTGCTGAGCGCGGCGTTCTTCGCGCTCGTCTTCGGGTTGACTGCGCGGCAACTGGCGATGGGCGCGCCGGATCGCTTCGCGCTGGATTTCCTGCCACAAGGCATGATGGTCTCGCTGATGGCTTCGCTGGTGCCGGCTTTCGTGGTGCGCGGAAAGCTGCGCAGGGCGGGAGCCTTTGGCTTGGGCTTGGGGCCTTCCGGAACGGAAATCGCCCGAACCACGGCAAGCGGCGTGCTGCTGGGGTTCGCCAGTGCGGCCTTGCTGGCGGTGCTGGCGCTCTACGGTCCGTTTCATGCGGTTTCGAGCCTGCCCGCGCTGGCTTTCAAGGTCGTCTATGGTGCTGCGCTCGGCGCGGTCTGCACGCGGCTTGCCGTGACGCGGCTGTTCTTCCGCGGCTTTGGGGAGCGGACGGCATGAGCGGGACGATCCGGAATCTCGGCACGCGGATGGGGCCGGACGTGGTGGCAGCCCTCCGCGCGCTCTATGGGCCGGAACAGGAGGCACTCGCCGCCGCGATGCCGCCAATTGCGGCGGACTGCACCTATGGTCCTGATCCGCGCAACCGGCTCGATCTCTACTGTGACGGAGGGAGCATGGAGCCGCGTCCGGTCGTCCTCTTTGTCCATGGCGGCGGCTTCCTCGTCGGCGACAAAGGCGGGTATGGCGAAAACGGGGGGAGCGGCTGGACCAATGCCCATGTCGGGCGCTGGGCGGCGGCGAACGGGCTGATCGGCGCGGTGATGAACTATCGCCTCGCGCCCGCGCATATGTGGCCCTCCGGTGCGGAAGACGTGGGCCTCGCAGTCGACTGGCTGCGCGCGAACGCGGCGGAGCATGGCGGCGATCCGGAGCGGATATTCCTGCTCGGCACTTCGGCGGGCGCGGTCCATGTCTCGGCTTTTCTGAGAGCGCGCGAGGATCACGGCAAGCTGGTGCGCGGCGCGGCGCTGCTCTCGGGCCTCTACGGTTTCACGCCACTGGATGAGCGCGACATGCTCTACTACGGCCCGCAGGACTGCTACGACTTGCGCATGCCGATGGGCGCGGTGATGGCGACGGGCCTGCCGCTCCTGATAGCCTGCGCCGAGTTCGATCCGCCGCGCTTTCAGGCCGAATGGGCCAGCCTGCTGCAGGCTCGCCTCGGCCGTCACGGCCACCTGCCGCGCGCGCACTATGCCTCCGGGCACAACCACTATTCCATGGCCATGCATCTCGGCACCGCGGACCGCCGCCTGTCGGATGAACTGCTTTCCTTCTTCGCCGACCATTCCTGAGGGGCACGTCCGATGACCAAGATCGCAAATCTCGACCGCCGAAGCCTGCTCGCGGCAGGAGCACTCGCCGCCGCAGCGCCGGTCATGGCGCATGCTGCGACGAAACGCCCGAACCCGGCCTTCCCCAAGGGCTTCCTCTGGGGCGCCGCCACCGCGCCGCACCAGATCGAGGGCAACAACACCGCCTCCGACCTCTGGTTCGTCGAAAACCAGAAGCCGACCGTTTTTGCCGAGCCTTCGGGCGATGCGGTGAACAGCCTCGAGCTCTGGGCGACCGACCTCGACATCGTGAAGTCGCTCGGCCTCACATCCTACCGCTTCGGCGTGGAATGGGCGCGGATCGAGCCGGAGAAGGGCCTGTTCTCGCAGGCCATGCTCGACCACTACAAGCGCATCGTCGAAGGCTGCCACGCGCGCGGGTTGACGCCGCTGGTGACGTTCAACCACTTCACCGCGCCGCGCTGGTTCAGCGCGCAAGGGGGCTGGGCCAACCCGGACTCGGCGCAGCTGTTTGCCCGCTACTGCGACAGGGTGGCCCGCGCCATCGGCGCCGGCATCGCCATGGCCATGACGCTGAACGAGCCGAACATCCTGCTCATCCTCAAGAACATCCTGCCGCCGCCGGTCTGGGACATGCAGCGCGAGACGCTCGCCGCCGCGGGCAAGCGCCTCGGCGTCGAGCGTTTCCTCTGCGCCAATGTCGCCGGGCGCGAGGATGTCGATGCCATCGTCGCAGGCCAGATGGCCGGACACAAGGCCGCGCGCGCCGCGATCAAGGCGGTGCGCGGAGACCTGCCTGTGGGCTTCACGCTCTCGGTGCTGGACGACCAGGCATCGGGCAAGAACTCCATGCGCGACAAGGTGCGGGCCGAACTCTACGGCGGCTGGCTGGAGATCGCCAAGGGCGACGACTTCATCGGCGTGCAGAACTACGAGCGCGCGGTCTGGAACGACAAGGGCCGTCTGCCCGCGCCCGACAGCGCCGACCGCAACTGGTCCGGCACCGAAGTCTGGGCGCCCTCGCTGGCAGGCGCGGTGCGCTACGTCCACGCGGCCACGAAGGTCCCGATCCTCGTCTCCGAACACGGCGTCGGCACCGAGGACGACAGCTTGCGCGCCCGGTTCATTCCGTCGGCGCTGGAAGGGCTGAAGCAGGCCATGGACGACGGGGTGCCGGTGCTCGGCTACATGCACTGGTCGCTGCTGGACAACTACGAGTGGATCTTCGGCTACAAGCCGCGCTTCGGCTTGTGCAGCGTGGACCGCACGACGTTTGCGCGGACGCCCAAGCCGAGTGCTTCGGTGCTGGGAGGGATTGCCAGGCGGAATTCGCTTTAAGTGGGAAGAGGAAAAGCAGGGGGGCAACACCCCCATTACCGTCTAGGTCAGGCGGACCAACAGCGTCGTGCGCTCATGGCCGCGTCGGGAGACCTAATGGCTGCGCCGCAAAGAGCGCACAACGGAGAGGCTGGGCGCCAGGTCGACATTTCGAGGGTCTGGGGGATCATCCCCCAGGACTTCTTCCTATCTTCAGGCGATAATCACCTTAACCCCAAGGTCCCGCAACCGATCCGCCATATCCTGCGGAATCCCGGCATCGGTAACGATCGTATCCACCTCATCCAGCCCGCAGACGATCGCGCCCGACGAAGAGCGCAACTTCGAGCTGTCCACGAGCAACACGACTTCCTCCGCCCGGTCCATGAACCGGCGCTCGGGGGCGACGAGGATCACATCCTGCTGCATCACCCCCTGAGGTCCCACCGCCGCCGCGCCCATGAACAGCTTGGGCGCGTGGAAGCGCGGCATCGAATCCTCGCCCGCGGGTGCGAGGACGATGTTCTGTTCGCTGGGCGCCTGCACCCGCTCTATCAGGACAAGCTGCTCGGCCTTGAGGCGCACTATGCCGGGCCGGAAGACGACGACAAGATGGTCGGCTATCTGCCGCACTGCACCTTCAACCTGAACGCGCGGGCTGCCTCTATCGACACGCCGCTGCACTCGCTGCTGCCTTTCGCCCATGTCGATCACGTTCACCCCGATGCGATCATCGCGCTGGCGGCCAGCTCGGGCGACGAGGCGGCGACGCAGGAAATCTGGGGCGGCACCCGCTTCGCCAAGTTCCCGCTGGCCGGCGAGCCGACCAACATTCACGAAAAGCTGCAGGACTGCGCCGTCATCAACCAGCTTTCGCGCCTGACCCCGCGCGTCTCGCCGCATTTTCCCTGGGACAAGGTGCGCGATTACAAGGCGCTGCTGGTCGACCGCGAGGCGCTGCATCTGGCTCAGGAAGCCAACGACACAATGATGGCCTTCCAGGCGCTGCGCCGGGCCTACAACGTTGATGTCGGCCCGATCCTCGCCAAGGCGCGCGTAGAAGCGGGCGGCGCGGCGGACGTGCTGGGCGTCTACCGCGAAAGCCGCTGGCGCGACCGCAAGACGCAGGAACCAAGGCCGTGGGCCTCGGCGCCGGGATCGTCTGATACTCACCAATACCTGAACTGCCGCCGGGAAGGGCAAAAGCCCTCCCGGCATGGCCACTGCGCCAAAAACAACCATCTGGATCCAGGAGGGATTATGCCGATCCATACGCTGCGCACTCTGCTGTGCGCTGCCACCGCACTTGTTGCCGTTCCTGCCATCGCGCAGGAGCAGGCACCTGCCGCCAACACCGATACCTCAGCCGCTCCGCTGGAAGAACAGTTCCGCGATCCGCCGAACTCCGCCCGTCCGCGCGTCTGGTGGCACTGGATGAACGGCAATATCTCCAAGGACGGCATCGCCAAGGACATGGCGTGGATGAAGCGCGTCGGCATCGGCGGTCTCCAGAATTTCGACGCCAATCTCCAGACCCCGCAAGTGGTAGATCACCGCCTCGTCTACATGACGCCCGAGTGGAAGGATGCCTTCCGCTTCGCCGCGCATGAGGCGGACCGGCAGGGGCTGGAACTCGCCATCGCCTCTTCCCCCGGTTGGTCCGAAACCGGCGGGCCGTGGGTGCAGCCGCAGGACGGCCTCAAGAAGCTGGTGTGGTCCGAGACTGCGGTGCCTGCCGGGCAGCGCTTCTCCGGCAAGCTGACCGCGCCGCCGGTGCAGACCGGCCCTTACCAGAGCCTCGCGCCCGCGCTCTCCATCGAGGAGATGATTTCCGGCCATCCCGCGCCTCCCGGCCCTTCGTATTACGGCGAAGTCGGCGTTTTTGCCTTCCCCGAAACCGTGGCGCCTGCCGCCGCGTTGCCGCGCGCCGTCGACGGGCTTGGCAATGCGCTTTCGGCAGCGGCGCTGTTCGACGCGGATCTGAACAAGGGTGTCACGCTGGCCCGCAAGGAGGGCGAGACGCCCAGCCTGCGGCTCGATTATGCCACGCCCGCAAAGATCGGTTCGGCTACGGTCTTCGTGCCCGATGTGGTGATCCCCTTCGCCGGAGCGGCCTTCACCGGCGCGCTGGAATCGAGCGCGGACGGCAAGGCATGGACGCGGATCGCGACGCTGACGCTGGGCACCGTGCCCACCACGGTCAGCTTCCCCGCTGTCACCGCCGCGCATTTCCGGCTGGTGCTGGAAGCGCGCAAGCCCGACGGCGGCCTCGGCTCGCCCGCGCCGGGCATTGCCATGGGCGGGTTGTTCGACGGCGTCGGGGCGATGCTGGCGAAGAAGCCGCTGATCGTCGGCACCTTCGCGCTCGATGCCGGGGCGAGGGTGGACCGCTTCGAAACCAAGGCCGGTTTCGTGATGAGCCGCGATTACTACGCGCTGGAAGAACCCAAGGACGGCGCCGAGGGCGTTGCGCCCGCCAGCGTCATCGATCTCACCGGCAAGCTGAAAGCCGATGGCACGCTCGACTGGCAGGCCCCGGCGCTGCCCAAGGGCCAGCGCTGGCGGGTGCTGCGCATGGGCTATTCGCTGCTCGGCACCACCAACCACCCCGCGCCGCCCGAGGCGACCGGGCTTGAGGTGGACAAGTTCGATGGCGATGCCGTGCGCCGCTATCTCGACCACTATATCGGCATGTACAAGGAGGCCGCCGGGCCGGACATGATCGGCCAGCGCGGCGTGCGCGCGCTGCTGACCGATTCGATCGAGGTGGGTGAGGCGAACTGGACGCCGAAGATGCTGGAGCAGTTCCAGCGCCTGCGCGGCTATGACGCGCGGCCTTGGTTGCCGACGCTGGCGGGCGTGCTGGTCGGCACGCGCGAAGAAGCGGACAAGTTCCTCTACGATTACCGTCGCACTTTGGCCGACCTGCTGGCCAGCGAGCACTACGGCACCGTTGCCAGGGTCGCCCACGAAAACGGGCTGAAGCTCTATGGAGAGGCGCTGGAAGACAAGCGCCCGATGCTGGGCGACGACATGACCATGCGCAGCCATACGGACATTCCGATGGCCGCCATGTGGACCTTCCGCGAGGAAGGCCCGCGCCAGACCCTGATCGCCGACATGAAGGGCGCGGCCTCGGTCGCGCACCTCTACGGCCAGAACCTTGTCGCGGCGGAATCGATGACTGCCTCGATGTCGCCCTGGGCCTTTGCGCCCAAGGACCTGAAGCGCGTGATCGACATGGAGTTCGTCAACGGCGTCAACCGTCCGGTGGTCCACACTTCGGTCCATGTGCCGGTGGACGACAAGAAGCCGGGCCTCTCGCTGTTCATCTTTGGCCAGTATTTCAACCGGATGGAAAGCTGGGGCGAGATGGCGAAGCCCTGGGTGGACTATATCTCCCGCTCCTCGCTGCTGCTTCAGGCGGGGCGGAACGTGGCCGATGTCGCCTACTTCTACGGCGAGGAAGCGCCGCTGACCGGACTCTACGGCGACAAGCCGGTGGCCGATGCGCCGGTCTCCCATGCCTATGATTTCCTGAGCTACGATGCGCTGACCGGCCTGCTGTCGAACGACGGTAACGAAGTGGTCGCGCCCAGCGGCGCGCGCTACCGGGCGATCTACCTCGGCGGTTCCTCGCAGCGCATGACCTTGGGAGCGCTGAAGAAGTTGGCGGCGCTTGTCGAAGGCGGCGCGACGGTGATCGGCGATGCGCCGGTTGCCACACCCAGCATGATGGGCGCGCAGGACGCCGAGTGGTCGGCGCTGGTGGTGAAGCTCTGGCCGGGCAGCGGTGACGCGACTGTCGGCAAGGGCCGGGTGATTGCGGGCAAGGATGTGGAAGGCGCGCTGGGGGCTATCGGCGCCGCCCCGGACTTCCGCTTCACCGGGGCGGAAGCGGGCGCGAAAATCCCCTTCGTCCACCGCCGCGACGGGCAGGGCGAGATCTACTATCTCTCCAACCCGCAAGGTCCGCAGACCATCGAGGCGCACTTCCGCGTGACCGGCAAGGTGCCCGAACTCTGGCACGCCGAAACCGGCACCAGCGAGCCGGTCAGCTACCGCATCGAGAACGGCGAGACGGTCGTGCCGCTGTCACTGATCGAGGATGATGCGGTCTTCGTGGTATTCCGCAAGGCTGCAACGAAGCAGAGCCTCACGTTGACGACCAAGCCGGTACAGACGCTGGCCTCACTCGACGATAGCTGGACCGTGCGCTTCCAGGCCGATCGCGGCGCCCCGGCCTCTATCGACATGGCGAAGCTGGCCCCGCTCGAACGGAACGCCGATGCAGGCGTGAAGTACTTTTCCGGCGAGGCGACGTATTCGCGCAGCTTCACCCTGCCCAAGGGGGGCAAGGCCGGACAGCCGCTCTGGCTCGATCTCGGGCAGGTGGGCGATCTGGCGGAAGTCACGGTGAACGGCAAGCCGGTCGGCGCGGTCTGGCACGCGCCTTACCGGATCGATGTGGGCAAGGCCGTGAAGGGCGGCGTGAACACCATCGAGGTGAAGGTGGCCAACCTCTGGGTCAACCGTCTGGTCGGGGATGCTCAACCGGGCGCGAAACCGATCACCTGGACGGCCATGCCGACTTATCGTGCCGATGCGCCGCTGAGGCCCTCGGGGCTGATCGGGCCGGTTACTTTGGGGAAGTAAGAAGAGGAAATCCTGGGGCCCTTCGACAAGCTCAGGAGATCCCCCAGACCCTCTGAATGTCAGCGCCGCGCGCCACCTATCCGTAGTGCGCTCCCTGCGGCGCAGCCATTAAGTCTCCCGACGCCACCATGGGCGCGTAACGGCGTTGGTCCGCGTGACCTAGACAGTAATGGGGGTGCAGGGGGTCTATGATCCCCTGCTTCTTCCCTTCCCCCTTCTACTCCCCCTGCGCATGGGTGGACTTGTCCAGATGCGGCCGATGCCCCGTCATCCGCAGGTAGAACCGCGAGAAATACGAGGGATCGGAAAAGCCCAGTTCGTTCGAAACCTGCACCACGCTGGCATTGGCGAAGCACAGCAGCCGCTGCGCCTCCAGCGCCAGCCGCGCATGGAGCAGTTCCTGCGGCGAGCAGTCCAGTTTCGCGCGGCACAGGCGGGTGAGGGTGCGGGCCGTCATGCCCAGCCGCTCGGCGTACCAGCCCACCGGCAGCTGGTCGCGAAAGTGCAGTTCGACAAGGTGGCGGAGGTGCGAGATGCGCTGGTCGCCGCTGCCTTCGTCGGCGGCCCCCTCTTCCGGCAGCAGCGAGCGCAGCAGCGCTTCGGCCATGGACAGGAACAGCGCGTTCGGGCGCCGCCAGTCCTGCGGAATGGCGAGCATTTCCGCACAGAGGAATTCGACCCGCGAGAGTATTTCCACCGACGTCAGTGCGAAGCGGCCATGGGTGGCGGCGTGGAGTAGCGGGTCGCCGGGGGTGCTGCGCCGCTCCGCGAAACCGCTGCTGAGCATCAGCACATAGCCCAGCGTCTCCGGCCGGAAGCGGAAGCCGTGGATGCTGCCCGCCGGAATCACGATATGGCAGGGCGCTTCCAGCGTTTCGGTCCTGTCATCGATGGTGAGCGTCACCTGTCCCTTCGATACCAGCATGACCTGCACGCCGCGGACATGGCGATGCGGCGCGATTTCCCAGTCATGCAAGGAGCTTCGTGCAGCGATCGTCTCGATATGCCCGAATTCCGGAGAGCTGTCCGGAATATCCTCGCCGTAGAGGACATAGGAGGGGACGGGCCGGGCAAGTGTCATGCGTGTCTCGAAAGTACCGGAAGAATGGCCGTCCGGTGCATTCCGCCAGACCGCGTGCAGTGTCAATCCCAAGGCGAAGCGAGGCTCCCCGATCAGCGAAGCGTGAGCCCGCATGTCTGGAATTGGGAGAATGCGAAAGTGCGCACGCAAGTAGCCATCATCGGTGCCGGTCCGGCCGGTCTGCTCCTCGGGCACATGCTCCGCGCCGAGGGTATCGACTGCGTCGTCGTCGAGCGCCAGACCGGCGAATACGTCCTTTCCCGCATCCGCGCGGGCGTGCTGGAGCAGGGCACCGTCGCGCTGATGGAGCGCCTCGGCCTCGATGCGCGCATGAAGGCCGAAGGCTTGCCCCACGACGGCTTCAACCTCGCCGACGGCGAGCGCCTGATCCGCATCGACATCAAGGCGCTGACCGGCAAGCAGGTCATGGTCTACGGCCAGACCGAATTGACCCGCGACCTCATGGAAGCGAGCGAGGAACGCGGCCTTGAAGTGATCTATCAGGCCGCCGACGTCGCCCTCCACGACATCGAGAGCGACGCGCCCTACGTCACTTACACCAAGGGCGGCGCCGAGCGCCGCATCGACGCCCGCTTCATCGTCGGCTGCGACGGCTTCCACGGTCCTTCGCGTCAGGCGATCCCCGCCAGCGTCGGCCAGACTTTCGAGCGTGTCTATCCCTTCGGCTGGCTCGGCATCCTCGCCGACGTGCCGCCCTGCAACCACGAACTGATCTATGCGCACCATGAACGCGGCTTCGCGCTCGCCTCGCAGCGCAGCCACACCCGCAGCCGCTATTACATCGACGTGCCGCTGACCGAAAAACTGGAAGACTGGAGCGACGAGCGCATCTGGGACGAACTCTCGATCCGCCTCGGTCCCGACGCCGCCGCCCATATCACGCGCGGCCCTTCCATCGAGAAGTCGATCGCCCCGCTGCGCTCCTTCGTGTTCGAACCGATGCGCCACGGCAGCCTGCTGCTCTGCGGCGATGCCGCGCATATCGTCCCGCCGACCGGCGCCAAGGGCCTGAACCTCGCCGCCAGCGACGTCTACTACGCCCACGAAGCCCTGACCGCCTTCTTCAGGAACGTCGATAACGACGCGATCCCGGCCTATTCGACCAAGGCCCTGCGCCGCGTCTGGGCGGCGGAACGCTTCAGCTGGTCGCTGACCAAGCTGATGCACCGCTTCCCCGAGGACGGCCCGTTCGAGCGCCGGATGCAGCTGGCGGAACTCGATTACATCGCGTCGAGCGAACATGCGCGGCGGGTTATTGCCGAGAATTATGTGGGGTTGCCGGTTTAAAGGAAGAGTGAAGTCCTGGGGGATGATCCCCCAGACCCTCTAAATGTCTACGCTGCGCGCCGCCTATCCGAAGTGCGCTCCTTGCGGCGCAGCCATTAAGTCTCCCGACGCCGCCGTGGGCGCGCAACGGCGTTGGTCCGCGTGACCTAGACAGTAATGGGGGTGCAGGGGGTCTATGATCCCCTGCTTTTTCTTTTTCTTTACGACACTCTCGGCGCTTCCGTGCGTTTCGGCACCGTTCGACCGGAATAGAGCGAGGGGATACGGGACATGGATCGGGAAGCGGCCAGCAGGCGGCTGTGGGTGCGTTTTTCGTCACTCCGGCAAGAACTTGGGGGCTTCGCATGCGCAGCATGATTGCCTCGGCGCGCTTTGCTGCTATCGCAGCCCTTGTGCGAAATCCTGTTGCCCTTCGCCGCGCGAGCGGTCCCATGGCGCTGGCGCTTGCCTGCGTACTGGCCGGGTGCGCCACGTCCAAGGCGCCCGAGACCCATGCCAGCCTGACGATCGCCCCGCCCGTGGCCGCGCCGCAGGATGGCGACTGGTGGAAGGCGGCGGGCGATCCGCTGCTGGCCAATCTGATCGAGCGGGGGATCGCGGCTGACAACGATCTCGCCTGCCGCGCGGCGCGTCTGCACGAGCAGGAAGAGACTGACGCGGCGGCCTCGCGGCGGCTTGCGGGCAAGGTCCGCGCGCTGGTCGGCAAGGACGAGGCGCCGGAGCGCGATGCGGCGCGGATGGCCTGGGCTTATGCTTATGCGCAGGCGCGTGCCGACCGCGCGAGCGAAGTGGCGCTGGCCTATGTGCAGGTGCGCCGTCTTCAGCAGATTCTGATGCTGCGGACCCAGCGGCTGGACCAGTTCCGCGACAATGCGGTGATCGCCGAGTTCCGCCGTCAGGCCGGTCTCGTCACCGCGATCGACGGGGGACTTGGCAACAGCATGGCGGGCGTGGTCGATGCCGATGTTGCTGCCACCCGCGCGCGTTACGATGCCGCGCGGGCGGCGCTTTCGGCGCAGACTGGCATGAGCGACACCGATCTGCTCACTGCGCTCGGCGAAAAGGCGGATATTCCCGTTTTTGCCGTCGATGCGCCTGCGCAATTGCACCGCGCCGATCTTCTGGCGCTGCGCAGCCGTCTCGAATCCAGCCTCGCGCATGAAAAAGTGACGCAGGCCCAGCTCGATGCCGCTCTGGCCGCGCCGGAGGACCCCGCGACGCCGCAGGCGCTGCGCGATGCCTTGCAGAAGCTGGCGAAGGCGGATGAAGGCGCGCGCGCCGAAGTCGCCTCGACTCGCGAGGCGCTTGCCGCCTTCGACAAGCGCGAGGCCGCGCTGGCGGATACCGCCGCCCAGGCGAAGCGCGCCGTTACCGATGCGCGCGCGGCCTATCGGGCGGGATTCGGCGATTTCGCCACGCTCTATGTCGCCGAAGCGGCGGCGCTGGCGGCGGAGGAAGCGCGCGTCGGCATGAAGGCGGACCGCGCGGCGATGACCGTTCGCCTGCACAAGCAGGAGGGCGCCGGCTGGTCGGCTGCCGATCTCGATCCGCCGATGGGGGCTGCGACCTGTGACTGAAGCCGAATCGGGGGCACTCGATACATTCCTGGGGTCCGGAAAACGGCGGGGCAGGGGGCACTTGCTCAGCTGGCTGCTGCTGGCATTGGCGGCGGTCGCCTCGGTGATGCTGCTGGTCCGGTTCCTGAGCGGCACGGATTCGCCTTATTACACGGCTCTGGTCGAGCGCGGCGATGTGGTGCCGCTGATCTCGGAGCAGGGAACGATTCACGGCAGCGGCGAAGTCGGCCTGACGGCGACGCTGGACGGCACCGTCACGGCGGAAGGCGTTCCGGCGGGCGGGCGCGTGGAGGAAGGGCAAGTGCTCGCCACGATCGATGCCGAGCCGCTGCGCAGCACGCTTTCTGCAGACCGTTCGCTGGTCTCGGCAGCGGAATCCGAGCTTGCCGCGGCGCGGGCTTCGCGGGACGAGGCGGCGGCGAAGTTGGGCCGGTTCGAGGATGTCTGGCGCCGTTCCGGGCACCGGGTCCCGGCGGTCAACGAGCTGGAAAGCGCCCGCAGCGCCGTCGATCGGGCGACGCGCGAGGTTGCTGCGGCGCAGGCGCGTCTTGCGGCGGCGCAGAGCGGTCTCAAGGCCGATAGCGAGAAACTGGCCGCCGCCGTCGTGCGCGCGCCTTTCGCGGGCTTCGTGGTGGATCGCAACATCAGCACCGGGCAGCGCGTTCGCTCCGGGATGCGCCTGTTCACGCTGGCCGCCAGCGACGAGACGCTGGAGATCGAGATTCCGCTGGCCAAGGCAGGCAATGCCGAGATCGGTACCGGCACCGTAGCCCGCGTGCGGTTGGATGCGATGCCGGATACCGTTCAGCAGGCCACGCTCGCCCGCGTCCTGCTGGACCGCGCCGATGCGCCGGGATCGCGCCGCGCCGCTTTCACGCTCGAAAATCCGGCGGAAACGGTCCGTCCGGGCATGGCCGCCACGGTCGAAATCGCCCTGCCCGCGCGCAAGGGGGTGATGCTGGTGCCGGATTCCGCGCTCACTTTCGATCCGGAGAACTCGGCCGACCGCAGCCGGGCGCGCATTTATCTCGTTTCGCCGGACGGAGAGCCGCGCCGCGTCTATGTTTCGACAGGCGCAGGCGACGGCAAACGCACGGAAGTCTTCGCCAACGATCTCAAGCCCGGTGACGAAGTGATCATCGGCTGGCGCAATCCGCCTGCCCGGTGACAGGGCCGGTGATTGCGCCCGACAATAGAAGGACCCTTCTTGCGCAACGAAACTTTGGTTTCGTCTATGCGTATTGACCGCATGAACCGAACGAACATGAGGGGCGAGAGCCCGGATACGGCGATTGAGGCCGATCTTCCCGTCTCGCAGCAATCACTCGCCCGGCGCGAATTTTCGGGCTTGCTGGCCCTGATGGCCGGGCTTGCCGCTTTCCCGCGCATGGCCGAGGCCGCCGTGCAGCCGAAATTTGCCGCGCCCACGCCGTTTTCCTGGGATACGCTGGTCCAGCAGGCGCGCGCGCTTGCCGGGCGTCACTGGGCCGAGCCGACGACCTCGCCCCATGCTGCCGCCGATTTCGATGCGGCGGGTAGGCTGACATATGGGCAGGCGCAGGCGCTCGGCGGTAATGTCCGCCTGTTCCCGACCACGCGCGGCACCTCGCCCCATGCGGTGAAGCTGCATCTCGTCGAGAACGGCGCGGCGCGCGAGCTTGTCGATGCGCGCGGCCTCTTCGTGGGCGGCAAGCAGGGCGATCCGGCGGGGTTCCGGGTCATGACTGCCGACCAGCACTCGGACTGGATGGCCTATCTCGGCGCTTCCTATTTCCGCGCGTCCGGTTCGCGCGACCAGTACGGGCTGTCGGCGCGCGGCATCGCCGTCGACACCGCACTGCCCAAGGCGGAAGAATTTCCCGCCTTCACCGAGTTCTGGATCGAAAACCTCGGCGGCGATCATGTGCGCATCCACGCGCTGCTCGACGGGCCGAGCGTGACCGGCGCCTATGCCTTCGACTGCCGCAAGTCGGCAGCGGGCGTGACGCAGGACGTGCGCGCGGCGCTGTTCTTCCGCCGTGATATCGAACGCCTTGGCGCCGCGCCGATCACCAGCATGTTCTGGTACGACCAGTCCGACCCCGCCAAACGCACCGACTGGCGTCCGGAAATCCACGATTCCGATGGTCTCGCCCTGTGGCCGGGCAATGGCGAGCGCATCTGGATGCCGCTCGCCAACCCCTCGGTGAACCGCACCAATGCCTTGCGTGCCGATCATGTGAAGGCTTTCGGGCTGCTCCAGCGCGACCAGACGTTCGACCACTATCAGGACGACGGTGCCTTCTACGACCGCCGCCCTTCGCTCTGGGTCGAGCCGCAGGGGGACTGGGGCACGGGCACGGTCATGCTCTACCGCATGCCCACCGACGCCGAGACGCAGGACAATATCGCCGCCTTCTGGGTATCGGACCAGCCCGCCAAGGCCGGGCAGAGCCGCGAGTTCGCCTATCGCCTCACCTGGACCTCGCAGGACCCCAGCGCCGGTACGGCGGCGCGCTGCGTGGATAGTTGGCAGGGCCGGGCCGGACGACCGGGCGACACGCCGACTTCGCAGGAAGCGCGCAAGTTCGTGTTCGATTTCGAAGGCGCGGCGCTGAAGGGGCTTACCCGCGACAGCGGGGTCATGGCGGCGACCAACCTGCCGCCCAAGGCGCTGCTCCATTCCGCAGCCTATCCGGTGGCCGGACAGGAGGGCCGCTGGCGCGTGACGCTGGATGTGCTGCCCTCGGCTGTGCCTTCGCCCGAATTCAGGTTATATATAAAACGGGCCAGTAAATCGGAGGGCGACCAGGCGCTCAGCGAGACGGTGATCCAGGGAATTCAGCCATGAACCGCGCCCTCAACCCGCTTCCGGCGGAAGCGCCGCTGGCGATGCCGATCCAGGACCTCGACGGTATCGCGCCCGGCACCATCGCCGTGAAAACCAGCCCGCATGGCATGCTGGTGAAGCGCCTGCTGCTGATCGCGCTGACCGCCACGATCGGCCTTGCCGCGTCGAGCGAAGTGCGTTTCGCCCTGTCGCGCGACGGTCTCGGCGTGATAGACGTGATCCTGCTGCTGTTCTTCGTGCCGCTGTTCTGCTGGATTTCCTTCGGTTTCGTCACCTCGACGATCGGTTTCCTCCAGCTTATCAGCGGCAAGCATCCCGGCTTCACCGCGATCCCCAGCCCGGCCTCCTCGCTGCGGCACCGCACCGCCGTGCTGATGCCGGTCTACAACGAGAGCGTCGAGGCGACCTTCGGCCGCGTCCGGGCGATGACCAATTCCATCGCGGCAGCGGGCGCGGCGGAGTGGATCGACTTCTTCGTCCTCAGCGATTCCAACGCCTTCCACGGCAAGCGGGAGGAAGCCGCCTGGCGCGAGATCGCCGCCGAGGCGCCGATCCCTGTCTATTACCGTCGCCGCGAGAAGAACATCGCGCGCAAGCCCGGCAATATCGCCGAATGGGTCCAGCGTTTCGGCGGTGCCTACGAGAACATGCTGATCCTCGATGCCGACTCGCTGATGAGCGGCGATGCCATCATCGGCATGGCGGCGATCATGGAGGAGCGGCCCTCGATCGGCCTGCTCCAGACCGTGCCGATGATCATCAACGCCAAGACGGTGTTCCAGCGCTGGATGCGCTTCGCCAGCGAGGCCTATGGGCCGATCGCCTCGGCGGGGCTGCTCTGGTGGTCGGGGGCGGAATCGAACTTCTGGGGCCATAACGCCATCGTCCGCACCCGTGCCTTCGCCGAGGCCTGCGGTCTTCCGGAGCTGCCGGGCAAGCCGCCGTTCGGCGGGCATATCCTCAGCCACGACATGCTGGAATCCGCGCTGCTGCGCCGCCGCGGCTGGGCCGTGCACATGGTGATGATCGACGGCAGCTACGAGGAATTCCCGCCCACCATCGTCGATCACGCGATCCGCGACCGGCGCTGGATGCAAGGCAATCTCCAGCATCTGCGCCTGCTCGATGCCTCGGGCCTGCACTGGGCGAGCCGCCTACACCTGCTGATCGGGGCTTCGGCCTACCTGACTTCGCCGGGCTGGCTGCTGCTGCTCATCACTTCGATTGCGCAGGCCGCCGCTAGCAAGGGCGGGCAGATCCTCGGCGTGGTGACGCCGCCGAGCGTGCTCTGGCTCACCGTGCTGCTGCTGTTCGGGCCGAAGGCGATGGGCACGATCTGGGTCCTCGCCGACAGGACGCGCCGCCGCAGCTTCGGGGGCTTCAGCGGCGTGCTGCGCACGGTCGCGCTGGAAGTGCCGCTGGCGATCCTGCTGGCGCCGGTGACGATGGTCATGCAGGTCAAGGCGCTGGTCGGCCTCGCGCTCGGCATTCCGGTGCACTGGAATACGCAGGACCGCGACGCCCGCCGCATTTCCGTGCGCGAGGTGCTGCCCGATCTCAAGGAGCATATCGCGCTCGGTGTGCTCTTCGCGGCGACGGTGTTCATCGATCCGGTGACGGCGCTGTGGCTCTCGCCGCTGACCTTGGGCCTGCTTGCCTCGCCTTGGCTGATCAGCCTGACGTCGAGCCAGCAGATCGGCGAGCGGGCCGAGCGACACGGCTACTTCCGCGTCCCCGCGCCGACGATCGACGATCCCGTCGAACATGCCAACGACGATGTGGAAGAGGGCGGTACGCCGCCGCTGGTGATCGGGTGAGTTTGATGCTTCCGGATAGGCGGAAGCAAACATAGCCACAAAACCGCCGAACATAGCCACAAAACCGCCGTCGTCCCCGCGTAGGCGGGGACCCCGCTTTTTCTTGCAGCGTCAGCGTGAAGACGCAGAAGGAAGCGGGGCCCCCGCCTACGCGGGGGCGACGGAGTTTTGTTTGGAGAGGAGGCGGTTTAAGCACTCGCCTCCGCCAGCCGCGCGGGCAGGTTGGCGCGCAAATGCGCCACCAGCGCGCCGACTTTGGGCGAGAGATGCCGCCGCTGCGGATAGACCGCCCAGATCGGCTCCTCCTCCGGCGCCAGTTCCGCTAAGACCGGCTCCAGCCGCCCCGCCGCGACATGGTCGCCAAGGTAGAAGGCGGGCAACTGGCATAGACCCATGCCCGCCAGCGCCGCTTCCAGCAGGGCATTCCCGCTGTTGCAGCGCCAGCGGCCTTGCGGGCGGAAGGTCTTGTCCCCGGTGAAATGCCACTGCGCCGCCGAGCCGACGAGGCATTCGTGGTGCCGAAGGTCTGCCAGATCCTGCGGCCGTCCATGCGCATCGAGGTAGGCGGGCGAGGCCAGCGTGACTAATGCGCGGCTCGCCACGCGCGTCGCCACCAGCCGGCTATCGTCGAGATGCCCGGTGCGGATGGCCAGATCGTATCCCGCCGCGATCAGGTCGACGAGCGCGTTGTCGAGGTCCAGCGTCACCGAAATCGCCGGATAGGCCTGCGACAGTTCGCGCACCAGCGGTGCCACGAACTTCTCGCCCAGCGCGTAGGAACAAGTGACGCGGAGATGCCCGTGCGGCTCGCCCTGAGAGGTGATGGCGGCAATCGCCTCGTCCCGCTCCTCGATCAGGCGGCGGCAGGTTTCGAGGAAGATCTGGCCCGTTTCCGTTAATCGAAGTGTGCGTGTCGTGCGCAGCATCAGTTGGACCTGCAGTCGTGTTTCCAGCCGCGCCAGTGCCCGGCTCATATGCGTGACGCTGGCGCCATAGGCCTCCGCCGCCAAGGTGAAGCTGCCGTGGCGCGCCACCATCACGAACTCCTCGATCCCGTCCCACTGGCCGAGCATAATTTTCCCCATATGGTGATAATACTTTTCAGAAACGTCGCTTTATCACAGAACACGCCGGTCCTACAAAGCGTGCCAGCAGTTCAAGGAGCATACCCCATGAAGACCCGCGCCGCCGTTGCGTTCGAGGCGAAGAAGCCGCTCGAAATCGTCGAACTCGATCTTGAAGGCCCCAAGGCGGGCGAAGTCCTGGTCGAGATCATGGCCACCGGCATCTGCCACACCGATGCCTACACGCTGGACGGTTTCGACAGCGAGGGCATCTTCCCGTCGGTGCTCGGCCACGAAGGCGCGGGCATCGTGCGCGAAGTGGGCGCGGGCGTGACTTCGGTGGTGCCGGGCGACCACGTGATCCCGCTCTACACCCCGGAATGCCGCCAGTGTAAGTCGTGCCTTTCGGGCAAGACCAACCTCTGCACCGCGATCCGCGCCACGCAGGGCAAGGGCCTGATGCCGGACGGCACCACGCGCTTTTCCTACAAGGGCCAGCCGATCTACCACTACATGGGCTGCTCGACTTTCTCGAACTTCACCGTGCTGCCAGAAATCGCCGTCGCCAAGATCCGTGAAGACGCGCCGTTCCAGTCCTCTTGCTACATCGGTTGCGGCGTCACCACCGGCGTCGGTGCGGTCATCAACACCGCCAAGGTGCAGGTGGGCGACAACGTGGTGGTCTTCGGCCTTGGCGGCATCGGCCTCAACGTGATCCAGGGCGCGCGCCTCGCCGGCGCCAACAAGATCATCGGCGTGGACATCAACCCGGACCGCGAGGAATGGGGCCGCCGCTTCGGCATGACCGACTTCCTGAACACCAAGGGCATGAGCCGCGAGGACGTGGTCGCCAAGATCGTGCTGATGACCGACGGCGGCGCGGACTACACCTTCGACGCCACCGGCAACACCGAAGTGATGCGCACGGCGCTGGAAGCCTGCCATCGCGGCTGGGGCACCTCGATCGTGATCGGCGTGGCCGAAGCGGGCAAGACCATCGAGACGCGCCCGTTCCAGCTCGTCACCGGCCGTAACTGGCGCGGCACCGCGTTCGGCGGCGCCAAGGGCCGTACCGACGTGCCGAAGATCGTCGACATGTACATGACCGGCAAGATCGAGATCGACCCGATGATCACCCACGTCATGGGTCTGGAAGAGATCAACACCGCTTTCGACCTGATGCACGAAGGCAAGTCGATCCGTTCGGTCGTCGTCTTCTGATGGAGACGGTCTCCACCAACCGGGCTTTCGGCGGGGTGCAGGGTGTCTACACCCACGCCTCCGCCGAGACCGGCACACCGATGACCTTTTCGGTCTTTGTGCCGGATCATGCGCCGGGCACGAAGCTGCCGGTGCTGTGGTATCTCTCGGGCCTGACCTGCACCCACGCCAACGTCACCGAAAAGGGCGAGTTCCGCCGCGCCTGCGCCGAACATGGCGTGATCTTCGTCGCGCCGGATACTAGCCCTCGCGGCGACGATGTGCCGGACGACGAAGGCTATGACTTCGGCAAGGGCGCGGGTTTCTACGTCGATGCCACGCAGGAGCCTTGGAGCGCGAATTTCCGCATGCGCTCCTACATCGAGACCGAGCTTCCCGCCGTGCTCCCGGAGCACTTCCCCGCCGACATGGCGCGGCAGGGCATTACCGGCCATTCCATGGGCGGCCACGGCGCGCTGACGATCGCGTTGCGTGATCCTTCGCGGTTCCGTTCGGTCAGCGCCTTTGCGCCGATCGTTTCGCCGCTGAACTGCCCTTGGGGCGAGAAGGCGCTGACGGGCTACATCGGTGCGGACCGCGCGGCATGGCGCGAGTACGACGCCTGCGCGCTGATCGAGGACGGCGCTCGCCTGCCGGACCTGCTGGTGGATCAGGGCTTGGCGGACGGCTTCCTCGAAGGCCAGCTCAAGACGCATCTGCTGGAGGAGGCTTGCGCCAAGGCCGGGCAGCCTGCGACGATCCGGATGCAGGAGGGTTACGATCACTCCTACTACTTCATCTCGACGTTCATGGCCGAGCATGTTGGCTGGCATGCGGAAAGGCTGAAGTAGAAGAGGAAGACCCGGGGGATGATCCCCCGGACCCTCGGAATGTCGACCTTGCGCGTGCAGATGCCTCGTGCGCTCTCTGCGCCGCAGGCTTTTTATGTCTTCCGACGCAATCGGCGCGCCAACCGCGAGTGCGGGGCGCGCCGAGAAAGTATTGGGGGTGCAGGGGGGCTATGCTCCCCTGCTTTTCCCTTAACTTTTAAAGCTCTTCCGGCCAGTACAACTGCATCGGATTGGTCACGAGCAGCTTCTGCTGAAGCTCTTCCGTAGGCGCGATGCGGGGGATCATGTCGACGAGGTGGCCGTCGTCCGGGATGTTGTCCTGCATGTTCGGGTGCGGCCAGTCGGTGCCCCAGATCACGCGGTCCGGGTAGTCGGCCACTAGCGGCGCGACGGCTTCGGCGAACTTGTCCCACGGGTCATTCGTCGGGTCGAGGCGATCGGGGCAGGTGGCCTTGAACCAGATGTCCTCGCGCGAATCGAGCAGGGTGCGGAACGCCGTCATGTCCGCGCCGTCCGGTCCCTGGGTCACGTCGGGGCGGCCCATGTGGTCGATCACGACCGGCACCGGGATCGCGGCGATGAAGGCACGCATTTCCTCGAGGATGTCGGCCTCGAAGTAGATAACGACGTGCCAGCCTTCGGGCAGGCGAGCAGCGACTTCGAGGAACTTGTCCTTCGGCGCGTCATCGACGAGGCGTTTCAGGAAGTTGAAGCGGATGCCGCGAATGCCGCCTTCATGCAGAGCTGCGAGGTCCGCGTCCGAGATCGCCGGATCGACCACGGCCACGCCGCGCGCTTTTCCTTCGGACTTGGCGATGGCGTCCAGCGTCGCGGCATTGTCGGTGCCGTGGCAGCTCGCCTGCACGATGACGTTGCGGGCGAAGCCGAGGTGATCGCGCAGGGCGAAGAGCTTGTCCGGCCCGGCGTCCTCGGGGAGGTACTTGGCCTTGGCGCTGAACGGGAACTGGGCCATCGGGCCGAAGACGTGGCAATGGGCGTCAACGGCGCCTGCGGGCGGCGTGTAGAGCGGCTTGCTCGGGGCCGCGTGCCACGAGGTGATCCGCTCAGACATACTTGAGGCCTTCCTTTTCGAGGCGCTCACGCATCTTGTACATGTCGAGACCGAGCACGCCGGCGGCCAGCTTCTCGCGCTTTTCGCCTTCGTTGGCTTCGCGGGCCTGTGCGGCGGCGAGCACTTCGGCGGCCTTTTCGCGGGGGACCACGACCACGCCGTCATCGTCGGCCACGATCACGTCGCCGGGTTTCACGGCGGCATTGGCGCAGACGACCGGCACGTTGACCGAGCCGAGCGTGTTCTTGACGGTGCCCTGCGCGTAGACCGCCTTGGACCAGACCGGGAATTCCATCTCGGTGAGGTCGCGCACGTCGCGCACGCCGGCGTCGATGATCAGGCCGCGGCAGCCGCGGGCGATGGCGCTGGTGGCCAGCAGGTCGCCGAAATAGCCGTCCTCGCAGGGGCTGGTCGGCGCCAGGAGGAGCACGTCGCCTTCCTTGAGCTGTTCGATGGCGACGTGGACCATCCAGTTGTCGCCCGGAGGCGCGCTGATGGTCACGGCCGAACCGGCGATGCGGGCGCCGCGGTAGATCGGGGTCATGTAGCTGGCGAGAAGGCCGGTGCGGCCCTGGGCTTCATGGACGGTTGCGACGCCGCACTTGGCGAGGCCGTCGATCACCGCCGGGTCGGCCCGCTCGATGTTCTGGACGACGATACCACTCATCACGTGCTCTCCTGCATTATCGGAATTTCAGGCCGTCATTCTAGGCCGGAAGCCGCAGGAAAGGCGAAGGCGATTGCCCTCATGGGGTATTAGTTCTGGCTAATCGTGTTTTCTGCGGGGGTCTTGTCGGGGACATTGCGCATCCAGTCGGCAAGCCGGGCCATCGACTCGTCGATGGCGGTGCGCGCCGCTTCGTCGGCCACCGTTTCGGCGAGGGCGCCGCGCATGCAGAGCAGCCAGGCGTCGCGCGCGGCGGAGTCGATCGGCACCCGCATATGGCGCTGGCGCATGCGCGGATGGCCGCGCACCGGCGAGAACAGCGCCGGGCCGCCGAGCCATTCGGAGAGGTAGTCCTTGAGCACTTGCCCCAGCGGCGCGAGGTCCTGCGGGTGCATTTCGCGGATCGTGCGCGCTTCGTCCAACTGGTCCATGCGGGCGTAGAAGCTGTCGACGAGGGCATCGATCGTCGCGGCGCCGCCGATGCGGTCGTAGAGGCTGGTTTCGGTCATCGTGGCGGCGTCTTCGGGCATTGCCGCTCCTGGTTCAAGCCCTGTCAGCCACCTGCGAGATCGTCGCCGAGGCCGACCTGCTTGCCGCGCGTGATATAGACCTTGTCGCCGATCTTCGTCGTGGCGAACAGTTTTGCGGCGAAGTCCACCGGCATGCCGACGCAGCCGTGGCTGGCGTAGCCCAAGGCGACGTCAGAGCCGTGGAGGGTGATGCCGTCGTTGGTCAGGCGCTGCATGTAGGGCATCGGCGCGCCGGTGTAGATGTTGGAGACGTGGTCCTTGTCCTTCTCGGTGATCGGGAAGACGCCGAGCGGAGTGGGCGTGTCCCCGGTGCCGAGCAGCACCGCGCTCGTCCCGATCTCGTAGCCGCCCTTGAATACCGAGATAACCCGCGCGTCGAGATCGACGGTCATCACGATCGGTCCGGCGGGGACGTTGGCCTCGTCCCAGTGCCATTCACCGTACTTGATCGCGCCCTTGATCGGCAGGATGCGCTTGATGACGAAAGGTTCGTCCTTGGGCGGTGCAGAAGGCTTAGGGACGGGCTTTACGGGAGCTGCGGCGGCGGTCCGGTGCGGGACGGGCGCGGCGGGCTTCGAGGTGGACAGCGCGAAGACGCCGACGATCACGGCAATCGCCAGTACGCCGGAAGCGAGCAGGAGGCGGGGAGTCACGGAAAGAGATGTCCTGTCGGTTCGGCGGCTTTCACGCGCCCATCATCGCGCAAGCTCGATGGGATTGCCAGTCCGTCGCCAGCGCTGTCCCGAGGGGGGACTGGCGGAGGGCAAAAGTTAACGCAGAGTGGGCGGGTGCGCCTGTTCGTTCAGTCAAAACACCTCGTCATCCCCGCGAAGGCGGGGGCCCCGCTTATCTTGCGGCATGGTGAGAGCCCGGAAAAAGGCAGCGGGGTCCCCGCCTTCGCGGGGACGACGGATAGTTCGTTGCTGGCGTGGGGTTTCACCCCTCATCCCCAACCCGCGCGGCGATGCCTTCGCGCAGGATCGAGTTCGCCAATTCGGCAAGCCCCTCCGGCGTGCCTTCGTTCGACCAGACCGCATAGCGCAGGCCGAGGAACACGTTCATCCCCATGATCGCCCAGGCATGGGCCTCGCCCAACCCCTCGCGCAGTTCCCCCTTGCGGGTGCCTTCCGCAAGCCGTTCTCGGATGCGGCGGGCGGTCGATTCGTAGTGGATGCGGAAGGCGGCGGGATCGACGAATTCGCTCTCGTCGATGATGCGGTAGATTTCCTTGTGCTCGCGGGCGAAGCGCAGGAAGGCGGTGAGGGCGGCCTGCTCGGTTTCGAGCGCGGGAAGCGGCTCGCGCAGCGCCTCGCGCGCGGCTTCGCGAACTTTGCCGCTGAGGTCGTCCACCAGCGCGCGGAAGATTTCGTCCTTGGAATCGAAGTAGGTATAGAAACTGCCGAGCGCCGTTCCCGCACGCTTGGTGATCCCGGTTATCGAGGCTTCGTGAAAGCCGTTCTCGCCGAATTCGATGGCGGCGGCGTCCAGCAGCTTGCGCAAGGTGCGCCGCCCGCGTTCCGTGCGCGGAACCTTGGCCGAAATCGCCGGCTCCCGCGCGTCTTTTCGATCCTGGGGCGCATTGTCTGTGGTCACGAAGGCACAGCTAGACCCAGATCGCGGCCATGGCAAACCTTCTATGTTGAAACATGGTTCAAGTTTCGATATCCATGGGGCAACACCATAAGAGTGTGATGGGAGTGACAGGGATGCAGAAGGTGCGTTTTCGCGGCATGGGGACCGGCAGCATGAGGGTTGGCGGCAGGGGAGTAAGCTGCCTTGCGCTGGCCATGAGCCTTGGTTTTGCCGCACCGGCTCTGGGGCAGGAGGCCGATCAGCCTGCCGCCACGGGCGACGTGAGCACCGGCGAAATCGTCGTCACCGCCCGCCGCCGCGAGGAACGCCTGGTCGAGGTGCCGATCGCCGTCACCAGCTTCAGCGGCGAGCAGCTCGCCAAGTCCGGCGCGCTCGACATCACCGATATCGCCCAGTCCACCCCGAACGTGACGCTGGAAGTCTCGCGCGGGACCAATTCCACGCTCTCGGCCTTCATTCGCGGCATCGGCCAGCAGGACCCGGTCTCGGGCTTCGAGCAGGGCGTGGGCATCTATCTCGACGACGTCTACCTCAACCGCCCGCAGGCCGCCGTGCTCGATATCTACGACGTCGAGCGCATCGAAGTTCTGCGCGGGCCGCAGGGCACGCTCTATGGCCGCAACACCATCGGCGGCGCGGTGAAGTACGTGACCCGCGAATTGCCCGACCACTTCTCGCTCAAGCTGCGCGGTACTTACGGCACTTACGACCAGGCCGACGGGGTGCTGACCGTCTCGACCCCGATCAACGACATCGTGCGCGTCGGCGGTTCGGTGGCACGCCTGTCGCGCGGGGGCTTCGGCAAGAACCTGACGACCGGCGAGGACAACTACAACAAGGATATCTGGGCCGGGCGCGGCACCGTGGAGATCGGCGGCAAGGGTCAGCCGGTGCTGATCCGCATCTCGGGCGACTATACCCGCGACAAGTCGAACACGCGCGGCGGCCATCGCCTGGTCCCCGGCATGCTCTCGGGCACGCCGGTGCTGGATGACGTGTTCGACAGCCAGGGCGGCCTCGACGATCCCCGGCAGGACGTGAAGGCCTATGGCTTTGCGATCAATGCCAGCGCCGAACTCAGCGACGCCCTGACGTTCCGCTCGATCAGTGCCTGGCGCAAGGACAAGAGCGCCTCGCCGATCGACTTCGACGCGCTGCCTGCCGTCGATGTCGACGTTCCGGCCTATTACAACAACGAGCAGGTCAGCCAGGAATTCCAGCTGCTCTACGACAACGGCAGCTGGCTCCAGGGCATGATCGGTGCCTATTACCTCGGCGCCAAGGCGGATACCGCCTTCGACGTGCGCATCTTCACCGCCGTCAACGGCCTGACCGCCTTTACCCAGGCCGATGTCGACACCAGCACCTGGGCCGTCTTCGGCGACTTCACTTTCGACTTCACCGATCAGCTCAGCCTCGCGGTCGGCGGGCGTTATACCTGGGACGAGCGCAAGGCGCAGATCCTGCGTCAGAACTACCTGGGCGGCGGATCGCCGGTGTTTGGCGGCCTCGGCGTGCCGCTCGGCGCGCCGAGCACCGACTTTTCCGGCAAGGCGGTGTTCAAGAAGTTCACCCCGCGCGCCTCGCTCAGCTTCAAGCCGACGCCGGACCACAATCTCTACGCCAGCTATTCGCAGGGCTTCAAGGGCGGCGGCTTCGATCCGCGCGGCGTCGGCGTGAACGCGCCCGCCGCGGTGCCGGGCCGCCCGACCGATGCCGAGGTCAGCGACTATCTGAGCTTCACGCCGGAATCGGTGGACAGCTACGAGGTCGGCTACAAGGGCAACCTGTTCGGCGGCGGTCTCTACGTGGCGCTGGCCGCGTTCCACATGGACTACAAGGACGTGCAGATTCCCGGCTCGGCGGGCTGCACGGTGAACGGGCTGCCGACGTTCTGCGGCGTCATCACCAATGCCGGCAAAGTGAAGATCGACGGTATCGAGTTCGAGGCCAATGCCCGCCTCGCGCAGAACCTTGCGGCTTCGGGAGACCGCCTGAACCTGTCCGGCTCGCTCGGCTACATCAATGCGCGGTACAAGGAATACATCACCCAGGTGCCGGGCGTCGGCCCGGTGGACGTGGCCGATTTCCGCAAGGTCCAGAACACCCCCAAGTGGAACGGCAGCGCGACGCTGGCCTATACCGCGCCGGTGGGCGAGGGTGACGTCTCGTTCAACACCACGGTCTCCTACCGCGGCAAGACCTACCAGTTCGAAGTCCCGAACCCCTATATCGACCAGAAGGGCTATGCCCTGCTCGATGCCAGCCTTGTCTACACCGCGCCGGGCGGGCGCTGGAGCCTAGGCGTCCACGGCAAGAACATTCTCGACAAGGAATACAAGACCTCGGGCTATACTTTCATCAGTGCCGATCCGGTGACCGGAACGATCCTGCGCAACGGCAGCGGCGGGCTGATCCCGACGCTCGGCCGCGAGGGCACGCTGACCGCGTTCTACGGCAATCCGCGCCAGGTTTTCGTCACCGGGACGCTGGAATTCTGATCACGCCGGACGGGCCTCATCCGGGGAAGGTGAGGCCCGTCATCCGGTCTCTTGCGGGCCGAAAGGACAATGCTCGCCATGGAATATCGCCTCCATCGCTACCGCAGCGCCTGCGGGAGGCTCGATCTCGCCGCGCGTGACTATCCAGCGGGAGAGGCCGGGGCGCCGGTCCTGCTGATGATGCACGGCCTCACCCGCAATTCCGCCGATTTCGAGCCGCTCGCGGCGCATCTCTCAGGGCGCTACCGGCTCATCGTACCGGACCAGCGCGGGCGGGGGCTGTCGGAATGGGACCCGGACCCGGCGCAGTACCGGCCGGACGTCTATGCGCAGGACATGCTGGCACTGCTGGACGGCCTCGGCGTCGCGCGGGCCTGCCTGATCGGCACCTCGATGGGCGGGCTGATGGCCATGGTCATGAACGCGCTGAGGCCGGACCTCGCCAGCGGCTTCGTGTTCAACGACATCGGCCCGGTGCTCGATCCCGCCGGTCTGGCGCGCATCCAGGGCTATGTCGGGCCGGGCGCGGTCATGGCTTCGTGGCGGGAGGCGGCGGCGCGGTGCCGGGCGGTCAACGCGGCGGCCTTTCCGGATTTCGGAGAGGCGGACTGGCTGGCCTTCGCGCGGCGCACCTGCCGGGAGAATGCGGATGGGACCCTGTCCTTCGCCTACGATCCGGCCATCGCGAAGAGCATTTCCGGCGATGCGCCGCAGACGGTGCCGCTCGATCTCTGGCCCTTGTGGGACCTCCTGGACGCGGCGCCGGTGCTGGTCGTGCGCGGGGCGCTGTCCGATCTCCTCTCCGCCGCGACGGTGCGGGAGATGGCCGCTCGCCATGCCGGGTTCTTCTCGGCGGTGGAGATTCCCCGCGTGGGCCATGCGCCGATCCTCGACGAATTGCCCGCCGTGGCGGCGATTTCCGCCTTCCTGAAAGAGCATATGCCGCTATCCCGGACCTGATCCGGGGCGACGAAACGGGGCGAATGGAATGCGTGACGAAAAAGTGGCCGGATCGAGATCGCCCCGGCTGGTGCTGGCGATGCTGCTGCTGGTCTATATCTTCAACTTCGTGGACCGCCAGATTCTCGCGATCCTGGCCGCGCCGATCCAGCAGGAACTGAGCCTCGACGATGCGCAGATGGGCATGCTGGGCGGTCTTGCCTTCGCGATGCTCTATTCGACGCTCGGCGTGCCGCTGGCCTGGCTGGCGGACCGCACCAGCCGCTCCTGGGTCATCACCGGCTCGCTGGTGGTCTGGAGCCTGTTCACCGCGCTCTGCGGCGCGGCCAGTGGGTTCTGGCACATCTTCCTCGCCCGGCTCGGCGTCGGGGTGGGGGAGGCGGGCGGCGTCGCCCCGTCCTATGCGGTGATCGGCGACCATTTCCCCAGCGAGCGGCGGGCTTTCGCGCTTTCGGTCTACTCGCTGGGCATTCCGCTCGGCTCGGCAGCGGGGGTACTGGCGGGCGGCTATGTCGCGGCGCGGGTGGACTGGCGCGCGGCCTTCGTCGCCGTGGGCCTCGCCGGACTGCTGATCGCGCCGCTCTTCAAGCTGGTGGTGAAGGACAAGCCCAAAGTGGCAGGGAACGGCCCGGTGACGAGCGCGCCCACGATCCGCTTCGGCGAAGTTGCGGCGCTGCTCGCCCGCAAGCGCGCGTTCTGGCTGCTGAGCTTCGGCGCCGCCTCCAGTTCGATGCTGGGCTATGGCCTCGCGTTCTGGCTGCCGAGCCTGCTTCAGCGCAGTTTCAGGCTCGATCTGGTTCAGACGTCGTGGTTCATCGGCGCGGTGCTGCTGATCGGCGGGACCGTGGGCGTGCTCATGGGCGGATTGCTGGCCGACCGCCTCGGCAAGGCCGACCGCGCCTGGTACGGCCGGGTTCCGGCGATTGCCTATGTCGTCGCCGTGCCGCTCTTCGCGGGCGGAATCTGGACTTCCAGCGTGCCGCTCGCCTTCCTGCTGTTCCTGGTGCCGCAGGCGCTCGCCTATGTCTGGCTGGGGCCGGTGACGAGCGCGGTCCAGCACCTCGTCGAGCCGCCCGCGCGGGCGACGGCCTCGGCGCTGTTCCTGCTCATCAACAACCTGATCGGCCTCGGCGGCGGCATCTATGCGCTCGGCGCCCTGTCGAAGGCACTGGCCCCGGTCTACGGCGCGGAATCGCTGCGCTACTCGATGCTGATCGGACTGGCGCTCTATCTGCTGGCCGCGCTGCTGATGAGCCTTGCCGGTCCCGCCCTGCGCCGCGAGTGGGTGAGCGAGACCTGAAATCAGCGACTTGCCCGCCCGACACCGCTTGGGCATGATGGCCGATGCGCCGGATTGCCCAAGTGGTGCCGGGCGGGAACGAAAGGGTCGGACGGCCGATGCACACTGAGAGTCCGGCCGCCGATACGCCCCGGACGGGCCTGCTGGAACGCCGCTTTGCCCTGAGCGCGCGCGGCACCGATGCCCGCACCGAGGTCCTCGCAGGCGCGACGACCTTCCTGACGATGGCCTATATCGTGCTGGTGAACCCGGCGATCCTTGGCGCGGCGGGGATGCCGGTGGCCTCGGTGGCGGCGGCGACCTGCTTCGCGGCGGCCTTTGCCTCGATCCTCATGGGCCTCGTCGCCAATACGCCGCTCGCACTGGCGCCGGGCATGGGACTGAACGCCTATTTCAGCTTCACCGTCGTCCAGCAGATGGGCGTGCCCTGGCCGGTAGCGCTGGGCTGCGTGTTCCTCTCCGGCGTGGCCTTCCTGGCGCTGACCGTTACCGGCGTGCGCCAGTTGATCGTCAACTCGATCCCGCAATATCTCTTCGCGGCGGTGGCAGGCGGGATCGGCCTGTTCATCGGCTTCGTGGGCCTCAAGAGCGCGGGCATCGTCGTGGCCGATCCCGCCACGTTCGTCGCGCTGGGCAACTTGAAGGCCCCCGGCGCCGCGCTGGCGCTGTTCGGGCTGGTGCTGATCGGCGCGCTTTCCGTGTGGAACGTGCGCGGGGCGATGCTGATCGGCATCCTCGCCACGACCGCGCTGGGCTGGCTCTGCGGCCTCGTCACCGTCCATCCCGAGCCCTATTCGCTGGACGCCCTGACCGGCACCGCCTTCAAGCTGGACCTCGCAGGCGTGTTCGGGCTTTCGGGAAGTCACGGCCTCGGCCTGTTCGAGATTCTCTTCGTGTTCCTGTTCGTCGACCTGTTCGACAATATCGGCACGCTCGTCGCCGTCACCAAGCGGGCCGGGCTGATCGACCGCGAAGGGAAAATCCCGCGCCTCAACCGCATTCTCGTGACCGACGCCGCCGCCACCATCGTCGGCTCGATGGCGGGCACCAGCACGGTGACGAGCTATGTGGAGAGCGCGGCGGGCGTGCAGGCGGGCGGGCGCACCGGCCTGACCGCGGTGGTGACCGGCCTGCTGTTCCTCGCCACCCTGTTCGTCGCGCCCTATGCCCAGATCATTCCGCTGGCGGCGACGGCCCCGGCGCTGATCGTCGTCGGCGGCCTGATGCTGCTGCCGCTGACCGAAGTGCAGTGGGAGGACCCGCTGGCGGCGATCCCCGCCTTCCTGACGGTGGCGATGATTCCCTTCACCTTCTCGATCGCCAACGGCCTCGCTTTCGGAATCACCGCCCATGCCCTGCTCAAGCTGGTGCGCGGCACGATCGAGCGGAAGGACTGGTTCCTGCTGGTGCTCGCGCTGATCTTCGTCGCGCGCTTCGTCTGGCTGTCGGGCGGTTGAGGAACAAGACTGCATGATCCACGCCTTTCGCGCCGAACTGCTCTCCGTTTCCCGCGATCCCACCGACGATCCCGATGCCGTGCGCCACGAGCCGGACGGGCTGCTCGTCGTCGAGGACGGCCTGATCGTCGCGCGCGGGACTTATGCCGAACTTGCCGGTCGATTTCCGCAGGTGCGGGTGGAAGTGCTGCCCGGCCTCGTCGTGCCCGGCTTCGTCGATGCCCATGTCCACTACCCCCAGACCGACCGCATCGCCGCCCACGGTGAACAGTTGCTCGACTGGCTGGAGCGGCACATCTTCCCCGCCGAGAAAGCCTTCGCAGACAAGGCCCACGCCGATACGGTGGCGGCCTTCTTCCTCGACGAACTGCTGCGGAACGGCACCACCAGCGCGCTCGTCTTCCCGACCGTCCACGAACAATCGGTGGACGCCCTGTTCGAGGCGGCGCTCTCGCGGGACATGCGCGTGATCTCCGGAAAAGTGCTGATGGACCTCGGCCCGGAAGGCCTGAACGACACCCCGGCCTCGGGCCGCGCCGCAAGCGAGGCGCTGATCCGCCGCTGGCGCGGTCGCGGCAGGCTCGGCTATGCGGTGACGCCGCGTTTCGCGCTCGCCTCGTCGGACGCGCAGTTGTCGGACGCCGGAGCGCTGCTGGCCGAGCATCCGGACGTGCTGATGCACACCCACCTCGCCGAAAACCGCCGCGAATGCGTCGCCGTGGCGGAGCGCTTCCCCGAGGCGGCGGACTATCTCGACGTCTACGACCGCTTCGGCCTCGTCACTCCCCGCTCGGTCTTTGCGCACGGCATCCATCTGCCGGACCGCACCTGCCAGCGCCTGCACCAGACCGGCGCGGGGATCGCGGTCTGCCCGAGTTCCAACTTCTTCCTCGGCTCCGGCTGCTTCGATTTCGCGCAGGCGCAGCGCCACGGCCTGCGCCTCGGCCTCGGCACCGATGTCGGGGCGGGGACGACGTTCTCGCTGCTGCACACCCAGGGCCTCGCCTACCAGGCCGCGCAGCTGAAGGAACTGGCGCTCGATCCCTTCCGCGCGCTCTGGCTGGCGACCGCAGGCAGCGCTGACCTCCTCCACATCGGCGACCGGGTAGGCCGCCTCGAACCGGGGCAGGAGGCCGATTTCGTGGTACTCGACACCGCCGCCACGCCGCTCCTAGCGCGCCGCACCCGCGACACCGACCTTGCGCAGCGCCTCTTCGCGTTGCAGGTGCTGGGCGACGACCGCGCGGTAGCGCGCACTTATCTGCTGGGCAAAAGCGCCTGGAACAGGAACAAGCCATGACCGACCTCGACACCTTCATCGCCGGCCTGCCCAAGGCCGAGCTTCACCTCCACATCGAAGGCAGCCTCGAACCCGAACTCATGTTCGCGCTGGCGAGGCGCAACGGCGTCTCGATCCCCTTCGCCACCGTGGAAGACGTGCGCGCGGCCTACCAGTTCTCCAATCTCCAGGACTTCCTCGACATCTACTACGCGGGCGCCAACGTGCTGCTGACCCGGCAGGACTTCCACGACCTCGCCATGGCCTATTTCGCGCGCGCCGCAGCGGACGGCGTGGTCCACGCCGAACTCATGTTCGATCCCCAGACCCATACCGATCGCGGCGTGCCGTTCTCCGAAGTGATCGAGGGCCTGCTCTCCGCCATGGCCGCCGCCCGCGCGGCACACGGCATGTCGAGCAGCCTCATCCTCTCCTTCCTGCGCCACCTCTCCGAGGAAGCAGCCTTCGCCACCCTGGCCGAAGCCGAACCCTGGCTCGACCGCATCGAGGCCGTGGGGCTGGACTCCTCCGAACTGGGCCACCCGCCCGAAAAGTTCGCCCGCGTCTTCGCCGCCGCGCGCGAAAAGGGCCTGCGCATCACCGCCCACGCCGGCGAGGAAGGCCCGCCCGAATATGTCCACCAGGCCCTCGACCTCCTCGGCGTCCACCGCATCGACCACGGCAACCGCGCCCTCGAAGACCCGGCCCTGATCGAACGGCTGGTGCGCGAGGAAATGACCCTCACCGTCTGCCCGCTCTCCAACCACAAGCTCTGCGTCGTGGACGACCTCGCCGACCACCCGATCGACGCGATGCTCGCCCAAGGCCTGAAAGCCACCGTCAATTCCGACGACCCCGCCTACTTCGGCGGCTACGTGGCCGACAACTACCGCGCCATCGCCGCCGCGCGCGGGCTGGACCGCGATGCCCTCGCCACCCTCGCACGCAACAGCTTTACGGGCTCGTTCCTGCCCGCCGAAGCGGTGGCGGAGCACCTCGGTCGCCTCGACGCCTACCTTGAGGCCCACCGCTGACCGACTGGCAGGCGGCCCTCGCGGCGAGCGGCGTCCTGACGCGGCTCGCCCGCTTCGATCCGCATATAGCGGGAACTTTCCCGCTCGGCCTCGCCGTGCCCGGAAGCGATATCGACGTGCTCTGCCACGCTCCCGACGCTGAGGTTTTCGCCGAGGCCCTGTGGGAGACCTGCCGCGACTTCGAACATTTCGCGATGTGGCAGTGGCAGAAAGCAGATCGCCCGGTGGTCGCGGCGTTCTCGGTGGCGGGCGTGCCGTTCGAAGTTTTCGGACAGGCACTGCCGGTGGAGGAGCAGTGCGGCTGGAGACACTTCGCCGTGGAAGCGCGCCTGTTGCGGCTGGGCGGTGAGGGCCTGCGCGAGGCGGTCATGACGGCGCGGCGGGCAGGGGCTAAGACCGAGCCTGCTTTCGCAGAGGTACTCGGGTTGGAGGGGGATCCCTATCAGGCGATGCTGGCCTTGGCGGGGAAAGAAGATGCCCAGTTGGGGGAGATTTTGAAGAGAAGAGGAAGTCCTGGGGGATGATCCCCCAGACCCTCGGAATGTCGACCTTGCGCGCTACCTGGCTGTCGCGCACTCCTTGCGGCGCAGCCATTAAGTCTCCCGACGCCACCATGGGCGCGCAACGGAGTTGGTCCGCGTGACCTGGACGGTAATGGGGTGCAGGGGTGTTAACCCCTGCGTCTTCCCTTAACCTTCAAACCTCAAACCTTCAGGCCAACCGCTCCGGCACCGAAAGCGCCTCTTCGACGATGCTCTCGCGCGTGCCGACCGACTCCCACGGGAACACGAACCAGCGCTTGTCGTCGGCCCGGTCGATCACGTCTGCCCAGACGTCGACTTCGACCTTGGAGCTTTTGTTGTTGATGACCACCGCGAAGCGCAGGTTGTCGTGGTTGCCGCCGCCCTGGGTGAGTTGGCTGCGGATATATTCGATGGTGCCGCCTGTGTCGTTGATGTCGTCCACGAACAGCATGCGCGTGCCTTCTGCGCTCATCGCGGCGACTTTCGCCAGCAGTTCGTCGGCGAAGCCGGGGATTTTGGCGGAGTGGTCGATCGACAGCATCGGCAGCGCAAGCTGGTGCGAGATATAGACCGCCGGAACCAGTCCACCGCGGCCCAGGCCGATGATGAAGTCGGGTTGCCAGTCGTTCTTCTGCACCTGCCGCGAGAGCTGGCGGACTTTGGCGAGGAAGTCTTCGTAGTATTCGAGAAAATGGAGCTGCGGCTCGGAAGCTTCACTCATGGTGGGCACGTCCTGAACGGGAATGTGAGGAGGAAGCGCCTCCGCTTATCGGTTTTGCCCGAAATTCGCAATTGCGCGAAGCGCCGGGGCGGATGCGTCTGAGTGCCGGTGTCGCTAAGTGGCTGAAATGGAATGGCCGAGCTGGGCGAAGCCGGTCTCGAATTCGCCTAGCACCATGGCGGCGGCGTAGGAGGGGGTTCGGGCGGTGGCGGTGCAGAGTGCCAGCGTCATGGGGCGTAGGAGCGAATCGGAGATGCGGGTGAAGGCCAGCAGGCCGCGCTGCACTTCGGTGCGGACGTCGAGCGAGGTAAGCACGCCGATGCCTGCGCCTTGCAGAACGAGGGCGGTGATCGTCTCGATATTGTCCGAGCTGGCCCGCCGGTCGAGCGTCACGCCGGTCGCGCCTTCGAGCACGGCGATCTGCTGGTGCACTCCGAGCGGAGCGGAGGGGACGATCATCGGCTCGTCGGCGCAGATCGAGAAGCGCGCGGCGGCCATTTTCGCCAGCCGGTGATCGGGCGGGGTGACGAAGCCCAGTACCACTTCAGTGAAAGCGCGGACCGAGAGTTCGCGGTAGGACTGTGGTTCGAACAGGATGCCGAAATCGACCTCGCCGTCGATCACGGCGCGGCGCACGGCGTCGTTGCCGAGCACGCGCACGCCCATGGTGATGCCCGGATAGCGCTGCTGGATCGCGTGGATCGTGGCCGGGACGTGCCCGCGCGCCAACGAATCGATCACCGCGATATCGACATGGCCGCGCTTGAGGCCGCGCAAGTCCTCCACCCGCGCGCGCAGTCCCGCGAAGTCCTGCTGCCATTGCACGCCGGAGGCCATCATCATCTCGCCGGCGGCGGTGAGGCGCAGTCCGGTCGGCAGGCGCTCGAACAGGGGGAGGCCCAGTTGCGCTTCGGCGTTGAGGATCTGCCGGTCGATCGCGGAGGCGGAGACGTTCAGCTCGTCCGCCGCGCGGCGGATCGAACCGAGGCGGCCGACGGCCAGGAAGTAGCGAAGGAAGCGAGAGAATACCGGCATGGATCGGGTGCTTTTCGGACCTGCTCTAATTTTTGCAACGCTTCGTCGAATTCATTGCGTTTGCGCGTATCGTGTCAGGACTTTACGCATTGGGCAACGCCGAAACGTGCGATGCGATACCGGACGCGATTTCTCCTCCCAACGAGGTCGCGGAAGGTTCGTTGTTGCATGGCGGCTGGGGGCGCATTGCTGCGGACGGGTGTAAAAAGGGACCCCGTTTGCAGTGGCGCCCCCGCTTGCAGGATGGGGTCCGATTACCTGGAAGCCGGGAAATCGGGGCCTGCAAGGGGGCATATTGACGGGGTTACAAGACAATATCGGACTTGCTGCACCACCCGCAAAGGGTGGGCAGCTGGATCGAATCTCGGGGTTCAGGGCCTAGGAAGGGAAAGGCTGGCGGTGACGATCTCCAGCGTCGTCGTCAGTCTTTCCTTTGCCTCTTCGGGTGCGGCTTCGAGTAGGGCCGCGCCGCGAACCAGCCCCAACCTGCGTTTCAATCCATAACCGACGATCTCGGCCGTCGCCGTCCCCGCAGGTGCCAGCGAGCGCGGCGCCACCGTCACGCCCAGACCCGCCGCGACCATGCGCATGCAGCGGTCCTCGTTCTCGCTGCGCAGTGCAAAGCGCGGGCGCACCCCGGCATCGGTGAAGAAGCGGCTGGTCCTTTGCAGCACCTCGCAGGACCGCCGCGCGATCATGATGTCTCCTGCAAGGTCCTGCGGTGCAACCGCTTCTAGACCGGCAAAGCGGTGGGTGGCGGGCATGACGAGGACGTATGGCTCCTCCAGCAGCGGATCGGCGCTGCCATCGCTCTCTCCGAGCAAAGTCAGGGCAAGCTGGATCTTCCCGCTGGCAAGCTGGCCGCGTAGCTCCCGATCGTCGCCTTCGACCAGTTCGATCCCGAAATCGCGCGAAAGTTCGCGGGCAATGCGCTCCAGCATCGGCCCGGAAATCGTCGGGATCACGCCTAGCCTGAGGCCCGGCCACTGCTCCTGCACGGGGCGCCCGAACTGGTCGGCGCGGCGAAAACCGGCTTCGAGGTCGCGGGCGATCGGCAGTAAAGCGCCGCCCGCCTCGGTCAGCCGCACATGGCGCCGGTCGCGCACGAACAGCACCGAGCCGACCAGCTTTTCCAGTTCCGCAATGCTGGTCGAGACGGTCGGTTGGGTCACATGCAGCCGCGCCGCCGCCTGCTTGAAGCTGCCGGAATCGGCGACCGCCAGAAAATGCCGGATATGCGTGCGCTTTATCATTGGAAAAATCTATTCAAAGGCCGTGCAAGTTTCAATTTGTTTGAGTCATGACCATTCGATAGTCTCCCCGGAAAGGCCGCAGGAACGCGGGCCGTGCGTTTTGGGAAGATGAGATGAAAGCCACCCCCGACTTCGATTTCGCACTGGGCGAAAGCGCCGAGATGATTCGCGAAAGCGTTGCCCGCTTCGCCGACGAACAGATCGCCCCGCTCGCCGCCCGCGTCGATGCCGAGGACTGGTTCCCGCGCGAACTCTGGCCCGCGATGGGCGAACTCGGCCTCCACGGCCTGACCGTCGAGGAAGAGTGGGGCGGCACCGGCCTCGGCTATCTGGAGCATGTGATCGCGGTGGAGGAAGTCAGCCGCGCTTCGGCCTCGGTGGGCCTCTCCTACGGCGCGCACTCCAACCTCTGCGTCAACCAGATCCGCCGCTGGGGCAATGACGCACAAAAGGCCAAGTACCTGCCGAAGCTGATCTCCGGCGAGCACGTCGGCAGCCTCGCCATGTCCGAAGTCGGCGCCGGATCGGATGTCGTCAGCATGAAGCTGCGCGCGGACGCAGTGGAGGGCGGGTTCCGGCTCAACGGCACCAAGTTCTGGATCACCAACGGCACGTATGCCGAAGTGCTGGTCGTCTACGCCAAGACCGATGCCGCAGCCGGTTCGAAAGGCATCACCGCGTTCCTGATCGAAAAGGACATGCCCGGCTTCTCGATCGGCCAGAAGATCGACAAGCTGGGCATGCGCGGCTCGCCCACGTGCGAACTGGTGTTCGACGACTGCTTCGTGCCCGCCGAAAACGTCATGGGGCCGCTCCATGGCGGCGTGAAAGTGCTGATGAGCGGCCTCGACTACGAACGCGTGGTGCTCGCCGGCCTCCAGATCGGCATCATGCAGGCCTGCCTCGACACCGTGATCCCCTACGTCCGCGAGCGCCGCCAGTTCGGCACCGCCATCGGCACGTTCCAGCTGATGCAGGCAAAAGTGGCGGACATGTACGTCGCGCTGCAATCGGCGCGGGCCTATGTCTACGCGGTCGCCCGCGCCTGCGACGCCGGGCAGACCACGCGCTTCGACGCGGCAGGCGCGATCCTGCTGGCGAGCGAGAACGCCTTCCGCGTCTCGGGCGAGGCGGTGCAGGCGCTCGGCGGCGCAGGCTATACCAGGGACTGGCCGGTGGAGCGCTATCTGCGCGACGCCAAGCTGCTCGATATCGGTGCTGGGACGAACGAGATTCGGCGGATGCTTATTGGGCGGGAGTTGATTGGGGTTTAAGGCGACGGGAAGATTCCGGGGGATGATCCCCCGGACCCTCGGAATGTCTACCTTGCGCGCTACCTATCCGTGGTGCGCTCATTGCGGCGCAGCCAATAAGTCTCCCGACGCAGCCATGGGCGCGCTACGGAGCCGGCCCGCGTGACCTAGACGGTATTGGGGTGCAGGGGTGTTAACCCCTGCTTCTTCCCTTGCCCTTCAATGCCGAAGGTTCTTCGCCGCCACCGGCTCTCCGGGGAAAATCCCCGCAATCGCCATCGCCGCGCCGAGTTTGGAGAGGGTCTCCAGCATATCGCCCACGCTGTCTTCGGAGATCACCATCTCCAGCGTGTCGCGTGTCTGCTGCGGGCCGCGGTCGCGCAGGGAGGTGATGAGTTCGAGAATCACCGCCTCGTGTTCGGAAACGTGGCTGCAGGCCATCGGGCAGAAGGCGAAAGTCTCCAGCGCGTCGCGGTTGAACAGCAGCATCGAGCGGTGGAAGGGTTGGAGGCCGCCGATCATCCGCCACTTGGCGAAAGCCGGTGCCAGGGCCTGTGCGGGGCACTGGCGGCGGGCCAGAGTCGTGACCCAGGCTCGCATGGACCAGACCAGGAAGCGGCATCCTTCGTCGAGCGAATTAAGCGGGCGATCGACATATTGATACATGCCTGTTCTCCTTGGGCTTGCACTTGAGAATGATTATCATTAGCTATGTCTACGCAGCTTGTCTTGCCCGTCAAGCCTGCACCAAGGACCTAGGGCCGGCGTTTGTCATGGGGCGCCGTCCTGCCCTTCCTGTCGACTGGGCCGGGGCGATCTCACGCTATGCGCGAGAGAGCGCCCCGGCCCACTTTTTCCTAGAAAATCCAGTGGTTTTGCCACAGTTATCCTGGGGTTTTACCGACATTGTCCACAGCCGGCGCCATTTGCGTGGTCGGTGAGGTGTGCAGATTTGCGGGCGAGATTTTCCACACGAAAAGTCGGTCGGCGAACATGCCGGAGCATGATTGCGAATCGCGGGCGATTCGAATCGGCAGAGTCCGATTCGTTCCGTTTTCGCGAATCGGCCCGGGGGGAGGGCGGCTACGGTTGCGGCGCGGCTGTGGAAAACTGCGGAGCCGGTCAGCCGCGCGCCGCGCGCACTGCCGCGCCGCCTGCAAAAGGCGCGATGGCGAGCAGGACGAGGCTGGCGGCGGCGGTCAGTGCCAGACCGCTCTCGCCCCCGGTGCCGAGGCTTCCGGCACCGAAGATCAGGATCGGTACCGCCATCGGAATGACCAGCAATCCGGCCAGCGCGGTGCCGCCGCGCAGGCCCGCGGTCAGCGCCGCCACCGTCACGCCGAGTGCGGCGAGGCCGGGCGTTCCCGCCAGCAGGCCGATCTCGACAGTGAGCAGGCTATCGCCGTCCAGCCCGAGCAGGGCGGCGGCGGGCAGGGCCGCCAGCATCAGTGGCGGGCCGAAGCTCAGCCAGTGGGCGATCACCCGCACGGCGATCACCAGTTCCTCCGAAATGCCGCGAAGGGCCCACTGGTCGAACAGGCCGAGGTCGATATCGGGCTCGACGAGCCGGTCGAGCGGCAGGATCGCGGCGAGCAGCGCGGCCACCCAGATCATCCCGCCGCCCGTCTTCGCCAGCAGCGGCGCATCGGGTCCGACCGCGAAGGGGTAGAGCATCGCCACGCAGAGGAAGAACAGGATCGGCAGCAGCGCGCCGCCGCCCCGTCCGCCAAGCAGCAGGCGCGCAAGGTCGCGCTTGAGCAGGGGGAGGACCCGTCCGCTCATGCCGCGAACTCCGCAAGCGGGAGCGTCTGCATGCCGGGTAGTCTAAAGGGTTGGTGCGAGGCGATCAGGGCAATGCCGCCGCGCACGCAGTGCTCGGCGGCGAGTGTTTCGGTGAGGGTGACGGCATGAGTGTCGAGGCCGTTGAGCGGCTCGTCTAGCAGCCAGATTTCCGCCCGCTGTCCAAGCAGGCGGGCGAGGGCGGCGCGTTTCTTCTGTCCGGTCGAGAGATAGCGCACCGGAACGTCGAGCAGGCTTTCGAGGCCGAGCCGGGCGAGTTGGTGTTCGTCGTCGCCGCCGTCGATCTGCCGCCAGAACGCCAGCGCGCCGCCCAGCGTCAGCGCCGGATCGAGCGCCGGGCGTTCGTCGACGAGGCCGATCGCGCCTTCGCTCGCGACGGTTCCGGCGAAGGCGGGAGCCAGCCTGGCGACGATCCGCAGCAGGCTCGATTTGCCGATGCCGTTGCTGCCGGTGATCTGGAGCGCCTGACCCGCCGCCAGCCGCGCCGAGACGCCGCGAAACAGCAGTCTGTCGCCGCGGCGGCAGGCGAGATCGTCGATGGCGATGGAGGCCCCTTGCATGGGGTCACGCGATAGTGGAAAGCCGCGCAGGTGCCAAGTTGGCCGCCGCTTCACGGAGTTACGCCATGTCGATAGCCCGCCTTACCGATGCCGAGCGCGAGGAAGCGCTTGCCGCGCTGCCTGGCTGGGACTTGCGCGAGGACGGTCTCGCCGTGGTTCGCAAGCTGAAGTTCGCGGACTTCAACGCAGCTTTCGGCTTCATGACCCGCGTGGCGATCCAGGCTGAGAAAGTCGATCACCATCCTGAGTGGTTCAACGTCTACAACCGCGTGGAGATCACGCTGACCACGCACGACGCAGGCGGCCTCAGCCGCCGCGACGTGGACATGGCCCTTTTCATAAACGCCATCGCCCCCTGAACGCCCGCGCTTTCAGAGCGCGGGGTTGTTGTAGCAGTGCCAGGTGAAGATCGCGGCGGCGCCGCGATGGGGGCGCCAGGCTTCGGCCAGTTCGCGCGCTTCCTTTTCGCTTGGCCGCGCTACCAGCCCCATGATCTTGTGCAGCCCGGCCTGCACGGCAAGGTCACCGGCAGGCCAGATGTCCGTCCGGCCTTCCGCAAACAGCAGATAGACTTCTGCCGACCACCGGCCGATGCCCTTGATCTGCACGAGCTGGGCAATCGCCTCCTCGTCGTCTTCGGGGAGATTTTCCAGGTCGAGCGTCCCGGCGGAGACCAGTTCGCAGAGGCTGCGGGCATAGCCCTGCTTCTGGCGTGACAGTCCGCAGGCGCGCAGCGCCTCGAAATCGGCGGCCAGTACGGCTTCCGGTGCGATCCCTTCGCCAAGCAGGTCTTCCAGCCGCTTCCACACGGCGGAGGCTGCTGCCACCGAGACCTGCTGGCCGACGATCGTGCGCAGCAGGGTGGCATATCCGGTCGGCCTTATGCGCGGTTCGGGATAGCCCGCGGCATCCAGAGCGCGGGCGATGGACGGCTCTTTCGCGGCGATGGCGTCGAGGCCCAGTTTCAGTGCGTCAGCGCTCAAGCCCATATGTCGATTACCTTGCAAAAGGAGGTGCCAGCCATTAGCAGCCGGCGTCAAAAGCCATGACAAGCATGTTGTCCTGCATGCACTATGACCAAGGGGATCGACGAGAATGCCGCAGATCATCGTCATCAATCAATCGGGCGAAGAATCCACCGTAGAGGCCGTCGAAGGCCGCACCCTGATGGAAACGATCCGCGACGGCGGTTTCGACGAGCTTCTGGCCCTCTGCGGCGGCTGCTGCTCCTGCGCGACCTGCCACGTACATATCGATCCGGCCTTCGTCGACAAGCTTCCCGCAATGAGCGAGGACGAGAACGACCTGCTCGACAGCTCCGACCACCGCAACGAATTCTCGCGCCTGTCGTGCCAGGTGCCGGTGACCGCCGCGCTCGAAGGCTGCAAGGTCACGATCGCCGCGGAAGACTGAAAAAGCCGGCGATTTTCGCCCCCTGACGGGCTACGAACGGCGGGCTTCTGCGCTTCCGGTGCTCACGTACTTAAGTACGCTGCGCGCCGGTTCTCGAAGCCCACCACTCTCGCTCCGCCATGGAACGAAACTCACCGACTTTTTGCGTTTGCCCGCTTTCAGGGCGTTCCATGCACATGGAACTTCGGGCTCCCGGTGAAGCAAAAATCCCGTTTTGAAGGATAAACGCGCAAATCATTTGCGCCTTTCCGCCGGACTTCCTACCTGTGCGGCCATGACTGCACCCATTCCCCAGCGCGCCACTCTCGACCTCATCGGAAACACCCCGCTCGTCCTGCTCAAGGGACCGAGCGAAGCCGCGGGCTGCGAGATCTGGGGCAAGTGCGAATTCGCGAATCCCGGCGCCTCGGTGAAAGACCGCGCCGCCCTCTGGATCGTGCGCGATGCCGAGGCGAAGGGCCTGCTCCAGCCCGGCGGCACCATCGTCGAGGGCACGGCGGGCAATACCGGCATCGGCATTGCGCTCGTCGCCAATGCGCTGGGCTACAAGACGATCATCGTCATGCCCGAGACCCAGTCGCGCGAGAAGATGGACACGCTGCGCGCGCTCGGCGCCGAGCTGGTGCTGGTTCCGGCCGCGCCGTTCTCGAACCCCGGCCACTTCGTCCACACCTCGCGCCGCCTTGCCGAAGAGACGCCGGGCGCGATCTGGGCCAACCAGTTCGACAATATCGCCAACCGCAAGGCCCATATCGAAAGCACCGCGCCGGAAATCTGGCAGCAGATGGAAGGCCGCATCGACGGCTTTACCTGTGCAGCGGGCACCGGCGGCACGATCGCGGGAACCGGAATGGGCCTCAAGGCCTTCGATGAGGCCATCACGATCGCGCTCACCGATCCGCACGGCGCTGCGCTCTACAACTACTACGCGAACGGCGAACTCAAGGCCGAGGGCAATTCGGTGGCCGAGGGCATCGGGCAGGGCCGCATCACCGCCAATCTCGAAGGCGCGCCGATCGACACCCAGTTCCGCATCTCGGACGAGGAAGGCCTTGAATGGGTGCGCCGCCTGCTGTCGGAAGAGGGGCTTTGCCTCGGCCTGTCCTCGGGCATCAATGTCGCGGGTGCGGTCGCGCTGGGCCGCAAGCTGGTGGCCGAAGGCAAGAGCGACGCGCGCGTGGCGACGATCCTGTGCGACACCGGATTCCGCTACCTTTCGTCGTTGTACAATCCGGAATGGTTGAAGTCGAAGAATCTGCCCGTCTTCCCCTGGCTGCAATCCTGAGGTAAACGGTCTGTCGATGGCAGGACACATTCCGCCTAAAATGGTCGAGCAGATCACCACTCCGCAGCACTTCGTGCCGCCGACGGGTCGTGAGCTGCGATCTCAGGCCGTTCACAGGTTGCAGGTAGGGCTGTTCGGCCTCTGTGCCATGCTCCTGATCGTGGGGCTCGCGAACATCATCAACGATCGCACGCGGTTGATCGATACCGCCGATCCGATCCAGCAGGTCGTCGCGGTGGATGCCAAGCCGAAGAAGGCCGCCAGCGATCCGCTCGCGGATATCGGCGTGGTGCCCGCATCCGATCCCAGCCCGACCCCGGCACCGACCACGGCGACAGACGCGGAAGCGAGCGGCGCTGCCGTTCAGTAAGCTGCGCAAGGCTCTGCTGCTGGCGAGTGCCCTTACGCTCGCCGGTTGTGGCGATTCGCAGCCGTCCTCTAGCCGCAACCGCGAGATCGGCCTCTACACCAGCCTGCCGATCGTCTGGGGAGAGAGCGGCGACATCCGCGAACTGCTGGAGAAGGAGCGCCCCCGGCACTGGGCGCTCGCGGTCCTGTCGGCCGCCGGGACGCTGCGCCCGCTCGACACGGTGACGGATCGGCTTCCCCGCGACGCCCTGCTGGTGCTCGCCCAGCCGCGCCCGCTTTCGCCGCAGGAGAACGTCGCGCTGGACCGCTGGGTGCGGGCAGGGGGCAGGGTGCTGATCTTCGCTGACCCGCTACTGACTGCGCCGACCCGTTATGCCCTGGGCGATCCGCGCAGGCCGCAGGACACCGTGCTGCTCTCGCCGATCCTCGCGCGCTGGGGCTTGCGGCTGGAATTCGACGAAGCCCAGCCTGCCGGTGAGCGTCTGGTCGAGACCGCGCTCGGGCCGATTCCGGTGAACCTCGCCGGACGTTTCCGCCTTTCGGGATTTTCGGGGAAGGACGGGACGGGCGGGGATCGCATCACCGATCCGGGAAAATCCGGGATCATGGGGACGAGCGGGGATGCCCCCGGTCGCTGCCATCTGGAGGCTGAGGGCCTTTTGGCCCAGTGTGCGGTCGAAAAGGGGCGGATTTTCGCTATTTCCGATGCCGCCGTGCTCGAAGAATCGGACGATCCCGCTTCGCTTGCCCTGCGGCGAAAAGTCCTCTCGGCGCTGATAGGCTGGGCCGAAACCGGGGATTGAGCGGGGAAGTATGGCATTGGGCTTCGATTACGGGAAAACCCGTTAGAAATCAGATATTTTTGTAGTTTAGCAGCGATTAACCCACTCGCCTGCGGGACGACCCGTGCCGAAAATCCGAAGAAATCCGCCGATTTATTCCCGCTGATCCCCACATTTCCCTTTAATCCCCAAAATTCCCGTTATAAAAGCAATGTCAATCGGAATGGCTGAGTCTCGTCGTGCCCTCTTCACAGGGTGCGGACCTCATCGCGCGACTGCGCGGCGGGGCGGGGTTCTCTCATGCCCGAGAAGCGAGCTTTAGGGGCGAAACAGGGAATCATGGCTGGGCAGCCATTCATCTACAACGGACAGGGCTTCTCGCTGCTACGCGACAAGAACCGTTTCGTGCTGCCCAATGCATTTCGCGGCACCGTGCGCGAATCGAGCGGCAAGGACCTGCTCTGCCTGACCACCCATGACCGTTGGCCCTGCCTTGTCGGCTTCGGTCTCTCTCGCATCCAGGACTTCGAGCAGGAAATCCGCGAACAGCAGGAAATGGCCGTTCGCGCAGGCAAGGACTTCGACGCGGAAAAGCGCGCGAGCGACATCTACGCCTCCTACGAAGTGCCGTTCGACGGCAGCGGCCGTTTCGTCCTGCCCGAGGACCTGGCCGCGCTCGCCAATGTCACCGACCAGCTCTACTTCCGCGGCAACGGCCGCTTCTTCACGGTGTGGAGCCCGGAAAACCTCAACGAAATGGACGATGGCTGGAAGGCGGCGCAGACCGCCTGTCGCAGCCTGGCGGCCAAGGAACTTCAGAAAGCGTCGAAGAAATGAGCGCCTCTCGCACCATACCCGAGGGCGTTCCCCACGTTCCGGTGCTCCTTGAGGAGGTCGTCGCCGCCCTGAACCCCCAGGGCGGCGACGTCATCGTCGATGGCACCCTCGGCGCGGGCGGCTATACCCGCCGCCTGCTCGACGCGGGCGCGACCGTGCACGCCTTCGACCGCGATCCCGACGCCATTGCCGCGATCGAGGCGAACCGCGCGAAGTGGCCGGAACTGGACACGGTTCCGCCCCGCCTCGTGCTGCATGCCCGCCGCTTCTCGGAAATGGTCGCGGGGCTTGAGGAAGTCGGCGTCGCGCATGTCGATGGCGTCGTCATGGATATCGGCGTCTCCTCGATGCAGCTCGACCAGGCCGAGCGCGGCTTCGCTTTCGGCGCCGACGGTCCGCTCGACATGCGGATGAGCCAGGCGGGCATGTCCGCCGCCGATTTCGTGAACGAGGCCGACGAGGCCCAGATCGCCGACGTGCTCTACCTCTACGGCGAAGAACGCCAGTCGCGCCGGGTGGCCCGCGCGATCGTCGCGGCGCGTCCGATCGAGACGACCGGCGAACTCGCCCGCGTGGTCCGCAAGGCCGTGGGTTATAATCCGAATTACAAAGGAGCTGCCGCGCCGAAGGATCCGGCGACGCGCAGCTTCCAGGCAATCCGTATCCATGTGAACGGAGAGCTGGACGAACTCGATGCCGGGATGGAAGGGGCCGAAACCCTGCTGCGCGCCGGGGGGCGGCTGGCGGTGGTGACCTTCCATAGTCTCGAGGACCGCAAGGTGAAGCGCTTCCTGCGCGACGCCGCCGGGCAGGCCCAGACCACTTCGCGGCACTTGCCGCAAGTGGGTTCGGGTCTGCAGGCGACGTTCGAACAGGTGGCCAAGGCCGTGCGGCCGGGGGAGGCGGAACTCACCGCCAATCCCCGCTCCCGATCCGCAACCCTGCGCGCCGCCGTGCGAACGCAAGCCCCCCCAAGAACAGCGGCCCACGATGGCCGTAAAGACCCCAGGAGTGCCCCATGAACCTCACTCGCGATCGCGTCCATTCGATTGGATGGATTTCCGTGCTGCTGGTCTGCGGGGCGCTGACGATCGGCCTCACCTTGCGCGTCAACGCGGTGAAGAGTCAGGTCCACGATACCGAGAAGCGGATCGTCTGGGTGCAGCAGGACATCAACTTCCTGGAAACCGAGTTCCAGACCCGCTCCAACCAGCAGGCGCTGAAGGAACTCAACGACGTCGAGTTCGGCTACAAGGCGCCGACCGCGGGCCAGTACATCGAGGGCGAGCGCCAGCTTGCCGCGCTGGGTATGCCGGTGGGGCCGGGCGCCCCGGCGCCGATCCGCTATGCCAATGCCGACAAGACCGGCGAGGACGGCGCGGCCGACAATGGCGGCCTGCTGGCGATGGTCTCGCCGGTAAGCGGCGCTGCCGCCGCCTCGCAGCCTGAACCCAAGGGTGCGGGCGGCAAGAATCGCGATCCCGAGCGCGACCAGATGGCCCGCGACGCCGCGGCGCTCGGCAGCCGTCTCGCGCGGATCGAAGTGGCGGAGGCCGCCCAGCAGTGAACGCTCCGGCCTTCCCGATCGGAGCGGTCCCCACCACGGTCTCGACCGGCAGGCGCAAGCTTTTCAACGTCCGGCAGCAGTCGCTGCTGACGGCGAAGATGCGCACCTTGTGGATTCTGGGGGTGTTCACGCTCATCGGGATGCTGGCGTTCTTCCGCATCGTCTACCTCGGCGTGACCGGCCCTTCGGTGCGCGGCGGCGACCTCTCGGACCTCTTGGTGCCCCAGCGCGGCGAGATCGTCGATCGTAACGGCGTGCCGCTGGCGCGCGAGTTCCGTACTTATTCGCTGTGGTTCAACCCCAAGGCGATGAGCGAAGGCTCGTCGCTGATCCACACGCCCGCCGAAGTCGCCGACGGTCTGATCCGCATCTTCCCCGATCTCGACCGCGCCGAACTGATCGCCAAGCTTTCCTCGGACAAGCCCGGCTATCTGCGCAAGTCGATCCTGCCCGAGGATGCCAACAAGGTCCACGCGCTGGGTGAACCGGCGCTGGAATACCCGCAGGAAGCCACGCGCTTCTATCCGCAAGGCTCGATGGCGGCCTCGGTGCTCGGCTATGTCGATACTTTCGGCAAGGGCCAGGTCGGCATGGAGCAGGCCTTCGACAAGCAGCTCACCAGCCCCGAGGGCCGCGCGCAGCCCGCGACGCTCTCGATCGACTTCCGCGTGCAGAGCGCGCTGGAAGACGAACTCGGCAAGGGCATGGCGCTGAGCAAGGCCAAGGGCGCGGCGGGCGTCATCCTCGACGTCGATACCGGCGAAATCCTTGCGCTGGCATCGCTGCCCTCGTTCGATCCCAACCACGTCCAGCCCAGCGACCTCGTGATCACCGAGGAGCAGGCCAAGGCGGGCGACGTGCCGCGCGGCTTCAACCGGGTGACCAACCAGGTCTACGAACTCGGCTCGACCTTCAAGCCGATCACCGTCGCTGCCGCGCTCGATGCAGGGGTCATCACCGATCTGCGCCGCCGCTGGCCGGCCACGCCGGTCCATGTCGGCAAGTTCACGATCCACGACCTGCACAACTACGGCTCCTCGCTGAACGTGCTGGAAACGCTGATCCATTCGTCGAACACCGTCACCGCGCACATCGCCGACGAACTCGGCGGCGAACGCCTCAAGAAGACCATGGAATCGCTGGCGATGAACCAGCGGCCCTATGTCGAACTGCCTGCGCGCGGCTTCCCGCTCTGGCCGCGCGGCGAATGGCCGCGCCTGCGCACGATGACGGTCGCCTATGGCCACGGCATCGCGGTGACGCCGCTGCACCTTGCCTCTGCTTACGCATCGCTCGTCAACGGCGGCATCTGGCGTCCGGCGACGCTGAAGAAGCTGGAGCCGTCCGAGGTCCCCGCCGGACGCCGCGTCTTCACCGCCGCGACCAGCGCCCGCATGCGCCAGCTGCTGCGCATGATCGTGTCCTACGGCACCGGCCGCAAGGCCGATGCGCCGGGCTTCCGCGTCGGCGGCAAGACCGGCTCGGCCGAAAAGCCCGGCGTCGGCGGCTATCGCAAGCATTCGCTGGTGGCGACTTTCGCCGCCGCCTTCCCGATGGACCGCCCGCGCTATGTCGTCATCGCCATGATGGACGAGCCGCAGGGCACCGAGGCGACCTCGTTCCAGCGTACCGCCGCGTGGAACTCGGCCCCGGTGATCCAGCGCGTCGTCCCGCGCATCGGCCCGCTGCTCGGCGTGATGCCCGACGAGACCCGCGACATCGACATTTCCGACCTCAAGCCGCTGATCCCGGCCGGAACCGCTGAAGAGTGAGCCTGGAAGAATGAAATTGACTGCCCTCTGCGCCGCTGCTGGTGTTTCTTTCGCGGGTGCAGACTCGAACGTGACCGGCTTTGCCATCGACCATCGCAAGGTCGCGCCCGGCACGGTGTTCGGCGCGTTTCGCGGCGCGAAGTTCAACGGGGAGGACTATATCGCCGCCGCCATCGAAGCAGGCGCCGTCGCTATCGTTGCCCATCCGGACGCCAAAGTCGAAGGCGCGGTGCACTTCGCCGATGCCGAACCGCGCCGTCTCTTCGCACGCCTCGCCGCGCCGTTCTTCCAGCCGGTGCCCGAGACGCTGGTGGCTGTCACCGGTACCAACGGCAAGACTTCCACGGTCGAGCTGACCCGCCAGATATGGCGCATGGCCGGGCAGCGCGCCGCCTCGATCGGCACGCTGGGCGTCACCACCAGCGACGAGACCGTCTCCACCGGCCTCACCACGCCGGATATCGTGACCTTCCTCGCCAATCTCACCGGCCTTGCCCGCGAGGGCGTCACCCATGTCGCCTACGAAGCGTCGAGCCACGGCCTCTCGCAGTTCCGCATCGAAGGGCCGCGCGTGGCGGCGGGCGCCTTCACCAACCTTTCGCGCGACCATCTCGATTACCATGCCGACATGGACGACTATTTCGCAGCGAAGATGCGCCTGTTCGACGAAGTGGTCGTCGATGGCGGCACCGCCGTGATCTGGGCCGACGATGCTTGGTCCGACAAGGCCATTGCCCATGCCGAAAAGCGCGGGCTTAAGACTTTCACCGTTGGTGCCAAGGGCACCGGCATCCGCCTCTCGGGTCGCAAGCCGGGCGGACTCGGCCAGAAGCTGGAGCTCGAGCACGAAGGCAAAGCCTACGTGCTCGAGCTTCCGCTGATCGGCGCCTATCAGGCGGCCAATTCGCTGGTCGCGGCAGGGCTGGTGCTGGCCAGCGGCGGTGACGCGCATCGGACTTTCGATGCGCTGAAGCGGCTCGTCACCGTGCGCGGGCGGCTTGAGCGCGCGGCGATTTCTTCGGTAGGCGCGCCGGTCTATGTCGACTATGCGCATACGCCCGATGCGCTGGAGGCGGCGATCGCGGCGCTCCGTCCGCATGTGGAAGGGCGCCTGATCGTGGTGTTCGGCGCGGGCGGCGACCGCGACCAGGGCAAGCGGCCGGAAATGGGCCGGGTGGCGAGCGAAGGCGCGGACGTGGCGATCGTCACCGACGACAACCCGCGCGGCGAGGACCCGGCAGCGATTCGCGCCATGGTGCTCGCGGGCATGGGCGAAGGCGCGAAGGAAATCGGCGATCGGCGCGAGGCGATCGGTGCCGCCATCGCGGAAGCCGGACGTGGGGACATCGTCCTCATCGCCGGCAAGGGGCATGAACAGGGGCAGATCATCGGCAGCGGCGACGCAGTGCGCGTCCTGCCATTCGACGACGTCACCGTGGCCAGGGAAATGTCTGGTCCGCAGGGAAGGTAGTGCGATGAATGCTGTAGCCCGGATCCTCGAATGGCCTACCGATACGGCCGAGGCGAACCCGCTTGCCCCGTGGTCTTCTTCCGCGCTTTGGCCCGCGCTCTGGGATTCCGCCACGCTCGCGCGGGTGATGAAGGGCGAGGCCAGCGGTGAATTCGCCGTTTCCGGCGTCGAGATCGACAGCCGCGACGTGCAGGGCGGCGACTTGTTCTTCGCGCTCAAGGGCGAGGCGATGGACGGCCACCGCTTCGTCGAGGGCGCCTTTGCCAAGGGCGCGGCGGCGGTCGTGGTCGACCGTCCGGTCGATGGGCCGCATATCCTGGTTGAGAACACCACCGAAGCGCTGGAACTGCTCGGCGCCGCCGCGCGCGAGCGTTCACGCGGCCCGATCATCGGCGTGACCGGCTCGGTCGGGAAGACCGGCGTGAAAGAAGCGATCTTCGACGCCCTCGACCGCGCGAGCCGGGGCGATGCCCACCGCTCGGTCAAGAGCTACAACAACCATGTCGGCGTGCCGCTCAGCCTCGCGCGGATGCCCGCCCGCGCCCGGTTCGGCATTTTCGAGATGGGCATGAACCACGCGGGCGAGATCGCCGCGCTGACCCGGCAGGTGCGCCCGAACGTGGCGGTCATCACCACGATCGCGCCCGCCCACATCGAGATGCTCGGCTCGATGGAAGCCATCGCCGACGCCAAGGCGGAAATCTTCGAGGGGCTGGAAGCGGGCGGCGTGGCCGTGATTCCGGCAGACAGCCCCTATTTCAACCGGCTGAAGGAAGCCGCGCTGGCCGCGGGCGCGCAAGTCGTCTCGTTCGGCAAGGCGCGTGACGCCGATGTCCGTCTGCTCGATGCGGTTCCGGCGATCGGCGGCGGCTCGCTGGTGACGATCGACATGGGCGACCGCCGGGTCTGCTACACCGTCGCCGCGCCCGGCGAGCACCATGTCATCAACTCGCTCGCGGTCATGGCCGCCGTGCGCGGGGTCAAGGGCGACCTCGGCGCCGCAGGCGTGGCGCTCGCCGAAATGGGCGGATTGCCGGGCCGGGGCGCGCGGCTCCAGATCGACGTGTCCGGCGGCGATAAGGCGCTGCTGATCGATGAGAGCTACAACGCCAACCCCGCCTCGATGCGCGCGACGCTGGAACAGCTCGGCCGCACGCCCGCGCACCGCCGGATCGCCGTGCTCGGGGCAATGAAGGAACTCGGCAGTCACGGCCCCGACTATCACGCCGCCCTCGCCGGTCCGATCGGCGAAGCGGGCGTCGATTACGCCGTGCTGGTCGGCGAGGAGATGGCACCGCTCGCGCAGGTGCTTGAAGCGGCCCGAAATTCAGGGGAACTGGGGAAATCCGCCGCTCTTCCGCTTGGCAAGGCCGTGCCCTTCGCGCATTGCCTGACTGTGCGGGAAGCTCTGGACGCACTGCGTGAATTCGGCCTCGAAAAGGATGATGTCATTCTGGTCAAGGGTTCGAATTCGGTGGGCCTGGCTTCCCTGGTGAACGCGCTCGACAAACAGGAAGGGTAGGGGGCAACCCCGCAAGATGCTGTATCTTATCGCAGAATGGTTCCATTTCGAGGGACTGTCCAACCTCTTCCGCTATCAGTCGTTCCGTTCGGGCGCGGCGCTGATGACCGCGCTCGGCCTCGGCCTGCTGATCGGGCCGCGCTTCATCAACATGCTGCGCGTGCGCCAGGGCAAGGGCCAGCCGATCCGCGAGGACGGCCCGCAGAGCCACCTCGCCAAGCGCGGCACCCCGACGATGGGCGGGCTGATGATCCTGACCGCGCTGGTCAGTTCGATGATCCTGTTCATGGACGTGACCAACCCCTTCGTCTGGGCCTGCGTGGCCGTGACCGTGGGCTTCGGCATCATCGGCTTCCTCGACGACTACGACAAGGTTTCCAAGCGGAGCACCGCCGGGCTTTCCAGCAAGCTGCGCCTCGCGCTGGAATTCGTGGTGGCGGGCATCGCCTCCTACATCATCGTCAGCCAGCTCAACACCAACCTCTACGTGCCGTTCCTCTCGGGCCGCTACATTCCGCTGGGGCCGTTCTACTACGTCTTCGCCGCCGTGGTGATCGTGGGTGCGGGCAATGCGGTGAACCTGACCGACGGTCTCGACGGCCTTGCGACGATGCCCGTCATCATCGCGGCGGGCACTTTCGCGATCATCTGCTACCTCGCGGGCCGCGTCGACTATGCCAGCTACCTCGGCATTCCGCACGTTCCGCGCGCGGGTGAACTCGCGGTGTTCTGCGCCGGGATCATCGGCGCCTGCCTGGCCTTCCTGTGGTTCAACGCGCCGCCTGCCGCCGTGTTCATGGGCGACACCGGCAGTCTCGCACTCGGCGGCGCGCTCGGCGCCATTGCCGTCGCCGCGCATCACGAGATCGTGCTGGCCATCGTCGGCGGTCTCTTCGTGCTGGAAGCCGCCTCGGTTATCATCCAGGTGTTCTGGTTCAAGCGCACCGGCCGCCGCGTGTTCCGCATGGCCCCGATCCATCACCACTTCGAGCAGAAGGGCTGGAAGGAATCGACCGTCGTGATCCGCTTCTGGATCATCTCGATCGTCCTCGCCGTCCTCGGCCTCTCCACCCTCAAGCTGCGATAAGGGGCGTCTGGCCGTGATCGTCTCCTCCGCCTTTGCCGCCAAGCGCTACGCGGTTCTCGGACTTGCGCGCTCCGGCCTCACTGCGGTCGAGACGCTGCTCGCCAGCGGCGCCCATGTCATGGCCTGGGACGCGCGCGAAGAGCCGCGCCAGGCCTTCTGCGCCCGGCGCGATGCGGAAAGCATCGAACTGGCCGATCCGGTCACGGCGGATATCACCGGCTATGACGGCGTGATCGTCTCGCCCGGCGTTCCGCTCAACACCCACCCGATCGCCGAAGCCGCGCGCCGCCAGGGCGTGCCGGTGATCGGCGATATCGAACTCTTCGCGCTGGCGCGTGAGAGCCTGCCCGCGCATCGCGTGGTTGGCATCACCGGCACCAACGGCAAGTCGACGACGACCTCGCTGGTCCATCATCTGCTCGAAAGCGCTGGCGTGCCCACCCGCGTCGGCGGCAATATCGGCGTGCCGGTGCTGGGCGAGGAGCCGCTGCCAGAAGGCGGCGTCTATGTGCTCGAATTGTCGAGCTACCAGATCGATCTCACCCGCAGCCTCGACTGCGACGTGGCCGCGCTGCTCAACATCACCCCCGACCACCTCGACCGCTACGACGGGTTCGAGGCCTATGCCGCCTCCAAGGCGCGCCTCTTCGCCATGCAGGCCGCCGACCGTCCCGCGGTGTTCGGCACCGGCGATCGCGAAACCGCTGACATAGCCGAGGTGGAAGAAGCGCGCCGTGCGCCCGGTGCCGTGCGCCGGGTGGACGGCAGCGATCTCGCCGCGCTCCAGCCGGACTGGCCCTCGCTGCAAGGCCCGCACAATCTCCAGAACGCCGCCGTGGCCGTCGCCATCGTCGAGGCGCTGGGGATTTCCGCCGAGCAATGGCAACCGGCGCTGCGCACTTTCAGCGGCCTCCCCCACCGCATGGAGCGCGTGGCCGAGGCTGGCGGCGTGCTCTATATCAACGACAGCAAGGCGACCAATCCGGCCTCCACCGCGCCCGCGCTGGCCGCCTATCCGCCCGCGCCTGCACCGCGCATCCACTGGATCGTCGGAGGACTGCCCAAAGGTGACAATCTCGACGAATGCGTGCCGTACTTCGGCAATGTCGCCGCCGCCTATACGATCGGCGATGCGGGTGCGCGCTTTGCCGAAATCCTTGCGCCTTATACCGAAGTGCACCGCAGCGAGATGATGGCCGAGGCCATCCGCGAGGCGATGGTCCGCGCTGTCCCCGGCGACGTCATCATGCTTTCGCCCGCCTGTGCCAGCTTCGACCAGTTCCGCGATTACGAGGCGCGCGGGCTGGCCTTCCGCCAGATCGTCGAGGCGCTGCTGGAATCGCAGGGCACGGATGCCGAGGGGATCAGGCACTGATGGCTATAGTCGCGCCCGGCACTGGGACCGGCCCCGGAACCACTCCCGCCAATGTCCGCTACAACCGCAACCGTCGCGGCCAGCTGGCGATCTGGTGGCAGGAGATCGACCGCACCGTGCTGGCTATTGTCCTGATCCTCATGGGGATCGGCGCCGTGGCCGTCGCCGCCGGTTCCCCGGCAAGCGCCCGGCGCCTCTCGACTGCGCACGAGAAGCTCTCGCAGCTGCACTTCTTCTGGCTGCACCTCCGCTGGCAGTTCGTTGGCCTCTGCGCGATGTTCTGGGCCTCCAGCCTGTCGAAGGACAGCGCGCGCCGGGTCGGCATCCTGATCGCGGCGGTCATGCTGGTGGGGCTGGTGCTGGTGCCGGTGGTCGGCTCCGAAGTGAACGGCGCGCGGCGCTGGCTGAGGCTCGGCTTCTCGATCCAGCCTTCGCAGTTCCTCGGCTCCGGCTTCCCGATCCTGCTGGCCTGGATTCTCTCGTGGCGCGCGCGCGATCCGCATATTCCGGTGGTGGCGATCTGCTTCTGCCTGATGGGCCTGCTCGGCGCGCTGCTGATGGCGCAGCCGGACTTTGGCTCGACCATGCTGTTTTCCGGCACTTTCTTCGTGATGATCCTGCTGGCGGGCATTCCCCTGAAGCGCATCGGCCTGTTCGCGGGTCTCGGCGTCGCGGGGATTGTCCTGATGTATTTCACCTATGACAACGGCCGGAACCGCATCGACTCGTTCCTGTCGGGCGGCAATGCCTTCGACCAGGTGGACCTTGCCCAGCGCACCCTGCTCAACGGCGGATGGTTCGGGCAGGGCTTCTGGATGGGCGCGCGCAAGATGGCGCTCCCCGAAGCGCATACCGACTACATCTTCTCGGTCATCGGTGAGGAATTCGGGCTGATCGCCTGCGTCATCATCGTCATGATCTACCTCGCGCTGCTGACGCGGGTGATGCTGCGCCTCACCGAGGAGGAGGACCTCTTCACCGTGCTCGCCGCCTCCGGCATCGCCTCGCAGTTCGGCGGGCAGGCCTTCATCAACATCCTGGTCAACCTCCAGCTCTTCCCCTCGAAGGGCATGACCCTGCCGCTGATCAGCTACGGCGGCTCCTCCACGGTCGCCATGTGCATGACTGTGGGCCTGCTGCTGGCGATCACGCGCCGCAACCCGTTCATCAAGCGCGAGAAGTTCTCGCTCCGCGCCGTTGGAGACTTTTCTTCATGAGTTCGGCCGTAAAAGGCTCGGTAAGCCGCCATTACGTCCTCGCCGCGGGCGGGACCGGCGGACACCTCATTCCCGCTTTCGCGCTCGCCGCCGAACTGGACCGGCGCGGCCACCACGTCGCGCTCATCACCGACGAGCGCGGCGCGGCGATCCCCGGCAAGCCCGACTATCTGCCCGCCCATGTCCTGCCGCAGGGCCGCATCGCGGGCAAGAACCCGCTGAACTGGCTCAAGGGCCTCAAGGGCATCCTGTCGGGCCGCGCCATGGCGCTGCGCCTGTTCGAGAGCTTCCAGCCGACCGCCGTGATCGGTTTCGGCGGCTATCCCGCGCTGCCGACGATGCTGGCGGCCCATTCCGCGAAGATTCCGACGATCCTGCACGAGCAGAACTCGGTGCTGGGCCGGGTGAACCGCTACTTCGCGGGCAAGGTCAACGCCATCGCCACGGCTTTCGAGCAAGTCGACCGGCTCGATCCCAAGCTGGCGGATAAAGTCACGCTCGTCGGCAATCCGGTGCGCGACGAAGTTCTCGCCCTGCGCGAGGCGCCGTTCCCCGAATTCGCCGAGGACAGCCTGCTGCGCATCCTCGTGACCGGCGGCAGCCAGGGCGCGCGGGTGCTTTCGGAAGTCGTGCCGGACGGCCTCGCCATGCTGCCCCCGGCGCTGCGTTCGCGGCTTCAGGTGATTCAGCAGTGCCGCCCGGAGGATATCGAGGCCGTCCGCGCCCGCTATGCCGGGCAGGGCATCCCCGCCGAACTCGCGACTTATTTCGAGGACATGGCGGAGCGGCTTGCCGGTGCGCACTTGTTCATCGGCCGCTCGGGCGCCTCGACGATCGCGGAACTCACGGCAGTGGGCCGTCCCGCGATCCTGATCCCGCTGCCGATCGCCACCGACGACCACCAGGCCGCCAACACCCGCGAGATCGTCGCGGCGGGCGGCGCGCGTGCGATCCGTCAGGAAAACTTCACCGCGACCACGCTCGCGAAACAGATACAGGCCATGGCCCAGCATCCCGAAACCCTTGCCAATGCCGCCCACGCCTCGTGGAACTGCGGTTATCCCAATGCCGCCAGCGATCTGGCCGACCTCGTCGAGAGCTTCGGCGCCGCGCCGATCATGGACGTGATCCGCATGGAAAAGGCCATGCCCGCCAAGAGCGGCGAAGCCCTCGCCAAGGGCAAGCTCGCGAAGGAGTCCGTGCAGTGAGGGGCGTCGGCACCGACATCGGCACGATCCACTTCGTCGGCATCGGCGGCATCGGCATGTCCGGCATCGCCGAAGTGATGCACAACCTCGGCTATTCGGTGCAAGGCTCCGACATTGCCGAAGGTTACGTGGTCGAAGGCCTGCGCGGGCGCGGGATCAAGGTCATGATCGGCCAGTCGGCCGAGAACGTCGAGGGCGTGGCCGTGGTCGTCACTTCGACCGCCGTGAAGCGCGACAATCCCGAAGTCGTCTATGCGCTCGAAAACCGCATTCCCGTGGTCCGCCGCGCCGAGATGCTGGCCGAACTGATGCGGCTCAAGAACACCGTCGCCGTGGCCGGCACCCACGGCAAGACCACCACGACCTCGATGGTCGCGGCGCTGCTCGATGCGGGTGGGGTCGATCCCACCGTCATCAACGGCGGCATCATCAATTCCTACGGCTCGAACGCCCGCCTCGGCGCCTCGGACTGGATGGTGGTGGAAGCCGACGAAAGCGACGGCTCGTTCCTGCGCCTCGACGGCACCATCGCCGTCGTCACCAATATCGATCCCGAGCACCTCGACCACTACGGATCGTTCGACAAGGTGAAGGACTCCTTCGTCGAATTCATCGAGAACGTGCCCTTCTACGGCGCGGCGATGCTCTGCATCGACCACCCGGAAGTGCAGGCGATCATCCCCAAGGTGCGCGACCGCCGCGTGGTGACGTACGGCTTCTCGGCCCAGGCCGACATTCGCGGCGAGAACGTCACCCCGATTCCCGGCGGCAACCGCTTCGACGTGGCCCTGCGCCAGCGCGACGGCTCGTTCCGCCGGATCGAGGGTATCGAACTGCCGATGCCGGGCCGCCATAACGTCCAGAACGCGCTCGCCGCCGTGGGCGTGGCGGTGGAGATGGGCTGCTCGGACGATTGCATCCAGACCGGCTTCTCGAAATTCGGCGGTGTGAAGCGCCGGTTCACCAAAGTCGGAGAAGTCGAAGTCGAGGGCGGTGTCGTCACCGTGATCGATGATTACGGCCACCACCCGGTCGAGATTCGCGCCGTGCTGGCCGCCGCGCGTGAGGGCGTGCGCAATCGCGTGATCGCCGTGGTCCAGCCGCACCGCTTCACCCGCCTGCGCGACCACATGGAAGACTTCGAAGGCGCCTTCAACGACGCCGATGTGGTCTATGCCGCGCCGGTCTACGCCGCGGGCGAGCAGCCGATCGAAGGCGTCGATTCCGAGCACATGGTCTCGGGCATGAAGGCGCGCGGCCACCGCTCGGCGCAAGTCGTCGCCGGGGCGGACGCGCTGGCCGACGTGCTGGCAGGCTCGATCCAGCCGGGCGACATGGTCGTCTGCCTCGGCGCGGGCGACATCACCAAGTGGGCAGCAGGTCTGGCCGACGCGATCCGGGCACGGAGGGCCGCTTGAGCGAAGCCGCGCATCTTCCGCAGGTTTCCGGCAAGCTGAAGGCCGACGCGCCGCTGGCGCCGCTCGTCTGGTTCAAGTCGGGCGGGACGGCCGAGTGGCTGTTCGAACCCAAGGACCTCACCGACCTGCAAGGCTTCCTGCGCGATCTCGATCCCTCGGTGCCGGTCATGGCGCTGGGTCTCGGCTCGAACATGATCGTGCGCGACGGCGGCGTTCCGGGCGTGGTGATCCGCCTCGGCAAGGCTTTTGCGAAAGTCTCCCGCGTCGATGAGGTCACGCTGGAATGCGGCGGCGGGGCGAGCGGCATTCTCGTGTCCTCCACCGCGCGCGACAACGGCATTGCCGGGGTCGAATTCCTGCGCTCGATCCCCGGCACTGTCGGCGGCTTCGTGCGGATGAACGGCGGCGCTTACGGCGGCGAGGTCAAGGATGTGCTGATCGACTGCGACGTGGTCCTGCGCGACGGTTCGCTGGTGACACTGGGTAACGCCGACCTCGGCTATACCTATCGCCACTCGCAGCTGCCGGAAGGCGCCGTGGTCGTCGCCGCGCGCTTCAAGGGCCGCGCCGGGGAACCGGAGGCGATCCAGGCCGAAATGGACCGCATTTCCGCCAGCCGCGAGGCCAGCCAGCCCCTGCGCAGCAAGACCGGCGGTTCGACCTTCAAGAACCCCGAAGGCCACAAGGCCTGGCAACTCGTGGACGAAGCCGGATGCCGCGGCCTGACCCTCGGCGGCGCGCAAGTGAGCGAGAAGCACACCAACTTCCTGCTCAACGTTGCCGACGCCACCAGCAGCGATATCGAGGCCTTGGGCGAGGAAGTCCGCCGCCGGGTCAAGGAAAAGTCGGGCGTCATGCTCGAATGGGAAATCCAGCGAGTGGGGCGGCTATGATCTTTGGACGAAAGAAGCGGGAGGCACTCAATAGCTTTGAGGCGTTGATCGTGGAAAACGTTGCGAGGCATGGATGCCACATCAATGCTGTCCGCGATGAAGCGACACCCTATCAAACTTTCGCTTATTCCGTAGGTTTTAAAAAGACTGTCGGGGCACCTGAGGTCATTATGTTCGGCTTGCCGGATGATGTTTACGCTCCGGCCGTAAACCAGATGCTGGTTTTATGCGCGGAAGGTTTAGTTCTTTCTGAGGGTCAGAGAATATCAGGCGTATTCGGCGACTATGATTGTATTGTCCGAATAGTGCATGAAACTTGGCTTGATGAGGAATATTTCAATTCAGCGTTATGGTTCCATCGAACCCAAATGCAGCAACCACTTCAAGATGTTGCGATGCTTGTTTGGCCAGATGCAGAAAATCGTTTTCCTTGGGATGATGGTTGCGCGGATTGGGTTCGCGCAAGTCAGCCCGCAATCTATAATCCGAGATTGAATTCATGACCCTCTCCAAACTCCACGTCGCGGTCCTGATGGGCGGTTGGTCGAACGAGCGGCCGGTCTCGCTGATGAGCGGCGAGGGCGTGGCCAAGGCGCTCGAGTCCAAGGGCCACAAGGTCACCCGCATCGACATGGACCGCGATGTCGCGCTGCGCCTGTCGGAGGCAAAGCCGGATGTCGTGTTCAACGCGCTCCACGGCGCGCCGGGCGAGGACGGCACGGTGCAGGGCATGATGGACCTGATGGGCCTCACCTACACCCATTCGGGCCTCGCCACTTCGGTGATCGCCATCGACAAGGAACTGACCAAGCAGGCGCTGGTCCCGCACGGCATTCCGATGCCCGGCGGCCGTATCGTCGAGAGCGCGGAAATCCACGAACGCGATCCGTTGCCGCGTCCCTATGTGCTCAAACCGGTCAACGAGGGCTCCTCGGTCGGCGTCGCCATCGTCACCGATGAGGGCAATTACGGCAATCCCGTCGCGAAGGACGCCAAGGGGCCGTGGCAGGAATTCGACCGCCTGCTTGCCGAACCGTTCATTCGTGGCCGCGAACTGACCACTGCCGTGATAGGAGACCGCGCTCTCCTCGTCACCGAACTCAAGCCCAAGTCGGGCTTCTACGACTTCGACGCCAAGTATACCGACGGCATGACCGAACACGTCTGCCCGGCGGAAATCCCCGACGAGATCACCGCGGCCTGCAAGGACCTCGCGCTGCGCTCGCACCAGTTGCTCGGCTGCAAGGGCACCAGCCGCGCCGACTTCCGCTGGGACGACACGCAGGGCGTCGAGGGCCTGTTCCTGCTGGAGGTCAACACCCAGCCGGGCATGACCCCGCTCAGCCTCGTCCCAGAACAGGCGCGTGCCTGCGGCATGGAATACCCCGATCTCGTGGAGGCTATCATCGCCGAAGCGCTTGCCGACGCCGGAAAGGTCGCCAAGGGGGGCAAATGAGCCAGACGATCCGGCGCAAGCCGAAGACAGCGCGAAAGGCCGCAGCGGCCCGGAACACCAAGGCAAAGGTCCGCCAGGCCAAGGCGACGAGCGGCACCGCCGTCGACACGGTGATGAGTTGGCTGCCCTTCACCGAGGAGCAGCTTCACAAGATCTTCCTCGTCGCCATCCTCGGCGGTGCGGGGCTGCTGATCTGGGTCGTCGCCAATGCGGCGGGCGTGCCGATGCTAGCGGGCAAGCAGTTCGCGCAAGTGGCTGCCGACGCCGGGTTCGAGGTGAAGCGCGTCGAAGTGCGCGGGGTGAAGAACCTCAACGAGCTGAAAGTCTACGAGAAAGCCCTTGCAGAACGCGACCGGGCGATGACCCAGGTCGATCTCGACGGGCTGCGCGGCGAATTGATGGGCCTCTCGTGGGTCAAGGACGCGCGCGTCTCGCGCCAGCTTCCCGACACGCTGGTGATCGACATCGTCGAGCGCGCGCCCCACGCAGTGCTGCGCAAGGCCGACCGCTTCGTACTGATCGACGAGACCGGACAGGAGCTTGAGGCGATCAACCGCAAGGATGCCAAGGGCAAGCTGATCGTCTCCGGCCCGGGCGCGGGCCAGCAGGTGACGCAGCTCGGGCACTTGCTGGAAGCCGCGCCGGCGCTCCAGCCGAAAGTGCAGGAAGCCGAATGGATCGGCAACCGCCGCTGGAATCTGACGTTTCAGACCGGGCAGGTGCTGGCCCTGCCGGAAGGTGATACCGAATCGGCGAGCGCGCTTGTCACCTTCGCAAGGCTGGACGGCACCAATCGGCTGATCGGCGGCAAAGTGACGGCGATCGACATGCGCGCGAAGGACCGCATCTACTTGCGGGTGCCCGACGGCGAAGGACAGGAATTGGCGATGAAGGCGGGGGCAGTGCCGCATACGGGTGCAGAAGCGAGCCCATCAGCAATTAACGCCACGGCGCCCACGACCGCCGTGGCGGCGGAGGAACAGTAATGGCGCCCCCTCGCATCACCCGCGTGTTCGGCGCGGTCAATATCGGCTCCTTCCGCATTTCCGCGATCGTCGCGGGCATGTCCGAAATGGGCGACATGATCGTGCTCGGCTCCGGCCACCGCGCCAGCCAGGGCATCAAGCGCGGCTATGTCACCGACATGGCCGCGGCGACTTACGCCGTGCGCGACGCCATCGACCGGGCCGAGAAGATGGCCGACACCAGCGTGTCGAAAGTCTGGATCGGCTGTTCGGGAGCAGGGCTGGCCAGTCGCATCGACCAGTTCGATGCCGAGATCGGCGGTCGCCGCATCGAGCAGGAGGACATCGACCAGCTGCTGATCTCCGCGCGTGAGGTGATCCAGCCTGACGGGCGCATGGTGCTTCATGCCCAGCCCGCGCAATATCGCCTCGACGGTGCCCACGGCGTCGGCAATCCCACTGGCCTCCATGCCGAGCGGCTCGGCGTCGATATCCATATCGTGCTGGCGGACGGCGCGCCGATCCGCAACCTGACCGAGGCCGTGCAGTGCGCCCATCTCGAAGTCGAGGCGGTGGTCGGCTCGCCGATCGCGGCGGGTCAGGCCTGCCTTTCGCCCGAGGAGCGTGACCTCGGCGTGGCGCTCGTCGAATTCGGCGCGGAAGTCACCAATGTCGCGGTCTATTCGCATGGGCTGCTGATCGACATGATCTCGATCCCGATGGGTTCGGCGGACATCACCGACGCGGTCGCCTCGGCCTTCGGCATCCGCCGCTTCCAGGCAGAGCGGCTGAAATGCGTGAACGGCTCGGCCATCGCCAGCCCGCACGACCACCGCGAGATGATCCCGGTCAACGCGCCGGGGGAAGAGGGCACCGGCCCGATCGCCCGCCATGCCGACGACAAGAACCGCATTCCCCGCGCCGAACTGATTGGGGTGATTACCGGCCAGCTCGGCATCCTGATGGAAGAGATCAACAAGGCGCTCAAGCTGATGCGCTTCAACGCCCAGCGCGGCAAGCAGGTGGTCTTCACCGGCGGCGGCGCGGAACTGGTGGGACTGGCCGACTATGCGCAGGCCGCGCTCGGCAAGCCGGTGCGGATCGGGCGGGTGCCGCACCTCGCGGGACTGGCCGAAGCCCACGTGAAACCGGGCTTCTCGACGCTGGCGGGCCTCGTGCTCTACGCCGCGGCAGACCCCATCGACATCCGCACTTTCGGCAAGAACCGTCAGGGTACAGTACGTTACAGCGGCCTCGGCGTCGTAAATCGCGTCTATAGAGCCTTGAGGGAATACTTTTGAGTGATTGTCTGAAAAATGCCCTTCAGGGCATTTTTGAGGCGGCACCGGCCCCGGTTCGTTTAGGCGCCCCCACCCGACCACCCGCAGGATACTATCGTTGGGAGGTCGGGTGGGGGCGTGGGCCGGTGCCGCGAAATTCGCGTCAGCGAATTTCCAGACGAAAGCCGCGCACTTTGGCCAGTCGTGCAATCCCTGCGACAGGGACGGCAGGATTGGCTGGAATTGGCGGTTTCGCCTGTGGACAACAGCCCCGCGCGCTTTGCCTTGATGGAGGCAGGCGTGCAATCAGGCTAGTCAAGATAATTTTCTTCGCGCACGTGCCTGCCAGGAGAACGAAATGAGCATCAACATCGGACCGCCGGCGATCGAAGAGCTTCGTCCGCGGATTGTCGTCATCGGCGTAGGCGGTGCGGGCGGCAACGCCATCGCCAACATGATCCAGGCCCAGATAGAGGGCGTGGACTTCGTCGTCGCCAATACCGACGCCCAGGCGCTCAACAACTCGATCGCGGAAACGCGCATCCAGCTCGGTCCGGAAATCACCCAGGGCCTCGGTGCCGGTGCGCGTCCGGAAGTGGGCCGCGCCGCTGCAGAGGAAACCATCGAGGACATCGAGCGCCTGCTCGAAGGCGTCCATATGGTCTTCATCGCCGCCGGCATGGGCGGCGGCACCGGCACCGGCGCCGCGCCGATCATCGCCCAGGCCGCGCGCGCCAAGGGCGTGCTGACGGTCGGCGTGGTTTCCAAGCCGTTCATGTTCGAAGGCACGCGCCGCATGCGCTCGGCCGACGCGGGTATCGAGGAGCTGCAGAAGCACGTCGATACGCTGATCGTCATCCCGAACCAGAACCTGTTCCTGGTCGCCAAGGCTGACACCACCTTCAAGGAAGCCTTCTCGCTCGCCGACGAAGTGCTCCAGCAGGGCGTGCGCTCGATCACCGATCTGATGATCATGCCGGGCCTTATCAACCTCGACTTCGCGGACGTCCGCTCGGTCATGGGCGAAATGGGCAAGGCGATGATGGGCACGGGCGAGGGCGAAGGCCCGAACCGCGCGCTCGAAGCCGCCGAACGTGCCATAGCGAACCCGCTGCTCGACGGCGTGTCGATGCAGGGCGCCAAGGGCGTCATCATCTCGATCATCGGCGGCGACGACATGAAGCTGCTCGAAGTCGATGAAGCGGCGAACCATATCCGCGAGCTGGTCGATCCCGACGCGAACATCATCTGGGGCTCGGCGTTCAACCCGGACCTTCAGGGCAAGATTCGCGTCTCGGTGGTCGCCACCGGCATCGAACAGACCACCGAAATGGCCGAGATCGCGGCACGCCCGCTGAACCTCAGCGCCTCGCGCGGCCCGGTCCGCCCGATGGTTTCGCGTCCGGTGCCCAGCGCGCCCGCGCCGCTCGTCACCCCGGCTCCGGCGGTGGCGATCCCGCAGGCGCCTGCCGCTTCGGTCTCCGAGCCGTTCGAACTCTCGACCCCCGCGCCCGAGGCGGCCGAACAGCCGTTCGAACTCGAACTCGGCGCCAGCGAGGAAGTCGAGCCGGAAGCGCCGGTCGCTTATGCCGGTCTGCGCAGCAGCCAGCCGCTCGATCTCGGCGCGCCCCAGCCATCGGCAGCCCGTCCGCAGGACGAATTGCTGCTGAACGGCAGCCAGCACGCCGAGCCGGAAGCGCCGGTGCGCGCGCCTGCGCCCAGCCAGCCTGCACTCAGCCAGCCTGCCCCCGCTCCGGCCCGTCCGGTCGGCGGCGGTTCCACGCTGTTCGAGCGCATGACCAGCCTCTCGCGCCCCAAGCCCGCTCCGGCAGAGCCTGCCGGTGACGAGGACGACGGCGCTTCGATCAGCATCCCGCGCTTCCTCGGGCGGCAGAACAACCAGTAAGTGAGACGGGCGGAGGTGCGTGCATCTCCGCCCGTTTTCGCAAGGTTCAGGATCGGCACGCCATAGGCGCGGCCGGTCGATTTCCGGCAAAGGCCCGACCCATTCGGGCCTTTGTCCGTTTCAAGAGGTTTTTCGAGTCTTGCGGCTACGTCAGAGGGTTTCGAGCAAGTGGCTGGCTTCGGCGGCTGCCCATGTCGCACTGGCTGTTCCTGCCGCAGGTCTCGCGGTCGTTTTCGTGGCGACATCGGCCTCGGCAGCGCCCGTGGTTCAGGCGCTGCCCAGCGCGGACCAGACGAAGCTGAATGCGGCGCTGGCCCGTCTCGGCCGTGATCCGCGCGACGTTTCCGCCCTGATCGATGCCGGTGATGCGGCGCGCAGGCTCGGCGATTTCGACGCCGCGATCGGCTTCTATCGCCGCGCCGACGAAATTTCTGCCGGGAATGCCCGCGTGAAGGCGGGGCTTGCCGCCTCGCTGGCGCAGAGCGGCGATCCGGTGGCGGCGCTGCCGCTCTTCGCCGAGGCCGAGCGGGCCGGGGCCAGCCCGACCAGTCTCGCTGCCGACCGCGGCCTCGCCTATGATCTCGTCGGCGATAACGCGGCGGCGCAGCGCTACTATGCACTGGCGCTCGGCGGTGCGAACGATGAGGACGTGCGCATGCGTCTGTCGATCAGCCAGGCGATTGCCGGGGATGCCCAGGCTGCCGAAACCACGATCATGCCGCTGCTGCGCAAGCAGGACAAGCCGGGCTGGCGCACGCGCGCCTTCTCGCTGGCGATCGCGGGCGATACCAAGCAGGCGGTCGAGGTTTCCAACACGATCCTGCCGCCGCAGCTCGCCCAGAACATCGCGCCTTACTTGCGCTACATGCCGCGCCTGACCCGCGCGCAGCAGGCGGCGGCGGCGAATCTCGGCAAGTTCCCGCGTGCGTCTGAAATCGGTCACGACGATGCTCGCATCGCCGCCTACAAGCCGGTGCAGGTGGCGAGTGCGGATGCCAATCTCGTCCCCCGCGGCGAGGCATTGGGTAGCGGCAAGGCGCCGGAGCGGCCTTCGCGTACCACGCGGACCGGCAGCGGAAGCAAGGCAGGACCGAAGACTGGTGGTGTTTCGGTCGCGGCGGCCGATCCCTATCGCCTTGGCGGTACGCGGACGACGCGCTCCACGCCAAGCACGGCCAAGACACTGGAACCCGCCCGCGTCGCCCCGCCCGAGCCGAAGCCGACCATCGAGCGTGACGGCGCGACCGGTGAACTGCCGCCGCTCGCAAGCGCGACGCCTGCCGCGTCTCCGGTCTCGGCAAAGCCTGCGACCACGCCGCCTGCCGCCGCTTCTTCGCTGCCGCCGGGCTTCGATCCCAAGGCGGTGGGCACGGCTCCCGTTCACACGGCGGCTGCCTCGCCGGTGAGCAATACCGCGACGCCGGGCTTCGATCTGGCGCGTTCCGTTCCGGCTCAAGGCACTCAGGCAGCGCCTGCCCCGCTGGCATCGGCGCCTACGCCCGCGCCGGCACCCGCCCCGGCGCAGGCGGCACCCGCCGAAACGCCGCCTGAGCCGGGCGCGCAGCAGCTCTCGCTGGCGCAGATATTCGCCGATATCGGCAAGCCGACGATGCAGAGCATGCCTGCCTCCGGCGCGGTCGATATTCGCCAGATCGAACCGGCCCGTCCTGCGCCGCCGAAGATCGTGCTGCCAAAGCCGGAGTCGGAAGCGCCCAAGCAGGCCGAAAAGGCTCCTGCCAAGGCCGATCCCAAGGCGAAGCCGGACCCCAAGGCCAAGCCTGGTGCCAAGGCGGCTGCCGACGATGAGGACAAGCCTGCCGGAAAGGCCGTTCCCAAGACCAGGGCGGAAATCGCCAAGGCCAAGGCGGAAGCTGCCAAGGAAGCCAAGGCCAAGAAACCCGCGCCCCCGTCGCACCCCAGCCGCATCTGGGTGCAGATCGGCGTCGGGCGCGACAAGGCCGCGATCGCCTTCGATTGGCGTCGCTACAACAAGCAGGCACCGGCGCTGTTCAAGGGGCGCGAGCCGTACGTCAGCGAGATGGGGCGGACCAACCGCATCCTGATCGGTCCCTTCGCGACGCAAAAGGCGGCGAGCAGCTTCATGGCCGATGCCAGGAAGCAGGGCTTTTCCGATGCGCTGCCGTGGACCAGCCCCGCCGGACAGGTCGTGGACGCGCTTTCCGCGAAGTAAGACAGGCCGCGAAGTAAGGCAGGCTCGGTTCGCCCCGACTGCCTTTCGTCCGGCCTTATCCACATCCTGTTAACAGGCTAGTGGAGTTTTGCGCAGGCGATCGCGTGCCCCGGATTGTGCTTGCCCCCCTTGGCAAAGCATCCATGCCTCCGTCGCGTCGCGGAGGGCAAATGTCGGAAATCATGAGAACGGTACAGGACGACATTAGCCGGGAGGACGAATCCGCTCCGATCGAGATGCTGGCGTCGCTGTTCGAAGCGCGCGACTGGGCCTTCGAATATGCGGGCGAGGACGAAATCTCGGCCGAAGTGAAGGGCGCCTGGGCGACCTACCAGATCCAGGCGATCTGGCGGGTTGAGGACCGCGTCCTGCAACTGCTCTGCCTGCCCGACATTCGCATTGCCGACAGCAAGCGGCAGGCCATGTTCGAGGCGCTCGCGCTCATCAACGAGCAGATCTGGGTCGGCCATTTCGACACCTGGTCGAGCAGCGGCGTGGTGCTCTATCGCCACGGGCTGATGCTCGGCGAGGACGGACTGCTCGGCCCCGGCCAGGCCCAGACCGTGGTCGAGGCCGCGATCGAGGAATGCGACCGCTTCTACCCGGTATTCCAGTTCATCCTCTGGGGCGACAAGACCCCGACCGAGGCTCTGGCCGCCGCCATGATCGACGCTGCCGGAGAAGCCTGAACTGGTCCCGTCGGCGGCGGTGTCATTGGGTCTTGGCAGCCTTCGGGCGCTCCCCTAAGCGCGGGATCGAATACGAATTCGCGCAAGGGGAATGACATGAACCGCTTTGGAAACATCCTTCTGGTCGGCTGCGGCAACATGGCCGGTGCCATGCTCGAAGGCTGGCTGAAGGGCGGCATGTCGCCTTCGGCGTTCACGGTCGTCGATCCCCGCCGCGAGAAACTGCCGGAAGGCGTCACCCTTCTGCGCGAGCTGCCGCGGGAAGGGCGCTTCGATGCCGTCATGCTCGGCATCAAGCCGCAGGGGCTGGACGAGGCGGCGCCTGCCATCGCCCCGCTGGTCGGCAGGGGCACGGCGCTGTTCTCGATCCTTGCAGGCGTCGAATTCGACAGCCTCGCCGCGCGCTTCCCCGATGCCGGGGCGATCGTGCGGATCATGCCGAACCTTGCCGCCGCCATCGGGAAGTCGCCGATCGCGCTCGATGCGCGGGGTCTCGACGAGACCGGCCGCGCGGCGGTCACGGCGATGATGGCGCATCTCGGCACGCCCGAGTGGCTGGTGCGCGAGGATCTGTTCGATTCCGTGACCGCGCTTGCAGGCTGCGGCCCGGCATTCGTTTACCGCTTCATCGATGCGCTGGCGGCGGGCGGGGTCGCGCTGGGCCTGGAAGAAGGGCAGTCGCAGCGCCTTGCCGTGGCGATGGTGGAAGGCGCGGCGCAGCTGGCATCGGCCTCGCCGTTCTCGCCGGGCGAACTGGCGGACAAGGTCGCCAGTCCCGGCGGCTCGACCCGCGCGGGCATGAACGTGCTCGATGCGGACGAGGCGCTTGCCCGTCTGATCGCCGCAACGATGGCCGCTTCGCGCGACCGCAATGCCGAAATGGCCGCCGAAGCCCGCAAGGGCTGAGGCAACTCGCGGCGAGTCCATTCATTTTTACATTTTGACACAAAGTCGAGTCTCCGGTTTTTCTTGAAATCGGGGGCTTGCAGGACGATATTCCTCTTGTCCGGGCACCGCATTTCGCTGGTGCCCGCCAAAGGAGTTTGAAATGGCGAATTGGAACGACCCCCAGCCCCGCACGGGCTTCGGTGCGTCTCCGAGCCTTGACGGACGCGCAGCCGGCCAGGCCACGTATGACGCGGGCCTGCGCAGCTACATGCTGTCCATCTACAACTACATGGCCTCGGGCGTGCTGCTGTCGGGCATCGTTGCGGTGCTCTTCGCGAATTCCGGCATGGCGGCACAGGTGCTCAGCACCCCGCTGCGCTGGGTCATCATGCTGGCGCCGCTCGGTTTCGTGATGGCGATGAACTTCGGTCTGAACCGCATGAAGACCTCGACCGTCCAGATGCTCTACTGGGGCTTCTGCGTGGTCATGGGCCTGTCACTCTCGGCGATCTTCCTGGTCTTCACCGCAACCTCGATCGCGACCACGTTCTTCGCGACTGCCGCCGCCTTCGCGGGCCTCAGCCTCTATGGCTATACCACGAAGAAGGACCTGTCGGGCTTCGGCACTTTCCTGATCATGGGTCTGGTCGGCATTCTGGTGGCGATGGTCGTCAACATCTTCGTCGGTTCGACGGTGCTGCAGCTGGCGATTTCGGTCCTCGGCGTGCTGATCTTCGCAGGCCTTACCGCTTACGACACGCAGATGCTCAAGAACCAGTACTTCCAGCTTCGCGGCACCGAGTTCCTCGGCAAGGCCGTGGTGATGGGTGCGCTCAGCCTCTACCTGGACTTCATCAACATGTTCCAGTTCCTGCTGAGCTTCCTGGGCGATCGCCGTTAATCCACGGTTTTTTGATCGGGAAACAGGATATGCCCGGTGCGATTCGTCGCACCGGGCATTTTCATTGGAGTCGAGTCGCGATAGAATCCCGGCCATTGTAGGAACTGGGCTGAGAACCGGCCTGAGCACTGGAGTTTCCGGGGTGGTAAACCTGAAGAATAGAGGCCTGCTGCGCGGTCTCTCGCTGATGACGGGTTCGCTCGTCGCCCTGCTTTCGGGTTGCGGCCCCAAGGAGGTCGCAGTGGCGCCGCCGCCGCCGCCGCCTCAGGTGGTGATCCCGCCCCGGCCGATGCCGCCGCTCGGCGCTTCGCCCAACATGGTGGTTCCGGCGCTGGCGGTTGACGGTTCGCGCCGCACGGTCAACACCGGTGTGTCCTCGGCCCAGACGGTCTGGAATCTGCGTTCGGCCTACAATGTCGCGGCGCTGAACTGCGTTGGCCCGCAGTACGAGCCGATCCTCGCCGGTTACAAGGACTTCCTGAAGAAGCACCTGAAGTCGCTGAACGCCGCGAACAAGGCCTTGGATAAGGAATTCAAGACCCGCTACGGCGCCAAGTCGATACGCGAGCGTGAATCCTACCAGACGCAGGTCTACAATTTCTTCGCGCTGCCGCCGGTGGTTCCGGCGCTCTGCAACGCGGCGATGGGCCTTTCGGTCGATCTCCAGGCCGTGCCCGCGGGCCAGCTCGACGGTTTCGCCGTGACCGGCCTTGCCAAGGCGGAAGCGCCTTTCAAGGAGTTCTTCAACAGCTACGACCAGTACCGCGCCGATCTCGCGGCCTGGGAATCCCGCTACGGCGCCGGTGCAACCGCCGGTGCTCCGGCGACGACGACCCCGGTGGCCGTCGCTCCGGGCCTCAGCCAGCAGGCCTCTTCGCGCTGAACTGGTGCCGCGGAAATGCTCGGTGTGAGCATTCCCGCGAAGCCTGCGAATTTTCGGGCGCTTCATTTTTGCTCTTTCATGGGAAAGAGCACTTCGCTAAGGGAGCGCCTCGCAAAGCGCCTGTCGCCTTGCGAAAATACTGGAACGGGGCCGTAGCTCAGATGGGAGAGCGCGTCGTTCGCAATGACGAGGTCAGGGGTTCGATCCCCCTCGGCTCCACCAGTATATAAGGATTGATGTATGTCCGGCCCCGCGCCGGGCATCACCCGGCCCGAGACATGGCCGGGTTTTTTGTTTATCTGCGATGCGCCGCTTTTTCAGCGGTGCAAGGCACTGGAAGAGAGCCGGTGCCGCCCCGGCGATGCAATCGCCAGCCCATTTCAGCTCTCAGGATTGCCGGAAGCCAGACACATGCATTTTCTCGACCAGGCCAAGATCTACATCCGTTCGGGCGGCGGCGGTCCGGGTGCGGTATCCTTCCGGCGCGAGAAGTACGTCGAGTACGGCGGCCCTGACGGCGGCAACGGCGGCAAGGGCGGTGACGTGGTGTTCGAGGCCGTGGCCGGTCTCAACACCCTGATCGACTTCCGCTACACCCAGCACTTCAAGGCCCCGCGCGGCGGCCACGGCATGGGCAAGAACCGCAACGGCGCGGCGGGCAAGGATCTTGTCATCAAGGTCCCGGTCGGCACCCAGATCATCGACGACGAGGACCGCGAAACCGTTCTGGCCGACCTCACCGAGGCGGGCCAGCAGGTCGTGCTGCTCGAAGGCGGCATGGGCGGTCGCGGCAATGCCAGCTACAAGACCAGCACCAACCGCGCGCCGCGCCAGCACCAGCCGGGCATCGCCCCGCAGGAGCTGTGGGTCTGGCTGCGCCTCAAGCTGCTGGCCGACGTCGGCCTCGTCGGCATGCCGAATGCGGGCAAGTCCACCTTCATCAACAAGCTGTCGAACACCAAGGCCAAAGTCGGCGACTACGCCTTCACCACGCTGCGCCCGCAGCTTGGCGTCGTCACCCACAAGAACCGCGAATTCGTGCTGGCCGACATCCCCGGCCTGATCGCAGGTGCCGCCGACGGCGCGGGCATCGGCGACCGTTTCCTCGGCCATATCGAGCGCTGCCGCGTGCTCGTCCACCTCATCGACATTTCCAGCACCGACCCGGTCGAGGCGATGCAGATCGTCGAGGAAGAGCTGGAGGCCTATGGCGAAGGGCTTGAGGACAAGCCGCGCCTCGTCGCGCTCAACAAGATCGACCTCGTGGACGATGCCCTGGCGGCGGACTATGCAAAGGAACTGCTCAAGGCCGGTGCCGACGAAGTGTTCCCGATCTCGGGCGCTACCGGCAAGGGCATGTCGAAGCTGCTCGATGCGGTGATCGACTATCTCCCCGCCGCCACCGTGACCGAGCGTCCCGAAGGCGAGCGCGAGGAAGCCGACGACAAGCCCTGGTCGCCGATCTGAGCGGATAGGTAAGCGCGGGCGGCGCAAGCGTCGCTCGCGCTTATTCGGTTGTGTTTCAAAGCCATGTTGGCAGGGCAGGCCGCTCTCGCTAGACCATGGCGATGACGCTCCAGAAGACCATTTTTGCCGCCGCGCTGCTCCTGTCGCCAACCGCCGCTTTCGCGCAGAAGGCGGCGCAGGAGATTTCCAGTCAGCCCATCGCGCTTGGCACCAGCTACCAGCTTCATTCCGCCGTGCTGGACGACACCCGCGAACTGAACGTCTGGCTGCCGACCGGCTACGAGAAATCGACGGATCGCTACCCGGTCGTCTACCTGCTGGACGGCGGACTGGATCAGGACTTCGTCCATATCGCCGGTCTCGGCAATCTCGCCTCGCTTAGCTGGACATACGGCCCGATGATCGTGGTCGGCGTGCAGACGAAGAACCGCCGCGCCGAACTGACCGCGCGGCCCAGCGATCCGCGCTACCTTTCCGCCTTCCCCGAAAGCGGCGGCGCCGACAGGTTCCGCCGGTTCCTGCGGCAGGAAGTCGTGCCTTTGGTGGAAGCGCGCTTCCGCACCGGGGAGCGCCGCGCGGTGATGGGCGAATCGCTGGCCGGGCTGTTCGTCGTCGATACCCTGCTCAAGGACCCGACGCTGTTCGGCGACTATGTGGCGATCAGCCCCAGCCTCTGGTGGGACGACCGCCGCCCGCTCGCCGATCTCGCCCGCACCGCCCGCGTGAAGGACATGACCGGGGCGCGGCTCTATCTCGCGGTGGGTGACGAAGGTGGCACCATGCAGGACGGGATCGACCGCCTTCGTACTTTCCTCGCGGCACAGCCGCCTGAGCGCGTCACTTTGCGCTACGACGATTTCAGCAAGAGCGCCTCCCACGCCACCGTCTATCACCACGCGGCGGAAGACGCGCTGCGCTGGCTCTATCCGGCCCCGCCCTACGAAGGCGAGGGCACCCCGTGGTTCATGATCGAGGGCGCCCAGCCGCCAAAAAAATAACGCTGCCGCCTCCGCGCAGGCGCAGCTATGGAGCGGCGCATGAACAGCATCGCTCCCCGCAAGCCGGTCGACGGCAAGGCCGCGTTTCTCATGATCGGCCTCTGCGCGATCTGGGGCATGCAGCAGACCGCGCTCAAGGCCGTTGCCGCGGACATGGCGCCGGTCCTCCAGATCAGCCTGCGCTCCGGGATCGCGGCGTTGTTCATCGCCGCGCTGGTCTTCGCGCGAGGCGAGAGCCACGCCCTGGGCGGCGGCACCTGGAAACCGGGCGTGGCGATCGGCGCGCTCTTCGCGCTCGAATACTTGTTCATGGGCGAGGGGCTGCGTTTCACCAATGCCTCGCACATGGGCATCTTCCTCTACACCGCGCCGATCTTCACTGCGCTGGGCCTCCATTTCGGCCTCCCCGAAGAGCGCCTGAGCCCGCTGCAATGGCTGGGCATCGTCACTGCGTTCGGCGGGGTGGCGGTCTCGTTCCTCGGCGGCGCGGGAAGCGGCCCTGCACGCGGCACGGCGTGGATCGGCGACCTCATGGGCATCGGCGCCGGGGCGGCCTGGGGTGCGACGACGCTGACCTTGCGCTTCTCCCGCCTCTCGCAGGCGCCGAGCAGCGTGACGACGCTCTACCAGCTCTTCGGCGCCTTCGTGCTGCTGGGCCTGCTGGCGCTCGCCACCGGGCAGACCGGGGTGACGATGACGCCGCTGCTGGGGCTGAGCATGACCTTCCAGATCGTCTTCGTCTCGCTGATCAGCCTCTTGGTCTGGTTCGGGATGCTGCGGGTCTATCTCGCCTCGCGGCTTGGGGTGCTCTCGTTCATGACGCCGCTGTTCGGCGTGGTCTTCGGCGTGGTCCTGTTGGACGAGCGGCTCGAACCGGCCTTCATCGGCGGCGCGCTCATGGTGATCGCGGGGATCCTGCTGGTCAGCGGCCACGAGATGTTTCGCGCCCGGCAGGCACGGCGCATCGCTTCGGCGCCCTAGCATGCGCTTTCGCAAGCGAATGCTTTCCCCGAATCGGCAACTGTCCTAGAGGCTCGGCTTCCATGCCTGTATCGCGCCTTTCCGATCTCTCCGACAGAGCCCTCGCACCCCGCCTCGTCATCAAGGTCGGCTCGGCGCTGCTCGTCGGCAAGGAGGGCGTGCGGCGCGCTTGGCTGACTGCGCTGGTCGCCGAGATCGCCGAAGCACGCGCGCGCGGTCAGGACGTGATCGTCGTCTCCTCGGGCGCCATCGCGCTGGGCGCGGCGACGCTGGGGCTGGAGAAGGGCGGTCGCGGCTCGCTCGCCGATGCGCAGGCCGCCGCCGCGGTCGGCCAGATCGCGCTCTCGGGTCTTTGGGCCGAACTGCTCGGCAGCCACGGCATCACCGCGGCGCAGATGCTGCTGACGCTGGACGACCTCGAGGATCGCCGCCGCTACCTCAACGTCACCGCCACGCTCACCCGCCTGCTCGATGCCGGTGCGGTGCCGGTCATCAACGAGAACGATTCGGTCGCCACCCAGGAAATCCGCTTTGGCGACAACGACCGCCTCGCCGCCCGCGTCGCCCAGGCCGCGCAGGCGAGCGCCGTGCTGCTGCTCTCCGATATCGACGGCCTCTACGACCGCCACCCCAAGGAGCCGGGCGCCCGGATGATCCCGGTGGTCGAGGGCGTCACGGCGGAAGTCCACGCCATGGCCAGCACCGAATCGAACTCCGGCATGGGTTCGGGCGGCATGGTCTCGAAGTTGCAGGCGGCCGAGATCGCCGAACTCGCGGGCATCTGCCTCGTCATCGGCAACGGCCAGCACGATCGCCCGGTGGCCCGGATCATCGGTGAAGGCATCGGCACCCTGTTCCTGCCGCGCCGCCGCGCAGGCGCGCGCAAGGCCTGGCTCGGCGGACGGCTGCGGCTCAAGGGCAGCATCCATGTCGATGCCGGAGCCGCCGCCGCCCTGACGCGCGGATCGAGCCTGCTCGCCAAGGGCGTAACCGGGGTAGAAGGCCACTTCGAGCGCGGCGATCCCGTCGCCATCGTCGATGCCGAGGCCCGCGTCGTCGCCCACGGCCTTTCCGAATACCACGCGGGCGAATGCGCCGCGATCCGGGGCCTGCACTCCAGCGAGCAGGCCGAAGTGCTCGGTTATTCGCCCCGTTCATCCGTGGTGCATCGCGACCAGCTTGTTCTGAAATGATGGAATTCGATTACCCCACCATCGCGCTGACCGGAGCCACCGGCTTCGTCGGCCAGTCGCTGCTCGATGAAGCCGTCGCCGCCGGATACAACGTCCGCGCGCTCACCCGCCGCGAGCAGGAGCCGCGCGAGAACGTCACCTGGGTCCGCGGCGAGCTGCGCGACACCGCCTCGCTCTCCGAACTGACGCGCGGGGCCGAGGCGATCCTGCACGTCGCGGGCGTGGTCAGCGCGCCCGACGCCGCCGGATACGAGGCCGGCAACGTCACCGGCACGCTCAACGTGATCGAAACGGCAGTGGCCAAGGGCATCCGCCGCCTCGTCTTCGTCTCCTCGCTTTCCGCGCGCGAGCCGGGGCTGTCGGCCTACGGCGCCTCCAAGGCCAAGGCCGAGAAGCTCCTGCGCGCCAGCCCGCTCGACTGGACCATCGTGCGCCCGCCCGCGATCTACGGCCCGCGCGACCGCGAGATGTTCGAACTGTTCCGCGCCGCGCGCTGGGGTGTGGTGCCGGTGCCGAAAGGCGCGGCCTCGATGATCCACGTCGAGGACCTCGCGCGCCTGCTGGTGGCGCTGATTCCGGGCGGCGAGGATGTGACCGGCAAACTCTTCGAACCCGACGACGGCAAGCCGCTCGGCTGGGACAATGCCGAGATGGCCCGCGCCATCGGCACCGCCGTCGGCCGCCGCGTGCGGGTGTTCTCGCTTTCGCCCGGAGCGCTCGCCAAGGCGGCGAAAGTGGACCAGTTCCTGCGCGGTGACGGGGCGAAGATGACCGCCGACCGCGCGGGGTATCTCAGCCATCCGGACTGGGTGGTCGGGGCGGAGGCGGCAGTGCCTGCGTCGATCTGGGAACCGCGTATCGATACGCGCGATGGGCTGCGGGCGACTGCCGAGTGGTATCGGGCTAGCGGGTGGCTTTGAAGAAGTAGGAAGTCCTGGGGGATGATCCCCCAGACCCTCGGAATGTCGTCGTTGCGCGCTACCTATCGGTCCTGCGCTCCTTGCGGCGCAGCCATTAAGTCTCCCGACGCAGCCATGAGCGCGCTACGGAGTTGGCACGCGTGACCTAGACGGTATTGGGGTGCAGGGGGGCTAAGCTCCCCTGCTTTTCCCTTTTCTACTTCAAAGAAACTGCCGCCTGCACGACCCCTGCACAGGCCCCGAACCCGATCGAAACCGCACCTTCCGCCACGAACCGGCCCGACAGCGCGAGTTCGTCGCCATCCTCAAGGAATGTGCGCGTCTCGCCGGTCGGCAGCGTCACTTTTTCGCGGCCTGAGCGGGTGATCTCCATCAGGCTCCCTTGCGAACCGTCTTCGGGGCCCGAGATCGTGCCGGTGCCGAGCAGGTCGCCGGGGTTCATCTCGCAGCCGTTGGAAGCGTGGTGCGTCACCATCTGCGCGATCGTCCAATACATGTTGCCCGCCGGACCATGGCTGAGGCGCTGCGCGGGCAGGCCTTCGCCGCGCATCCGCTCGGTGCTGAGGCTGACTTCGAGGTCGAGCGAAAGCGCGCCTTCGCGCTGGTCGGTCTCGTCCCAGAGGTAGGGCAGGGGGCGGGGATCGCCTGCCGGGCGCGGGGCCTGGGCGATGCGGAAGGGGGCGAGCGCCTCCATCGTCACGATCCAGGGCGAGACGGTGGTGAGGAAGTTCTTGGCGAGGAACGGCCCGAGCGGCTGATATTCCCAGGCCTGCACGTCGCGCGCGGACCAGTCGTTGAGCAGGGTCACGCCCGCGACGTGATCGAACGCCTCGCCGATGGGGATCGGCTGGCCGAGCTGGTTGCCCTGCGCCATCCACACGCCGAGTTCGAGTTCGTAGTCGAGCCGTCCGATCGGGCCGAACGAGGGCGCGTCCGCGTCGGGGGCCTTGGTCTGGCCGTTCGGGCGGATCACCGGGGCGCCGCTCGGCCGGACGGTGGAGGCGCGGCCGTGATAGCCGATGGGGACGTGCTTGTAGTTGGGCAGCAGCGGATTGTCGGGGCGGAACAGCTTGCCGATATTGGTGGCGTGGTGGATGCCGACGTAGAAGTCGGTGTAGTCCGCGATCCGGGCGGGCAGGTGGAGCGTCGCCTCGGCCATGGCCACCAGCAGCGGTTCGACTTGCGCGCGCTCGGCGGCACCTTCGGCCAGCAGCGCGGAGAGGCGGCGGCGCAGCGCGCGGCGCGGTGCGGCGCCGAGGGCAAGCAGCGGGTTCAGCGTCTCGCCCGAACCGGCGCGGGCGGCTTCCAGCGCCTCGCCTTCGAGCAGGCCCGACGCGGCAAGGGCAGCGAGGTCGAGGATATGGTCCCCGATGGCCACACCGCCGCGCGCGGTTTCGCCGGGGCGGGAGAACACGCCGAGCGGCAGGTTCTGGATCGGGAAATCGCCATGGCCGTTCGCGCTTGCCACCCAGGAGCGCAGCGCGGCGTCATGGGTTTCGTCGATCAGGGCCATGGGATTCTCCTCTTCCATTTTATGTTTCGAGGGCATCCCTAGCCGCTTGAAATGGCGGCGTCACGGCTCCTCTTCGACATCGTCCCAGCCCTGGGTCTCGGTCATGACGAAGGGCACGGGATCGCCGCGCGCATCGCGGGCGGGGCGGAAGCGGAAGCGTTCGGTGATGGCCCGGCAGGTGCCGCTGTCGACATCCGGCCTGCCGCTTGAGGCGACGACGGTGCAGCCGCTGACCCGCCCGTCCACGCCGATGCGGTAGCGCACGGTGATCTGCGCGCCGCTGCGGGACTTGCGCAAGTCCGCCGGAAGGTCGGAGAAGCGGATGCGTCCGGCGGTCTGGCGGGGATAGGTGGCGACACCGGCGTTGCGACCGGCCCCGTCGCCGCCCCGGCCGCCGCCGGTCCCGTTTCCGTCACCGCCCGTGCCGCTGCCGGTTCCCCCTACGCCCGCGCCTTGTGAGGATTGCGCACCCTCGCCGGGACGCGGCGCGGTGAGGATCGGCGGGTTCACGGGAAGAACGATCTGAGGCGGTGGTGCGAGGGGAGAGGCTTCGGCCTTGCGGCCCTCGGGAGCCGCCTTGTCCTTCGGAGCCGACGCGGATTTCTCAGGACGCGGCGGCTCTGGCGGGGGCCTGACAGGCGCAACCGTGACAGCAGTCAGCGCGGCGCGGGAGGGCAGGACCGGCAAATCCACGCCCAGCCCAATGCCCAGCGCGACCAGCCCACCGCCGACGATCGCCGCCGAGGCGAGGGCGGACAGCAGCCGGTCTCGTCGGGGCATCTGCAAGCCTGCGTTCTCCTGTACCGCATCCGGCCCTCTCCGGAAAAAACAAGTGGAGGCCACGAAGGCTCCCCGACGGTTCGAGGGCGGGCGGCTGCGGCAGGCTGCGATAAATGGTTAGCCGCACTGCGGAACCTTGAGTTCGCAACGTCGTTACTCTGCCAACGACACAATTTTGGAGAAACGGCAATGACTCTACTTCTTATTCTCCTCGTCGGCGGCGTCATCGGCTGGCTCGCTTCGATCGTGATGCGCACCGATGCGCAGCAGGGTATTTTCCTGAACGTGGTCGTCGGCGTGGTCGGCGCGCTGATCGCTGGCCTGCTCATCACCCCGCTGATCGGCGGCGCGCCCATCACCAGCGGCGCCTTCGACATCATGTCGCTGTTCGCCTCGTTCCTCGGCGCGATCGTGCTGCTGGCGATCGTCAACCTCTTCCGTCGCGGCTCGATCCGCTAAGATCCTGGAATAATGGGGCGCGCCCTCCGCAAGAAAGGCGCGCCCCTCGAAATCAATAAAGTCGATAACAGGGAAAGGATGCCTGCCATGAAAGTGATGCCCACTGCGCGTCTTGCGATGATCGCGATCGTCTCGGCCGGTTCGCTCGGTCTCGCTGCCTGCAACAACAAGGCGGACGATGCCACCGAGCAGCAGGCCGATGCCGTCGAACAGTCGTCCGACGCTGCCGCCGATGCCCTGCGCGACCAGGCCGACCAGATGACCGGAGCTGCCTCCGAAGCGGTCGACCAGAAGGCGGATGCCGTCGAGGCGGCGGGCGAGGCCAAGTCCGACGCACTCGAAAACAAGGCGGACGAGATCAAGAAGCAGAACTGATCCGCAAGCCACCCATACCCGTCCCGAACGGGCGCAGAAGGATGGCGGGGAGACCCGTCATCCTTCTCGCGTTTTCGGCTGCCGCTTCGCCGCCAAGGCGCGCTATCAGCCCGGACAGTGAAAATGCCGCCAATAGACGCTTGAATTGTTGGACAAGAGGGCAGACATAGCCCCGGAAACAAGATGCACCGTTCGATGCGCTCTCCGCTGACCTGCGGGGGGCAGTCCAAACCTTTTATAACCTGAAACAGGAAGACAGCCATGACCATTTCGCTGATGCCGCTGCCCTACGCGCTGGACGCGCTCGAACCGCACATCTCGTCGAAGACCCTCGAAATCCACCACGGCGCCCACCACAAGACTTACGTCGACAAGCTGAACGCCGCCATCGAAGGCAGCGACAATGCCGACAAGTCGGTCGAGGAAATCACCAAGCTCGCTTCGGGTCCGCTGTTCAACAACGCTGCGCAGACCTGGAACCACGGTTTCTACTGGCACTCGCTGAACCCCGCGAAGACCGCGCCGAGCGCCGCCCTTCTGGCCGCGATCGAAGCCGACTTCGGTTCGCTCGACGCGCTGCTCGAAGCGCTCTCGGCCGAAGCCGTCAACCACTTCGCTTCGGGCTGGGCATGGCTCGTCGTCGACGGCGGCAAGCTCAAGGTCATCTCGACCCATGACGCGGGCACCCCGATCACCACCGACGTCAACCCGCTCATCACCATCGATGTCTGGGAACACGCCTACTACATCGACCAGCAGAACAAGCGCCCGGTCTATGTGAAGACGGTTCTCGAAAACCTCATCAACTGGGACTTCGCCTCGGAGAACTTCGAGCGCGGCACGGCCTGGACCTACCCGGTCTGATTTCCGGCGGCCGCAAGGCTGGCATGACACGCTGAACCGGGCCGGGTCGCGCTGCAAGGCGCGATCCGGCCCGCAGCATTTCCGGCATCTTCTTTTTCAGGACATTCCCTATGGACATCGGCTTCATCGGTCTCGGCGCGATGGGCAGCGCCATGGCGCGCAACCTCGCGGCGGCGGGACACCGGGTACGGGCGTGGAACCGCTCGGGCGGCACGGTGGAAGGCGTCGAGATGGTCGCCACCCCCGCAGAGGCCTTCGCCGGCGACGCGGTGCTGACGATGCTCTCGGAAGACGGCGCGATCCGCGAGGTCCTGCTCGACAGCGGCGTGCTGGACGGAGCACCGAAGGGGGTGGTCCATCTCGTCTGCTCGACGATCTCGGTCGCCTTCGCGCGCGAACTGGTGGAGCGGCATGCAGCGGCGGGTGTCGGTTATCTCTCGACCCCGGTGCTCGGCCGTCCCGACGTGGCGGCGGTGGGTCAGCTCAACGTGATCCTCGGCGGCCCGGCCGAACATGCGGCGCGGCTGGAGCCGGTCTTCGCCGCGATTGCCGGCAAGGTCTGGGACATGGGTGAGGATGCCACGGTCGCCAATGCCGCCAAGATCGCCTGCAACATGATGATCACCATGGCCATCGAGGGCATGGCCGAGGCCGTCGTCCTGACCGAGGGTAAGGGCCTCCCGCGCGAGAAGTTCTTCGAACTGATGCTGGGCACCCTGTTCGGCAGCCGCGTCTACCAGAACTATTCGGGCATCATCGCCGAGCGCAAGTACGAGCCGGGCTTCAAGGCCGTGCTCGGCCTCAAGGACTTGCGCCTCGCGCGCGAACTGGCGGCGGAGACGGCGACCGGAACGCAGGGCAGCCTGCCGATACTCGATGCCGTTCATGCCCGCATGGGCGAGGCGATCGCTGCTGGCCATGCGGATCGCGACTGGGGTGTCATGGCGGAATATACCATCGACACGGCGCGGGGCTGAGAGGGCTGAAACAAGGAAGCGGGGCCCCCGCCTTCGCGGGGGCCCCGCTTGTTCTTGCGGCAAAACGAAACCCCGGCGCTCAACCCGGCCGGTGTTCGCCCACTTCCAGCAGTTCCGCCTCGCCGTTGAGCATCCGCGCCAGATCGGCGCGGGCGCGGGCGACGCGGCTTTTCATCGTCCCGATCGGGCAACCGGCGATATCCGCCGCTTCCTCGTAGCTGAAGCCCGAGGCCCCCACGAGCAGCACCGCCTCGCGCCGCTCAGGCGCCAGTTTCTGCAAGGCCGTTTCCATGTCACCGAGGTGCAGCGGGCCTTCCTGGTCCGCCTCCATCACCAGCATGCGCTCCACCGCGCCTTCGTCGAGGTCGGTCTGGCGTTTGCTCTTGCGCAGTTCGGACAAGTAATGGTTGCGCAGGATCGCGAAAGTCCAGGCGCGCATGTTGGTGCCCGCTTGGTAGCGGTCCCGCGCCGTCCAGGCCTTGATCGCGGCTTCCTGCACGAGGTCGTCGGCAAAATCGGGGCGACCCGAAAGACCGCGCGCAAAGGCGCGCAAATGGGGAAGCACGGTCAGCAGTTCGCGGCGGAACGATTCGTCCTCGGGGCGCGGAATGCTGGGATCGGGGCGCTTCTGCTCGGCGCCGGGGGCGGCGTCGCTGTCCTCAGGCATCGTCCGCCCCGTCCAGCTTCTTGAGAAGATCCCTGAAGCTGTCCGGAAGCGGCTCGTCCACCACGGAGTTGTAAAGCTTCCTCAATCCCCCGGCCCAGCCCGGTTCGCCGTCCCTGAGGACTTCCGGGGGGAGGCCTGGCGTCACCGGTTCGCGCCCGCCGGGGGCGTCGCGGTGTTCCGCGCCATGTCCTTCGGATTGATTCAACTTTGGCTCCATCGCAACCTGGACACTTGCTTGCTGGCCGGGAGCGGGTCAAGAGTCATGCTGCAAGCGCGTTGCAGCGCCGTCGAAGGCAGACCGATCCACTGTCCTTTCGCCGGCAAGGCAACCGAACATCGTTTTCGTTGGAACAATCGAGGTCGGTCTTGGTTCCCTTAGCCACAAAGTCTTGTCCCGGCCTGCCTCGCAACCTGTCTCGCGAAGGGTTCGGAGCACGGCAATGCTCCTGAGAAAAGATGCGGCTCGGCTGAAATGGCATGGATTTCCGGTGATTGACCAGGCTCTGCTCGACAGGGTTCAGAAGCAGGCGTGGTTCCACAAGTATCCGCGCGGCTGGCCCTTCCTGCTGTTCATCATCGCCTCCATCACCACGGCGGTCTCGGTCATGGCGATCGAGCGCGCCGACCGTCAGACCCGCCAGGTGGAGCTGGATCGCAACCTCACCGAAATCTCTTCGGCACTGCAGCGCCGCGCGACCGAGAACATCGCGCTGCTGCGGGCAGGGGCCGCGCTCTTCGCCACGCAGGAGCAGGTGAGCGCCGCGCAGTTCCGCTCCTTCGCGGAGGATCTCCAGGGCAAGGGCGATCTCTACGGCTCGCTCGGCATGGGCTGGGCGCCGCTGGTGCAGGTCGACCGGGTGACCAATCTGGAGCTGTCGATCCAAGGCTCCGAGCGCCCCGATTTCCTCGTCTATCCGCGCCCCGACTATTCCCGGCGCTATCTGGCGCCGATCGTCTACCTCGAACCCGATGACGGCACCAACCGCGTGGCGGTGGGCTACGACATGCTGTCCGAAGATGTTCGCCGCACCGCGATGGAACGGGCGATGAAGGTCGGCAAGCCGGTCGCCTCGGGCAAGGTCCACCTCGTGCAGGACGTGGGCAACAAGCAGCAGACGCCGGGCTTCCTGATCTACATGCCGGTGATCGCACCGCGCTCGGGCGGGCAGGTGAAGGGCTTCGTGTTCAGCCCGTTCCGCGCCGAGACCTTCTTGGAATCGGCCAGCGAACTCTATCGCAACAACAATATCGACGTGGCGGTCTATGACGGTTCGGTGGAGCCGGACAAGCTCCTGGCCGAGCGCCGCGCGGAAGGCTCCGCCGGGCCGCAGATGGAGCGGCGCATCGATCTCGGCAGCCATACCTGGGTGGTCGTCATCAGCGATCGCAAGAGCGGGGTGCTCTCCACTGCCTCGCGCATCACCCTGTTCTTCGGCGCGCTCGCCTCGCTCATGGTCATGGCGATCGGGCGGCTCATCACCCGCCGCGCCGCCGAGGATCGCATGGTGCTGGAATGGCTCCAGAGCCAGGCCGCGATCCGCAATTCGTTGACCCGCGAGCTGAACCACCGCGTCAAGAACACACTCGCCAACGTGCTGTCGATCGCCGCGCTCACCCGCCGCCGCGCCACCGATATCGACGACTTTACCGAAAGCCTCACCGCCCGCATCCGTGCGCTTTCCGCCACGCACGACCTGCTGTCCCAGTCGGACTGGACCCACGCGATCCTCGGCGATGTCGTGCGCTCGGAACTGGCACCCTATATGGAGGGCAACGAGAGCCACGTCGAACTCTCCGGCCCGGAAATCCGGCTGGCGCCCAACGACGCGATGTCGCTGGGCCTCGCGATCCACGAACTGGCCACCAATGCCGCGAAATACGGCGCGCTCAGCGCCAGCGGCGGGCGCATCCACGTGGGCTGGAGGCTGGTAAACCCCGACCTTGCTGAACTCGACTGGCGCGAGGAAGGCGGCCCGCCGGTGCGCGAACCCACAAAACGGGGCTTTGGCCGCGACCTGATCGAGAAGATCGTCGCGCACGAACTCAAGTCCGAAGTCGACCTCCGGTTCAAGCCGGAAGGGGTCGAATGCCGCCTCAAGGTACCGGTCCGCGCCAGCCGCGAATTCGCCCTGCGCAGCGAGCGCCGATAACGAAAACTTAGGTGATTCGCTCCTAAGGATGAACGATTGTTCATCCTGGAGGGGTGGGTAAATGGAAGCACGAGGCTGGGATCGGCGTATCGTCGAAAAGAAGATCGAATGCCGGGAGGCGGGCCGGGAGATAAACGGGCCGAGCGGTCCGGTCTTCCTCTACGACCTTTCTGCCGGAGGCTGCATGGTCGAATTCGCCGGGGATGCACCGGCCATTGGTGTAGAGATCGAGCTGGAACTCTGCCGCGAACAGCGGGCTAAGGGGGAAGTGGTCTGGCAGGCTGCGGGCTGCGCAGGCGTGCGCTTCTTCGCCCCGGTCCACGATGCCGTGGTGCGCCATCTGGGCTTCCAGCCGCCGCCCTCCGAGGAAATGCCGCGCGACCATTTCGGCCGTCTGCTGCCGCCTATCGATGCCGGGGAGCGGCGGTTCGGGCGACGGTACTGAAGGTAGGAAGGTAAAAGCAGGGGAGCCCTTCGCGAAGCTCAGGATAAACTTCGCCCCCCTGCACCCCCAATACCGTCTAGGTCACGCCTCGCCTATCCGTTGCGCACTCATGGCTGCGTCGGGAGACTTAATGGCTGCGCCGCAAGGAGCGCACTACGGATAGGGTGCGCGCAACGTCGCTAATTCCGAGGGTCCGGGGGATCATCCCCCGGAATCTACCTTATTCTCTTCACCCGAGCGGCTTGCTCGACCCAAAGAACAACGCCTGACTGATCGCCGCGCGTACGGTGGCTTCCTGGAACGGCTTGGTGACGAGGTAGGTAGGCTCGGGCCGTTCGCCGGTGAGCAGGCGTTCGGGGTAGGCGGTGATGAAGATCACCGGCACGTCGCCGAACTTGAGCAGGTCTTCCACCGCTTCGATCCCCGAGCTGCCGTCCGCGAGCTGGATATCCGCGAGGACGAGACCGGCGGGGGAGCGTTCGAAGATGTCGAGCGCCTGGGCGTGGGTGGCGGCGGTGCCGACGACGCGGTGGCCGAGGTCGCTGACGAGTCCTTCGAGCTGCATCGAGATCAGCGGTTCGTCCTCGATGATGAGCACGTCGGTGGTGCTCTCGCCTTCGATTTCGAGCACGGCCTGCGTCACCAGCGCATCGACGTCCTCGGGCGCGACGGCGAGGATGCGGGCGGTATCCTCGCGCGAGAATTCCTCCACGGTGGTCAGCAGCAGCGCCTGGCGGTGCGTCGGCGCGATCGTGGCGAGGCGGGTCTGCGCCGCCTGTTCGTGGCGGCCGCCTTCGTTGTTCAGGCCCGGTTCCTCGATATGGCCGGTCGTCCAGATGCGGGTGAAGGCGGCATAGAGGGCGGCGCGGCTGCGGGCGATATCGTCGCGCAGCACCTTGTCGGCCAGGGCGGCTTCCAGAGTGGCGCGTACGTAAGTGTCGCCGGACTGCTGCGAGCCGGTCAGCGCGCGTGCGTAGCGGCGAAGGTAGGGCAGTTGGATGGCGATCTGGTCGGAGACGGACATCGAAATTCCTTGGATCGAGGGAAGCCGCGCTTCCCTGCTATTGGCCTATGTTCTTCTTCGCATCGGTGGCCCGCGCCCCCTCCCGACCGGCCATCGATTTCTGACGCCGCAGGGAGGGCAGGGCAACCTCAAAATTTTTCGTCGGCAGCGGCTGCTTCGGGAACCAACGCGGCAGGCCCACGTTTGCTCCTTGTCACCACTGGCTCCCCCACCCCCCGCAAACCGGTGGTGACCCGATCCCGGAGGCCTCCGTTCACCGCAGAGTGAACGGGGGCCTCTAAATTCAGGGCTTCAAAGATTACCGGCCGATGTTGTTCCCGGGATGAACGGAAAAAAGTTCCGCCATTTCGTCGAATTTGGGCTTTCAGACAGCACCGAAGATCGCTCGTCAGGCTCGTTCTGTCTTGTATTGAACGCACATGGCCACCGAAAACCGCGCTAAACCGTCAAGTGCCCGGCAATTCGGGGAACCTTGTGTGCATTAGTCGCGTTTGCCAAATCGACGGGTCCCGAAACGGGATCAGCCAAGGAGGGAACGCAATGACCGCAGCAACCGAAACCAGCGCCGGTGCCATCGCCGCAACGGCAGCCAAGCAGGTCGCGGCGCAAGTAGCAGGCGGGGAAATGGCAACTCTCAGCGACCGGGATTTCAAGCGCGCGCTGGCCGATGTCGCGCCGCACCTTCGCGCCTTCGCGCGCGGCCTCTGCGGCTGCCGCGACCGTGCCGATGATCTTGCGCAGGAAGCCATGCTCCGTGCCTGGGCCGCGCGTGGTCGCTATGCCGCCGGGACCAACTTCAAGGCCTGGACCTTCACGATCCTGCGCAACCACTTCTACAGCGAGGCCCGCCGCGCCCGCTTCCACGGCGAGTATGACGAACTGGCCGCCGAGCGCATCCTGCGCGCCGAAGCCAGCCAGGAAAGCGCCATCGAACTGGCCGACGTGCTCCGCGCGCTGACCGCCATTCCCGAAACCTACCGCGAGGCGCTGATCCTGGTGGCGGCGGGGAACCTGTCCTATGAGGAAATCGCCCGCATCTGCGGCATTGCCCTCGGCACGGTGAAGAGCCGCATCTGCCGCGCCCGCGCGATGCTGTCCAAGGTCATCGAATCCGGCCAGCTTCCGGACTTCCGCCATAACTTCGTGCTGTCCGGGGACGCCATCGACGCGTTCTTTGCGGAACTGGTCAAGATCGCCAATGTCACCGACGAGCAGGAAGATGCCGTCGCGGCGTGATGCAATAATGGCGCCCCTTCCCATGACGGGGCGCCCAAAAGGGATGCGCGTGCCTTGGGTGCGATGACGGCAAATGCGGCGTCTGGTGCGGCAAAGGTCCTCATCGTCGAGGACGAATTCCTGGTGGCGCTGCAACTCGAAGACATTCTTTCCGACGGCGGCCACGCCGTGCTCGGCACTTTCCCCGATGCGGCCTCGGTAGCTGCGCTGGGGGAAGCGCCGGACGTGGCGCTGGTCGATCTCAACTTGCGCGACGGACTGACCGGCCCCGCCGTCGCCCGCGATCTGGCGGGGCGGTTCGGGGCGCGGGTCATCTACGTCACCGCCAATCCCGGCCAGATCGACAAGCCTGCACCGACGGCTGTGGGGGTGGTCCAGAAGCCGTTCTCGCGGCAGGCGATCCTTGCCGCCATCGCCTATGTGCTGGCGGGGTGCCCGGACAGCGCCCGCCCGGCCGAGCTGGAACCGCTCGCCGGGAAGTGATCTTCCTTGCAGGGGCGGGTTATGGCATTCTTGCAGGCAAGAGACCCTGCAGGGAGCCGACCGATGACGCTTCTCCGCCTTCCCCTCGTTCCTTTGGTGCTGCTTTCCGCGATCGGCCCGGTATTCGCCCCGGTATCCGCGAAGGTTCCCGGCGCGCTCGGCACGTCCGCGCTGCCGGATGTCGCCTCTACCGGCGCGGGCAACGCCGCCGGGGTGCTCAGTTACTGCATGAAACAGAAGCTCGTCGATTCCGTGGAAGGCAATTCGGCCTACGGCCTGCTTTCGAAGGCGCCGGGCGTCTCGCAGCAGTCGGACGATTACAAGTCCGGCTCTTCCGGCACGCTGCTCAGCGCGGGCAGTGCGCCCTATTCGCTGGACAAGGCCCCGAAGCCGGTGCGCAAGACGATCTGCAACATGGTGCTCAAGCAGTCCCGTTCGATGCTCTGACCGCACAGGAAAAGGGGCGCGAAGGGGCTGGCCTCCGCGCCCCCCGGGAGCACGGTTCGCGCGGTCGACGAGGGATTCAGACCGCGCCCAGCTCGTGCTCGCCAGCCTTTGACGGATCGATCGTGCCGCCGGTCGCCAGCTTGAACAGGCCGGTGATGCCGACATCCGAAGTCCAGACTTCGGCATCGTCGATTTCGAAGCGCAGCATGACGATGGCGGGATCGGCCTTGCCCTTGGGGAACCACGCCTCGACGGCGTTGCTCCAGTGCTTTTCGCGTACGGCGAGGTCGGTTTCCTCGACCAGGGTTCCGGCGAGGCAGGCGAAGACGTCGTGGCCCTTGGTCATGACCTGCCCCATCGCCCGGCCGCCGCCGCCGATCCGGTTGTCGCGCTTGCAGAAGAACCACACGGCATGGTGCGCGTCGCGGTCGAGCAGGGCGGTCATCGGTTCGGCATGGCCATGGGCGGCGTCGAGCTTGATCATCATGAACGGGCTGGCGGCGAAGGCCTTCCAGAACCTCTCGCGAACGTGGCTTTCCATGGCTGCTCTCCTCCTGATCGTTAACCAAGCCCTGATCTTAATCAAGCAACGCCGCCCGGACCCCGGACGTTCCCGGTTGCGACCAGCGGTCAGTCTCTTTCGTCGCCCGGCTTCTGCCGGGCGGCCAGAGCCAGTTCCTTCGGCTTGCGCTTCTCGAAGGTCTGCGCGATTTCGCGTTCCTCCTCGGCGGAAAGTGCCTTCGCGGCGGTGGGGAACATCTCCTCTTCCTCCTCGTCGATATGGTGGAGGTAGCGGTGGCGCATGTCCTTGAACTTCATCAGCCAGGCGCCCGAACCCATGTCGATGTCGAGCAGTTCGCCGAGGAAATCGTCGATCTCCTTGTGCTCGGAGACCGAGTGCCGGGCCTCGTCGCGCAGGTCCGGATCGGCGAGCATCGTCGCGTAGAGCGCCTCTTCCTCCGCCGCCGCATGGGCCTGGAGTTCGCGGCGCAGAGCCTCGAACAGTTCGCGGCGCTCGGGACTGTCGCCCTGCGTTTCGCCGAGCTGGGCCAGCATGTCGCGGTGGCGGTCGTGGTCGGCTTTGAGGTCCTTGAAGATACGGGCATCTGCCATGGTGTCGCTCCTGTCTGGGGGCTGTTCTATGCAGGGAGCAACGGCTGCCGCGGCGCGGCGGTTCCGGCCCATCGGCTGCTTGGCACAACTTCGCGCCGGATCGTGCGTTTCCATCGGACAGACGTTTTTGGAGCCCCGATGCCGCGCCTCTCCTTTACCGAAGCAGACGAACCGGGGATCACCCGCAAGGCGATAAGGCGCGGCGAAGCGACGCCCGTGAAATGGGCCTACTTCGATCCGGACGGCGTGCGCATCAAGGACCGCGAGGAGATCGACCGGCTCAACCGCATCGCCCTGCCGCCCGCCTATATCGACTGCTGGTTCTCGCCCGATCCCGAGGCGCATCTGCTGGCCACCGGCTTCGACGCGCGCGGGCGCAAGCAGTACCGCTATCACCCCGACTGGCGCGCCGACCGCGATGCCCGCAAGTTCGACCGCTGCGCCGCCTTCGGCCATGCCCTGCCAGACTTGCGAAAGCGCGTGGCCGAGGACCTCGCGCTTTCGCGCCTGTGCCGCGAGCGGGCGGTGGCCTCGGTCGTCGCCCTGCTGGACAGCGCGGCGATGCGCATCGGCAACGAGCGCTATGCCGAGCAGAACCGCAGCTTCGGTGCCACCACCCTGCGCGGTCGCCATGCAACGCTCAAGGGCCGCACCCTGAAGCTGCGGTTCCGCGCCAAGCACGGCAAGCTGCGCGAGGTGCTGTCGAGCGACCGCGCCCTCGTCGCCTGCGTGCGCAAGATGCAGGACCTGCCGGGGCAGCACTTGTTCCAGTACCTCGATGAGGACGGCTGCGCCTGCCCGGTCGGCTCGCAGGAGGTGAACGATTATCTCCACGAGACGATGGGCGAGGACTTCTCGGCCAAGGATTTCCGCACCTTCGCCGCGAGCGCCCTGGCTTTCGCGCGGATATGGCGGGAGCCGGAGGTGACGCTGAAGGCGATGCTGGAGGATGTCGCCGAGCATCTCGGCAATACGCCGGCGATCGCGCGCAAGTCCTATGTCCACCCGGCGCTGATCGCTTTCGTGCGGGGCACCGAGCCGGTGCCGGACCTGCCGGAACGCCTGCCGCGCCGCACGCGTTGGCTGGCGGGCGAAGAGCGCGGATTGATCGCCTTTCTCGAAACCGCGCCGCCAGCAAGCAGTTGGGGGTGAAGGAAATGTAACGGTGAGGGGCCTCCTTTTGCGAGAGTTGCCGATTGCGGCGGGAGGTCCGGCGGGGCACCATTGCCGGCGATGAAGGCTCTTCGATCCGCTCCCCTTACCGCGCTGGCCCTTGGCGCATCCTTCTGGCCGGTCCAGGCGGTCGAAGCGGAAGGCGGCGGCGATATCGTCGTGGAAGGCCGCCGCGATGAAAGCGTGCTCGACAGCGGCGAATGGCTCGTCACCGTTTCGCGGTCCTATCATTTCGGAGAGAACCTGGATGGGCGTCCGTTCGTGCCCGCAATCGGCAAAGACCGGGACTGGCGCTTTTGCATTCCGGAAACGCAGGTCGAGGCGCTGGTCACGCTGCTGACGGGTGAAGGGCGCTCGGAAACCGCAGGCACTACCCATTGCCCCAAGCTGCTGGTGCGGGTTGGTGAGGGGCGCCTGCGGGCAACGCAGACCTGCCGGGGTGGGAGCGTGTCCCGACTGGACACGACCACGCACATCGTCGGTACTTACCCAACCCGCGTAGTTCTCACGGTCTCCGGGAAGTACGATGCCCGGCAGTTCAAGCTCGATTTCGATGACCGCAGGGAGTTTGCAAGCTTTCCGCCCCCCCGGAACCCGGAGGACCCCAGGCCGAAACCCGACATGACGCGCTGGTCGATCACTGGCCGCCATCTGGGTGCCTGTCCATCCCGAAGTGGCCAGTCCGACGCGCCCTGAAGCGAGGGGCTATCGCGAGTTGGGCCTGCCAGCATTGGAGCCTGCCAGCATTGGAGCCTGCCAGCATTGATCCATACCACCTCGTCGCCCCCGCGAAGGCGGGGGTCCCGCTTTTTTGGGTTCACGCAGAGACGCGGAGACGCAGAGAGGTGGTGCCGTTGTTAACCCGGATTCCTGCCGATCGAAGAAAAGCGGGGCCCCCGCCTTCGCGGGGGCGACGGGGGCTGGGATGTGAGGGAATGGGTTTCGTTGAGGCCCTGCTCAGCCCCGCCCGAGCCGCCCGATCGCCGCGCGCACCTCGCGTTCGCCGTAAGGCTTGGTCACGACCGGCACGCCCTTGAACGCGCCGGACATCAGCGAGCGCTCGCCATAGCCGCTGGCGAAGATGAACGGCACGCCGCGCGCCAGCAGGGCCTGCGCCACCGGTTCGCTGGTGTCCTTGCCGAGATTGACGTCGAGCATCGCGAACGAAACCTCGCCGGTCTCGACAAGCGCCATGGCCGAAGCCACGCCACCCTCAATCCGGCAGTCGTTGAAGCCCAGCCCGCGCAGCACGTCTTCAGCTTCCATGGCGATGATGACGTTGTCCTCGACGATCAGCGCGATCCCGTCCTGGAGCGTTCCGGCCAGCTCCGCTGCTTCCGGCACATGGGGCGCGGGGCGGTCTTCGGAAGGGCTGGGCGTCTCGAAGCTGGCGATATGGTCGGCCGGGATCAGGAACAGCGCCTTCATGCCTTCCGCCGGATAGATCACCGAGGCCGAGCCGCCGAGTTCGTGGGGGATCGTGCGCTCGATGATGGTCGAGCCGAAGCCGCGCCGGGTCGGGGTCTTGACCGGGGGACCGTCCGACTCGCGCCAGTCGATCTCCAACGAGCCGTCGTCGCCGCGATCGAGGGTGATCGTCACCGTTCCGCGCGAATCCGACAGGGCGCCGTACTTGCAGGAATTGGTCGTCAGTTCGTGGAACACCAGCGCCAGCGTGGTGAAGGCGCTGGGCGCGACGAGCGCGTCGGGGCCGTCGATCACCACCCGCTCGGCGCTGTCGCTGGCATAGGCGGCGGTCTCGGTGCGGATCAGGTCGTAGAGCGAGGAGGGCGTCCAGTCCTTCTGCGTCACCTGGTCGTGGGCGCGCGCGAGGGCGTGGATGCGGCTGCCGACGATCTCGGCGAATTCGTCGATCGTGCTGGCGCCTTCCTTGCTCTGGGCGACGAGGCCGCGGATCAGGTTGAGAATGTTGCGCACGCGGTGGTTGAGTTCCGCGATCAGCATGTCCTGCTGGCGCGTCGCCTGCTCGCGCTCGACATGGGCGGCATCGGCGAGGCGCAGCACCACTTCGAGCAGGGTGACGCGCAGGGCATCGGCGGCGAGCGTCTCTTCCTCGGTCCAGGGGCGGGACTGGCCGCGCCGCTCCTCCTTCCAGATCTCGAAGCTCTTGCGCGGGGTGAGGCGCGGACCGTTGGGGCCGAGTTCGATGGCCTTTTCCGGATTGCCCGCCCAGTTCACCTCGCGCGGCTGCTCGCGGCGGAACAGCACGATGTAGTCGCGCGGGCTGCGGCTGACGGGCAGGGCGAGCAGCCCGGCGGCGCGGTCGGCCCATTCGCTTGCCGGAGCATGGAGCGCGCCGATCGAATCGGTGGACCAGACGGTGCTGGCGCCCGCGGTGTTGAGGAAGCGGGCAAGCTCGGAAAACTGCGCTTCGCTGGGGGTCGCGCCGTGGCTGACGAAGCGTCCGTCGACCCAGCCGATGATCCCGTCGAAGGGAATGACGCGGGCGATCGAATCGGAGAAGTCCTCGAAGGCTTCCAGCAACGAGCCCCCGGCGGCGACGCGCGACATCATCTCGTCATGGAGCCGCATCGAGGCGGCGCGCTGCTCCAGCGCGAAATCGGTCTCCTTCTGCTCCAGCAGATAGGCAAAGAACTCGCCGAACAGCTCGCTGGCGGTGCGGATCGAATAGGACAGCCGCAGCGGCGCATAGTGATGGCAGGCCAGCAGCCCCCAGAGCTTGCCGCGCCGCATGATCGAGACCGACATCGACGCCTTCACGCCCATGTTGCGCAAGTATTCGATGTGGATCGGCGAGACCGCGCGCAGGCCCGACATCGACAGGTCCAGCGGATCGCCGTTGGGGTCCGTCACCGGATGGATGGGCACGGTGGGATCGTCGATATCGCTGATGATGCGCAGCATGTTGCGGGTGTAGAGGCGGCGCGCCTGGGCGGGAATGTCGGAGGCCGGGAAGTGCTGGCCCTTGAAGCTGTCCACCATGCCGTTGAGGCTTTCGGCGATCACTTCCCCGGCGCCGTCGCCCTCGAAGCGGTAGACCATGACCCGGTCGAAGCCGGTCAGCCCGCGCAAGTGGCGGGCGGCGCTGGCGCAGAGCTGCTCGATCGAGGTGGACTGGCGCATCCGGTCGATCATCGGGCGCACGTAGCTGACGAAATCGCGGCGGCGGCCGCCTTCGTGGGGTTCGATTTCCAGCACATAGGAGCGGCCGGAGACGTGGATCGCCATGTCGAACAGGCGACCGTCGCCGCGCAGGTCCACTTCGAACACGCGCTCCACCGTGCTGGCGCCGCCGAGCACCTGCAGGCGGGTGCGGATGTCGTGCATGGCGCCGGGCGAGAGGAACTGCATGGCGGCCAGGCCCACCATGTCGCGCGCCGAGGCGCCGAACAGTTCCTCGCAATTGAGCGAGACGTGGTTGATGATCCAGTCGCTGGAGAACGAGAGCAGCCAGCCAAAGCTCTGGATGCGGCCGATGATGTGGATCGGCTCCAGATCGCAAGTGCTGAGATCTACCTGATGCATGCCGTCAGCCACGCAGGGGGTATTCCGTCCGGAGGGCGGCCGGGTCGGCTCTCGAAACAATCAGGTCCTCGGTCCGCATTTCGTCGTGTCGCCCAGATTTGAAGTATTTACAGGCGGTTGGACACGCTCCGTCGCCGGCGCGCGAGCCCCCCGTTCGAGGCATCACAACTCCGGCGCCAGAGAAATGTTCCTCAGGAACGCTCTAGCGATGTTCCACCGACCCGTCTGTTCACTTCTGTACGTTCCCGGCGGGAACCGCAAGCGGCCTGCCGCATTGTTGGCCATGCGGCGCCGTTTCGGCGTGAGAGATTGGCGCCGTCCCGGCGCGGGAGAATTCGGTGCGGAATTTCATGGAGCCGGTGAAGATGGCGTCACAGACCAGCCAGGAGCAAAGCGATCTGCTCGCGGCGCTGCGTCCGGGGGACTTCGCCCTGCTCGAACCCCATCTGAGCGAAGTGCAACTGCGCTCCGGCGAGGTGATCTACCATCCGGGCGATCAGGTGGACTACTGCTACCTGCCGCGCGGTGCCTCGATCTGCTCGTTCTTCGTCGAACTCGACAGCGGCATTTCGGTGGAGACGATCCTGGTCGGGCGCGAGGGCGCATTGGGGGGCGTGGTCAGCCAGGGCAGCCTGCCCGCCTATGCCCGCGCCAATGTGCTGCACGGCGGCCTGTTCTGGCGCATTCCCACCCGCCAGCTGGAAGAAGTGAAGGAGCGGGTGCCGGCGATCGCCGGGCTTTTCGCGCGCTATGCCGACTGCATGATGGCCCAGGTGTTCCAGTCGATCGCCTGCAACGCCGTCCACACGATCGAGGAACGCGCCGCCAAGTGGCTGATCGCGGCGGTCGACCGGATCGGGCGCAACGACGTGACGATGACGCAGGAACAGCTCGCCTCGATGATGGGGATCGGCCGCAGCTATGCCAGCCGCGTGCTCCAGCGCTTCAAGCGCGACGGACTGGTGCGCACCCGGCGCGGCGGCATCGCCGTGGTCGACCGCGCCAGTCTCAAGGCCAGGGCCTGCTCGTGCAACGATCATGTCGCCGCGCATTTCGAGAAGGTGCTCGCCGGGGTCTATCCCGAGCCGTGATCGGCAGGCGCCCGGCGCTTCCTGAATTTTCCGCAACAGAGCTGTCGTGAAACCGCCATCGAACTGACGCGGAAATTGCGCTCGATTGACATGAAGCGCTCCTAGCAACGCCCCTGCGAATGTCGAAAGAACAGGGGCACACCATGACTGAAGGGCTTCCCGCCAACGGCTATACCGATGGCGATGTCGATACCAACTCCACCACCGAACGCTCGCTGGAAAGCATGGCGGCGGAACGCTATTCGCGCCGTCAGGCCCTGTTCCGGGGCGCCGGTGCCACGACCATGGCCTTCATGGGCACGGCCCTGCTGGCGGCCTGCGGCGATGACGACGACCAGGAAGGCGTGTCCGTCAGCGCCGGTGCCAATGCCGCGACCAGCGCCGGCCGCGTCGTCACGCTGACCGGCAGCCCGGACAACGGCTACGGCGGCTATCGCACCGGCTGGGCGCAGACTTCGGGCACCGCCGTCGAACTGACCGGCTCCGGTTCCACCGTCACGTTCATTGCGCCGGGCGTTGCCGCGGCGACCGATCTGGTCTTCACTTTCACCGCCACCAGCAGCCTCGGCAAAGTGCGCACCGCCACTACGACCGTGCGCGTCTCGCCGGGCGTGCTGGGCTTCACGGCCGTCGCCCATAGTCTGGCGGACGTGGTGAAGGTGCCCACCGGCTATTCGGTGACGGTGATGACCCGCCTTGGCGATCCGCTCGCCACCGGGGTTTCGGCCTATGCCAACGACGGTACGGACGGCAACTTCGCCCAGCGCATCGGCGACCACGGCGACGGGCTGCACTTCTTCGGCCTCGCCGCAGCGGGCGGACGCGACGACGCCAGTTCCACGCGCGGCCTCATGGTGCAGAACCACGAGAACCTCAACGTCCAGTACCTTCACCCGAACGGCCCGACCAATGTCTCCACCGGCCCGCGTCCGGCAGCCGAGGCGATCAAGGAGATCGAGGCCCACGGCGTCTCGGTGTCGGAATACGTCGATGCGGGCAGCCGCAAGTGGTCCTATGTGCCCACCAGCACCTACAACCGCCGCATCACCCCGAACACGCCGATGAGCTTCCACGGCCCGGCGGCCGGTTCGGCGCTGCTCATCACCGCCTATTCCGCGAACGGCACCGCCGGTCGCGGCACCATCAACAACTGCGCCAACGGCATGACCCCCTGGGCCACCAACCTCACCTGCGAGGAGAACTGGGCCGGATACTTCCGCCGCGATGCCGCCGACGATGCCAAGCGCAGCGTGCGCGAGATGACCGCGTTCGCGCGCTTCGGCGTGACCAGCCGCACCGGCAACTACGCCTGGTCCTTCGCGAATTCGACCGACTCGATCTACACCAAGTGGAACGCGACGATCACCGGCGCCACGGCGGCGGACGACTATCGCAACGAGCCGAACCAGTATGGCTGGGTGGTCGAGATCGATCCCTACGACCCCGCCTCGACCCCGCGCAAGCGCACCGCGCTGGGTCGCATGGGCCATGAGGGCGCCTTCGTGCGCGCGGTGAACGGCCAGAAGCTGGGCGTCTACATGGGCGACGACTCGCGCCGCGAATATCTCTACAAGTTCGTGTCCTCGGCGACTTATGCCGCCGCCGACGCGGCTTCGACCAGCCGCCTCGCCATGGGTGACAAGTATCTCGACACCGGCACGCTCTATGTGGCGAAGTTCAATGCCGACGGCAGCGGCCAGTGGCTGCCGCTGGTGTTCGGCTCGGTGCCCAACCGTCCGGCGGCGTCCGGGATGCCGGAATATGTCTTCGCCGATCAGGCCGACATCCTCGTCAACACCCGCCTTGCCGCCGACGCGGTGGGCGCGACGCCGATGGACCGCCCGGAATGGACTGTGGGCAATCCGGTGACCGGCGAAATCTATCTCACTCTCACCAACAACAATGCCGCCGGGCGTCCGATCACCGGCACCGATGCCGCCAACCCGCGCCACTACAACGACCCCAAGGGCGCTTCGAACACCGCGCAGTACGGCAATCCGAATGGCCATATCGTCCGCCTGCGCGAGGACGGCGACACCACGTCAGCCACGACCTTCAAGTGGGACATCTACCTGTTCGGCGCCGACGCGACCGATGCCGGTGCCAACGTCAACATTTCGGGCCTGACCGCCGACAACGACTTCTCCAGCCCGGACGGCGCCTACTTCTCGCGCGCCACCAACCCGGCGGGGCAGTTCAACCCGGTGCTCTGGATCGAGACCGACGACGGCGCCCTGACCGATCGCACCAACTGCATGCTGCTGGCGGCGATCCCCGGCCGTGTCGGTGACGGCGGCGCGAAGACGATCACCAACACCGCCTCGACCGGCGCCACCGCAACCCAGGCGACGGTGGTCGGTGCGCCTGCGACGGCGGCGAACCTGCGGCGCTTTCTGGTCGGCCCGGTCCAGTGCGAGATCACCGGCATCGACTCGACCCCGGACGGCCGCACGCTGTTCGTCGGCATCCAGCATCCGGGCGAAGACGGCACCCCTGCGGCGCCGTCGAGCCACTGGCCGGACAGCCAGACCGGCACCCCCGCCGCGACCGTACGCCCGCGCTCGGCGGTCATCGCGATCACCAAGGATGATGGCGGTGTGATCGCGCTCTGAGCGATGGGTTGAACGGGGCAGGAGGCGCGGCGCGCCTCCTGCCCTTCCACGGGTGACATGCTTCGTTTGGCAGGCACCCATCTTCGTCATTGCGAGCGCAGCGAAGCAACCCAGAGTCGGTCTCAAGCCGCCCTGGATTGCTTCGCTACGCTCGCAATGACGAATGAAGGGGGCGGATCCGGGGCGCTTTCTAGGCCGCCGTTCGGGCCGAAGTCTTCCAGCGCGACAGATCGAGACCGCAGATCGCCTCCAGCGTCTCCACGTCGCGGGCGTAGAAGTCGTGGATCTGCTCGCGCAGGCCCGGTGACAGCGGCGGATAGGTGATCTCGCGCGCGAGCAGCGAGCGGACGTTCTCGAACATGGCGGTGCCGCGCAGCGGGCGCACCGTGTCCTTGAGCGGGGCGAGTGCCTTGCGCAGCGGCAGCGGCAGGATGGCCGAGCGGCTGCTGTTTTCCTCGGCGCGCGCGCGTTCCGGGCGGAAGACCGGCGCGACGCCGATGTGACGGGACACTTCTTCGACGATGCGCTGCGGCTGCACGGCGACATCCTCGTAGAGGTAGATCAGGATCTGCTCGCGCGGGAACAGGTCGTACCAGCGGGCGAGATGGCGCGCGTAGAGGCCGTCCTGCAGGAAGCGCGGATAGGCACTGTCGAGCGAGCGCAGATATTCCTCCGGCGGCCCTTTCACGGTGCCGCGCCGGTAGAGCATCTTGTAGTCGGAGTAGGCGCGCTCCACCGGGTTGCGCAGTTGCAGCACGAGCCGGGTCTGCGGCAGGGCGCGGGCGATGCGCTGGGCGGCGAGCGGATGGGCGAGATAATCGGCGGACTTCTCACCGATCAGCTGCACGCCTTCCGGGCGGTTCGCGAAGAAGCCGCGATACCAGTCCTCGCCGCGATCGAATTCCGAGCTGAAGTAATGCGGCTCCGGATCGGGCATGTAGATCGCCGGATTGTCCTGAAGCCGCGCCTGAATCCAGGTCGTGGCGGCCTTGACCGCGCCGATGACGATGAAGCGGGGTTGCCAGTCGGGAGCCATCATAGCGCGCGCGTCTCCATCATCGTCTGTTTCAGGGCTGCGGCCATGCGCAGCATGTCCCGTTCGTCCAGCGTGTGATCGACCGGGAACAGCAGCGTCCGGCAGCCGAGGTCGACGGCCTGCGGCAGCGAACCGTCGCGGCGGATCGGCAGGCCGGAGAGCGCATGCTCGCGGCTCATGTCCGGGCAGGAGCCGCTGCCCGCCGGAATGCCGCGCGCGATCAGGCCCGTGAGCACCGCGGCGCGGCGTTCCTCCACCCGGTCTGCGGGGCCTTCGAGGCGCAAGGTGAACTTGTACCAGGCGTGGCTGACGTCGGCGGGCGGCTGCGGCAGCAGCAGGCCCGGAACCCCGGCGAGGGCTTCACGCAGCGTCTCTGCATTGCGGCGGCGCGCCTCCAGCCAGCGCGGCAGCTTGCCGAGCTGGCAGCGACCGAGCGCGGCCTGCATCTCGGTCATGCGGTAGTTCGAGCCGGGGGTGTCGTGGATGTAGCGGAACGCGCCCGGCGTACCGGCATCGTCGGTGACTTTGCGGTAGCTCTTGCCGTGGTCCTTGAACGACCAGCCGCGCAGCCAGACCTCGTGGTCGCGCAGCAGCAGCAGCCCACCTTCGCCGCCGGTCGATAGGATCTTGTCGGTGCAGAACGAGAAGGACGAGGCCGCGCCGAACGAGCCAACCTGCCGCCCGCGCCAACTGGCGCCGTGGGCCTGCGCGCAGTCCTCGATCAGGTGGAGACCGTGCTCGTCGCAGATGCGGCCCAGCGCATCCATGTCGCAGGGCCAGCCGCCGAGGTGGACGCAGATCACCGCGCGGGTGGCGGGCGTCACCATGCGCGCCACCGAGGCGGGGTCGATGTTCTGGCTGACCGGATCGACATCGGCAAAGACCGGCAGCGCGCCGACCGCCAGCACGCAGCTCGCCGTCGCGAAGAAGCTGCGGGCGGGGACGATCACTTCATGCCCCGGCCCGACCCCGAGCGCGCGCAGCGCCACTTCCAGCGTCAGCGTGCCGTTGGCCATGCACAGGCCTTCGGGCATGCCGACGAAGCGCGCGAATTCGGCCGCGAAAGCCCGGTTCTGCTCGCCGTGGACCAGGGCATTGACCTTGCCCGAGCGCAGGACATGGGCGACCGCCTCGATCTCGTCCGGCTCGTGCCGGGGCCAGAGCGAGCGCACGGGGCGGGGAGCGGGTTCGCTGCGGAAGGTTTCCGGCGCCGGGGACGAATCCTCGATTCCGGGGAGGCTTGCCAGATTCACGGATGATGTCTCCCTCAAGGCCCGGTGTCAGGCTTTCTCGTCAGGCTTTCACGGGTTCGCCGGTGCCCTGCGGGCGGTTCAGGCCGGGGTTCTCGACCACTTCGAACCCGGCGCTGCCGCTCGGCACTTTGACCAAGGTATGGGTGATCCGCCGCGCCTCGACATGGTCGCCGAGTTCCACCGCGCGGGCGAGCCGGTCGATGCTGCGCGAGATGAAGGGCAGGGGGATCGGCTTGGACTGGGCCTCGAAGATGCCCTTGATGCCGGAGGGAAGCTGTTCCTCGCAGATGTCGAACAGCTCCTCGTAGAGCTTCTCGCCGGGGCGCAGGCCGACGAATTCCACCGGCACGTCGATCTCCGGCTGGAGGCCGTAGAGCCGGATCATCCGGTACGCGAGGTCGACGATGCGCACCGCCTTGCCCATGTCGAGCACGAAGATCGTGCCGCGCTGGGAGTTCTGGCTGAGCGCCGCCGAACTGCTCTGGAGGATCAGCTGCACCGCCTCGCGCACGGTCATGAAGAAGCGTTCGATATCGGGGTGCGTCACCGTCAGCGCGCGGCCTTCGCGCAGTTGCCGGTGGAACAGCGGGACGATCGAGCCGCTCGATCCCAGCACGTTGCCGAAGCGCACGGTCATGAAGCGCGGGGCCTCGGGATCGTCCACCCCGCACATGTCGAGCGCCTGGCTGTAGAGTTCGCCCACGCGCTTGGTGGCGCCCATCATGCCCACTGGGTTCACCGCCTTGTCGGTGGAGACCTGCACCATCGCCTTGGCCGAGAACTCGCAGACCGCGTCGGCGACGATCCGGGTGCCGAGGATATTGGTATGGACCCCGGCGCAAGGATTGGCCTCGACGATCGGCACATGCTTGAGCGCGGCAGCGTGGTAGACGATCACCGGGCGATGCTTCTCGAAGACCCGGCGCACGTCGTCGCGCTCGCGGATGTTGCAAAGCTCGGGCTGGACGTCGAGATCGGGATACTGCTCGCGCAGCTTCATCTCGACCTGGTAGAGGTGGTATTCGCTGTGCTCGACCAGCACCAGCCGCGAGGGGCGGAAGCTGGCAAGCTGCCAGCACAGTTCCCCGCCGATCGTGCCGCCCGCGCCGGTGACCAGCACGCACTTGCCGGTGATCTGGCTGGTGATCTGCTCGCCTTCCAGCGTGAATTCGCTGCGGCCGAGCAGGTCCTTCACCGAAAGCTCGTCGGGCGAGGCGCCGTGGTTGCGCTGGAGGATATGGCTCCACCCGTCGCGGATGCGCGAGAGTTCGAGGCCGAGATTGCGCGCGCGCGAGGTCAGCCGGGCCATCTCGCGGTTGGAGAGGTCGGTGCCGTCGTCGCAGGCAATCACCAGCGAGGGGCGGCGGCCTTGCAGTTCCAGCGTCTCGACCGCGTGGGCAAGGTCGTCGTGGCTGCCGAGCACCGGCACGCTGGCGATCTGTTGCAGAGTGTCGTTGTCGGCGGGCAGCAGGATGCCGGTGACGAAGAAGCTGGGCGTGGTCTCGCGCCTCAGCATCTCGACGATCGAGAGCACCCAGTCGGGCGAGCCGACCAGGAGGGCACCGCGCAGGTTCTTGCTGTCGACATGGGCGGGCAGGGCCTTGGCGGTATGGGTCAGCTTTTCGCGCAGGGCACGGCGGGCGCCGCGCACGAAGAACAGCGCGGTCATCGCGAAGAGCCACTGCGCCAGCGCGATGTCGATGAGCTGGCCGCGCTCGGCCCGCACGCCCGGCACGATCATGATCGCCACCCAGGCGAACGCGAAAGCCGGAACCGTCAGCATCGCCAGCTGGATCGCATGGGAAAAGCTGAAGAAGCGCCAGGAGCGGCGATAGATGCCGGCTGTGTAGAACACCCCGATCACCACCAGCGCAAAGGAGAGGATCGCGCCGAGATGGCCGTCCGACTTGGGAAAGCCGGTCTTGCCGATCTGCTCGAACGCCAGCGCCAGGGTGAGCGAGAGGACGACGAAGTCGATCGACATCAGTACGGTGTTGCGGAAAGTGCGGCGCAGGCTGAACTGCGTGGAAGCGGTCCGCGAACGGCCATGTGCCGACCCCAGCTTGCGCACCCGCAGGAACCGGCTTCCGGACCCTGCGGCAACCGTCGAGGCACTGCTTGGCGTAGCGGCATGACTCATTGCGTCGACCTTCTCGGCTTTGTCTGGTCAGGTCCCGGATCGCGCTTCGCCCCGCTGCTTTCGGGCCCTTTCCGGTTTTTCGGACCTGTCCTTGCGGAAGGCCGATCGCCGGGGCGGGAAAACAGGCGCGGGGCCGCATCCGGCCTCATGGATTCATGATCTATTGACCATTCCTGGGCCGCGCACTTGTGCATGAAGCCATCAGCCGTAATTGCCGCTCCCCTTGCGAAGGGGGCGCGATTTCGACTGTCGGACAGGGGCCTGATCCAAAGGGAGCGGGCCGGGCGGCGGATATCCCGCCCTTAATCGCCGCGGGTCATCTCGAAGGGCTATCAGCCGATTAGTCGGCTTGCGGTCGGCGGTCCGAGGGCCATCATTCAGCACGAAGGGATGGGGGCACTTACGCGGGGGCGTGGTGGCAGCCTTGCGGCACCATCCTTCAGCCTGGGGCTCGATCACGCATGAAAATACTCGTCCTTTCCAGCCTGGCCTATTCGCTCACCAATTTCCGGGGCGCGCTGCTGCGGGAGCTGAAAGCGAACGGGCACGAGGTCGTCGCCGTGGCGCCCGACCGCAATGCCGCCGTGGAGCAGGACCTCGCCGCCTGGGGCGTCGCCTTCCGCCTCGTGCCGATGGCGCGCACCGGCACCAATCCGCTGAAGGACGCGGCGCTGCTCTCCGCCTATGTGAAGCTGATGATGGCGGAAAAGCCGGACCTCGTGCTGGCCTATACGCAGAAGCCGATAATCTACGGCGGGATCGCCGCGCGGATGCTCTGCGTGCCGCGTTTCTTCGCGCTGATGTCCGGCCTCGGCTATGTCTTCAGCGAGGATAGCAAGGCGCGCAAGGGCCTGCGCTGGGCGGTGACGCGGCTCTACCGCGAGGCAGTGCGCCGCGCGCGCGGAGTCTTCGTGTTCAATGCCGACGACCGACAGGACATGATCGACCTCGGCATCGTCACGCCGCGCCAGAACGTGGTGCAGGTGCCCGGCTCGGGCGTCGATCTCGACCGCTTCCGCCTCGAACCGCTGCCGCGCGGGCGCCTGCGCTTCCTGCTGGTCGGACGCCTGATGCGCGACAAGGGCATCTACGAATTCGTCGAGGCGGCGCGGCAGCTCAAGCTCGATCATCCGGAAGTCGAATTCTGCGTGCTCGGCCATTACGAGCGCGCCAATCCCACCGGCATCGACGATGTGGAATGCGCCCGGCTGGCGCGTCAGTTCCCGGTGCAGTTCATTCCCGGCACCAGCGACGTGCGGCCCTATCTGGCCAGCAGCTCGGTCTTCGTGCTGCCGTCCTACTACCGCGAGGGCCTGCCGCGCACGATCCTCGAAGCCATGGCGACCGGCCGCCCGATCATCACCACCGACATGCCCGGCTGCCGCGAGCCGGTGATCGAGGGCGAGAACGGCTTCCTGGTGGCCCCGCGCGACGTGGGCGCGCTCAAGGCGGCGATGCAGCGCTTCATCGAGGCGCCCCCGCTGGTCACGAGCATGGCCGCCCGCTCGCGTGACCTGGCCGAGAAGATCTACGACGTGCGCAAGGTGAACCACCAGCTGCTCGACGAGATGGACCTTCTGCGCGAACCCTGGAACGAACCGGCGACCATCCGCGCGCAGCCCGCGCCTGGCGGCGACCTTCCGCCCGAGACCGCGCCGTTGCGCAGTACCGGGCCGTCGCGGGCGGTCGTGGGCTGAGAAGCGGGAGCGGGGCAATGCGGGCTGTCGTGATCGGGGCCGTGAGGAGCACCCAGGTCCTCGTGGAAGAACTCACCGCCGCGGCGGACTGGGACCTGACTATGGTCGGAACCCTGCCGCCCGAACTCCACGGGCGCCATTCCGACATCGTGGACATGGCGCCTTTCGCCAAGCGGGCCGGGGCGCAGCTGTTCCCTATCGCCCGCACCAACGATGCCGACGTGCTCGAACGGGTGCGCGCCGAGCGGCCGGACTATGTCTTCGTGGTCGGCTGGTCGCAGATCGTCGGGCCGGAATTTCTGTCGATCGCCGCGAAAGGCGCGATCGGCTATCATCCGGCGCCGCTGCCCCGTCTGCGCGGGCGGGCGGCGATCCCCTGGACGATTCTGCTGGACGAGCCGATCTCCGCCTCCAGCCTGTTCTGGATCGCGGAGGGCACCGACGACGGCGACATCCTCGCCCAGCACTATTTCCACCTCGCCCGCGACGAGACCGCGCAGGGCCTCTACGACAAGCACATGGACGCCCTTCGCGCGATGCTGCGCACGCTGCTCCCCCGGCTGGCCGCGGGCGAGCAGCCGCGCGCGGTGCAGGACGAGCGCTACGCCACCTGGGCGACCAAGCGCACGCCCGCCGACGGCCTGATCGACTGGCGCGATCCGGCTGTCGCCATCGACCGGCTCGTCCGTGCGGTAGGGCGGCCCTATCCGGGCGCCTTCACCCATGTTTCCGGGCGCAAGCTGACGGTCTGGGCCACGCGCCCGGTCGGCGGTGGCGAGCGGCATCACGCCATGCCGGGACAGGTCATGGCCAGCCGCGGCGGCGTTCTGACCGTGCAGACCGGCGAGGGCCTTCTCGAACTGACCGACTGGGAACTGGCCGAGGGCAAGCCTCCGGCGCTTCATGCCGTGTTGAAAGGATAACAGGTGCCTCTCGATCACTATGGAAAGGTGCTGGTCGTCGCGCCTCATCCCGACGACGAGATCCTCGGCTGCGGCGGCACGATGGCGCGCATGGCGGCGGCGGGGATGGACGTTCAGGTCGTGGTTGTCACCAGCGGACGACCCCCGGCCTTCTCGGAAGAGGGCGTGGCAAAAGTCCAGGCAGAGATGCGCCGGGCGCACGAGCATATCGGCGTCAGCGAGGTGCACATGCTGGATTTTCCGGCGGCCTCGCTCGACATCGTGCCTGCTGCCGAACTCAATGCAGCGCTTGGCCGGGTGGTGCGCGCGGTGCAGCCGGACACGCTCTTCGTGCCGTTCCTGGGGGATATCCATCAGGACCATCAGCTGGCGTTCCTCGCCGCGATGGTCGCCGCTCGCCCGCGCGATCGCACCGTGCCGACGCGGGTGCTCGCCTACGAGACGCTGTCCGAGACCAACTGGTACGCTGCGCCGCTGACGCCGCCTTTCGTGCCGAACGTCCACATCGACATCACCGCCACGCTGCAACGCAAGCTCGATGCCTTCGCGATGTTCGAGAGCCAGCTTCGCGACTTTCCCGAAGAACGCTCGCTCATCACCATCGAGGCGCTGGCGCGTCTGCGCGGATCGACGGTCTATGCCGAAGCCGCCGAAGGCTTCGTGCTGGTGCGCGCCATCGAACGCTGAAAGCGCGGCCCCGTAAAAATAACGTCTTGCGGCGTTGCCTGCTTCGGGGCGGGGAATGCTCCGATTTTTCGAAAGATGTTTTTATATATAGTTGGCGAATACTTTTACGCGCATTTGCCCGGCCTCTTGCCGCGCGCGGTTCGGGAGGCCCGGCAACCGGCAAGTATGTCCGTAGGTGAAAGTTAAGTTAGTTTATGAATTAAACCCACCGTTCAAGGCGTAAGTCTTATACCGCAGTGCAACGCAACCGAGGCGATCGGCGCGGAGAGCCTGCCTTGCAGGCGCTGCCTGCGGGCGATCCATCCCGGTCGAAATCATTCCGACATTGCCGCGCAATCTGGCTCCGTTCGGGAGGCGCAGTCGATTGCAGCAGGCTTGCGAGTCGCGTCTCGGAAATGCGGATATTGCGGGGAATCGACAAAATGTGACGCCCCCGTAAAGTTGAAGGCGATTCATCTTTTCTGGCAGGGTCATATAAGGGGGTAATCGGGATTTGTAAGTTAACCGATTGAAAACGGTAAACTTAATCCGCTAACTACCTCTTTCGAGGTAGAGTGTACCAGAATTATACGTTCGTCTTTCCAAGGGCGAGAATGAAATTTTGGAAAGCGTGGTTATCCAACTGATCATATGGGGAATTCGGGAAACTCGTAATGAATGTTCGGGCGCTCAATTGCACCAAGAGGCCCCCTCGACTTGAAGACGAGGATATGTTCTAAGATGATCTACCTAAGGAGTGGGTGGAAATAGGGGGCATGCAAAGGGGGCTCGCCATTTCTGGCACAGTCATCCGGCGATTGTCGTTGATTTTCTGATACGGGATTTCCTTAGGTGAAATCCTTTGGCTGGTCCGTCCTGCGCATCCGCACGCCGGATTTTGCCCCAAAAGAATTATAAAAAAATGGGTCGTCCGTATTTCCGTTATTCAGGAGAGAAAGACGATGTCGACTTTTGATGAAGTGTCCGTGAGCATTGTCGGTTTCAACTCCCTCGTTCGGGAAGGGATTTGCAAGATCCTCGACAAGTGCGAATTCAAGTGCACCCGGTTCTTCAAGGACTGTGACGCGGTGCTCAGCGACAGTAACATGCCGCCGGTGGGCCTCACGGTTTTCGACATGGGAACCTGCGGTGACCTGCTCGAATGCCTTCCCGCCATGAAGGAACGCCATCCGCAGATGCGGGCGGTGCTGCTGACCGACGAATTCGACTTCGGCCAGATGGTGGAAGCCTTCCAGCTCGGCGCCCATGCCTTCCTGCTGAAGGAAATCGGCTCCGAACCGCTGATCGAGTCGCTGCGATTGGTTAATCAGGGTGAAAAGGTATTGCCGAGCGCGCTGCTGCAGCATCTGCCGCAGAAGCAGATCATCGCCGAGGGCAAGGCCGAAGTGCAGGTCCAGCTCAGCGAACTGCTCTCCGAACGCGAGATCGACACGCTGCGCTGCCTCGTCATGGGCTATCCCAACAAGGTGATCGCCTATCGCCTCGACATTAGCGAGGCGACAGTGAAGGTCCACGTCAAGGCGATCCTGCGCAAGCTGATGGTGCAGAACCGCACCCAGGCGGCGATCTGGGCGGTCAACCAGGGCCTGATCACCCATGGCGGCGAGTTCCGCGAGACGGCAGACTACGTGCCGGTAGAGGAAACCGTCCGCGCACCAGTGGCGCTGGCGATCGCCCGCTAGGGCGGATACGGGGCAAAGAACAGGGGGCCGGTCGAGCGTTTCGACCGGCCACTGAAACAGGGTTCTACTTTTCCCGCACGACGCAGCGGAAGCCGATATGCGTCGTCGCCGTGTCGATCATCTCGGGATGGCGCGCGGCGGGGCGATAGCGCTGGCAATAGTTCGCCGCGCAGAGATGCGAACCGCCCTTGATGACCTTGCGGCCGATCTTCACCAGTGGCTGGGCCGGGTCGAAACTTTCCTTCAGCTTCGCGCCCTTGGGATTGCTGATCGCGCAGCATGAGCCGCCGGACTTCTTCGGCGCCTCGGGCCGCTCCGACCACCAGTCCCGCGTCCATTCCCAGGTATTGCCGATCATGTCGTGGAGGCCGTAGCCGTTGGCCGGGAAGCTGCGCGCCGGCGAGGTTCGTTCCCAGCCGTCGAGGCACTGGTTGGCGAAGGGGAACAGCCCCTGCCAGTAGTTCGCCATCATCCGGCCTTCGGGCGCGAGTTCGTCGCCCCAGGCATAGTCGGCGTCGTCGAGACCGCCCTTGGCCGCGAATTCGAATTCGGCCTCGGTGGGGAGGTCCTTGCCTGCCCACTTCGCATAGGCTTCGGCATCGGCGTAGGCGACGTGGACGACGGGATGATCCCAGAGGTCGAGCGCGTCGAGATCGCTCTCCGGGCCGAGCGGATGGCGCCAGTTCGCGCCGAATTCGAAGTTCCACCAGTTGGCGGGGTTTGCGGTATCCACCGGGGTCGCCGTCTTGCGGAACACCAGCGATCCGGCCTTGGCCATCTCCGGCGGCATTCCGGGATAGTCCTTTGGATCGGGGGCGACTTCGGCCACGGTGACATGGCCGGTTGCCTCGACGAAGCGGGCGAAATCGCGGTTGGTGACGGGTGCTTCGTCGATCCAGAAAGCATCGACCGAGACGCGCCGCGATGGCGCTTCCTCTGGGTAGAACCGCTCCGAGCCCATCGTGAATGTGCCGCCCGGGAGGTGGATCATCCCGTTCCGGCGCTCTGCCGTTTTGGCTGGGTTTGGAGACAGGTCCTCGCTCATCTCAGTCCTCTCACGCATATCACTACACCGTCATCCCCGCATCCGCGGGGGCGACGGGGTATTGTTAGGGCTGCTGTTGCAGTCTGCCAAATGCGCAATTCTGAAGTGAAGGAAGGCCTCAGCCGAGTTCCTTTTCCTTCTCGGCATAGAGGCGTTCCAGTTCGGCGCGGCTCTTCTTCTCGGCGGCGGTCTTGAGCTGGCCGCAGGCCGCATCGATGTCGCGCCCGCGCGGGGTGCGCACCGGGGCCGAGATACCGCCCTTGAACACGATCTCCGAGAACGCCCTGATCCGCTCCGGCGTCGAGCATTCGTACTGCGCGCCCGGCCAGGGGTTGAACGGGATCAGGTTGACCTTGGCGGGCAGGTCGTACTTCCTGAGCAGGCGGACGAGTTCGTGCGCATCCGCGTCGCTGTCGTTCTTGTCCTTGAGCATCACATATTCGAAGGTGATGCGGCGCGCGTTGGAGGCGCCCGGATAGTCGGCGCAGGCCTGGAGCAGGTCCTCGATGCCGTACTTCTTGTTGACCGGGACGATCTCGTCGCGGACTTCCTTGGTCACCGCGTGGAGCGAGACCGCCAGGTTCACGCCGATTTCCTCGCCGCAGCGGGCCATCTGCGGGATCACGCCCGAAGTCGAGAGGGTGATGCGGCGCTTCGACAGGGCAAGGCCGTCGCCGTCCATGACGAGCTTCAGCGCATCGCGCACATTGTCGAAATTGTAGAGCGGCTCGCCCATGCCCATCATCACGATGTTGGTGAGCAAGCGGCCGTCCGACGAGTAACCGCCTTCCTCGTCATCGCTGTCGGCGCCATCAACGCCGTCCCCGAAGGTGAAGTCCATGCGGCCCTTGGGCCATTCGCCCAGCGTATCGCGCGCCAGCATGACCTGGCCGACGATCTCGCCCACCGTCAGGTTGCGCACGAGGCGCATGGTGCCGGTGTGGCAGAAGCGGCAATTGAGCGTGCAGCCGACCTGCGAAGAGACGCAGAGCGTGCCGCGGTCGGCGTCGGGGATGAACACCATCTCGAAGTCGTGCGCGTCCGCCGTGCGCAGCAGCCACTTGCGGGTACCGTCGCTGGAGTGCTGGGCCTCGACGATTTCGGGGCGGCCGATCACGAAGCGCTCGGCAAGCCAGGGGCGCATGGTCTTGGCGATATCGGTCATCGCCTCGAACTCGGTGACGCCGCGGTGGTAGAGCCAATGGTAAACCTGCTTGGCGCGCAGCTTGGCGGCCTTGGCGTCGAGACCGGCGCCTTCGAACAGTTCCGCGATCCGCTTCTTCGGCAGGCCGATCAGGTCCAGTCGGCCGTCCTCGCGCGGGGTCACGCCCTCCACTAGGTTCGGGCGGGGCACCGGCACGGGGTCGATATGGCCCGGGATCGGCATCGGAGCGCCGGAATGGGGAACTGGGCCGGTCGCGCCGGTGAGGGTGGTGTTCGCGTCTGTCATGATTGGGCGGCCATATAGTGCATCCGCGGCCAAAACGGAAGATGCGCGCGCAGAGGTGCCCGCGCGAACCCCGCAATAGCCTCTGGAGTTCCCGCCGCCGGGCGCTCGCGAAAGGCGCTCCGTCGATCAAGTGTGACCGAAAAACATCAGCATTTTCGTTGTGTTAGGTTCAGGAAACCGCCTCCCTATGACGAACATTTGACCAGTCCGGACGGGCCGGTCGCCGAAACGGATGCCCGCCGAAAAGAACAACGAATGGAGCATCGCATGAAGAACATTCTCATCTGCCTCGCCGCCGGTTCGGCGCTCGCCTCGGTCCCCGCCATGGCGCAGGACACCGGCCCCGTGCAGCCTTTCTCCGGCTTCCACGTGGAGGCGCTTGCCGGTTACGACGTGACCAAGGCGGGCAGCAGCGTCGATGACGACGTCAATGTCGACAACGACCAGTCGATCGACGGCTTCGCTTACGGTGTCGGCGCGGGCTACGACTTCCGCTCGGGCAACCTGGTCTTCGGTCCCGAGGCCGAAGTGACCTGGTCCACCGCCAAGACCAAGTTCGACGACGGCGATTTCGAAGGCTTCGGCATCGGCAACGTCAAGACCAACCGCGACCTCTATGTCGGCGCCCGCCTCGGCTATGTCGTCACGCCGACCACGATGGTCTATGCCAAGGGCGGCTACACCAACGCCAAGTTCGACGTGCGCAGCACTTTCGGCACCGTCGAGACCAACCGCGACATCGACGCCGACGGCTGGCGCATCGGCGCGGGCGTGGAGCAGGCTGTCACCAACAATGCCTTCGTGAAGCTCGAATACCGCTACTCGAACTACAGCAAGGGCGAGATCGACTATACCGGCGACATTCCGGACGGCACCCGTTTCAATCTCGACACCGACCGTCACCAGGTCATGGTCGGCGCCGGCGTCCGCTTCTGAGCGAGCGATGATTGAGGAAGAGGGCGGGGGCGAAAGCTCCCGCCCTTTTTCGTGGGCGTGCGAGGGCGGTTTACCAGTCCCCAAACTTCTCCTCACCCACCCCGCTCATCCTGAGCTTGTCGAAGGGTGGGAGCCACAGCACCCCGCCGCAGGGGGCTTCGACAAGCTCGGTCTGAGCGGGTGGAGAGGGGGAAGCGGACACCCCGACCGCGCTTTATTGCAGCTTGGCGCAGCCGATCAACGCCGCATCCATCGCCGAAGCGGCACCCGAGAGCGCCCAGGCATTGACGAAACGCCGCCCCTGCCGGTCCCGTGCGGTGACGGTCATGCGCGGGGCCGAGCGCATGGCGGCGACGATGGCGGCGTTGTCCTTCTCGTCCCGCCCCCAGGCATCGCCTTCGCCCGCTGCAAGAACGAAGCGCTGCCCGCCCAGCGAAAGCGTGACTTGCGCCCCTTGAGCCAGCCGCCGCGAAAGCCGGAAATGCACCTGCCCCCGCGCCCCGCGCCGGGGCCAGGTGCCGACCGCCGCGAAAGGCTGATACTCGCGTGCGGCGGCGTTCGGCTCGGCCATGGCGATGGCATAGCAGCGCGGGATCACCGGATCGCGAAACGCGCCCCAGCCTGCGTAGATACCCAGACTCTCGCGGGCAAGCGCGGGTGCGGCGGGCAGCGCGAAGAGGCAGCCCGCAATCGTCAGGGCAAGTGCAGGGAATCGGAAAGTCACCGGACCGGGTACTCGATCTCCATGACTTCCCACTCCTTCTCGCCCGAGGGCAGGCGGACCATCTTGAGGTCGCCCACGGCGGCGCCGCGCAGGGCGCGGGCGAGGGGGGCGCTCCAGCCGATCAGGCCTTTCGCCGCGTCCTGTTCGTCGTCGCCGACGATGGTGAGCGTCTTGTGGACGTCGTCCTCATCGGCGATCGTCACGGTGGCGCCGAAGAAGACCTTGCCGCGCTCGGTCTGGTTGGCCGGGTTCACCACCCGTAGCGCCTTCATCCGGCGGGCGAGATAGCCGAGTTCGCGGTCGATCTCGCGCATGCGCTTGCGGCCGTAGAGATAGTCGCCGTTTTCCGAGCGGTCGCCGTTGCCCGCCGCCCAGGAGACGATCTCGACGATCTCCGGGCGCTCCTTGCCGAGCAGGTGGTCGTAACGGGCGCGCAGCGCGGCCATGCCTGCGGGCGAAATCGGAGGACCGGACGGTTTCATGGCCTGATCCTTATAAAGCATTGCCGGTTCGGCCAAGTCCTCCGCCGCCTTCTCCACGACCTTGCGTATGCTCTATTAGTCCGACAAAAGAGCGGTCTACGAATTGGGAGCAAGGACAGACCATGGAATTTTCACGCCGCAGCGCGCTGCTCGCCGCCGCTTCCGCGCCGCTGGCCGGCCTTGCCGCAAGGGCGGGTGCGCAAGTCGTTGGTCCTTCGACGACTCTCGAACCCGCGCCCGGTGCCGCCCTCGCGCCGCGCCCGCCGATGGGCTGGAACAGCTGGAACAGCTTCGCCGGAACCATCACCGAGGCGCAGGCGCTCGAAACCGCCGCGATCATGCGCGAGAAGCTGCTGCCCTTCGGCTACGACGTGTTCACCGTCGACATCCAGTGGTACGAGCCGGAGGCCAGGAGCTACACCTACAACGCCAACCCGATCCCCGCGCTCGACGCCCATGGCCGGGTGATCCCCGCCCCGAACCGCTTCCCTTCGTCAAAGGGCTGGAAGGGCTTCGCGCCGCTCGCCGCCAAAGTCCACGCCATGGGCATGAAGTTCGGCATCCACGTCATGCGCGGCATCCCCCGCCATGCCGTCAAGCTCAACCTCCCCATTCTCGGCACCAAGCTGCGCGCGCAGGACATCGCCGACACCTCCAGCATCTGCTCGTGGAACCCCGACATGTACGGCGTCGACATGAGCAAGCCCGGCGCTCAGGAATACTACGATAGCATCTTTGCGCTCTACGCCTCCTGGGGCGTCGATTTCGTCAAGATGGACGACATGAGCCGCCCCTACGACGCCCACGCGCCGGAAATCGAGGCCGCCGCCAAGGCCATCGCCCGCTGCGGACGCCCCATCGTGCTCAGCCTCTCCCCCGGCGAAACCCCCGTCCTGCGCGGCGCCCACGTCCGCCAGCACGCGCAGATGTGGCGCATCTCCGACGACTTCTGGGACGAATGGGCACAGCTCTACGCCCAGTTCACCCGCCTCGAAAACTGGACGCCGTTCCGCGGCCCCGGCTCCTGGCCCGACGCCGACATGCTCCCCCTCGGCCGCCTCGCCCTGGGCGACCGCGACACCCGCTTCACCCCCGACGAACAACGCACGCTGATGACCCTCTGGTCGATCGCCCGCTCGCCGCTCATCATGGGCGGCGACCTGCGCCACCTCGACGCACCGACACTGGCGCTGCTGACCAACCGCGAAGTGCTGGCGGTAAACCAGTCGAGCACCGACAACGCGCCGCTGTTCCTCGACGACGGCACCAAGGTCTGGACCGCGCGCGCGGAAGGTAGCGCGGATCGCTACGTGGCGCTGTTCAATGTGTCCGACCAGCCGCGCGAGGTGAGCGTGGCGCTCTCGTTGCTTGGTCTCGGTGGCAAGGCGACGGTGCGCGATTTGTGGGAAGGGAAGGACCTTGGCCAAGTCGAAGGGAGCGTTTCGGCGCGGCTTGCTTCGCATGGGGCGGGGTTGTTCAGGGTGAAGGGCATTTAAGGGAAGAGGAAGTCCTGGGGGATGATCCCCCAGACCCTCGAAATGTCAGCGTCGCGCGCTACCTACCTGTAGTGCGCCCCTTGCGGCGCAGCCAATAAGTCTCCCGACGCCGCCATGGGCGCGCAACGGGTAGGCTGGGCATGACCTAGACGGTATTGGGGGTGCAGGGGGGCGATGCTCCCCTGCTTCTTCTCTTAAAACCTAAACACTCACCCCGGCGCCCGCTTCCCGATCAACTGCGTAAGCGGCGTATTCCCGCGATAGCCCGACTGGGTCGGATACATCGACTCGTAGACCACGGCGTTCTCCAGCACGCGCTGGATGTAGTTCTTGGTCTCGTAGATCGGAATCTGTTCCAGCCAGTCGATCCAGTCGACCGCGCCGGTGCGCGGATCGCCGTTGGCTGCCAGCCACTTGTTCACATTGCCCGCGCCTGCGTTGTAGGCGCCCACCGCCAGCGGCAGCGAGCCGCCGAAGTAGTTGCGCATGCGGGTGAAGTAGGCATCGCCGAGGCGGATGTTGTAGGTGGCGTCGCTGACCAGCTGGTTCTGGTCGTAGGCGAGGCCGAGTTTGCCTGCCTGTTCGCGGGCGGTGGCGGGCATGAGCTGCATCAGGCCGCGCGCTCCGGCGTGGCTGAGGGCATTCTGGGCGAACTGGCTCTCCTGCCGGGTGAGGGCGTGGACCATGGCGAAGTCGGCGCCCGGCGGCATGGGGATCAGCGGATAGGCGATCTGGCCGAAGTCCTGGTAGCCGTCGCCGTGGGCGCTCTGGCCGAGGATCACGGCGAGGTCGCGGCGGCCGATGTCGCGGGCGAGTTCGGCGACGAGGACGTGGTCGCTCTCGCTCTGGGCCTGGTCGGAGATTTCGCGGAAGAACTGGACGGTGGTGCGCCAATCGCCGTCGCGGGCGACGTCGCGCACGGCATTGGTCAGCGGCTTGGCGAAGAAGGCGCTGCGCTCGGCCTGGGTGGGCACGGCGCGCGGGCGGGTGTCGAGGTCGGGCAGGGGGCGGCCCAGACGTTCGAGCGCGAGCTGGCCGTAGAAGTAGTGCGGATAGGCGGCGGCCATCTGGAAGTAGCGGTTGGCGCCTGCGGTGTCCCCGGCCTTGGCGAGCGCGCGGCCTGCCCAGTAGAAGCCCTTGGAACGGGTGCCCGGCGTCTGCGCGGCGGCGCCGTAGCGGTAGAACAGCGGCGCGGCGCGGCGGGCGTCGCCCAGTTGCCAGAGCGCCTTGGTGCCGCCCAGCCAGACGAGCGTGGTGTAGTCGTCGCGCAGGCGGAAGGAGAGCTGGCTGATGTCGGTGCCGGGGGCGAAGGCGTCGTCGATGCCGCCCGCGATCCGCACCGCCGAATCCGCGCCTGCGCCCTTGGCGGCGGTGAGCAGTTCGCGCACCCACTTCTCCGGCTCGGGCACCGGCGTCGTCAGGGTGGGGCGATTGGACAGGAGAGCGATCTCGGCGGGCAGGTTGCCGCTTTTGCGGGACTGGACGGCGCGGGCGTAGATATAGCCTGCGTCGGCGTTCATCTGCGGCGTCAAGGTCAGGCCCAGCGTGCCGGGGGGCGAGCCTTGCAGCATCGTCAGCCGCTCCATGAACAGCGCGCGGCGTTCGGCGGAAACGAAGGAGATCTGCCGCTCGGCCTGCGCGGTCTCGCCCTGCCAGAGCAGGCGGTCCATGCGGGTGTCGTGATCGGTCGTCGTCAGCGCGCCGCGATATGTCGCGAGGATCGCCGCCTCGTCGCTCGGCGCCAGCGTGCCGCCGCGCCAGGCGGCGAGGGCGCGCTGCTGCGCCTCGGGACGGCGCAAGGTGGTCAGCGCCGTGGCATAGCGCCCGGCGGCCTGGTTCGAGAGCGGCGGATAGCGGGTGAAGAAGGCGACCACGGAATTGGCGTCGGGGGCCTGATTCACCAGCGCGCGTTCGGCGGAACCGCGAATCTTGTCGGCCTGCGGATAGCCGGGATAGGTCAGCAGGAAGCTGGAATAGCTGCCGAAATCGAACCCGTCCGACGCCACGAGCTGGCGCCAGCGGTCGATCGACTGGTGAACGGCCATATCGTGCGACTGCATGGAGCGCGCCTTCGCAAGGTCCCATTCGCGGCCGTCCTGTGCGGCTGCGGGGGCGGCGAAAGCGATGCCGAAGAGGGCGGTCGAAGCAAGCAAGACGAGGGGGGCAACACGCTGCATGCTGGACATTTTGGGAAAAGGCTCCTTATCAGGCGCTGAACATCGGGTCCGTCGGCCCCGATCATTGAACATCCGGTGAGGTAAAGTCCATGTTCTCGGGTTCCATTCCTGCGCTTGTTACACCGTTTCGCGACGGAGCGTTCGATGAACAGGCCTTTCGGCGACTCGTGGACTGGCAGATCGAATCGGGCTCCTCAGCGCTCGTTCCCTGCGGCACGACCGGCGAAAATTCGACGCTCTCGAACGCCGAGCATCACCGCGTCATCGAACTCTGCGTCGAGCAGGCGGCCGGACGCGTGCCGGTAATCGCGGGCTGTGGCAGTAACGATACGATGAATGCGCTGCTGCACATGAACTTCTCCAAGAAGTGCGGTGCCTCCGCCGCGCTGCTGGTGGCACCGTATTACAACCGCCCGAGCCAGGCAGGGTTGCTCGCCCACTTCACTTATCTGGCGGAAAACAACGACCTGCCGATCGTGCTCTACAACGTGCCCGGCCGCACCGTCACCGACCTGCTGCCGGAAACGGTCTGCGAACTGGCGCGCCGTTTCCCCGATCGCTTCATCGCCATCAAGGACGCTAGCGGCGATCTCAGCCGCGTGACCGACCACCGCATGGGCATCGGCAAGGACTTCGTGCAGCTTTGCGGCGACGATGAACTGGCGCTGCCGTTCAACGCGGCGGGCGGCGTGGGCTGCATATCGGTGACGGCGAACGTCGCGCCGAAGCTCTGCGCCGAGTTCCAGGCAGCCTGCGCGGCCAACGACCTTGAGGAAGCGCGCCGCCTGAACGACCTGCTCTATCCGCTGCACTACGCGATGTTCGAGGACAGCTCGCCGGGACCGTGCAAGTACGCGCTGGCCCAGGTTCACGACTGGATCGAGAACGAACTGCGCCTGCCGCTGGTCCCGTGCAGCGACAAGGCCCGCACCGCTGTCGACGAAGCGCTGGTCCACGCCGGACTGGTCTGAAAGTGAATATGCCGTCGTCCCGGACCTGATCCGGGACGACGTTTATAGGCCGGCCCTCAATCCGCCGGATTGTTCTTCTCTACGAAGCGCACGGCCTCAGACAGCATGCGCTTGCGCGTTTCCTCGCGCGACAGCCAGTGGTCTTCGCCTGCCAGCGTGACGAACTCGTAGGGCTTGCGGGCGTCCTTCAGCGCATCGGCCATGACCTGGCTCTGCTTGTAGCCGACGACCGTATCGTCCTTGCCGTGGATCAGCAGCACGGGCGCATCGGCACGCGCGGCGAAGCGGCGGGGTGACACTTCGTCGTAGAGCTTGGGGTCGCCAAGCTGTTCGCGCAGCGCCTTGGTGAGCATCTTCGAATCGCCGCTTTCGCGGATGTCGGTGGAATACATCAGCCTGAGATCGGCGACGCCTGCCACCGAGACCGCGCAGCGGTAAAGCCCCTGTTGCAGGGTGACACCGGCCAGCGCCGCATAGCCGCCATAGCTCGCGCCGACGATGCAGGCGCGCTTCGGATCGACGATGCCCTGCTTGGCCAGTTCGGCGAGACCGTCCGAAATGTCGGTCTGCATCTTGCGGCCCCACTGGCCGTCCCCGGCATGGCGGAAGGCATCGGTGCGTCCGGTCGAGCCGCGGAAGTTCGGCTGGAACACTGCATAGCCGCGCGAGGCGAAAGCCTGCGCCCACCAGTCGAACTCGGCCTTGTCGTGCGCGGCGGGGCCGCCGTGGGGCAGCAGGATCACCGGCAGGTTCTTCGCCTCGCGGCCGGGCGGCAGCGTCAGGATGCCGTCCATCTCGAGACCGTCCTGCGCCTTGTAGTTGACGACCGAGATCGGCCCGACCTGCTCCGGCGGGATATCGCCGCGTTCGTAGCCGATCGGATCGGCACGCTTGGCGCGCACGTCGACGAGATACCAGGTGCCGCTGTCCTTGTTGCCGGTGGTGCGCACCAGCACTTTCGCGAAGTCCGGCGTCCAGTCGATCAGATGCGCTTCGCGGCCGGAAAAGGCCTTGAAGATGCGGGTGATGGCGCTTTGATGGGCCGGATCGTCCATGACCGTCTGCGGCGTCTCGCCCTGGGTGCGATAGCCGATCATGTCGCCGCTGCTGCGATCGACGAAAAGGCGGTCGATGCCGATGTCGTAGAGGATTTCCTTGGCTTCCCCGCCGGCCAGCGGCACTTCGAACCAGCGCGAGTCGCCGTCCTCGTCCTCGATCGCGTAGATCACGGTGGCGCCGCCCTTGCCGAAGGCGATCAGGCTGACATTGCCGGTCGGATCGATGCCGCGCGCCAGTTCCGCCCCGCGCGGGACATTGATCTTCCAGAGACCGCTCGCCTCCGAGATGTCGAGGATCACCGCCACGTTGCCGCTGCGGTCGATCAGCCAGTCCCGGTAATGGTCTTCGGCAGGGGGCGAAGCGAGGGCGCGGGCGCGATTGGTCTTGAGGTCCACCGCATAGAGCGTGGAGCGGCCATGGCGCCAGCGGGTCTGGCTGCCTTCGACATCGAGCGCGATGCCGCCGAAATAGCCGACCGTCCGGCCGTCGATCGTGCGGATGCCGTAGCGGCCGCGCGTGGTCTTGGCGATCGCCTGGTTCTTCGCGAAGACCATCCCCGATTCGCTGCCCGGCTTCAGGGGCAGGATGATCGTGCCGTTCATCTCGTACTTGGCGGCAGTGAAGCCGAACAGCGGCACCGTGGCGCTGTTGGTCAGCAACACGGTGTCGTTGTCCGCCCATTCGATCGCGCGGACCTTGGAGGTGCCGGGCGATCCGCTGAGCACGACCTTGTTGTCCTTGATGACCACGACGCGCCGCTCGCCGTCGCTGTTGGTGACGCTGGCGATCGAGGTGCCGTCCGGCGAGAGCGCGGCATCCTCCACTTGCGGCAGTTCGCCATAGGCATCGAGCGGCGGCGCGCCGGGCGCAGCCATGGCAGTAGAAAATGTGGATTCGGCAATCAGCAAGGCGGCCGGAAGAGCCGACCGAAGTATCAGGTGCACGTAGAATTTCCCCCGTTTGTTCCCGACTAATCAAATCGGCGGGGTTGTTTGGCAAGGACAATCTTCGGCGCCGTCGCGGTTAAAATCCTTTCATGCAGGCGGTCCGACCACCGATCGTTCACGGCATGACGAAATCGCGCAAACGGGGCGTTTCCTTTTTGCGCGCGAATCCCTACATGCCGGGTCATCATGGCACGTCCGCAGCACAAGACATTCGACAAGCACAAGAGCGTCGCGGAAAACCGCAGGGCCCGCTTCGAGTACCACATCGAGGAAACCTTCGAGGCCGGCATCGCGCTGACCGGCACCGAGGTGAAATCGCTGCGGTTCGGCGAAGGCTCGATCGCGGAGGCCTACGCCGAGGTCAAGAACGGCGAATGCTGGCTGGTGAACTCCAACGTACCGGAATTCAGCCACGGCAACCGCTACAACCACGTGCCCAAGCGCCCGCGCAAGCTGCTGTTGCACGAGCGGGAAATCTCCCGCCTCCAGGGCTCGGTGGAACGCAAGGGCATGACCCTGGTGCCGCTCTCGATCTACTTCAACGGCCGGGGCCGCGCGAAAGTCGAACTGGCGCTGGCCAAGGGCAAGAACGCGGCGGACAAGCGCAGCACCATCAAGGAACGCGACTGGAAGCGGGAGCAGGGCCGCATCCTGCGCGAGCACAAGTGAGCGCGCTGCTGCACCGGCTGGGCGCCTGGCTGCACGGCCAGATGCCCACCCATGCGCAGCTTGAGGCGAATCGCTTCACGGCGCCCTTCACGCGCCGCCCCGAACTGTTCCGCTTCACCCGCCGCTCGGTGCCGCGCGGCGTGGCGGTCGGCATGTTCATCGGCATCTTCGCGCTGATTCCCGGCGTCCAGATCGTCGGCGCGGCGCTGATGTGCGTGCCGTTTCGCGGCAATATCCCGCTCGCCGCCGCGATCACTTTCATTTCCAACCCGGTGACGACGCTGCTCATCATCCTGCCGGTGGCGGTCGCGATCGGCAACAGCTTCGGCTACCACGCCGACATCGCCACCGTGGAGGCCATGGTGCGCGAAGGGGCGGGCCTGGCGCAGTGGCGAAACTGGCTGCTGTCCGACACCGCGCCTGCCGTCGTCATCGGCCTGTTCATCCAGTCGGTCGTCGCCGCTTTCGTCAGCTATTTCCTGACGATCTGGTTCTGGCGCTACTGGATCGGGCGCAAGCACCGCGCCCGCCGCCACCGCGCGGCGGCTGCTGCAGTGGCGGCGAAACCCGCCGATACGGAAGGAATTGCATGAAGGCAGGCCAGCGGGAGCGGGAAGCGGGCGAGGTCATGGCGACGGGTAAAATCGGCGGTCTTTCCGACACTGCCATCGTCGGCATCGCGCTGGTGCTCAGCGCCGGACTGGTCTGGCTGGTCAGCGGCGACGGACTGCTCACCGCCATCCTCACCGGCACGCTACTGGTCTTCGCGGGTATCGCCTGGATGGTCGCCAATCGCCGGACCGAGGCTGCCGACGTCGAATTCGCCCAGCCCGACTGGTCCGTTACCGTCGCGGCGATCGACCGCGCCGACAGCGCCATTGCCGTCACCGACCGCGCCGGGCGCCTCGCCTGCGCCAATGCCGGTTTCGAGCAGTGGTTCGGCACTGCCAGTCCGCCGCCGCGCCTGCCGGTGGGCGATGCCGCCACCGAGCGCCTTACAGAAGCCGTCCGCGCCGCCTGGCGCGACGGCCATGCCCGCACCGACTTGCGCACCGAAGGCGATATTCCGGCCGACTGGCGGGTGGAGATCCAGCGCTCGGGCCGGGGCGACGATTTTCTCGTCTGGCGCTTCCAGCCGGTCAGCTCGGTCGATCTCGTGGGCGAGATGGTCCGCCAGATCGACGGAAAACTGGGCAAGGGCCTTGCCCGCGCCGGTATCTCGGCGGCGGTGGTCGATCCCGACGGCATGATCCGCGCCGCCAGCGCCGGTTTCTCCCAGCGCGCGACGGGTGACGCCCTCGCCGATATGACCGGCCTCGATTTCGTCTCGCTCATCAGCCAGGAGGAAGGCGAGCGCATCGGCTGGGCGCGCGAAGCCGGACGCGGCGGGCCGCTCGTACTCTACCACGTCCCGATCGCCGATCCCGATGCGCCGGGCGAACCCGATCCCCATGTCACGCCCTCGCTGATGCTGGTGGTCGAGGCCGGGCAGGGCATCGGCGCAGGAGGAGGCGGCGGCACCGCCGCGCCGCATCTGGAGGCGCTGATCAGCCAGCTGCCGCTCGGCCTCGCCATGGCCGACCGCGACGGACGGCTGCTTTTCGCCAATCCCGCCTTCATGCGCGCCGCCGGGCAGGAGGGCCAGCACCCGCCGAGCTATCCCACCGACCTCGTCGTCCGCGACGACAAGCGCGCGCTGTCCGAGGCGATCCGCCGCTTCGCGCAAGGCCCCGCCGCGGCGGGCGACATCGCCGTGCGCCTGACCACCCAGCCCGACGATCCGGTTTCGCTCAGTCTTGCGGGCGTGCGCGGTCTCGGCGAGGCGGCGGTGCTGCTCGGCCTCACCGACACCTCGGAGGAAACCCGCCTCAAGCGCCAGGTCGCGCAGGCCACCAAGATGCAGGCAGTGGGCCAGCTCGCGGGCGGCGTCGCGCACGATTTCAACAATGTGCTGACCGCGATCCTCGGCACCTGCGACCTCATGCTGATGCGCCATACGCCCGGCGATTCGGACTATGACGACATCCAGCAGATCCGCGCCAACTCCAACCGCGCCGCCTCGCTGACCCGCCAGCTTCTGGCCTTCTCGCGTCAGCAGACCCTGCGCCCCGAAGTGCTCCAGCTGCCCGACGTGGTGGCGGACGTCTCGCAGATGCTGCGCCGCCTGATCGGCGAGAAGATCCAGCTCGTCGTCACCCACGACCGCGACCTCGGCCCGGTCCGCGCCGACCCGACCCAGCTGGAGCAGGTGATCGTCAACCTCGCGGTCAATGCGCGCGACGCGATGCAGATGAAGGGCGACGGCGCGGGCACGCTCACGCTCGCCACCTGCCGCATCAGCAATACCGACGTTCGGGCGATGCGCAGCGAGATCATCCCGGCGGGCGACTATACCGCGCTGATCGTCGAGGATACCGGCGGCGGCATCCCGCCCGAGCACCTCGGCAAGATCTTCGAGCCGTTCTTCACCACCAAGGAGCAGGGCAAGGGCACCGGCCTCGGCCTCTCGACCGTCTACGGCATCGTCAAGCAGTCGGGCGGCTTCATCTTCGCGGAAAGCGAGCCGGGCCGAGGCACGCGCTTCGTCGTCTACCTGCCGGTCCACCACGTCGCTCCCGGCACCGCGCCCGAACCCGCGCCGGTCGAGGAACCCGAGGCCGAACCCAGCCAGTGGGCGGGCGGCGGCGCGATCCTGCTGGTCGAGGACGAGGACCCGGTGCGCATCGTCGCCGAACGCGCGCTCACCCGGCAGGGCTATGTCGTGACTTGCGCGCGCGACGGCGAAGAGGGGCTGGAACTCGTGGAGGAGGGCGGCCGGTTCGACCTCGTGATCTCCGACGTGGTCATGCCCACGCTCGACGGCCCCGGCATGGCGCGCGAGATCCGCCGCATCGCCCCGGACCTGCCGGTGCTGTTCATGTCGGGCTATGCCGAGGAGCAGTTGCGCAAGGAAATCGGCATCGCCAATGCTTGGTTCATGCCCAAGCCGTTCTCCGTGCAGCAGCTCTCGGAAAAAGTCGGGGATGTTCTGGCCCGCACCGCAGGCGGCGTTAAAAATAGGAAATAAGCCATCGTTCCCCTCTTGTTCCATGAGAACAAAGTGGATACATAGCTTCCCACGACGTTGACCTTTCCGGTCAGGCCGGTAGCAAGGGGAAGTGACATGGCTGCTCAGCTCAAGCTGATCCAGGAAGGCAAGGAAAAGGACAACATGGACCGTCAGAAGGCGCTCGAAGCCGCGCTTGCGCAGATCGACAAGGCGTTCGGCAAGGGCTCCGCGATGAAGCTGGGTTCGAAGGAAGCGATGCAGGTCGAGGCGATCTCCACCGGCTCGCTCGGGCTCGACATCGCGCTGGGGGTCGGTGGCCTGCCGCGCGGCCGCGTGATCGAAGTCTACGGGCCGGAAAGCTCGGGCAAGACCACGCTCGCCCTCCACGTCATCGCCGAAGCCCAGAAGTCGGGCGGCACCGCCGCCTTCATCGACGCCGAACACGCGCTCGATCCGGTCTATGCCAAGAAGCTGGGCGTCAACATCGACGAATTGATCGTCTCGCAGCCCGACACCGGCGAACAGGCGCTGGAGATCACTGACACGCTGGTTCGCTCGAACGCGATCGACGTGCTGGTGGTCGACTCGGTGGCCGCACTGGTCCCCCGCGCCGAAATCGAGGGCGAGATGGGCGACAGCCACGTCGGTTTGCAGGCCCGCCTGATGAGCCAGTCGCTGCGCAAGCTGACCGGCTCGATCAGCCGCTCGCGCTGCATGGTGATCTTCATCAACCAGCTGCGCATGAAGATCGGCGTGATGTACGGCAACCCCGAGACGACCACGGGCGGCAATGCGCTCAAGTTCTACGCCTCGGTCCGCCTCGACATCCGCCGCACCGGCCAGATCAAGGACCGCGACGATATCGTCGGCAACGCCACCCGCGTGAAGGTCGTGAAGAACAAGGTCGCGCCGCCGTTCAAGCAGGTCGAATTCGACATCATGTACGGCGAGGGCATTTCCAAGATCGGCGAAATCCTCGACCTCGGCGTCAAGGCGGGCATCGTCGAGAAGTCGGGCGCCTGGTTCAGCTACGATTCGATCCGCATCGGTCAGGGCCGCGAAAACGCCAAGACCTATCTGAAGACCAACCCGGAAATCTGCGACCGCCTCGAAAAGGCGATCCGCGCCCAGACCGCCGGTCTGGCCGAGGAAATGATGGTCGGCCCTTCGGCGGAAGACGATATCGAATAAGTCCTGCGCGTACCCGCAGAACGAAGAAAACCCCGGCCCTGGTGCCGGGGTTTTTGTTTATGGGGTTTCAGGTGATCTCGTCATTGCTTCGCTAAGCTCGCAATGGCGAAGTGGTACAGCGGATGGGATGCGGAGTGCCGCATGGCCTCACCCCGTCGCCCCCGCGAAGGCGGGGGCCCCGCTTCCTTTCCAGCAGGAAAGCGGGGCTTCAGCCTCAGCCGTAACGCGAATGCACCAGCTTCTCCAGTACGGCGAGTGGCAGGGCGCCCTTCAGCAGCACCGAGTGGAACGCCTTGGGGTCCCACTTCGCCCCGGCCTTAGTGCGGGCCTCGTCGCGCAGTTTTACCCACATGGTATGGCCGATCTTGTAGCTGCAAGCCTGACCCGGCCAGACGGTGTAGCGATCGATCTCGCCCTGGCTGCGCCCGCGGGCGATGCCGGTGGTGGCGATCAGGTAGTCGGTCGCCTTCTCGCGGCTCCAGCGCTTGGCATGCATGCCCGAATCGACGACGAGGCGCGTCGCACGGAACAGCAGCGATTGCAGGTAACCGACCTGACCCAGCGGATCGCCTTCGTACATCCCCATCTCGTCGGCCAGCTGCTCCGAATAGAGCGCCCAGCCTTCGCTGTAGCCGCTGAAGCCGCCGCGGCGGCGGATCATCGGAATGTCCTGCGATTCGAGCGCCAGCATGACCTGAAGGTGATGCCCCGGCACCGCCTCATGATGCGTCAGCGTGGCAAGCCCGAACTTCGGCCGGTCGAAAGTATCGCGCAGATTGATGTAGTAGATCGCGGGTCGCGAACCGTCGAGCGAGGCATTCTGGTAATAGCCGCCCGGCGCACCGGCCTGGATCGCGGGCGGCACGCGGCGCACTTCCACCGGCGCCTTGGGCAGGGTGGCGAACTGCTCGGGCAGGCGGGCCTGCATCTTGACGATCTGCGCGTTGAGTTCGCCCAGCAGGGCCGCGCGGCCCTCGTCGGTGTTGGGGAAGAGCTGGTCCGGCCGCTCGTTGAGCGCGACGAGACGCTCGCCCACGGTGCCCTGACTCATGCCCTGCGTCTTGAGAATGCCGTCGATCCGCGCGCCGATTTCGGCCACCTGATCGAGACCCATGCGGTGGATTTCGTCGCCGCTGAGGCGCACCGTCGTCGCCGCTTCGGCGGCCGAAGCGTAATAGGCATCGCCGTCCGGCAGGCGCCATACGCCCGCTTCATGCGTGGCCTTGCCGCGCAGCTCGGTGACGAGCGTGCGCTGGCGGTCGAGCGCCGGGAATACCTTCTCGGCCACCAATTTGGCCGCCTCGTTTGCACGGTCCGCAGGCAGGCCCGCCTTGGCCAGCTTGGCGGCGAACCCGGTGACGAGGCCGGTCTCCGCCGCAGGTTTGTCGCGCAGCGCGGCGAACTGCTTCAGCGTGGTGTCGAGGACATAGTCCGGTGCGAAGACCCCGCGCGCGGCATCGGCGCGCTGGCGCTCGGTTTCCTGATCGAGAACCGTGGCGAAAGCGCCGAGGCGCGCCAGATAGGCATCGGCGTCGGCGGCCTCGTTCACCCGGTGCTGGGTGTCGAGGAAGTCCGGCACGTCCTGATAGGCGCCGGTCAGCTGGCTGATCAGGTAAGGCGCGAAGCGGCCGCCGCTGGAGCCGTAAGTGAAGGTTTCCTGCCCGGCGATCGAATGTTCGAGCTGGTAGGTGACGACATCGTAGTCGAGCGCGGCATCCTCACCCAGCCCGGCGCGACCGATCGCCTTGATCGAGGCCAGCTCCTTGCGCGAGCGGGCGAGGTCCTTCGCCACATCGGCGGCGCCGCGCCCCGAAAGCTGCGATTTCAGCGCGGCGTTCTTGCCGGTATCGAGGCCGAGCCGCGTCGCCCCTTCCGGGCTTTCGGTCAGGCGATCGTTAAAGATCGTGTCCAGCAGCGTGCGCAGTTTCCGGTCGGCGGGACTTGCCGAGGCGGCTGCGAAGACGGCGGACGGAAGCCCGGCGGCCAGCGCGGCTACGCTGGCCTGCCCCAGGAAAGAGCGGCGATCCATGAAATTTCCCCTTAAAACCTGTTCCGGTCCGTTGTGCGACCCTTAGGCTCGCAACCTAGTCGCCCTCGCAAGATAAATTCAATCCCGCTCCGACAGGGTGGCGTTAGCGCCACTCCGGACGAGATATCGCAATTCCCGAACAGTCTGACTGCTGCAACCCGCTTGCCGAGCCTGCGCGGCTGCATTATCGGCGCGTTCATGCACACGACCAACGAAATCCGCCGGTCCTTCCTCGACTATTTCGCCAGCAATGGTCACGAGGCCGTTCAGTCCGCGCCGCTCGTTCCTTACAACGACCCGACGCTGATGTTCGTGAATGCCGGCATGGTGCCGTTCAAGAACGTGTTCACGGGTCTTGAAACGCCCTTCGCGCCGCGCGCCACATCCTCGCAGAAGTGCGTCCGCGCCGGCGGCAAGCACAACGATCTCGACAACGTCGGCTATACCGCGCGCCACCACACGTTCTTCGAAATGCTCGGCAATTTCTCGTTCGGCGACTATTTCAAGGAACAGGCGATCACCCACGCCTGGACCCTGCTGACCAAGGAATGGGGCCTTCCGGTCGAGAAGCTGCTCGTCACCGTCTACCACACCGACGACGAAGCCTTCGATCTCTGGAAGAAGGTGGCGGGGCTGCCGGAATCGAAGATCATCCGCATTCCCACCAAGGACAACTTCTGGGCGATGGGCGACGAAGGCCCGTGCGGACCGTGCTCGGAAATCTTCTTCGACCATGGCGACCACATCTGGGGCGGCCCTCCGGGATCGCCCGAGGAAGACGGCGACCGCTTCATCGAGATCTGGAACCTCGTGTTCATGCAGTTCGAGCAGTCGGCGGGCGAAATCGTCGGTAACCTGCCGAAGCCCTCGATCGACACCGGCATGGGCCTCGAGCGCATCTCGGCGGTCATGCAGGGCGTGCACGACAACTACGACATCGACACTTTCAAGGCGCTGATCGCCGCGTCGGAAAGCCTGACCGGCGTTGCCGCGCAGGGTGAGCAGCGCGCCAGCCACCGCGTCATTGCCGACCACTTGCGCTCGACCAGCTTCCTCCTGGCCGACGGCGTGCTGCCCTCGAACGAGGGCCGCGGCTACGTGCTGCGCCGCATCATGCGCCGCGCCATGCGCCACGCCCACCTGCTCGGCGCGCGCGATCCGCTGATGCACCGTCTGGTGCCCGCGCTCGTGGCCGAAATGGGCCAGGCCTATCCGGAACTCGGCCGCGCTCAGCCGCTGATCGAGGAAACCCTGGAGCGCGAGGAAGTGCAGTTCCGCCGGACCCTCGCCAACGGCCTCAAGCTGCTTGACGAAGCGACCGGCGAGATGGGTGAGGGCGGCGAACTCCCCGGCGAGACCGCGTTCAAGCTCTACGACACTTACGGTTTCCCTTACGACCTCACCGAAGACGCGCTGCGTTCGCGCGGCATCGCCGTTGACCGCGCCGGTTTCGATGCCGCCATGGCGCAGCAGAAGGCTGCCGCCCGCGCCGCGTGGAAGGGCTCTGGTCAGGCCGCCGATAGCGAAGTCTGGTTCGACATCGCCGAGCGCGAAGGCGCCAGCGAGTTCACCGGCTATGCCTCGACCACCGGCGAAGGCCAGGTCGTGGCGCTGGTCAAGGACGGCAAGGAAGTCCAGTCGGCCACCGCAGGCGAAGCGGTCGTGGTGCTGACCAACCAGACGCCGTTCTACGGCGAATCGGGCGGCCAGGAAGGCGATCGCGGCACGATCCTTGGCGCGAACGGGTTGAAGATCGTCGTGATCGACACCGCCAAGCCGCTTGGCCGTCTCCATGCCATGAGCGGCACGGTAGAGGCGGGCACGATCAAGGTGGGCGATGCCGTCAACCTCAAGGTCGATGCCGAGCGCCGCGATGCGGTGCGCGCCAACCACTCGGCCACGCACTTGCTCCATGCCGCGCTGCGTGGCCGCCTGGGCGATCACGTCACCCAGAAGGGCTCGCTGGTCGCCGCCGAGCGCCTGCGTTTCGACTTCTCGCACCCCAAGGCGCTCGAAGCCGAGGACATCGCGGCGATCGAAGCCGAAGTGAACGCGGAAATCCGCGCCAACGATCCGGTGCTCACCCGCCTGATGACGCCCGACGACGCCATCGAAGCAGGCGCGATGGCGCTGTTCGGCGAGAAGTACGGCGATGAAGTGCGCGTGCTCTCGATGGGCCGCAGCGCCAAGACCGAAGCGGGCGAGCGCAACTACTCGGTCGAGCTGTGCGGCGGCACCCACGTGCGCGCCACCGGCGACATCGGCGTGTTCCGCATCGTTTCGGAATCTGCGGTCTCCTCGGGCGTGCGCCGCATCGAGGCGCTGACCGGCGAAGGCGCGCGCCAGTGGCTGGTGGCCCGCGAGGAAGCGTTGAAGGGCGCCGCCAGCGCGCTGCGCACGACGCCGGAAGATGTCGAGGCCCGCGTCACCGCGCTGCTCGACGAGCGCCGCAAGCTGGAACGCGAACTGGCCGAAGCCAAGAAGGCGCTGGCCCTTGGCGGCGGCTCGGGCAAGGCCGAAGCGGCCGATGAGGAAGTGAACGGCGTCAAGTTCTCGGGCCAGGTCCTCGACGGCCTCGATCCCAAGGAACTGCGCGGGCTGCTCGATCAGGCCAAGCAGCGCATGGGTTCGGGCGTCGCCGCGATCGTCGCCGTGAACGAGGGCAAGGCGAGCATCGCCGCCGCCGTTACCGAAGACCTCACCGGCACGATCAGCGCCGTCGATCTCGTCCGCAAGGGCGTCGAGACGCTGGGCGGCAAGGGCGGCGGCGGCCGCGCCGACATGGCGCAGGGCGGCGGTCCCGACGGCGACAAGGCGGCGGATGCCATCGCTGCGGTCAAGGCAGTGCTCGCAGGCTGATCCCGGACGGGCCGGGGCCTCGCCGATGTTCTCTATCGCCGAGATCGTCACGGCCATTGCCGAGGAAATGCGCGAAGTCGGCAGCCGGGGGACGGTTGCCGACTATATCCCGCCGCTCGCCGCCGTGCCGCTCGACAAGTTCGGCATGGCGGTGGTCATGGCGGACGGTGAGGTTCATGTCGCGGGTGATGCGGACGAGGCTTTCTCGATCCAGTCGATCTCCAAGGTCTTCGCGCTGACCTTGGCACTCGGCGCGGTGGGCGACCAGCTCTGGGAGCGGGTGGGGCGCGAGCCTTCGGGAAGCGCATTCAACTCGATCGTCCAACTGGAGACCGAGCACGGCATTCCCCGCAACCCCTTCATCAATGCCGGGGCCATCGTCGTCACTGACGTGCTACTCGGCCGCCTGCAACCGCGCGAGGCGATCGGGCAGATGCTGCGCTTCGTGCGCGAACTGGCGGGCGACGACAGCATCGCCATCGACGAGACGGTCGCCGCCGCCGAACGCGAGACGGGTTTCCGCAACCGCGCGCTGGCCAATTACATGCGTGCTTTCGGCACCGTCCACGGCGATGTCGAACTGGTGCTGGGCACTTATTTCCACTTCTGCGCGCTCGCCATGAGCTGCCGTCAACTGGCGCTCGCGGGGCGCTACCTGATGGACGGCGGGCGTTCCGACGGCCACCGCGTCATCAGCGAGAAGCGCGCGCGGCGCATCAATGCGCTGATGATGTCCTGTGGTCACTACGACAATTCCGGCGACTTCGCCTATCGCATCGGCCTGCCCGGAAAGTCGGGCGTGGGCGGCGGCATCCTCGCGGTGGCGCCGGGGATCGCCAGCGTGGCGGTCTGGTCGCCCGGTCTCAACGAAAGCGGTAATTCGCAGCTCGGCCAGATGGCGCTGGAGCGGCTCGTCCAGCGCACCGGATGGTCGGTGTTCGAGCCGCGCGCGATTTAACTTCGTCTTTCAACAGCGCTCACAATACTGCTCTCAACTCCGCTCAGGCTGAGCTTGTCGAAGCCCCCTGCGGCGTGGCGCTATGCCTCCCATCCTTCGACAAGCTCAGGATGAGCGGGGAGGGGGACGCCAAGCATTGGGAAGGCTCTGTCCTAGACCTTCTCGGGCTGGCGCAATTGCCCCGACTTGAGCGCGGGTTTCTGCGAGAGGCCGCCCTGCTGCATGATCTGCTCGCGGAATTCGTCACGCTTTTCGTGAATCGAGGCGATCACCGGACCCATCGCCACGCCGATTTCGACCAGCGCCGCTTCGGAGAGCTGGAGCGAGCTTTCCAGCGTCTCCGGCACCGAATGCGTGGCCCCGGCGCGGTAGAGCACGGCGGCGTGCTCGGCGTCGCGGGCGCGGGCGATGATCGGCAGGTCGGGGAAGTCGGCGCGCAGCTTGCGGACGATGCGCTGGGCGGTGACCGGCTCGTCCATCGTCAGGATCACCGCCGCCGCGCTCGCCGCGCCGAAGCGCAGCATCGCATCGCCGCGTCCGGCATCACCGAAGGCCACCGTGTAGCCGTGGCGCCGTCCCTCGGTGACGAGGTCGGTGTTGCTGTCCACCGCGAGATAGGGGCGGCCGTGGCGCGCCAGCATGTCGGCAACCAGCCGCCCGACGCGGCCGAAGCCGACGATCAGCACGCGCGGCTTGTCCGGCGCCTCGGCGGGCTGGTGCGGCGCCTCCACGCTGTCCACCTGCCGGGCGAGGACTTTGCCGATCATCGACAGCAGCGGCGTGACCGTCAGGCCAAGGGCGGTGACGATCTGCCAGAACATCGCCGTGCCGGGCTGGATCAGCTGCGCGGCGCCGGCGGCGCTCAGCACGATCAGCGTGGTCTCCGAAGGGCTGGACATGAGGATGCCGGTCTCGGTCGCGGTGCCGCGCCGGGCGCCCATCATGCGCAGCAGCAGGCCGGTGACGGTGGACTTCAGCAGCACCACGCCGACCGTCGCGATCAGGATCGAGGCGAGGTTCTCCCACACGACGCGCAGGTCAATGCTCATGCCGATGGTGATCAGGAACACCCCGAGGGCGAGGCCCTTGAACGGCTCGATGATCTGCTCGACTTCGGTGTGGTATTCGGTCTCGGCGATCAGCAGGCCCGCGACGAGCGCGCCGACGATCGGCGAGAGGCCGGTGGCGCCGGTCGCCAGCGAGGCGAGGATCACCACCAGCAGGCTGGCGGCGAGGAACAGTTCCGGGCTCTTGGTGCGCGCGGCCTGGGCGAAGAGCGGCGGCAGCAGGTAGCGGCCCAGCACCAGCAGCGCGGTGACGACCAAGGTGCCCCAGACCAGCGTATGGATCAGTCCGTCCACACCCGCGCCCTTGGCATGGGGGGCGAGCGCGCCGAGCAGGAAGATGATCGGCACCAGCGCGATATCCTCGAACAGCAGCATCGCCAGCGCGGCCCGGCCGACCGGGGTGGTCGTGTCGGTCATCTTCAGGACCAGCGCGGTCGAGGACAGCGCGAGCGCGAGGCCGAGCGCCATGGCGCCGGAAAAGCCCTGTCCGATCGCCGCGAAGAAGAAGGTGAGGGCGCTGCCGGTCAGGATCAGTTCCAGCGATCCCAGTCCGAACACGAATCTGCGCATCGCCCACAATCGCCCGAACGAGAGTTCGAGGCCGATCGAAAACAGCAGCAGGATGATGCCGAATTCGGCGAATATCTCCAGCCCGTCGGGGTCGGTGATCGTCACCCAGGACAGCCACGGGGTGTCGAACACCAGTCTGCCGAGGCCGAACGGGCCGACCAGCAGGCCGACGAGGATGAAGCCGATCACCGGAGTGATGCGGAATCGGTTGAACACGGGAATCACGATGCCCGCCGCGCCGAGGATCACGAGCGCGTCGGAGAGGACCGGAGAAGAGAGTGCGTTGCTGCCTGCCATTGTCTTTCGACTATGGCAGCCGCGACGCGACAGACAATGGCAAAGCGGCCCTGTTCACGGGTATTTCTGCGTTTGCAGAGGAGCGCGCGCTCTTGCTGTCCACGCTAAAGTGTATCCACTCGCAACTTCACTTGGCGTTCAGCAAACCGCTGGCTATAGACCGGCCCCATGTTCGAACGCTCGCGCTTCAAGATCGCCCTCGCCGCCGCCGCTACCGGGGCGCTCGTATTGACTGCCGGATGTGCCGGGCGTGGAGGCGGCAACAAGGATACCGCCTATGTCGCGCGCGACGTGGACACGCTCTATGCCGCTGCCCAGCAGCGCCTGAACCTGGGACGCACCCGCCAGGCCGCCGCGCTGTTCGACGAAGTCGAGCGCCAGCATCCCTATTCGCCCTGGGCCCGCCGCGCCCAGCTGATGAGCGCCTTCAGCTACTATGCCGCGCGTGACTACACCAAGTCGATCCAGTCGGCGCAGCGCTTCCTGTCGATCCATCCGGGCAACAAGGACGCGCCTTACGCCTACTACCTGATCGCCATCTGCTACTACGAGCAGATCAGCGACGTCACTCGCGACCAGAAGACCACCGAGCAGGCCAAGCAGGCGCTTACCGACGTGATGCGCCGCTATCCGGGCACGGCTTATGCCTCGGATGCCAAGCTCAAGATCGACCTCGTGAACGATCACCTCGCGGGCAAGGAAATGACCATCGGTCGCGGCTATGAAGCCAGCGGCAAGTGGCTGGCCGCCACGCTGCGCTTCCGCAACGTGGTGGACAATTTCCAGACCACCAGCCACGCCCCCGAAGCGCTGTTCCGCCTCGTCGAAGGCTACCTCGCACTCGGCGTTCCCGACGAGGCGCAGAAGGCCGCCGCCGTGCTGGAGCACAACTATCCCAACAGCAAGTGGTACGACCGCGCCTACAAGCTGATGGGCAAGTACGCGCCGAAGAACGTCACGGCCTGAGGGTTGTTTGGAAAATGCCCATACGGGCATTTTCTTGGCGGCACCGGCCCCATTTGATCTCGGGCGCCCCCACCCGACCTCCCAACGATAGTACCCTATGGGGAGGTCGGGTGGGGGCGCCTGAAGGAGATTGGGGCCGGTGCCGCCAAAATTCGCGTGCCGCGAATTTTCAAACAGGCGTGACGCGCGGATATTCTTTCGCTAGAACGGAACGCGAACATGCTGAACCGCCTCTCCATCCGCAATATCGTGCTGATCGAAGCGCTCGACCTCGATTTTGCAAGAGGGTTGGGCGTTCTCACCGGTGAGACCGGCGCGGGCAAGTCGATCCTGCTCGACGCCTTGGGCCTCGTCATCGGCAACCGCGCCGACAGCGGCCTCGTCCGCGCCGGAGAAGCCCGCGCCACCGTCACCGCCAGCTTCGAGTTCCCGCAGCTTCCGGCCACGCTCCGCGCCGTGCTCGACGATGCCGAGCTGGAGATCGAGCCGGGCGAGCCGCTGATCCTCAAGCGCCAGCTCAAGGCCGACGGCGGCAGCCGCGCGTTCCTCAACGACCAGCCGGTCGGCGTCGCCCTGCTACGCGAGATCGCCCCCGCGCTCGTCGAGATCCACGGCCAGCACGACGACCGCGGCCTCGTCAATTCCAAGGGCCACCGCGCCCTGCTCGACCGTTTCGCCGGGGGCGATGTCGCGGGCGTGGAAGCGGCATGGAAGGCCTGGCGCACGGCGCAGACCGCGCTTGATACTGCCCGCGCGCAAGTCGCCAAGGCGGCCGAGGACCAGGACCTGCTGCTGGCGCATCTCGCCGAACTCGATGCCCTGGCCCCGCTGGAAGGCGAGGAAGAGGAACTCGCCCAGGCCCGCGCCGGTATGCAGAAGGGCGAGAAGCTCTCGGACGATCTCGTCGCGCTCCAGCACCTCTGGACCGGCTCCGATTCGGCACTGGCCACCTTGCGCGGCGCCTCGCGCCGTCTCGACCGCATCGCCGGGGAGCACCCGCTGCTGGCCGAGGCGCTCGAAGCGCTCGACCGCGCCGTGATCGAGGCGAGCGAGGCGGAAGACCGGCTCGACCGTGCCGCCGAGGCGCTGGCCTTCGATCCCGACGAACTCGACCGCATCGAGACCCGCCTGTTCGACCTGCGCGCCGCGGCCCGCAAGCAGGGCTGCCAGGTCGATGACCTGCCCGAAAAGATGCGCGAGATGCGCAGCGCGCTCGATGCCATCGAAGGCGGCGAGGAACACGTCGCCGGCCTCGAACGCACTGCCCAGAAGGCCGCGCTCGCCTACCGCGAGCAGGCCGAGGCGCTGCACGATATCCGCCGCTCTGCCGCCAAGCGGCTCGACAAGGCGGTCGCCGCCGAACTCGCGCCGCTCAAGCTCGATGCCGCGCGGTTCCAGACGTCGGTGATCCGCCTGCCTGAGGAGCGCTGGAACGCGCAGGGCATGGATGCGGTCGAATTCCTCATCAGCACCAACCCCGGCGCCGACTTCGCCCCCCTGGCCAAGATCGCCTCGGGCGGCGAACTCTCGCGCTTCATCCTCGCGCTCAAGGTGGCGCTGGCGGAAGAAGGCGGCGCGGCGACCGTGATTTTCGACGAGATCGACCGCGGCGTCGGCGGCGCGGTGGCCAGCGCCATCGGTGAACGCCTGGCGCGGCTCGCTTCGGATGGGCAGCTGCTCGCCGTCACCCACAGCCCGCAAGTCGCGGCGCGCGGGCGGCGGCACTACATGATTGCCAAGTCGAGCGAAGGCACCGTCACGCGCACTTCCGTGGCGCTGCTTGATGACGGCGAGCGTAAGGAAGAGATCGCGCGGATGCTCTCCGGGGCCGAGGTTACGGCTGAGGCTCGGGCGCAGGCGGATCGGTTGTTGGAAGTTTAAGAGAAGATTCCGGGGGATGATCCCCCGGACCCTCAGAATGGCGACCTTGCGTGCCACCTATCCGGAGTGCGCTCCTACTTTGTCTTCCGGCGAGAGGTTGCGCTATCGGATAGGTGGCCGCGTAAATGCGAAAGCAGCGCTGGTCCGATCAAGCGAACAAACTACACCATCCACCCCCGTCGTCCCCGCGAAGGCGGGGACCCCGCTTGTTCTTGTTCCTGAGTGCAAACAAGGCTTGCACACCCCGCTCAAGGCCGCATCACCACATGGCCGAACGGCAACCCGCCGAGAATGAACTCATAAGCCTCGGCAGCCTCGCAAAGCGCGAATTCGTGCTCGATGGGAAGCTGGATCGCGCCGTGCCCGACCAGATCGAGCAGGCGCGCGACTTCGGCGTGGGTGCCGCGGTCGTGCATCGGTGCGGCGGGGCCGATGGTGAAGCGGGTGATGCGCGGGGCATTCGCGCCCTCCCGCCCATAGACGGGCGGCGATATCTCGCCCGCTACCGAGATCGACGCATAGCAACCGCCGGGTTTCACCAGCCGGACCAGTTCGGCGAAGCGCTCTCCGGCGCTGACGTCGAACACGATATCCACGCCCCGGCCCCCGGTCAGTTCGAGGCAGCCGGCCATCACGTCGTCGCTGGCGCGCGAGAAGAGGTGATGCAGCCCGAGCCGGGCCAGTCGAGGGTGTCGCCCCGAATCGCGTGTCACGCCGATGACGGTGGCACCGGCCTGCGCCGCGAGTTGCGCGGCGGCGATGCCCAGGCTGCTGCTGGCATGGTTGATGAGCACGGTTTCCCCGGCACGCAGTCGGCCGCGCGTGAACAGCGTCCCGTGTGCCGCCGCCAGCGTATAGGGGGCCGCCGCGCCGGTACCGGAGTCCAGGCCCTCCGGCAGCAGCCATGTCGAGGCTTCCGGCGCGGCGAAAAGCTCGGCGTGGCTGCCGCAGCCGTTATAGGCGACGACCCGGTCACCAGGGCGGAACCGGGTGACGTCCCGCCCTATCGCGACGACGGTGCCGCTGGCCTGGCAACCGAGGACGCTGCGAGCGGGCACTTCGGCTAATCCTGAGCGGTAGAGTGCCAGTTTCACGAGGTCTACGGCTTCGATCGAGACCAGTTCCACCCGGATCAGCACCATGGCCGCACCCGGTTCCGGGTCGGGTGCTTCACCGAACGTGAGCATGGAGCCTTCCGCGAATCCGGAGCAAAATACAGCCTGCAAGCGATTCCCAACGTCGTCAGTTCAAATTCGAAACCTTGGACAACTCTGTATAAAATCGTTTGCACGTCAAGCCTGTCGCATCCTTGCTGCGTCCCGTTACGGAGCATGCTTCTCGAAGTTGGGATGCAGGACGATCGAGGCGGTCCCTTCCGCCGTGACCGGCAGGTAGAGTCCCTGGCCGCTCGCCTGGATGCGGCCGGTCTGAGCGCGGCGGACCTGCGCGCGGATCAGGAAGGCGCCCTCGCGCTTGTCGTCGATGGCACGGGCGATCTTGCCGAGCAGGTCCTGGTAGTCGTTCTCGAAATTCTGCCCGAGCGCGCTGGCGAGCGTGCTCGCGAGACCCGGCGTATTGGCAAAGCCGATCAGCAGGTCGCCGCCCACCGCGTCGGTCGTGCCGCTGACGTGGAAGTCCGCGAAGTCGACCTTCCGCGAGTTTTCGGCATTCACCGGCATGGCGGTTATCCAGACCGTGCCGTGCGCGGGCTTGACCCGCCCGGCCTTGTCGCGGGCGGTGAACGTTACGCCCACGGCGATGCGTCCGCCGGTGGTGCCGTAGATCGTCGCTTTCCTGAAATCCGCCATGATCGGTCCGAAGTGCGGCACTTCGAAAGGCCGCGCAGCCCGCTTGCGCAGCGCGCGCATCAGCACCGGCTCCAACTGGCGATAGTCGGCGACGACCGGGATGAAGAAGGCGAGCTTGCCCGCTTCCTGTTCGAGCGGACGGACCGGCGGCAGCGGCTTGACTTTGGGATCGGCGGGACGCTCGCCGATGAAGGTTTCGGTCACGGCCTTCAACCCGAGGCGCAGCAGCAGGCGATTGCCCTGAAGTTCGTAGCCCCCGTACTGGAGTTCCTCGGGCGTCACCCGCATCCAGACCGGCGGGTTCTGTGCGTTGAGTTCCAGCGAGGTGAAGGCCGAAGCCCAGGCCTTCTCGATCTGCGGGCGCAGTTCCAGTCGGGCGAGATGGCCGGGCAAGGTGCGCTCCAGCCGGGCGATCACTGGTTTCAGCTTCTCGTCGGCCTTGTCGGTGAAATCGATGCGCTGGCCGAGGAAATCGAGATGCGGCGTGTTCGTCCAGTCGTAGCGGATGTCCACGGTGCCGCGCGGGGTCCAGTCCGAGCCGAGCGTCAGGCGGATCGCGGCATGGGCCAGAGCATCGGCAGTGGCAGTCTCGCGCTTGAGCACGCCGCCGATGTCCTCGGCCCGGACTACGGCGTGGAGCGGCATGGTCAGCACGATGTCGCGGCCCTTGCCTTGGAAGCGCAGGGGGCCGCGCGTCACTTCGCCGACGACGCGGCATTTCAGCGTCGGGGTCTTGAGCTTGACGAAGGCGACCTTCACCTTCTTCGAGGCGACGCAGGTGGTCTCGGGCCGGTCGATCGACCAGAGCTTGCGTGGGATTTCCTGTTCCAGCGCGGCGGCGAGGCCGCTGACATCGGCGTGGAGCGGCACCGTTATCAGCGAGGCGCGCGGTTCCACGGCGATGGTGTCATTGGAGCGGGGCGGCGGTTCGTGGACGGCGTGGCGCTTGCAGCCGGTTATCGACAGGGCGAGGCAGAGCAGCAGTCCCGCTGCCGTCGCACTTCGAACGCGCCCAGTCCTCATCCTGAGAATGTCCTCATGCCGTGAATGCCCCGGATATGGCCCCTTGAGCGAGGAACAATACCTGAGGCTGGCCCCGGTTCCCAGCCTCGGCTTACGGGGTGAAGCGCAAGTAGGCGGCGAGGCGCGTGCCGGTGTCGCGGTCCACGTAGCGACCGGGTGCGAGGTCGTCGCCGATCGAGGTGCCGGTGAAGCGCAGGCCCAGCGCGAGACGGTCCATCTGGTGCTCCACGCCAAGGTAATAGTCCCAGTAGCTGCCGTCCGGCCGCAGGCGCCGCACGCGCTCGGCGGCGAGCGCGCTGTCGCGGGCGGAGCCGGTGCTGTAGCCGCCGCCGCCGTAGAGGGTCAGCGCGGTGCCGGGAATGCCCACGGTCGCCTTGCCTTCCAGATAGAGGTCGCTGCCGCCGATCGCCTTCTGCGAGGGGGCGTAGCTGGCGCCGAACGACAGCTGGGCGGGGCCGATGGCATAGGCGAGGGTGGAGTTCAGCTCGCCATAACTCAGGCCCGAGCCGCCGACGAAGACATGCCCGGTCGCGCCCGCCGAAAGCGTCCAGCCGCCGGTGGAGAGCAGCGAAACTTCGGGCGCGACGGAAAGGCCGAGGTCGGCGCCGCCGTGCCGGGCGCTATCCCGCAGGCTGGCGGCACCGAGATCGATCGAGATGCTTTGCGAGACGGGCAGGGTGGCGTCGAGCGAAAGGGCCGGGTTGCCGTCCGACCAGCTCAGCCCGCGCTCGCGCAAGTCCGTAGTCGCTTCGACCGATAGGCTGGGGGAGGCGGACTGCGCAAGGACGGCTGCGGGCGCGGCGAAGGCGGCGGCCGAGAGGGCCGCCGGAATCAGGAAACGGTTCATTTGCAGGCGTGTAGCCGGTTTTCAGTTCACTGCGAAATCGCGGGCGGCATCGATTGCGGCCAGAGTGTCGTGGTGATCGGCCGAGGCGAGCTGGCGGACATGGGCGTCGATGGCGTCGGAGCGGGCCGCGACCAGCTTTGCTCCGTCCTCGCTACCCTTGCGGCAGTCGCCGGGGTGGTTCTGGGTGAAGCTGCGGGTACCGGGCAGGCGCGAGGCGATCGCGCGGCCGCCGCTTGCAGGCTGGATGCGGCGCTCGACGCTGACTTCGGCGCTCACGATGCAGCGGCGGGTGCTCGGGCGCGTTCCGGCTGACATGCCGACGGCCTTGGCATTGGCTTCGACATGGGTGACGTATTCCACCGCATAGCTGGCGCCGCGATGGTCGATCTGGACGCTGTGTGCCGGAGTGGGGGTAGGTGCGGCGAGGGCGGCTGCTGCGGCGGTCAGGGCAAGGAGGCTCACGTCTTACATCCTCTCGTTGTGCCTAAAATAAAGGCATCGTCTGCTCAATTGTTGTGCATGAGAGGTAGCAGCCGGATTTGTCCGGTTTGTTTCCAGCGGTTGAATTTGGCGGTCTTCGAGAGGCTCAATCGGTGGCGAAAAGCTGGCCGAGGTCGGCGAAGGCCTTCATCTCGATGGCATTGCCGGAAGGGTCGCGGAAGAACATCGTCGCCTGCTCGCCCGCCTGTCCGGCGAAGCGGATATAGGGTTCGATGCCGAACGCCGTTCCTGCCTCGCGCAGGCGGTCGGCGAGGGCCTGCCAGTCCTCCATCGCCAGCACGATCCCGAAATGCGGCACCGGCACGCCGTGGCCGTCGACCGGATTGGACCCGGCATCCCCGCGCGCCATGCCCGGCACGAGATGGGCGACGATCTGGTGGCCGTTAAAGTCGAAGTCGACCCAGGCCGCACTGCTGCGCCCCTCGCGGCATCCCATGACGCCGCCCCAGAACGCCCGCGCGGCGTCGAGATCGTGGACGGGAAAGGCGAGGTGGAACGGGCGCAGGGTCATGGGAGTGAGATAGCGGGGATGGCGAGGGGATGCCATGGATATCACCCGTCCGTCATCCTGAACTTGTTTCAGGATCCATCATTCCATTGGCGCTGGAGCGTCTAGAAGTAAGCTGAGGTTTCGGTTTTTCGATCTAGGTACAGAGCGGTCGGCATGATAGATCCTGAAACAAGTTCGGGATGACGGCAGGAATTACGGGTTTTTTGAAATAGGTCCGCAAGATAGCTGTGTTGCAAGCGCATCCCTGTCATCGAACAATTCCTCGGTCGCGAAGCCATTTCGAGACACAGCTAACGCCCGCGACAATCCCGATTATTCCCATCGCCACGGTCAAATTTACGAATACAGATTCTTCGCTTACGTGATCGGTCAACAAAGGCCCAGTGATCAACAGGCCAATGCATACGCCTAAGGAAAGCACCGCTATAAGTGCCCTTGCTGTCGTCGATATCTGCACGTTCCACGCCCAACGCAAAAAGCGCATTCTCAAACCCTCCGAAGTGCTGCAGCAAGTGCATTAGGCTGGGCGGATCAATCCTGTCGATGACCGCAATGTCGGCGAAAGAAGAAATAGAGATTCACACAGAGGCGCGGAGGCGCAAAGGTGTTGCGTAAGGGCGCCGCGCATTTTCTTCTTCGAACGCAGCGGAATTCGCGACGTTGAAAAGAAACGCGGCTTTGCCGCAAGCGCGACCTCTCTGCGCCTCCGTGTTTCTGCGTGAACCATTCTTCTTTCCTGCCGGTAACGACGACCGCCAACAGGCGTGCCGAAACGAAAAGACCGGCGATGCTTGCGCACCGCCGGTCTTTTCTTAACCCTTGAGGAAAGCCGCCGATCAGATGTGGATCGGCTTGCCCAGGACGGCCATGGCCGCTTCCTTGATCGCTTCCGAGTGGGTCGGGTGTGCGTGGCAGGTGTAGGCGATGTCTTCCGAGGTCGCGCCGAATTCCATGGCCTGCGCGGCCTGGCCGATCATCGTGCCCGCCACCGAGGCGATGCACCACACGCCGAGGACGCGGTCGGTCTCGGCATCGGCGATCACCTTCACGAAGCCATCCGGCTCGTGGTTGGTCTTGGCGCGCGAGTTGGCGAGCATCGGGAACTTGCCGACCTTGATGGCACCGCGTTCCTTGGCGGCTTCCTCGGTGAGGCCGACGCCCGCGAATTCCGGCTGGGTATAGACCACGCCCGGAATCACGTCATGGTTCACGATGCCGGTCAGGCCCGCGATGTTCTCGGCGACGGCGATGCCTTCGTCTTCGGCCTTGTGGGCGAGCATCGGGCCGGCGATCACGTCGCCGATGGCCCAGACGCCGTCCACCTTGGTGGCGAAGTCGTGGTCGGTCTCGATCTGCGCGCGGGCGTTCAGTTCGAGGCCGATGTTGCCAAGGCCAAGGCCTTCGGTGTTGGGACGGCGGCCAATCGAGACCAGCACGACGTCGGCTTCGATGACTTCCGCATCGCCGCCCTTGGCGGGTTCCACGGTGACCTTGGCGGTCTTGCCTTCGACGGTCACGCCGGTGACCTTGGTGCCGAGCTTCAGAATCATGCCCTGCTTCTTGAAGATCTTGCCGGCTTCACGGCGCACTTCGCCGTCCATGCCCGGCAGGAGCTGGTCGAGGAACTCGACGACGGTGACTTCCGCGCCGAGACGGCGCCAGACCGAACCGAGTTCGAGGCCGATCACGCCGCCGCCGATGACGACCATCTTCTTGGGAACGGCCTTCAGTTCGAGCGCGCCGGTCGAGTCCACGACCACGCCGCCCGCGTTGTCGATCTCGACGCCCGGAAGCGGCGTGACCGAGGAGCCGGTGGCGATCACGATGTTCTTGGCCGTCACGGTCTTGCCCGCAACTTCTACGCTGTGCGCGTCCTTGAACTGGGCATAGCCCTTCAGCCAGTCGATCTTGTTCTTCTTGAACAGGAATTCGATGCCGCCGGTCAGGCCCTTCACCGCGTCGAGGCGCTGGCCCTGCATGGTGTCGAGGTCCAGCTCGGGCGTGACCTTGATGCCCATCTTGGCCATCGAGCCGCCTTCCTTCGCCGCTTCGAAGTATTCCGAAGCGTGGAGCAGGGCCTTCGAGGGAATGCAGCCGACGTTGAGGCAGGTGCCGCCCAGCGTTTCGCGGCCTTCGGCGCAGGCGGTCTTCAGACCGAGCTGCGCGGCGCGGATCGCTGCGACATAGCCGCCGGGGCCGGCACCGATGACAAGGACGTCGTAATCGTAATCAGCCATGTTCAGGCCTCCGTACGCTCATGCTTCGCACTGGATCATGCACGAGCGGAAAATAGTTATTTTATTTCATGTGAAAACCCCGCCCGACCAGGATCGGGGCGGACGGGGTATTTCGGCTCAGAGGTCGATGAGGAGACGGGTGGGGTCCTCGATCGCTTCCTTGATGGTCTTGAGCGCGGTGACGGCTTCGCGGCCGTCGATGATGCGGTGGTCGTAAGACAGCGCGATGTACATCATCGGGCGGATCACGATCTCGCCGTTACGAACGACAGCGCGGTCCTCGATGCGGTGCAGGCCGAGCACGGCCGACTGCGGGGGGTTGATGATCGGGGTCGACATCAGACCGCCGAACACGCCGCCGTTCGAGATGGTGAAGGTGCCGCCGGTCATGTCGGCCATGGTCAGCGTGCCTTCCTTGGCCTTCTTGCCGAATTCGGCAATGGCCTTCTCGATGCCCGCGAAGCCCAGCTTGTCGCAGTCCTTGACGACCGGAACGACGAGGCCGTTCGGAGCCGAGACGGCGACCGAGATGTCGACGTAGTCGTGGTAGACGATCTCGTCACCGTCGATCTGCGCGTTGACGGCCGGGATGTCCTTGAGCGCGAGGACCGAAGCCTTGGCGAAGAACGACATGAAGCCGAGCTTGATGCCGTGCTTCTTCTGGAACACGTCCTTGTACTTCTCGCGCGCTTCGATGACGGCCGACATGTCGACGTCGTTGAAGGTGGTGAGAAGCGCGGCGTTGTCCTGCGCGGACTTCAGGCGCTTGGCGATGGTCTGGCGCAGGCGCGTCATCTTGACGCGTTCCTCGCTGCGGGCTGCGGGAGCAGCGGCAGCGGAGGCTGCGACAGGGGCCGAGGCGGGCTTGTTCTTGGCCGCTTCGAGGACGTCGTCCTTGGTGATGCGGCCGTCCTTGCCGGTGCCCTTGATGGTCGCCGGGTCGATGCCGTGTTCCAGGATCGCGCGGCGCACGGCCGGCGAGAGGACCGAGGAACCGGCCGAACCTTCGTCAGCGGCGGTGGCGCTGGCGGCCGGGGCCGGAGCGACGGCAGCAGCGGCCGGGGCAGGCGCGGCGGCGGCGGCAGGCGCCGGAGCCGCGGCACCGCCGGTGCCTTCTTCGATCGTGGCGATCAGGGCGCCGACGACGACGGTGTCGCCTTCCTTGGCGATCTGCTGGCCCATGACGCCCGCGTGGGGCGCCATGACGTCGATCGCGACCTTGTCGGTCTCGAGGCTGGCGATGGGCTCGTCAGCGGCAACGGCTTCGCCGGGCTGCTTCAGCCATTGGCCGATGGTGGCTTCGGCGACGGATTCCCCAAGGACGGGGACCTTGACTTCGGTGGTCATGATTTATCTCAAGCCTTCTGCTTGCGACGGAGTTCGGAACGAACGGAAAGATGCAGCGCGTCGGCAACCAGCGCGGCCTGTTCGGCAACGTGGCGCTTGGCGAGACCGGTGGCCGGCGAGGCCGAGGCATTGCGGCCGGCGTAGCGCGGACGGGGCTGGGCCACGCCTGCTTCGATGGCGGCAGCCTCGATCTGCGATTCGACGAAGAACCAGGAACCGTTGTTCTGCGGTTCTTCCTGACACCACACGACCTCTTCGAGGTTCGGCATGCGCGCAAGGCGCTTGGCCAGCGGCTCGCCCGGGAAGGGATAGAGCTGCTCGATGCGGATGATCTGGGTATCGTCGATCTCGGCGGCATCGCGGGCTTCGAGCAGGTCGTAGAAGACCTTGCCCGAGCACAGGATGACCTTCTTGGTCGCGGCGTCTTCCGAACCCTTGGGGTCGGACAGGATGCGCGAGAAGGTGCCGCTGGTGAACTCCGAGGCAGCCGACTTCGCCAGCGGGTGGCGGAGCAGCGACTTCGGGGTCATGATGATCAGCGGCTTGCGGAACGGGCGGTGCATCTGACGGCGCAGAACGTGGAAGTAGTTCGCGGGCGTCGTGATGTTGCAGACCTGGATGTTGTCCTGCGCGCAGAGCTGCAGGTAACGTTCCAGACGGGCCGACGAGTGCTCCGGTCCCTGGCCTTCGTAGCCGTGGGGCAGCAGCATGACGAGGCCGTTGGCGCGCAGCCACTTGGACTCGGCCGAGGCGACGTATTGGTCGATGATGATCTGCGCACCGTTGGCGAAGTCGCCGAACTGCGCTTCCCAGAGCACCAGCGTCTTCGGATCGGCGCTGGCAAAGCCGTACTCGAAGCCGAGCACGCCATATTCCGACAGCGTCGAGTTCAGCACTTCGAAGCGGCCGTGGGGCAGGGTGGTCAGCGGCGTGTACTTGCGCTCGTCCGTCTGGTCGACCCAGACCGAGTGACGCTGCGAGAAGGTGCCGCGTTCGCAGTCCTGGCCCGAGAGGCGCACGTTGTAGCCTTCGGTGACGAGGCTGCCGAAAGCGAGTGCTTCCGCCGTGGCCCAGTCGAAGCCGTCGCCCGACTTGAACATCTCTTCCTTGGCCGCGAGCACGCGGGCCAGCGTCTTGTGGACGGTCAGGCCTTCGGGAACCGTGGTCAGGGTACGGCCGAGGCTGTCGAACAGCTTGTTCTCGATCGTGGTGTCGACGTTGCGGCGCGCGGTTTCGGGATCGGCGGGCTTGTGGAAGCCGCTCCACTGGCCCGAGAACCAGTCGGCCTGGTTGGACTTGTAGGTCTTGGCCGCCTCGAACTGGTCTTCGAGGTGCGCGGTGAACTCCGCTTCCGTCTGCGACAGGAATGCGTCGTCGATGACGCCTTCCTGCTTCAGGCGATCGCCGTAGATCTTGCTGACCGGCGGGTGCTGGCGGATCTTCTGGTACATCAGCGGCTGCGTGAAACCGGGCTCGTCGCCTTCGTTGTGGCCGAAGCGGCGATAGCACCACATGTCGATCACGATGTCGCGGCCGAAGGTCTGGCGATAGTCGATCGCAAGCTTGCACGCGAAAGTCACGGCAGCCGGATCGTCGCCGTTGACGTGCAGGATCGGGGCCTGGACGCCCTTGGCCACGTCGGACGGGTACGGCGAGTTGCGCGCGAACTGCGGGCTCGTCGTGAAGCCGATCTGGTTGTTGATGATGAAGTGGATGCAACCGCCGGTGTTGTAGCCCTTCACGCCCGAGAGGCCGAAGCACTCCCAGATGATGCCCTGGCCGGCGAAGGCCGCGTCACCGTGGATCAGGACCGGCAGGACCTGCTTGTGCTTGGCGCCCGGACCGATGTCGTCGCCGATGTCGTCGGCGATGGTCTGGTAGGCGCGGACCTTGCCGAGCACGACCGGATCGACGGTTTCGAGGTGCGACGGGTTGGGCATCAGGCTCATGTGGACCTTGATGCCGTCGAACTCACGGTCGGCCGAAGTGCCGAGGTGGTACTTCACGTCGCCCGAGCCGCCCACGTCTTCGGGGTTGGCGGTGCCGCCCGAGAACTCGTGGAAGATCACCTTGTAGGGCTTGGCAAGGACGTTCGCGAGCACGTTCAGGCGGCCGCGGTGGGCCATGCCGTACACGATTTCCTTCACGCCCAGCGTGCCGCCGTACTTGATCACGGCTTCGAGCGCCGGGATCATGGCCTCGCCGCCGTCAAGGCCGAAGCGCTTGGTGCCGACGTACTTCTTGCCGAGGAACTTCTCGTACTGCTCACCGCGCACGACGGCCTGAAGGATGGCCTTCTTGCCTTCGGGGGTGAACTCGATTTCCTTGTCGGCGCCTTCCATCCGCTCCTGGAGGAAACGGCGTTCCTCGACATCGGCGATGTGCATGTATTCGAGGCCGACCTTGCCGCAATAGTTCGCGCGCAGGATCTGCACGATCTCGCGGACGGTCGCCCACTCCAGGCCGAGCGCACCGCCGACATAGACCTGACGGTCCTGCGCGGCGCCTACGAAGCCGTGGTATTCGGGGGTAAGGTCGGCGGGAAGCTGGCGCTGGTTGAGGCCGAGCGGGTCGAGTTCGGCAGCCAGGTGACCGCGCACGCGATAGGTGCGGATCAGCATCATGGCGCGGATGGCATCGGCCGCGGCTTCGTCTATGCGGGACTGATCGACCTTCTGACCGCCCTTGGCGGCGGCCTTCTCGATCTTGACCTTGAGGGCGCTGGGGTCGAGGCCCTGGGTCAGGTCGTCCTCGAACTCGGCGCCGACGAGCGGCCAGTTCTTGCGTTGCCAGCTCGGACCGGCCTGCGGGCCGTCGAGGATATCATCGGGGGTGAAGTCGAAACTTTCGTCGCCCATCGGGTGTCACCTTTTGTCGCGCCGGAAAACGGCCGGCGCTGCCAAATCTGTTATAGCGACCGATGGTCCCGAAAGGGGGGAGGGGCCGGTTCGTTCGCATCGCATCCGCTCGCGCCAACGCGCCGGATGGTCATGTGGGTCCGCAAGGCGGCACAGGTCCCGAAGGACACCGCGCCGCCCGCGGGGATGGATCAGGCGATTTCCTTGAGGACTTCCACAAGGGTTTCACCCAGCAGCGACGGCGAAGGCGAGACACGGATGCCTGCTTCTTCCATGGCTGCGATCTTGTCTTCGGCGCCGCCCTGGCCGCCCGAGACGATGGCACCGGCGTGGCCCATGCGGCGGCCCGGAGGCGCCGTGCGACCGGCGATGAAGCCGACCATCGGCTTCTTGCGGCCACGCTTGGCTTCGTCCTTGAGGAACTGGGCCGCTTCTTCTTCGGCGCTGCCGCCGATTTCGCCGATCATGATGATCGACTTGGTGGCGTCGTCGGCCAGGAACAGTTCCAGCACGTCGATGAAGTTGGTGCCGTTGACCGGGTCGCCGCCGATGCCGACTGCGGTGGTCTGGCCGAGGCCGGCGTTGGTGGTCTGGAACACGGCTTCATAGGTGAGCGTGCCCGAGCGCGAGACGACGCCGACCGAACCCTTGGAGAAGATGCTGCCGGGCATGATGCCGATCTTGCATTCGCCGGGGGTGAGAACGCCGGGGCAGTTCGGGCCGATCAGGCGCGACTTCGAACCCGAAAGGGCGCGCTTCACGCGAACCATGTCGAGAACCGGAACGCCTTCGGTGATCGCGACGATCAGTTCCATCTCGGCGTCGATCGCTTCGAGGATGGCGTCGGCGCAGCCTGCGGGCGGCACGTAGATGCACGAGGCGGTGGCGCCGGTCGCGGCCTTGGCTTCGGCGACGGTGTCGTACTGGGGCAGGTCAAGGTGGCTGGTGCCGCCCTTGCCGGGGGTGACGCCGGCAACCATCTGGGTGCCGTAGGCCAGCGCGGCTTCGGTGTGGAAGCTGCCGGTCTTGCCGGTCATACCCTGGGTAATGACCTTGGTGTTCTTGTCGACGAGAATGGACATAGGTCGATCCTAATTCCTGTTCCTGGTGTAGGCCGATTCCGGCTTGAGTAGCGCCATGGCGCAAATTCCGCGAAGTGCAACCGCCCCAGTGTTAAAATCAACGGCCGAATGGCCGAAGACCCCGCCCGCCCCGTGCGATCACGGGGCGGGCGGGGCCGTCATTGTTCGGATCAGGCCAGCGAGGGGTCGATGCCCTTGCAGGCGACCAGCAGTTCCTTGACCGCGTCGACCGAGACCTGGAGATTGGCCTTGGCTTCGTCGTCCAGAGCGATCTCGACGATTTCCTCGACGCCGTTGGCGCCGATCACGGCGGGAACGCCGACGTAGAGACCGTCAACGCCGTACTGGCCGTCGACGTAAGCGGCGATCGGCAGGATGCGCTTCTGGTCGTTGAGGTAGGCTTCGGCCATGGCGATGCCCGAGGCGGCAGGGGCGTAGAAGGCCGAGCCGGTCTTGAGCAGGCCGACGATCTCGCCGCCGCCCGAACGGGTGCGCTGTACGATCGCGTCGATCTTTTCCTGGGTGGTGCGGCCCTGCTTGATGAGGTCGGGAACCGGGATGCCGTTGACGGTCGAGTACTGCACGACCGGGACCATGGTGTCGCCGTGGCCGCCGAGCACGAAAGTGTTCACGTCGCGGATCGAGACACCGAATTCCCAGGCGAGGAAGGTCGAGAAGCGGGCCGAGTCGAGCACGCCGGCCATGCCGACGACCTTGTTCGCGGGCAGGCCCGAGAATTCGCGCAGCGCCCAGACCATCGCGTCGAGCGGGTTGGTGATGCAGATCACGAAAGCGTCGGGTGCATTGGCGGCGATGCCTTCGCCGACCGACTTCATCACCTTGAGGTTGATGCCCAGCAGGTCGTCGCGGCTCATGCCGGGCTTGCGGGCGACACCGGCGGTGACGATGATGACGTCGGCGCCGGCGATGTCGGCATAGTCGTTGGTGCCGGTGATCTTGGCGTCGAAGCCTTCGACCGGGCCGCACTGCGACAGGTCGAGCGCCTTGCCCTGCGGCAGACCTTCGGCAACGTCGAAGAGGACGATGTCGCCCAGTTCCTTCTGCGCGGCGAGGTGCGCGAGGGTGCCGCCGATGTTGCCGGCGCCGATGAGGGCAATCTTCTTACGAGCCATGATGCTTGCTTGTCCTTCCCAAAGGCGGGACCTACGGACGAAAAGGCGGCCTGCTCTTGTCCCGCTGAGGCAGGCGCCGGTGTTCAACGAGGGGCGGCCTACGCCCCCCGAACCGACATTGCAACCGGGAAAAGCCTGCGGGAAAGGCTCATGCGTCGCTTTTTACTGATAATAGTTCGCAATTGCAATAAGTCACGGAAGTGCGCGGAAATCGCGGCCCGAAACGCAGGTTTCGGCCTCTTTTCCGCAACCGTCGGGGCGCAGATTGCATCCCTCGCATTCGGTCTCAGTCTCTCGCACGCCCCGATGACGGGCAAGCGTCCCCGCAGGCGAGTCGCCCCGAGGAAAGGGCAGACGGTCGCGCCGCGCGGTTGAGGTTTAGGCTATTGTAGAGGGAGGAACTGAACGGCGGGTGTCGCCGGTCTTGCGGAATGTTGCCGCGTCCTATGGGTTGGAGCGGCAGGCCTCGATCGCTTCGCTCACCAGGCCATCGAGCAAGGTGTTGCTGGAAGGAGCTGAAAATGCTTCGAGGTCGTCAGTCAGGGAAGCGTCCGCGACCAGAATGGCGGCTTCGAGAAGGGGCATGCTGATGGCGTCGCCCGCCAGTTCCCGCTTTACGAGGGGCAGGGCGACGGCACGGTCGAGCATGGCGATCCCCAGTAGTGCCTCCGCGCGGACGGCAGGTTCCTCGTCCGCAGTTGCGCCGATCAACGTTTCGCGAACATCCGGTCGGTCGAGTTCGAGTTGCGACAGAAGCATGGTGGCCCAGTCGCGATTGGATGGATCGCGATCGCGCGTCATTTCCATGAGCCGCATCAGGTTGGTTTCACCGAAGTCGGGATCGCCGAAAGGGACGGTGTCGTCGATGATCGCCTGGAGGAAATCGGATGGTGGAAGATAGCGCTCGCTCATGGTGTGATGATGCCATTGAGGCGGGCGTTGGGCCATCGCGTCTTATCGAACGTCCTCACCCGTTCCGGGCGATGCGCTGGGCGAAGGCGTCGGCCATGCGGCGGTCGAGCTGGCGGCAGATGGCGATCCACCAGGTGCAGGACACTTCGTCCCCGGCGAGGCGGGCGGCGGCGGCATGGGCGCGGGCATGGGCGGCGGCGGAGAGGCCGTGGCGGGCGAAGTGGCGCAGGGCCTCGGCGAAGATGCGCTCGTTGGCGGTATCCGCCGTCGCTTCGCGAATGCGGCGGTGCAGGCGAGCGCGGGCCGGGGAATTGTCGTTGGCGGCGCAGAGCGGCACCGAGGGGCAGAGCGCGCGCACGAGCACGGGACAGGAGCCATTCCGGGCGGCGGAAAAGCGGATTGCCATGGTGAGAAGTGCGCCTCGTTTCTTGGAGACGCTCAGGGGCGGCGTCCCGGAGGCTCTTTATAGGAGGAAGCCGCTAAGCCTTGGTGAGAGCCTATGGTTGCTAAAACCTTGCCGCCGACACCGGAGGTTTACTCTCAATGTGTGGGCTGGGCGATCCATTTGCCGGAATTGGCATATTCCGGACGGACGGTCGCTTCCGGCAGGTTGCGGGCGCGGTAGAGGTCCTCGCCGCCGCGTTCGCGCACGTCGCTGGAATAGAGCGGGGCCTGAGCCGGGGCTGCGGGTGCCGTCACCGTCTCTAGCCGCGCAGGTGCGGAAGCCTCGAAGGCGCGCTGCACCGCCAGCGGGTCGAGCGCGGCATTGGCGAGGGCGCTGGCGGCGGAATCGTCGCGGCGATGCGGGGCGGCGAGCGGTTCGCCGCCGAGATAGGCGAAGCGGAACGAGGCCGGGTTCCCCGCCGCGCCGTTGAAGGCATAGAAGCGATGCGCGCCGATCGTCGTCAGGTAGTGGAGGCTCGGCGCCCAGTAGGGATTGACCTGGATCGTGTGGTAATGCGTCGCCAGCCCGATCGGCGCGTAGACGTAGCCGGACAGCGCGGCGCGGGCGACATCCTCTGCCCGCTGCCAGAAATATCGCTGCGGGGCGCGGGCCAGCGAGCCGTCGCAGGTAAAGGAGAACTGGCAGCCGGTCGGCCGCTCCGAGCCCTGGTAGACGACGCCGCAGACGGTCTTGGGATAGGCCGGATGGGCCACGCGGTTGAGCACGACTTGCGCCACTGCGCGCTGGCCGCCGTCCGGTTCGCTGGCGGCCTCGTAATAGATCGCGGCGGTGAGGCACTGGAGCGCGCGGCTGCGGTCGACGCCGGAGTTGTCGATCCGGAAGGCGCGGGCGACGGGGCCGCTCGCCGCATACTCCGCGTCTGAATGGATGCCTTCGCCGATCTTCAGCACCGGCTGTTCGGCTTCGAGATAGTAATAGGCCGAGCCGGGGAAGCTGGCGCCCGCCTGCTCGAAGGGCATCGGCAGCACCGGCGGCTGCGCGGTTTCGGCCCCCGCTACGGTGAAGCCGTCCCATCCGGTGAGCGGCGGCGAGGCGAAGGCGGGCAGGGCCACGGCCACGAGCGCCGCCGCGCCGAGCGACCAACGGCGACGCCGCCGCTGGAGCCGCCGCCGTCCGCCGCGCACGAAATTCCCCTGGAAATCGCGCGGGCGCGGCTCCCAGGTTTCGGGGCAGGAGGGAAGGGCGGCAGCGGTCAATTCGGGTCCTCTCGGGCGCGGCTTCAACGAGGCGCACTTCGCGCCTACTCTGCTTCGGCGCGCTCGGCATCTGCCCAGATCGGCGCGTCCCGAAGCGGTACAGCCGGGAGGGATAGCGTGAATCGCTTAAGACTTTCTTGGGGATTTGCCCCGGCGATGCCCGAGCACCGCGCTTTCCGCACCGCTTGCCAATCCCCGCATCGCCCGGTAATTCGCGCGATACGTCATGGGTGGCCCGCAATCGGGCCTCAAAAGGGAATTCGGCGCAAGTCCGAAGCTGCCCCCGCAACTGTGACCGGGGAGCGCCCCTTCCAAGCGATGCCACTGGGTCACACCGGGAAGGCGGGAGCGGCGCGACGATCCGGGAGCCAGGAGACCTGCCTTTGACGGTCGTTCCGCAGCCGGGCGGGGTGTCCCGGCATGCAGCGAGCAGACGCGCGAAGGAAAACGCGCGCGGCTCCGCCATGGACGGCACAAGTCGTTCAGGTTGGAGGAATACGCGTGAAGTACCTGTTTCTGCTGGGCACCGCCCTTGCGGTCTCTACCCCCGTTGTCACCCCCGCATTTGCGGACGAGGCGGCCATCGACAATATCGTTGTCACCGCGACGCGCACCGAAACGCCGGTGAGCGAGATCGGCCAGTCTGTCTCGGTCGTCACCCGCGAGGATATCGAGCGCACCCAGGCGGTCACCGCGACCGACATTCTGGCACGCCTGCCGGGCGTGACCTTCACCCAGTCCGGCGGCTTCGGCCAGCCCGCCAGCGTCTTCATCCGCGGCGCCGAGAACGCCCAGAGCCTGGTGCTGATCGACGGCGTGCGGATCAACGATCCGGGCGATGTCGGCGGCGGCTTCGACTTCGGCAGCCTGACCGTCGGCCAGTTCGACCGCATCGAAGTGGTGCGCGGTTCCTCGGGCGTGCTCTGGGGCAGCCGCGCCATCGGCGGCGTGATCAACCTCATCACCGCGCGCCCGACCGACGAGTGGACCGCGCGCGGCCAGGCCGAGTACGGCTGGCGCGACCAGAAGCAGCTCGGCGCCTCGGCGGCGGGCAAGGTGGGGCCGGTCGGGCTGACGCTCGGCGGAAACTGGCTCAAGGGCGACGGCTATTCGGCCTTCGACGAACGCCTCGGCGGCAAGGAGAAGGACGGCTTCGAGAGCAAGAGCGCCAATGCCCGCGCCGAAGTCGAGCTGGTGGAGGGCCTCTCCGCCGATGCCGGGACCTACTGGACCAAGGCCAACTACGATTACGACAATACCGGCGCCGATGCCCTGAACGTGGGCATGAAGCGCGACACGGTGGGTTATGCGAACCTTCGCTACAAGGGCCTTGATGGCCGCCTGACCGCGCGCATGGGCTACGGCCTTACCGACACGCGCCGCATCTCGGACGACGAAGTCTTCGGCCCCTATACCACCAATGGCCGCGCCGACCGCTTCGAGGGGCAGGTTTCCTTCACGCCGATCGAGATGGCGAGCCTTCTCGTCGGCGCCGAGACCGAGAAGCAGAAGTTCTCGGACAACTACGGTTCGAAGGATTCGACCTCGATCGACAGCTACTTCGGCATGCTGACCCTGCGTCCGCTGACCGGCCTGACCCTGAACGGCGGGCTGCGCTACGACGACAATTCGGACTTCGGCCACAAGACCACCTTCTCGGCGAACGGCGGCTGGGTGACCGGCGGCGGCGAGAGCGCGCCGATCCTGCGCGCCAGCTACGGCGAGGGCTTCAAGGCGCCGTCGCTCTACCAGCTCTATACCAATGCCGGTTTCCGCGCGCTCGATCCCGAGACCTCGAAGTCCTGGGACGTGGGCGTCGAGCAGCCCTTCGCGGAAGGGCACGGCACGTTCTCGGTCACCTACTTCGACCGCAAGACCAAGAACCTGATCGACTACGACTATGCCGAGTGGAACTACTATAACGTCGGGCGCGCCCGCGCCAAGGGCGTGGAACTGGGCATGCAGGTGAGCGACTGGGAAGGCTTCGACATGAGCCTTTCCGCCACGTATCTCGATGCCACCAACGAGGACACCGGCGCCCGGCTCGCCCGCCGTCCCAAGACCAACCTCTACGCCAGCCTCGACAAGCACTGGTCGGACGGTTTCCGCCTCGGCGCGGATCTGCGCGTGGGCGGGGGGCGCTATGACGACGTGGCGAACGCCTATTATCTCGGCGGCAATGTCGTGGTCGGCCTGCGCGCGGCCTACGACGTGACGCAGAACATCCAGCTCTACGGCCGGGTCGAGAACCTGTTCGACGAGCACTACGAAGTGGTGCGGACTTATGGCACGCCGGGCCGCGCGGCTTACGCCGGGGTCCGGGTGAAGATGTGACGCCGCAGCTTTCCCTCAAGGGAGGGGAAGGCCTTTGAAACGCGGGAATCTTGTCGTTCTTGCCGCCGTGCTGGGTCTTTCCGGCGCGGTGGCGGGGTGCGGCGACGGTACCGGGAGCGAGGCGGTGACGGGCGCGCGCAGCGACGCGCAGCCCACCATCGTCTCGCTCAATCCCTGCACCGACGCGATCCTCGCAGAAGTGACCGGACCGGGGCAGTTGCTGGCGATTTCCAGCTACAGCCGCGATCCGGAAAGCAGCTCGATGCCGATGGCCGAAGCGCACCGCTACCGCGCGATCTCGGGCACGGTGGAGGAAGTGGCGACGATCCGCCCGAAAGTGGTCGTCGCCAGCGCCTTCCTCGATCCGGCGAGCGAGGGGGCGTTCCAGCGGCTCGGCTATCGTCTGGTGAAGATGCCGATCGCTTCGGACATCGCTTCCGCGCGCGAGCAGGTGCGCGAACTGGCGCGTCTGGCGGGCCATCCCGAGCGCGGCGAGCGGCTGGTGGCGCGCATCGATGCCGCCTTGCGCCGCACCGCAGCGCCTTCGGGTTATCGCAAAATTCCGGCACTTATGTGGGAATCCGGTGGACTGGTAGCAGGCGACCGGACCCTGATCGTTGACATGATGCAGCACACCGGCTTTACGAATGTTGCCGGCGCGCGAGGCCTCTCCCAGGCCGATTTCCTGCCCCTGGAGCACGTGCTGGCGGACCCGCCGCGCGTGGTCTTTGCGGTAGGCGATCCGCTCGCCGAGGAGGACCGAATGCTGCACCACCCGGCGCTTTCCGCGCTGACCAGTACCCGGCGTTTCATGCTGAGCCGCTCCATCCTGTGGTGCGGCGGGCCGACGATCCCGCATGCGCTGGACGAACTGGCGGCGGCACGGCGGGCGATGGGTTCGGCGCAGCCCCTCGCTGACAGGCCAATCCTCCAAAGGACTGTTTCTCTCTCGCCATGAACCTGCGTTTCGTCCTGCTACTGGCTCTCGCGCTCCTTGTCGCGGTGCCCTTGTCGCTGCTGGCGGGCCGCGTGTGGATCAACCCCTTTTCCCCGGAACTTCAGAACGCCTCGGTGATCCTGGTGCAACTGCGCCTGCCGCGCGCGGTGCTGGCGCTCGTGCTTGGCGCGGGTCTGGGCGCGGCGGGGGCGGCGATGCAGGGCTACTTGCGCAACCCGCTGGCCGACCCGGGCCTGTTCGGCATCGCACCGGGGGCGGCGCTGGGTGCGGTGCTCAGTTTCTGGACCGGCTATGCCGCGGCACCGTGGATGCTGCCGCTCTTTGCGCTGATCGGCGCGGGCGGGGCGATGACCCTGCTGGCGCTGATCGCCGGGCGCGGCGGCGGCGTGGCGCTGTTCACGCTGGCCGGGCTGATGGTCTCCAGCCTCGCGGGCGCGCTGATGAGCCTGGCGATCAGCCTCACGCCTTCGCCCTTCGCCATGAGCGAGATCGTCACCTGGATGATGGGTTCGCTGGCCGACCGCTCCTGGCACGAGGTCTGGATCGCGACGCCGCTGACCCTGACCGGCCTCGGCGTGCTGTTCTACGCCGGGCGGGACCTCGATGCGATGACCCTCGGCGAGATGGCCGCCCGCTCGCTCGGCGTGGAGCCGCTGCGACTTCAGGCGCTGATGATCCTCGGCGTCGGCCTGATCGTCGGTTCGGGCGTGGCGGTGGCCGGGATCATCGGCTTCGTAGGCCTCATGGTGCCGCATCTCGTGCGTCCGATGACCGACCGCAAGCCGTCCTCGCTGCTCGTGCCTTCCGCCGTGGCGGGGGCGCTGCTGCTGCTCTTCGCCGACTGCCTTTGCCGCATCTTGCCGCTCGCGGGCGGGGAACTGCGCCTCGGCATCGCGCTCAGCCTGCTCGGCGCACCGTTCTTCCTGCGGCTGCTGCTGAAGATGCGGCGGGGGATGGTGGCATGAGCTTCGGCGCCGACAACGTTACCGTCGCAGGCCGCCTCGACGGCGTTTCGCTCAATTGCCGCCGGGGCATGATCACCGCGATCTGCGGCCCTAACGGCGCGGGCAAGTCCACGCTGCTTTCGGTGATCGCCGGACTGGTCAAACCCGATTCCGGGCGCGCGGTGATGGGCGGGCGCGCGCTCACCGCTGTCTCGCTCGCCCAGCGCGCGCAGTGGATCGGCTATCTGCCGCAGACGCCGGAAGTGGCCTGGGATGTCTCGGTGGAAGTGCTGATCTCGCTCGGCCGCCTGCCCTGGCGCGGCGCTCCCGCCGCCGAGACGCAGGCCGCGATCGAGGACGCCATCGCCGCGATGGACCTTCAGGACCTGCGCCACCGTCCGGTCTCGACCCTCTCCGGCGGCGAACGCGCCCGCGCGCTGATGGCCCGTGTGCTGGCGACCCAGCCCGGCTGGCTGCTCGCCGACGAGCCGTTCGCCAGCCTCGACCTCGCTCACGGCCTCGCGCTGATGCAGCGCTTCCGCCAGCAGGCACGGGCGGGGAAGGGCGTGGTGATCGTCCTCCACGACCTGGCGACGGCGATGAACCACGCCGATCAGGTCCTGGTGCTGGCCAAGGGCCGGGTTGAGGCGGAAGGCCCGCCCGAAATGGCCCTCTCGCGCGAGGTCGTCAGCCGCGTGTGGAACTGCCCGGCGCACTGGCTCGGCGACCCCGGCGAACGCGCCCTCTCGATCGGCGCCCCGGCCCCGCTGGCGGTGGATTTCCGGCAGCAGTTTTAAACGACGCCGGATTAAAACTCTGTCGTCATCCCAGCGAAAGCTGGGACCGCTGTCGGTTTACGCTAGGCTGCGGAGATGGGCGGCTGGACCTACATTCTCACGAACAAGCCGCGCGGCGTTCTCTATATCGGCGTGACCGGCAATCTCGCCGTGCGGATGATGCAGCACCATGCGGGAACGGGTTCCGGTTTTTGCCGGAAGTATGGGCTGAAGCGGCTGGTTCTGATCGAGGAGCATGGTGAGATTGCTGCTGCGATAAAGCGTGAGAAAGCGCTCAAGGCGTGGAAGCGGGATTGGAAGATCGCGCTTATTGAAGAGCGCAATCCATCGTGGAGCGATCTCTTTGAGCTTCTATTCTGAGGGGTGGCGCTTGGCTGACAGCGGTCCCAGCTTTCGCTGGGATGACGGGGTAGGGTGCATACAGAAACGCCGCCCCGTTTCCGGAGCGGCGTCTTGCAGAGTTCAATCCGGCTTACTGAGCCTTCGGCGCCAGACCGCGCGCTTCCAGCATCGGTTCGACTTGCGGGTCATGCCCGGTGAAGTCGCGGTAGAGTTCCGCGAAGTCCTTCGTGTGGCCCTGGCCGAGGAACGACTTGCGGATATGGTCGCCGTTGGCGCGGGTCATGCCGCCGTGCTTGACCACCCAGTCCCAGCCGTCGTGCGCCAGCATCTCGGTCCAGATGTACGAGTAATAGCCCGCGGCATAGCCGTTGTCCCAGATATGGCGGAAATACGGGGTCTTGTAGCGCGGCGGGATCAGGTCGGTGTTGAGACCCGTGGCGGCCAGCGCCTTCGCCTCGAAGGCCATCGGCGGCTGCGCGGCTTCTTCCGGCGAGAGCTGGTGCCACTGGATGTCGAGCATCGCCGCCGACAGCGTCTCGCCCAGCGCGAAGCCCTGGTTGAAGGTCTTGGCCGCCTCGATCTTGGCGATCAGTTCGGGCGGGATCGTCGCGCCGGTCTGGTAGTGCTTGGCATAGTGGTTCAGCACCGAGGGGATCGTCGCGAAGTTCTCGTTGAACTGGCTGGGGAACTCCACGAAGTCGGTCGCGGTGTTGGTGCCCGAGAGCGAGGGGTACTTCTGGCTGGCGAAGAAGCCGTGCAGCGCGTGGCCGAATTCGTGGAACATCGTCTCCACGTCGTCGAAGCTGGCGAGCGCGGGTTCGCCATCGGCGGGCGGGGCGATGTTCAGGGTGTTGCTGACGACCGGCTTCTCGCCGAGCAGGTAGGACTGCTCGACGTAGTTGTTCATCCAGGCGCCGCCCTTCTTGTTGGAGCGCGCGAAGGGATCGTAATAGAAGATCGCCAGCGACTTGCCGTCGGCGTCGAACACTTCGTAGGCGCGCATCGTCGGGTGATAGACCGGCAGGTCGGTGCGGCGCTTGAAGGTCAGGCCGTACGTCTGGTTGGCGGCATAGAACACGCCGTCTTCCAGCGTGCGCCAGACTTCGAAGTAGGGCTTGATCTGGTTTTCATCGAGGTCGTACTTCGCCTTGCGGACCTTCTCGGCGTAGTAGGACCAGTCCCACGGCTCCAGCTTGATATTCTGACCGTCAGCTTTTGCGGCGGCTTCGAGCAGGGCGGCTTCGCGGTCCTGCGTGGCGCGCAGGGCGGGGACGAAGCCCTTCATGAATTCCATCGCCTTTTCGGGCGTCTTCACCATGCGGTCGTACATCTGGTAGGTGGCGAAGTCGGGCGCGCCGAGCAGCTTGGCCTTCTTCGCGCGCAGCACCGCCATCTGGGTGACCATCGCGGTGGTGTCGTATTCGTCGCCGCCCGAGGTGCGGTTCACGCTGGCATCCCACAGCTTCTTGCGGCTGGCGCGGTTGTTGAGGCTGGTGAGCGCGGCCTGCTGGGTGGTGTTGCCCAGGGCCAGCATGAACTTGCCGGCATGGCCCTTCTCGGCAGCGAGCTTGGCGGCGGCGGCGATCTCGGCCTGCGACAGACCGTCCAGTTCGGCAGCGCTGTCGAAGATCGGTGCCTTGGCGGCGGTGGCGATCGTCAGCTTCTGCGAGAACGCGGTTTCCAGCTTGGCGATCTGAAGGTTCATCGCCTTCAGCTCGACCTTCTGCTCGGCTGAAAGCAGGGCGCCGCGGTGGACGAACTTGTCGTAGGTCGTCGCCAGCAGCATGGCGTCCTCGCCGGTCAGGGCTTTCCCTTCCGCGCTGTCATGGACGGCCTTCACGCGGGCGAAGAGCGCATCGTCGAGATAGATGTCGTCGTTCAGCGCGGAAATCTGCGGGCTGACCGCCGTATCGACGGCATCGAGCGCGTCGCTGGTATTGGCCGAGGTAAGCTGGCTGAACACGTTGTAGACGCGGTCGAACAGGGTGCCGGCGCGCTGCATCGCGACGATCGTGTTCTCGAAGGTCGGGACCGAGCGGACGACGGTGATGGCACGAATCTCGCGGCGCTTGGCGGCAATGCCGGCCTCGATCGCGGGTTGCCAGTCGGCGTCCTTGTACTGGGCGAAGTCCGGGGCATGGAGCGGCAGCGCGCTGGGCTTGGCGAAGGGACCGGTGTACGCCGCAGCAGCGGTCTTTTCAGCAGTCTTCGCGCCCGCAGTCTTCGCCATCGCCGTCACGGAAAATCCTCCAAGCAGGGCGGCACCGAGCACGAGGGGAGCGGCGGCGGCCATGAGCCGGGTCTTCATCGTCGTTTTCTCCTGGCTTCGGCAATCGGAAGGAAGTCGCCGAAGGAAGACTGGCAGCCTCCCTGAAGCGGCACGGATGGATTGCCGAGGTAATCGAGGAGCGGGGTTGAAGCGCAGAAAACCGGGGGTTGCAAGCGCAGGTCGGGCCTGCGGAAGCACATTGCGCAAATGACGTATACGACATTTCCTGCCGCACACGAATACGCGCCGGAGCGCAATCAAGTTACGCTCCGGCACGCCGTCCGGTCGGTCCAACAGGGGATTCGGCCGACAGGGAAGGGAGGCTTTTTGGCTGGTGCGGGTCAGCCGGTGCGAAAGCGACCGTTGGTCCATACGAGCATGGGATCGGTGCCGTCCTCATGGTCGCGGCGATGTTCCTCGCGCTTGCGGTCCAGGATCAGCGATCCCGTTTTGCGCGCGAAACGGCTGCGGCGAAACGGAATTTCGGCTCCGATGTTCATTTCAGGCTCTCCTCTTTGGAGGAGAAACGCGGCCGCGAGGGAAAAGTTCCCGGAGAGGCAGGTCGTTTTCCTCCTATCGATACATACCGCTTCGTCGCCCCCGCGAAGGCGGGGGCGACGACTGAGACGGGAGACTATGGGGCCTACACCGATGTGCGTGTCAGGCTGGCAAGCCGAGCGGGAAGGGCAGTCGGGTCCCCATCGCCGCATCGGCCAAAGTATGCGCGTCCAGTTCCGACAGAAACGCGCCCATCGCCTTGCGCAGCAGCGCGGTCAGCCCGCAGGCGCCTTGAAGCAGGCAGTTGCCGCAATCGGCGGGGCTCATGTTCGGCTCCGTCAGCCGCACGACTTCGCCCAGCGTGATCGCGCTGGCCGGGCGGCCGAGGCGGAAGCCGCCGTTCCGCCCGCGCACCGTCTCCAGCAGGCCCGCATTGCCGAGCAGGTTCACCACTTTCATCGCATGGTTGCGCGAGATCGCATGGGCCTCCGCCACTTGCGCGATCGAGAACAGCCGCTCGGGTTCGACGGCGGCGTGGAGCAGGATGCGCAGGGCGTAGTCGGTGTGCGCGGTGAGGCGCAAGGCGGCTTCTCCGAAAAATGATGCACTACATTTACATCTTTTTGGATCGGCGTATAGATGCATCCAGTTTGCATCTTTTAAGAGGACGAATCGAAATGGCCGCTCCGCTCAGCGAACAGACCGTCGCCATCATCAAGGCGACTGCACCCGCGCTCCAGCAGCACGGGGTGGAGATCACCACGCGCATGTACGAACGCCTGTTTCGCAACGAGGAGGTGCGCGCGATGTTCGATCAGGCCGCGCAGGATTCGGGCGAGCAGCCGCGCCGTCTCGCCGCCGCGATCCTCGGCTATGCGCAGAACGTGGACAAGCTCCAGAACCTCACCGGCGCGGTGGCGCGGATGGTGCAGCGCCATGTCGATACCGGCGTGAAGGCCGAGCACTATCCGCTGGTGGCCGAAGCCCTGCTCCCAGCGATCCGCGACGTGCTGGGCGAGGCGGCCACCGACGAAGTGCTCGCCGCCTGGGGCGAGGCCTACTGGTTCCTCGCCGATATCCTGATCGGCAAGGAAGCCGAAGCTTACGCCGACCTCGAAGCCGCCTGATCCTCCCCCGCCGGGGGAGGGGGACCACCCGAAGGGTGGTGGAGGGGCACCCCCGGCTTACACAAGAATGCCTGAAGAACTACCGCGTCCCCACGCCGGTCTCGAACTGAGACTGGAGGTTCGCCAAAGTCGCGCCCGATACCGGCGCCAGTTCCTTCGCCGCCTTGCCCTTGCGCAAGGCGGCGCGGTCCTTTTCGGCAGGCTCGACCACGCGCACCCGCACCGCCGCCTTGCCCTTGCCGCGCACGCCCAGCGCTTCCGCGGCGCCGCGCGAGAGGTCGATGATCCGCGCGCTTTCCCCGAACGGTCCGCGATCGTTGATGCGCACCAGGATGCGGCGGCCGGTATCGAGCGAAGTGACTTCGACATAGCTCGGCAGCGGCAGGGTCTTGTGCGCGGCGGTCAGCCAGCTCGGGCGGAAGCGCTCGCCGTTGGCGACCTGGTTGCCGGATTCGCCCCCGTACCACGTCGCATAGCCCAGCACGTCGTAGCCCGGCTGGCTGGCGGGCGTGTAGGTCGTGCCGCGCACCTTGTAGGGCGCGCCGACGCGGACCGGAGTGTCGCTGACGGGCCGGAACTTCGTGCCGCCGCCGCAGGCCGCGAGTGCCGCGCAGAGGACGATTGCGAATGCGGGCCTGAACGCCCCCGTTAAACTGCCGCTCATGCGCGGGTCCTAGCCTTGGGGATGGCAGGCTGTCCATGCCGGTGCCTATCCCTTTTGGGGGGAACCGCGCAGTGCCGGGGCAGGTTGTGCAGGGTCGAAGGAGTCATGCATGTTCAAGTCGATAGCCGTGGCCACGCGCGACCGGGGGCGGATGGCCGAAGTCTCGGCGGTGATCGCCCGGTTCGGGCTGGACTCGCTGGCGGTGCGCCTGGGGCTGGGCGAAGGCGAGGCCGAGGAGGGCGCCGAACCGCGCGATCTGCCCAGTCGCACGCGGCGGGCGCTGGAAGCGCTCGGGCCGACGTATGTGAAGCTCGGCCAGATTCTCGCCACCCGGCGCGACCTGCTGACCGACCCGTGGATCGCCGCGTTCGAGCAGCTTCAGAGCGATGCCCCGCGCATTCCCTTCGAGGACCTCCGCGGCGAAGTGGAAGCTGCGCTCGGCGGGCCTCCGGAAAGCGTCTTCGCGCATTTCGATACGGAGCCGCTGGCCGCCGCCTCGATCGCGCAAGTCCACCGCGCGCGCTTGCAGGACGGCACCGAGGTCGTGGTGAAAATCCGCCGCCCCGGCATTCGCGCGCGGATGGAGGCGGACCTCAGGCTCATGCGCCACCTCGCCGCGCTGGCCGAGGCGCGCAGCCCGGTCGTGCGGCGGATGAAGCCCGCCGCGATGATCGAGCAACTCGGGCGCGAGATTCTCGACGAACTCGATTTCACCAATGAGGGCCGCAATGCCGACCTGCTGCGCGCCGATCTCGCCGCGCTGGAGCGGGTCACGGTGCCGCGCATCCACTGGGAATGGACCGGCGAGCAAGTGCTGGTCATGGACTATGTGGAGGGCATCCCTCCGCGCGATCCCGAGGCGCTCAGGGCGGCGGGCATCGACCCTTCGCGCATCGCCTCGCTCGGCGCGGAACTGGTGCTGGAGATGGTGCTCGTCAACGGCCGCTTCCACGCCGATCCGCATCCCGGCAACCTGCTCTGCCTGCCCGGCGATGGTTTGGCTCTCCTCGATCTCGGCTCGGTCGGCTTCGTCAGCCCGCGCCGCCAGCACGAGTTCCTGACCTTCATCCTCGCCTTGCGCAGCGGCGACCCCGGCGGCGTGGCGGACATGCTGGCGGCATGGTCGCAAAGCGGTGAGGTCCCGCGTGAAAAGCTGCTCAGCGCTTCCGAACGCCTCGTCGCGCGGCACGGCACCGGATCGCTGGTGCTGAACGCGATGGTCGCGGATTTCTTCCCGCTGCTGCGGCAGGAGGGGCTGGTGCTGCCGCCCGATCTCGTGCTGATCTTCAAGGCGATGGTGACGATGGACGGCGTGCTTTCCGGCATCGCCCCGGACTTCGACTTGTCGGATGCGCTCGGGCGGATGCGCGGCAAGCTGGTCGCCTCGCGGCTGCAGCGGCTAGCCGCGCCGGACAAGCTGGAGACGGCGCTGCTCGAACTCTCGCGCGTGGCGGAAGAGGCGCCGCGTTTCCTGCGGGCGGCCTCGGCGCGGATGGAAGCGCAACCAGTGCCCGCCCGTGATGACAGCACCGCGCGGGCGGTGAAAGGGGCCGGATGGCTGATCGGCGGCGCCGTGGTGCTCCACGCCGCCGCCGACCTGCTCATTCACTGGACCTGAGTTAGTTGCGCACCGCGTCCGACTTGTCGCGCGCGGCCTTGAACTCCGAGCCGGGCTTCCACTGCGGCCACTTGGCGGAACCTGCGAGTTCCTCGCCGATGGTGCGGATCAGCTCGACGTCCTGTACCGCGCCTTCCATCTTCCAGTCGGGCGACCAGGCGTCGCAGGCCTGATGGTAGCACTGGCCGGTATAGGCATCGATCCACGCCTGCCCCGCCTTGACGCCGCCTTCCTTCAGGTCGGCCGCCCCGGCAAGGCCCATCATCAGCATCACCGGCACGCCGCGCTTGGCGAAGGAGAAGTGGTCGGCGCGGTAGAACAGCCCGCGCTCGGGCAGGCTCTCGGCCGTCACGCGGCGGCCCTGCGTCGCGGCGACGCGCGCCATGTCGTCCTCCAGCGTGTCCTGCCCCTTGCCGATCACCGTCACGTCGTTCGCGGCACCGGCGGTCTGGAGCACGTCGATGGTGAGGTTGGCGACCGTCTTCTCCATCGGGAACACCGGGTTGGCGGCGTAGAATTCCGAACCGAGCAGCCCGCGCTCTTCCGCCGTCCAGGCCGCGAAGACGACCGTGCGCTGCGGCGCCGGCTCGCTCTTCATGACGCGGGCGATGTCGAGAATGCCGGCGATGCCGATACCGTCGTCATTGGCGCCCGCGCGGTAGATGCGGCCCTGCGCGTCGGGCGCGCCCTTGCCATAGGCGTCCCAGTGGGCGCCGAACATCACCACTTCGTCCTTGCGGGTGGTGCCGGGAATCTGCGCCAGCACGTTGTGGCTCATGACTTCCTCGTGGTTCACCGGAACTTCGGCATCGAACGTCACGCCCTTCAGTTCCACCGGCTTGAAGTCCGTCCGGCGCGCGGCGACCGAGAGCTTGGCAAGGTCCAGCCCGGCCGAGGCGAACAGCCGGGTAGAGGCATCGGCGGAGAGCCAGCCCTGCAGCGCCAGACTGGTGAGCTTGTCGGCCTCGCGCACGATATCGTAGTTCTCGCCGCCCGGACTGGTGACGACGTTCCAGCCGTAACCCGCGCCCGCCGTGTCATGCACGATCAGCGCGCCCACCGCGCCCTGCCGCGCGGCTTCCTCGAACTTGTAGGTCCAGCGGCCATAGTAGGTCATCGTCCGGCCGCCGAACTTGCCCGCGGCAGGCTCGCCCTTCTTTGCGTAGAAGTCCGGGTCGTTGATGAGGAAGACGACGACCTTGCCCTTGAGATCCATGCCCTTGAAGTCGTCCCAGCCGCGTTCCGGCGCATTCACCCCGTAACCGACGAAGACCACCGGGGCGCCCGCGATGCGCGCCGTGTCGCGTAATGTCGAGACATAGACGTCCTTGCCGACCGTCACCGGCATTGCCCCCTTGGGCCCCGCAAACGCGAGCGTCTTCGGCGCGCCCAGCTTGGTGTGCAGCAGCGGCACTTTCTGCACCCACTGGCCGTCCGGCCCGGCAGGCTGGAGGCCGATGTCCTGGAAGCGTGCGATCAGATAGCCGATGGTGCGCTCCTCACCCACGGTGCCCGGCGCGCGGCCCTCGAACGTGTCGGACGAGAGCGTCTTCACATCGGCGACCATGCGGTCGGCATCGATGGCCTCCCTCGCGACGGCAGAGTGAGAAACGCCCAAAAGCATGGTGGGTGCGAGCAGCGCGGCGACAGGCGCGAGGAGGAGCTTTGTCTTCATGACCAGCGCTTTTAGGCCGCAGGGCAGGGGAGGCAATAGAGTCGTGGTTCGGGGGCTTCTCTCCCTACCTAGCCGTCGCCCCCGCGAAGGCGGGGGCCCCGCTATCTGGAGGCACGACCTCACGCCTGAAGAAAAAAGCGGGGTCCCCGCCTACGCGGGGACGACGACTTGGGGTGGTTTTGCGATGGTCTGTTTTTCGGCATCTCCACCAGTAAAACCGACCTTCAGCTAGTCGCAGTGAGAAAGCGGCAAGGCACCGCGCTCTTGTGGAACTTCATGGACGTGCCATCTCGCGGATAGTTTTTCCACGGTAGCATCTGCAAAAGCCTTCGCTTCATGCAGGTCGTCACCGTTAAATCCTATCGCGATTTGATCTGTAGGCAGGCCCAGATTTCCAGCACCAAAGCTAAATGCACTTCCTCTCTCCGCTCCAATATTCACAGCGCGGTCATTTACGGGCACGTTTTTATTATCTGATGCGAGATTTTTTAATTCATCATGCGTTTGGCCGCTTCGATCAAAAAACTTCATTCGATATGATTGCGCGATTTCATTCATGAAACTGGTAAAAGCCGGAATTTCTTGTGGACCAGCGAGACAAAACTGAACCATGCGGAAAGGATGCTTCCCTTGGGAACAGCCTGCCAACCCTAAGATCAAAACACCAAGTATCGTAGCGCGGGAAACAAACCGCATGCCTTACCGCCCTCATGTCTGCTTACAGGAGTGATCCATGAAAGAATGAGAGGCTGCAAGGGGGCGTGTCCCGTCAGGCCGCTCTTCTTCGCTACCAGTGGCACCGACAGGCAGCTATGGAATGCGGCCCACAGCGTCGTGAGGAGGCGAAAGGGGTGGTTAGTTGTCATTGCCGCAATCAGGAACGAAGATCTGCAATGCGAGATTTCGGTTCAAAAGCAGCCTTTCCGGTACGCCGACATTGCGGACAGCCACTATTGGCTGCAAACTCGCAGGATGAAACTCATTGTCGCTTCAATGCTATTTATCGCATTAACAGGTGCCACTACAGTGCCGGTATCCGAACAGCAGGCTCTAATGGTAAAGATTGAGAGCAGCGTGAAATTGCCCGTGGGAGCAAGTTCCATCGATCAATATTCGCGGAATTATGCTTTGAGACCGGACGGGAAGGTTGTCGCGGTCTTTGTCATTCCTCCCGAGCCAACGTGGAATGATAGCGAAGGTTTCGGCTGCGAAGTAATGCTTGAAGACCTTACGAGCCGGCCTTGTACCGAGGAAGAAATAGCCGAAAGTAAGCAGCAGGACGCGGCCACTGCGGCGAGGTTTGGTGCCGCCGATGAGGCTCGTTGGTTTGATGATTATCGCGAGCTGCCGATTATCTTAGACGGCGGCTGCATGCAGGTTGAAATTATCTTCGATCCGCGCTCAAAGCAGATCGAACGTGCCGAATGCAACGGATTTGCTTAGGTCCGCTCACCCCGATATTGATGCCATAGCGCTCGAAGCTGGGACGGCTTGAAAGCGGCCGCTCATTTCTCCCGAGTTGACTGGCCGACTTGGGGTGCCTGCCGTCAGGCAGCTTTTTGTCAAAACGATCTGGAAAGCGCTCATCTCGCCGCACGCCCAATCGCAAACCCCGCCGACATGAAAAAGGCGGAGCGGGCGCCGCGCCCGCTCCGCCTCGATCGCATTCCCAAGCCGACACCTCACTCGCAGCGCGAATAGTCTCCCGCGCGGCAGGCGGCGACGTCGCGGCGCCATTGGGCGAGGTCGGCCTCGTAGTCGCGGCGGGCCTGGGCATAGGCGCGCGACTGTCCGGCATATTCGCGCCTGCTGGTCTGGTAGTCGCGATCGTCGGTTTCGGCGTAGTCCTCGTCCGCATCGCGCGCCCCGCCGTCGCTGTCGCGATAGGCCTTCCAGCCCGAGGCGTACTGCGCGTCGCGTTTGCGCACGTAATCGAGCTGGTCGCGGTTGAGCTTGCGGATGATCGCGGCGTCGCGGGCGATGTCCTCGGGCGTCATGCGGTCGTTCGGATCGTCGGCCCGCGCCGTGCCGGAGAAGGCCTGCGCGGACAGCGCCAGAGTGCCCAAGGCGAGCAGGATGCGCCCAGCTTTCATAAGTCTCGTCTTTCCGTCCCTGAAGAATTTTGGCCCTGAAGGATTCTGGCCTGATGGCCTTCTCGATTTCCTGACGAAGCCGCGGGGCGGAAGCAATTGCGGATGCGACGGGCCGTTTGTCCGCACGACGAGCCGCGCGGCGCTTGAGGCGAACGCGGGAACCCTGTCGGCAGTCGCCGCGAAAAGGCCGCCGATCCCGTGCGGGGAGCGGCGGCCTTTCCGGGGGCAGGCGGTTACTTGCCGCGGCGGGCGACGATAGCCAGCGAAGTAGGCTCTGCGACGGCCAGCCGATCGGGGTTGGCCTTTGCCGCCAGCCGGGTCGCGAGCATGTCGTCACGGGCGGCGAAGGCGCGTTCGCGGGAATCGTCGCGGCAGTCGCGGGTCCAGGCCATCTCGTCGAGATGGTTGCTGTTCATCGGGCAGACCGCGCGAATGGCGACTTCCAGCCGCATGTTCAACGTGTCGAGACCCTCCTGGCTGTCCAGATTGAGGTCGCCATAGCGGACTTCGCGATGGGGAACGTCCCGAAGCGAGCCGTCCTTCACGACGACATCGGCAAGGGCCGGGCCGGAAAGTCCGGCAGCAGCCATGGCGATCATGCCGAAGGCGGCGAAAGTGGTGTGAATCCTGGTCATCTGCATTCTCCCGTTGCAAGAGCGCAGCTCTCCCGGCACGAACCCCCACGGCTCGTGGCAAACGAACTGCTAAGCGACCGCTCTGGATGAAGGAAGTCTATCCCAAGCAACGCGAGCGCTGCGGGGTTCCATTACGACTTCACGATCATGTATAGACTTTTGAAGTGCCCCCGCGATCACGCCTTGGCTTTCGAGAAATGTCTAGATCATTACTTGTATTTGTAAGATCGGCATTCGGCAAAAGGTGAGTCGGTATTATTTCCGGGCAGTTTCTCTATTGCGCAGAACCGTGCCGGGTTCAAGTCATCCTTGCCTCCGGATCGTCGAACGACAGTGTTCGAACGACGGACGACATGGGGAGCGGCGGACGGGAAGTGCCGACGTTGCAATTGCGGACTTCGGCACCACATGGGCGCCTGACTTTCTAAGCGGCCAACACCCCCGTCGCCCACACCGGTCGCCGCCGCTTGCGCTTTGCGAACAAATCTGGAACACGTCACCTCCATGAGTCTCTCCCACATCACCGTCCGCGGCGCCCGTGAGCACAACCTCAAGGGTTTCGACATCGAACTCCCGCGTGAGAAGCTGATCGTCATCACCGGCCTGTCGGGCTCGGGGAAATCCAGCCTCGCGTTCGACACGATCTATGCGGAGGGCCAGCGCCGCTATGTGGAGAGCCTCTCCGCCTATGCGCGCCAGTTCCTGGAGATGATGCAGAAGCCAGACGTCGAGCATATCGACGGCCTCAGCCCCGCGATCTCGATCGAGCAGAAGACCACGAGCCGCAACCCGCGCTCCACGGTGGCGACGGTGACGGAGATCTGGGACTACATGCGCCTGCTCTGGGCGCGCGTGGGCATTCCCTATTCGCCCGCCACCGGCCTGCCGATCGAGGCGCAGACGGTGTCCAACATGGTCGACCGGGTGATGGAACTGCCCGAAGGCACCCGCGCCTATCTGCTGGCGCCGGTCGTGCGCGGCCGCAAGGGCGAATATCGCAAGGAACTGGCCGAGTGGCAGAAGGCGGGCTACACCCGCGTGCGCATCGACGGCGAACTCTACGCCATCGAGGACGCCCCGGCGCTCGACAAGAAGTACAAGCACGACATCGAAGTCGTGGTGGACCGCATCGCGGTGAAGGACGGCATCCAGACCCGCCTTGCCGACAGCTTCGAACAGGCGCTGAAACTGGCCGAGGGGCTGGCCTATATCGACCTTGCGGATGGCGTCGTTCCCGGTCGTGAGGCGGAAGGGAAGGGCAAGAAGAACCTCAAGGGCACCGGCCTGCCGCCGAACCGCATCGTCTTCTCGGAAAAGTTCGCCTGCCCGGTCAGCGGCTTCACCATCGAGGAGATCGAGCCGCGCCTGTTCTCGTTCAACGCCCCGCAAGGCGCCTGCCCGGCCTGCGACGGTCTGGGCGAGAAGCTGCTGTTCGACCCGCAGCTGGTGGTCCCGAACGAGCATCTCAGCCTCAAGCAGGGCGCCATCGTGCCCTGGGCCAAGTCGAACCCGCCTTCGCCTTATTACATGCAGGTGCTCTCCAGCCTGGCCGAGCACTTCGGGTTCGACCTCACCACGCCGTGGGACGCGCTGCAGACCGAGCTGAAGATCGTCATCCTCTACGGCACCGGCGGCAAGGCCGTGCCGCTGACGTTCAAGGACGGCAAGAAGGAATACACGGTCAACAAGCCGTTCGAGGGCGTGATCGGCAACCTCAACCGCCGCATGATCCAGACCGACTCTGCCTGGATGCGCGAGGAACTGTCCAAGTTCCAGACCGCACAGCCCTGCGAAACCTGCGAGGGCAAGCGCCTCAAGCCCGAAGCGCTTTCGGTGAAGATCGCGGGCAGCGACATTGCCGATGCCGCGCGCCTTTCAGTGGCGGACGGCTTCGCGTGGTTCGGCGCGCTGGAGGAGAAGCTCACCAGCCAGCAGCAGCAGATTGCCAAGGCCATCCTCAAGGAAATCAACGAGCGCCTCGGCTTCCTCAACAACGTCGGGCTCGATTACCTCAATCTCGACCGTACGAGCGGCACGCTGTCAGGCGGCGAAAGCCAGCGCATTCGCCTTGCCAGCCAGATCGGCTCGGGCCTGTCGGGCGTGCTCTACGTGCTCGACGAACCCTCGATCGGCCTCCACCAGCGCGACAACGACATGCTGCTGGAAACGCTCAAGCGCCTGCGCGACCTCGGCAACACCGTGATCGTCGTCGAGCATGACGAGGACGCGATCCGCACCGCCGACCATATTGTTGACCTTGGCCCCGGCGCCGGTGTCCACGGCGGCGAAGTCGTGGCCGAAGGCACGCTGAAGCAGGTGCTCAAGAGCAAGAAGAGCCTCACCGCCGCCTACCTCAACGGCACGCGCAAGATCGAGGTGCCGACCACGCGCCGCAAAGGCAACGGCAAGAAGATCGTGGTCGAAAACGCCCGCGCCAACAACCTGAAGAACGTGACGGCCGAGTTCCCGCTCGGCACCTTCTGCTGCGTCACCGGCGTCTCCGGCTCGGGCAAAAGCTCGCTCACTATCGACACCTTGCAGGCCGGCGCCGCGCGCCAGCTCAACGGCGCGCGCGTCGTCGCCGGGGCGCATGACCGGATCACCGGGCTCGAACACTGCGACAAGGTGATCGAGATCGACCAGTCCCCCATCGGCCGCACGCCGCGCTCCAACCCCGCCACCTACACCGGCGCCTTCACCCAGATCCGCGACTGGTTCGCGGGCCTGCCGGAATCGGAAGCCCGCGGCTACAAGGCCGGGCGCTTCAGCTTCAACGTCAAGGGCGGCCGGTGCGAGGCGTGCCAGGGCGACGGCCTGATCAAGATCGAGATGCACTTCCTGCCCGACGTCTACGTCACCTGCGAGGAATGCCACGGCAAGCGCTACAACCGCGAAACGCTGGAAGTGAAGTTCAAGGGCCACTCCATCGCCGACGTGCTCGACATGACGATCGAGGACGCGGAGGAGTTCTTCAAGGCCGTGCCGCCGATCCGCGACAAGATGCACATGCTGAACGAAGTGGGCCTCGGCTACGTAAAGGTCGGCCAGCAGGCGACCACGCTGTCCGGCGGCGAGGCGCAGCGCGTCAAACTCGCCAAGGAACTCGCCCGCCGCTCCACCGGCCAGACGCTCTACGTGCTGGACGAGCCGACCACCGGCCTCCACTTCGAGGACGTGCGCAAGCTGCTCGAAGTGCTCCACCGCCTTGTCGAACAAGGCAATTCGGTGGTGGTGATCGAGCACAACCTCGATGTCATCAAGACCGCCGACTGGATCATCGACATGGGCCCGGAAGGCGGCGTGCGCGGCGGCGAGGTGATCGCCGCCGGTACGCCGGAGGATATCGTGAAGGTGAAGAAGTCCTTCACCGGGCACTATCTGAAGCCGCTGCTTTCCAGCTGGGCGAAGTAATTTACAGATATTCTGTCTAAGGTTAATCACTAGCCCTCTTGCCATAGATGCTTAGAGACAGCTACTCGTAAGGGGTATTGTTTTCTAGGTGGGGCAGTGTGGGCAAGTCTATTGAGCAACAAGCGATGGAGCGCCTTCGTGGCGCCCAAGGGGTAGCTGATCAAGTACTTCGTATCTTCGAGTTGGGTGCGCCTTCAATTTCGGAGATGGCTTATGCAGTTAAGTCGCGAGTAAAAGACGATTTCAAAATTGTCGAAAAAATTAATAGAAAAATAGTCGAGGGAAGATCGTATCGAGTCACCGATATCAGGGATGTCGTTGGTATTCGAATTGTGACGCTGTATAGGTTGGATGCCCTTGGCATCATTCCTGTACTTCTCGATAGGATATCTGAAAATTCAGGAAAAGACGAGGGTAGTCTTTTTCTCGAAAATCCTGTTGAAGAGATAAAAATATATTCTGTTAATGTTGTTGGTGATGCGCAAAAATTAGCTCATCGGATACAGGCTATTTTCAAGGACAGGGGGCATTCACTTCGCTGTGAAATTATTGAGCGTCCTGAGAACTATTCATCGACACACATTGTTTTGTGGGCGCGCGGAAAGTGGAATGGTCGATATCTCGATATCCCTATAGAAATACAAATTCGTACTGCTCTTGAAGATGTGTGGGCTGAAATTGACCATCGTTTGAAGTATAAAAGAAGAATAAATCCAGACATGGATAGTGCTATGTCTGCTATGGTCGAAAATTGCCTTGCTCATTTGAATGTTATGAAGACTCTGAATGATGGGCTTGCTCAGTATGGTGACCAAGTCAAAATACAAATCGACGAATTAGATGATAGCGTTAAACGTGTGCATCGATCGAGGTTGGCTGAAGAGCCAGAAATAAGGTTGCGCCCATTTTCGCAGTATAGAGGGGCGCTAAAAGATCGAATGCATATGCTTTTGAGTAAGTCTCGAGAGTCTTTGCTCGACTCAGGCATGAAGGCTTATTCAACTACAAATAATATTGCGCAAATCAGGGTGGCTTCAAGGGAACTAAAAGCTGCTTCGGAATGGATTGATACGCTATCTGTAGAGCCGGATCTTGAAAAAGAACTTCGCTACGTCTGTTCTATGGAGCGGGCTTTGCTCGAATTTGAGTTGGGAAGGCGATTAGGGAAGTCTTCTGGTAATGCTAATTTGATAAATGCTCGTATGATATACGATGCGATAGAAATTTCTTATCCAGATAGAGGCATAATTCCCTACAGACTTGCTAGAGTACTATATGATTTGGGTGAGTTTGAATCTGCTAAAACAAAAATGCGCGGGCTTATTGATAATTTTTCTGAATTAGATTTGCCGGAAAATCATTGGGTTCACGCCTCTGCTAATAGAATTTTAGGATTCTGGCATTGGGATGGCGTCAAAAATCAGCCTACTGAGCGTGCTCGTGATTGGTCGAGTGCCGATCTTAACGAAGTTCTGCTTGCTGCGTATTATTCATATTCCGCATCTCAGATCGTTGTTGCGGATGCTCCCTTTCCGACCGATCATCCTCATGAATCTTCAAGGATCATGGCGCTCAGTAACGTATTATATTTTGTTACCGAATTTTTGGAATTAGGGGGCGTTCGTTCTCAATTGGCCGAGCACGGTATCAGTGATGATTTTATTCACAGTGCGGTGAGTGAAGTTGGGCAATTTGATGAATCCGGAAGTGCGGATTATCATAAGCTTAATACCTTGCGGCGATATTTTATATTTATAAAAAATTACGAACAGGCTCGTCATTTTGCTAAATTAGCAATTGAAAATTTGGAAAAATTGGGGTGCTATGATCGAGGCGGTTCCTCTGAAGAGGAGCACGTTTTGCGTGAATGTCGAGCAACTTTAGATATGTCTCTCAAGGCGTGATGGCGCAGGAGGGGAACGTAAGGAGCTTGTCAGGCGTTTGCATTAATGCCAAAGGAAGTCTGGGATTCGTATCTACGATCCTAACCAGCGATCGATCAGAGGAGAAGAGCAATGGCGATTAGCTATGTGGTCCGGCAAGCGCGGCTTAAGTTCGAGCCCTATACCGACGACTAAGATTGTCATTGTGTCCTCTAAAAGGCCCGGTTTTCCGGGCCTTTTTTTTGATCTGATGGGGTCACTTTCCTACACATCCCCATATGCGATAAATGATCCGGTTCACCCCGGCGCGGTTGCGCCGGGGCTTTGGCTCCAATTCTGGGGGTGAACCATGTCCGACCATTCAAACTCTTCGTATCCCACGGCTGCCGGGCGGGGGTGGATTCCGGCTTCTCGGGATATCGGGTTGCCGGGGGAGTCCTTTCCGCGCGGGCGGGGTGGGCGCTCGGCTGAGGGCGATCCCAGCGTTCGCTGGGATGACGAAGAAGGCGGTGCTTCGGCTTGCGATGTCGGGCTGGAGGAGGCTCTCAAGGAGGGCGCTCCGGGTCGGCGGGGCACGGCGGAAAGGGCCGGGGAGCGCGAGGGCGATGGCCCTCGCACTTCTCTTTCTTCTTCACCCCTGGATGACTCGCGCTGGTCTCCCGTGCGGAAGGTTCGGTTTCTGCATTATCTGGCCGAGAAGGGCGATGTGCGGGCGGCGGCGGCGCGGGTGGGGATGTCGCGGCAGTCGGCTTATGTGTTGCGGCGGCGGGATACCGCTTTCGCGCTCGGGTGGGAGGCGGCGTTGGGGCTGGCGCGGCGGCATGTCGAGGAAGTGCTGGCGACGCGGGCGCTCGACGGGGTGGAGGAGCCGGTCTTTTACCATGGCGAGCAGGTGGCGGTGCGGCGGCGGTATGACGCGCGGCTGTTGCTGGCGCATCTGGCGCGGCTGGACCGGGCGGCGGAGGGCGGTCTGGCCGAGCGGTTCGATGAGGTGCTGGCGGTGGTTGCGGGCGCGGGGCCGGTGGAGCTGGTGGCGGTTTCGGCGGAACTGCTCCCTCCGGCGCGCGAGGATTACGCCGAGGCGGCGGGGGCCTTGCTTCAGGACGAGGCGGACCGGCAGTGGGAGCAGGCCGTGGCGGCGGGCGAGGCGGGGCCGGAGGACGAGCCTGAGGCGCGCGTGGCGGTCTGGCGGGAGGTGGCGGCGCGGGACTGGGACGGCTGGCGTCGGCGCGCGGAGGGGGAGGTCGATGCGGTGGTGGCGGAGGCTTGCCGGGACTTGCCTCCGATGGAGTTCAAGTCGCTGGGCGGGAGGCGCGGGTTTTTTCGCTCTGGACCGTGTAAACCGTGTCAACCTGCTGGGGGCAGGGTCGGTGATTTGCAGCTCGGCCGGGAACCCGATGCGGGGTGCGATGTTATCATGGGTGAAGGTCGGCGCGGTGCTTCCCCCACCCCCTCCGTTACCGCGTCGGCCTTCTCTTTTTCAGAGAATTGCGCGGTTTACTCGTCTTCGGTGAGAACGGCGAGTTCGACTTTGCCGGAGCCCATGCGGGCGATGCCGATTTCCTTCGCGGCGGCCTCGGAGAGGTCGATCACGCGGTTGGAGTGGAACGGGCCGCGGTCGTTGACGCGGACCATGACGGAATCGCCGGTCAGTGCGTTGGTGACGCGCAGCATGGTGCCGAAGGGCAGCGAGGGATGGGCGGCGGTGAGGTCGTCCGGGTTGAAGCGCTCGCCGCTGGCGGTGCGGGCGCCGCGGAGCGAGTGGCCGTAGAAGCTGGCGGTGCCGCCCTTGATGGCCTCGAATTCCTGGGTCTGCTCTTCGAGCGATTGCGGCAGGGCGGCGACGGGCGTGGTGGCCGTGGGTGCGGCGATGATCGCGGCGGGTGCCGAGCCAGTGATTTCCGGGGCGGCCTTCGCGGGCGCCAGCTTCGACTCAGCGATCGCCGAGGAGGCCGGAGCTACCAGCATGGCAGCGGTGGCAAGTGCAAAGCCGATGCGCGCAAGTCGCTGGGCTTTATGCGGTTGGTTGTGCTTCCCCGTCATGGCGAGGAGTCCTACAGGCAGTTCGTCGCTCTGGGGACCCATGCAAAAGCGGCCCGTCGCACTTTGGCAACGGGCCGCCGGATGTCGTTAAGACGTTGAAAGGATTCGGGAGGCCGAATCCGGGGCGCTTACTTGGCGTCGCGCTGGGCGAGCAGGCGGAGTCGCAGGGCGTTCAGCTTGATGAAACCGGCCGCGTCCTTCTGGTCGTAGGCACCGGCATCGTCCTCGAAAGTGACGTGGCGTTCGGAGTAGAGCGAGTCTGCCGACTTGCGGCCGACGACCGAGGCATTGCCCTTGTAGAGCTTCAGGCGGACGGTGCCGTTGACGCGGGCCTGCGAGTGATCGATGGCGGCCTGCAGCATCTCGCGCTCCGGGGCGAACCAGAAGCCGTTGTAGATGAGCTCGGCATACTTCGGCATCAGCTCGTCCTTGAGGTGCGCGGCGCCGCGGTCGAGCGTGATCTGCTCGATGCCGCGATGGGCGCGGGCGTAGATCTCGCCGCCCGGCGTCTCATACATGCCGCGCGACTTCATGCCGACGAAGCGGTTCTCGACCAAGTCGAGACGGCCGATGCCGTGCTTGCGGCCCAGTTCGTTGAGCGCGGTGAGGAGCGAGGCGGGCGACATGGCGATGCCGTTGAGGGCGACGCCGTCACCCTTCTCGAAGTCGATGGTGATGTATTCCGGTGCGTCCGGCGCGTCTTCCGGGTTGACGGTGCGCGAGTAGACGTAGTCGGGGGTCTCTTCCCACGGATCTTCCAGAACCTTGCCTTCGGACGAGGTGTGGAGGAGGTTGGCGTCGGTCGAGAACGGGCTTTCGCCGCGCTTGTCCTTGGGGACGGGGATCTGGTGCTGCTCGGCCCAGGCGATGAGGGCGGTGCGGCTGGTCAGGTCCCACTCGCGCCAGGGGGCGATGACCTTGATGTTCGGATCGAGCGCGTAGGCCGAGAGTTCGAAGCGAACCTGGTCGTTGCCCTTGCCGGTCGCACCATGGGCGACGGCGTCGGCGCCGGTCTCATGCGCGATCTCGATCAGGCGCTTGGAGATCAGCGGGCGGGCGATCGAGGTGCCGAGGAGATAGTCGCCTTCATAGCGGGCATTGGCGCGCATCATCGGGAAGACGAAGTCGCGCACGAATTCCTCGCGCAGGTCGTCGATGTAGATGTTCTCGTCCGGCAGGCCCATCAGCTTGGCCTTGGCGCGGGCGGGTTCGAGTTCCTCACCCTGACCGAGGTCGGCGGTGAAGGTCACCACTTCGCAGTTGTAGGTGACCTGAAGCCACTTGAGGATGACGCTGGTGTCGAGGCCGCCGGAGTAGGCGAGGACGACCTTCTTGATGCTGTCGGACATGGGCGCGGGCTCCGCAGGAAAGGGCATGGGATTCGGGACGCGCGCCTATCAGCACGCGCCCCCCTGTGCAATGAAGGAAAGCGCTGGGAAGGAAAGCGCCGGGTCTATTCGGCCAGCAGCGCCTTTTCCGCGATGCCGATGTAGTCGCGGGTGAGCGGCAGGGCGTGGCGGCTGCGGGCGTACTGGATCTGGTAGTTGCACATGCCGCCGCTTTCGAAGGCGGCGGTGGCGCCCGCGAGATAGAAGATCCACATGCGGTAGAAGCGCTCGTCCATCAGGTTGACGATGGCTTCCTTGTTGGCGACGCAGCGCTTGTACCATTCGCGCAAGGTCAGGGCGTAGTGGAGGCGCAGGTTCTCGACGTCGGTGGCGATCAGGCGGAATTTCTCGCTGGCCGCCACGGTCTCGCTGAGGGCGGGGATGTAGCCGCCGGGGAAGATGTATTTGCGGGTGAAGGCGTCGGTCGAGCCGGGGCCGCCCATGCGGCCGATCGTGTGCAGCAGCATCACGCCGTCGTCGGTCAGCAGGTTGCCGACCGCCTTGAAGAACTGGCCGAACTGCGCCTGGCCGACGTGTTCGAACATGCCGACCGAGACGATGCGGTCGAACTTGGCACCGCGCGCGGCGAGGTCGCGGTAGTCGACGAGTTCGAACGTCACCTTGTCGGCCACACCGGCCTGTTCCGCGCGCTCGCGGGCGAGGGCGAGCTGTTCCTCGCTAAGAGTTATGCCGAGCACCGAGGCTCCGGCGTGTTTGGCGAGATAGATCGCCATGCCTCCCCAGCCACAGCCGATGTCAAGCACGCGCTGGCCCGGTTCGAGCGCCAGCTTGGCGGCGATATGCGCGAGCTTGGCAGTCTGCGCCTGCTCCAGCGAGATGTCCGGTTGCGGCCAATAGGCGCAGGAATACTGCATGTGCTCGATATCGAGGAACAGGTTATAGAGTTCGTTGCCGATATCGTAGTGGTGGGCGATGTTCTTCTTGGCGCTCGCCGCCTTGTTGATGCCGTCGACCAGCGTGACGACCTTGCCCTTCAGCTTCTTGAACGCGGTCTGCTCGTGAAGCTCGCCGCCCTTGTCCCACTTGGCATTGGCGCGGATCAGTTCGACCATGTCCATGATATCGCCCTGCTCGATGACGAGCTGACCGTCCATGAAGGCTTCCGCTGCGCCGAGGCGAGGATCGGTGAGGATGCGCCGTTCACCGGCCTTGTCGGTGAAGCGGATTCGCACGTCCGGAAAGCCGGGGGTGGGGGTGCCGAAGCGCTTTACGCTGCCATCGGGGCGGACGACTTCCAGAACGCCCTGGCGGACGCCGCGTTGCAGGAAGTGATCGAGAATTCCCATTGCCATCAACCATTTGTGAAGGGCGTTACGGCCCGGTGCAAGAGGGTTCGCTTGCCATAAGCGCAAGCGAGGGCGAGGTAATCGTTACGGTCTGGGAGGAGCGCTCATCGGGAGGAAAGGGCAGAATTACTGGCGTGCGAGAAAGAGAACGTCGCGCGGCTGCGCGAGGAGGTGTTGGCCGGAATCGACGTAGAGCGTCTCGCCGCTGGCCAGCCAGCCTTGCGAGAGGAACAGGGCGGCGGATGCCACGTCTTCCGGGGTGGTCTTGCGGCCCAGCAGGTTCATGCGGTGCGAAACTTCGGTTTCCGCCTCGGTCTGGTCGTGGCTGGCCAGGATCGCGCCGGGGGCGAGGCCGTAGATGCGGTCGTCCTCGTGAACGCGGGCCATCGACAGCATCGGGATCGTCGCGGCGAGGGCATGCTTGCTCATCGTGTAGGAGAAGAAATCCGGGTTCGGATTGAGCAGCTTCTGGTCGGTGACGTGGATCACCCGCCGCCCGGCTTTGGCGCGGGCATGGGCGAGGAAGGCCTGGGCCAACCGTGCCGGGGTTCCGGCATTGACGCGCATGGCTTTCTCGAAAGTCTGCGGATCGAGCGACCGGGCGGTGTCGAGGTCGAACATGCCCGCGCAGTTCACCAGCACGCGCCAGTCCGGCAGGCGGGCGGCAAGCTCTTCGACCATGGCGGGACCGGCGTTCCAGTCGTTCAGTTCGCAGCCGACGATCTCGGATGAGGGAAGCTGCGCCGCCAGCGCTTCGGCCTGTTCCCGCGAATGGCCGTAGTGGATGACGACGTGCCATCCCGCCGCGCCGAACATGCGGGCTATGGCAGCGCCGATCCGCTTGGCGCCGCCGGTCACCAGCATGGCAGGCCGCTCGCTCATCGCAGGGCTGCCATGGCGGCAGGTTGACACGGTTTACACGGTCCTGGGAGAAAATTCCCGGCGCCCCGGCCATCCTGTCCGGTTCGGCAGGAGAGGCGACGTGGCGAGAAAAGTAAGCGAGCGATCATTGCCGGGCATAGGAGCACAGACCGGACCTGTAGGAAAGGCCTCTCCGCATAATCACATACTTCCGTTTAGGGCGACTATCCCGCGAGCGAGGGTACCGGGTTGGTCGCTGTGCCGGTGCTGCGCTGCGGCGCGGGCATGCCGGTCACCGCCTGGTGGCGCAGCGCGAAGTCCGCCGCGTAGAAGCGGTGCAGGAAGTCGAGCTGGCGGGGTGTCGGGCGCCAGTCGGTTTTGTGGCCGCCGGTTTCATGGCTGCGGTTGAACTCGGGCAGGGTGGAGAGTTCCTCGCGGCCGAGGCGTTTGCCGATCTCGCCGATCTGTTCGTAGGGGATCAGCCGGTCGACCGCCGAGCGCCCCTGGGCGTCGAGCACGTACCAGCACTGGGGGCGGAAGATGTGATCGATGCCAAAGGGGGAGCGTGCCTCGGCAAGGTGCTCGATGGCATCGTCGATCGTCCGGAACGTGGCGTAACGCTCGCGGAAGGGTGCGGAGACGGTGCGATGGCGGGTGCCGCCGGTGCGGGCATAGCGGAAGGCGGAAAGGAAGCGGTCGACCGGATCGCGGACGAGCGCGAAACTGGGCAGATCGAGCAGGTCGGGCGCGGCCTTGGCGTAGTAGCGGATCGAGCAGTGCTTCATCTGCGCGCCGTAGAGGCGGTCGCAGATCGAGGTTCCGGCGTTCTTGGGGACGTGGATGAACAGCAGGCCGCTGTCGCGGATGCGGTCGAGCCGGCGGCGGCGCTTGCCGTCCAGCCAGGGGCGCAGGCCGTGACGGGAAAGGCGTTCGGGAATATCGCTGACGAGGCTTACGCCGAAGGCCGATGCGAGGAGGCGGTTGACGCCGGTGGTACCGGTAGTCCGTTCGAGATCGGGTGCCATGGGGCGAGGGCTTAGGCATATCCCGTCGCCCGGTGATTTCGAAATATTTCAATCGTGGCAGGTATGGGACGCGCCGTCCCGAGGGTCGGCGCGTCGTGGTTTTCCGTAGATTAACGGCAGCGCGGGCGGCTGTTGTTGCGGTCGATCTCGCGGCCGAGCAGGGCACCGGCACCGGCGCCGAGGATCGTGCCGGTGGCGCGATCGCCGCGCGTGTCGATGGCGCGGCCAGCCAGGGCACCGGCGACGCCGCCGATCAGCAGGCCGGTGGTGCCGTTCGCCTTCTTGCAGCGATAACGGCCGTCATTGCCGCGCCAGTAGCGCACGCCGTTGTCGGTGCGGTGGTAGCGGCGACCGTGATCGCGGGCTTCGGCGACTTCGGTGACGGCGAGCGTGGCGGGCACGGTGATCGCGGCGAGCAGGGCTGCGGTGATGGCTTTGCGCATCTGAAAATCCTTCCGAGTTGAATGTCTTGTTGACCGGCCCCGGCCTTTCCACCGGGCGCCAAAACGGAGGATGAACATTCGCGTCAATTTGACGATACACGCCGAAACGAGGCTTGCCGTCGACGAAGAGGGGGCGGTACTTGGGGCGGGGTGCCGGACTCTGCCGCGTCAGCTCGCCAGTTTTCCGAACGGTAGCAGCTTGCGCGCCGTGGCCGCTGCCGCCTTGGCATTGCCTGCACGCAGCGACGGCAGGATGGCCAGGGCGCCGCGTTTCATCACCGCATCGAGCGGAGTGGGGGTGGGGGCCTTGGCGGCGGCCTCCGCCCAGCGGCGGATCTGGGCGATGTCCGCCTGGTCCTTGCGGATCTGCATGAGAGCGGCGAGGCCCGGATAGAAGGCACGGTCTCCGCCCAGCGCGACCGCGCGGGTGAGCGCGGCTTCACCGGCCTGGCTCTTCGCGCCCAGCGCGGTGCGGGCCATGAAGCCGCCGAGCTGGTCGATCGCATCGAGATGCCAGCCCGCGATCACCATCTGCGCTTCGGCATCGCGCGGGTTCTGGGCCGCGAGCTTTTCGAAGATGCCGAGCGAGGTGCGCGCGTCCGATCGGCTGCGGGTCAGTTTTGCACGATAGCCGATGGCGATGCCGCGCTGGAGCGTCGCTTCATGGTCGCCGGGGTGGGCGGCCAATATCCGGTCGGAAGCCGCGATCGCCTGCCCGATCAGGGCCAGCGCCCTGGGCTTGTCCGGCGCCTGAAAGGCTGCTGCGGTCAGAAGTTCGCGCGGGCTGTCCGCCATCGCGGCCGCCGGAGCAAGGGCCGAGGCAAGGACGGGCATCGTGCAGAGGGCGATCAGCGTCGGACGGTACACGCAGTCTCCTGACAGAACGGATGCTGCACGATGGCTGATGACGAAGCCGGAGGCCAGCCCCTATCGCCGGGCAATGTTACCTTACAGAACTTATTGCCGGAACGGCTGCCCTATCGCGCGTGGGAATGCCGGTTGTTGGCAAGGGGAAGCGCGGGTTTTCCGGGGCTTTTCAGTGGATGAGTGGGTGTCGTTCGAGGTAATGCGGGTCTTACTTAGGTATAAGTACGAATAGGCTATGCAGGAGGTTGTTAACTATCCCGGCCTATCTGCCGCTCAGGGGTTAAACGGGGTTTTGTTCGAAATGAAAAGCCATGGCTTGCGCAGTGTGGCTGCCGGGACGGGGCTGTCGGTGGCGGCGACATTGCTGTTGCTGCAATTGGCGGCGTTCCTGCCCGGCTTTGCGATGCCGGTGCAATTGCTGGTGCTCGGCATGGTCGTGGCGCTGGCGGTCTCGGCACCGGTGTGCATCGTGCTCATGCGCCAGCAGCTGCGGATCGCCGCGCTGCACGGCGAACTGGCGCAGGCATTCAAGCGGCTGGAACGCACCTCCCGCGTCGACGGCATGACCGGGCTGACCAATCGCGACGTCTTCATCGAACTGACGCGCGATATCATGGCAGACCGCGACGGCTGGCTGATCGTGGCGGACGTCGATCATTTCAAGCAGATCAACGACGATTTCGGTCATGGGGTGGGCGACCGCGTGCTGGTCGCGATCGGCAATACGATCCAGGATAACTTGCGTGCCGGGGATTTGTGCGGACGGCTCGGCGGAGAGGAGTTCGGACTGTTCCTCCATGCCCGCAGCGGCCGAGAGGCCCATGCCGCCGCCGAGCGCCTGCGCCGCGCGGTGGCGCAGCTGGCCGTATCGACTTTTGCCGGAGATCAGGTGGTACCCACGCTCAGCCTGGGCGTGGCATCGACGACGGGACTTTCCCTGCCGGAAGCGATGCGGCGGGCGGACGAGGCGCTCTACGATGCCAAGCGGCAGGGGCGGAATCGCACGGTCTCCGCTGTGGACCCGGCTACGGACAACCATCTGCGGCTGGTGACTACGAGGAATACCTGAGAGGAAAACGGCGCGCCATCGAAGGATGGCGCGCCGTTTTTCGTTTGCAGCCGTTCAGAACCTCAGCGGCACTTCACTTCGCCGCGATCGATCTCCCGTCCGAGCAGGCCGCCGGCGACGCCGCCGATGATCGCACCGAGCGTCTGGTCGCCGCGACCGGCGATCTCGTGGCCGGCCAGTGCACCCGCACCGGCGCCGATGATCAGGCCGGTGGTGCCGTTGTCGCGCTTGCAGTAGTAGCGGCCATCGTTGCCGCGCCAGACGCGGTCATTGCGGCCGAGGCGGCGGGGTTCGCGATAGCGACCGCGGTTGTCGTAGCGGTTGCGATCGTTACGGTCCCGGTCGTAGCGGCCGTGGTTGTCATGACGGTCGCGGCGCCAGTCCTGCGCGGCTGCGGGGGTGGCCAGCGGGAGAACCAGGGCTGCCATGGCGAACGCCAAAAGGGTCTTTTTCATCGCGGTGTCCTTCCTGAGAACGTATTTTCGTGACGGCATAACGAACCGCATGCACCCTTGCTCCACAACCCGGAATGAACCACGGGAAAAACCTTGGAAGCGGCGTATCGCTACGAAGTCGCGACCGTGCGAAAATAGCGCCAAGCAATCGGAATTGAAAGGGAATGCGGCTGATGAAACTCGATCTGATCGATGTGTTCGGCTCCGGTCCGCTGACCGGAAACCCGCTCGCAGTGGTGCGCGGCGGCGAGGGTCTGGATGCGGAGACGATGCTGCGGATCACGCGCTGGCTGGGTTTTTCGGAGACCACTTTCCTGCTGCCGCCGACCGACCCTGCGGCCGATTACCGGGTGCGGATCTTCTATCCGGCGGGTGAACTGCCCTTCGCCGGGCATCCGACGCTGGGGAGCGCCCATGCCTGGCTGGCGGCTGGGGGCGTTCCCAAGGCTGCGGGCAAGGTGGTGCAGGAATGCGGCATCGGCCTCGTCGACGTGCGGCAGGAGCAAGACATGCTGGCCTTCCGCGCACCGGACTTGCGCCGCTCGGGTCCGCTGGATGCTGCGGACCGGGCCGAGACCATCCGCCTCTGCGGGGTGGAGGAAAGCGCCGTGGTCGCCGCTGTTCATGCCGCCAACGGTCCCGGCTGGAAGCTGCTGCATCTCGCTTCCGTCGAGGCGGTTCTCGCCGCCGAACCGTCGCCGCGTGCACCGCTGCATACCGATGTGGCGCTGCTGGGGCCTTGTGCTCCCGGCTCGCAGGCGCAGTTCGAAGTGCGCGCTTTCTTCGCCGATCCGGCGGGCCGCATGGTGGAGGACCCGGTGACCGGCAGTCTCAATGCGGCCGTGGCGCAGTATCTCTTTGCCGAAGGGCTGGTTCGGGAGAGCTACGTTGCCGCGCAGGGGCGCAAGGTCGGCGCAGATGGTCTGGTCCATTGCCGACGGGACGGCGACGGTTCGATCTGGGTTGCGGGCCGGGTGGCGACGGTTTCCTCTGGAGGGGGTTTGTCCGGGCCTTTCTGAGCGGGCTGCGTCGTCAGTCAGTAAAGAAGCGGGGTCCCCGCCTTTGCGGGGACGACGGGAGGAGCTGAGACCTCTGTTCCCGGCCCCGTCAGGCGTTCACCTGACGGATCATTGGCGCCTGACCGCGCCAGGTATCCATCCAGTCGAGCACATCCTCGTAAGGCATCGGCTTGCAGATGCCGTAGCCCTGTCCCGCATTGCAGCCGAGCGAGACCAGCAGTTCCTGCGTTTCCGGATTCTCCACCCCCTCGGCCACCAGCGGGATGCCGAGGCTTTCGCAGAGCACCACGAGGCTGTTCACCAGCGACTGGTCGAAGCGGCTCTCGGTGAAGCGCGAGATAAACGAGCGGTCGATCTTGATCTCGCTGATCGCGAAGTCGCGCAAGTAGCCGAACGAGGTGAAGCCCGCGCCGAAATCGTCGATGGAGAGCGGAATCCTGTGCTCGTGCAGCCGCTCGATCACCCGCTTGGCCTGCGAGGGATTGGTGATGAGGGCGGTCTCGGTGAGTTCCAGCGTCACCCGCTCAGGGGCGATGCGGTGGCATTCGATCAGTTCGACCACGCTGTCCACGAAAGTCGGTCGTTCCAGCATCCGGGCCGAGACGTTGATGGCGATGGCGGCGCCGTCCACCTTGTCCTGTATCCGCGCGAACTGGGCGAGCACGGTGTCGAGGCACTGGTGGGTGAAGGTCTCCAGCAGCGGCGACTGCTCCACGGTGCGGATGAGCTGGTCGGCGGGGATATTGCCGCTGCGCGGATGACGCCAGCGCACCAGCGCCTCGAAGCCGAGCACGCGCCCGTCGCGCAAGTCCACCTTGGGCTGCCAGTGCCATTCGAGCGCATCGTGGGCGATGGCCTGGTCGATCTCCTCCAGCATATCCTTGGGATCGAACGCGGGGGCGGCGGGCAGGCTGTCGCGGCTGGTCACCAGCTTGTCGAGCCCGCGCTTGGCCGCATACATCGCATCGTCGGCGGCGGAGAGCAGGCCCGTCGGCGCATAGCCGCGCTGCGGGCACATGGCGATGCCGATCGAGGCGCCGACGTGGAGGATACGGTTGTCGTGGACGATCGGCTGCTCGATCACCCGCGCCAGCTTGCCCGCGAGGCCGGTGGCGGTCTCATAGTCCGGCACGTCCTGCAGCAACAGGGCGAACTCGTCGCCGCCGAGCCGGGCCACGGTATCCACCTCGCGCAAGTGGCCGCGCAGCCGCCGGGCGACGGTGGTGAGCACGACGTCGCCCGCGGCATGGCCGAAGCTGTCGTTGATTTCCTTGAAGCGGTCGAGGTCGATCATCATCACCGCGAAGGAGCTGCCGTTGCGGCGGGCGCGGGCGCAGGCCTGGCCGAGGCGGTCGAACAGCAGCGTGCGGTTGGGTAGGTCGGTCAGCGGATCGTGGAGGCTGCGGTGGGTCAGTTCCTCCTCGGTGCGGCGCAGGTCCTGCCGGTACTTGCGCCAGGCGATGCCTTCCTCGACCGAGGCGGCGACCCGTTCCGGCGAAAGCGCGCGCTTGGTGAGATATTCGGTCATTCCGGCCTTGATCGAATCCGCCGCGACCTGCTCGTCGACATTGCCGGTGACGGCGACGATCGGGCAGTCCTGATCGACTTCGGCGCGGATCGTCGGCACCAGATCGCGCCCGTCCCCGTCGGACAGGCCGACGTCGAGGAAGACGATGTCGAGCGCGGGTTCGGCATGGCGGATGATCTGGAGCGCCTCGGCCTGCGAACTGGCCTCGATCACGTTGATCGCGCGCGGCCCGCGCTGGAGCATGCGGATCAGGCGTTCCCGGTCGACATCGTCGTCGTCCACCACGAGGGCCTGGATTTCCGTCTTGCCGTTGTAGTTGTACTCCATCGTCTCGGATTCCTTGGCTGGGTGCAGCGGGATCACGGATGCGCGATCGCGGGCAGGTTCTGCGTGGTGGCGTATTTGGTGATGAACTGGGCGAGCTGGGCGAACTGCGGGCCGACCGCCGACTTCACCATGTAACCGGCGACATGTTCGTCGTAAGCGCGTGAGCGGTCCTGATCGCGCGAACTGGTGCTGAGGATGAACACGACCGTCCGCTTCAGCTCGGCATCGGCGCGCAGTTCCTCCAGGAACTGGAAACCGTCCATGTTCGGCATGTTGAGGTCGAGCAGGACGATTACCGGGGTATCGATCTGCTTGCCGGGATGCCGTCCGCGCAGGATGTCCAGCGCCTCGCGGCCGTCTCCGGCAGTTAGGCTGCGGCAGGGGACGCCATGGCGCTTGAAGCTGCGCAGCACGCCTTCGAGGGCGACGTCGTCGTCGTCGACCACCAGCACGGTATAGTCGAACAGGGCGGTTTCGCTGTCAGTCATCCTCGTTCTCCTTCAGCAGGATCCGGGGCCAGTGAATCTCGAACGAGGCGCCGCCGAGCGCCCCCGGCGACTGCACCGTCACCATGCCGCCGTGGGCGTTGATCATGCGGCGGGTGAAGGCGAGGCCGACGCCGTCGCCGCTGGTGCCGGGCGAGGCGCGGTGGAACAGCTTGAAGATGCGGTCCTCGTTACCGGGGGTAATGCCCTTGCCGTCGTCGTCGACGGTGAAGACCGAGAAACGCCCTTCTTCGCGCATGGCGATGCGGATGTGGCCTGCCCTCCCGCCGTGGTGCTTCACCGCATTGCCGATAAGGTTACGCAGCGAGGTTGCCAGCGGCGCGCGCGGGGCGGTGATGTCGCCGCCCTGGAGGTCGATCTCGATCCGGAAACTGTCGGGCACGAGGGCCAGGCTCAAGGCTTCGTCGATCAGCGCGGCGGGGGAAATGGTCTCGGTATGGCGGTCGCGCACCCCGGCGCGGGCATAGTCGAGCAGGTCGTCGATCATCTGTTCGGCGCGGGCGATGCGCAGGGCGATGCGGTCGAAATTGTGCTGCACGTCCTCGGAGAGGTCGACGTGGCTCAGGTCCTCCCGAATCCAGGTGACGAGATCGGCGATGCCCCGCAGCGGCGAGCGCAGATCGTGGCTGGTGACATAGGTGAACTCCTCAAGCTGGGCATTGGTCTGCTGGAGTGCGGTCTCGCCCCGCTTGCGGGACGACAAGTCGTTGACGATCGCCATGAACATCGGCTGGGCGCCGTTTTCGAGACGGGTCAAGGCGATCTCGACCGGGATTTCCTGACCCGAACGGTGCAGGCCCGTCAGGTCGCGACCCGAACCCATCATCCTCGATGCGGGAGCGGCGACATAGCCCTCGACATGGCGCTGATGCCCCTCGCGGTAGCGCGGAGGCAGCAGCATCTCCAGCGGCTGGCCGACCAGTTCCTCGCGCGGATAGCCGAACTCGGCGGCGAGCGCGGAGTTGACCTGGACGATGCGCTGGCGACTGTCGACCACGAGGGCGCCGAGCGGCAGGTTCTCGAAGATCTGGGTGAAGCGCCGTTCGGCGATGGTCTGGCGGGTCAGGCTCTGGAACCAGAGGATCGCGCGCTTGTCGAACTCGCCGGGGGAGGATGTCAGCGTCAGTTCGACGGTCTGCTCGATGCCTTCCAGCGCCTTGATCGTGACCGTGCGGGTCCACGAGGGGCGGGCCTCCACCGGGGCGGCGAAGAACAGCTCCAGCATCTGCTGGAGGATTTCGGCATCGCTCTGCGACAGCCAGGCGAAAGCAAGGGTGAGGCGCAGGGCGGCGGGGTCCGGTTCGCCCAGCAATGCGGCCAGCGAGGCATTCGCCCAAGAGATCACGCCGGCCCTGTCGATGATCATCGCGCCGATCGGCGCATGCGTCAGTGCGACATGGACATCGGCCTGGTTCTGAAGCGCTATCGTCACGAAAACTCCCGTTGCAGCGTAAGAACCACCCCCCGGCGAGGGAGGCGGTGTTACCGTGCGACCGGGAGGTCGTGCGCGTTCCTCAGCGACGCGGCGATCGGCCTTCCGCGTGCTGGTCTATGGGGGCAGCCGTTTGCAGCTGACGAACAGGGCTTTCCGGTTTTGCCCTTAGTTTTCGGGAAAAGCTGTCTGGTTCTGGAAAACGGTGGCGTGAGAAGTGCGGTGGATTATCCCTGAAGCACTCAAACGCTGACGAACTTCCCCGCCTCGCGGTCCTTGCGCACCTTGAGGCCGTTGAACACAGAGCCGTTCATCGTGATCCACACGCCCTCGGGTGCGGACTGGCAGCAGGCGAAGGCCATGCCGAGATTGAAGGTCGCGTCGCTCTCGGCGAAGCGGGCCGGGGCGAGGGCGCCGGTCAGCACCGTGGTCTTGCCGGGCAGATCGGCGAGAACCTTGGCGGTGTCGGTCATCGTGTCGGTGCCGTGGGTGATGACGACATGGGCTTCCGGTGCGGAGGCGACGATGGCGCGGATCGCGGCGCGGTCCTCGTTGGTCAGCTCCAGGCTGTCCTTGCGCATCAGTTCGACCACGCGCACCGGATGGGCGACGCGGGCGACCTTGAGCAGCTTCTCGATCACGCTCTCGGCGATCTGGTATTCGCTGAGGGCGTCGAAATACTGCTTGTCGAACGTGCCGCCGGTGGTGACGACGAGGATTGGGCTGAGTGCGGGGGACTTGTCCATGCGCGCCGTTTCCTATTCCGGCGGCGCCGGGTCAAGCGATAGGATCTGGAAAATGCGCTAAGGCGCATTTTCGTGGCGGCACCGGCCCGCTCCCCCACCCGACCTCCCATCTAGGATATACTGAATGGGAGGTCGGGTGGGGGAGCGGGCCGGTGCCGCGAAATTCGTCTAAGGCGAATTTCCAGACAAACTTACGCCACTTGCGGGCAGGGGCGGCGCGGCCAGTCGATCAGGCCGATCAGGTCGTCCACGAAAGCCTCGCGTTCCTTGATGGTCGGGCGCTTGGGCCGCATCAGGATGTCCGAACGATAACCCACCAGCGCCGAGACGGTCACCTGGGTCAGCCGCAGGGCTTCCTCCTGCGTGAAGGCGGTCCTGTAGAATTCGGTCACGCAGCCGCGAAAGCGTGTGGGACCGCGTTCGTAGAACATCTCGTTGATCTCGGGAAACCGCTCTCCCTCGCTGACGACGAGGCGGAACAACTGCACCGAGTTCTCGCGCAGCAGGCAGTCGACGAAGCGCAGGCATGCCCGCCGCAGCGCCGGAAACGAAAAGGTCTGGCCGATCAGAACCTCGTTCACGTCCTGCGCGAAGGCATCGACCTTGTTGTCGACTACGGCGGCGAAAAGCTCTTCCTTCGAGCTGAAGTGCGCCCAGAGGGTCGCTTTCGAACCGCCAAGCTCGTCGGCGATGGAGGACATCGTGGTTGCCGCATAGCCGCGCTCGAAGAAGGATTTCGTCGCCACTTCCACGATCGCGGCCCGCTTCTTCGCCTTGTTGAGTTCTCGTTTGCCCGGATTATCTGCCATAGTGGTACTAGCTGGTACACTTTTTCGTTGACAGGCGCAAGCCGGACTCCGATAAAAACTGTACCGATGAGTACGATCACTATCACCCGAGTCGCGGCAGTCTCCATGCTCGCCGCAGGCCTTTCGCTGTCCGCCTGCGCGGTGCCCGACCTCGGGCCGAAGCCGCAGATGCGGGCTCCCGCAACCCTGGACAGCGCCCAATCGCTCGGCGCCACATCCGATGCCGCATGGCCGCAGCAGCAGTGGTGGACCGCCTATGGCGACGCCCAGCTCGATGCGCTGGTGGCCGAAGCGCTGGCCAATTCGCCCGACGTGGCCGAGGCGCAGGCCCGTATCCTGCAGGCGCGCGGCGCTTCGCTGGTGGCAGGGGCCTCGACTTTGCCGACCGTGGGCGGGCAGGGTTCCGCCGGTGGCACCAAGCAGAGCTACAACAACGGCATTCCGGCCGAGTTCGTTCCCAAGGGTTGGAAGAGCACCGGTGATCTCGCGCTCTCCGGTGACTTCGATCTCGACCTCTGGGGCAAGTATCGCAAGATGCTGGCCGCAGCGACCTCCGAGCAGAAGGCCGCCGAGGCCGATGCCCGTCAGGCCGAGCTGATGATCTCCTCGAACGTGGTCTCCTCCTACTTCGACCTCGCCCGCCTCGTGGCGCGCGGTGAGGCGCTGAAGGATGCTGTGAAGGCGCGCGAGGCGATGGTCACGCTCAGCGACCAGCGCAGCCGGCAGGGTCTCGACAGCGAATTGCCGCTGCGCCAGTCGGAATCGCTGGCGGCTTCGGCCCGCGCCCAGCTTTCGGCCAACAGCGAGCAGATCCTGCTGCGCCGCCATGCGCTTGCCGCGCTGCTCGGTTCCGGGCCGGATCGCGGTCTGTCGATTGCGCCCAGTTCCATCGCCAGCCTGCCGGTGACGCCGGTTCCCGCCGACGCCGGGATCGGCCTCGTCGGTCGCCGTCCGGATATCGTCGCCGCGCGCCTGCGCGCAGAGGGTGCGGGCAAGCGGATCGATGCTGCCAAGGCCGCGTTCCTGCCCGATATCTCGATCAGCGGGTTGTTCGGCCTCCAGTCGCTTGGCCTCTCGAACCTGTTCAAGAGCGGGTCCACCTATGGCAATGCGGGCGGCGCGATCAGCCTGCCGATCTTCCAGGGTGGCCGTCTGAAGGGCGAGTACACCAAGACGCGCGGCGCCTACGATCTCGCCGTGGCGGACTATAACGCCACGGTGATCGGCGCGCTTCAGGACGTGGCCGATGCGCTCGCCACCCGCAATGCGGCGGCCGAGCAGGAACAGGCCTCCGCCGATGCGCAGGACAAGTCGGCCCGCGCCTACGACATCGCGATGAAGCGCTACAAGGGCGGCCTCGCCAACTATCTCGACGCGCTGAGCGCCGAGACCACCGCGCTCGATGCGCGGCAGGCCGCCGTCGATGCCCATTTCCGGACCCTCGCCAGCGAAGTCGCGCTCAAGCGCGCGTTGGGCGGCGGTTACGAAGACAATTCAAGCAAGAAGGCTCCCGAGTGATGAGTGACGAAAACAGCAACGAGCAGGGCTCCGGGAGCGTGCTCGGAAAGAACAGGCGCAAGCCGCTTCTCGTCGGCCTCGCGGTGGGCGTGGCGGCGGTGGGCCTGCTCTACTTCGCCTATGACACCTTCATCGGCAGCCGCTCGGTCTCGACCGACAATGCCTATGTCGGCGGCGACAATGCGCAAGTGACGCCGCTGACCTCGGGCCGCGTGGTGGAAGTGCTGGTCACCGACACCCAGCCCGTCCGCAAGGGCCAGCTGCTGTTCCGCATCGAGGATTCGGACCAGCGCATCGCGCTCGCCCAGGCCGAGGCGGAACTCGCCGCCGCGCAGCGCCGCTACGGCCAGTCGCTCGCGCAGAACCGGGCGCTCGGCGCCTCGGCAGACGCCAGCGATGCGCAGATCAACTCCGCCAAGGCCAGCGTGGCTTCGGCCGAGGCGACGCTCACCAAGGCCAAGACCGACTTCGCCCGCCGTCAGGCTCTCGTGGGCAGCGGTGCGGTTTCGGGCGACGAACTGACGACCGCCCGCCAGCAGCTGGCCTCGGCGCAGGCCTCGGCCAGCGAGGCGCGCGCGATGCTCGCCCAGATGCAGGCCGCCGCCGTCAGCGCTCGCCGCCAGGAAGACGCTGCCGTCGCCCTGACGAAGGGCACTTCGGACACCACCGCGCCGGAAATCCGCCAGGCCCAGGCCAAGCTCGACCAGGCGAAGCTCGATCTCGAACGCACCGTGGTGCGCGCGCCGATCGACGGCGTGATCGCCAAGCGCGCCATCCAGGTCGGCCAGAAGGTCCAGGCCGGCGGCGTGGCGATGACCGTGGTTCCGGTCGGCCATCTCTATGTCGATGCCAATTTCAAGGAAACGCAGCTGGGCAAGGTCCGCCCCGGCCAGCCCGCAACGCTGACCTCCGACTTCTACGGTTCGGGCGTGACCTATCACGGCAAGGTCGTCGGCTTCTCGGGCGGCACCGGCGCGGCTTTCTCGCTGATCCCGGCGCAGAACGCGACGGGTAACTGGATCAAGGTGGTGCAGCGCCTGCCGGTGCGCATCGAACTCGATCCCAAGGAGCTTCAGGAGCATCCGCTGCGCATCGGTCTCTCGATGGATGCCGAGATCGAACTGACGGACGCCGACTGATGGCCGGCGCACCCGCTGCGCCAGCGACCGGAGGCCAGGCCGGAAACGGAGCCGGAAGTCAGGCGGCTGGCGACACCACCTTCACCGGTGCGAAGCTGCTCATCGCCGGTTTTTTGCTGGCGATGGCCAACTTCGTCGTCGTGCTCGACATGACGATCGCCAACGTCTCGATCCCGCACATTTCGGGCGGATTGGGCGTCTCGGTGTCGAACGGCACCTGGGCGATCACGTCTTACGCGGTGGCGGAGGCGATCTGCGTGCCGCTGACCGGCTGGCTCGCAGGGCGCTTCGGGTCCTTGCGCGTGTTCCTGCTCTCGCTGATCGGCTTCGGCGTGTTTTCCGCGCTCTGCGGGATCGCCCATAGCTTCGGCCTGCTGGTGCTGTTCCGTCTCGGGCAGGGCTTCTGCGGCGGTCCGCTGATGCCGCTGACGCAGACGCTGCTGCTGCGCATCTTCCCTAAGCACATGCACCCGCGCGCCATGGCCATGTGGGCGATGACCGTCGTCACCGCGCCGATCGCGGGTCCGATCGTCGGCGGCTACATCTCCGACAACTGGTCGTGGGAATGGATCTTCTTCATCAACGTGCCCATCGTGATCCTGGTCTTCTTCGGCCTCTTCACGATCCTGCGCGGGGTGGAGACGCCGACGCGCAAGCTACCGATCGACGTGGTCGGGCTGGGCCTGCTGATCGCCTGGGTTGCCGCGTTCCAGATGATGCTGGATCTCGGCCGCGAGCACGACTGGTTCGGTTCGCCCTTCATTGTCGCGCTGGCGGTGATCGCGGTGGTCTTCTTCATCGCCTTCGTGATCTGGGAACTGACCGAGGACCATCCGGTGGTGGACCTCAAGGTCTTCCGGCACCGCGGCTTCTCGGCGGCGACCTTCTCGCTGACCATCGCCTTCGGCACCTACTTCGCCTCGGTGGTGGTGATCCCGCAATGGCTGCAGACCTCGATGGGCTACACCGCGACGCAGGCGGGTGAAGCCATGGCCTTCTCCGGCGTGCTGGCGGTCTTCGCCTCGCCCTTCGTGCCCAAGTTGATGCAGCGCTTCGATCCGCGCATGCTGGTGTTCCTTGGCATCGCCTGGATCGGCGTGGTGGCGATCTTCCGCACGAGCTGGTCCACCGACGTGCCGTTCTGGACGATCGCTTGGCCGCAGCTGGTGCAGGGCGTGGGCGTCTCGCTGTTCATGGTGCCGCTGACGACGATCAGCCTGGCCTCGGTCGATCCCGACGAGACCGCGGGTGCGGCAGGCATCGCCAACTTCGGACGCACCCTGGCCAGCGCCATCGCCACCGCTCTGGTGACCACGACCTGGGAAGACATGAGCCGCGCCAACGGGGCGGACATGGCGGCGACGATGAACAATTCGCAGCAGACGATGGACCAGCTTCAGAACGCCGGTTTCTCGATGGAGCAGGCGCGCCAGACGCTCGCCAATCTCGTCAATGCGCAGGGGACGGTGCTGGGCACGGTGCATGTCTTCGCACTCTGCGCGATCCTGCTGTTCATCGCTGCATGCACTATCTGGATTGCCCCGCGTCCCCCGCGCGGTGCGAAGCCGGCATCGGGCGGGCACTGATCCCCGGGGGGCTGACCAAGGCTCCCTGAACGTCCCACCCGAGGCCAAGCGAGCCGCCGACGCTATCCCTCCTCCAGCGTCGGCGGCTTTTGCCGTTCAGGAGAAGCTGCGCCGCAGGAGGCGCGGCAACACGGCGGCTTGGGCGCAGGCGCGGGCTACGAAGAACAGGGTGAAGGCCGCCCAGAGGCCGTGGTTGCCCCAGGGATGCAGACCCCACAGCAGCACCGCGTAGAAAGCCATGGCTGCCAGCATCGTCCCCATCATCGCCTGCGTCCATCCCGCGCCCACGAATACGCCGTCGAGCACATAGGCGGAGACGCCCAGCAGCGGCAGCAGCGCCAGCCAGGGGGCATAGACGGCGGTGGCGGCGATGACCTGCGGCGCGGTGGTGAAGGCCGCCGCCAGCATGCGTCCGCCCAGCGCATAGCCGAGTGTCAGGGCCAGTCCCATGACTGCACCCCAGAGCAGCGCCGAACGGACCACCCCGGTAAAGCGGCTGCGGTCGCGGGCGCCGAGGGCCTCGCCGCAAAGCACTTGCGCGGCGCTTTCGAAACCGTCGAGCAGGAGGGTCGCCAGCATGAAGAGTTGGAACAGGATGCCATTCGCCGCCAGCGTGACCGGCCCAGCCTGCGCGCCGCTGCGGGCGAAGGCGAGCAGGGCGGCGGTCAGCAGCAGGGTGCGCAAAAACAGGTCCCGGTTGAGCGCGAAGAGGCGGGCGAGTTCGGCGCGCCGCCAGGTCGCCCGCTGGCGCACCGAGGCGAAAGCGGTGCGGGCTTCGGGGCGGCGCAGCACGAGGGCGGCCAGCACCAGGAGCTTGAACAGTTCGGAGGAGAAGGTCGCTGTCGCCACTCCGGTCACGCCCCATTGCACCACGAGCACGAGGAACAGGTCGAGCGCGATGTGGACGATATTGGCAGCAACTTCGACCACGAGGACATGGCGGACGAGGCGCTGGCCGATCAGCCAGCCCACCAGCACGCAATTGCCCAGCCAGAGCGGCCCGGCCCAGTAACGGATGGCGATATAGTGGCGGGCGCTTTCGCGGACCGCGCCTTGCGCTTCCAGCAGGTCCAGCCCGAAGGGGATCGCCAGCGGCATCAGGCAGAGCAGCACCGCGCCGATGCCCATCGCGACGGCCATGGCCCGTGCCAGGGTTTCGCCCTGTGCGCTGCGGTCGCCCCGTCCGGCGCTCTGGGCGGTCAGCGCGACGGTGCTGGTACGCAGGAAGTTGAACACGTTGAGCAGGCCCATCATGTACTTCGCGCCCAGTTCGACCGCGCCTTGCGCGGGGGCGTCGCCGAGGCGCCCGATCGCCCACATGTCGGCCAGGCCGAACAGTGCAGTGGCGACGTTGGTCAGCATCGCCGGAAGGGCGATCGACCAGAGCAGGTGTGTCTGGCTTCGGGCGGGCTGGATGAGGGGCTGGGTCAAGGTCTTTCGCGATTAGCGTAGCGGCCCGGAAGGGGCAAACATGAGCCAGGCCACGGGCAGGCTCGGGTCCGACATGGGGCGAATCGTCCAATCGACCCGGAGAAGCATGCGGGTAAGAGTGATTCGATCTGCGCCGATTCGCGGTCTCGGAACGCTTTCAGGTTCATGCTGCAACTGCGAACAAGGCGAGTTCGCGTGCGCCGGAACGAGAGCGCCCCGGTCCGCTTTGTGCGGGCCGGGGCGCTAAAACCTAGTCAGTATAAGATGTTGCACCTGCGAAGATTCGGCGCGCCGGAAAGAAATTAACTTCCTTCCCGGCGCGCTCTCTCCCAACGCCGGTAAAGCCGCTAGCGACCTTTCGCCAAGCACTCTGCAACAATTTCGCACGATCTCAAAGCGGAATTGCAGGAAGGGCAGCATAATGTTCCGCCCGATGCTGCAGCGGGCAAGTACCGGCGGCACCATCCACTTGGACAGCGGCGGCGCCTTTATCTGCAACATTCGATTGCAAGGCTCAGGGCAGGGCGATCAGCGGCGATATCGCCCGAACAACTCAGGCGGCGTCGCGCCTGTCGGGCGGCGGCCCCTCGGGAAACTCCAGCATCGAGCCGGGCTGGGGACGGCCGAACAGGAAGCCCTGGCCCTGGGTGCAGCCTTCCGAGCGCAAGTATTCCCGTTCCACCTCGCTCTCGATCCCTTCCGCCGCCACCGTCAGGCCGAGGCTGCGGCCAAGCCCGATCACGGCGCGGATCACCGCACGCGAACTGGCTTCCTCGTGGAGGTTGAGAATGAACGACTTGTCGATCTTGATCTTGGTGAAGGGGTAGTTGAGCAGGTAGCTCAGCGAGGAATAGCCGGTGCCGAAGTCGTCGAGCGAGATACCGATGCCCAAGCTGCGCAAGTTGCGGATGATCGCGGCGGGGCGTGGCCCCTGTTCCATCAGCACCGCTTCGGTGATCTCCAGTTCGAGCCGCTCGGCGCAGAGGCCCGAGGCGGAGAGGGCGTTCACCACCGTGCCCAGCAGGTTGCCGTTGCGGAACTGCACCGGCGACACATTGACCGAGAGGCGCACATGTTCGGGCCAGCGCGTCGCCTCGCGGCAGGCGGTCTGCAGGACGAAGCTGCCGAGCCTGTCGATCAGCCCGAGTTCTTCCGCCAGCGGCACGAAGACCTCGGGCGAGACCGGGCCGCGCTCCGCATGGTTCCAGCGCAGCAGCGCCTCGCAGCATTCGATCACGCCGGTTTCGAGGTTGAGCAGGGGCTGGTAGTGGACGTCGAGTTCGCCGTCCCGCACGGCCTTGCGCAAATCCGTCTCGAGCCGGATCTTGGCCTGCGCGGCTTCGTCGAGGGCGGCTTCGAAGCGGCGGCAGGTGCCGCGCCGGTCGGCCTTGGCGGCATAGAGCGCGAGGTCGGCAAAGCGCAGCAGTGTCTCGGGATCGCTGCTGTCGAACGGAGCGCCCGCCATGCCCACGGTAGCGCCGATGTGCAGGGTGTTGCCGTGGACGTGGAAAGGCTCGCAGAGCACGGCGATGATCGCCTTGCTGACGATTTCCGCCTGGGTGAGGCTCGACTTCCGGAAGATGATCGCGAACTCGTCGCCGCCGATCCGGCAGAGCAGCGCGCCGGGCGGTACCAGTTCGCGCATGCGCAAGGCCGCGTCGGTCAGCAGGGCGTCGCCGAAGTGGTGGCCGTAAGTGTCGTTGACGGTCTTGAAATTGTCGAGATCGATGAGCGCCAGCGTCACCGTTTCCGAAGGCGAGACTTTCGACAGCAGGTCCCGCAAGGTCTCGCGGCAATGCGAGCGGTTAGCAAGTCCGGTCAATTCATCGTGGCGCGCCATGTATTCCATGCGCCGTTCGATGCGGCGACGCTCGGTCACGTCGAAGACCGAGGCGATCGTCACCGGACGCCCCTCGATGACCGAGGCGTGGGTGGTCACATGGGCTTCCACCACTTCGCCGTCGCGCCGGAACATCGTCCAGCCCGCATGGCAGGTGGGCTTGTCGGCATCGAGCATCCGCGAGGCCTCGGGCCAGGCCTCGCCGCCGAACAGCCGCCGGGCATTGAGGCCTTCCATCTCCTCCGGTTCATATCCGAACAGGCGGCACGCCGAGGCATTCGCGGTGCGGATCTGGCCGGTTTCCGGATCATGGACCAGCATGGCCAGCGGATTCTGCTCGAACAGGAGGCGGAAGCTTTCCTCCTTCTGCTTGAGGTCGGTGATGTCCACGCGCAGGCCGATCGAGCCGCCGTCCTCCGTCCGGCGCTCTTCGATGAGCACGTAGCGGCCGTTGGACAGGCGCTGTTCGTGCCGGGCGGCGGGCTGCTGCATCAGCGCCAGGCGGTCCGAAAGCCATTCTTCCTCGCGGCCACTGGCTTCAGGGTAGTCGCCGCGTTCGACGCCCACCCGCAGCGTATCCGCCAGTCTGGCGCCGGGCTCCAGCAGGTCGGCCGAGCGGCAGTAGATTTCCTCGTACTTGCGGTTCCAGAGGATGTAACGACCCTGTTCGTCCAGGAAGACGACGCCTTGCGGCAAGACGTCGATCGCTTCGCGCAGCCGTCTTTCCGCACGGGATGCCGCCGCGAGCGCGGCGTCGAACGATTCAGGTAGCGCTTCGCCTGCCAACGCCTCGTACTCTTCCGAAGTTACCAGAACCAACTTTGCGTCCCCGTGTTGGAATCAGGTTATGTCACAAGATGTTAACATTTCCGTCAACGCCTGACGGTGCCCTGTGTTTCCATGCCGGTGGATATTTCTGGCGGCAAGTTAACCAATAACAAGGACCCGCCGCAGAGGGTGCGGCGGGCCTGGTTTTCCTCCCCAGGAAAACGCTTGAGAGGTTATCCGGCTCAGGAGAGCCGGTGGTTCCGGTCGCAGGCGTTATGGGTGCCTGCGTTCCGGTGTTTCGAACCAGCGCCGGGCGGCGCTGGCTTGCTTCTTGTCCTCAGCGCCGGGTGGCGCTGCCGAGCCGGTGGTAGAGGTTCGAATACGTCGAGCTGACCGGATCATCCTCATGTGCGCGCATGTAGTAGAGCACGGCTTCCTGCAGCAGCTTGAAGTCCTGGTTCGAAAGCACCGCGCGGGCGCGGGCCGGTTCGGTGGTCATGGTGGTCATAGTACCTTCCTTTCCTTGCTTGGCGGGGAACTTCCCCAACTGCCTCAGGCAGCGAACTGATTCATCGTGTTGTGCGTGCCGCCTGCCTTCAGGGCGGCCTCGCCGGCGAAGTATTCCTTGTGGTCGTCGCCGATATCCGATCCGGCCATGTTCTGGTGCTTCACGCAGGCGATACCCTGGCGGATTTCCTGACGCTGCACGCCCTTGACGTAGCCGAGCATCCCCGCCTCGCCGAAGTACTCCTTCGCCAGATTGTCGGTCGACAAGGCGGCGGTGTGGTAGGTCGGCAGGGTGATGAGGTGGTGGAATATCCCCGCCTCGCGCGCCGCGTCCTTCTGGAAGGTGCGGATGCGCTCGTCGGCCTCATTGCCGAGCTCCGTGCCGTCGTAGTCCACGCTCATCAGCTTCGCCCGGTCATAGGCGCCGGTGTCGCGGCCTTCCGCTTCCCATGCATCGTAAACCTGCTGGCGGAAGTTCAGCGTCCAGTTGAAGCTGGGCGAGTTGTTGTAGACCAGCTTGGCATTCGGGATCACTTCGCGGATGCGGCTGACCATTCCGCCGATCTGGCCGATATGCGGCTTTTCGGTTTCGATCCACAGCAGGTCGGCGCCGTTCTCCAGCGCATGGATGCAATCGAGCACGCAGCGATCCTCGCCGGTTCCGCTGCGGAACTGGTAGAGGTTCGAGGGCAGCCGCTTCGGGCGCATCAGGCGGCCTTCGCGGGTGATCAGCACTTCGCCGTGGCCGACGTCGCCCGCCGCGATCTCGTCGCAGTCGAGGAAGCTGTTGTAGCGGTCGCCGATATCGCCCGGCTGCCGGGTGAAGGCGATCTGCTTGGTCAGCCCCGCGCCCAGCGAGTCGGTGCGCGCCACGATCAGGCCCTCGTCGACGCCCAGTTCCATGAAGGCGTAGCGGACCGCGCGGATCTTCGCGATGAAGTCCTCATGCGGAACGGTGACCTTGCCGTCCTGATGGCCGCACTGCTTCTCGTCAGAGACCTGGTTCTCGATCTGGATGCAGCAGGCGCCAGCCTCGATGAACTTCTTGGCGAGCAGGTAGGTCGCCTCGGCATTGCCGAAGCCCGCGTCGATATCCGCGACGATCGGCACGACGTGGGTTTCGTGGTTGTCGATGGCGTGTTCGAGGCGCTTGGCCTCGACTTCGTCACCGGCCTCGCGCGCCTTGTCCAGATCGCGGAACAGCATGCCCAGTTCGCGGGCATCGGCCTGGCGCAGGAAGGTGTAGAGTTCCTCGACCAGCGCCGGAACCGAGGTCTTCTCGTGCATCGACTGGTCGGGCAGGGGCCCGAACTCGCTGCGCAGCGCCGCGACCATCCAGCCCGAGAGGTAGAGGTAGCGGCCCTTGGTCGTGCCGAAATGCTTCTTGATGGAGATCATCTTCTGCTGGCCGATGAACCCGTGCCAGCAGCCCAGCGACTGGGTGTAGTTGGCCGGGTCGCGATCATAGGCCGCCATGTCCTCGCGCATGATGCGGGCGGTATGGCGGGCGATGTCGAGGCCGGTGCGGAAGCGGTTCTGCAGGCGCATGCGCGCGACCGATTCCGCTTCGATGCCGTTCCAGTTGGGCTCGGTGCCGATGGTCTGACCGGCTTCGGTGATCTTGCTCTGGTAGGTCACTGCGAAAAGTCCCCGTCGAAAATAGGATTGGGCGATGACCTGGAGCTAACCCTCATTCGTGCGGCGCGGAACGGCCTGCGAAGTCCGGTTGTCAAACTTTACAGATATTCCTTGTAAAGATGTGCAGGCATGACAAACTGCGGAGGACATGGCGGAATCACGACCTCTCTACCTTGGCCCCAGGCTGCGCCGCCTGCGCCGCGAACTGGGTCTGACGCAGCAGGCCATGGCGGACGATCTGGAGATTTCGCCCAGCTACGTCGCGCTGCTGGAACGCAACCAGCGCCCGGTCACGGCGGACATGCTGCTGCGCCTTGCGCGGACCTACCGGCTGGACATTGCCGATATCGCCGGAGACGATGGCGAGGACTATGCCCGCCGCGTGGGCGACGTTCTGCGCGATCCGCTGTTCGCAGACATCGACTTGCCTTCGCTGGAAGTGGCCGATCTCGCGATGAGTTTTCCCGGCATTTCGGAAGCGTTGCTGCGGCTTCACGGCGCTTACACCCGCGAAAGTCAGGCCCTGGCCGAGCAGCGAGCCTCCGGCCCGGCGGCGGAAGAGAACGAGCCGGTGCGTGAGGCGCAGCGGTTCCTTGGGGCTTCGCGCAACTATTTCCACGCCCTCGACGTGCGGGCGGAGGAACTTGCCGGCGAGATCGAACAGGCCGGTGGCGCCACCGCTTGGCTTGCCGCCAAGGGCGTCCGCGTGCGTTTTCTACCGCCCGACGTCATGGTCGATTCGCTGCGGCGGTTCGACCGGCACAACCAGCAACTGCTGATCGACGATACGCTCGGCCCCTCAAGCCGGGCGTTCCAAATCGCCACCCACATCGCCCATACCGCGATGCGCAGCGACATCGTGGCCGTCGTGCGCGCCGCCGCCTTTGTGCAGACGACCACGGCGACGCTCGTGCGCCGGGCGCTGGCGGGCTACGCGGCGGCGGCGATCCTGATGCCTTATGCCAAATTCGCCCGCGCGGCCGAGGTGCGGCGCTACGATATAGAGGCGCTCTGCGGGTTGTTCGGCACCAGTTTCGAGCAAGTCGCGCACCGACTGACCACGCTGCACCGGCCGGGGGAGGAGCGGGTGCCGTTCTTTTTCCTACGGGTGGACGAGGCGGGCAACGTCTCCAAGCGGCTGGACGGCGCGGGCTTCCCCTTCGCGGCGCATGGTGGTGGCTGTCCCTTGTGGTCGGTCCATCAGGTGTTCCGCTGGCCCGGCGAAGTGCGCACCCAATGGCTGGAGCTGCCGGACGGCCAGCGCTTCTTCTCGATCGCGCGCACCGTCACTTCGGGCGAGGGGCGGCACGGGCGGATGAAAGTCACGCGCGCCGTGGCGCTCGCCTGTGCGGCGGAAGAGGCGGGCAAGCTGGTCTATGCAGAAGAAGGCGAGGCGAGCGTCACGCCCATCGGCGTGACCTGCCGCCTCTGCCAGCGCGCCGACTGCGCAGCCCGCTCGGTGCCGCCCATCGGCCGCGACGTGCTGGCCGACGACTACCGCCGCGCCGCGCAGCCCTACTCTTTCGCGGAAAGCTGATCCTCCCCGGCACCTTGCCAAGCCGCCGAACCCCATGGCATTTCCGCCCTCATGGTGAAGGCCGACCTCAAACCGGCGCGGAAAACGCGGCTGGGTGCGATCGCGCTGGTCGCGCTGCTTCATTTCCTGGCGCTCGCCGCCTTGATCCGTGCTTTCACACCGGAATTCGCAGCCTCCATCGTGGGATCGCTGACGCAGACCTTCGACGTGCCGCTGGCAACTCCGCCTCCACCGCCGTCCCCTGCACCGCAGCCGCACCCGTCATCCGCACAGGATGAAGGCGCCGCCGGAGCGCCGGGCAAACGCGCCAAGCCCCGCGACACCGCCGTCCCGAAAGCGCCGATCACGATCAGGCCAAGCGAGGCGCCACCCGTTGCAGGCAAGGGCACCGAAAACGCCGCCGGAGCGCGGGATGAAGGCACGGGAACCGGCGCAGCAGGCCTCGGCAGCGGAACCGGAGCAGGCTCAGGCGGCTCAGGACAGGGCGGTGGCGGAATTGCCGCCAAACCGGTGAAGATTGCCGGGGACATCAACTCCGCGCGAGACTACCCTCGCGAGAGCCGCGCCCTGCGGTTGGGTTCGCAAGTGGTGATCGCCCTGAAAGTCGGGACGGACGGGCGGGTGAAGGCCTGCCGCGTGATCCGCGCCAGTCCCGATGCCGAGGCGGATCGGATCACCTGCCGACTCGCCACCGAGCGTTTCCGTTTCAGGCCGGGCCGGGATGCCGCCGGAAATCCGGTCGAGACGGAATTCGGCTGGCGGCAGCGATGGTTCCTCAAGGGCGAGGGGTAGGGCTTGCAAGACAACATGCTCCAAAAGGGGCATTTTCCATATGGCGCGGCTCCGGTTCGTTTGGTCTCGTTCCGCCAAGACGGGCGGCGCGGTTCGCGCTAGCCTTGCGGGACGAAACGAAGTTTCCGGATCCAGGTGTTTTTCCGGGTGTTGTCGGGTGTTTCTATTGCCTCTGGTCGATTGCCCCCGGAAAACCGCTGCGCAGGAGTGAATGATGAAGTCTGACTGGATCGATCCTGTTGCATTGGTCGAAGGTGCGTCTAATAGCGCGCCGGAAAATTCCCTCTCCCTTGATGCTGCGAGCGCTCCTCTGCTGAACATGCCCGAAATCGTACCCGTCATTCTCTGCGGCGGCAGCGGCACCCGGCTCTGGCCGCGTAGCCGCGTCGCCATGCCCAAGCCGTTCCTGCCGCTCGTCGGCGATTCGACCCTGTTCGAGGCGACCGTGGCGCGCTGCCCGGCGGACGGCGGCTTTGCGGCGCCGGTGGTGGTCACGGGCACGAAGCACCTCGAACATGTCGAGGCGCAGCTGCGCGGGGTCGAGGGCGCTTCGGTCATCGTCGAACCCGCCGCGCGCAACACGGCCGCCGCGATCGCGCTGGCCGCCTGCCGCCTGCCGGAAGACGCAGTGATGCTGGTCTGCCCCAGCGACCACCATATCGGACGCCCCGAAATCTTCGCCAAGGCCGCCTGCGCCGCCGCCGAACTGGCGAAGGACGGCTGGCTGGTCTCCTTCGGCATCGAGGCCACCGCGCCGGAAACCGGCTTCGGCTACCTGAAACGCGGCGAGGCGATCGAAGGGCATGAAAAGGCCTTCCGCACCGCGCAGTTCGTCGAGAAGCCGGACCTCGAACGCGCCAAATCGTTCCTCGCCGACGGCAATTACGCCTGGAATGGAGGGATCTTCGCTTTCCGCGTGGGCGACTTCATGGCCGAACTCGCCGCCCATCGTCCGCAGATCGCCGCCAAAGTGCGCGAAGCGGTCGAGAAGGGCACAGAGGACGGCCACCGCTTCCACCCCGATGCCGCGACTTTCGCCGAAGTCGAAAGCGATTCGGTGGACTATGCGGTCATGGAAAACACCCGCCGCGCCGCCCTCGTGCCCGCCGACATGGAATGGTCGGACATCGGCAACTGGCAGGCCCTGCACGAGGCGCTGCCGCAGGACGCTCAAGGCAATGCCGTGCGCGGTTCCGGCGAAGTCGAAATGGTCGATTGCAGCAATGTCCTGGTCGACAGCGACGGGCCGCGGGTCTCGGTGATCGGGCTGGAAAACGTGATTGTCGTGATCGACGGAAACGATGTGCTGGTCACGACCGTTGACGGTGTGCAAAAGGTCGGAAAGCTCTCCGGAGCCGTCAACCAGTAAGGATATATCGATGACTGCTGCACTGCCGATCCGCCAGGTCGAAAAGCCCTGGGGCAAGGATGTGCTGCCCGCGCCGTTCAAGGCTCCGGACGGTGAACGCATTGGAGAGATCTGGTTCGAGCCGCCCGCGGCGCTGCCCGACCTCCTGGTGAAGTACATTTTCACCAGCGAGAAGCTCTCGGTCCAGGTGCACCCCAGCGATGCCCAGACGCTCGCCAAGGGGCTGGGCAAACAGGGCAAGGAAGAGTGCTGGCTGATCGTGGCCGCCGAACCCGGCGCCACGCTCGGGATCGGCTTCGATGCGCCGATCGGCGAGGAAGCCATGCGCGAGGCTGCGCTCGACGGCTCGATCGAAGGGCTGATGACCTGGCACGAGGTGGTGCCGGGCGACTTCTTCTACATTCCCGCCAACACCGTCCATGCCATCGGCGTCGGCGTCAGCCTGATCGAAGTCCAGCAGAACAGCGACATCACTTATCGCCTCTACGACTACGGTCGCCCGCGCGAACTGCACCTCGACGAAGGCATGGCCGTCTCGCGCGGTGAAGTCTACGATCTCGCCCGCTGGCACAAGCGTGTCCCCGCCGAAGGCAGCGCGACCCTCGTAGACGGGCCGCTGTTCCTGCTCGATCAGGTCGCGGGCAAGCCGTCCCCCGAAGTCGCGGCCCGCTATCCGCAGGCCCTGCTGGTGATCCCGCGCGAAGGTTCGGTCCGCATCGGCGGCGACACCATCGCGCCCGGCGGCTGCGGACTGGCCTCCTCGCTGGACGACGTGGAATTTGCGGAAAACGGCGTCTGCCTGCTCGCTCGCGCCTGTGCAGACTGACGCGTGTCAGACATAAATGATGCCATGATCGTCCAGACCATCCAGCTGGCGCTGACGCCCGTTTTCGTGCTCGTCGCCATCGGCAATATCCTGAACATCCTCTCCAGTCGCCTCGGCCGGGTGGTCGATCGCGCGCGCGAGCTTCAGGAACGGCACAACCGGACAGCCGGCGCCGAACACGATATGGTGGTCCTGGAAATCCGCCTGGTCGATAAGCGCATCAACATCATCACCAAGGCCATCCGCTTCATGGTGCTCTCGGCACTGTGCATCGGTACGACCGTGGCGGTGCTGTTCCTCCAGGGCCTCGCCGGACTGAACCTCCACGGCGTCGCGGCGGTGATCTTCCTCGCCTCGATCGTGCTGCTGCTGGTGGCGCTGGTGCTGTTCCTGCGCGAGACCCAGGTGGCGAAGGAAGCCCTGAGCATTCCGCGGGATTATCTGGAATTGCATCGGACTATTTGAAGGACGGAAAGGGAAAAGCAGGGGGTCAACACCCCCTGCACCCCCAAGACTGTCTTCGTTGTGCCCTGCCTATCCGTTGTGCGCGCCTTGCGGCCGCCCGCAGGGCATTAAATAGCCCTTCGGGCAATCTGGGCACGACGATGAGGAGGCGCCCCCACCTATACGGTAATGGGGGTGCAGGGGGTGTTGACCCCCTGCTTATCTCTTGTTCTTGAAAAGAAAACGGGCCGGAAAGCACAACGCTTCCCGGCCCGTTCCCCTATCTGAAAGCCCCGATCAGGCAGCGAGCTTGAAAGGCTCGATCTCGCCCGAAAGGTAGAGCTTCTTCGCCTTGGCGCGGCTGAGCTTGCCCGAGCTGGTGCGCGGCAGGCTCTTGGGCGGCACCAGTTCGACCACGCAGTTCATGCCGGTGATCGAGCGCACCTTGTCGCGGATCAGGTCGCGCAGTTCGATGCGCTTGGCTGGATCGGAGACGCGGCAGTGGACGAGCACGGCGGGGGCTTCCTCGCCATTGTCGGTTTCAACCGAGAAGGCGGCGATATCGCCGTGGTTGAAGCCCGGCAGCTGTTCCACGGCCCATTCGATATCCTGGGGCCAGTGGTTCTTGCCGTTGATGATGATCATGTCCTTCGCGCGGCCGACGATGAACAGGTAGCCATCGGCCATGTAGCCCATGTCGCCGGTGTCCAGCCAACCGTCGACGAGGCAGGCCTCGGTCGCTTCGGGATCGCGGAAGTAGGAGTGCATGACGCTGGTGCCGCGGCACCAGACCTTGCCGATCTTGTGGTCGGAGAGGCTGTCGCCGTTCTCGCCGCGGATCACCACTTCCATGTCGCGCACGGGCTTGCCGCAGTTGACGATGGCGCGGTAGCGGGCGGGGCGGCTGAGGTCGCGCGGGGTGCCGGAGAGGCGTTCTTCCTCGACCAGTTCGACGCGGATGCCTTCGCCCGGCGGCATGATGGTGACGGCCAGTGTCGCTTCGGCAAGGCCGTAGCTCGGCAGGAAGGCGGTTGCCTTGAAGCCCGCCTGTGCGAAGGCATTGACGAAGCTCTGCATCACGTCGGGGCGGATCATGTCGGCGCCGTTGCCGGCAAGGCGCCAGCGGGACAGGTCGAAGCGATCGTCGACGTGGCTCTGGCTAGAGATGCGGCGGGCGCAGATGTCGTAGCCGAACGTCGGCGAGTACGAGATCGAGGTGCCCTCGTTGCGCGTGATCATGTCGAGCCAGGCGAGCGGGCGGCGGGCGAAGTCCTCGGTCTTGAGATAGTCGCCCGAGACCTGGTTGGCGATCAGCGAGAGGAAGCAGCCGACCAGGCCCATGTCATGGTACCAGGGCAGCCACGAGATGCAGCGGTCGCCTTCGGCCAGTTCCATGCCGTGGCTGTGCGCGGCGAGGTTCGACATGAGCGAACGGTGCGTGACGGCAACGCCGTGCGGGAAGCGGGTCGAGCCGCTGGAGTACTGCAGGTAGCAGATATCGTCCGGGCCGGCCTTGGGCAGGGCGACTTCGGGGGCGTCCTTGGCCGCGAAATCGGCCCAGGTGGCGTGGTCGCAGCCTTGGCGCGTCGCGGCCTGGGCGGTCATTTCGGCGATCTCGTCCGGGCCGACCAGCAGCATCGGGTCCGAGCTGGAAAGCTGGACGGCGAGCTGTTCGATATAGTTGTCCTTGCCGCCGAAGCTGGTGGGCAGGGGCAGCGGCACCGGCCAGGCACCGGCGTAGACGACGCCGCAGAACAGGGCTGCGAAGTCCGGGCCGGTCTCGGCGATCAGGGCCACGCGGTCGTTCGGTTTCACGCCGCGCGCGATCAGCGCATGGGCGACCTTGAGCGAATCCGTGCGCAGCTGGCTGAACGGATAGACCTGCTTCAGCGTGCCGCGCGGATCGTGGAAATTGAAGCCGCGCTGGCCCTGCGCCGCATAGTCCAGCGCATCGCAGAAGGTGTCGAAATCGGCAAAGCGGCGGGCAAGCGCGTCGTCGTTAGGTGTGGCGACTAGTGCTTCGATCGCTCGCGGCACCACGTTGATGGTGTCGTTCATTTCGTTCTAACCCGTTGTTGTTATACCGTAAATTCTCACCGGAACCCCGTTGTTGACACCCGGTTTTCTGATCCGGAGGCAACAAATCCGCACGACGTGGTTCCGTGCGCTCTCCCCAATCCGAGCCGACTGTGGCACGAATAGGGCAAGATGTCCGTCAAGCGTCGCAATCCGCAACCACTTTCCGAACCACGCCTGGAAGAATTGGCGCTGGCCTATGTCGCGCGTTTCGCCACGACGCAAGGGAAGCTGCGCGATTATCTGCAACGCAAATTGCGCGAACGGGGCTGGGACGGGGAAGAGGCTCCCGATCTGGAGCGGCTGGTCGGGCGCTATGTCGAACTCGGTTACGTGGACGACGCAGGCTGGGCGCGGATGAAGGCGGGCAGCTTGCTGCGGCGCGGCTACGGCGCGCGGCGGGTAGGCGAGGCGCTGGGCCATGCCGGGCTGGACGAGGCCCTGCGGGAGGACGTCCGTCCCGACGAGGCCGCCGAGCGCCAGGCGGCGCTGGTGCTGGCGCGGCGGCGGCGGTTCGGGCCGTTTAGCGTTCAGGAGCCGGATAGGCCGCTGCGGGAAAAGCATATGGGCGCGATGCTGCGGGCCGGGCACCGGCTCGACGTGGCGCGCGCGATCATCGATGCCGGGACTCCGGAAGATGCCGAGGCGTGGGTGTCCGAGGCTGGAGACGAGTGAAGCGATGCGGTTGAACCGGATTGTTGCCCTTTGCCTGATGGCGCCCGTGCTGCTCTTGCCTGCGGCCTGCTCGAAAGGCGGGGCGGAAACGGAAAGTGCGGCGGCGGAAGCGAAATCCGTCCACCCCGAATCGGGATTGGCGGTGGTGCCGCTCACCGTCGTATCGGGCGGCAAGTCGCATGTCTTTCGGGTCGAAGTGGCGGCGAGCGAGGCGGAGCAGGCCAAGGGATTGATGTTCCGCACCATGATGGGCGCGGACGAGGGCATGATCTTCCCCGAAAAGACGCCGCGCAAGGCTGCGTTCTGGATGAGGAACACGGTGATCCCGCTCGATCTGCTGTTCATCGGTCCGGACCACCGCGTTCTCAACATCGCCGCCGATGCCGTGCCTTATGACGAGACGCCGCTGCCCTCGGCAGGGCCAGTGATCGCCGTGTTGGAGCTGAATGCCGGGCGCGCGGCTGAACTCGGTATCGCGCCCGGCGACAGGGTGGACTGGTAGGCGAAGTCAGCTGCCGGTCTTGGCAAGCTGATCGATCATCGCCTGCACCGATTGCGTCTGCGGGCCGTAGCGGGTGGCGAAAGCCCCGGTGTAGCCCCACCAATCCCAGCAGCCCATCGGATTGCCGGAGAGCGTGCTTTTCTCGACTTGTGGATAGAGCACGACGATCCGGTTGGTATCGGCCCAGGCATTGTAGCCGAGCTGCCCGTAGACGGCGTCGCCGGTATAGGCCGCGGCCTGCTCGCAGCCGTGGAACACCACATGGATGCGGCAATTGGCCCCGGCGCTGCTGCACGGCTTGGGGACGTAGACGTAACCCGTCGTGGCCATGGCGCTCAGCGGTGAGAGGTAGGGGGACTGCGCGAAGGCCTGCGGTGCGCTCGACAGTCTGGTGGCAGGCGGCGTGATGGTGCCGCCCAGGACCTTGGTGAGAATCGCGCCGGGCTGGTCGTAGCGGGGTTGGCCGCCAACGGTTCCGTCGGCGCCGCAGTGATTGACGTATGGCCCGCCGAGATAGGCGCAAGTCGACTTGGCCGTCAGCGAGAGGAAGGCGTGTTCCGCCGGGAAGCTCGCGAGGTACTGGAGGTTCTGCGCAGGCACTCCGACGCCCTTGTAGAAGTCGCGCAGGGCATCGAGTGCGCCTTGCCCCACGACCGTGTCGGAGGCGCCGCGGAACAGATAGACGCGCTGCCCCTTCACATTGGAGAGTGGATCGATGAGGCCGCTCATCTCGTTGATCTGCGCGGCGAGCCTCGCCCCCGAGCCGGAAGGCGAGCCGGTCATGCAGGTCTGGACCACGGCCAGCCCCATTAATCCGCACCCGTAAGGCCCGCCCGCAACGATGCCGACGCCGCTGACAGTGGCGGAATGGATCACCGAGAACTGCGCCGCCATGAACCCGCCCGAGGACAGGCCGGAAACGGTGACGTGATTCGCGTCCACGCCGAGGGCGGGCAATTTCGCGAGCCGGGCGGATTGAGCGCTGGAAGAAGGTGCGGCGATTGAAAAAGCCAAAGGAGCCAGCGCGGCCAATGCAAGTCGCGCGAATGTCTGTTTACGCATGCGAAGCCCTCCCCAGGGTCGTTGCCAAACCAAGCGCCTTCGAGCCTCTCTCCCGCATGGCAGCGTGATGCGGGCGGGAGGGCATGTCCAGCATGCAATCGATTTGCAGGTGGGGGCAGATATAGCCGAAGCGGAGGAGATGGTCCCCGGATGATCGGGTTCCGTCGTCTTCGTTGTCGTTTTCGTTCGGGAACATGCTTGGCATCGGCGGTGAACAGCGCTAACGCGCGGCTCATGGGAATCCTGTCCAAGATCTTCACCTGGTGGGACGGCGCCACCATCGGCACCTCGCTCTGGAGCTCGCGTAACGGCGAGCACGTCGGCACCGACGCGCAGGGCAACAAGTACTATCGCTCGAAGTCCGCCAAAGTGCGCACGACCGAGGGATGGGAACGTCGCTGGGTGATCTATGCCGGCGCCAACGACGCCAGCAACGTGCCTTCCGAATGGCATGGGTGGCTGCACCACTCCTACGACGGCGTGCCGGAAAGCCATCTGGCGCCCGCGCGCATCTGGGAAGTGGACTACACCCCCAATGCCACTGGCACGGCCACGGCCTATCGTCCGCAGGGCGCTCTGGAACGTGGCGGCAAGCGCGCTGCGGCTACGGGCGATTACGAAGCCTGGTCGCCGGAAGCCTGAGAGCTTCCGTGACGCGATTTTCCGCCTTCGCGCCGATTCTCGTCCTGCTGCCGCTCCTCTCCGGATGCGGCAAGGGCGAACCGGCGCCTGAGGCGCAGGATACCAGCGTTCCCGATGCGATCGCCGGGATGCAGGCAGGGCCTGCCCAGGCCGCCAAGGGCCAGCAGATCGGCACGCCCAACAAGGACCGCGTGGTCACACTGGGCGTCCTCAACAAGCGCAACAACCTGACCCAGGACCTGGTGATGAAGCCGGGCGAGGCGCGCCGCATCGGCAACCTCGTGGTCAAGGTCGCCACTTGCGAGAAGTCGCTCCCCTGGGAGCAGCCGCAGGAAGAGGGCGCTTTCGTTCAGGCTTTCGTCGAGGAACGTCGCAGCGCCAACGAGAAGCTGGCCTGGCGCAAGGTCTTCTCTGGCTGGCTGTTCAAGAATTCGCCCGCGCTCAACGCGGTCGAGCACCCGGTCTATGACGTCTGGGTCAAGAGCTGCGCGATGACTTTCCCGGGCGAGGAAGCATCGGCTTCCGGCAATGCGGCAAAAAGCCCGGCGAAGGCCGCCGGCAAGCCGAGCGCAGCGCCTTCCGAAGCCGCTTCCGCCGCTCCGGCTTCGCCGAGTCCGGCCCCGGCCACCGAAGTTCCCGCCACCGATTGAGCCTCGCGCAGCAGCGTGAGATAGCGCTTCTGCGGCATTTCCACCGCGCCCAGCGAGGCGAGGTGCGGGGTCATGAACTGGCAGTCGAGCAGCGTCGCCCCTGCGCGCCTCAGCGCGGCGACGAGATAGGCCAGCGCCACTTTCGACGAATCGGTGCGGCGCGAGAACATGCTTTCGCCGCAGAACACCCGATCGAAACCGACGCCATAGAGGCCGCCCACCAGTTCGCGGCGACCGTCGCCGGAATCCTGCCAGACTTCGATCGAATGGGCATGACCCAGCGCATGCAACTGCTCGTAGCTCGCCTGAATGCGGTGGCTGATCCAGCTTCCGCTGTCGTCGTCGCTGTCGGGCTTCACCTGGCGCGGCGCCGCGCAGGCTTCCATGACCTCGGAGAAGGCGGCGTTGCAGGTGACGGAGAATCGCCCCCGGCGCAGCGTCCGTGCCAGCGAATGCGAGAGGTGAAAGCCGTCCAGCGGGAGAATCGCCCGCAGGCGCGGCTCGATCCAGAAGATTTCGGGATCGTCGCGGCTGTCCGCCATCGGGAAAATTCCGGTGCGATAGGCCAGCATCAACAGGTCGGGTTCGATCATGGTCGGGGTGGCGGGGGCGTGCATGATCCTGGCAGCGGTATCCTGAAAGGGGCTTGTGGCCGGAAGGAAATGCTTCGCTCCGGCTCCGGGCGGTCCATGGAAAGCCATGGGATTTGCCGTATAATCTGGGGTTTCGCGCGGACAAAATGCAAGCCTGTGAATTATCTTGCGTCACCGCGCCGTAACCCTCTTGTAATCCTCGCCGTCTCCTTCTAGAGGCCTCCTCGCCCGCAGGAGTGTAGCTCAGTTGGTAGAGCATCGGTCTCCAAAACCGAGGGCCCACGGTTCGAGTCCGTGCACTCCTGCCAGCATTTCCTGAAACGCCCGCTACCGAATTCGTCGGAAGCGGGCGTTTCGCGTTTCGTGCTGCAATTGCGATAAACGGAGAAGCGCGATACCGTGCATCCCTTGTCATTCGCGGCACTCCGATTAGAGAGCCGCGTTTGGCGAATCGGGCATCCGCGTCGACCCTGGTCGGCAGCCCGGACCAAAATCGTTCGGGGGCTTTCTCGAGAAAGATACAGGCGCTGATGCACGGAACCGCGCAACCGCAAGCGGAACAGATCGGACTGAACAACGGTGGATGGCGCGGCCTGTGGCAGCGTCTCGCCCAGCTGCTGGGGCAGGACAAGGCGCTCGTGCTGGGCGTGGTGCTGTCGGCGGTGGCTGCCTTGCCCGCGCTCGTCGCCTGGGCGCCGCAGATGACGGACTATCCCTCGCATCTGGCCGGCTACAAGGTCGCGCTGGATCACGGGGCCGATCCCTATCTGACGCGCTACTTCGTGTTCAACTGGGAATGGACCGGCAATCTCGGCGTAGAGCTGCTGATGGTGCCGATGGCGCCGATCTTCGGGCTGGAGCAGGCGGGCCGGATCATCGTCGCGATGATTCCCTTCCTCACCGGCCTGTCGATCGTGGCGGCCTGCCGTTCGCTCGGCCGCAAGCTGAGCGTCGGGCCGATTCTCGCCTTCGCGATGATCTGGTCGCCCTCGCTGCTGATGGGCTTCCTCAACTATGCGCTGTCGATCGCGCTGGGGCTGTTCACGTTCGCGCTCTGGGTGAAGCTGGAGGGCAAGCCGTGGCGCTGGGCGGTGATGGTGCCGATCAGCTTCGTGGTCTGGCTCTGCCACGTCTCGGGCTGGGGCGTGATGGGCGTGATGCTGTTCGGCTATGAATGGGCTCGCCGCCGCAGCTGGCTGGACTGGCGCCCCTTCGTGAAGCCCTGGCCGCTGATCTTCCCGCTGCTGCCGATGCTGATCGGCATGGGTGCGAATTCGAAGGTGTCCTACGGGCGTTACGTGCTCGAATACAAGTGGGGCATCCTTTACAAGGCGATGCGCAGCTTCGACTTCTATTTCGATATCATCAGCCTCGATCTGGTGCTGCTGGTGCTCGGCTGGGCCTTGCTGCGCAAGCGGATCGACGGGCGCTTCGGCTGGGCTGCGCTGATCCTGCTGGTGCTGACCCTGATCGTGCCGCGCCAGATCTTCGGCGGCGACTATGCCGACTACCGCCTCAGCACCACCGCATTGATGGTCGCCTGCCTTGCGATCGACCTGCCGATCCGGCGCTGGATGGTCGTGGCGGCGGCGGCGCTGTTCGTCTCGCGCACCGCGGTGACGACGGTCGTGTGGTACGAGGACGCGCAGACCGCGCGCCAGCTCATTGCCGCGCTCGATCAGGTGCCGGAAGGCGCCCGCGTCGCCACCGCCGTGGCGATCCCGCGCATCCAGTGGCGCTTCGGGCCGTTCGAGCACTTCGGCTCCTATGCCGTGGTGCGCCGCAGCGCGATGGAGAATTCCAACTTCGCGCTGCCCGACGTGCACATGCTGTCGATGCGCGATCTGTCGTACCGCTTTGCCGATCCCAGCCAGCGTATCCTCTATTCGCCGCGCCAGCATATCGATCTGCGCAAGTTCGGCCCGGCCCGCCATGCCGAGTATCTCTGGTACATCGGTCGGATAAAGCCGGTGGCGCTGCCGGACGGTGCACGGATTCTCTATTCCAGCGAGAATTCTTTCCTCGCCCGCCTCGCCGATCCTTCGGCTCCGGGGACGTAAAGCATCTTCGGCAGACCTTGCAAAACGGGCAGGGCGGGGTTAAGTCGGCGGTTCCTTCCGACATGAGGATCGCATCTGCCCCTCCCGGCCTCGGCCGGGGCGGCGATGGCCCCTAGCCGGAAGAGATGCAATTTTTCTGCTCAGGCAGCAGGCAAGAGACGCGAGAACGACAGTCATGGCCAAGACCAGTCCCGGCGAATTCATCCGCCAGGTACGCACGGAAACCTCCAAGATCTACTGGCCCTCGCGCCAGGAGACGGTGACGACGGCGATCTTCGTCGGAATCATGACGGTTTTTCTCGCGGTGTTCTTCCTGGGTATCGATGCGCTGTTCGGCTGGGTCGTCAGCTCGATCCTGTCGCTGCTGTGATCGCCTGAACTAGCTTAAAGAGAGAATCATGGCCCGCTGGTACATCATCCACGCCTATTCCGGTTTCGAGAACAAGGTGAAGGAATCCATCCTCTCGGAAGCCGAGCGTATGGGGCTTTCGCAGCTTGTCGAGGACGTTCAGGTTCCGCACGAGACCATCACCGAGGTCAAGCGCGGCAAGAAGGTCCAGACCGAACGCAAGACCATGCCCGGTTACGTGCTCGCCAAGCTGGCGATGAACGACGACGTCTACCACCTCGTCAAGAACACCCCGAAAGTCACTGGCTTCCTGGGTTCGAGCGGCAAGCCGCAGGCGATCAGCGAGAGCGAAGCCGCGCGTTACTTCGGTGCTGCCGAAGCCGCCGCCGCCGCACCGCGCAAGACCGTCAACATCGATTACGAGATCGGCGATTCGGTGAAGGTCCTCGACGGTCCCTTCGCCAGCTTCAACGGCCTCGTCGAGGAACTCGACTTCGACAAGAACAAGGTCAAGGTCGCGGTTTCGATCTTCGGCCGCGCGACGCCGGTCGAACTCGACTTCGAGCACGTCGAACTCAGCAAGTGATCGAAAGGCCGGGCAATCGCCCGGCCTTTTTCGTTATGCGGGGGCGGTTCGGTTGGGCCGTCCTTTTGTGAGTCCGCGCGATGCGCAGATCACTCGTCCTCGTCGCTCCCAGCAGCGTTCTGATCCCAAGCCATCCTCGTCATCCCCGCGAAGGCGGGGATCCCGCTTCTTCTCCTCCTTCCGCCAGAACGCGAGCTTGCAAAGGCAGCGGGGCGTTCGCGGGGGCGACGGAGATTTGTAGGTGAGGCGGTGATTTGCAGGTGAGGCTGGATTTCTGGCCAAAACTGGGTGCTGGTCAGGCTAAAACCGGCGCGTAGATCGTGAAGCGCACGCGGGCGCGTTCGACGAAGCCCAGCCTTCCGTAGAGCGCCAGCGCCGTCGCATTGTCGGCATAGCTGTGAAGCAGGGGGCAGCGGCCTTCCGCAAGGATCGCTGCGGCCGCGCGGCGCGAAAGCAGGGCGGCATAGCCCTTGCCGCGGCCTTCGGGATGGGTGCAGACACCGCTCACTTCGACATGGCTCGCCGTGCGCACGCGCTGGCCGGCCATGGCCAAAAGCCGCCCGTTCTCGCGAATCCCCCAGAACTGCCCGAGATCGCCGGTGCGCTCGGCGAAGGGGCCCGGCTCGGTAAGCAGTGCGAGTTCCAGCATCTCCGGGTAGTCGCTCTCGCCCAGCGGAACGATGCGCGGATCGTCAAGGGCGCGTTCGATCTCCGACAGGGGCTCCGCATTGCCGTCGAAGACCATCTGCACGCCTTGGCCCCCGCGCAGGATCTGCGTGCCGGGGATGGGAAGGTCCTCGGTAACGTCGGTGAGCCCAAGCGCGGCCGTGCCGGTCGTCCGCACCAACTGCGCAAAGGCGGCGAGGCTCTCCGGCGAGAGGTCGCGCAGGCCTGCGAGCGGGCCGATCACGGGATCGAAGCGCTTGGCGTGCTCGCCGCCGATGGAGAAGGCGGCCTGCTCTCCGGAGAGCGCCGTCCAGAAGAGATTGTCGAGTGGATTGTCCGTCATGTCGTTCCTGCATATGGCGGCGATGAACCGCCGCGAGAAGAGACGAATCCGGCTCTTTCCTTTTGGACGGATATGGTTTAGGGGCGCGCCCTTCGGAGCGGCCTCGTGCCCCCCGATTCCCTGCGGGAGGATGCCCCGGCGTCCGTAAGACCGCTAAACATGAGCATCTGCCCGGCAGGTGTGAAAGTGTGAAAGGAGTGGCCACATGGCCAAGAAGATCGAAGGTTACATCAAGCTGCAGGTCAAGGCCGGCAGCGCCACGCCGTCCCCGCCGATCGGCCCTGCGCTGGGTCAGCGCGGCGTGAACATCATGGAGTTCTGCAAGGCTTTCAACGCCGCCACGCAGGAGCTCGAAAAGGGCATGCCGATCCCGACCATCATCACGGTCTATGCGGATCGCAGCTTCACGTTCGTCACCAAGACGCCCCCGGCGACCTTCCTCATCAAGAAGGCCGTGAACCTGAAGTCGGGCTCGAAGGAGCCGGGCAAGATCAGCGCCGGTACCGTCAAGCGCTCGCAGCTTGCCGAGATCGCCCAGGTCAAGATGGCCGACCTCAATGCCAACGACATTGATGCCGCCACCAAGATCATCGAAGGTTCGGCCCGCGCGATGGGCCTCGAAGTGGTGGAGGGCTGATTCCATGGCCAAGGTGACCAAGAAGCAGAAGTCGCTGACCGCGAAGCTCGGCGACAACATGAAGCTTTACCCCGTCGCTGACGCGCTGCAGACCCTGCGCGACGTCAAGACCACCAAGTTCGACGAAACCGTCGAAGTCGCGATGAACCTGGGCGTCGACCCGCGTCACGCCGACCAGATGGTTCGCGGCATGGTTTCGCTTCCCGCCGGTACCGGCAAGACCGTTCGCGTCGCCGTGTTCGCCAAGGGCGACAAGGCTGCCGAAGCTCTAGCCGCCGGTGCGGACAAGGTTGGCGCCGAAGACCTCATGGAAGACATGCAGGCCGGCAACCTCGACTACGACCGCGTCATTGCCACCCCGGACATGATGGGCGTCGTCGGCCGTCTCGGTAAGCTGCTGGGTCCGAAGGGCCTGATGCCGAACCCGAAGCTCGGCACCGTGACCCCGAACGTCACGCAGGCCGTGAAGGACGCCAAGGGCGGCCAGATCGAGTTCCGCGTCGAAAAGCAGGGCATCATCCACGCCGGTATCGGCAAGATGTCGTTCTCGGACGCCGACCTGCTGACCAACTTCAGCGCATTCGTCGATGCGATCGTCAAGGCCAAGCCCTCGGGCTCGAAGGGCAAGTACGTTCGCAAGATTTCGCTGTCGTCGTCGATGGGCCCGGGCCTCAAGATCGACACGACCGAAATCGCTGGCGCCTGATTTGGCGCACGGTCCTTCGGGATCGGCGAAACGGATAGAAGGGCCGGGGGGAAACCTCCGGCCCTTTTTTCATGCCTGTTTCAGGGCGCCAGATTGGCCGCGGTGTAGCATTCCACCAGATGGGCCAGCGGACGGTCGTCGGGCAGGAAGAGCATCGCCCGGTGGGTCGAGATCGTCCCGGCCGGGCAGTTCGCCGCCGGGCCTGCGATCACGGCGAGGGGTTTGCGGCGAAAGCGAAGCGCGGCGACGGCTTTGCCGAACGGCACGTCGCTCGATCGCAGCACCTGGTTCATCTCCGGCGTCAGGCGCTCGGGGACGTACCAGTTCCACGCTTCCGACAGCACGCGGGCGCCGCAACTCAGGCGGACATGGCGCAATATGGCGGTTTCGTCTTCGGTCAGCTGCAGCGTCGCGGCAATATCGGCGGGAGCGGGCAGGTCTTCGCCCTCGACCAGTTGTGCCGTCACCCTAGCGGGCTGCGCGAAGCCGCGCATGGCGCACCACGCCTCCAGTGCGAGGGTGGCGCTGTCGTGGTCGCTCAGGACCTGCTCGAAGGCTTCGAGGCTCGGTGCGGCGGGAACGGGGGCAGGCACGGAAGAGGCCATCAGGGCAAGCGCGGCGGCGATTTCAGATGCCACCGGGCACTGCCGTACGGCCCATGGCTTCCAGCCCCTGTATCAGCGCGCGGGTGCAGGCGGCGAGATCCTCGGCGCTGACCGAGCGGATCACGAAATTGGCGCCGGTCCGGCCCTCGCCCCAGAAAGGATAGGAGCCGATCTGGCAGGTCTCGTGGGTCTTTTCGGTCTGGCGGAGCAGTTCGGCGACCTCGCTTTCGCCGACCCAGCAGCCGATCGTCTCCGACAGCAGCGGCGCGCCGCCCTCCAACTGGCCAGAAAGCGCATCGAGCATCCCTGCGGTAATGCTGGGAACGCCTGCCATGATGAAGACGTTTTCGAAGCGGATGCCCGGCGCGCCGGTGTAGCGGTTGGGAATGAGGCTGGCGCCCTCAGGCGTGCGGGCCATGCGCAGGCGGGCTTCGGTGAGGCCGCCGCGCGTCTCGTAATAGGTTTCGAGAATGGCGCGCGCTTCCGGGTGGACGATGACGGGCACGCCCAGCGCCTCGGCGATCGCATCCACGGTGATGTCATCGTGGGTCGGGCCGATGCCGCCGGTGGTGAAGAGATAGTCGTTGCGGGCGCGAAGGGTATTCACCGCCTCGACGATGGCGGCGGTGTCGTCGGCGACCACGCGCACTTCCTTCAGACGGATGGCCTGCACCTGAAGCCAGGTCGCCACTTGCGCGATGTTCTTGTCGTGCGTGCGACCGGAGAGGATTTCGTCACCGATGACGACGAGGGCGGCGGTGTAGATTCGCGACGATTCGGCCATGCAGCATGGCTAGGACAAAGCCGCGCCGACTGCCAGCCATGGCGGCTATCACCCGGAAAACGGGCAAAAAAAAGGACCGATCCGAGGATCAGTCCTATGAAAAGTTTTGGGAGAGGATGCCTGAAAGGCAGGGTTCTTATGAACTCGGACACGTTTTGCTGCAAATGCGAAAAAATGGGCCTATGTTGCATGGTGTGCAACTATTCGCGTCATCCGCTATTTCCCGGGGCTTTGGCAGCGCCTGCAAGTTGCTGTAACTGCATGTAGCACCTTCGGTGCGCCGAGCGCGCGATTGTACGCCACGCCTGCGATGGCCGGGAGCGGGTAAGGGGGAGGTGAGGAGGCGATGGCCTGGCTGCTTCACAGGATCAGCGGGCGATGCGCAAAAAAAAGGCCGGTCCGAAGACCAGCCCTTGGAAAGTTTTTGGGAGAGGATGCCTGAAAGGCCCGCTCCATATGCCCTTGGTACCGATTCGCTGCAAATGCGAAAAAATTGGGCAATGTTGCAAGACGTGCAACTATCACCCAATCCGCATTCAGATTTCGGTCACCGCGCCGTAGAGGTCGTGCTCGTCGGCATCCTCGATAAGAACGTCAACGATATCACCGACTTGCAGGTCCTTCCCGGCCCCGCGCAGGAAGACGTTACCGTCGATCTCGGGGGCATCCGCCTGCGAGCGACCAGTTGCACCGATGTCGCCATCCTCGTCCGGCTCACCCACTTCGTCGATGATGACGGGCAGGATGCGGCCGACCTTGGCCTGGAGCTTGGCGGCGCTGATCGCGGCGGTCTTCTCCATGATGCGGGCGTAGCGCTCTTCCTTGACCTCTTCCGGCACCGCGTTCGGCAGGTCGTTGGCGCTGGCGCCCTCGACTGGCTCGAAGCGGAAGGCACCGACGCGGTCGAGCTGGGCTTCGTCCAGCCAGTCGAGCAGATACTGGAAGTCCGCCTCGGTCTCGCCGGGGAAGCCGACCACGAAGCTGGAACGGATGGCGATATCCGGGCAGATCTCGCGCCACTTGCGCAGGCGGTCGAGCACCTTGGCCTCGTTGGCCGGGCGCTTCATCGACTTGAGCACCGAAGGCGCCGCATGCTGGAAGGGAATGTCGAGGTAAGGCGTGATCAGCCCTTCCGCCATCAGCGGGATCACCGCGTCGACGTGCGGGTAGGGATAGACGTAGTGCAGGCGCACCCAAGGCTTGCGGCCCTGCGAATCGCTGAGCTGGCCCAGTTCGCGGGCGAGATCGGTCATGTGGGTGCGGACCTCGCGGTCCTTCCACATGCGCGTTTCATGGCGCACGTCGACGCCATAGGCCGAGGTGTCCTGGCTGATGACCAGCAGTTCGCGGGTACCAGCCTGCACCAGCTTTTCCGCCTCGCGCAGCACCGCGTCGATACGGCGGCTCGCCAGCTTGCCGCGCAGGCTGGGGATGATGCAGAAAGAGCAAGCGTGGTTGCAGCCTTCCGAGATCTTCAGATAGCCGTAGTGGCGCGGGGTCAGCTTCACGCCCGCTTCGTCGTAGGCCTGTGGAATCAGGTCGACGTAAGGCGAAATCTCGGGCGGAGCGGCCTCATGCACGGCCTCGACCACGGCTTCGTACTGGTGTGCGCCGGTGACGGCGAGCACGTCCGGGAAGCGGGCGCGGATCACGTCGGCCTCGTTGCCCATGCAGCCGGTGACGATCACGCGGCCGTTTTCGGCGATGGCTTCACCGATTGCGGAGAGGCTCTCTTCCTTCGCGGAATCGAGGAATCCGCAGGTGTTGACGAGCACGACATCGGCCCCGGCATAGTCGGGACTCATCGTGTAGCCGTCGGCGCGCAGGCGGGTGAGGATGCGTTCGGAGTCGACAAGCGCCTTGGGGCAGCCGAGGCTGACCATGCCGACCTTGGGCGGAGAGGGGATTTCGATAGCCATAGGAATGGCGCGCCCGATACTCCGATTGTGGCCCGGAGTCACGAATTGAATGGAATCCGGGCGAGTCGAGCCGATACGATTGCCTGGGGCCGGGTAGCGGAATATCACCTAGGCCATGGAAATCACGATTACCAAGGGTTTGAAGGAAGACCATATCGCGATCCGCCGGGCTTGCGGAGAATGCATCGAAACCATTTTCGCCAAGAAAGGCCCGGTGCCTCACGACGCGGTTCATTTCTTTGTCGAGCAGGGCCTGGGATTCGCGCGCGGGTTCTGGGGGCTGGTCGCCGAAGGGCGCCATCCGGAAGAACTGATTGAAATGGCCAAGGCAGGTGGCCACGCCAGTGCTTCGCGAGCCGTGGTGCCCGATGAGGGTATCGTCGAACTGCTCCAGGCCGAGCGACTGGTCGAGTGTTTCGAGGCGGACCTGTGGTCGGGCGGCGGCGATGACGAGGCCCTGCTCGCCATGGCCCGCACCGCTTGCGAGAGTTCCTTCGTGCCGTTACCGGCATCCTTGGAAGCGCCGGGAGAACAGGATGCGCTGGGACGGGTGCGCGATGCCATCGCCGTGTTCGCCTGTGCGTGGATCGACGGCGAGGAAGGTTTTTCGGCGCGGCTCGATTGGCCGGAAGCGGCCTGACGAACGAAAGGGAATTGCAATGGGTCCGGTGAACTGGTTGGCCGTGGTTCTGGCAGCGGCGCTCGCCGTCGTGCTGGGGGTGATCTGGAACGGGCAGCCGTTTCAGGACGGACGCAGCCTTTCGCCCCGCAAGTCCGAGCGGGCGGGCAATTACGGCCTCGTTTGCTTCGTGTTCCTGATCAGTTCGGTGATGCTCGGCCACAATTTCGCGCGGATCGGCGCCGAGACTCTGGCGGCCAAGCCCTGGCTCTATTTCATGCAGACCGGCGGCGTCGCCATCGCCTTCGTGCTCCCGGCGATCTGGCTGACCCATGTGCGCTACCGCGCCGAGCCGATGCGCCGGGCGATGGACTGCCTGTTCTGGCTGGTCGCCTATCTGGCGATGGGTCTGGTGTTCTGGCTGCTAGGCTGATTCGTCGCCTGCGAGAGGCCGGTCGGTGGAAGCCGTAGGCAGGATTTCGACGACCACGTCTCCGGCCTTGAGCGCTTTGGCATCGTCTTCCCAGAAGCCGATGGTGCGTGTCCCCCGGTAGATGCGCAGGCCCTTGCCGCCGCTGACGAGGGTGTCGAGCGATCCGCCGATCTCGGAGGGATCGACGGCACGTTCCACCAGCTGGACCCGGCCCGCCGCCGAGGCGAGGTCGGAGAAATAGTCGGCGACATGCTGCCCTTCCGCCGATCCGGCGAGCAGGAGGCCGGTGAAGCGGACCGGGTTGATGACATTGTTGGCTCCGGCCTGACGGGCGAGCAATTCGTTGTCGTCGGCGCGGATGACGACGGTGATCGGCGCCTTCGGGGCGAGATGGCGGGCGGTCAGCACGATCAGCACCGAAGTATCGTCCCGCCCGGCTGAAACCAGGATAGACCTTGCCGTGCCGACGCGGACGGCGTTCTGCACTTCGTCTCGGGTGGCGTCGCCCTGGAGCACGTTGCAGCCCATCTTCTCGGCCTGGGCGAGGCGCGCCTGCGCGGGGTCCACCACGACGATGCAGGCGGGATCGGTGCCGCGCTCGATCAGTTCCCTCGCCGCTTCCGAACCGCTGACGCCGAAGCCGAGCACGACGATGTGGTCCTCCAGCCTCTCCTGGATTCGCTTCATGCGCCATGTCTCCCAGCTGCGCTTGATGATGAAATTGTAGGCGGTGCCGACGAAGATGGTGATGACCGCGAGCCGGATCGGCGTGACCAGCACCGCCTCGATCAGCCGCGCGCGGTCGCTGACCGGGGCGATGTCGCCGAAGCCGGTGGTCGTGATCGAGATCATCGTGAAGTAGACGACGTCGAGGAAGCTGACCTGCCCGTCGTGGACGTCGTTGAGGCCCGCGCGGTCGCTCCAGTGGACCATGATGACGATGAAGATCAGCAGGAAGGCGCCGCCGAGCCGCAGGACCACGTCGGCCCAGACCGGTAGGGCCAGCGTGCGCCGAAGCGGTTTGATCGCGTTGGGTCGCAGCAGGTTGCGGACGGGGTGCCGTTTCGACATGCCCCGCCAGCTTAGGGAGCCTTGGGGAGGTCGTCCAGCGGATCGACGGGCTTGCCGTCTCGCCGCACTTCGAAGTGGAGTTCGTTGCCTTTGGCGAGGCCGGTGTGGCCGACTAGGCCGATCCGTTCCCCGGCCGCCACTTTCGCGCCGTCCTTGACGGTCACGCGGCTGAGGAAGGCATAGGCGGTGAACCATCCGTCGCCGTGGTCGAGAACGACGAGGTTGCCGAACTGCTCCTTCTCCATCCCGGCGAAGCGTACGGTTCCGGCGGCGGCGGCGCGGACCATCGTGCCTTCGGGCGCCTTGATGTCGATGCCGTCGTGGTTGTTCGTGCCGCTCGCGAAGCCGCGGCGGACGGGGCCGTTCACCGGCCAGGCGAAGCGCTTCGACCGGGCCGCCGGGGGAGGCGGCGCGTCGACCGGCGTGGCGGGAGTGGGAGCGGCGCTCGTCGCGGGCGGGTCGAGCAGGGTCGGGATCAGCAGGGCCTGACCCGGCTTGACCGGCGCACCGGCGTCGAGGCCGTTGGCGAGCGCGATCTGCTCCCACGGCACGGCGTATTTGTAGGAGATCGAGAAGCCGGTATCGCCCGCCTTCACCGTATGGCGGCGGGTGCGGGGGATGTGCAGCTTCTGGCCGAGGCGCACGTTGTAGGGGGCCTGCAAGCCGTTGGCCTCGGCGATCAGCACGCGCGGGACTTTGGCGGCCAGCGCGATGCTGCCGAGAGTCTCGCCGGGCTGGACGACGTGGACGCTCTCTTGTTCTGGCGATCCGGCGGCGGCGATGGCGGCCTTGGCGGTCGAGTTCGCAGCGGCGGCGGCCTTTCGCGCCGGGGCGGCGGGATCGGACTGCTTTGCCGGAACTTTCGCGGGAGTCTTTGCCGGTGCCGCCTTGGCGCGGGGAATCGTCAGCTTCTGGCCGAGCCTGACGACATAAGGCGCTTTCAGCCCGTTCGCCTTGGCCAGCGCCTCGGCGGTCACGCCTGCGCGGTTGGCGATGCCGTTCAGCGTCTCGCCCGCCGCGACGACGTGTACGGTTTCCTGCTTCGGCGCGGCGGCGACAACAGGAGCAAGCGGCAGCGCGAGCGCCGCCAGCAGCAGGGCAGTCTTGCGCATCATGCCTCGAAGCGGCTCGCCATCTCGGCCAGCGAGGCGTCGTGGGTGAGGTCAAGCTGGAGCGGCGTCACCGAGATATAGCCCTCGGCGATGGCTTCCAGATCGGTTCTGTGGCCGGGGGTCTGCTCGATGCCGTGGAGGCCGAACCAGTAGTAGGGGAACCCGCGCGGGTCCATGCCTTCGACCACCGAACCGCGCGCATAGTCATGGAAGCCCTGACGGACGACGCGGATGCCCTTTACATCGGCACCGGCCACCGGCGGGAAGTTGACGTTGACCAGCGTGCGCGGCGCGAAAGGCGCGTCGAGCAGGGGCCTGAGGACCTTGGCGCCCCATTCCTCGGCAGCCGAGAAGCTGACGTTGTTGCCATGGCCTTCGCCGGCATAGACCTGGCTCAGCGCGATCGAGCGGATGCCCGCCAGCGCGCCTTCCATCGCGGCGGAGACGGTGCCGGAATAAGTCACGTCGTCGCCGAGATTGGCGCCGCGATTGACGCCGGAGAGGATCAGGTCGGGCGGTCCGGGCATGGCCTTCTTGATGCCGAGCGTCACCGAATCGGTGGGAGTGCCCGTCACCGAGAAGCGCTTGGGCGCGTGTTCGCGCATCCGCACCGGGCGGCCGAGGGTCAGCGAGTGGCCCGCGCCCGACTGTTCCTCGCTCGGCGCGCAGATCCAGATGTCGTCCGAAAGCTGGGCGGCGATCTTTTCGAGGACATAGAGGCCGGGGGCGTTGATGCCGTCGTCGTTGGTGAGCAGGATACGCATGATGTCTCTCTAACTTGGCCGGGCGTTGGCCCATTCATCCTTCGACAAGCTCAGGATGAGCGGAAGGGAAGGATCAGGCTGGGCGGGATTGGAGGAATGCCCTCGCGAGCCCCGCTCAGGCTGAGCCTGTCGAAGCCCCTTCAGAAGCAGGGCTCCAGCTTCTCGATCCCGCCCATCCACGGCTTGAGCGCTTCCGGAACCAGCACCGAACCGTCTTCCTGCTGGTAGTTCTCCAGCACGGCGACGAGCGTGCGGCCGACCGCGAGGCCCGAGCCGTTGAGGGTGTGCAGGAACTCGGTCTTCTTCGAACCTTCCGGCTTGAAGCGCGCGTTCATGCGGCGGGCCTGATAGTCGCCGCAGTTCGAGATCGAGCTGATCTCGCGGTAGGCGGCCTGACCCGGCAGCCAGACTTCGAGGTCGAAGGTCTTGCGTGCGGTCGCGCCCATGTCGCCCGAGCAGAGCAGGACCTTGCGATAGGGCAGTTCCAGCGCCTGGAGGATGGATTCGGCGGCGGCGACCATCTTCTCGTGCTCGGCTTCCGACTGCTCGGGCGGGCAGACGGTGACGAGTTCGACTTTCTCGAACTGGTGCTGGCGAATGAACCCGCGCGTGTCGCGGCCCGCCGCGCCCGCTTCCGAGCGGAAACAGGGGGTGAGCGCGGTCATGCGCAGCGGCAGGGCTTCGAGATCGACGATCTCGTCCTGCACGGCGTTGGTCAGCGAGACTTCGGCGGTGGGGATCAGCCAGCGGCGATTTGTGGAAGCCTTTTGCTGTGCTTCCAGAACTGCAAAATAAGTTTTCCGTTTAGCTTCCTCGAATATCTTTTCGGGGCTACCGGAAAATTCTTCCTCGTCGCGGACCTGATCGAGCGCGGCGTCAATTTCCTGTCTAATGGCGTCCCGATCGACGCCGATCCTGGTCATAAACAGGTCTTCCGCGAACTTGGGAAGCTGGCCGGTGCCGAACACGGCCTCGTCCTTCACCAGCAGCGGCACGATGCATTCCATGTAGCCGTTGGTGGCGGTCTGGGTGTCCAGCATGAACTGGGCGAGGGCGCGGTGCAGGCGGGCCATCTGGCCCTTGAGGAACGTGAAGCGCGCGCCGGAAATCTTCGCGCCGGTCTCGAAATCGAGGCCGAGCGCCGGGCCGAGATCGGCATGTTCCTTCGGCTCGAAGGCGAACGTGCCGGGCGTGCCCCACTTGGCGACTTCGATGTTCTCGGTCTCGTCCGCACCGTCGGGCACTTCGGCCACCGGGATATTGGGCAGGCCTGCCAGCGCGTTATGAAGCTGCGCGGAAAGGTCCTTCTCCTCGGCTTCGAGCGCGGGGAGGGTGTCTTTCAGCTGGGCGACTTCGGCCTTGAGCGCTTCGGCGGTGGCGGTGTCGCCCTGGCCCATGGCCTTGCCGATGGCCTTGGAGGCTTCGTTGCGGCGATTCTGCCCTTCCTGCATGCGCGTCGCGACCGAGCGGCGCTGCTCGTCGAGGGCGAGGATGTCGGCGGCCACGGGGGCAACCCCACGGCGGGCGAGGCCGGCGTCGAATCCTTCGGGATTCTCGCGGATAAGGCGGATATCGTGCATGGCGCGCGCTATGCCGTCTCAGGCCGGCAGGCGCAAGATTCGAGGAGCCGGTCGGGCCTGCGGGAAACGGCGATCTTGGGGAAAATGTCCGAAGACTTGAACCATCTCGCGAAAGGGGAGATGGTGGGCGCGGCAGGGATTGAACCTGCGACCCCACCCGTGTGAAGGGTGTGCTCTACCACTGAGCTACGCGCCCGCCGAATGGACCGTGTCCGTCGGGGAAGCGCGCCTCTAGATGAGTCGGATCGAATTGACAAGCGCCCATCTGCAATTAAATCGCGAGGGCATGACCGAAGAGACCAAGACCGGCGCCGACGTGCCGCCCGACCACCTCGCCATCAACCCCAGCAGCCCGTTCTTCGACGAGGACAAGCTGAAGCGCGGCGTGGGCATCCGCTTCAAGGGCACCGTGCGCACCAATGTCGAGGAATACTGCATTTCCGAAGGCTGGGTGCGCGTGCAGGCTGGCAAGACGCTGGACCGCAAGGGCAATCCGCTGACCGTCAAGCTCCAGGGGCCGGTCGAGGCCTGGTACGAGGACCTCGGCGAGGACGCACCCGTCGCGAAGATCTGATAGTCTTGGCGTCATTGGGCCTTTTCTGGGCCAATGACGTGAGACCTGCTTTCAGCCACATCGTCACCCTGAACTTGTTTCAGGGTCCATTTCGCCGCTCAGACCTCCGGTTGAGGTTCACGAATGGACCCTGAAACAAGTTCAGGGTGACGATGGGTTTTGTTGAATGCTCAGTAGTTACCGGCGATGATGTCGCCGATGGGGTCGCTTCGGCGGCCCTTTTTCTTGGTCGCGGCCACCGTCTTGCCGGGCTTGTCGTTGTAGATGAAGCCCGAGACCGGCCAGTGGGTATTGCCGAGGTTGTGGATCGGTTCGTACCAGACCCGCACTTCGCTCCAGTCGTTGGCGGGAGAGACGTCGAGCACGGTGACGTTCTTCTCGATCCGCCCGCGCTGGCCCTCGATCGGGGACCAGTTGGCATGGCTGACCAGGATCGTGCGCGAATCGACCACTTTGCTCACGGTGGCGACATGACCCAGCTGCGATCCCGCATAAGGCTCCATCGCCATGACCGCACCGACGCGCGGGGCGTGGCCGGTGGCGTAGCGGCCCGATGCCTGCTTCCACCAGGTATGCGCATCACCGAAAATCTGGATGCCCGAAAGCTGCCGGGCATAAGGCACGCATTCGAGATAGTCGGGGCCTTTCGCGGCGGCGGGACGATCGTCGTCCATGCCGGCAAGTGCGTCGTCGATGGCGGAGCGGGCGCTTGCAGGCGCGACAGTCGCTCCGGCCAGTCCCAGCATGATTGCGATCCGGTAACCCTTCATGCCCCTCAATTCGGCCCTGTTTGCTTGTGAGAATCCTTCAGAGGATGGTTAATCGCGAAGTAGGAATTTGTTCCCGCTGCATTGCGGAAATGCGAAAGTTCCCATTTGCGCGGAATTCGTCTAGGGGCCGGAATCCCTTATCGAGTTATAGCATGTTACCCCAGGTCATCATCATCGGCCGACCGAACGTCGGCAAGTCCACGCTGTTCAACCGGCTCGTCGGCAAGAAGCTCGCGCTCGTCGACGATCAGCCCGGCGTCACGCGTGACCGCCGCTTCGGCGACGCCGAGCTGCTCGGCCTGAAATTCCAGATCGTCGATACCGCAGGTTGGGAAGACGACGAGGACCAGACGCTGCCCGGCCGCATGCGCAAGCAGACCGAAGCGGCGCTGGAAACCGCCGATGTCGCGCTCTTCGTGGTCGACGCGCGCGCCGGTTTGACCCCGCTGGACGAGGAAATCGGCCAGTGGCTGCGCGCCTCGACAGTGCCGGTGATCGTGCTGGCCAACAAGGCCGAAGGCCGCGCGGGCGAGGGCGGCGTGCTGGAGGCCTATTCGCTGGGCCTTGGTGAGCCGATCACTTTCTCCGCCGAGCACGGCGTCGGCATTGCCGACTTGTTCGAATCGCTGCTACCGCACCTCGAACCGCTCCAGCCCGAAGAGCCGGAGTTCCCCGAGGAAGAGGACGAGGAAGCACTGTTGCGCCGTCCGCTCAAGCTGGCGGTCGTCGGCCGTCCGAATGCGGGCAAGTCGACGCTCATCAACCGCATCCTCGGCGAGGACCGCCTGCTCACCGGGCCGGAAGCGGGGATCACCCGCGATTCGATCACGGTCGATTGGGAGTGGACCGATCCCAAGACGCAGGAAGTCCGCCAGGTCAGCCTGATCGACACCGCGGGCATGCGCAAGCGCGCCAACGTCACCGAGAAGCTGGAGCGCATGGCCGTGGCCGACGCGCGCCATGCGATCGATTTCGCCGAAGTGGTCGTGCTGCTGCTCGATGCCACGCGCGGGCTGGAGCATCAGGACCTCACCATCGCCTCCAAGGTGCTGGAAGAGGGCCGCGCGCTGATCATCGCGATCAACAAGTGGGACGTGGCGGAAGGCCCGTCCGGCCTGTTCAACGGCATTCGCGGCGCGCTCGACGAAGGTCTGGCCCAGGTGCGCGGCGTGCCGCTGCTGGCGGTTTCGGCGCGCACCGGCAAGGGTATTGATGACCTCATCGCCACCGGCTTCTCGATCCGCGAGGCCTGGAGCAAGCGCGTGCCCACCGCCGCGCTCAACCGCTGGTTCGACGATGCGCTCTCGGCCAATCCGCCGCCGGCACCGGGCGGCAAGCGCATCAAGCTGCGCTACATCACCCAGGCCAAGACCCGCCCGCCGGGCTTCGTGCTGTTCGGCACGCGTCTCGACCTGCTGCCCGAAAGTTATCGCCGCTATCTGATCAACGGCATGCGCCGCGAGCTGGGCTTCGAGGCCGTGCCGATCCGGCTCAACTTGCGAATGCCGAAGAATCCCTTCGCCAAGTAAGAGGGTATGGAATCCGCCCATCACGGGCAGTCCAACCATAGGCAGGCCAACGATAAGGTAGCCCAACCAACCCCCGTCGTCCCCGCGAAGGCGGGGACCCCGCTTCTCTTGTGCTGAGCCGCAAGAACAAGCGGGACCCCCGCCTGCGCGGGGGCGCGGTTTGGTTAGGCGCGCGCCCGTCAGGACGGATGCGCGGCGGTTTCCGCATCCGACAGCGGCGCTTCGGCGCGTTCTTCCGCGACCTCGATGGCATCGGGTTCCAGCATGCCGTCGCTGTTCTTGATCTCGCGCATCAGCGTCCAGACGGCGATGAACAGCGCGGCGATCACCGGGCCGACGATGAAGCCGTTGAGGCCGAATATCTGCAGGCCCGCCAAGGTCGCGATCAGCACTACGAAGTCGGGCATGCGGGTGTCCCGCCCGACCAGGATCGGCCGCAGGATATTGTCGATCATGCCGATCACGAAGAGGCCGCAGAAGGCCAGCACGCCGCCCTGCCACATGTGGCCGGTCGCCAGCAGGTAGGCCGACATCGGCACCCAGACGAGGCCGGTACCGACCGCGGGCAGCAGCGAGAAGAAGCCCATCATCACGCCCCAGAGCAGCGAACCCTGGATGCCCAGCAGCGAGAAGATCGTGCCGCCGACCAGCCCCTGCGCGACGGCGACGACCACCGTGCCCTTCATCGTCGCGCGCACGACGACGACGAAGTTGTTCACCAGACGGTCGCGAAGGTGCGGGCGCAGCGGCATGGCGTCGCGGATCAGCGCGCCGTAGCGGTCGCCGTCGCGCAGCAGGAAGAAGGTGAGATAGAGCATCACGCCCAGCGCCGCGAGAAAGCTCAAGGCGCCCTGGCCGACCGAGAGCAGCCGCGCGGCGAGGCCCTGCAGGCCATTGGCGATGCCCGCGCCGAACTGGCGGCGCAAGTTCTCGAAATCGGCGAGGCCGTAGCGGTCGACCATGCGCTCCAACGATTCCGGCACGGCGGCGCGAACTTGTTCGAGCATATGCGGAATGTCGATCTGGCCGCCGCGCACTTGCTCGTAGATGTTCGAGACTTCCTGCACGAGGCTCACGCCGAGTAGGATGGTCGGAATGATGAACAGCGCCAGCAGCGCCAGCAGCATGAGGCCCGCCGCCAGGCTCTTGCGCCCGCCGAGGGCCGCCGCGAGCTTTGCGGTCAGCGGCTGGAACAGGATCGCGGCGACGACGCCCCAGAGCACGGCGCCGAAATAGGGCAGCAGCAGCCAGGCGAAGGCGGCGGTGACGAGAATGACGAGGACGCCGAAACCGTAGTCCTCGATGGTATAGGGGGGGCGTTCGGGTTGCTCCATGCCTCGCGTCTTAGCATGATTTGCGCAGAGGCAATCGCGAGAGGCTTCGTGACTGGATTTTTCACGAAGTCTGGATTTTTCAGGAAGTCTGGGCAAGACAGGGCCATCCGCCTTTCGAGCAGGAGTTTCCCATTTTGCCCAGTAACCTGGCCGCCCGTATGGCCGCTCTCGCGCTGTCCTGCGCCGTCGTTCCGCTCTCGTCCGCCTTTGCTGCGGATGCGGCTCCTGCCACCAAGGGGCCGGAACGCGGCTTCACCCCCGACGACCTGTTCAAGCTGGCCGGTGCCACCGATCCGCAGATCTCGCCGGACGGCAGCCGCATCGCCTATGTCCGCGCCGCTGCCGATGTGATGACCGACAAGGTCGTGCCCTCGATCTGGCTGGTCGATGCCGCCAGCGGCGTGCAGCGCCCGCTCGTCACCGGCGCCGGGGCGCATTTCTCGCCGCGCTGGTCTCCGGACGGCAAGCGTCTGGCCTTCGTGTCAAGCGACGGCAGCGGCGCGCCGCAGCTCTATGTGCTCTGGCTGGACGGCGGCGCCAAGGTCAAGGTGACGGGCCTTCCCGACAGTCCGGGCAGCCTCGCGTGGTCGCCCGACGGCACCCGGATCGCCTACACCATGCGGGTGCCGGGCGAGGGCCTCAAGATGGGCGCGCAGCCCTCGGGTCGCCCCGAAGGCGCGCAGTGGGCCGAGCCGCTCCAGGTGATCGACCGCGTGACCTACCGCTTCGACGGCGGCGGCTATGCGCAGCCGGGCTACGACCACCTGTTCGTGGTCTCGGCTGACGGCGGCGCCCCGCGCCAGCTGACCTTCGGCGATTTCGACGATGGCGGCCCGCTCTCGTGGACTCCGGACGGCAAGCGCATCGTTTTCAGCGCCAACCGCCACGACAACTGGCAGCGCGACATCAACAATTCGGAAGTCTACGCGCTCGATCTCGCCAGCGGCGCAGTGACGGCGCTGACGTCGCGAAACGGCCCGGATTCCGGCGCGAAAGTCTCGCCCGACGGCAAGCACATCGCCTATCTCGGCTATGACGACGTGAACCGGTCCTACGAGAATTCCGACCTCTACGTGATGAACAGCGACGGTTCCGGTTCGCGGCTGCTCACCAAGGGCTTCGACCATTCGATCGACGCGCTCGACTGGGCGGGCAATTCGGCGATCATGGTGCAGTACGACGATCACGCCAAGACCTATGTGGCCCGCGTCGGCCTCGACGGTGCGCGCAAGAACGTCGTCGAGGGGCTCAGCCCCGGCGATCACTTCGACCGGCCCTATACCGGCGGCGCCTTCAGCGTGTCGAAGGGCGGGCGCGTGGCCTATACTTCGGGCACCACCCAGCGTCCTGCCGATCTCTGGGTCAGCAATGGCGGGGCAGGGCGCAAGCTGACCGATCTCAACGGCACCTGGCTCGATGCCAAGGCCCTCGCGCCGGTGCGCAAGCTGGCGGTGACCGCGCCGGACGGCCGCGCGATCGATGCCTGGCTGGTGACGCCGGCGGGCCTCGCGCCGGGGCAGAAGGCGCCGCTGATCCTCGAAATCCACGGCGGCCCGAACACCGCCTATGCGCCGGGCTTCGCGACCGACTACCAGCTCTACGCGGCGCACGGCTACGCGGTGCTCTATACCAATCCGCGCGGCAGCACGTCCTACGGCGAGGAATTCGCCAACCTGATCGACCGTGCTTATCCCGGCACCGACTACGACGACCTCATGGCCTCGGTCGATGCCGCGATCGCCGACGGGGTGGCCGATCCGAACAACCTCTTCGTCACCGGCGGCTCGGGCGGCGGCGTGCTGACCGCTTGGATCGTCGGCAAGACCGACCGCTTCAAGGCGGCGGTGACGCAGAAGCCGGTCATCAACTGGATCAGCGAGGCGCTGACGATGGACGCGACGCCGTTCACCTCGCGCTACTGGTTCGACAAGAAGCCCTGGGAGGACCCCATGGAATACTGGCGCCGCTCGCCGCTGAGTCTGGTCGGCAACGTCAAGACGCCGACGATGGTGGTCGTGGGCTCGGAAGACTTCCGCACCCCGGTCAGCGAGGCGGAGCAGTATTACGCGGCGCTCCAGATTCGCGGCGTGCCGACGGCGCTGGTCAAGGTGCCGGGCGCCAGCCACGGCGGCATTGCCGCGCGGCCCTCGCAGTCGGCGGCCAAGGCTTCGGCGATCCTGGCGTGGTTCGACAAGTACCGGACCGACAAGGCGGCTCCGGCAGCGGACGCTAAGTAAGCGAGAGTTCGGCGGCGAGCAGGGCGACCAGCTCCGCCGCCGGCATCGCGCGGGACAGCGGCGCGCCCTGTCCCGCCCACTGCGCGCCGTAACGCGTCTCGCCCCGCACTTTCGCGGCGGCATTGAGCGCTTTCCCGGCATGGTAAGTGCGCGGATAGGCGGGGACGGGCGGCAGGTCGGCCCGCTCTCCGAACTCCGTGAAACGATTGGCGAGGCAGCGCGCCGGGCGTCCCGAGATCGCCCGCGTCATCGCCGTGTGCTCTGCCGCATCGGACGCAAGCAATGTGCGATAGCCCGCATCGGCGCTGCTTTCCGGGCAGGCGATGAAGGCCGTGCCAAGCTGCGCGGCGACCGCGCCGAGATCGAGCGTGGCGCGGATACCGGCCCCGTCCATGATCCCGCCTGCGGCGATCACCGGCAACTTGCCCCATTGCGTGAGCAGGCGGGTCAGCGCGAAAGTGCCAAGCCGGTCGTCCGGCGCATCGGGATCGAACATGCCGCGATGGCCGCCCGCTTCCCAGCCTTGCGCCACGAGCACGTCGATCCCCGCCGCCAGCGAAAGCTCCGCTTCGGCAAGGCTGGTGACGCTGCCGAGGAGCAGGCACTCCGACCGCTTGAGCGCGGCGATGGTGGCGGTATCGGGAAGGCCGAAGTGGAAGCTGACGACGGTGGGTTTTGCTTCCAGCACGGCACCCAGCATCTCCGCGTTGCCCGCGAAGCTCTCGTAGATCGTTTCCAGCGCGGCGGGGGGCTGTGTGCCGTACTCCGCGAAGAGGGGGGCGAGTGCATCCAGCCACCCGGCTTCACTCGCAGGATCGGGCTGCGGCGTCGCGTGGACGAAGAGGTTGAGATTGAAGGGCCGGGCGGTGCGGCTGCGCAGATCGGCGATCTGGCGCCGGGCCTCGTCGGGGGCGATGGCCCCGAGGGCGAGCGAGCCGAGCGCTCCGGCATTGCAGACGGTGGCGGCGAGGGCGGGGGTGGAAGTGCCCGCCATCGGCGCCTGTATCAGAGGTATCGAAAGACCGAGGCGCGCGAGAAAGTCCATGTCTGAGATGGAGGCCTTTCCGCGCGCCGTCCGGACTTACTCTCCCTCGCCTGCCGGTTTGCTCTGGAGCTGGCAGTAGTTCTGGATGCCCATGCGCTCGATCATGTCGAACTGCTTTTCGAGGAAGTCGACGTGCTCTTCCTCGCTTTCGAGGATGCGGGCGAAGATTTCGCGGCTGACGAAGTCACGCACGGTTTCGCAGTGGGCGATGGCGTCCTTGAGCAGCGGGATCGCGTCGTGTTCGAGCGCGAGGTCGGCCTTCAGGATTTCCTCGACGCTTTCGCCGATGCGCAGCTTGCCGAGGGCCTGGAAGTTGGGGAGGCCGTCGAGGTAGAGAATACGGTCGGCCAGCACGTCCGCGTGCTTCATTTCGTCGATCGATTCATGGCGCTCGTATTCGGCGAGCTTCTTGATGCCCCAGTTGTCCAGCATGCGGTAGTGCAGCCAGTACTGGTTGATCGCGGTCAGCTCGTTGAAGAGCGCCTTGTTGAGAAAATCGATGACCTGCTGGTCGCCCTTCATGGGAAAGCTCCTGAATCTGTTCGGGCGGGTTTATGGCCCTTTCGGGAGCACAAGGCAAGCGGGCGCGCGAAAACACCCGGCCGAAGCCAGATGTAACCCGCCTTGTTGCAGGGTCAGGCTGCTGCGCTCAGCGGCGCGTTGGCGCTTGCCGATTCCTCGGCGATAATGTCTTCGGCATCGTCCAGGCACTGTCCGCACTGCGGTGCATGTCCGAGAGCACCGTAGAGCGCTGTCGCATCGCCGCGGCAGCAGCGGGCGACGGTGCGCAGGTCGGTCTCACGAATGGCATTGCAGATACAAACGTACATGGTGCGATCCTCTTGAGGACCATCATATGCAAATGCAAATGGATCGCAATAGCGGAGTTGATTTTTCTCTCAAGCTACTGCCGAACGCCGGTTTTTCAGGCGTTTTTGCAAGGTGAGGCAGCGCCAGAGCAGCTCCAGCGGGCCTCGGCGATAGCGACTCAGCCAGGCCGGGCTCCAGGCCAGCATCATGATCCAGCCGAGCAGCACGAAGGCCCATTGCCCCGCTGGATCCACTTTGCCGAACAGGTTCAGACCCCACCCGTAGAACAGGCTGCACATGAGCAGGCTGGTGGCGATATAGTTGGTGAAGGCCACCCGGCCTGCCGCAACGATCCGCTGGCCGAGCCGGGTCTCGATCAGGTGCGGCGTCGCCCATAGGAGCAGGGCGGCGTAGCCCAGTGCCATGAGCAGATGCGCAGGCCAGAGCGCTTCGCCGAGCAGCATGGCCATGGCGATCGGCGGGAAATGGCGCGGACAGGCCCAGGCGAGCACCAGCAGCGTAAGGCCAAGTCCGATGGCGGTCGCACCGATTCGCAGGCGCTTCATCCAGTGCGCGGGCCATGTCCCGGCGAAGAACCCGCTCCGCAGCAGCACGACGCCCAGCAGCATCAGCGGCAGCACTTCGCTCCAGGCATGGGCGATCATGGTGAAGAGCCAGAACGGATCGCCGCGCAGCTTGGAGAGCGCGATATCGAGAAAACCCGCGTGATAGAGCCGCATCTGCCCCGCCGTATTGGCGTGGTAGAGATCGAGCCGGGCCGTCACTTCCCCATGCTGCGCCGCGCTCGCGGTGCCGAGGCGGACCGCCTCCTCGGCGCGGACGAGCGGGAGCAGCGACCACAAGTCGACGATTGTCGCGGTGACGATGATCCCGGCAGCCAGGCCCAGCAGCACCGCGCAGGGCAGGCGTCGCAGGAACAGCACGGCGATGCCGCAGCAGGCGTAGACGAACAGGATGTCGCCCCACCACAGCAGCAGATAATGGAGCGTTCCGAACACCATCAGCCAGCAGAGGCGGCGGAATTGCAGCAAGTCCCCGTCCTGCCCGGCGGCGTCCATGCGCGTGCACTGGAGTGCTATGCCCGCGCCGAACAGCATGGCGAACAGCGCCCGCATCTTGCCTTCGAAGAACAGGAAGCCGAAAGCCCATGCGGCTTCGTCGGGCAGGCTGGCGGGGGCGGGAAAGTCCGGCGTCAGCGCGCCGAGGCTCGGCCCGGCGAATCCGGATATGTTGATAGCGAGGATACCCAGCACGGCCACGCCGCGGATGAGGTCGAGCGTCGCCAGTCGTCCTCCCGCATCGGGTGGCCGCCATGACATCGACGCGCGTCTAGCTGTCCGGGCGTTTTCGCCCGTGATCGCTTCCAGCATTCCCTGTCTCCCTGCGCGGGAGAATAAGCGATCAGGCGTGCCTCGTCCACGACGACCGGCGCGTGCCTTCGTAAACTACGAGGTGACGATGCATTCGTGGCCGGAGGCCTTGAGCGCGCCGCAGGCTTTGTCCGCCTGTGCCTTGCTGGCGAATCCGGCGGCGTAGAGCTTGGTCAGCTTTCCGGCGGGGACGAGCTGGCGCTTGGCGCCGGTCATTTCCGGGCGTTTCGCCAGCGAAGCCCAGAGGCGCTCTGCATTGCCGGGGACGCCGAAAGCGCCGAGCTGGAGTCGCCACACACCGCCGCTCGCCGCCACCGGGGCAAGGCGGGGTGGGGCTTTGGGTGCCGGTTTTGGAGTAGGCTGGGCGGCGGCCACTTTTGGGGGAGCCTTTGCTGGAGCTTGAGGCGCCGGGCGAGCAATCGTGGGCAGCGTATAGTCGGCTCCTGCGCGGGCCGGGCTTTCGGAGGCCGCGGCGACTCGCGGTGCCGCCACGGCGCGGGGCACGGTGCCGAGTTCCGCGCCGGTCGCCTCGCTCACGCGGGTCGCGTCGGCCTGTGCGGTGAGCTGGGCGGCGAGGGCGATGCTCTTCTGCCGGTCTGCCAGCGGGATATGTTCGTCCATCTGCGCGAGGGCACTCGTGGCCTGCGCCAGACCCGCGCGCTGCGCCATGCTGACGAGGGCATAGGCGCGGACCCAGTCCTTCTCCACGATGTCGCCGTTGAAATGCGCCAGCCCGAGAATGTACTCGGCCCGCGCATCGCCGCGCGCGGCGGAACTGCGGATATAGGGCATGGCCTGCGCCCGCTCGCCGCGCTGGAACAGGATCAGGCCGTAGGTGTCCGAGGCCTGGACATGGCCCTGCGCGGCGGCCTTGCCGTAAAGCGCCTCCGCCTTGCCGAGATCGACCGGCACCCCGCGTCCCAGCTTGTAGGCCTGGGCGAGGTTGAACTGGGCATCGGCGTCGCCCTTGTCGGCCAGCGGCCTCCACTGCTGCACGGCGGCGGCATAATTGCCCGCAGTCCAGGCATCGACCCCGGCCTTCACGTCCGCGAAGACGGGAGCAGCTGCGAGGCTGACGGCGAAGGCCAGGGGCGCGAGACCCAGCGAAAGGGAGCGTCGATTTTTCCGCACGTCGGCTGGCCTCTAATTCCTGGTTCGGGTCCGGTCATCGAAAGCGAAAGTCTTGCCGGAATGCTCTGTCAGGTCGCACGATGGAGAAGGAAGAGCGAAAATCGCGTTAATTCCGATGGCATACGATCGACCGGTCCTGCCGGAATGCCATTGCGGGATTAACCCTAAATTAGGAACGATCTGCGATCCAGCCTCTTGTGAGGCGCCGATTTTTCTGCGGCGCTCAGGGGGTAACGGCTTTGCGCGTACTGGCATTGGCATCGCAGAAAGGTGGTTCGGGCAAGACCACGCTTTCCGGGCACCTCGCCGTGCAGGCGCAGCGCGCCGGTGCCGGGCCGGTCGTGCTGATCGACATCGATCCGCAAGGCTCGCTCGCCGACTGGTGGAACGAGCGCGAGGCCGAATATCCCGCTTTCGCGCAGACCACCGTGGCCCGCCTCGCCAACGATTTGCAGGTGCTTCGCCAGCAGGGCTTCAAGCTGGCCGTCATCGACACCCCGCCCGCCATCACCATGGCGATCCAGAGCGTGATCTCGGTCGCCGAACTGATCGTTGTGCCGACCCGTCCCAGCCCGCATGACCTGCGCGCCGTCGGCGCCACCGTCGATCTCTGCGAGCGTGCGGGCAAACCGCTGATCTTCGTGGTCAACGCCGCGACGCCCAAGGCCCGCATCACCGCCGAGGCCGCCGTCGCGCTCTCGCAGCACGGCACCGTCGCGCCGGTCACTCTGCACCAGCGCACCGATTTCGCTGCCTCGATGATCGACGGTCGCACCGTCATGGAAGTCGATCCGAACGGCCGTTCCGCGCAGGAAGTGACCGCGCTGTGGAGCTATGTTTCCGACCGGCTCGAACGCAATTTCCGCCGCACCGTGTTCTCGGCACCGGGCCTCACCGGCCAGCCCGTCTTGCCCGGCGCGCCGCGCCCGGTCGGCGGCTTCGGGCGCCGGATTACCGGAGGCGTCGCCGGGGCATGAGGATGAAGGCCAATCTCCGCCTGCGCCATGCGGGCCTCGCGATCTGCACCGCCATGGGCGCCGTGCTGCTGGTGAGCTGTGCCGGACAGGCACCTTTCGCCCGCGCCGGTTCGTCGGCGGCTCCCGGCGAACCTGCCGACAAACCTGCCGATAAGGACCTCGCCCGCGCCGAACAGCGCGTCGCCCGCTCGCCGCGCGATGCCTCGGCCCGCGCCGCGCTGGCCCAGAGCTATCTCGCCGCCGGACGCTTCGATTCGGCCGCGACGACGTTCGAGGATGCCATTGCGCTGGGCGACCAGAACCCGCGCACCGGCCTCAGCACCGCGCTTGCCTATATCGGCGCCGGTCGCGGAGCGGAGGCCATGGCCGTGCTACAGCGCTTCCGGAACGGCATTGCCGCAAGCGACTACGGCCTCGCCGTGGCCCTTGCCGGACAGCCCGCCGTGGGTGTGGACGTGCTGACCGACGTGGTGCGCGGCGGCGAAAATACACCCAAGGCGCGCCAGAACCTCGCCTATGCCTATGCTCTCGACGGGCGCTGGCGCGAGGCGCGGCTGATCGCCTCGCAGGACGTTCCTGCCGACCAGCTCGACGCCCGCCTCGGCGAGTGGGCGAAAGCGGCCCGCGCCGATCAGTCGCGCGCCCGGATCGCCGGATTGATCGGCGCTCCGCTGCGCTCCGATCCGGGTCAGCCCACGATGCTCGCGCTGAACGCACCCGCCGCCGCGCCGAAGTTCGCCAAGGCCGAAGTTCCCGCGCCCGCACCCGAGGCCGAATTGCCGCCGGTGCAGAGCGGCGAAAGCTTCTGGGGCGCCTATCAGCCGCAGGACGAAGCACCTGCACCGCCGCCCGCCCCTGCGCGTGCTGCCGTGCGTCCGGCGCTGAAGCCCGGGATGCCCAAGGTTGCCGTCGCCGCGCGCACTCTGCCGGTGCCTGCCAAAGCCGCCGTTTCGGGCACGCACCTCGTCCAGCTCGGCTCGTTCCGGACGATGGACGGTGCTAAAAAGGCCTGGGGTATTTTCCAGTCGCGCAATCCTGCGCTAAAAGGGCATGATCTGCGTATCACCGAGGCGAAAGTGAACGGGCTGACCTACTACCGCGTCGCGGCAGCCGGGTTCGACCAGCGCACGGCGCAGTCGGTATGCTCCAGCGTTAGGAAGGGCGGCAATCCCTGTCTCGCCTACGCGCAGCAGCGGCCTCTGCCCGGCAGTGTCCGGATGAGCCAGACCCGCCGCGCCGAGCTTTGAAGTTTCCGCGAGGTCGTTGCCTCGCACAAGAGTTCCATGTGAACTAAACGGCTCCTGTCTTCGGACAGGGGCCGTCTTTTTTTGGTTTTAGGGAAGTTAAAAAAGTGAAAGTCCTGGGGCCCTTCGACAGGCTCAGGAGATCCCCCAGACCCTCGGAATGTCTACGTCGCGCGCTGCCTAGCGGTCGCGCACTCCCTGCGGCGCAGCCAATAAGTCTTCCGACGCCACCATGGGCGCGCAACGGAGTTGGTCCGCCTGACCTAGACGGTATTGGGGGTGCAGGGGGGCTATGCTCCCCTGCTTTATCCCTTCTCTTACTTGGCCTTAACGGCAACGCCGCCCTTGAACAGCGCCAGCACGCGCCCCTGAACGGGCTGCTTGTCGAACGGCGTATTCCCTGCCGCAGCCGCCATCTTGTCCGAATCGACGATCCACGGCCGGTCGGCATCGATCACCGCGATATCCGCCTCGGCCCCGACTTCGAGCTTGCCCGCATTGACGCCGAGCAGCTTCGCCGGGTTCGTGGCGATCAGTTCGAAGGCGCGCGAGAGCGAGATCACGCCGTCGCGTACGAGGTTCATCGTCAGCGGCAGCAGCGTTTCCGCGCCAGCCATGCCCGGTGCGGAGTCCGCGAAGGGCAGGCGTTTGTCCTCGGGGCCGCGCGGGTCGTGGCCGGAGGCGATGACGTCGATCGTGCCGTCGCCCACGGCGGCGATCACGGCCTTGCGGTCGTCTTCCGAGCGCAGCGGCGGCGAGAGGTGGGCGAAAGTGCGGAAGCCCGCGAGGGCGAGGTCCGAGAGCATGAAGTAGGCGGGCGTGACGCCTGCCGTGACTTTCAGCCCGCGATCCTTGGCGCGGCGCACGAGGTCGAGGCCCTTGGCGGTCGTGACCTTGCGGAAGTGGATGGCGGCATTCGCCAGTTCGGCCAAGGCGATGTCGCGCGCGATGGCGAGGGCTTCGGCTTCGGCGGGCGCGGAGGGCAGGCCGAGGCGGGTCGCTATCTCGCCGGAAGTGGCGACGGCCTTGCCGGTGATCCCGGCGTCCTCGGGGTGGGTGAGCACGACCATGCCGAGCATGCCGGTGTACTGGAGCAGGCGCAGCATCGTGCCCGAATCGCCGATCCACTGGCGTCCGGTGGTGACGGCTTTCGCCCCCGCGTCGCGCATGAGGGCGATTTCGGCGAGGGCCTTGCCTTCGAGGTTCTGGGTGGCGGCGGCGAACGGGTGGACCCAGAGGTCCGGCTTGCCCGACTGGGCCGCGAAGCGGACGCGGGCGGGCACGTCGAGCGGCGGGTTCTGGTCGGGCATCAGCGCGGCGCGGGTGATCCCGCCGAAGTGGAAGGCGGGCTTGTCGATGGCGAAGACGCCGATATCGACGAGGCCGGGGGCGATCAGCTTGCCGCGCGCGTCGTGGACTTCGTCGCCGGGCTGGGGCGCGACGTCCGAGCCGAGGGCGGTGATGAAGCCGCCTTCGCTGCGCAGCGCGCCGGGGACGATGGTGCCGTCGGGCAGGACCAGCTTGCCGCCGGTCAGGGTCAGGGGGGCGTTGTTGCTCATGCCCATCCCTCCACACCGCGCGCTCTTCGCGTCAGCACTTCGAGGCAGGCCATGCGCATGGCGACGCCCATTTCGACCTGGGTGGTGATCTGCGAGCGGCCGACGAGGTCGGCGACATTGCTGTCGATCTCGATGCCGCGATTCATCGGGCCGGGGTGCATGACGAGGGCATTGCTTTCCGCCTTGGCGAGGCGCTCCAGCGAGAGGCCGTAGAGGTGGCGATATTCGCGCGGGGAAGGGATGAACTGGCCTTCCATGCGTTCGAGCTGGAGGCGCAGCATCATCACCACGTCGGCGCCCTTCAGCGCCGCGTCGAAATCGTGGAAGACCTGCACGTTCATCCGCTCGATATCGGCGGGCAGCAGCGCGGGCGGCGCGCAGACGCGCACTTCGGCGCCCAGCGAATTGAGCGAGAGGATGTTGGAGCGGGCGACGCGGCTGTGCAGGATGTCGCCGCAGATGGTCACGCGCAACCCGTTGAAGGCGCGCTTGTTCTGGCGGATGGTCAGGGCGTCGAGCAGGGCCTGGGTCGGGTGCTCGTGCTGGCCGTCACCGGCATTGAGCACCGGGCAGTCGACGAGGTTCGAGATCAGGTGCACCGCGCCCGAACTGGCATGGCGGATGACGATGGCATCGGCGCGCATGGCGTTGAGCGTCCACGCCGTGTCGATCAGGGTCTCGCCCTTCTTCACGCTGGAATTGGCCACGGCCATGTTCACCACGTCGGCGCCGAGGCGCTTGCCGGCGATCTCGAAGCTCAGCAGCGTGCGTGTCGAGTTCTCGAAGAAGGCGTTGATGATCGTCAGGCCGGAGAGCAGGTCGCGGCGCTTCTGCGTGCCGCGGTTCAGCTCCACCCATTGCTGGGCCTCGTCGAGGAGGAACATGATCTCGTGCGGGGCCAGGCCGCCGATGCCCACGAGGCTGCGATGCGGGAAGGCTGCGGAGCCTTCCGGATATATGAATTCTGGAGCTGTCATCGAAGACAAGGCCTTAGGCACGGGGCGGAGTCGGCTCAAGTGGTTTGTTGCGTGATCCTTCGACGATGCTTCGACAGTTGGGGATGATCCTTCGACAAGCTCAGGATGAGCGGGGGTGGGTTGAGAGGGCGAGATGGCCTTGGGGATTGAAGCTCTCCTCCCCGCTCAGCCTGAGCCTGTCGAAGGCCCCGAGACGAGGCGCAAGGTTTCCCCCTCTGGCCGGGCCGCCTTTCGCCCGTTATGGCTAGGCATGGAAAGGCTGGTGAATTCATGACGTTCGCGCGCAAGATCTGGAACCTGCTGGTGGGCGTGAAAGACGCTCTGGCCCTGATTTTCCTGCTGTTGTTCTTCGCGCTGCTCTATGCCGCGCTGTCCTCGCGGCCCGCGCCGGGCAAGATCGTGGATGGCGCGCTGCTGCTCGATCTCGACGGCAGCATCGTCGAGGAGAAGAGCAAGGTCGATCCGCTCAAGCTGCTGATGAGCGCGGAATCGCCGGCCAGCGAGTACCAAGCGCGCGACATCGAGCGGGCGCTGCGGCTGGCGGCGACGGATGCGCGGATCAAGGTCGTTGTGCTCGACATGTCGCGCTTCCTGGGCGGTGGCATGGTGCACATCGAGGAGATCGGCAAGGCGCTCGACGCGGTGCGCAAGGCGGGCAAGCCGGTGCTGACGTTCGCCAATGCCTATGCGGACGACGGCGTGCAGCTGGCTTCCCACGCAAGCGAAGTCTGGGTCGATCCGATGGGCGGGGCTTTCGTGTCGGGGCCGGGCGGCAACCAGGTCTATTTCAAGGGCCTGCTCGACCGCTTCAAGGTCAATGCCCACGTCTACCGCGCGGGCACTTACAAGAGCTTCGTCGAGCCCTATCTGCGCAACGACATGTCCCCCGCCGCGCGCGAGGCCTATGAGGACATCTACGGCGCGCTGTGGAGCGGCTACAAGGCCGATATCGCCCGGGCGCGGCCCAAGGCCGGTCTCGAGCGGATGACCGGCGATCCGGTCGCCTGGTCGAAGGCTTCGGGCGGCGATTTCGCCGAAGGCGCCAAGGCCGCCGGTCTCGTCGACCGTCTCGGCGACCGCACCGAATTCCAGAACCGCGTCGCCGAGATCGCGGGCAAGAACGAGGCGGCCAAGGGCACCGGCGACCTGCCGTACAAGGCCAACCGCCTCGCCGCCTGGCTCGCCGCGAACCCGGAGAAGGCCGAGGGCGCGAAGATCGGTGTCGTCACCGTGGCGGGCGAGATCGTCGACGGCGATGCCGGGCCGGGCAAGGCGGGCGGCGACCGCATCGCCGAGCTGCTGGACGAGAATATCGACCAGGGCTTCAAGGCGCTGGTCGTGCGGGTCGATTCGCCGGGCGGCTCGGCCATGGCGGCGGAGCGCATCCGCCGTGCCATCGTGCGCTACAAGGACCGTAAGATCCCGATCGTGGTCTCGATGGGCAATGTCGCGGCGAGCGGCGGCTACTGGGTCTCGACGCCGGGCCAGCAGGTCTTCGCGCAGCCCGAGACGATCACCGGCTCGATCGGCGTCTTCGCGGTGATCCCGAGCTTCGAGAAGACCCTGGGCGACTACGGCGTCACCAGCGACGGCGTGAAGACGACGGCGCTTTCCGGCCAGCCCGACATTCTCGGCGGCTTCACGCCGGAAGTGGAGGGCATGCTCCAGGCCTCGATCGAGAACACCTATCGCAAGTTCGTCGGCCTCTCCGCCGCCGCGCGCAAGATGACGCCGGAGAAGCTCGATTCGATCGCGCAGGGCCGGGTCTGGCCGGGTCAGGAAGCGCAGCGAATCGGGCTGGTGGACAAGATCGGCGATCTCGACGCGGCACTGGCCGAAGCGGCCCGCCTCGGCGGCGTCGGCAACGGCAAGTGGCAGGCGGTCTACCTGAAGGAGGACGAGGATTCGTTCTCGAAGTTCCTGAGCGGGCTGACTTCGGATTCGGCGAGCGAACCCAAGTCGGCCTTCGACTTCGCCAGCTTCGTGGCGATCCGCCGCCAGCAGCAGTTCGTGCGGGTGGCCGAGCAGGCCGGGGCGATGTTCTCGACGCGCGGGGCGCAGGCCTATTGCCTCGAATGCCCGGTGGTGCCGGGCGCGGCCAAGGCGGTGAACGCGCGCGAGCTTTCGATGCTGGAGAGCCTCGCGCGGTTCTTCGGCAAGGACTGACCGAGGCGGGAAGCCTCAGTCTAAAGGCGGCAGTTCGACCGGCCCGGTCTCGGGCTGGTCGAAGTCCGGGCCGATATCGGGAAATTCCTCCGGCGCTGTCGGTTCGCCCGGATCGCCGGGCAGGGCCGGGGTTTCGGGCGGCGTGTTGCCGGGATCGTCGGCGGGCTGGGTGGCCATGATCGTTACTCGCTCCTTGCTGTCGGTTCCTAAGTGGGAACCCGGTAGCCGGGCGCAAGTTGCCCGAGGCAGTCGATCTGCAGAGGGAAGCAGCCATCGACTTGCACTCACGCGACTCGCGGCGCTTGCCCTTTTCCGCGTGGCCTTATAAGGGCACGTCCCTTGAGTTTCAGGCTTCGATCTTTGCGGGCGTGGCGGAATGGTAGACGCGCTGGTTTTAGGTACCAGTATCGAAAGATGTGGGGGTTCGAGTCCCTTCGCCCGCACCATTACGCCGCCCTGGGGGAGATGAGGTCGCGAGAATTGGCCCCGTAAGGCCCGTTGAATTGCACAGGAAGGCATTTGAAATGCAGATCGTCGAAACCACCAACGAAGGCCTGAAGCGCGCCTACACGGTGACCATCCCCGCCACGACCATCACTGCCCGCGTCGAAGGCGAGATCAAGAAGATCGCCCCGCAGGTGAAGATGCCCGGCTTCCGCGCCGGCAAGGTTCCGGCCAACCTCGTCAAGAAGATGCACGGCGAAGCGATCCACCAGGACGCGCTGAACGCCACGATCCGCGAAGCCATGGACAAGCTGGTCGCCGACCACGCCCTGCGCCCCGCGATGAACCCCGACGTCGCCCTCGGCGAAGGTTACGAGCAGGGCAAGGATGCCGAGCTGACCGTCAGCCTCGAAGTGCTGCCGACGATCGCCGCCCCTTCGCTTGACGGCCTCAAGCTCGAAAAGCTGGTCGTGCCCGTGGCCGAAGACGCCGTGACCGAAGCCGTGGAGCGTATCGCTTCGCAGCAGCAGCGCTTCGAAGCCAAGGACGGCGCCGCCGCCGACGGCGACCAGGTCATCATCGACTTCACCGGCAAGCTCGACGGCGTCGAGTTCGACGGCGGCAAGGCCGAGAAGGCCCCGCTGGTGATCGGTTCGAACCGCTTCATCCCCGGTTTCGAAGAGCAGCTCGTCGGCATCAAGGCCGGTGAAGAGCGCGTCATCACCGTGACCTTCCCCGAAGACTACCAGGCCGCGAACCTCGCCGGCAAGGAAACCACCTTCGACATCGTCGCCCACGAAGTGAAGGCGCCTGCCGAATCGAAGATCGACGACGACTTCGCCAAGGAACTCGGCCTTGAGAGCCTTGAGCAGCTTCAGGGCCTCCTGAAGGGCCAGCTGGAGCAGGAAACTGCCGGCCTGACCCGCACCGCCATGAAGCGCCAGCTGCTCGACCAGCTTGCCGCCGGCCATGATTTCGACGTGCCGCCGACCATGGTGGAAGCCGAATTCTCGCAGATCTGGCAGCAGCTGACCCACGAAGCCAGCCACGAGGAAGACCCGGCCGCCGCTCTCGCCGAGATCGAAGCCGAGAAGGACGACTACCGCAAGATCGCCGAGCGCCGCGTGCGTCTGGGCCTGCTCCTGTCGGAAATCGGCCAGTCGAACGGCGTCGAAGTCACCGCGCAGGAAATGCAGATGCTGGTCTCGCAGGCCGCTCAGCAGTACCGTCCGGAAGACCGCCAGCGCTTCTTCGAATACGTCCAGCAGGACCCGATGATGGCCGCCCAGCTGCGCGCGCCGCTCTACGAGGACAAGGTCGTCGACTTCCTGATCGAGAAGGCCGAAGTCACCGAGCGTGAAGTGACCCGCGACGAGCTGCAGGCCGCCATCGAAGCCGACACCGACGGCGAGAAGGTCGAAGCCAAGAAGCCGGCCAAGAAGGCCCCGGCGAAGAAGGCTGCTGCCAAGAAGGAAGCTGCCGAGGCTCCGGCCCCAGAAGCATCTGAGGAAGCTGCCGCCGAGGAAAAGCCGAAGAAGGCTCCCGCCAAGAAGGCTTCGGCCAAGAAGGACGAAGCAGCCGAGGGCGAAGCTGAAGCCAAGCCTGCCAAGAAGGCACCGGCCAAGAAGGCTGCCGCCAAGAAGGAAGACTGATCGCTTCCATCGGACGGATCGTCACGAAACGGCCCGGTGCAGCGATGCACCGGGCCGTTTTCGTTTTGGCCGCCCAATTTTCGACCTCATTTTCCGGAGACGTCCATGCAGATCGCGGTTCTTACGTTCGACGGTTTCAACGAACTCGACTCGTTCGTGGCCTCAGGCATTCTCAATCGCATGAAATCGCGTGGCTGGGCCGCGCATATCACCTCGCCCTCGGTGCAGGTGACCTCGATGAACGGGGTTACGATCGAGCGGCAGAAGCCGCTGGAATTTGCGACCGAGGCGGATGCGGTGCTGATCGGCAGCGGCATTCTCACTCGCGAGATCGCGCGCGACGAGGCGCTGCTGTCGCGAATCATGCTCGACCCCGCGCGCCAGCTCATCGGGGCGCAGTGCTCGGGCACGCTGCTGCTGGCGAAGCTCGGGTTGATCGGCGATCTGCCCGCCTGCACCGATCTCACGACCCGGCCCTGGGTGATCGAGGCGGGGGTGAACGTGGTCGACCGGCCTTTCGTGGCCCATGGCAATGTCGCCACTGCGGGCGGGTGCCTGGCCTCGCAATATCTCGCGGCCTGGACGATCGCCCGCGGCGCTTCGCCCGGCGATGCCGAGGAGGCGCTTCATTATGTGGCGCCGGTGGGCGAAAAGGAGCTTTACGTGGAGCGTGCGATGGCGGTGGTCGCGCCCTGGCTGGCGCAGGAAAGCCTGAAGGGTGCGGAACCGGCGTGAAGGGCGCTGCAAACCGCCCGGAAGCGGCACAACTTGTGCTCCACACGGCGTTTGCCCCCCGATAGTTGTGTGTCTTGCATCGATTGACGGCTTAAAGCCCTTGAACATCGGGCGGGGGCACGCGACATAGGCGGTCCAAACCAGAAGAGGACTCCCATGCTCGACCTGTTTGGCGCTTCGGGCGCCCAAGGAAAGTTCACAACCGACCCCGTGACCGGCGCGTTGGTGCCGATGGTCGTCGAGCAGACCAGCCGCGGTGAACGCAGCTTCGACATCTATTCGCGCCTCCTGCGCGAGCGCATCGTTTTCGTGACCGGCCAGGTCGAGGACCACATGGCCTCGCTGATCGTCGCGCAGCTCCTGTTCCTCGAGTCGGAAAACCCCTCGAAGGACATCTCGATGTACATCAACTCGCCGGGCGGCGTGGTGACGGCCGGCATGGCCATCCACGACACCATGCAGTACATCAAGCCGCGCGTCTCGACCGTGTGCATCGGCCAGGCCGCCTCGATGGGCAGCTTCCTGCTCGCCGCCGGTGAGCCGGGCATGCGCATCGCTCTGCCGAACGCCCGCATCATGGTCCACCAGCCCTCGGGCGGCGCCCAGGGCATGGCCTCGGACATCGAGATCCAGGCACGCGAGATCCTGCGGATGCGCAAGCGTCTCAACGACCTCTACGTGAAGTACACCGGCAAGTCGCTCGACGAGATCGAGAAGGCGATGGACCGTGACACCTTCCTCGAAGCCGAGGAAGCGCTGGCGTTCGGCCTCGTCGACAAGGTCTTCGAGACCCGCCCCGACGGCGACAAGCCGACCGAAGCCTGAACATGACCGCAAGGCCGGAGTTCTGCCCATGGTTTGGCAAGACTTCGGCCTTCAATCCTTGCGGGGTTATGACCTTTGCAACGGTTATGGGGATACCCATATCGGTCTCAGGATTGCAAAACCGGCCTTGTCCAAGGTAGACTTGATGAGTCGCCTGGAAATGGCCTAAAGACGGAAAATGACGAAATTGAGCGGATCTGACGCGAAAAGCACCCTTTACTGCAGCTTCTGCGGCAAGTCGCAGCACGAAGTGCGCAAGCTGATCGCGGGACCCACGGTCTTCATCTGCGACGAATGCGTCGAGCTTTGCAACGACATCATTCGCGAAGAGACCAAGGCCGGGATCGCGGGCAAGAAGGACGGCGGCGTGCCGTCTCCCCGCGAAATCTGCGAGACGCTTAACGACTACGTGATCGGGCAGGAACGCGCCAAGCGCGTGCTGTCGGTGGCTGTCCACAACCACTACAAGCGGCTGAAGCACAGCGGCAAGCAGGGCGACGTGGAACTGTCCAAGTCGAACATCCTGCTCGTCGGTCCCACGGGTTCGGGCAAGACGCTGCTCGCGCAGACGCTCGCCAAGACCTTCGACGTGCCCTTCACCATGGCCGACGCCACCACGCTGACCGAAGCCGGTTACGTGGGCGAGGACGTGGAGAACATCATCCTCAAGCTGCTCCAGGCTTCCGACTACAATGTCGAGAAGGCGCAGCACGGCATCGTCTACATCGACGAGATCGACAAGATCAGCCGCAAGGCCGAGAATCCGTCGATCACGCGCGACGTTTCGGGCGAGGGCGTGCAGCAGGCGCTGCTGAAGCTGATGGAAGGCACCACCGCCTCGGTTCCGCCGCAGGGCGGCCGCAAGCACCCGCAGCAGGAATTCCTGCAGGTGGACACGACCAACATCCTGTTCATCTGCGGCGGCGCCTTCGCGGGCCTTGAAAAGATCATCGCCGACCGCCTCCAGAAGCGTTCGATCGGCTTCGGCGCTCATGTCGCCGATCCGGACAAGCGCCGCGTGGGCGAACTGCTCCAGAAGGCGGAGCCGGAAGATCTGCTCAAGTTCGGCCTGATCCCCGAATTCGTCGGCCGTCTGCCGGTGATCGCGACCCTCAACGACCTCGACATCGAGGCGCTGGTCAAGATCCTGCGCGAGCCGAAGAACGCGCTGATCAAGCAGTACGCGAAGCTGTTCGACCTCGAAGACGTCGAACTGACCTTCACGGACGAGGCGCTCGAGGCGATCGCCCAGAAGGCCATCGACCGCAAGACCGGCGCGCGCGGCCTGCGCTCGATCGTGGAAGGCCTGCTGCTCGACACCATGTTCGACCTGCCGACCGAAGGCGATATCGCCGAAGTCGTGGTCGATAAGGAAGTGGTCGAAGGCCGCAAGGAACCCGTCCGCGTCCTCAAGGGCGACAAGGCGGAAGCAGCCGCCTGAGGCATCTGAATTCCGGCCTTTCGGGGCCGGATCATGAAAAAGGCCCGTCCGGTTCGTCCGGGCGGGCCTTTTCATTTTTCCATGTTTTCATTTTTCCACGAGGGATAGGTTCTAGACGACCGCCTCGCTCTCCAGAGCACAGGGCGACTCGGCGTCGGTTTCGATCTGGATGGTCGGATGGCCGATGCCGAAGCGGTGTTCCAGCTCATGGGCCAGTTCGTGCAGGCAGCCGTCGCCCCGGTCGGCGCCGGGCTTGACGAGGTGGACGGTCAGCGCCGTCTCAGTCGTGCTCATCGGCCAGACATGCAGGTCGTGGACGCGGGTGACGCCGGGCTGGCTTTCCAAAAAGGCGCGCACGGCGGCGATGTCGATGCTTTCGGGCACGGCCATCATGCCCATCGTCAGCGATTCGCGCAGCAGTCCCCAGCTTGACCAGGCAATGACAGCGGTGATGACCAGCGAGGCGATCGGGTCGACGATCTGCCAGCCGGTGAACAGGATGACGATCCCGGCGATCACCACGCCCGCAGACACCGCCGCATCGGCCATGAGGTGGACGAAAGCGGCGCGCAAGTTGAGGTCGGACTTGCTGCCCTTGGCGAAGAGCAGGGCCGACAGCGCGTTCACCGCGATGCCGAGCGCGGCAACGACGATCATCGTCGTGCCCATGACCGGCGCAGGCTCCGCGAAACGGCGGACCGTCTCGACCAGGATCGCGCCGATGGCGACCCAGAGCAGCGCCGCATTGGCAATCGCTGCGAGAATGGAGGAACTCTTCAGGCCGTAAGTGAAGCGCTCCGAAGGCGGACGCGCGGCGAGTACGCTGGCGGCCCAGGCCAGCAGCAGCGAGAGCACGTCGGAGAGATTATGCCCGGCATCTGCAAGCAGCGCCATCGAGCCGCTGAGGAAGCCCGCCGCCGCCTCGGCGACGACGAAGACGACGTTGAGACCTACCGCAATTGCGAAGGCCTTGCCGATGTCTCCGGCAGGGGGAGGGCCGTGGTGGTGATGGCCATGAGAATGCCCATGGCCATGCGAATGGCCTTTGCCATTTCCGTGGTTGGAATGCCCGTGATCGGAGTGACCGTGATGATGCTGGTGTGCGACGCCCATGGCAATTTCATCGCATGCGCGGGACCTTAACAGCAAGCGATGACGTATCATCTCATGCCGAAAGCGCTTCCGGAGCTGAGACCCAGAAGTCGCGGTGCGTGACATTTATGCCTCACCGCACTTTGTCACATTGGGCAATAAATACCTGATATATATTAATAAATTTGCGAATTTTGCTGAACGCCGAAATTCGGGTCAGAAAATTGCGCGGCGATGATCGGAAATGAATCCCGTGCGTCAGAAGATTGTCATATTGCGCTGCTCTTAGCAGCCGCAGCAAAACCTGCGGCGGGGCAACCCTTTCCGCATTCGGTTCCAACCACTCTGAAGGTTTCCAGGGGGCTAAGATGAAGTTTCAGACCATTCTCTCCACCGCGACCAGCTCGCTCGCCGTCGGCGCCGCGTTCCTCGCTGTCCCGGCATTCGCGCAGTCGACGGGTTCTTCCGACTTCGATGACGCGATCGTCGTGACCGGCGCCCGCACGAACGACATCGTCGGCATCCGCACCCCCGACTCGCCCAAGGCGAAGGTCGTGCTGGACAAGGAATTCATCGCGAACCAGCGCGCTGGCCAGACCGTGAACGACATGATCAACCTCGTTCCCGGCGTCAGCTTCACCAACAACGACCCCTGGGGTTCGAGCGGCGGCAACTTCTCGATCCGCGGCTTCGATTCGAGCCGTATCTCGCAGACCTTCGACGGTATTCCGCTGAACGACTCGGGCAACTACGCGATCTACTCGAACCAGCAGGTCGATCCCGAGCTGATCGAGACCGTCAACGTCAACCTGGGTTCGACCGACGTCGATAGCCCGACCGCTTCGGCCGTCGGCGGTACCGTCAACATCAACACCAAGGTTCCCGACGACAAGTTCGGCATCATGACCAGCCTGTCCTACGGTGACGTGGTGGCCGACGGTTCGGGCGGTTCGGATCGTTCGTACCAGCGCATGTTCGGCAAGGTCGAAACCGGCGAGTTCACCTCGATCGGCACCAAGGCCTGGTTCTCGGGCTCCTATGCCCGTAACGGCGCGGCTTTCGCCAACTACGGCAAGGTCGAGAAGAAGCAGTTCAACGGCAAGATCTACCAGCCGATCGGCACCAACGGCGACTTCGTGTCGCTTGCCGGTCACTACAACGTGAACCGCAACAACTTCGGCGGTTCGCCGTTCCGCGCCAGCGCGTTCACGGGCGACAAGGCCGACCGCTTCTACGACATCGCCGGCGGCGCTGACTGCACCGTCGCGGCCGCCCGTGCCGGCGTGGTGGACTCGCCCAATTCGTGCGGCACCGATTTCGAGCGTCGCTACAACCCGTCGAACACCGGCAACATGCGTCTTGCCTCGCTGTTCCACCTGACCGAAAAGCTCACGCTGTCGGTCGACGCGGCCTATCAGTACACCAAGGCCAACGGCGGCGGCACCACCAGCGCCAATGAGAGCGCCTACACCAGCAACGGCTTCACCGGCACCGGCAACTACGGCGGTTCGTTCTACTTCGGCCGCGATCTCAATGGCGACGGTGATACGCTTGACCGCGTGACCCTGGTTCAGCCGAGCCAGACCAAGACCAACCGCTATGTTGCGATCACCAACCTGGCCTACGAAATCGACGACACCAACCGTGTCCGTCTGTCGTACTCGTTCGACCGCGCTCACCACCGCCAGACCGGCGCTGCCGGCCTGCTCAAGGCGAATGGCGAACCCTTCGACGTGTTCCCGGTCAACGATCCGCTGACCGACCTGGCTGGCAACGTTCTGCAGAAGCGCGACCGTGACTCCTACGCCACGCTCCACAAGATCGCCGGCGAATATCGCGGTGCGTTCTTCGACGAAAAGCTGACCGTCGTGCTCGGCGTGGCCGCGCCGTTCTACAAGCGCGACCTGACGCAGAACTGCTTCACCACCAGCTCGGGCGGTTTCGTCGACTGCGTGCCGGAAGACCAGCAGGCTGCCTACATCGCTGCCAAGCCCTACTCGTATAACGCTACGACGGGTAAGGCGACCGGATCGGCACTGCCGCAGTCGCGCAAGCTCAACTACGACAAGGTACTCCCCAACGTCGGCCTGACCTACAAGATCACGCCGGAACTGAGCATCGCGGGCAGCTACTCGAAGAACATCTCGGTCCCCAGCACCGATACGCTGTACAACGCCTTCTACTTCCCGGCGGACAGCGATGCGGCTTACCGCGTGCCGGAAACCGCAGACAGCTTCGACGCTTCGCTGCGCTACTCGACCCCGCTGGTCCAGGCCACGCTGACCGGCTGGTACACGAAGTACAAGAACCGCCTCGTCACCGCCTATGATATCGATGGCAACGCCACCGATACCAACCTCGGCCCGGTGAAGAAGTACGGTGTCGACGCCAGCGTTTCGGTCCGTCCGGTCCAGCCGCTGTCGCTCTATGCCTTCGGTTCGTGGATCAAGTCGGAAATCCAGAACGATGCCGTCACCGGCGGTTGCACGGGCGTGATTGCAGCTGCAGGCCTTTGCTACACCACGGGCGGCGTGAGCTACCTCCGTACCGCTGGCAAGCGTGAGCGTGCCACCCCCGAATGGCTGTTCGGTGGCCGCGCCCAGCTTGACCTCGGCGACTTCAGCGTCGGCGGCCAGGCCAAGTACACCGGCTCGCGTTACCTGAACGACATCAACGGCACGGTCGGCACCCTGACCGGCGCGAAGTTCAAGAGCTTCACCACGGTGGACCTGAACCTGCGCTACAAGCTGGAGAAGCTCGGTCTCGACAAGAGCGAGATCCAGCTGAACGTCACCAACCTGTTCGACGATTACTACGTCGGTTCGTTCTCGGGCGGTCTCGATACCCTCCCGACCTCGAGCTCGGCCTTCGTGAACTTCGGTGCACCGCGCGCGATCAGCGCCACGTTCATCATGGGCTTCTGATCCGGAGCTTTCGCGCAAGCGAACGGATAGAGGGGGAGGAAACTTCGGTTTCCTCCCCTTTTTTCGTATGCTCGCGGGAGAAGGGAGAGGACGCGATGAATTCGAACGACGAGCCCACGCCCTCGCAGCGCATCGATGCCCGGATCGCGGAACTCGGGGACTGGCGGGGGGCGGTGCTGGCGCGGCTGCGACGGGTGATCCTCGCGGCCGATGCGGAGATCACCGAGGACTGGAAGTGGCGCGGGGTGCCGGTCTGGTATCGCGGCGGCATGATCTGCACCGGCGAGACCTACAAGGCGGCAGTGAAGATGACTTTCGCCAAGGGCGCGGCGCTGGACGATCCTGCCGGGCTGTTCAACGCCAGCCTCGACGGCAACCAGCGCCGCGCCATCGATTTCTATGAAGGAGACGCCATCGACGAACCCGCGCTGACGGCGCTGATTAGAGCGGCGATCGCGCTCAATCTCTCCGGGAAGCCTGCGCGCGGTCGCTAAGACCGGTCAGTCGTAGACGCAGGAATCGAGGCCCTGGGTCTTCACCGTGCCGATCCGGGCGGCGATCGTGTTGCCGTAGCGGCGGGTGAAGCCGGAGGGGCTCTTCACGCTGCGGGTCTTGGGGCTGGGCAGGGCGGCAGCCATGCGGCCCGCCTCGATCGTCGTCAGGTTCGAGGCCGACTGGCCCCAGTAACGCTGGGCGCCCGCTTCCACGCCGTAAGTGCCGATGCCGGTCTCCGCGACGTTGAGGTAGACTTCCATGATCCGCCGCTTGTCCCACAGGTTCTCGATCAGGAAAGTGAACCAGACTTCCAGGCCCTTGCGCAGATAGCGGGTCCAGCCGTCGCCCTGCCAGAGGAAGACGTTCTTGGCGGTCTGCTGGCTGATCGTCGAGCCGCCGCGCAGGCGGCCGCCCGCGGCATTGCGCTCGAAGGCCTTTTCGATTGCCGTCGTGTCGAAGCCGTTGTGGGTGCAGAACTTGCCGTCCTCGGCGGCGATGGCGGCGGCGACCATGTTGCGGTCGATCCGGCTCAGCGGCTGCCAGTCCTTGGTGATGCCGTTGCCGTCCACCAGCATCGTTACCGTCACCGGCGGCGGTACGAAGCGGTAGAGCACGGTCAGCCCCACGCTGATCGCGACGAACCAGAAGACGGTCTTGGCAAGGATGCGCAGCAAAGGAAGGAAGCCCCGGTGTACGGCGAGCGGGAATGCGCACCGTCCGGCGCTCTGACTAGCGATAACCGGCGCGGCGGAAAAGATGCTCGCGCACCGGCTTTCCACCGTACGGCGCAAAAATCAGTCGCGGGTGTCGAAATCGGCGCGGGCGGCGGCTACGGTTTCGAGATGGGCTTCGGCCCAGAGCCAGACGCTGCAGAAGGCCTCGCCCAGGCTGTGGCCCAGCGGGGTGAGACGGTAGTCGACATGGGGTGGGATCACCGGATGGACGGTGCGGTGGACGAAGCCGTCGCGCTCCATCTGGCGCAGCGTCTGCGTGAGCATCTTCTGGCTGATCCCCGGTACGGCCCGAGCGAGGGCGCTGAAGCGGCTTTCGCCGTGCTCCTCCAGGGCCTCCAGCACCAGTAGCGTCCACTTGTCGGCGACGCGGCCGATCAGCTCGTTGACGAGAGCATCGACGCCGGGCACGTTCGAGTAACGGGTAATTGCCGGATTTTCCATTTCTTACTCTCGGGTAACTACGGCACTATTGGGTGCCTACTTTCCAAAATATAGTATCGGCTTACATCCCTTCCCGCAATCTCTTCTCACAGGAGCGAGTTCCATGAAGACCAGCGGAAACACCATCCTTCTCTCCGGCGGCGGCACCGGCATCGGGCGCGAACTGGCGCAGCGCTGGCACGATGCCGGCAATGTCGTGATCGTCACCGGGCGCACGCTTGCCAGCCTGGAGGAAACCGCGAAGGGCCGCGAGAACATCCATGCCTTCGCGCTCGACGTGGCCGATCCGGCGGCGATCGCGGCTTTCGCGGCGGATATCCTCGCGCGGTTCCCGGCCCTCAACGTGCTGGTCAACAATGCCGGGATCATGCCGTTGGAGGACGTTTCGGTCCCTCGCGACCTCTCCCGTGCCGAGGCCTGCGTGGTGACGAACCTGCTCGGCCCGATCCGCATGACCGATGCCTTCATCGGCCACTTGCGCGAGCAGGCCGATGCAGCGATCGTCAACGTCAGTTCCGGTCTCGCCTTCGTGCCGCTGGTGGGCGCGGCGGTCTATTCGGCGACCAAGGCGGCGATCCATTCGTGGAGCGATTCGCTGCGCTTCGCACTCAATGGCGTGGTCGAAGTGATCGAACTGGCGCCGCCCGCGGTGCAGACCGAACTGACGCCCGGCCAGTCCACGCGCGAGGGTTATATGCCGCTGGACGCCTTCATCGACGAAGTGATGGACCTTTTCGCGGTGGTGCCCACGCCCGAGCTGATCGGCGTCCAGCGTCTCGGCTTCCTGCGCAATGCCGAAGCGGAAGGGCGCTATGCGGAGACGTTCGCGGCGTTGAACGGTGCCGCGCATTGAGTGGTTCTCCGCTGGCAAGGAACATTCGCGAATGCTATGAATTTCCATGTTGCAATGCAGCATGAGTGAGCACGCGAATGGCCCGCACGGAAAAGCCTCCCGAGAAGCCTCATAGCCTCGATCTCGCGCTTCAGGGGGGAGGCGCGCATGGCGCCTTCACCTGGGGCGTGCTCGACGGGCTGCTCCAGGAACCGCGCCTCGCGGTGGGCGCGGTGAGCGGGGCCAGCGCGGGGGCGATGAACGCGGCGGTGCTGGTTTCGGGCCTCGTCTGCGGCGGGGCGGAAGGCGCACGGGAGCGGCTGCGCTCGTTCTGGAAGGAACTCAATCGCTCGGGCCGCGAGGCGGGGCCGCTGATCCCGATGATCGAGGCCTTTCCGGAAACCACGCGGGCGATGTCCTCGTGGTGGAACACGATGTTCGGCGATCTCGGCACCGCTCACACTTCGCCGGAGATGGGGCGCGAATTGCAGGAAATCCTGCGCAAGATCATCGAGGAGCACGTCGATTTCGCGGCCATCGCCAGCGACGCGGCGCCGCCGCTGTTCATTTCGGCCACCAATGCGCAGAGCGGCACGGCGCGTATCTTTCACAAGCAGGACCTGACGACCGAGGCCTTGCTCGCCTCGGCTTGCCTGCCGCTCTATTTTCCGCCGGTGACGATCGACGGCAAGGATTACTGGGACGGCGGCTATAGCGCCAATCCGCCGCTCGTGCCGCTGGTGCTGGAAAGCGCGAACGACGATCTGCTGCTGATTACCGTCAATCCGCAAGTGCGCGATCAGACGCCGCGCAATGCCGCCGCCATCGTCGACCGGATTACCGAAATCGGCTTCAACCAGTCCATGCGCAAGGAATTGCAGGGGCTGTTCCTGCTGCAATCCTCGATCGGGCGCACCCGTGCGAAGGATGGCCTGATAGCGCAAGTGGAGCGGCTGCGTTTCCACGAAATCCATGACGAGGAGACGCTCGCTGCCTTTCCGGCGCAGAGCAAGCTGCTGCCGGTGCGGCACTTGTTGCTGACCCTGCGCGATGCGGGCGAGGCGGCGGCCCGGCGCTGGTGCGAGACCTCGATCGAGCGGCTGGGCAAGGAGAGCACTGTCGATCTGGCGAGCCGGTTCGGGCCGGGGTGATGGGAGCCCCGGACGCCTCGTGAAAACTCAACCGTCATCCCAGCTTTCGCAGGGATGACGGTTGAGGGCTATAAAACCCTCAGAGAATTCCCGGCAGATCCAGACCCTTCTCCCGCGCACAATCCAGCGCGATATCGTACCCCGCATCGGCGTGACGCATCACGCCCGTCGCCGGATCGTTCCACAGCACGCGCTCCAGACGCTTGGCGGCGGCTTCGGTGCCGTCAGCGACGATCACCATGCCCGAATGCTGCGAATACCCCATGCCGACGCCGCCACCATGGTGCAGCGACACCCAGGTCGCGCCGGAGGCGGTGTTGAGCAGGGCGTTGAGCAGCGGCCAGTCCGAAACCGCGTCCGAACCGTCGCGCATGGCCTCGGTCTCGCGGTTAGGCGAGGCGACCGAGCCGCTGTCGAGGTGGTCGCGGCCGATGACGACCGGGGCCTTGAGTTCGCCCTTCGCCACCATCTCGTTGAAGGCGAGGCCCAGCCGGTGGCGGTCACCCAGACCGACCCAGCAGATGCGCGCGGGCAGGCCCTGGAACTGGATTTTCTCGCGCGCCATGTCGAGCCAGTTGTGCAGGTGCGCGTGGTCGGGCAGCAGTTCCTTCACTTTGGCGTCGGTTTTGTAGATATCCTCGGCATCGCCGGAGAGCGCGGCCCAGCGGAACGGCCCCACGCCGCGGCAGAACAGCGGGCGGATATAGGCGGGAACGAAGCCGGGGAAGTCGAACGCGTTTTCGACGCCTTCGTTCTTGGCCATTTGGCGGATGTTGTTGCCGTAGTCGGTGGTGGGCACGCCCGCTGCCTGGAAGTCCAGCATGGCCTGGACGTGGACCGCCATGGAGGCCTTGGCTGCCTTGGCGACGGCTTCAGGCTCACGCTCGCGCTTCTCGATCCATTCGGCGACGGTCCAGCCCGCGGGGAGGTAGCCGTTGACGGGATCGTGGGCGGAAGTCTGGTCGGTCAGCAGGTCGGGGCGAATGCCGCGCGCGAACATCTCGGGCAGCAGCTGCGCCGCGTTGCCGAGCAGGCCGACGGAGACCGGCTTCTTCTCGGCATTGGCCTTTTCGATGATCGCCATGGCCTCGTCGATGGTGCTGGCGGCAACGTCAAGATAGCCGGTGCGCAGGCGCATTTCGATGCGGCTGGGCTGGCACTCGATGGCAAGGCACGAGGCACCCGCCATCACGGCCGCGAGCGGCTGCGCGCCGCCCATGCCGCCGAGGCCCGCCGTCAGTAGCCACTTGCCGGAAAGGTCGCCGTTATAGTGCTGGCGGCCCATTTCGACGAACGTCTCGTAAGTGCCCTGAACGATGCCCTGCGTGCCGATGTAGATCCACGAACCGGCGGTCATCTGGCCGTACATGGCAAGGCCGCGCCTATCGAGTTCGTTGAAGTGCTCCCAATTCGCCCATTCCGGCACGAGGTTGGAATTGGCGATCAGCACGCGCGGCGCATCGGCATGGGTGCGGAACACGCCGACCGGCTTGCCGGACTGGACCAGCAGCGTTTCATCGCCCTCAAGGCGGCGCAGGGTTTCGACGATCTTGTCGTAGCTTTCCCAGTCGCGCGCGGCACGGCCGATGCCGCCGTAGACCACCAGTTCCTCCGGCCGTTCGGCTACGTCGGGGTGGAGGTTGTTCATCAGCATCCGCAGCGGGGCTTCGGTGAGCCAGCTCTTTGCGCTGAGTTCGGTGCCGGTCGCGGGCTTGATGACGCGGCTGTTGTCGAGGCGGGTCATGGGCGTGTTCCTCAGGTCAGGTGCGGGCGAAGGCGATGGCGGCCTTCAGCACGTCTTGCAGGATCGGGGTGAGGGCGGCGGCGCGCGCCGCCGAATAGGGCAGGGGCCAGTTGGCTTCGCTCGGCACTTCGGGCTCGTCCATGTAGCCGCGAATGGCGAGTTCCATCTGGATCGCATGGACGCCGCTGGCGGGCTCGCCGTAGTGCCGGGTGGTCCAGCCGCCACGGAAGCGGCCATCGAGAACGTGGGTGAGGCCGCTGGCCTCGCAGACTTGGGTCACGGCGGCGGAAAGCGCCGGATCGCAGGTCTGGCCAAGGTTGGTGCCAATGTTGAACTGCGGCAATTCGCCGTCGAACAGGCGCGGCACATGGCTGCGGATCGAGTGTGCGTCATAGACCACGACTTTGCCGTGAAGCGCACGCAGCCGTGCGATCTCGGAGCGTAGCACGGCGTGGTACGGATCGAACCAGAGCGCGCGGCGGCGGGCGATTTCGGCTTCGTCAGGGCCTTCGGCCTTGTAGAGCGGCTCGCCGTCGAACGTGGTCGTCGGGCAAAGCTCCGTCGTCGCCTGCCCGGGATAGAGCGAGGCGCCCGAAGGATCGCGGTTGAGGTCGATCACGCTGCGCGAAACGCGCGCCGCAATCGTCGTCGCGCCGAGTTCGCGGGCGAAGGCGTAGAGGTCGTCCACCCACCAGTCGGCATCGCGCCTCGCCAGCCATTCCGAGCGGAAGGTCGGGCCGATGTCTGCAAGATCGGTGCCGACATGCGGGAAGGCGACGATGAGCGGCGCCTCCCCGCGATAAAGGACGAAAGGCGCCATCACGAAATCGCCGGGAGGAGGTCCGCCGCCGTATCCGCCAGCGCGCCGGAGCGGATCAGCACGTTGGCCGCTTCCATATCCGGGTGGAAATGGCGGTCGTCGTCCAGCGCGGGGACCTCGGCGCGCAGCACCCCGCGGGCGGCTTCGAGCCAGGTGCTGGAGGTGAGCGGGGCATGGAACTCGATGCCCTGCGCGGCGGCGAGCAGTTCGATGCCGATCACGGCGGTCGCGTTCTCCACCATCGAGAGCAGGCGGCGCGCGCCGTGGGCGGCCATCGAAACGTGATCTTCCTGATTGGCCGAAGTCGGGATCGAGTCCACCGAGGCGGGATAGGCCTTCTGCTTGTTTTCCGAGACCAGCGCGGCGGCGGTCACTTGCGGGATCATGAAGCCCGAATTGAGGCCGGGGCGCGGCGTCAGGAAGGCGGGCAGGCCGGAGAGCGCCGGGTCCACCAACATGGCGATGCGGCGCTCGGAGATCGAGCCGATCTCGCAGACGGCCAGCGCGATCATGTCGGCGGCGAAGGCGACCGGCTCGGCGTGGAAGTTGCCGCCGGACAGGGCTTCGTCCGCCTCCGGGAAGATGAGCGGGTTGTCGGAAACGCCGTTGGCCTCGATCTCCAGCGTCGTCGCCGCCTGGCGCAGCACGTCGAGCGCGGCGCCCATGACCTGCGGTTGGCAGCGCAGGCAATAGGGGTCCTGCACGCGGGCGTCGTTCTCGACATGGCTGGCGCGGATGGCGCTGCCGGCCATCAGGCCGCGCAGGGCATCGGCCACCTCGATCTGTCCGCGATGGCGGCGCAGGGCGTGGATGCGCGGGTCGAACGGGGTGTCGGAGCCTTTGGCGGCCTCGGTGGAAAGCGCGCCGGTGACGAGCGCGGAGCGGAACAGCAGTTCCGCCTCGAACAGCCCGGCCAGCGCATTGGCGGTGGAGAACTGGGTGCCGTTGAGCAGCGCGAGGCCTTCCTTCGGCCCGAGTTCGAGCGGCGCGAGACCGGCGCGGGCGAGGGCCTCGGCGGCGGGCAGGCGCTCGCCTTCAAACACGATCTCGCCCACGCCGATCATCGTCGCGGCCATATGCGAGAGCGGGGCGAGGTCGCCGCTGGCGCCGACCGAACCTTGCGAGGGCACCACCGGGGTCAGGCCCTGCGCCAGCATCGCTTCGAGCAGGGCGACGGTCTCGGGGCGCACGCCCGAGGCGCCTTGCGCAAGGCTGGCGAGCTTCAGGGCCATCATCAGGCGGATCACCGGCACCGGCGAAGGCTCGCCCGTGCCTGCGGCGTGGCTGAGCACGATGTTGCGCTGGAGCGTGGCGAGGTCCTCGTCGCCGATACGCACGCTGGCGAGCTTACCGAAGCCGGTGTTGATGCCGTAGACCGGCTCGCCCTTGGCGAGGATGCGGGCGACGGCGGCGGCGCTTGTCGCCACGCGCGGGGCGCAGGCCGGGTCGAGCTTCACGCCCGCGCCGCGATAGACCGCGCGCCATGCGGCGAGGCTCACGTCTCCGGGCGTGAGAAGGATGTCGTTCATTGTCCACTCCAGATGCGCGCATGGAGCGGATTGAAGCCCATGCGGTAAACGAGGTCGGCCGGGCGCGCGATGTCCCAGATCGCAAGGTCGCAGGCCTTGCCGGGTTCGAGCGTGCCGAGCCGGTGAGATCGGCCCAGCGCCTGCGCGGCATTGCGCGTCACGGCGGCGAGGCATTCCGGCACGGTAAGGCGGAACAGGGTCGCGCCCATGTTCATCGCCAGCAGCAGCGAGGTGAGCGGCGAGGTGCCGGGATTGCAGTCTGTCGCCAGCGCAATCGGCACGCGCGCCTCGCGCAAGCCCGCGACCGGCGGCAGCACGGTCTCGCGGCAGAAGTAGTAGGCGCCCGGCAGCAGCGTGGCGACGGTGCCGGACGCGGCCATGGCGGCAATGCCTGCGCTGTCGAGGTGCTCCAGATGGTCCGCCGAGAGGGCGTTATGGCGGGCGGCGAGGGCGGCGCCGTGGAGGTTGGAAAGCTGTTCGGCGTGGAGCTTTACCGGCAGTCCGTGCGCCTTGGCGGTGCGGAACAGGCGCTCGGTCTGGGCGGGTGAAAAGCCGATGCCCTCGCAGAAGGCATCCACCGCGTCGGCGAGTCCTGCTTCGGCCACGGCGGGGAGCATGACCTCGCAGATGTGGTCGATATAGCCCTCGGCATCGCCCGCGAACTCCGGGGGCAGCGCATGGGCGCCGAGGAAAGTGGTGACGATCCGGACGGGGCGCACTTCGCCCAGCCGCCGCGCGGCGCGCAGCATCTTGAGTTCGCTGGCGAGGTCGAGGCCGTAGCCCGACTTCACCTCGACGGTGGTGACGCCTTCCGCGATCAGCGCATCGAGCCGGGGCAGGGCGGAGGCGACGAGTTCGTCCTCGCTGGCGGCGCGGGTGGCCTTCATGGTCGAGACGATGCCGCCCCCGGCGCGGGCGATTTCCTCGTAGGAGGCGCCTTCCAGCCGCAGCTCGAACTCGCGCGAGCGGTCGCCGCCGAAGATGAGGTGGGTGTGGCAGTCGATCAGGCCCGGCGTGATCCAGCGGCCTTCGCAGTCGATGGTTTCGGCGGCGTCGAATGAAGGAGCCTCCGCCTCCGGACCGGCGTACAAGATCAGGCCGTCCCGCGACGCAATCGCGCCCTGTTCCACCAGGCCCATCGAGTCGCCCGTCATCGTGGCCAGCCGGGCATTTTTCCAGAGCCTGTCGCAGCGCATGACGAGTCCATCCTCCTGTTGCCCCGGTTATTGCATCGACCTGGTTTAATGTATAGACAAAATAATGAAGGAGCTTCCCGCCATGGCCGAAAACCCCGCCAGTTCGATCTTCGCGCAGAGCGCGCTGCTGGACCACGGCTGGGCTGCCGACGTGCGGTTCATAGTCCGGGAAGGACGGATTTCCGCCATCGAGAGCGGCGCGGCGGCGCAGGCGGGCGACGAGCGCCATGCTTGCGTGATCCCCGGCCTCGGCAATCTCCATAGCCATGCCTTCCAGCGCGGCATGGCGGGGCTGGCCGAGCAGCGCGGCGATACCGACGACAGCTTCTGGACTTGGCGCGAGGTCATGTACCGTTTCCTCGACCGGATGACGCCGGACGACCTCCATGCGGTGGCCGCCATGGCCTATCTGGAGATGCTGGAGAGCGGTTTCATCCGCGTCGGCGAATTTCATTATCTCCACCACGATCCCGAAGGCCGGGCTTATGGCGATCCCGCCGAGATGAGCGCGGCGATCGCCCGCGCGGCGGGAGAGGTCGGGCTGGGGCTGACGCTGCTGCCGGTGTTCTACGCCCATTCGGGCTTCGGCGCGCAGCCGCCGAGTACGGGCCAGCGGCGCTTCCTCCATGATCTCGACGGCTTCGCGCGGCTGCTCGATGGGGCGCGGCAGGCGGTGAGTGGGCTGGACGATGCGGTGGTCGGTCTCGCGCCGCATAGCCTGCGCGCCGTCTCGCCCCAGCAACTGGCGGCGCTGGAGGCGATGGCGGGCGCCGGGCCGATCCATATCCACATTGCCGAGCAGGTCCGCGAGGTGGCGGACTGTCTCGCCTGGAGCGGGCAGCGGCCGGTGGAATGGCTGCTCGATCATGCCGAAGTGGACGCGCGCTGGTGCCTCGTCCACGCGACGCACATGACCGAGGACGAGACCCGGCGGCTCGCCCGCAGCGGCGCGGTCTCGGGGCTTTGCCCGATCACCGAGGCCAATCTCGGCGACGGGCTGTTTCCGGCGCGGGCCTATCTGGACGCGGGCGGGCGCTGGGGCGTGGGCAGCGACTCGAACGTGCTGATCGATGCCGCCGAGGAACTGCGGCTGTTCGAGTATGGCCAGCGGCTCCAGCATCGCGGACGCAATATTGTCGCGAGCCGTGAGATGCGCTCCACCGGCGAGACGCTCTGGCGTCAGGCAGTGCAGGGCGGCGCGCAGGCGCTCGGCGTAAAGTGCGGGCTTTCCATCGGCTTGCCGTTCGATGCCGTCTCGCTTGACCTCGATCATCCCTCTCTGGCGATGCGCGGCAGCGAGCGCCTGCTCGACGGGCTGGTCTTCGCCGCCGGACGGAGCGCGGTGGATTGCGTCTGGCGCTTCGGCGCGCAAGTGGTAAGCGGAGGCCGTCACCTTGCGCGGGATGCGGTCGTCCGGCGCTACAGGGACAAGTTGGGCAGGCTGATCGGGTGAACTTACCGCTCCACGAACGCATCCGTCAGGATTTCGAGACGCGCATCCTTTCCGGCGCGCTGGCTCCTGGCGCGCGCCTGCCGACCGAGCAGGCGCTGATGGCGGATTACGACTGCGCGCGCATGACGGTGAACAAGGCGCTGACCGCGCTCGCCACCGCAGGTCTGGTGGACCGGCGCAAGAAGGCGGGCACTTTCGTCGCCCGGCCGCGCGTCCACGCGATGGCCATGGATATTCCCGATATCGGCGCACAAGTGGCCGAGCGCGGGCAGACCTATCGTTTCGATCTCGGCCTGCGGCGTGAGCTGACCGGCGGGCAGGCACGGCTGGAGTGGAAAGTGGACCGCGCGGTGCCGCTGCTCGAACTGGAAGGCGTGCATTTCGCCGACGGCACACCCTTTGCGTGGGAACACCGCTTCGTGAACGTCGCTGCGGTGCCGGAGATATCGGCGGCGGACTTCACCGGCTCCTCGCCCGGTACATGGCTGCTGGAACATGTCCCCTGGACCGAGGCCGACGCCCATATCACCGCGACCGGGGCCAGCGCCGCCGAGGCGCGCGCGCTGGCGGTGGAGCCGGGCGAGCCATGCCTCTGCGTGGCGCGCAAGACCTGGCGCGGGCCGGAGCCGATCACGTATGTCCGCCAGCTTTTCGTCGCCGGAGCCTACGAACTGACTGCGCATTTCGGACCGGGCGCGCGCCGCGAAGGCTGACCTCAGCTCAGCAGGCGCCCCGTGATCGTCATGCTCACTTCGGCGGTCTCGCCCGGCTCCAGCCAGAGCATCGTTTCCGGCGCGCGGTTGATTGCATCGGTGGCGTGGCTGACCGGCTCGACGCAGAAATAGTCCTGCCCCTCGGGCGTGAAGACCACCGTGGTCGCCAGTTCCTGCGAAGGCGCGATCGTCAGGCCGAGGCCGCGTGCGGGCCAGTCGATTTCGAGCAGGCCCTCGCGCCCGGTATAGGCGGTGTCGACCGCGCGGCTGCCGACCGGGGCGCCCTGCCACCAGTCGATCGCTTCCTCGTGCTCGTCGAGCGAACTCGGCAGGCAGTCGGGGGTGTTGTACCACTCGCCGTGGTGCAGCCCGCGATAGAGGGTCGTCGCATCGCGCGGGAAATAGGGGTGGAAGCCGAGGCCAGCGGGCATCGTCGCCTCTCCGAGATTGGTGACGGAGAGCGTCGTCTTCACACCTTGCGCGCCCAGTTTGAAAGTCTGGCGCGCGCGATAGGGCCAGGGCCATTCGCCGCCGGGGTAGGCGTGTTCGAGAATGGCGCGCTCCTCGCTCTGCTCAACCACATCCCATGCCGAAAGCCAGCCGAAGCCGTGGAGCGGGTGCGGATGGTCGGAGCCGGGAAAGTTCGGTGCGATCGTGCCCTTGCGCGCGCCGGTATTGAAGCGCCCGCGGGCGATGCGGTTGGAGAAGGGCACCAGCGGGAAGCTGGCGACATCGAAGATCGTCTCCCCGCAGACCGGCCGCATCAGCGCCTCGCCGCGCCAGTCCAGCCGCAGCACGGCGCCGCCGCGTTCGGGGGCCAGTTCCAGCCGATAGCCGTATGCTTCGAGGTCGATCATCGCTTCCGGTCCACTCCCATGGGACTGCCGCAGGCCTTGATGGCCGCGCTGGCAAGATCGAGGTAGCGCTAACAAAGGCTTGCTGGCAAGCCCGGTCAGCGGGGACGGGGCAATGCGTGCGATTGATGCGTTCCGTTCATCACGGCGTGCTCGTTTACCGGGCTAATCGTGGGCGAGGCATCGGCCTATCTTGCCGGCAGGCGCCGTCGCTCCCCCCAATCCCCTGCCCAAGTCCCCCTGCGTGGCGGCTGCCCAAGGAGAATTTCCCATGAAGACCCGCATTCTCGGCCGCAGCGGCCTCGAAGTATCGGCCCTCGGCTTCGGCTGCATGGGCCTCGATTTCGGCTATGCGACCAAAGTGAGCAAGGACGAGGGCGTCGCCCTGATCCGCGCCGCCGTCGATCGCGGCGTGACTTTCTTCGACACTGCCGAAGTCTACGGTCCTTATACCAATGAGGAAATGGTCGGCGAGGCATTGCGGCCGCGGCGTGACGAAGTGGTGATCGCCACCAAGTTCGGCTTCGATATCGTCGATGGCGAGATGAAGGGCCTGAACAGCCGTCCCGAGCAGATCCGCGCGGTCGCCGACGCCTCGCTCAAGCGGCTGGGCGTCGAGGTGATCGACCTGTTCTACCAGCACCGCGTCGATCCCGCCGTGCCGATCGAGGACGTGGCGGGCACCGTCAAAGACCTGATCGCCGAGGGCAAAGTGCGCCACTTCGGCATGTCCGAACCCGGCGCCGCGACCGTCCGCCGCGCCCATGCGGTGCAGCCGGTGGCGGTGCTTCAGAACGAATATTCGCTCTGGACGCGCGGGGTGGAGACCAACGGAATTCTTGAGGCTTGCGAGGAACTCGGCATCGGCCTCGTGCCCTATTCGCCGCTCGGCAAGGGATTCCTCACCGGCGCCATGAGCCGCGAAACCAGCCTCGGCGAAGGCGATTTCCGCAGCCGCCTGCCGCGCTTCACGCCCGAGGCGATGGACAAGAACCAGGCGCTGGTCGATCTGCTGAAGTCGGTCGCCGGGATCAAGGGCGCCACGCCCGCGCAGATCGCGCTGGCCTGGCTGCTGGCGCAGAAGCCCTGGATCGTGCCGATCCCCGGCACCACCAAGCTGCACCGGCTGGAAGAGAACATCGCTGCCGCCGATGTGGCGCTTTCGGCGCAGGAACTGGCCGATCTCCAGACCGCCGCCGACGCCATCCAGGTGGAGGGCGACCGCTACCCACCCGAACTCATGGCGACGATCGGGCGCTGAACGGGAAACGGCCGGGGCGACCCGGCCGTTTTGTCATGCATCGGGCTGGTTTATGTCCGATAACGGGGAGCGGATGGACCGAGTGGAATGGCGGGATGGTCGGGGTTAGGAGATGGTCAGCTTTTGGAGCGAAGATAATGGAAAGCCGCCTCACTACTTAGTAAGCGTGCAGAATGATAGATGCTCAGCGATACAATATCCGCGATGCAAAGGGTCGTTTGCTTTGCCCTTCATGCGGTTTTCCCGAATTTTCCAACAAAGCCGCATACGATGAGAGTGGCGGATTGGCGGGTGTCACAATATGTCCTTGCTGCATGTGGGAACCCGGCTTCGATGATAACCCCTACGCATCAGGCAAAGCCCAAGAGACTATTCTGGCGTCCTTAAAGGCATATCGCGCCGAGTGGGGCAAGGTGATGAAATGGCAAGGTAGGTCAAGTAAATGTCCAGAAGACTGGAATGGCGAGCGACAGCTTTCACTCCTGTTTGAGATCGCGCCCATCGTCCGATAATCGGCGAATCCGGAATGACAGCTTCTCGCGATTAAAACCCTGAAAGCTGTCATTCAGGTGGCGGGAAGACATGAGCGCGCCTTCAACGGCCTGCGTTCCGGGTAATCGGACTACATTCAGGCTTGCCGGTCTTTCACCCAACCCCGCTCAGGCTGAGCCTGTCGAAGCCCGCCCGCGACGTTGGACCATCCGCCTGATCCCCCTCATGCAGGGTTCTGACGCCGGGGGCTTCGACAGGCTCAGCCTGAGCGGGTTGGGAGGTCGGTTTCGGAGCGAATCCGCAAAGTCGGGTCCCACATGAAACCCGCATCGAAACCACCACCCCTCTACTCCCCCCGATAGCGCAAGGCGTCCACCAGCAGTCGAAAGGCGGCGGAGGGCTGGCGGCGGCTGGGGTAGTAGAGGTGGTAGCCCGAGAACGGCTGGCACCAGTCGTCGAGCAGGGGCACCAGCCGTCCGGCGTCGATATGCGGCTTGGCGTAAGTGTCCATCATCATGGCGATTCCGGCGCCGTCCAGCGCGGCTTGCAGGATCATTGCCATGCTGTCGAAAGTCAGCTGGCCGTCGACGCGGACGTTGAGTTCGCGGCCGTCCTTCTCGAATTCCCAGGCGAAGATGCTGCCCCGCGTGCGGAAGCGCAAGTTGATGCACTGGTGCGCGGCAAGGTCGTGCGGGGTCTGGGGAATGCCGTGGCGCTCGATATAGTCCGGCGAAGCGACCGGCACGAGCCGGGCGTGCGGGCCGATGCGCACCGCGATCATGTCCCGCGCGATGGATTCGCCGAGACGCACGCCCGCGTCGAAGCGCTCGGCGACGATGTCCACGAAGCCGGAATCGATGTTCAGCTCGACATTGATGTCCGGATAGAGCGGCAGGAACTTGCGCAGGACCGGCCAGATCACCGAATTCGCCGCATGTTCCGAAGCGGTGAGACGGACGGTGCCCGCCGGCTTGTCGCGCAGCTCGCTGACAGTGGCGAGGCCCATGGCGATCTCGTCCATCGCCGGGCGCAAGGTGGCGAGCAGACGCTCGCCCGCCTCGGTGGGCGAGACCGCGCGGGTGGTGCGCGAGAGCAGGCGCACGCCGAGCCGCGATTCCAGGCGGCGGATCGTATGACTCAGCGCCGATTGCGAGGAACCCAGTTTGGCGGCGGCGCGGGTGAAGCTGCCTTCGTCGGCAACGGCGATGAAGGCGGTCAGGTCGGCGAGATGTTCGCGGTGCATTGATGCGCGCATATCATGACTGTCATGCGGTTTCGCCGAAAAAGCGTCGGGAACATCAGGATGCGACAAGACTTTGTAATCATCGCAGCTTCTTATTGACCTTTCCTCGCGAAACAGATCAACTTCGCAACTCGTCGAGGGATCACCTGGAGCCCGATGATCTTGCGAGCCGGATTCGATCGTCTTCTCTTCGTTCCGCTCACGGCGGGCCTGCTGGCAGGCTGCGCGGTAGGCCCCGATTACAAGGCCCGGAGCGCGCCCGAACTGGGCGTGCCGGATCAGTGGTCCGTCACGGCGCCGCCGCAGGCCGAGGACCTGACCCGCTGGTGGCGCAATTTCGACGATCCGGTGCTGACCGGCCTCGTCGAACAGGCCGCCGCCGCCAATCTCGATCTCGAACAGGCCCTCGCGCGGCTGCGGCAGGCGCGGGAATCGCTCATCATCAGCCGGGCGGCGCTGTTTCCTTCGGTCAGCGGCTCGGGCAGCGTCAATCGCACCGAACCGCTGCGCGGCGGCGGGGCCACCCTGACCCAGCCCGACGGCACCGTCATCACCACCGGCGGGGGCGGGCGCACCAGCTTCTCGCTCGGTCTCGACGCCAGCTACCAGCTCGACCTGTTCGGCGGCAATCGCCGCGCGGTGGAAGCGAGCCGCGCGCAGTTCGAGGCTTCGGGCTTAGACTATGCGACGACCCTGCTCACCGTGGAGAGCGAAGTCGCGCGCAACTACATGCTGGCGCGCGCCTATCAGGCGCAGCTGGCCAATGCGCGGGCCAGCCTCGCCATTCAGGACGACAACCTCCAGATCGCCGGATGGCGGGTGATGGCGGGCCTCGTCTCCTCGGTGGACGAGGAACAGGCGCGGGCGAGCCGGGCGCAGACCGCCGCGGGCATTCCCCAGGTCGAGCAGCAGTACAATGCCGCCGTCTCGCGCATCGCGGTGCTGACCGGGCAGGCGCCGGGCGCAGTCAAGCCGGTGATGGCGGCAGCAGCGCCGATCCCCAAGGGTCCGGAGCAGGTCGGCTCGGGCATTCCTGCCAATGTCCTGCGCCAGCGGCCGGACGTGCGCGCGGCGGAGCGCCAGCTTGCCGCCACCACCGCGCAGATCGGCGTGGCCAAGGCGCAGCTTCTGCCCCAGCTCAACATCAGCGGCAGTCTCGACACCAATGCCGGCAATTTCGGCGGGCTGCTCGACACGATCACCGGCGGCCTGTTCGGCGGGATCAGTCAGGCGATCTTCAACGCCGGGCTGCTCAATGCGCAAGTCCGCTCCAGCCGCGCGGCGGCGGACGGCGCCTTCGCGGCCTACAAGTCCTCGGTGCTGACGGCGCTGGAAGACGTGGAGAACGCCGTCGTCGCCCTGCAATCGGCCGAGGAGCGGGAGCGGCAATTCGCCATCGCGCTCGACGCCTCGAACAATTCGGCGCTGCTGGCGCGGGCGCAGTACCGCTCGGGGCTGACCGACTTCACCACGCTCAACACGCAGGAATCCGCGCTGATCTCGGCGCGCAACGGATTGGTACAGGCGCACTCCGACCGCGCCACCGCGCTGATCGCGCTCTACGACGCGCTCGGCGGCGGCTGGGACCCGTCTTCCGACTATACCGTGCTGGCAACCGAGCCCCAGGGAAGTAACTGAGATGGCCGACGCGAAACTCGACGAATTCCTGGGCGCGGACAAGCGGCCGATCTGGCAGCGCAAATGGGTGTTCTGGACCGGCCTTGCGTTGCTGGTGCTGCTCTCGCTGCTGCTGGTGCGCTGCTTCGGCGGTGCGGAAAAGCAGGGTTATGCGACGACCAAGGCGGAGCGCGGCCAACTCGTCACCAGCGTTTCGGCCACCGGCAAGCTGGCGCCGACCACCCAGGTGACGGTCGGCTCGCAGCTTTCCGGTCTGGTGGTGAAAGTCCTCGTCGACGTGAATGACGAAGTGAAGGCCGGACAGGTCCTCGCCGAGATCGATCCCGAGCAGATCGAGGACCAGATCCGGCAGGGACAGGCGCAGCTTGCCGCCAACCGCGCGCAAGTGGAGCAGGCGCGGGCGACGCTAGCGGAATCGCAGGCGCAACTGGCGCGGCTGGAGGAAGTCGCGCGGCTGTCGGGCGGCAAAGTGCCGTCGAAGACCGAGCTTCAGGCAGGCCGCGCCGACATGCAGCGCGCCGCCGCCGCGCTCAAGACCTCGCAGGCCAATGTGCTCGCCGCCGAAGCCTCGCTGGCGCAGAACCAGACGCAGCGGGCGCGGGCGCGGATCATCTCGCCGGTTTCGGGCGTGGTGCTGGCGCGTCAGGTCGATCCCGGCCAGACCGTGGCCTCCTCGTTCAACACGCCGACGCTCTTCGTGATCGCCGAGGACCTCAGCAAGATGAAGCTGGAAGTGGCGATCGACGAGGCCGATGTCGGCACCGTGAAGGAAGGCCAGAGCGCGAAGTTCACCGTGGACGCCTTCCCCGGCCAGACCTTCCCGGCGAAGATTACCCGCGTCGAGATCGCGTCGAACCTCACCGCCTCTTCGGCCAGCTCGTCCAGTTCCTCGACCAGCACGACCAGCACCAGCGGGCAGGTGGTGTCCTATGCGGCCGATCTCTCGGTGGCGAATGCCGACCTGAAACTGCGGCCCGGCATGACCGCCACCGCCGATATCGTCACCTCGGACAAGCAGAACCTGCTGCTGATCCCCAATGCCGCGCTGTCCTTCACCCCGCAGACGAGCGCGAAGAAGAAGAGCGGCGGCGTGACCGAGGCAATCAGCTTCCGCCCGCCCCGCCGCGGCCAGCGCGCCGCCAAGAGCGCCACTCTGGATCGCGGCACCCGCCAGACCATCTACGTACTCGGCGCCGACGGCACGCCGCAGCCGATCGAGATCGTCACCGGCAGCACCAACGGCCAGCAGACCGAAGTGGTCTCGGGCGACCTCAAGCCCGGAATGCAGGTCGTGACCGGCCAGCTCGCCGCTTCGGGAAGCTGAGGCGACCGGCATGAGCGCCCCCGATCCGATCATCTCGCTGCGCGGCATCACCAAGGTCTTCGGCAGCGGCGAGACCGCTTTCCGGGCGCTGAAAGGCGTCGATCTCGATATCGTGGCGGGCGATTTCGTGGCGGTGATGGGGCCATCGGGTTCGGGCAAGTCGACGATGATGAACATCCTCGGCTGCCTCGATGTCTCGACTTCCGGGCAGTTCCTGTTCCATGGCCATCACGTCGAGAACCTCGACCGCGACCAGCGCGCGCTGCTGCGGCGCAAGTACCTCGGCTTCGTGTTCCAGGGCTTCAACCTGCTGGCGCGCACGTCCGCGCTGGAGAATGTCGAACTGCCGCTGCTCTACCGGGGCGATGCCAAGCAGGACCGCCGCAAGGAAGCGATGGCGGCGCTCGACAAGGTGGGCCTTGCCGACTGGGCCGGGCACACGCCGGGCGAGCTTTCCGGCGGCCAGCAGCAGCGCGTGGCGATCGCCCGCGCCATCGTCACCCAGCCCGAGGTTCTGCTGGCCGACGAGCCGACCGGCAACCTCGACAGCCAGCGCTCGGTGGAGATCATGGAGTTCCTCGCCGCGCTCAACCGCGATTCCGGGATCACCGTGCTGATGGTCACGCACGAGCCGGACATGGCCGAATATGCGCGGCGGATCGTCCATTTCAAGGACGGGCTGATCGACCGGATCGATCAGGGCAACGGCACCCATGCCGGAGTGACCGGCTGATGCTGGGCACGATCTTCCTCCTCGCGCTGCGCTCGATCCGCCGCCATGTCCTGCGCTCGCTCCTGACGATGCTGGGCATCGTCATCGGCGTCGGCGCGGTGGTCTCGATGGTGACGCTGGGCAAGGCGACGACGGCGGCGGTGACGCAGCAGATCGCCGCGCTCGGCACCAATATCCTTCAGGTCCGCCCCGGACAGGGCTTCGGTCGCGGCGGCGGCGGACCGGCGCCCAAGGATTTCGATCCCGCCGATATCGTTGCGATCAGCCAGCAGGTGGGCGGCGTCACTGCGGTCGCGCCGCAAGTCTCCTACAGCGGGCGGGCGATCTACGAAGGCGCCAACTGGTCGACGACGATCAACGGCACCACGTCTGCCTATTTCAAGATCCAGCCCTGGCCGCTCCAGTCGGGCCGCCTGTTCAATCCGGAGGAGGAAGCGGCGGGCAAGTCGGTCTGCATCGTCGGCTCGACCGTCAGCAGCAACCTGTTCCGCGGCGTCGATCCGATCGGCAAGCGCTTCCGCATCGGCGATGTCAGCTGCGACGTGATCGGCCTGCTCACCACCAAGGGGCAGGCGGGCTTCGGCGGCGATCAGGACGATATCGTCATCATGCCGCTCAAGACGGTGCAGCGGCGCTTCCTTGGTTCGACCTCGATCCGCACGATCCTGGTCGGGGTGAACGGCGACTATTCGAGCGAGCAGGTCCAGCAGAGCCTCACCCGGTTGCTGCGCGAGCGGAGGCACATCACCGAGGGCAAGGACGACGATTTCAACATCTTCGACACCAAGCAGATTTCCGATACCCTGACCCAGACCACGACGATGCTGACCCGGATCGTCGCCGCCGTGGCCGCGATCAGCCTCGTCGTCGGCGGGATCGGCATCATGAACATCATGCTGGTCTCGGTGACGGAGCGCACGCGGGAGATCGGCATCCGCCTCGCCATCGGCGCCGTCGCCAACGAAGTGCTGATGCAGTTTCTGGTCGAGGCGGTGGTGCTGTCCTGCCTCGGCGGGCTGATCGGCCTCTTGCTGGCGCAACTGGTGGTCGGGGTGGCGACGCCGCTGATGGACCTGCCGTGGATATTCGACCCGGTGGTCAACCTCGGCGCCTTTGCGGTCTCGGCGGCGATCGGGGTGATTTTCGGCTACTTCCCGGCGCGCCGCGCGGCGAGCCTCAATCCGATCGACGCCCTTCGGCACGAATGAGGAGAATTCCATGCGCGGTCTGATCGTAGGCATGGCGAACGACCAGTCGCTCGCCTTCGGCTGCGCCGAGGCCTTGCGCGCGGAAGGCGCGGAACTGGCGATCACTTATCAGAGCGAGAAGGCGCGGCCCCATGTCGAGCCGCTGGCAGAGGCGCTCGGCGCGGCGATCTTCCAGCCGCTGGACGTGACCGCGCCCGCGCAGATGGAAGCGCTTTTCGCGGAGATCGCCGCGCGCTGGGGCAGTCTCGACTTCCTGCTCCATTCGGTCGCCTTCGCGCCCAAGCAGGACCTGCAGGGCCGGGTGGTGGACAGTTCGGTGGAGGGCTTCACCAAGGCGATGGACGTGTCGTGCCACTCGCTGATCCGCCTCGCGCGCTTTGCCGAGCCGTTGATGGCGGGCGGCGGTTCGATCCTGACGATGAGTTTCTACGGTTCGGAGAAAGTCGTGCCGGGCTACGGGCTGATGGGGCCGGTCAAGGCGGCGCTGGAGGCCAGCGTGCGCTATCTTGCCGACGAACTCGGGCCGAGCGCGATCCGCGTCAATGCGCTCTCGACCGGGCCGGTCCGCACCCGCGCCGCCTCGGGCCTCTCGCATCTCGACGAACTGATGCGGCTGGCGGCGGACAAGGCGCCGCTCCACCAGCTCGTGACCATCGAGCAGATCGGCCACATGGGCGCCTTCCTGCTGGGACCAAAATCGCGCTTCGTCACCGGGCAGACGATCTACGTCGATAGCGGCTACAACAGCGTCGGGGGATGAGCCGTCCGGCGCTTCTCACACTCCATCACCACCCCGTCATCCCCGCGAAGGCGGGGATCCCGCTTGTTCCTTGCGCAAGACGCGACCTCGCAAAAGAAGCGGGGCCCCCGCCTTCGCGGGGGCGACGGGATGGTTCGCGGGCGTAACGGGGTTGGTTGTGCCTATGACTTTGCGGATCGCGACGCGTTTCGTATGAAATCGTAGAAATTCGGATGTATCGGTTGACGTTCTTGGAAGACAGGCGCAGCCTCCCCGCAGAATTGTTCAGGTAAAGACCAAATCTCCGTCCTCTTCGCGGGACTTTCATCGGGAGAACGTCATGGGCTGGATTATTGCATTGATCGTGGGCGGCATTGCCGGTTGGCTGGCCAGTCTGGTGATGAACCGCGATGCCTCGATGGGCATCCTGTGGAATATCGTCGTCGGCTGCGTCGGTTCGGTGATCGGCAATCTGATCGCGAACCAGTTCGGCATTGCCGGATCGGTCAAGGAATTCTCGATCGTCGGCCTGATCGTGGCCTTCATCGGCGCGGTCGTGCTGCTGGGCATCGTCAATCTCATCCAGCGCGGGCGTGTGCGCTGAACTGATATACAGGGGCTACAATACAGGAAATGCAATGCGGGGATTGAACCGGGCGGCGCTGCTGGCGTCGTCACTCGGGCTTCTTGCGCTCTGGTCGCCGCCGGCCTCGGCGCAAGGGGCGAAGGCCAGCTCGCCGCCGGAATTCGCGCGGCGGATCGAGCATCTGAAGCCCGGCGAATGGGTCTGGGCGCCGGGCGTCTCGCCGAGCGGGCCGGTGGTGATCTACGTCGATCTCTCGCGCCAGATCGGCATCGTCTATCGCAACGGCGTGCGTATCGCCGCGACCACGGTGTCGAGCGGCAAGTCCGGCCACGCCACCCCGACCGGCGTGTTCACGATCCTCCAGAAGGACGCCAAGCACCGGTCGAGCACCTACAACAACGCGCCGATGCCCTATCAGCAGCGCCTGACCTGGGACGGCGTGGCGCTCCACGCGGGCGGACTGCCCGGCTATCCCGAAAGCCACGGCTGCGTCCACCTGCCTTACGGTTTCGCGAAGGAGCTGTTCGCGATCACCAAGCTGGGCGTGACGGTAGTAGTGGCGGGCGACGCGGAAGGCCATGTCCGCACCAGCGACAACAGCCTGCTGGCGCCGTTCGACGGGCAGGGCAAGCCGGTGGACCGCACCCCGCTGGCGGGCGGTGAGCAATATCGCTGGCGCCCGCAGCTCGCGCCGAGCGGGCCGCTCTCGATCATCGTCTCCAAGCTCGACCAGCGCGTCGTGGTGCTGCGCGGCGGGGTGGAGATCGGCCGCAGCGTGGCCGAAGTGAACGACGACGATCCCGGCTCCCATGTCATCACCATGGCCTTGCGCGAGGGCAGGCCGCGCTGGATCTATATCGGCCTGCCCGGTCACGCCGAGGACGAGGGGCGCGAAGTGGACGAGGCGGTGATCAACCGCCTGCGCCTGCCGCGCCCGTTCTACGAGAAGGTCAAGGCGGTGCTGACGCCCGGCACGACCATCCTCGTCACCAACTCGCGCGTGGGGGAGGGGCCGCTGGAGCACCTGACGGTGATCGATGCGGTGAAGCCGCTCCCGTGAAACCGGGTACCGCCTCCTGCGATGATACTTCGGAAAATGTCCTGATTACTGGAGAACTTCCTTGAAAGTTGCGGTCTTCAGCACGCGTCCTTACGACCGTGAATTCCTCGATCACGCCAACGAGCAGTCCGCCGCCGGGCATGCGCTGTTCTATCTGGAGCCTCGGCTCAATGCTCACACGGCCCATCTCGCAGCGGGTCACGAGGGCGTTTGCGCTTTCGTGAATGACCAGCTCGGGCGCGCGGAACTGGAAATCCTCGCCGCGAACGGCACCCGCCTGATTGTGCTGCGCAGTGCCGGGTTCAACAATGTGGACCTCGCCGCCGCGCGCGAGCTGGGCTTTCAGATCGGCCGCGTTCCGGCCTATTCGCCCGACGCCATCGCCGAGCATGCCGTCGCGCTGATCCTCTCGCTCAACCGCAAGATCCACAAGGCCTATGCCCGCGTGCGGGAAGGCAACTTCGCATTGGAGGGCCTGCTCGGCTTCGATCTCAAGGGCAAGGTCGCAGGCGTGATCGGCACCGGCAAGATTGGCATCAACGTCGCGCGCATCCTCAAGGGCTTCGGCTGCGAGGTCCTGGCGAGCGATCCGTTCGAGAGCGGGGAACTCACCGCGCTAGGCGGGCGCTATGTGGCCGTCGACGAACTGCTCGCCCGCTGCGACGTGATCAGCCTGCATTGCCCGCTCACGCCCGAGACCCATCACCTGATCGGCCGCGAGGCCATCGCGAAGATGAAGCCCGGCGTCATGCTCATCAATACCAGTCGCGGCGCGGTGATGGATGCCCGCGCGGTGATCGCCGGGCTGAAGAGCGGCAAAGTCGGCTATGTCGGGCTGGACGTCTACGAGGAAGAGGAAGACCTGTTCTTCGAGAACCTGTCCGATCAGGTAATCCGCGACGATGTCTTCGTGCGCCTGATGACGTTTCCGAACGTGCTCATCACCGGCCATCAGGGCTTCTTCACCCGCGAGGCGATGACCGCCATTGCCGGGACGACCATCGACAACATCAGCGCTTTCGAGCGCGCCGGCGCGCCGCTCCATCCCGTGCCCACGGAGCGCAAGGCCTAGGGCGCAGGATGCCCGCTCCGCTTCTCGCACTCGTGCCGATCCTGGCGCTGGTCCTGCTGATGACGGGGCTGCGCTGGTCGGCAGCGGCGGCAGGGACGGTGGCAGCGGTGGTCGCCGCGATCGTCGCGGTGGCGGCGTTCCAGTTCGGCGACGCGCCTGCCGATCTGGCCGGGCCGGTGCTGGAGGCGGGGTTCACGGCGGCGACGATCCTGTGGATCGTGTTCCCGGCGCTCTCGATCCACGAATACCAGGTGCGCACCGGCGGCACGCGGGTGATCGGCGAGTGGCTTTCGTCGATCTCTTCCGACCCGGCGGCAACGGCGCTGCTGGTCGGCTATTTCTTCGCGATGTTCCTGGAGGGCGCCTCGGGTTTCGGGACGCCGGTGGCGATCGTCGGGCCGATGCTCGTTGCGCTCGGCGTTGCGCCGGAGCGGGCGCTGCTGGTGGCGCTCATGGGCCATGTCGTGGGCGTCTCGTTCGGCGCGGTCGGTGCGCCGATGGTGCCGCTGCTGGAGGCGGCGCCGGTGGACGAGCGGCGGCTCTCGCTGGCGATCCTCTTGCTCCATGCCTGCCTCGGCTGGACCCTCGCGCTGATCGTCGTGAAGCTGGGCAGCGCCAGGATGCGGCGCGACGGCACGGCAGCGTGGCAGGTGGCGATCATGGCGGCGGCGTGCTTCTTCCCTTGCGCGGCGCTGATCGCGGGACTGGCCGGGCCGGAACTGCCGACGCTCGGTGGGGCGCTGCTGGGCGGGGCGCTGTTCATAGTCTGGCTGCGGCGTGGCGCGCCGCCTGCCGGGGCCGAGGACGCGCCTGCGACGCGGGAACTGGTGCGGGCCGGGCTGCCCTACATGGTGCTCGTGCTGCTGATCCTCGCCAGCCGCCTGATCGAGCCGCTGCGCGCCCTGCTGCGCGAGCATCCCATCGCCTGGAGCTATCGCCATGCTTTCGGCGACCAGATGTTGCCGCTCTACCATCCCGGCACGATGCTGTTGCTGGCCTTCCTGCTGACCGCCGTGGCCAACCGTTCGCGGCCGAGGCTGGTCGCGGCTTCGATGGTGGCGGCGGCAAGGCGGTTGCCGCAAGTGGCCATCGCGCTCGTCTCGGTGCTGACCCTGGCGCGCTTCATGGTGCACGGCGGCCTGATCGATGCGCTGGCGGTGGGGGCGACCGGCCTGTTCGGGCAGGCCTGGCCGCTGGCGGTGCCGCTGGTCGGGGCGCTGGGCTCGTTCGTGACCGGCTCGGGCACGGCCTCGAACATCATCTTCGCGAATTTCCAGGTCGCTGCCGCCGATGCGGTGACTCTGCCGCACTGGCTGGCGCTCGCCGGGCAAAGCCTCGGCTCGGGCATCGGCAATATCATGGCGCCGCACAATATCGTCGCCGGTTCGGCCACGGTCGGACTGGTCGGGCGCGAGGGCAAGGCGCTGGCCCGCACCGCGCCGGTCTGCCTCGCCTATGCGCTGGCAGGTGGGGTGCTGGTGCTGCTGGTCTGGTGGAGCCTCGGCCGGATGAGATAGGCCGAGTATATCCCCGAATTCGTCGGGAAATTTCAGGCCTGTTGCAAAGGCTTGGCATCATGCTGCAATGTTCGTTTCTGTTCATATCTTGGTTAATTCAAGAAACGATCGAATCTATAGATGTGATGGTGCGCGAATATTTGTCTTGCACGTGTAATAATTCCGGGAGATAGCGGGGGCGAACGGAGTGTATCGCTCCAGCCATCAGGCGGGGCTTCGGCTCCGTCCCGGAGGTGCAACGGCAGGCCTCGCCTGTCGGGCCAACTTCCGCCTCCTGTCAACTACCACCGAGCGCGACAGGAGGCGGAAAAACGGCGCATCCCGGCAGCTTCTTTCATCAGTTTCCCCCCGGTCGATGATCGGAATTTCGCGTGACGGCAGCGCGCGCTCGCGCTTTGATCCCGGCGCCATATCTGGCAAGCTGCGCGCCGTTGGAGACGATGACCGGACATTTCAGAACCACCCGGAAACAGGGTGGGCGGTACCGACCGGAAGGAGAACGACATGGACGCCAAGACCTCTAGCGGGAACATGGGCGGCTGCCCGATGCACGGCACGCCGATACGATCGCTCCTGGGCCGAACCAATCGCGACTGGTGGCCGAACCAGCTTTCCCTCGACATCCTGCCCCAGAGCGGCGCCAGCCCGCTCGGCGAGGGTTTCGACTATGCGCAGGCCTTCCAGTCGCTAGACTATGCGGCGGTGAAGGCCGATCTCACCGCGCTGATGACTGACAGCCAGCCCTGGTGGCCGGCCGACTACGGCCATTACGGCCCGTTCTTCATCCGCATGGCCTGGCATAGCGCCGGCACCTACCGCACCGGCGACGGGCGCGGCGGGGCGTCCTCGGGCAACCAGCGGTTCGCTCCGCTCAATTCCTGGCCGGACAATGCCAATCTCGACAAGGCGCGCCGCCTGCTCTGGCCGATCAAGCAGAAGTACGGCGCCAGGCTCTCCTGGGCCGACCTGCTGATCCTGACCGGCAATGTCGCCATCGAGTCCATGGGCGGGCCGACATTCGGCTTCGGCGGCGGGCGCGAGGACATTTTCGAGCCGGAGAAGGACGTCTACTGGGGCACCGAGGAGCAATGGGTGGGGCAGGGCGCCGAAACCCGCATCCAGCCGGAGCGGGAGATGGCGCTCGAAAACCCGCTGGCGGCGATCCAGATGGGCCTCATCTACGTCAATCCCGAAGGCCCCGGCGGCGAGCCCGACCCCATTGGCTCGGCCCGCGACATCCGCGAGACGTTCCTGCGCATGGGCATGAACGACGAGGAGACCGCCGCGCTCACGGCGGGCGGCCATACCTTCGGCAAGTGCCACGGTGCGGGCGATGCAGCCAAGATCGGCGCCGAACCGGAAGGCGCGGACATCGCCCAGCAGGGCCTCGGCTGGCAGAGCGGCCATGAAAGCGGCTTCGGCGATCACACGATCACCTCGGGCCTCGAAGGCGCCTGGACGCCGACGCCGACCAGGTGGGACATGAGCTACCTGCACATGCTGCTCGACTACGAATACGAGCTGGTCCGCAGCCCGGCAGGGGCGCAGCAGTGGCAGCCGGTGAACCAGAAGCCGGAAGACCTCGCCCCCGGCGCGCATAGCCCCGAACGCCGCCTGCCGACGATGATGACCACCGCCGACATGGCCTTCAAGGTCGATCCCGAATATCGCCGGATTCTGGAGAAGTTCCGCGCCGATCCCGCCTATTTCGGCGATGCTTTCGCGCGGGCCTGGTTCAAGCTCTGCCACCGCGACATGGGGCCGAAGGCGCGTTACCTCGGGCCGGAAGTTCCGGCGGAGGACCTGCTCTGGCAGGACCCGATCCCGGCGGCGGACGGCCCCGTCATTACCGGCGAGGACGTGGCCGCGCTCAAGCGGGACATTCTCGCCTCGGGCCTCACGGTCGCGGAACTGGTTTCCACCGCCTGGGCTTCGGCCTCGACTTATCGCGGTTCGGACCATCGCGGCGGCGCCAACGGCGGGCGCATCCGTTTCGCCCCGCAGAAGGACTGGGAGGTGAACGAGCCTGAGAAGCTGGCGAAAGTCCTCGGCGTTTATGAGAGGATCAAGGCCGGGTTCGACGGCGGCGCTTCGGGCCGCAAGGTCTCGATCGCGGACCTCATCGTGCTCGGCGGCAGCGTGGGGATCGAGAAGGCGGCGGCCGATGCGGGAACCCCGCTCGACGTCGCGTTCGTGCCCGGTCGCACCGATGCCTCGCAGGAGCAGACCGATGTGGACGGCTTCGCAGTGCTCGAACCGCGCGTGGACGGTTTCCGCAATTACCTCCAGGTCGCGTTCACGGTGCCGACCGAGGAACTGCTGATCGACCGCGCGCAATTGCTCGGCCTCGGCGCGGCGGAAATGACGGCGCTGGTCGGCGGGCTGCGCGTGCTCGGCGCCAATCACGGCGGCAGGACCGAAGGCGTGTTCACCGACCGGCCGGGGCAGCTCACCAACGACTTCTTCGTCAACCTGCTCGACATGGGCACGGCGTGGAAGCAGGTGCACGACGAGGCGGACGAGACGTTCACCGGCACCGACCGTGCGTCGAACCAGCCGAGATGGACGGCGACGCGGACGGACCTCGTGTTCGGCTCCAACTCGCAACTCCGCGCGCTCAGCGAGGTCTATGCGGAGTCGGACGCCGGGCCGCGATTCCTCAAGGACTTCGTGACCGCCTGGTGCAAGGTGATGAACGCGGATCGCTTCGATTTGAGGTGAATTTGCGTGCTCCGCCGCAACTTTCGCGAAGCATATAAAGATATCTTTATATTTGCGTCGCGAATGCTGACGGGGTAGGGACGATGCATTGGGGGACGCCGGGCCTAGGCGCGGTGTCCCCATGCAACGTCCAACGTACCAGGAGCTTCCCGTGGCCACTGCCCAGATCGCCCACGACTACGCCATTACCGATATCTCGCTCGCCGATTTCGGCCGTACCGAGATCGCCATCGCCGAAACCGAAATGCCGGGCCTGATGGCGCTGCGCGAGGAATTCGGCGCGTCGCAGCCGCTCAAGGGCGCGCGCATCACCGGCTCGCTGCACATGACGATCCAGACCGCCGTGCTGATCGAGACGCTGGTCGCACTCGGCGCCGAAGTGCGCTGGGCCACCTGCAACATCTTCTCGACCCAGGACCACGCCGCCGCCGCCATCGCCGCTGCCGGTATCCCGGTCTACGCGATCAAGGGTGAATCGCTGGCCGACTACTGGGACTACGTCGGCAAGATCTTCGACTGGTCGACCGAGGAAAACCCCGACCTCACCGCCAACCTGATCCTCGACGACGGCGGCGACGCCACCATGTTCGCGCTCTGGGGCGCGCGCGTCGAAGCCGGTGAGCCGCTGTTCGAACCCACCAATGCCGAGGAAATCGAGTTCGTCCGCGCGCTCAACGCCTTCCTCAAGGCCAAGCCGGGCTACCTCTCGCGCTCGGTCAATGCGATCAAGGGCGTTTCGGAAGAGACCACCACCGGCGTCCACCGTCTCTACCACCTCGCCAAGGACGGCAAGCTGCCGTTCCCCGCGATCAACGTGAACGATTCGGTCACCAAGTCGAAGTTCGACAACCTCTACGGCTGCAAGGAATCGCTGGTCGACGCGATCCGCCGCGCCACCGACGTGATGCTGGCCGGCAAGGTCGCCTGCGTTGCCGGTTTCGGCGACGTCGGCAAGGGTTCGGCCGCTTCGCTGCGCAACGGCGGCGCCCGCGTGATGGTCACCGAGATCGACCCGATCTGCGCCCTTCAGGCCGCCATGGAAGGCTATGAAGTCGTCACCATGGAAGACGCCGTGAAGCGCTGCGACATCTTCGTCACCGCCACCGGCAACGAAGCCGTCATCACCGGCGAGCACATGGAAGCCATGCGCGACAAGGCGATCGTCTGCAACATTGGCCACTTCGACAGCGAGATCCAGATCTCGGCGCTCGACAACTACGAGTGGAAGGAAGTGAAGGCCGGGACCGACCTCGTGACCTTCCCGGACGGCAAGCAGATCATCGTCCTCGCCAAGGGCCGCCTGGTGAACCTCGGCTGCGCCACCGGCCACCCGAGCTTCGTGATGTCGTCGAGCTTCACCAACCAGACGCTCGCGCAGATCGAACTCTTCACCAAGAACGATGACTACGAGAATCGCGTCTACGTGCTGCCCAAGCACCTCGACGAAAAGGTCGCCGCGCTGCACCTCGAAAAGCTGGGCGTGAAGCTCACCAAGCTGTCGAAGAAGCAGGCCGACTACATCGGCGTGCCGGAAGCCGGTCCGTTCAAGCCGGACCACTACCGCTACTGATCGGTAAGGCACTGATTGGCTAACGATGGGGAGAGTGCTGCAATCGTGGCGCTCTCCCCATTGTGTTTAGGGCTTCCGCACCTCATAGCCTTGGGTGAATGGACCAGGATCGCCTCGTACCCCTCCTGATCGGCCTGCTGCTCGCTGCCTGGATGCTGGCGGCGGCCTGGGCCGTGCTTACCGCGCGCAGCCGCCAGAAACGCGCGGAAGGCCAGCTTCGCTCGGCGCGCAGGCTCGGCCGCATGGTCGAGGAATCGCCCGCGCTGCCGCTGCTCGTCCGCTCGGACGGGCGAATCGAGGCCAGCCCGCGCCTCGCGCAGTGGCTGGGGCTGGACGGGGTGCCGCAGTTCCTCTCCGAACTCGACCCCGGCGAACTTGGCGGCGAACGCGGCCTGCCCACCGCGAAGCTGGAAGAACTGACCGAGGCGGTGCGCCGCACCCAGAAGACCGCCGCGCCGTTCCGCATGGTGCTGACGCCGCGCGGCTCGACCCGCTCGCTGGCGCTGCGCGGCCATCTGGCCGATCCGCAGATCTCGCCCGGCGGCGCCGCGCTGGTCTGGGTCTTCGACTTTTCCGACAGCGAGACCGAACTCACCCGCCTGCGCGACGAAGCCTCGCGGGCGAGGGGGGATTTCACCGCGCTGGTCTCGCTGATCGAGGCGGCGCCGATGCCCATGTGGTTCCGCCGCCCGGATGGCGAGCTGCAACTGGTGAACTCGGCCTATGTCGCCGCGGTCGGCGGGGACAGCGCGCAGGCCGTGGTCGCCAGCGGCACCGAACTGATCGAGAGCGCGGATGGCCTGACGCCTGCGCAAGTGGCGCGCGCCGCTGCCGACAAGGGCGCGCCGATCCAGCGCATTGTCTCGACCACGATCAACGGCCAGCGCCGCGCGATGCGCGTCAGCGACCTGCCGCTCGGCGAGGACGGGGTGGCGGGCTATGCCGTCGATATCGAGGACCTTGAGGAAATGTCGCGCTCGTTCCGCGCGTTCCGCGAGGCGCAGCGCGGGCTGCTCGACCAGCTTTCGGCGGGCGTCGCCCAGTTCGATGCGAAGAAGCGCCTGACTTTCGCCAACCAGCCGTTCCAGCGCCTGTTCAAGCTTTCGGCCGCCGCCATGCAGGACTTGCCCGCCTTCGAGCGCCTGCTCGATGCCGCGCGCGATGCCGGGCGCGTGCCCGAGGCGCGCGACTTCCCGGCCTGGCGGCGCGAGAAGGCGGCGTGGTTCGCCAGCGGCGAGGCGAGTGAGGAAGCCTGGACCCTCGCGGACGGCACGCACCTTCGCATCGTCGCCCAGCCGGTGCCGGACGGCGGGTTGATGCTGATCGCCGAGGACCGCACCGAGCAACTGCGCCTCTCCGCCGTGCGCGACACCCTGCTGCGCACGCGGACGGCGACGTTCGACAGCCTGTTCGAATCGATTGCGGTCTTCGCGCCGGACGGGCGCTTGCAGATCTGGAACCGCCGTTTCGCCGCCGACTGGGGGCTGGACAGCGATTTCCTCGACACCCATCCGCACATGCAGGACCTGCTCAAGAAGATCGCGCCGCGCCTCAAGCGTCCGGTCGAGGCGGAGACGGTCGGCGGCGTGGTGCGCACCGCCACGCTCGACCGCGCGCAAAAAGGCGGCCGCATCGCGCTGGCCGATGGCCGCATGCTGGAATTTGCAGGCGTGCCGCTGCCGGACGGCAACGGGCTGCTGGCAGTGCTCGATATCACCGATTCGCAGAAGGCCGAGGCGGCGCTGCGCGAAAGCAATGCCGCGCTGATCGAGGCGGACACGATCAAGACGCGCTTCCTTGCCAAGATGAGCTACGAGCTGCGCACGCCGCTGACTTCGATCGGCGGCTTCGCGGAACTGCTGGAAGCGGGCGTCGGCGGCGACCTTTCCGAGAGCGGGCACGACTATGTCGGCGCGATCCTGACCTCGGTGGAGCAGCTCGGCGATCATATCGACAGCCTGCTCGACCTTTCGCAGAGCGAGGCGGGCCTGCTGCCGCTCAAGAAGGAAGAGATCGACCCGATGCCCTTCGTGCGCTCGGTGGTCGAGGAACGCGCGGCGCGGCTGCAGAAGGCAGGCCTCGTGCTCGATCTTCAGGCCAGCGGGCTGCTGCGCCCGATCTCCGGCGACCGCAAGCGGCTGGCGCGCGCGCTCGGCCATCTCGTCGACAATGCCATTGCCGCCTCGCCGCGGGGCGAGCGCATCCTCGTGCAGCTGGGCCGCCGCACGTCGGGCGAGGGGGAGTGGCTCCAGATTCTCGTGCAGGATCAGGGCGCGGGGATGGACAGCCGCAGTGTCGCCCTCGCGCTTGACGGCATGAAGGCCAGCGCCGACGGCAAGTCGGTGGAGCGCAGCCAGGGCCTTGGTCTGCCGCTCGCGCGCCAGCTGGTCGAGGCCCATGGCGGCGCGCTGCGCCTCGTTTCCGAGCCCGGCAAGGGCACCAGCGCTCTGGTGGAGCTTCCGTGAAGATTGCATTGCCCGACCTCGCCGCGATGGAGCGCTTCGGCCGCGCCATCGCCGACCGATTGCGCCCCGACGACGTGGTGGCCCTGACCGGCGGCCTCGGCGCGGGCAAGACCACGCTCGCCCGCGCGATCATCGCCGGGCTGGGGCACGAGGGCGAAGTGCCGTCGCCCAGCTTCGCGATCATCGAGGTCTACGATCCGCCGCTTTCCGGCGCGCCGGGCGTGCGCCTGCCGCTGGTCCATGCCGACTTCTACCGCCTCAAGGACCCGTCGGAAGCCGACGAGATCGGTCTCGACGACTATCGCTATGGTGCTGCGCTGCTCGCCGAGTGGCCCGACCACGCCGGAGGCTTCGCGCATGAGCCGGGCTGCCTTTCAATTACGCTGGAAGTTGCGGATGAGGGGCGGATCGCCATTGTCGAGCCGGGCACCGATTGGCGGGATCGCGTTTCGTTCTGATTTCATCAGAACGGCGATCCCTGTTGTTTGTTGGTCGCATTTTCCCGGTCGTCAGGTGTTTCCACCTGACTTGAAAATGCTCTAGGGCGGGAACCGAAATGAGCACGAATCTTCCCGCCGATCTCGAACCCTTCCTCGCCCAGGCCGGCTGGGCGGGTGCCCATGTCGAACCGCTGGCCGGCGACGCCTCGTTCCGCCGCTACTTCCGCGTGACCCGCACGGATGGCGAGACGGCGATGCTGATGGACGCGCCGCCGCCCAACGAGGACCCGACGCCGTTCCTGCGCGCCGCGCGCTGGCTCGATGCCAATGGGCTGCGGGCGCCGCAGATCCTGTCGGACTGGGCGGATCGCGGCCTCGTGCTCATCGAGGACTTCGGCCATGCCCGCATGCGCGACTACCTCGACCAGTGGCCCGATGACGAATCGGCGGTCTACAAGGGCGCGGTGGACGTTCTGGCGCAGCTGCGCGAACTGCCGCCGGGGCCTTTCCTCGACTACTCGATGAGCGAATACCAGCGCGAGGTCCGTCTCTTCGTCGATTGGTACTGCGCCGCGCAGAACCTGCGGGTGGACACCGCCGGTTTCGTCGCCGCCTGGGAAACCGTGCTCAGCGGCATGCTCCCGCGCCAGCGCCCCGGCGTGACCGTGCTGCGCGACTATCATGCCGAGAACATCATGCTGCTCGGCGCGCTGGAAAAGCAGGGCCTGCTCGATTTCCAGGACGCGCTGATCGGCCACCCGGCCTACGATCTGGTCTCGCTGCTCCAGGACGCCCGCCGCGACGTCTCGCCCGAACTGGAGGCGGAGATGTTCGATCACTACCTCCAGATCACCGGCGTCGATCCCGAGACGTTCCTGGCCGACTATGCCCGCCTCGGCGCCCAGCGGAACACCAAGATCATCGGCATTTTCGTGCGCCTCTGGCGGCGCGACGGCAAGCCGCGCTACCTCGATCTGATCCCGCGCGTCTGGGCCATGCTGGAGCGCGACCTCGCCCATCCGGCGCTGGAGCCGGTGGCGCGCTGGTTCGATGCCAATATCCCCGCCCATCTGCGCGACGCGAACGGCGGGAGCTATGCCGCATGAATGAAGTGAAGCTGGCCAGCGACACGGCCATGGTGCTCTCCGCCGGTCTCGGCAAGCGCATGCGCCCGCTCACCGCGACCCAGCCCAAGCCGCTGGTCCGCGTGGCGGGCAAGTCGCTGATCGACCATGCGCTCGACAAGCTCGATGCGGCGGGGATCGAGAAGGCGGTGGTCAATGTCCACTATCTGGCCGATGCGCTGGAAGGGCACTTCAAGGCGCGCCGCAAGGGGCCGCAAGTCACCGTTTCAGACGAGCGCGCGCAGCTGCTCGAAACCGGCGGCGGCATGGTCAACGCGGCGGCGCTGCTGCCCGAGACTTTCTTCTGCCTCAACAGCGACAATATCTGGCTCGACGGGCCGGAGGACGTGTTCCACGAACTCTCGCGCGCCTGGGACGAGGAGCGAATGGACGCGCTGTTGCTGGTGGTCTCGCACCCGAGCGCGATGAACTATCGCGGCGAGGGGGATTTCCACCTCGATGCCGTGGGCCACGTCTCGCGCCGCAAGCAGGGCCGGGTTGCCCCTTTCATCTATTCGGGCATCCAGATCGTTTCGAAGCGCCTGCTGCGCGATGCGCCGGAAGGGCCGTTTTCCACCAACCTGCTGTGGAACCGCGCCATCGAGGAAGGCCGTCTCTTCGGCATCACCCATACCGGCCTGTGGTTCGAAGTGGGCGAACCGACCGCCATCAAGCCGACCGAGGAATGGCTGACCCGTGCGTGAGAGTCTGTTTGAAAATCCGCCGCAGGCGGATTTTGGCGGTACCGGCCCACGCCCCCACCCGACCTCCCATCCAGGATACACTAGTGGGAGGTCGGGTGGGGGCGTGGGCCGGTGCCGCACCTGATTATGACGCCGAAAGTCTATTCCATTGCTGCGCACCGTGGTTTCGCCGACGCCCTCGTGGCGGGGCTGGTGCCGCGTTATTCCGAAGGCGAACTCGGCCTCGCCAGGCTGACCCTGCTGCTGCCGAGTCGCCGCGCGGTCCGCACCGTCACCGAGGCTTTCGTGCGCCATTCGGGCACGACCGACCGGCCCGGCATGCTGCTGCCGCGCATGGCGGTGGTCGGCGATCTCGATCTTGACGAGACGCTCGGGCCGCTGCTCGACCCGCTCGGCGCCGCCGACATTCCGCCCGCCGCCGATGCGACCCGGCGCTGGCTGCGGCTCGCCCATTACTTGCGCGAAGTCGAAGGCGCCGAGGCCGGGAAGGGCGCAGCCCTGCTGCGCCGCGCCTGGGAACTGGGCCGCACCATGGACCGCCTGCTGGTCGAAGGCATCGCCCCGCTCGACCTGATGAGCGAGCGGGTGATCGGCATCGTCGGCGACCTTGCCGGGCACTGGACCGACAATACCCGCACCTTCCTCAAGGTGCAGCAATACTGGATCGCGGAACTCGCGGAACGCGGCGAGATCGACGCGCCGGAGCGCCGCAACCGCCTGTTCGAACATGCCGCCGAGGAATGGCGCGCGGTGCCGCCGCACTATCCCGTGGTCGCGGCAGGCGTGACCAGCGCCTCGCCCGCGCTGGCGAAATTGCTGCGCGTGGTCAGCGAATTGCCGGGCGGCTCGGTGGTCCTGCCGGACTTCGATCTGGCGCTGCCGGGCGAAGTCTGGGATGAACTCGGCATTGCCGGAAAGCCCGAGAATCCGGAGGAACCGCCGTTCGGCCGGGGCGATGCGGTGACGCATCCGCAGTACCATCTCAAGCTTCTGCTGAACCGCATGGGCATCGCCCGCGAGGAAGTTTCGCCCTGGCATCGCTCCGGCTACGGCGCTTCACCCGCCGAGCGCAGCACGGTGATCTCCAATCTGTTCCTGCCGCCGCGCGCCTCCGCAGCATGGGTCGGCCTGCCTGCCGAGAAGCGCCGCCTTTCCGGCGTGCGGCTGATGGAAAGCACCCACCCGGAGCAGGAAGCGCAGGCCATTGCCGTGCTGATCCGCGAGGCGCTGGAAGTGCCCGAGCGCCGCGTCGCGCTCATCACCCCGGATCGCGGACTGGCAGGCCGCGTGGTCGCGCATCTGACGCGCTGGGGGATCGAGGCGGACGATACCGCGGGCCGCCCCCTGGCGCAGACGGCGGCGGGGCGGCTCCTGCTGCTGCTGGCGGAAGTGCTGGCCGAGCAGGCCGCGCCGGTGCCGCTGATCGCGCTGCTGGTCCACCCGCTGGCAGGCGGCGGAGAGGGGCGAGCCAGCTGGCTGGAATCGGCGCGCAAGCTCGACCTCGCCTTGCGCGGGCCGCGTCCCGGTGCAGGGCTGACGGCGCTCGCCGATCTCGCGCAGCAGGCCAAGCTGGGCGACTGGTGGGGCGAAGTGGAGGCCGTGCTGGCACCGCTCTTCGCGCTTCAGGAGGGCCAGCCGCTGGAAGCGATGCTCGGGGCGCTCGTCGATGCCGCCGAAGCGCTCTGCGGGGAGGCGATCTGGGCGCAGGCCGACGGTCGCAGCCTCAGCATGATGGTCGAGGAACTGCGCGCGGCGGCAGGCTCGGCAGGCACGCTGTTCGACCCGCGCGAGCTTCACGCCATGCTGCGCGATGCGATGGACCGCGTCTCCGTACGCCCGCCCTGGGGCGGCCATCCGCGCGTCTCGATCTACGGCCTGCTCGAAGCGCGGATGAGCCGCGCGGATCTGGTGATCTGCAGCGGTCTCGTCGAGGGCGTCTGGCCCGCGTCGCCCTCGCAGGACGCGCTGCTGCCGCCTGCTGTGCTGCGCGCGCTCGGCGTGCCGGGTGCGGATTTCCGCATCGGTCTCGCCGCGCACGACCTTGCCGCTGCGCTCGGCGCGCCGGAAGTCGTGCTGAGCTGGGCCTTGCGCGATGCGGGCGGGCCGGTGATCCCTTCGCGCTTCGTGCTGCGCATCAAGGCGCTGCTGGGTGACGAAGTGGAGCGCCATATCGAGAGCGAGGCGCTGCGTCTGGCGCGCCTGCTCGACGATGCCCCGCCGGTCGCGGGCCATCCGCGCCCGCAACCCATGCCTTCGGCGGAGCAGCGCCGTGTCGATCTGGCCGTGACCGGGCTGGACCGCTTGCGCGGCGATCCTTACGAATTCTACGCCAATGCCGTGCTGCGCCTGCGCAAGCTCGACGCGCTCGATGCCGAGCCGAGCGCCGCGTGGAAGGGCGAAGTCGCACACAAGATCCTGGAGGACTGGCACAAGGCGGGCGAGCCGGTGGACGGCCTCCACGCCATCGCGCAGGCGGTGCTAACCGAGAAGAACGCGCACCCGCTGATGCGCGCGCTCTGGTGGCCGCGCCTTTCCGCCGCGCTCGATACTTTCCGCGACCTCGTGCTGGCGCACAAGACGGCGGGCCGCAAGGTCGTGGCCAGCGAGGCCTGGGGCGACATGCGTTACCGCGACATCCGCATCCATGGCCGCGCCGACCGCATCGACCGGCTGCCCGACGGCTCGTTGGCGGTGGTTGATTACAAGACCGGCTCGCCGCCGACTCCGCGCCGGGTGGAGGAAGGTTTCGCGCTGCAACTCGGCCTGATCGCGCTGATCGCGCAAGAGGGCGGCTTCAAGGACATGCAGGGCCAAGAGATCGCGGGTGAGGCCAGCGAATTCGAATATTGGTCGATGGCCAAGGACAAGAACCGCATCGGCTATGCGACGACGCCGCTCAAGGTCGGCAAGCGCCGCTCCGGGATCGAGCCGGACGACTTCCTGCCCGAAACCGAGCGCTATCTGAACGACGCGCTCGACCGCTGGATTCTCGGCACCGAGCCGTTCACCGCGCGGCTCAATCCCGAACTCGGTTCTTATGCGGACTACGACCAGTTGATGCGCCTCGACGAATGGATCACCTCGCTTGGCGGCAGGCAAGACGCGGGCGGGGAACGTGCGGGCGGGGAGGACGCAGCATGAGCGGTTCCGCTGCCGTCCATCCGCTGCACGGCAACCAGATGCTGGCGGTGAACCCGCGCGATACCGTGTGGCTCTCGGCCTCGGCGGGGACCGGCAAGACGCAGGTGCTGTCCTCGCGCGTGTTGCGGCTTTTGCTGCAGGAGGGCGTCGAGCCTTCGCAGGTATTGTGCCTTACTTTCACCAAGGCCGGCGCGACGGAAATGGCCGCGCGCATCAACGACCAGCTCGCCCAATGGGTGCGTCTGGAAGAGACGCAGCTGTTCCTGCGCCTCGACGCCATCGGTGCACCGACCGATCCCGCGACGATGGACCGCGCCCGCACGCTGTTCGCCGCCGTGCTCGACAGTCCCGGCGGGGGCCTCAGGATCGACACGATCCACGCCTTCTCGCAGTGGCTGCTGGCGACGTTTCCGCTGGAAGCGCAGCTCGTTCCCGGCACTCGGCCGATGGAGGACCGCGAACGCGCGCTGCTGGCGCGGCAGGTGCTCGCGGACCTGCTGGTCGCCGCCGAGACCGATGCTTTCGACGGCCCGCAACTGCTCGGCGCCATCGCCCAGCTTTCCTTGCGGCATGGGCCGGATTCGGTAGTCGATTTCCTGCTGCGCTGCGCCGGTGCGCGTGAGGCCTGGTTCGGCCCCGGATCGTGGCAGGCGGGCGATATCCGCAGCCATGTGCTGCGCCTGCTCGGCCTCCCCGCCGAGGCGGACGAGAGCCTGCTCGCGGAGATGTGCGGCGAGGAGGCCTTCGACGTGCGCTCGCTGCGCAAATGCTGCGAAGTGCTGGCCGAGTGGAACACCGCCACCGCGCACAAGGCCACTGACGTTCTCGTGCCCTGGCTGACCTGGAGTGCGGCGAAGCGCGCCGAGGGGATCGACGATCTCCATGCCGCGCTCTTCACCAAGGACGACAGCGTCCGCAGCCTCAACCATCTTTCCAAGCGCGATCCAGACTACGAAGGCTATGCCCTGCGCGTCGGCGAGAGCCTTGCCCGTATCCGCGAGACCAAGGCGCTGCTGGGCCTCGCGAACAGGCTGGTGCCCGCCTTGCGCCTCGGCCGTGCTTTCGCGCTCGCCTGGGACGAGGCGAAGCAGCGCGAGGGGCTGATCGACTTCGACGACCAAATCCGCCGCGCCGCCGATCTGCTGCGCGGGCAAGCCTCCGCCGACTGGATTCGCTACAAGCTCGACCGCCGCTTCGACCACATCCTCGTCGACGAGGCGCAGGACACCAATGCCGCGCAGTGGGACATCGTCTTCGCCATGGCGGAGGAGTTCTGGTCCGGCGAAGGCCAGCGCACAGACCTGATGCGCACGCTCTTCGTGGTTGGCGACTACAAGCAGGCGATCTTCCGCTTCCAGGGCACCAGCCCCGAGAACTTCCGCCGCGCCGCCGACCGCGTGCGCGCGCGGATGCAGGACGCCGCCGAGAACGCCGAAATGCTGCGCAGCGAACTGGCCGCGCGCCCGCTGGTGGAGTTGGGGCTGGACCGCAGCTTCCGCACCGCGCAGCCGGTGCTCGATTTCGTGGACGAGGCCATCGCCGGGATCGGCCATGCCCGCTTCGGCCTCGACCGTCCCGCCGAGCGCCATGTCGGCCAGGAACGCCCCGGCTATGTCGCCTTGTGGAAGCCGGTCTCCGAGCAGGTCGGTGAGGACGACGACGAGCCGCTCGAAGAGGGCGACGACAATGACGGGCAGCAGCCCAACTGGCTCTCCCGCCCCGACCGCCAGATGGCCGAGCGTATTGCGCAGCAAGTGCGCGAATGGCTCGATCCCTCGGGGCCGGGCTTCACGCTCAGCAAAGGTAGGCAGCGCCGGGCGGGCGCGGGTGACATCATGGTGCTGGTGCGCCAGCGCAAGGAACTCGCCGGGCTGATCGTCGCGCGGCTTCATGCGGCGGGCGTGCCGGTGGCGGGCGTCGACCGCCTGCGCCTCGGCGCGCCGCTGGCGGTGAAGGACCTGATCGCGGCGCTACGCTTTGCGGTGCAGCCGCTCGACGATCTCAACCTTGCCGCGCTGCTGGTCTCGCCGCTGGTGGGCTGGAGCCAGGAGCAATTGCTGCGCTTCGGCTACCGCGACAGGAACCGCCGCCTCTGGGAGCATCTGCGCACCCAGTCCGGCCCGGAGATCGGCGCGGCGCTGGAGCAACTGATCGAGCTGCTCAGGCGCGCGGACTTCGCGCCGCCGCAGGACATGCTGCACTGGCTGCTGGTCGGCCCGTGGCAGGGTCGGCGCAAGCTGGTGGCGCGGCTCGGCAGCGAGGCGAACGATCCGATCGACGAATTGGTCAACGCCGCGCAGGCCTATGTCGCCACCGATACGCCGAGCCTTGCGGGTTTCCTCGCCTGGTTCGACGCGGGCGACGGCGAGCTGAAGCGCGAGGCGGATGCCGCATCGGGCCTCGTCCGGGTGATGACGGTCCACGGCTCGAAGGGGCTTCAGGCGCCGATCGTCATCCTCGCCGATGCCACCGGCAATCCGGAAGCCGCGCGGGACCGGGGCTTCGATCTCGCCGACCCGCGCGAGGAGCGCCGCAAGGTGCCGCTGCCGCCGCTGTCGAAGGACGAGAAGGTCGGCCGCATCGCCGCGCAGATCGCCGCCAACCGCGAGGGCGACGAGCAGGAGCACTGGCGCCTGCTCTACGTCGCCATGACCCGCGCCGAGGAAGCGCTGTTCGTCGGCGGCGCGCTCGGGCGGCGGGACAAGGATGGCCCGGCGGAAAAGAGCTGGTACGCCAGCTTGCGCGCCCTGTTCCCGGCAGAGGCCGACATTGAGGACGCGATCTGGGGCACGCGCTGCGAGAACGGCCCGGTGCCTGCACCGCTGCCTGCCGAAGTGCGCTCGGTGGAACTGCCGTTTCGCGAACCTCTGCCGCGCTGGCTGGAGCGCGCGCCGCCTGCCGAACCGCGCCCGCCGCGCCCGCTGGCGCCCTCGGCGCTGGGCGAGGACGATGCGCCCGATCCGCCGTTCCCGCCGGGCGCCGGGCGCGATGCCCTGCGGCGCGGCACGCTCGTCCACAAGCTGCTCGAACGCCTGCCGCAAGTCGCGGCGGACCTCCGCGAGGAAGCGGGCTGGCAATGGCTCGCCCGCAATGCCGCCGACCTGCCGGAGGACGCGCGCGAGGCCATGCTGGCAAGCGCGATGGCCGTGCTCGGCAATCCGGCATGGGCGCAGCTGTTCGGCCCGGACAGCCTGGCCGAAGTGCCGGTGGCAGCGGTCGTCGGCGGGCAGGTGGTGGCGGGCACGATCGACCGTCTGGTGGTGGAGCCGCAGCGCGTGCGCCTGGTCGACTACAAGACCGCGCGCCGTCCGCCCGAGCGTCTGGAACAGGTGCCGCGCGGCGTGCTGCGCCAGATGGGCGCCTATGCCGCTGCGCTGGAAGTGGCCTTTCCGGGGCGCGCGGTGGAAGTGGCGCTGCTCTACACCACGGTGCCGCGCCTGATCACGGTTCCCGCCGAAGTGCTGGCCGCCCACAAGCCGGACTTTTCCCCGGCCCAGTAAACCTATGCCGGGGCAGGCGTTGCCTCCGGACAATTCGTCCCTAGATTGCGTTCAACCGAGATACCCGAGGAGTTTCAATTCATGGCGACTATCGCTGTTACCGACGCCAGCTTCGAAGCGGACGTTCTGAAGTCCGACAAGCCGGTGCTCGTCGATTTCTGGGCCGACTGGTGCGGCCCCTGCAAGATGATCGGCCCGGCTCTGGAAGAGATCAGCGAAGAGCTGTCCGACCAGGTCACCATCGCCAAGATGGACATCATGGCCAACACCGGCATTCCTGCCGAGATCGGCGTGAAGTCGATCCCGTTGATGGTGCTGTTCAAGGACGGCAAGCCGGTCGCCCAGAAGCTTGGCGCCGCTCCGAAGAGCGCGCTGAAGGGCTGGATCGAAGGCGAACTCTGACGCTTCGCTTTTCGGCTTTCTGGCTGGAAATGAAAAACCCCTTCCGCCGCGAGGCGGGAGGGGTTTTCGTTTGCAGTAACGGGATAACAGAAACAGTCACTTGCGGGCGGGATTTGTTTCGAATTATCGCAGTGCAATGCGTAAATATTGCCAGCATTGTGGAGCGGCTCTCGGAGAGGGCGCGCGTTTCTGTCAGGACTGTGGTGAGGCCGTGACGGCTGAGATTCCGCAGGAGACGCAGTCGGTGCCTCCGGCGCACGATCCGGCGGCGCCGCGCGCTTCGTTTGCGGCCCGCAACCGCGTGCCGCTGATTGCGGGCGTCGGGGTGCTGGCGCTGGCCATCGTCGGCGGGCTCTGGCTGGGGCGGGAAACCACCGGCCCGTCCATCGCCACCAAAGCGCCGGTCGCCGATGAAACGGCGGCAGCGGAGACGCCGAAATCGCTCGACTATCATGTCGCGGTGGAGAGCGATCTGCGCGATGCGCCGCGCGAGGACGGATCGCAGGTCGTCGGGCGGATCGAGCGCGGGCAGGCGGTGCGCGGGGTGCTCGTCGATGGCACGCAGGGCGGTCGCTGGCTGAAGCTCGACGAGGGCGGGGCCTATGTGAATCTCGTCAATCTGTCGTCGGCCGCGCCGCCGCGCCTCGCCGAGATCGACGGCAGCGACCGCGTGACCACTGCGCCTTGCACGATCCGCGAGGCCGAAGCGGTGGGTTCGAAGGAGAAGGGGGAAGTCCCGGCAGGATCGCCGGTGCGGATCGTCGGAATTACCGGTAAGGGCGCCGTCGAACTGGCGGTGCCGGGCGGCGGCGTCGGCTATGCGGCGAAGGACGCCTGCCCGACCCAGCCGTCATCTGCCAAGTGGGCGGCGGCGAACGGGCTGATCGAGTTCGAGCCGCGCAGCTGCGAATTCGGCGACGAACTGGCCCCCTATTTCGAGAAAGCCTCGGCGCTAAGGCCCACTACGGAAGACGAATCCGCCGAGGAATATATCTATCCCGTCAACAAGACGTTCCGGGGCCTCAAGGTGAGCTACGTGGTGAGCGGCTACGAATGGCACGGGGTGGCCTTCGTCGATTCGCCCGCCCGCGTGGAGGCGGTGTTCCGCAAGCTGGGCTTCCGCATCGACAAGGACGGCAGCTTCGCCGTCTCCGACGATACCCCGGTGTCTTCGTCGATTTCCGCCACGCAGGAAGACAAGCAGATGCGCGGCAAGAGCGAATTGATCTGCGGGGTCTGAAAGGCGGGCTCTAGCGGCCCGTTTCAGCGCTGCGGTGATAGCTCTGGGCGGCCTCGGCATCCTGGATGTCGTAGGCGAACCAGGCGGCCTCGCCGTGATCGAAGACCTGCACGAGTCCTTCGCCAACACGGGCCTCGTAGAAAGTCGCGGAGGCGCGATCGTAGCCTTTCACGCTCGTGCCGTCGATTTCGAATGAGATGTGGCTGGCGTTGCCCGCATCGAGGATTTCGGGGAGATTGCCGCCGAACTTCACGCCGCGTTCGCCGTCGAAGCCCTGCAAGGCCTTCCCGCGGGCTTCGGCGGCGATACGCCGGTCCGCCGTTGCGGCATGGTCGTAGAGACCGGCGACTTTCTTGCCGGTGACGAAAGCGAAGGCGGCTGCGGCGATCAGGGCGCGGGTATGGGCTTGCATGGCGCCACTTGGCACCGGGACATGCGGGAGATCAAGCCGTTATGCGAGCGGTCGGCAGGCAGGGCGGCGCGCGTTTTCCTACATCGCGCCGGTCTGTCATCATCGCCGGATGCGCTATCTTTCGAAACTTTTCAGCGAAACCGCCTCTCGTCGCGGGGCGGCGCAAGGTGACGGTTTTTTCCACTCAGGACCGTGTCAACTGTGTCAACCTGAGTGGCACCTTGAGAGTCACCTTCTGCGGAAAGCGTCAGTCCTCCAGCGCGGAGAGGCGCGTGGCGAGAGCTTCGAACAGGGCGGGCGAGGCGGCGCCGATCAGGCCCTTGCGGCCGATTTCGTCGACGCGGTAGGCGCTGCCGTCGGGGCGGGCGCACTTGCCGCCCGCTTCGTTGAGGAACAGCGCGCCTGCCGCGTGGTCCCAGGGCAGGGTGCGCTCGAACACCGCCACGTCGTTCTGGCCGAGGGCGAGGCGGGGGTATTGCTCGGCGGCGCAGCGGGGGATGTCGACCATGCGGTAGTGCGGGGCGACTTCGCTGCGCAGGCGCTCGCGGCGGGCTTCCTCGGTGAAGATCAGCGAGATCGCGGCGACGGGCGGGGTTTCTCCGGTGGCGCGGGCGGTGAGGCGTTCTTCGTTCCCTTGGCCCTCGTCCACCCAGGCGCCGCCGTTCAGCGCGGCGCGGCAGAAGCGGCCGGTCAGGCAGTCGAGAATCCAGCCGCCCAGCGTCTCGCCCTTGTCGGCCAGCGCGATGAGCATCCCGAAGGGGGGCTTGCCCGAGGCGAAGTTGTTGGTGCCGTCGAGCGGGTCGACGATCCAGCAGAGGTGGTCCTTGAGCTTCAGCAGCTCGTTCTCGTCGGCAAAAGTGGCTTCCTCGCCGACGACGGCGGCTTCGGGGAGGAGGGCGGTGAGGCGTTCGGTGAGGATCGCCTCGCTTTCGCGGTCGGCCACGGTGACGACGTCGTTCACCGCCTTGCTGACGATCTGTTCGCTCGACAGCGACTGGTAATGCGGCAGGATCACATCGCGGGAAACCTCGCGCATGATCGTTTCGACTGCGGCGTTGAGCGAAGGGGTGATCATGCGGGAGGCTTTCGGATAGAGTTAGGTGAGCGGGATCATGACCTGCTGGGCATAGCCTTTGCGCTCACGGATGCGGGCGTACCATTCGGCCACCGCGGGGAACTCGGGCTTTTCGAACGGCAGGCTGAACCACGTGTAGGCATAGACGCCCATGGGGATATCACCGATGCCGAACTGCCCGCCCGACAGCCACGGCTTCTCGGAAAGGTAGCGTTCCAGCACGGCGAGGTGGGCGGCGCAGGCCTTCACGTCGCGCTCGATGGCGGGCATGTCCCATTGCTCGCGCGGGGTGCGGGCCATCGAGAGGAAGGGCAGGCGCTGGGCGTCGGCGTAAGTGATCTGCCAGTCCATCCAGCGGTCGGCCAGCGCCCGGTCGATGGGGTCGCGCTGGAACCAGCGCTCGCCGCCATACTCCGCCGCCATGTAGCGCAGGATCGCGTTCGACTCCCAGAGCGAGAGCTTGCCGTCCTCGATCATCGGCACCAGTCGGTTCGGGTTCTTGGCGAGGTATTCCTCGGTATAGCCGAACTTCCCGCCGATATCGTGGCGCACATAGTTGAGGCCCAGTTCTTCGGCGAACCAGGCGACTTTCTTCACGTTGTGGGAGTTGAGGCGACCCCAGATGGTGAACTGCGGACCTGCCATCGTCAGCTCCGGTAATCGGCGTTGATCGAGATGTAGCCGTGGGTCAGGTCGCAGGTCCACACGGTGGCGGCGCCTTCGCCGAGGCCGAGGTCGACCTCGATGGTCACGTCCTGCCCCTTGAGGTGGGCGGCGACGGGGGCTTCGTCGTAGTCGGCCAGCGGCAGGCCCTCGCGCGCGGCCCAGGTGCCGCCGAAGCCGATCGAGAGCTTGTCGCGGTCGGCGGGTTCGCCCGCCTTGCCCACGGCCATGACGACGCGGCCCCAGTTGGCGTCCTCGCCCGCGATGGCGGTCTTCACCAGCGGCGAGTTGGCGATGGCCATGCCGACCTTGCGGGCGCTTTCGTCCGAGACCGCGCCGGAGACGGCCACTTCGATGAACTTCTGCGCGCCTTCGCCGTCGCGCACGACGAGGTGGGCAAGCTGGCGGCAGACGTCATGGATCGCGGCGGCAAAGGCATGGGCGCCGGGCGAGGCGATTGAGGCAAGCGGCGCGTTGCCTGCCTTGCCGGTGGCGAAGGCCAGCACGGTGTCGCTGGTCGAGGTGTCCGAATCGACGGTGATGCACGAGAAGGTGCGGAAGTTGGCGGCGGAGAGGCATTCCTGCAGGAAGGCAGGTTCCACCGCGGCATCGGTGAACACGTAGCCGAGCATCGTTGCCATGTCGGGCGCGATCATGCCCGATCCCTTGATGACGGCGGCGAGCGTGACCTTGGTGTCGCCGATCATCGCCGTGGCCGTCGCGCCCTTGGCGAACGTGTCGGTGGTGGCGATGGTGTTGGCGACGTCTTCCCACGAGCAGGGCGCGGCGGTGAGAGCTTTCTCCACGCCCTCGCGCGCCTTGTCCTTGGGCAGCGGCACGCCGATCACGCCGGTCGAGGAGACGAAGACCTGCTCGCGCGGGCAGCCGATATGGGCGGCGACCTGGTCCATGATCTGCTCGACGGCCTCGCGTCCCCGGTAGCCGGTGAAGGCGTTGGAATTGCCCGCGTTGACGACGAGTGCGCGGGCATGGCCCTGCTTCACGTTGTCCCGGCCCAGTTCGACTTCGCTGGAGCAGCACAGGTTCTTCGTGAACACACCCGCGACGGCGGTGCCTTCGTTCAGCTCCACATAAGTCAGGTCGCATCGGCCCCAGTCCTTGTACCCGGCGCGCACGACGTGCGGGGTGACGCCGGCGATCGGCGGCATGGCGGGGAAGGGCGAGGCGAGCGGGGAGGTGGGATAGGCCATGGCGGGTGGGTAGCGCGTGGGTGCGACAGGTCAAGCGTCCGCGTGGTGCCCAGGATATGCGATCTCCGGTGTTTTACATGGGTTGTGGACTATTCATCCGCCGCCCCCTATCTGATCCGCGATGGCAAACCGCCTGCTCCTCACCCTGCTGGCCCTTCTGACGGGTCTTGCCGCGCAGATCGGCCCCGCTGACGCGCGTGCATCGCAGGTGTCCAGCCTGCAGGTGGTGCTGACCGAGGCCGCCGTCGCCGCCAAGGCGCCGCGCGCGCCGGTGGCGCTGGCGCAATTGCCGCAGCCGGGCCTGCGCTCGGTTCGGCGGCAGGCGCCGCCGCTGGTCGAGGCGCCGGTTCCTCTGGCGGTTCCCGCTGTCCTTACCGGGATAGACCGCGCGCGCGAATAAGCGCGCCGGCGATTCGCTCTTTCGCGAACCATTTCCCGTGCCTGCGCGTATCGCAGGCGCGCATATCCGACATACGCATTCACGAAAAACAGGGATTTCCGCCATGTTCGGCGCCATCGCCAAGTCCATTTTCGGTTCGTCCAACGAACGCTACGTCAAGTCGCTCGACAAGGTCGTCGGCCAGATCGCCGCCTTCGAACCCGTGCTCGAAGCCATGAGCGACGAGGAACTCGCCGCCCAGACGCCGAAGTTCCGCGAACTGCTGGCCAATGGCAGCACGCTCGACCAGATCCTGCCGGAAGCCTTCGCGACCGTGCGCGAAGCCTCGAAGCGCGTGTTCGGCATGCGCCACTTCGACGTGCAGCTGATCGGCGGCATCGTGCTCCACCGCGGCGAAATCGCGGAAATGCGCACGGGTGAGGGCAAGACCCTGGTGGCGACCACCGCCACCTACCTCAACGCCATCGAGGGCAAGGGCGTCCACGTCGTCACCGTCAACGACTACCTCGCCCGCCGCGACTCCGAGCAGATGGGCAAGCTGCACAACTTTCTCGGCCTCACCATCGGCGTGATCGTTCCCAACCTCAACGAGTGGGAACGCCGCGAGGCCTACGGCGCCGACATCACTTACGGCACCAACAACGAATTCGGCTTCGACTACTTGCGCGACAACATGAAGCATGAGCGCAGCCAGATGGTGCAGCGCCCCTTCAACTTTGCGATCGTCGACGAAGTCGACTCGATCCTGATCGACGAGGCGCGCACCCCGCTGATTATCTCGGGTCCGACCGACGACAAGTCCGAACTCTACATGCAGGTCGACGCGGTCGTTAAGCAGTTCGTCCCCGAAGACTACGAGATGGACGAGAAGACCAAGAACATCAGCCTGACCGAGGACGGTGTCGAAAAGGCCGAGCGCATGCTCGAAGCCGCGGGCCTGCTGGTCGGCTCGAACCTCTACGACGTCGAGAACACCCAGGTGGTCCACCACCTCGACCAGAGCCTCAAGGGCGTGGTTATGTTCAAGCGCGACATCGACTACATCGTCAAGGACGGCAAGGTCGTCATCATCGACGAGTTCACCGGCCGCATGATGGACGGTCGCCGCTGGTCGAACGGCCTCCACCAGGCCGTCGAGGCCAAGGAAGGCGTCAAGATCGAGCCGGAGAACCAGACGCTCGCCTCGATCACCTTCCAGAACTACTTCCGCATGTACCCGAAGCTTTCGGGCATGACCGGCACCGCCGCTACCGAGGCGCCGGAGTTCTACGACATCTACAAGATGAACGTCGTCACCATCCCCACGAACGTGCCGATCCAGCGCATCGACGAGGAAGACGAGTTCTACAAGAACACCCACGACAAGTTCGGCGCCATCGCCAAGCTGATCCGCGAAAAGCACGAGATCGGCCAGCCGGTGCTGGTCGGCACGGTCTCGATCGAGAAGTCGGAACTGCTCTCGGACTTCCTCAATAAGGAAGGCGTCAAGCACTCGGTGCTGAACGCGCGCTTCCACGAGATGGAAGCGCACATCGTCGCGCAGGCCGGTTCGCTGGGCGCGGTGACGATCGCCACCAACATGGCCGGTCGCGGCACCGACATCCAGCTCGGCGGCAACGTCGAGTTCCGCGTCGAGGACGAGCTGAGCGAACTGCCCGAGGGGCCGGAGCGTGACGAGGCGATCGCCAGGATCAAGGCGGAAGTCGCCGAGCAGAAGCGCCTCGTGCTCGAAGCCGGCGGCCTCTGTGTGATCGGCACCGAGCGCCACGAAAGCCGCCGCATCGACAACCAGCTGCGCGGCCGTTCGGGCCGTCAGGGCGACCCCGGCCTGTCGAAGTTCTACCTCTGCCTGGAGGACGACCTCCTGCGCATCTTCGGCCCGGACACGCTCTTCGCCAAGATGATGAACAGCAACCTCGCCGACGGCGAGGCGATCGGTTCCAAGTGGCTGTCGAAGGCCATCGAGACCGCGCAGAAGAAGGTCGAGGCGCGCAACTACGAAGTGCGCAAGCAGGTCGTCGAATACGATGACGTGATGAACGACCAGCGCAAGGTCATCTACGAGCAGCGCGCCGACATCATGGATTCGGAAACGGTGGACGAAGTCGTCGTCGACATGCGCAACGACACCGTCAATGCGCTCGTCGCCGACGCCTGCCCGGCCGGTTCCTACCCCGAGCACTGGGATATCGAGGGTCTCAAGGCCAAGGCGCTGGACATCCTCGCGCTCGATGTGCCGCTGGAGGACTGGATCGAGGAGAACGGCGTCGATCCCGAACTCGTCGAGGAACGCATCGCCGCCATGGCCACCGAGCACATGAACGCGAAGATGGCGCAGGACGATCCGGCGATCTGGCGCCAGGTCGAGAAGTCGATCCTGCTCGATCGCCTGGACCATTACTGGAAGGAGCACCTCTCCACCCTCGACGCGCTGCGTCAGGTGGTGTTCCTGCGCGCCTATGCCCAGAAGACCCCGATCAACGAATACAAGACCGAGGCCTTCAGCCTGTTCGAGCGCCTGCTCGACCAGATTCGCGAGGACGTGACGCGCATTCTCTCGGTCAGCGAACTGCGCATGCCCGAGCCGGTCGGCCTGCCGGAACTGCCGGACTTCCTGACCGGCCACATCGATCCGCTGACCGGTCTCGACAATTCGAACGACGGCGACGGTTCGGCCTTCATGCCGGAACTGTTCGGCTCGCTGGCGGGAAGCCCGCAGGCTGGCGTCGCGCCGGGGGCAGCGGGTGAGAACCCCTATGCGGACCTGCCGATCAGCCGCAATGCGCCGTGCCCCTGCGGTTCGGGGCAGAAGTACAAGCACTGCCACGGCGCTCTGGCGTAACGGGGTATCGGATAGGCCATCGGTCCCGGATTGCGCGGGGCCGATGGTAAAGCAAAACGGGCGCTTGCGGTTCTCCCGCAAGAGCCCGTTTTGCTGCCCTGCATGGCCGGCCTGATGAGGTCGGCAACGGCACAAAACGTCTCGTCATTGCGAGCGCAGCGAAGCAATCCAGAGTCGCGCCGAGCCGCTCTGGATTGCTTCGCTGCGCTCGCAATGACGAATGAAGGGGGCGGAGAGAAGGCGAGGAAGCCGAAAAGGCCTTCCTCTCAGCCCGCAGGCTTCTCGCTGCCGACCCGCGCCAGCTTGGCGAACATCGCTGCCGACATCGGCTGCGCCCTCAGGAAACCCTGATAATAAGCACAGCCCTCACGCGCCGCGACTTTGCGCTGGGCTTCTTCCTCGATCCCCTCGGCGATGACCTCAAGATCGAGCGCCCGCGCCATCGCCACGATCGCGCGCAGCACCGCCACGTCGCGGCGGTCGGTGGCGACGCCCTCGATCATCGTCCGGTCCAGCTTCAGATAGTGGATCGGCAGGACCTTGAGATAACGGAAGTTGCAGAACCCCGCGCCGAAGTCGTCGAGCGCGATGCGGATGCCCTGCGAGGAGAATTCCGCCATCATCTGCGCGGTCTGGCTGATATCGCTGATCAGCGACTGCTCGGTGATCTCCAGCGTCAACCGGCGCGGCGGGAAGCCGCTCTCGCGCACGAGGTCGAGCATCTGGCGTACGTAAGTGCCGAAGGCGAGATCGGCCGGGGTGACGTTGATCGAGAGGCGCAAGTCGCCGGGCCACTTGCCCGCCGCCGCCATGGCCTTGGCGGCGATATGGCGGGAGAGCGGGCCGATATGGTCGGTGCGCTCGGCAATGGCGAAGAGGGCGCCCGCGCCGATGCGGCCGAGCACGGGATGGTTCCAGCGGGCGAGAGCCTCCGCCCCGGTCAGCGAATCGTCGGTGAGACTGAATTGCGGCTGGAACAGGATCTCGATCTCGTCGCGGTCGATCGCGCCGAGCAGGTCGGCTTCGAGCTGCGCGGCGGAGCGGCCCGGTACCGTGACTTCGCCGTCCGCCCAGCCCAGGCGGGTGGCGGACTGGTCCTGCAGATCGACAAGGGCATGGCCGAGCCGGTCTAGCATCGAATCGACGCTCTCGCCGGTGAGCGCGCGAATCAGGGCGATACGGGGCGAGAGGCGCAGCACGCCGGTGGGCAGGGCGATCGGGCGGGATATGAAGTCGGCCAGCTGGTCCGCCACGAGGTGCCAGCGCTCGCGGCTGCACGCCTCGTTGGCGACCAGCACGAAGGAGCCGCCGCCCGCACGCGCCACCAGCCAGGGGCCGTCGAGTTCCTCGCCCGCGAAATGGGCGATGCGTCCGGCCACTTCCTCCAGTGCGCCGTCGCCGGCTTCCGCGCCGTAAGCCATGTTGATCGTGTCGAGCCGCCGCAGCGAGACCAGCATGGCGTGGACATGGGCATGCTGCGGGGCGCTTTCGGCATCGCTGCGCCATCCGGCGATGCGTTCGCGCACGGCGTCGAGGCCGGGAATCCCGGTCAGTCTGTCTTCCAGCCCGCGGGCATGTTCCCGCGGCAAACCTTTGCGTCGTTCGCCCATCGCCTTTGCTATAGCCAAAGGCCTTGCCAAACGATGCAAAATTCGAAAGGTCCGCGGCATGAAAAGGGCTTCAAAATGAGACGGGATCTCATGAATTGTTCCCAGATGAACGCCGATCGGGCGTTCGCACCTCTTCACACCGGGAATTGCAATGACTGACGAACCCAAGCTGGGCCTGATCGTCTCCGCCAGCGCCAAGGCGCAGTGCGGCGCGGCGGACCTGCGCAAGGCCCACGACTGGGTCGATCCCGCCGAGGCCGACGTGCTCGTCGTCGTCGGCGGGGACGGCTTCCTGCTGCATATCCTCCACGAGATGCTCGACCGGGACATGATCAAGCCGGTCTACGGAATGAACCTCGGCACCGTGGGTTTCCTGATGAACGGGCCGCACGACGGCGTTCCCATCGCCGAGCGCATTGCCGAAGCCCATCCGGTGCCGGTGCGCCCGCTCCAGATGCATGCGACCAGCCATGATGGGCGCAGCTTCGTCTACTATGCGATCAACGAAGTCTCGCTGCTGCGCGAGACGCGCCAGACCGCCAAGCTGGAAGTGACGATCAACGGCAAAGTGCGGATGGAGGAACTGGTGGGCGACGGCGTGCTGGTGGCCACGCCGGTCGGCTCCACCGCCTACAACCTTTCGGCCAACGGACCGATCCTGCCGCTTGGTTCGCGGATGCTGGCGCTGACCCCGCTCAGCCCGTTCCGTCCGCGCCGCTGGAAGGGCGCGATCCTGCCCGAGAGCGCCGAAGTCGAATTCCGCATCCGCGAGCCCGGCAAGCGCCCGGTCGCCGCCGTGGCCGACCAGAAGGAAGTGCGCGATGTGAAGACCGTCCGCATCGTCGCCAATGCCGAGAAGGAACTGACCCTGTTGTTCGATCCGGGCTTCACCCTGGAAGAACGCATCTTCGCCGAGCAGTTCCAGGTTTGAGGAAGGGACCGGGGTAGCGACCTCAGCCTGTGGAAAAGTTTTTGCATCATTTTCATGACAGAGTGCTTGCCAACCCTGAGGACCCCTTTTATAGGCGCACTCCTGCCCGGCGGTGGTAACACTGACAGGCTGCTCCCCGATAGCTCAGCGGTAGAGCATTCGACTGTTAATCGAATGGCCGTAGGTTCGAATCCTACTCGGGGAGCCACTTTCCTTTCTCAAGGAAGCTCCAGCAGGCTCACAAGCCTTGTAATGTCGAGCTTTTTGGCCTTACCGGGTCCTCAACCAAGTACAGCCGTTCTCATCGAAGCTCACGCATAGCGGGGGCATTCGTGGGGCACCGGCTTTCGGAAGTGGGGGCACCCGATGTTGACCGAATTGCAGTGCCGGAAGGCTGCTGCGAAGGACAAAGCGTACAAGCTGACGGACGAGAAGGGCTTACACCTCTACGTCACGCCGACCGGCTTCAAGAGCTGGCGTTACAAATACCGATTCGCGGGCAAAGAAAAGCGACTCACCTTCGGCGCCTGGCCGGAGGTCTCGCTGAAGGAAGCGCGCGATCGACGCGACGAGGCGCGGCGCGCGATTCGGGACGGCCTGGACCCGGGGAATGTGAAGTCTGCGGAGCCGGCGCCCACGCTGCGGCAAATGGCTACTCGCTGGCTGGCTTTGCAGGCGGACGTCTGGAAGCCGAAGCACGCGGCGGACGTGAGGCACAGCTTGGAGAGCGAGGTCTATCCTGCGCTGGGCGATCGGCCCCTGGATCAAATCAGCGCGGCCGACGTGCTCGAGCTGCTCACTTCCATCCAGGATCGCGGCGCGACGGAGGCTGCGCATCGAATCAGGTCGCGGCTCTCCTCGATCTTTCAGACGGCCATGGTTTCGGAGATGATCAGGACGGATCCTGCCGCCTCGCTGTCGAAAGCCCTGAAGCCGATCGTGAAGCGGAAGCACCCGGCGCTGCTGGATATTCGCTCAGCCCGCGCCTGCCTGCTGAAGGTGGAGAGCGAGCCCGGCTTTCCCGCTGTGAAACTCGCCTCGCGGCTGCTGGCGCTGACGGCCGCGCGGCCGGGCATGATCCGATTCGTCGAGCATCACGAGTTCGAGGATCTGGACGGGCCAACGCCGATCTGGCGGGTTCCGGCAGAGAAGATGAAGCTGGAGCGCGAGGAGAGCGAACAGGCGGCCTTCGAATTCGTGTTGCCGCTCTCGCGGCAGGCGGTGGAGACGATTCGCGCAGTTCGCCAGATGACCGGCAATCGGAAGTACGTTTTCGCGTCAGCCTCGAAGTCGCACCTGCCCATCAGCGAGAATGCGCTGAGCAGCGCGTACCGGCGCTCGGGCTTTGCTGGGCGGCACGTTCCGCATGGATGGCGGTCGTCGTTCTCGACGATCATGAACGAGCGCGCCATGGATCTCGATCGACCCGGCGATCGGGCAATCATCGATCTTATGCTGGCGCACCAGCCGGAGGGCGTCGAAGCGCACTACAACCGGGCCGCTTATATGCCGCGCCGGCGCCAACTCGCCCAGGAGTGGTCGGACATGCTTCTGGAAGGTGTGCCGCACCCAGAGACCTTGCTGATCGGGCCGCGACGCTGATCAAGGGCGGCCGCGCATGACGGCCGCCACACGCAACGACGCCTCGCCGTTTGGCCTGATCGCCGCAAAGGTCACGAAGACCGCGCTCGGCCGCAAGACACGCGCGCTCCTGGAGCGTGGCGATAGCCCGCGCAGCGGCGAGAAGGTCTGGCGCAACTCCTACACCGAGGGCACGATCGAGGATCGTGTCTGGAAACCGATCCACGACGGCACCGCGCGCGGCGGCAAGCGCTGGGTGGGCGCGCTGCTAAAGGCGGCCAAGGCGCTGGAATACAAGACGCGCCTCAAGCGTCGCCAGGCCGAGCCTGGTGCGCGCAACGGTGCGCTTGGCGAAATTGGCATCGAAGTGCTCGAATTTCTTTACGAGCTGGTCGACTTCTCGACCGGACGCCTTGAGCCCGCGATCCAGACGATCGCTGATGGCATCGGTCGTTCCTACGGCGCCGTCCACGAAGCTCTTTGCAGATTGCGCAAAGAGGGCTTCCTGCACTGGATGCGACGCTCCCGCCCGATCGACAACCCACAGCCGGGTGGTCAACAGGTGGAACAGATACAGAACGCATACGCCTTGCTTGTTCCGACCGAGATGAAAGACTGGCTGCGAGCGCTGTTCAAGGGCGCCCCAGAGCCGGGCTGTGAGCGGGACCGCAGGAAACGCGAGCGTGATGCCTACGAGGCCATGCTCGCCTCCCTGACCGCCGAGGAGCGCCACAACGCGACTTGGAGCGGGGATCGTCTCCTGGGCGAGACGTTGCGGTGCCTCGCCGCCGGGATCGACGCGCGCGATATCCGCAGGGGCGAATCTTCCAGCACTGGAGAGACCGGGGGATCATTCTGATCCAATGACGACATAGGGCGCTTCGGCGCCCTATGAAGCCGGCTTCGCCCCGGTTTGTTCCGTCCCCCGAGGCCTTTAAGGCAGTTCTGACAAAAAAACGAAGCGCCGGACGCACCGGCGCGCGGGGGCGGCTGCGCCGCCCAGGGTGTCCCAGGGGGCCGGGAGCAACGGCCGTGCCATTCTGCGTCGTTGTCCCGGCCCCGTCGGTTGCTCTGTCAATCGGGCGCGAAATTGCTGATGATCAGCTCGTTGACCTTCTTCGCCTCGCTGGAGATCGTCCAGGTCGTCTCGATGTCCCTGATCTCGAATGCCGAGAAGATCTCGCGCACCTCTGGTGTATCGTTGATCGAGAGAAGGAACTTGCCGCGCGCGCCGGCCAGGATCGACGCCAGGCGCTCGAAGTCGCTACGATCGAACGCGCCGGCGCCATAGTCGGTCTCGCAACCGAAGTAAGGCGGATCGAGATAGAACAGCGTGCCCGGCCGATCGTAGCGCGCGATGAACTTGTCGAACGGCAACTGCTCGATCACAACGCCGGCGAGCCGCTCGTGAATATCCGCAAGGACAGGCTCGAGTTTCGTGACGTTGAAGCGCGATGACGCGGTTGTGCTGACGCCGAAGTTCCGGCCGACGATCTTACCACCGAACGCCAGGCGCTGGAGATAGAGGAAACGCGCTGCGCGCTGGAGGTCAGTGAGCCGGGCGGGATCCAGATCCCGCAGCCGCTCGAATTCCGCTCGGCTCGCGACGCGCCATTTCAGCATGTCGATGAAATAGGGATAATGCTCCTGGAGCACGCGGAAGAACGTGGCGACGTCACCGGAGATATCGTTGATGACCTCGGCCTTCGGCCGCGTTCCGCGCCGCAGGAAGATCCCGCCCATGCCGACGAAGGGCTCGGCATATGCCTCGTGGGGCGTGCGATCGATCATCGCGCAGATCCGTCGCGCCAGGTTGCGCTTTCCGCCCTGATAACCGGCGGCGGGCGAAACAGGGCGAACGCTTTGTATTGACTGCATTTTTTAAATAGGCTCCATGACCCCGCCCGTATGCGGGTGCGGGGCGGCCAGTCGGCCAGCTGTGTCGTGGCGAGCCATTACTCGTCGGTGCCCGGGGGCCAGCCCGGAAACCCCCGCCCCGCCGGCCAAGCTGGCCGGTGGACTAGGGAGGAAATGAGAAGGGGAGCTAGTCCGCTAGGTGGCGTGGACAAGTTCGAGCTGTCGGCTGACGCCCCAAAGCGGAACTAATTCATTCATTTGACGCACAGGCCTGATGGCTTACACAGAATACATGCGTGCCTTTCTCAAAACGGTAGCGATCGGCACATTGGCTGGTGCGTGGATGCCAATGATCTTCACAGTCGTGGTTACACTCAGCTTGATTCCAAACGCGATCAACGGGCAAGGCAGTTTGGCATCTTCGCTGGTTTTCGCATTTTTTCCGATCGCCATAGCATTAGCATTTGTCTTACCGGCCAGCATTTTGCTGGGTTTGCCTGTGACAGCGATCCTCGTTCGGCTCCGAGCGGAGAGCAAGGCTGCATACGTCTCGATTGGGTTCATTATAGGCTTTGCATTACCACTGCTTGTCTTGGTTTGCATGGGAGCCGCCGGAGGGTGGTGGCTTGCGCTATTGGGAGCTTTCAGCGGCAGCATCACGGGGCGGACATGGTGGGTTGAAGCACGCGAAGCTAGCGGCAGCTAGCCACCCGCAAACGCCAATTTGCGCCGTTCCGGGTCCGCCCCTTTGCGGTCGTTCGCGGGCTGACTATGATGGCACAATGTCCATAAATTCTGTCATGCAGCAACAGGCCCGTTCTGAGCTTCAAAAAGTCGTCTCAGCCTTGGAGGCGCGGATTGCCAATGGCCAACTTACTGGGGCGGAATTGATCCTTGGATGCCGCAAAATCCTCGATCTGTGGATCGACATTGGTGGGTCGTCGTTAGACGATCTCGTCATCAGATTCACCGGAATCGAAAGCCAAACGGGGCATGTTCTTGGCGGTAAGCAAGTCCGCTCCGGCCGTGACGTAGACCGAGTTCGTTTCGAACCAGGATCGGAAGCGGAAAGACTGGAAGTTGAAGACATTGGCCGCTGCTTCGACGACGGATTTAAGCGAAACTTGAACGATCTAGCCCGCCATCTGAGCGGCAGCTAACCACCCATCTCGGTCATAGGCGGCGCGCAGCCGCGCTGCCGAAACCGGAATGGCAAGATTGCACGATTTTAATCCAAAAGCTGCCTGTCCGGACCCGCCAACAAAGCAGTCATTGCCGAAGCGCAAGGTGAAGGGCATATCGGATCGTTCAGCGTGACGGAATTGGTAGACGTATCGTCACAACGGTCCTCGTGAAACCGAGGTGTAGGTTCGAGCCCTGCCGCTGACCATAAGTCCGGAGCTACCTCGTAGCCGCCTGACGGTAATCGCCAACTTTGCAGACGTTGTGCCGGCTGATAATGCTTCGGGCTGCCTTGATGTTTTCGGGTTGGAGCGAATGACGAAGACAACGTATGTACTGTTAACCGCAGGAATTTGGGTCTCGTACGTTGCCTGCCTCTATCTTGCGTTTCTGGTTTGTGATCGCTGCAGCCTTCCCGCCGCTGTTCGTTATCTCTTCGCGATCCTACTGACGCTGGGGTGGCTCGCCATTAAGAACAGATTGAACGACATTCGCTGCGGCTCGCAAAGTTTATGACAGCTCTCCCCCGACCTTTCCGACTTTGGCGGCGCTTTGTTCAGGTGCCAGGAGCGGTCGGACGTTCAGCCGAAGGGCAGCTTTTCAAGATTTTAACCTGAAACCGGCCCTTCCGGACACGCCGACATTGCGGACATCCGCTACGGCGCTAATCTAGTTGGAATGTGGCAGGCGACATGGCGCTGGATCAAGCGCGGCACTTTAGTAGTTATTGCGCTATTAGCGCTTCTCAGCGTGATCCTTTGCTTGTTTTGGGTGTACGAAAAGCACCGCATCGCCCAATTTAACAGAACCCATGAACGCCCTTTGTCAGAGGATACGCAGAATACATATTATTCTGAGCCTAACGGAATGTTCGCTCGATTGAAGCCTGTACAAGGGGACAACAATCTTAGGTTCGTCGCAATCCCATCATTTGGGCAAAAGTGGTTCGCGGTTTCGGCCAGCATCATCAAGGGACAAGGAGTTGGGGAAGCTGTCGTGACAAGTCCGGCTGGCGACGTCATTCGACATGAGACGTTCGTGCTACCGGAGGCTGACCTGCTTCTTTTTCTCACTCAGTGGGACGAGATGGTGGATGGATATTCCGGCGAGGGGCGTAGCATTACGGACGGGACTCTTCTTGCGTTTGAACGTCGCCATGGCGCCCATATCACGTCGGGCATGGGGAATTCCCCCTGCCATTACGATGTTTTGGGCGATTGGGCGGCCCAAACATTCGAGCGATACGTCCCCGAGATGCAGGATTTACGCCAACCGCAACTTGCCATGTTGCTGAAAACCCGAAACTGTAACCCATCGATTCTTGATTTGCGCTAGCGTCCGCTTCCCCCAACGTTGCTGCCGAAACGGACCGTTCACAGCAAGCCCAATAGCTGCCGCTTGTTCATGCACAAGGAACGGCCGCAAACCACCCATTACAGTCATTCGCGGATGGCTGGTTTTTGTCCACGCGGCCCTAGTAGCTCGCCCCAGCGATCGAAAAGCGCGCGCCTTCGGCCGAGCAGCTCGGCGCGGTTGTAAGCGGCCTCGACCTTATCCTTGGGGCTGTGGGCGAGCGCCCGATCGATGTCGCTGGCGGCGTCCGGTCCCAGCGTTTCATTCAGGATCGTGGAGAAGCTCGAGCGCCAGCCATGTGGAACATGGCGACCCGAAAAGCCGGCCCGATCATAGAGCGCGCCTATCGCGCTCTCACCAATCGGCCGGCTCCGATCCCGCCCCGGGAAGACCAGATCGTCAGCCTGGGGACGGACGGCATCGTAACCGAATTCGCGCGCAGCCTCGCGCAGTACCGCCACGGCCTGACTCGAAAGAGGCACGACATGGGCGAAACGCGGGTCGTCCTTCTTCGATTTCTTGAGCTTCATGCGCGCCGGCGGGACGCGCCACACCGGCGCGCCGCCGTCCAGGTCCTCGATTTCTCCCCAGCGCATGCCGCGCACTGCTTCCAGGCGAACGGCCGTCAGCGCCAGGAACCGCGAGGCGAGTTTCGTGGCGGCGCGCCCCGGCTGGCAATCGGCGGCCGCGAGCAGCTCGCGGCACTCGTCGGCGATCGTCAGCGCCGGCTGCGGCCGGACAGGGCGGGCGCTGCTCATCGCACGGCCGACGTGCTCTGCCGGGTCGCGATCGGTGAGCCCGCGCGCAATGCCATAGCCGAAGATCGCCGAAAGGCGCTGGCGCTGCCGGCGCGCGGTTTCGATCCGGCCTCGGCCCTCGACCTGGCGTAGAACGTCCAGCAGCTCGGGCGGCTCGATCGACGCGATCGTGCGCGCGCCGATCGCCGGGAAGACATCGCGCTCCAGGCTCGCCAGGACATCGCCGGCATGCGCGGGCGACCAACCGTTCTCGTTATGTCGATACCAGGCGCGCGCGACCTGCTCGAAAGTCTCCAGCTTTTCTTCGGTGGACGAAGGATCCGCGCCTTGGCGGATCTTCGCCTTCGCGTCCTCCCGGCGCTGACGTGCTTCGGCAAGCGAAATGCCGGGAAAGCGGCCGATCACCAGCAGCTTTTCCTTGCCCTGCCAGCGGTACTTAAGGCGCCATGACTTCGTGCCGGCGGGGGTGACGTAGAGGTAGAGCCCGCCGGCGTCGCTCATCTTGTAGGGGCGCGACTGCGCGGCGGCGGCTTTCACAGCACCGTTGGTAAGCATACGTGTACTCTGGAAAAATGGTGCGGTTTCAACTTAATGCGCGCTCTTCATCAACCGGATGACCGGTGACAGGGGGCGACGTGACGTTGAAGACTGCAACGCTGGTTTTTGGGATTATCTCAGCAGGCCTTTGGCTCTGGGCGGCTCTAGTGAACATTCCGTTCGGCTGGGATACTGACGTGGAACGCAGCCGCGCCGAGAAGAAAGTTGCTCGGCTTAACGCTGTCGCAGCGATTGCATCAGCGGCGACAGCAATCTGTTCTGCATATGCCTCGTAAAACGGCGGATGATCCCTCCGCCCCGGTTAAGCGCTGATCTGGCGGATTTCCGCCGTTTGTGAGGGGCCGGGCAGATTCCGATACCCCAACCGATACCCCCATTTTTCGGGGCGGTTTCGGCCTACTTGGCGAGCCTTTCGGCGATCAGCTGCTGACCGAACTCGTAGGCGCTGAAGGCGTAGGCGTAATCGGCGTCGCAGGCGCGGAGGTCGGCTTCGGACGTCGCCACGATGGCACCGGCGGCGGTTGCTTCAGGAAGGTGGGCAGCGAGATCTCCGGCGGCGCCGGTGGAAGCTGCGGCTCTGACGGGGCCACCCTGCTGCACGCGATGAGAAGCGATGTACTCGCGCAGGCCAGCATTGTCCGCAAGCAGCGATTCATGGGAGACTTGGGCATCGGTGGCGATCTCCTTCGAGGTCTGTTCGGCCGCCTTTCGCGCGGCAGTGGCGATGGCGACCTGGCGCGCCCACTCACTGCGGTCATCGGCGCGGCCGTTCCGCTCGACGGCGAGGCTGATGCGTGCGGTCTCGACCTTTTCCTCCAGGCCGGTGATGAACCAGAGGCCGTGGATACGAATGGCCTGCACCGCGACCAAGGCGAGCGCAGCGCCGAATAGTCCGGCGTAGATCTTGGCGGCCAATGCCGAAAATGGGTTCAGCGCCATGGCTTTAGGCGCTCCTGAAGGTTCGCGGGCGTCGCGCCGTGTACGATGTTGGTGCGGCAGTACTCGAGCTCGCGGTGCCGACGCTTCGTCAGACCCGGTACGGGAACTTTGCGGCCGTTGACGGTGGCCTTGTTCCACATCAGCAGTGCCTCACAGCCTCCGGGCACGTTGCCGGCGGCGACGCGCTTGGCAGCGGTGGATCCGCACCATCCGCCGGTGTTGTAGTTCATGCTCACGCTGGCGAAGATCTGGTGCGGTTGCCGCTCCTTATCCCAGCGGGTGCAGGCCATTACGATCTTGCCATGGGCGACCAGCTCTTCCTCGAGCATCGAGGCACACTGCGCCTCGGTGAAGTTCATGCCCATCCGGATCGGCTTGCCCTTGTACTTGGTCAGGCCGTCGCATGCAGTGGCGACGCCGGCGATGTCCAGGTACGCCTTCAGGTACTGGCGGCCGGCGACGTGTGTCACCGTTGCCTTGCCGTCCTGTGCCATTGAGACCTGAACCTTTCGGCCACTCTCATCCTCAGGGATGCCGGTGAGCAGCATGGCGGCCGCTGCCGTCCCGACTACCGCGGCCAGGCCGACGAGCTTTTTCGCGGTTTCAGCCACGGCGCTGCTCCCGGACAAACTTCCAGACCAGGAGCGCAATCTGCAGCAGGGTGTAAGCGAGGGTGGCGATCAGTACCCAATCTTGCAGGCTGAGGCCCGCGATAGCTGCTGTGCTGACCGCGATCGGGGGCGCAGCCTTCCCCACGGCACCGGCGTATTCGCTGGCACCTTCCGTGTGCTCGATCATTTTGTGTCTCCGAAGTTTAGACGGGCCAGCCGGAGAGGATCTGGGCCTTGATGTCGGCAAGCTCGTCGTCGGTGGTGTCTGCGCTGATAGTCGCCGCCAGAGCATCCAGTTCGTTCTTCCGGCGCTGGCCCGCTTCGACGAAGGCGGCGACGGACTTGCCGAGTTGGATCATTTCGGCGGCCTCGAGGGCGATGATGGAGTTGTCGGCCATGCGCCAATCGGTGGAGAAGCTGTCACCGCTCTGAAGGGCGAGCATCGCCACCACCACCGAACCCGAGATGTTGACCCGGCTTGTTGCGTCTGTCTCGACGCGGCAGGCATCGCCGTGGATCTCGACCGAGCAGCCGCCGTCCCGGACCGTGTCGCGCTTGGTGCGAACCTTGGCGAGCAGGACCATGCGCTCGGACTGCCAGGGAAAGTCGTCGTCCGAACAAATCAGGCCGCCGGGGTATGGCCCATCTGCGCCGACGAGCCACTCGGCCACGGATGCCTTGGACACATTGCCCGCCGCGATCGCGCCTTCGGGCACTGTCCAGTACCCGCTGCCGATGTAAGGCAGCAACGTCCCGCCGGGGCCGGGCATCGGCTCGGCCTTGGTGGTGGTGACGTTCACGGTGACGGCGTCGTCGAGGCTCACGGAGCCGAGTTTGTGGTAGAGCGGAAGCTCTCCCAGGACGTCCTGGATGATGTACATCTGCGAGTTTCCTAATTGCAGGTGGGGCGCCCGGTCATTCCGTGGCGACGATGGAGAGGACCTGGGACGTGACCGTGCCCACAGTGCCGTTGCTGCGGTCGGTGATGGTCGCGACGAAGGTTCGCGTCTGGGCCGTGCCAGCGGAGTCCGTCGCGGTTAGCGAGCCGGACACCGTGCGCGTGTACTGCAGCGAACCGGTGACCCCGTCGGTCGGGGACGGCCGCGTGCCGTAAATCTGCTCGGTGCACGACGAGATCACGAGGTTCGTCCAGCTGTTGTTCGCGCCCCCGGCGATGCCGCGCGCCAGGTTCACCACAACGTTGCAGCTGATGGACTTGGTCTGATTGATGAGTTCGCCACCGCCGCCGGACGGCGGCGTGGCGCCCCAGGCAGACACCGAGCTGTTCCAGTCGTTCCGGCCCTGTGTGGTACCAGGATAATAGTCGAGCTGCTGGCTGACACAGTTGTAGCTCATCACCACGCTGATCGGGTTGCCGTTCGACGCGGATGGGCCGACCTGCAGGCTGGCATTGGCGGCAATCGAAGTGGACTGCGCCGCGTTCTTCAGGATGCCCGCCGAGAGGGTGCCGCCGAAGTAGGCCGCGCCGTTGGTCTTGAGGTAATAGGCGGCATTGCCCTCGGTGCAGGCGGCCAGGTTCGACTGGTCGGGACCGTACCATTCGAGGAACTGGTTTGCCGATCCGAACGGGGCTCCGGTGACCTTCATGTAGCCGCCGCTCCTCGCGATCGAGCGTCCGTTCGTGACGTCGATCGAGAACGTGCCCCCGGCGTTGCGGATCGTGCCCGCCGTCAGCGTGCCCACGTCCGCCGAGATTGCGGCCAACGTGCTGACGGCGAGCTTCGCGGCGACCACCGATCCAGCTTGCAGAGAATTCGAGCTGATCGAGTTCGCGGCCATGTGGTTGGCCTGGACCGAGCCATCGACGATGAACTGCGCGTTATTGCGCCGGCGCATCTTCATGTTCCAGAAATAGCAGTAGCCGTTCGGAGTGCTGGAGCCGGGTCCGAAGATGCGCAGCCAAGCTTTGCCCTGGGTAGCCCCCGTGTATTTGAAGGTGCCCCGGATAACCCTGTAAGCCTGCCCGGGAGTGGCGTAGAGCAGCGTCCCATTTGAAACTGCCGTGTTTTCGACAGCCTCAGCGACCAGCCACTCCAGGCTGCCACTTGCCGTCCGCATGATAAAATCGAAGCAGACGGTGCCCTCACTGGCCCAAGCGATGCATTCGAAGCCGAATTCGTCACCCGGCTTCACCGCGATTCCGTGGATACCTTCGTTGCTGTCGAAGTTGTTGACCCCGTTGACGATGCTCAATTCATTCGTCGTGTTACCGGCGCGCTGCATGCGCAGGGCGTAGCGCGAGGGCCAAGCTGTACCCGCGCCGCCGTCCGCACAGTCGATCAGGGGGAGGCCTGAAGGAGCCGTGTTGCGCGAATACGCCGACAGCGTGCCGGAGGCGAGGTCCCCGTCGACCATGAGGTTCTCGAAGTCGAGCAGGGTCATCTTCGTCGCGATGACCGATCGAGCGGCAAGTTCCGAGGCCGCGACGGCGCCGGCGGCAATTTGACCGGCGGTGATCGTATCCGTGGCGATCTGCGCGGCTGTGATGGTCTGAGCGGCTATCTTGCCCGCCGTGATCGAGCCATCGACGAGAAGCTCGGCTGAGGCGGCGACATCCAGTTTGATACCACTGAGCCACATATAGCCGTTTCCGGCCACGTTGCCTTCGTTGTAAATGATGACCTGGAACGCGACGGTGCCTGAGGGAACCGGAAGCTGGTCGGTGCGGGGAAGGTTGGTGCCAGCGCCGGGCGCCCAATACAAACTCAGGTCTCCGATGCCGCCACCAGCGACATTGAGGAACCGGACGGTGACCCGCATGCCGTCATTGGTGCCATTAGATCCTACGGCGCGGAGGCGCAGGACCTGGCCCTGCCCGGAGAAGGGCATGCTGGCGGACCAACAGTGCTTTCGCGAGTTGGCCTGCGGCGCGAGCGCAGCGACCCTCGGCACGCCCAATTGGTAAGCTCCGCCCGACGACCCGTTGTTGGCCTCGAAATACCAGCCCGAGGCATCAAGCCGAGAGCCGCTCCACCAGGCCTGATCCGCGAAGTAGGGATCGGGGATGATGCCTTCGGGGACTACAGCGAGCTTGGCGGTGGTTACAGCACCGGCCGCGATTTCAGCGGCATTGATGGCCCCGGCGGCGATTTGCGCGGCGGTGATTGTATCGGTCGCAATCTGCGCGGCCGTGATGGTCTGGGACGCGATATGGTTTGCCGTGATCGAACCATCGACAATCAGCTTGCCTGCGTTCCGCCGGCTCGCCTTGCAGTTCCAGAAGTAGATGTTCGTTCCGTCAGCGGCGGTCTGTTGGCCGAAACCGGTATGAATGAAACGGAAATAGGCTTTGCCCGGTTGGCTGGTGCTGTTCGTAAAATACCCGGAGATGCGCGTCATTGTCTGGCCGGGCTTCGCCGAAAGATTGGAGCCACCCGTGCAATTGGACAGGGCAGTGGCGGGCATCGAGCTGTAAAGTGAGGTGGCGTTGGTCCGGAGAAGCATTTCCACCACGGCTGCCGAACTGGTGGTGTTCGTGGTCCACACCGTGGCCTCGAAATAGATGCTCTCCCCCGCCGCGATATCGATGCCGTCGCGCATGGTGGTATCGTCGAACGAAGTGACGCCGTTCACGAGGGAAAGCTCGCCCGTCTCGCCTGGTCCCCGGTACATCCGGATGCCGAAGTTGGAAGGCCAGTTGGTACCGCCGTCCACGGTGATGCTCGATCCGAAGGCTCCCGTGCCCTGATACACCCGGGTCCAGCCATCGAGATTTCCGGACGCGACGTTTCCGTTGATGAACAGGTTTCCGGTGTCACCGATCGACATCTTGGTCGCGGTGACAGCGCCTGCCGCGAGTTCCGAAGTGTTGACGGCGCCAGCAGCGATCTGACCGGCCGTGATGGTATCCGATGCGATCTGCGCGGCTGTGATGGTCTGCGCGGCGATCTTGGCGGCAGTGATTGCGCCATCGACCAGCATCGTGCCGGATGCGGCTTCCCGGAGGCTGAAGTTCCCCACATTGACGAAGCCCGAGAATGCCGCGCCAGCTACTGAGGAGAAGTACACGCGGATGCAGACACACGTGGGCCGAGTGGTGAACTGGACCCGCTTGAAAATGGTCGTTTGATCTCCCGCGTCGAAAGTAATGTTTACGGGGGCAAAGCCGAGATAGGTACCTGATGCATCAAACTGTTGGATGTTGGCGACGAGGGCTTTGTTGGACCCGTTGGTGCATCCAAGACCCAACTCGTACGCCGTGTTGGGTTTTGCCATAAGCGAGGGCGGGATGATCTGCGCCTCGGCGGTGCCCGTGAACAGTTCGTTGTTGGAGCCGGAATAAAGCTGCCACATCCCCTTCGAGCCACCGACGCGAGCGGCGTACGCCTCAAGGCCAGTGGGGACGAATTGCCAACCGGCGGCCTGGGTGTTGCCGCTGTTCGTCGGGTTGACGCGGCCGCTCTCCGCAAGGGTGCCCTGCGTGGGGCCTTTCCACCAGCTGATGTCCTGGCACTGAGGGTCCGGCCAAAGGTTGTCGCCGGTGATCGCCAGCTTGGAAGCAAGGATCGACCCGGCGGCGATCTGCGCTGCGGTGACCGACCCGGCTGCCAGTTTGGCCGTCGAGATCGCGCCGTCCGTGATCTGCGTCCCGATGATCTGGCCAGCCAGCTTCGCCGCGTCTAGCGAGGCGATCTGATCGGACGTCAGCGTGCCGGTGACGTCGGTAGCGGCGGTGTTCGCCACATAGGCCGAGCCGTTCCACCGGTACAGCTTTCCGCCGAAGGTGATGACATTGGTGATACGGGTCGTAGGCAGCGCGCCAGAAACAAGCGTGACCGGTTCGATACCGGAAGCGAATTGCGCGGCTGCAATGGAGCCGGAAAGGTCGGTGGTCGCGACGCTGGCGGTGTAGGCAGACCCGTTCCAGCGATAGAGCTTGCCATTGTACGAGACGACGGTCGTGACTTTCGCCGCTGGCAGCGAAGTGACGATCGTGATCGGCTCGATACCGGAAGCGAACTGCGCGGCCGTCAGCCCGCCCGTCACGTCGGCAGCGGCCACCGTGGACACATAGGCGGTGCCGTTCCAGCGGTAGGTCTTGCCATCCGTCTGGTTAAAGATGACGCTTGTGCTCTTGGCGGCAGGGACCACGGTCACCAGCGCGACAGGCTCGATGTTCGGCGCGAACTGATCGGCGACAATATCACCGGCAATGTCTGCCGCATTGACGCCCGTTTTCCAGGCATCGCTGGTGTAGGTGTAGAGCTTGCCGTCGGTGTCATTGTAGACGATCCGGCCCTCGAACAGGTTCGTCGTCGGCAAGGCGGAGACGATCTCGTAGCCGCCCTTAACGCGCGACACCGTGAAAACGAGGTCAAAGCTGAGGCCGGTGTAAACGCCGCTTCCCGTCGCTCGCATCGCAACTGCTGCGCTGTCGACATTCAGCCCGCCCGTAACGGCGTAGGTATTGCCGTTGAGCCCGACCTCGAGGCCCGCCGGCTTGGACGTGATTTCGAACGAGAAGCTCGCGCTGATATCGTCGGCGCCGCGGAGGACTTTGAACTGGCCGGTCGCGGGCGAGTAGTCGGCGACGCCACCGTTTGCGTAAGCGTACAGCGTGACAGCGGGCAAAGTCAGGAATGAGGAGACTTTCGTCGTCTCCGAAATGTCGTCCAGCTGGTTCTCGATCGTGGTGATCTTGCCCGTGCCGGTCGTCACGCCGGTGAAGATCGTGAAATCGCCGGTGATTTCACCCACACGATAGCCGAGGCGAACGTCGTAGGAAGTTTCGCTCTGGAGCGGTGAAATGACATGGCGCACTGGCTCGGCCGCCGAAACGATCGCCGAATTCGTCCAGGCATCAGACCCGGCAAGGCGGTAGTCGATGACGATCGCGTCGGCCGAGGGCATCTCGCTTTCGCCAACGACCAGCAGGGCGGGGAAGCCTTCACCCGAGGTGCCGCCCGAAACCGTCCACTCGATAGCGGTCGGAGCCGGAGCCTTGAGTTCGGGTGCAGAAAGCGAGAACGGCGCCGGTGGCGTAGTGGTCTGGCCCAGCGCATAGCCATGCTTCGTCGGCGTTTCGGTCTGGACCGTGAAAGCGACCTTGCCGGTTGCCGGGTCGATCGAGCGCCTCGTGATCAGCACCGGCTGATTTACAATGCCCTCATCGGGCACATTCAGGTTGACGACGTCGCCGGTCTTCAGGCCGATCCACTGCGGGCCGGTGGTGAACGTCCACGGTCCGGCCTCGCGGCTGTTGACGATCTCGTAGGCAGCGAGCTGGCCCGGCTGCTTTGCCTGCTCGCCGGAGAAGACCTGGACCAGCGGAAAGTCGATTTCCTTGGTGCGCTGTCCCTTATCGGCCGTGACATAGGCTGGTTCGGTAACAGCCGTGCCGGAAATGACCGACCATTCGCTGGCCTCGTCGACGTAGCGCGGGATTACGGTGTTGAACCGGTCGCGCCGGCTCTTCGTCATTGGGAACGAAGCGCCGTCGTGCAGGTGGTAGCTCTCGATCGTAGCGATCGCCACGCGCGGAGTGTGCACCATGCAGCCGATCATCGCGCCGGTCTTCGTCGGCACAGCGCCGCCCGCCTGAAGGATCCGCTTCAGCGTGTCCCACTTGCTGTCGGTGGTCCATTCGACGCCGCCGACCTTCCAGGCGTTGGCGTCGCAGACGTTCGCGCATTCGACGAATTCCTCGACGCGGATATTCGCGATCGGGGCGCCGATGCCGCAGGTGCGCTTGCCGTTCTGATAGCGGCCGAGCGACCAGGTCAGTGCATGCAGCGCCGGATTGTCCGACCACACATAGGTCGCCTCGACCAAGGCGCGGCAGTTGCCCGAACCGCCGGGATAGGTGCTGTCGAGGCGGGGATCGTAGACCTTGACCCACTTGCCGATCCAAGCAGGCTCTGGCGCGCCGGCGCCGTACATTTCGCCCTGCTTGTTGTAGCGCAGGCACCACATGGCATGGGTGATGCCGGACAGCTTGTGCGCGGTGGTCCAGCCTGGCGCGGTACCGCCGCCGAGCGAGACCGCCAGCGCTGACGACATCTGCCCGCCCAGGTGAACTTTCTGCGCCTGGTAGTCGTGGTAGGTCCCGATCGCGTTGCCATCGGTCGCGAAGGTGACGGCTTCGTTGTCGCCGGTGAACTGCTCGATCCCTTCGATCGGCCCGCCGATCGTCAGCAGGGCGCCGAACCAGAGGAGATCGTTGAATTTCGTGTAGCCTGGCCGCGTGTTCGTATCGGCGAAATACCGCAGACCCGACATGCGAGTGCGGCCCATCGCGTAGGGAAGGCCACTCTGCGGGTTCGTCGTGAAGCTGGTCGCGCTGCCCTGGTTCGAGACCTTCGGCGCCGCGGCCGCGCCGATCAGGCCGATCACACCGGCGGCAAGGCCGGCGTACATACCGACTGCGGTGATCGTGGTGGTCGAGATACCCGCAACCACACCGGCAGATCCCATAGCGGCCGCGCCGAGAACGCCCGCGCCCGCGAGCGCGCCGACGCCGGTGGCGACCAGGGCGACGGCCGCAACAACCATCCCTGCAGTGCGGAGGGTCTTCATGCGAGGACACTCCAGGCGCGCAGGATCTCGGTAGGCTTGAAAGTCACAAGCCCTTCGTGGTCCTGGTGGAAGCAGAACAGGTTGCCGTTGCCCGCGTAGATGCCGAGCGCGCCGATTGCGCGCTCCGACGGGATCAGCGCGATATCGCCCAGCAGCATGCGCGCGGGCGCGATCGCGATCAGGCCGATGCCGTCCGCCATTTCGGCGAGGGTGGAATAGCCTAAGCGCTTCAGCGCGCGGGCGGCGCCGAATTCGCTCTGGTATGCGCCGGCCTTGCTGACCATGATCTTGTGGCCGAGCTTTTTCAGGTGGAACGCGGCTACCTTTGCGCAGTCGACCGAGCCCCACTGGAAGGCTCGGGTGCGATACCGGGAGAGGGTGGCTTCGGTCGCGGCGTGGCGCCGTTCAAGCGGGGTCATGCGATTACCTGCCTGGCGCCAGTGATCACCGAGACGCCCGACTTCGCGGTCGAGCTGCTCTTCGGTGGTTTGACACCCCAATAGAGGTTCTTGTCAGTGCCGGTCATGAATTCGAGGCCGCGCTCGCCAGGCCAGATGGACTGGTGCCAAGCGTTGGAGGCGCGCTGACCTTCCTCGACCTCGAAGAGGCGCTCGAAGACGCTGACGACGGTGTATTCGAGAGTGCGGGCGCCGTTTGCATCGAGGCCGGGGGTCGGCACGTCGATCTCGCCCAGGAAAAGGGTCTCAGGCTGGCCGATCGCCATCCCAGTGATCGGGTCTGCGGCCCCGACCATGATTCGGACAGTAGATCCCTGCATCGACGAATCAGCCAGCACGGCCATCGCGCTCATGTCCGGCGGCATCAGGCCGATCGTCACTTCCGGCGCTTCGTCGCCGATTTCTTCCGACAGTTCGGAGATCGTGGACAGGGTGCCGAAGGTCGGATCGATCCCCGAGTACGCTTCCCCGTCGATAAGGACGGTCCCGGCCCCATCGAGGAGACGGAGGGTATAGTTCGGCAGTTCGATGCGCACGGCGCCGAACAGCAGCACTGATGGCTGTGCCAGCGCACTCTGTAGCGTAGGATCCACGGGTCAGGCCCCTTCGGAAATCGTGAAGCTGAAGGCGGTCAGGCGGGAGACGGAAATCTGCCAGTTGAGCTCGTCGCCGGGGCTGACGAGACCTTCGATCTGGGGCTGGGCAATCTCGACGACGTCGCCGGCGCCGAGCTGGACGCGGAGCATCGGGAAGATGTTCGCGGTCAGCGATCCGTTGGCGGCTGCTGTGCCGCCCGTCCGGAACATGTGGAGGTAGCGGCGCCCGGCCCGGACGATGGAAAGGAACTGCCCCTCGGCGGCAACGTAACCGGGCGTGAGGCCGGTGAGGGGGATTGAGCTGCCCGCGAGCACGGCGCTTGCGAGTACAGGTGCCCCAGGATTGCCGGTATCGAAGCCAGGCTGCGGGAAGGGCATGATCAGCCGTTGTTTACGCGCCTGAAGCAGGCGGGACTGGATGACCATGGCCTCGGTTTCAGTGCGCTTCGATGGAAGCTGAAGGCGAACGCCGAACCGGGTTCCGAGCCGGTCGATCAGCTGTTCGGGGCCGCCGAGGAACGGCGTCAGGACCGCGCCGAATTCGCGCAGGAATACGGTGGCGGAGTTCGGGACGACCTCCGCCGGCATAGCAATCGCTGCCACAGGTGCTTTTCCTTATGGAATGCGTCGGCGGGCCTGGCGCGACATGTCGGCGCCGGCGGCCGATCGCGCCTGGACGCCTGAGGCCACCGACATCGGCGCCGCGACGCCGGCGGCACGTTGGTCCACCTGGCTCCAGAACACATCGGCGCCGGGGCCGTAGTAGTTGTTCTGCGTTCCGACGCCGTTGCCGCCGCCAAGGTTCGCCAGCTCGTGGTTCGGGATGACCTGGCCGGAGGAGCTGGGCAGGAAGATCTCCGGTCCGCGCTCGCCGACCAGATAGGGCAGGCCGGCTGCGGTCGGGCCGCCGTCAGCTCGCGCGCCGCCGAGCGAGATCCCGCTGTAGGCGCTGAAGTCGTAGGACGCGCCGGCGCTGGAAATGTTGGAGGAACCGCCGCCGCCGAGCGAAAGCCCACCGCCGAAGATGTTCCCCAGGGCACCGACCATGGCCTTGCGGATTTGGATCCTCACGAGGTCGGAAATCACCTGCTGCGCCACGTTCTTGAAGACTTCGCCGAACTTGCGGACGCCCACGGTCGCGTCGGCAAAGCCGTTGATCATGGCGTCGATGCCGTCAACCTTGATGCCCTCGATCGCGTCGTTGATGTTCGAGACCTGGCTGCGCAGCTGGTAGACGTACTGCTGGCCCGGCGACATGTTCTGGATCGCGAGGCGCTGACGTTGCGCGGTCTGCTGCGCCGCGAGCTCCGATCGCGCTTTGTCGGCATCGGCGATGTCGCCGTTGGCAATCTGCTGGTCGAGCAGGTTGCGCTGGATCTCCTGCTGGATCTCCAGAGCCTTGCCCTCGAGCTCAGCCCGCTTTCGCGTGTTCGGCTCGATGTCGGCCATGGCCTGAAGCGTTTCGGCCTGGCGGGACAGCATGTCGTTGTCGAGCTGGATGGCGCGGTCTGAGCGCTCCTTTGCGAGCTTGAGGCGGGCAGGGGCAAGAGTGACGCCGATCTCGCCAGTGGAACTCTCCGGACCATAGATGCGCTCGATCGCGGCTTTGCGCTGAGCCTTCTGCGCGTCCGTCAACTTTTTGTTGGCATCGACCTCGAGGAGGCGCTTCGTGCGATCGGCGGCGAGGAGCTCGTCCTCGATCTTGGCGCGCTCTTCCGCATCGGTGGTGACGTCCAGCTTCGCTTGCAGATATTCACGGTTGAGGGCGGCGAGTTCCTCGTCCTGCTGTGCGTCGGTCTCCATGTTAGGAGTGCGCGGCTTGCGGCCGCGCCCTTCCTGACGAAACTCGGAATCAAGCGTGCGAGTTTTTACATCGCTATCGATCTTCGACGCCGTCCGGTCCTGGTACGGAGCCGATGCATAAGCCGTGATGGCTTCGATGAAATCTTTACGGCCGATGCTGAGTCCGTCGAAGTCGAGCTTTTCGGCCTTTCTGGCCAATGCGCCCAAGGCATCACCGGCACCATCCTTCATGGGGTCGATCGCTTTGACCTGCTTCGCGAGGTCGTTAACCAATTGGGCGCGGCCGAAGTCGCCGCTGACCGGCACACCCAACATACCGAGGGCGCGCTTGCCCATCGAGAGGCCCAGCCCGCTGTCGATGAAGCCCAAGGTCTCCTGCGCCTTGGAACGATTCATGCTCGCTTGCGCGCGCAGGTTTATCGCCATGATCTGGGCATTCAGGCGCAGCATCTCGTTCTGGCTTTTCAGCTTGCCAGTCGTGAGATCGAAGATTTCGCCAAGGACGGACTGCGCGTCGGCTAGCCCGCTGGAGGCAAGTTCAACGCTCTTCATCGCTTTGTCGGTGTCGAGCAGCTTCGGGATCAACGTCGACAGAACAATGATTGCCGAGGTGATAGCCAAGCCCCACGGCCCGGCCATGAACTTGCCGAATTTTCCGGCACCCGTTGTCATGAGCTGAAGGGCCTGGACAACCTGACCAGCCTGAGAGGCGAAAATCTGCATGGGCTTCGCGCCCATCGCCCACATGGTGGCGACGTCGTTGATCTGGAATTGCAGCTGCTGCATGCCGGCGCGCGCAGCCCCGTTGGCAGCGACGACACCCGATGACGATTGGCGATACGCGGCGGTCGCCGACTTCATGCCGGTGACGAACTGTTCAGTTGAGATCACGCCTTCGCGCTGCGCCTGGCGCAGCAGCTTGGTCTCGTTGCGGTACGCGGCGAGTGCGGCACTGGCGGGATCGAGGCGCGCTTTCAGGGCCGCCATTTCGGCCGAAAGCGCCGTCGTCGCCCCGGTGCCTTCCTTCAAACCATTTAGGTCCCTGCGGAACTGGGCGAGCTTCTGTCCGGCCTCGACCATGGCCTGGCCGTACTGCTTGCCAGAGATCGCACCGAGGCTCAGCGCCTTTCGCGCGAGGTCCACTTCCTGTCGGTACTGCGCCTGGGCGGCGCTCAGGGGATCGAGGCGGGCCTTGAGGTCGGCCAGCTGGCGGCTGAAGCCGGCCATGCTGGTGCCCATGTCGTTCGCGGCCTTGCGGATTTCGCGGGAGCCGACGTTGATGCTGTTCTTCAGCGCAGCCATCTTTGCCTGCGCGTCGGCGGCACCGGCCTTGAAGCGCGAAGTCTCGAGCGTCAGGTCCGCGCGCAGCGAACCGATTTTGGCGGCCATCGCGGGTTCCTTCCGGCCATCCGGCCACGAAAAAGGGGCGGCCCCGTGAAGGACCGCCCCTGATGGGAGCTTTCGGCTGACCGACTAGGCGGTCAGGTGAGTTTCTCGATTTCCTGGACGAGCAGCTGGAACTGCGCGCCGAGCATGATCACTGCGGCGGCGGCATCATCCATACTGGGGCGGTCGGCACCCGACAGCAGCTCTTCCAGTTGGTCGAGCGCTTCCTGGTGCTGGTGGGCCATAGCAAGCGCCGTTGCGGCGGGGCTGGAAACCGCGATCGCGGTACCACTATGCACGGCGGCGTCCTGCGGTGACGCCCGCGAGCAGCAAAGCGGCGTTATCAATGTCCTCGATCGAGGATTCGTAGACGCCGACATTCGCCAGGACGGCCAGCGCTGCCGATACCTGCTTGGCGGCACCGCCGCGCAGCTGGGGCAGGATGGAGCGGAGCGGCTCGGCGACGGTGCGGTTTACGGTGCGCTGCAGATGCAGCGGATGCCACGTCGGTGCGGATCCGCGCAGCGCGATGAGGCGCCGTTGGACCAGTCCGATTTCCATAGTGCAATCGGCCGACTGCGCGTGATCACCGATCAGGCGCTCGAATAGACGACGGAGCGGGTTGGCGGGAAGGTGTGGAATGCTAGAAGCGGCCGCAGCCTGATACATGGTGTCCTCCATGTGGAAGGTTAGGGCTGGAACAAAGCGCCTACCTTGTTCCAGCCCGAACTTTATGGCACACAGAAAATATGTCGTCAATAAGTGTCCCACAGAAACGTCGCGGTCGTCCGGCAACTGGGCATTCGCCCCGGATCGGCGTTCGGTTCGATGAGCGACTGAAGGCGCGCCTGGAGCAATTTGCCGACGCCGAGAATGTCACGGTGTCGGAGGCGATCCGCCGCCTGGTCGAAAAGGGCCTCGACGCCTGATCAGGCTATGCGGGCGCGACGTTTCGCTAAACGTTCCGCCGTGGCCTCGATCTCCGGCCCCAGCTCCGCGGCGAGGGTGTCGAGCATACCATCGACATTCGCCTCCCACGCTGGCCGAGCAAACGGCTTAGCGACCGACCGGAAGGTGCCGAACTCCCGCGGAACGCCGTTGCGGTTGGCGGTGCCGAAGAAGATCCGCACAGCCCCCTTGTCGATGAGTTCCTCGCGGGCGGCGTCGCGGGTGAGGCCGTTGGTGGAGATCAGCAGGGAATCGCGCAGCTTTCCCTCGTGAACGGGGACAAGCCGCCGCGCTTCGGCCTGGACGGGCTGCAGCGCCCGGGTCCCGGCGCGAATGAGTACGCCTCGCTCGAGCGCTTCGTCGGCCAGAGCGGCAAGTGCCGCATCCAAGTCGGAAAAGCCTTCGAGCGAAATTGCCTCGTCAGCCATCGGAGTTCCTCGCTTCCAGTTCTGCGCGGGTGAACTTGCGGATCGTCATCGGCGCGCCGCGCGCTTCCATGGACTGGAAGGCGGCGAGCATTGCGTCCGGCGCCATGCGGCGATCGTTGTTCCTGCGCAGGTAGTGATCGAGCGGCTTGAGGCCGCCCTTCGACTGGGTGAGGCCCGAGAAGGCGCCGCCCCACCAGGCCTCGCGCAGACTGGCTTCCGCCGCAGCTGTGAGCCGTCGGCGCACCCCACGCATGGCGAGTTGGAAGTGCAGGGGGGTCTGATGCCAGAAGCTGTCGGGATCGAAACCGGACTGGCACCACATGACGAAGAAGCGCTCGGTGGTTACGGGGTCGTTGTCGGCTTCCTCGTCCGCTTCGCTGGCGGCTTTGCCTTTCCCTCGGCACTCGGCTCTTCGGCCCGACCGCCGAAGCGGTTCAGCAGATCGAGGATGAGCGGCGCAATTTTCTCGATGCCGTAGCGGAAGGCGATCGCCAGGGCGTCGTCTTCGGTGAGCTCCTCGTGATCGGCGACCGTGAGGCACTTCACCAGAAGCGCGACCTTCGAGATCGTGAAGTCGATGCCATCCTTGGCAAACAGGTCGACGCCCAGGTGTTCGCCCAGGGCAATCGCGCGGAAGCCGAGACGGAAGGTGAAATCCTCACCGTCGACCGTGATGACGGTCTTCGCGTCGACTGGAGCGACCATTACGGCGTCTCCTGCTTGACGCGCGACGCTTTCGACGTCGGCTTCATGGTGATGTTGAACTTCCGCTTTTCATTCGCGGTGTTCAGGTACTTGAGGTTGTAGAACAGGGCGGTGCCGCTGACCACGTAGACGTCCTCGCCCTGGGGCAGATGGATCTCGTAGGGGATCGGCTCGTTGTTCGCCTCGGCGGCGTCGAGGAGGGTGGTGGAGGCAGAGCCGAGCACGAAGTTGCCGGCGATCGTGTATTCGACGCCTTCCTTCAGCGGCTGCTTCTTGAACTCCTTCGCCTCCTCGGTGTCGAAGCTCGAGGTCTCGTACAGCGTGGTGGTGAACGAGGGCAGCTCGGGGATATCGTCCACTTCGGCGACCTTGGTCAGGACGTCGATGGGGTTGATGTGCAGCTGGGTGCCGTGACCGGTGGTCACTTTCGAGATTTCGGGCATGGGTTACTCCTTTCCGTGCCAGATCGTGGCATCGATGGCGTGGCAGTGCTGGAAGGTGGCGGCGGTGTCGTCGCCGCGGTCGAGCACGTTTTCGATTTCCGAATGGTCGAAGCGGGTCCCGCCGACGCGCGCATAGGGCGCGATCGCGGTGATGACGTCGTCGCGCAGCGCGCGGGTCTCGTCGTAGGTTCGGCCGTAACAGTCGAGTTGAACCCGGGTGTCACGCAGCGAGTGGAAGCCCTCGAGGTGCTGCGGACGCGGATCCGAGATGATGGTGAGGACGATCGCTGGCACGGGTTGGCTCTGCGGGCGGATACGCCAATAGACCGAGGTGCCGATGACCGGCCCGACCAGGGGGTCATCGATGAGCCTAGTGCGGAGGTCCGATTCAAAGCTCATTGCGATCGCACCGCGGTAAAGTCGATCTCGCGGCGGCCGATCGGCGAGATGCTTACGATGTCCCAGGTCTCGGCGCCGACGACGATCCGGTCCTTCAGATTGACGGAGCGGGTGAGGGCGGACGCCAGGACATTGAGCGTGACGGACTGCTGGCCCATTTCGGCCGCCGCCTGGCGCCGCTCTTGGCCCGTGCCGTAGAACAGCGCGGCCCACGGCCGGGCGATCGGCGCCCAGGTGGAGATTTCCTCGCCGTAATCGTCCTGGGCGACGGTAGCGCGCTCGATCGAGATCCGCGTGGTGCGCTTGGTGACCTTGGTCACAGCCAGATCCGATCGTTGACCAGGAGATAGTCGATAATGGACGCCGAATCCTCGAACAGACCGCGGAGTTTCAGCAGGATTGCAAGGCGAACGGCTTCTGGGATGGCGGCCCCGTCATCACCATAGCCGACCTTTGCACGGACGGTGATTGCACCACCGGCGGTGGAAGCGATCGGCCACCGTGTGGACGCGGCCGGTCGGACACCGCGCTCGAGGCCGGTGCCGGTGAGCTCGTAGCTGTCGGCTGCGAGCGTGTGGGCGGCACCGTCGCGATCGAGGTAGGTGATTTCGTCGATCGAGAGGATTGGCCCCACCTTGAACAGCGCCAGATCTTCGAAGGCATCCCCGCGCAGATCGACCACCTGGCTGATCAGCCTGGTACCCGTCATGGACTCGATGTGATTGCGGGCGCCGGCGATCGAGAGGCCTATCTCGGTATCGAAGGTGTCGTCGCCATCATCGACGCGCAGGAACTCCTTCGCCTGGTCGAGCGTCACCGGTTCGGCCGCCGGCGGCGTAACGATGACCGGGGACTGCCACATGGTCAGGCCTGCGTGCCGGCCGCCTTGGCCGCTGCGGTCTCGGCCTTCAGGTCTGCCTTGGCATCCTTCAGTTCGGCTTCAAGGCGGGCGATGCGTTCACCGGTCGTCTCGTTGATGGGAGCTGGCGTAGCGCTATCCTCGGTCACCAGTTCGGCGAGCTTGGCGTCGATCAGGCGCTGGGCTTCCTTTTCGTCGGCGAAGTCTTTGACGTCGCCAGGGGCGAGCGAAACCTTCGGCCCCGAAAGGCCTGCGATCATTCTGATTTTCATGGTGAGCTCCTGGAACTTGCCTTTCCGTGCAACCGGTGCACCGGCGGCAGGAAAAGGCCCGGGCGGGAGTGATCCCGCCCGGAGAACCTGTCAGGCAAGGGCCTGGCGGAGATGCTTCACTGCCGCGCTGTCCAGCAAATCACCGTCGTAACGGATGATGCCGGCCAGACCGACCTTGGGCCAAAAGCGCTCGCGGACGGTGCCGATCAGCGGCGAACCGACCTTGCGAACGGTGTAGCGGCTGAAGTCGCCGAAGAGGACCGAACGATTGCCGGCGGCGATCGCGGGCACATCATCGTTGATCGAGTAGGGCTTGCCGAGGATCTGGTCAGGAACGTCCACACGGACGTCGCCCATGGTCCACAGGAAGCGGCCTTCGCCGTCCTTAAGCTTGCGGATGGCGGCGAGGGTGGTGTCGGCGAACATCCAGCGGCAGGACGGGCTGCGGCGGTAGGCGGCATTGACCGAGTGCTGAAGGTCGATCAGCTCTTCTGCGGTCAGGGCGGCCACGGCTGCCGCCAGTTTGCCCTGCAGCGATGCAACGACAATGCCGCGGGCCTCGTCATTGCCGGTGCCGACGGTCAGCTTGCGGTTCGCACCGCGCCCGAGACGTTCGCCCAGCTTACGGCCGACGAACTGCTCGATGTTGAATGCCGAGTCCTGCAGCAGCTCCATGCTGATCTTCAGCCACGGTGTTGCTTCGACGTAGGCGCTCAGGTTGGCCTGGCCGAACTCGAGGTCGCCGCTGTTATCGTCGACCACATCGTCGCCCTCGTCGAGCGGCGCCGACGTGTTCCCGGTGTCATCGTTCGTCGGGATGTCGAACGGATTGCCCGAACTCGTGACGATCTCGTCCGTGATGCCCGGATCGTACATCGGCCCCCAGTCGAGCATGGTCTCGACAATGCGGTTCGCCAGTTCGCGCGGCACGGTATAGCCGCCGGCGGCCGGCGTACCGGCAGTCTGGGTGCGGTTTTCGACGAAACCGCGTCGCAGCAGCGATCGCTGCTCCGAGGTAACGGCGCTGATGTCACCGCCTTCTGCGAGGACCGCGTAGAAAGCGTCGCGATATTCGGTCTGCAGCTGCTCGGTCGAGCGCTCCTGGCCTTCGCCGCCTTCCTGGCCGCGATGTTCGACGTTACTACGGCCCGGGCGATTGCGCGAACGGCGCTCTTCCTCGGCAGTTTCGGCGGCGGCGGTGCGCTCTTCGCGCTTGATCTTCAGATCGAGCGCATCGACCTTGCCCATCACCTGGTCATGGCGCTGCTCGAGCTCGGCCGCCTTGGTGGTGTCGGTTTCCTTTTCGGCCTGGCCAAGGAGGTCGCGCGCCTCCGTGACGAGCTGGCCCCGCTCCTCGTAATACTGGGTGAGAATGGTCATCTCATGCTCCTGGAATGAAAAAGCCCCGCGCTGGCGGGGCGATCAGGGCGAGAAGCGGGTGCTTTCGCCACCTCCGGCTTGGCCGGGAACTCAGATTTTTCGTTCGGACTGCGCCAGTTTCATACGCTTGGCGGCGATCCGGCCGGTCGCCCCGGCGCGGTTGTGCGCGCGGCGTTCCTGACGGGCCGCGTCGAGCGATCGCAGGCCGACCTCGGTCTGCTTGTAGACGGGCATCGGGCTGTAGGTGATCTCGAAGAGTTCACCCTCGAGGATGGTCCGCTTCGGCGGATCCCGCGTGTCGTCCCACTCCTCCTTCAGCGAGCGGAACCCGAACGACATGCCGGGAATATCTCCGCGGTCGATCTGCACAGCGAGATCTCGACCGTCGTTCGTGTCTGGAAGCGGGTTTTCAAACGAAAGGCCCTTGCTGTCAGACCGCAAGGTCAACGTGCCGGCATCCTTGCGACCGAGAACGCGCCCGGTGTCATGGCTGTGTACCGCCAGCACGTCGCGCTCCTGGAGGGACTTGTCGAACGCACCAGGCGCGATCGTCTCGATCCAGTACCCGGCGACGCTCGCTTCCTGGTTGTAGAGCACTGCATAGCCGGTGGCCGTACGTAACTCGCCAGCGGCGGTGGCGGAGCGGAGCTCGAGGCCTTCGGTGAGGGCGCGGAACTCGCGCTCGTCAGTTTTCGGTTTGGTCGTCGCCGGCATCGCCGCCGTTCTCCTCGTTGTCGTTGAGCGGCGGGCCGCCGTTGTGGCCTTGGCCAGGCGAAGTTCCCAGCTCGACGGTCGCGCCCTGGATGTAGAGTTTTGCGCCAGCGCCAGAGGGGTCCGGCGGCCGGTTTTCGAGTGCGCGGGCTTCATCCGGGGTCATCTGGGCAGTCTGAATGGCCCGGGCGATGCCCTCGATCCGATCCTTGAAGGCGCCGCGCTGCATGCCGTCGAGGTTGTGCTTCGCCTTGCGGCTGCGCCGGCGCTGGCCGAACAGTTTCAGGTTGAGCTCGTCTTCGAACGCCTTCGCCCATTGACCGATGACATGCTTCACCAGCTGGAGGTCCTGCTGCTCCGTGTTGGAGAAGGTGCCTTTGGACAGATCCTGAAGGAAGACGGGCGGCAGGCCCCAAATCCGGGCAATCTCCTGAATCTGGAAGAGCCGCTGCTCGGTCATCTGCCCCTTGGCGGGGTCAATGCCGATGGCCTTCAGCGCATGGCCGGGCGGCATGCCAAAGAACGGTGTGCCTGCCTGTTTCGCGAGGTCGATCGCGCGCTTGATATCTGCCTGTGCGCGTTTGAAGGCATCGGCCCCCTGCGGGAGGGGGCCTTCCAGAGCTAGGGGCGGAACGCCGCCGCTGGCGAAGAAGCTGCCTGCGAAATCGTTCATGGCGATGGCAAGCGAGATCGCCTTTCGAGCCAGGAAGATCGGGCTGTAGTGCCCGACCAAGTCGGATTTCGGCATGAACGACACGTCGATGATGTCGCGCGCGGGGTATTCGCGGCCCTCGGAGATGAAGATCTTGCGCCCATTGCGACGCTGGATCGAGGTTTCCTTCGGATCGAGCGGCCAGATCGCGACGGGACGGACGCCCGCGCGCTCGATCCAGCTCATACCGCGGCCGCCGGTGAACACCTGTTGCCACATGTGCCGGCGCCACTCGAAGCTCGATGTCTCCTCGTTCGGAGCCTCGTTGAGCAGCATGGCCAGGCTATCGTCGACTTTTTCGCCGCCATCGCCCCCGCGGAAGGCTTGCAGGGGCAAGCTGGCGAGGGCACGCGACAGGAAACCGACGGCGCACATGACAGCAGGAACGCCCAGCGCGGCGTCGATCGACACCGGCGGCAGAGCGCTCCTGCTGTCGAGGGCGCCCAGCATTGCCAGGAGCGCCTCGGGGTTCTCGCTCAAGCGATGGGTGGGATCCTCGATCGAACGGACTTCGCTTGCGCGCTGCGCCGCCGACCGGTGGATGTAGTCGTCGGGCGACATCACGGTTCGTTCTCCCCGTTCATACTGAAATTGGGGTCGTCCCAGGGCGAGCTAGGCTCTTCCTCTGGTTCCTTCCCGCCCATGGCGACGCCCAGCGCGCTCATCAGCGCGACCGGGTTGTCGATCTTGAGGTGTGCCTGCCCCTCCGGCTTGTTGGGGTAGACGTTGTCTTTCTTGTCGGGGGCGCCGACCACGTTGGAGATTTCCCACTCCATCACGGGGTCGCCGCCATGGATCATCCGCTGGGAGCGCATGAGCGCGTCCAGTTCCTTCATCGGCTCGCTGAAGTTCAGCACGACCGGGCGGTACTCGATGACCGGAACGCCCTTTTTCTGCAGCCGGGTCGACAGCTGCGTTGCCTGGAACGGGTCGTAAGGCACATGCTCGACCTGGAAGCAGCTGCTGGCCTCTTCAATCGCGAGCTCGATCTCGTCGTAATCGACGATGTTGCCCTCGGTGACGTCCAGCAGTCCCTGGGCGTCCCAACCCTGATAGGCCGCGACGTCCGCAACGGTGTCTGCCGGAAGGAAGTATCGGCCGATCCGGATGTAGGGATCGTCAATTGTGGCTTTCTCGCCGAGGGGTAGGAAAAGGTATTCCAAGGCGGCAATGTCGATTTTGGACGCGAGATCCAAGCCGAGAATGACACGGCGGCCCTGTAGCCAATCCAGCTTCAGCGCCTCACGTGGATCCGCTGGGATCAACGGCCGGGCACACTTGCGCCAGGCTTCGACGTCGAAATAGGCGGCTTTCGCCGACACCCACAGGTTGAGGTGCTTGGTCTTGAAGACACCCGCCTTGCGCGGCGTAGCGATCGCGTCGCGCTGGCGGGCCTTCAGGAAGTCGCCTGAAACGGAGACGTCGTAGTTCGGATTTGCCTTGCGAAGCGCGGTTTCGGACTTCCAGTCGTCGTCCTGGTCGATCGTGTATTCGACGAAGAAGGTTTCGTCGTCCAGCGGCGGGCCGCCGTTGTGACCGATGCCAGCCAGCTTTTTCCGCTCGTCCTGGATTGAGGCGTAACAAGGGCCGGCCAGGTTATCGCCGGCGGTGGTGATCAGTACCTGGAGCGGTTGATCGCGCGCGCCCATGCCGGTCTGCATGGTGTCGACTTGGCCGTCGTCAGCATGCTCGTGATATTCGTCGTGGATCGAGCAGCTGGGCGACTGCCCATCGCCCGGATCCCCGATAATGGTTTCGAACTTCGAGGCGTCGTCGACGCGCGTCAGGTTCTTGGCATTGACGCTGATGCCGAAGCGCTTGACCAGCGCCGGAGTGCGCGAGGCCATGAGCCGGGCAGGGCCGAAGACTTCCCATGCCTGCTTTTCGTTCGTGGCGCCCGAGTAGACTTCGGCGCCGAACTCACCATCGGCGCAGAACATGTACAGGCCGATGCCGGCCGACAGCGCCGATTTGCCGTTTTTACGCGGTACCACCACGAACAACCGGCGGAACCGGCGGAGACTGGTCTCCTTACGGAGCCAGCCGAATGTGCAGGCGATGACCCAAACCTGCCACGGCTCGAGGCGGAGAGTCTCCTTCTTGCGCGCCCATTTCCCCTTGGAGTGGGGCAGGCGTTCGATGAACCGGCAGGGCCGGGCGGCTTTGTCGTCGTCGAACCGGTAGGGAAAGGCGTCGGTCGCCTGAGCCTTCAGATCATCAATGAATCGGGCGCATTGCAGCCTGATAGAAAGGCACGCCGGAATGCGGCCGGCGATGACGTCGCCGGCGTACTGGCGAGCGATCGCCGCGTAGTCGCGCTGCTCCACATCAGAAGTCGTCGAAGTCGCCGGCTTCCGCCTTCGCGCCGCTGACGATCCGCAGCGCGGCGGCAGGTGTGAGCATCAGGTCGGTGAGCAGGGACTGGGTGTGGCGCATTGCTTCATTCAGCATCGCCACCTCCGGCCGGGCCCGGACCATGCGGGTAATGACTGTGTCGCCGTCGACCTTTTTTGCCGATTCAGATGTGAAGGTGTCGCCCTCCACTTCGATGACAGCCTGATAGCGCTGGATCTGCTCCAAACGCTGAGCGAGCAGGGCGACGTGCTCCGCGAAGTGCGGGCTCGATCGGCCTTGCTCTTCGAGGATCAGCGCGATCGACGCGAAATGCAGCTGCGCCAGGTCGGACAGGTGCAGCGGGCAAATCATGGCGCCGGCTTTCGGCTCCTCGCCGATCGCGAGTTCGCGGTCCGGCCGTTCGGTGCCAGCGAGGGCTTTGAGTTCGGGGGCCTTGCGCGGCCGACCGGCGCCAGGCCGGGATCCACCTCTCGACACCGACACCTCCGATTTTCGTTGGGGGCATCGGCTGCGAGGCGAGCGCCCCGAAACTTTTTACCCTTTGAATTTGCCCGCGTGAAAATTTGGGGAGGGCGTCGGTGTCCGGCCAAATCGGCCGTAGACCCGCCCCCTCCCCCTCCCGGTTCAGGTTTCGCAGGGCGAGCCTGAACGGGATCGGCCTCGCCGTGCCTCGTCGCGCGTTTTCGCGTTGTGGCAGGGCTCACAGAGGCCCTGTTTGTTCTTTCGGTCGTCGCTGCCGCCTTCGGCGAGCGGTACGATGTGGTCGACGACGTCACTGGCAACGTGCTTGCCGTCCTCCAAGCAGCGCCGGCAGAAGGGTTCCTCGCGGAGGACCTGGCGCCGATCGCGTTGGCCCGCGCGGCCGCGCTTGCGTTGGTCTCGATGGAGCAGCGGACGCTCCCAGGGCTGGCGCTCACGCCAGCCAGGAGGACGGAAGCGGGGGTTCTGGGTCGGCATCAGCCGACGGCGGCGACAGTGCCGTCCTGCTCGGCTCGCTCGACGTAGAAAGTCTCAGCGCCGTCACTCTTGGTCAGGCCTAGGGCCTTGAGTTTCTTGCCGTGCTGGCCGGGGACCGCCTTGAGGATCGCCGTCTTGTCGAGCTTCGTAGTGATGCGGAGCAAGCCCGCAGCCCAGGTCCGCTTCTCCAGCTTCGCAACGATGGCCTCCTCGTCACCGTCGATCGCCAAGCTGGCGCGGCCGGTGCGGGTGCCGATCATGCAGCCGCCGAGCTGGACGGACTTGCGCTTGCCGCCGGTAAGCGCGGCCGCCGCCTGCTTCCACCATGGCTCAAGTTTCGAGCGGATCTCGTCGCACTCCTTGATGAGTGGTGCCAGGCTCGTGTCCGCATCGGCGTTCGCTGCAGCGATGGCGTCGTTGCGGGCGTTCTCGTGCAGGTCGATCGACGCCAGCAGCTGGGCGAACCGTTGCAGCAGCAAGGTCGCGGCGTGTTCAGTCTTGGGGGTGCGGATGGACATCAGGCTCTCCAGCTGGTGGATGTCGGAAGGGTCAGCGGCTCGGCGCTGGCGGAAGATCGAGGAGCACCAGGTGCTGAGACTCGCGGCCTTGCCCGATCTCGCGGATGGCTTGCTTCAGCCATCGCGCCGAGACGGTGATGGTGGCGCTGTCGTGGGCGTCAGCGACAATCTGGCGCGCCTTATCGAGATCGATCACGAGCGGGTTCCTCGGGAAGTTCGGAAGGCAGCCTTCAGGCCACCGGCAATGGAATGGATGCGCTCCTCGAGCTCGTCGAAGTGACGGGCGTCGCGGATGCCGTTGCTGACCTCGGCAAGCACTTGGTCAAGGTCGCTCTGCTGTGCATCCAGCTGAGCCTCCAGGCTCGGCCGAGCCGTTACGCAGCGACTGCGCACAACCTGTGGCTCTTCAGGACGATCGGCTTGCGGTAGCTGGGATCGTCGGAGCGGGAAGGCTTTGGAAGGCGGTAGCGCTTCGCGAACGGCGCGGGGGAAAGCGTGCGCGCAACGGCTGTTCGAGCATGGGTATCCGCCTGTTGCGGTGTCATTCGGAGCGCAATGGCGGCGGCGAAGGCGACTTGGAGGGCCTTCGCAATGCGGGCGTTGCCGATCGGGGTGAAGCCGAGCGGTCGGCGACCGTTGGCGTGTTCGCTGCGCATCTTCACTTAGGCATCTCCGGGCAAGCAAAAAGCCCGCCGGCCTGGGGAGGCTGACGGGCTCATTAGGATCCATGTAGCTGCGGCGCCGAGGGCAGACGCAACTATTGCGGGGTCCGATTTGCCGGTTCAGGTGACGAAACGGCAGGGTCTATTTTGCGCAGGGGGTAATTTCGCTATTCAGGCGTGAATAGGGGGGATCAATGCCGACAACTGACTTCACGACGTTAGGGATTGTCACGCTGGTAGCTGGATCATCGGTCTTTGCGGCTTTCGTTACGCAAGGCGTGAGCTGGCTTCGAGATCATCTGAATGGATCCCGTGAAGAGGCCTTCGCAAGGCTCTACATCGTCACCGCCCTTGAGGCCTACGGATCCGTAGCAGCAAGAGCGATATCGGATTCCGAGATCTATGAGGCTTCGAACGGAGACGTGGGCGCGCACTGGAAGAACATTCCGGATTTCCCAGCCTATCCCGAAACGATTGAGTGGAAAGCGCTAGGGACTAAATTAACAAAATTGGCTCTGGCATTTCCTATGGAAATCGAAGCCGCGCAGGCACTTATCGCGTTCGAATGGGATGTAGTGAACGATCATGAGATCGTTCTTCCCACCGTAAGAGAAAAAACGGCCCGCGCCGGCGCTCGAGCCCTCCAGCTCGCTGCCAAGTTCCAAGATGAATACGAAGGTGAGAAGGTCGAACTGCTCGAAGAAATCTGGGATCCTAGAACGCAACTAGAAACGAAACTCCAGCACTATACCGAAAAGCGGCTCAGTGAGCAGGAAGAGTCGAACGCTTATTTCGCCGAAGCGCAGGCCGAGGCCAACCGCCGAAGGGAAGAAAGGCGAGGGATAGAGGTCCGCAGCGGATCATAGAATACCCGCCTGCGCAGCCGCCAGCGTGGCGTCGTCGACGAACTTGCAGGCCTCGATCGAGCAGCTGCGCCAAAGGTCTAGCGCATCGATGAGGATCTTTTTCGCTCGGGCGTTCCGCATGCCGAGGCGCTTGGCCACGACGCTGATCCCCTCGTCGTCAATGATCACAGCCAGCACGAGGGATGGGTAGGGCAGCGCCTGGCGCCAGCCGGTGTAGGCAACCTCTGCGCGCACGCTGCCAAGCTTCTCGTAGAACGCGTCACCGAACTTGCCGCTCTGATCGACCCGCGTTTCGAAGCTGACGGTGTTGATCGCCACGTCGCCGGTAATGCGGGCGTGGGTCTGCGCGATCGACTGAGAAGCGGCCAGCTGCTCGGCATCGATGTCGCCAGCCTCGAACAAACGGGCGACAGCGCCCTGGCGCGTCACCGATGCGCGGGCGCAGGTCTCGGGCGTGCCGTTGACCTTGTGGCCGAAGTCCTTCCGAACCGCAGCGTTGAACTTGCGGAGTTGGCGCTCGTCGCGCGCTCGAGCCGGATGACGCGCGGCCCATTTCCGATGGATGTCGTCGTGGGCCCGCGCCTGTTCCTTCAGGCGTTCCCTCGAGCGTCGGCTCGTCGCTGTTCCCATTGCCCCGCAGTCTCCGAATTGTCGTCCTGGAGGTAGTCGAGCATGGGAGGCATCGGCAGAGCCGAATCTGCGCAGGGGGCGAACACCTGCCAGCCGAGCTCGCGGAGCTGGCGCACGGCCTCATCACGAAGAGCGGGCAGGGATAGACCGCGCGGGCCGGGTGTGCGCAGCAGCTGCCCTGACTTCACTAGCGCCTGGACCAATTGCCTCGCGCGGGTCGGGCTGATGCCCAGACCGTTGGCGATCTCGCCGTAGGAGGGGCTCCCGCCGTACCGCAGGATATAGTCGCGGACAAAACCGAGGACTAGGAGCCGCCGGCTTGTCATCGCAGGGTGAAGTCGGAGCGAGGCGCCCGAGGCTGCCTCGCCAGTCATTGTCGAGTTTCCAGTTCGCACCTGTTCGCCCCCAGGTCCCCCTAGGAGGAACATAGCGAGAAACTCCGGAAATTGCATCCTGTGGATTATCTATCAGTGAGAGCCGGCCGGGACTGCAAGGCTAATGCTGCCGCTAAGGACCCTCGTCATTCCGACGTATCCAAGCTTATCGGGTCTGATGCCGTCCAGCACGAATGACGTCTCTGTCCAGGTCCCGGCAGGTAGCGAGCCCGGCAACGTGATCAGCTTCATCCCCAACGACGGAAAATCCGCATCTCCTTTCTCATTCACTGTGCCCCAGCTAACGTATGCGCTCAAATCCCTAAGTTGAGCGCTAAGCGGATTCCCCAGCTTGAAGGTGACACGAGTGCCAGACCCTTCTGGCTTCAAAGATATGAGCTGCGCGGTTATTTTGCCGTAGGAGGATTCAATTATTCCGAACCCGCTATCGCCAACCTTGAAGGTGCCATTTACGGGTTCGGGTTGTTCGCGCTCCAACGCGTCGACGCGCGTTGCAAGTGCCTGGATCTGACTCTCGAGGAAGGCGCTCCTAGCATCAGAGGAGGGTGGACTTGACTGCCCGCATGAGGTCAGACCTAAGGCCAGCGCCAATCCCAGAACATTCAATCGCATGTAAAGATAATCCCCCTGTACACGGCGGATACACCCTCCGCCGTTGTATCTGCCTCGAATGAATCGACGTTCATCGGACACATCTCTTACACGGTATTTTGGTGCAGTTTTCTGACCAAATTGTGGACGTTTGTAGAGGGGTTATCTATCTGTGTGGCGGCCAATTGAGTACCCCGCCGGATTGCATCCTCTGTCCGGCGATATAGTTGATGAAAAGGGATTGTCTTACCCTTTGTCCCGTACTGGTCGTGATGCTGCCTTACTAACTCGATCGCTTCCTTTTCACAGGTAATAGCCTGAGTGGAATAGTCGAAATGCATAGCCAGCCAAATTTCGAAGCAGCGGTTCGATAAACAAAGACGGATACCATTCGCATCGGCTAACGCACGAGCATCATTTAGGTCCTTCGCCGACGTATCGTCGACATCACAGACGCACCAGAACTCGGCAAAGTTAGACGACTTCTTCTTCTTCGTAATTGACTTTTCAACTGCCTTCAGTGCGTTGCCGCCGCTTTTTACATAGATAGGCTCTAATGAAAGACGGCTTGGTGGAATGATCAGTTGCCAGCCCCTGAAATAATCGTCTTCAGTTTTTTCTCCATCATAAGCAATAATGATGGTGTAATCCTTGGCGGTTCGGCCGCCGGTGTTTCTGGCAAGCGGGTTTATTTTAGACATTGCTAAATTCTGGCGAAATGGTCAATTCTTCATCGTTAATAGCGTGAAGCCACGAAGGGTCGATACCGGCGAGCGGAACTGCGCCATAACGGCCTCTGAGATAGCCTAGCTCAAAGTTTTCATCTTTCCTTGGAGAAAACTCCAAGAGAGAAAATAGCGAAGAGTTGCCAGATAGGTCGCGCTCGCAGAACCAAACTTGATCCCTGCGGAGGTGCTGGAGGTTTAGGAGTCTCGTCTCATGGGTTGAGAAGATTAGCTGCGCGCCCTGTGGGTTGGAAGAACGATTTTGAAAAAGTGCTAGTAGTTGGCTTGCAACATGGGCGTGCATGCTGGTTTCAAGCTCATCTATAAACACGACTTTTCCGAACTTCAAACCCGTTATCAGTCCTGCGGCTAAGGCGTATAGTCTCTTTACACCACGTGACTGTTTCTCAAACGGAATTTGCACTTCTTCTCCGTCATTATTGACGATAAAGTACACCTTATAGTCAATAATTCTCTCTGCACGTGCTATCTCTGACTCAAGATTTTCTTCACCTTGGGGCTTATGTACGATAATGTCCCTTATGCAAGGATCTGCCGCCCGCATAAGTGGAATGAGGAGCGATTTAAAGTTCGGATATTCATCGGCCAAATAAGAGGTATGGCCTTGGTGAAAATTACTGATGTTTAGTTTTACTTCGGTAACGACATTATTGCGGAACCATTTCTCTACACTCATGCAATCAGATTGATTGTCTTGAGCAGCTGATGAGAGAAATAAACTATTTTCGCGAGTGCGCCGGAAGGACGACTCGTGTTCTCTTCTATCCCCATTAAGTTGGGGGCCAAATTCGATAGAAGACGTCGCATTGCGGCTGACATCCTTTTCGCCAGCTGGAACTGCACCGCCATCTATATTTGTTGAGCGCCGAAATAGGAGTCGTTCTCTCCCCTTTGGATAGCTATAGAGCCATTCCTCAGAGAAGTGAGAGCGATGGGCTTTGAACCCGTACCGATACTTGGTGCTACCCTCACAAATAATAATTTCAAAGAAGCCCTCACCGTCTGGAAGAGCGACGTTAGGATCAAATCTGGTTCCGGTTCCTGATTTCCACTCTGCCTGAGAGTTTCGAACCGCTAAGCCCATGTACGAGAATGCTAGTAGGAAATTACTTTTTCCAGACGCATTCGCGCCGTAAATCGCTACGGCTGGGAGCAAGTGATCGCGCGAGGGTAGCGCGCTGCCAGCAGATAACAACGAGCCTTTTAGGTTCTTCTCTGCACGGCGCGCCACCATCGATAGGGCAGCTCGCTCCCGAAAAGATTTGAAATTTTCTACCGTGAACGAAATTAACATCTTAGACCCCTTACTCCCCTCCTTCTCACACCAATTTTTGTGGAAAGTCCACGAAAACCTCATTGAGACATGAATGGATCGGTGCGTTAGGACCAATGAGGAGTGAGTTTTGCCGCCTCAGCGCGGCGGATATACCCTCCGCCGCGATCGCGGCGAAGTGCGGGTCTGCGGATACGCAGATACCCCGCAGATACCCCCGGATCAGGCCGCCTTAGCGATCCGCGTAAGGTGTCGTCAGGGTAGATTGATCCATGCGATGCGAGACCAGGGCCGACCTTGGATATCACCTAGTCCCCCCAGCATGCCCTTCACCCTGCAGACGATCCCGACCTCGTCGGCATCGAGCACTTGGACCTTCAAGGCAATCTGACCAACGCCGCCGACCTCGAGAATTTGCGTTTCGAAAGGCCCCTCAGCCAACTTGGCCTTAACAAGTTGTAACAACTATCTACACTCCCAACGAAAATTTCCGGATTGAGAACCGAAGGCGTGGCTTGAGCCTCAACTTCATGCGGATGGCGCGCGGCCTGCCAATGATCGAACCAGTTGGAGCACGGCCGACCTATCTGCCGAACTGAGCACGCGCAGAAGTTCTACGCACTCCATCTCTTCGGGCGCCCAGCCTAGCGGTTGGGAATTGGCCTCGTCGTCCTCGGGATGTTCCTGCTCGTTGTACCAGGCCTGCCGATCATCGAAGTACCGCTTCATCTCGAGCGGCAACCGTAGCGCGAACACATCGCCGTACGGCAAGCCATTATCCGCTAGGAAATGGGACATCGCGATCTGCACGTAGCCCAACCAGCGAGGAGTAGATTTGAAGTGGCCGTTTTCGAACTTCGAGATCAGTTGCTGCGAAAGCTTTATTGGGTCGCCGTACTTTTTCGCTGTTTCTCGCGCTCGATCGGCTGTCTCCGATGTCGACCAGCCTAAGCGCCCGCGTTGCTCGCGCAACCAGGATGCGTTGAAATCGAGTCTGGTTCGCGCCTCATTGTCCACCGGTAAGATGGTACAACGTTTAACAACTACAACGGGCAACAACCGAGTGGTTGACTCAGGTTGTTGCGAGTTGTAGTTGGTTGTCATGGACGAGTCAGAGCGTGACATGGCAGGCGCCGAAAGGGAGAGGGCTCACAAGGCCTTCCGCCGCGCAGTCGCGATCGCTGGTAGCCAAGTGAAATTCGCGAACGTCATCGGCACGACGCAGCAGAATGTGTCGAAGTTGCTGAAGAACAGGCGCCTGCTGCCGCACCCTTTTGTGCACGCTGCGAGCGAATTGAGCGGGATTTCTCGGCACGAGTTACGTCCCGATATCTATCCGATCGAGATGCCCGATGAGCATGCGGGCGGATCGCCGGCGGCAGCAACCATTCCCCCCGCTGCCGCCGGCGTCCAAGACCCTGTGCAGGGCCTCCAGTCATGATCTCGTCCATAACGGCAGGGCATAGCGACTCGGGCCGGGCGGCAATGCTGCAATCGCGTGGCCACATTTCAGCCTACAAGGCGTCCACCGGCGCCGCCTGCGCCGCGCGCTCCTGGCCGAGCGGCGGCGCACAACGCGACAGCCAAGAATCCCAACTGCTGCTGCGGGCCGGTTCACAATGACGAAGCGCCGCGCCCCCCTCACGATCGACGCCGCGCTGGCGCGCATCGCCGGTCAGCTCGAGGGCGGTTGGAATGCGATGGCGGAAGCCTTGGGTGGGAAAAGCCCGAGCATCGTCCGCGCCTGGGGAGACCCTGATCGGCGCGAGCAAATCCCGCTGTGCGACGCGATCGTCCTAGATGTGGCTTATCGGGAAGCCGGCGGCGACGGTGCCCCGCTCTTCGAAACCTTCGCTTATCAGCTCGATGAGGCTGGCATGTTCCGTTTCGCGGACGAGATCGCGTTGGGCCGCTTGGCCGCGCTAGTCATCCGCGAGTGCGGGGAGGCCAGCTCTCACTTGGTGCTATCCGCTCAACCGGGCGCCGATATCGCTGACCATCGCCTGACGTTGGGCCATGTTGACGAGGCGATTGACGCCTACCAGCGCGTGCGCGTGCTCGTCGCGGCTCTCGCCAACGGGGGCCGCATCGACAGCGCGACCCTTATTGCCGATCTGACGGGCGACCCGCCCGATCTCGCCGGCGGCCCGCGCGCAACGGGCCCGCCTTGAGGCGAGGGTTAGAGGCACCCTCCGACACCTCTGCAACCTACCAGCGCTCGATCGGCCGTCCGCCTTTCGAAGCGCATTCGTGCTGTCTCGTGAAATGGTGATCGATGTCCATGTCGCCCGGAGCTTACCTTCAGAAACGTCGCGTTGCGGCGGGACTTGAGGTTGTCGAAGTAGCGGCCGCCCTGGTGGCATTTGGTCGCCCGATCCGGCCGCTCACTGACAGCGACCTTCTTGCGCTTGAGCATCGCCTTTTCGCGGCCGAGGAAAACGATCCTTGTCTGACGCCGGTAGAGGCGAGCCTGCTGCGGCGGATCTTCGCGTTCGATGCAGCCGTCTACGAACTGATGTTCCTGCGCCACTTCGCCGGCCCAGGCTGCACACTCCCGGAACCGCACATCTGCCGCGATTGCGCCTGCTCCTGGCTTGACGCCTGCCGCACCAGCTCCGGTCCGTGCAGCTGGACCAGCTCATCCTCCGATCTCTGCACCGGCTGTCTAACCGACGACCAGGTGCAACCCACCCGTCAGGGAGAATTCGCGTGACATTGCATCGGAAGCCGCACCCGCTCGCGGGACAGACCGTCGTCATCGCCAGCGGCACTTACGTCGGCCACGACTTCACGATCGAGGATTGGTGGGATCGGGTCTCGGGAGAATCCTGGATCGACTGCGAGGAAACACCGCTCTGCGCTGAGTACGCCATGCGCGCCGGCGCCGACTTCGATCCGTTCGACGACGACGTGGTCTACGGCCATTTCGGCATTCTCGAGAAGATCATGCACGTCCGCCACCTGCCGACGCCGGCCGCGATCCGCCGCGAGCGTTACGCGGGCGCGGGCTGGCTTGCTCGCCACCTGGTCGACAATTCGCTCCAGGGAGAGTTCGCGTGACGTCTCCGTACGATGAAAGCTTTCGCCGAGAACTGCGCGCGATGCTGGCGCGGGACGGTGTTGACCCCGCCCGCGTTGCTGAGGCTGTCGACTTGGCCTGCCATGCAACGGACCAGTGCCTGGCCACCCTTCTTCGATTGACCGCTGGCGGTACGGGATCGGGTGTGAAGCTTGTAGCGACCGAGCTCGCGCTCAACCTGACGAAGGAACGGCTAGAGTTCACGCTCAAAAATCTTATTCGGCTCGGCGCCATTTTCGGCCTCGCTCGGGATCCAGCAGAGGGGGCCAAGGCCAATGGCTGAAACCACCGACGATCGCCTCCGCCTGCTAATCGAGCGCGTCGAGCGCTTGGAGGAAGAAAAGAAGGGCATCGGTGACGATGTCCGCGATGTCTACAACGAGGCCAAGGCCGTCGGATACGACGTTAAAATCATGCGGCAGATCATTCGCATCCGGAAGATGAAGCCGGACGATCGCCGCGAGATGGACATGCTTCTCGACACCTACAAGACGGCCCTCGGGCTCGACTGATGTTCGCGCGGGGGGCCTCGTGGATCAGCAGCCAGGTCGGCCGGGCCAGCCAGGCAGAGCAGAGGCTGGCCGGGATGTGGGCGGCGCTGCTCGCAACGGCCGGGTGCCTTGTCGTGCCCGCTCTGGTCGCGGCGCTCGCGGGCGAGTCCCAATGATCGCCAAGCTCCTGAAGGCCATCCGCCGCCGCCCGGCCTCGGGCCTCATGCCTATGTCGGCCGACGATCGCCAGGTGTTGGACGAACTCCGCCGCCGCCGCGAAGAGCGCGCCGAACCAGAGGGCCGCTCATGACCAATCGACCCCGCTCGCGCCGCTGCAGGTGCGTGGAGTGCCAGGCGCTCGACGCCACACACCCAGGTGAAGGCACGCAGCTCGCTTTCCCGATCAAGCTCATTTCCCGCCGCAAGGCCGCACGGCGCGCGAAGGGCGCCGCTCAACGGAGTGCTCTATCATGACGATGGTCACCGTTACCGTCGACCAACTGCTCGTTTCGCCGCTCAACGTCACGGTCGAAGCGCTCGCGCAAAGTGCGCGCTGGGTCCATCCGCTGCTGTCCTTCGGTGTCGCAAACAGCCCCGAAAACGGGGCATCCGAACACAGCGGGCAAGGGGAGGCAGCGGAGTGAAATCCCAGCCCTTCACGATCGTGGAGCCGCAGATCGAGCGGCTCGTCGATGGTTGCCTCTCTCGCCTCTATCGCCCGGTCGGACGGCTCAAAGCCATCCGGCCGGGCGATCTGCTGTGGGTGCGCGAACCCTTTCATCTGCCCCGCGAGTTCGAGCACAAGTCCCCCGTCCAGGCGGAGTTGCGTGGTGCGCGGCCGACGTTTGTTACGGACATCCAGACGCCGGAACCAGAGCCGACCCTGGGCCGCCGCCGGTTCGCGCGCGAGCTGCTGAGGGTATGGCATCGCCATCACCTAAAGGTCGCCTACGTCGGCCGGGCGCCGCTCCAGTCGATCACGATCGACGAGATCCACGCTCAAGGTTTCACCCACCGCGCAGCCTTCGCGCGTGCCTGGGACAAGAACCTGGCGCTCTCGAATGGCGACCAGGTCTGGAAGAACAACCCCGAGGTCTTGGTGATCGACTTCCACCACATCGCAGCGCCGCTGCCGGCGATACCGCCGGCGAGCGCTTTCGCTCCCCGGAGCTCCGCAACTCTCGAGACGCGCGCATGAACACTTATCCCACACCGAGCTCCAGCGCCTGTTCCGGACCCGAGGGGGGCATCGGCCGCTTCTTGCGCCGCAAGGAAGTTGAGCAAGAGACCGGCCTCAGCCGCCCAACAATTTACCGTCAGATGGCGAGCGGCACCTTCCCCAAACCTCGGCGAATCGGTGTCCAGGCCGTGGCCTGGCTCTCGACAGAAATCGAAGAATGGAAGCGTCAGCGCCCTTTCGCGAATCACCAAGAATAATAATTCGACGGTCAAATTGCCGATCCCTGGGGGGGGCACTTCAGGGGGCATCTGCCCAAGTACGCACACCTGAAATCGACAGAAAACAGCGGGTCAGAACTATGAAATGTGACATCTACTCGGGGAGCCACTTTCTTCCTTCCGAAGCGGAAGCAGGAAAGTCGCTCTGCACAAGGTGCGAGTGTTGCGGTTCTATCCGCAAGTGTCAAAATGTTTCCCAAGCAGACAGCGCATTGACGAACGCCTCATCCGGTGAGAGCGCTCTTGCAGGACGCCCCGGCATATCACGCAGAACAATCGGGCATCCCGTGAGAGGAACCGTGGCCCGAATCAGTATCCCGCGTCTGGCAGTTCTTGCTGCCGTCGTATTTCTGGCGCTCTGCGTGGCGCAGCTGGCTGGCAGCCTCCTGTTCTATCAGTCCATCGACCGGCAGACGATTCGCGCCGATCACGCGCGGCGAATCGCTGAACTGATCGTCGTCAGCGACCGCATCCATACGCTTCAACCGAATCTTGCCGCGCCGATCATGACGACGGGCCATCTCAAGGCGGAATTTTCGCCCGAGCCCGCCGTGCGCGGCATGGCCGATTCCGAATCACTGCACCGAATCGCCGGGCAGGTGATCGAATGGGAACCGGGTCTTGCCGCGCGTCCGCTCCATCTTGCGACCGCCGATACCTCCGGCGGCAAGAGCGATCTCGTGGGGTCGGTGCGTCTTGCCGACGGTAAGTGGCTGAATTTCCGCTCGCGGGACATCACCTCGATGTGGCCGATCGCCTTGCGGGCCAGCGTGCTCATGCTCTGTACGGCGCTCGCTTGCATCGCCATCGGGCTGATCCTGCTGCGCCTGCTCACCAATCCGCTGCGCCGCCTAACCCAGGCCGCCGACGCCATCGGCCACGGCCAGCGCGTCGAGATTCGCGAGAGCGGGCCTGAAGACCTGCGCAATCTCGCCCATTCGATGAACGTCATGCAGGAGCGTATTGCACGGCTGCTGGAGGATCAGGCGAGATCGTTCGAAGCGATCAGCCACGACTTTCGCACTCCGCTCTCACGCCAGCAGATTGCCGCGGACCTGATCGAGGATTCCGAAATATCGGAGATCATGCAGACCAGCATAGACGAAATGGAGGGGCTGCTCGCTTCCCTGCAAGGCTATCTGCGGGCCCAGCACTTGTCTTCGGATGCAGAGAAGGTCGATCTGGGTGAACTCGTGGCGGGCGTCATTGCGCCATACGAGGACCGGGCGCGGCTGATGGGGGCGGGCAAGGCGGTGGTCGAGAGCTTCCCCCAGCCGCTGGCTCTGGCGACCGGCGCGCTGGTCGAGAACGCCATCCGCTTCGGCGGGCGGGCGGAAGTCGCCGTGCGCCATGAAGGGGCGGACTGGTTCATCGACGTGGAGGATACCGGCCCCGGCATTCCGCCGAGCCATTTCGAGGATGTGCTGACGCCGTTCTTCCGTCTCGATGAGGCGCGCACGCGCGACACACCGGGCTTCGGTCTCGGCATCCCGACGGCGCACCGGCTGATGATGCGTTTTGGCGGGCAGCTCTCCTTCGCGACGTCGCCCTGCGGGGGGTTGATCGCACGGATCAGGGTGCCGTTGATGTAGCGAGGGGAAGCTATTCCCCTAGCGCTCGTCATCCTGAACTTGTTTCAGGATCCATTTCTGACCATCAACGGCCGCTTAATCGGCAAGATGGATCCTGAAACGAGTTCAGGATGACGATGGAGTAGCGCGGCGTCAGCCTTTGCGCGCTACCGCGGCTAGGCCCTTGGTCAATTGCAGCAGGCCATTGAGGCGCGACTTGGGATCGCCCCAGGCGCGTTGCAGCACCAGCTTGTTGTCCGGCCGCAGCTTGACCGCGCCCTGAAGCCGCTCGGCATAAGCAATCAGGCCCAGCGGGTTCGGGAAGCTGTCGTTGTGGAAGCTGACCAGCGTGCCGCGCGGTCCCACGTCGATCTTGGCGATATGCGCCTCGATCGCCTGCCGCTTGATCTGGATAAGCTGGACGAGGTTCGCCGTGGCTTGCGGCAGCGGCCCGAAGCGGTCGATCATTTCGGCCGAGAGCGATTCGATCTCGTCCTTGCTGTCGGCATCGTTGAGGCGGCGATAGAGCGCCATGCGGACGGCCAGATCGGGAACGTAGTCCTCCGGGATCATGATCGGCGCTTCCACCGTGATCTGCGGGGACAGGCCCGAGGTATCCTTCTCCAGCCCGACGCCGCCCGCGCGGGCTTCGAGAATCGCGTCTTCCAGCATCGACTGGTAGAGTTCGAAGCCGACCTCGCGGATATGGCCGGACTGTTCGTCGCCCAGCAGGTTCCCGGCGCCGCGAATGTCGAGGTCGTGGCTGGCAAGCTGGAAGCCCGCACCCAGCGAATCGAGGTCGCTCAGGACCTTGAGGCGCTTCTCCGCGACTTCGGAAAGCGCACGGCCCGCAGGCGTCGTCAGATAGGCATAGGCGCGGAGCTTCGATCGGCCCACGCGTCCGCGCAGCTGGTAGAGCTGGGCCAGGCCGAAACGGTCGGCGCGGTGGATGATGATCGTGTTGGCGCGGGGAATGTCGATGCCGCTTTCGACGATGGTGGTCGACAGCAGGACTTCGTACTTGCCCTCGTAGAAGGCGCTCATGCGCTCTTCCACTTCGCCCGCGCTCATCTGGCCGTGGGCGGAGATGACTTTCACTTCGGGCACGCTCTTGGCCAGCCATTCCTCGACTTCGGCCATGTCCGAAATGCGCGGCACGACGATGAAGCTCTGGCCGCCGCGATGGTGTTCGCGCAGCAGAGCCTCGCGCATCACCATCTCGTCCCATTCCATCACGTAAGTACGCACCGCAAGGCGGTCCACCGGCGGGGTCTGGATGGTCGAGAGTTCGCGCAGGCCCGACATCGCCATCTGCAGCGTGCGCGGGATCGGCGTGGCGGTGAGTGTCAGCACATGCACGTCGGTGCGCAGCTGCTTCAGGCGCTCCTTGTGATTGACGCCGAAGCGCTGCTCCTCGTCGACGATGACAAGGCCGAGGCGTTTGAAATTGACCGTTTTCGAGAGGATCGCGTGGGTGCCGCAGACGACGTCCATGGTGCCGGCGGTCAGGCCCTCGCGCGTGGCCTTGGCTTCCTTTTCGGGCACCAAGCGCGAGAGGCGGCCCACTTCCAGCGGGAAGCCGTTGAAGCGGTCGGCAAAGCTCGAATAGTGCTGGCGCGCGAGCAGGGTGGTCGGCGCGACCACGGCGACCTGCTGGCCCGCCATGGCGGCGACGAAAGCGGCGCGCAGGGCCACTTCGGTCTTGCCGAAGCCGACATCGCCGCAGACGAGGCGGTCCATCGGCTTGCCCTCGGCCAGATCGCCAAGCACGTCGTCGATGGCATGTTCCTGATCCTCGGTTTCCTGCCAGGGGAACCGGTCCACGAACTGATCGTAACTCGACTTTTCGGGCAGCAGCGCCGGGGCAACGCGCAGCGCGCGTTCGGCGGCGGTCTTCATCAGTTCGCCCGCGATCTCGCGGATGCGTTCCTTCAGCTTGGCGCGGCGTTTCTGCCATGCCTCGCCGCCCAGCTTGTCGAGCGCGACGCCTTCCGCCTCGCTGCCGTAGCGGGAAAGCACGTCGAGGTTTTCGACCGGGATGTAGAGCTTGTCGCCGCCTGCATAGGTCAGCATCACGCAGTCGTGCGGGCTCTTGCCGACCGGGATCGACTGCAAGCCTTCGTAACGACCGATGCCGTGGTCCATGTGGACGATCAGATCACCGGGTGTCAGCGCCGCCAGTTCGGCGAGGAAGGCGTCCGAATCCTTTTTCTTTTTCTTCCGGCGGACAAGGCGGTCGCCCAGAATGTCCTGCTCGGTGACGACTTCGACCGAATCATTGGAGAAGCCGGTCTCCAGCGGCAGCACCAGCGCGGCGGAGCGTCCCTGAACGGCAAGGCCGAGCGCTTCCTGCCAGGTTTCGGCCAGCTTGGGTTCGGGGCCTTGCGCTTCGCCCAGAATCGAGACGAGGCGGGCGCGGCTGCCGGTGGAGTAGGCGGCCAGGATCGCCTTGCGGCCGGTCTTGGCAACGGCATGGAGGTGCTTGGCGGCGGCCTCATAGGCATTGTCGCCGCGCGCACGCTCGGGCGTGAAATCACGAGCATTGCCAAAGCCGAAATCGATGACAGTCTTGGTTTCCGGCTGCGCGAAAGGATCGGCGCGGTGGACCGGGAAGGCGGCAACGGCCTGTTCGAACTCCTCGCGCCCCAGATAGAGCGCGTCGACCGCCAGCGGGCGGTACGATCCTGCCTTCTGGCCGGAGGTTTCGAGGCGGGCCTTGTGATAGTCCGCGATGTCGGTGAAGCGCTCGTCCGCGGCGCCCAGCGCGGGGCTGTCGATCACCAGCAGGTCGTCGTCCGAAAGGTGATCGAACAGCGTGACCAGACGGTCTTCGAACAGCGGTAGCCAGTGCTCCATGCCCGCAAGCCGGCGGCCGTCGCTGACTGCCTGATAGAGCGGGTCTGCCGTGGCATTGGCGCCGAACATCTCGCGATAGCGGCTGCGGAAGCGCTTGACGCTGTCCTCGTCCACCAGCGCTTCGCTGGCGGGGAGCAGCAGGTGATCGGGCACGGTGCCGGTGGAGCGCTGGGTGCCGGTATCGAACAGGCGCAGCGTTTCCAGCTCGTCGCCAAAGAAATCGAGGCGCAGGCCGCCTTCCAGACCGGAGGGCACGATATCGAAGATCGAGCCGCGCACCGCGAATTCGCCCGCATCGATGGCGGTGTCGCTGCGCTGGTAGCCCTGACGGCGCAGCAGCGCGATCAGGCTTTCATGGCCGATTTCCGTTCCGGGCTTGAGCAGGCGCACCGATTCGCGAATGCGGAACGGCGTGAGCACGCGCTGGAGCACGGCATTGGCGGTGGTGACGAGAAGCTGCGGCCCGGTGCGCTTCAGCTGGAGCCGGTGCAGCGCGGCCAGACGGCGGGCGCTGACCGACAGGGCAGGGCTGGCGCGGTCGTAGGGCAGGCAGTCCCATGCGGGGAATTCGACGACATCCAGTTCCGGCGCAAAGAATTGCGCCGCCTCGGCCACGGCGCGCATGGCGCTTTCGTTGTCGGCGATGAACACCGCCCGGCCTTTTGCGGCGCGGGCAAGGTCCGCCATGACCAGCGGCTGGGCACCGCGCGTTACCGAAGCGAGGGTAAGCGGCGAGGTGGCCGAGAGAATGCGTTGGAAATCAGTCATGCGCGTCGTGCAGGGCCTTCGACAAGCTCAGGCTGAGCGGGTTTGGGAAATTGGGTCATCCTCCGCTCATGCTGAGCTTGCCGAAGCATCAGCGCGGAATATCGACGTAATCGAGCTTCATCATGCGGTCCATCAAAGGGCCGCGATATTGCTCGGGAATGCTCTGGGTGCCGAGCGCCCAGGCCATGATGTCGACGTCTTCTTCCTCGATCATCGTTTCGAAGAGGTCGATCTCGGCTTCGGACCATTCGGCGTGGAATTTGTCGAAGAAGCAGCCGATCATGTAATCGGCCTCGCGCGTGCCGCGATGCCAGGCGCGGAACTTGAGGCGGGCGAGCCGTGGGAGAAGTTCGGTCATACCGGCGCCGTTACCGTGCCCGGCGGGTCGGGGCAAGTTTCGGGATGTCTTGCGCAGGGGTAGGGAAAGGCGAGGCGGCTGGAACATAAACCCCGTCGTCCCCGCGAAGGCGGGGACCCCGCTTTTCTTGCGGCTTACCGATAGCTTGTAGAAGAAAGCGGTGCCCCCGCCTTCGCGGGGGTGACGAGGCGGTTAAGGGGAGGGAGCGAGTGCGATTTCCCGGAACTTACCTCTGGAAGACCTTGATGATCTCGTCACTCGGGCGGCCGGTCATCGTCTTGGGCACTTCGGTCAACAGCGCGCTTTTCAGTTCCTTGTGATAGTGACGCCGCATCTCGCCCAATGAGCGCGGATCGGCGACGATCACCAGCTGATCGATCTCGCGGTCCAGCACTTGCTGGTTGAGCCAGCCTGCGACTGCGGCGGCATGGGCGCTTTCGTCCAGCGCATCGTTGCTACCGTCGCCGGTGCGGGCCTGGTGGCGGGAAGGGGCATCGCGGCGGCGGAAGCCTGCGCTGAAGTTGGTGGCCTCCAGATCGGGCGCGTCCAGCGAAGTGAGCCGTGGTGCGGCTTCGCGTCCGGCATTGCGATAGAGTTCGAAGTTTTCACCGTCGACGATCGCGAACACGGTTCCGTGCGGAAGAAGCATCTAATTCTCCTATGCTGGGGTGGGGTTCACTGAGGCCAACGTGGCTGTCCGCAAATCCGTTCCCCATCGGTCTGGCGAAACGAGCCGTTCTCGCGCTAAGAGGCGGCCATGCGGCCCGAAGCTCTGAATTGCCTGTTCACCGAGACCGATTCCCTTGACGGCGTTGGCCCCAAGCTCAAGCGTCCCTTGGAAAAGCTCGGGCTGACCCGCATCCGCGACTTGCTCTATCATCTGCCCGACCGCTTCGTGGAGCGGCGCGCGGTGCTCAATCTCGACGATGCCAGCGTGGGTGAGAACGTGATCGTCCGCCTCACCGTGCGCGAGCATCGTTCCCCGTCGGGGCGCGGCCCGTTCCGGGTGATCGCCGAGGACGAGACCGGCAATATTTGCACGATCACTTATTTCGGCCGCGCCTCCTATACCGCGAAGAAGCAGCTTCCGATGGGCGAGACGCGCTGGGTGGCGGGGCGGCTCGACCAGTATGGTCAGATGCTCCAGATGGTGCACCCCGAACATGTCTCGGAAACCAGCGCCGCGCCGGTGGGCCAGCTTTGCGAGGCGGTCTATCCGTTGTCCGAGGGACTGACGCAGGGGCGTGTCGCGGGTCTCGTCCAGCAGGCGCTCAAGGCCCTGCCGGAACTGCCCGAATGGATCGAGCACGGCCTCTACGACAAGATGAAGTGGCCGGTCTGGCACGAGGCCGTGCGAGAGGTTCATCGCGGCGTCCATGCCCAGGCGCGCGACCGGCTCGCTTATGACGAACTGCTCGCCAATGCGCTGGCGCTGATGCTGGTGCGCGAGAGCAACCGCAAGCAGTCCGGCACGCCGCTGAAAGGCGACGGCGCGCTGAGGGCCAAGCTCAAGCTGCCGTTTGCGCTGACCGGCGCGCAGAAGCGCTCGATCGACGAGATCGAGGGCGACGTGGCGCAGAACGCGCCGATGCTGCGCCTGCTCCAGGGCGACGTCGGCGCGGGCAAGACGGTGGTGGCGCTCAACGCGATGCTGATCGCGGTGGAGGCAGGCGCGCAGGCGGCGCTGCTGGCGCCGACCGAAATCCTCGCCCGCCAGCATTACGAGACGCTCGCCCGGATGCTTCAGGGCACCGGCGTCGAAGTCGCGCTGCTGACCGGGCGCGACAAGGGCAAGGCGCGCGAGGCGATCCTGATGGGGCTGGTCGGCGGCACCATCGATATCGTCGTCGGCACCCATGCGATCTTTCAGGACACGGTGTCCTACCGCAACCTCGCGCTGGTGGTGATCGACGAGCAGCACCGCTTCGGTGTCGGCCAGCGGCTGATGCTGGCGCGCAAGGGCCGCCGCACGCCGCATACGCTGGCCATGACCGCCACGCCGATCCCGCGCACGCTGACTCTGGCGCAGTACGGCGAGATGGAAGTCTCCAAGCTCGACGAACTGCCGCCGGGGCGCCAGGCGATCGATACCCGCGTGGTCTCGGTGGAGCGCATGGGCGATGTCGTCGAAGGCATTGCCCGCCATATCGAGACCGGGCAGCAGGCCTATTGGGTCTGTCCGATGGTAAGCGAGAGCGAGAACGACGACCTTGCCGCTGCAGAGGCTCGCTATGCCACGCTCAAGGATCGCTTCGGCGACAAGGTCGTGCTCGTACACGGACAGTTGAAGCCTGACGCCAAGGACGCGGGCATGGAGCGCTTCGCCAGCGGCGAGGCCTCGGTGCTGGTGGCGACGACGGTGATCGAGGTCGGCGTCGACGTGCCCAATGCCACGCTCATGGTGATCGAACAGGCCGAGCGTTTCGGCCTCGCCCAGCTTCACCAGCTGCGCGGACGCGTGGGGCGCGGCAGCGAGAAATCGACCTGCCTGCTGCTGCGCGGTCAGCAACTCAGCGAGACGGCTCGCCAGCGCCTTGCCCTGATGCGCGAGACGCAGGACGGCTTCCGGCTGGCCGAAGAAGACCTGCAACTGCGCGGCGGCGGCGAACTGCTCGGTACGCGCCAGTCGGGCGACACGCCGTTCCGCATCGCCAGTCTGGAGCAGATCACCAAGCTGCTGCCGCTCGCCCATGACGACGCCCGCCTGCTGATCGAGCGCGACGGCGGCCTCGCCGGACCGCGCGGGGAAGCGGCGCGCCTGCTGCTCTATCTGTTCGAGCGCGATTGGGGCGTGCAGCTTCTTCGTGGCGGCTAGGGGGCTGTTCGGCAGCCGGTCGGCGTCGCTCGTCCGGCATAGACAGGCGAAAGCGGAAAGTTCAGCTCGGCCAGCAGGGCGGCGTCGGCGTGGCAGTATTTGTCCTTGGCGACGAAGGCGCGCACGGGGGTGAAGCCGAAGCCCTCCTGCTCCTTCACCAGCGCGAAGGACTGGATATGCGTCGGCGCGGCGTCATAGGGCGACGCACCGATGTCCCGACTGGCGATCAGCATATAGAGTGTCGCCTTGCCGCGATAATCGCCGCGGGCGAAGCGGACCGAGCGGATCATGTCGTCGCCGACGTCCGGCGCGTCGATGATCTGCCCGCGCCCTTCGAGCAGGGCGGTGGCCTCGCCCACTTTCACCAGGAAGACATGCTGGCCGCGCACCTTGTTGTTCTGGCGCCAGAGCTGTGCGATCGATCCGTCCTCGCCGGTTCCGGCGATGTCCGGCAGGGCGTTCATCCCCGACGCGAGGGTGATCGGCGTGAGTGTGACCGGAGCGGAGGCGGCGGCCATGCCGGGCAGGGTGAGCCATGCTACCGCCCCGCAAGCGATAAGATGTCGAAAAGGCAGATGTCGCATCGTCATTCCCCGCGACCATGCATCCCTCGCCAATGTTCTGCCCGAGGGCCTGCGGGGTGACAACCGGGCTGGCCAAAAGGGGTAGGGCAGCCGGAAAGCCCGCCGATTCGACTTTCTTCAGCCTCGTGGATGAGCGATTCGATGGGCGCACCAGTGCTTTGCAGGCTTCGATCGAAGAAAATCCGGCCTGTGGAAATTTTTGTTTTTACTGGAATTTCCAGGTTTTTCGGCGCCCTGAAGGCTGTCTCGCTACTCTTTCGCCGGGCGGGGAGAACAAAAATGAGATTGGCCCCTTGCCACCCCCGGAGTCGCCCTATATAGGCGCGCTCCTGCCCAGGGCGGTCTTCGGAACGCCCACCCGGTCGGGGAATAGCTCAGCCTGGTAGAGCACTGTCTTCGGGAGGCAGGGGCCGGAGGTTCGAATCCTCTTTCCCCGACCATTTTCACCTTCGGGTGAGGCATAAAAACCCAGCGGAAACGCTGGGTTTTTTGCTGTCTGGCTTTCGCGTTTTGCCGTTCGGCTTTCGCGTATCGACAACCTTTTCCTTGAGCGGCCCGATGGGCTAGGTTTCGGCCATGACCGATATTCTCGCTGCCGATTCCGCTGCACAAAACACCGCTCCGGCCTCATCTCGCCACTGGGAGTGGCAATACCTCGATCTCATGCGCCGCATCTGGGAGGAGGGCGACGAACGGGTGGACCGCACCGGCGTCGGCACGCGCTCGCTGTTCGGGGCGACGATCCGCTTCGATCTGTCGACCGGCGCGATGCCGCTGCTCACTACCAAGCGCGTCTATTGGAAGACGGCCACCCGCGAACTGCTCTGGTTCCTGACCGGCGACACCAATATCCGTTCGCTCTGCGCGCAGGGCGTGGAAATCTGGACCGACTGGCCGCTGGACCGCTATCGCCGCGAAACCGGTGAGGCGATCGAGCGCGCGGAATTCTCGCGGCGGATCGTCGAGGATACCGCCTTTGCCGCTGAGTGGGGCGATCTCGGTCCGGTCTACGGCAAGCAGTGGGTGGACTGGCCGGTCTATGAAGACGCGGGCGATGGCCTCTATCGCAAGCGCGAGGCCGGGGTGAACCAGGTCGCGCAAGTGATCGAGAGCCTGAAGAACAATCCCGGCAGCCGCCGTCATATCATCGAGGGCTGGAACGTGGCCGAACTCGATTCGATGGCGCTGCCGCCTTGCCACAAGAGCTATCAGTTCCATGTCGCCAACGGACGGCTCTCCTGCGCGCTCTATCAGCGCAGCTGCGACCTCGGGCTCGGATTCGCCTTCAACATGTGGTCGCTGGCGTTGCTGACGCGGATGTTCGCGCAGCAATGCAACCTTGAGCCGGGCGAGGCCGTTTGGATGGGCGGTGATGTCCATCTCTACCTCAACCATGCCGCGCTGGTCGAAGAGCAGCTGTCGCGAACACCCGAGGGCGAAGCGCGATTCGAATTCGCTCGCAGGCCCGATTCGATCTTCGATTACCGCATCGAGGATTTCGTGGTCTCGGGCTATGCGCCGCAGGCGCATATCGCCGCTCCGGTGGCTGTCTAGCGCCGGTTTCAGCGCCTTTCTCGGTGGATTGACATTGCTGGAGGTTGAAATATTATGACCTGACCGTGGAATTTTGAAACGCGTTAGGTTCGTCCCTTTTTCCTAGCGCAGATCAGGTTTCCACGGCCCGGAAAGTCGGGAGAGGATAACCAGAATGGCCGAAGGCCCGGTTCGCACAGGCAAGTTACGTGGCAATCTGCCGCCGCTCGAACTCTATGTTCCCGAGCCGAGATATCGGCCCGGCGATACGGTAGATTATACTCACCTGGATATCCCCGAACCGGGCCTTCTGGCCCGGCCGGACGAGGCCTGCGAGGCCGGGGAAACCTGGCCGCTGACGCTCGACATGATCCGGGTGCTGGGTGATGACGACCGCGCCGTCGGCCCGTGGAATCCGGGTCTCGATCCCGAAACCCTGCGACGGATGCTGGCGACGATGGCGCTGACCCGCGCTTTCGACGACCGCATGTATCGCGGCCAGCGGCAGGGCAAGACCAGCTTCTACATGAAGTCTACCGGAGAGGAGGCGATCTCGATCGCTTGCGCCCACGCGCTCGCGGCGGATGACATGGTGTTCCCCAGCTACCGCCAGCAGGGCGTGCTGATCGCCCGCGGCTATCCGCTGGTGGAGATGGTCAACCAGATCTACTCCAACCGCGCCGACCCGTTGAAGGGCCGTCAGCTACCGATTATGTATTCGGCCAAGGACTACGGCTTCTTCTCCATCTCGGGCAACCTCGCCACCCAGTTCCCGCAGGCGGTGGGCTGGGCCATGGCGAGCGCGATCAAGGGCGATACCCGCATCGCCACCAGTTTCGTGGGCGAAGGCTCCAGCGCCGAGGGCGATTTCCACGCGGCGATGACCTTTGCGGCGGTCTATAATGCGCCGGTCGTGCTCAACGTGGTCAACAACCAGTGGGCGATCTCCAGCTTCTCGGGCTTTGCCGGGGCGGAGCGGACGACGTTCGCGGCGCGCGCGGCAGGCTACGGCATCGCCGGGCTTCGGGTGGACGGCAACGATATCCTCGCGGTCTATGCGGCGATGGAATGGGCCGCCAACCGCGCCCGTGCGGGCAAGGGCCCGACCCTGATCGAGCACTTCACCTACCGCGCCGAAGGGCACTCCACCTCGGACGATCCCAGCGCCTACCGCTCCGCGCGCGAGGCCGAGGACTGGCCGCTCGGCGACCCGATCATGCGGCTCAAGAAGCACCTGATCGCGCTCGGCGAATGGTCGGAGGAGCAGCACGCCGCGATGGACCGCGATCTCGCCGAGCAGGTCAAGGCGGCCACCAAGGAAGCCGAGAAGAACGGCATCCTCGGGCATGGCCTGCACCATCCGTTCCACACGATGTTCGAGGACGTGTTCGAGGAACTGCCCTGGCACCTCCAGGAACAGGCCGAACAGGCGATCCGCGAGCGACAGACAAAATGGCCGGAGTGGAAGGAGTGAGGACCATGATCGAGGAAAACCCCGTCAGCCTCCACGACGCGCCGAGCCGCTCGATGAACATGATCGAGGCGATCAACGACGCGCTCGACATCATGATGGCGCGCGATCCCGACGTGGTCATCATGGGCGAGGATGTCGGCTACTTCGGCGGCGTGTTCCGCGCGACGGCGGGCTTGCAGAAGAAGTTCGGCAAGAACCGCGTGTTCGATACGCCGATCAACGAGTGCGGCATCATCGGCGCGGCGGTGGGCATGGCCGCCTATGGCCTGCGCCCGGTGCCGGAAATCCAGTTCGCGGACTATATCTATCCCGGCCTCGACCAGCTCGTCTCCGAAGCGGCGCGTCTGCGTTATCGCTCGGCCGGCGAGTTTGTGGCGCCGATCACGGTGCGCTCGCCGTTCGGCGGCGGCATCTTCGGCGGCCAGACCCACAGCCAGAGTCCCGAAGCGCTGTTCACCCATGTCGCCGGTCTCAAGACGGTGATCCCGGCGACCCCGCACGACGCCAAGGGCCTGCTGATCGCCGCGATCGAGGACAACGATCCGGTTATCTTCTTCGAGCCAAAGCGCATCTACAACGGCCCGTTCGACGGCTATTACGATCGCCCCTCGCGGCCCTGGAAAGGGTTGCCGGGCAGTCAGGTGCCGGAGGGCTACTACAAAATCCCGCTCGGCAAGGCCCGCGTGGTGCGCGAAGGCGCGGCGCTGACGGTCGTGACTTACGGCACCATGGTTCATGTCGCCGAGGCGGTGCTGGCCGAGAAGGGCGTCGATGCCGAGATCATCGACCTGCGCAGCCTTGTCCCGCTCGACATCGACACTGTGGAAAAGTCGGTGGGGAAGACCGGGAAATGCCTGGTGATACACGAGGCCACCCGCACTTCCGGCTTCGGCGCCGAACTCGTCACGCTCGTTCAGGAGCGCTGCTTCTATCATCTCGAAGCCCCGGTGGAGCGCGTGACCGGTTTCGACACGCCTTATCCGCACAGCCTCGAGTGGGCCTATTTTCCCGGTCCCGTCCGCATCGGCGAGGCGGTCGATCGGCTCATGAAGGATTGATCCGATGGGTCGTTTCACATTCCGCCTTCCCGACATCGGCGAAGGTATCGCCGAAGCCGAGATCGTCGCCTGGCACGTCAAGGTCGGGGACACGGTCGAAGAGGACGGCCGTCTGGCCGACATGATGACCGACAAGGCGACGGTTGAGATGGAAAGCCCGGTTTCGGGCGTGGTCGTCGAGGTGGCGGGCGCCGAGGGCGATGTTATCGCCATTGGCTCGCCGCTGGTGGTGATCGAGGTTGAAGGCGCGGGGAACGAGGTCGATCGTGGTCCTGCGCCGAAGGCCGAGGTGGCCGAGGGGGCAGTGGACGGTGCTTCGACAGGCTCAGCACGAGCGGAGGTTGTGGAATCTGGCACTACCGTAGAGCTTGCCCCCACTCCCGCCCCATCCCCCACACCCGCTCAGGCTGAGCCTGTCGAAGCCCGCGCACCCACGCCCGCGCCAAAACCCTCAAGCACCCACGCCAAAGTCATGGCCAGCCCGGCCGTGCGCAAGCGCGCTGCCGATCTCGGTATCGACATAGGCGAAGTGCGCCCGGCCGAGGATGGCCGCCTGCGCCATTCCGATCTCGACGCCTTCCTGTCCTACAATGCAGCGGGCGGTTTCCAGCCTGCCGGTCGCAAGGGGCAGGACGAGCAGGTCCGCGTAATCGGCCTGCGTCGCCGCATCGCCGAGAACATGGCCGCATCCAAGCGCCAGATTCCGCACTTCGCCTATGTCGAGGAATTCGACGTGACGGCGCTGGAGGAGACACGTGCGCAGCTCAACACGGGCAGGGGAGCCAATGTGGACGGGCGCCCCAAGTTGACGATGCTGCCGTTCCTCATCACCGCGATCTGCAAGCTGCTGCCGAAGTATCCGATGCTCAACGCCCACTACGATGACGAGGCGGGCGTGGTTACGCGCTATGGCTCGGTCCATCTCGGCATGGCGGCACAGACCCCGGCGGGGCTGATGGTCCCGGTGATCCGCGATGCGCAGGACCGCAACCTCTGGCAGCTTGCCACCGAAATCGGACGTCTCGCGCAGGCGGCGCGCGATGGGTCGGCCAAGTCGTCCGAGCTTTCGGGTTCGACGATCACCGTGACGTCGCTCGGGCCGATGGGCGGGGTGGCGACGACGCCGGTCATCAACCGTCCCGAAGTGGCGATTATCGGCCCGAATCGGATCGTCGAGCGGCCGATGTTCGTGAAGGGCGCCGACGGCGCCGAGCGTATCGAGAAGCGCAAGATCATGAATATCTCGATGTCCTGCGATCACCGCGTGGTAGATGGCTGGGATGCCGCCAGTTTCGCACAGGACCTCAAGAAGCTGATCGAGGCCCCCGCGCTCATTCTTGCGGGGTAAGGGGAGAGAGTGAATGGGCAAGGATCCGCGCGTCGATGACTATATCGCAGAGGCCGCGGACTTTGCCCGCCCGATTCTCGAACATCTGCGCGAGCTGGCCCACCGCGCGCTTCCCGGTGCCGAAGAGACGATCAAGTGGGGCATGCCGCACTTCACGGTGAGGGGTAAGAACGTGGCCGGGATGGCGGCGTTCAAGGCGCACTGTACTTTCGTCATTCATGGTGACGGTCGGCAGGGTGACGCCATGGGCCAGTTCGGGCGAATCGCGAAGACGGCTGATCTGCCGGACGATTCGGTGCTGACGGCGAATCTTCAAGCCGCGATGGCGCGGGTGCTAGAGAAGGGCACCGCGCTCAAGACCGGTGGCGAGCGCAAGCCACGTCCAGAAATTGAGATTCCGGAAGACTTTGCGGCGCTGCTGGCCGCCACACCGGCGGCGCAGGGGGGATTCGGAGCTTTCAGTCCGTCCCAGCGGCGGGACTATCTCGAATGGATCACCGAGGCGAAGACTCTTGCCACGCGAGACAAGCGCATGGCGCAGGCGGCCGAGTGGATCGCCGAGGGCAAGGCGCGCAACTGGAAATATGAGAAGCCGCGTAAGCCTTCCTGACTTCCTGCTGAGGGTATGTCCTCATTGCCCTCGAGTTACCTTTCCCAACCCAGTCTCGTCGTCCCCGCGAAGGCGGGGACCCCGCTTTCTTGGTGTGGGCGAAAAGCGGGCAAAGGCAGCGGGACCCCCGCCTTCGCGGGGGCGACGATTTTTGTGAGGGGGCAGGTTGGCGACGAAGCTCCGCAGAAAATTAGGCTTGGCCCAAAATTTTTTTGCCGATTTTTCCTTCGAGTGAACCACTTGGACGCCGCCTTCGCGCGACGAAAATCGCAAAATCACCCCAAAAATCCTGCTTCAGGCAAAACTGTCCACAGGCTAGTCGCGGTTCGGTCGTAAAAAACTTCATGGGGCTGGAATATCGCGTTGACAGCCACCCGGTGCTGACATAGAGGGCGGCCTCCCAAGCGGACGCAACCGCAAGAACGCGGGTGTAGCTCAGTTGGTTAGAGTGCCGGCCTGTCACGCCGGAGGTCGCGGGTTCGAGCCCCGTCACTCGCGCCACTTGGGAAAATGCTGGTAATCCAGCGACTTGAGGTAGTCTAAAAACCTCACATACATTGCTGCGCGGGTGTAGCTCAGTTGGTTAGAGTGCCGGCCTGTCACGCCGGAGGTCGCGGGTTCGAGCCCCGTCACTCGCGCCATTTCCTTCACGGGAAGTGGTAAGGCAATGAAACGAAAAAGGCCGGGTTAACGCCCGGCCTTTTCTTTTGTCCGCTCCGGACGGGCTGCAAAAAGAACGCCCCCAAAAAACACTGGGATATTACCCCCAGCGTCCGGTTTCCATCCAGATCAGGAACCGCTTCAGCGGCAATATCCACACCACGCCCAGCGCGAGGTAGATCGGAGTCTGGAGCAGGGCGTGCCATGTTCCGATCACCGGCGGCAGGTATCGCGCGATCAGCAGGCCGTAGACGCACAGGGCGATGAGCAGGCCGAGGACCCCGATGGGGATTCGCCAGGTCGGGGTCTCGCGCAAGTCAGATCTCTCCCTCGTAGATTCGCGTCGGCGTCACCACGGCATCGAGGATGCGGTCGTGCGGCTCCATGGGGAGGTTGTCGGCCAACTGGCAGTCCCAGGCAAGGCCGATCGCGGGAACGTCGGGATTGGCTTCCAGCCAGCGGTCATAGTGACCGCCGCCCTGACCGAGTCGATGGCCTTCTGCCGTGAAGGCGATCAGGGGCACCACGACGATGGCCGGAACCACCGGCTTGGCATCAGGGAGCGGCTGGAGCGCGCCCCAGGGGCCGATGGTCAGTTGTTCCTCGTCGAAGGGGTTGGCCCATTCGCGGAATTCCATCGCGGCGTCCTTGGCGGCGAACCAGGGTAGGGCGATGCGGCGGTCATGCTCGGAGAGCCAGCGCGCCCAGCCAAAGGCCGGGGCCTCGTCGCCGACGGGGGCGTAGAGGCCGATGGTCAGCCCTTCGGGCATCATTTCCGCGACGGGTGCGGGCGGACGGTTGAGCACGAGCGCGCGCATGCCCTGCGGCAGCGAGGCGACGTGTTCGGCACGCGCGGCCCGGTGCTTTTTGCGCAGGGCGCTTTTCTCGGACGGCGGAGAGAGAGGGGGCGACGAATCCACCGAGGGTCCCATTTCTGCAAGAACTGATCAGGGCCGCGACAATAGCACCGAAGGTCTCTCGCGGCATGTCGGAATTCCGGCACTGTTCATGCCGAAAAAGATAAGAATCCGTTTGAAAAATGCCCATGAGGGCATTTTTGCGGCACCGGCCCGCGCCCCACCCTACCACCCAACGATAGTATCCTGCGGGTGGTAGGGTGGGCCAAATGGCCGGAACTGGGGCCGGTGCCGCAAAATTCGCGAAAGCGAATTTTCAAGCGGAAATAGAGGGTGACGGGACCACCATGGGTCGTTTGCTCGAGAAATCCTCTGACGCCTCGACGTCAGGTGGGGACCATGTACATCGGACCAGGGTCCGGGCAGGGACAGCCCCCTTTGGATTGCTTATAGCCTCAGGGATGTTCGTACGGCTCGTGCCGGGCAGTTCCCGTCGCCTCTTATTTAGGCATTCGGAGCGCGCTGCTCAAGGAGGTCCGCAAGATTTTCGACATGATCCGCGATCCGCACGAGTTCCTCGACCAGAACCTCGGGAATTTCCGGTTCCGGAGCGGGGGGCGGGGGCGGCGCGGCAACCGGGCGCTGGCGCAGTTCGTGCAGTTCGTCCGCCAGCATCAGCGAGGCGAAGAGCAGCATTCGCGGCTCGGTCTGGCCGACGACTCCGGCCTGCGCGAGCTTCTCGTCGATCATCTGCGCGAGGCGGGTGATATGCGCTTCCTCGCCGTCCGCGCAGGCGAGCATGAATTCGCGCCCGCCGATCGTGAGTGTGACGTTCGCCATCGCCTCAGGACTTCCGGTTAGGGAGCTGGCTGTCGGCGAGCAGCGCGTCGATTTCGCCGAGCGCGTCCTCTACGGTGCCGCGCAGGCGGTCGTGGCGCTCCTGCAAGTCGTGGTTCTGCGATACGGCGCGTTCCAGCCTTGCGAGGGCTGCCCGGATCCTGTCGACTGCCTGCTCGGTCGCGGCCTCGTTGGTCACCTTGTCCATCGATTTTGCGCTACCGTGAAATGGCCAAAAGGCAATCAATCGGATGGCCTTGTTCACAGGGCTTTCGATCAGTCGGGCGATCAGCCGGGCGGAATGTGTGGCCACGAGATTGGCATATATATGTACAAGCCCCCATATAAGCCGCCTATGCCCGCTATCAGGCGAACTTGACGGGAGACGGCCTCGCCCTAAAGGGGGTCGGCAAGTTCGAATCGTCCCATTCCTTCCGTTTCCGGAGCTTTCACGATGACCCTTGCTGCTGACCGTCTCGCGCCGATGGCCAATGCCATCCGGGCGCTGTCGATGGACGCTGTTCAGGCGGCCAACAGTGGCCACCCCGGCATGCCGATGGGCATGGCCGACGTCGCGACCGTCCTGTTCTCGAAGTTCCTCAAGTTCGACCCCGCCCAGCCCAAGTGGGCCGATCGCGACCGCTTCGTGCTGTCCGCCGGTCACGGTTCGATGCTGATCTACTCGCTGCTCCACCTGACCGGCTATGCCAGCCCGACGATGGACGACATCCGCAACTTCCGCCAGCTCGGCTCGGTCTGCGCCGGTCATCCCGAGAACTTCCTGATCGAAGGCGTGGAATGCACCACCGGCCCGCTCGGCCAGGGTCTGGCCATGGCGGTCGGCATGGCGATGGCGGAGCGTCAGCTCAACGCCAACTTCGGTGACGATCTGGTCGACCACAAGACCTGGGTCATCGCCGGTGACGGCTGCCTCATGGAAGGCATCAACCACGAAGCCATCGGTCTGGCGGGCACGCTGAAGCTGGGCCGCCTCAAGGTCCTGTGGGACGACAACAAGATCACCATCGACGGCGACACCTCGCTTTCGACCAGCGAAGACATTCCGGCGCGCTACCGCGCTTCGGGCTGGGACGTGTTCGAGTGCGACGGCCATGACTTCGCCGACATCGAACGCGCGCTGGCCGAGGCTGCCGCTTCGGACAAGCCGACGCTCGTCGCCTGCAAGACCGTGATCGGCAAGGGCGCCCCCAACAAGCAGGGCGGCCACGACGTGCACGGCGCCGCGCTGGGCGAGGCCGAAGTGGCCGCCGCCCGCGAATACCTCGGCTGGACTTCGGCGCCCTTCGAGATCCCGGCAGAGATCCTCGCCGACTGGCGCTCGCTCGGTGAAAAGGGCGCTGCTGCCCACGCCGACTGGTTCGCCCGCCTCGCCGCTTCGGACAAGGGCGAGGAATTCGGCCGCCGCATGGCCGGTGAACTGCCGGAAACCGACGCGATCCGCGCCAAGCTGGCCGAATGGCTGGAAAGCGACTCGACCGTCGCCACCCGCAAGGCCTCGGAAAATTGGCTGAACGTGCTGGCTCCGGCGATCCCCGAGATGATCGGCGGCTCGGCCGACCTTACCGGCTCGAACAACACCAAGGCCAAGTGCCAGGAGCCGTTCACCCCGGACAACTACGGCGGCCGCTACGTCTATTACGGCATCCGTGAATTCGGCATGGCCGCTGCCCTCAACGGCATGGCGCTGCATGGCGGCGTGATCCCCTACGGCGGCACCTTCCTGATCTTCTCGGACTACTGCCGCAACGCGATCCGTCTTTCGGCGCTTCAGCAGACCCGCGCGATCTACGTGCTGACCCACGATTCGATCGGCCTCGGCGAAGACGGCCCGACCCATCAGCCGGTCGAGCACGTCATGTCGATGCGCCTGATCCCGAACCTCTACGTGTTCCGCCCGGCGGACGTGATCGAGACGGCGGAATGCTGGAACATCGCGCTCGAATCCGAAGATACCCCTTCGGTCCTCGCGCTGACCCGCCAGAACCTGCCGCAGCTGCGCAAGACCGGCGACATGCTTTCGGCCCGCGGTGCCTACACGCTCCGCCACGCCGATGCCGACCGCAAGGTGATCCTGATCGCCACCGGCTCGGAAGTCGAACTGGCCGTGAAGGTGAAGGACGAGCTGGAAGCCCAGGGCATCGGCGCCGATGTCGTCTCGATGCCCTGCATGGAACTCTTCGCCGCCCAGGACGAAGCCTACCAGCATGAAGTGCTGCCCAACGATGCCTCGATCCTGAAGGTCTCGATCGAAGCCGGCATCACCATGGGCTGGGAACGCTACACCGCACAGAGCCGCAACGGCGGCCTGAACATCGGTCTCGACCGCTTCGGTGCCTCGGCTCCGGCCAAGGACCTGTTCGCTCGCTTCGGCTTCACCGTCGATGCGATCGTCCCGAAGATCCTCAACAAGCTCAGCGTGTAAACAGGAGAATTTACCTATGGCGACCAAGGTTGCGATCAACGGTTTCGGACGCATCGGGCGCAATGTCGCCCGCGCCATTCTCGAACGCACGGACCATGACCTCGAGCTGGTGTCGATCAACGACCTGGCCGATGCCAAGGCCAATGCCCTCCTGTTCAAGCGCGACAGCGTCCACGGCACTTTCGAAGGCACCGTGGAAGTCGACGGCACCGACCTCGTCATCAACGGCAAGCGCATCCATGTGACCGCCGAGCGTGATCCGGCGAACCTGCCGCACGCCGCGCAGGGTGTGGACATCGTACTCGAATGCACCGGTTTCTTCACCAACAAGGAATCGGCCTCCAAGCACATCGACGCGGGCGCCAAGCGCGTGCTCGTCTCGGCGCCTGCCAAGGGCGTGGACCTCACCGTCGTCTACGGCGTGAACCACAAGGAACTGACCGCCGATCACGTCGTCGTGTCGAACGCCTCGTGCACCACCAACTGCCTGGCGCCCTTCGCCAAGGTCCTGCACGAGAAGATCGGTATCGAGCGCGGTCTGATGACCACGATCCACTCGTACACCAACGACCAGAAGATCCTCGACCAGATCCACAGCGATCCGCGCCGCGCCCGCGCTGCCGCGATGAACATGATCCCCACCAGCACCGGCGCCGCCGTGGCCGTGGGCCTCGTTCTTCCGGACCTCAAGGGCAAGCTCGACGGTTCGTCGATCCGCGTGCCGACCCCGAACGTCTCGGTCGTCGACCTGACTTTCGTGCCGAAGCGCGACACCACCGCCGAGGAAGTCAACGCGCTGCTCAAGGAAGCCGCCGAAGGCGAACTCAAGGGCGTGCTGGGTTACACCGAAGAGCCGCTGGTCTCGATCGACTTCAACCACGACGCCCATTCGTCGACCATCGACAGCCTTGAGACCTCGGTTCTCGAAGGCAAGCTGGTCCGCGTCCTGTCGTGGTACGACAACGAGTGGGGCTTCTCCAACCGCATGGTCGACACGGCCGGCGTTATGGCAGGCCTGCTCTGAAAATGACGATGGCGGCGGATCGGAATCGGTCTGCCGCCTTTGCCTGTCGCCGCGGAAGTCCAGACCGGACTTTCGCGGCGCAGTGCTGAATGACACCACCCCGTCATCCCAGCGAAAGCTGGGACCGCTGGCCGTGAACGGCCCACCTTGCGGCGGTGCGCCCTGACGATAGTTGGCCGTAACAGGCCAGCGGTCCCAGCTTTCGCTGGGATGACGGGGCTAGCTGCATGGCGACCATAAGATGAGGATCGAGCAATGAGCGCTTTCAAGACCCTGGATGACCTTGGTGACGTGACGGGTAAGGTCGCGCTGGTGCGTGTGGACCTCAACTTGCCGATGCAGGACGCCGTCGTCACCGACGACACCCGCATCCGCGCCGCGGCGCCGACCGTGCTGGAACTCGCCGAAAAGGGCGCTAAGGTCCTCCTGCTCGCGCACTTCGGCCGCCCCAAGGGCGAGCGCGTCTCCACCCAGTCGCTGTCGATGGTGGTCGGCGCGGTCGAGAAGGTGCTCGGCAAGGAAGTGATGTTCGTGCCCGAGATCGCCGGTGACGTGGTCAAGCAGGCCGTCGGCATTCTGCGCGCGGGCGACATTGCCATCCTCGAAAACACCCGCTTCTGGAAGGGCGAGGAAAAGAACGACCCCGAACTGGTCAAGGCGATCGCCGCCAACGCCGACTTCTACGTCAACGACGCCTTCTCCGCCGCCCACCGCGCCCACGCGACGACCGAGGGCCTCGCCCATGTGCTTCCGGCCTATGCGGGCCGTTCGATGCAGGCCGAACTGGAAGCGCTCGACAAGGCGCTCGGCACTCCGGAAAAGCCGGTCGCGGCGGTCGTCGGCGGCGCCAAGGTTTCCTCGAAGCTCGACGTGCTCAAGCACCTCGTCACCCAGGTCGACCACCTGATCATCGGCGGCGGCATGGCCAACACTTTCCTCGCCGCCAAGGGCGTGGACGTGGGCAAGTCGCTCTGCGAGCATGACCTGACCGGCACCGCCAACGAGATCCTCGATACCGCCGACAAGGCGGGCTGCACCGTGCACCTGCCTTACGAAGTGGTGGTCTCGAAGGAATTTGCAGCCAACCCGCCTTCGCTGCGCACCTGCAACGTCCATGAAGTGGCGGCCGACGAGATGATCCTCGATGTCGGCCCGCTCGCCGTGGAAGCCCTCAGCGACGTGCTCAAGACCTGCCGCACGCTCGTCTGGAACGGCCCGCTCGGCGCCTTCGAGACGGTGCCCTTCGATGCTGCCACCGTGGCGCTGGCGAAGACCGCAGCGGCGCTGACCCGTGAAGGTTCGCTGGTCTCGGTCGCAGGCGGCGGCGACACCGTCGCGGCGCTCAACCATGCGGGCGTGGCGAACGACTTCTCGTACATCTCGACGGCGGGCGGTGCCTTCCTCGAATGGATGGAAGGCAAGGAACTGCCCGGCGTCGCCGCGCTTTCGGCCTGATCCGACACCGGCTGGGGAGGGGCGGCAAGCATGAACACATCGATGCCTGCCGCTCGCCCCGAGCGGCAACTGCCCTGGCACGGCCGCTATGTAACGCTCGACGGCATGCGCGGGATCGCCGCGCTTGCCGTCGCGCTGTTCCATTTCAACATCTCGCAGGCCCCGCACGGCTATGTCGCGGTGGACTTCTTCTTCGCGCTGTCCGGCTTCGTGCTCTGCACCAGCTACCTGCCGCGCTGGCAGGGCGGGATGGGCACCGGCGACTTCATGACGAAGCGCCTGGTGCGGCTCTATCCGCTGTTCCTCGTCGGCATCGCGCTGACGACCACCGTGGGCGTGGTGCGCCACTATACCGGCGGCGATACCTCGCTGAAGCTGCCGACGATCGTGATCAGCACGGCGCTTAATGCGCTGATGATCCCCTCGCCGCTGACGGGGACGCTGTTCCCGCTCAATGTCCCGGCCTGGTCGCTGTTCTACGAGCTGGTCGCTAATCTGATAATGATCCTCGTGCTGTTCCGGCTTCCGCGCCTCGCCTTGCTGGCGGTTTGCGTGGTTTCGGCTTGGCACTTCGTGCCTGCTGTTCTGGAGAACGGCTCGGGCAATATCGGGGCGGTCTGGCACGAGTGGTCGCTGGCCCTCGCGCGGACGCTCTATTCGTTCTGCGCGGGCATACTGATCGCCCGGCTGCGCCAGCCCGCGCATCGACCGGCGAAGCTGGGCGGGCTTCTGTGCCTGGCCGCCATTGCCGCGATGCTGCTGGCTGATCCAAAATGGATCGCGGAGAGCCATTTCGATCTCGCCTGCACGCTGGTGATTTCGCCGCTGCTGGTCTGGTTCGGTTCGCGCGTCGAGCCTTCGCGCAGGCTGGCCCCCGCGGCCTGGTTCGTGGGCGAAGTATCCTTCGCGCTCTATGCCGTGCACTGGGCGCTGATCGAGCCGATGCGCTACTTCAAGGACGACCTGCATTACAACGAAGTGCTAATGGCCTTCGTCTATCTCGGCGCCTGCCTTGCCACCGCGTGGTTCTGCGTGCGTTGGATCGACGTGCCTGCCCGCACCCTGCTGTCCGACATGCTGCGCCGCCGCAAGCAGGCGCGGCTCTTCGCCGGAACGGGTCGCCCAACGGACGGATAGCCTTTTGCCGCAGTTGCGAAACGGAGCCTCGGAGAATAAGCCCGTTTCAAGATTGCTCACACAATCTAGGAGGAGAAAAACAATGGAATTTTCAGAGATGACGGCCAAGATGGCCGGCGGGAACGGCTTCATCGCTGCGCTCGACCAGAGCGGCGGTTCGACCCCCAAGGCGCTCAAGGGCTACGGCATCGAGGAAGGCGCCTGGTCGACCGAAGAAGAGATGTTCGGTCTGATCCACCAGATGCGCGCCCGCATCATCGCATCGCCGGCCTTCACCGGAGACAAGGTGATCGGCGCGATCCTGTTCGAGCGGACCATGGATGGCGAAGTCGCCGGCGTGCCCACTCCGCAGGCCCTGATCGCCAAGGGCGTGGTGCCCTTCATCAAGATCGACAAGGGTCTTGAGGACGAGGCGAACGGCGTGCAGCTGATGAAGCCGATGCCGACCCTCGACGCCCTACTCGAACGCTCGAAGGCGCTCGGCGTGTATGGCACCAAGGAGCGCTCGGTCATCCACTCGGCCAATGCCGAGGGCATCGCCGCCGTCGTCAAGCAGCAGTTCGAGGTCGGCCAGCAGGTGCTCTCGCACGGCATGATGCCGATCATCGAGCCGGAAGTGAACATCAAGAGCGAGACCCGCGCCGAGTGCGACGAAATTCTGCTCGCCGAGCTGCTCAAGAATCTCGACGCGCTGCCGGAAGGCACGCGGGTGATGCTCAAGCTCTCGCTGCCGATCGTGCCGGGTACTTTCGATCCGCTCGTCTCGCACCCCAAGGTGCTGCGCGTGGTCGCGCTCTCGGGCGGCTACGAGCGTCCCGAGGCCTGCGTCGAACTGGCGAAGAACAAGGGCATCATCGCCAGCTTCAGCCGCGCGCTGCTCCAGGACCTGCGCGCGCCGATGAGCGATGCCGAGTTCGATGCCGCGCTTGGTGAGGCGATCGACGAGATTTTCAAGGGCTCGACCCAGAAGATCGGTGCCGCTGCGGCTGCCTGAACGGCTCCGGCGGATTTCGCTTGAGGGAGGGGCGGTGCCGCAAGGCGCCGCCCTTTCTCGTTTCTCAGAGGCCGCCCATGAAGCGGAATCCGAACTGATAGGCGAGCGGCGCGGGCTTCTTGCCGCCGATCGGATGGGGCAGGGCATCCAGCAGATTGAGCTGGCCGTCGGCGACCTGCTCGGGCTGGCCGAGCGTCATGTCCATTTCGCGCGGGCCGGAGCCGAGATCGATCCGCACGCGCACGCGCAGGCGTCCGGCCCAGACGCACTGTGTCCCTGCGGCGCAGCGGCTGTCCTCCAGCAGGGCCAGCGGCGTCACTTTTGGCCCGTCGACGTAGATCGTCTCACCGATGCGGGTATAGGCCAGGGGCGGTCCGCTATAGGGAGCGGGCGGGGTTGACGCCGGGGCGGATGATTGCGGGGTGTAGAAATCGGTCGGAGGCGGCGTCTCTGTCCGGGGATCGGCTTCGACGACATCCGGTTCGGGCGCAGGCGGCGGCGGGCGGTTCGCCTCGACGGGCCGGGGCGGCGCTCCACCCGGCGTTTCCGGAATGATCCGGCAGGCCGAAAGCGCGACTAGGGCGGTCATGAGCGAAAGTGCGGTCGATAGGGCGCGTCGTCTCATGATCCTCACACGTGTCTGTCTTGGCCGAGCGGCGATCCCGGCAGAAAACCGCATCGCGGCTGAACCTTGTCCTAACTATCGCCTTTACGCGAATGACGAAGCCTTTTCCTCCGCCGAGGGACAGGCTAGTGCCGCAGCCATGGACGATATCGAACGCGAACCGACGCAGCTCTACCTGATCTCGCCGCTGGAAGTGGCCGGCGGGTTTCCCGAACGCCTGGCGCGTGCCCTCGACGCGGGGCCGGTCGCGGCGTTCCAGTTCCGGGTCAAGGACCTCGACCAGCACGAAGCCGCGCGCCTTGCCGAGCCTCTGCAGAAGATCTGCGGCGACCGCGACGTGGCTTTCATCGTCAACGATTCGATCAGCCTCGCCAAGCGCCTCGGCGCCGATGGCGTGCATATCGGTCAGGATGACGGCACCGTCGAGGAAGCCCGCAATGCCCTCGGCCGCGATGCGCAGATCGGCGTGACCTGCCATGACAGCCGCCACATGGCGATGGACGCGGGTGAGGCGGGGGCCGACTACGTGGCCTTCGGCGCCTTCTTCCCGACGACCACCAAGCAGGTGAAGCACATGGCGGGCGTGGACCTGCTGACATGGTGGCAGGGAATCTTCGAGATTCCCTGCGTCGCCATCGGCGGGATCACCCCGGAAAACTGCGGAGAGCTGGTCGCGGCGGGCGCGGACTTCCTCGCGGTTTCGGGCGCCGTCTGGAACGGCGACGAAGTGGCGGCGATCAAGGCCTTCCACGAAGCGATGGCGGCCGTTCAGGGCTGACCGCCGGAAGGAGCATCCGGGGGTAGTCCACAGGATTTCCCCCGACCCTCCACACACTTTCCACTCTCCATCCCCTGCTTCTGAACAGCTTATCCCCAAGCTTGCCCCCACGCCGCGCGGGATGCAGAGACGGGGCATGGATCTCGCTCGCTACTTTGCCCGCATCGGCCTTTTCGACGCCCCCGCGCTTTCCCCCGAAGGGTTGGCCAGCCTCCAGCAGGCACACCGCCGCTCCATCGGCTTCGAAAACCTCGCGATCCTGCTCGGCGAGGGCATCCGCATCGACAGCGAGAGCGTGTTCGACAAGCTCGTGACGCGCGGACGCGGGGGCTATTGCTTCGAGCAGAACCGGCTGTTTTCCGATGTCCTTTCCGCCCTGGGGCTGGTCAACCGGCCCTTGCTGGCGCGGGTGCTGCTGGGGCTGGGCGAAGGCGTGGTGCCGCCGCGCATCCATACGCTGCTGCTGGTCAATCTCGGCGGCGAGGCGTGGATTGCCGATGCCGGGTTCGGCGGCTCCTACGTTCCGCCGCTGCCGCTGGAAGACGGCGCGCAAGTCCAGACCGGCGACGGCGCCTGGCACCGCCTCCTGCGCAGCGGCGAGCGTGGTTCGCTGGGCGGCGAATGGCGATTGGAGCGGGCGGGACCCGTCGGCGCCACCGATGGCCGCGCGGCGCCGCATGGCGACTGGCAGCCGCAATACGTCTTCGACCTTGCCGATGTGGCGCAGGACGATCTGGAACTGAGCAACCACTGGACTTCGACCCGCCCGGCCACGCGCTTCACGACAGTCTGCGTTGCTAGTGTGGTCTTGGATGGCGGCTTCGCCTCGCTGAGCGACCGTCAGTTCACGCTCAGCCGGAACGGCGCCAGCGAGGTGCGGCAGGTGGAAAATTCCGCCGAATATGCCCGTCTGCTGGGCGAGCTGTTCGGCATCGCGCTGAGCGAGGCCGAAGCAGCCAGCCTGCCGATCTTCCGCTGAATTACTTCTCCCGCAGCCTCGGCATCAGTTCCACGAAGTTGCAGGGGCGGTTGCGGCTGTCGAGCTGCTCGGCGAGAATGCCGTCCCAGCCATCCTTCACTGCGCCGTTCGAGCCGGGCAGGGCGAAGATATAAGTGCCGCGCGAGACGGCGGCGCAGGCGCGGGATTGGACGGTCGAAGTGCCGATGCTCTTGTAGGAGAGCCAGCGGAACAGTTCGCCGAAGCCCGGAATATCGCGCTCCTTCACCCGGTCGATCGCTTCCGGGGTGACGTCGCGGCCGGTCAGGCCAGTGCCGCCGGTGGAGACGATCGCGTCCACATTGGGATCGTCGATCCAGGCGTTCAGCCGCGCGGCGATCACCTCGGCGTCGTCCTTCTCGATCGCCCGATCGACCAGCGCGTGTCCGGCATCGACGACGCGCTGGGCGAGAATATCGCCCGAGGTGTCGTTTTCGGGGCCTCGGGTGTCCGAGACGGTCAGGACGGCAATCTGGATAGGCTTGAAAGTACGCTCGGTATCAATGGCCACGCAGGATAGCTCCGTTCGCGGACATGCGAACGGCCTGCGAACCGGAGAGTCCGGGGAAGGTCGGCCACATGTCCTGCACGAGCGCCATCCGGCTTTCCGACTGACCGCCTGCCTGCCGCTCGTACATCCAGTAGTTGCGCATCACTATGTTCACATAGCCACGCGTTTCCCAGTACGGCAGCGATTCGATCCACAGCAGCGGATCGCCCTGGCAGTTCACTTCGGTATTCCAGCGGCGCACCGGCAGCGGCCCCGCATTGTAGGCGGCCATGACCTTGGGCAGCAGGCCTTGCGTACCCGGATCGCTGCGCAGCGTTTCCAGATGACGCTGGCCGAAGGCGAGGTTCACTTCGGGCTTGTTGAGATCGGACGCATTGCCGTTGTAGCCGAGCGAATCTGCATGGTCGCGCGCGGCGGCGGGCATGATCTGCATCAGGCCCCGTGCACCCGCCGGGCTGACCACGCCGGTCTGGAAGATCGATTCCTGAAGGGCATGGGCATAGACCAGCGCCGGATCGACTTTCCAACCGCCCACCGGGGTCCATTTCGGCGTCGGGAAGCGGCTTGCAGGTTCGGGCTTGCCGCCGAAGGGCGCATTGTAGGCCATCCAGAGCTGGGTCGAGGGCAGGCCGAGATCGCGGGCGAGGCGCGTGATCGAGGCGTACTGTGCAGGCGTGCCGATACGGGCCTGGTGGCGCAGAACTTCGTCGGCCAGGCTGTCCTTGCCGATCTCCGACAGTTCCACGGCGGTGCGGATGTTCTCATTGCCGCGCAGCAGCTGCCAGTCGTTCTGGGTGAAGTCGGCGGCGGCGTGCTGTTCGGGCAGCTTCATGCCCAGCTGTTCGGCGGCCAGCATGCCGTAGAGCGTTTCGTCCCGCGCGGCGGCGAGACGCAGCGCGGCCGAGGCCTGCTCGGGCTTGCGGCAGCGGATCAGTGCGCGGCTGCGCCAGTAATGCGCGGCGCTGGTCAGTTCGGCGTTTTCCGAGGACTTGGCGGTCTTGTCGAAAGCATCTGCGGCGCCGTCGCAGTCGCCAAGGCGCCAGGCGGCGAGGCCCGCGGTCCACCAGGCTTCGCCGACCCAGGGGCCGGTGCCCATCGCGGCCAGCTGCGCAAGCTGGTAGGCCTGCGCGTCCTGATTTTCAATATAGAAGCTCCAGGCTACCTTCTGGCGCCATTCCGCCTGCGTTGACGGGCTGAGACCGGCGTCGATCCCGTCAAGCAGCACCCGCGCGCCGGTGGGGTCATCGGCCTTGATGCGATCGTTGATGCCATTCGCGATCATCGCCGGCATCGTGCCGTCGTTGATCGAGGAAGGCCGCACGCGCTTCACCATCGTCGGCAGGCGGGCGAACTGCTGTTCGGACGGCAGCGAGGGCACGCTGGCCGCGCCGCGCTTCAGCGCGAGGCGGCTGATCTGGTCGGCGCCGGGCAGGTCCGTGCCCTGTGCGAGCCACGATTCCAGCGCGGGCAGTTCGATCTTGGGCGAGCCCGAGGCGAGGTAATAGGCCGCACGTAGCTGCTGGTGCAGCGGACCGTCCGGACGATCCGCCAGCATGCGCTGCACGGTGGACCAGTCCTTCGAATCGACCGCGTCGAACGCCTGCTTGTAGTAGGCGCGGTCGTCCTGGCTGAGGAGCGAGGGGACCGCCGTGTTGTCGGCGCGCGTGCGGAAATATTCCACGGCGGCGCTGTTGGCGAAAGCCGGGCTTGCGCCTGCGGCGGATAGAACGGCGAGAACGGCAAGGGCGGCGCTTACGCGACCTGCTTCCTTGCGGATTCTCTCCCTGCCGGATCGTTTCAAATTCATTCCCCGCATCGTGCGACCGATTTGCCGGGGACCACGTTCTTTCAGAACGCCGAAGCCTCCGGCAAGGTTAATTTCTGGTGTCAGTTCTAGACTGCATCCACTCCAGCCAGGCGTTCCAGAAGCTCGCCTTCGCGCGCGGTTGTTGCAGCAGCGCGGCGAGTCCCCACCCGGCCAGAAGCGGTATAACCCTTCCTTCATGCTGAAATTGTCTTAAAACGGCAGCGCGTTGCGGCAATTCGTGGCCGACGAGCGACAGGACGTTTCCGCCGAGCACGATGAGTCGCTGCGGTGCCACAAGGTTAACGTGGCGGGCGAGCGCATCGCCGACTCCGCGAGTCTCCGCCGCCCGCCAGTCCGGCAGCGGATCGTGGCGCGGCAGGGCGCTGGCGAGATAGATGTCCTCGCGCCGGGTGCCGAAGGCGGCGAGCATCGCATCCAGCAGCTTGCCCTGCGGGCCGGTCAGCAGGTCTTCGCGGTCCTGAGGCTCGGGAGTCTCGACCACGATCATGAGCTTTGCGCCTGCTTCGCCGCGCGGCGCGATGCGCCCGGCGGGGCCGCCGTCGTCGAGCAGCGATTCGCGCATCCACCAGTCGCGGAAGGCGGGAAGGTCGGCGGGCAGCAGCGCAGGGTCGATGCGCGTCGGCATCGGCGGAGGCGCATTTTCCTCCACCGGCGGGCGGCGACGCGGCGGCAGACGCTCGCCGTTTTCGTCCTGCTCTTCCTCGGGCACAATCCACTGGCGGGGCTCGTCCAGGAAGTCGAAATCGACCCCGGCTTCGCGCCACCAGCCGAGCGCACCTGTGATATCGTCCAGAAATTGCCGATTTGGGGCCTGATCCATCGGCTGGGTCTTGACCTCTCGGCTTCCACCAATCAAGGCAATTCGAGAAAATTAATCGAGCGACTAAATTAGGGGCCTGCTCAGTGGACGCAATGATTGAACGCGAAGAGATGCCGTATGACGTCGTCATCGTGGGGGGAGGCCCTGCGGGACTGGCGACGGCAATCCGGCTGAAGCAGGTCGATCCCGAGCTTTCGGTCTGCGTGCTCGAAAAGGGGTCGGAGATCGGCGCGCACATTCTTTCGGGCGCGACGATCGATCCCAAGGCGCTCGACGAACTGTTGCCTAGTTGGCGCGAGGACGGCTGCCCGCTGGCCGAGACCCCGGTGACCGACAACTGGCACTGGCACCTCACGAAGAAGAAGAAGTTCTCCCTGCCGCATCTGGTGATGCCGCCGTTCATGTCGAACGACGGCAACTACACGGGCTCGCTGGGCAACCTCTGCCGCTGGCTGGCCGAGCAGGCCGAGGCCTTGGAGATCGAGATCTTCCCCGGCTTCCCGGCTGCGGAGATTCTCTATGACGAGGCGGGCGCCGTCATCGGCGTCCAGACCGGCGACATGGGCGTCGACCGCGAGGGCAACCCCAAGGGCGATTTCCAGCCGGGCATGAACCTGCTGGGCAAGTACACCGTGTTCTGCGAAGGCGCGCGCGGCCATCTCACCAAGCGGCTCAAGGCGAAGTACGATCTGGAGGCCGATTGCCAGCCGCAGATCTACGGTATCGGCATCAAGGAGCTCTGGGACATCCCGGCGGACAAGCACGTCCCCGGCCGGGTGATTCACACCCAGGGTTGGCCGATGAGCGAGAGCGACTCCTGGGGCGGCGGCTTCCTCTACCACCAGGCGAACAATCAGGTGGCCTTGGGCTTCGTGACCGCGCTCGATTACAAGAATCCCTACGTCTATCCCTTCGAGGAATTCCAGCGCTGGAAGCAGCATCCGGAGATCCGCGCGATTCTCGAAGGCGGCAAGCGCGTCGCCTATGGCGCGCGCGCGATCAACGAAGGCGGCTGGCAGTCGGTGCCGATGCTGGCCTTCCCCGGCGGCGTGCTGGCGGGCTGCTCGGCGGGCTTCGTCAACGTACCGCGCATCAAGGGCACCCATACCGCGATGAAGAGCGGCATGCTGGCCGCCGAAGCGATCGCCGCCGCGATCAAGGCGGGCCGCGAGCAGGATACGCTCGGCGAATACGATAGCGCCGTGCGCGAAAGCTGGATCGCCAAGGAGCTGAAGCTCGTCCAGAACGCCGAGCCGATGGTCGCCAAGTGGGGCGGCGAGATCGGTACGGTGCTGGCTGGCGCCGACATGTGGCTGCGCTCGCTGTTCGGCTTCGGCCTTGCCAAGCCGATGAAGCATCACACCGATGCCTCGACGCTCCAGCGCGCGGATCTCTACAAGCCGATCGCCTATCCCAAGCCCGACGGCGTCATCAGTTTCGACCGCCTGACCAGCGTGTCCTATTCGTTCACCAACCATGAGGAAGACCAGCCGGTCCATCTGCAGCTCAAGGATCCCACGGTTCCGACCGCGATCAACCTGCCGCTCTATGCCGGACCTGAGGCGCGTTATTGCCCGGCGGGGGTCTACGAATTCGTCGATCCGGACGGTTCGGGCATGAAGCTCCAGATCAACGCCCAGAACTGCGTCCACTGCAAGACCTGCGACATCAAGGACCCGACCCAGAACATCGAATGGGTCACGCCGGAAGGCGGCGGCGGGCCAAACTATCCGAATATGTGATGGATCAGGGGAGGGCGATGCTCTCCCCTTTTTTGCGCCGTCCCGACCCTCGCGCAATTTCCCTCGTCACCCTGAACTCGTTTCAGGGTCCATCGCTCAGCGCGGGCGGTGCTGTAGGTAGCTCGCTGCGGGTGCCGTTGGTGAAACGACGCTTCGGCGCAAACGGCCCGATGGATCCTGAAACAAGTTCAGGATGACGGGGCTTGTGGTGAGATGTGGGAAGCTGCGAAACAAGGCGCACCTTGCCTCTGCGTCCGCGTCGCGCCATGGACGGAGCGATGATTTCCGAAACCGCCTACGCCAAGATCAACCTCGCGCTTCATGTCCGCAGACGGCGAGAGGACGGCTACCATGAGCTGGAAACCCTGTTCGCCTTCGTCGATTCCGGGGACGAACTGACCGCGACTCCCGCCGAGCAGGACCGTCTCACCACCCACGGCGAATTCGCAGGGAAGATCGACGACCCCTTCGGCAATATCGTTGCCAAGGCGCTGACCGCGTTGCCCCATGGCGTGGGCCGAGATGGGGGCTGGTCGGTCGATCTCGAAAAGCGCCTGCCGGTGGCGGCGGGGCTGGGCGGCGGTTCTGCCGATGCCGGGGCGGTGTTCCGCATGGTCGAGCGCGCCCACGGACTCCCCGATGACTGGCACGAACGCGCGGCAAGGCTCGGCGCCGACGTGCCCGCCTGCGTGCTCTCGCGGCCTTGTATCGGCACCGGCACCGGCACCGAGCTTGCCGAAGTCGCGGAGAACGACCTCGAACATTGTCCGGTCCTGCTGGTCAACCCACGCGCGCCGGTGCCCACCGGGCCGGTGTTCAAGGCCTGGGACGGGCAGGATCGCGGCCCCATGCCGGAGGGAAGCCTGCGCGAGATCGCTCTGGCGGGCCGCAACGATCTGGAAGGTCCCGCCATCGCCATCTGCCCGGTGATCGCCGATGTCCTCGCCGCGCTGGGCGAGACCGCGCCTTTCCTCGCCCGCATGTCCGGCTCCGGCGCGACGTGCTTTGCGCTCTACGAAAGTCAGGAAGCCTTAAGCCATGCCGCGGCAAGGATTGCGGCGGAACACCCCGACTGGTGGCAACTCTCCGGGAAACTGCGTTGAAAAACGAACCCTACAGCCTGCTCGGCACGCCTACCGAAGGCGGCATCCTCGTCATCGCCGACCATGCCTCGAACCATGTGCCCGAGGGCATCGACCTCGGCATCCCGGCCGAGCTGATGAACCAGCACATCGCCATCGACATCGGCGTTGCCGCCGTGGCGCAGCGGATGATCGCGCCGGGCACCGCCGCCTGGCTCGCCGGAATCAGCCGTCTGGTCTGCGATCTCAACCGGGATATCGGCATGCCCGGCATGTTTCCCGAAGTCTCGGACGGCTACGATATCCCCGGCAACCGCATCGGCGACGAAGGCCGCGCGGCGCGGGTCGAGGCCTATTTCGATCCCTATCACACGGCGCTCGAAAAGCTGCTGGCCGAAAGCCCGCCCGCGCTGATCGTCTCGCTCCACAGCTTCACGCCGGGGCTGGCGACTTGCGACAAGCCGCGCCCTTGGGAAATCGGCATTCTCTACAACGAGGACGACCGCGCCGCCCGCCTCGCCATCCCGCTGCTGGAGGCGGAAGGGCTGACCGTGGGCGACCAGCAGCCTTACTCCGGCCGCATTCTCAACGCCTCGATGAACCGCCATGCCGAGGCCCATGGCCGCCCCTATCTCAGCATCGAGATCCGGCAGGACCAGATCGCCGATGCGGCAGGGCAGGCGCTCTGGGCTGAGCGCATGACGCGGCTTTGCAGCGCGGTCGTCGCCCGGCTCGGCTGATCCCGCCCCGTCTTGCGGCTCCCCACACGCAGCGATAGTCTCGCGGCGATGGATCAGGGGGCAACATGATCGGCTATCATCTTGTGCGGCTGGCGAAATTCTCCGGCCGGGAGACCCGCGCGCAGTTCTGGCCATGGGCGGCAGTGGTCGCGGGGATCGCGATGATCGGCGGTTTTGCCACCGCGATGCCGATGGTGCTCGCCTCGATGGCGAAGATGCGCCAGTTCGCGCTGGAGCACCCGGAACAGGCGACGATCTCCTCCGGCCCGGGGCATTACGAGATCGAGATCCAGGGCTATCATCCCGAACTGATGCCGGACATCGCGCCGTTCCTCACGGCGATGGAGGGCGTGATGGCCCTGCTGATCGTGCTGATTGCCGCCGCCGTGGTGCGGCGCCTTCACGATACCGGGCGCTCCGGCGCCTGGGGGCTGCTGCCGCTGCCGTTCCTGTTCTTCGGCTTCGCGCGGATGCCGGTGCTCTTCGCCGATCCCGCCTTCGACACGCGCCTGTTCGGGCTGCTGTTCCTCAACAACTTCTGTTACCTCGGCGCGCTCGGCGTGCTGGTGCTGCTGCTCGCCCGCTCCGGAAAGACGGATGCGAACCGCTACGGTCCCGTGCCGCAAAGCTGACCGCGCACGATCATAAAAGCAAAAAGCGCATTTCGAGAAATTTTATGCCTCGCAAAAGCCATGCACATGGCGTAGGGGCGCCCCATATCAATGATCGACACGGCGCGCCCAGAGCACCGTGCCCATGACCAATCCCGGAGTTCGCACAATGCCCGCCTATCGTTCCCGCACTTCCACCCACGGCCGCAACATGGCGGGCGCGCGTGGCCTCTGGCGCGCGACGGGCATGAAGGACGCGGACTTCGGCAAGCCGATCATCGCCGTGGTGAACTCGTTCACGCAGTTCGTGCCCGGCCACGTCCATCTCAAGGACCTCGGCCAGATGGTCGCGCGCGAGATCGAGGCGGCGGGCGGCGTTGCCAAGGAATTCAACACCATCGCGGTCGATGACGGCATCGCCATGGGCCACGACGGCATGCTCTATTCGCTGCCCAGCCGCGACCTGATCGCGGACAGCGTGGAATACATGGTCAACGCCCACTGCGCCGATGCCATGGTCTGCATCTCCAACTGCGATAAGATCACGCCGGGCATGCTGATGGCCGCGCTGCGCATCAACATCCCGGTGGTCTTCGTATCTGGCGGGCCGATGGAAGCGGGCAAGGTGGTGCTGCGCGGCAAGGAGCAGGCGCTCGATCTGGTCGACGCCATGGTCGCCGCCGCCGACGAGAGCTACACCGACGAGGAAGTGAAGGCGATCGAGCGTTCGGCCTGCCCGACTTGCGGGTCGTGCTCGGGCATGTTCACCGCCAACTCGATGAACTGCCTGACCGAAGCGCTGGGCCTCTCGTTGCCGGGCAACGGCTCGACCCTGGCGACGCACTCCGACCGCCAGCGCCTGTTCCTCGAAGCAGGCCGCCTCGCGGTCGATCTCTGCCGTCGCTATTACGAACAGGAAGACGAGAGCGTCCTGCCGCGCGCTATCGCCAGCTTCGGCGCGTTCGAGAACGCCATGAGCCTCGATATCGCCATGGGCGGTTCGACCAACACCGTGCTCCACCTGCTGGCTGCCGCTGTCGAAGCGGGCGTGGACTTCACGATGGAGGATATCGACCGCCTCAGCCGCAAGGTTCCGTGCCTCTCCAAGGTCGCGCCCGCGAAGAACGACGTCCACATGGAAGACGTTCACCGCGCTGGCGGGATCATGGCGATCCTCGGCCAGCTCGACCGTGCGGGCCTGCTGCACACCGATCTGCCGACCGTCCATGCGCGCACGCTGGGCGATGCGCTGAACCACTGGGACATCTCGCGCACCAATGCGCCCTCGGTGCAGGAATTCTTCAAGGCCGCACCGGGCGGCGTGCCGACGCAGACCGCCTTCAGCCAGTCGCGCCGCTGGGAAGAACTCGATCTCGACCGCGAGAACGGTGTCATCCGCAGCAAGGAGCATGCCTTCAGCCAGGACGGTGGCCTCGCGGTGCTCTACGGCAATATCGCGCTGGACGGCTGCATCGTGAAGACGGCGGGCGTGGACGATTCCATCCTGAAGTTCACCGGCACCGCGCGCGTCTACGAATCGCAGGACGCTGCCGTTGCGGGCATTCTCGGCGGGCAGGTCGGCGCGGGTGACGTCGTGGTCATCCGCTACGAAGGACCGCGTGGCGGGCCGGGCATGCAGGAAATGCTCTACCCAACCAGCTACCTGAAGTCGAAGGGGCTCGGCAAAGCCTGCGCGCTGCTGACCGACGGTCGTTTCTCGGGCGGTACCTCCGGCCTCTCGATCGGCCACGCCTCGCCGGAAGCGGCCGAGGGCGGCGCCATCGGGCTTGTCGAGAACGGCGATACGATCGAGATCGATATCCCCGGTCGCACCATCAACCTGATGGTTTCGGACGAAGTGCTGGCCCACCGCCGCGCCCAGCAGGAAGCGCGCGGCGCCGATGCCTGGTCGCCGGTCCATCCGCGTCCGCGCAAGGTTTCGGCGGCGCTTCAGGCCTATGCGGCGATGACCACCAGCGCGGCCAAGGGCGCGGTGCGGGATGTGACGCAGCTCAAGCGGAAGTAAGGTTCAGAAAAGGGTAAGAGCAGGGGTTAATACCCCTGCACCCCATTACTGTCTTCGTTGCGCCCGGCCTATCGGTGGGCGCAACACTTGCTGGCTTGTTGAAGGGCCTGCGGCCGGGTTAGCCGTCGCTGACGGGGGCTAATCGGACGGCTTCGTCGACCATGTTCTGCCAGGCGTCGTGAACGTCGCTGATGTTGACGGACAGGCCGCGATCCTTCTTGAGCAGATGCTCACCGGCAAGGCACATGCCCGGCGTCGGAACGCGCAGGGCCTTTACGACTTCCCGCGCGGTTTCCTTGAATTGCTCGCGATCTTGTGGGGTAAGGGCATTCCAGTCGTCGGTTCCGTGTTCGGCCTTCGCCAGGGCACGGGCGGCGCGTTCTATCAGCGGCATCGTTATGCTCTCCCTCGACAGATTATAGGGCAGCGTAACACCGCACGGTGGCTTGCGTAAGTGTCCCATTTTCGGCCTGAGCCAGACGGACCCTTGCTGCGGGTGGGAAAGTCCTTGTAGCCAAGGTCCATGGCACGCCCGCTCACTGCTATAGCCCTTATTCTCGCACTTGCCGCCTGCTCGTCGAAGCAAGAAGCGCCGAAAGTGGCGGAGGGGGACGAGCATATTCCTTGCGCGGTCTCCGGTTCCGGCGAACTCAAACCTATCTGCGCGGTCGAACGGCACGAAGGACCGGATGGTCTCATGCTGCTGGTCCGCCACCCCGATGGCGGCTTTCGCCGCTTCGCCGTGGTCAGCGACGGGCGCGGGCTTGAGGTTGCCGATGGGGCGCAAGTGGCGGTAACAAGGCTGGAAGGCGGCAAACTCGACGTTTCGGTCGGGGCCGACCGTTACCTGTTCCCGGCCACGAGGAAATCCCATGCCCCACAGGCTGCTGCCGCAAAATGACCAGATCCTGACCGTCGCGCAGATGCGCGCTGCCGAAGAGGCGCTGATTGCAGCGGGCTCATCGGTGGAGGCCTTGATGCGGATCGCCGGGCTGGGCGCAGCGGAATGGGTCTGGCGGGTTTCGGCAGGGCGCTCCGTCACCGTGCTTTGCGGCCCCGGCAACAATGGCGGCGACGGCTATGTGATCGCCGAGGCCATTCGCGAACGCGGCGGGCAGGTGACGGTGGTTGCGTCGCTCGATCCGAAGACGGAGGCCGCCCGCGATGCGCGCGCGCGCTACCACGGCACAGTGCTGGGCGCGGATGCGGACGTGCATGGCGATGTCTTCGTCGATTGCCTCTATGGCAGTGGTCTCACTCGCCCGTTGTCGGCGGCGGATTTCGCGCTTCTGTCGCGGCTGGCAAAGGCGCATCACCACCGCATCGCGCTCGATTTGCCGAGCGGCGTGCAGTCGGACACCGGCATGCTGCTCAATCAGGGGCTGCCCGATTACGATGCGACGCTGGCGCTCGGCGCGTGGAAGTTCGCGCATTTCCTGATGCCCGCGACGGCCATGATGGGCTCGCTGCGGCAGGTTCCGATCGGCGTTGCCTCGATCGAGGGAGCGGCTGTTTCGGTCGCCAAACCCCGGATCGGGGCGCCGGGGGCGGATGCGCACAAGTATCGGCGTGGGCTGCTGGCAGTGGTCGGCGGGGCGATGCCCGGCGCGGCGGTGCTGGCTAGCCTTGCGGCGCAGGGGGCAGGGGCGGGTTATGTGAAGCTTTTTGCCGACAGCAAGCGCAACGTGCCCGCCGATCTTGTGGTTAATCAGGGTGCCTTGACCGATGTGCTGAGCGACGATCGCAACACGGCGGTTCTGGTCGGGCCGGGGCTTGGCCGAGATGCCGCCGCGCGGGAGCGGCTGGCGGTGGCTTTGGCCGATCCGGTGCCGGTGGTGGTCGATGCCGATGCACTGATCCTGCTGGCGCCGCGCGCTTTGGCGGAGCGTTCGGCGGCGACCGTGGCAACCCCGCACGAGGGTGAACTGATGGCGCTGGAACGAGCCTTCGATCTCGACGGCAGCGGCAGCAAACCGGCCCGTGCACTGGCTTTGGCAGAGGCGAGCGGCATGGTCGTGGTCGCCAAGGGACCGGACACGGTGATTGCCGCGCCGGATGGCCGTCTCGCCTGTGCTCCGCGTGCGACCTCGTGGCTTTCGACGGCGGGGACGGGCGACGTGCTGGCAGGCTGCATCGCCAGTCGCCTTGCTGCTGGAGTGGAGGGATTCGCGGCGGCTTGCGAGGGCGTCTGGCTGCATGGAGAGGCCGCGCGGCGTTCTCCGCCCGCCTTTACTGCCGGTCAGCTTGGACAAATGGTCCCGGCTGCGCTAGCGGCCTGCCTGTGACTACTGGAACCGAAGAAAACCCCGAAGAGATTCTGCGCATCGCCGCCAAAGGCGATGGCGTAACCGCATCCGGCCGCTTCGCCTGGGGCGCTGCTCCGGGCGACCTGCTGCATGAAGACGGCACCCTGGAATGGGGACCGAACCATATCCAGCCGGTCTGCACCCATTTCGGCCGCTGCGGCGGCTGCCAGCTGCAGCAGCTGAGCGATGAGATGCTTGCCGATTTCGTCGAGGGCCGCGTTGCCAATGCCTCGGCCTCGCAGGAACTGGGCGCGGAAAAGATCGCGCCGCCGCACCTTTCGCCGCCGGGCGCACGCCGCCGCGTATCGCTGCGCGCGGAAAGCTCGGGCGGGCGCGTGGTGATCGGCTTCCGCGAGGCGAAGTCGCACCGGCTGGTCGAATTGGAAGAATGCCCGGTCATGGCGCCGGAACTGTTCGCGGTGCTGGGTCCGCTGCGCAAGCTGCTCATCATGATGGGCAAGGCGGCGCCGGCGAAGAAAGGCCGCCACGGCAAGCCGAGCAAGCACCAGCAGACCCGCATGGCCGCCGATATCGAGATGACGCTGACCGATCAGGGCGTCGATCTTGGGGTTAAGGGCCTGACCGCGGAAGGGCTTGCCGCAACTGAGGCGATGCTCGATTTCTCGCGCGAACATAAGCTCGCACGTCTGACCATGGACGGCGGCTACGGTTTCGAGACCGTGTGGGAGCCGGTGCCGGTTACGGTAACGCTTGGCGGCGTCAAGGTGCCGCTACCGCCGGGTTCGTTCCTTCAGGCGACCGTCGATGGCGAGCAGGCGCTCGTCGATGCGACGAAGACCTGGCTGCAGGGCGCGGCGACCGTGGCGGACCTGTTCTCCGGTCTCGGTACTTTTGCGCTGGCGCTCGCCGGGCCGCAGACGAGGGTCTTGGCCGCCGAAGCGGCGCGTGACGCGCATCTGTCCTGCAAGGCGGGCGCGGACCGCGCGCAATTGCCGGTCTTCTCCGCCCACCGCGACTTGTTCCGCAATCCGCTCCAGCCCGACGAACTCAGCAAGTTCGAGGCCGTGGTGCTCGATCCGCCGCGTGCCGGTGCGCGCGAGCAGGTGGAGTGCATCGCCGATTCCACCGTGGGCCGGGTGGTCTATATCTCGTGCAACCCGTCCAGCTGGTCGCGCGATGCGGCGCGGCTGATCGAGGCGGGCTTCCGACTGGTGGAACTGCGCCCGGTGGGACAGTTCCGCTGGTCCACCCACGTCGAACTGGCGAGCTATTTCGAGCGCGGCTGAGGAGACCTCAGTCGCTTTCCTGCGCCTTGGACATCATGTCCATGAAATCCCGCGCGGCATTGCGATCGTCCTCGTTGTCGAAGGCAACATCCAGATCGGGCGAGGCGCCGAACATATAGAGCAGGGACCACAGCGCGAAACGCCGGGCTGGGTCCTTCTGCATGCCGAAATCGACGCGCATCCGTTCGATACCGGCCTCAAGCGCGGCAGGGGCGATGGTTGCGAAATCGTCGGTGCCGAAATAGCGGCGAAGCTGGTCGTCCAAATCCATGAACGCGCTCTAGCAGCGTGTAGCCTTGCCGCGAAGGGGGTCAGGAGTCGCTTTCGTTCCGCGACATGTGTGCGGCGATCAACTGGTAAATCACCAGTGCCCAGGTGCTGCCGATGACGCCGACGAAGAAGGTGGACCAGCTCAGTCCCCAGTCGGCGTCCAGCAGGTTGTTCGTCAGCGCGGCGAGCGTGACGAGCACGAGCAGGGTTTCGAGTGCGACAAACGCCCAGCGCGTGGCGGTGATGGAATGTGACTCGCGGTGAACGATCACGACTGTCTCCCGAAAGTATCCTGTCTTCTGGGCGCAAGAATAATGCACCGGGCGTAGGGGCGTCCAGATTTACTTTCAGGGGATTCGTACCGCTATGCGACAGGTCCGGCAGGATCGCCGTCCCGCGTCAGTCCTGTGTTTGCAGCACTTTGGCAAAGGCCTGCGCGTCGGTATTCCCGCCGGACAGGATCACCGCCGTCCGGTCGGTCGGCTCGACTTTGCCCGCCAGCACTGCCGCCAGCGCCGCCGCGCCGCCCGGTTCGACGACGAGTCGCAGTTTTGCGAAAGCGAGGCGCTGGGCCGCGCGCACCTCGGCGGGGGTGACGGCGAGGCCGAAGGGGCAGCGGGCCTTGAGAATCTCGAAGTTGATCGGCCAGGTGCCGGGTGTCTGGAGCGCATCGCAGGGCGTCGGTGGCGCATCGGGGCCGATGCGCTGGATTTCGCCGGTTTCCAGGCTGCGGCAGACATCGTCCCAGCCTTCGGGTTCCACCGGGATGATCCGCGCCTCGGGCAGGGCGAGGGCAAGACCGGCAGTCAGTCCGCCGCCGCCGCATGGGGCAAGGATCAGGTCGGGCGAGGCCAGGCCCTGTTCGGCCATCTGCTCGGCGATTTCGAGACCTGCAGAGCCTTGGCCTTCGATGATCCAGGGATCGCCATAGGCATGGACGAGTGTGGCGCCGCGTGCCTCGCAGAGACGGTTTGCGACTTCCTCGCGGTCCTCGCCGCCGGGACGGTCGTAGAGGACGACTTCGGCGCCGAGGGCGCGGGTATTGGTGAGTTTCACTTCCGGAGCATCGACCGGCATCACGATCGCGGCCTTGATGCCCAACTTGCGGGCGGCCCAGGCGACGCCCTGCGCATGGTTGCCGCTCGACACGCCGACGACGCCGCATGCGCGTTCCGCTTCGGTCAGCGCGGTCATGCGGTGCCAGGCGCCGCGAATCTTGAAGGCGCCGACCGGCTGGAGGCTTTCTGCCTTGCACCAGATCGTGCGGCCGTCCACATCCAGCGGCAGCAGCGGGGTCCTTGGCAGGATTTCCGAGACTTTGCGGGCAGCTAGCGCAACGCCTTGCGCGGTCGGACGGTGGAGGAGGGCCTGAGTCATGGCCCCGGCATAACCCTATCGGGAGAGCTGCACCAACTGGTAATAGCCCATCGGGCCACGCTTCACCGCGATCCGGAGGGATTTCTCTCCGGCGAGCCGCGCCGCGACCATCGGCAGGTCGAGACGGGGACTGACATGGAACTTCGTCAGCCATGCCCTGAGACCCTTGCGCAAGGGTGAGGGGAACCCGGCGAGATCGCCAAAGTCGACAGCATGGAGCACACCGTTCGGCGCCAGCGCAGAGGCGGCCTGCTCCAGCGCGGCCTGCCAGTCCGGTATCATCGAGAGCGTGTAGGACAGCATGACCCGGTCGAAACCCGCGCGGCCGAACAGCGCGTTCGCATCGAAACGGGTGGCATCGCCCAGTGCGAGCCGGGCCTGCGGGCCGAGCCGGGCACCTGCGCTCTTGAGCATCTCGCTGGAGATGTCGAAGCCGTGGCACTGCACTTGCGACCAGGCCCTCGCGATCAGTTCGAGATTGCGCCCGGTGCCGCAGCCCACTTCCAGCACGCTCATGCCCGGCGCTGCGTCCAGTTCGCGGATCAGGCGGTCGCGGCCGAACAGGTAGTACTTGCGGGTGAAGTCGTAGATGTGGCGCTGGCCGCGATAGACCCTGTCCATCAGCGCGGCGTGATCCTGCGAGAGGGCGGTGCCGGTCATGGCAGCCTCAGCGCAGAACGTAGAGGTGGACGCCGCCGTAGATCGACGAGCGATCCGCCCGCGTCGCCGCCAGCGATTCGGCCTCGCGGTAGTCCCAGCGGGCGAGGATATCCTCCGGCACGCGGCCCGGCAGCAGCGTCGGTTCGGCGGCGGTGCGGAACAGCACGCGCGAGCCGGGGCGGGCGGTGCGGGTGATCTCGCGCCAGAGTTCGGTGAGCTGGGCGTCGCTCATCCAGTCCTGCGCGTCGAGCAGGATGTAGCGGTCGAGCGAGGCTTCGGCGCTTTCCTTCAAGACCTGCGTGAAGCTCGCATGGCGCAGAGTGAGACGGTTCAGGCGCTCGCGCACCATCGGCACGTTGGCTTCCTGGAGGTAGGGTGGCAGCGGCGCTTCCGGCTGGCGTCCGTAACCGCGCCCGAAGGCCTGCCAGGCGAAGTAGTTGTCATTGAGCGGGAAATGACAGGCGAGCTTCTCTAGCCTGGCGCGCAGCACGTCGGCCATGCGGTTGCCGCCTGCCAGCGCATCGTACTGGGCGGGCGGGATGCCGAGGCCGAACAGCGAGGCGGGCTGGTCGGTCAGCCAGCGCACCAGCTTGCGCTCGAAGATCGGGGCGAAGCGCTCGTCGAAGACGCGGCGCTGTTCTTCCAGCGTTTCGGCGCCGAGAATCTCGCTGGGGTCGATCTTGTAGAGCTTGGCGAGCACATGGGCGGCGCCGATGAAGTGGCCGAGCAACCCGCGCTTGTAGATGCCGCGGGTAAAGCCCCGGATGCGTTGGCGACCGACGAGATCGCGGCCTTCCCAGTAGCGGCGGGTCGTTTCGTCCAGATAGGGGGCCAGGCGGTCGCGATAGGTGACGAGGTTGCCGGGCTGGTCGGCTTCGGCGATGAAGCGGCGCAAGTCGGCATAGTCGGTGAGGTTGCGGATCGCGGCGATCTTGAGGCGGCCCAGCGCGATATGCGCGGTGTTGAGATCGACGCAGGTGATCGCCGCCGGGTCGGCGGTCAGATAGGAGAGGGCGTTGCAACTGCCGCTGGCGATCGTGACGATGCGGCTTTCGGGACCGATTTGCAGCGCGTCCATGTCAGCCACCGGGTCTTCCCAGATCTGCGCATAGACCAGGCCCTTGAAGGCGAGGGCAAAGGCCTTGTCGAGCAGGCGGGCGCCGGTGCTCGTTTCGGAACGGACGACGGCCTTGCCGATGAGGTCGGACGCAGGCCTCGCGTGAGGGTGCTGGGCAGGAGGCATCGGAAATTCCTTGGCCGCGAGGGAAAGCTGTTCACTCGCCGCATTGCCTCCGCCGGGTGACCGCGCGATGACGGGACGATGGCGGTTTGTGACAGTTTTCGTTGGGTGCGCTCGTCACATCCGTGACGAGCTTGCGGCACCGGCCCACGCCCCCACCCGACCTCCCACAACAGTGTATCCTGGATGGGAGGTCGGGTGGGGGCGTGGGCCGGTGCCGCTCAAAACGGCCGGATGGCCGTTTTGCCCGACCGTCAGGTCGGACGAACGACTCAACGAAACTCGAAGAGTTGAGTTGTCACACAGGGCCTCTATATGCGGCTGTTCGCGACTATCGCGTTAAGGAGACAGATTGGTGAGCAAGGTTCTGGTGATCGGCGCAGGCGGCGTCGGTTCGGTCGCGGTCCACAAGATGGCGATGAATCCCGACATCTTCTCGGACATTCACCTCGCCAGCCGCACGGTTTCCAAGTGCGAGGCGATTGCCGAGTCGGTGAAGGAACGCACCGGCGTCTCGATCAGCACTTATGCGATCGACGCCGACGATGTAGCGGCAACCAGTGAGCTGATCCGCTCGATCGGGCCGAAGCTCGTCGTCAATCTCGCGCTGCCCTACCAGGATCTCGCGATCATGGATGCGTGCCTGGCGACCGGCGTGAACTACATGGATACCGCGAACTACGAGCCCAAGGACGTGGCCAAGTTCGAGTATCACTGGCAGTGGGCCTATCAGGAGCGCTTCAAGGAAGCGGGCCTTACCGCGCTGCTCGGCTCGGGCTTCGACCCCGGCGTCACTTCGGTCTTCGCCATGTGGCTGAAGAAGCACAAGCTCAAGACCATCCGCACGCTCGACATTCTCGACTGCAACGGCGGCGATCACGGCCAGGCCTTCGCGACGAACTTCAACCCGGAAATCAACATCCGTGAAGTGACCGCACCGGCCCGCCACTGGGAGAACGGCGAATTCGTCGAGACCCCGGCCATGGGCGTGAAGCAGAGCTTCGACTTCGAAGCCGTCGGCCCCAAGAACATGTACATGATGTACCACGAGGAACTGGAAAGTCTCGCGAAATTCATCCCCGAAATGGAGCGCGCGCGCTTCTGGATGACCTTCGGTGACGAGTACATCAAGCACCTCACCGTGCTGCAGAACGTGGGCATGACGCGCATCGATCCGGTGATCTACAACGGCGTGGAAATCATTCCGCTCCAGTTCCTCAAGGCCGTGCTGCCCGAGCCCAGCTCGCTGGGTTCGACCACCAAGGGCAAGACCAATATCGGCGACATCGCGACCGGCGAAGCGCTCGACGGTTCGGGCGAGAAGACGTTCTACATCAAGAACATCTGCGACCACGAAGACGCCTTTGCCGAAACCGGCAACCAGGCCGTCAGCTACACCACCGGCGTTCCGGCGATGATCGGCGCGGCCATGCTGCTGACCGGCAAGTGGAGCGGTGCGGGCGTGTTCAACATGGAGCAGTTCGATCCTGATCCCTACATGGACATGCTGAATCAGCATGGCCTGCCCTGGACGGTCGAGGAACTCGACGGACCTCTGGCCTTCTGATGCGGAGCTTGCGGACCGTCCTTGTCGCGGCCATCGGCGCTCTGGCGCTGGTCGGCTGCGCGCCGCAGGACGGTCCGCAACCGCCTACGCCGCCTGCCGGTGGCGATAAGGGGCAGAACCAGAGCTACAGCCGCGACATGAGCGCGGCGGACCGCGCGGCCTGTCAGGCCGAAGGCGGCACCGTGCAGCGCCGCGGCATGCTGGGCATGGAGCAATGCGTCCATGCCTATGCCGATGCGGGTAAGCAGTGCACCGATTCATCGCAGTGCCAGGGCAAGTGCGTGGGCAGTGCCGGAGCGGTCTCGCCCGACAAGGCGGCCAGCGGCACCTGCCAGGCCGACGATAGGCTCTACGGCTGCTATGCCGAGGTCAAGCAGGGCAAGGCCGTCGCCGCGATCTGCGTCGATTGAGCCGGACATGAACTGGACCTTCGTTGCGCCCGTGGCCATGCTCGCGGGTTCCAATCTCTTCATGAACACGGCGTGGTATCTGCATCTCAAGATGCCGGGCAAGGCGCTGTGGGTGGCGATCGCCATGAGCTGGGGCATCGCCTTCTTCGAGTATTGCCTCGCCGTGCCCGCCAACCGGATCGGCAGCCAGGTCTATTCGCTGGGCCAGTTCAAGGTGCTGCAGGAGGCGATGTCGCTTACCGCCTTCGTGCTGGTGGCCTGGGCGCTGTTCGGGCAGAAACCGGGGCTGAACGAGATCGTCGGTTTTGCATTGGTAGGGGCAGGGGCATGGTTCATCTTCAAGGGGCCGTTCGGTTGAGCGCGGCGCGGGCCGTGCTGCTGGGCGCACTGGCTTTCATGACCGCACCGGCCGCGGCGCAGGAGACCGATCCTTACGCGCCCGGTCGCGCGGTGATCGCCGATATCGACCGGATCGTGACCGCGAATGGCGTGGACGAGACCGAGACTGTCACGCTCGGCGGAGCGCGGCAGGTCGTCAACATTCGCGGCGCGGATCGCGGCAATCCGATCCTGCTGTTCATTCACGGTGGCCCCGGCGCGGTGGAAATGCCGATCGCTTGGTCGTTCCAGCGGCCCTGGGAGGATTGGTTCACGGTCGTCCAATGGGATCAGCGCGGCGCAGGGCGTTCCTATCCGCTGAACGATCCCGATGCCTTGGCACCGACGCTTTCGCTCGAACGCTACCGCGACGATGCGATCGAGCTGATCGAGTGGCTGGAAAAGCGCTATGGCAAGCGCAAGATCGTCGTCATGGGGCATAGCTGGGGGTCGGCCGTCGGCATGGCGGTGGCGGCGAAGCGCCCGGACTTGCTCCATGCCTATGTCGGCATCGGCCAGATCATCGATTTCAAGGAAAGCGAGCGGCGCGGCATGGCGTGGACCGCCGCCGAAGGCCGCCGGCGCGGCGACGAAAAGGCCGCGGCTGCGGTCGAGGCGCTGAAGCCCTATCCCGACCGGGATTTCACCATCGAGAAGGCCGATGGCTGGCGGCAATATGCAATCCCCTATGGCTCGCTGGCCTGGGGCCGCGCCGACGGCAATTTCTACTTGCGGGCACCGCGCCTCTCGCCGCTTTACACGTCCGAGGACGTGAAGGATTGGGGCAAGGGTTCCGAATATACGATCACGCGCCTTTGGCCGAAGCTGGCCGATGTCAGCTTCACCGGGCTTACCCGCATGAAAGTGCCGGTGGTCATGCTGATCGGCCGTCATGACCATACGACCGACGCCGCACTGGCGGGCGAATGGATGGATCACTTGAACGCGCCGGTCAGGAAGACCATCTGGCTGGAAAATTCGGCTCATCTCGGAATGATCGAGGAGCCGGGCAAGGTCTTCGCCGCACTTCTGCGCGATGTCCTGCCGCTGACCGAAAAGGACTGAACGAACATGGAAACCCGCGCCGGCGATCCGGGAGCCTTTGCCCACTTCGACCTGTCGCGCGTCGACAGCCCCAGCTTCGTCGTCAATGCCGCGAAGCTGCGCGATAATCTGCGTGTGCTGGCCGACATCGGCGAGCGTTCCGGCGCCAAGGTGCTTTCCGCGCTCAAGGCCTTCTCGATGTGGTCGACCGCGCCGATCGTGGGCGAGTATCTCGACGGCGTCTGCACCTCGGGTCTGTGGGAAGCGCGCCTTGCCAGCGAGTTCTACGACGGCGAGATCGCGACCTATTGCGCCGCCTACAAGGAACAGGACCTCGACGAGATCCTGCGTCTCTCGGACCATGTGATCTTCAATTCGCCGATGCAGATCGAGCGCTTCTGGCCGCAGATCGAGGCGGCCCGCGCGCGCGGCGAGGACTTCGACATCGGGTTGCGCGTCAATCCGATGCATGCCGAGGGCGAAGTGCCCAAGTACGACCCTTGCGCGCCGCATTCGCGCCTCGGCTTCCCGATCGACCAGCTCACCGAAGAGCATGTCGAGATGATCGACGGCATCCACATGCACACCCTGTGCGAGCAGGACTTCGAGCCGCTGCGCCGCACCTGGGACAAGGCCTTCGACTATCTGGAACCGTTCTTCGGCCAGTTCCGCTGGATCAACCTCGGCGGCGGGCACCACATCACCCGCGCCGATTACCAGCGCGACGAACTCGTCGAATTCCTGATCGACCTTCAGGAAGATACCGGCGCCGAAGTCTATATCGAGCCGGGCGAGGCCGTGGCGCTCGATGCGGGCATTCTGGTGGGGTCGGTGCTCGATGTCGCCCAGAACGGCATGCCGGTGGCCATCGTCGATATTTCGGCGACCTGCCATATGCCCGATGTGATCGAGGCCCCCTATCGCCCCGCCATGCTGGGCGAGAAGGCGGAAGGTGAGGGCGAAGCCGTGCGTCTCGGCGGTCCGTCCTGCCTCGCGGGCGATGTGATCGGTGATTATATCCTGCCGGTCGATGCAGAGCCGGGCGCGCGCTTCGCCTTTCTTGACCAAGCCCATTATTCGATGGTCAAGACCACGACCTTCAACGGCGTGCCGCTGCCGTCGATCTGGTTGTGGGACTCCGAAACGGACTCGCTCGAATGCATCCGTCGCTTCGATTATGAGGATTTCCGCGGCCGCTTGAGCTGATAAAAATGGCATGAATCAGGCGCGGGACGGCTCGATCCGTCCCGCGATTGCCCCATTCCGCCCCCGCCGCGTCGAGTCGAGAGAACCGGATCGGCCCCCATCGCATTGTAACCGTGAAACTTCCCTCTTTGCGGCCGTGTTTGTGACGGCGGACCTGGTCGAGTTTATTCGATCAAATGTTTGTAAAGGCGGGGTAAATTAAAACGGAGAGGCGGCATGGGCCTTAGCGCGATCCCCTTATGTGACGTTTCCATGAAACGGGACTTTTTTCACTTGCGATTCAGCTTGGGGGGCCTATATCCCGCCCCTCGCTGCCCCATGGGGACTTCCAAACCGCAAGGCAGCTCTTGTCGTTAACAATTCCGTTTGGGGGTCCCTTGAGTTGCTCGAATTTCTTGACGCACCGGCTGTAGCGCGCGCAATCGCGCCCGACGAACCCGTTATTCTCAACCGCCCGCATGCGGCTGCGCGCGCGGCCCGATTCTTCGCCACGAAGTTTCCGGGCAAGTCGCTCTATGCCGTGAAGGCGAATCCCTCGCCGGATCTCATCAAGATCCTCTGGGCCAACGGCATCACCCATTACGACGTCGCTTCCATCGGTGAAGTGCGCATGGTCCGCGGCGCTCTGCCCGATGCGACGCTGTGCTTCATGCATCCGGTGAAGACCGCCAGCGCGATCCGCGAAGCCTATTTCGAACACGGCGTCCGCACCTTCAGCCTCGACACCATCGAGGAAGTCGAGAAGATTCTCGACGCGACCACCGATGAAGACGGCAACCGCGCCGCCGACCTGCGCCTTTGCGTGCGTCTGCGCGTCTCTTCCGAATATTCGGAACTGAGCCTTGCCTCGAAGTTCGGCGTCGATCTCGCCGATGCGGGCGAGCTGCTTCAGGCGACCCGTCAGGTCGCCGACTGGCTGGGCGTGTGCTTCCATGTCGGTTCGCAGGCGATGACGCCCTTCGCCTATGTCCAGGCGCTGGAGCGCGCCCGCGCGGCGATTGCCGATGCCGGTGTCGTCATCGACATGATCGACGTCGGCGGCGGTTTCCCCTCGGTCTATCCGGGCATGGAACCCCCGCCGCTCGAAGACTACTTCCAGGTGATCCACCGTCACTTCGAAGCCATGCCGATCGCCTATAACGCCGAACTGTGGTGCGAGCCGGGCCGTGCGCTTTCGGCCGAGTACAGCTCGATGATCGTCAAGGTCGAGAAGCGTCGCGGTGACGAGCTTTACATCAACGAGGGTGCCTATGGCGCGCTCTACGATGCCGCGCACGTCGCCTGGCGTTTCCCGGTGAAGTGCATCTCGCGCGAAACCGCCGTCGGCGGCGAGCGTTCGGATGAGCTTCAGGAATTCTCGTTCTACGGCCCGACCTGCGACGATGCCGACTTCATGGAAGGCCCGTTCATGCTACCCGCCGACATCAAGGCGGGCGACTGGATCGAAGTGGGCATGCTCGGCGCCTACGGAGCGGCGATGCGCACGGCGTTCAACGGCTTCGGCACCGGCGAGGTGCTGAACGTCTCGGACGAGCCGATGGCCAGCCTCTACACCGGCGAGCGCAAGGACCCGCGCGTGTCGGACAACGTGGTCTCGCTGCGCTGACCTGAGCGGAACGGTTACGAAAAAACCCCGCCGGAACTTCGGTTCCGGCGGTTTTTTTTATCCGGTCTGGCGCGTCAGGCCTGGACGAACAGGTCCTTGTAGACGCGCGGCTGGCAGCGGAGGAACTGCGGTGCGGCCTTGACCGTCGCGCCCAGTGCGGCGGCGGCGTGCCAGGGCCAGCGGGGATCGTAGAGCACGGTGCGGGCCAGGCCGATCATGTCCGCCTCGCCGGTGGCGACGATGGCCTCGGCCTGCTCCGGTTCGGTAATGAGGCCCACGGCGATCACCGGCATCGACACCGCTTCCTTCACCTTGCGGGCAAGCGGAACCTGGTAGCTCGGGCCGACCGGAATCTTCTGCCCGGCGTCGAGACCGCCGCTGGAGACGTGATAGGCTGCGCAGCCGCGGGCTTCGAGCGCCTTGGCGAAGGCGATGGTCTGTTCGATATCCCAGCCGCCCTCGACCCAGTCCGTACCGGATACGCGCATCGTCACCGGCTTGTCCGCCGGGAAGGCGGCGCGCACGGCGTCGTAGACTTCGAGCGGGAAGCGCATGCGGTTTTCGAGGCTGCCGCCATATTCGTCCTCGCGCGTGTTGGAGAGCGGCGAGAGGAACTGGTGGAGCAGATAGCCGTGGGCGCCGTGGATCTGGATCGCATCAATGCCGAGCCGTGCGGCGCGGCGGGCGGCATCGGCGAAGGCCTCGCGGATACGGTCCAGACCGGCCTTGTCGAGCGCCTGGGGCGCGTTTTCATGGGCAAGGAAGGGAAGGTCGGAGGCGGATAGCGTCTGCCAGCCGTTCACGGCATCGGGAGCGATCTGGCCGCCGCCGTCCCAGGGCTTGGCGGTGCTCGCCTTGCGGCCTGCATGGCCGAGCTGGATGGCGATCGGCATGTCCGACCAGCGGCGCACCGATTCCAGCACTTTGCCCATGGCTTCCTCGGTCGCATCGTCCCAGAGGCCGACGTCGGCGTAGGAAATGCGACCCTCGGGGCTGACGGCAGTGGCCTCGATCGTGAGGATGCCCGCGCCGGACTGGGCCAGATTGCCGAGGTGCATGGCGTGCCAGTCGGTCATGCGCCCGTCCTCTGCGGAATACTGGCACATCGGGGCGATGACGATGCGATTGGCGAGAGTGAGGTTGCCGAGGGTGATCGGCTCGAACAGCTTGGCCATGGAAGTCCTTCTGGTCACGTCGTCGCGGGAGAGGGGCGCCGTAAAGCGGCGCGCGAAAGGGCGACGGGGTGAACTTGGGGTCGGCCGGGCAAATGAAAAGGGCTCCGCCGCGCGAACGGGGAGCCCTATACCAAAGATTCGGTGGCGGAGAGCCGGTCAGGCGGCGACGCGCATTTCCAGCCGTTCCCAGATTTCGACCAGAGCCTCGGTCAGATTGCGCATCATCGCCTCGGTATGGGCGGGGCCGGGGGTGAAGCGCAGACGCTCGGTACCGCGCGGCACGGTCGGGAAATTGATCGGCTGCACGTAGGCACCGTATTCGGCGAGCAGGATGTCGCTGATCTTCTTGGCCTTGACCGGATCGCCGACCATCAGCGGCACGATATGCGTGGTCGAATCCATGACCGGCAGGCCCGCGTCGCGGAACATCTGCTTCAGCATCGCGGCGGAGCGCTGCTGACCGTCGCGCTCGGCGCTGGAGCTCTTGAGGTGCTTCACCGAGGCGAGCACGCCTGCCACCAGTACCGGCGAGAGCGAGGTGGTGAAGATGAAGCCCGGCGCGTAGGAGCGGATGCAGTCGATGATCTTCTGGTTGGTGGCGATATAACCGCCCATCACGCCGAAGGCCTTGCCCAGCGTGCCCTCGATGATGTCGATGCGGTGGGCCGCCTCGTCACGATCGGTGATGCCGCCGCCGCGCGGGCCGTACATGCCGACGGCGTGGACTTCGTCGATATAGGTGAGGGCGTTGTACTTTTCGGCGAGGTCGCAGATCGCGTGGATCGGGGCGACGTCGCCGTCCATCGAATAGACCGATTCGAAGGCGATCAGCTTGGGCAGGGCGGGGTCGGTGGCGGCCAGCAGTTCCTCAAGGTGTTCGAGGTCGTTGTGGCGCCAGACCTTCTTCTCGCAGCCCGAATTGCGGATGCCCGCGATCATCGAGGCGTGATTCAGCTCGTCCGAGAAGATCACGCAGCCGGGCAGGAGCTTGGCGAGGGTGGAGAGCGTGGCGTCGTTCGAGACGTAGCCCGAGGTGAACAGCAGCGCGCCTTCCTTGCCGTGGAGGTCGGCCAGCTCGCTTTCGAGTTCGATGTGGTAATGGGTGTTGCCGCCGATGTTGCGGGTGCCGCCGGAACCTGCGCCGACGTCGTGCAGCGCTTCTTCCATGGCCTCGATCACCTTGGGGTGCTGGCCCATCGCAAGGTAGTCGTTGGAGCACCAGACGGTGATCGGCTTGGGGCCGTTGTGCCCGGCGAAGCAGCGCGCGTTCGGATAGGCGCCCTTGTTGCGCAGGATGTCGATGAAGACGCGGTAGCGGCCTTCCGAATGGAGGCGCTCGATCGCCTGATCGAAAATGTGTTCGTAGTTCACCTGGGCACTTCCTGCGTTCGCCTTTGGGGGACTTCACGTCCTTGGGCTATTACCCGTTGCTGCGGGCAAATACATGATCGCCGGGGACATGGCCAGTCGCTTGTCCCGCAGACTGTGATCGATCTTTTGCAAATAGGCTTGCGCAAAACCGCTCGCAATGCCCGGCACATCGCGCGGTTCGTGCCCGGCGACGATGGTCATCGCCGGGGCGGCGCGCTTCAGCGCCTTGATCGTCATCAGCCAGGAAACCGTCTCGCGGCGCTCGTCGCCGTCGGTCATCGTCGCGAAAGTGCGGGCCGGGGGGCGCAGTTCCATCCAGTTTGCGTCGATCGTGGCGACATCGCCGGTGAAGAGGAATTCGCGGCCGTTCGCCAGCCGGACGTACACCATCATCGCCCGGTCGGGCAGATCGGCCAGCGGAACGACCACCACGCCGGGCGCCACTGCGCGCGGCTCGCCGTCGCCAAGGTCGGGAAGCGGGATCGCGTCCGGAGAGGACAGGGCCGGGTTTCCGTGATGGAGCGGCCGGTCCAGCAGCACGAGCTTCATCGCTGCCGCTTCGATCCGGCGATCGACCCGGTGCTGGGCGGCGGCGTCGAAGTCCTCGATATCGCGCTTCTTCGCCTCTCTGGGCGTCGTCCCGGCGTCGATCAGGATAGGTGGCTGACCGGGGACGATCGCTTCGAAGGCGCGCACGGCCAGTCGCTCCGGGTGGAAGCCGCTACCGGCGGCGATCCGGTTGGAAAGGAGGGTGCGGTAGCCGACGACTTCCTGGCGCAGTTCGGCGGGAGCGGGGCCGGGCATACTGGCGGCGAGGTCCCGCAGACGGGTGATGTCGAGAGGATAGGCCTTGGCGCCGGGGGCGCTACGGTCGAGCTGGAACCAGTAGAGCGGCACGCCGACGAGCAGCAGGAGGATGAGCAGCAGCAGGTTGAAGCGCGGCGTCAAAACCTTCCGCCTTCGGGCAGCCCGTAGCGGGCCAGCGCCTCGCCGTAGGCTCCGGGAAATTCGCCCGATCCGGTGAACAGCGCGCGGTCGGGGACCTGGCGCGCGAATTCCTGTCCGGCGGTAAGCTGGGCGATGCGCCGGGCTATGCCTTCGGCGCCGTGAACGAAGCGGACACCGGGTCCGAAGGCCTGCGCCAGTTCCTCTTCCAACAGCGGGAAATGGGTGCAGGCGAGCACGAGCGTGTCGATGTCCTCGCCGCCGGGCATGGCTCGCAGGGCTTCGGCGGCGCGGGTGATCGCGGTAGGATCGACCGGCTCGCCGCGCAGCTTGGCTTCCGCCGCCTCGACCAGACCGGGGCCACCGTAGCGCAGCAGGCGCTTGCCGCCTGCGAATTCCTGTTCAAGCCGGTCGACATAGGCCTGGCGGATCGTCGCCTGCGTGCCGAGCAGGCCGATCACGCTGCTGCGGGTCATCGCTGCCGCGGGCTTGATCGCGGGAACGGTGCCGACCACCGGCACTTCCAGCACTTCGCGCACCATGCCGAGCGCGATCGTCGAGGCGGTGTTGCAGGCGATGCAGACGAGGCGCGGGGCGAAGCGCTCGGTCATGCGGCCGAGCAGCCCGGCGACGCGGGCCGTGACCTGGGCCTCGGTCTTGGTGCCGTAGGGCAGGCCCGCCATGTCCGCCGCGTAGATCACCGGGGCCTGGGGCAGCACCTTGCGCAGTTCGCCCAGCACGGTGAGGCCGCCGACACCCGAATCGAACAGCAGGATCGGCGCGGCGGGATCGACGGAAGCGACGGCGGGATTGGCGGCGGGGGTATCGAGAACGGGGGACGGCATGGCTTTATTCCTGGACCTTGCACCCTGTTAATCGCTGAGGAGGGAAAAGGGCAATGTTCATTGCTGCAAGCCGCTTCTAGTGTTGGTGGAAGAACGGCACCGGCCCACGCCCCCACCCGACCTCCCATCAGGATACACTCGTGGGAGGTCGGGTGGGGCTAAATGACTTGGGGGCCGGTGCCGCAAAATGCGCTTTGGCGCATTTTCAAACAAAGTCTAAGAGCGACGCATGGAATGGATTCTCGCCCTTGTGCTGGGCTATGCCCTCGGTTCGGTGCCTTTCGGCCTTCTCATCACCCGGATAGCGGGCGCGGGCGACTTGCGCGCGATCGGTTCGGGCAACATCGGCGCCACCAATGTCCTGCGCACCGGCCGCAAGGGGCTGGCCGCCGCGACCTTGCTGCTCGATTTGCTCAAGGGCCTGGCGGCGGTGCTGATCGCCGCGCACTTCCTGCCGGAATGGACCTGGCTGGCGGCGCTCGGCGCGTTTCTGGGGCACTGTTTCCCGGTCTGGCTGGGCTTCAAGGGCGGCAAGGGCGTCGCGACCACGGCGGGCATCGCCTTCGGCCTCGCCTGGCCGGTGGGGCTGGCCTATGCGCTGACCTGGATCGGCCTGCTGCTGACGGTGCGGATTTCCTCGGTGGCCGGAATGATCGCCGCCGTCGTCGCGCCGATCGCGGCGCTGCTCCTCGGTCATGGTGAGGCCGCCGCCGTGCTCGCGGTGATCGCGGCCATCGTGCTGTTCCAGCACCGCGAGAACATTGCCCGCCTGCGCGCCGGGACCGAGCCGAAAGTCGGGAGCGGCAAGAAACCGTGACAGGGCAAGGGGGGGAACAGGAAGGCAAGACTTCAGCTAGTCTCTCACAGGAGGAAGCCTTTGCCCGCATCCGTCTCCTGCGTTCTCCCCATATCGGCCCGGTCACGTACATGCTGCTCCTGGCGCGCTTCGGCGATGCCCGTGCTGCGCTTGGCGCCCTGCCGGACCTCGCCGGGCGGGCGGGCAAGGGCTACGAGGTAGTGCCCGAGCGCCGCGTGCAGGCGGAGATCGCCGCCACCCGCAAGGCCGGGGCACGCTATCTCTTCCACGATTCCCCCGACTATCCGGCGCTGCTCGCCTATTCGGAAGGCGCGCCGCCGATCCTGACGTTCCGGGGCGATACCGGCGTGCTTGGCCGACCCACCGTCGCGATCGTCGGTGCGCGCAATGCCTCGGCGGGCGCGGTGCGTCTGGCGCGGGACTTCGCCCATGGCCTGGCGGAGGCCGGTTTCACGGTCGTCTCCGGACTGGCGCGCGGGATCGATGGCGCGGCGCATCAGGGGGCGCTGGCAGGCGGCGCGACCGTCGGCGTCATCGCCAGCGGGATCGACGTGGCCTATCCGCCCGAACATGCCGAATTGCAGGAGCGCGTGGCGACCGAGGGCCTGCTGCTGGCCGAGCAACCGCCCGGTACCGAGCCGCTGGCGCGTCACTTCCCCACCCGCAACCGCATCATCGCCGGGCTTGCCGCCGGTACGATCGTCGCCGAGGCGGCGCCCAAGTCGGGATCGCTGATTACCGCGCGTCTGGCGGGGGAGATGGGGCGTGAGGTCATGGCCGTGCCCGGATCGCCGCTCGATCCGCGCTCTCACGGCTGCAACCAGCTCATCCGCGACGGCGCCGTGCTGGTGCAATCGGTGGAGGACGTGGTCGAGCTGCTTTCCGGCTTCGACGGCGCGGTGCGGACGGGTTTTCGCGAGGGGCGTCCCGCATGGCACCCCGTCGCGGAAGAAGCCGGGCAGGACACGGAAATCGAGATCGCCGACTTGCTCTCCACCGCCCCCATCGCCGTCGACGAACTGATTCGGCAATCGGGCGCGGGGGCACCGGCCATCCACATGGCCCTGCTGGAACTGGAGATCGGCGGCAGGCTCCTGCGCCATGCGGGGGGCAGGGTAAGTCTCGCATGAGGCCGCATTTCCGGGACTGGGACACGGAAACGAACGAGCCACATCCAAGCCACATCTCCGGGCTTGACGAAGCGCCCAATGGCTTCCCACCCTATGCGTACACGTATATGCGCACACGTAAGGGCGCATTGGCGCCCAGGGGCACACAGAGTCTGAAAGTATGCAGCTAGTCATCGTAGAATCGCCGGCCAAGGCGAAAACCATCGAGAAGTACCTCGGCAAGGACTATAAGGTTCTCGCCAGTTACGGCCACGTCCGCGACCTTCCGCCCAAGGACGGCTCCGTCCGCCCGGACGAGGGCTTCGAGATGGACTGGGAGCTTTACGGCGACAAGCAGAAGCAGGTGAAGGCCATCGCCGACGCCGCCAAGGGGGCAGACCGCCTGATCCTCGCGACTGACCCTGATCGCGAAGGCGAGGCGATTTCCTGGCACGTCCGCGAGCTGCTGGCCAAGCGCCGCGTCCTGCCCAAGGACGTGCAGCGCGTGACGTTCAACGCGATCACCAAGGACACCGTCACCAAGGCGATGACCCAGCCGCGCGAGCTGGATCAGGACCTGATCGACGCCTACCTCGCCCGCCGCGCGCTGGACTATCTTTTCGGCTTCACGCTCTCGCCGGTGCTCTGGCGCAAGCTGCCCGGCGCCAAGTCGGCGGGCCGCGTGCAGTCCGTTGCGCTGCGCCTGATCGTCGACCGCGAGCGCGAGATCGAGGCGTTCAAGCCGCAGGAATACTGGTCGGTCGCGGCGCAGATGGCGCATGATGGCACCGACTTCACCGCCAAGCTGGTGGCCTTCGAGGGGAAGAAGCTCGACCGTCTGAGCATCGGCGAGGAAGGCACCGCGATGCGCGCCAAGGCCGCCGTCGAAAGCGGCGCCTTCAAGGTGGAATCGGTCGAGACCAAGCCGCACAAGCGCAACCCGCAGCCGCCGTTCACTACCTCGACGCTCCAGCAGGAGGCCGCGCGCAAGCTGGGCTTCTCGGCCAGCCAGACGATGCGCGTGGCGCAGACGCTCTACGAGGCGGGCGCGATCACCTATATGCGTACCGATGGCGTACAGATGGACCCGAGCGCGATCTCGGCCGCCCGCGCGGCGATCAGCGACCGCTTCTCCGGCCACTACCTGCCCGAGCAGCCGCGCGTCTACCAGACCAAGGCGAAGAACGCGCAGGAGGCCCACGAGGCGATCCGACCGACCGACTTCACCAAGGACCGTTACGGTTCGGGCGACGAAGGCCGTCTCTACGACCTGATTTTCAAGCGCGCGATGGCCAGCCAGATGGCCTCGGCGGCGCTGGAACGCACCACCGTCACCCTGCGCGACGGCACCGGCCAGCACGAGCTGCGCGCCTCGGGCCAGGTGGTGAAGTTCCCCGGCTTCCTCGCCGTCTACGAGGAAGGCCAGGATAACAAGTCGGACGAAGACGATTCGGGCCTGCTGCCCTTCATGAAGTCGGGCGACATGCCCGCCAAGAAGGACGTCATCGCCGAACAGCACTTCACCCAGCCGCCGCCGCGCTTCTCCGAAGCCAGCCTCGTCAAGCGTCTGGAAGAACTCGGTATCGGCCGTCCTTCGACTTATGCGGCGACGATCCAGGTCATCAAGGACCGCAACTACGTCCGCACGGAGAAAAACCGTTTCTTCGCAGAGGAATCGGGCCGACTGCTCACTTCGTTCCTTGAGCGCTTCTTCCCGCGCTATGTCGCTTACGAATTCACCGCGGGCATGGAAGACGAGCTGGACGACGTGTCCGGCGGCCGTCAGGAATGGAAGGCGCTGCTCGAAGCCTTCTGGCGCGACTTCAAGCTGAAGTCCGACGAAGTCATGGAGAAGAAGCCCTCGGAAGTGACCGAGGCGCTCGACGAATTCCTCTCCGACTACCTGTTCCCGCCCAAGGTGGACGGCACCGACCCGCGCCTCTGCCCCAAGTGCGGCGAAGGCCGTCTCTCGCTGCGCGGCGGGCGCTACGGCGCTTTCGTGGCCTGCTCGAACTATCCCGAGTGCAAGTTCACCCGCAAGTTCGCGCAGCCCGGCGGCAGCGCGGACGGCGGCGACGACGAGTCGCTGGGGCAGGACCCCGAGACCGGCCTTGAGATCGTGCGCCGTTCGGGCCGCTTCGGTCCCTATATCCAGCTCGGCGAGGGCAAGGAGGCCAAGCGCGCCTCGATCCCCAAGGACATCGACGAACTTACGCTGGAATGGGCGATCAAGCTGCTCAGCCTGCCGCGCACGGTCGGTCCGCACCCCGAAACCGGTGAGAACATCACCGCCAGCATCGGTCGCTACGGTCCCTATCTGGCGCATAACGGCAAGTATGCGCGCCTGCGCAATACGGCCGAAGTCTTCGACACCGGCATGAATGCGGCGGTCTCGATGCTGGCCGATGCCGCCAATCGCGGCGGCGCCGCGCGTGCCAAGGCGGAGCCGATCAAGGTGCTGGGTGTGCACCCGACTTCGGGCGGCGAGATCAAGGTGCTGGCGGGCCGCTATGGCCCCTACGTCACCGACGGCACCACGAATGCGACGCTCCCGCGCGACCAGAAGCCGGAAGACCTGACGGCCGAACAGGCGATCACCCTGATCGACGAGAAGGCCGCCAAGGGACCGGCGAAGAAGAAGGCCGCGCCGAAAAAGGCCGCCGCCAAGAAGGCTCCGGCCAAGAAGGCTCCGGCCAAGAAGGCTCCGGCCAAGAAGGCCGCTGCCAAGGACGGCGACAAGCCTGCCGCCGCCAAGAAACCGGCGGCCAAGAAGCCTGCCGCGAAGAAGGCAGCGCCAAAAACAACGGCCAAGGCCAAGAAGGAAGCCGCCGAATGAGCGACAAGATCGCCAAGCACAAGCAGCCCTGGAAGCCTGAGGAACTGCAGAAGCTCCAGACTCTTGCCGGTAAGGGCAAGGGTCTGAAAGAGATCGCCAAGGCGCTCAACCGCACCGAGGAATCGACCAAGGATGCCGCGCGTCAGCACGGGTTCTCGATTGCCAAGGCACGCTGAGAGTCAGCGTTTCAGGCGGTAGAGACCGAACTTCCGCGTACCGATTGCCACGCCCTCGTAGCGCTCATAGGAGCGCGCGAGGGCGTTTCGTATCTGCGCCCGTGTCCTGAGGTTCGGCAGGTTGGGGCGACTCGTTTCCGCGACGACGATCACGCCGGGGCGGCTGGCCAGAATTCGCCGGACTTCGGTCACGGGATCGATGCCCAGCGCTCCGGCCTCGTTCATCGCGTTGAGGTGGCTGGGATAGGCGAAGCGGGTTGGGATGCAGGCCCGTGTCGTCCGGTAGAGCGCGCTGTCGCCCTCGTAGACGTAGAGGCAACGGCCATGCAGTTCGCGTGAGACGGCAGCGCTGGCGGCGGCGAATTCCTTCGCCGTTCCGCGCTCGCGAACTTGCAGGGCCGGGACCACCAGCGCGCCGAGCAGGCCGAAGCCGAGCAGCAGCCGTCCGTACCAGCGCTCGCCGGGAACAGTGCGTGCCAGTGCGGGCGCGGCCAGCAGGCAGAGCGGGACGAGAACTGGGCCGAGATAGTGGTCGTACCAGGTTCCGAAGACGAGAAAGCCCAGCAGCGCGGTAAAGGCCCAGATCCGGATGCTGGTGAGCACGGCGGGGTTCGCTTCCCGCAAGACGGGCAGGCGGGTGGGGGCCAGCACGATGGCCAGCGCGAAGGGAATAAGCGCGAGGCTTTCCTTGGCTAGCTGCGCGAAGGCGTCGGCCTGATCGACGGTGCGGCCGAAGATCGAGAGGAAGTTGGCTTGCAGGAAGGCTTCGGCATGGCCGATCGCCGCATAGCCCATGAACACCAGCAGCGTCGGCACAAGGGCGGCGAAGGCCCATGCCGTTCCCGCTGCGGCGAGGCGTGGCATGCTCCAGCCGACCGCGCGTCCGCGTGCCAGCAGCATGAGGCCGAAACCCATGCCTTCGAACACGACGCTGTACTTGATCTGCAAGGCCAGCCCGACGAGCAGCATGGCCGCCATGCCGCGCCGGAACAGCCTGCGGTCCTCGTCGCGCCGCCGGGCATCGAGCACGAGGCCCGCTGCAAGGGCGACCGGCAGGTTGTAGAAGACCGGCGACTGCCCCAGCGCCACGTTGAACACCGGCTGATAGAGTAGATAGGCAAGGCCCGCCGCTTGCGCCGCGCGCGGCGGGGCGATCCGGCGGGCCATGCGTTCGATGACGAGCGCGGTCAGGACCGAAAAGACCAGTCCGGCAATCTGGTATGTCAGCACCGGATCGAACGGCAGGGCTAAGACGCTGCGATAGAGCAGGAACAGGCCGTAGGGCTTGCGGTCCCAGATATCGACGAAGGGCAGCGCGCCCTCGGTCATGCGCTGGCCGACGAGGAGATAGAACTGCTCGTCGGACTGGAACGCAGGCTTGCCGAACATCGGAATTCTGAGCGTGGCGGCCAAAGCGAGGAACAGCAGCGGCGAGCCGGGCACAAGCCGCATTCGGCTTGCCGTCAGCCGCGCCATTGCGATCATTGTCCGACCTTTCTGCGCGTTCGCTCTCGGCCGCCGGGGCAGGCGTTGCCGTCAGGCCGTCCTTGCTCCGCCAACGTTGCGGTTTGGCGACAGGCCGGTTTGCCCAACCTTCCGTATGGCTTGCAGGCGGTTCCGCTGGGGGGCACCTTGCGCACCGATTTCGAACTCGGGCGTTGGAGTGACATGCTGCGAATGAACGATGGCGAGCCGGTTCCGGGCCGGACGACGGATGGTCCGGATGCCCGGGATTCCGGGCTGCCGCTGCCGCGCCGGTTATGGGCGATCGTGGCGATTTCCTTCGGTACCGCGCTATTTGTGCTCGACGGCACGATCGCCAATGTCGCACTGCCGACGATCGCCCGCGATCTCTCCGTGGAGGAGGGCGTCGTCGTCAATGTGGTGACGGTCTATCAGCTCGTCATGGTCATGGCGCTGCTGCCTTTCGCCAATCTCGGCGAGCGACTGGGGCTGAGGCGCGTCTATCAGGCCGGGCAGGTGATCTTCATGATCGCTTCGGGACTTTCATTCTTCGCGAGTTCGTTGCCGCTGCTGCTGTTGATCCGCGCTGGCCAGGCGCTCGGCGCGGGCATGGCGATGAGCGTCGGCACGGCCCTGATCCGGCAGATATATCCCAAGGCGAAGCTGGGCAGCGGGCTGGGCATCAATTCGGTGATCGTCGCTTCCTCCAACGCGCTGGCGCCGGTTCTCGGCGGTTTCATCGTGGCCCATGCCGACTGGCACTGGATCTTCGTGGCAGCCGTTCCCTTCGCGCTGGTTTCCCTGCTGATCGGTCGTTTCCTGCCCGACCCCCAGCGCGGCGATACGCCGTTCGACTGGGTTTCAGGCCTGTGGAGTGCGGGCAGCTTCGTCCTGCTGATCGGCGGCGTGGAACTGGCCGCGCATGGCGGCATGGTGGAGTTGGGGCTGGCTGCGGCATTTGTCGGTATCGCCTCAGCCCTGCTGCTGGCCCGCCGCGAGCGGCGCAAGGCGAGCCCGGTCTTTCCCGTGGATCTTCTGGCTCAGCCTGCGATCGGTCTCTCGACGGTTGCGGCGATAGCGGGCTTCATCGCCTCGGCGGCGCTGATCGTCGCGCTGCCGTTCCGGCTGGAGCAGGGCATGGGTTACAGCGTCGAGGACGTGGGTTTGCTGGTCCTGCCGTTCCCGCTGACGATGCTGGTCGTCGCGCCGGCGGCAGGCTGGCTCTCCGACCATGTCTCGCCTTCGATCATGGGACTTGTCGGCATGGGTATCGCCGTTGCCGGGCTGGTCTTGCTGGCGTTTCTGCCGGCCCATGCCGGAGCTTTGGCGATCGCCTGGCGGCTTGTCGTCGCCGCTTTCGGGTTCGCCCTGTTCTTCTCGCCCAATGCCCGCATGATCGTCAGCAATGCGCCGCGTGAGCGGGCGGCGGCGGCGGGCGGACTGCTCGCAACCGGACGCCTATTCGGACAGACGCTCGGCGCGGCGATGATCGGAACGATGTTGTCGCTCGGCGCCGGGCAAGGCCCCGCCCCGATGCTGGTGGCCGCCGGACTGGCCGGGATTGCCGCCATCGCCAGCTTTGCGCGCTGGCGACTGGCGGGCAATTAGCGCCTCGGTCGCCCGGAGCCGGAGGAGGGTGTCGCCGTTGCCGTAGGGGTGGGCGAAGGTACGGCCTTGGGGGGGCCGGGCACTGCGGGCGGCACCACGACCGTCGGAGTGCCGGAGGGGATCGACTGCGGCTGCATGGTGAGGCCCGGCTTGGCCTGCTTGACGCCCGAGCGGGTCAGCCACCAGCCGATGTCGTTGGCGGTCGCCTGCATTCCCGCAAAGTTGAGGTGCCATTGAAGACCCTGGCTGCCATCGTAGCCTTCAGGTGAGCCGATCATCCAGGGCAGGGTGTCGCAGGGCGTATGCGCAGCCGAAGACTGGTTCATCTCGACGACGATGGCGCCGTAGGCCTGCGCGACGCGGCCGGTGATCTCGGAAAGACGCTGGCCGATACGGCGGGTGATGGCGGCATGTTCTTCGCTGACAGGGGTGGCCGCGCAGAGCGCGCCTGGCTGCGGCAGCGGCGTGAAGTACTGCACGAAGACGAGGCGCGCGCGGGGCGCCACCGAGCGGATGCGCCGGGCGATCTCCATCATCTGCATTTCGTCGCGTGCGTACTCGACCTCGGTGGGCACTTTCACCGTGCCGCAGGACGGCCGCTTGGCGCCGTGGGGCAGCTGTTTGGCGCGGTAGATGCAGGTCGCGGTGAAGAGATTGCCGATGTAGTTGAGGTCGTTGCCGCCGATCGTCACCGTCACCAGCCGCGTCTGCGGGGTGACCGCGCTGATCTGCGGCGGAATGTCTCCCCAGGGACCGAGCACGTTGTTGGTGGTCGCGCCCGAGCAGGAACGGTCGGTCAGGATCATCCCGAAGCGCTCGGCAAGGAGCGTCGGGTAATTGTTCATGCTCTGACCGCAGCGGGCAGGCGCGCCGCCCTTGGCAGGCGGCAGCATCGGCCCGGCGGCGAAGGACGAGCCGATGGCGACATAGCGCTGCCCGGCCAGGCTTTCCTCGACCGCGGCGACCTGTTCGCTCTCCGCGGCCCGCGCGATAGCGGGCGCGGCGAAGGCGCCGAGAAGCATGGCCGCTCGCGCGGCCTTCATCGACGGTAGGCGCGTCATTACTTGACCCAGTCCAGTCCGATCTCTTCGTAGATGTCGCGCGCGTCGGCCCAGTTTTCCTCGACCTTCACATGGAGGAACAGGTGGACCTTCTGGCCCAGCACTTCGGCCAGTTCCTTGCGCGCGGCCTCGCCGATCGCCTTGATCTTGGAGCCGCCCTTGCCGAGCACGATGGCGCGCTGGTTGTCGCGGGTAACGACGATCTGCTGGCGGATTTCCACCGAACCGTCCTTGCGCTGCTCGTAGGCCTCTGGGCGGACCGCGGCATCGTAGGGCAGTTCCTCGTGGAGCTGGCGATAGAGCTGTTCGCGGGTGATCTCGCAGGCGAGCAGGCGTTCGCTGGCGTCGGAGACCTGATCCTCGGGATAGTGCCAGGGCCCTTCCGGCATCAGCCCGGCAAGGTGCGCCTTGAGTTCGGGCACGCCGTCGGCGGTCAGCGCCGAGACGAAGAACACTTCGTCGAACTGGACCTTGCCGGTCAGTTCCTGCGCCAGGACCAGCAGCGGTTCCTTGGCGCCGGCATCGACCTTGTTGATCACCAGGATCTTGCGTTCCGGGCGGGTGGCCAGCGCTTCGAGCAAAGGCTCAAGCTCGTGGCGGCGCTTCTTGATCGGATCGACCACCAGCAGCACGGCGTCGGCTTCCTGCGCGCCTTCCCAGGCGGCGGCGACCATCGCGCGGTCGAGACGGCGCTTCGGCTCGAAGATGCCCGGGGTATCGGCCAGGATGATCTGGGTTTCATCGAGCAGGGCGATGCCCATCAGGCGCGCACGGGTGGTCTGGGCCTTGGCCGAAGTGATCGCCACTTTCTGGCCGACCAGGGCGTTGACGAGCGTGGACTTGCCCGCATTGGGGGCGCCGATGACAGCTACTAGACCGCAATGTTCGGTCATCCGAATTTCCTCATGAATTCCTCGGCGGCGCGGGTTTCGGCATCCTGCTTGGAATTGGCCGTGGCACGCGCGGCGCCGACGTTATAAATAGCAACCTCGACAGTGAACTGCGAGGCATGATCGGGGCCGGAACGCTCGACCAGCTTGTATTCCGGCATGCGGCGACGGTTTCCGGCGGCCCATTCCTGCAGTGCCGACTTGGGGTGCTTGCGCTTGCCCGCCTTGCCCTGCATCGGTTCCGCCCAGAGCTTGCGGACCATCTGGCGCGCGGCCTCGAAGCCGCGTTCGGTGAAGCAGGCGCCGATCAGCGCTTCCATCACGTCGCCCAGGATATTGTCACTGTCCAGCCCGCCGTCGTCGCGGGCCTGCTTGCCGAGGCGCATGTGCGGGCCGAGGCCGATGCGGCGCGCAACCTCGGCACAGGTCTGGCGGCTGACGAGCGCGTTGAGGCGCTGCGAAAGGCGGCCTTCCGCCTCCTCGCTGTTTTCGAAAAGCCATTCGGCGACCGAGAGCCCGAGGACCCGGTCGCCGAGGAATTCCAGTCGTTCGTAATTGCGTTTCTCGCCGGTGCTGCCGTGGGTGAGGGCGGACAGCCAGAGCGCCTCGTCGGCGGGCGCGGCACCCGAGATTTCGGCGAGAAAGTTGCGGTCTATTGCTTCAAGCACTTAGATCACGCTCCCGATCCGGCTCCAGCGGGCAGCGGTGAACCAGGTCCAGGGCTTGAGCCACTGCGCGTCGCCGTCGGTGGAGAACATCATGATGGCAGCCTTGCCGACCAGATTGTCTTGCGGGACGATGCCGATGCCCTGGCCCTCGATCGCCGGGAAGCGGCTGTCGAGCGAGTTGTCGCGGTTGTCGCCCATCAGGAACATGTGGCCTTCGGGGACGATGTAGACGCCGGTGTCGTCCTGCGGGGTCTGGCCGAGATCGAGCACGTTATAGCTCTTGCCGTTCGGCAGGGTCTCGCGGAACTGCGGATAGTTGCAGACCGGGCCGCCCGCCGCATCCTTGCCTTCGAATTCGGGCGCGTAGCAATGGGTGTTGGAGGTGACCGGCAGCACGAAATCGGGCTGCTTCACGCGCGGCACGGCCTTGCCGTTCAGGAAGACTTGCCCTGCCTTTACCTGCACTTCGTCACCCGGAAGACCGATGACGCGCTTGATGTAATCGACGTCGTTGCCGGGAGGGGCCTTGAAGATCACCACGTCGCCGCGTGCGGGCTGGCTGGCGAAGATGCGGCCGGGGATCAGCGGCAGGCTGAAGGGCAGCGAATACTTCGAGTAGCCGTAGGACCACTTCGAGGCGAAGAGATAGTCCCCGTTCAGCAGGCGCGGGAGCATCGATTCGCTGGGAATGTTGAAGGGCGAGATGATGAAGCTGCGCAGCACCACCACGCCCAGCACCAACCAGAGCAGGAAGGAGAAGAAGCCCTCATCCTTCTTGGCATCTTTCTTTGCAGGCTTGCCGCCTGCGCCGGAAGGCGGCACTGCGGATGTTTCGGGAGTGGGGCCGGAAGTCGCGGTTTCGATGTCGCTCATGGCTCGAACCCTTGTTGCGCGCGGGGCCATCCGTCAAGGAGATACGCGGGCAAGATGTGCCGCTATCGACCAAAAACGTCATGTTTTCGTCGAGCGACATGTGTAGATGTTTACGCAAGAATGGCACTTGGCCTTCCGCTGCCTGCTATGCATAAGGCTGCCCCCAAGTTGAACAAAGGAACCATGGCATGAGCGAAGCGGTGTGGAACAAGCTGAAAGGATTGCCCAAACCGACGCTTGCCGAGCTTTTCGACGCCGATCCGGCCCGTCTCGACCTGCTCGCCAGCCGTCTGGAGCTGGGCGACGAGACCAGCCCCGGCGCGATCCGGTTCGACTGGTCGAAGACCCACCTCGACGCGGCCCATATCGCCGCCTTCGAGGAACTGGCCGTGGCGACCGATTTCGCGGGGCGCCGCGCTGCGCTCTTCGCGGGCGAGATCGTCAACACGACCGAGGGCCGTGCCGCCGAACATACCGCCCAGCGCGGTGTCGGCAGCGAGGAGAGCGTCGTGCTCGCCCACGAATTCCACGCCCGCATGGCCGCCATCGTCGAGGCGATCCACCGCGGCGCGATGGGTGAGGTGAAGCACCTGATCCACGTCGGCATCGGCGGCTCGGCACTCGGCCCGGCGCTGGCGATCGATGCGCTCGCCCGCGACGGGGCGATGGTGGACGTTCATGTCGTCTCCAATATCGACGGCTGCGCGCTGGAAGCGGCCTTCGCCAAGTGCGATCCGGCGACGACGATGCTGGCGGTCGCCTCCAAGACCTTCACCACTATCGAGACGATGACCAATGCCGAAAGCGTTCTCGGGTGGATGCGCGAGCACGGCGTCGAGGACCCCTATGGCCGCGTCGTCGCGCTGACCGCGGCGCCCGAAAAGGCCGTCGAATGGGGCGTGGATGAGACGCGCATCCTGCCGTTCTCGGAAAGCGTCGGCGGGCGTTATTCGCTGTGGTCTTCGATCGGTTTCCCGGTCGCCATGGCGCTCGGCTGGCCGGACTTCGCCGAGTTCCTCGACGGTGCGGCGGCGATGGACGTGCACTTCCGCGATACCGACGGCCTCGCCAACCTGCCGCTGCGCGCGGCCTTTGCCGACCAGTACTACACCCGTCTGCGCGGCTGCCAGACCCGCGCGGTCTTCGCCTATGACGAACGCCTCGCATTGCTGCCGGACTATCTCCAGCAGCTGGAGATGGAATCGAACGGCAAGAGCGTGAAGGTCGACGGTTCGCCGGTTGACGGCCCGACGGCGCCGATCACCTGGGGCGGCGTCGGCACCGATGCCCAGCACGCGGTCTTCCAGCTGCTGCACCAGGGCACCAACCTCGTGCCGGTGGACTTCATCGCCGCGATCGCGCCGGGTGACGACCTCAACCCCGCGCATCACCGCATCTTGCTGTCGAACTGCTTCGCGCAGGGCGCCGCGCTGATGGCGGGCAAGGCCAGCGAAGACCCGGCCCGTGCCTATGCGGGCGACCGCCCTTCGGCGACTATCCTGCTCGACGAAGTCTCGCCCGCGACCTTCGGCGCGCTGATCGCCTTCCACGAGCATCGCACTTTCGCGAATGCCGTGCTGATGGAGATCAATCCCTTCGACCAGTTCGGCGTCGAACTGGGCAAGGAAATCGCCAAGCAGATCGAGAAGGGTGGCACCACCTTCGACCCTTCGACCGAAGCGCTTCTCAAGCTTTCGGGTATCGCCTGATAAAAAAGCCGGGGCAGGTCATGTAGACCTGCCCCGGCTCCTTGCGGGGTTTCGCTGGAGGTCGATACCCGTCAGGATCGGTATTCGAGGGCTTCGGGCCGGTCTGCCGGAAGCGGTAGGCGGGCGCTGTCTCCGGCAGGACGCTTGCCGGTAAGCTGGCGCAGCAGTGACTTGCCGTCCTCCCAGCTGCCGATCTTCGAATCCGCATTGATGTGGCCGGTCTCGCCCGCGTCCACGAACTGGCTGCCCCACTGGCGGGCGAGCAGGCGTGCGGTCGGGAAGCCGATCCACGGATCGTTGCGGCTGGCCACCAGGATCGAGGGGAAGGGCAGGGCCTCGCTCGGCGTCGGTGCGAAGCCGTTGAGCCGGTCGTCGCGCGGGAAGAAGTCCACTTCCGGCGGCGCGACCAGAAGCGCGCCGACTACCGGAGATGTCGTTCCCGGTTGTTCGAACTTCGCCCACCATGCCGTCAGCAGGCAGCCGAGGCTGTGCGCCACCAGCACGACCGGGCGTCCGGCGCGCTGCACCGAATGGTTGAGTCGGTTGATCCAGGTGTTGCGATGCGGTTTTTCCCATAGGCCGAGGTCGACCATCTGGGCATTGTCCATCTCTTCGGCCCAGCGGCGCTGCCAGTGGCCGGGGCCGCTGCCGTCGAGGCCGGGGATGAGCAGCACGAGCGGTTCCTGCGCAGGTGCTGCGGGCTCAAGGTTCGTCTTTGCCATTCTCTCTTCTCCCGACTGAATCGTTGCTGGGGAGTTCGGGCCGCCGGGCGCAGGCTGTCCTGTAGGGAGCGGCTGGTGATGCGACTCCCATAAACTCAACTGTTTTGGTTGACAAATATTTTGCGGTCAGCGGGGCGGCCGTTTCGACGGTTCGTTACTTGGGGCGGGTAAAGGAGAGCTTCTCACGCGGGGCGGAACACCCGGTGGCAATCGGCGGCGATCTGCCCCATATGCCCCGTGCCCGGACTGCAGGCCGGTGCAGCAGGAGCCAAGTGCATGTCAGAATTCGACTACGACCTCTTCACCATCGGCGCAGGATCGGGCGGCGTGCGCGCCAGCCGGATCGCGGCGGCGCACGGCGCGCGCGTGGCGGTTGCCGAGGAATATCGGGTCGGCGGCACTTGCGTGATCCGCGGCTGCGTGCCCAAGAAGATGCTCGTCTACGGCGCGCACTTCGCTGAGGACCTTGAGGACGCAAAGCACTTCGGCTGGGACATTCCGGAAGCGAAGTTCGACTGGATCAAGCTGCGCGACAACGTGATGGGCGATGTCGACCGGCTGAATGGTCTCTACACGCAGACGCTTTCGAACAACCAGGTGGAAATCTTCCACGAGCGCGCCACGATCACCGGCCCGCACGAGATCACTCTGGCCAGCGGCGAGAAGAAGACGGCGAAAGTCATCCTCATCGCCACCGGCGCGCGCCCGCTGATCCCGTCCTGCCCCGGCCACGAGCACGGCATCACCTCGAACGAGGCCTTCCATCTCGATGCGCTGCCCAGGCGCATCCTGATCGCGGGCGCGGGCTATATCGCCAACGAGTTCGCGGGCATCTTCCACCAGTTCGGCTCGAAGGTGACCCTCATCAACCGCTCGGACCAGTTGCTGCGCGGCTATGACGAATCCATGCGCGACCGCCTGCTCCAGATCTCGCTCACCAAAGGCATCGATTTCCGCTTCAATGCCGATTTCCGGGGCATCGAGAAGAACGCGGACGGCTCGCTGACGGTCTCGATGACCAACCACGAGCCGCTCGAAGTCGACTGCGTGATGTTCGCGACCGGCCGCGTGCCCAATATCGAGGGGCTGGGGCTGGAGAACGTCGGCGTCGAACTGGACGACAAGAACGCCATTAAGGTCGACGAATATTCGCAGACCAGCGTCGATCATATCTACGCCGTGGGCGACGTGACCAACCGCGTGCAACTGACCCCGGTGGCGATCCGCGAGGGCCATGCCTTTGCCGATACCGTGTTCGGCGGCAAGCCGACGACGGTGGACTACGGCTGCATCCCTTCGGCCGTATTCAGCCATCCGCCGATCGGTTCGGTGGGTCTGACCGAAGCGCAGGCACGCCAGCAGTACGGCGAGGTCAAGATTTACACGAGCGACTTCCGCCCGATGAAGAATGTCGTCGCCCACCGTAACGAGCGTTCGCTCTACAAGATGGTCTGCGACGGGCATACCGGCCGCGTGCTGGGCTTGCACATGATCGGCCCGGAAGCGCCGGAAATCATCCAGGCCGCTGCAATTGCGGTGAAGGCGGGTCTGACCAAGGCCGATTTCGACGCTACCGTGGCCGTCCATCCCACGATGTCCGAAGAGCTTGTTCTCATGAAGTGAGTTGTTTGCGGGCGGGCCGTGCTTGTCCGATCTGCGATCACCCCGGACCGCTGCGTCCGGACGAAGCAAGGGCGCTGCTACCGATCCCCGGTTGCGGCGCTTTTTGCATGGGACGGCGCGGACGCTCGTCGATGAGGCGCCGGGGCGGGGCTGGATGCGAACCTGCCACTTTTGTCATTTAACCGATCAATTAAATCTATTGACCTTACCCCCCCGAACTGCCTAGCAGAGGCAATAATTCGTGCCGTCAAGGTCACTTTCCAAGGGAACCCGGATGTCCGCCAATATCGCCGAAATGGAGAAGCGCCGCGCCGCAGCAAAGCTGGGTGGTGGTGAGAAGCGCATTGCCGCGCAGCACGCCAAGGGCAAGCTGACCGCGCGGGAGCGTCTCGACATTCTGCTGGACGAAGGCAGCTTCGAGGAATTCGACCTCTACGTCGAACATGACTGCACCGACTTCGGCATGGAAAGCCAGCGCATCCCCGGCGACGGCGTCGTCACGGGTTCTGGCACCATCAATGGCCGCCTTGTGTATGTGTTCAGCCAGGATTTCACCGTGTTCGGTGGCTCTCTGTCGCACCGTCACGCGCAGAAGATCTGCAAGCTGATGGACAATGCGATGAAGGTCGGCGCGCCGGTGATCGGTCTCAACGATTCCGGCGGCGCGCGCATTCAGGAAGGCGTGGCCTCGCTCGGCGGTTACGCCGAAGTGTTCCAGCGCAACGTGCTCGCATCGGGCGTGGTGCCGCAGCTTTCGCTGATCATGGGCCCCTGCGCGGGCGGCGCGGTCTATTCGCCGGCGATGACGGACTTCATCTTCATGGTGAAGGACAGCTCCTACATGTTCGTCACCGGGCCGGACGTGGTGAAGACCGTGACCAACGAAGTCGTCACGCAGGAAGAGCTGGGCGGTGCGGTCACGCACTCCAGCAAGACCTCGGTGTCCGACCTTGCGCTGGAGAACGATATCGAGGCGCTGCTGGCGGCGCGCGATTTCTTCGACTTCCTGCCGCTGAGCAACCGTGAGGAAGTGCCCGAGCGTCCTTGCGCCGACCCGTGGGACCGTGCCGAGGAAAGCCTCGACACCGTGATCCCGCCTTCGGCCAACCAGCCTTACGACATGCATGAGGTGATCAGGAAGACGCTCGACGAGGGCGATTTCTTCGAGGTTCAGCCGATGCATGCCGGCAATATCATCGTCGGTTTCGGCCGGATCGAGGGCAAGACGGTGGGTGTCGTCGCCAACCAGCCGATGGTGCTGGCGGGCGTGCTGGACATCAACTCGTCCAAGAAGGCCGCGCGTTTCGTGCGCTTCTGCGATGCTTTCAACATCCCGATCATCACGTTCGTGGACGTGCCGGGCTTCCTGCCGGGCACCGATCAGGAGCATAACGGCATCATCAAGCACGGCGCCAAGCTGCTGTTCGCCTATGCCGAGGCAACCGTGCCGAAGATCACCGTGATTACCCGCAAGGCCTATGGCGGCGCCTACGACGTTATGGCGTCAAAGCACCTGCGCGGCGATCTCAACTACGCCTGGCCGACCGCCGAAATCGCGGTGATGGGCGCCAAGGGCGCGGTGGAGATCATCTTCCGCGGCCTCTCGCCCGAAGGCATTGCCGAGAAGACCAAGGAATACGAGAACCGCTTCGCCAATCCCTTCGTGGCGGCGAGCCGGGGCTATATCGACGAGGTGATCTACCCGCACTCGACCCGCAAGCGCATCGCGCTGGGGCTGCGCAAGCTGCGGACCAAGAGCCTCGAAAACCCCTGGAAGAAGCACGACAACATTCCGCTTTGACGTGAGCTTGAGCCGCGAAAGACGGCCAGCATCAGAAACAAAATTGGGAAGTCAGGTCATGGAAGACATCTACATCGTCAGCGGCGTGCGCACGGCAGTCGGCGATTTCGGCGGCTCGCTGAAGTCGTTCATGCCGTCCGATCTCGGCGGCAAGGTCGTGACCGAGGCTCTGGCCCGCGCGGGCGTTTCGCCTGAGGACGTCGGCCATATCGTCATCGGCCAGGTCATGCCGACCAGCGCCAAGGACGAGATGCTCAGCCGCGTGATCGGCATCAATGCCGGCGTGCCGTTCGAAGTGCCTTCGTTGACGCTCAACCGCCTTTGCGGGTCGGGCGTGCAGGCGATCGTTTCGGCCGCGCAGATGATGAAGCTGGGCGAGGCTGGGATCACCGTCGCGGGCGGCGCGGAATCGATGTCGAACGTGCCCTATCACGACCACGGCGTGCGCTGGGGCAAGAAGATGGGCGCCAATACGCAGGAAGACGCGCTGACCGTCGGCCTGTCGGACGCCATCGGCGGCTACCACATGGGCATCACGGCCGAGAACGTGGCGGAACGTCACTGTGTCACGCGCGAAGACATGGACACGCTTGCCGCGACCAGCCACCAGCGCGCCTCTCGCGCGATTGCGGAAGGTCGCTTCAAGGACCAGATCCTTCCCATCGAAGTGAAGACCCGCAAGGGCGTCGCCGTCTTCGACACCGACGAACATGTCCGCGCCGACACCACTGTCGAGACGCTGGGCAGCATGAAGCCCGCCTTCAAGAAGGACGGCGCGGTGACCGCCGGCAATGCCTCGGGCATCAACGACGGTGCTGCCGCCGTGGTGCTGGCGACCGCTTCGGAGGTCGAGAAGCGGGGCCTCAAGCCCATGGCGAAGATCGTCGCCTGGGGCCATGCCGGTGTCGAGCCCGCCTACATGGGCGAAGGCCCGATCAAGGCCGTGCCGGTGGCGCTGAAGCGCGCCGGGCTTTCGCTTGACCAGATCGACGTGATCGAGAGCAACGAGGCTTTTGCCGCGCAGGCTGCCGCCGTTTCCAAGGTGCTCGGCTTCGATCCCGAGAAGGTGAACCCCAACGGCTCGGGCGTTTCCATCGGCCACCCGGTCGGCGCGACCGGCACGATGCTCGCCATCAAGTGCATGTACGAATTGAAGCGCGCGGGCGGGAAGTACGGCCTTGTCACCATGTGCATCGGCGGCGGGCAGGGCATCGCCCTCGTACTGGAGAATGTGGCGTGAAGCTGGGCCGTCTCAACCATATCGGCGTCGCCACGCCGGATCTCGACGCCTCGATCGCGTTCTATCGCGATGTGATGGGCGCCACTGATATTACCGAGCCGTTCGTGCTGGAAAGCCAGCAAGTGCGCGTCTGCTTCGTCAATACGCCCGGTGAAGATGGCACGGCGGGCACGCAGATCGAACTGCTCCAGCCTACTGCGGCGGACTCGGCCGTGGGCAAGTGGCTGGAGAAGAACCCGCTCGGGGGGCAGCATCACATCTGCTACGAAGTGCCGGACATTCACGCGGCCAAGGCGTGGTTCGAAGGCCTTGGCAAGCGTGTACTGGGTGAGCCGCGCGTGGGCGCACACGGGACGCTGATCTTCTTCGTTCACCCCAAGGACATGGGCGGTCAGCTCACCGAGATCATGGAAACGCCCAAGGGGGGGGCATTGAGTTTCACGTCGTCCCGGACTTGATCCGGGACCGTTGGCCGAGAACGGCCCACCTCGCGGCAGGGTGCCCCGAAGAGAGCGCCCGCCTAAAGACAGACACCGGTCCCGGATCAAGTCCGGGACGACGATGCAGGAAGCCGAACATGGCAGACATCAACGACTGGAAGGCAGCCGCCGACAAGGAGGTCAAGGGTAGGGACCTGACCTGGAACACGCCCGAGGGTATTGCGGTAAAGCCGCTCTACACTGCCGAGGACGTGACCGTGGATCCCGGCCTTCCCGGCTTCGCGCCGTTCACGCGCGGCGTGCGCGCCTCGATGTATGCCGGCCGCCCCTGGACCATCCGCCAGTACGCGGGCTTCTCCACGGCCGAGGAATCGAACGCCTTCTATCGCCGCAACCTCGCCGCGGGCCAGAAGGGCCTCTCGGTCGCCTTCGACCTTGCCACCCATCGCGGTTACGACAGCGACCATCCTCGCGTCGTGGGTGACGTGGGCAAGGCGGGCGTCGCCATCGATTCCGTCGAGGACATGAAGATCCTGTTCGACGGCATTCCGCTCGACAAGATGTCGGTCTCCATGACGATGAACGGCGCGGTGATCCCGATCCTGGCCTTCTTCATCGTTGCCGGTGAAGAGCAGGGCGTAGACCGCAAGCTGCTCGACGGGACCATCCAGAACGACATCCTCAAGGAGTTCATGGTCCGCAACACCTACATCTACCCGCCAGAGCCTTCGATGCGGATCATCTCGGACATCTTCGGCTACACCAGCCGCGAGATGCCGAAGTTCAACTCGATCTCGATTTCCGGCTATCACATGCAGGAAGCCGGGGCGACGCAGGTGCAGGAACTGGCCTTCACCATCGCCGACGGCGCGGAATACGTGAAGTACGGCGCGGCATCGGGCCTCGATATCGACAAGTTCGCGGGCCGCCTCTCGTTCTTCTTCGCCATCGGCATGAACTTCTTCATGGAAGTGGCCAAGCTGCGCGCCGCGCGTGTGCTGTGGCATCGGGTGATGACGGAGCTCGGCGCCAAGGACGAACGTTCGAAGATGCTGCGCACGCACTGCCAGACTTCGGGTGTTTCGCTGCAGGAGCAGGACCCGTACAACAACGTCATCCGCACCACGATCGAGGCGATGGCCTCGATGCTGGGCGGCACCCAGTCGCTGCACACCAACGCGCTGGACGAGGCGATTGCGCTGCCGACCGATTTTTCGGCCCGCATCGCCCGCAACACGCAGATCATCATCCAGGAGGAGACCGGCATGTGCAATGTCGTCGATCCGCTGGGTGGGTCCTACTACATCGAGGCGCTGACGCAGCAACTGGTCGACCAGGCGTGGGAGATCATCGAGCGCGTGCAGGCCGAAGGCGGCATGGCCAAGGCTGTCGCCGCCGGATGGCCCAAGGCGATGATCGAGACCGCCGCCGCCGCCCGTCAGGCCCGTGTGGACCGGGGCGACGACGTGATCGTCGGGGTCAACAAGTACCGCCTTGCCAGCGAAGACCTGCTGGAAACGCTGGAAGTGGACAACGCCAAGGTCCGCGAAGGCCAGATCGCCCGCATCAACAAGATGAAGGCGGAACGTGACGAGGCTGCGTGCCAGGCTGCGCTGGGGGCCCTGCGCGACGGTGCCGCCGCGCCCGCAAGCATCGAGAACAACCTGCTTGCGCTCGCCGTCGAATGCGCCCGCGCCCGCGCGACGCTGGGCGAGATCAGCTCGGCCATGGAAGACAGCTTCCAGCGCTATGGCACGCAGCCGACCCCGGTGAAGGGCGTCTATGCCGCGCCTTACGAAGGCGACAGCCGCTGGCAGCAAGTGTTGGACGGCGTGCAGGCAGTGGAACGCCGTCTCGGCCGCAAGCCCAAGGTGCTGGTCGCCAAGATGGGTCAGGACGGCCACGATCGCGGCGCCAACGTGATCGCCTCCGCCTTCGGGGACATGGGCTTCGACGTGGTTTCCGGCCCGCTGTTCCAGACTCCCGAGGAAACCGTGGTCTTGGCGCTGGAGAGCGGGGTCGACGTTGTCGGCGCGTCCTCGCTGGCAGCCGGTCACAAGACGCTGATCCCCGAGCTGATCCAGAAACTGCGCGAAGCCGGCCGCAGCGACATCAAGGTGATCGCCGGCGGCGTCATCCCGCCGCAGGATTATGAATTCCTGCGCAATGCGGGCGTTCAGGGCATTTATGGCCCCGGCTCTAACGTGGTGGAATGCGCCGCCGACGTGCTGCGCCTGCTCGGCCACAACATGCCGCCGCTCGGTTCTTCGCTGGAAGCGGCGGAATAAGGATGGCCACGCTGGATCGACGCCGCGCTTGCCCCTATGACCGGGGTTTGGCCGCGCGTCATCCCGCGCGCAGACCGGCCGCCTGAGGAATGACTATGACTGACACCCCCGCCATCACTGCACGTACCGACTGGACCCGTGAGGAAATCGCGGCGCTGTTCGACCTGCCGTTCACCGAACTGGTGTTCCGCGCAGCCGAAGTCCATCGCGCCAGCCATCCGCACAACGAAGTGCAGCTTTCCACGCTGCTTTCGATCAAGACCGGCGGCTGCGTGGAAGACTGCGGCTATTGCTCACAGTCGGTTTCGGCCAACAGCGGCGTCAAGGCGACCAAGCTGATGGAAGTGCAGCAGGTGCTGCAGCGCGCGGCGCAGGCGGCGGATCAGGGCTCTACCCGCTTCTGCATGGGCGCCGCCTGGCGCAACCCCAAGGACCGCGACATGCCCGCCATCATCGAGATGGTGAAGGGCGTGCGCGCCATGGGCATGGAAACCTGCATGACGCTGGGCATGCTGACGCCCGATCAGGCGGACATGCTCTCCGAAGCGGGTCTCGATTACTACAACCACAACATCGACACCTCGCCCGAGCGTTACGATCAGGTGATCACCACGCGCACGATGGATGACCGCCTCGATACGCTGTCGAACGTGCGTATGGCGGGCATCAACGTCTGCTCCGGCGGCATCGTCGGCATGGGTGAGACGCGCGCCGACCGCGTGGGCTTCGTTCACACGCTGGCGACGCTGCCCGATCACCCGCAGTCGGTGCCGGTCAACGCGCTGGTTCCTGTGAAGGGCACCGTGCTGGGCGACATGCTGGCCGATACCCCGCTTGCCAAGATCGACGATGTGGAATTCGTGCGCACCGTCGCGGTGGCGCGCATCACCATGCCGCTGTCGATGGTGCGCCTCTCGGCCGGCCGCGAATCGATGTCCGAAATGACGCAGGCGATGTGCTTCATGGCCGGCGCGAACTCGATCTTCACCGGCGACAAGCTGCTGACCGCACCGAACTCCGGCGACGACAACGACGCGGCGATGTTCGCCCGTCTCGGCATCAAGCCGATGGCCATCGAACTGACCCCGGCGCAAGTCGAAGCCCAGCGCATGCCCAAGGGCTGCGCCAAGCTGGAAGCTGCGGAATAACGAATGGGGCACCGCGCACCCTTCCATCCCCGTCATGCTGAACTTGTTTCAGCATCCATTTCGCCGTTCGGACCGATGGCCTGTGCGGCGCGATGGACCCTGAGCCGTCAGGCCAGCGGAGCTAAACAAGTTCAGGGGGACGATGAGGGAGTGGGCGGAGCTTGAGTTTTAGCGAAGGTTCGAGTTCGGCACGGAGCGTTGGCTGTATTGCGCTCGGCCTGCTGGGGACGGCCTTCGTAGCGATGATGCTGTTCGGTGTGGCGCTGGGAGACTGCGGGCGCCCTGGCAGTGCGGAATGCGAGAATGACGGACTGATCAGGTTCCTCATGTTTCCGGGGAGCCTGATCGTTTTGATCTTGGTGGGACTTTTCGCCGCTTGGCGTAGAACAAAAGACAGGGATTGAGATGTTCAAGAAAATCCTCATCGCAAACCGTGGCGAGATTGCCTGCCGCGTCATCAAGACCGCGCGGCGCATGGGCATCCAGACGGTGGCCGTCTATTCCGACGCCGATGCCCGCGCGCCTTTCGTGCAAATGGCTGATGAGGCCGTCCACATCGGCCCCGCGCCCGCCGCGCAGTCGTACCTGATTGCCGACAAGATCATCCAGGCCTGCAAGCAGACCGGGGCCGAAGCCGTCCATCCGGGCTATGGATTCCTTTCGGAGCGTACCTCGTTCGCAGAAGCGCTGGCCGCAGAGGGCATCGAGTTCATCGGTCCTCCCGTCGGCGCGATCGCCGCGATGGGTGACAAGATCGAATCCAAGAAGCTTGCCAAGCAGGCCGGCGTCAACGTCGTGCCCGGCTTCGTCGGCGAGATCGAGGATACCGAGCACGCCGTGCGCATCTCGAACGAGATCGGCTATCCGGTGATGATGAAGGCCTCGGCCGGCGGCGGCGGCAAGGGCATGCGCCTTGCCTATAGCGAGCAGGACGTGCGTGAAGGCTTCGAAAGCGTGAAGCGTGAAGGCCTGAACTCCTTCGGCGACGACCGCGTTTTCATCGAGAAGTTCATCCTCAACCCGCGCCATATCGAGATCCAGATCCTGGGCGATAAGCATGGCAACATCCTCTATCTGAACGAGCGCGAATGCTCGATCCAGCGCCGCCACCAGAAGGTGGTCGAGGAAGCGCCGTCGCCTTTCGTCACTGAAAAGATGCGCAAGGCCATGGGTGAGCAGTGCGTCGCCCTGTCGCGCGCAGTGGGCTACTACTCGGCGGGCACGGTGGAACTGATCGTCTCGGGCGCCGATCCGACGGGCGAGAGCTTCTACTTCCTCGAAATGAACACCCGCCTTCAGGTGGAGCACCCGGTTACCGAAGCGATCACCGGCGTCGATCTGGTCGAACAGATGATCCGCGTCGCTGCCGGCGAAAAGCTGGAGATGACGCAGGCCGACGTGAAGATCGACGGCTGGGCCATCGAAAACCGCGTCTATGCCGAAGATCCCTATCGCGGCTTCCTGCCCTCGACCGGCCGTCTTGTGCGCTATCAGCCGCCGGTTGATGGTTGGGATGACGACGGCGCCGAAAACGGCCGTCGCGGTGTGGACGGCATTCGCGTGGATGACGGTGTCTACGAAGGCGGCGAAGTCTCGATGTTCTACGACCCGATGATCGCCAAGCTGATCACCTGGGGCGAGACCCGCGACGAGGCGGCGGACAAGCAGGTCGCCGCGCTTGACCTGTTCGAGATCGAGGGCCTTGGGCACAACATCGATTTCGTCTCGGCCATCATGCAGCACCCGCGCTTCCGCTCGGGCGAGCTGACCACGGGCTTCATTGCCGAGGAATATCCCGAAGGCTTCACCGGCGCGCCTGCATCGGAAGAGCTAAAGGGCAAGCTGGCCGCCGTCGCAGCATTCGTCGCCACCGCGCGGGCCGACCGTGCCCGCCGCGTCGATGGCCAACTGGCACCGCGCCGTCTGGCTCCGCCTTCGGAATGGACCGTCACCATCGACAAGGCGCCGTATGAGGTCGTCATCGATGACGAGGACGTCACTGTGAACGGCGTCTCGGTCGACCTCGCGATGGAATACACCCCGGGCGACCGACTGATCGACGCCGAGATTGACGGCGAGGCCATCGGTATCCGCGTCGCGCCCACGCGTACGGGCCTGAAGATGACCACGCGCGGTTGCATCCACGATGTGCTGATCCTGCCCAGCCACATCGCCGGGCTGAACAAGCACATGATCGAAAAGATTCCGCCGGATCTTTCGAAGTACCTGATCTGCCCGATGCCGGGCCTGCTCGTCGCGCTCCATGTGGGTGAGGGCGACAAGGTGGAAGCCGGTCAGCCGCTTGCCGTCGTCGAGGCCATGAAGATGGAGAACATCCTGCGCGCCGAGAAGTCGGGCGTGGTGAAGGCGGTCAATGCCAAGGCGGGCGAAAGCCTCGCGGTGGACGCCGTGATCCTCGAAATGGAATGACATTCAGCGGTTCGAGGGTGTTCTGATGACGGGTTTTGCCGCGCTTCTCGCCGCTGCGGAGAAGATCGAGGGCGGCTTCGCTTTCGATATTACCGAGGGCTGGCTGCAGGGGCGCACCGCTTACGGTGGGCTGACTTCGGCATTGTCGCTGGCTGCGGCGCAGCGGGTCGATCCCGAATTGCCGCCGCTGCGTTCGGGCCAGTTCGCGATGATCGCGCCGCTGGCGGGCCGTGTGGAGGCGCGGGCGCGGATCGTGCGCAAGGGGCGCAATGCCACCTGGGTTGCGGCAGAACTGTCGAACGAGAAGGGCGTCGGCTTCAGCGCCAGCTTCGTGTTCATGCGCCAGATCGAGAGCGCGGCGGACATCGACGGTTACCCGATGCCGGAGGGCGTAAGTCCGGTTGCGGATGCCGAGCCGGTGCCGATGGAAGTTGCACCGGAGTTTCTGAAGCGGAACTTCGATGTGCGGTTCGCCTTCCCGAAGTCGGCGCCGGGTGAGGCCGATCTGTGCTGGTGGGTGCGGCTCAAGGAGCGCGAAGGTCTCGATCCGGCGCTGGAAGCAGTGCTTGTCGGCGATGCCTTGCCGACGGCGGTGCTTCCGCTGCTGAATTTCCGCGTGCCGATCAGTTCGATGCACTGGCATATCAACGTGCTGGAACCGGCGCCGACGACCGAGGATGGTTGGTGGCTGCTGCGCTCGACCAGCGAATTCGCGCGCGATGGTGGGGCGAGCGAGCGTATCCTGCAATGGAATGCGGCGGGCAGGCCAGTGATCGCCGGGCTGCAGTCGGTAGCCGTGTTCGGCTGAGGACCTGCTATTTCAATTCAAATCCTCGTCGCCCCCGCGAAGGCGGGGGCCCCGCTTTCCTTGCGCCAAACACAGAGCTTGCAGAACAAGCGGGGTCCCCGCCTTCGCGGGGACGACGAGCTTCTTGTCAGTTTCGTCTAATCAGTCCGGAGCCGGCTCACCCGCCAGCGTCTTGCCAAGCGCGATCTTGAATGCCGCAAAGGCGATCAGGCCCACGGCGGCAGAGCCTACGTGGAGCAGCCAGAACGACACGGTATCCATCGAGGAATACCAGCCGCCCACTTCGCCCACGACCTTGTTCGCGCCGAAGAAGGCCAGGTAGTAGATTCCCACGACCGTCGCGTTGAGCGCGCGCGGGGCGACCTTGGTGAACAGGGCGAGGCTGACCGGCATGATATGGGCGAAGCCGATCGAGTTGAAGAAGTGGAACATCACCGGCCAGAACAGACCGATCTTGGCATTCCCGGCGGTCGCGGCGGCGATCACCAGGCACATGCCGCCCATCATGCTGAAGACCGAGCCGATGATCATCTTGCCCAGTTCGTCGGGTTCGCGGCCGGTGCGGGCGGAATACCAATTCCAGAAGGCGGCCACGGCAACCAGCATCGAGAAGCTGAGGGTGGCGTCGACGGTGATCATCCAGCTCGTTGGCAGGGTATCGCCGAAGAAGGTCAGCTGGAACTTGTCGTCCGCCCAGACGAGGTAGGCGTTGAAGATTTCCTGGTTGCTCATCATCGCCACGGCAAGCACCGGCACCAGTACCGCAAGAGCGCCGAGGCGCGGCCAGTCGGAGCGGCTCAGGCGGATTTTGGGCGCCTTTTCGCCCTTCGGGGCGCGGTTGTCGGCGGGGAGCCAGTGTCCGGCCTTGAGGTAGATGACCAGACCCAGCACCATGACGATCCCGGCAGTGCCGAAGCCGTAATGCCAGCCGACTTTCTCGCCCAGCGTACCGGCGATCAGCGGCGCGGCGATTACCGATACGTTGATGGCGATGTAGAATATCTGGAACGCCATGGCGCGGCGCAGATCGCCGGGCTTGTAGAGTTCGCCGACCTGGCTGGCGATATTGCCCTTGAACAGGCCGACGCCGACCACCAGCGATACCAGCGCCAGCAGGAACATGCCCTCGAAGGCCATGAGGAAATGTCCGAGCGACATGATCACCGCGCCCGCGATGAGCGTTGCCTTGCGGCCCAGCCAGCGGTCCGCGACGATGCCGCCGAGGATCGGGGTGAGGTAGACGAGCGAGGTATAGTCGCCGAAGATCGCGGAGGCGAGCGGCTGTCCCTCAAGCCCGGAATAGTGCCAGCCGCGCAGCCACGACAGGCCCAGAACCTTGCCGACGTTTTCCGGCAGCAGCAGGTACTTGACCATGTAGAGCACGAGCAGCGTCTGCATCGAATAGTACGAGAAGCGCTCGCAGCCCTCGACGAAGGAGAGATAGCCCAGGCCCTTGGGATGGCCCAGGAAAGCGCGGTCGTTTCGCTCGATTTCCTCGGGGAAGTCGAGTTCGGGAGTGGCTTCTGAAAGTGTCATGGCGTCTGGTGCGACCCGGTACTTTTGTTATCCGAGGGCGCACCATAGTGGCGCGTCATTGTAATGTCACGTCGAGCAAGGAGGTTGGCGGGGGCGGCGGTGCCAAGCGACTTTGTTCAAACGGAAAAGGCGACAGACCCGATCGACCTGCCGCCTTTCCGTACGCCCCCGGACCTCGTGAAAGGTTCTGCGATCGGCGCCAAATTCCATGGAAGGAATGGAGCGGAAACGCGAGTCAGGCGCGACTCGTTGCCGGATACGCCGCATGCAGGGCACGGTGTATCGGAAATTCAACGCGATAGAGCTGTGGGGCTGGCGCGCTCCGTGCCCTATGACGGGTCGGTAGAGAGCGCGAAGCCTCAAGTTCGCGCCAATTCCTCGTCGAGGAACGCGGCGACGTCGTCCAGCGAGACCTGCTTGTCGAGGTAGGTCTGACCGATCCCCTTGAGCAGCAGGAAGGGCAGGGTGCCTGCGTCCATCTTCTTGTCGTGCAGCATATGCTCGACAAGGCGGGCACCGTCGCAGTCGAGGCCGAGGGACGTGAGGCTGGCGGGCAGGCCGATCTCGCCGATGTGGCGGGCGATGTGCTCGGCGCTGGCGCGCGGCATCAGTTCGCGGCGGGCGGAGTAGCGTGCCGCGAGCACCATGCCGAGCGCCACCGCCTCGCCGTGGAGCAGGCGCGTGGAGAAGCCGGTCTCGGCCTCCAGCGCATGGCCGAACGTGTGGCCGAGATTGAGCAGGGCGCGCTTGCCGGTGGTCTCGAATTCATCTTCCGCGACGATCCTGGCCTTGCTCGCCACCGAATGGGCGACGGCATATTCGCGAAGCTGGCTGTCGCCCGCGAGCATCGCGGCGGCATTGGCATCGCACCAGGCGAAGAAGTCGGCATCGTCGATGAGGCCGTATTTCACGACTTCGGCATAACCCGCCAGCAGGTCGCGCTCGGGCAGGGTTTCCAGCGCCGAGAGGTCCGCCAGCACCAGCGAGGGCTGGTGGAAGGCGCCGACGAGGTTCTTGCCGGCGGGCGTGTTGATCGCGGTCTTGCCGCCGACGCTCGAATCGACCTGGGCGAGCAGGGTGGTCGGCACCTGGATGAACTTGCAGCCGCGCTTGAGAACCGAGGCGCAGAAGCCGGTGAGATCGCCGATCACGCCGCCGCCGAGCGCGATGATATGGTCGCCGCGCTCCACTTCGAGCGAGAGCAGCCAGTTCACCGTGGCGGCCAGTTCTTCCCACGACTTGGTGGCTTCGCCGGGCGGAAGAATGCGCCAGTGCGGCTCGTGGCCGTTGTCGCGCAGGCTGGCTTCGACCACTGCGCCCCAGGCGGCGTGGACGTTGGCGTCGGTGATGATCGGCACGCCGCGCTTGCGCAGACGGCCCCGGCACTGCGGCACGAGTTCGGCAAGCAGCCCGGCGCCGACGCGCACTTCGTAAGGGCGGCCGGCGATATCGACGGGGATTACAGCCATTGCGAAATTCCCTGAAGCACCTTGTTGATCGTCTGGACGTGCGGTCCGCTGTGACTCATGACGTGGATCGGGGCCAGCGAATAGTGCTGTCGCCGGTCTTCGCGCAGGCGTGCGAGAATCTCGCGAGGGTTACCGCCTTGCAGCAGCGGGCGGTTGTCCTTGCGCGCGGTGCGTTCGACCAGGGTTTCCACTTCGCTGTCGAGCCAGACGGTGATCGCCTTGTCGAGAATCAGTTGCCGCGTCACCTCGTTGCAGAAGGCGCCGCCGCCGGTCGCGATCACGCAGGGGCCGATCCTTGGTTCCACCCCGGCATCGATCAGGCGCGAGATGACCCGGCGTTCGCCGTCGCGGAAATAGGACTCGCCGTAAGTCTCGAAAATCTCGGGGATGGTCATCTGCGCGGAGCGCTCGATTTCCTCGTCGGCATCGATGAAGGGACAGTCGAGCAGGGTCGCGAGGCGCTTGCCCACGCTCGATTTGCCCACGCCCATCATTCCGACCAGAACGATGGGGCGGTCGATGCGCCGCGCGAGAGCGGCAATTTCCTGCGCGGAAAACCGGGTCTGTTGAACGTCCATTGCTCCATCGCCTATAGTTGCGCTAGGTCGCAGCGCAAGCATCGGTGAAGGAAGGCGAGTGACGATACCAAAACGCAGGCGCAAGTTCTCAGGCGTGGCTGCCGTTTCCATCGTCCTGCTGGCGATCGCGTTGATGGCCATTGCTCTGGCGGTCTCTGCCTGGACGAACGGCGGCCGCTCGCCGGTACGCGATATCGTCCAGCCGGTTCCGGTGCCGGAGTTGCCGCAATGACCGTGCGTATAAGGACATGGCACCTGCTGGTCGGGGCCTCGCTGGCGCTGACTTCGGCATGGGCGGTGGCGCAGGACGCGCCGGAATCGCTGCTGCCGAAGATGTTCGACGAACCGACGCCGACCCCCGCGCCCAGTCGCCCCGCCGCGACGAGCGCTCCGGCTGCGCCGCGTCCCGCGACGACCAGCGTGTCGACGCCGGTGGTGCAGCCGCTGCCGACCGCGCTGCCCAGCTTCTCGCCCGATTCCTTCGTGACCGTCGATGCTGCGGGCAAGAGTACGCTGAAGCGGCTGCCGACGCTGGAAGAACTCCAGAGCATGTCGCCCGAGGACTTCGAGCAGCTGCTCACCGACAAGCTCAATCTCGACATGCCCGCAGGCGCCCGCCGTTCGATGGACGAGGTCGGCCTCGTCGACGAGAACGAGGGCGGCATGGCGGCAGGCTCGCTCGCCACGCAGAACCCCTATCTGGTGCAGACGGCGCTGGCCGCCAATCGCGGCACGCTGGTCTCGCGCTGGGGCCATATCCTGCTGCGCCGCGCACTGGCCTCGCGGCTTCAGGCTCCGGCGGGGATGAGCCCGCAGCAATTCCTGGCGCTGCGCGTCGGCCTGCTGATTCGCATGGGCGAAAGTGACGCCGCGCGTGCGGTCTTGCAGGGCCTCGATATCTCGAACTTCACGCCGGACATCACCCGCGAGGCGTTCGACATCTATCAGCGCACCGCCGACTTCACCGGCATGTGCCCGGTGCTCTCGATTCAGGGCGCACAGGGCGCCAGCATCGAGTGGAGCGCTGCGCAGTCGATCTGCGATGCCTTCCGGGGCAGTGGTGCGGCGGCGCTCTCGCGGCTGGAGAAGGCCCGCGTCAGCGGCAAGATGCCGCGCATCGATTCCCTGCTCGCGCAGAAATATGCCGGCGCCGCCGGACGGTCGCGCAAGGCGGTGACGATCGAGTGGGACGGCGTCGATACGATGACGCCCTGGCGCTACGGCCTCGCTATCGGTGTCGGCCTGACCCCTCCGGAAAGCGCCATGGTGGGGGCAGGTCCCGCCTATGACAGCATCACCGCGCTGGCGCCGATGGTGGGTCTCTCCCGCCGCGCTGCCGCTGCCGACCGCGCCGGGGCGAGCGGGGTGCTTTCGAACGCGGCGATGGTCGATCTCTATTCGCAGCTCTACGCTGATCCCGACGTGACCGGCGACTGGCAGAAGCGCGCCGAGACCTTGCGCGATGCCTATGGCCTCGAATCCCCGGCAGCCCGTATCGCGGCGATGCAGACGCTCTGGACCGGTGTAAGCGGACAGGCGGCTTATGCCCGGCAGGTGCTGACCGCCGCCGCCGCCGCGCGCATCGCGCCGAGCAAGGATCTGGCGGACGATGCCGGAGCGCTGATCGCCTCGATGCTGGCGGCGGGTTACGATACCAACGCGCTGGCATGGTCGCCGATCGTGCCATCCGGCAGCCAGGGCTGGGGGCTGCTGACCCTGGCGGCGCCGGGCCGCATTCGCGCGGTGGATAGCGGCGCGGTCGACAGCTATTACGGCGACGACGAAAGCCAGAACAAGCGCAAGAGCGCGTTTCTCGTGGCCGGTCTGGCCGGGTTGGGCCGCATCGACGAGGGCGCGGCCACGCGCTATTCGAACGAATGGGGCATGCAATTGGACAGTGCCACCCGTTTCACCACGGCGATCGAGCGGGCGGCGCGGGACGGCGATGCCGCCAGCGTGGCGATGCTGGCGGGCCTCGGCATGCAGGGCAGCAGCTGGCAGCGCATGACGCCGCGCTACCTTTACCACATCGTCTCGGCCCTGCGCACGGTTGGCCTCGACGCGGAAGCGCGGATGATCGCTGCGGAAGCCGTGGCGCGAGCCTGATTCCCATGGCGGATCACGCCGAGCGGTTTCTGGCGATGCTGGCGGCCGAGCGCGGCGCGGCGGCGAACACGCTGGCGGCCTATCGGCGCGATCTGACGGCGGCGGCGGAGGAACTCGGCGATCTCGCGGCGGCGGACGGCGATGCGCTCGCGGCGCTGGGGGAGGCCTGGGATACGCTGGCGGCATCCAGTCTTGCCCGTCGCTGTTCGGCGCTTCGGCAATTCTACGGTTTCCTGGTGGACGAGGGGCTGCGGGTAGATGACCCCTCAGGTTCGCTGCCCAAGCCGCGCACCCGCCGCCCTTTGCCGCGCCTTCTCTCGCATGAGGAAGTCGAACGCTTTCTTACCACTGCCGAGGCCGAGGCGGCGAGTGAACGCTCGGATGCGGTGCGGCTGCTGACGCTTTTGGAACTGCTTTATGGTTCGGGCCTGCGCGCGACGGAACTGGTCTCGCTGCCCCTTGCAGCGGTGCCGCGCGATGCGCCGTTCCTGCATGTCACCGGCAAGGGCGGGCAGCAGCGCATGGTGCCGGTGAGCGGGCGCGCTCGTACGGTGCTCTCGCGCTGGCTGGCGGTGCGGCGGGGCAATTCGAAGTTCCTGTTCCCATCGAGCGGGGAGAGCGGCCACCTGACGCGGGTGCGGCTGTTCCAGCTGCTGCGGGCCTTGGCGGTGCGGGCGGAAATCGATACCACGCGGGTCTCGCCGCATGTGTTGCGCCATGCCTTCGCCACGCACTTGCTGGAAGGCGGCGCGGACCTTCGGGTCCTGCAGATACTGCTCGGCCATGCGGACATCGCCACGACCCAGATCTACACCCATGTCGATTCCGCGCGGCTCGTCGCGCTCGTGAACGCGCGCCATCCGCTGGCGCGTGGGTGACGGGAACAAGCGCTTGCAGATCCCGTTGCAGAACGGGAAAGACCTGAGAAACGTCCTTGGCGGAGGGGAATGCGGTGTTCGTGAATAAAGGGATTGGGCGCAGGTGGAGTGCGATGGCGGCGGCATCCGCGCTCGCTTTCGCGCCGAGTGCGACCGGGATCGCCGTGGCGGCAGCGGCCTATCCGGCTACTGTCAGTTCGATCAGCCGGGCCGACAAGGAGCAGGGCGCCAAGGCCCATCCCGATCTGCTCGCCGAGTTCGGCGGCGGCTTGACCGGGCCGCAGGCCGCCTATGTGGAGCAGGTCGGCAAGAACATCGCCGTGCAGTCTGGCCTGTCGAATGCGAAAGGCGATTTCACGGTCACGCTGCTGAACTCGCCGGTGAACAATGCTTTCGCGATTCCCGGCGGTTATATCTATGTGACGCGCCAGTTGACGGCGCTCATGAACAACGAGGCGGAACTGGCGGGCGTGCTCGGCCACGAGGTGGGGCATGTCGCGGCGCGTCACTCGGCCAAGCGGCAGCAGGCGGCCTCGCGCAACCAGTTGCTTGGCGCGCTGGGGTCGATTCTCTCGGGCGTGTTGCTGGGGGACAGCGCTTTCGGGCGGATCGGGCAGCAACTGGCCTCGCAAGGCTCGCAGATGCTGACGCTGAAATATTCGCGCACGCAGGAACTGGAAGCGGACCGACTCGGCATCACCTACCTGAAACGCGCAGGCTACGATCCGCGCGCGATGGCGACGGTGTTGAACAGCCTTGCGCGGCAGAATGCGCTCGAAGCGCAATTGCGCGGGAGTTCGAGCCAAGTGCCGCAATGGGCCTCGACCCACCCCGATCCCGCCTCGCGCGTCCGCGATGCGCTGTCGCTGGCAGGCAGTGCCGCCACCGGCACGACGAATCGCGACGTATTCCTCACGCGCATCGACGGGCTGATTTATGGCGACGATCCCAAGCAGGGGATCATCGACGGCAGCAAGTTCACCCATCCGGACCTACGCCTCGCGTTTCAGGCGCCGGAGGGCTTCTATCTGGTGAACGGGACGCAGGCGGTTTCGATCAACGGCGATTCGGGCAAGGCGCAATTCGCCGGTGGGCCGCTTGGGACCGGCCTCGATGTCTATATCCAGACGGTGTTTTCCAGCCTGACCGAATCGGGGCAGGCGCGAATCGAGCCGTCCAGTATCGAGCGGACCACGGTGAACGGGTTTACGGCTGCTTACGGCGTGGCGCGGGTGCAGGCGTCGAGCGGGCCGGTGGACGTCGCGGTATTCGCCTACGATTTCGGGGGCGGCAAGGCCTACCACTTCCTGACGATCACGCGCGTCGGCGGGGCAGGGGTGTTCAACCCGATGTTCAAGAGCCTGCGCCGCATCTCCGCTGCAGATGCCGGTCAGGTGAAGCCACGCCGCCTGGCGGTGATGACTGTAAAGGCTGGCGACACCGTGAAGTCGCTGGCGGCACGCATGGCTTATACGGATGCGGCGCTGGAGCGGTTTCTGGTCTTGAACGGACTGGACAGTAATGCGCGGCTGGTGCCGGGGCAGAAAGTGAAGCTGGTGACGTATTGAGAGGCAGGGCGGAAGTTGTTCTCCCGTTACACTGATTTCTCGGCGGGCGACCTATGGTTGTCGCACTCGTCATGAACACTACATTCGTCATCATGAACTTGTTTCAGGATCCATTTATGACCATCAGCGGCGGGTGGTTTGGGGAGATGGATCCTGAAACAAGCTCAGGATGACGTGGTGAAAGTGGAGATGTTCTGCTCAAACGAAAAGGGCGGCAGGTTTCCCTGCCGCCCCTTGATTGTGTAAAGCTAATTTTAGCCGCCAGTACCAGTGCCAGCGCCAGTACCAGCAGCGGTGTTCGCGGTATCCAGCGTGCCCGAAGTCGTCTCAAACGTGGTCTTCAGGCTGGTGCCCAGGCCCTGCATGGCGGCAATGGCGGCAACGGCGATAAGGGCCGCGATCAGGCCGTATTCGATAGCGGTGGCGCCCTGTTCATTACGGCGCAGCTTGGCGAGGAACTTCATCTGATGTCTCCTGAATGAAAGCAATCTGGTGTACCCGGTCCGCCCCGCCCCCCGGCTTACCCTATGAGGCACTCGCTTCGGCGCTTTGGACAGGCTTGGAACTACGCCACAAGTGTTGAAAAAAACTTAAGTGATCTGCCTTGTTATTGGCCTTCGATGGCATTGGCAGATTTTTCGAAAATTCCGGTCCACAATTTTATCGTCTCCGATGCGACGCTGTTCAGCGAGACGAGCATTACGAGAACGATCATGGTCAGGATAAGCGCATACTCTATTGCAGTAGCGCCGGATTTATCTTGAGATATACGCTGTAGAATCGACTTTATAGTCATGATTGCTTGCAATACCCCCGATATATTCCTGAAATAGCATTTCAGCGTTAAAGAGTTCCTAAAGGAGGGCGCGAAGCTGGAAAATTCTCTTACACCCCCGTTGCCGCCTCTGCTGGTCGTTGCGGTCGCGCTGATGCGTGCAGATGGGCGAATCCTGATGCAGCAACGACCTTCCGCGTCGATGCACGGCAACCTTTGGGAATTTCCAGGCGGAAAAGTGGAGCCGGGCGAGACTCCGGAAGCGGCTGCCGCACGCGAGTTGAATGAGGAACTGGGGGTCGATCTCGATCAGAAAGCGTTGCTGCCCATCGGCTTCGCCAGCAGCGGCAGTCTGGCGCCCTCGGACGGGCAGTCCGACCGGGCGGTCGTCATTCTTCTATATATATGCCGCGAATGGCGCGGCGAGCCGCAGGCCCACGAAGCGCAGGCGCTGGATTGGTGCAGGCTCGAGGCGATCCCCGATCTGGCGATGCCGCCGCTCGATTATCCGCTCGCGGCCGAGTTATCCACATTCTTGCTCGGGAACGCGATATAGGCGTTGACGGCAGGGCGAACGACTCCTATTGGCGCCTCTCCAACGCGCCCGTAGCTCAGCTGGATAGAGCATCAGACTACGAATCTGAGGGTCGGACGTTCGAATCGTTCCGGGCGCACCATTCTCCTTCGGGGGGTTGGGCATTGGTTGGAAAATGAAATTTGCGCCCGTAGCTCAGCTGGATAGAGCATCAGACTACGAATCTGAGGGTCGGACGTTCGAATCGTTCCGGGCGCACCATTTCTCCTTCGAGGGTTTTCCCTGGAAGCGGAAATGGCACCACATAGGGCAAATTGTGCGCCCGTAGCTCAGCTGGATAGAGCATCAGACTACGAATCTGAGGGTCGGACGTTCGAATCGTTCCGGGCGCACCACTTGCCAAACACACGAAAAGCCCCACGAAGCCCAGTGCTTCGGCGGGGCTTTTCGTTTGCGGCGGCTTCTGTCGATAGCGGCAAATGAAAAGGGCCGGAAACGCGGCTGCGTTCCCGGCCCTTCCGATTCGTTCCTTTACAGACGCTTACTGGCCGCTGGGCGTCTCAGCTGCACCGGCAGTGGCCGAAGGCGCGGCCTGGGCGTCGGCACCCGGCTGGCCGCCGGCGCTGGCCTGAAGCTGCGAGTTGAACGCCGTGGCGGTCATGCCAAGCGTCAGCGACTTGTCGGCGCCGAGGCCGAAGTAGGACTTCTTGAGCTGGGCCACCGAGCCGTTGCTGAGCGTGACGAAGACGTCTTCACCCTCGACCTTGGTAACGGTGCCGAGAACGACGCCGTCGCTGCTCTTGATCGGCTTGTCGGCGACGAAGGCAGTGGCGAGTTCGGCGCTGCTCTCGGCCTTGGCGCCGTTCACGGCGGCTTCGAGGTCGGCCTTGTTCATGCCGATCGTCAGGCCCTTTTCACGCGTCGCGAAGGAAGCGACCGGCAGGCCGGCGCGCGCGGCACCGGTGTTGACGGTAACGACACCGCTCTGCACCGCTTCCACGGTGCCGACTTCGGAGCCATCGGGGCCATAGACCTTGGCGCCCACCGTCGGGTTGGCGGCAGCGGTCGCGGCCGTGCCCTGTGCCATGACGGCAACCGGGGACAGGGTCGCGGCGGCAATCGCGGCGGCGATGAGAGATTTCTTCATGGCGTACTCCTTCTCGATGCGGGAACCGACCTTGCGGTCCCCGGCTCGGGGGCTCCCGGCACGCAGTCGCACGCGCGGGAGCATGAATGGTGGTCCGGAAAAATGACGACCCGGACGTTTTGTTCCGACCCGAAGGCAGGAAACCCGCTCCGCCTCCCATGCGACAAGAATTGGAGCAGGGCTAACGGTGCATGTTGCACCTGCGAAACGGAATGGCCCCTGAATGGTGCCGGATCAACCGTCAAAATGGCACTTTTTTACGACGAAATGGCGGAAATCCGCCATTTCGCTTTCCGGAGGGCGGCAGGCTGTGCCTGCTGTCGGACAAATGGGGGAGGGAACTCTCGTTCATCTGAACGCTTGATCCGCTGCAACGGGTGATCCAGCAAGGCGGGTAATGATAAAGGAATCGGCTAACGGCGAATGGGCGGTGTCGCCATCGGTCTGGCGCTACGCGATGGCGAAGCGCGCCTATGTGGTGATCGACGCGGCGGACTATTTCGAGCTGATGCGCGGCATCATGGAGGATGCGCAGCAGCGCATCTTCATGATCGGCTGGGATTTCGATTCCCGCATCCTGCTTTCGGAAGGGCGGCGCTGGTGGCAGCGCGGACGGCGCAAGCGGTTTCCGGCGCGGCTGGGGTCTTTCATCGTCTACCTCGTCCAGAGCAATCCGCGGCTCGAGATTCTGCTGCTCAAGTGGAACCTTTCGCTGATGAAGTCGCTGCTTCGCGGCACGATGCTGGTCGATCTCGTGCGCTGGGCCTTGCGCAAGCGAATCGACTTCAAGTTCGACGCCGCCCATCCGGTGGGATGCAGCCATCACCAGAAGATCGTGGTGATCGACGATGTCTTTGCGGCCTGCGGCGGGATCGACATGACCTCCGACCGTTGGGATACGCCCGATCACTTGCCGAACGATAGCCGGCGTCGGCGCCCGACCGGCAGGCTCTACGGCCCGTGGCACGATGTGACGATGGTGATGGAAGGCGAAGTGGCGGCGGCGCTGGGCGATCTCGGGCGCGAGCGCTGGAAGGTCGCGGGCGGCGCGGAACTGGCGCCTTGCGCGCCGCAGGACTTCAGCCCCTGGCCGGACGAACTGCGGGCCGAGTTCGAGAACGTCGAGATCGGCATCGCCCGCACCCGCGCGGAATATGGCGAGTGCCCGCAAGTCAGCGAGATCGAGGAACTGTTCGTCGAGCAGATTCGGCGGGCGAAGCGGTTCATCTATGCCGAGACGCAGTATTTTGCCTCGCGCGCGATAGCCGAGGCGATCTGCGAGCGCCTGCTGGAGGACGATCCGCCCGAATTCGTCATCATCAATCCGCTGACCGCCGACGGCTGGCTGGAACAGATCGCGATGGACACTGCGCGGGTCGAACTCGTGCGCACGCTGAACAATGCCGATCATGCCGGGCGTTTCCGCATCTTCTATCCGGTCACCTCGGACGGTACGCCGATCTACGTCCATGCCAAGCTGATGATCGTCGACGACGAGATTTTGCGGGTCGGTTCGGCCAATATGAACAACCGCTCGATGGGCCTCGATTCCGAGTGCGACGTGTTCATCGACGCGGCGCGTCCGGCGAACCGCCATGTCTCTCCGGCGATCACTGGCCTGCGCCATCGCCTGCTGGCCGAGCACTGCGGCGTGACCGAGGAGACCATCGTGGCGGCGCTGGATCGCCAAGGTTCCATGCTGGGGGCCATAGAAAGCCTTGTGCGCTCGGGCAAACATCTCGAACCCTTGCCCTTGAAACATCTGTCCGAAGCTGAAAGAGCGCTCGGTGAAAGTGCTCTGCTCGATCCGGAACGTCCCGGTGAGATGTTCGAGCCGATCGAGCGGCGCGGTCTCTTCCGCCGCAAGGGGCAGCTCATGCGGCTGCGCCTCATGGACAGATTGCGAAGGAGTAAGAAGGGATGAGCAGCCTAGACGGTCCCGACGAGGACAACCCGCTGGGCAAGCCGGCCGTCCCCGAACACGTTCAGGACGCGATTCGCACGCTGATCGAATGGGCGGGTGACGATCCGTCGCGCGAAGGGCTGCTCGACACGCCCAAGCGCGTGGCGCGCGCGTGGAAGGAATATTGCCAGGGCTATGGCGAGGACCCGGCTATCCACCTCAGCCGCGTGTTCGAGGAAGTGGGCGGCTACGACGAAGTCGTGCTGCTGAAGGACATTCCGTTCCAGTCGCACTGCGAGCATCACATGGCCCCGATCATCGGCAAGGCAGCGATCGCCTATCTGCCGAAGGACCATGTCGTCGGCATTTCGAAGCTCGCCCGCGTGCTGCACGGTTTCGCGCGCCGCCTCCAGATCCAGGAGCGCCTCACCGCCGAAGTGGCGCAGTGCATCTGGGACCATCTCCAGCCGCAGGGCGTGGCCGTGGTGATCGAGGCCAGCCATGCCTGCATGACCGCGCGCGGCGTGCGCACGCCGGGCGTCAGCATGATCACCAGCCGCATGATGGGCACGTTCCTCGACGACGAGCGCAGCCGCAAGGAAGTGCTGAGCCTGATGGGCTACTGATGCGCTTCTGAATTCCGGCGCAATTATCCCCGTTTTCGCACGGGTTTCGAACGCGGGGGGCTTGAAGAGTCCTCCGCGCTGCGAAAGCAGGATCGGACGCGGAGACTTCTGCTGAAGGCTGGCGCATAGGCTTCGGGGGATAGAGTGAGCGGACGGATCGAAGGCGCTGAAACGGAAGCCGGCGGGCGCGTGTCCCGATGGTTCCTGGCGCTCGTGCCTGCGGCGATGCTGGCGGCCTTGCTGTTTCGAAGCGTCTGGGACGTCGATATCTTCTGGCAGCTCAAGCTGGGCGAGATCATTCTCGATCGCGGCGGTCCGGTCTGGCGCGAGCCGTTTGCCGCTCTCCATCTCGGGGAGCCGCTTCCCGCAGTCGGTTGGCTGGCGCAGGCGAGCATGGCTTTCGTGCGCAGTCATGGTGGCTGGGGGGCCTTGCGCGTCTACGATGCGCTGTGCTGGCTCGGCGGGTTCTGGGCCGTTGCAGCGGCCTGCCGCTGGCGCGGTGCCTCGCGGATGGCGGTGGCTCTGGCACTTGTCCTCGCTTTCGCCGCCGCCTTGCCGACCGCTAGCATTCGGCCCCAAAGCTATGCCGCGCTGTGCTTCGGCCTGCTGCTGGCGCTGCAACGCCTGAATTTGCGGACGGCGACGACGATTGCGCTTGGCGCGCCGCTACTGGTGCTCTGGCAGAACCTTCATCCCTCGGTCAGTGTTGGCGTTCTGGCGCTGGGTCTGCATACGGCGGCGGGTGGTCTCGCATGGCTGCGCGATCGCCGCCGGGCGCTGCCGATAGCCTCGGCGGTCCTGACGGTCGTGGCGGTGGCGGCGATGTTCGCGACGCCGGACGGCTTATCGGTGCTGGCGATCTCCGCCACCAATGCCGAGATGAGCCTTGCCATCGGCGCCAGCGAATGGCGGCCGCTGTGGATCGAAGGGAACTGGCTCAACGCCGTGCCGGTGGTGATGACGGCTCTAGCCGCACTGCTCCTGCTCGCGCGCAAGGGGCGACGCTTCGATCTTGGCGAACTTCTGGTGGCGCTGGCGCTGTTCGTCCTGACGGTGACGGCCTACCGTTTCGTGCTGTTCTGGGCCGTCGCCATGGTGCCGGTCATCGCGCGCGCGGCGGGTCGGGATGAAGCCGAAAGCGGCGACACGCGCAGGCTGACCGTCGCTGCGGTGGTTCTCGTCGGCATGGCGATGCCGTTCGTCGTGCCGACCCATTTCGCGCCGAACATTCCGCTCGGCGCGGTCGCCTATCTCAAGAAGCAGGGCGTTCGCGGCACCGTCTATGCCGATTTTCCGTTCGGCGGCGCGGTGATCGATGCCGGATGGCCGCACTGGCGCGTGGCCTACGACGGTCGCTACTACCGCTATGCGCGGGAGGAATGGCAGTACAACGGCGGGATCGAGAACGGCTACGTGCCGCTCGTCGATGTCATCGCCAAGTGGCATCCCGCCGCTTTCGTGATCCAGGAAGAGCACAATGCGCCACTGGCCATGGAACTGGCCCGCTCGCGGCGCTGGCAGCGGATCTATCGCGGGCCGGACGGGGTGCTGGTCTACGTTCCCCGGCGGCGCTGAGCTTTACTTTGCGGCTCCTGGTCCCCCGTCGGAGAAGGCGTCGGCGATCGAACAGGCTGCCGGGCCGAGAATGACCACGAACAGCGTCGGCAGGATGAACAGGATCAGCGGCACGGTCATGATCGCGGGCAGGCGCGCGGCCTTTTCCTCGGCGCGCATCATGCGCTCGTTGCGGAATTCCGCAGAAAGTACGCGCAGCGCCGAGGCGAGCGGGGTGCCGTAACGCTCGGTCTGGATCATCGTCGTCACGACCCCGCGCATCGCATCGAGATCGACGCGGTAGGCAAGGTTCTCGAAGGCCTGTCGCCGCTCGGTGAGGAACGAAAGCTCGATCGAGGTCAGCGAGAATTCCTCGCCCAGTTCCGGATAGGCGCGGCCGAGTTCGCGGGCCACGCGGTCGAAGGCGGCATCGACGGTCAGACCCGCCTCGGCGCAGATCACCAGCAGGTCGAGCGCGTCGGGCAGGCCCTTGCGGATCGCATCGGTGCGCTTGGTGACCATGTTCTTGATGAAGATGTCCGGTCCCTTGTAGCCGGCGATCAGCATCGCGGCGAAGCCCATGAACTTCTTGAAGCTGCTCCACTGCGGGAAATAGTCGATCCCGTAGATCACCAGTGCGGCTGTGCCGCCCAGCACGATCGGTGCGACGAGGCGCGCAAAGACGACCGCGACCGCCCATTCCTTGTTGCGGATACCCGCCTGCGCCAGCTTCTGCTCGATGACGCGCAGCTGGCTGTCCTGGAGCACTTTCAGCGCGCCGAGGAAGGCGCCCATGCGGTCGGTCGTCTCGTTGCGCCGCACGACGCTCTGGCGCTTGCGCGGCGCGGTGGCGATCCCGGCCTTGAGCGCTTCGCGGCGCTGGTTCAGTGCCTTCACGCGCTTGGCCATCGGGTCGCGCACGGTAACAGCGGCATAGATCGCCAGCATGACGGCAGCAGCGGCAACCATCGCCAGCAGCGTGCCGACGAAGATCACGTCGAAACCGAGAAGGGTGGGACCGGCGGGTTGGTCTGGCATGTCTCTCGCTCAGATCTCGAAGCTGACCATCTTGGCCATGATGAAGGCGCCGATCCCCATCCAGATCGCGCCGCCGAGACCGGCCACGGTCAGGCGGTCGTCGGTGAAGAACTTGCCGATGTAGCCGGGGTTGATCCACCAGATCATGAAGAAGACGATGAAAGGCAGGGCGCCGACGATATAGGCGGAAGCCTTCGATTCCGAACTCATCGCGCGAATCTTGAGCTTCATCTGCGAGCGCTTGCGCAGCACGTCGGACAGGTTCGCGAGCGTCTCCGCAAGGTTGCCGCCCGTCTCGCGCTGGATGGCGAGGGTGATGCAGAAGAAGTTGAATTCCGGAATGTCGAGGCGGTCGGCGGTTTCCTGGAGGGCGTCCTCCATGGTCTTGCCGATCTTGATGCGCTCGGTGACGAGCTTGAATTCCTCGCCGACCGGGCCGGGCACTTCCTTGGCGACGACGCCCAGCGTTTCCGTGACCGGCAGGCCGGAGCGCAGGCCGCGCACGAGCAGTTCGATCGCATCGGGGAACTTGCCGTTGAAGGCATTGGTGCGACGCGCGATCATCTTGTTCAGCACGAAATGCGGAATGCCGAGGCCGACGAACAGGGCGAAGGCCAGCGCGAGCAGCAGCGCGCCGGTCTTGAGCAGTGTCAGCAGGAAGACGGCAACGCCCACGCCTGCCGAGACGGAGAGGTAACGATTGAGCGTCCAGCTTGCGCCCGAACGATGCAGGCGCAGCGCCAGCGCGTCGATACGCGATCCGGAACCGGCGATCTTGTGGACTTTGGGACGACGCGCGGCGACGGCCTTGCGCATCTGCGCCTCGACGCGGTCGGTGGTGCTCTGTGAATGGCGATAGCGGACGGACTTGAGCCGCCGGGTCGATTCTTTGGCGGGCGAGGGACCGGCAAAGGCGGTCCATAACAGCGCCGCCACGCTCAGCAGGCCGACCGCCACCAGCAGAAGCTGCATCATGTTCATCGCCGACTCCCGAGGCCCCTTGCGCGCCCTCAGCGGGTCGCGGCTTCCTTCTTCGCGGCCTTGCCCATGAAGGCCTTGAGATCGAGCTTGCCGAGCAGTGAGGGTTTTACGGCTGCTGCATTTGCAGTGCCGCCGGTTTCCTCAAGGATCAGACGCGAGAGGTCACGCATGGCCGCGCCCGCGCGATTGCTGCGGTTGGTGTCGGCGAAGGTCTGGCCGAGCTTCGCGGCCATCGATGCGGCCTTGAGGTCGTAGGGGATCGAGAGTTGCAGCGATGCTTCGATCGAGGCTTCGAAATCGGCCTTGGTGATCTCGGCGAGGCTCGGCTGGACCTTGTTGGCGACCACGATCACACGGGCATGGGCGGCATGGGACTTGAGCCAGGACAGCATGCGGATCGCGTCGCGCGCCGAGGCCAGCGTCAGTTCGACCACAAGCACAACCACGTTCACGTTGGCGACGAGCTGCGGGAAGTTGATCAGCATGTTGCGCGGCATGTCGATCACGGTCATCTCGAAGGCCTGCCGGAATTCTTCCTCCAGCTGGAGGAAGGCCGAGCCGTCGGTCATCAGCGGGGTGCCGATCGGCGCTTCGGCCGAGAGGATCGCGAGGTTGTCGTTGGCGCGGATCATCGCGCGCTCGATGAACAGGCCGTCGATGCGGCTGGGATTCTCGATCGCGTCGGTGAGGCCGCGTCCTGGTTCGAGATCGAGGCAGAGCGCGCCGGTCCCGAAATGGATGTCGAGATCGAGCAGGGCGGTCGGCAGCTTGTCGTCAGCGCTGAACAGCCAGGCGAGCGAGGTCGCCAGCGTCGAGGCGCCGACGCCGCCGCGCGTGCCGATCACCGCGGTCGAGATATGCGACTTGGCGGCGGCGCCGTCCTGCACGCGCGGCGCGGCGAAGACTGCCTGGGCCTGGGCGAGGGTGTCACGCACGGTGCCGGGCGAGAGGGGCTTCAGCAGGTAGTCGTGAATGCCGCTGGCCAGCAGGTCGCGGTAGAGCCGTACGTCGTTGACCTGGCCGACGGCGATGACGACCGTGCCGGGCTCGCAGACTTCGGCCAGGGCATTGATGTCGTTCAGCGGATCGCCGCTTTCCGAAAGATCGACGAGCAGGATGTTCGGGCTGGCGGAGATCGATAGCGACTGGACGGCATTGCGCAGCCCGCCCTTGTTGCACTTCTCCGGCTGCCAGCCCATTTCGAGCGCGATCGGGCGCAGCACGTCGAGCGAGGCTTCATCGCACATATAGGCGGCGAACTGGTCGCGGCCGCCGGGGCCGCCGGATTTCCAGGGTGCGTTCATGGCTCAGTTTGCCTTGCTGGAGGTCTCTTTGACGGAGTTGCCGCCGGTCGGATCGGCCTTTCGATAGGCGTCGATGGCCTTGGTCGCGCTCATCACCGTGGTCTCGCCGGTAGTCTGGGCGCCGTTGACCAGATCTTCCGGATTGGCGACCATCGCTGCAAGATTGGCATTGGTGGCGCAGCCGTAGTTGCTGGTCAGGCCGTTGTTGGGATTGAAGTCGCTGCGCGCCGACCAGTCCGGGCAACCCGGAACCGAGGCTTTCGAGCGCGCAACGACGATCCGTGCATTACCGCCCTCGACATAGCCGTCCGTCACCGGCGCGCCTTCGGCCAGCGTCAGGCCGTAGCGCCCGGCCACGGCTTCCACGGCGCTGCGCACGGCTGGGTTGGCGGAAGGATCGTCCACGAAGACTCGGTCGCCGTACTTCAGGCCCATGGCTTCGAACCAGCCTGCAAGGCGGCCCTGCTCGCCCGAGCCGAGGCCTGCGCCGTCAGTCCGTACGTCGAGCGTGTAGTTGACGCGCTCGACCACCGGCTGATGGACGCTGTTCATCGAGCGATTGGTCGGCATCCCGCCGCATCCTGCCAGCAGCAGGCCGAGCGAGAGCGCCAGCGATCCGGCGGCGAGACGGGGGCGGATAGGCATGGGAGGCATCTTTCTCACAGGCTGAAGCCGGGGCGAGGACTGGTATCGGCGGCGGAGCGTTTCGCGGGCTTGCCTGTCGCGGCATCGCCGACGCTCGGCCCGCTGGAGGCCCCCTCCGTGGTGGGTTCGGGCCGCTTCCTGGCGCTGACGCCGTCGCTTTCCATATTGCCGAGCACGCGCTGGAGATCGTTCGGCGCATTGAAGCCGTCGGTCGGCAGGGCGATCTTCGACGCATCCACAGGATTAACGAGATAGGGCGTGACGACGATGACCAGTTCGGTCTCGCCGCGCCGATAGCTGGTCGAGCGGAACAGCGAGCCGAGGATCGGCAGGTCGCCGGCGCCGGGCAGCTTCTGAATGGTGTTCTGCGAATTGTTGCTTAGCAGCCCGGCAATCATGAAGCTCTGGCCGGAGCCAAGTTCCACGGTCGTCTCGGTGCGGCGCACGGTGAGCGCGGGCACTTCGTAGCCGTTGAAGTTGACCGCGCCCTGGCTGGACAGTTCTGAAACCTCGGGGCGGACCCGCATCGAGATGCGGCCGCTCGCCAGCACGGTCGGCGAATAGCTGAGGCTGATGCCGTATTTCTTGAACTCGATCGAGGTCGTGCCGAGGGCCTGGCTGATCGGGATGGGATATTCGCCGCCCGCGAGGAATTCGGCGGTTTCGCCCGAGAGTGCTGTGAGGTTGGGCTGGGCAAGCGTGGTGACGAGGCCCACCGTCTCGCCCGCATCCAGCGAGCCGAGGATGTTCACGCCGAACAGCTTTCCGGCCGCCGCGAGCGTGCTGCCTGCCGATGCCGTGCTTACGCTGGAGCCGGGGACCTTGGTGCCGTCGGGAAGGGTGACTTCCACCGAACCGCCCACGCCCATGGGGAGGCCTGGCGAGTGCTGCGTGATCGTTCCCTGCCCAAGGCCGAACTTGAAGCCGCTGGAGCTGTCGATGGTCGACATGTTCACCGCCAGCGATTTCACCAGCGAGCGGCTGACTTCGGCGATGCGCACTTGCAGGTTGACCTGAAGCGGCGTGGCCTGGCGCAAACGGCTGATAACGTTCGCGTCCTTGCCGACATAGGCCTGCACGAGGCGTTCGGCTTCGGCGGCATCTTCGGGTGTCTTGACTGTGCCGGTCAGCAGGAAAGTGCTGGAACCCATCGTCGAGACGCCGATCTTCGCCTCGGGCATCGCGAGGCGCAGCATCGCGTCCACGCTGTCGAGGTTGGAGCCGACGCGCACGGTCGCGGACCAGATCACGGCGCCCGCCGCATTGCTGGCATAGACGGTGGTAGTGCCGCCCGCCTTGCCGAAGACGTAGAGCTGGCGGGCGGACTTGACCTGTACGTCGGCCACCGCGTCGTTGGCGACGAAGACGTCAGCCATGGTGCCGGGTACATTGACAAGCTGGCCGTTGCCGATCGACAGCGAGACGTCCTGCGCGGGGTTCACGACCGACTGGGCTTGCGCTGGAGCGGCGACCGTCAGAGGTGCCAGCGCACAGGCAGCGACAAGCAAGGACTTGAGAAGGCGCGTTTGCATCGGGTGGACCTTCAGCGAATGGATGCGACCAATGTCTGGCATGGGCGGGCGGGCAGTCATCAATGGCCGCCCACGGATTCTTCGGTGGTCTCCTTGCCGCGCGTGACGCGCACGACCGGCCCGGTGCGGACGGGTGCGACGGCGGGGGAGGGACCTTGCGGTGCGCTGGCGACAGCGGTGCGGGCCGCCACTTCCGGACCCGTTGCCGGGCGGCTGGAGCGCTGGAAGCGCGAGACATCGCCGCCGGTCATGTAGGTGGAGCTGCCTTCGATCGGGCGGTTCAGGGCATTGCGCATGAGCTGCTCTTCCTGCGCGCGGGTCGCGCCTTCGGGCACTTTCACGTCGCCGCTGGCGAGGATGCGCTCGAACTCGCCCTGGCTGTCGGCAATGGCGCGCAGCGAGAGGCTGAGCGTGCCGATCTCCTGCGCCACGGCGACCTTTTCGGCGATGCGCGGGGTGACTTCGAGCGTAACGGTGCTGAAGGCGTGGACCACGGTCTTGCCGTCCACCACTTCGTTGTCGGTGGCCTGGTCGGTGGCGAGCACGCGCAAGTTGCGCAGGATCGTCTCCGAGGCGCGCAGGGCCTGGCCGCCGTCGCTGCCGGCGACCTGCTGGGTCAGCACGAGGTCGACGTGGTCGCCGGGGAAGACGAAGCCGCCCACGCCGGTCTTGGCCGAAACGGGAATGGTCACGGCGCGCATGCCCGGCCCCAGCGCGGCGGCGAGGAAGCCGCGGTCGCCCGGCGCGACGAGGGCGCCTTGCGTCACCGGCTGGCCCGCCGTGATCTGGAAGCGGACGACGGTGCCGAGCAGCTTCTGCATGTCGGCCTGGCCGTCGATGAAGTAGGCGTCCTTCACCAGTTCCTTCGGCCAGTCCTGATAGGACACGGCGTCGGCGGTGATGATCGTGCCCACCGGCAGCGCGCGCTGGGCGACGAGGACCTTCGGCCCGGTCGGCTGGGCGGTCGCCACGGCCTGCGCCTGCGGCGCGGCGGAACCGGCGAACATCGAGCGGGCACCCATTGCCGTGACGACTGCGATCAGCAGCGCGGCAACCAGCAGCACCAGCTTCTTCCTATCCATGTCTAAGCGACCCCTGATGAGCTCCGAGTCCGAATTCCCCCATTCGAGATCCCGGCAGCAAGTATGTGTTCAATCGCGTAAATTGGTTAAAATCGGGTTCACCCAACGAGTGGGCTGGAAAGCGCCTGTTCGCCCATGACCCACAGGGCGGCGGCCGAAATGGCGACGCCGTAAGGGATCGGCAGGCGCGACTTCTGTCGGCGCATGATGTGGCGGAAGCCGAGCAGGAACACGATCACCAGTGCAAGCGTCGCCAGCGCCAGCATCCAGGCCTGCGGCAGGGCCTTGTGGACCGCATCGAGATGGGCGGAGGAAATCACCGGCTGGTGTGTCGCCAGCGCATAGACCACGCAGGCCGCGGCCCAGACCCAGCCGAGCGCAACCACCCAGCCGAGCGCGTCGCGCAGCTTCTCGCCGGAAATGCGTTCCATGTTGAAGGCGGCCATCGCGATCGAGGCGCCGCCGCCGATCATCGCCATCAGCACGATAACCTGTCCGAAGCTGCCCGGCGCGAACCACAGTGCCAGCGCCGCAAGCAGCTTGACGTCGCCGCCGCCCATCTGGCGCAGCGCGAAGAGCACGCAGGCGATGACGAAAGTCAGCAGGGCCAGCCCGAGCTGCCAGGCCACGTCGCTCCAGCCGAAGCCGAGCGACCACCACCACAACGGTGCAGCCAGCGCGATCCCGAGATTGAGCGTATTGTCGATCTCCCGGCGCTTGAGATCGGTGAAGGCCGCAGTGAGCAGGGCGATTGCCAATGCCAGCAGCAATGCATACGAAAAAGCTCCGCTCGGCATTCGTGAGTTCCCCCTTGGCCGGGGCCTCATCTAGCGGATATCGCTTACCAAACAGTAACCACACAATCGAAGGCTACGTCAGCCAAGTGACCATCCAAGCGACCAAGAGCATGCCCTCCCTCAGCGAAATCGCGCGCGAGGCGGCGAAGGCGCGCCGGACGATTCCCGAAGGCGTCGTCGAGAGTTTCTGGACCGGCCCGAGCGGCCCCGAGCCGCTGCGCCGGATCGACTGGCCTGCCACGACTCACGGCGGTACGGAAGCGCGCGGCTCGATCCTGTTCCTGCCGGGGCGCGGAGATACTTACGAGAAGTGGCTGGAAACGCTGGAGCAATGGCATCTCGAAGGCTGGGCAGTCAGCTCGATCGACTGGCGCGGACAGGCGCTCAGCGGCCGCTTCGGTTTCGACGCCACCACCGGCCATGTTCCCGACTTCGACATCTGGATCGAGGATCTCGCCGCCTTCTGGCGCGATTGGACCGCAAAGCGTCCGGGACCGCATGTCCTGATCGGCCATTCGATGGGCGGCCACCTCGCGATGCGCGCCGTCGCGCAAGGGAAGGTCACGCCCGATGCGCTCGTGCTTTCGGCGCCGATGCTCGGCATTCACCCGGCCCGCGTGCCGCCGGGGCTGCTCCACACCATCGCGCGCGGGATCGTCCGGCTCGGCGATTCGCGCCGCCCCGCCTGGAAGCACAGCGAGAAACCCGCAGTCCTGCCGCAGGCCCGCTCGCGGCTGCTGACCCACGACAAGGGCCGCTACGCCGACGAGGACTGGTGGCGCAGCCGCCGCCCCGGCATCGCCATGGGACCGGCCAGCTGGGGCTGGATCGAACGGGCGCTCGCCTCGATTCGCCTGCTGGACGGCAAAGGCGTGCTCGAAGCGGTGCAAGTGCCGGTGCTGCTGCTGGCCACGCGCTATGACGGCCTCGTCTCCTGGCCCGCGATCCGGCGCGCCGCCCGCCGCCTGCCGCATGCCGAACTCCTGGCCTTCGGTCACGAAGCGCGCCACGAACTCCTGCGCGAAAGCGATCCGGTCCGCGATCGGACACTCGCGGCCATTCGGGACTTCCTGAACCGGACGGCGCCCGTTAGGGGCTGACCCCCTATGGATAGCAGGTTCGATATCGTCATTGTGGGCGCCGGAATGGCAGGCGCCTCGCTGGCCGCCCGGATTGGAGAGCAGGCGCGGGTGCTGGTGATCGAGGCCGAGGAACGCCCCGGCTATCACGCTACCGGCCGCTCCGCTGCATTCTGGACCGAAAGCTACGGCGGCCCGCAAGTCAAACCGCTGACCACCGCCTCCGGTCCCGAACTCCACCGCCTCGGCGTGCTGACCCCGCGCGGCGCACTGACGATCGGCAAGACCGGACAGGAGCGCGAGATCGCCGCTTTCGCCGAGACCTACGGCGGCGTCGGCATCGAGGTATCGACACTCGACCGCGCCGACATCGCCGCGCGCATCCCCGATCTCAAGCCCGAATGGACCTGCGGCGTGCTGGAGCCGAGCACCTGCGATATCGACGTTGCGGGACTTCACCAGCATTACCTGGCCGCCGCCCGCAAAGCAGGTGTGGCGCTTTGGTGCCGCGCGGGACTTGCTGCGGTCGAGCGGGTGCCGGGCGGCTGGTCGCTCACGCTGGCCGACGGGCGCCGCGTGACCTGCGACGTGCTTGTGAACGCGGCAGGGGCCTGGGCCGATGCGGTGGCAGGCAAGGCGGGCGTCCGCCCGCTCGGCATCGCGCCCTATCGCCGCACGATCGCCCAAGTTGCGATCGAGCCTGCTGCGCCGGATACGCTGCCCCTCGTTCTCGATGTTGCGGGTGGGTTCTATTTCAAGCCCGAAAGCGGCCGTCTTTGGCTCAGCCCGCACGATGAAACGCCCAGCTCCCCCTGTGACGCCGCGCCGGAAGAAATCGACGTGGCGCTCGCTATCGACAGGTTCGAGCAGGTGGTGGACCGCCCGGTCCTGCGCGTGGAGCACCGCTGGGCGGGGCTGCGCTCCTTCGCGCAGGATCGGCTGCCGGTCTATGGTTTCGACCCTGAATGCAGCGGGTTCTTCTGGTTCGCGGGGCAAGGCGGCTTCGGTATTCAGACGGCGCCCGCTGCGGCGGTGCTGGGGGCGGCGTTGTTGCTGGGGCAGGACGGGGGGGAGGTTGATCCTCTGCCGTTCGGGCCGGGAAGGTTTTAGGGAAGTAGAAGTCCTGGGGGATGATCCCCCAGACCCTCGGAATGTCGACCTTGTGCACGACCTATCCGAAGTGCGCTCCTTGCGGCGCAGCCAATAAGTCTCCCGACGCAGCCATGAGCGCACAACGGATAGGCTGGGTGAGACCTAGACGGTAATGGGGGTGCAGGGGGGCTATGCTCCCCTGCTTTCACTTTCCTTCACTCGTTATTCTCAGCCTGCGGACCAGCCCCGCTCACCTTCCGCCCCGGCGCGATGAAGTGCCAGACCAGCAGCACCGGCTCCAGCACCGCCATCCCGACGAAGATGCTGATAAGGCGGTGTACCGCGGGCATGATTTCCGCGTCGGCGTAGGAGTCGGGCACCAGTACGACCAGCAGCGCGAGGGTGAACTGAAGCCCGAGGTAGGTCACGTTCGGCAGGCCGTTCTCGATATGCCTGCCGATGACGATGCCGAGGCAGGTCCCTGCGATCAGCACCGGTGCGCTGCCTTGTGCGAGGAGCAGGACCGCCAGAGAGAGGCCTCCGCCCGCGAGGCAGCCGAGCGTGCGCTGGAGCAGGCGGCGGGTGACGGGGGCGAAGCCGCTCGCGCCGATGCCGCTCACCGGCACGATCATCACGGCCATCACGGTGACGGCGGCCTGGGCCATCTGCGGCAGCTGGAACAGGGCGTGAAGCACCGGGAGCACGGCGATGGCGATTCCCGCCTGCGCCGCGTGGCGGGCGGCGTGGGGGTGCCATTTCATCCGCTCGGGCGCGGGCTTGCGTCCGGCGAGCCACTTCTTGCCGGAGAGCGTGGCGGCGGCGAGGCTGACGATCACGCAGGCCACGGTGCCCGCGAGGACTTCGAGCAGGCGGGTCTGGGCGAAGTGGATGGTGTCGAGGTCTGGGTGTTCCAGCTTGTCGAGCAGGATCATCTCGAAGGTCAGGCCGAACAGCAGCCAGGCATAGGCGCGCCGGGCGGTGATCATGCCGTAGAGGCCAACGGCGCCGACCAGCGCGGCGCTGGCCATGGCGAGCGGCAGCGAGTGGGCGGCGTAGGGCACGATGGCCAGCGCCAGCAGCGAGCCGATCGCGGTCCCGGCAATGCGCAGCACGCCGCGAAGGAGCGTTTCGGCGGTCTCGCTCTTGAGCAGGACGAAAGCGGTGAAGGCAGCCCAGGCCACCACTTTCGCGCCGATCAGGTGGGCGAAGAGAATCGCCAGCATGACCGAGGCGACGCAGGCCCATTCGTCGGCCATCCGCGGGCCGGGCGTCACGAGGGCGCGGGCTTCTTCGCGCAGGCGGTTCCGGATGACGGGGAAGGAGGGCAGGCGGGGTTCGGAAGCGGGCATTGCGCTCCCGTTACTTGCCTGCGGCGACCGCCGCGTCGCTGGCGAGCTTGTCGACGCGCTCGTTCTCGGCGTGGCCGGAGTGTCCGCGCACCCATTCCCAGTGGACCTTGTGGCGGGCGACCGCCTCGATCAGGTCGTGCCAGAGATCGGCATTGCGCACGGGCTGCTTGCTGGCGTTGACCCAGCCCTTCTTCTTCCAGCCGTGGACCCATTTGGTGATACCGTCGATCACGTATTTGCTGTCGGTCTGGAGCGTGATCTCGCAGGGTTCGGTCAAGGCGTTGAGGCCCTTGATGACGGCGGTCATCTCCATGCGGTTGTTGGTGGTGTCCGGTTCGCCGCCGGACATTTCCTTTTCGTGGACGCCCATGCGCAAAAGCACGCCCCAGCCGCCGGGGCCGGGGTTACCCTTGCAGGCGCCGTCGGTGAAGATTTGAACCTGCTTCATGCGCCGAATATCCCGGAATTGGCAGGGTCTGCATAGAACTGAAGTCGTCTTGCGAAGGCCATGGGGTCTTTCGGCGTGACGAGCGCGTCTTCCGGTGTGTTGAGCCAGTCGTAGGCACGTGTCGCGAGGAAGCGGATCGCCGCAGCGCGCGCGAGCAGCGGCAGGGCGGCGCGTTCGGCCTGGGAAAGCGGGCGCACGGCCTCGTAGCCTTCGATCAGCGCGCGCGACAGCTCGGGCTGGAATGCGGTGCCGTCGTTGTTGAAGCACCACGCAGCATGGGTGACGGCGACGTCATAAGCCAAGAGATCGGTGCAGGCGAAATAGAAGTCGATCAGGCCGGTGACCTTGCTGCCCAGCATCAGCACGTTGTCGGTGAAGAGGTCGGCATGGATCACGCCGCTCGGCAGGTCGGAGGGCCACTGGCCTGCCAGTTCGGAGAGTTCGCGTTCGACGAGAGCGCCGAGGTCCGGATCGATCGATTCCAGCCCCTCGCGGGTGCAGTCACCCAGCAGTTGCTGCCATGCGGGCAAGTCGAGCGAGTTGGCGCGCGACTGTCCGAAATCGGCGGCGGCGAGGTGGATCTGTGCAAGTGCGGCACCGACTGCGCGGGCCTGCGCCGGGGTCGGTTCGGAGACGGAAACGCCGGGCAGGAACTCGATCAGCGCCAGCGCCTTGCGGTTTTCGCCCTCGCCGATGAAGCGGTGGCTGGCGCCGCCCTTGTCATGCATGGTGCGCGGGACCGGGCAGTCGCGGGCGGCGAGGTGGTCGAGCAGGTCGAGGAAGAAAGGCAAGTCGGAAATGTCCGTCCGGCTCTCGTAGACCGTCAGGATGAAGCGGTGGGCGTCATCGCCCTGCTGCGTCTCGATCAGCCAGTTGCTGTTGGACACGCCCTCGGCGATGCCCTTGGCCGAAACCAGCGTGCCGACGCCAAAGGTCTCGATGATCGCGGACATCTCTTCCGCGCCGAGCCGGGTATAGACTGCCATGAGGTAGAGTGTTCCTTAGCGGGCGAGCTGGCGGGGCAGCTTGAACGTGATGGTTTCCTCGGCGGTCACCCGTTCCTCGGATTCGACTTCGCGCAGTTCCTTGATCCGCGCGATCACTTCGTTGACCAGTTCCTCCGGCGCCGAGGCCCCGGCGGTGAGGCCCAGCGTCGCGATATCGGCCAGCCATTCCGGTTCGATGTCGGTCGCGCGCTGGATCATCTGTCCGCGCGAACCGGCGCGCTCGGCCACTTCGACGAGGCGCAGCGAATTGGAACTCTTGGGCGAGCCGATCACCAGCACCAGATCGCAGTCGGGCGCGATCTGCTTCACCGCGCCCTGACGGTTGGAGGTGGCGTAGCAGATGTCTTCCTGCTTCGGCGCGACGACTGCGGGGAAGCGGGCGAGGATCGCCTCGATGATGGCGGCGGTATCGTCCACCGAAAGCGTGGTCTGCGACAGATAGGCGAGTTCGCGGTCGGCGGGGACCTCGATCTTGGCGACGTCCTCGACGGTCTCGATCAGGGTCATGTTGCCTTCGGGAACCTGCCCGAAAGTGCCGATCACTTCCGGGTGCCCGGCATGGCCGATGAAGAGGATGTGGCGCCCGTCTGCGATCTGGCGTTCGGCCTGGCGGTGCACCTTGCTAACGAGCGGGCAAGTCGCGTCCAGCCATTCGAGGCCGCGCGCGGTGGCCTTGGCCGGAACCGCCTTGGGCACGCCGTGGGCCGAGAAGATCACCGGCACCCCGTCCGGCACCTGATCGACGCTCTCCACGAAGACCGCGCCCTTGGCTTTCAGATTATCGACCACGAACTTGTTGTGCACGATCTCGTGCCGCACATAGACCGGCGCGCCGTAGATTTCGAGCGCGCGCTCGACGATCTCGATGGCGCGATCGACACCGGCGCAGAAGCCGCGCGGGGCCGCGATCAGGAGGCGCAGGGGCCTGCCTGAAGAGGGGCCGGAAGAGGACGGGTTCGGAGACGGAAAGGGCGCGTTCATGAATGGGCCTCTAGCGCTTTGCCGCTTGCGCCGCTAGGGCAAGCCGACGTCTTCGAGGAACCTCACGATGAATGCACGCCGCCTGACTGCCACTGTCCTCTGCTCCGCCGCCGCGGTGACCGCGCTCAGCGGCTGCGCCAAGAAGGGAGAGATCGTGGTCGATTCGGGCGTGGGCATCACTTCGGTGCGCTCGGCTTGCCCGGCCGTGGGCATTCCCGACTACACCGGCGACATGACCCTGTTCCGCGTGGCAAACGATCGCACGGCGGCCAATATCGACCTCGAAGCGGCGATGACCAACGTGCGCACCACCTGCAACGAACAGGTCGGCGATAAAGTCACCGCGAAAGTCGAATTCGACGTTCTCGCCCGCCGCAACGACAAGCAGGGCGCTCGCCAGGTGACGCTGCCCTACTTCGTCTCGGTGCTCCAGGGCGGCTCGGCGGTGATCTCCAAGCGCGTCGGCCACGTTACGCTCAACTTCGCGGACGGCCAGGACCGCGCGCAGTTCCACGCTGTCGGCTCGGCCTTCATCGACCGCGCCGCCGCCACGCTGCCCGCCGATATCCGCGAGAAGATTACCCGTAAGCGCAAGGCAGGTGACGCCGATGCCGCCGTCGATCCGCTGTCGGATCCGACCGTGAAGGCGGCGGTCGCGCGTTCGAGCTTCGAGGTGCTGGTCGGGTTCCAGCTGGATGAGGCGCAGCTGGCTTATAACGCTACGCGTTGATTCAAGAATTCAAGAAAAGAGAAGTCCTGGGGGATGATCCCCCAGACCCTCGGAATTGGCGACGGTGCGCACGACCTATCCGGTGTGCGCTCCTTGCGGCGCAGCCAATAAGTCTCCCGACGCAGCCATGGGCGCGGAACGGATAGGCGGCACCCGACCTAGACGATAATGGGGGTGCAGGGGGGCTATGCTCCCCTGCTTATTCTTTATTCTTCCCCACTAGCTCGCTCGACCGCCAGTTGCGCCCCCCGCGCCATGGCCTTGCGATCACCCCGCTCCTCGCCAACCAGCGGCGGCAGAAAGTGCAAAGTCACGCGCAGAGGTCTTGCGCGGGCCAGAATGCGAAGGGCGTTATCGAGGCCCGGCTCTTCCCCGACCCAGGCGATTTCGGCGGCGTCCTTGCCGTAGTCGAGCCAGACCGGCTGCACAGTGAGGCCGGTATCGTCCGTGCCGATGGCAGAGAGCAGTGATGACTTGAAGGGCAGCAGTTCGTCCCCGGCGGAGGTCGTGCCTTCCGGGAAGATCGTTAGCGCGCCGGTTTCGCTCAGGGCCTTGCGCACTTGCTCGACTTGCGCGGCCACGGTGCTGCGGCGGTGGCGTGCGATGAAGACGGTGTCGTTGAGTGAGCAGAGCCAGCGCAGGGGTGTGAAGCCTGCCAGTCCGTCATGGGCGATGAAGGCGGTTCCGGTTGCTCCGGAGAGGGCGGGAATATCCAGCCAACTCAGGTGGTTGGCGAGGAAGAATGTGCTTGAGGCAGGTCGCATTCCCTGCGTGGTCACGCGCAGGCCCGAGATCGTGCCGACCAGTTTCAGGAACTGCCGGGGCACCGGGTTGCGGGCTTTGAAGGGCGCGAGCAGGTAGTAGGCAGGAACGCAGGCGATGAGCAGGAGCAACAACGCCAAAAGGCGGATCGCGATCAGGGGCCAGGCCCGGAGCGCGATCCGCCTTTTTGGTTGGATTGCCGTGGCCGGAGGCCCCGAAATCACTTTACGGCGATCACTTGCGGGTTTCGCCGTCCTCGCGATCGATCCGCACGCCGAAGAGTTCCATGCGGTGGTCGACGAGACGGAAGCCGAGCTTTTCGGCGATCTGCCGCTGCAGCGATTCCAGTTCGGGGTCGACGAATTCGATGACCTGGCCGGATTCGACGTCGATCATGTGGTCGTGGTGGGCTTCCGGTGCCGCTTCGTAGCGGGCGCGGCCGTCGCCGAAGTCGTGACGGTCAAGGATGCCGGCTTCTTCGAAGAGGCGGACGGTGCGGTAGACCGTGGCGATCGAGATGCCCGGGTCCAGCGCGGTGGCGCGTTCGTGGAGCTTTTCCACGTCGGGGTGGTCGGTGCTCTCGGAGAGCACGCGGGCGATGATGCGGCGTTGTTCGGTGATCCGAAGGCCGCGTTCGGCGCAGAGCGCTTCGAGGTCGATAGGTTGATTCACGTTTGACCCGTATCAATGAAAAGGCACGGCAACCTAGATAGGCCGCCGTGCCTTTAATCACAACCTGTGAACGTCGCCGGAGATTCCTCTTGTGGAAATCGGTCTCGCTCTTGGATGCGTTTTTCCGTGCCGTCAGGCGGCGAAATCAGGCAGCGGCGGGAGCAGCCTTGGGCTTGCGGCCGCGCTTGGCGTTAGGCTTGCGACCCAGGCCGATCTTCTTCGCGAGTTCGCGGCGCTTTTCGGCATAGTTGGGGGCGACCATCGGGTAGTCGGCGGGCAGGTTCCAGCGCGCGCGGTATTCTTCCGGGGTCATGTTGTAGTGGGTCATGAGGTGGCGTTTCAGCATCTTCAGCTTCTTGCCGTCCTCAAGGCAGACGATGTAGTCCGGCTTCACCGAAGCGCGAACCGAAACGGCGGGTTCCGGCTTTTCTTCTTCGACGACCGGGGTGCCACCAAGCCCGGCGAGAGCGCCGTAGACGTTGGTGATGAGCGAAGGCAGGTCCTCGACGTTGACATTGTTGTTGCTGACATGAGCAGCGACGATGTCGGACGTGAGCGTGATCAGCGTCTCGTTGGCGTCAGCCTGAATGTTTTCCATTTTATACGACCTCTTTATTATTTCCATTTCTGGAACCCGCGAGCCATTTAAGCCCTGCATAGTCGCTCTGGACCATTTCGTTCGGGAATACAAGGTCTATAAAAAGTCGTCCCTAATTGTGACACTTGTAACAGAAAATGATTTTCCAATAGTCGGTGTAAAGTTCAGTCGATGTCGCAAGCAAAGGTCAGGGCATCGAGCCTTTCTCCGTGCAGCAACCGATAATAGTCCTTGCGTTCGCCGATCTGATAGAAGCCCATGTTGGAATAGAGTCGCTCTGCGGGATTTCCTCTTCTCATTTCAAGCAGAAGGCGTTTCGCACCGCGCTGCGAAGAGGCCTTCTTGAGCGCATCCAGTAGGGAGCGCCCCAGTCCCATACGGCGATATTCGGGCGCCACTGCAAGAAGCAGCAGCTCCTCTTCTTCATAGCCGGTGCGGGACAGAGAAAATCCAGCGGCTTCCTCTTCCGCTTCGACGGGTTTTCCTTGGGCGGAGATGAGGAAGTAGTGACAGTTTCCGAACGTCAGCGCGTCGTCGACTTGGCGGCGGTTCCAGGCTTCGCCCCAGGCCGGGTCGAATGCACTGGCCATGACGGCCATGATCCGGTCGAGATCGTCGGTCATCGCGGTTTCAACTTTGCGGGCCGGGAAGTCCGCCGGGCAGGCGCGCGTCGGGTGCGCGGCCATAGAGCGGGCGGGTATCGGTCAGCAGGGCATGTTCTGGAAGCAGCGGGAAGGCGCGGGCGTCGGGCCAGACTGCGAGGGCCGTGCCGTGTCCGCGCCGGCCGATGAGCGCTTCGGCCTGGGTGCCCGCGATGACCTCTTCGGTCATGCTTGCGGCGGCGTCTTCGGGGCGCAGGGAGGCGAGGGGGTGGGTGAGGCTGCCGTCTGCGGCAAAGCTCTCGGTGAACCATTCGCCGTGGCCGCCGGTCATGGTTACGCCCACGGGTACGGCGCCAGCCTGATCGCGGGCGATAGCGGCGACCATGGCGAGGGTCGAATAGCCGAGAACCTCGGAACCCCAGGCCAATGCCAGCGCCCTTGCGGCGGCGAGGCCGACGCGCACACCGGTGAAGCTGCCGGGGCCGAGCGCGACGACGATCCGCGCCGCACGGCCGCGATCGGGCAGGGCGGCGATCATCGGCACGAGCGCTTCGGCATGGCCGCGCCCGAGCATGCGGAAGTCACCCGCAACAAGTGCCTTTTCATCGAAAAGCGCGACCGAGCAGGCCTCGGTCGCGCTATCGATCACCAGTGTCCGGCCGATGAACGGCTCTCCTGTCTTCTCCGTCATGCGGGCGATCAGGCGGCCCGGACTTCGGTGACTTCGGGGACGTAGTGCTTGAGCAGGCTTTCGATGCCCTGCTTGAGCGTTGCGCTGGACGAGGGGCAACCCGAGCAGGCGCCCTGCATCGCGAGGTAGACCACGCCGTCGCGGAAGCCGCGATAGACGATGTCGCCGCCGTCGTTGGCAACGGCCGGGCGCACGCGGGTCTCGATCAGGTCCTTGATCTGCTCGACGATGTCGGCATCGGCGGGATCGTCGCCGTAATCGGTGTCTTCTTCGAGCGGAACCGAGAAGCCGCTGGCGTCGCCGCCCGCGAAGAGCGGGGCTTCCGACACGAAATGGTCGAGCAGGATCGAGACGACCTGCGGCTTGAGATCAGACCATTCGGCGCCGGGCGCGGCCGTCACCGAGACGAAGCCCTGGCCGAAGAACACGCCGGTCACGTCACCGAGGTCGAACAGCGCCTGTGCCAGCGGCGAGGCTTCCGCGTCCTCGGGCGAGGTGAATTCGCGGGTGCCTGCTGCCATGACCTGCCGTCCGGGCAGGAACTTGAGCGTGGCGGGATTGGGCGTGGCTTCGGTTTCGATGTACATGGTCCACGCGATTTAGGTGTTGCGGGGATAGGGTCAAGTCCACAAGCTGCAATTGACTTTGCGCGGCGCGGGAACAAGGCTGCAATCCGGCTCTTTTATGCCGCGACTTTAATACGTCACGCTATTCACTGGCCCTTAATCGAACCGGAACCTATACCCCTCCCGATGACGAAATCTTCGCGCGCCGCTCGCTCGCTCGCCTGCTTCCTGCTGCTGGCTCCCCTTTCGGTTCAGTCCGTTCTCGCGCAAGTGCCGAACGCCCCAGTTCCGGGCCAGGCACCGGCGGCGGAAACGCTGCCCGGCGACCGCGACCCCTGGCTCTATCGCGGCAGCGACATTCCGCGCGATCCCGAGTGGCATTTCGGCGAGCTTTCCAATGGCCTGAAGTATGCCGTACGCCGTAATGGCGTGCCGCCGGGGCAGGTCTCGATCCGCATCCGCGTCGATGCCGGCTCGCTCTACGAAACCGATTCGGAGCGCGGCTATGCGCACTTGCTGGAGCACATGCTGTTCCGCCAGTCGAAGTACATTCCCGAGGGCACCGCGATTGCCGCCTTCCAGCGTCTGGGCGCGACCTTCGGCAGCGATACCAATGCCATCACCTCGACCACGCAGACCGTGTTCAAGCTCGATCTGCCCAATGCCACCCCGACCTCGCTGGACGAGACGTTCAAGCTGATGAGCGGCATGGTGACGGCGCCGACGCTTTCGGCCTCCAACCTCAAGTCCGACCTGCCGATCGTGCTAGCCGAGATGCGCGAGCGCGGCGGCGCCGCCAAGCGCGTGCAGGACGCCATGCAGAAGACGCTCTACGCCGGACAGCCGCTTTCGGTGCGCGAGCCGATCGGCACGGTGGAAACGCTGACTTCGGCGACCCCGGATTCGGTCCGGGCGTTCTATTCGCGCTGGTATCGTCCGGATAACGTCGCGGTGATCGTGGCGGGCGATGCCGATCCGGCGACGCTGGAAAGCTATGTGAAGAAGTGGTTTTCCGACTGGAAGGCCAGCGGCAAGCTGAGCCCGGCGCCGAGCTTCGGCGATCCGGCCGCGCCGCAGGGCGCTGATCCGCAGAACCCGGTCGGCGAGACCAAGGTGCTGGTGGAACCCGACCTGCCGCCCTCGCTGATGTATGCGATCCTGCGCCCCTGGCGTCAGGTGACGGACAACATTGTCTACAACCAGGGGCTGATGGTCGATTCGATCGCGCAGGCGGTGATCAACCGCCGCCTCGAATCGAAGGCGCGTGCGGGCGGCAGCTTCCTCTCCGCCTCGGTCAATCAAGACGATGTCTCGCGTTCGGCCGATGCCACCTTCGTTTCGGTCACGCCGCTCGGCGAGGACTGGGAGGCGGCGCTGCGCGACGTGCGCGGGGTGATCGCCGATGCCATGACCAAGCCGCCGACGCAGGCCGAGATCGACCGCGAAGTCGCCGAACTCGACGTGGCGTTCCAGGTGCCCGTGGAGCAGCAGCGCATCCTGCCGGGTTCGAAGCTGGCCGACGACATGGTCAATGCGCTCGATATCCGCGAGACGGTGGCCGCGCCGAACGACGTGCTGCGCATCTTCCGCGAATCGAAGCACTTGTTCACGCCTGCGGATGTGCTCAAGCACACACAGCAGCTGTTCGGCGGCACGGTGACGCGCGCGATCTTCACCACGCAGAAGCAGGATGGGGCGACCGACGAGACATTGCGCAGTGCGCTGCTCCAGCCGATCAAGCCCGACGCCTCGATTCGCACTGCCGGTAACGAGAAGCCGGTCTCGTTCGAGAAGCTGCCTGCGATCGGCGCGCCTCACAAGGCGACCGCGCAGACCGGAACCGGCCTGCTCGACATCGAGCAGCTCACTTTCGCGAACGGGGTGAAGGCGATGCTCTGGCCGGTTCAGGAAGAGCCGGGCCGTGTCACCGTCAAAGTCCGCTTCGGCGGCGGCAAGCGTTCGATCGCGCCGCAGGATGCGCCTTACATCGCGCTCGGCGAATTCGCGCTCGTCGGCTCGGGTCTGGCCACGCTGGGTCAGGAAGACCTTGATCGCATCTCGACCGGGCGCAAGATGGGCTTCGATTTCGAGGTTCAGGACGCCACCTTCCAGTTCCAGGCGGAATCCCGCCCGCAGGATCTGGCCGACCAGCTCTATCTCTTCGCCGCCAAGCTCGACCTGCCGCGCTGGGACCCGCAGCCGCTGGTCCGCGCCAAGGCCGCCGCGAAGATCCAGTACGCCACTTACGCCACCTCGCCCCAGGGCGTGCTGACCCGCGATCTCGAATTCTACCAGCGCGGCAAGGACCCCCGTTTCGCCACGCCGACGCCCGAGGCGATCGAGAAGACCACGGCGGCCGGGTTCAAGAAGGTCTGGAGCAAGGCCCTGGCCAGCGGTCCGGTGGAAGTGCAGATCTACGGCGACTTCGACAAGGCCTCGACCATTACCGCGCTGGAGAAGACCTTCGGCGCGCTCAAGGCCCGCACCCCGGCGCCTTCGACGGCCAATGTCGCGGACGTCACCGTGCCCAAGCCTTCGGATACGCCGATCGTGCTCCAGCACCACGGCGACCCGGACCAGGCGGCGGCGGTGATCTCGTGGCCGACCGGCGGCGGCTCGATGGGCATCCGCGAATCGCGCCAGCTCGAAATCCTCACGCAGCTCTTCACCAACCGCCTGCTCGATGCCGTGCGCGAGAAGCTGGGCGTCGCCTATGCGCCTTACGTCTATTCGCAGTGGCCGGTGGACATGGCGGCGGGCGGCTCGATCACGGCGGTCGCCCAGCTCGATCCCAAGTCGACCACGGTGTTCTTCCAGACCGCCGACGAGATCGCGCAGGACCTGATCCACAATCCGCCGACCGCGCAGGAACTCGCGCTCGTTACCGAACCGATGCGCCAGCAGGTGACGCGCGCGGCTTCGAGCACTTCGTTCTTCATGGGGCAGCTCGAAGGCGCGACTTACGATCCCTCGCGGATCGGCACCGTCCGCACGATCCTCTACGATTACACCGCCACCACACCGCAGCAGATGCAGGCGCTTGCCGCCCGCTATCTCGGCAAGAACAATTCGTGGCGGCTTGAGGTCATGCCGGAAGGCAAGGCGGTGGGCGCAGTCGCGGCGAAGTAAGGGGCGGGGCCGTCCGGCGTTCAACTGTCGCCGAACCTCCCTCCTATAGATATCCCGTCATCCCCGCGAAGGCGGGGATCCCGCTTTTGTTGCGGCATGGCGAAAGGTCGCAAGGAAGGAAGCGGGGCCCCCGCCTTCGCGGGGGCGACGAAGCTTTTTTACGAGACCTAGCAGGATGCCGCGAGTGGAGTGCTGCTCCGACCCGCCTTGCTGTAACATTCTTGCACTCATTTGGATTGCAGAGGCGCAATCGATCACGCTGATCGGCTAAACCGGCTTTGCAAAAATTACTCGGGGGCGCTAAAGGGCGCCCCTTGTTTTGCGGTTCTTGCCGGTTTGGCCTCGGGCATACGGCTTGGGGAGAGAAGGCGAAGGAACCGCCAGGAGTACGTAACGTGGCTAGCAATTGGACCCCGGAAAGCTGGAAGGCTCAGGAAGCCCGCCATCTTCCGGTTTACGGCGATGCGGAGAAGCTGGGCGAGGTAGAGGCCACGCTTGCGAAGTTTCCGCCGCTGGTCTTTGCGGGCGAGGCGCGTGCTCTGAAGGCGGATCTCGCCGAAGTCGCCGCCGGTCGCGGTTTCCTGCTCCAAGGCGGGGACTGCGCGGAGAGCTTCGCGGAATTCAGCGCCGACAACATTCGCGATACCTTCCGCGTGCTGCTGCAGATGGCGGTCGTGCTGACCTTCGCCAGCAAGCAGCCGGTGGTGAAGCTGGGCCGCATGGCGGGCCAGTTCGCCAAGCCGCGCTCGGCGCCGACTGAGATGGTGGGCGGCGTCGAGATGCCCAGCTACTTCGGCGACATCATCAACGGCATCGAAGGCAACGCCGATGCGCGTCGCAACGATCCGGAGCGCATGCTGCGTGCCTACACGCAGTCCTCGGCCACGCTGAACCTGCTGCGCGCCTTCGCGCATGGCGGCTATGCGAACCTGCGCCAGGTCCACCAGTGGACGATGGAACATATCGGTCGCAGCCCCTGGGGCGAGAAGTTCTCGCAGATGGCGGACCGCATCGGCGAGGCGCTGGACTTCATGGCGGCTTGCGGCGTGGACCCGAGTTCGGTTCCGCAGCTTCAGGGCACGGAGTTCTACACCAGCCACGAAGCGCTGCTGCTGCCTTACGAGGAAGCGCTGACCCGCCGCGACTCGCTGACCGGCGACTGGTATGACTGCTCGGCCCACATGCTGTGGATCGGCGACCGTACCCGCTTCGAAGGCTCGGCCCATGTCGAATACTTGCGCGGCGTCGGCAATCCGATCGGCATGAAGTGCGGCCCCAGCCTTGAGCCGGACGCACTGCTGCGCATGCTCGACACGCTCAACCCGAGCCGCGAGCCGGGCCGCATGACCCTCATCAGCCGCTACGGCTATGACAAGGTCGAGGCGGGCCTGCCCAAGCTGGTGCGCGCGGTGAAGGCGGAAGGCCACCCGGTCGTGTGGTCGTGCGATCCGATGCACGGCAACGTCATCAAGACCGAGACCGGCTTCAAAACCCGTCCTTACGAGCGCATCCTTGCCGAAGTGCGCGGCTTTTTCGCCGTCCACCGCGCCGAGGGCACCCATGCGGGCGGCATCCATATCGAGATGACCGGCCAGGACGTGACCGAATGCACCGGCGGCGCCATCGCCATCACCGACGAGGCGCTGAAGGACCGCTACCACACCCACTGCGACCCGCGCCTCAACGGTGCGCAGTCGATCGAACTCGCTTTCGAGCTGGCGGACCTGCTCAATCTCGAAGCGACCGAAAGGCAGAAGCAGGCGGCCTGATCCGGCGCTTCTCAGAAAAAACGTTGCAAGGGCAGGGGAGCAGAGGCTTTCCTGCCCTTTCGTTTTTGAGGGATGAACTGAAGGCGCGATCCTGAACGCGAATTGCGATTTGCCGCTCGTCCCCGCTTGACCGCTCGAAATGCACGGGCCACCAAGCGCAGCCATGAACAGAAACATTCGGGCCAACGCCATCCGGATCGCCGCGAGCCTCGCCTGCGCGCCTCTCGCTCTTGTCGCCGCTTCGCATCTCTCGGCAGCAGCGCCGACCGACACGATGATGAACGAGCAGGTCGCCTCCTACGATTGGGTACGACCGCAGGCGGACTATATCCGCCGCGAAGTGATGATCCCGATGCGCGACGGCAAGAAGCTCTACACCGTCATCGTCATGCGCAAGGGCACCACGGACGGCCCGATCCTGCTTAGCCGCACCCCCTACAACGCAGGCGGCATGACCAGCCGCAACCGCAGCCAGAAGATCGAGGAAATCCTGCCCGTCATGGACGCGGATTTCGTCAACGACGGCTATATCCGCGTCTATCAGGACGTGCGCGGGCTGGACGGGTCCGAAGGCGACTACGTGATGAACCGCCCGCTGCGCGGGCCCCTCAACAAGACCAAGGTCGATCACGCCACCGACGCCTACGACACCATCGATTGGCTGGTGAAGAACGTGAAGGAAAGCAACGGCAAGGTCGGCATCACCGGCTCCTCCTATCTCGGCTTCACCTCGCTGATGGCGCTGATCGATCCGCACCCCGCGCTCAAGGCCGCCGTGCCTCAGAGCCCGATGGTCGATGGCTGGATGGGCGACGACTGGTTCCACAACGGCGCCTTCCGCATGTTCGGCTTCGACTACGACCTCGGCCAGACGGTCAAGAAGGGCGGCGGCGCCGTGCCCAAGGGTACGGGCGACGAATACCAGGCCTATCTCGAAGCCGGTTCGGCCATGGAATATGCCAAGGCCTATGGCCTTACTGACCTGCCGGTCGTCCGCAAGGTGCTGGAGCATCCGAGCTACGACGCCTGGTGGCAGGGCCAGGCAGTGGACAAGCTGCTCGGGCAGCGCAAGCTGACCGTGCCGACCATGCTCGTCGTCGGCCAGTGGGACCAGGAGGACAGCTACGGCGCCCCGGCGGTCTATCAGGCGCTCAAGGCCAACGGCACGCCCAGCGACATGGTGAGCCTCGCCATCGGTCCCTGGCGCCACTCCCAGGTCAACTACGAGGCGCGCGAACTCGGCCCGCTCAAGTGGGAAGGCGATACCGGCGCGCAGTTCCGTCAGCGCTACATGAAGCCCTTCCTCGATTGCCACCTCAAGACCGTCGCGCCGAAGTGCGACACGCCTCCCGTGCTGACTTACGCGACCGGCGAGAACCGCTGGGAAGTCTCGCAGAGCTGGCCCGCAGGCGCCTACACGCCGCTCTATCTGGCAGGTAACTACGGCCTCTCGTGGAACAAGCCGGCGGCGGGCAGCGACAGCTACGTCTCCGATCCCGCCAAGCCCGTGCCGATGCTGCCGCGCCCGGTCCACATGCAGGGCGAGGAATGGAAGACCTGGCTCGTCCACGACCAGCGCTTCGTCGATGGCCGTCCGGACGTGCTCAGCTACACGACCGGCACGCTCGACAAGCCGGTCCACATCAAGGGCGCGCCCAAGGTCGAACTCCACGCCTCCACCAGCGGACGCGACAGCGACTACGTGGTCAAGCTGATCGATGTCTACCCGCAGGAGAACTCCGCCAATCCGCAACTGGCAGGCTATCAGCTCGGCATCGGCATCGAGATTTTCCGCGGACGCTACGTCAATGGCTTCGACAAGCCGCAGCCGCTCGAACCGGGCAAGGGCTACACCTTCCAGTGGTCGCTGCCGAACGTCGATCACGTGTTCTTGCCGGGCCACAAGATCATGGTGCAGGTGCAGTCCAGCCTGTTCCCGCTCTACGACCGCAATCCGCAGTCGTGGGTGCCCTCGATCATGGAAGCCAAGGCGAGCGACTATGTGAAGGCGACCGAGACGGTGACTTACGGCGGCGATGCGGCCAGTGCTGTCTGGTTGCCGGTGGCTAAGGACTGAAGAACAAGAGGGAAGATTCCGGGGGATGATCCCCCGGACCCTCGGAATGTCGACGTCGCGCGCGCCCTATCCTTAGTGCGCTCCCCGCGGCGCAGCCAATAAGTCTCCCGACGCAGCCATGGGCGCGGGGCGGCGTTGGCCCGCGTGACCTAGACGGTAATGGGGGTGCAGGGGGGCTATGCTCCCCTGCTTCTTCCTTTACTTCAACTTTCCCCGAACAATTCCCGCTGCGAGGCTTCGATCTCCTCGAAGTACCGCCGACGCGCATGACGTTCGGTCACGACGCCGACGACCTGCCCCACGCCGTCCACCACCGCGAGTTCATCCGCCACCGCCACGTCGAAGGCCTTGATCATCGCGCGGATGTCGGTTGTCGGCGAGAGCGTCGTGCCTTTTAGCGTCGCCAGCGAGCCGATCTCGCTGTCCTGCGGCAGTTCGGGGTTGTAGGCCGAGGACGTGGTGACGATCCCGGCGTAGTGGTCGTCCGCGTCGAGCAGGATCGCCTTGCTCGCCGAGCCGAGCGGCACGCGGGCGCGGAAGTCGGCGATGGAGAGGGTGGCCGGGGCTGCAATCCAGTCCTTGCGCATGATCCGTCCGGCGGTGAGGCTGAGCATCCAGCCGATGTCGCGCGGGGAGCGGATGATCGAGCCGCGAATGTGGAGGCGCCAGGTGGAGAAGGAATAGCCGAACATCTCGCGCGTGAAGGCGCTGGAGACGAGCGAGGCCGCCAGCACCACGCCCATCAGTGCGAAGTCGTGCGTGGTCTCCAGCATGAGCATGGCGAGCGTCATCGGGCCGCCGACGATGGAGACGGCCAGTGCGCTCATGCCGACGAGGGCGGACTGGGTGGGGTCGAGTTCGATGCCGAGCGGCAGCATCTGCACGGCGGCGGCGAAGATCAGGCCGACCAGCGAGCCGAGGAACAGCGAGGCGAAGAACAGGCCGCCACGGAACCCGAAGCTGAGCGAGATCACCGAGGCGGCGATTTTCAGCGCCAGTACCAGAAGCAGGAACTGGATCGCGGGCTGCATGGCGAGGTTGAGGTGCATGGCCCCGTGCCCGGCCGAGAGCGATTGCGGCGAGACCCAGGCCAGCGGCATCAGCAGCAGGCCGCCGACAAGGGGCTTCCAGCGGGCGAAGCGGGTGAAGCGCTGGACGTGCAGTTCGGTGAACGTCACCAGCCGCATGATGAGAATGCCGACGAGCGAACAGAGCAGGCCGAGCACGGCGTAGATGAAGTAGTCGCCGGTGGTCAGGTCGCGCGCGCTGGAGGCGGCGATGAGGTAGGGTTCGACGCCGAGTTCGCGGGTGATGAAGGCGGCTCCGAGTGCGGCGGCGATGACCGGCGCGATGGCGGAGGGCGTGTAGGTGCCGATCACGATCTCGAAGGCGTAGAACGCGCCTGCAAGGGGAGCGCCGAAGGCTGCGCCCACGGCGGCGCCTGCGCCTGCGCCGACCAGCGTGCGCATGTCGGCGCGGCGCAGCTTGAACCACTGGCCGAGCACCGAGGCGACGCCGCCGCCCATCTGCGCATAGGCGGCCTCCAGTCCGACCGAGGCGCCTGCGCCGTTGGAGATGATCGTCTGGGCGGAGATGATGAGGTTGTCGATGAAGGGAATGCGTCCGCTATGCAGGGCATTGGCCTCGACGACGTCGATCGGGGCGCGGCGGCGGCGGCGCAGCAGATAGCCGATGCCGATCAGCACCAGCCCGCCGAAGGGCAGGGCGAGCAGGCGCCAGGGATGGCGGATCTCGCCGAGCGCGCTCAGGCGATTGCCTTCGATCTGGTAGAACAACTGTTGCAGCGTATGGGCGAGGAAGCCCTGAAGATTCGTGAGCCAGCCTGCGGCTATGCCTGCCAGCACGGCGAGCACGATGAACGCCAGTTCGCTCTCGCGCATGCGCTGCCTTTGGCGGATGACCAGGGCTTTCAGGGCATTAACGGCAGGGCGTCGCATCGAGTGTCGATTGGGCCTCTGCGCGTGGCCCTGTCAAGGCGGCTCTTGTCGTTTTTGGCGTGGGGAGCGCGTTACATGTGACCGAGCCAAACTCGGGCGGGAAGGGCGGTTTACCAAGCGGTCGAGGATACGTCCTAGCCCGCAAACTCTCGTCATCCCCGCGGAGGCGGGGATCCCGCTTGTTCATGCGTGCGTGGCAAGAAGGAAGCGGGGCCCCCGCCTTCGCGGGGGCGACGATGGTGTTGAATCAAAGGGTGCTGGATCGGCTCGTTTTGTCAGCGAGCCTGCTGACCCGTCTCAGGCGACCAGCTTCCCCGGCGCACGTTGCTCGTCGATCTGGAAGCGACCAGCCTGATCCGCCAGTACGGTGGCGTCCGAGATCAGGGTGCGGGCAGCGGCCGAGGTCTGCTCGACCATGGCGGCGTTCTGCTGGGTCGTGCGTTCCAGCATGCCGACGGTGGAGCTGACTTCGGAAATGGCGGTGGCCTGCGCATCGTTGTCGCGCGCCATCGTCTCGACGAGCGAGTGGACGCGGTCCACTTCTCCGGCGATGGTCTCCAGCGAGCGATCCACGCGGGAGACGGTGGCGACCGCCTGGTCGATTTCCGAACGGGTGGCGGAGAGGCCGTCACGGGCCTTGCGGGCTTCTTCCTCGGCGCGCATGGCGAGCGAGCTTACGAGGTCGGCGACGACCGCGAAGCCGCGTCCGGCGCTTCCCGCGCGCCCGGCTTCCACCGCGGCGTTCATGGCGAGCACGCGGGTCTGGAAGGCGATCTTGTCGACGCCTTCGATTACCGCATCGATGCCGCGCGCGCTTTCGTGGACGACATGCATGGCCTTCACGGCATCGCCTGCGACGCTGCGGCCCTGGCCAACGGCTTCCAGCGCTTCACCGGCGATGCCCAGCGTTTCCTGGGCGCCGCTGGCGGTCGCTTTTACGCGCTCCTCGACGCTAAGCAGGGTTGCTGCGGTTTCCTCGAGGTTGGCCGCGCTGCTTTCCGTGCGCTGGGCGAGATCCTCGGAAGCGCGGGCGATGGCGCCGGATTCGCCGTAGATCGCGTCGGAAGCCTTCACTACCGAGCCGATGGTTTGGCGCAGGTTGGCAAGGCTGCGGTTGTACGAGTTCTTGAGCGAGAGGAACCCGGCGGGAAGGTCGTCGATATCGTGGACGAGGTCCCCGGCGGCAAGGCGCGACATCGCGCGATCGAGCGCGCCGATCGCCTGGTTTCGTTCGGCCTCGGCTTCCTCGAAGTAGATCGAGATCGAAAGGTCCATGTCGAGCATAGCGGCCTTCATCAGCGCGCGATTGAGCTTGCCGGGGTTCACGCCGCGCGTGAACAGGTGCCAGGGGCTGGCGGCGCGCTCGACGGCGGCCATGATCTCTTCGAGGATCAGTGCATAGCCGCCGATATACCAGCGCGGTTCCAGCCCGATCCGGGCGTGGACTTTGCCGATCCGGGTGACGGCGGCGTAATATTCAGCGTCGAAGCGACCGGTCGCGATGCCCAGCCAGTGACCGATCTGCGCGCCCTTCGCAGAGCTGATATGCGCCTCGCCGGTGAACATGCTGGCCATCGTCGGCGTCTTGCGGACTTTGGCGTAGAAGCGGTCGAGGGCGGGGGGAATGCACTTGCGGAGCAGGGGCTGCGCGGCGGTGAGGACACGGCGCTGCGCGGCGTCGAACTCGAGGAAATCCAGCCGTTCCTCGACGGTCTTTACAGTCACTTTGGTCTCCTGTTCGGCATGCAACCGACCGGAATGAAATCGTTTTATGAACGTCATTATAGAGGGAAAACCGTGGATTCCGGCGGTGGTCCGGCGATTTTTCGGCAAGCCGGAAGCAGTGCCTGGCGCGCGAAAAGAATATTATGACATCATGATGACAGGATTCGATATTAAATAATTAAAAAGATTAGGAATTTTTAGAGAATCCATCCTAGCCACCGGCCCGCCGAAAGCCGGGCGGGGGAACAGTTCCGGCACGGGAAAAATCGGGTGCAAGATGTCAGATACGAATTCCGGATTGGGACGCTTCTTCGCGTCTCTCGAAACGCGGCTGGTCGGTGCGCTCTGCCTGATCGCCGTGCTTGGCGTGCTTCTTCAGATCGTCACCCAGCGCGAGGCGTTCGGCCTGCGGGAACAGAGCAACGCGCTGATCAGGACCTCGGCGATCGCGGAGAACGCGGATCAATTCGCCGAAGCCGTGGGCAAGCTGCGGATGGCGACCAATCGCGGACTGGTTGCCAGCAACCGCACGAGCACGAGCGACGAACTCACCGATGCCGCCATCGCCATCGACGAAAAGCTGGGCAAGCTGCGCGGCAGCGGCGTGGCGCTTTACGATCTTCCCGAGCGGGCCAATCCTTTCGCCGATCTCGATCGCCATGTGACCGCGATCCTCGAAGTCCAGGCCGGAGGCGTAGCTGGAAAGGCGCTGGTCGAGCGGATCGAGAAGCGCAACGCGGCAATGGCCGCTTTCGCCGACGAGATCGTCGCGCGGGCGCGGGCCGATCGGGGGGCAGAGCAGAAGCGGCTGATCGCCTCGATCGCGCGCTGGCAGATGCTGGTCTTCGTCACTGGAGCCGTGACGATGATGGTGGTGCTGCTGGTGCTCTTCGACATCCTGCGCAATATCCTGCCGGCGATCCGCCGCATGCACGGTCACCTGCAAGGACTGGCCGAAGGCGACCTCGACCTGGAGATCGGAACGTTTCGCCTGAAGGAGTTGAAGGCGCTGTCGGGGCCGCTCGAAACTTTTCGCCGAAATGCCAAGGCGGTGAAGAACCTGGCTTTCAGCGATGCCGCCACCGGATTGCCCAACCGGCGGGCCTTCCAGGAAGACGTCGGCAGGCTGCTGGCTTCCCGGCTTGGCGAGCGTTTCGTGTTCATGCTGATCGACATTGACCGCTTCAAGCATGTCAACGACGATTACGGCCATGCGGCGGGCGACGAACTCGTGCGCCTGATCGGGGAACGCATGCGCTCGACGCTTGGTTCGGACGGGATCATCGCGCGGGTCGGCGGCGATGAGTTTGCGCTGTGCATGCCGGGTTCGACGGCGGGCGGCGGCAGTGAACTGGCCGACCGACTGGTGGATATGCTGCGCGCGCCTTTCAGTCTGGGCGAATATGCGGTGGCGGTTACCGTTTCGCTCGGCTTCGTCGAGACCCTCAGCTTGGATGATCTCGACATCGACGACATGCTGCGCAATGCCGACATGGCGCTCTATGCCTCCAAGAAAGGCGGCCGCAATTGCGCGACCGCTTTCACCGACTCGATGGCGGAGGAACGCGCTATCGACCGGGCGCTGGAGAAGGACCTCGAAACCGCCTTCGAGAAACAGCAGCTTCGCATGGTCTACCAGCCGATCCATGCGGTGTGCGACGATACCCGCGAAGTCGAGGCGCTGGTGCGCTGGAAGCATCCGGAACTGGGCGAAGTGCCGCCTTCCACGTTCATCCCGGCGGCCGAGCGCAGCGGGCTGATGGTGCGCCTCGGCGAATGGATCATCCAGCGCGCGCTGCGGGACTTCGCCATGTGGCCGGACCTGCACATGAGCATCAACCTCTCGCCGCTCCAATTGCAGCATGAGGGCTTCAGCGCCTTCCTGCTCGACTGCTGCAAGCAGTATGACATCACACCATCGCGCCTGTTCCTGGAAGTGACGGAATCGCTGTCGATCGAGCGCAACACGCGCGCGCTGCTGACGCTCAACCTCCTGCGCCACATGGGTTTCCGCATTGCGCTGGACGATTTCGGCACCGGCTATTCGTCGTTGTCGATGGTCAAGAGTTTCAAGTTCGACCGCATGAAGCTGGACCGCAGCCTCGTCATGGACCTGGGGCAGGACCCGGCCTCGGTGGCGGTTCTGGAGGCGGCGGTCACGATGGCGCGCCATGTCGGGGCCGAAGTGGTGGCGGAAGGGATCAGCGACGCCCATCTGATCGGCGCCACCAAGAGCGCGGGATGCACGCATTTGCAGGGCTACTACTACAGCCGTCCTATCGAGGCAGGCGATGTGCCGGGTTACTTCGAAAGCGCCGGCCAGAAAGCCGTTGAACCTGCCTGATCTGTCGGACTCACCTGGAAGCGGTCTGCGACCGGGTGAAGACGGCGAGCTGATCGGCGAAGGCACGCTGGAACGCCGGACGCGCCTCGCCATGCGCGACGTAGGCGGCGAGGCGCGGGTAGTCCGCGAGCAGGCCGGAACTGTCGAGGCGGCGCAGCACGGTGATCGTCATGAGGTCTCCGGCGCTGAAGGAGTCGCCTAGCCAGTCGTTCTCTCCGAGCCGGGTGTCCAATTGACCCAGGCGCGTGCGGAGCCGCGTTTCGAGCATGGGCTGGCGCGCCTCGTACCAGGGCTGGTGCTTCTCGAAGAGCGCGGACATCGTGAATTCGAAGATCGGCGGCTCCAGTGTGCTGAGCGCGGCAAAGATCCAGGCGATGGCCTGTGCGCGTTCGTGCGGTCCGCTTGGCAACAGGGCGGGGGCACGTTCCGCGACATGGAGTACGATCGCGCCGGATTCGAAGAGCACGAGACCGTTCTCCTCGTAACTGGGGATCTGTCCGAAGGGCTGGCGGGCAAGGTGAGCGGGTTCCTTCATGGCGGCGAAGGAGACGAGGCGTACTTCATAGGGCAGGCCCGCTTCCTCCAGTGCCCAGCGAACCCCCATGTCCCGGGCAAGGCCTCGCCCGCGATCGGGCGACTGCGCGAAGACGGAGAGGGTAATGGTCATCGCAGGGCTTCCTATGGACAGGATGAGAAACGGGCGAATGGCCCGGACGGTTCCAGCCGCTTGCCTTCGGGACGCGCCGCTATAGTAGCCGCATGGACCCCGTTCGAAGCGGGCAAGGAGACACGAAATGCAGGTTCGGGACGCGCGCGACGGTGATCTGGAGAGCGTGACGGCGATCTACAACGATGCGGTGCTCAACACGACGGCGATCTGGAACGAAGTGGCGGTCGATATTGCCAATCGCCGCGTCTGGCTGGCTGATCGCGAACGTGCGGGCTATCCGGTGCTCGTGGCTGTCGAGGAGGACGGGAGCGTGCTCGGCTATGCCTCGTTCGGAGACTGGCGCGCTTTCGACGGCTATCGCCATACCGTCGAGCATTCCGTCTATGTCCGCGCCGATCTGCGCGGGCGGGGGATCGGCAAGGTCCTGATGCGGGAACTGATCGAACGCGCGCGGGCGATCGGCAAGCATGTCATGGTCGCCGGGATCGAGGCCGGGAACCAGGGATCGATCGCGCTTCATGAAAAGCTCGGTTTCGAGCAGGTCGGGCTGCTGCCGCAAGTCGGCATGAAGTTCGGGCGCTGGCTGGACCTCGCTTTCCTGCAGCTTGTGCTGGACGACCGCGCGACGCCGCAGGGCTGAAAGTCTGTTTGGAAAATGCCCTTGAGGGCATTTTCATCGCGGCACCGGCCCACGCCCCCACCCGACCACCCATTGGTAGTATCCTGCGGGTGGTCGGGTGGGGGCGTGGGCCGGTGCCGCGAAATTCGCTTCGCGAATTTCCAAACGGACTCTGACAGGTCGCAAACGAAAACGGGGGCGGCCAAGGCCGCCCCCGCGTTCAACTTATCCGGGTGTCTCAGAGACCATCCAGGCCCTTGCTGACGAGGATATTCACCGCGACGCGGCGGTTCTGCGCCTTGCCTTCCGGTGTGGTGTTGTCCGCCAGCGGATCGGCTTCCGACATGCCGGTAGGGGTCAGCATGCGATAGGGCTTCCAGTGGCAGGCCTGCTGGAGGTAGTTCACCACGCGGCTGGCGCGCTTTTCGCTGAGTTCCTGGTTCAGTTCCTCGCTGCCGGTGGAGTCGGTGTAACCCACGACGAGCAGCAGGGCGTTGTCCATGCCCTCGGCATTGTTCGCCGCCGTGCAGAGTTCGGCCTTGGCTTCCGGCGAAAGCACGGCCTTGCCGGTGTCGAAGTTCACGTTGGTCGTGCCCTTGACGTTGTACTTGTCGATGTCTGCCATGCGGCCGCGAAGGGCTTCGGTGGCAGCGGTCTGTTCGGCGAAGCCCTGCGCGGTGCCGTTGCGGATCATCGATGCGGTGCGCAGGTCCCTGTTCTGGAGGTTGATCTGGCTCGCCACCAGTTCACCGCCCGACTGCAGGGTCTTGACCGTTACCGGCAGGCCGTTGAGCAGCGAGGTCGCCGCCAGCTTGCCCTTGCCGAGACCCAGGAAGCCCTTGCTGGCGCGGATCTTGGTGGCATCGTTGACGGTGACGACGGTGTTGGTGCCGTCTTCGGTGGTCACCTGAACCTTGTCGCCGCTGCGGGCTGAGATGATGCCCTTGACCTCGGGACCTTCGGTCGCCGCGGCGGCGGGGGCGTTGTAGCTTGCCGAAACGTCCGCATCGGGCGTTTCCTGGGTCTGCGCCGAGACGCCTACCGAGGCTGCGCCAGAAAGTAATGCAAGCATTACAAGAGCTTTAGGGGTCTTGGAAATGATATTCATAGTGCTACTCCTCCAAAATCGAGCAGTACGGCCTGCTTAATAGCAGCTTTTCGTCCGATCATCTTTCGTTTTCATCATCGATGAGGTGATGTATCCGGCGGTCGGAACCTCTTCTGGCTCGCTTTCTAAACTTCGTAAGATGGGCAGCGATTGCTGCATCGGGACACCTTGGACTTCCTCGGTGTTCAGATTAACCTTGCGGGCACATGAACGGCCCCGGCAGTCTCGTTCATACTGCGGGTAATTCGAGAGCGTCTTGCGACGAACCGTTGCCGGAAGGGACAGCAGAGCGGGGCTGGGGCGCCGGAGAATCGCTCTTCCTGAACAAGTCCGGAAGCGGGCATCCCCATATGCAGCGGGGCCGGGTCGCATTGCGGCCCGGCCCCGACAGGGAATTGGAAATGGTAGGCGGCGTGCCGCTATTTGACCGCTTGCAACGGTTTCTGAAGAATGACCGGCGCGATCTGGCGGCTGGCTACTTCGCGCAGCACGAAGCTGCTGCGGATGCGGCGGACGTGCGGCAGGACCGAAAGCTCCTTGCGGTAGATCATGTCGTAGTCTTCGAGCGACTGGACGTTGAGGATCATCAGAAAGTCGGTATCGCCGGTGACGAAGGCGCAGAATTGCATGGACGGACTGTCGAGCACCGCCGTCTCGAAGTCCTGGAGCACGGATTCGGCCTGCGACACGAGTTCGATCGAGACCATCACCAGTGCCCCGTAGCCCAACGAGCGGACGTTGAGGTTGGCCGAGTAGTGCGTGATATAGCCGGATTCTTCGAGGATCTTGCGACGGCGGGCGACCGCCGTGCTCGACAGATGGACCTTCTCGCCCAGACAAACGTCCGAGGCACGCCCGTCCGAGACGAGCGCCCGCATCAGGCGCAGATCGGTATCGTCCAGTTCGTGCTGCGCGGGTCTTCCGCGCGCAGCATCGAGCCAGTGCAGTTTGCTGGACTGCATGTCCATCTTGTTGTGACCCCCTTTTTTGATTTTCGAAACCATATTGCCGGGTATCCGCTAGATTTCAAACAAAAGGGCGCGAGAAGGGGAATTATTCGGACAGAATGTTGTCGAACCACCCGGTGTCGCCGCCGATCGGCATTCCGGCGGGGATCGGCGGGCGCGGGCGGCTCTGCTTGCCGATCTCGGCTTCGAGGCGCTCGGGATCGCCCAGCAAGGCCGCCATCGAGACCTGCCACAGGGCATCCTCGCCGGTGCCGCGGGCCTTGGCGAATGTGCGGGCGCTGTCCTTGAGATAGCCGTCGAGCAGGGCGGCGACGTCGGCCGGGGTCTCGGGATCGCGGCGGGCGGCGGCCAGGGCAAGCAGGGTGGTCTGCGCGATCCGGCGCGACACCGCATCGCCGTGCGCGGCGATCACCGGCGAGAGTTTGGTCAGCAGGGTGCCGACGCCGGGCTGGGCGGCGTCGTAGCCGTGCTGGATGTGCAGGCGGGTGAGGCGCGCCGGGGCGAGCAGGCTGTCGAGCGTCATCTGCGCGCCTACTTGCGCGGCGACGAGCGGATCGAATACCGCCGATCCGGCGCCGCGCAGCACTTCCGGTGCGGCTTCCACGTCGGTGCGGGCACTGGTGCCGCTCGACAGGGCCATGGCGAGGGTAGCGGGCACCGTCAGTTCGCGCGGCGAGAGCGTGGCGACGAGCGCGTCGATCGCTTCCAGCTGCTGGGCGGCAGGGACCGGGGAGGGGGCGGCGCGCCCGTCGCCGACCACGGCATATTCGTAGTTCACCCCGCCCACCAGCTTGCCGGTGGCGTCGATCGAATAGCGGTGGAACAGCCAGATCGGCACGAACTTGCGGCGCAAGTTGGACAGCGGCTCGCCGGAATGGAGGACGCCGGGGCCGAAATCGGCAAGGGCGATGCGGCGCACTTCCAGCGTATGGGCGAGGTCGGCGGGGGTGTCCTGCCCCTCGGTCCACATGTTGACGCCGGGCACGGCGAGGTCGGATGCGCGGCCGTCGATATCGGTGCCGAAGATCAGCCCCGCCTTGTGGATCGCATCGGCCTTGGCGGCGGCTTCGGCATCGCCGTCGACACCCGGTGCGGGCTGGCCGTAAAGCCAGTCCACCGTGAACTTGTCCCACTTGCCGATGCCGCTCGCATAGGCGTCGCCGAGGTCCAGCTTGCTGCCCACGATGCCGATTTTCGGTCCCGGATAGTCCATCACCGAGGCGCGGTCCTGCAGGCTCGCCTTGAAATTGTGCACGAAGCCGATGGCATGACCCACTTCGTGTGCGCCGAGCTGGCTGATGCGGGCAAGCGCGGCCCGGACCGGGTCGTTGCGGCCGCCGCTGTCGTTCTGCGCGGTGCCGACGAGGCCCTCGAAAATGGTGATGTCCTGTCGCACGCGCAGGGCGCCCAGCACGACCACGCCCTTGACGATCTCTCCGGTGCGCGGATCGATCACGCCGCCGCCGTAGGACCAGCTGCGGTTCTGGCGGTCGGTCCAGTTGACGACATTGTAGCGCACGTCTTGTGGGTCGACGCCGGGCGGCAGGATCTCCACCTTGAAGGCATCGACGAAGCCCGCCGCGTCGAAGGCATCGGCCCACCAGCGCACGCCGTCGGCCAGTGCGGTGCGGATCGGATCGGGCGCGGCGCTGTCGATATAGAAGACGATCGGCTTTTTGACCGGCGAGCGTGCGGCCGAGGGATCGACTTTCTCCAGGCGGAAGCGGTTGGAATATTCCACCAGCATCGGCGAGCCGAGCGGCGTGCCGAAGTCGTAGGCCTGGGTGGCGTGGCTGCCGGAGCGGATGTCGAACTTGCGCGGCACGAAGCCGGGTTCGGGCAGAGCGACCAGCGAGGAATGGACGGTGACGCTGACCATGCGGCCGTCGGGCGCGAGCGTATCGAGTTCGCGGCCCGCGCTGTCGGCGGTGAAAGTCTGGAGCGTTTCCAGTTCGACGTTCTTCGGGAAGACTTTCACCGATGCGGGATCGAGCGCGCTGAGCTTCTCGGAGAGCTTGTAGCCCTTGGCGCTTTCGCCGATGGCGCCGGAAAGGTCCATGGCGTCGGTCATCAGCAGGGGGGTGAGGTCGACGGTTACGCTCTCGGTGGTCTTGCCACCGCTTTCGCCCACGATATCGAGCATGGCGACAGTGCTGAACGGGAAGCTGGCTTTGGCGCCCTGCTGCACGCCGGCATCGCCGGTGGCGCGGTAACGCGGGTTTTCGAACACGACCGCGACTTTGCCGCCCATGCGGCGGAAGGCGAGAATCTTGGTGTCGCCCTGCATGCCCCGGTCGATGCGGATCGCGGCGGAGCCGAGGCCGGTCTTGATCGACTGGGTGAAGAGATAGCGGCCCGAGGTTCCGTCCGCAGCGGCGGCGGGCAGGGTGAACAGGACCTTGCCCTTGGCCGCATCGACCTGCACCGGCAGCAGCGCCCCGTCTGCGGAAGATGTCACCGCGACCGGGGCTGCCCAGGCGATCTGGGGAAGGGCGGTCATGCAGGCGATCAGGGCACAACCGGCGGCGAGACCGGGCTTCAAACGGGCGACGAACGGCATCGAGATAGTTCCCCTTGGCAAGCTCTCGGCGAGACCATGAACCCTCGTTCGCCGATGCAGCAAAGCCTAGCGCAAACCCGGCGCAGCTTCCCCGAACTTATCGGGTACGATTGTCATGCCGTTGAAGGAATCCTGCGTATTGCCGGATATCGGCGTGAAATTCCTGCGCGGAAGCGGGATGGCCTGCACGACTTGAAGGCCTTCGGCGCCATGCTGCATTGCATTTCGCGAATCACGATGCTGCGACGTTTCATAAAGTGCGCTCGATGCGGGGCGGCGTGCACCAATCTTGCGTGAAATTCGGACTTGGCGATGAAATCCATCACAGTCCTGCCAAAAATGTCCCAACTTTCGTGGGATCAATCGCACCCTTCCGGATAGTATCGGCTTCGTCAGGCGGAAGTCCGGATCGGCACCTACCGATACTTTGAAGGGGGCCGATACAAGACGGGCACTGCCGGATGATGGGCTTCTCGCAAGAGGGATGCGGGAGCGGAGAGTTAGGGGTTTTCTCGTCAGTCCGCCTGCAAGCGGCACCGCAGTGACGGTGGGTGCATTCGTGCGCCGGGGAGTCTGCGTCTTTTCTCCATCCATCGGGATGAGGGCGTCTGTGGCGAAGAGGGTTCAGTCACAGGGAGTTTTCGCAATGCGCAATGCAGTCCAGACCTCGACAGCGCCGGGGACGATGGAAACCTTTTCGGCGCGTTCGCTTCGCACCCTGCTTATGGCAGGCGCGGCGCTTCCGCTGTTCCTTGCCGCGCCGGTTCTGGCCCAGGAAGCGGCATCCACCGAAGAAGAGCCGCTGAAGGACATCGTGGTCACCGGTTCGCGCATCGTCGGCGACGGCTACAGTGCGCCGACTCCCGTGGCGGTGCTGGGCGAGGCCGATATCGCAGCGCAGGCCCCGGCGAACATCTCCGACTTCGTGAACCAGCTTCCCGCCATCGCCGGTAGCGGCACCTCGGGCAATTCCTCGGGCGGCCTTTCCAACGCGGGCGCGGGCATCAACTCGATCGGCCTTCGCGGTCTCGGCGTCGGGCGCACGCTGGTGCTGGTCGACGGCCAGCGCTCGGTGGCTTCGACCGTGGGCGGTACCGTGGACATCAACACGATCCCGCAGGACCTGGTGAAGCGGGTCGAGGTCATCACCGGGGGCGCTTCCGCCGCTTACGGTTCGGATGCGGTGGGCGGCGTCGTCAACTTCATTCTCGATACCGGGTTCAAGGGCTTCAAGCTGGGTGCGGATACCGGCATCTCGACTTACGGCGATGCCTTCAACTATCGCTTTACCGGCACGGCGGGCTTCTCGCTGCTGGATGACCGGCTGCACCTGCTCACCAACGTTTCCTACTTCAAGCAGGAGCGCGAGGAAGGCATCCACCGCAGCTGGAACGACAGCGGCTACTTCCAGATCAACAACCCCGCCTACACCGCCACCAACGGCGAACCGCAGCGTCTGGTCGGCAGCGGCATCGGCCCCACCGGCTACACAGCGGGCGGTCTCATCACCAGTGGACCGCTGCGCGGCACCTATTTCCTGGGCGAGGGCCAGACCGGGCAGCTCACCTACGGCACCACCAGCGCCAGCAATCCGTGGATGATCGGCGGCGATTGGCAGACGACGCTGGACGGCCATCTCGGCACCAATACGCTGGTCCCGCTCGACAAGCGCCTGAGCGTGTTCCAGCGCGTCGGCTTCGAGATCACGCCCGCGATCGAGATCTTCGGCCAGTTCTCCTACAACAGTTCGGTCAGCGCCAGTTCCTACCAGCAGACCCCCAGCACCGGGGTGAGCATTGCCGCGGACAACGCCTACCTGCTCAGCCAGTACCCGGCTGTTGCCGCGGCGATGGCGGCGCAGGGGCTGTCCTCGATCACCGTGGGCACTTCCAATGCCGGCTTCCCGATCCCGGGGAGCGACATCAAGCGGCAGGTCTATCGCGGCGTGGTCGGCGCCAAGGGCACGCTCGACTTGTTCGAAAAGCCGATGAATTGGGACGTCTACTATCAGAAGGGCGTTACCAAGGCGCGCGAGGCACTGACCAATACCTGGAACAATGCTCGCATGGCGCTGGCGCAGGATGCGGTGTTCGACGCTTCCGGCAATATCGTGTGCCGCTCCACCTTGAGCAACCCGGGCAACGGCTGCGTGCCGATCGACCGCCTCGGCACCAACGGACCTTCGCAGGAGGCGCTGAACTACATCTACAACGACGGCAACCAGCCGCTGCGCCACCAGACCATCAAGCAGGACGTTGCCGCAGCGACGATCTCGGGCAAGGCCTTTGCGCTGCCTGCCGGTGATCTCGCCTTCGCCACCGGCGTCGAGTGGCGGCGCGAGCAGATCAACGGCTCGGTCGATCCGCAGTACAATTCGGGCTGGCTCTACGGCAACTTCCGCGTCAACCGTGGCAAGTACGACGTCTACGAGGGCTTCCTCGAACTCGACGTGCCGATCTTCGATGGCATGAACGTGAATGCCGCCGCGCGCGGGACGCACTATTCGACGTCGGGTTGGGTCGGCACCTGGAAGGTCGGCGCCAACTGGCAGGCGATCGACAGCCTGCGCCTGCGCGGCACCCTGAGCCACGACATCCGCGCGCCCAACCTCGATGAGCTGTTCGCGGCGGGTACGGCGCGGACCAACTCGGTCATCATCCCGACCGGCGCCAATGCCCCGCAGACCGGATCGCTGCAATTCGTGCAGAACGCCTTCGGCAACCGCAATCTCAAGCCCGAAGTGGCCGACAGCTGGACGCTGGGCGCGGTGTTCGAACCGACCTTCCTGCCGGGCTTCTCGCTCTCGTTCGACTACTACCAGATCAAGATCAAGGACGCGATCGGATCGATCACCGCGCAGCAGACGGTGGACCTGTGCTATGAGCAGGGCATCAGCTCCTACTGCCCGAACATCAACTTCGTGAACGGACAGCTCAGCACGATCGACCTCACGCCGATCAACTTCGCGCGCCAGAAGACCAAGGGCTTCGATATCGAGGCGAGCTATTCCACCCAGGTCGGCCCCGGCAACCTGCGCCTGCACGGCCAGACCACCCACTATATCGAGAACGTGGTCGACGACGGTATCAGCTTCCCGATCGACTATGCGGGCGTGCTGACCAGCGGCACTTATGCCTCGCCCAGCTGGGTCTATCGCTTGAGCGCGTTCTACGACATCGATCCCGTCACCTTCAACGTGGTCGCACGCGGGTTCACCAACGGCGTCTACGGCAACGACTGGATCGAGTGCGACGGCAATTGCCCGACCAGCACCGCGCAGTATCGCACGATCAACGATAATTCGATCAAGGGCGCGGTCTATTTCGACACCTCGGTCGACTTCAAGTTCCCGGCGATGAACAACGGCATCGGGCACCTGACTTTCATCGTCAACAACGTGCTGAACAAGGACCCGGTGCTCGTCGGCAACGGTCCCGACGGCAACAACGTGCCTGCTTATGCCCAGACCAACCGCAGCCGTTACGATGTGATCGGCCGCACCTTCCGCGTCTCCGCCCGGGTCGAGTTCTAAGAGAGGATAATCGCATCATGAAGATGTTCAAGCGCGCCGCTCTCGCTGCCGCTCTCGCCACTACTGTATTGGCGGGCGCGCCTGCCCATGCCGCCGCTCCGCAGGCGCTCAAGGACGAAGTTGCCGCCGAAGTGGAGGCGCAGCGCAAGCAGATCCAGGTCATGGTCGACCAGATCTTCAGCTTTGCCGAACCCGGCTTTCAGGAAGTAAAGACCAGCGAATACCTTACTGGTGTTCTCGAAAAGAACGGCTTCACGGTGACGCGCGGGGTGGCGGGCATTCCCACCGCCTTCACCGCCACCTGGGGCAAGGGCGGTCCGAAAGTCGCGCTGGGCAGCGATATCGACGACGTGCTCGGCGTCTCGCAGACCCCCGGCCTGCCTTACCTGAAGCCGATGGTCGAAGGCGCGCCGGGGCATGGCGAGGGGCACAACTCCGGCATGCCGCTGATGGTCGCCGCCGCCATCGCGGTGAAGAAGGTGATGACGAAGCACGGCCTCGAAGGGCGCCTGATGCTCTGGCCGGGCGTGGCCGAAGAACTGCTGGCGACCAAGGCCTATTACGTGCGGGCCGGGATGTTCAAGGACGTCGACGCCTCGATCTTCACCCACGTCAGTTCCGACTTCTCGACCGGGTACGGCGAGATGGGCAACAATGGCATGGTCTCGGTGGAGTACAGCTTCAAGGGCAAGACCGCGCATTCGGCGGGCATGCCGTGGGAAGGCCGCAGCGCGCTCGACGCGGTGGAGATCATGGACGTCGCCTGGAACTTCCGGCGCGAGCACCTGCCGCTGACCCAGCGCTCGCACATGATCATCACCAACGGCGGCGGGCAGCCCAACGTGGTGCCGGACAAGGCCAGCATCTGGTACTTCTTCCGCGAGCGTACCTTCTCCGATATCCGCAAGCTCTACGAGACCGGCAACGACATCGCCAAGGCCGCCGCGCTCGCCACCGGCACCACGGTGACGCAGCAGACGCTGGGCTATGCCGCGCCGAACTTCGGCAACAAGCCTCTGGCCGAGGCGGCCTATGCCAATATCAAGGCGGTCGGCATGCCCAAGTGGAGCGCCGACGATCAGGCCTTCGCCAAAGCCGCGCAGACCTTCAACGAGCGCAAGATCGAGCCGCTCAAAAGCGAGGTCGCGGAACTTTCGACGCCGGAGAACCGCAAGCCCTCCACCGGCGGCGGCTCGGACGATATCGGCGACATCATGTGGGCCGTGCCGACGATCACCATCCGCTTCCCCTCCAACATTCCCAACATGATCGGCCATAACTCCACCTCGGCTTTCGCGATGGCGACGCCGATCGCGCACAAGGGCGTGGAAGCAGGCGCCAAGGCCGTGGCCATGACCGTGCTCGACATCGTGACGACGCCGCAACTCGTCACCGATGCCAAGACCTACTTCACGGATGTCCAGTTGAAGACCGACACTTACGCCCCGGTCCTGACCGACAAGGACGTGCCCGCGATCTGGCTCAACGAGCGCAACATGCAGCTCTACCGGCCGATGATGGAGAAGTACTATTACAACCCGGCCAAGTATCCGACGTATCTCGACCAGCTGGGTATCAAGTACCCGACCCTGACGAAGCCGGCGGAGTAAGAGGGATGAGCAAACGTATCCTGATCGCCGCCGCGCTCGCTGCGGCCTCGCTGATCCCCGCCGCTGCGCAGGCGGCTGCCGATCCGGCGCTGAAACAGGAAGTCGCCGCCGCCGTGGAGGCCCAGCGCAAGCAGATCCAGGTCATGGTGGACGAGATCTACTCGTTCGCCGAGCCGGGCTTCCAGGAAGTGAAGACCAGCGAATATCTCGCCGGAATTCTGGAGAAGAGCGGCTTCAAGGTGGAGCGCGGCGTGGCGGGCGTGCCGACCGCCTTCACCGCGACATGGGGCAGCGGCGGCCCGAAGATTGCGCTCGGCAGCGATATCGACGGGCTGCTCGGCGTGTCGCAGGTGCCCGGCGTTGCCGATGTGAAGCCGCTGACCGAAGGCGCGCCGGGGCATGGCGAGGGGCACAATTCCGGCATGCCGCTGATGGTCGCCGCTGCGCTCGCCGCCAAGCAGGTGATGACGAAGCACGGCATCCAGGGCCGCCTGATGCTCTGGCCCGGCGTTGCCGAGGAACTGCTGGCGACCAAGGCCTATTACGTGCGCGCCGGGATGTTCAAGGATGTCGACGCCTCGATCTTCGCGCACGTCAACACCGGGTTCGGCACCGGTTGGGGCGACCTCGGCCTCACCGGCATGATCTCGGTCGAATACGAGTGGAAGGGCAAGACCGCACATTCCGCCGGGATGCCGTGGGAGGGCCGAAGCGCGCTCGACGGCGTGGAGCTGATGGATGTCATGTGGAACTTCCGGCGCGAGCACTTGCCGCTCACGCAGCGTTCGCACGATGTCATCACCAACGGCGGCGGCCAGCCCAACGTCGTGCCGGACAAGGCGAGCAGCTGGTACTACTTCCGCGACAAGGATTTCGCGACGCTGCGCAATCTCTACGAAGTGGGCAACCAGATTTCGGAAGCCTCGGCACTGGCGACGGGCACCACGGTCAGCCGCAAGGTGCTGGGCTTCGCCGCGCCGAACTATGGCAATAAGCCGCTGGCCGAGGCGCTCTACGCTAATATCGAGACGGTAGGCGTGCCGCAGTGGTCCGCCGCCGACCAGGCTTTTGCCAAGGCAGTGCAGGTGAAGAACCACCTCAAGGTGGCGCCGTTATCGGACAAGGTCATGCCGCTCTCCACGCCCGAGACGCGCGGCGATGCCAGCTTCGGCGGATCGGACGATATCGGCGATGTCATGTGGACGGTGCCCACCGTCACCATCGGCTATCCGGCGAACATTCCCAACGTGATCTTCCACCACGCCACCGCCGCGATGGCGATGGCCACACCGATCGCGCACAAGGGCACTGTCGTCGGCGCCAAGGCGGTGGCGATGACCATCCTCGACCTCATGACCACGCCGCAGCTTATCAGCGACGCCAAGACCTGGATGAAGGACGTCCAGTTGAAGGATCAAAAATACGACCCGTTGATGGCGCCGACCGACATGCCAGCGATCGACCGTAACGCCCGCACGATGGCGCAGATCCGCCCTTCGATGCAGGGGCAGTATTACGATCCGAAAAAGTACGATTCCTACCTGCAACAGCTTGGCGTCGATTACGAGGCTGCCGGGCGTGAAACTTCCGGTGCGGGCAAATAGCCCAGGGCGCCACCGGCCGGAGCGATCAACACCCTGACGAGACTGGAACTGCTCCGGCCGGTCTCTTTCTTGCTGCTTTGTTCGCCGCGGCCTCTGGTGGTCGCGGGCGTGGTCTTACCCCTTCGCCGTACGGTGGCCGTTCAAAGGCCCGGTCGCGAAGCTCTCGCGCGTGATCTCGTAGATCACATGCACGCCCACGACGCCGCAGGTTTCCTGCTCGAAGGTGCGGTCGGTCAGCCGCCCGCCGATATGCTCCATGGCCTTGCGCGAGATAACGTTGTCCGCGCCGACCTTGAAGACTACCCGCTCGAAATGCGCCAGCGCGTGGGCCAGCATCAGGCGCTTCATCTCGGCGTTGAGCCCGCTGCCCCAATGGGCGCGGGCGAGGAACGACCAGCCGATCTCGATTTCGTCGCCCTCGGGCGCACCATAATTGCCCTCAGGCGGGCCATAGCGGCTGGAGCCGATCACGGCATCGCTCTGCTTTTCGATAATGGCGAAAGCGCCGCCGCCATCCAGAGCGTCGGCGAAAAACTGGCGGAACACCGCTTCCTGCCAGCGATCGTGGGCGGGGTGAACCGCCCAGATCTCACGGTCCGAAGCGACCGCGTAGAGCGCGTCCCAATCGTCTGCGCGAAGGGGACGGAGGACCAGCCGGTCCCCTTCGAGGACCGGCTGGCGATCCATCAGGCAGTCACGTCTGCAACGGCGGCGATGAACTTGTCGATGTTGCCCATCGTCAGGCCCGCCACGTTGATGCGGCCGGAACCGGCCATGTAGACGCCGTGCTTGGTACGCATGGCAAGGACCTGGTCCTTGTTCAGCGGCACGATCGAGAACAGGCCGTTCTGGCCGCCCATCGGCGTCAGGTCGGCCGAACCGGCGGTACCGGCTTCGGCGAGCTTGGCGCGCACTTCGCGCATACGGTCGCGCATTTCGTCCAGCTCGGCGAGCCAGTCGGCGGTCAGCGCTTCGTCTTCGAGGACGAGGCGGACAGCGGCACCGCCGTGATCTGGCGGCTGCGACCAGTTGGCGCGGGCCAGATTGTGGCCGTTCGACATGACCTTGGCGAGGTCGGCCGGATCGGCAACCATCGCGTAGAGCGCGCCGACGCGGTCACGGTAGAGACCGAAGTTCTTGTCGCACGAATAGCAGATCAGCGCTTCCGGCACGGCGGCGAGCACGCGGCGCAGGCCGTAGGCGTCTTCTTCCATGCCCTTGCCCAGTCCCTGATAGGCGAGGTCGAGAATGGGCAAAATCTTCGATGCGGCGATCAGGCCCGCAATCTCGTCCCACTGCTCGTTGCTGTAATCGATGCCGGTGGGGTTGTGGCAGCAGCCGTGCAGCAGGATGGCGTCGCCTTCCTGAGCGTTGGCGATGGCGCCGCGCAGCGCGTCCATGTCGGTGGTGCCCGAAGCGAGCGCGTGGTTGAATTCAACGACTTCAAGGCCGAGGTCGGCACAGATCTGGGCGTGGTTGGGCCAGCTGGGGACGCCGACGATGATGCGATTGTAACCTGCGCGCTTCACCATGGCGAGCGCGAGGCGCAGCGAGCCGGTGCCGCCGGGGGTCTGCATGCCTTCGATGCGGCCGCCCATGCTGGGGTCGGCCTTGCCGAAGACGTAGGGCATCAGCGCTTCGACGAAGCCCATGTCGCCCTCGGGGCCGAGGTAGGCTTTCGAATCCTGCTCCGCGACCAGTTTGGCCTCTGCGGCCTTGATCGAGCGGAACACAGGCGTGTCGCCCTCACCGGTGCGGTAGACGCCGACACCAAGGTCGATCTTGTCCGCGCGCGGATCGTCGTTGTGGAGCTTGATCAGCGCAAGAAGCGCGTCGGCGGGCTGTTGCTGAAGGTTCGTAAGCATGGCGGGCGGGCCTTAGACCGAGCTTCCGCACCGCGCAATGCCGGATCGACCGGGAATTGCCGAGAACCGCAAAATTATCGCGCCGCACGCCTTCGGATCGCAGGGGCAGCGAAATTATGTTTGGAATTGGCGAAAGATTACAAACATGCGGCGCGGAATCGCTCCGCGCCGCATGTCTATTCGCAGTTGGCCCGCAATTGGCGGAATGCCGCGTTAGAACGGCATCCAGCTCTGCTTGTGGGTGAACTTCATGTAGCCGATATTGGCGCCCAGGCGCAGTCCCGCGCCGGCCCGCACCGGAATCAGCACGATATTGCCGCGCCGCAGGTAGCTGACGGTGAAGCCGCCGACGAGATAGGCCTGGCCTTCGCCCGCGCCGAAGCGGTGATAGAGATCCTCGGTGTCGTAGAGGTTGTAGACCAGCACGAAGGCATTGCCCGCATTGGCGCCGGCATCGAAGCCGATCGACGGCCCGGTCCAGTAGACGGGCTGCTGGCCTTCCACCTTGTGATAGAGCGTGCCCGAACCGTAGCGCAGGCCGACGGCGATGGCGCCGCCACCTTCACGGCCGATGATGTAGCCGTTGGGTTCGCCCTGCTTCTTCAGCAGATCCTCGATCACCCCGGCAAGACCCTTGGCGCCCTTGCCGAACACGCCTTCGGCCGCGCCGATCAGGTCGTCCTGATGGTAGGTCGTCGAGCTGTCGCTCGGTGCCTGCGTCGCAGGAGGGGCGTAAGCTGTTCCGCTATTGGGCGATTCGACCGGCGTTCCATTGCCCGGATAGGGCGAGGGCGCATCCACAGGCGGCTGCGATTCGGCTGGAGGCGTATAAGTCGCGCCTGCTCCGTTGTTGCCGCCGAGATCGCTGTCGATCGCTGCGTCCGGATCGACGGTCGTCACTTGTGCCGTGGCGGGGGCGAGGGGGGCGACGAGAACCAGCATGGCTGCGACGGCCCCGCCAATCCTCCGTTGCAGGCGAATCGTCGCTCCCCTGGCGGCGATCTGCTTGGTGAATGACATCTGGTGGCCCTCCAATGGCGATCCTTAATTCAGCGCAGGCAGGCGCGCTGCTTCGCGCACTACCGCATGTCACTAGAGAATCCATAGCGCATGTCCCCGCAATGAACGGGCGATGGATTGAGTCGGTTTTGCGGCAGGTTGAATCGGCAGGAAACGGCGGCCGGCACAAAACATTTCCACAGAAGCAAAAAACTCCGACAAGACCCTCTTGCCGATACAAACACCCCTCGTTATACGGCGCCTCCTAGGCCGCAGCCGGAGACGTGGGTGAGTGGCTGAAACCAGCGGTTTGCTAAACCGTCGTACTCTTAAGGGGGTACCGAGGGTTCGAATCCCTCCGTCTCCGCCAAGGCAGCGCTGATCTCAGCGCTATCTAAGGCCTGGGTTTCAGCCCGTGCCCATATCCGTGCTCATGTAAAGCTTCATGTTTTAGATGGCCGGATATGGATACGGGCAGACCCCTTCCAAACACCTCGTATCTATGAATTCATCGTTTGCTCGATGATCGTCGCTCGGCTCCTCTGCGCGGTCGTTCCAAGGCGTCGATGGGCTTAACGATCATAAGGGAAGGGCGGCCTAGCGTCTCCTGCCCAGCGCGGTCCTGCCCAGCGCGTCCTGATTGTCTCGAAACCCTGCTGATCGGCGGCAACCGCGTCGCTCTCCACCCTCGGCGCCGCCTGCGGGCATCCGGAGACGTTATTTGCGGCGGGACGTGATCATAATGGTGCCCGCTTCCGGTCTGGAAACTTTGACGGGAAGGAATTGAGCGATGGTCTCGGCGAATCGGGCCGGGTCATTCAGACGAAATTGTCCGGTGATGTGGAGGGCGGCGGCGCGCTGGTCGGCAATCACCAACTGGACCGTGTTCACCGCGTTGAAACGGGTCACCGCTTCGGTCAACGTGGCATCCTCGAACTCGGCAAATCCGTTATTTCCGGCCGAGACGCCGTTGCCGTCATCATCGATATCTGAGATCCGGTCCGGCAATCCGGCTCTGGCGACAAGCTGCTTGCCGGGGCTGAGCATGGTCGGCGGCCTGTCGTTTCCCTCGACCTGCACGGCACCCTCGAATAGCGCGACGCGCAGGCCGTCCCCCTCGATGCCGACCTCGAATCGGGTTCCGTAATCGACGACCGACCATCGTCCCGCGATCACACTGAAACGGTGCGCGCGATCGTGGCGCACCTTGAATCGGGCCTGTCCCCGTTCCAGGACGATCCGGCGTTCGCCTGCTGCGAAATCGACGCGTGCGGTGCTGCCCTTGGTCAGGGCCATCTCGGAACCATCCGCCAGGGCGAATGTCCTGTCGGTATCCTCTGCCGCATAGCGCTCGCCGCCGGTCTCGTTTCGACCGGCAAACTGGGCGGTACGCTGCGACAGCGGATCATCGCGAACAAGCAGCACAACCCCGCTGCCGATCAGGCCCAGCGCCAGACACGCGGCCAGGGCGTGTTTCCAGTTGCGCTTTAAGCTTCGAGCCTCTTCGATCGGGCCCGCTGCCAGAGCCTCGCTCCTGATTGCGGCGAACAGCGGATCGTCGGCATCGCCGAACAGGGACCATGCCGAGTCCAGCCTTTCCCAGGCGGCGCGATGGGCCTCGTCGGCAGCAAGCCATTCCTCGAACAGGTCCGCATCGAAGGGGCTGCCCCGATCGTGCCGCACCTGCCAGAGCGCCGCAGCCTCTGCCGGGGTGAGGTCTGCGAGGATCGCTCGCGTCACGTTGACCGTCATGGCTGCTCTCCAAAACCGGCCAGCCGTTCGGCAGCGCGCACCATGTGCTTTTCGACCGCACTGACCGACAGATCGAGCTTTCTTGCGATATCTTTGTAGGACATGTGCTCCAGCCTGCGCAGCACGAAAACGGTGCGGGTGCGCTCCGGCATCGCCGCCACGAGTGCCAGCAGCGCCTTGAGTTCCTGGCGTCCCGCAACGATGCGGTCGGGGCCGATCTCGGTCTGGACGGATCGGCCGGGATCGAATTCGACGTGGGCATCGTGATGCCGCACGGTACGGCGCCGGTTCCGATCCACCAGAACGCTGGCAGCAACCTGGAACGCATAGCCGCGCAGATTGTCGATATCGGTCCCGCCTTCGCGCCCGAGCAGGCGCACGAAGACATCCTGCACCAGGTCCGGAATGTCCTCCGCCTCCCTGACCCGCCAGCGGAAATAGCGATTCAGGTCTGCACGAAGGTCGCGCAGTTCGGCCGAGCGCGGAGCGTCCTTGTCGAATGGGATCTCATCGTCGGCCATGACGACCGTTTGCGCGATCTCGAATTCGGAATCCAGCCTGCCCTGGCACATGAGTGATCGATTCCGTCCGGCTTTGTAGTTCATCTCCTAGGGACGCAGTCTTCGGGACGATCCACATGGTGCAACGGTGCTTTTATTTTCGACAAACCTTTGTGGATTTACGGATGCCGTGCGTCCCCACTTATCGATGTCGATATTTCACCGCGAGGGAGCAACATGTGGCTGAAGCGCCTGAATCCAGCAGCGAAAGCGCGGCGCAAGCTTCGCTTTCGGAAGATCTGCAAGGTCGGGCCGACGCGGAAGGCCTGATAACCAGCCTGCGCGGCCCCGTTACCAGCCTTCTGTTCATCACTGCGGCCTGCAACCGCTGGATCGACCGGGATGAGCCAGATCTGGCAGAAATTCGCAGCCTCCTGGATATGCTCGACAATTGCGGAAAGAGCTTGCTGGATATCATTCCCGCGCAGGAAAGCTGAACAGCCCACCTCCAGCCCGGACCGTCTTCTATATTCCCACGGAGACCGACAGCTCGAAGCGGCGCCGGAACGGATTGGCATAATGGCTGTATCCGCCATCCGTGTACGCGGCCATGGCAGGTCGGTGATCGAAAATGTCGAGAACCCCGAGGCGCAGGTCCATCGTGCGGCTGGCCGTAGCGGGACCATTCAATTCCAGGCGATAGGATGCGGCCAGGTCGAACGTTGCCTGCGCCTTGATCCATTCGCTGCCCTGGATGGCCACGGCGGATGCATTCGTCGCAGCATCGCCTGTCTTCGTGATCCGATAAGGGCCGAAATATTGCCCGTTCAGGGAAATGCTCAGCGCCCCCTTGATCCAGTCTATCCCGCCATTGCCGCGCCATTCCAGCGTGCCGTCCGCATAATCGACCAAGCTTGAGACGGGGTCTTCGATCCGCGACAGCCGGTCGAAACGTGGCTGCCAGGTGAGATTGCCGCGCAAGACGAAATCGCCCAGAGCCGCCGTGCGAACCGGCAATCTGGCCTGGACGTCCACGGCGTCGATCACGGTCCAACCGCGATCGAGATAGGAGGTGTCGATCCGCGTGATGACGCCGCCCGTATAGCCCCGCGCGGCATCCTCTGCGGTCAGCGGCAGGCGGGTCACGCGGTCGGGATAGGAATCCTCGTTTTGTAGGAAATAGAAGACGCTGCCGATCGATCGTCCGTTCACTTCCCGGCTCCGGCGGATATGGGTATAGTCCAGGCTCAGCATCAGCCCTTGCGATGGCGTGGGCGTGAAGACCAGACCTGCGGACAGCGCGCGTGCCCGTTCCGGCCTGATCTTGCCGTTTTCGAACATGATCAGTTCGTAAGGCGTCTCGATAAACGTGTCGCCGCGTTTGGGGTCGGGACCTGTTTCCCCGATCACCTGCGCATTGGCAAGGGCGTTGACCGGCGGCGTCTGCTCCCCGGTCGCGATGCTGGCGCGTGCGATCAGGCCGGGAAAAACCATGGCCCTGAGGCCGGCCGTGTAAGTCAGCGCCGCATGCCGCGCGGTGTCGAAACCGTCGTTGGCCCCGGTCTCGTCGCTGAGATATCCGGGTTGCAATCTGACGAGCGTGGCATCGCGCCGCAAGGCGAGCTGGAATTCCAGGCCCCGGCTCGGCGCGATATCTGTCATGTCTCCCAGGATCGGCGCCCGCAACTCGACATAGGCCGAGCGGATGCGTTCGGAATGTCCGGGAACGATCTCGCCGCTGGGGATGCCGAACAGCACGGTCGTTTCGTCATACCGGCTTTGCGCGACGCGCTCCTTTCTCTGCTCCAGAAGGAAGGTCGCGGTAACCGGGCCGGCGCCGAAGTCCGCAAGCGGCCCCGCGAACCTGACGGCACCGTCCATCATCCGATTGACCTGATCGAAGCGGTAGTCCGACGGCACGACATAGGCGGACATGGCATTCTCGAAGTCCGCATCGCTCGCAAACAGGTCGAGGGCCGGATAGCCGGGCAGGGGAAAGCCGTAGAGAGCGTAGATCGCGTTAACACCGTAAGTCGTGCCCCGGAAGGCGATCCTCTGGCGAACCGATCCGAAGCTGTAGTCGAGGTTGGATTTCCAGCCTCCGGGGAGATCGACGATCAGGCCGGCACTCATGCGCGCGGTGCGGGTTGTCGTTCCTCCGCTGCGCCCCATTCCCGGCACCGCGCGGACCAGCCCGATGTTCTGCTCGAACGGATTGCGGGGATCGTCCGCACTCAACTGCTGATAGACCGCGACTTGAGAGAAATCGACGTGCCCTTCATTGCGAAGGTGGATCAGGTCGACATAGGCCACAACGCCGGGAGCGAAGGTATGGCGCGCATTGAACAGGATCATGCTCGATTCCTGAGTCGCCACCAGACTGCTCGCCTTCCCGCTGCGTCCATCGGGTTGAGAGAGATCGATACTGCCTGCATGGGCGAGCAGGGCCGTACCGAGATCTGACGGCGTGCGCGCATCTCCCGGTGCCAGATAGGACAGGCTGCTGGCCAGCGCTTGCCCGCCGTAGTCCGGTTTCAGGGTCAGCGGCTGTCCGCTTTCGCTGGCGAGATTGATCGAATGGGATATCGGCAGGTCGACCCAGACATAGCCCAGACCGCTGGCAAACCGGCGCGCTTTCACGCGATCGGCAAAATCGCGGTCGCCTGTCGTCAGCCCGTCGCTCTGCGATCGGCCATAGGCGAACATCACGTCCGTCGCTCCGTCATCCGGCGTGGAGCCGAAACGAACATCGATGCGCCGATAGGCTCCGTCTCCCCTTTCGGTTATTCCGGTCGTGGCGGTCGCTTCCGCCCCGCGATAGTCGCGCCGCAGCACGAAATTGATCGCCCCGCCGATGGCTCCCGGACCATAGATACCTCCGGCCGTAGAGGTGATGACCTCGGCTCTTTCTATCGCCTCGGTCGACAAGGCGTTGACGTCGGGCTGAAGGAGCACGAACTGTCGCGAGGGAATGCGCGGCATGGGCCGTCCATCAACGAGAACCAGTGTCTGGTCGTTGCCGAGGCCGCGCAAGTCGAACGTCGACCGCACCGATCCGGCCGCGGAAACCGGAAGGCGGGTTGCGGAAAGTCCAACGGAATTCTGCGAGGAACGTTTGCTCAGCAATTCCTCCAGGGTGGAGGAATGGGCGGCATGAATATCCTGCCGCGACAGTACCTGATAAGGTTGCACGTCGCTTGCCCGGCGTTCGATATCGGCGTTCTGGGTCCGGTGCCCGATGACGAGGATGTCCGGAAGTGCAGGAGTGGCCTGCTCATCCGGTTCGGGAGCGGGAACGACGATGAAGCCCGTCGTAGCCGATCCCCTCAGCCGCAGTCCGGACCCGGCCAACAATGCGTTCAGCGCCTCCTGAACGGTGAAGTTTCCGGATATCGATGGGGCCTTCAGCGATGCAACGAGATCGTTCGAAAACAGCAGCTCGACGCGGAAACGACGTGCGACTTCCTGAAGCGCGGTGCCGAGCGGTTTCTGCCGCAACACTACCCGCTGGGCACCGGCCGCCTGTGCTATGGCCGGCGTCGGAACCAGAAGCGGAAGAATGACCGCCGCCGAAAAAGCAGAAGCAAATGGGCGCATCTATCCATTATCGCGCAGTTTCACGTCCGGTGAACCCATCCGAAAGCATGAGGTGACGGCGAGACACTGCCATGACTTCGGCTTGGATGCTGCATCGGCTCTCGTTCTTCTTCCCATTGTGCGGGGGATTCGATCTCTGCGATCGTGCAGAGCGTTGCGCGCCCTCACGAGCAAATCGCGGAGAGGCGCGCATCGAGGTCAGGGCTTGGGGCGGGCGCCTGCGCAGTGGCCGAACAGGTCATCGAGATAGCTGGCAAGGCGCAGGCCCGACTTGGTCATCTGCTCGTGCAGGAGCGGACGCAGACGATAGATGTAGTCGCCGTCGATCTTCTTGTCGGCAGGATAGATCTTCGCGTGGAGGCCGCGCGACTCGTCCACCCATTTCACCGGGTCGGCGCCGGACCAGGCGATCGCCTGCTCGCTGGTGACGCGGGCTTCGAGATAATCGGCCCACTCGCGGTAGGACATCTGTTCCATGTCGATCAGGGCACTGTCCCAGACCGAATGCAGGTTGATCGGCTCGCCGCGCATGGTGACGATCTCGTCATTGCCGCCGCGGTCGCGCGAATTGCCCGAGTGCAGTGGCTGGCCGAGGTCGCCGACGATGTGGACGATCATGCGCAGTGCATCGCGGCGCTTGTCGAGCGGAGCGGAGGTATCGCGGACGACCGCGCGGAAACGGGCAAGCGCTTCCACCGCATCGCCCTGCCTGGGGGCACCGACCTGGGAATAGCCCTTGCCGTCCGGGATGGTGACGAAATGCCAGTTGAAAGTGGTCTGGCTCCAGTTCGGGTCGGACGACATGCGCATGTAGTCGGCCCAGTTGGCAGCATCGGCCAGGGTCTCGATGCCGAGCAGGTCGCGGATTTCAAGGCGGGTCTGGCCGCAGACGAAACGTGCGGCCAGTTCGCCGCTGACGCGGTGGCCGGTGGTGCCCCAGGCATGGGCAAGGCCCGGCGTGACAAGGGCGGCGGCGGCAAGCAGCGTGGAAAGGATACGCATCCAAAGGCTCCCGGAAGGAAGAAGGGGGCGACACGCCGGCCGCCCCCTCGCATGGGTCAGAAGTCGAAGCGGGCGCCGATGCGCACCTGCCAGAGCGAGGCGCTCTGATAGGTCGTCGCGGTCTGCGTGCCGGGGTTCGAGTAGAGGTAGCGGCCGCAGGAGTTGCTGCCGACGGCAACGCACGAGACGTTCGCCACGCTGACCGAGCCGGTGTAGACCTTGTAGGTGTTCCAGTTGCGGTTCAGCAGGTTGAGCACGTTTTCAATATCGGTGAAGACCTTGATCTTGCCGAAGAAGAACGGAAGCTCCTGCGAGACGTGCAGGTCGAGTTTCGAGTACGAGGGAGAGGTGCCGAGGTTGCGCGGCGCGATCTTGCCGTAATAGCCCTTGAGCTTGCTGCCATCCACGGCAGCGCGGACACCGTCGAGCGCGGCCTGGTTGGCGAATTCGACATTGCCCACTTGCAGACGACCCGCATCGTTGACGACGGCGGTCTGGTTGAAGTCCGGCACGTAGAACAGGTGGCGCCCGTTGCCACCCACCGTGCCGAACACGCCCGAACGGCCGTTCGCGGCGTCGGTGAAAGTGTAGCTGTAGGGGGTACCGCTGCGGAATTCGCCGAAGAGGTCGATGCGGAATTCATTGTCGTCGAACAGGTCGGTGCGGTAGCCGATCTGCAGCTTGGCGTTATGCCGCGTCTCGAAGCTCGAACGGCCAAGGGTGCCAAGGTTCGGGTCCGCCGTGGTCACGCCCAGAAGCTCGGTCGGGGTGTAGCCGGTGTACGAGCCTACGTCCTTCACGTCCGAGTAGATGTAGTTGGCGCCCAGCGTCAGGTTGCCCAGGCGCTTGCCAAGGCCGACGCCGAGCACGCGCGAGCGGCCCTTTCCGGTGTTGCGCAGGACGATGTCCCAGTTGGCGCCGGTCGAGCCGTCGTAGCGCGGGCGGCCGTCGGGCAGGGCACCGATCAGGCTGGTGCGAAGGTCGGTGGCGACGAAGGCGTTCTGCACTTCGCTGGCCAGCGCGCTGAGGTTGAATTCCCAATCGTCGGCCAGCCAGCTTGGGCCGAACGGCAGGCTGCCGGCCCAGTTGACGGTGAAGTTCGCTTTCCAGGTGGAGGCCAGCTTGAGATCCGGATCGAGCGCGGCGACAGAGGCTGCAGGGGGTGCGCCGACGCCCGCGAGGTACTGATCGACGATCGAGGGGACACCTGCACCGGTCACGTTGTCGAGCGCGGCCGAGCCGAGCGATGCGGCGATGTTGGCGGCAGCGCCGGTCTGGGTCGCGTCGATGAAGCCGGTGGCGGTGCGCTGGAACAGCAGGTTGTTCTGGCGGGTGCCGTCGTTGGAGAAGCCGTTGGCAAACCACACGCCGGGCGTGCCGCCTCCGAACAGGCCGCCGCCTGCCGCGATGCGCAGCGAAGGCGTTGCCTGCCAGGTCAGACCCAGGCGCGGCTGCAGCACGCCGCCGGTCGGCATGGCATTGTTGGCGAACCCGTAAGCTGCAAGGAAACGCCTGTTGAGCACCGGGCGCTCGGAATCGATCCAGTCATAGCGCAAGCCGCCGACGAGGGTGATGTCCGGCGTGATCGACCAGCTGTCCTGCACGCCCACGGTATAGGACATGTAGTTGAACTTGGCTGACGCATCTTCGGGGTTGCCGCTGAGCGCGTTGGCATAAGTCAGCTGACTGGCGCGGCCCGCCTCGAGATCGGCGATCGAATCGAAGTAGTAGCGGCCCAGCGCCGAGGCGAGGAACAGGTTGTCGATCTTTACCTGCTCGCCTTCGGCCAGCAGCTTGATGATATGACCGTTCCCGGAATACTGGCCGGTCCATGACAGGCCGGTATTCCTGACCGAGAGCGAGTTCGCCTGACGGTACATGTCCGGACCCGCCAGAACGCGGCCGCTGGGCGAATTGGTGCCATTCGCGAAGCAGTTGAGGAGGCTGCCGGTGGACACATCGTCAAGGCAGACCTCGAATTCCGGCACGTCCAGCCCGCCGTAGGGCGTCTGGCGGCGCTGGTAGTCGCGGTGGGTGACGCGCAGTTCGCTGGAGAAGTTGTCGCTCCAGGTGGAGTTCAGCTGCGCGGCATAGGCGTTGGTCGTCTCGCCCAGCAGATAGAAGTTTGATTGCAGGCCGACCGACGGGTTGGAAGAGCTGGTGCTGAAACCGACGTCGCGCGGCACCTCGTTCTTGTGATGGATATAGGTGACGGCAAGGCGCTGGCCATCGGTGACGTTCCAGTCCAGCTTTGCCGAGAATTTGCGATCTTTCTCCGGCAGGGTCCTGGCGATGTCGAGCGGGTCGAAGCCGTACCGGCTTTGCAGGATATCGCGCACCCGGTCGACCTTGTCGCGGGTGATGAAGGGCACTTCGGTCGCCGCGCCTTCGCCGGCAAGGCCGCGCGCGTTGACCTGGCTTTCCTCGAGCTGCTCGTAGGAAAGCGCGAAGAACAGCTTGTCCTTGACGATCGGGCCGGAAAGATAGGCGCCGAAGTCCTTGAATTCGGGGACAGGCGTCAGCTTGCCGGTGCCCTTGACCACGCTGCCGTCGCTGCGGACGGTATCGTAGTTCCTGGTGCCCTGCATGTCGTCATTGCTGTAGATGCCATAGACGCCGCCGTGGAACGTGTTGGTGCCCGACTTCAGGATGATGTTGACCGAACCGCCCTGAAGATCGCCCTCGGCGATGTCCACCGGCACGGCCTTGATGCTGACCTGATCGATCGCGTCGAGCGAGACGATCCCGCGCGCCGAAGGCAGGCCGCCGGCGTTGAGACCGAAATCGTCGCCGATGGCGACGCCGTCGATAGTGAAGCGGTTGCTGCGCGGGCTGGCGCCGCCGATCGAGATCGCACGGCCGCGAGGGTTCGGATCGAGGCTGGTCAGGGGATCGCGGCGCATCAGGTCGCGAAGGTCGCGGTTGACCGAAGCGATGCCCTGGATGGCGTCGGCGGTAAGCGTTGTGTCGCCGCCGGTCCGGACGGCATCGGTCGTGTTGCGCGCGGTGACGACGATGTCCTGGCCGCCGGCGGGGGCAAGCGCGATGGCGAGCGAGCGGGTTTCGCCTATGGCGGCGTTGACGCCCTGCACCTGGGCGTTCGCATAGCCTTCAGCTTCGACGCTGACCCGGTAGGGACCGCCGGGGCGCAGGCCCTGCAGGCTGAATGTGCCGGACTGGTCGGTCGTCTGCGACACCTGCGTGCCGGATGGCATGTGGACGATGCTGACACGGGCGCCCGCGACGGGCTGGCCTGCGTCGTCGGAAACCTGGCCGCGGATGGCCGAGGTGATCTCCTGTGCATATGCAGGCGTGGCGCAGGCCGCCACCAGCGCCAGAACGCTGGCGCCGTAAATGGAATGTCTCAAGGGTCGCTCCCGATTGAACCCCCACAAGCGAGTGGGCGAGGGGCCTATGGGTGAGTGCGATGAACCTTCTGTGACATAATTATTGTTTTATATCAGTCTCTTGTAGGTTTTATTTGGGCATGCAGGGGCATACCCGACAAGGCGTACCTTGCAGGGATTTCGCATCACTTCTGCCGCGCTTTCGCGTTCAGCAGTCCTTGCTCGCCAGTGCAGCGGCAGCTTCGATGGGGTGATCGCTCACCAGGATTTGCGCTCCTGAATCACGGATCGTCCGATAGCGTGCCGCTGGCAGGGGATGGCTTTCGTGCGCCCCGGTCTCTTCCGCAGATGTGGCCGCGACGAGAACCGTTACTTCCCGCTTGCGCAGTTCGGCAAAGAACGCACGGTCGATGGCGCTTTCGAAGAACAGGGCGTGAAGTTGCCGAGGCGCAATGCCTATCCCCTCGATCCGCGCCAGGGCGGCAAGGTTCGGGATGACCGTTGCGACAAGCGCTTCGGGCTGACGGCGCACGATGGCGGCAATGTCGGTGTCCGTATAGGCGAGATAGATCACCCGGCCGGCAGCGCCTGCTGCCTCGACAGCATCGAGCACGGCATCAATGCGCGTGCCTTCCTTGATGTCGAGCTGAAGGATCGGGCCATCTCGCGTCGCATCCAGCAACTGCGCCAGTCTTGCGGGGGAGAAGTCCGTGAGATCGCCGGAGCGCGTGCGCATCCTTGCGGTGCTGATCGTTGCCCAGTCATGATCCGCGATGGCGCCTGTCAGCGAACTGACGCGGCCAAGGTCGGCATCGTGGCTGAGCATGAGCACCCCGTCGCGGGTCGTGCGCACATCGGTTTCCGCAAGCGTCAGCCCGTGCGCGGAGAGCGCCGCATAAGCTGCCAGTGTATTTTCCGCATGGGCGGCATCTGGGCCGCCGCGATGAGCGCTGACGATGAGGTCGCCGCGTTCGCGCAAGCAGGCGAAGCGTTCGGGCAGGGGCGGGCTGGGCAGGGGTGTCATCGCGCACCCGCCTAGCACGAAGAGCACGGCTGCAAGCGGCTTGGCGAGGCTACCGCGTGAAAAGAGGTGTGTGGGGAGGTGCATCGGATTCCTTCGTCCGCTGAATTCGGAAGAGAAAGCGCGGCAGCGTGTACTGCATCCGCGACCTTAGAAGCTATAGCGCGCCCCGGCCACGATCCGGCGTCCCAGGCGGATTTCCGAAACCGCAAGGGGAGCCAGGCTGCTCGAATAAGTGAGCTTCTCGTTGGTCAGGTTGCTGCCCTGGATCTGGAGGTTCAGGCGTTCGGTCAGGCGATAGTTCATCGTCAGGTCGAGTTGGCCGAAGGCATCCTGATACGGATAGTTCTCCTCGGGGCTGATGCCGTCCTGCAGGAAGCCGTCACGCCAGGCATAGTTCAGGCGCGCGTCGAAGCGGCCGTCATCGTAATAGATCCCGGCGTTGAAGCTCGACGGCGAGAGGTTCGGGAACGGCTGGGCCTGGTTGCCGTCCTGCGCCGGGATCGCCGTCTTGGAGTCGAGGCGGGTATAGTTCAGTTGTACGCCGAAGTTGCTGAGCATGCCCGGCAGGAAGTACAGCGCGGACTGCGCCGTCACCTCGACGCCGCTGACGCTGCCGCTGCCCGCGTTGTAGGGCTGCGTGAACTCGATCTGCTCGGTCGTCGTCGTGCCGTCGGCGCCGACCACTTCGCGCGGCAGGAAGACTGTTTCCGACGCGATCAGGCTCGAGAACTTCTTGTGGAAGTAGGTTGCCGCCACCAGCGCTTCGGGGTGGAAGTACCATTCCGCGCCGATGTCGAACTGGTCCACCACGAAGGGCTTGAGTTCGGGGTTGCCGCGCGTTCCGGTAAGCGAGGTGTAGTTGAACGTCTCGCGCGGGGCGAGTGCCGCCAGCGACGGGCGGCTGAGCGCGCGCGAATAGGAACCGCGCAGGAACAGGTCCGGCGTGAGGTTCAGTTTCGCGTTCAGCGCGGGCAGCGCGCGGGTGTAGGAACCCGGCGCGTCCACGGCGGTGACGACACCGTTGACGTTTGCCGCCCCCTGCGAGCGCACGTCCGTCGACACGATGCGCACGCCGGCATTGAGGTCGATCGGGCCGAGCTTGAAGTCGGCCTCAAGATAACCCGCAATGGTTTTCTCGGTCACTTGCGAGGCGGCAAGGGCATTGGCGGCATCGGTACCGATGGTGATGCCTGTCATGCGCGTGCGGGTGATGTCGAAGCCCGGTTCGAACTGGCTCTGGCCGCCCAGCAGATAGTCGCCCGCCGCGGGGATATCGGTGAAGAGGAGACCCTGCTTGGTCGTCGTCTCGATATCGGCGAGCGTCGGGCCGGCTCCGGTGTTGATGACGCCCCAGAACGGCTCCGCGACCTCGGTAGAACGGTGCGTGTAGCGGGCGCCGAAGCGCAGGGCCTTGAACACGGGGCCGTCGAAATTGCCCTGTAGGTTCAGGCCGCCTTCGTACTGCTCGCTCTGGCCCGAGTTGATCGAGCTGTAGACGTTGGCAAGGCGGAAGTTCTCGGGGTTTGATCCGAAATCGGGCGCGGAAGTGGCGTATCCGGTGACGCCGTTCGCAAGATTCCAGTCGAACGTGCCTGCCGCGCCATAGGCGTTGATCTGCGTGAACGGGCGGCGCTGGGCGCGCTTGTTGTAGCCTGCGAAAGGCTCGAACGACCAGTGCGCGCCGGCAAAGTCGCCAAGGCCTACAGAACCGCTCAGCGTGTACTGCTGGAGGGTGTCGTCCACATCGTTCGATTCGAACTCGATCTCCGAGCGCGTGAAGCTGGCGAGCGATCCCGACTGGACCACGCCGTCGCGGATGTTCAGCGCGGTCGGCACCACGCCGCCGGTCATGCGGTAGCGTCCCTGCGTCTCTTCCTCGATGCCGTCGACTTTGCTGTAGATCGCATCGAAGCGCAGGTGCGTGTCCGAATTCGGGCGCCATTCGGCTGCCCCAAGCAGGGTGTAGTTGTCGGTCTTGCGCTCGCGCACCACATTCTGCGTACCGTCCGGCACCAGAGCGTCGCGCTGTTCCGGCGTCAGCGAGGAGGCATCGGCGGCGACGGTCGAGAGTTTGACGAAGCGGTTGTAGCCCTGCTGGCGCGTGACGTTCCAGTTCCTGGAGTAAACGCCGCCGACGAGAATACCGAACGTGTCCCCGAAGCGGTGGCTGGCGATCCCGGACACCTTGGGCGTCACGCCTGCCTTTTCGGTCCAGGTGCCTTCGACGGCGAGCGAGCCGTTACCGTCCTTGAGATCGAACGGTCCGGGCGTGCTGAGTTCGACGTTGGCGGCGATACCGCCCTCGACGTCGCGCGCCTGGGGGCTCTTGGCGATTACGGCAGAGGTGAAGAGTTCGGACGGCAGGACATCGAAGCTGAAGTTGCGGCCATCGTTGCCCGCGTTGCGCAGCGAGGAATCGAAGCGGGCACTGCGTCCGCCGCCGCCGGTCGCGCCGCCCATGCCGTTGATCTGGACTTGCGTGAACTGCGAGGAGAGACCGCGAACTGTGATCGTGCGCGAGTTGCCCGAGGCGGAACGCTCCAGCGAGACGCCGGGCACGCGCTGAAGCGATTCGGCAAGGTTGGTGTCCGGGAACTTGCCCAGGTCTTCGGCCTGAATGGAATCGGTCACGCGAATATCGCGTTCCTTGCTCTGGAGCGCGCGAACCACCGAGCCGCGGATGCCGGTCACGAGGATATCCGCTCCCGCCGCGTCCTCCCCGACTGCTTCCTGGGCCTGCACCGTTCCGGCTGCCAGCGCGGTCATGCATGCGGCGGTAAGCAGGGCTGCGTGCCTTTTGCGTAGATTCATCGAAGTCACCCCTGTCGCGATCCCTGTATGGCCCCTTCGGGGAACCGTTCGCCGTCCCGATAGGCGCGTTCGATGACACTTTTATAAAATTCACAAATCTTATTTAATGTCCCTGTTATGGACCGGCTTAGGTGTCGCGAGGCCCGGAAAAATGCGCTAGGTGCCGTCCTCTATGGCGACAGGCGAGAACGCATTGCAGTTGAACGGGACGGAACGCGCCGCCCTCCAGATCATCTGGCTGGAGCGCGAAGCCTCCCGCATCATGCTCGCGGAACGGCTCGCAATGTCGCGCACGCAAGCGACCAACATCGTGCGTGCGCTGATGGAAAAGGGTCTCGTAGCCGAAGCCCCCAGCCGCGATGGAGCGCGCGGTCAGCCGGTCCGCCGCGTGACGATGACGGCTGACGGCGCCTATGCGATCGGCGTGAAAGTCTGGCGCAGTCGGATCGAGATCGGCTTGCTGGGTACTGGCGGCGTGGTGGAGAAGGCGGAAACCATCACTCTGGACGATTTCACGGTGTCCGGGCTCATTGCCGCCATGCGGAAGTATCGCCAGAAGGTGGTGCGGCGCCATCGCCGTATCGCAAAACGGATCGTCGGCATCGGCTTCTCGTTCCCCGGATACTTCAACCGCCAGGGCCAGATCACGCAAGCCTACTTCCCGCAGTGGGACAACCTCGATATCGCGAGCCTGCTCCAGCCCGAATTCGATGTGCCGGTCCTGGTGGAAAACGACGGCGCCTGCGCCGCCTGGGGCGAGCATCTGCTGGGCGCGGCCAAGACGTTCGACAACTACCTCTTCGTCGATGTGAACTACGGCCTGGGCGGCGGGGTCGTTGTCGACGGGCGGCTCGTGCGGGGCGCCCACGGCAATGCGGGGGTCTTCGGCGTGCCGTTCCCGGTCGGTACCGTGCGCCCCTCGGGACAGGACCTTATGGACACACTGCGCGCGGCAGGACTGACGGTGGATGATCTGCCGGATCTTCCTATGGTGGCCGACGAGGGGCGAACCGTGATCGATGCGTGGATCGCGCGCGCGGCCGACCAATTGCGGCCCGCGCTCGGTGTTCTGGCTGGGGCATTCGATCCGGAAGCGATCATCGTGGGCGGCGCCATCCCGCCACGCTTCGGCGAAGCGCTCGTCGCGCGGCTCGATACGCCCGATTTCTGCGCGACGACGAGACGGTTCCTGCCCGTACCAATCTTGCGGACCTCGCAACTCGGGATCGGTGCCGGCATGGCCGGGGCTGCGGCACTAGCGCTTGGCGATGCGCTTTTTCCGGTCCGCTCCCGCTGAGCCGATGCGAGGTTTTTACTAGGGCACAGGACCTATTGATTGGCGGACTGCAATCTGATTCAGGCGCAGTGAGAAGACCGAGGATGACCGAGCTATATTGGCTGACGGATGAGGAGATGGCGCGGCTTTCGCCGTATTGCTGGAAAAGCGATGGGGGCCGTGGTTTTGATGCGCGCTTACGCCGTTGCGGAACGGCGTAAGCGCGTAGCCCGGAGACGTTCGGCAACTGCGTACATCGTCTTTTTTGCCCGGAGCCAGACTCAATTGCGGCTCTTGAAGCGCCAGCCTTCGTTGCCGGTTTCGATGATGTCGCAATGGTGCGTGAGCCGGTCGAGCAAGGCCGCGATCATCTTGGCATAGCCGAAGACGGTGGGCCATTCGCCGAAGGCGAGGTTGCCGGTGACGATGATCGATGTACGCTCTTAGAGGCGACCGATAGGTGGAACGGCAACTGGCCGCCGGTGCGCGCGAATGGCAGATACCCCAGTTCGTCGAGGATCAGAAGCTCGAGCAGGTTTACCAAGTCGATGGTATTGTAGAACCGGACGCGGGCAAGCGCTCCTTCCACCTCCGAAGATCATCCGGCACTCTCGCTCCCCCGTTTGCATAAGCTATGTCCGCCGCCTGATCTGCTATCCGCTGGTCGATCACCTCCGCCTTTGTGGCCATGTGCGGGATTGCGGCGTTGGGTGTCGCACTTGCCATGATTGTCTGGTCGGCTGCCGGTCCTGACGTGATCCGGCACGAGCACCGCAGATTATACCTGGATCATGCACATCTTCGGCAGGATCATCCGGAAGGGGGCGCCGTTCACGATTATGTGATCGACGGTCTTCATCCACGATGGAAAAAGCTGCAGTGATGCCCAGCCCTGCACGAACTTTTCGCAGGTTTGTGGTAGAAGCACCCACTTGAGGTTATCCGGTACCGAATGTTCGTCCGCGCCTGCCTTGGCAATGATCGTAACCCGGCGAGGCTTTCCCTCGTTCTCGGAGCGATGCTTGCACTGCTGGCGCTGACCAACGTCCTGTCGCTGTCGATCTGGCACACCTCCATGCTTCACCATAACGACGCCGACGCGGATGGTGCGCTGCTGGAGCATCATCACGATCATGATCATGATCATGAGGCTCAGTTCGAAAAGCAGCCATCAGATTCGGGTGAGAAACAGGGTTCTCCCGCTCCCGATATGCACAATACCACCCATGCGATGGTGCATGGCTTTACTGGCCTGGTGCCCAATCTGGACATCACGTTTGGCACTTACGTGCGCCTGATCAGCTGGTTTGCCGGCAAGAGCTTCGCGCTTTCCGGCATTTCGCCAGAAGGCCTGCTGCGCCCTCCTCGGGTCTGATTCCGTCGCGTCCCTGAGGCGCACTGCGGAAATCAGACAACAGAGGAATTATCCAAAATGACCGATTTTATCGGCCGACAGCGCGTACGTGTAGCGCTGGTCGGGCTGATGGGCGTGGCCGCCGGCCTTGCCTACACGGATGCGCATGCGCAGACGGCGCCGCCGTTTGCCCAGCTGTTTCGCGAGACGGAAAACGCGCCTCGCCGGATCGAACTCGAAGCCGAGGTCGACCGTGCCGAGGGGCTGGCCCTGCAGGCCCGCGCTCGCCCCAATCCCACGGTCAGCGTGATGGCGGAGAACTTTGCCGGCCAGAACCCGTACAGCGAATTCGATCGGTCCGAGAATACCTTGCAGGTGAACCAGCCCATCGAGCTTGGCGGCAAGCGCTCGGCCCGTATCGCTGCCGGCAAGGCAGGGGTGGATGCCGCCGTCGCGCGCACGCGGGATGGCAGGCTGATCTATGCCTACGATCTGGCGCTCGCTTACGGCGCTGCGGAAATCGCCGATCGCCGGATCGACCTCGCGGAGGACGAAGTCGAGGAAGCGGAAGCCGACATGCGCGCGGCCAAGGCGCTGGTCGCTGCCGGCAAGGAAGCACGGCTCAGAAGCCTTCAGGCGGAGACCGAGGTCAATTCGCTGCGGGCCGAGGTGGATATGGCCAAGGCCCAGCGCGTGGGCGCCTATGCCAGGCTCTCGGCACTGGCCGGACAAAGCACTGCCTTCCTGGAGCTGGCGGAACCGCTGCTTGGCCGTTTCGATCCGAAGGCCGGATACGGTCCCGTCGATCCGCTGCAGACCGCGCCCTATCTTGCCGCCAGAGCGGAGAAGGAAGCGGCGGAAAGGCGGTTGAAGGCAGCAAGACGTCAGGCGATTCCGGACGTGACGGCATCGTTCGGCGTTCGCCGGCTTGAGGTCGACAAGGCCAATGCCCTGGTCGCCGGGCTCAGCGTTCCGCTGCCGATCTTCGATCGTAACCGCGGCAACATCGATGCCGCTGAGGCCGACGTTCGTGCTGCTGCCGCACGCGATTCAGCGACCCTGCTGAACATGCAGGCCGAGATCGCCACCTCGCTGGCGCTGAACGAGGCGGCGGATGCGCGGGTTGCTTCCGCCGAACGGACGCTTGGAACGGCGGAAGAGACCTATCGGCTCGCCCGCATCGCCTACGAGGCGGGCAAGTCCCCACTCATCGAACTGCTGAACGCCCGCCACGGTCTCGGCGTCGCGCGCGGTGTCATTCTCGATGCCGCGACGGCCCGCCTCGAAGCCCGTGCCCGCCTTGCCCGCCTTCAGGGCCTCACGATCACCGGAGAACCGGTCCAATGAACGACAAGAATAGACTTTACGCCGGTGCGGCGATCGCACTGGTTGCCGCGGCTGCGATCGGTTTCGGGGCGGCGCGTCTGACTGGGCCGGGCGGCTCCATCGATACGGTCGAAGCGGATAGGGAAGAGGCTGCTCCAGCCGCTTCCACCGACGAGGTGGAAATAACCGCAGAGGGCATCAAGCAGTCGCAGATCGGCGTGGCCTCCGCGGCCTCGGGCGCGCTCGATTCCGCCATTCCGGCATCGGCCACCATCGAGGCGACACCCGATGCCGAAGCCGTGCTGACGGCACGGGCGCCGGGAACCGTCACGCGCATTTTCAAGCGCATCGGCGATCCGGTTCAGGCCGGTGAGACGCTCGCCCTCGTCGAAAGCCGCGATGCCTCCGCCATCGCTGCCGATCAGGCAGCTGCGGCGGCCCGCGTGACGCTTGCCGATCGGCAGCTTTCCCGAGAGAAGTCTCTGCTCGCTCAAGGCGTCAGCCCGCGTGCAGACTACGACACTGCGCAGGCGAACCTTGCCGTGGCGCGTGCGGATGCCCAGCGCGCCCGCGCGGCGGCGGGCGCGGCCCGGATTTCGCGCGACGGGCGCTCGGTCATGGTCGTCAGCCCGGTCTCCGGTCGCCTGACGCTGGCCTCGGCCAACCTCGGCCAGTTCGTGGCTGCGGAGACCGAACTCTTCCGCGTCGCCGATCCGCGCAAATTGCAGATCACCGCCAGCGTCCCGGCCACCGATACGGCACGAATCCGCGTGGGTGACCGGGTAGAACTCACAATTGCTGAGGGGCAGGTCATCGAAGGGCGCGTGCGCTCGACGACCGGCGTGGTCGATACCCAAAGCCGGGCGGCCACGGTGGTTCTGGAAGCGAGCGGTGCGCAAGGCGCGCTGGCGCCCGGTCAGCTCGTGCAGGCGCGTATCTTTGCCAGCGGCGGTACGGTGTCATCGGGTGTCATGGTGCCCCAGGACGCGGTCCAGACCACGGGCAGCCGGACCGTCGTGTTCATTCGCACGCCCAAGGGCTTCAAGGCGCAGACGGTGCAGATCGGCAGCCGCAGCGGCGGCCTTGTCGCGATCACTTCGGGCCTGAAGGCGGGAACGCCGATCGCCACCACCAATGCCTTCCTGCTCAAGGCCGAACTGGAGAAGGAGTCGGCCGAATGATTTCCCGTACTCTCAGCCTGTCGATCAGGGGGCGATGGCTTGTCGCCTTCCTGACGCTGATAGTGGCGGGGTTCGGCCTGTGGCAACTGACCAAGCTGCCCATCGATGCCGTGCCCGACGTCACCAACCGCCAGGTCCAGATCAACACCTTCAACCCCACGCTTGGACCCGTGGACATGGAGAAGCAGGTCACCTTCCCGGTGGAGACGGCGCTTGCCGGTATCCCCGGCCTGACGATGACCCGTTCGCTCACCCGCAACGGCTTCAGCCAGGTCACGGCCGTCTTCACCGACGCGACCGACATCTACTTCGCGCGCCAACAGGTTACCGAACGGCTGGCACAGGCCAAGGACAGCCTGCCTGTCGGCGTACAGCCCAATCTGGCGCCGCTCAGCACCGGTCTTGGCGAGATATTCTTCTATTCGGTCGCCTTCCGGCATCCGGACGGCAAGGGAATCAGGACAGAGGACGGCAAGCCCGGCTGGCAGTCCGACGGAAGCTACCTCACCCCGGAAGGTGAGCGCCTGACGACGGAACTGGCGAAGGCTGCCTATCTGCGCACCGTGCAGGACTGGATCATCCGCCCGCAGATGCGCAACGTGCAAGGCGTTGCCGGGGTCGATTCCAACGGCGGCTATGTGAAGCAATATCTGGTCGAGCCGAACCTCGCAGCGCTGACCTCCTACGGCATCTCGATCACCGAACTTGCCGATGCGCTTGAGAAAGCCAATCTCTCTGCCGGATCGAACTATGTGCGCCGGGCGGGCGAGAGCTTCCTGGTCCGTGCCGACGCGCGTCTCAAATCCATCGAGGATATCCAGGAGGCCGTCGTCGCCTCGCGGCAGGGCGTGCCCGTCCGCGTCCGGGATGTCGGGCAGGTCGTGATCGGCGGCGCGGTGCGCACCGGATCGGGCAGCCGCATGGGTTCGGAGGCGGTCATCTCGACCGTGCTGATGCTCACCGGCGAGAACAGCCGGATCGTCGCCAACAGTGCTGCAGACAAGCTCACGCAAGTAAACAAGTCGCTGCCGCCAGATGTCTTCGCCGAGCCGGTCTACAACCGCTCAAAGCTCGTCAATGCGACCATCGCCACCGTCGAGAAGAACCTCATCGAGGGCGCGCTGCTCGTCATCGTCGTGCTGTTCGTGCTGCTCGGCAACATCCGGGCCGCGCTCATCACCGCGGCGGTGATCCCGGTCACCATGCTGATGACGGCGACCGGCATGAACGGCCTCGGCGTCTCCGGCAATCTCATGAGTCTCGGCGCTCTGGACTTCGGCCTGATCGTCGACGGCGCGGTCATCATCGTCGAAAACGCGCTGCGGCGGCTTGCCGAACGGCAGGAGCACGAAGGCAGGCTGCTAAACCGCAGCGAGCGCATGGAGGAGACTAACCTCGCCGCGCAGGAAATGATCCGGCCGACCGTCTATGGCCAGCTCATCATCTTCCTCGTCTTCATTCCGCTGCTCACCTTCCAGGGCGTGGAGGGCAAGACGTTCGCACCGATGGCGATCACCTTGATGATCGCGCTGGCTTCCGCCTTCGTCCTCTCGCTTACCTTCGTGCCCGCCATGATCGCGCTGCTGATCACCGGCAAGGTCAGCGAGATCGAAGTGAAACCGATCCGCTGGTTCAAGGAAAAGTACGAGCCGCTGCTCGTCAGGGCCGTGGCGCGTCCGCTGCCCTTCGTGTTCGGCGGCGCGGGCATCTTCCTGGCCGCGGTGCTGGCATTCGGACTGCTGGGCGAGGAGTTCATGCCCCAGCTCGACGAGAAGGACATCACCGTCACCAACTTCCGTGTGCCTTCGGCTTCGATCGACCAGTCGACGCAGATGCAGCTTCGCATCGAGGATGCGCTGAAGACGCTGCCGGAAGTGGCGCTGGTCTTTTCCAAGAACGGCAATGCCGACCTCGGCACCGACCCGATGCCGCCGAACGCCTCGGACACGTACGTGATCCCCAAGCCCGAGAGCGAATGGCCCGCCGAGGTCAAGACGAAGGAGGACATCCTCAAGCGAATCGAAGCGAAGATGAAACCGATGGTCGGCAACCGGACCGAAATCCAGCAGCCGATCCAGATGCGCTTCAACGAATTGATCGCCGGTGTTCGCGCCGACGTTGCGGTCAAGCTCTATGGCGACGACCTCGACCAGATGAGCGAGCAGGCCCGCAGGATCGCCGCTGTTCTGCGCAAGATCCCCGGCGCCGGCGATGTCAGCACCGAGCAGACCTCGGGCGCGCCGACGTTCGACGTCAGGATCGACCGCCAGGCGGCGGCCCGCTACGGCCTTACGGTCGAGGATGTCGCCAATACAGTTGCGGCGGCTCTGGGCGGCCGGGAAGCCGGTCTGCTGTTCGAGGGCGACCGCCGCTTCTCGGTGGTGGTGCGCCTGCCCGACGCGCAGCGTGACGATCTGGAAACCCTGGGGTCGATCCCGGTCATGCTCCCGGCGAGCGATGGCCGGAACGCGGGTTCCATCCCGCTCCGGGAAGTCGCGCGGTTCGCCTATACGCAGGGGCTCAACCAGATCAGCCGCGAGAACGGCAAGCGCATGGTCGTCGTACAGGTCAATGTGCGCGGCCGCGATCTCGGCGGTTTCGTGGCCGAGGCGCAGGACAGGATCGGCGAGATGTCGCTCCCTTCCGGAATGTACACCGACTGGGGCGGCACCTTCGAAAGCCTCCAATCCGCGCGGCTTCGTCTTCTGCTGGTCGTGCCGGTCTGCTTCGCGGCGATCTTCGCGCTGCTCACCATGGCGCTGGGCGGTCTCGGCCGGGCGGCGATCGTGTTCAGCGCCGTGCCGATGGCGCTGGCGGGCGGTGTCTTCGCGCTGCTGCTGCGGGGCATCCCGTTCTCGATCACGGCGGCGGTCGGCTTCATCGCGCTGTCGGGCGTCGCCGTGCTCAACGGCCTCGTCATGATGAGCGCGATCCGCAAGCGGACGGACGACGGCGTGGCTGCGGACGAGGCGATCGTCGGCGGCGCCATGGAGCGTGTCCGGCCGGTCCTGATGACCGCGCTGGTCGCCAGCCTCGGCTTCGTGCCGATGGCGCTGGCGACCGGCACCGGCGCGGAAGTGCAGCGCCCGCTCGCCACTGTCGTGATCGGGGGACTGATCACCTGCACGGTCCTGACCTTGCTGGTTCTTCCGGCGATAACCGCACTGGTCGCTCGGCGCGGAAGTGCCGGTCACAGGCAGAATCCGGCGCCGATCGAAGGGCTGCAGGCATGACCTGCAAAGCGGCTTTTCAGGCGCCGCGCAGGCCCGCTTTTCGCACCGATTCCCGGTCCGTCCAGACACGAAATGTTACACCATCAAGGCACAGGATTTCAAATTTCCGTGCCGATCCGAAGCTGCACAACAGGGCAATCGACCGAGCAAACAGGTCAGCCTGCTCTCAACGGGTTCAAGGAGAATAAGCCATGGTATCTTACAGGAACGTCATTCGTGCCTCCGTCCTCGCACTCGCGGCGGCGACCAGCGTGGCCGCCGTGCTGCCCGCCCAGGCGCATGGAATCTGGTTCGCCCAGCGCGCCCGCCAGCTGGCGCTGATCTACGGCGTGGGTGCCGACGATCTCGATGCGGTTGCGCGCGAAAGCAAGCTGACGCTGGTCAAGGGCTATGACGAGGACTGGAACCCCGTCGATATCAAGCTGCGCGATGCCGGTGCCATCCCGGTCGTGGACAGCGATGAGCCGGTCAGCGCAGTGGCCGCCGTCATGGACTACGGTATCTGGACCAAGGATGCCTCCGGCGAATTCCACAACAAGGGCCGCGACGAAGTGCCGAACGCGGGCCTCAGTGAGCACAACTTCAAGTATGCCGTCCACCTGACCCGCATGCCGACCAAGCAGGTTCCCCTGCTGCCCGGCCAGACGCTGCAACTTGTCCCGGTTGGCACCGATATCCCGCAGAAGCTGGGTATGCCGATGAAGGTCCGCGTCTACTACGCCGGCAAGCCCGCCGCCGGGGCACAGGTCATGACCGATTACGTCAACGATCCCGACGAAGTGCCGGTCAAGACCGATGCCGACGGCTATGCCACCGTCAAGGTGCGCAACCAGGGCATCAACGTGCTGATGGCGATCTTCGTCAGCCCCACCGACAATCCCGCCAAGTACCAGCAGCTGGAGCACCGCGCCTCGCTCTCCTTCGTGCTGCCGCATCTGCCCGAGTGACGGTTTCCCCGATCCATCTGCCCAATTCACTTGAACAAACAGGATTCTTCCCGATGAACACCAAGCGCATGGCTGCCCTGCTCGCAGCGTCCCTCGTCCTTTCCGCCCCGGTTGCCAGCTTCGCTCATGGCAGCATGAAGCCCCAGCACGGCGGCATCGTCGCCATGTCCGGCGAGATTCTCGTCGAACTGGTCAAGGGTCCCAAGGGCGTGAGCTTCTTCGTCACCGAGGAAGACGAGCCGGTTGCCGCTTCCGAATTCGACGCCAAGGCGACCGTGACCGTGGCCGGCAAGAAGACCTCGGTTGCCCTCGCGCCTGCCGGCGGCAATCGCTTCTCGGCGCCCGGTCTCGTGGCACCCAAGGGTGCCAAGGTCGTCGTCGCCCTCGTCAACAAGCGCGATCAGGCCAAGACCTTTGCCTCCTTCACCGTCAATTGACGATGGGCATGGCAGCATCCCTCATGCCGGGAAGACCGACAGGATGGGCGGCAACGGGCGCGGCGTTCATCGCCGCGCTCGGCCTCGCACTCATCGCTTCGGCGGCCCAGGCCCACGGCGTCGCCGAAAACGACGCGGCCTTCATCCAGGGCACCTCGGGGGTGAACATCATCCCCTACATGTACCTCGGCGCCAAGCACATGGTGACCGGCTACGACCACCTGCTGTTCCTCTGCGGCGTGATCTTCTTCCTCTATCGGATGAAGGACGTGGGCGCCTACGTCACGCTCTTCGCCATCGGTCACAGCACCACGCTGCTGCTGGGTGTGATCTTCGACATCCGCGCCAATCCCTACATCGTCGATGCCGTGATCGGGCTTTCGGTGGCCTACAAGGCCTTCGACAATCTGGGCGGGTTCAAGACGGTCTTCGGTTTTTCGCCCAATCCCAAGGCGGCAGTGCTGATCTTCGGTTTCTTCCACGGCTTCGGCCTGGCGACCAAGCTGCAGGACCTGACGCTTTCGCGCGACGGCCTCGTGCCGAACCTCGTGGCCTTCAACGTGGGGGTCGAGATGGGCCAGCTCATGGCACTGTCGCTGATCCTGATCGCGATGAACCTCTGGCGGCTCACCCCCAGCTTCCGCCGCAGCGCCATCACCGCCAATGCCGCGTTGATGTGCGCGGGCTTCGTCCTCGTGGGCTTCCAGCTCACCGGCTATTTCACCAAGGGAGCCTGACATGACGGCCCAGACCTTCAATCCCAATCTCGTGCCGCCGTCCTCGATCCAGGTTCCGGCAAAGACGCTGGCCAAGGCGAGTTTCGGCGCGGCAGCCGTGGCCGCGGTACTGCTGGTGACTTGCGTGCTTCCGGCCGAGGCCGGGATCGACCCCACCGGCATCGGCGGCATGCTCGGCATTGCCGGGATGGCCACGGGTACGGCGGAATCCGATGCCGAAGCCGCACCGGCAACGCCGGTAGCCGGGGCAGCGCCTGCCGCCGCTCTCCCAAGCCGCACCACTATCGAGCGCGCCTCGGCCATGCGCAGCGACGAAATGACCATCGAACTTCCCCCGCACAGCGGCAAGGAAGTGAAGGCGCACATGAATGCCGGAGACAGCTTCGTCTTCGAATGGAAGGCCAGCAGCCCGGTCAAGGTCGACATGCACGGCGAACACCCGAACGCCGCCGAGGGCGAGTTCACCAGCTACTGGAAGGAACGCGAACTCGCCTCGGCAAAGGGTGACTTCACCGCGCCGTTCGAAGGAACCCACGGCTGGTACTGGCGCAACAAGGGCGATACGCCCGTGACTATCACCGTGAAGACGAACGGGTTCTACAAGGACCTGTTCCGACCGGGTGAAGAGTAAGCTGTAGCGCCGGTCTGCCTGAAAATGGCCCGTAATCGCGCAATACGGAGCTTGATCATTTGGGGCAGATGCTGGTCGTAACGAGATTGTGATCCGGTTCAACTCGCCTGTCCGGCTGGGCGGACCGGATTGCGACTGTTCGCGAACATTGCGTTCATGTCGTCATGCTTTCCGGCACCGCAGGTGCCGGAAGGCATGAATCGCGCTTGTCCGGGCTTAGGAAATGGGAGTTGCCGGGCCACGGCGCGCCAGTAGCGCTTGGAGTAGATGTCGCCCATCGTCTGGCTTTGCGTACCCGGGACAAGATCGAGGAACAGCAGGCGCTTTCCGTCGTGCCGGACGGCGGCAACGTATTTGAGGAACCCAAGCCGGATGATTTCACCGGCGGTCGGATAAACCCTTTCGAGCGCGGGGTTTTGATCCGGCCGGGAGCGGTCGCATCGATCCGCAGGTCGGGAATGTGATTCTCAATGTCGATGTCGGTCAGCATGAGTTTGGCGAGTTCATTTCGACGTGCCCCGGTGTGGTGCGCCAGGAGCGGAAGCCAGTATCCGGCGTCATGGACGATCCGCGATCCCGGCCGGTTGCGCCGCGCGAGGTTGTCAAAGCCTTTCCAGGACGGGAGTTGGAACAGCATGCGGGCCTGATCGGCGGGCGGTTTTGTCCGTCGCCGCGCCTGCACGCTCTCGAACCGGCACGCCGCGTTCAGGCAGGGCAGGTTGACAAGGTGGCAGCGGATTGTCCGCATTATCTTCGAACGGGACTGATCCCAAGGGATAATCGGTCGTTGAAGGCTGGTTGGTAGGTGCCAGCTCATAGTCGCTGGCCGGCGAAAACAGGGGCTGGCGAAATCATCACCCCGCCAGACCGATGCGACTTTCGGTGTCCTGCGAATCATCTTGGAGTGGGCGCGCGATCGCGGCATGATCTCGCACAACCACGCGACGCGCCAACGCCTCACGAACTGAAGGTTGTGCTGGAACTCGCCTTGTGGACCAGCCAGCGGCAGAGCGACCTGCTCAAGCTGTCGTGGTCTTCGTACAAGGGTGGGCGCATCATCTTCCGGCAGGGCAAGCGTAAGCGCCTGGTCAACATGCCCGTCTATTCGGAACTCAAAGCCGTTCTTGATGCGGAGACGTGCCGGGCGACGACGATCCTGACGATGGCCAACGGCAAGCCATGGCGCACGGACCCGCGTCTGATCCTTTTCATGCGCGAGTGGCGCCTTGTAACACTAGCGGCGGGGCTAGATGACCTGCATTTCCACGACCTACGAGGCACGACCTGCACCAAACTCGCAGACGCCGGATGCACGCCGTCACAAATAGCGACGATGCTCGGTTGGACCGGAAAAACCGTCAACGACATGCTCGACCGCTATCAGGCGAGGCCTCGCGCGGCCGCGTGTCGGCGGTGGCGAAACTGGAGGCCAATCGTGTTTGAATTGCGGAACGAAGTGCGGAACGGAAATTTGTGCCGAGGCTTGATTTCTTCGCTAATCGCGGAAGTCTGCTGGCTGGGGCGGCAGGATTCGAACCTGCGAATGCCGGTACCAAAAACCGGTGCCTTACCACTTGGCGACGCCCCAGCAGGGAGTGCGCGCTTAGCGGCTAATGCCGGCGCTGAAAAGCCCTTATCGAAGAGTTTTCCAGCGCCGGTTTCAACCTCGTGCGATCAGGGCGTCAATACCGCGTCGATGTCGGCCGCGCTGTGCCGCTCGCGCACGAAACCCTCGCCGTTGCGGTTGACGATGCGGCCGCGCTTCACGGGTTCGCGTTCGCCCACTTCCTCGCCCCAGCGGATCAGGTTCTTGTAGCTCGGTACGTCCAGGAATGTCGCGGCATCGCCATAAGCATCGCCGCGTACGAAGCCGCCGAACCAGCCATAAGCGGCGATATCGGCAATCGTGTAGTCGGGGCCGGCCAGATAGCGTGTCTCGCCCAGGCGCTTGTCGGCCACGTCGAGGAGGCGCTTGGTTTCCATCGCGTAGCGGTTGATCGGGTATTCGTACTTTTCAGGGGCGTAGGCGTAGAAGTGGCCGAAGCCGCCGCCGATCAGCGGGGCGGTCGACATTTGCCACATCAGCCAGGACAGGCATTCCGCACGTTCGTTATAGCTGGCAGGCACGAACTTTCCGAACTTCTCGGCAAGATAGAGCAAGATAGCGCCCGATTCGAATACGCGGACCGGCGCGTCGCCCGAATGATCGAGCAAGGCGGGAATCTTCGAATTCGGATTGATCGACACGAAGCCCGAACCGAACTGCTCACCTTCACCGATATTGATCAGCCAGGCGTCGTATTCCGCTTCCGCCACACCGGCTGCCAGAAGTTCCTCCAGCATGATCGTGACCTTCTGCCCATTGGGAGTACCCAGCGAGTAGAGTTGCAGCGGGTGTTCGCCGCGTGGCAGTTCTTTGTCGTGCGTCGCGCCGGATATCGGCCGGTTGATGCTGGCCCATTCGCCGCCGTTACCCCTGTCCCAGGTCCAGACTTTGGGCGGCGTGTAGGTAAGATCGGCCATGAGCAACTCCTTGATGTCTTGCGCGCAAATCTAGGAAGCGGGCGGGGCGGGAACAAGCCCGCCGCGCAATTCGTGGCGATGGGTGGGACGCGAACTACATATCCCTTGCCCCAACGCGCGACTTTTGCGAATATCATTTTAAATCAATTATCTAGTATGTTTGCGACGGTAGTGTCGCACGGGAAGATCAGTCAGGAAGACGAATGACCAAGACCATCGACGCGCCGAGCGCTCCAATCGGGGGCACTCCAGTGGGACGGCGGCAACCTTCGCGTCGGCGCAACAAGGGCTTTCAGGAGACTCACGTATTATTGATCGACACGGCTGTGCGGCTGATGTCGGAGAAGGGCACGGAAGCCTTGTCGCTTTCCGAGGTGGCGCGTGAGGCCGGGGTTAATCGCACCACAGTCTATTATCATTTCGACAGCCGTGAGGCGCTCCTCGCCGCGGTGCGGGAATGGTCGGCCAATCAGCTCGCAGCAGCCTTCGCACCATCCGATCCGACGGAAAGCCGAACGCGTTTCCTCACGCGTTTCGTGCTTGAAAAGCCGGAAGTCGTTGCGCTCTGGACCGAGGAATTCCTGGCCTCGGGATCTGTCGCTGCGCGTTATCCGCGTTGGGATGCTCTTGTGGAAGGTCTGCGCGTGCAGTTCGGCGAGAACGGGGAGGCAGCGGAAATGGATGCCGAGGCTTTCGCTACGTTCTTGTTGACCTGGGCGATGATCGGCCCGCGTGTCTATCGCAGCAGCGTGCGTCCGGACCTGTCGCTGGATGAGGCAGTCGACCGCCTGTCGCGGACGCAGAACGCGATGCTCCGTCTGATCGGAGTGACGCCGGGACGTTGATGGAAGGTGCTTCGACGGAAGAATGCCGGGAACCGCGCGGCCCCCGGCATTTTTGTTTTCTTACGAGATCTTGCGAATCCAGCCATGGGTATCCGCAGCTTCGCCACGTTGGATCGAGACCAGACGGTTCTTGAGCTTGGCGGTAAGCTGGCCGGGACCGCCGGAGCCGATCACGAATTCGCCGTCGCGGCCCGAGACCTTGCCGACCGAGGTGACGACCGCAGCGGTGCCGCAGGCGAAAGTCTCGATGAGCTTGCCCGAGGTGGCATCGTCGCGCCACTGGTCCAGGCTGTATTTGCCTTCCTCGACTTTCAGGCCTTCTTCGCGGGCGAGTTGCAGCAGGCTGTCGCGGGTGATGCCGGGCAGGATCGTGCCGGTGAGGGCGGGGGTCAGCAGGGTGCCGTCCTCGAACACGAAGTAGAGGTTCATGCCGCCCAGTTCCTCGATCCACTTGTGCTCGGCGGCGTCGAGGAAGACGACCTGGTCATGGCCGCGCGAGATGGCTTCGGCCTGGGGCACGAGGCTGGCGGCGTAGTTGCCGCCGCACTTGGCCGCGCCGGTGCCGCCGGGGGCCGCGCGGGTGTAGTCCGAAACCCAGATCGAGACGGCCGGGGCGCCGGACTTGAAGTAGTTGCCCGCCGGGCTGGCGATGACGATGAACTTGTACTGCTTGGCCGGGCGCACGCCGAGGAAGGCCTCGGTGGCGATCATGAAGGGGCGCAGATAGAGCGAAGCGCCTTCGGCTGCCGGAATCCAGGCGCTGTCGAGCTTCACCAGGCGTTCGATCGCCTCGACGAAAAGCGCTTCGGGCAGTTCGGGCATGGCGAGACGCTGGGCCGACTGGTTGAAGCGGGCGGCGTTGGCTTCGGGGCGGAACAGGGCGATCGAGCCGTCGGCCTGCTTGTAGGCCTTGAGGCCTTCGAAGATTTCCTGCGCATAGTGAAGCACCGATGCAGCGGGATCGAGCGCGATCGGCTGGCGCGGGCCGACGACGGCATCGTGCCAGCCCTGGCCTTCGGTCCACTCGATCGTCACCATGTGATCGGAGAAGTTCGTGCCGAAGCCGGGGTTGGCAAGTACGCCCTCACGGTGCTCCGCACTGGCAGGCGAAGGGTGGGGCAAAGTCGTGAAAGTCAGGCCGGCATCGGCGAGCGTCGCCATCGAACTAGTCCTCTATTGTGCGTTTCCGGCGCTCGTTGAATGAAAATTACACCCATGACAACCGAAAAGTAATTTTGATACACGCTTTTATAGCATTACCACGCCGCTGGGGTGAGGCAAACATGATTGCCAGAAAGGCCCTGAACGAGGAGGCGTTGGCAGAATGCCTTTGCGTCGAGAATTCGCGAAGGACCAGTGCGAAATTCGCCTTTCGGGATGCGCGGGATGAGCCTTTCGGAGGTTTTCTTGTCGCGACCCGGAAGGGCGGGCGCTCACCGGAGGCGGCGCTCTAAAAAAGGAAGCTCAAATGAGAAGGGCCGCCCCGGTTGCCCGGTGCGGCCCTTCGCATGGTCAGCGGCCGGGAAGTGCCGCCAGCGAAAGCCTTTATCGCTTCATCAGAATTTAGCGATAATGCCTCGCGACGGAAATTGCCGACCTCTCTGCTGAACCATGAGACATCGGATCACCTCCTTTCGCGCTGTTGAGCCAAGGTTGCCGCACTGGATATTGCACCGAGCGGCCGGACTTCGGAATGTTCCGGGCGCGTTTCCCGTTAACCCTTCGTCCTGTGAAATTTGTGTCCGATTCCGCAGCGCACAACAAGCCTTGAAAACATCTTTTTTGCGGTCATTATCGACGCTTCGGGCAAGTTTTCCCCAGCCTGCATGCCTTGCCGAAGGGTGGTTTCTGGGGGCTGATGTCTGCGGCCTTAAACATCCTGAAAACGCTCGATTTTGCGCTGAATCGCATCGCTTTGAAGCAATTTTTGACGGCGCGATTCCCGTTCACTTCTGGCCATAACGAAGACGAGGGGGAATCGGGCGGAAACAGCCTGCTCCTGTTCTCTTGGAAATGGAGCAGGCAATGCATCCGGAACGGTGCTGGACGGCGTGAGGATCCTGGGAGGATCAGCGGCAGTCTTCGATGACTCGTGAGATCTCCGTCCAGCTCGGGACGTAGAGCGTCGGAGTGCCCTGTGCCTGCACCATGAAGCGACCGCGGCTGAAGGCCATCGAATCGAGCAGGCGATCGCGTGCGGGCAGATCGACTTGGACACCGCCGCTGACCGGATGGGCGGCGAGGGCGCGAGTCGTGTCGGAAGTCGTGATCGACAGGGAGGCCGGGCCGGCACTCGCACCGCTGCGGAAAAGTGAAATCGTGGAAGCGGCGCGGTTGCAGCGGATGCCGAACGCGCCGTTCGCGAAGCTGGCGATGCCGGGGCTGGTGATCCGCCAGTCGCCCGGCGTCTGCGGGGCATCGCGCCAGTCCGTGGGCGGCGGAGCGGCAGGCGGAGGCGGTGCGGCAGGCGCCGTCGGCACGGGGCGCGGCGCCGGGACGGGCGGCTTGGTGGCCGGAACGCAGGCGGCGACGAGAGCCAATGCGGTCAGGGGAGCGGTCGCCAGCAGCTTGCGGGACAACGAATGGGCGTCGGTGCGCCGGCGCGGATTTGCCTTCATCCCCTTGGTATGGAATGAGGCGCCGCTCATCTCAAGTATGCAAAGCCATGACTGACCCGATCGAACCCCGTCCCGTCGAAAAGAAAACGGGCTCTGCCCCCAAGGCAGCGCCCAAGGCCACGAAGACGCGCGTCGATCAGGCGCTGGTCGATCGCGGGCTTGTCGAGAGCCGTACCCGTGCGCAGGCGATGGTGCTGGCGGGGCTGGTCTTTTCGGGCGAAACCAAGATTGCCAAGCCCGGCCAGAGCATCAAGGCCGATGCCCCGCTCGACGTGCGCGGACGCGATCATCCCTGGGTTTCGCGCGGCGGAATCAAGCTGGCCCATGCCATCGAGCATTTCGAACTCGATCCCACAGGCGCGGTAGCGATGGACATCGGCAGCTCGACCGGCGGCTTCACCGACGTTCTGCTGACGAACGGCGCGGAGCGGGTCTTTGCCGTGGATTCGGGCACGAACCAGCTGGCGTGGAAGCTGCGTCAGGACCCGCGCGTCACCGTGCTGGAGCAGACCAGCGCCCGCATCCTGACGCCGCAGCAGATCGATGCGCCGTGCAACTGGGTGGTCTGCGACGCCAGCTTCATCGGCCTCGCCAAAGTGCTCGAAGTGCCGCTGCGCCTCGCCGCGCGCGAATGCCGGTTGGTGGCGCTCATCAAGCCGCAGTTCGAGGTCGGTCGGAGCGAGGTGGGCAAGGGCGGCGTCGTCCGCGATCCGGTGCTGCACGAACGGGTCTGCAACGAAGTGCGCGACTGGCTCGAAGCGGACGGCTGGGTCATCCAGGGCATCGTCGAAAGCCCGATCAAGGGACCGGAAGGCAATATCGAGTTCCTCGTTTCGGCGCAGCGCGGGTGATTTTCCGGGCCTGTGGCGATTGCGTGCAAGGCAGGCTCGTTACACAACCCGCGTATCAGCGCCGTTTTTCCTGATTCGGGAGTTGCCAAGGGAATGAACCTGATCGCCTCGTCCGGCCAGTTGCGCGCCAGCCTGCTGCGCTGGGCGCTCGTGCTCGTTCCTCTCGTCGTGCTTCTCGGCTTCGTATCGGGCCGCATGGCGCAGAGCGGGCCGGGCAATCCCTGGTTCGATGCCTTGGTGAAGCCGGACATCTATCCGCCGCCGATCACTTTCGCGATCGTCTGGACCTTTCTCTACGTGCTGATGGGCGTCGCACTGGCGATGGTCTGCGCGGCGCGGGGTGCACGGGGGCGCGGTCTGGCGGTCATCGTCTTCGCCGTGCAGTTCGTACTTAACCTGGCTTGGAGCCCGGTGTTCTTCGGCGCTCACCGGATCACGGGCGGTCTCGTCGTGATCGGCCTGCTCGACCTTGCGGTGCTGGTGACGATTGCCCTGTTCGCGCGGATTCGCCCGGTCGCGGCCTTGCTGCTGGTGCCCTATCTCGCGTGGGTCTGCTTCGCGACTTACCTCAATTATGCTTTCCTTCAGGCCAATCCGGCGCTGGACGGGGTGGAAGGTCCGCGTGCCGTCCAGCGGTTCGAGATCTGAGCGCCTCTTCGCCGGAAAATCGCCGGAGCCTCTTGCGCGGTTTCGCGCAAGATACCAAATAGGCCCCATGCAAAGCGAAAACCCCTTCATCGCCGATTTCGTCAAGATGATGAACAGTGCTGCCGGCACGCTCGCCGGCGTGGGCCGTGAAGCGCGCGACAACGCTCGCGAACGCTTCAAGGAACTGCTGGGCGACATGGACTACGTCACTCGCGAGGAGTTCGAGGCCGTCAAGGAACTCGCTGCCACTGCGCGCGGCGAAGTCGAGGCGCTGAAGGCGCGTATCGAGGCGCTCGAAGGCAAGTCGGGCCAGTAAGGCCGCTTTTCGCTCCGAAATCCGGGACCATGTAAAGACGCGGGGGGAATTCCTTCCGCGTTTTGCGTTTCCGGGCTCGGCGCTTGTCATGCCGCAGCGCGAACGCCATTAACCGCACCTCATGCAGCTTCGCGCGCCCGCCATAGTCTGCGCCGCCCGCCCGCACGGCGAGGCGGCGGTGATCGCCCGGCTGCTCACCGCCGAGGCGGGGGTCGTCGCGGCCTATGTCGCTGGAGGCAGGGGACGGGAACTGCGTCCGGTGCTGATTCCGGGCAATGCCGTGGAGGCGGAAGTCCGCTCCAAGAGCGACAGCCAGCTGCCTTTCGCGCGGATCGAACTCGTCACCAGCCGCGGCCCCTGGCTGACCGAGCCGCTGCCTGCGGCGGCGATTTCCTGGGTTACGGCGCTCACCGCCATGGCCTTGCCCGAGCGTCAGCCGTTCCCCGCGCTCTACGATGCTCTCTGCGCCTTGCTCGACGCGATCTGCGTCGCGCCCTCGGCGCGGGGGTGGACTTTGCCGCTGCTGTCCTACGAAGTCCTGCTGCTGCGCGAGCTGGGTTACGGCGTGCCGGTCGGGCGCCCCGAGGACGACGATTGGGACGCGATACTCACCACTTTCGACCGGCTCGGGCGCGAGCTTGCGCGCTATCCGCTTGCCGATCGGCGTGGAGACGCTATGGGGTCGCGCGTCCTGCTGCGTGAGCGGCTGGCACGGATTCATGGCTGACAAGCAAGCGGAGAACGACATGCGTATCGCGGTTTTTGCAGGAGACGGGATCGGTCCCGAGGTCACCGAGCAGGCGGTGCGCGTTCTCGAAAAGCTTGAACTTCCGGGGCTTGAGCTGGTCGAAGGCGATGTCGGCGGCGCGGCCTATTACAAGCACGGCCACCCGCTTCCCGCCGAAACGCTGGAGATCGCGCGCTCGGCGCAGGCGATCCTGTTCGGCGCCGTGGGCGATTTCTCCTGCGACCACCTGGAGCGCCATCTGCGCCCGGAACAGGCCATTCTCGGCCTGCGCAAGGAACTCGGCCTCTTCGCGAACCTGCGCCCGGCGCAAGTCTTCGCGGGCCTTGAGGACTTGACGACGCTGCGCCCCGAAGTCGCCAGCAAGATCGACCTGCTGATCGTGCGCGAGCTGAACGGGGACGTCTACTTCGGCGAGAAGGGCCTGCGCACGCTCGAAGACGGCCGCCGTCAGGGCTGGGACATGATGTCCTATGCCGAGGACGAAGTGCGCCGTATCGCCCATGTCGGTTTCAAGGCGGCGATGGGGCGCTCGAAGAAGCTCTGCTCCGTCGACAAGGCGAACGTCCTCGAAACCTCGCAGCTCTGGCGCGACGTGGTGATCGAGGTCGCCAAGGAATATCCCGAGGTCGAACTCACTCACATGTACGTCGACAATGCGGCGATGCAGCTGGTGAAGAACCCCGGCCAGTTCGACGTGGTCGTCACCGGCAACCTGTTCGGCGACATTCTTTCCGATCAGGCCTCGATGTGCGTGGGCTCGATCGGACTGCTCGCTTCGGCCAGCCTTGCCGAGGGCACTTACGGCCTCTATGAGCCGATCCACGGTTCGGCGCCGGACATTGCGGGCAAGGGCCTCGCCAATCCGATGGCGACGATCCTCTCGGCGGCCATGCTGCTGCGCCATTCGCTCGGTCTCGAAGCCGAGGCGGCGCGGATCGAGGCGGCTGTCGCGAAGACGCTGGCCGACGGGATCAAGGGCGGCGATCTCGGCGGCACCGCGGGTACGCGGGAAATCGGTGACGCGGTGCTCGAACGCCTGTAAGGCGTTCGCAGGCCTTTACCGGCGACAAGATTTATTCAGATTTACCACCTACCACGGGGCGCATGAACATTACCGGTTCGGATATTGCAGGGACGATCGACGCTGGCGCCAGGCCTCTGGAGTTGGCGATCGTCCTGCCCACCTATAACGAGCGCAAGAACATCGCGACGATGATCGAGCGGCTCGACGCGGCGCTGCAAGGCGTGGCGTGGGAAGCCGTCTTCGTCGACGACAACAGCCCGGACGGCACTTCGGACGAGGCGCGCCGCCTCTCGCTCGTCGATCCGCGCGTGCGCTGCATCCAGCGCATCGGGCGGCGCGGCCTTGCCAGCGCGGCGATCGAGGGCATGTGCTCCACCGCCGCGCCGGTCGTGGCGGTCATGGACGCCGACCACCAGCACGATCCGGCGCTGCTGCCGGGCATGCTCAAGGCCGTGACCTCGGGCGAATACGACCTCGCCTATGCCTCGCGCTTCGCCGAAGGCGCCAGCACCGAGGCATGGGGCCGTCCCGACCGCGTGAAAGCCTCGGGCCTTGCCAACCGCATCGCCAACAAGGTCACAGGCGTCGAACTGACCGACCCGATGAGCGGGTTCTTCATGCTCCGCGCCGAAACCCTGCGCGCCGATGCGCACCGCCTTTCGGGCGTGGGCTTCAAGATTCTTCTCGATATCCTCGCAACCGTCGACCGTCCGCTGCGCGTCAAGGAGTTCCCGCTCCATTTCGCGGCGCGTGCGGAAGGTGAAAGCAAACTGGACCAGACCGTCGTGTTCGAATTCCTCGTGGGCCTTTACGACAAATGGCTGGGTCGGATCATCCCGACCCGTTTCGCGCTCTTCGGCACCGTCGGTGCGCTGGGCGTGGTGGTGCAGCTGAGCGTGCTCTGGGTGATGCTTCACCTCGTGTTCGCCGAGCGCTTCGTCTACGGCAACTGGTCGGAGAGCGCGACCTTCAACATCTCGAACACCATTGCGGCGGTCGTCGCGATGACGTTCAACTTCGTGCTCAACAACGAGCTGACTTATTCCGACAAGCGCCTGCGCGGCTTCGGCCCGCTGATGCGCGGTTGGGCGCAGTTTGCACTGACCTGCTCGCTGGGCCTGCTCACCAACATCGGTTCGGCGGCCGTGCTCAAGACCATCGGCATTCATGACGTGCTGGCGGTGATCACCGGCGTGCTGCTGGCCTCGGTGTTCAACTTCGCGCTCTCGTCGAAGTTCGTCTGGGGCAAGTACTGAGCGCCATGACGACGCGGCACCGCGTGCCGCGCGGGCAGATCCTGTTGCTCGTGGTGACGGGCATGGCGGCGTTGTTCAGCTTGCTGGACACGCCGTTTCCGCGTCTGGCGCCGATGCAGAACCTGCCGACCCTGGCGATTCTCGCCGCGATCGGCTGCTCGCTGCGGCGCTGGCCGATGCCGACGAGTGCGGTGGCTTGCGCCTGCTTGTTCCTCGTGCTTCACACGGTCGGCGGGCGCTATATCTATTCCTTCGTTCCCTATGAGGACTGGGCGCGGACGCTCGGCCTGCCTTCGCCTACCGCGACCTTGGGGCTGGAGCGCAATTCCTGGGACCGGCTCGTCCATTTCGGCTTCGGCGCGCTCTGGGTCCATCCGATCTCGTGCTGGCTCGCCCGGCACAAGGCGCTGTCGCTGACGCTCGCGACTTATATTGCGGTCGAATTCGTGCTGGCGGGTAGCGCGCTCTACGAAATCTTCGAATGGCTGCTCACCGTGTTCATGGCCGGGCCGGACGCGCTGGCCTACAACGGGCAGCAGGGCGATCCCTGGGACCCGCAGAAGGATATGGCGATGGCGGGGCTGGGCGCGGTGCTCGCGGCTGTCTTCCTGCGGGTGAAAGCGCGCCTTTCCTGAAAATACCTTCGACGGTGCCGGTAAGGCGTTCGCCGGATTCCCTTTGTGGAGTATGATGCGATCCTGTCTTCGCGGAAAACCGACGGGGGATAGGGCAAACCATGATACTGCGCGTTTCCATGAAGGTCCGCGATCCACGTCATGTCGCGGCCGTGCTTGCCGAAATCGTCGATCGTCCGGCGGTCGATGCCGGGGCGGGCTGGCGCATTGCCTCAAGGCAGGGTCCCGATCTCGAAGTTCTGGAGCGGCCGGAAGGGGCCTCTTCCTCGGGCGAGTGCGGTATCGCGCTGGCCACGCCGCTGACCATTGCCGAAGTCTTCGCCATCGCCGGTCGCGAGGGATGGCCTGCTCGCCATCGCAGGCCGCCGGGAACCTCAGGTGTGATCGAACTGCTGCTGGAAGGCGATTGCCGGATCGACGTGCTGACGGCCGAAATGCAGAGCGCCTGAACGCTCAGCCCGATCACTCAGCGCCAGTTCGGAAACCACATCCAGAAATTGTAGAATTCCTTGGTCGGCAGCGGCGCGCCCGAGATGATCGGATAGAACAGCACGAACAGGCCGACCGAGCCGACGAAGGCACAGGTGGCAAGGTGACGCCAGCGGTCCTTGCGCTGCCACAGCGCGTCCAGCGCAAAGGCCAGCACCGCCATCAGGAATGCGCCGGGCAGGAGGTAGTGGTAGTAGAACTGGATCGGCTTGCCGTTGACGATCCAGATGCCGAGCGTGCTCGCATAGAGCAGGATTACCGTCAGCACGTCGCGCCGGGCGCGCAGCAGCGAGGCCCATAGGCCCCAGCCCAGCGCGAAGAGCCCGGCGATCATCGATACCGGATTGCCCAGCATGACGATGCCGTGCTGATGGCCGTCGATGTTCTCGAACTGGTACCAGATCGGCCGCCAGTCGACCATCCACTGGTACCAGTAGCTGCGATAGGGGTGCGGCTTCTTCACGCTGTCCTGAAGCGCGATCATGTGCCGGTGCTGCTCGATGAAGCCCCAGGGCGAGGTCGGCCTGATGCTGTAGAACATGGCGGGAGCGTAAGTCGCCCAATAGACCAGCAGCGGCAGCAGTCCGAGCCAGAACGCCGCTTCCACCAGCGAGATGCCGGGGATCGGACCGGCTCCCTTGCGACCGACGAGGTTCCAGCCGTTCTCGCGGATGCGCAGTGCCAGGAACCACAGGCCGGGGATCATGAGCGCAGGCGCGCTGCTCCACTTGGCGCCGAGCGAAAGTCCGAGTGCGATGCCCGCCGCCGCTAGATGGGCACGGGCCACGCCGCGCGTCCGCGCGCGCAGGGCTGCGGCGAATTGCCAGAGGCCGGCCATGCAGAGCGCGGCCTCGACCATGTCGAGCATCGAGATGCGGCTCTGGACGAACCACATGAAGTTCGTCGCCAGCAGCACCGTCGCGGTGATCGTCGCGCGGCGGCGGCCGGACAAGAGCCAGACGAAGCGGGCGAAGGCGAACAGGCCGAAGGCGCCGAACAGCAGCGGGCCGATGCGCCAGGCCAGCGGGCGGTCGCCGAGGAGGGCGATGAAACCGGCGATCACTTCCTTGGCGAACATCGGGTGCTCGCGGTTGGCCGGGATCAGTTCCAGCAGCTTCAGCGCCGCCGGAACGTAGTGGACTTCGTCGAAATAGTAGCGCCCCGGCTCCGCGAGTCGGAACAGGGCGAGGGCCAGGAACAGGCCCGCCACGATCAGGCTCCAGCCGATCGGATCTCGGTCATTGCGCGAAGCGTTCGGCATCGGAGCGGCGGAATAAGGGCGAAGCGGGGGGACTGCAAGACTGGCGGAAACTTGCTCCACCGAAGCGATACGGGAGGGAAGGTTGCAGAGGCGCCTGCACGGGCACTTGCACTGGCGCTTTCGCGATCCTAGAGGCTTGGGCCATGAAACGCACCACCGGACAGGACCGCTCGAAGACCCGCAACTGGCGCACCGCCACCCGCGCGATCCGCGGGGGGACCTGGCGCTCGGAAATGGGGGAGACCAGCGAGGCGCTGTTCCTCACCTCCGGCTATAGCTACGACGATGCCGCCACCGTTGCCGCCCGCTTCCAGGGTGAGGACGACGGCATGACCTATTCGCGTCTCCAGAACCCGACCGTGCAGATGCTGGAAGAGCGCATCGCCCTGCTCGAAGGCGCGGAAGCCTGCCGCACCCAGGCCTCGGGCATGGCGGCGATGACCACGGCTCTGCTCTGCCAGCTTTCGGCGGGCGACCACATGGTCTCGGCCCGTGCTGCTTTCGGGTCCTGCCGCTGGCTGGGCGACAGCTTGCTGCCGCGCTTCGGCATCGAGGTGACGGTGGTCGACGCCACCGACACCGCCGCGTGGGAAGCGGCGATCCGTCCGAATACGAAGGTGTTCTTCTTCGAATCTCCGGCCAATCCGACCATGGACATCGCCGACATCGCAGGCATCTGCGCCATCGCCAAGGCGCATGGCATCACCACCGTGGTCGACAACGCCTTCTGCTCGCCGGCGCTGCAACGCCCGATGGAGTTCGGCGTGGACGTCGTCGCTTATTCCGCGACCAAGCTGATGGATGGTCAGGGCCGCGTGCTGGCAGGGGCCGTCTGCGGCACCGAGGAATTCATCAACGACAAGCTCCTACCGTTTCAGCGCAACACCGGGCCGAACCTCTCGCCGTTCAATGCCTGGGTCGTGCTCAAGGGGCTGGAAACGCTCGATCTGCGCGCCAAGAAGCAGAGCGAGAACGCGCTCAAGGTCGGTGAGTTCGTTGCCGGGCGTGTGCCGAAAATCCTCCACCCCTGGCTCGACAGCCACCCGCAGCAGGCGCTCGCGCAGAAGCAGATGGACGCCTGCGGGCCGATCTTCAGCTTCGAACTCGAAGGCGGCCGTGCGCAGGCCCATGCCCTGCTCGATGCGCTCGAACTGATCGACATCTCCAACAACATCGGCGATTCGCGTTCGCTGATGTGCCATCCCGCCTCGACCACCCACCACGGCGTCGGTCCGGAAGGGCGTGAGGCCATGGGCGTTACCGAAGGCATGCTGCGCATCAATGTCGGCCTCGAAGACGCCGACGATCTGATCGAAGACCTCGATCAGGCGCTGGGCAAGGCAGGCCTCTGAGGAACCGCGCCGGGCGGCTCCACGCCGGCTTTGCCGTGTCGGCGCGGGTTCTTTTACAGGGATTTATCGTTTTGCAGCCCCTGCCATACGGCGAACCGCTCGAAATCGGGACGCCGCTTGGGCCTTGCGCGGTTGTCGTGCCGTCAATTCGTCGTTAGTCTCGCGGGCGTTATGAAGGAATTCTTCCAGCATACCGCGATGACGGACGGCGTGACCGTAAGGGTCGCCGTCAACTTCCTGCCCGAGCAATCGCGCATCGAGGCGGGCAAGTGGTTCTGGGTCTATCACATCCGTATCGAGAACGAGTCGGACGAGACCCTGCAACTCATGACCCGGCACTGGCGCATTACCGATGGCAATGGCGACGTCAGCATGGTCGATGGCGAAGGCGTGGTCGGCGAACAGCCGGTCATCGCACCCGGCCATAGCCATGACTACGTCTCGGGATGCCCGCTGCCGACCCCGCAGGGCTCGATGGAAGGGCACTACACCTTCCTGCGCGACGACGGCAGCGAGGTGGAGGCGCAGATCCCGTTCTTCCCGCTTGCGGCGCCCGCAACGGCGCGCTGAGTCGGGCATAAGTCAGTTCGTCATTGCCCGTGTGCAAGCCAGCGCATAGGGAACTCCCATGAAGCGCACCCACCTGCCCCTCAATGCCCTGCGCGTGTTCGACGCAGCGGCACGCCATCTCTCGTTCACCCGCGCCGCCGACGAACTGGCGGTGACGCCTGCGGCCGTCGGACAGCAGATCCGCGCGTTGGAGGACCTGCTGGGTGTGGTCCTGTTCCGCCGCACCAGCAAGGGTCTGGAACTCACCGACGAGGCGGGCGCGGGCCTTGCCGCGCTGCGCACCGGTTTCCTGCACTTCGAGGATGCGGTGCAGGCGATGCAGGCAGGCCAGTCCAGCCATGTCTACACGATCGCGGCCCCGCGCGAGTTCTTCGCCGCCTGGCTGGCACCGCGACTGGCGACGTTCCGGGCCGAGAACCCGCAAGTGCGCTACGTCATCGTCGACGGCGAACTCACCGACTTCACCGAGGCCAACCTCGATCTCGCCGTGCGCTGGACCGATGGTCCCGGCGAACTCGAAGGCGCGGCGCTGGGCGCGGCGGAATGGGTCGAAGTGGGCGAGGGCGACTGGATCGGCTGGCCGGGCGACCCGACGCCGGGCGCCGAAGCCGAAGCCAATGAAGAGGAAGCCAAGCCCGCCATCGCCGTCAGCGATGCCGGACAGGCAATCGCCGCCGCGCGCTCCGGACTTGGCCGCGCCCGTGTCCCCGGCCTGCTTGCCAAGGGCCTGATCGCTCCCGGCGACGACAGCGTGAAGCAGACGACCATACCCAGCCGCCGCGGCTACTGGCTGGTGGCGCCGCTGCCGCAGTGGCGCCAGAAGAAGGTCAAGGCGCTGGTCTCGGCGCTGACCGACCAGTCGCCTTCGGACTGAGCTTCCTCTAACGCCGGGTCGGATCGAGCGCCGAGGCGGAACGGCGCTCGGGCGTGCCGTCCATGGCCATCAGCGCGGCGATTCGCTTCTCGGTCGCCGGGTGGGTCGAGAACAGGTCCGAGACCGCCGTGGGCACGATATAGAGCTGAGCCGCCGCCGGATTGCGCTCCGCCGCAACGCTCGGCACGGCCTGCGCCGGTCCGGCGATCTTGGCGAGGGCCGAGGCGAGCGCGCGGGGATTGCCGCTGATTTCGGCACCTGCCTTGTCCGCACCGAATTCGCGGGTGCGGCTGATCGCCATCTGCACGATCATTGCCGCGAAAGGCGCCATGAATACGGCGGCCATGGCGGCGATGGGGTTGGGACGGTCTTCACCGTGACCACCGCCGAAGAACAGGCCGAAGTTGGCGATCATCGAGATCGCGCCGGCAATCGTCGCCACCATCGTCATGATCAGCGTGTCGCGGTTCTTCACGTGGCCGAGTTCGTGCGCCATGACCGCAGCCACTTCCTCGCGGTTCAAGGTGTCGAGCAGCCCGGTCGTCGCGGCAACGGCGGCATGCTCCGGGTTGCGGCCCGTGGCGAAGGCATTGGGGTTGGGGCTGTCGACCAGATAGACGCGCGGCATCGGCAGCTGTGCGCGGCGGGCCAGCTGGGCGACGAGGGTGTAGAATTCCGGCGCCGAGCGTTCGTCCACCTCGCGGGCATTGTGCATCTTGAGGACGATGCTGTCGGCGTTCCAGAAGGTGAACAGGTTCATCCCCGTCGCCGCCACGAGCGCGATCATCGCCCCGCCGCTGCCGCCAAAGATATAGCCCAGCCCCATGAACAGCGCCGTCAGCGCCGCCAGCAGCATGGCTGTCTTGAAACCGTTCACGTTCTGAAACTCCTGAAATTGTCGAGTGCGGCAATCTGGGTATCACGCTGCGGCTTTCAATATCCGGAACGAGATGGGGCGTTGCCGAAGCCGGCGAAATCGTGAATGCCGTCAGGCAAGGATGCCGGTTCCAACCGGCACGAACCACGCGGAGCGATGCCTGAAATGACTTACGAAAAAGTGCTCTACAGCTTGAATAACGGCGTTGCGCGGATTGCGATGAACGATCCCGCCACGCGCAATGCAGGTTCGGCGCAGATGGGCGAGGAACTGTTCGATGCCCTGGGCCGCGCTGCTTTCGAGGCGCGCGCGGTGGTGCTGACGGGTGAGGGCAAGGCGTTCTGCTCCGGTGCGAACCTCGGCGATGCGGGCGAGATGCTCGCTGACCCGCGCCGCGACGTCGGCACTTTGCTGGACCGCCACTTCAATCCCGTCATCATCGCCATGCGGGACATGGAGCAGCCGATCGTCACCGCCGTGCGCGGTGCGGCGGCGGGCGTCGGCGCCGGACTGGCGATGGCGGGCGACCTCATTCTCTGCGGCGAGAGCGGTTTCTTCCTCCAGGCCTTCCGCCATGTCGGCCTCGTGCCCGACGGCGGTTCCTCGTGGCTGCTCACTCGCGCGGTGGGGCGGGTGCGGGCGATGGAAATGATGCTGCTGGGCGAGCGTCTGCCTGCCGCCAAAGCGCTGGAGTGGGGCCTCGTCAACCGCGTGGTGCCCGACGAGGACCTCGACGCTGCCGCATTGGCGCTGGCGGGCGAGCTGGCGCAGGGACCCTGGTCGCTGCGCCGGATCAAGCAGGTGGCCTGGGCGGCGACCGACTCCACGCTGGAGCAGGCCCTGACCAGTGAGCGCCTCGGTCAGCGCGACGCTTCGCGAACCGAGGATTTCGTGGAAGGCGTCACTGCCTTTGCCGAGAAAAGGCCGCCCGTCTTCAAGGGGCGCTGACCGCAAGGTGACACTTTGGTTGACACAGTTGACACGGTCCAGAGCGGAAAAAACCGTCACCTTGCCGAGGAATTACAGAGAGGCTCGGGCTGTGGCCTGTGGAGTTTAGGGGACGGAACGGCATGGGTACGTCATAGCCCATGCCCGGTCCTGTAGGAAAACGGCTTCAAGCGTAGTCGGGATCGCTCAATGCAGCCATCCATTCGGGGCACTCGTTCTCGCTCTCGCCCCGGAACGAGGCGCTGTGGAAGGCCATGAAATCGAAGGCGGCATCGCGCGCGGTCATTGTCGCGGGAATGCGGTAACTGGCGGCGACGGCATCGCCGCAGGTGGCCGTCCAGCCGGCGATGTCGCGTTCCCGCTGCATCCAGAGCTGGACCAGCCAGAGGAAATCGTGTCGCTTGTCCTGCATCGTGGGCATGGCGAATCCTTCAAGGAGTTGAAGGCCTTGGTCGCATGGGGGCGCCCTTGCTGCAACCGTTCGCAGCGGGTCTGCGTCAGCGGGAAAGCGCCTCGGCGGTGCAGAGCCGGTTGCCGCCCTGGCGCTTGGCCGCATAGAGCGCGGCATCGGCGCGGTGGAACAGGGCTTCGGCATCGACCTGCCCGCCGGGCCCCGGAAAGGCGATGCCCGCACTGGTGCCGAGCGGTAACTGGTGGCTCTGCCAGACCACCGGCAGGACCAGCGCGTTGATGCGGTGGCGCACGGTCATTTCCAGCGCCGCGGCGGAACTGCTGCGGCCGAGGATCATCGCGAATTCGTCCCCGCCGATCCGCGCGATCAGCCGCGCTTCGGGGAAGGTCATGCAGAGCCGCCGGGCGAACCCCGCCAGACAGGCATCGCCCGCCGCGTGGCCCCACATGTCGTTCACCGCCTTGAACCCGTTCATGTCGAACAGCACGAGCGCGCCGATATCGGCCAGCATCTCGTCGTCCGGGGCGCGGTCGAGGAAGTCGGCGTGGAAGCGGGCGCGGTTGGCAAGGCCGGTCAGGGCGTCGTTCTCGGCCAGTTCGCGCAGGCGGTCCCAGCGCATTCGCTCCTCGGTGACGTCCTGCTTCATGCCGTAGAGCGTCGTCGCCCGGCCGTGCTCCATGCGGACGGCGGCATTGATCCGCATCCAGCGCCGCTCGCCGTCCGCGCGCAGGATCTGCGCTTCCATCGAGAAACCCGCACCTTCGGCAATTGCGCGGGAGCGCAGGCGTTCGAGCAGGGCGCGCGATTCCTCGCTGTAGAATTCCAGGGTTTCCCGGCGGTCCATCTGCCGGTGCAGCGGGGCGCCGAAGATGCGGAATACGCCTTCCGTCCAGGACAGCGCCTGCGTGGCAAGGTCGCAGGACCACGCGCCCATCGCGGTCAGCGCCGCCGCCTGCGCATAAAGCTGCGCCGGATCGGCCGCCGCCAAGGGCGGTGCGGGCGCGGTCGACAGGGACGGAATGATCGCGTGCTTCAAGTCGGCGGAGTCCTCGGGGGGAGAGGGCGCAAAGGATAAAAAAGGTGCAGCCCGGAGCGGGCCTGTTAGCTGGGTATAAGCATCTGGGGTAAATGTATTGCTAACCATTGCAAGTCCCTTGCTGGGGCCAGCCTGGGGAGCCGCTGCGACGACCTGATACAACCCCGTCATTGCAGAAAAGCCGCGAAATCCCTAAGTGGGCCGTGCTTCCGCAGCTGGCGGACCCGCCCACCCCACCGGAGAACGATGCAGCCTGCCCCGTCGCAACGCCACTATGGAATGGATTGGCTGCGCATAGGCGCGTTCGTTCTGCTGATCTTTTACCACGTCGGTTTCTCGTTCACGCCCTGGGGCTATCAGACCCCCTCGCGCGGCGTGGTCGGCTGGGCGGAAATCCCGCTGCTCGGCCTCAGTGCCTGGCGCCTGGCGCTGCTCTTCGCGATTTCCGGCTATGCCAGCGCGGCGCTCCTCAAGAAGGACGGCAACAATCGGGCCTTCCTCAAGAGTCGCATCCTGCGCCTTGGAATCCCTCTGCTTTTCGGCCTGACAGTGGTCGTGCCGCCGCAGCCCTACATGGGCCTCGTCAACAGCGGCTATGCCCACGGCTATGGCTATTTCCTGTTCCACGACGCCTTTCGCTTCCACAAGGTGGGCTACGAAGTGCTTCCGGCCACGATGCACATGTGGTTCGTGATCTACCTGCTGGCTTATACGCTGGCGCTCTGTGCAGCGCTGATGCTGCTGCCCGAGGCGTGGCGCGCGGCACTTCGCCGCGGCGCGGAACGGCTGCTTTCCGGACCGGCACTGCTGCCGCTGGGCATCGGCCTGATCTTCCTGATCCGCCTGCTGCCCTACGGCTGGACGGACATGCACAACTTCCTCCAGGATCGCGGCGCGCACCTGCATTACTTAGGCATGTTCCTGTTCGGCTTCCTGCTGCGCGGCTCCGAGCCGATGCAACAGGCGATCGCGCGGCAGTGGAAGCCGGCACTGGCGCTCGGCCTGCTCGGCTATGCCTGGGTGATCGGCGACACCTTGCTCTATCCCGGCAACATCCCGACACCCGCCGCCTGGGAGCAACCGCTGTCCTTCGCCAAGTCGATGCAGTGCTGGGGCACGGTGATCGCGCTGTTCGGCATCGCCGACCGCTTCTGGAACTTCGACCACCGCTGGCGCGCGACGCTGGTGGAGGCGGTGTTCCCGATCTACATCGCCCACCAGACGGTGATGGTCTTCGTCAGCTACGGCATCCGTGACATGGGCCTCGGTGCGCTGGCAGAATTCCTCACGCTCTGCGCCGCCGTGGCGGGCGGGTCCTGGCTGTTCTACCTGATCGGCCGGGAGATCGGGCCGCTGCGGCCGCTGATCGGGCTGAAGCGGCAGCGTTCGCGGCGCAAGGTCGAGGGTAAGGTCGCGGTGGCCTGAAGGGGGTAAGGGGAAAACCAGGGGAGCATAGCCCCCCTGGACCCCCGTTAATGTCGACCTCGTGCGCGCAGATGCGTTGTGCGCTCCTTTCTGGGATAAAAGCCTGCGGCGCTTACCTTAGGAAAGTCGTGATCTCCGCTGCGATCTGCTGCGGAATTTCCAGATTGAGCAAGTGACCCGCTCCCGCATGGTCGATCCGCAGCACATGTCCGCTTGCGGCGTCGATGCAGTCTGCCATTTGGCGGAAGTCCGGAGTGTCGTGGCTGCCAGTGAGCAGCAGCGTGGGTACGGCCAGTGAGGCCAGCCGCTCCGTTTTCGGCGGCTCCGGACGCTGGTGATCCTCTATCCATTGGAGGCCATGGAAGGCTGCGATGGCGGCGCGCAGATGCTCGGCGCCTGAACTCGCTCTCGTCGTCTCAAAGAGCGGATGATCCCACCAGAGTGCGCGGGCAATCTCGATATCTCCGCTGCGCGCGGCGCGGCCGATGGCTTTCCAGCGCTCGATCCAGTCCCGGCTCCACGACCATCCGACCATCAGCGGACTGACCATGACCAGCCGCCGCACCCGCTCCGGATGATTGAGCGCAAAGTTCAGCACAGTGCCGCCGCCGAGCGAAAGCCCGCAGAGATCGGCCCGGTCGATGCCCAGCGCATCCATCACTCCGAGCAGATCTTCGGCATGAGAAAAGGGTCTGTCCGGCACCACGGGCGATTCGCCGAAGCCACGTTGGTCGTAGGCGATCAGCGGCCGGTCGGCGGGTAGGGCGGCGATCACCGCCTTCCAGTCGTGCCGGGAACCGCCGAAGCCGTGGACGAGAACGAGCGGGGTGCCCCCACCTTCGCGCCGCGCGCCGACGATCTCCGCGTCGGCCAGCGCGATGCGAAAGGGCTGCACCTTACATCCGCTCGGCAAAGCCGCCGTAACGGCCCTTGTGGAACAGCATGGGGTCTTCCTCGCGCACGGCTTCCATGCGCAGCACTTCGCCCAGCACGAACCAGTGGTCGCCCGCTTCGGTCACCGAATAGAGGCGGCATTCGATCGCCGCGATCGAGTCCTTGATGATCGGCAGGTTGTGGTCGGAGACGATATAGTCGACGCCCACGAACTTCTGGTCGCCCTTGGCGGTGACGGCGCGGCAGACCTCGGTCTGGTCGCTGGCCATGACGTTGACGCAGAAATGTCCGGCCTTCTCGATCAGTGGCCACGAAGTGCTGCGGCGGTCCGGGAAGAAGCCCACGAGCGGCGGGTCGAGCGAGACAGAGGTGAACGAGCCGACCACCATGCCCGCGGGCCTGTCGTCATCGTCGAGCGCGGTAATCACGCAGACGCCGGTCGGATAGCTGCCCAGCACCTTGCGGAATTCTGCCGGATCGATGGTCGTGGTCGTCACTGGGTCGTTCATCCTGTCATGGAAGGCTGCGAAAGATCGCCGCAAAAGGTCAGGGCTTCAGTATTCCCTCCATCTGCGCGGCGGTTTCGTCAAGCCATTGGCGGAAGGCTGTTACGCGCGGCAGCTTGCGGATGTCCTGATGCGTGACGAACCAGAAGCTGCGCACGATCCGTTTCTCGGGCAGGACGGCGACGAGGCGCGGGTCGGATTCGGCCATGAAACAGGGCAGTACGCCCAGCCCGCCGCCGCCCGCGATCATGCCGTGCTGGGCGGTGATGCTGGGTGAGCGGATCGCGGCTTTCAGCCCCGGCTGGATTTCGTCGAGATAGCGCAGTTCGGGCGAATAGATGAGGTCGGGGATATAGCCGACCAGCGCATGGCCTTCGAGCAGGTCGGCCGGGCGAATGGGGGTGCCGTGGGCGTCGAGATAGTCGCGCGCGGCGTAGAGCTTCAGCGTATAGTCCGAGAGCTTGTGCGCCACCAGCGGCCCGGTGCGCGGGCGCGAAAGCATGATCGCGACGTCCGCCTCGCGCCGGGTCGGGCTGAGGAAGCCGCTGCTGGCGACCAGATCGATGGCGAGGCGCGGGTGGGCGGCCTGGAAGCGCGGCAGATGGCCCGCGAGGAACCAGCAGCCGAACCCTTCCGAGGTGCTGATCCGCAAGGTGCCGTGGAGGCCGTCGCTTCCCTCGGCCTGCTCGGCGATCCGGCCTGCCGCGCTGGCCATGGCTTCTACCGAGGCGAGCAGGGTCTCTCCGGCTTCGGTCAGTTCCTGGCCGCTGCGGGTCTGCTCGAACAGCGCGGTGCCCAGCGAGGCTTCGAGGCGGCGCAGGCGGCGGCCCACCGTCGTCGGATCGACGCCGAGCACCCGCGCGGCTCCGGCAAGCTGCCCGGCGCGGGCGATGGCGAGGAAGGCCTGGTAGTCGCTCCAGTCGATCGAAGGTATCATCACGGCAATTGGTGATCCTCAGGGCTGCATTTATGCAGCTACCGATGGCGTATTTTCAGCTTGCCTGCAAATCGGCGCAGGACCACCTACCATGGAAAGGGCGCCGCGAGTGCCTGTTACAGACTGTGCGAAAGGATGAGGAATGCGCCTGATTGACCATCTCGTAGTTGGCGGCCCCGGCGGTCCGGCCTCGCGCCTGGGCGATGTCTTCAATCCCAGCACCGGCGCGGTGCAAGCGCAGGTGCCGCTGGGCGACGCCGCGCTGCTCGACCGGGCGGTGGCAACCGCGCAGGCGGTCCAGCCCGAATGGGCGGCGATGAATCCGCAGCGCCGCGCCCGCGTGCTGTTCAAGTTCAAGGAACTTATCGAGAAGAACATGCAGAGCCTCGCCGAACTCTTGGCGAGCGAGCACGGCAAAGTGGTGGACGACGCCAAGGGCGACATCCAGCGCGGGCTTGAGGTCGTGGAGTTCTGCTGTGCCATCCCGCACATGCTCAAGGGCGAATATACGCAGGGCGCCGGGCCGGGCATCGACGTCTACTCGCTGCGCGCGCCGCTCGGCGTGGGCGCGGGCATCACCCCGTTCAACTTCCCGGCAATGATCCCGATGTGGATGTTCGCGCCTGCCGTCGCGGTGGGCAACACCTTTATCCTCAAGCCTTCCGAACGCGACCCTTCGGTGCCGAACCGTATCGCCGAACTGTTCCTCGAAGCCGGAGCGCCCGAGGGCGTGCTGCAGGTGGTGCATGGCGACAAGGTGATGGTCGATGCGATCCTCGACCATCCCGGCATTGCCGCGGTCAGCTTCGTCGGTTCGTCCGACATCGCCCACTACGTCTATTCGCGCGGTGTCGCTGCCGGCAAACGCGTGCAGGCGATGGGCGGCGCCAAGAACCACGCGATCGTCATGCCCGATGCCGACATGGACCAGGCCGTGAACGACATCATCGGTGCCGCCTACGGCTCGGCGGGCGAGCGTTGCATGGCGCTGCCGGTCGCGGTTCCCGTCGGTGACGAAACCGCGGAAATCCTGCGCGAAAAGCTCGTCGCCGCGATCGACAAGCTGAAGGTCGGCGTCTCCAACGATCCCGAGGCGCAGTACGGCCCGGTCGTCACCGCCGTGCACAAGCAGAAGGTCGAGAACTGGATCCAGACCGGGGTCGACGAGGGCGCGGAACTGGTCGTCGATGGCCGCGGCTTCTCGCTCCAGGGCTACGAGGAGGGCTTCTTCGTAGGGCCCTCGCTGTTCGACCACGTGACGCCGGAAATGAGCGCCTACAAGGAGGAGATTTTCGGCCCGGTGCTCCAGATCGTTCGCGCGAAGACGTTCGAGGAAGCGGTGGAACTGCCTACGAAGCACCAGTACGGCAACGGCGTCGCCATCTTCACCCGCAACGGCCATGCCGCGCGCGAATTCGTCAGCCGCGTGCAGGTCGGCATGGTCGGCGTCAATGTGCCGATCCCGGTGCCGGTCGCCTATCACAGCTTCGGCGGCTGGAAGCGCTCGGCCTTCGGCGATCACAACCAGTACGGCATGGAAGGCGTGCGCTTCTGGACCAAGGTGAAGACCGTGACCCAGCGCTGGCCGGACGGCGGAGCGGGCGACAGCGCCTTCATCATTCCGACCATGGGGTGACGGAAACCCGTCACTTCGACCATGGAGTGACGGAAACCCGTCACTCTGCCGATGGGGACAGGGGCGGCGGAACAGGGTACGGATAGCGGGTGTTCTTTCAGGAATACCTGCTGAAAGGAAAGTCGCCTGATGATGAAGATCAGCAACCTACTCGCTCCGGCCGTGACGGTTTCGCTGCTCGTTCTGGGCTTGGCCGCCTGCTCTAAGGAACCGGCCAAGCCGACCGAAACCGCGACGGAAATGCCGGAGCCTGCCCCCACGGCCTCGGCGACCGAGGAAGCGGTCGCGATACCCACGGCGATCCCTGCGCAGTTGCAGGGGCGTTGGGGCCTCGTCGATGCCGACTGCACCAGCACGCTCGGGGACGCCAAGGGGCTGCTGACGGTCGATGCCGACACGCTGAAGTTCTACGAATCGGTGGCGAAGCTGGGCACGATCCGCTCCGGCTCCGCTTCCGCGCTCGACGGCGAATTCGCCTTCTCGGGGGAGGGGCAGAGCTGGAAGCTTGACGTCGCGCTCTCTTCGCCGGACGGCGGCAGGACATTGATCCGCAAGGACACCGGGCCGGACGCCATGCCCGGCATGCTTACATATACCAAGTGCTCCTAGAAGCATTTGCACCTGACAGGGATAGAGATGACCGAACAGTTTGGCCTGACCGAGGACCAGCTCGCGATCCAGGAGACCGCGCGCAAGTTCACCGCAGACCGCATCACCCCCTATGCCGCCGAGTGGGACGAGGAGCACCACTATCCGGTGGACGTCTGGAAGGCGGCGGGCGAACTCGGCTTCGGCGCGATCTACGTGTCTGAGGAAAGCGGCGGCATCGGCCTCGGCCGTCTTGAGGCCGCGCTCATCATGGAGGCGATGTCCTACGGCTGCCCGGCGACCAGCGCCTATATCTCGATCCACAACATGGTCGCCTGGATGATCGACCGGTTCGGCGATGCACAGCTCAAGGATCGCTACCTGCCCGATCTCTGCGCGATGGAGACAATCGGCTCCTATTGCCTGACCGAACCCGGCTCCGGTTCGGACGCGGCGGCGCTCAAGACCAGCGCACGGCTGGACGGCGACCACTATGTGCTGAACGGCACCAAGCAGTTCATCTCGGGCGGCGGCGTCAACGACGTCTATGTCGTCATGGCCCGCACCGGGGAGCACAAGTCGCGCGGGATTTCCTGCTTCGTGGTGGACAAGGACACGCCCGGCGTCTCCTTCGGCGCGCCTGAGAAGAAGCTCGGCTGGAACGCTTCGCCCACCGCGCAGGTGATCTTCGAGGATGCCCGCATTCCGGCGGAGAACCGGGTCGGTGCCGAAGGTGACGGGTTCAAGTTCGCGATGGCGGGTCTCGACGGCGGCCGCCTCAATATCGGTGCCTGCTCGCTGGGCGGGGCGCAGCGCTGTCTCGACGAGGCGGTCCAGTACGTGAAGGACCGGAAGCAGTTCGACCAGCCGATTGCCGAGTTCCAGAACACCCAGTTCACCCTGGCGGACATGGCCGCCGAACTGGAGGCTGCCCGCGCGCTGCTCTATCTCGCCGCCGCCAAGGTCACTGCCGGATCGCCCGACAAGACCCGCTTCGCCGCCATGGCCAAGATGATGGCCAGCGACACCGGCTCCTCGGTGGTCGACCGCGCGCTGCAATTGTTCGGTGGATACGGCTATCTTCGCGACTATCCCATTGAGCGCTTCTGGCGCGACTTGCGCGTCCATCGTATCCTCGAAGGCACCAACGAGGTCATGCGGATGATCATCGGCCGCGATCTCCTGAAGTAAGGGGCACGAGGATATGACTGCAGATACTTTGCCCGCCGATACCCTGACCGCAGAAGTGCTCGATCGCCGCGAGGGCGTGGCCGGGGTGATCTCGATCAACCGCCCCAAAGCGATCCATGCGCTGACGCTCGGCATGTGCGAGACGATGAGCGCGCTGCTTGCCGGCTGGGCCGGAGACGAAGCGGTGAAGGCGGTCATGATCGAGCACAGCGAGGGACGCGGCTTCTGTTCGGGCGGCGACATCAACCTGCTGCGCCGCTCCGCGCTGGAGGATCTCGGGCGGGAAGGGCGCAGGTTCTTCCTGTCCGAGTACCGGCTCAACCATCAGCTCTTCACTTACGGCAAGCCGGTGGTCGCCTTCATGGACGGCATCACCATGGGCGGCGGCGTCGGCATCTCGCAGCCCGCGCAGTTCCGCGTGGCGACCGAGCATACCCGCTTCGCCATGCCCGAAACCGGCATCGGCCTGTTCCCGGATGTCGGCGGCGGCTGGTATCTCTCGCGGCTCGACGGGCGGCTGGGCCAGTTCCTGGCGCTCACCGGGGCGCGGCTCGACGGCGCGGAATGCCTCTGGGCCGGTCTCGCCACCCATTACCTGCCGAGCGAGGCACTGCCCGAGGCCAAGCGCCGGATCGCCGCCGGGCACGAGATCGGCGGCGTGCTCGGCGCGCTCTCGGCCAAGCCGCCGGAAGCCAGGATCGCCGCGCATGAGGGGCAGATTCGCAGGCACTTCGCCTTCGACACGCTGGAACAGGTGCTCGCCTCGCTGGAAAGCGACGACAGCGAATGGGCCGCACGCGAACTCGCCACCTTGCGCACCAAGAGTCCGCAGGCCTGCAAGGTTTCGCTGCGCCAGCTCGCCACTTCGCTGACGCTGGACGATTTCGCGCAGAACATGGCGATGGAATACCGGCTGGCCAGCCGCGTGCTGGTATTGCCGGACTTCGCGGAAGGCGTGCGCGCGGTCATTGTCGACAAGGACAATGCGCCCAAGTGGAATCCCCCGGCGCCCGAAGGTGTCACCGATGCGATGCTGGATGCGATTTTCGCGCCGCTCGCCCCAGAAGAGGAATGGAAGCCCCTATGAGCTACGAGACGATCCTGGTTGAGAAAAAAGGCAACGTCACGCTCATCACGCTGAACCGCCCGCAGGCGCTCAACGCGCTGAATTCGCGGGTTCTGGAGGACCTGATCGCGGCATTCGCGGCTTTCGAGGGCGATCCTTCGCAGGGCTGCGCGGTGCTCACCGGCTCGGGCGAGAAGGCCTTCGCAGCGGGCGCCGACATCAAGGAAATGGCCGACAAGCCGAGCGCCGAGTTCTATTCGGAGGACTTCTTCGCCGGTTGGACTTCGCGGATCGTCAAGACCACCCGCAAGCCGTGGATCGCGGCGGTGAACGGCTTCGCGCTCGGCGGCGGCTGCGAACTGGCGATGATGGCGGATTTCATCATCGCTTCGGAAAACGCGAAGTTTGGCCAGCCGGAGATCAAGCTCGGCGTCGCCCCCGGTATGGGCGGTTCGCAGCGCCTGACCCGCGCGGTTGGCAAGTCGAAGGCGATGGACATGTGCCTCACCGGCCGGATGATGGACGCCGCCGAAGCCGAGCGTTCGGGTCTCGTCAGCCGTGTGGTGCCGCTCGATCAGTTGCTGGACGAGGCGCTCAAGGCCGCCGGGGCGATCGCCGGAATGCCGCCGCTGGCCGCGACGATGAACAAGGAAATGGTCAACCTCGCCTTCGAGACCACGCTCGACACCGCGCTCGTTCTGGAACGCCGCATGTTCCAGGTGCTGACGGCGACCGAGGACAAGGTCGAGGGTATGAAGGCCTTCGTCGAGAAGCGGCCGGGGGTCTGGAAGGGCAAGTAAGCTTGCGTGAGGGGCTTGGCTCTAGAGGCTCAATAGAGCCAAGTCCTTAGTCAACAACTTCGTCATTCCCGCGCAGGCGGGAATCCCGCTTTTGGCGAATGGCGCCTGCGCTGTTTCGCAAGCGGGATCCCCGCCTGCGCGGGGATGACGGAGAAGGGGCTACGCTTCGGAAAGAAGCTGTCGCCCGCATAAATCGGGCCGGCACGAAAATCTGGGAGAAATGTCATGAAAATCGCCTTTATCGGTCTCGGCAACATGGGCGGTGGCATGGCTGCCAATCTCGTGAAGGCGGGACATGAGGTCCGTGCGTTCGACTTGTCCGCCGATGCCGTCGCCAAGGCGGCGGAGCAGGGCTGTGCGACTTTCGCCACCGTTCCCGAAGCGGTGGAGGGCGTCGATGCGGTCGTCACCATGTTGCCGAACGGGGCTATCGTGCGGTCGGTCTATACCGCCGAAGTCTTCGGCCATGCACCCGAGGGGGCGCTGTTCCTCGATTGCTCGACCATCGATCTCGAAACGGCGCGCGAGGTCGTCGCGCTGGCGCAGGCGGCGGGTTACGAGATGGTTGATGCGCCGGTTTCGGGCGGGATCGCGGCGGCCAACGGCGGTACGCTGACCTTCATGGTCGGCGGCAGCGATGCGGTGTTCGAGCGGGCGAAGGCGGTGCTCGAACCCATGGCCAAGGCGGTGATCCATGCCGGTGATACCGGGGCGGGACAGGTCGCCAAGATGTGCAACAACATGTTGCTGGCGGTGCACATGATCGGCACTTGCGAGGCTCTGGCATTGGCGCAGAAGGCGGGACTCGATCCGCAGACGTTCTATGAGATCAGTTCGAAGGCCACCGGCTATTGCTGGTCGCTCAACGACTATACGCCGATGCCCGGTGTCGGTGTGAGTAGCCCGGCGGACAATGGCTATGCAGGCGGGTTTGCCTCGGCGCTGATGCTGAAGGACCTGCGGTTGGCGATGGCGGGAGCAGCGACGTCCGGTGCTACTGTGCCGATGGGCGAGCACGCGACGAAAATCTACGAGGCTTTCGTCGAGGCCGGGAACGGCGGCAAGGACTTCGGGGCGATCTTCACGACGCTTTGAGACTGTCATCCCCGAGAAGGGGCGCGCGCTTGTTTTGTGTATGCCGAGAGGTGGCAAAAGGTAGCGGGGCCCCCGCCTTCGCGGGGGCGACGAGGTTTTTTGCTGCTTAGCGGCGCAGCCAATAAGACTGACGACATCACCATGGGCGCGTGACGCGGTTGGTCCGCGTGCCCTGGACAGTAATGGGGGTGCAGGGGGGCTATGCTCCCCTGCTTTCCTCTTCCTTCTGCCTCTCCAGCAAGAACCGAGGCACCCGCATCCCCTTGGTCCGCCCGGTCAGATGAAACTGCCGACAGAGCGCACAGCGATAGGGCCGCAGCACGACGGTAGCCCTGGCCGCCACCTCCAGGGCCTCCGCCTCGCTCGCATAGCGCCGCTTGCGCTGGCAGACGCCGAAGCGCGTCCGCATGTCAGCCGAGCAGCCGCGCGCCGAGCAGGGTGAGCAGTTTCACGTCCATCGCGTAGCCTTGCGCGCGCCAGTCGGCGATGGCCTGTTCGATCCCGGCGAGGGGGACGCGGTGAACAATAATGTCCTCGCTGTCGACGCCGCCGCCTTCGCCCACTTTCACGAGGTCGTGGGCGCGGAACAGGGTGAAGCTTTCGCTGACCATGCCGGGCGACGAGAAGAACTCGCCGAGGTTTTCCATGCGCCCGGCATGGTAGCCGGTTTCCTCTTCGAGTTCGCGGGCGGCGGCGATGCTGGCGTCTTCGTCGGCGTTGTCTACGTGGTCGCCGACGAGACCGGCGGGCAGTTCGATGCAGCGCTTGCCGAGCGGCACGCGGTACTGGTCGACGAGGATGACGTGGTCTTCGGCATCCACTGCGAGGATCACCGCGGCGCGGATGCCGCGCGCGCGGCTGACGTATTCCCAGCGGCCGCGTTTGCGGGTGGTGATGAACCGGCCCTGCCAGACGACTTCGTCAGGGGCGTCGGCGTCGGGGGGGAGAATGGTCGTGTCGGTCATATTTCGATCAGCCTGTCGGGAAGTTCGTTCACGTCGTCATCGGCGCGGGGGAAGTGCTGGGCGAGGATCGCACCGACTTTGCCCACGGCCACGACCATGCCGTCCGAGGTCCGGCCTTCGCGGACATGGGCGAGCATGGCGGACATGGCCTGACCCCAGACTTCGGGATCGACCTTGGCGGCAATGGCGCGGTCGGCGACGATCTCGGCGCGGTGTTCGCGCATGGAGAGGTAGATGAGCACGCCGGTGCGCCCCGTGGTGCGCTGTTCGGCGCCGATACGGAAGGCGCGGAGGGCGTGGGCGTGGACGCGCATGGTCTTGATCTGCGGCGGGACCAGCCAGAACTTGAGCGGCGGGATGAGCTGGAGCAGCAGCATCGCGCCGAACTTGATCGCGGCGATCCCGGCGGCAAGGCCGACGATCATGCTGGGGTTCCATTCGTGCCCCCAGTCGGCCAGGAGGTCTTCGTAGAGGCCCATGTAGAATTCGGGCGCGATCGCGAGCGCCGCGAGGGCGAGGAAGGCGACGATCGCGGCCCAGGCGAGGGCCACGTCGGTATAGCCGTCCGAGCGGTCGGCCAGCACGGTGACGATCTCGCCGGCGCTGTGCATTTCCGCCTCGCCCACGGCGGCGCTGATGCGCTCGTGGTCCTCGGCGGAGAGATAGACGGGTATCGGCATCGTTTCTGTCCCCCTTACCAGCTGCCGCTCGCGCCGCCGCCGCCGAAGCTGCCGCCGCCGCCCGAGAAGCCGCCACCGCCGCCGCCGAATCCGCCGCCTCCACCCCAGCCGCCGCCGAAGTGATCGTCGTCATCGTCGCCGCCGAAGCTGCCGGGCATCCAGATGATCGGACCGCCGAAGCCGCCGCGCCGCCGCCCGCCGCCGCGTGCTTCGTTGATCATGGGCATGACCACGAAGAACACGATGATGAGGATGAAGACGATGGTGCCGATCGGGAAGCCGCCGCCGGAGCCTTGCTTGCGCGCGGCATTGGCGTCTGCCGCCACCTTGCGGGCCTGGTCGGGCGGCAGGGTGAGCTGCTTGATGAGGGCGTCGGTGCCCGCCGCGATGCCGCCGGGATAGTCGTCGGCCTTGAAGCGGGGGAGGATCTGGTTGTTGATGATGAGGAAGGAGAGGCCGTCGGTGATGATCGGTTCGAGGCCGTAGCCGACCTCGATCCGCACCTTGCGTTCGTTCGGCGCGACGATCAGCAGGGCGCCGCTGTTCTTGTCCTTCTCGCCGATGCCCCAGGCCCGGCCGAGCTGGTAGCCGTAGTCGGAAATCTCGTAGCCCTGAAGGCTGGGCAGGGTGACGACGACCAGCTGGCGGCCGGAGTTCTTCTCCAGCGCCTCCAGCTTCTGCGTGAGCTGGGCGGTCTGCTGCGGGTTCAGCAGCTTGGCATCGTCGACGACACGGCCGGTCAGCTTTGGGAAGGTGGGTTCGGCGGCTGCCTGCTGGGCAAGCAGCGCGCCGAACGCCAGAAGGATGGCCGCGAGGACGGCCCGGAAACGGATCACGGGATCAGATCTTGCCTTCGAGGCTCGGCGCGTTCTCGGCGCCCGGCGTCGTCGCCTGATAGGGGACCAGCGGGTCCGCACCGCGCAGCTTGGCGCCGATCATGGTCGGGAAGGTGCGGACTTCGGTGTTGTAGTCCTGAACCGCGGCATTGTAGTCGCGCACCGAGATGCGGATGCGGTTTTCCTGGCCCTCAAGCTGGGTCTGGAGCATCTGGTAGTTCACGATCGACTTGAGCTCGGGATACTGCTCGACGCTGACCAGCAGGCGCGAAAGGCTCTGTCCGAGCTGGCCCTGCGCGGCCTGGAACTGCTGCATCTTGGCCGGATCGTTAAGATCGTTTGCGGTCAGTTGGATCGAGGTCGCCTTGGCGCGTGCTTCGACCACGCCGGTGAGGATTTCCTTCTCCTGCGTCGCGGCGCCCTTCGCCACGGCGGCGAGGTTGGGGACGAGGTTGGCGCGTTCCTGGAAGGCGGCCTGGACATCGGCCCACTTGGCCTTGGCGGCTTCCTGCTTGGTCGGAACCGAGTTGAAACCGCAGGCAGCCAGCGACAGCGCCGCCGCGAGGGCCAGCACATTGCGGCTCTTGCGGGCCAGGGCGGAAAGGGACATTCGTGATCCTCCTGATCGGCGCGGCCAAGGGGCCATGCCTCTAGCTGGAATAGATAGCAGCCGCCCGTCCCGGTTCAAGGACGGTCGCTCCGCTGAAACGACGCGCGCAACCGTTTGTTACTCGGGCGATTGTTACATAACGAGCGATGTGGCAGGTTTGCCGCCAATCGTGGACCGCACAGGATCGAGGGGAAACCGACCCATGCTTCAGGAATTCAAGACTTTCATCGCGCGCGGCAACGTGCTCGACCTCGCTGTCGGTGTGATCATCGGCGCGGCTTTCGGCAAGATCGTTGCCTCGCTGACCGACGATGTCATCATGCCGTTCATCGGTCTCATCACCGGGGGCATCGATTTCAGCAACAAGTTCGTGGTGCTTGGCACGATCCCGGCGGGCTATACCGGGCCGATGACCTATGCCGGTCTCAAGGCGGCGGGCGTCGCCATGTTCGGCTATGGCGCCTTCCTCACGGCGATCATCAACTTCCTGATTCTCGCCTTCGTGATCTTCCTGATCGTGCGCCAGGCCAATCGCCTGCTGCCCAAGAAGGAAGAACCCGCAGCGCCCACCGGCCCGACCGAAGTGGAACTTCTGGCGGAAATCCGCGACGCGTTGAAGAAGGACTGAGCCGAAAAACGGCCGTGAGAAATCGGCTGTGAATTGCGGAAGGGCGGGGTCATTCCCGCCCTTTTCTTTTCCGGCGGGCGCCCTATATGAGGTCCTGCCAGCTTCGGCTGGCTATGATGATAAACTGCGCCGTTCAATAGGCACAGCGGACCCGGGGGCGGTACCCGGCGGCTCCACCATCACCCGTCCTGCCATCCGGCCGGACAACCCTGTTGTCGCAGGGGTGATGACGGGGCCGAACTAGGATCGACGTGTGTTGAAAAGCGGTGTTTTCATTCGGGCTGAGTAACCCGTTCAAGGCTCAAAACTCACAAGTGCCAACGACAACGAAGCACTCGCTCTCGCCGCGTAATTCTAGGGGCTAACGCCCTGACGTTACAAAGCTAAAGCGCGGTTGGACCCACCGGGCAACAGAAGGGATTCCAGGGGCCCGGGGTGAGCCTTGCAACAGAATCACCCCACCCTTCCGACATATCCGGGCTTTTCTCAGGCGGCGTTTGCGCGTTCGGGGACTATCTCGTCCACTTCGGGTGCATTTTCCGCTTCTTCGGCCAGCTTTTGGGCCTGTTCGAACTTCAGGCAGTCGAGGATTTTCGCCCCGGCCATGAAGACGGCGCCGGTGCAGGCCAGGAACAGCAGTCTTCCCCCCCATCCCGGAAAGCGCGTGAGGTAGACGCTGCCGCGTTCCACCGCGCCCAGGGCGAGGGCGTAGATGATCATGAACGCTTCCCAGCGCGTCTTGATGACGAAAAGCCGGCTGATCTTGCGAAGCATTCCGATCCTTCCAGTACCGCGCGTCCTCATGCGCAAGTGGGGGAGCCGCTCGAAGGTTCCCGAAGCCGAGGGGAATGTCGGTCGTAAGTCCTTCCGGCGCAAGGTCTAAGCTGGTCCGAGGTGGTACCACTTTGGGACCGTAATGGAGACCGGCGGCGAGTTCGCATTTGCCAAGCCCATCCGGATCGGGCATAGCAGGGCCAATCCTCCCCAGGACAATCTTGAACAGATGTCACGGTCGCCGCACGCACTTTGGTGCCTGCGTGCCTGGAATGCGAGGAAAGATGACAGACAGAGTCGAACGTTCGGGCCTGCGGGTCGATGGCGCCCTGGCGCGTTTCGTCGAGCAGGAAGTCCTGCCGCCGATCGGTCAGGATGCGGCCGGGTTCTGGGCGGGGTTTGCGGCGCTGGTGGCCGAAATGGCGCCGCGCAACCGGGCGCTGCTGGAACGGCGCGATGCGCTGCAAGCGGCGATCGACGCCTGGCACCTGGAGCGCCCCGGCAAGTCCATCGATCAGGCCGAGTATCAGGCATTCCTGCGCGAGATCGGCTATCTGGCGCCCGAACCCGGCGATTTCTCCATCGGTACTACCGGCGTCGATCCCGAGATCGCGACGATGGCGGGGCCGCAACTCGTCGTTCCCGTGCTCAATGCCCGTTTCCTGCTCAACGCCGCCAATGCGCGCTGGGGCAGTCTTTACGATGCGCTCTACGGCACCGACGCGCTCGATGCCGAGCCTGCGCAGGGGCGGGGCTACGATCCGGCCCGCGGCGCGGCGGTGATCGCCGAAGGGCGGCGGTTTCTCGACAGGGCCTTGCCGCTGGCCTCGGGGAGTTGGGCCGATGCCGAGAGCCTCGACGTCGCTCTGGCCGATCCGGCCCAATATGTCGGGACGACGCAGGCCGGGCGGTTCTATCGCTCGAACGGTCTCGGGATCGAGATCGTTGTCGATGCGGGCAGCGAAGTCGGCCGGTCCGACCGGGCGGGCATTGCCGATGTCGTGCTGGAAGCCGCGCTCACCACGATCGTCGACCTGGAGGATTCCGTCGCCGCGGTCGATGCCGAGGACAAGCTGGCGGGCTATGCCAACTGGCTCGGCGTGATCCGGGGCGACCTCACCGAAACCTTCGAGAAGGGCGGCCGCACCCACAGCCGCGCGCTGGCGCCGGACAAGGCGGTCGAGACGCCCTCGGGCGAGGTGCTCGAACTGCCGGGACGCAGCCTGCTGTTCGTCCGCAATGTCGGCCATCTCATGACCAATCCGGCGATCCTGCTGGCCGACGGTTCGGAAATTCCCGAGGGTATCCTCGATGCCGTTCTGACGAGCGCGATTTCGGCGCAGGACGTGAAAGGCCTGACCCGCTTCGGCAACAGCCGCGAAGGGGCGATCTATATCGTCAAGCCGAAGATGCACGGGCCGGAGGAATGCGCCTTCACCAACGACCTGTTCGATGCGGTCGAGGACCTGCTGGGCCTGCCGCGCCGCACGATCAAGGTCGGCGTCATGGACGAGGAGCGGCGCACTTCGGCGAACCTCGCGGCCTGCATCCATGCGGTTAAGGACCGGATCGTCTTCATCAACACCGGCTTCCTCGACCGTACCGGCGACGAGATCCATACCTCGATGCGGGCCGGGCCGATGATCCGCAAGAACGCGATCAAGGGCTCGGGCTGGATCGCCGCTTACGAGAAGCGCAATGTCGCGATCGGGTTGCGGCACGGGCTTTCGGGCGTCGCGCAGATCGGCAAGGGCATGTGGGCGGCGCCGGACCGGATGCGCGACATGCTCGAACAGAAGATCGGCCATCCGCGCACCGGGGCGAACACCGCCTGGGTGCCGTCTCCCACTGCGGCGACGCTTCATGCCATGCATTATCACGAGATCGATGTCTTTGGCTTGCGGGGCGAGATGGCGGGCGCGGAGATTCCCGGTCTCGATCTCCTGCTGCAAGTCCCGCTGGCGCAGGGCACCAACTGGTCCGAGGCTGAAGTGCGCGGGGAACTGGACAACAATGCGCAAGGCCTGCTCGGCTATGTCGTGCGCTGGATCGATCAGGGCGTCGGTTGCTCGAAAGTTCCGGACATCGACGATGTCGGCCTGATGGAGGACCGCGCGACCCTGCGCATCTCCAGCCAGCACATGGCGAACTGGCTGCTCCATGGGGTCTGCTCGCGCGAGCAGGTCATGGATTCGCTGCATCGCATGGCGGCCAAGGTCGATGCGCAGAACGCGGGCGATCCGCTCTACGAGCCGATGGCAGGCAACTGGGAGACCTCGTTTGCCTTCCGCGCGGCCTGCGATCTCGTCTTCAAGGGCGTGGAGCAGCCGAGTGGCTATACCGAGCCGCTGCTTCATGCCTGGCGCCGTCGGAAAAAGGCAGCGGCTGTCGTGCCTTCGCTGGCGGAGGTCTGACCGCAAAAGCCTCACCCGTGCGTTAACTTTGATTTGATCTATCGCGTGCAAGGCACTATTCAACGTGGTGTTCGCTAGGGGGGCCCGGCGTTGAAGAAGTCCAGTGCTGATCGTGCCCATGGGCGCGCCATCTCCGGTACGCCGCCTGTCGGTGTCCCGGCCGACGGTATCAATTCGGAAGAAGGCGCGCGGGTCGTGCGTCTCGACTCGGTTCGCGCCGAGCGGGAACGCGCGGGTTCGGATCGCGAAGTGCTGCCGGTCGCTTTGGCGGCGGAAGCCCTGCGTTTTCCGAAGGAGCGCGGTGTCGTCCGTTTCCTTGCATCCGATGGACCGCTGACGGGGCGTCTCGTTCAGTTCGCGCTGATGGGGCTTGGCCTTGCCGTGGCGGTCTGGGTGGCGGCGCAGCTTGCCAAGCCCGATCTCGGGGCCGTCAGGCAGCCCGTTTCCGCCGAAGCCGCGCAGTAAGCCCCTCCCGGTCCGATCAGGACCGGGTCAACTCCCCCACCCGGTCCGGTCAGGGCCGGGTAAGTACCTTAGCCACGCTGACGAATTCTGCGACTGACAGCGTTTCCGCGCGGCGCTGGGAATCGATTCCCAGGCTCTCCAGTGCATCCAGTGCGCCGGGCACGCCCTTGAGGCTCTGGCGCAGCATCTTGCGGCGCTGGCCGAAGGCGGCTTCGGTCACGCGCTCCAGCACCCGCATCGACACGCCTTCGGGCGCCTGCCCCGGCTCGACGTGGATGATCGCCGACATGACCTTGGGCGGCGGCGTGAAGGCGCTGCGGTGGACTTTCATCGCCAGCTTCGCCTGCGAGCGCCACTGCGCCAGCACCGCGAGGCGGCCATAGGCAGAGGTATCCGGCTCGGCGACGATGCGGCGGGCCACTTCCTCCTGGAACATCAGCGTCAGCGACGACCACTGCGGCGGCCAGGCTTCGCCCGAGAGCCAGCCGGTGAACAGCGCCGTGCCGACATTGTAGGGCAGGTTGGCGACGACCGCGTAAGGCCCGTCGAACAGGTCGGCAGGGGCGATCTTCATCGCGTCGCCCTCGATCACCTTGAGCTTGCCGGGGAAGGCGGCCTCGACTTCCGCCAGCGCCGGAAGGCAGCGGCGGTCCATCTCGATCGCGGTCACGGTGGCGCCCGCGCGCAGCAGGGCGCGGGTAAGGCCGCCGGGGCCGGGGCCGACTTCCAGCACTTGCCGTCCTTCAAGACCGCCGGGGATGGCGGCGATGCGGTCCAGCAATTGTTCGTCGAACAGGAAGTTCTGGCCGAGCGCCTTGGAGGCGGAAAGGCCGTGGCGGGCGATCACTTCGCGCAGCGGAGGAAGAGTGGTCATGCTGGTGTCTCCGGCGAAAGCCTGCGCGCGGCGCATTGGCCTGCCATGCGGATGGCGGCGATGGTAGCGCCCGCGCTCGCCACGTTCCGGCCCGCGATGCCGAAGGCGGTGCCGTGGTCGGGCGAGGTCCGCACGATCGGCAGGCCGAGCGTGACGTTGACGCCCGCGTCGAAATCGAGGGTCTTGATCGGGACGAGCGCCTGATCGTGGTACATGCAGAGCGCGACGTCGAACCTGTCGCGCTCATGCGCGGCGAAAAGGGCGTCGGCAGGGTGCGGGCCGGTCACGGCCAGTCCCTCGGCGGCGAGGGCGGCGATGGCGGGGGCGATGGTCTCGATCTCCTCGCGGCCCATGCGACCGTCTTCCCCGGCATGGGGGTTTAGGCCGGTAATGGCGATGCGCGCCGGGGACAGGCCGAAGTCGCGGACGAGCGCGCGGGCGACGATCCGGGCTTTGCCTTCAATGAGATCGCGGGTGACGAGCGCCGGGACCTGTGAGAGCGCGACGTGGACGGTCAGCGGCACCGTGCGCAAGTTGGGACCGGCCAGCATCATCACCGCATCGCCATGGGCGACGCCGCAGGCATCGGCGAGGAATTCGGTCTGGCCGGGCTGGGTGAAGCCCACTTTGGCGAGCTTCGACTTGGCGATGGGGCCGGTGACGACCGCGCTGGCCGCGCCGGACAGCGCGAGCTGCGTGGCATGGGTCAGCGAATGGAGGGCGAGGGCGGCGCCGCTGCGGTCCGGCTGGCCGAACCGGGCTTCGGCATCCTCTTCGCCCAGCACCGGCAGGGCCTTTGCAAAGACTTCGGCGGCTTCCTGCGGGGCGGCGATGCGGACGACCGGCAGGTCGATCCCGCGGCTGCGCGCGGCGGCCCTGAGCACTTCGGCGCCGCCGACGGCGAAGAAGGGCATGAGCCCCTCTTCATGCCGCACGGCCCAGGCCTGCGCGATGAGTTCCGGAGCTACGCCCGCCGGATCGCCCAAGGAAACGGCGAGAGGCGGAACCGCCAGGGGCGGCGCGCCGTTGGTATTGGCCGCCATCGTGCCGCCCCCGTTATCGTCAGTTGTACTCGATCACCGCGTCGCGGCGAAGGTCGCGCAAGTACATCTGCGCGCGCTTGTTGACGCGGTCGTCCTCAAGCTGGGCCATGACCTGCTCGAAGTTCGGACCGGAATCGACTTGCGGATCGTCGCGGCCGCAGAGCATCAGGATGCGGACGCCCTCGGTCAGCGAGCCGAACGGCGGCAGGGTCTCGCCGGGCGAGAGTGTGAGGATCGAGGACTGGATCTGCGCGGGCAGGTCGCGGGCCTTGACCTGGTCGTTGGCGACGACCTGGGCGCCGATGGTGGCGGCGACCTTGTCGACATCGCCGCAGCCCTTGGCGGTCTTGATCGTGTTGGCGAAGTTTTCGGCCTTGGCATTGGCCTGGGCTTCGCTGATGCCCTTGGGGAACTCGAGCGAGATCTGCTTGAGCGCCAGCACGGCGTCGCGCGGATCGGCAGTGAGGACTTGGCGCTTGTCGATCAGGTAGACGATGTCGTAGCCGCCGGGGATGGCGATCGGGCCGGCGAGCTGGCCGGGCTGCATGTCGCGCACGGCTTCGCCCACTTCGTTCGGAAGCTGCCCGAGGCGGACCCAGCCGAGGTCGCCGCCGACCGGAGCGGTCGAGGCCTGCGAATACTGGCGGGCATAGGCGACGAAGCTGCCTCCCTGGCGCAGCTGCTGCATGATCTGGCCGGCGTTTGCCTCGACCTGCTGCTCGGATTCCGGCGTGGCGGCCAGATAGATCTCGCCGAGGCGGTATTCCTCGGTGCCCTTCGAGGCCTTGAGACGGTCGATCACTTCGTTCACTTCGTCGTCGGAGACGTTGATGAACGGCTGGACGTTGCGCTGGAGCAGGCGCTGCCACGACAGTTCGCCGCGGATCTGGCGCTTGAGCGAGTCCGGCGAGGAGCCGACGCGCTTCAGGTAGGCGTCCATCGCCTGGGTGTTCTGGTTGAAGTTCTGCGAAGCGACGCGGGCGTAGGACTGGTCGACCTCGGCATCGGAAACGGCGACGTCGGCGGCCTTGGCTTCCTGGATCTGGAGCGTCTCGTCGATCAGGTTGCGCAGCACCTGCAGGCGCAGGCGCTTCTGTTCGTCTTCGCTGATCTTGCCCTGGTTGGCGGCGAGGATCAGGGCGAGGCGCTGGTCGACGTCGGTGCCGGTGATGACCGAGCCGTTCACCACGGCGGTGGCGCGGCGCAAGTTGGGATTGTCGTTGCCGAAGATCTTCACGTCATCTGGAATGACGATCTCGCCCTGCGGCGCGGACTGGGCAGAGGCTGCGCCCGACGAGAGCGCTGCGGCCAGCGTGCCGCAAGTGGCGAGGGCAGTGCAGGCAAAGGCCGCGCGCTTGAAGAACGTGTTGCGTTGGATAGCTTTCACCTTGACCTATATCCCGTATTCGACCCGCACGGCCGCTGCCGCTCGATGGAGAATTTCGCCGAGGGACGCATTACCGACCCTATGTCGGCACGCGGCTTAACCGAAACTGAGCACGTCCGATAGCCGCTTTGGCGATGGCGGCTCCAGCTGGGGCCGCTTTGGCGATGGCGGCTCCGGCAGGGGCCGCTTTGATCGGCAGGGCTGGATCACCATGCCCCGATGTTCTTGAGCGCGAAGCCCAGCTGGAAAGAGTTGCCCTTGCGCGCATCGCCGAAGGTCACGTAGTCGCGCCGCCAGGTGAAGGAGACCTGGAGGCAGTCGTCCTCGTAGGCCATGCCGACGCGCGAGCGCAGCGGCTGGAAGCCGTCCGAGCCATACGTCGGGTCTTCCTTGCGGTCGGTCAGGTTGACCACGGCGGAGCCGAACAGCGACCAGTAGTTGGCGAAGGCGACGCGGCCCGCGGCGCGCACTTCCTCGCGGTCCTTCAAATCCTCGATGTCCATCGAGATGTCGCGGTTGAGCTTGGTATAGCCGAGTTCGAGGTAGGTCTGGTTGTTGCCCAGCGAAATGTCGAACTCGTTGCGGCGCACCGCCAGCGTGTCCTTGTCGACGCGGAAGCGGTGGATGATGTTGAAGAAGTTGCGATAGCGCAGTTCGGTGCGGCCGACGATGTCCGAGGTCTTGCTGGCAAGGCCGGTACCGTCGGGCAGGATCGAGGGCTTGTTGCTGAGCCGGATCGACTGACCGACCGTGGACTTGATGCGCCAGCGCGAACGTTCGAACATCCAGTCGACGCCGTAAGTGAAGCGCACGCCGTCCTCGAAACGGTCGTAGCCGGGGAAGCGATTGAGGGCGAAGAGGTTGGAATCCTCCAGCTCGATCGCGCGCGAATCCTCGTTGGGGATCGCCAGGTTCTTGACCTTCGGCGTGGCGACGAACTGGACGCGCGGGGTCAGGATCTGGCTGCCGCCGAACACCTGGCCGACCAGCGGCCACTTCACGTCCACGGCCGCCAGCGCGATGCCGCGCGTCTGCCAGCCCGGCTGCCCGCGATAGAGCGCAGTCGTGGTCAGGTCGTTCTCGTCGGAATGATAGACGTCGCCGCGCACGAGGCCGGTCAGCGTCACTTCCTGGCCCATGCCGGTCAGCTTGCGCAGCGACCACTGGGTGCTGGCGAAGGCGCGCTGGGTGTCCTGCCCATCGACGCGGGTAACGCCCATCGTGTTGACCTGGGTCTCGATCTTGCCGCTCAGCAGCGATTCGTTGAAGCGGTGGCGATAGTCGAGCACCGGGAAGGCGACCGGAATCTGGCCCTGGTCGCGGCTCGATTGCAGGGTCTGCGTGGCATAGCCCGCAAACGAGAAGTAGCTGTCCTGGTCGATCCGCTCGACTTCGACCGACGAACGCAGCCGGTCGTCGCGTGAGATGTCGTAGCGGCGCACGAAGGTGCGGTCGGTGGCGCGGCGGATCGAGGCGGTGATGCTCCAGTTCTCGTCGAGCTGGAACTTGCCGTTGGCGAAAATGTAGCCGCGGAAGGCGCGTTCGCGGTTCGGGTCCGGATTGCTGCTGTTGATCGGGATGCGGTTGCTCGACGTCGCATAGCCGGTGATCTGGTAAGCGCCGATATCGGTCAGCGCGCGGTACTGGAACGAGGCCATCGGCGCCGCCTTGGTATAGGCGTGGAGCGAGCCGGTGAGATCGCGGTTGTCGGCGATGCGCCAGTAATAGGACTGCGCCACCTCGATCCCGTTCGACGGGCTGGTGCGCAGGTCGGGCACCAGGAAGCCGGATACCGCGCCGCCGTTGGTGCTCACCGAAAGGCCGAACAGCGGCAGCTGGAGCACGCCGAACAGTTCGAGCCGGGCATCGCTAAAGCGCACGCGATTGCGCTCCTCGCTATAGACCACCGTCTTGGCGACGACGCGCCAGGTCGGCTTCTTGGGGCAGCCTTCGTCGTTTTCCACGGCGCAGCCGGTATAGGCGGCATGCTGGAGTACGACATCGCCATTGGCGATTCGCTCGCCCTTGTTGGCGGCGAGGCGTCCGCCCTGGCGCATGACCAGCAGCAGGTTCTCCATCATGCCGGTCTTCAGCTCGTCGGTCAGCTCGACGTTTTCGGTATAGAGCTGGTTGCCGTCCTGATCGACCATGCGGACATTGCCGCTGCCCAGGATCTGCCCGGTCTTGCGGTTCCACGTCACCTTGTCGGCGCGGACGGACTGCTTGTCCTTGCGCAGCACGACATTGCCGGTGGCGGTGACGAATTCGTCGTTCTGGTCGTATTCGACGGTGTCCGCCTCGAAGGCGATCGGCACGTTGTCGTCGGTGGAGGCGGGCGGTGCAGGGGGCGCACCCTCGATCGGGCCGGTATCGACGGGACGCGAGACGTCCTGCGCAAAGGCATGCGAAGGCAGGCCGAATGCGGCGATTCCAAGGGCCAGCACGCTCAGCGAAACGGGTCGCAAGCGGCGGAGGGGGGCTTGCAGCAGGGTCGGCGCGGCAGGGAGCATCACTTGCCTATCGCACCGCCTGTGCCTAACTGCAATCCGCTGTTGCGGCGAAGCGCACAAGATCGGCGCCCGCCCCCGTGATTCAGGAGATCCCATGAATATCCAGTTCCTTGACGCTGCTGCCGCCGCCCCGGCGCGTCTCGTCGCCCGCTTCGTGAACCAGGATGCGATTCCCGCCGATATCGAGCAGGTCCTCGTCGAAGGCGCCAAGGCCTCGCGCTTCACCGGCAAGACCGGGCAGGTTTTCGAGGGCTTCGTGGAGCGCGACGGCAAGGCCGTGCGCGTGGCGCTGGCCGGGATCGGCGCGGCTGACGCTGCTGACCGCAAGGGCGCCGTCGAGCGCGCGGGTGCGGCCGTCGTCGCCAAGTATCTGACCTCGGGTGAGACCGCCGTGACGCTGGACCTGACCGGCGCCGGTCTCACGGCCGACGAAGCGGCGGGCGCTCTGCTCGGCGCCGTGCTGCGCGCCTGGCGCCTCGATACCTATCGCACCAAGCTGGCCGAAGACGCCAAGCCGAGCCTCGTGGACATCGCCGTGGTCGGCGCGCCGGAAGGCACCGAAGCGGTCTGGGCAGTCGAGCAGGCCATCGTCGCGGGCGTCTCGTTCACCCGTGAACTGGTGACCGAACCGGCCAATGTGATCTACCCCGAATCCTTCGTCGCCCGCGTCGAGGCGAAAGTGGCGGGCAGCGGCCTCAAGGTCCGCGTGCTCGACGACAAGGAAATGGCCGCACTCGGCATGGGTTCGCTGCTCGGCGTGGCGCAGGGCTCGGTTCGTCCGGCGCGTCTGCTGGTCATGGAATGGCTCGGCGGTGAGGCAGGCGAGGCTCCGGTTGCCTTCGTCGGCAAGGGCGTGACGTTCGACACCGGCGGCATCTCGATCAAGCCGGCAGCCGGCATGGAAGACATGAAGTGGGACATGGGCGGCGCCGGTGCGGTGGCCGGCACGATGCTCGCGCTCGCGCTGCGCAAGGCCAAGGCCAATGTGATCGGCGTCTGCGGTCTTGTGGAAAACATGCCCGACGGCAATGCCCAGCGTCCGGGTGACGTCGTCACCTCGATGTCGGGCCAGACCATCGAAGTCATCAACACCGACGCCGAGGGCCGTCTGGTGCTCTGCGACGCGCTGACCTGGGTGCAGCGCGAGTACAAGCCCGCCAAGGTCGTCGATCTCGCCACCTTGACCGGCGCGATCATCCTCAGCCTCGCGCACGAGTATGCCGGTCTGTTCTCGAACAATGACGACCTGGCCGCGCAGCTGACCGCCGCTGGCAATGTGTCGGGCGACCGCCTGTGGCGCATGCCGATGGGCCCGAACTACGACAAGATGATCGACAGCCCGATTGCCGACATCAAGAACGTCGGCCCGCGTTTCGGCGGCTCGATCACCGCGGCGCAGTTCCTGCTGCGTTTCATCGAGAACGACACCCCCTGGGCGCACCTCGACATCGCCGGTACCGTCTGGACCGACAAGCCGGGCGCGACCTGGGACAAGGGTGCCTCGGGCTTCGGCGTGCGCCTGCTCGACCGCTTCGTGCGCGATACGCTCGAAGCCTGATCGAAAGGGCAGGGCCGCGACATGCGCGTCGATTTCTATCAGCTCAGTCGTGACCCTGCCGAAAGCGCTCTGGCGCTGATTGCCGGAAAGGTCGCGGGGAATGGCGGGCGCCTGCTCGTCGTCTCCGCCGACCTCGGCCAGCGCCAGCGCATCTGTCAGGCGCTCTGGTCCGCCGGGCCGGAGAGCTTCCTCGCCAACGGCTTTGCAGGCGAGGGCAACGAGGATCGCCAGCCGATCCTGCTCTCCGAAGCGCCCGAACCCGCCAACGGCGCGACGTTCATGGCCATCGCCGACGGCCAGTGGCGCGAGGGCGAAGTGCCGTTCGAACGCACGTTCTTCCTGTTCGACGAGAGCACGCTCCAGCACGCCCGCGATACCTGGCGCATGCTGCGCGGGCGCGAGGGCGTGGAGCATTACTATTGGAAGCAGGAAGGCGGCCGCTGGGTTCAGGCGGCCTAGGGTGTGCGGGGTTTCAGCCCATGCGGGCCTGCGAACGACGGTCTTTCGCGCTTCCGGTGCTCACGTACTTAAAGTACGCTGCGCTCCGGGTCGCGAAAGCCCACCATTCTCGGCTCCACCTGGCCTAAAACCCCACACACCCTGGATCAGTATCCGGACTGCCGGAAGTTAATCCGCGCCCGCCTTGCGGTCCCGCGCGTTCCCGGCTACTGGCGCGCGCAAGATTCCAACCCCTTTTTAAGGAACTCACCATGGCGGTTACCCGCACCTTCTCGATCATCAAGCCCGACGCGACCCGCCGCAACCTGACCGGCGGCGTCACCAAGCTGCTCGAAGAAGCCGGCCTGCGCGTCGTCGCTTCGAAGCGCATCCAGCTTTCGCAAGAGCAGGCTGAAGGCTTCTACGCCGTCCACAAGGAACGCCCCTTCTTCGGCGACCTCGTGTCGTTCATGATCTCGGGTCCGGTGGTCGTGCAGGTTCTCGAAGGCGAAGACGCCGTCAAGACCAACCGCGACGTGATGGGCGCCACCAACCCGGCCGACGCCGCCGAGGGCACCATCCGCAAGACCTTCGCCGAATCGATCGAAGCCAACTCGGTCCACGGTTCGGACTCGGAAGAGAACGCGGCGATCGAAATCGCCTACTTCTTCAAGCCGGAAGAAATCGTCGGCTGAAGCAAGCTGTTTGACGAATGCGCATAAGCGCATTCGTTGAGCGGCACCGGCCCTCTCCCCCACCCGACCTCCCATAGGATACTCTCGTCGGGAGGTCGGGTGGGGGAGAGGGCCGGTGCCGCTATCCGGCGCAAGCCGGATCAAACGACAAAAAAAGGCCGTCCGCTTGGGCGGCCTTTTTGTTTTTGGGAGAGGGCAGTTTTGCGTTAGGTTCTCCGAAAAAGTCGGAGAGCGAAGATGCAAGGCGCGGTCACTTCGGACGAAGCCCGTCCGTGGGCGTTCAATTTCGACGCGAAGAGCTTCAAGGTCGGCGATACCGTCAGCTACCGCGTGAACGGCAGTCTCGAAGGCTTTCCCATCGTCGGCAGGCTGGTCGAAGTGCATGACGACCATGTGCTGATCGCCGGGGACCCGGCAGAGCCGGAGAAGCACTATCGCGGGACCCGCGAAAGCCGTCCGCAAGTGGACTATTCGGAGATCTGACGATTGATCCCGCGCAAGGCGGGGATGGACAAGGCAGGATAACCTGCGATGCAGCCAGAGCGAAGAGGAGAGCCGATGTCCCACAAAGCCCACGAACTCGCCGCGGAGTTTCCGGACGATCTGGAAGCCCTGCACCATCTCAAGGCCACCCGCGGCCATTTCGCAGTGCTGGCCGACCGCTATGATGAGGTGAACGGCGCAATCCATCGGATCGAGGCTACGCTGGAAGCCGCTTCGAACACCCGGCTGGAGGAGCTCAAGAAGGAACGCCTCTGCCTGCTCGACCAACTTGGCCGGATGATCCGCGATGCCGGGGCAGTCGGCGCCTGATCGGAAGAGCTAACGGTTCAATCCACCAACTCCGTCGCCCCCGCGAAGGCGGGGGCCCCGCTGCCTTTTTGCGACCTCTCGCCTTACGCGGCAGAGGCGGGATCCCCGCCTTCGCGGGGATGACGGGAATTAGGCGGCAGATTCAGCAGGTATTGGACCGGAGGGCGGCTATCGCCTTTCTCCATAATCAGAACTGGTCGGCAGCATCCATCAGCGAAGTCAGCTTCTTCGGCGCAATCGCACGCCAAGAGCGCGACAGCCAATCCCCGATCGCATCCCAGTCGTTTTCGCCGAGATCGAGGCGGATGCCGATCCAGCCGTCGCCGAAATAGGCGGGGCGGAAGTAGCGGTCCTCGTCCTGCTCGATCAGCATGGCCTGCTCATCGGCGCCGCTGATCTTCACCAGCAGGGCTATGCGCCCGTCGGCATGGTGGTTCGAGGTGAAATAGGCGAACTTCTTGCCCTTGATCACGCCGAAGCAGGGCATGCCGTGGCTTTCCACTTCGTCCGCCTCGGGCAGCGCCATGGCGCGTTCGCGCACGCGTTCGAGCAGCCATTCCGGACTCGATTCGCGCACGACGAGCGCGGCAAGGCAGCGCGAATAGAGCTGGTGCTCGGCGATCAGCACCCGCGCGGCCAGCGTATCCGCCGTATCGCCGGGCACGATGGCGACCGGAACCTGGCCCAGGATCGGACCTTCGTCGAGTTCGGGAATGACGAGGTGGACGCTGACGCCGCCGTGGCTGTCGCCCGCGTCGATGGCGCGCTGGTGGGTGTGGAGGCCGGTGTACTTCGGCAGGAGCGAGGGGTGGATGTTGACCATCCGGCCTTCCCAGCCCCGCACGAAGCCCTCGGTAAGAATGCGCATGTAGCCCGCGAGCGCGACCCATTGCGCGCCGGATTCGCGGATCGCCGCATCCATCGCCGCATCGTGGTCTTCGCGCGAGAGGCCCTTGTGGCTCAGCGCGAAAGTCGCCACGCCTTCGGCGGCGGCAAGGGCGAGGCCGCCCGCATCCGGCTTGTTGCTGGCGACGAGGACGATCTCATAAGGACAGTCCTCGTCCCGGCTGGCATAGAGCAGGGCGGCCATATTGGTGCCGCTGCCCGAAATCAGGACGGCGACTTTGGCCTTCCCGGAAGCCCTGTCAGGCAAGATGCACCGCTTCCCAGTCCTCGCGGGCGGACCAGACTTCGGCGCTGCCCTGCACGGTGCAGCCCTTTTCGCCTTCCTCGACGATGCCGATCACGAAGACGGTCTCTCCGGCGGCTTCGAGTTCGGCCTTGAGCGCGGCGACGTCATCGGCCGGAACCGCGAGCACCATGCCGATGCCGCAGTTGAAGGTGCGGGCCATTTCGCCGGGCTCGATATTGCCCTGGGCCTGAAGGAAGGCCATCAGGCGCGGCTGCTCCCAGGCACCGGCATCGATGCGGGCATGGAGACCCTTGGGCAGGACGCGCGGGATGTTTTCGAGCAGACCGCCGCCGGTGATGTGGGCGAGGGCGTTGATGCGTCCCGAGCGGATGAACGGCAGCAGGCTCTTCACGTAGATGCGCGTGGGCGCGATCAGCGCGTCGATCAGCAGGGTGTCCGAATCGAACAGGGCCGGACGGTCGAGCTTCCAGCCCTTGTCTGCGGCGAGGCGGCGGACCAGCGAATAACCGTTCGAGTGCACGCCCGAGGAAGCAAGGCCCAGCAGAACGTCGCCATCGGCAACCTTGTCGCCGGTCAGCTGCTCACCGCGCTCCACGGCGCCGACGCAGAAGCCTGCGAGGTCGTAGTCGCCCGCGGCATACATGCCCGGCATTTCGGCGGTTTCGCCGCCGATCAGGGCGCAGCCGGAGATCCGGCAACCCTCGGCGATCCCGGCGACGACGCGTTCGGCGACGCCGTTCTCAAGCTTTCCGGTGGCGAAGTAGTCGAGGAAGAACAGGGGCTCCGCGCCCTGGACGATAAGGTCGTTCACGCACATGGCGACAAGGTCGATGCCGATCTTGTCGTGGCGGTCATGGTCGATCGCCAGCTTGACCTTGGTGCCGACGCCGTCGTTGGCGGCCACCAGCAGCGGGTCCTTGTAGCCCGCCGCGCGCGGATCGAAGAAGCCGCCGAAGCCGCCAAGCTCCGCATCGGCGCCGGGGCGCGCGGTCGATTTGGCGAGCGGGGCGATGGCCTTCACCAGCGCGTTGCCGGCGGCGATGGAGACGCCGGCCTGCTCGTAGGAATAGCTCTGCGGGGTGTTATCGTCGGACATTGCGCGCGCATAGTGTGCAAACGCGCCGCTGTCACGCCCGAGCATGACTTTCGGCAGGGATATTTCCGGCAATTCGCGCGGAAAAATTTCTCGCGGATCGCCGTGTTCAAGCTGTTCCGCCGATTTCGCCTGTGCGTTCTTTGTGAGCCGAGCGCCGGGACTTGGATTACGGCTTGGTTTTCCGGATCGGTTTGGGCAAAAGGCGACACGGTTTGATGATGGCTCTGACGTTTTCCCCCAAAATCCGGCGTGTGGCCGGCAGCGCTCCGGCTTCTGCGCGGCGCATGGCGCTCGTGGCCGGCGGCGCGGCGATTCTCGCACTCGGCGCGGCGGGCGGCTATCGCCTCGTGGCGCAAGTCGAGGGCGATCGCGGCATCGCCCCGCTCGCCAATTCCGAAGATATCCAGGTCAACGGCATCAAAGTCGACGTGACCGCCAAGACCGGCGCCGATGCGCGCCTGGAAGGCTGGAAGCAGGCCGAGAAGGAAGCCTGGAAGAAGCTCGGCGGCCCCGACATGCCGGTCGAGGCGATCGACGCGATGGTCTCGTCCGTGGTGATCGGCCAGGAACAGGTCGGCCCGCGCCGCTACATCGCCACGCTCGGCGTGATCTTCAACAAGGCCCGCGCCGGACAATATGTCGGTGCCGGCGGCGCGACGATCCGTTCGGCGCCGATGCTGGTGCTGCCGGTGCTCTATTCGGGCGGCGTGCAGCAGGTATTCGAAGTGCGCGGCCCCTGGCAGCGGGCCTGGGCCGAATTCCAGGCCTCGCAAAGCCCGATCGACTATGTGCGCCCGGTGGGCGCGGGCGGCGAATCGCTGATCCTCACGGCAGGGCAGGCCTCGCGCCGCAGCCGTCTGTGGTGGCGCAACGTGCTCAACCAGTTCGACGCCGCCGACGTGGTTATCCCCTATGCCCGCCTCGAACGGCAGTGGCCGGGTGGTCCGATCCACGGCACTTTCACGGCGCGCTACGGCCCCGACAACACTTTCCTCGGCACGTTCGAGATGGACGCGGGCAGCGAGCAGGAACTGCCCGCCATGCTCGAAAAGGCGGTCCAGCGCATGGACGGCCTTTACCGCGACGCGCTCTCGGGCGGCCAGCTTCGCCCCGATCCGACGCTGACCACCAGCGGCCAGGTGCTCGACCGCGCCTTTGCCGAGCTGCGTACCAAGCTCATGCCCAAGGGCGGCGCGCCGATCGATGTGCTGCCGTCGCAGGCCGTGATACCGACTTCCACGCCTTCGCCGCTGGCGCCCAGGGCGCCGGTCGAGACCGTGTCCGTCCAGTTCGCCTCGCCCGATGCGGCGGCGGTCGATGCGGCGCTCGCCGCCGTGCGCGGGGTTCCCGGCGTACGCGGCGCGGCGACGATGAGTCTCGCCGTCGGCGGCACTTCGGTGATGCGCGTGACCGTCGAGGGGGGCAGCGAGCGGCTTGCCTCGGCCTTGCGCGGGCAGGGCTGGAAGGTGACGAGCGGCGGCGGCGCCCTGAGGATCACCCGCTAGGTCCTCCCATGATGAAGCAGATCGCACTCCCGCTGTCCGCCGCGAGCGACAGCCCGCCGCGCATTGTCGTCGGCAATGCCAATGCCCATGCGGTCGACGGGCTGCTGGAATCGGCGTCCTGGCCGTTTCACAGCGCGATCCTTTACGGGCCGCCGCGCTCGGGCAAGTCGCTGCTGGCGCGCTGGTTCGTCGAATCGAGCCATGGCGACGTGCTCGATGATGCCGATCGCATGGACGAACACGCGGTGTTCCACAGCTGGAACCGCGCGCAGGAAAGCCGCCGCCCGCTGCTGATCATCTCCAACCGCCGCCGGGCCGTGAGCGGCGCGGAAGCCGAAGGCCTGTGGCAGGTCAAGCTGCCCGACCTCGGCTCTCGCCTCGGCGCCGCGCTGGAACTGGAAATCGGCGATCCCGACGAGGAGATGCTCGGCGAACTCATCGACGTGCATGCCCAGGTTCGCAGACTTTCGCTCGATCCTTCGGCGCGCGACTATCTTGTACCGCGCTGCGAGCGTAGCCATCTCGGCGTCGAAAACCTGGTCGCCGCCATCGACCGCCTCAGCCTTGAGCGCAAGCAGCCGCCAACCCTGGCGATCTGGCGCGAGGCGCTGTTCGAACTCTACGGTTCGGACGGGCTGGCCGGGCGTGGGGATGACGGGGCAGATGGCGATCCGGAGGCCTCTTGACCTCATGGCTTGCCACGCGGGCCGATTGATGGGAGATTCGTGCGATGTTGGCTAATCTGGTTCGCTATCTGGATTCCGTCGTCGCGCGCGATCCTGCACCGCGTTCGCGTTGGGAAGTCCTGCTCTATCCCGGCGTCTGGGCGCTGTTCTTCCACAAGATCGCGCACCGGCTGTTCCGCGCCGACCTGTTCTTCCTCGCCCGCGTGGTGAACCACGTCTCGCGCTTCCTGACCGCGATCGACATTCACCCCGGCGCCACGATCGGCCGCAATTTCTTCATCGACCACGGCTTCACCGTGATCGGCGAGACTGCCCATATCGGCGACAACGTCACGATCTATCAGTGCGTTACCCTCGGCGGTTCGAACCCGACCAACGGCAAGGGCGGCAAGCGCCATCCGACCCTGCTGGACAATGTGATCGTCGGTTCCGGCGCGCAGATCATCGGCCCGGTCACGGTGGGCAAGCGCGCCCGCGTCGGTGCCAGCGCGGTCGTGACCGAGGACGTGCCGGAAGGCGCGACGATGATCGGCGTCAAGGCCCGCTCCACTTTGGTCAAGGCGGAGACTTACGCCAAGGAATTCATGCCTTACGGCACGCCCTGCAAGGAGCCGTGCGAGCCGGTGGGCAGCCAGCGCGTGGACGAACTGGAAGAGCAGGTTGCGGCTTTGCGCGCCCAGGTCGATACGCTGATGCGCAAGCTGGAAGAAGAGAAGCGGGCCGAGCCGGTCGTGAAGGGCGTCTGACCGGCGGATGGCCGCAGGCAGTCATCCTCATCCCGGAACCGTCGTCGCCTTTCCAGGGCGGGTGCCGCTCCAGGTCGGTTTCGACCGGATCGAACTCCAGCGCATTCTCGACCTCTACGGACGCATGGTCGCCGCCGGAATCTGGCGCGACTATGCGATGGATTTTGGCAAGGAAGCGGCCAACTTTTCCGCTTTCCGCCGCGCTGCCGAGCGGCCCCAGGCGCGCATCGAGAAACGCCCTTCGCTGCGGGGGCGTCAGGGCATGTGGACCCTGTTCGGAGAAGTCGGCCAAGTGCTCAAGCGCGGTCATGAACTGGCGGGCGTGCTCAGCCCGCTGGAGCGCAAGCTGCTGAAAGTGGTCGAGGACTGATTTCAGGCTGCCATAGGTAGTCTGTCTTGCCAGTTTTTCGGCAGGAGATGCGATACCAGACGGTGACGCAGGGGCGCCCAGAAAATCGACAGCATCAACAAGGCGCAGCCGATGATCAGTGTCGTGATGGCAAGGCTCGCACCGATTGAGCCGAATTGAGTCAGAATGCCGTTGAGCGCCACGAGAACATAAAGCAAAGCCGAGACCAGAAGAGCGCGGCGATCGATGACGAGCGCTACAAAAGCGAAGGCCATGTAGATAGCCAGGACACCGAAGCTGCGGATGTTCGAGATATCGTCATTCAGTGCTCCTAACCAGAAAAACAGCGGGTGGGCGATCAGGGGCGCTGCCAGCAGGTGTAGCCAGAAGGCGATATCCGCACGTTGTGTAAGTCGCTCCCGATCCGATAGGTCCCAGCGCATCGCAAAGGCGAAAACGGCTAGACCGCACGCAAAGGCGGCCGGCGCCATGACGGGATTCGTTTCCAGTTTCAGGCCAGTGGCGGCAGCGATGATGGAAAGCAGGGTCAGCACAAGGGCAGCCGTGCCCGCGGCTACCGTGATCGATACGCGAAAGCGCAGCCAGTGGGCGATGGCGCCTGCCATCCCAAAAATGGCAGCGCAGAGCGCGATCGTGGCATCCTGCCAGGGATAGCGTTCGAGCGTGTTCCAAACTTCGTCGCGCCCTTGGAACTGATGATGGCGCACAACGAGGTGCTGCGGCAGAGCCAGCGTGGCCAATTCGCCCGAAAAAAGCGCAAGCCCAAGCACGAATGCCATCAGCAGAATGATCGATGGAAGGGCCATGCGGCGCTTGCGCGTGAAAATTTCTGCCATGATCCAGCTTACTGCGGCCACGATGAGGCCGCCCGCCCACATGTATTTGAAGCCGACCGCGTAGAGCCCCGAAGAAATCACCAGAAGGCAGGCGATCGCAACGAATATATCGTTGAAGCCGGTAATAAGCCTGAAATTCTCCTCGTCGGCCATGGGCAAGGTGCGGCGGCTCTGGACATGGAAGCGCAACGCCTCCGCTGCCTCTGCGCTAATGGCGCCCGCCGAAATCGCGGATTGCAAATCTTGTTCCGAATACACCCGCGTTTCCCTGAATTTTTGGCAAACTGTCTCGCCTTTTACGCGAGGTCAACGGATTATCCGGATTTTAACTCTATGATTTCAGCAGCATCGACAAGGCATGATGCGCCTGTTCCATCCCGGTCTCCAGCACGAAGTCGCCGCCTCGGTCGCGGATTTGCGGCCAGGCTGCGGCGAAGCCTTCGACGGTCAACGCGCTCTCTTCCAGCAGCACGCCGTCGTTCATGGTGATGAAGGCGCTCTGGCACACGCCGCCGCCAGCGCCGACCACGGCGTCGCTCGGGGCATCCTTCGAGACGAGGAACAGTGCCGCCGGGACGACGGCTTCGGGGCGGAAGGCGTTGTAGGCCTCGTCGGGGAAGATGTCCGCCGTCATCCGCGTTCCCGCCGTGGGGGCCAGCGAATTGACGCGGATGCCGTACTTGGCGCCTTCCATGCGCAAGGTGCGGGCGAGGCCGAGCACGCCCAATTTCGCCGCGCCGTAGTTGGCCTGGCCGAAATTGCCGCCGAGGCCGCTGGAACTGGTGGTCATCAGCACGCGGCCGTAGTTCTGTTCGCGCATGGTTTCCCACACGGCCTTGGTCGCATAGGCGCTGCCGAGCAGATTGACCCGCACGACGCGCTCGAAATCGGCCATGTCCATCTTTGCGAACGTACGGTCGCGCAGGATGCCGGCGTTGTTGATGAGCACATGCACGCCGCCCCAGGCCTCGCGGGCGCGGGCGGCCATCGCTTCCATCTGCGCGAAGTCGGCAACGTCGCCGCCGTCCGCCATGGCCTCGCCGCCGTCCGCGCGGATTTCCTCGACGACGGCGAGGGCGGCGTCCGAATGCCCGTTGCCGTCGCGCGCGGCGCCGATGTCGTTGACGACCACTTTCGCACCGCGCCGCGCCAGTTCCAGCGCATAGGCGCGGCCGAGGCCCTGTCCGGCGCCGGTTACCACGGCGACTTGTCCGGCGAACGAGATATAGTTCTGCATGGCCGAGGAAATGGCAGGTTGCGCCGAGGGCTTCAATGCCGGTCCTCTCAATACGATCACAAACCTTGCCCCCGCGCCTGTCCGGGGCCATAGGCGGCCTGAAACGAATCTGCGCCCTTAGCGAAAGGCCCTGAGATGAAAGTCCGCGTCCACGTCAGCCTCAAGCCTGGTGTCCTCGACCCGCAGGGCCGGGCGATCCATCACTCGCTCGAAGGCCTGGGCTTCTCGGGCGTCAACGACGTGCGTGCCGGCCGTCTGTTCGAACTCGACGTTGCAGACACAGTCAGCGACGAAGCGATCGACGACATGTGCAAGAAGCTGCTCGCCAACATGGTGATCGAGAACTACCGCATCGAGAAGGTCGCCTGATGGCTTTCCACTCCGCTGTCGTCACGTTCCCGGGCTCCAACTGCGACCGCGATCTGGCGGTGGCGCTGGAAAAGGTCTCGGGCACCGAGTGCATCCGCGTCTGGCACGGCGATGCCGAACTGCCGGACAACCTGGACTTCATCGGCCTGCCCGGCGGGTTCTCTTACGGCGACTACTTGCGCTGCGGCGCGATCGCCTCGCGCTCGCCGGTCATGCAGGCGGTGATCGAAGCGGCAAATCGCGGTGTGCCGGTGTTCGGTGTCTGCAACGGCTTCCAGGTGCTTACCGAAAGCGGTCTGCTGCCGGGTGCGCTGCTGCGCAATTCGGGCATCCGCTTCGTCTGCCGCGAGGTTTCGCTGAAGGTGGAGAACGCGCAGTCGCTGTTCACCTCGGGCTACGAGACCGGCCAGCACATCCGCATCCCGGTGGCCCACCATGACGGCAACTACCATGCCGACGAGGAAACGCTCGACCGCCTCGAAGGCGAGGGCCGCGTGGCCTTCCGCTATGCCGAGGACGTCAATGGCTCGGCTCGCCAGATCGCGGGCGTGCTCAATGCGGCAGGCAACGTGCTGGGCATGATGCCGCACCCCGAGCGCGCCATCGAGAACACCCACGGCGGTACCGACGGCCGCGCGCTGTTCGAAAGCGCCATCCGCGGGCTGGTTGGCGCCTGACACTCCGGTTTCGGGGGCCGTGGCAGCGCCATGGCCCCGTTTCCCTGACTTGTGACTATTGCTGGCCCAGCGTTGCGGCGTTGGCGTGCAGCACGGCTTCCACGCGCAGGCGCGGGAAGACTTCCTCCAGCGGCTTGATGTCCGGCAGGACATAGACGTAGCCGCCCTTCTCCTTGAACAGCGGGCTGACGCCGTTGGTGTAGAACGCCATCGGCACATTGATGCAGCCGAAGGTGATGCGGTTGTCCTCGATCGTCTCGGACAACATCCGCGCCCGGCGATTTTCCTTGTTGCCCTTCGGTATCGTGTGGAGCGCCACCGAGGTCGCATAGTCGACCCAGAGCACCCTCTGCCTGCCCGCCGCCCAGCCGAACTTCGCCAGGAAGCGCCCGGCGGGCGTGGTCTTTTCGGCGGGGCCGATCTCGGAAAGCGATTTGGCGCCGATGCCGGGGGTGGCCTCGTCGCCCAGCGCCTTGCCGATCAGTACCGGGGCATCGGCCAGCCGCTTGCCCTCGGCATCGAACAGGAAGGCGCGCGCGGCGCTCTTGTCGATGATGATGTAGGGCAGGGAATGGTTGTCGAGCGAGCCTGCCACCCAGTTCGCGACTTGCAGGGCCGGGGCGGAAAGTTCCCGTTCCGGCGCGGCTTCCGGCGCTTTCGCGGGTGCGCTCGCTTGCTTTGCAGGCGCCTTCTTCCCGGCGGTTTTCTTGGCCGCAGCCTTTTTCGTAGATGCCTTGGCGAGATGCGTCTCGGGTCCTTCGCGGGTGGGGGCGCGGACGGGGGCAGGGTGCGGTGCGGCGCCTGCCAGCGCGAGGGCGGCAAGGGCCAGGGAAAGGCTCGTCATCGGCGTGGTGTACTCATGGAAAATGGTCGGCGCCCGGAACAGGCGCCGACCATGATATCACAGTCTTTTCGGCCGGAGGCCGGTAACGGCGCTCAGTTGCGCGCGCGCTTGCGCTGGCTGGCGGCCAGCTGCTGCTCGACGCCGTCGACGCGCGAATTGAGCTGGTCGATGCGCTGACCGTTCTGCTGGGCCTGGCCGGAAGCGGCCTGTCCCTCGGCGAGGGCCTGCTTCGCGGTGGCATCGGTCTGCTGGAGACGGGAATCGAGACCGTCGATCCGCTGGTTCACGGTGGCGATCTGGTCTCGCACAAAACCCTTGGTGGCACAGCCACCCAGGCCGATCGATCCGACGAGGATCACGGCGACAGGGGCAAGTTTCGTCAGATAAGGCGACATCGCATTCACTCCTTGTTGTCTATGTTGTTTAACAGCCCCGCGCCGCTCCAAGCCGAGCGGGGAAGCGTGAACAATGCGATTCTGGCCGACCGTGCTTCCGCAAAGGTGAACGGAAACCGGCCTGCCATGTGCAATAAGTTACGTAACGGCGTCCGGTTCCAGCCGGTCTGGCCTCGTCTCGGCGCGTGCGGCGACCGTCCGGGCAGGCGTGCATCGCCGAGGAATCCAACTGTGACAAAATGTTGCATGATCGTGGCAGGCGATCACAATCATTGGTTCGATCAGTTTTTCCGAAAATATCAAAGGGGCTATCCGAAAGATCCAACAAGCGTTCGATCAACAGGAGGAGGAACCCATGTTCAGGACATCGACATCGCTTTGTGCGCTGATGGCAGCCGTGATGCTGCCGCTGGCGGCAAATCCCGCGCAGGCTGCCGAAACCGCACCCGCTGCTGCCTCCAATACCAATGGCCCCAATACCAACAAGGACTGGTGGCCCGACCGGCTCGACCTCTCGCCGCTGCGCCAGAACGATCCCGCGTCCAACCCCTATGGCGCCGGCTTCGACTACGCGAAGGAGTTCGCCACGCTCGATCTCGCGGCGGTGAAGGCGGATATCCGCAAGACGCTCACCACCTCGCAGGCCTGGTGGCCGGCGGACTACGGCCACTACGGTCCGTTCTTCATCCGCATGGCCTGGCACAGCGCCGGCACCTACCGCGTGGTCGATGGCCGCGGCGGCGGCGCGGGCGGTGAGCAGCGCTTCGATCCGCTCAACGCCTGGCCGGACAACGTAAGTCTGGACAAGGCGCGCCGCCTCGTCTGGCCGATCAAGCAGAAGTATGGCCGCAAGATCTCCTGGGGCGATCTGATGGTGCTGACGGGCAACGTCGCACTGGAAGACATGGGCTTCAAGACGCTTGGCTTCGCGGGTGGCCGCGCCGATAGCTGGGAGCCGGACACGGTATTCTGGGGTCCCGAGAAGAAGTGGCTGGGCGACGAGCGCCGCGATGCCAAGACCGGGTTGAAAGGCCCGCTGGCCGCCACGCAGATGGGCCTGATCTACGTCAATCCCGAAGGCCCGAACGGCAATCCCGATCCGCTGGCCGCCGCCGCCGATATCCGCCTCGCCTTCGGCCGCATGGCCATGGATGACGAGGAAACCGCCGCGCTGATCGCGGGCGGTCACACTTTCGGCAAGGCGCATGGCGCGCACAAGCCGGAAGAGTGCCTTGGCGGCGATCCCTCGGCCGCGCCGGTCGAGCAGCAGGGCCTCGGCTGGGCGAACAAGTGTGGCAAGGGCAATGCCGAGGACACGATCACCAGCGGCCTCGAAGGCGCATGGTCGGCCGATCCGGTGAAGTTCACCACCCAGTACCTCGACAACCTCTACGGTTTCGACTGGGTGAAGACCAAGAGCCCGGCAGGTGCCACGCAGTGGATTCCCAGCGATGCGAGCGCCGCTCAGCTTGTGCCCGACGCGCACCGCCCCGACGTGCGCCACGCGCCGATCATGTTCACCACCGACATCGCCCTGAAGGAAGATCCGGGCTTCCGCGCGATTACCACCCGGTGGCGCGAGAACCCCGAACTCTTCGCGCAGGCTTTCGCGCGGGCATGGTTCAAGCTGACCCACCGCGACATGGGGCCTTCGGCGCGCTACCTCGGTGCGGATGCACCCAATGTCAGCTTCGTCTGGCAGGACCCGCTGCCCAAGGCTGACTATGCCGTGATCGATCAGGCCGACGCGACCGCACTGAAGGCGAAAATCCTCGCCACCGGCATAGCACCGCGCGAACTGGTGAAGACGGCATGGGCGGCTGCGGCCACCTTCCGCGGCACCGACATGCGCGGCGGCGTCAACGGCGCGCGGCTGCGGCTCGATCCGGCCAAGGGCTGGGCGGTCAACGATCCTGCCGAACTGGCCAAGGTGCTGACCAAGCTGGAAGGCGTGCGCAAGGCCTTCAACGCTTCGGCTCCGGCAGGCAAGCAGGTCTCGCTGGCGGACCTGATCGTGCTGGGCGGCAATGCGGCGGTGGAGCAGGCGGCGGCGAAGGCGGGTTACACCGTGACCGTGCCGTTCACGCCGGGCCGTGTCGATGCCGCGCAGGCGCAGACCGACCCCAAGTCCTACGACTACCTGCGTCCACGCGCCGACGGTTTCCGCAACTTCTACGGGGCGGACAGCGATCACTCCCCGGCCGAGATGCTGGTGGACAAGGCGAACCAGCTGGAACTGACGGTGCCGCAGATGGCGGTGCTGGTGGGCGGTCTGCGCACGCTTGATGCCAATACCGGCCATTCGGCGAACGGCGTGTTCACGGCGGCGCCGGGAACGCTGTCCAACGACTTCTTCGTCAACCTGCTCGACATGGGCACCAAGTGGCAGAAGTCGGCCAAGACCCCCGGCGTCTACGAAGGCTATGACCGCACCAGCGGCAAGCTGAAGTGGACGGCCAGCCCGGTCGACCTCGTGTTCGGATCGAACTCGGAACTGCGCGCGGTTTCGGAAGCCTATGCCTCCGACGATGCTAAGCAGATGTTCGTGACCGACTTCGTGGCGGCCTGGGGCAAAGTGATGAACCTCGACAGGTTCTGAAGACAGGTGGCGGTGCCGGTGATCCGGCGCCGCCATTACCTTAGCCGAATACTCTTCGTCGCCCACACCTCCGCGGGAGCGACGGGGTGGTTTGGATCGACTTCGGGCGCTAGAGGCGCCAATCCTTTCTATTGGAATGCTTTTTCGTGAAGACCTATTTTCTCGCAGCCGTTCCGCTTACCGCCCTGATGGCCTCCGCCGGCTCGGCCCAGAGCGCGGCACCGCGTCCGCCGATCTTCGGCACTTGCGCGGCCTGCCATGCGACCGAGGCGGGCAAGACCTCCTACGGCCCGAACCTGCACGGCGTCGCGGGCCGCAAGGCCGGGAGCCAGCCCGGCTATGCCTACAGTCCTGCGCTCAAGGCTTCCGGCCTTACCTGGGATCGCGCTACGCTCGACGCTTGGCTGACGTCGCCGCAGAAGAAAGTGCCCGGCAACAAGATGCCCTTCGCGGGCATTCCCGATCCGGCAAAGCGCAAGCAGGTGATCGATTACCTGATGACGCTGAAGTAGGGCCTGTGGATATCCGGCCCATGCGGGCCTGCGAATGGCGGCGTTTCGCGCTTCCGGTGCTCACGTACCGAAAGTACGCTGCGCTCCGGGTCACGAAAGTCCACTATTCCCGGCTCCACCTGAACTGAATCCCCACAGGCCCTAACTCACCAGACCATTGCCTCGCTGCGCTTTTCCGGGCGGATGTAGATCGAGGTGATCCACGGGGAGAGCGCTTTCATCCGGCACTCCAGGTCCTCGATCAGCGCTTCCGCGGCGCCCATCACCAGGCTGTCTTCGAAGTCGGCGCTGATTGCGACGAAGATCGCCTGGGGGCTCGTGTGGATGGTGCGGATGTGGTTCACCGCGACGATACGCGGGTCCTGTTCCATGACGGCGCGAAGCCGGGCGATCAGGCGGGGATCGGCGGCTTCGCCGATCAGCAGCTCCTTCGATTCGCGGGCGAGCAGGATCGCCACGCCCGCCAGCACGCCGCCGATCAGCACCGAGGCGAGACCGTCTATGCGCGGATCGGCGAAGTGGATCGAGGCCCAGCTGCCGAGTGCGGCGATGACGAGGCCGATCAGTGCGGCGCTGTCCTCGAACAGCACGATGAAGCCCGGCGGGTCCTTGCTGCGGTGGATCGCCTGCCACCACGTCTGTTCGCCGCGCCGGGCGTTGAATTCGCGCACTGCCAGCGACCACGATGCGCCTTCCATCAGGAAGGCGATGCCCAGCACGATGTAGTTGAGCCTGGGGTCGGCGATCGGATGTGGGTCGGCGATATGGACGATTCCCTCGTAGATCGACACGCCCGCGCCGACCGCGAAGATCAGGATGGCGACCACGAAAGCCCAGAAATAGAGCTCGCGGCCATAGCCGAAGGGGTGCGTCTGGTCCGGCTTTCGGGCAGCGCGCTTCTGGCCGTAGAGCAGCAGCACCTGGTTCCCGCTGTCCACCAGTGAGTGCACGCCCTCGGTCAGCATCGAGGAGGAACCGCTGATCGCGGCTGCCGAGAACTTGGCGACGGCGATGCCGAGATTGGCTGCCAGCGCGCCGTAAAGGACGATATTGGCCTTGAAGTGCGCGGTGACGCTGTCGGGCTGGTCCATCGCGAAGCCGGTTCCTCTTTGCAGGGGGCGGGTAAGGGGAAGGGCGGTCAGGCCCTGTCGCATGTTGGCGGCCGGACGGGTTTTCGCAAGCGCCCCGAATGCCGGGTGTCGTGCGGTCTCAGCCCGGCGACTTGCAGGGCTTGCCTTCGTAGGCGAAGCGGACCGTCTTGTATTCGCGTCCGTTCCAGCGGGCGATCGGGAAGCAGAAGCCGGGGCCGCCGATCTCGATGTCCGGATAGCCGCCCACGCCGCGTTCCTTCTGGAAGGTGGCGATCCCGATTTCGCTGGTCATGAGCTGCCATCCGGCAGGTGTCTGACGCAGAAGCTGGAAGCCCATGCCGGTCATGCCGTAGCAGGCGGTGCTTTCGTCCACGATCAGCGCTTCGGCGCGGCCATCCGCGTTGAGGTCGCGGAATGTCACGTCGTCGCGGGTGACGGTCGTGGCGCCGTCGCAGCCTTTCCAGGACACACCGGCTTTCACGTAGCCCGCCGCGCGCATCAACTGGTCGTACTGGGCGGGCGTCAATTTCGGTTCCGGGGCCGGAGCTGCATTGGCCGGGGCGGCGAGAAGAAATGCGAGCAGGGCGATTCTACGGGCAGCAGGCATGTCTTGTACCCCAGGCTGGCGATTTTCGAAGTCAGCTATCCGGTTCGTTGACGTTTCCGGCCGGATCGAGCGGGCCACGGCCACTCCGGGTCAGCACGCAGCGCACGTCGGTATCCGCTCCGTCCGGCCCGATATGGCGCAGGAACCCCTTGGAGGTGCGGTGCAGCCGGGTGCCCTTGAGTTCGCCGCCGGTCATCAGGATCTGGTCGCCGGTCATCAGGTAGCTGCCGCGCACGCCGTCCGGCGTCTTGTAGTTGGAGCCGGTCACGGCGCGAAAGTCGTACTGCGGCAGGCGGATGCCGACCGGACCGCCCGCGGTGCCGTCCCGTTCGCAATTGTAGGGGCCGAGTTCCATCGTGCCGATCGGCCCGCCGGGAACGGGCGGCGGCGTGGGGCTGGCCGTTCCCGCAGCGGCGGCAGCAAGGAGGAGGGCGGCGAAAGGGGCGTTACGAAGGGCGCGCATCATGACGAACCGCTAGCATCGGCGCGAAGCAATTGCCACAGGCAGTCTCCTCGGCTAAGGGCGCATGCTTTCGGTAGTACCGGCTCTTTCCCATCTTAAGGTTCATCCCATGAAGATCAGCGGCGTCGACATTCGTCCCGGCAACATTCTCGAATACGAAAAGGGCATCTGGAAAGTTGCCAAGACGCAGCACACCCAGCCGGGCAAGGGCGGCGCCTTCATGCAGGTCGAGATGAAGAACCTCATCGACGGCCGCAAGACCAACGTCCGCTTCCGCAGCGCCGACACCGTCGAAAAGGTTCGTCTCGACACCAAGGACTTCCAGTTCCTCTACGTCGAGGGCGACCAGCTGGTGTTCATGGACATCGAGACCTACGAACAGATCCAGCTTCCCGCCGACCTTCTGGGCGATGCCGCAGCCTTCCTTCAGGACGGCATGCAGGTCCTGCTCGAACTCTGGGAAGAGCGCCCGATCTCGGTGCAGCTGCCCGAACAGGTCGAAGCCGTCATCGTCGAAGCCGACGCCGTGGTGAAGGGCCAGACCGCCTCGTCCAGCTACAAGCCCGCCGTGCTCGACAACGGCGTGCGCGTGATGGTGCCGCCGCACATCGAAAGCGGCACGCGCATCGTCGTGGACGTCTACGAGAAGTCCTACGTGAAGAAGGCCGACTGATGCGCGCGCTGGCGTCGATCATCGCTGCGGCTGCCCTGGTGGCAGGGCTTGCTGCTCCGGCTCAAGGCGCGCCGAAGAAGGCGCCGGCGAAGGCCGCTGCTCCGGCAAAGACCGGGGTTGCGGCTCCGGCTGCGGGCGCGCACGCCGCTTCTCCCGAAGTGGAGAGCGCGATGCTCTACCTGAAAGTGCTGATCAGCGGCCTCCAGTCCGAAAAGGTGGAGGCCCCGGCCAAGGGCGCGCTCGTCGGCTGCATCTACAACAACTCGCTCCAGAAGATCAGCGAATCGATGGACAAGGTGATCGCCGAGAACCCCGGCAAGATTCACCGCGACAACCCCACCGAACTGCTGAGCGCCATGGTGGTGATCTGCGGCTACAAGCCCACGGCGCCCGCCGCCGGTGCTCCGGCTGCTCCCGCCGCCACCCCGCAACAACCCGCGCCGCAGGGCCGATAATCAGACCGGCTACGGCCGGACCTCGAAGGACAAGGTAAGTTTTATGGCCATCTCCGGTCTCATTCGCGTCATGGAAAAGGCGGCCCGCAAGGCGGGTAGCCGCCTGCGCCGCGACTTCGGCGAAATCGAGCACCTCCAGGTCTCGCGCAAGGGACCGGCGGATTTCGTCTCCAAGGCCGATCAGGCCTCGGAACGCACCATCTGGGACGAACTGCGCGCGGCGCGTCCCGAATGGGGCTACCTCTTCGAGGAAGCGGGCGAGATCGAGGGCGATCCCGACAAGCCGCGCTTCATCGTCGATCCGCTCGACGGCACGACCAACTTTCTGCACGGCATCCCGCACTTCGCGATCTCGATCGCCGTGCAGGAGCCGCGTCTGGACGGCAAGGGCTGGGGTGAAGTCACTGCCGGCCTGATCTACAACCCGGTCACCGACGAGAGCTACTGGGCCGAAAAGAGCCGCGGCGCCTGGCTGCAGGACAAGCGCCTGCGCGTCTCGTCGCGCCGTCACCTCGACGAAAGCGTGATCGCCACCGGCATTCCCTTTGCCGGTCACGGCGATGCGGGCGAGTGGACCAAGATCTACCACGCGCTGGCCCCGCAAGTCGCGGGCATCCGCCGCTTCGGCTCGGCTGCGCTCGATCTCGCCTGGGTGGCCGCCGGTCGCTACGAAGGTTTCTGGGAAGCCGATCTCAAGCCCTGGGACACCGCGGCAGGCTGCCTGCTGGTGCGCGAGGCCGGTGGTTTCGTGTCCGACTGGAAGGGGCGTTCGCTGCCCATCCACGACACGCAGATCCTCGCTGGCAACGACGCGCTGCACTCGCGTCTCCACAAGTTGTTGGCAAACGCGCTCAAGTGACTTGAGCCGAAGCCAAGGCGCGGCTAAGTGAGCCGCGTCGATGCCGTGATCCGCAAGGATCATGGTGGCAGGGTTGCCCCTGTGGCGGAATGGTAGACGCGAACGACTCAAAATCGTTTGTCGCAAGGCGTGCCCGTTCGAGTCGGGCCAGGGGCACCAAAAAACGAAAAGCCGCGAACCCGGATCGGGTCTCGCGGCTTTTTCGTGTCCGGGTTCCGCGCACCTGAAGATATGTTCAATGGTGAACGCAAGATGATCCGATCGGGCATGAAGCCTTCGATCTGCGCGGAGAATCCCTGAATTTAACGGTTAAACACGGATGCTTCGCGCTCCAATTTTTCTACATTGGTAATAACCTTGAAATCCCGCCGCAGACTTGTGGTGGCATGTCCGGTCGCTCCCTCGGGGGCTGCGTTCGTTCCCTCCGGGATGGCGATCGACGTCGAGGTCTGCCGGAAGCTCGTTCCGAACCGAGGAAACGAGGCTGCGGGACACCGATGGCCGCTGGGACCATCGGCACGCTTCCGGCAGTTCGGCTTCCGCGCCTCGTCCGGCAGGACGCAAGGTTCGAGAAGCCTCTCGACAGGCAAGGTTTTTGGAAAGCCGCTTCGGGTCGCAACTGGAAGCGTATTTGCCAAATCTCCCCCTCCGGATTATTTTGATCCGGAGGGGGACGATATGGAACCCACCGACGAAGAATATCGCGAGGCGCTGCGCCGTGTCCTCGCCGGTTCTACTTTCCGGTCTTCGCCGAAACTGGCGGAACTTCTGTCCTATCTCATCGATCAAAAGCTGGCCGGACACGGCGACCGCCTCAAGGGCTATGCGATTGCTCTAGACGTCTTCGGGCGCGATGCCGATTTCGATGCCTCGTCCGATTCGATCGTGCGCGTGCAGATGACGCGCCTGCGCCGGACGCTGGCGGAACATTACGCCGGGGAAGGGCAGGGAGACGCCTGGCGTATCGTCATTCCGCGCGGCTCCTATGTGCCTGGACTGGAGCGGGCCGATCGACCCGCTACCGGCGATCAGGCTGTGCCCGCCCGTCCCGGCGAGGATATCGTCCGCTCGCAAAGTGCGCTCAGTCTTCGCCGCCGCGCCTGGGGGCTGCTGGCCGCGCTCGCGCTGGTGGCCGCGCTGCTCATCGTCTACTGGCCGGGCAGCGAGCGGGATGCGGTGCTGGTTCGCGCTGGGGAGATGCCGACTGGCCCGGTGGTCCATGTCGCCCCCTATACCGTGACCGGCAGCGATCCGCAGCTCGCGCGCCTGCGCGACGGGCTTCAGCTCGATCTCGTCAACAACCTGGCGCAGCTTCCCAATCTTGCGGTTCTGGCTTCGAATGCCACGATGCCGCAACCCCCGCCGCAATCCAGGCCAGGCGGAAAATCGCTGCCACCGACTTTCGTGCTCCAGGGGGTGATAGAAAGCAGCGGGACCACTCTGCGGATCACCTCCAGCCTCGTGCGCATGCCTGGCGGTGTCGTCGTCTGGTCCGGGCGCAATGCCCCGGTTGCCTACGATCCGGAGCAGATACTCCAGGTCCAGTCGAAGATCGCGCTGGGCGTAGCGTCGCGGCTCGGCCAGCCTTACGGGGTGATCCACGAGACCATGCGGCAGGATCTGGAGAACCACCGCGATCTCGGCATGGAACGTTACCTCTGCGAACTGGAAGCCTACGAATTCATGCGGAGCCGGGGCGAGGGGCAACTCGGGCCGGTGAAGGAATGCCTGGAGCGCGCGGTCTACGACCGGCCGAACTATTCGAACGCCTGGGCGCTGCTGTCCTGGGTCCATGCCTATGAGGCGCAGGCGCGCGGGATTGGCGATTCGCCCGAGGCGCTGGAAGCCGCGCGCAAGGCCGTGGCCGCCAACGCCACCAATGCCGTTGCCGTTGCCTATCAGTACCTTGCGCTGGCGCTCTATCGCCACGGCGAGGACGACGCCGCGCGCGAGGCGATCGGCAAGGCGCTGGAGATCGGCCCCAACAATGCGGAGATACTGGCCAATGCCAGCCGCGTCCTCGGTGCGCTAGGGGAGAGCGAGGTCGCCCCGGCGCTCGGACGCAAGGCGATCCGGCTCAATCCCGGTCATCCGCCGTGGTACTGGACCGGGCTGGTGCTGGATGCGCTTCATCGTGGGGATGCGCCGGAAGCCGTTCGCACCGCGCGCCTCTGTGTTGCCGATGGCGGGCTGATGTCCCGCTACTTGCTGGCCTCCGCCTATGCGCTGGGCGGGCAGGGCAGGGAGGCGCAGGCGGAGCTGGACGCGGCCGGTCGCGCCTATCCCGGTCTTCCGAAAGACCGGAGACAAGTGGTGAAGGAACTGCGCTTCCCGGATTTCGCCGTCGCCCCGCTTGAGGCGCAGGGGCTGCTTGGGTCTTGAGATTTCACGAAATCTGTTGTCGGCGGAGGCGCGGCTCCATAGTCTGTGCGCCATGAAAACGCTCGTCACCGTTTCCGCCCTGGCCATTGCCCTATCTCCCATGGCCGTTCAGACCGAGCCGGTGACCGACAGCATCGCGCGCGACCTGCCGGGGCTGATGACGATCTACCGCGATCTCCATGCCAATCCTGAACTGAGCTATCAGGAAGTCCGCAGCGCTGCGATCATGGCCAAGGCCGCGCGGGAGGCCGGGTTCACCGTAACCGAGAAAGTCGGCCAGACCGGCATTGTTGCAGTGCTGAAGAACGGTGAGGGGCCGACGGTGCTGATCCGCGCCGATATGGACGGATTGCCGGTCGTCGAGCAGACCGGCCTTGCTTTCGCCTCGAAGAAGCGCGGGGTTTCCACCGCCGGGGTCGAGAGCGGCATCATGCACGCCTGCGGCCACGATACCCATATGACGGCCTGGATCGAGACCGCGCGGCTCATGGCCAAGCGCAAGGCCGAATGGTCGGGCACGCTGGTGATGATCGGCCAGCCTGCCGAGGAAGTCGGCACTGGCGCGGTGGGCATGCTCAAGGACGGCCTCTACACACGCTTTCCCAAGCCGGACTATACTTTGGCCTTCCACGATTCGGCCGATCTTCCCGCCGGACAGGTGGGTGCTGCGGTGGGCTGGGCGCTCGCCAATGTCGACACCGTCGATATTCTCGTGAAAGGGCTGGGCGGCCACGGCGCTTATCCACAGGCGACCAAGGACCCGATCGTGCTGGCCAGTTCGATCGTCATGAAGCTGCAGACGCTCGTCAGCCGCGAGACGAGCCCGCTCGACCCGGCTGTGGTGACGGTGGGATCGTTCCACGCAGGGGCCAAGAGCAACATCATTTCCGATCAGGCCAAGCTGGAACTGACAGTCCGCAGCTATTCCGACGAGACCCGCGCCCACCTGCTCGACGGGATCAGGCGGATCGCGCGGGGTGAGGCGATCGCCTCCGGCGTGCCGGACAGCCTGATGCCTGAAGTCTCGGTGAAGGAGCCTTACACCCGCGCGACCTGGAACTCGCCCGAGTTTACCCAGGAAGCGGTGGCCGATCTCAAGTCGAAGATGGGAGACGGCAATGTCGTCGTCACCCCTTCGGTCATGGGCGGCGAGGACTTCGGCGAGTTCCGCCGCGCCGACGAGGACCACATCAAGTCAGTGATCTTCTGGGTCGGCGGCGCCGATCCGCAGAAGATTGCGGCAGCGAAGGCCGGAGGAGCGCCGCTGCCCTCGCTGCACAGCCCGTTCTGGGCGCCGCAGGCCGACAAGGTAATCGCCTCGGGCAGCGAGGCGCTGACCCTGACGGCCCTGCGCCTGATGCCGAAGCGGTGATCGGCGCGCAGTTGTCAGATTCACCGACAGTTTACGCCTTGGACCTAGACTGACGGCATTGCCGGTTTTCGGCACGGAGGGTGGCGCCAAGCGACGATGATTCGCCTGTTCAAACACTACATCCCCCATGCCGTGGCGCTGCTATGGCTGGTGGACATGCTCCTGCTGGTCGGGGCCAACGAGCTGTCGTGGCGGCTCAGGGCCGATCAGATCGGCATGGACCCCGGCGATCTCGTCACCCGCCTCGCGCTGCACGGGGGCTTTGCCCTCGTGATCTCGCTGTCGATGGTCGCGGTGGGGGTCTATGGTGCCGACGCCCTGCGTTCGATGCGGTTCGCTGCCGCCCGCCTGCTGGTGGCGGTTTCGCTCGGCGTGATCGCGCTGGCTTTTGTCGATTTCATCTTCGCCGCGCAGAATTTCTGGCGCTCTACCCTGGCTTACGCAATGGCCTTCGCGGTCGTGTTGCTGGTGGCCAATCGCCTCGTGCTGGGCGGATTCCTGGGCACTTCGGCATTCCGGCGGCGGGTTCTGGTGCTCGGGGCCGGACAGCGCGCCCAGCGCCTGCGCGATCTGGCGGAGCGGCGCGAAAGCGGCTTCGTGATCGTCGGCTACGTGGCCATGAGCGATGGCACGCCGGTCGTCGAGGAAGCGATCTCGCGCGCGGCGATCAACAACCTGACGCGCTTCGTCGACAATCTCGGCGTCACCGAAGTCGTGTTGGCGCTGGAAGAACGCCGCAACGCCCTGCCGCTCAAGGACCTGCTGCGGATCAAGACCACGGGCGTCCACGTCAACGAGTTCTCCAGCTTCCTCGAACGCGAGACGGGCCGGGTCGATCTCGACACCGTCAATCCGAGCTGGCTGATCTTTTCCGACGGCTTTTCCTCGGGCCGCGCGATTTCCAGCGCCGCCAAGCGACTGTTCGACATCGTCGTCAGCGGCGTGGCGCTCTGCCTGACCGCGCCGGTGATCCTGCTCTTTGCGCTGCTGGTGAAGATCGACAGCCGCGGCCCGGCCTTCTACCGCCAGCAGCGCGTCGGCCTGTTCGGCGAGCCGTTCGACGTCATCAAGCTGCGCTCGATGCGCACCGATGCCGAAGTGGCGGGCGCGCAGTGGGCATCGAAGGATGACCCGCGCGTGACCCGCATCGGCCGCTTCATCCGCAAGGTCCGTATCGACGAACTGCCCCAGTCCTGGAGCGTGCTCAAGGGCGAGATGAGTTTCGTCGGCCCCCGCCCGGAGCGCCCGCAGTTCGTGTCGGAACTCGAAGAACAGCTGCCCTATTATGCCGAGCGTCATATGGTGAAGCCCGGCATCACCGGCTGGGCGCAGATCAACTACCCCTACGGTGCCTCGATCGAGGACTCCCGGCACAAGCTGGAATACGACCTCTACTACGCCAAGAACTACACGCCGTTCCTCGATCTCATCATCATCCTCCAGACCTTGCGCGTCGTGCTGTGGAGCGAAGGGGCACGATGAGCCTTTCCGACGGTTTCGGCCTCTGGGGTACGGTGGGCGTCGTTCTCGACCTGACCGGCGCGATCGGCGCTGCCAGTGTCGGCTTGTGGCTCTGGCCCCGACGCGCGCGTCTGGCGGAGGCGGGGGCCGCCACCGTCGCCGCGCTGTTCTTCACCGCGGGCTGGTGCATCGCCGCCGCTGCCTCCGTAACGGCGGAAGCGCCGATCTTCGCCTCTGTGGCGGAAAGCCTGCGCAATCTCGCCTGGCTGGTGGTGATCCATCGCTTCTTCGCAGGCGACGGGCGCCATTCCAGCCTTGCGCCGATCCGGCCGGTGATCTTTGCGCTGGCCTTCGTCGAACTGCTGCATCTCGGCATGATACTGGCCCTGTCCTCGGCGGCGATGGGGCGGGGGCTGGTCAGCCTCGGCTTCGATATCGAGGTGATGCTGCGCCTGCTGGTGACGGTCGGCGGGCTGGTGCTGGTGCACAATCTCTATGCCGGCGCCCCGCGCGAGATGCGTGTCGGTCTGCGCTGGCCCGCAGTCGGTCTGGCCGTGCTCTGGTCCTTCGACCTCAACCTCTACACGGTCGCCTATCTGGCGCGCAGCTGGCCGGGCGAGATCGCCGCACTGCGGGGCGGCGCCGCGCTGGTGCTGGCTGCCTGCCTCGCCATCGCCGCCTCGCGCAACCGCGACGAACTGCGCCTGAAGCCCTCGCGCGCGGTGACGTTCCAGACGTTTTCGCTGCTCGTCATCGGCGTCTATCTCGTGGCGATGGTGGCGGTGGCGCAGTGGCTTTCCTATGCGGGCGGCGATTTCGCGCGGCTGATCGAGATGGCCTTCCTGACGCTCGCCAGCGCCTTCGCCCTCGTCGTGCTGCCCTCGCGCCGGGTGAGAAGCTGGCTCAAGGTGATCCTCGCCAAGCACTTCTTCCAGCATCGCTACGACTACCGCGAGGAATGGCTGCGCTTCACCCGCACCATCGGCAGCAATGACGGTCAAGCCCTGCCGCTGGGCGAGCGCGTGGTCCAGTCGGTCGCCGATATCACCGACAGTCCCGCCGGACTTCTGCTGACGCCGTACGAGCAGGGCGATCTCACCTTGGCCGCGCGCTGGAACTGGCCGGACGTGGAAGTGCCCGCGACTGCCTATCCGCTGACCGCCCTCGCGCCCTTCGAGCAGTCCGGCCATATCGCCGATCTCGATGACCTACGTGAAGGCCGCGTCACTCGCGGTCTCGATCTCGCAGTGCCGGAATGGCTCGGCGGCGAGCGCCGCGCCTGGGCGCTGGTGCCGCTGGTCCATTACGAGCGTCTGGTCGGCATGGTCGTGCTCGCCCGCCCGCCGATGGCGCGCAAGTTCGACTGGGAGGACTTCGACCTGCTGCGCGTGATCGGCCAGCAGCTTGCCAGCTATCTCGCCGAGAACGCCAGCCAGGAGGCGCTGGCCGAATCCAGCCGATTCGAGGATTTCCATCGCCGCATCGCCTTCGTGATGCACGATATCAAGAACCTCGCCAGCCAGTTCAGCCTTCTCGCCCGCAATGCCGAGCTTCATGCCGAAAAGCCGGAATTCCGCGCCGACATGCTCGTCACCTTGCGCAATTCTTCGGACAAGCTGAACGCGCTGCTGACCCGGCTTTCGCGTTACGGAACCGGCGCAGTGGACCGCCTCGGACCCGTCCGCGCCGCCGATGTCGCGCGCGGCGTCGCCCTGCGCTTCGGCGGGCAGGTGGTCCTCACCGAAGCGCAAGACCTGACCGCGACCGCCAATGCCCATTCGCTGGAGCAAGTGCTGGTCCATCTCGTCCAGAATGCCGTCGATGCCGGGGCGCCGGGCAGTCCGGTGTTCCTGACATTGGCCGCCGAGGGCCTTCATGCCCGCTTCGAGATCGTCGATTCCGGCTGCGGCATGTCCGCCGAATTCGTGCGCCACCGCCTGTTCAAGCCTTTCGTGTCCACCAAGAGCGGCGGTTTCGGCATCGGCGCCTTCGAGGCGCGCGAACTGGTGCGGGGCATGAAAGGGCGGCTCGACGTGGAATCGCGCGAAGGACTGGGCTCGCGCTTCATCGTCCGCATCCCGCTCGCCGTTTCCGCAGAGATACAGCAAGACAGCGTCCGCAAGGACCAGAAGGTAGCCTGAGATGACCGAGACCCGACCCAAGCTTCTCGTCATCGAGGACGATGCCGGTCTGCAGGCGCAGCTCAAGTGGGCCTACGAGGACTTCGAGGTGGTTTTGGCGGGAGACCGGCCCACGGCGCTGGCCCTGCTGCGTTCGGAAATGCCGGACGTGGTGACGCTCGACCTCGGCCTGCCGCCCGATCCCGACGGCACGACCGAGGGCTTTGCGGTGCTTGACGAGATCATGGCGCTCAAGCCCGATACCAAGGTGATCGTCGCTTCTGGCCACGGCGCGCGGGAATCGGCCTTGCAGGCGATCGCGCGCGGGGCCTACGACTTTTACCAAAAGCCCGTCGATATCGATGCGCTCGGCCATATCGTGCGCCGCGCCTTGCAGCTTCACCGGCTGGAGGACGAGAACCGTCGTCTCGCTTCTCGCGTGGAGAAGGACGAGAAGGTACTCGGCCGCCTGATCACCGCCGCGCCGGAGATGATCCGCGTCGCGCGCACGATCGAGCGCGTCGCCAATACCAATGTCTCGGTCATGCTGCTCGGCGCCAGCGGCACCGGCAAGGAACTGCTGGCGCGCGGGCTGCACGAGGCGAGCGGGCGGGCCAAGGGCCAGTTCGTGGCGATCAACTGCGCGGCGATCCCGGAAAACCTCCTCGAAAGCGAGCTGTTCGGCCACGAGAAGGGTGCTTTTACCGGCGCGGTCAAGACCACTTCCGGCAAGATCGAGCAGGCGGCGGGTGGGACCCTGTTCCTCGACGAAGTAGGCGACATTCCGCTCCAGCTTCAGGTCAAGCTGCTGCGTTTCCTGCAGGAGCGGGTGATCGAGCGCGTCGGTTCGCGCGAATCCATCCCGGTCGATACGCGCATCGTCTGCGCGACCCATCAGGACCTCGAAGCGATGATAGCCGAAGGGCGTTTCCGCGAGGATCTGTTCTATCGTCTGGCGGAAATCGTCGTGCGCATTCCGGGGCTGGCGGAAAGACCGGGTGATGCGACGCTGCTGGCGAAGGCCTTCCTCCACCGCTACGCCAAGGAGATGAACCCCGGCGTGCGCGGTTTCGCCGCCGATGCTCTGGCCGCGATCGACGCCTGGGGCTGGCCGGGCAATGTGCGCGAACTGGAGAACCGGGTGAAGCGCGCGGTCATTATGGCGGACGAGAAGCTGGTGGGCGCCGCCGACCTCGATCTCGCCGATCCGGACGAGCAGGTGGCCAATGCCCTCAACCTCAAGACCGCGCGCGAGCAGGCCGACCGCAAGGTCATCCGCCATGCCCTTGCCCGCAGCGAGGGCAATATTTCCAGCACCGCCAAGATGCTGGGGATCAGCAGGCCGACGCTCTACGACCTGCTGAAGCAGTACGATCTTCAGAACTGAACGGGCGGAGAGCCTCCTGGATACGGAGGCTCTCACGCTGTCGCCCTTACTTAGGCTGGTACGTCTGTTCCGGTCCGGGGAAATTGCGGGCGCGCACTTCCTCGGCATATTTCGCTGCCGCTTCCGAGACCAGCCCGGCCATGTCGGCATAGCGCTTCACGAAGCGCGGCACGCGGTCGAACATGCCCAGCATATCCTCGGCGACGAGGACCTGGCCGTCGCACTGGGCCGAGGCGCCGATACCGATCACCGGAATGTCGAGGCTGTGGGTGAGCGATACCGCGATCGGTTCGAGCACGCCCTCGACGACGACCGAAAAGGCGCCTGCACCCGCCACGGCCTTGCCGTCCGAGATGATCTTGGCATGCTCTTCCTGGCTGCGGCCACGCGCGCCGTAACCGCCGAGCGCGTTCACCGCCTGCGGGGTCAGGCCGATATGGGCCATGACGGGAATCCCGCGCTGGGTGAGGAAGGCGATGGTCTCGGCCATGGCGACGCCGCCTTCGAGCTTCACTGCGGCACAGCCGGTCTCGGCCATCAGGCGCGAGGCCGAAGCGAAGGCCTGCTGCGGGCTTTGTTCGTAGGAACCGAAAGGCATGTCGACGACGACGAGCGAATGATAGCTGCCGCGCACGACCGCGGCGCCGTGGGCGATCATCATGTCGAGCGTGACGGGCAGGGTGGAAGGCAGTCCGTAGATTACCTGGGCCAGCGAATCCCCGACGAGCAGCATGTCGCAATGTTCGTCGAGAATCTGGGCCTGACGTGCGGTATAGGCGGTCAGCATGACCAGCGGCTCGGCCGTCTTGCCCTCGACCTTGCGGCGCTGGATGGCGGGGACCGTCAGGCGCTTCATCGGCGTCGGGGTGGGGTTCGCGCGACTGGTCGCGGTGTCGAGCTGGAAGGTCGTGGACATGGGGAAGGCTTCTAGCGTGGGGTTGGAAGATGCGCAAAAGCGCATTTTCATTGCGGGCCGTGAAAATAACGAAACCAGATGGCCGATTGGGCCCGTCGGCTGGTCCAGTTTCCGTAATTGTGAAGAACCAATGGCAATAGGGCTTGCCATGCCGACGCAGCCCGCTAGCGTCGCGCCATACAAAATTCGGGGGTCCACCGCATGTTCGGACGCGTAAAGCCGCTCGACGCCATTCTGGCGACGGCGGAAAAGAAATCTCTTCACAGGTCGCTCGGCGCCTTCCAGCTCACCATGCTCGGAATCGGTGCCGTTATCGGTACGGGTATTTTCGTTCTCACCGCCGAAGCCGCGCAGAAGGCCGGTCCCGGCATGATGCTCTCCTTCGTCATCGCCGGGTTCGTCTGCGGCGTGGCGGCACTCTGTTACGCCGAAATGGCGGCGATGGTCCCGGTTTCGGGTTCCGCCTATACTTACAGCTACGCCGTCATGGGCGAGACCGTCGCCTGGATGGTCGGCTGGGCTCTGATCCTCGAATACGCGATCGCCGCAGGCGCGGTTTCGGTCGGCTGGTCGGGGTACTTCGTGGGCTGGCTGAACAGCAGCTTCGGAATGAACATCCCGCTCGATTTCGTGCGCGGACCGTTCGACGGCGGCATCATCAACATTCCGGCGATGCTGATCGCGGCGGCGGTCACCGCGCTGCTGATCAAGGGCACCAAGGAAAGCGCCACAGTCAACGCGGTGCTCGTGGGCATCAAGATCCTGGCACTCGTCATGTTCGTGGTCCTGACGATTCCGGTCATCAAGAGCGGCCAGTTCACGCCCTTCGCACCGCTCGGATTCGCGGGCATTTCCAGCGCCGCAGCGTCGATCTTCTTTGCCTATGTCGGTTTCGACGCGGTTTCGACCGCTGCCGAAGAGACCAAGAATCCGCAGCGCAACATGCCGATCGGCCTGATAGGCAGCCTTGGCATCTGCACGATCTTCTACATGCTGGTCGCCTCGGGTGTGATCGGCACCGTCGGCGCACAGCCGGTGCTCGGCGCCCACGGCGAGGCACTTTCTCCGGGCACGCCGGAGCTGTCGCAGGCCTGCGCCGCCATTCACGAGAATGCCGTCGTCTGCTCGAAGGAGGCGCTCGCCTGGACCCTGCGCCAGGTCGGCTATCCCTTCGTCGGCTGGCTGGTCGGTGCAGCGGCGATCATCGCGCTGCCCTCGGTCATCCTGATGATGATGTTCGGCCAGACCCGCATCTTCTTCGTGATGAGCCGCGACGGTCTGCTGCCCGAGTTCTTCTCCAAGGTGCATCCGCGCTTCCACACGCCGCATGTCATCACTTTGCTGACCGGCCTGTTCGTCACGCTGTTCGCCGCGTTCTTCCCGGTCGGCCTGCTGGCGGACGTGTCGAACTCCGGCACGCTGTTTGCCTTCGCGGCCGTGTCGATCGCAGTCATGGTGCTGCGCAAGACCGATCCGGCGCGCAAGCGCCCGTTCCGCACGCCGGGCATCATGCTGACCGCGCCGCTGGCGATCCTCGGCTGCGTCTACCTGTTCTTCAGCCTTTCCGCGCAGACCATCGGCCTGTTCGTGGGCTGGGCGATCCTCGGTCTGATCGTCTATTACAGCTACAGCCGGTCGCGCAGCCACGTCGGCCGCGGGGTGGTCGAAACCCACGAGGTCGATGCCGACGCGCCGCCGCAGCCGGTTCCGCCGGTCTGATCGGACGTCTCATCGCGAACAGGAAAGGGGAGCCATCGCGCTCCCCTTTTTCTTGGTCTGCTCGCGAAGCTATCCCGATACCGTCCGCAAACTATCCTCCGGGACTGCACAGGATGTGCCATCGTTATCCACAGGCTTGTCCCGTGGCGGCATAAGAGGAAATTTACTTCTCGTTGCGATAATTCCGACAGGGCTATCCAAAAATCGGGCACCATCATGTCGGCTATCAAGGCGTTGATCCCAGGCTTTTTGCTGACCTGGATCGTTTCCACGGTCATCGGTGCGCAAGGTTCGAGCGGCGGCGTTCTGGCGATCACGCATACATTCTATCAGGGGCATGAACTCTACTGGTCCTGGCCGCTGTTCTGCGGGGCCACCGCGCTCGCCTGGGCGCTTTTCGCGATGATGGAATGATTGGCGCAGAGCCGGCCATCCTGGCGGCTTATCGGGCGGTTTCCGGCAAGTGTCACCCGCAGTCGATCGCACTGACGATCATCGGGCTGCTGCCGTCGGACTGCAGGTTCCTTCGCTCTCGCATATTGCCCCGAGGCGAGCCTTGCCCGCAGTAAAACCGCAGGCAGGGCCATGAACGCGCGATATTCAACTATTGCTGGAAAAGATGGCTTCGCACGGCCTTGGCGGGAGTCCTTGACGATATCCGTGCGGCCAAGAGAGCGGCCACAATTCCACCGTAAAGCAAAGGACTGCTGGTATCTGCCTTTACCAGCAGGAAATAATGGATCACCCCCATCACGGCGATGAGGTAGACCAAGCGGTGAAGCCGTCGCCATGCTCGCGGCGTCATCTTGCGGCGTACTGCATTCGCCGAAGTCACGGCGAGAGGCACCAGCAAAGCGAAGGCGCCCATGCCGATGGTGATGTAGGGACGCTTGGCGATGTCGGTGGCGATTTCAGCCCAGTCGAATTCGTGGGCGATCACGACATAAGTCAAAAGATGAAGCGTTACATAGGCAAACGCCCATAGACCGATACGCCGCCGATAGCGCATCAGGCGCGGCATCCCGGCGTACCTGGCAACCAGCGTCACGGCCAGCGTCAGGCACAGGAAGCGCAGGCTCCAAAGCCCAAGTTCGCGCAGCACAAATTCGACAGGATTGGCTGTGAGATCGCCCGTGAAGCCCCACCACAGGATCAGCAGCAGCGGTGCAGCGCACAGCAGCCAGACAAGCACCGATTCCAGCCCCAGTCTGACGGGCCGCCTGACGGGCCGCTCTTTCCGAGCCATCAGAAGAGCTGGCGCGGGTCAAGCCCGCGATAGAGGTTCGCCACTTGCTCGCCATAGCCGTTGAACGGCAGAGTCTTGCGACGGAAGAATTCGCCGATGCGGCGCTCCTTGGCCTGCGACCAGCGCGGATGGTCCACGGCGGGATTCACATTCCCGTAAAACCCGTATTCGCGCGGCGCCAGCATCTGCCAGCTTGTCTGCGGCCGGCTGTCGGTAAAGCGGATACGCACGATCGATTTGATCCCCTTGAAACCGTACTTCCAGGGAACCACCAGCCGGATCGGCGCACCGTTCTGGTTGGGCAGGGTCTGGCCATAGAGTCCGACCGCCAGCAGCGTGAGCGGATGGAGCGCTTCGTCCAGCCGCAAGCCTTCGCGATAAGGCCACTGGATCACGGAGCCACGCTGCCCGGGCATCTGGCGCGGATCGCGCAGGGTTTCGAAAGCGACGAACTTTGCCCCGCTCTTGGGGCCGACGGCCTTGATCAGGCTGGCAAGGGGAAAGCCGACCCACGGAATGACCATCGACCAGGCCTCGACGCAGCGCATGCGATATATTCGTTCTTCCAGCGGAAAGCGCTTGATGAGATCGTCGATTGCGTAGCGACCGGGCCGGTCGCACAGCCCATCGATGACGACCGTCCAGGGCCGGGTGCGCATCATGCCCGCGAATTTCGCCGGATCTTCCTTGCCGGTCCCGAATTCGTAGAAATTGTTATAGCCGGTTACATCGTCCATCGGCGTCCGGGCTTCGTCGATGGGCATCCGGTTTGGCCTGAATTTGAGTGCCGCGGCCGAAGCCGTGCCGCTTCCACTGCAAGCCGCAAGACCGAGACCGGCCGCACCGGCAATGAATTGCCGCCTTTTCAGATAAAGACCATGATCCGTGACATCGCGGTCTCGGAGGTCAGGGGCGTTCCCGATCAGCATGGAATGATCCTTTGCCGTAGCGGATCGAGACTAGCCCACCGTGATGAACAACGCCTGATCAACGTGAACCCGTGCGCACTCGGCGCGCAACCGTTCCGAACCGATTGCGTCGCTCATCACCGCGTATTCGCAAAAGCTCTGATGGTCGCGGGTTCATCGTCCTTGAGCATCTGACGCAAAAGCTCCCGGTTCTCGGGAAGATTGCCGACCGCGAAGTCGCTTTGACGCCTGACCTGCTCGAATGCCTGACGGGCTTCGGAACGAAGGCGCATGATACTGGCTTTCGCCGAGAGATCCGTCTGCCAACCCATGCCGTAGAGCACGCATTGCCAGCTTGTCGCCGGGAAGATGTCGATATTCGGATTGAAATCCTTCTCGTTCGGGGGGCGGTGCCGCCAGCGGTCAAGCAGTTCGTTCAGACTGTCCGGGATCGTTTCGGCGCGCACGTTGTCGATCCAGAAATCGGTGTCGCGTCGCCGGGTCAGGCTGTAGTGCATTTTCAGGAAATCGCGCGCCCGCTCGTAGCGTTCCAGCATCACCGCGTTGAACTGGCGGGCGGAAGTTTCGTAGTCTCCGGCCCAGGGGAACAAGTTGGCTATCGCACCGGCAGCGATTTCGGAAAAGACGATGCCCGTCGCTTCGAGCGGTTCGAAGAACCCGCTGGAAAGTCCCACGGCCACACAGTTCTTGTGCCAGTTCACCTCGCGGTATCCGGCGTTGAACTGCAACCGGCGGGTCGTTGCCATTTCGCCCTGCGCGCCGAGATAGCTGCGCAGGGTCCGCTCCGCCTGCTCGGGATCGCAGTGAGCCGATGAATAGACGTAGCCCGTGCCGCGCCGGGTCTGCAGGCCGATGTCCCAGATCCAACCGGCCTCGCGCGCTGTCGACAGGGTGCTGGACTGGATCGGGGCCGTCGGTTCATCGTAGGGTACCTGGGCGGCGATGGCACTGTCGCAGAACAGGATTTCGGTGCAGCTCTTCCACTTCTGCCCCAGTGCCTTGCCGATCAGTTCTGCCCGGAAACCCGTGCAGTCGATATAGAGATCGGCTTCCAGCAGGCCGTTCTTCTGCGTGAGAACACCGGCAATCGCTCCGTCCGGCGTGCAGAGCACTTCCTGCACGGTATCGGCCATATGGGTGACGCCGTTGGCGACGCTCTGGTCGCGGAGCAGTTCCGCAAGCGCGGCGGCGTCGAAATGGAAAGCGTAGTTCAGCACCCCGGCATATTCGGGATGGGTCGCCAGCTTCGGCCCGCGCAGGGCATCCACCGTGCGCTTTTGCGGGGTACTGGCCTCGTCCCACGGCATGTCGCCCGCTTCGCCAAGCAGCCAGTAGGGGAGATATTCGGGACCTCCGCTGCGGTCGTCCGCTTCCTGGAAGCCATGGAGATAATTGTCGCTGCCGCCATGTCCGGCCGGATGGAGCCAGTCGACGAACTTCACGCCCTGCTTGAAGGTCGCCTCGCAGCGGCGCAGCAGGTCCTTCTCGCGCACGCCGATGCGTTCCAGCGTGCGGCGGATGGTCGGGAAAGTACCTTCGCCGACGCCGATGATGCCGATTTCGGGAGATTCGACAAGGGTGATGGTTATCCCGCCGGGAAGATCGGCGCCCAGCATCCTGGCGAGATAGCCGGCCGTCAGCCAGCCCGCCGTACCGCCGCCCACCACGAGAACCCGCTTCGCCTTGGCAACCATCGAACCACATGCTCCCCGATGTGGATCGGGCGGACCGTCTGGCCCGCCCGAACTATGATTATCAGAACGTGACGTTGATACCCATTCGGTAACGACGGTCGCTCTGGAACCAGCTGCGTCCGTAGAGGGTGCCGCTGGGGTTGCCGCCCATCAAGGTCTTCTGCGTGGCGTTGAGAATGTTCTGCGCCTGAAGCTGGACATTGATGTTCTCGTTGACTCGCAGCGTCAGGCCCGCGTCCAGCGTGCCGTAGCTGGCGCCATAGACCGGCAGGTTGGTCGCGATGCTCGTGCCCACACCAGCAGCATCGTAGTAGGTGTAGGTATTGTTCGTGCCGCTTGCCGTGGTCGACTGCAGGTATTTAGAACGCCAGCTATAGGCGACGCGCAGCGAGAACGGGTCCTTTTCGTAGAGGAACGCCGCGTTCAGGTTGTGCTTCGAAAGCCCCTTGAGCGGGACGTCGTTGCGCTGGACGCCGTCGATGTCGAAATAGAGATCGCCCGGGTTCTTGCTGTCGATGAAGGTGTAGTTCGCCTCCACGCCGATGCCCGCGAGCCAGCCCGGAAGCTGGTCGAGGAACGTACGAGCGCCCAGCTCGATACCCTTGACCGTCGCCGCCTTGTCCGATGTGCGGGCGGTGTTGGTCGTTGCCAGGCCGGTTTCGGTGGTTCCGTCGGCAAAGGTGACGGTGAACTCCTTGGGCGCGCCGCCGTAGACGACCAGATCGGTGATGCGCTTGTAGAAACCGGCGATGTGCAGGGTGGTGCCCGGCTTGGGATACCATTCCAGCGAGAGGTCGAAGTTGTTCGACATCGTCGGCTTCAGGGTCGGGTCGCCCGCATCGATGGTGTAGTTGTTGAAGATGTTGGGCCCGGTCGTGCCGTCCGTCCGGTTCGACGAATTGACGCCGACGACCTGCCGTGAACGCAGATCATAGAACGATGCATTGTCCATCGTGATATTGTAGGCGGCGCGAATCTTGATCGGTTCGACCGGAGAATAGGTCAGGTTGATCGCAGGAAGAACGCGGGTGAATTCCGCCTTGCCGGCAATGGGATTGGCGGTATCCGCCAGCGTATAGATCTGGCCGTCGCGCTCGAACGAGGTCACCGACTGGATGATGGAGCCGTCGCTGGCGTTCTTCACGTTGACGACGCGCACACCGACGTTGCCGGTCAGCTGCGACTCACCCCAGTTGGTCCCGAAGTTGACCATGGCATAACCGGCCAGCGTCTGGGTGCTGTAGTTGGTCTGGTCGGCCGGCAGGATAAAGCCCGGTGTGCGGCCCGGCGCGCCGCCGTAGAGATCGAAGAAGCCCTGAACGCTCGTGCTGCGGATGAAGTCCTGCGCCGGGAAGTACTGGGTTCCCGGAAGCTGGATATCGCCGCGGAAGAAGTTCTTGAAGACGTGCGTTTCATAGTCGCCCGGACGCCCGTCGGCGAAGGAGACGATCGGCGAACCGTTCCAGCCCTGGCCCAGCGCCGACCAGGCATAGCCGTTATCGAGATCGCGTTCGGTACGCTTGGACCAGCGTCCGCCGACCTTGACCGACTTGAAGAAGCCTTCCCCGACGTCATAGGTCAGGTCCGCCTGGGCGGAGTCCATCTTGCCGGAGTTGTTGTTGTTGTGCGGCATCACTGCCTGCCAATTGTAGTTGGCAGGGTCGAGCAGGGCGGCGTCCGTTCCCGCCGGCACCGAGATCTGGGGCAGGCTGCCGCTCAGGTCGAGGCCGTAGCTGGTCGGGAAGTCGACGGTGCGGAACACCGAAATGCGATCGACGGTCGCGGTAGACTTGGTGTGCTGGTACGAAGCATCGACCGTGATCGGCAGATTGGAAGGCGTCCAGTGCAGCGATCCCGAGAAGTCCTCGGTCTTGTTCTTGCCTTCCCAGTAGGCGGACGTGCCGCCGCTCTGGATCGACGCGCCGTTCGCCAGCCCGGTCGAGGGATCGCGCTGGAATACCGCAGGCGAGGAGATCAGGCCGCCGTTGTCGTCGAACACGCTCTGCGAGGGATCGACCGCGAGGCTCTGCGAGGTGACGAAGGAACCGTATTCGGAGTCGGTGTTGCTGTACTTCGACTGGAAATAGATACCCGTCAGCGTCAGGTCCGAACTGGGCGACCACTGGATCGCGCCATAGATACCGTCGCGCTTGCGCTGGTAGTTTTCCTCGCCGTAGGTGTAGCCGCCGGGGATGAAGTAGTCGTTGCCCTGGATGTTGGTCCGGTAGAACTCTTCCATGCGGACGAACTGCGACTGCGTCGACAACTGGCTGTGCGCATAGTCGAACACGAAGCCGATGTCGCCGATACCGGTGTCGAACTTGCCTGCGATCAGGCCGGAAGCGGAATAGTCCGTCTTCTGGGAGAGATCGCCGAAGCTGATGTCGCTGCTGCCGGCAAAGTGCAGGCCGTAACCGTAGTCGAACGGCAGCTTGGTGCGCAGATCGACCGAACCGCCGGTGCCGCCTTCGATCTGGTCCGCCGTGGACGACTTGTAGACGTCGACGGCCTGCATCAGTTCGGGGGTGACGTCGCTGAACTGCAGCGAGCGGCCGCCGTTGGCGCTGAAGATGTCGCGGCCGTTCAGGCGCGAGGCGACGCCGGACATACCGCGAATCTGGATGCCCGAACCTTCGGCGGAATAGTGGTCGGGATCGTTCAGCGACTGGAAGCGGACGATCGTGACGCCGGGAACGCGCTGAAGAACTTCGGTGATCGAGTTGTCGGGCAGTTTACCTGCGTCATCGGCGACGACCGAATCGACGATCGAGATCGCGTTCTTCTTGCGGTCGTCTGCGGACTGAAGCGCGGCGCGGCGGCCGGTGACGACGATGGCGTCGGTTTCGGCAACGGATGGCTCTTGCGTTGCACCGTCCTGTGCCATCGCCTGCGGCGCGATTCCTGCCGAAAGCAGACCCAGACACATGACACTGGCGTGCGTGCGGAAGCTCAACTTGCGCATAATTCCCCTCCTGAACACTGCAAAGGAGAGTTGACGCTCCCCGCAAAATACGTCGCCCGAAGCGATCTTCAATGTTTCTGTTAAATGACTTCTCTTAATCGAGCAACGAAAATGTGAGCGATATCATTTGTCGAGGTAAGAAAGCCCGCCACCTTGCGGAAACCGCCGTTCGCGGCGGGTTTCAGCGTGTTCGGTGCTTCAGCGCGCGGTCGATGGCAGCCTGGGCGATCGGGGCCATTCGGGCGTATCCGGCGGCAAGGGGATGCACGCCGTCCGTGGTGAAGGACTGGGCCATCAGTCCCTGCGCATCGCTGAGAGCCGGGGCGTAGTTCGCAAAGGCATAGCCGCGCGCCTTGGCCAATGCTTCGAGCCTGGCGTTGATACGGCGAAGCACCTCGGGCTTGCGTTCCCTAACGACGTAATCGGCGGCAGGGGTATTGGTGACCGGCAGGATCGAACAGAGCACCACGCGAATTCCGTGACGCTCGGCAATATCGGCCATCGCTTCGATGTTCGAGACGATGCCATCCTCGCTCTCGATCTGGAGGAAGCCGGATACGTCGTTCACCCCTCCGAGAATGACGACGGCGCGGGGTTTCAGGGCGATGACGTCCTGCTGGAAACGCACCAGCATCTGCGCCGTCACCTGGCTGCCGATCCCCCGGTTCACATAAGCCTTGCCGGGGAAATAATCGGCGAGGTTCCACATGTCGGTGATCGAATCGCCCATGAAAACGACGCGTTGCTCGTCCTTGGTAGGCGAGGGCAGGGCGGCATTGGCGGGCGCGTAGAGATAGCGCTCGCCGAAGTCCTGCATCATCGAAGGCACCAGCTTTTCCCGGAACGGCCCGGCCCATTGGCCCCAGTCGCGCGTGTCGGTGACGGTGCGGCGTTCCGGGCTGGACTGGTAATGCTGCGTCTCGCCCGCGCCGATCAGCAGAGCGGCAGCGGGCAGCAGCAGGGCCAGGTGGGCCTTGGGCCTTTTCATGCGGTGAAGATGCCGTGGCGCTTGCCGTAGGCGTGGAACAGGTCCGGCCAGATATGCGCGGGCGTGTCGCTGCCAAGGCGCGCGCCGAAGCCGTGGCCGCCCTTGTCGAAGCCGTGGAATTCCACCGGCCGCTGTTTCGCCAGCATGGCACCGTACATGGCGAGGCTGTTGCCGATCGGCACGAGGCCGTCGTCGCTGGAAGCGGTGAGGAACACCGGCGGAGTATCCGCAGTGACCCGGTTCTCGACCGATCCGGCCTGTTGCATCGCCTCGCTCGCACCTTCGCCCAGAAGGTTATCGCGCGAGCCGCCATGCGTGAAGGCTTGCGAGAGGCTGACCACCGGATAGATCATGCCGGCAAGATCGGGCCGCGCCGAGAGGGTGTCGGCCTTGTCGACGGGTGTATAGACCTTTTCGTCGAAGCGGGCGGCGATCGATCCGGCGAGATGGCCGCCCGCGGAAAAACCCAACACGGCCACGCGACGGGGATCGACGCCGAATTCGGCGGCACGCGAACGGACAAGGCGAACGGCGCGCTGGACGTCCTGCAGCGGCACCGTCTCTCGCTTCGCCCAGCCTTCGCCGGGCAGGCGATAAGACAGGATGAAGCAGGTGACGCCCCGCGCGGTGAGCCAGCGGGCCTGTTCCTCGCCCTCGTTGTCCCAGGAAAGGAAGCCGTAGCCGCCACCCGGCAGCAGGATCACCGCAGAGCCGTCGCGATAGGCGGGCTGGCGCACTTCGAGGCCGGGGGCAGCGATCCCGGTGATCCAGCGGTCGTCCCAGGCGGCATCCTTGCTCTGCTGCTGCACCTTGCGCACCGGGAGGCGGGCTGGCGCGCCCGGTGCCTTGCCGGGCCAGAGCGCGATCGACGGGCCGGAATAGGCGATCGAAGTCGGACCTGCGACGGCCTTGCTCGACGATACAGCTGCTGCCATGCCCGCTGCGGCAATACCGCTCAGAAGGGCACGGCGCGAAGTCGGGGTTGTGTCTTTCACGGCAATGTTTCCCTGTTGCTTGAAGGCGTTGCGTTTACTGCGGGCAGACCGCGCCGCTCGGGTCGGTGGCGATGCGCAAGTCCGAAATCGTGATCGTGAACGGCGCTGCGGCACTCAGCGTGAAAGGCTGGCTGATCCCGCCGAGATAGGTGCCGTGATTGCCGAAGCACTTCAAGGGGATGCGCAGCGACGCCCATTGGCCCGGCCGGGCAAGAACCGTGTCGATAGGCACTGCGCCCGAACCGAGCGCCAGCGTGACCGAACCGGTTGCCGCCTTGTCGACGCGGTACAGCACTTCCACGTTCATATCGGCATTGGCCTCACGCTCCAGCGTGAGGTTGGGGCCAAGTACGGAAGCCTTGCCGCCGTTCGCGAAAGCAAGCTGGATCGCGCCTTCCTGACGGTTGGCGCTATCGACCAGCTTCTGGCTGACGGAACCGCCGGTCTCCAGCCGGAACGGCTTGGCGACGATACCGTCCACCACGAACAGGCTGGAATTGGAGGCCGAAGCGTCGATACCCGGTTCTTCGCCAAGCGCGGCGACATGACCGCGCTTGGCATAAGTCAGGCCATAGCCCAGCGGGAACAGCGGATCGTAGCCCGGCTGGCCCTTGTTGAGCACGAACTGTGCGGCAGTCTTCGGCCAGGAGAAGGAGAGGGTGCCGTGGAAGTCGGTCTTGCCGCCGACCAGCACATCGGCCACGCCATTGCCTTCCGATCCGGGGAACCATGCGGCGACGAAGGCATCGGAGGCATTGAGTTCCGGATTGACCCAGAGCGGGCGGCCCGAAAGGAAGACCGAAACCGTCGGAATTCCGGCAGCTTTCAGCTTCTTCAGCAGCGCGAGCGACTTCTTGTTGCCCGGCTGGAATTCCAGCGAGCGGATATCGCCGCGCAGTTCGGCGTAAGGCTCCTCGCCGAAGACGACGATGGCGACATCGGGCTTGGTCGTGAAGCTGCCGTCGGGCGAGAGTACGGCCTTGCCGCCGCCTGCCTTCAGCGCATCGGCAATGCCTGTGTAGATCGAGGTGGCGCCGGGGAAATCGGCATTGGTATTGCCGTCACCCTGCCATGACAGCGTCCAGCCACCTGACTGGCGGCCGATGTCGTCCGCTGCGTCGCCTGCAACGAGTACGGTAGCGCTGGTGTTGATCGGCAGCACGCCTTCGTTCTTCAGCAGGACAAGGCTTTCACGCACGGCCTGACGAGCGATGGCGCGATGCGCGGCGGAGCCCATCTCCTGCGGCTTGCTCTCGAAGGGGCGTGCGGCATCGAACAGGCCGAGCTTCATCTTCACGCGCAGGATGCGGCGCACGGCATCGTCGATGCGGCTCATCGGGATGGTGCCCGCCTTGGCTGCAGCGAGGGTCGTATCGAACAGCCCCTTCCAGCTGTCCGGCGCCATCGCCATGTCGAGACCGGCGTTGAAGGTTGCCGGACAATCGGTGTTGGTGCAGCCGGGGATCTGGCCGTGGCCGTTCCAGTCACCCACCACGAAGCCTTCGAAGCCCATGCGGCCCTTCAGCACATCGGTCAGCAGCGCCTTGTTGCCGTGCATCTTGGTACCGTTCCAGCTTGAGAACGAGGCCATGACGGTCATCGTCCCGGCCTTGACGGCGGCCGGATATCCGGCGTTGTGGATACGGATCAGTGTGTCTTCGTCGACGCGGGTGTCGCCCTGATCGATGCCGTCGTGCGTGCCGCCGTCGCCCAGGAAGTGCTTGACGCTGGCGGCGACGTGGCCTGCCTGAACGGTCGTCTGCGTGCCCGGCACGCCCTGAAGTCCCTCGACCATCGGCCCGGCATAGGAGGCGACCACGGCGGGGTCTTCCGAGTATCCTTCGTAGGCACGGCCCCAGCGGTCGTCCTGCGGCACCGCAAGCGTCGGGCCGAATGCCCAGTCTATGCCGGAGGCGGCGGTTTCGGCGGCGGTCGCCTTGCCGATCTCGCGCATCAGCGCCGGATCGTGCATGGCGCCGAGCGCGCTGTTGTGCGGGAACAGGGTGGCGCCCACGACATTGCTGTTGCCGTGCACGGCATCGATGCCGAACATGATCGGGATCGGCTCGTGCCCGGTCCGCTTTTCCAGCGCGACAGCGTTGAACGCGCGCGAAGTTGCGACCCAGGCCGAGGCGGGCGAACGGTCCGGCGCGCCGATCGGCGGTGAATTGCCGCCGGCCAGAATCGAGCCGAGCGGATAGTCCTTGAGGTCTTCCGGCTTGATCGAGGCGGTGTCGGCCTGGATCATCTGGCCGACCTTTTCACGCAGGCTCATCCGCGCGATGATCGCGGTGATCCGCGCCTCGGTCCTGGCATCGACGAGGCCGGGGCTTTTCGAGGCGGGCCAGCGATCCGGGTGCACCGGCGTAGCGGCGGTTTGCGGCGCTTCGGCCTGGGCAAGTGCGACAGACGCGCATGAAGCCAGAGCGGCAGTCTGCAGCAAGCGGTGGATAGGCCTCATGTCATCCTCTTCATTCCCTATCGCGCCTGTTTATGCGACGAAAAATGATTGCGCTACCATAAAGCCGTCCGGATTTGCCGATCTTGCATTCGGCTCGGGCTTTGCAGGAACGGCAGACGTGTTAGAGAATGCGCCATGTCCGAGAATGAGCGCAAACGCCGCAGTTCGAAACCTCGCCGGAACAAGGCTCCCACGATCGCTGACGTCGCGGCGCTGGCCGGCGTCTCGATCATGACCGTATCGCGTGTGATCAATTCCGAGCCCAAGGTCCGGCAATCCACTCTCGATACCGTGAACGCCGCAATCGCCAAGCTGAACTACGCGCCGAACCGCGCGGCCCGCAGCCTGGCCGGGGCATCGCAATTGCGGTTGGGGCTGCTCTATTCGAATCCGTCCGAGGCTTTCCTCAGCGCGTTCGTGGTCGGCAGCCTGGAGGAGGCCGGGCGGTCGGACGTGCAGATCGTCGTGCAGAAGGTGGAGGACGAGGAGGATATCTGCGTGGCCGTCGAGCGCATGGTGGCGGGCGGTGTCCACGGCGTGATCCTGCCGCCGCCGCTGAACGAGGCGAACGAGGTCCTCGCGGTGCTGCGCAAGGCGAAGGTCCCCACCGTCGCGGTAACGACGGCGGTGCCCCACGAAGGCATCGCCACCATCATGATCGACGACCGCAGCGCGGCGCGCGAGATGACGGAGCACCTGATCGAACTTGGCCATCGCCGGATCGGCTTCATCGTCGGCCATCCGGCGCTCTCGGCCAGCGGCGCGCGGCTTGAGGGGTATCGCGAGGCTTTGGCGGAGGCGGGCATCGCGTTCGATGAAGCGCTGGTGGCGCAGGGGTACTTCACATATCGTTCGGGCCTCGATGCGGCGCAGCAACTGCTCTCGGGGGAGGATCGTCCCTCGGCCATTTTCGCCAGCAACGACGATATGGCCGCTGCCGCCGTGGCCATCGCGCACCGTCGCGGACTTGACGTGCCGCGCGATCTTACCGTCTGCGGGTTCGACGATGTCGCGCTGGCGACGACGATCTGGCCGGAACTGACCACGATCCGGCAGCCGATCGGCACGATGAGCCGCCGGGCGGTCGAACTGCTCGTCACCATGCTGCGCAACAAGCGCGGCGACGAGATCGGGCAACAGCGAATCGAAATCGAATACCAGCTCGTCCGGCGGCAATCCGATGCCCCGCCGCGTCCGGATACTGCATTGGCGAATATGCAGGGCGATGCTGTGGATAGCATCGGCAGGGCAAGGCTTCCCGAACCCGGCGATTGACGGCATTGCCCGAACTCTTGAGGCTGTGATCCGCGCGCGAACTATTTATTTTGCAGCCACTATTCCGCTATGTTAGCGGTATCGATAACGAACTGCGCGACATCGGATCGGGGTTACTGAATCCGGCAGTCGCAAGGGAAAATCGAGAGGGAACAGGGGAGGCCGTGGGCATCAGCGGGGCAAAGAGAGCGCCATTTGCGGCACTCGCCAGGATGATTGCAGCAGCTCTTGCTGCAAGCGCTGCGCCGATCCTTGCGGATGGCGGCGCCGCTTCCGGTTCGTCCTCTTCCATCGCTGTTTCGCGAACTCGCGAAGTGGCTTACGATTGGCGCAGCGTGCGCGTGGGAGGCGGTGGCTTCACGCCCGGCATCGTCTTCAGCCCGGTCGAGCGCGGTCTGGTCTGGCTGCGCAGCGACATGGGCGGGGCCTATCGCTGGGATGCCGCCGCAAAGCAGTGGGTGCCGCTGCAGGATCGCGTATCCGAAGGCAGCTTCATGGGGATCGAGAGCATTGCTGCCGATCCCGTCGATGGCGGCACGGTCTACCTTGCCGCCGGGATGAACTGGTCTGCACCGGCCGCAATCTTCCGTTCGACCGACTACGGCAAGACCTGGCGCGAGACGCGCGTGCCGTTCGCGATGGGCGGCAACGAGAACGGACGCGGGCTGGGCGAGCGGCTTGCCATCGATCCTTTCGCGCATGACCGCCTGCTGTTCGGATCGCGCCATCAGGGTCTGTGGGCCAGCGACGATGCCGGGGCGAACTGGCGCAAGCTGGATGGCTTCCCGCTCGCCGGGCTGGGCCTGCCGACTAACCGGCGCGAGACGCATGGTGGGCTGTCATTCGTGGTGTTCGACGCCAAACTGCGCGGACGTATTTTCGTGGGCAGTGCCGATCCGGGCGAGCGGCACCTGTTCCGCTCGGACGATGGCGGCAAGACATGGAGCGCGGTTGCTGGCGGCCCGGCGGCCGACATGCTGCCGGTGAAGGCCCTCATCGGCAGCGATGGCGTGCTGACGATCACCTATTGTGACGGCATCGGCCCCAACGGCATCATCCGCGGCGCGGTCTGGCGCTTCGATCCCGTGCGCGGGGCATGGCGCGATGTCACGCCGATCAAGGGCGCGCAGGCGCCCATTGGCGGGTACATGGGCGTTGCGGTGGCCGCGAGCGATCCGCAGACCATCGCCGTCAGCACGGTGGACCGGGGCAATCCAGTCGATACCGTCTGGCTCAGCCATGACGGCGGCGTGCATTGGGACGAACTCTGGAAGCGTTCGGTGCGCGATGTTTCGGCAACGCCCTTCCTCGATTTCGGCGGTAAGGCGAACTTCGGCCACTGGATCGCGGGCCTTGCCATCGATCCCTTCGACGCGAACCACACCGCCTATGTGACCGGCGCCACGGTCTATGCGACGGGCGAATTGCAGAAGCCGGGCACCATGCAGTGGGCGCCGTGGACGCAGGGGATCGAGCAGACCGCGATCATCACCTTGGTTAGCCCCACTGGCGGCGCGCATCTGGTTTCGGGCTTCGGCGACATCGGCGGTTTCCGCCATGACGACTTCACCGTCTCGCCCGCGCACCAGCATATCAACCCGTTCCTGTCGAACACCAACACGCTCGATTACGGCGGCCGCGCGCCGCTGGTTATGGTGCGCAGCGGCAATACCCATGCCCGCGTGGTGCCCGATACCTCGCTGGCATGGTCGGCCGATGGCGGTGCGACGTGGAGCCCTCTGCACGTGCCCAAGGGCACGCCGCATGCCGATGGCACGCCGCTGCCGGAAGAGACCGGCAATGCCGCGATCACCGTCTCGGCCGATGGCAAGACCTTCCTTGTCGAGACCGACCAGCCGCGCATTACCCGCGATCGCGGCGCGACATGGCAGGCGGTGACCGGATTGCCGAGCCGCACCCGCGTTACGTCTGACAAGCAGGACGCCAGGCGCTTCTACGCCATCGACTTCGCGAACAACCGCGTGGTGCGCAGCGACGATGGTGGTGCCCGGTTCCAAGCGCTCGCCGGCAAGGCCCTGCCCGCAGACCTTTCCGCCGCCCAGAGCAGCAACCGCGAAGCGCCGGCGCCGATTCTCGCCGATCCGAACCGCGCCGGGGCCTTGTGGCTCAATCTGGGCGGTGCGCTTTATCGTTCGACCGACTTCGGGACCAACTGGCAGCGGACCGGACAGACCATCGCCATCGAGCGCTACGGGCTTGGCAAGGCCGCGCCTGGCCGCGATAGCGCGGCGCTCTATGCGCTGGGCACGGTCGGCGGGCTGCGCGCGGTGTGGCGCTCCATCGACGGCGGCGCGACATGGCAGCGGATCAATGACGAGGCCCACCAATGGGGCCTGCGCATCCGCGTGATTTCCGGCGACCCGCGCCAGTTCGGGCGCATCTACATAGGAACCGATGGCCGGGGGATCGTCTATGGCGATCCCGCAAACAGGCCCGGGAAGGGGACAGAATGAAAAGCAGGGACTTCATCGCATCGCTCATGCTCGCGGCCGCCATCGGCGTGGCCGCGCCGGTTCAGGCACAGGACGCCGCAACGCAAGTACCGCGCCTCGAAAGCAAGAACGGCCGCCACGCGCTGATCGTGGACGGCAAGCCGTTCCTGATGCTGGGCGCGCAGGCGAACAATTCCAGCAACTATCCCGCGATGCTCGATGCGGTCTGGCCGGTGCTCGATGCGATGCATGCCAATACGCTGGAAATCCCGGTCGCCTGGGAACAAGTCGAGCCGGTCGAGGGCAAGTTCGATTTCACCTACCTGCAAAACCTGCTCGACGCTGCGCGTGCGCATGACAAGCGGGTAGTGCTGCTGTGGTTCGGCACCTGGAAGAACACCAGCCCCAGCTACACGCCGTCGTGGGTGAAGCTGGACAACAAGCGCTTTCCCCGGATGAAGGCGCCGGACGGTTCGGACCACTATGTGCTGACGCCGCTGTCGCAGAACACCATGGCGGCGGACCGCCGCGCCTTCGTGAAGGTGATGGAATACTTGCGCGATCATGACCGGCAAAACACCGTTATCATGGTCCAGCCTGAGAACGAGACCGGGTCCTACCGCGTGCCGCGCGATTTTTCGGCAGAGGCGAATGCGCTCTTCGCCAAGCCGATCCCGGCCGCGCTGGCGAAGAAGGTCGGCAAGTCCGGTTCGTGGGACGCCGCCTTCGGCAAACAGGCTCCGCGCGCGTTCAACACCTGGTACGTCGCCCAATTCGTGAATGCTCTGGCAGAGGCGGGCAAGGCGGTGAAGCCGCTGCCGATGTACGTCAACGCCTCGCTCGCCGGGCCTTCCAACGTGCCTGATCCCACCGGCGTCGCCAGCGGCGGCCCGCAGTGGGACGTGCTGGACATCTGGAAAGCGGGCGCCCCGGCGATCGACTTCGCCGCGCCCGATATCTACGACCGCAACAGCGCCAACGCCGTCAAGTATCTCGACCAGTATGCCCGCCCGGACAATGCGCTGATGGTGCCGGAAATCGGCAATGCGAAGGAATTCGCGCGCTTCTTCTGGGCCACCATCGGGCGTGGCGGCATCGGTTTTGCGCCCTTCGGCATGGATGACACCGGCTACTTCAACTACCCGCTCGGCGCGACCGCGCTGGACAAGGAGACGCTGGCCGCCTTCGCATTGCCCTATGGCGCGCTGGCACCGATCGCCAGCGACTGGGCGAAAATCGCCTATGACCGTCCCACCTGGGGCGCCGCCAAGCCGGACGACAGTGCGGTGCGTGAAACCGTGATGGGCAAGTGGAAGATTTCGGCCGACTGGGGCCAGTGGCAGTTCGGCCAGAAGGACTGGACCTGGATACCCACCAAGCCCGCGCCTTGGGCCGATCAGCCGGTGGGCGGCGTGGCCGTGGCCCAGCTTTCGGACACCGAATATCTCGTCATGGGCGATCATGTCCGCGTCAATTTCTCGCCCGCCAAGGGGGAGAAAAACGGCGTGATCGTCGCCGTGGAGGAAGGCACGTTCAAGGACGGCAAGTGGGCGACGACGCGCGTCTGGAACGGCGACCAGACCGACTACGGCATCAACCTGATCGACCGGCCGCAAGTGCTGAAGGTCACCACCGGCTTCTATTCGAAGTAATGCGCCTGGAGGGGCAGAGGATTATCACGATGGCTGGCGCACTCCTTCGCAGCAGGTGCAATCCGTGAAGGGGTTGAGGCCGGATCGTCGCCGCTTTCTGGCGGGCGCGCTTGCCGCAGGGGCCTCTGCGCGGCCGCTGGCTGCCGCCGCCGCCACGACCGGCGCGGCTGCAGGTCCGGTCCAGGCCAGTTGGGCCTCGCTGGTAGAGCACTATCGCTATCCCGACTGGTTCCGCGATGCCAAGTTCGGCATCTGGTCGCACTGGGGCCCGCAGGCGGTGCCCGAGCAGGGCGATTGGTACGGACGCTTCCTCTATATGCAGGGGCATCCGATGTACGAACATCACCTGAAGACCTACGGCCATCCGGCCGATACCGGCATGATGGAGATCCAGAACCGCTGGAAGGCGGAAGCCTGGGACCCGGAAGCGCTGATGCAGCGCTTCGTGAAGGCGGGCGCGAAGTATTTCGTCTCGCTCGCCTGCCACCACGACAATCTCGACTGTTTCGACAGTTCGCACCACGCCTGGAATTCGCAGCGCGTGGGGCCGGGTCGCGATATCATCGGCACCTGGGAGAAGGTCGCGCGCGCGGCGGGGCTGAAGTTCGGCGTTTCCAACCATATCTCGCACGCCTGGCACTGGTATCAGCCGGCCTATGCCTATGATCCCGAAGGCCCGCGCAAGGGCGAGCGCTACGATGCCTACCGCCTCACCAAGGCCGATGGCGCAGGCAAGTGGTGGGACGGGCTGGACCCGCAGGAACTCTACACCGGCCGCCATATGGTCGCCCCCGACGGCATCGATTCCATCGCGGCGATGAACGCCTGGCACGACAAGAACGACGGCCAGTGGATCGAAACCGCGCCGCCGGGGGACGAGACTTTCGCGCGCCAGTGGCTGCTGCGCCAGATGGACCTCGTGGCCAAGTATCGCCCCGATTTCTGCTATTTCGACAACTACGAACTGCCGTTCGGGCAGTACGGCCTCGCGGCGGCGGCGGACTACTACAACCGCTCGATCGAATGGCACGGCAAGATCGACGTGGTGCTCACCGCCAAGCAGCTCAAGTCCTATGCCCGCTTCGGACTGGTGCAGGACGTGGAGCGCGGCTTTACCGACCATCTCTGGGACGAACCCTGGCAGACGGACACCTGCATCGGCGACTGGTTCTACAACCGCGACCGCTTCACGCAGAAGAGCTATGTCGGTGCTGAGGGCGTGCTGCAGCGGCTGGCCGATGTGATTTCGAAGAACGGCAACCTGCTGCTCTCGATCCCCCAGCGCGGTGACGGCACCATCGATAGCGAGGAGGAGAAGATCCTCGACGACCTTGCCCGCTGGATGGGGGTGAACGGGCAGGCTGTGTTCGGATCGCGCCCCTGGCATACTTATGGCGAGGGGCCGACAGTGCTCTCGGTCGGCATGCAGAACGAGGGCGGATTCAAGGGCTTTGTCGAGGGCGACGTGCGCTTCACCGTCAAGGACGGTGCGCTCTACATGTTCGCATTGGCCGCGCCGAAGAAGCCGCTTTCCGTGAAGGCGCTGGGCCGCCGCGCGATGGCGCAGGCAGGCAAGGGGCAAGTGGCAAAAGTCAAGCTGCTCGGCGGCGGCGCGGTGTCGTTCCGGCAAGGGGCGGAGGCGATGGAAATCGACCTGCCGCAAGGGCTCGGCACGGTGCCGGTCGTGAAGATCGAAGGGCGCGGGATCGCCTGAACCTAAACGCCCAGAGCGATACCTAGAGGAACCTAACGCGACATGAGAGGCACCTGGAAAACCCTCGCGATGCTCTGCGCCGCGCTTGCCGCTGCTCCGTTACCAGCGTCGGCTGCATCCGACGAGGTGCCCCATATCGTCACCCGCGATGGCCGTCATGCGCTGATCGTTGATAGCGCTCCCTTCCTGATGCTGGGTGCGCAGATCAACAACTCCAGCGCATGGCCAGCGACGCTTCCTAAAGTCTGGCCCATGATGGCGGCGATGCACGTCAACACCGTCGAAGTGCCGATCGGCTGGGAGCAGATCGAGCCGGAGGAAGGCCGCTTCGATTTCACGTTCGTCGACCAGCTGCTCCAACAGGCCCGTGCGCAAAATGTGCGGCTGGTGCTGCTGTGGTTCGGCACCTGGAAGAACACCAACCCGCAATATGCCCCGCGCTGGGTGAAGCTGGACAATGCCCGCTTCCCGCGCATGCGCCGCGCGGACGGCACCCTGCATTACGCCCTGTCCACCTTCGGCAAGGCAACCTTGGCGGCGGACAGCAAGGCCTTCGCCGCGCTGATGACCCATCTGGTCGAGGTAGACCGGCAGAATACCGTCATCATGATGCAGGTGGAGAACGAGGCTGGTTCCTACGGCCTTGCCCGCGACCATTCGCCCGAGGCCAATGCCGCCTTCGCCGCGCCCGTACCCGAAGCGCTGCGCAAGCGTTTCGGCAAGCCTGCCGGTAACTGGACCGCGCTGTTCGGCCGCGATGCCGAACTCTATTTTCATGCCTGGCAGGTCGCCAGCTACATCGACAAAGTGGCGGCGGCGGGCAAGGCGGTGAAGCCGCTGCCCATGTACGTCAACGCCGCGCTGCCCGGCGATCCCTTCACCTGGCACGACCCGAATACTTACGCCAGCGGCGGCCCGGCCAATACGGTGATCGACGTCTACAAGGCTGCCGCCCCGCATCTCGATCTGGTGGCGCCGGACATCTACAACCCGAAGCACAAGGCCTATCTCGGCTTCCTCGACGCCTATCGCCGTGCGGACAATCCGTTGTTCGTGCCGGAGACCGGCCACGCCCCCGAATATGCGCGTCACTTCTTCGCAGCGCTGGGCAAGGGCGCGATCGGCTGGTCGCCCTTCGGCATCGACCCGCTGCGCTATCGCCCCAGCCTGCCGCTGGCATCGAAGCTGGATGACGAGGCGATCGCGCCTTTCGCGGCCAATTACGCCCTGTTCGCACCGATGGCCCGCGTCTGGGCAAAGCTGGCCTTCGAAGGCAAAGTCTGGGGCGCGTCCGAACCCGAAGACGCCGCCGATGGCCACAAGCAGGTGATCCCGCTGGGCAAATACGTCGCCACCGCCAATTTCGGCAATGGAGACTTTGGCCCCACCGATCCCAAAGGCAATGCCAAGCCCTCAGGCGGCGTCGCCATCGCCGAGATCGGCCCGGACGAATACCTCGTCACCGGCTACTTCACCCGCGTGGAATTCGTGCTCGCCGATCCGAAGGCCGCCAATCTCATCCTCGACCGGGTGGAGGAGGGCACTTACGATACCGCAGGAAAATGGCAGTTCCAGCGCGTATGGAACGGCGATCAGGTGGACTGGGGTCTGAACTTCACCGCTGCCCCGCAAGTGCTGCATGTGAAGCTGGCGACCTATCCGATCCGTTAGGCGCCATGAGACAGGGGCAGCGCGCCGGTTGAACCGGCGCGCTGCCCAAGTTCAACCGTTCACCGCCCGATAGCGGAAGTCGCGCAGCCGGGCTTGGCCGCTGCCCGCCACATAGATGCCGAAGCGCAGGCTGAGGAAGCCGCCGAAGACATTGTGATGGATGCCCGACACTTCCATGCGGGTGCCGTGGCGCTGCCAGTTCCGGCCCTCGTCATACGAATAGTACCACGTGACCACGTTCTCATGGTTGGTGACGCGCAGGCGTAGGCTGCGGGCCTTGTGCGGCACCCCCGCCCAGGGCAGGTCTTCCGAGTATTCGTAGATCTTCAGCTTTTCGGGCGTGAAGCCCAGTCCGACGAAAGCCTTGTGGTTGTAGAACAGCAGGATGCCCGCCTCGCCGTCTCCGACAAGGTCGATCGAGACTTCGGCTTCGTAGCTGCGGTCGCCCACAATGCAGGTCAGCGGTGAGGAATCCGCAGGCGACGTGCCGCTGCCCGCGATCGTCAGTCCGCCCGTTTCGTAGCGCGCGCGCTCAGCTTCGCCGCGCTTGGGGGCGTGGAAGCTCCACTGCACGACGAAACGGTCTTTCGCGAAATCGTCCGACAGGCCCGGCGCCGAGGTGCTGGGAGTTCCGCCCTTGGGCTTGGGCAAGGGCAGCGAAAGGTCGCCGCCTTTCGCACGGAACCAGCCATCCGCCGTCCATTCGATCGGCTCCAGCAGGGTCTGCCGTCCCAGCGTGCGCATGCCGTTTTCATAGCCGTGATAGACCATCCACCAGTCGCCCGCCGGGCCTTCTACCAGCGTGGCATGGCCGCGCGACCACCATGGCTCGTCCACGCTGACCGTGCGCACCAGCGGGTTGCGAGGGCAGTGCTCCCACGGCCCGTCGATCGAGCGCGAGCGGGCCGCGATCACCATATGCCCGGTCACCGGCCCGGCCGTGCCGCCGATGGCGGTGACGAGATAGAACCATTCGCCCTTGCGCAGCAGCTTGGGGCCTTCGGGTGCGAAGTTCTCCACCACCCAGTCGTCCGGGTAGCGCCAGGGGTTGTAGGCCTGCTCAAGCGTGCCGTCGGTGGCGAGGCCGTCGTCGGTCAGGCGGATGCGGCGGATGCCGTTGGTGAAGAGATAGCGCTTGCCGTCCTCCCCGACCACATGGCCCGGATCGATGGCGCCGCGAATGCCGAGGTCGATCGGTTCGCTCCACGGCCCGGCGATGTCATCCGCCCAGATCACGTAGATCGACCAGCCTTCGCCCTTGGGATCGGCGGGGATGTAGATGAAATAGCGGCCCTCGTGCTTCACCAGATCGACCGCCCAGATGGTGCCGAGATTGCGGTGCAGTGCCGGTCCCACCGGTGCCCAGTTGACCAGATCGGTCGAGCGCCAGATCACCAGTCCCGGATAGGAATCGAACGACGAATGCGTCATGTAATAGACGCTGCCGTCCTTCAGGATCGTCGGATCGGCGTGATCGCCCGAGATGATCGGATTGCGATAGAGCCCATTGCCGAGATCGGCCTTGCGCTGGTCTTCGGCGCCGGTGCCCCATTGCTGGGCGGGGGCGGGTTTCGCGCCGGTGAGGGCATTTGCCAGCGAGGGAGTGAGGGCCGCTCCGGCCAGGGCGCCCCCGAACATCGTGCGGCGGGTAACGTCCATCGTGATGTCCTTACTTCGAGACGGGTTCGAGCGTGACCAGCGCCACGTCGTTGCTGCGCATCGCCACTTCCACCGTGATCGCGGCGTCCTTGCCGACGCGGACCAGCCGGTCCTGCGCGGGCCGGTCGGCGGTTTCCTGCTGAAGCTGCGCCAGTTGCGCTGGTGAAAGCGCGGCAGGCATGCCCATGTCGATGTAGGACGAAAGCGGGTCGTTCAGGCGATAGCCGGTCTTGTGGACCTGCAGGCGGTAATTGCCCTTGGCCATGTGGCTGAACCGGAACGTCACCGGCTTGCCGGGTGTGGCGGGTACTTGGCGGGTGTAGAACGGCTTGTTGCTGACGGTCTGCACCGGCTGCTGGAAATCCCAGACGAGTGCGGCGATGCGCTTGCCGTCGCGCGCGGCCATCGCCTGCGCATCGCCGGTGGCAAGGGCCTGCCCGCGCACCGCATTGAGGTACTTGTAGGCGAACCACGCGGGCTTGCGGATGCCCTCCCGGTTCATCAGGCCGAAGCCGCCGTGGAACGGGGTGGGCGGCGGGCCGGGTTCCTCGAACAGATCGGTATAGGCCCAGTAGCTCATGCCCTGGACCATGCCTTGCGTCGCCTTCAGCTTGCTGAGGATGTAGGGCGCGCTGACGTAGCTGTCGTGAACGAAGTCACGCGGGGTGTAGCTGGTGCTCCATTCGGTGAAGAACAGCGGCAGGCCGGGGAAGGCCGATGCCTCGATCTCGCCGCGCACCTTGCGTACATCGCCGGTGATGGCGTCGGGCGAGGGCGAGAGCTTGGTATCCTGCTTGCCTTGCTCGTCCAGAAAACCGCCGTCGACGCCGTAAGTATGCGTCGCCACGAAGTCGACCGGCAGCTTGTGGTCCGCTGCATACTTCAGAAATTCGGGCACCCAGGCTGCGCCTGCGGTGGCTGGGCCGCCGACGCGCAGCCTGGGGTCGATCGCCTTGATGGTGGCGGCGGTATTCCCGTAAAGTTCGAAGTAGGCCTGCTGGTCCGCCTTTTCCCAGAAACCGTCGAGATTGGGCTCGTTCCACAGCTCGAAATACCAGCTGCGCACTTCCTCGGCGCCGTAGCGTGCGCGCAGGTGGGTGACGAAGGCCTGGATCAGGTCTCGCCACATCTTCGGATCGGGGTGGGAGGTATTGCCCTTCCAGTAGAACAGCTGCTGGTCGGAGGTGCGCATGACCGCCGGAGTCCAGCCGAGTTCGACGAAGGGGCGGATGCGCTTGGCCAGAAGCCCGTCGTAGAGCTGGTCGATCTTCGTCCAGTCATAGACGATCTTGCCATCCACCTTGCGCACGGTGCCCAGCACGTCATGGAAGATGTCGTGGAAGCGGATGTAGCGGAAGCCCAGTTCGTCGGACGCCTGCTTGAGCTGCGCCTGACTGTCTTCGCGGATCAGCGTGCCGGGATAGTCCGAGCCCACGGAAAGGTCGAAGAACCGGTCCACCGGCCCGGTGGGCGCGGCGGCGTCGATCGCGATTTCGCGCGTTTCTGCGGCCATGGACGGTTGCGCCAGCGCAACGGTTGCAAGAGCCGTGAGGCCGATCCTGAGCATTCTTCCCCTCCGTGAACTTTTTTTCGGACGCCGTCCCGAATGCTGTCCGGGACGGCGTCATTACCCCTTAGACCAGCCGGTTGGTGCGGATCAGTTCGCGGTACCAGTCGGCGCTGAGCTTGGGCGTGCGCTTCAGCGTCTTGAAGTCGACATGGTGGATACCGAACAGCTTGGTATAGCCGTCTTCCCACTCGAAGTTGTCCATCAGGCTCCACAGGAAGTAGCCCTCCACCGGATAGCCCTCGCGCGCCGCGCGCTGGAGGTGGGTCAGGTAGTTGCGCAAGTACATGACGCGATCCGCGTCGTAGACCTTGCCGTCCTGCGCCACCGGATCGTCGGCCGAGCAGCCGTTCTCCGAGATGTAGATCTTCTTCGGCTTCCACAGCTCGCTGACGGTGCGCACGCCCCAGTAGAGCGCCTCCGGCCCGACATAGAGCCAGGGCGAGGCCATGCGCGGCGAGTTGGCGAGGTGAGGCAGTATCTCGTAACCGCTCGGCGTGTCCGCCGCGCGCACGAAGTTGGGGGTGTAGATGTTGAGCGACACGAAATCGAGCGGCGCACCGATCGCCTTCATGTCGCCCGCCTTGACCTTGGGCGCATCCTTGCCCTGTGCGGCGAGGTAACTGTCGATGTAGCGACCTTCCATGATCGCGGTGAGGAACATCGCGTTCTCCTCGCGCATGGCCTTCCGGGTTGCCTCGATGTGCTCGGGAGTCTCGATCGCGGGAACGAAGATCGTCGCATTGTCGGCCAGGCCGACTTCGGTGCCGGGCCGGGCCGCGGCACGGATCGCCTGGACGCCGAGGCCATGGGCAAGGACGCCGTGGTGGCGGACCTGGTTCACCTGATCCATCGGCAGCTTGAGGCCGGGCGCCTTGCCGCCGGTCATGTAGGACAAGTCGGTGAAGCAGCGCAGTTCGTTCACCGTCATGATGTGCTTCACGCGGTCGGAGACCTTGCCCGCCATGTAGCCTGCATAGTCGGCGAAGGCGTAGGCGGTGTCGCGCGATTGCCAGCCGCCTTTCAGCCCGGTCGGCAGGTCCCAGTGGAACAGCGTCATGTGCGGCTGGATACCCGCCGCCAGCAGACCGTCGATCAGGCGGTTGTAGTAGTCCAGCCCCTTCTGGTTCGGCTTGCCGCGGCCATCGGGGAAGATGCGCGACCAGGCCACGGAAAAGCGATAGGCCTTGGCGCCCAGCGCCTTGAGCAGGGCGATGTCTTCCTCATAGCGGTGGTAGCTGTCGCAGGCGACATCGCCGGTGCCGCCATCGGTGGTCTTGCCCGGCGTGTGGGAGAACACGTCCCAATTGGTCTCCCCGCGTCCGTCGTCCTTGACGCCGCCCTCGATCTGGTAGGCGGCGGTGGCGCAGCCCCAGAGGAAGTCGGCGGGGAAGGACAGCGCTTCGGCGGCGCTGTCGCCGCTCTTCGCGGGCGTCGGCGATGCCATTGGGGCCGCCACACCCTGTGCAGCCGCGCTCCTGCCGCCCAGCGCCGCGCCGAGAGCGGCGGCGCCAAGGCCCATGCCGAGCTGGCGGCGGTTGATTCCGGTCATTTCTGGTAATCTCCCGAAGTCTTGCAAGCGGCGGGTCACTGCCCGCCCATGATCCTGACGAGGCCGTCCAGTTTCTGCCCGGTCGGCAGCGGCTGGCGGCTGGTGAGCTTGCCCGCAGCGTCATCCCACACGAGTTCCGCCTTCTTGCCCCCGGCCTTGCGATAGGCATTGGTGGTACCGTCGTCGTCGTAGAGCGTGAAGGTGGCATTGGCCCCCGGATAGACGCGGACGCTCTCGATCGGCTGTTTCGTGGCCGTGCTTTCGACCTGGGCGCCGATGGGGACGATCGATCCGGCCTTCACGAAGACCGGGATGCGCTCGATCGGGGTATCGACCTCGACCGTCTGGCCGCCTTCGAAACGGCGGTTGGTCCAGTAGTCGTACCAGGCGGTTCCGGTGGGGAGATAGACCGAGCGCTTGGTCTGGCCCTGCTCGGTCACCGGGGCGACGAGGAAGGCCTTGCCCAGCATGTACTCGTCGCCGATGGTCGGGGCCTTCGGGTCGTTCGGGAAGTCCATGAACAGCGCGCGCATGAACGGCGCGCCGGTCTCGTAAGTGCCGCGTCCCAGCGAATAGAGGTACGGAATCAGCGAATAGCGCAGGCGCAGCCAGTCCGCGAGGATCGGCTCGGCCGCCTTGCCGTATTCCCACAGCGCGGTGCCGGGGCGCTGGCCATGAATGCGCAGGGTCGGGGTGAAGACGCTATATTCGAACCAGCGCACGAAGAGTTCGGGGTAATCGGTATAGTCCGCCCCCATCGCCGTCGCGCCCGCCGGATCGACGAGCACCGGATGCTGCGCCTTCGGACCGTTGGGCCACTGCCAGCCGCCGATGTCGCTGCCCCAGTAGGCGAGGCCGGAAGCGGTGAAGCCGAGGCCCGCTGGAACCTGCCGCTGCAGTGCATCCCAGGTCGATTTGACGTCCGAGGACCAGAACAGGCCGCCCGTGCGCTGCGAGCCGAGATAGGCGGCGCGCGAGAGGATCAGGTTGCGGAAACCGGGGCGGTCGCGCTCCGAGCCTGCCGCCACGCCGCTGGTGTGCACCAGTGGGAACAGGTTATGATAGCGGTCGCCCGATCCGATCGAGTAGAAGTAACCGTCCGGCACCAGGTCCGGTTCGGTTTCGTCAAGCCAGAACCAGTCGAAGCCTTCCGAAGCGATATTGTCGCGCAGCTTGCCCCAGAACCATTCGCGCGCTTCGGGATTGGTGCTGTCGATCAGGGCGCCCGCGCGATCGGAACGGACCGGCAGGCCGTCCACCGCATTGCCGTCCTTGTCCTTGAGCAGCCAGCCCTTGGTGTCGAGCATGTCGAAGTAGCGCGATTCCCGTTCGAAGCGCGGCCAGACGCTGATGATGGAGCGCATGCCCATCGCCTTGAGCTGGTCGTTCATGCCCTTGGGGTCGGGGAAGTAGGTGCGGTCGATATCGAGCTGGCCCATGCGCGACCAGTAGAACCAGTCGAGCACCATGACGTCGATCGGCAACTTGCGCTGGCGATAGCCCTGCGCGATGTCGAGCAGTTCCTTCTGCGTCTCGTAGCGGGCCTTGCTCTGGATCAGGCCGAAGGCGGCCTTGGGCGGCAGCGGGGTCTGGCCAGTGAGCTTCGCATAGCCCGCATAGAGCTCGTCGGTGGTCTTGCCGGTGATGACGAAGAACGAGACGCGCTCGCCGACTTGCGACTGGAAGCGGGTGCTGCCGTGGAGGCCCGGCCAGACGGTGGTGCGGGCCGGGTTGTCCCAGACGATGCCGTACCCTTTGTTGGTGACCATGAAGGGCACGCAGACCGTTTCGCCCGCCGGTGCGTCGTAATTGTGCGCGCAGTCGATCTGGCGGCCCCGAAGGTCCAGCATGCCTTCCTGGTTCTGGCCGAGACCGTAGTAGTGTTCGTCGGCAGGGGCATCGAACGAGGCACCCATCTTGAAGGTCTTCTCGCCGTTGACGGTGACGGGGGCCATTTCCCAGCCGGTCATCTTCGTCAGCAGCGTGCCGTCCGCCCCGGTCACCGAAAGGCTGACCGGCGGCAGCGAGGGCGCGAAATAGCGCTGCATCATCGTCGGCGCGGGCGGGTAGGGCTTGGCGTCGATCGTAAGCGTCAGGGCGGAGGAAGCGAACACATCGCCCGAGGCATCGGTGCGGTGAGACCAGCCGGTGGCGTCGGCTTTCGCATTGGGGCCGTCACCCGGCGCGGCGCTGGCGAGCGCCGGATCGAGCGCGATCGTCACCCGCACGATGTTGGGCGCATAAGGCTCGACCGCAACGCGGCTGCCGTGGCGATCGAGCAGGGCCATCGGCTCCGCAACGGCCTCGGCAGCGCCCAGCGCCAGCCATGACAGGCCCAGCGCGATGGTCGCCTTGCGTGCGAGCCTGCCGACGGTTGCCTTGTCCTTCATTCCGAAATCCTCCCTCTGTTGCCATTTTCCCGAAATTCGGGTGCAGCGCGCAGTTTTCAGGCGTCAGCCCATGCGCAATGGATTTTCATGAGCGGGCCGAGTGGCCCTCGATGGTTCGACCTGGGCTTGACCGCGCAATCATTCCGGAAACCGGCAAGGCCGGAACAGTAAATTCGCAGATCACCAGACGAGCATCCTCATTTTCCCTTCGAGCCCGCCGGAACTCTTGCCCCGGTCCGCGATCACGAAGAGGCGGCTTTTGGTACCGCTATCAATTGCTTCTGTCGAGCAGGATGTCGCGCCTCGACGCTATTCGCGGGATCAGTGTTCCTGGCCAAGTCCGGTGGCGGCCCAGTGTATCCCGCCCATCAGGTGGGCAAGATACTGCGGGTCGCGATAGGCATCGCCGTTGTGGCCGAGCGTGGTGACGAAGACGCGGCCCTGTTCATAGCGATGATACCAGGCGACGGGATGGTCCTTGCCCATCGGCCGGGCCACTTGCCCCGGCCAGATGCGGGTAGGATCGTAGCTCGTCTCGTCGACTTTCAGCACGGTCTCGATCTTCACGCCGTGCGGGTTCGAGGTCACATAGAACTCGTCGCTCCACAGCCAGCGGCGGGGCAGGCCGAATGTCGCCGGAAAGCCCGGATCGGCGAGGGTGACGACGCCGGTCTGGTACATCGGATGAATGACGAAGTTCCGGCCGACCAGCTTCTCGTACCAGGGCCAGTTGTCCGGCGGCATGATGAGTGCGCGGTGGACCACGATCGCATTGCCGCCGCCACGCATGTAGCTTTCGAACTTCTGCCGCTGAGCCGGGTTCAGCTCCTCGCCGGGCGTGTTGAGGAACATCACTGCCGCATAGCGGCGCAAATCGCCCTCGAACACGCTCGGATCGTTGGTGAAAGTCAGCTCGAAATCGTGGAGGCGGGCGAGGTGTTCCAGGCTTTCGCGGGCAACGGGTATGTATTCGTAGTGGTACTTGTTGGCGATGGCGAGGACGAGCAGCCTGTATTGGGCATCGGCCCAGGCGCTTCCCGGCATCGCCAGCGCTATCAGCAGCAGCAGTGTCCGGATCACGCGCATCATTGTACCGGCCTCGCTGCGTAAAGCGCGTGATGGGCGAGAATGTAGAGCGTCCGCAGGTCGGGGCCGCCGAACAAGAGTTGAAGCGGGCGTTCCGGCACGTCTATCCGGCCGATCTCACGGCCTTCGGGCGAATAGACGAAGACCTGGCCATTGGCGACGTAGACGCGGCCTTCGGCATCGCGGGCCACGCCTTCGCCGCCACGTTCGGCGAACGGTTTCAGGCCGGTGAGGCTGCCGCCGGCACCGACGATGCCGCTATAAGTGCGATTTTCGGAAGCATTGGTCAGGAACACGCGCTCGCCCGGTCTGGCCTGGATGAAACCATAGCTATCCAGCGAGTCCGAGAAGCGCAAGCCCCGGTGATCGGACGGTCCCTGCTGGAACACCCGCCAGGCCGGAAGCACTACACTGCCGTCCGGCGAAGCATATTCCAGAGACTGCGGCTTGGCCATGTTGCGGGTGAACATCTCGGCCAGCGTGGTGAAAGTGTAAGTCTTCGGATCGATCTGATCCCTGAACTCGCCGTTGATCCACCAGTTGACCGGCAGCACCGTTGCGGCAGTAGCTGCGGATTTGGTGGGGCGCGCTGCAATCATCGTCAGTTCGGTATCGGGCGATCCGGGCTTGAGGCTGTAGACTGTGCCGTTGCGGCCGAAAGAGGACAGCACCAGCAGGTTGCCCGAACGGTCGACGGTCAGGTTGACGGGGTCGAGGGCGGCATCGCGCACGATCTCCAGCTTGCGATCGTCCGACCAACTCCAGATGCGCTGGAAATGGCGGTCGATGAAGTAGAGCTTGCCCGCCGCATCCACCGCGCCGCCGCCGATGGAGTGGAAGCCATCCGCCAGCCTCTCGACTCGAACGTTTTCGAATGTCACGGGAGTTACCGGCGCGGGCCAGGCGGTCACATCCAGCACCGCGAACTCGCGTTCGCGCACGTCGAGGCCGTGGGTCACATCGCGCAGGGCGTTCTCGTAGGGGAACTTGGTCAGGCGCAGGAACGTGGCGCAGCCGTTCTCGTCGCACGTGCCGAGACCGCTCTCGGCATTCACATGGACATTGCGGAAGCGGATGTCGTGCGAGTTGTAGAGCGTGACGGCGGCGGGCGCTGCCTTGCGCGTGCGGGTCACGCGATAGGCGTGGAGGTTGGCGACCAGGATATTGCTGGAATCGCGGATTTCCAGCGCTACGGCATCGCCGCTTTCGCCTGCCTCGCCTTCTGTCTGCGGGGCGAGCAGTTCCCAGTTGGAGACGCGGTTGAGGCCGATCTCGGTTCGGACGTGATGCTCGACCGAAGCCTGGATCAGGCGGCCTGGGGTCTGGGTGTCGGAGATCAGGATGCCGGGGTTGGCGAACGTGCTCGGGCTCCAGATATTGGCGAAAGTGCCGCCGCCGCCCTGCGTCACCCAGAGGCTGGCATATTGCCCGTCCCAGCGCCGCGAGGCGTCGGGGTCGGCGGTCGCGTTGTTGTTGTAGGGATCGGTCCGCGTGCCGTCGAAACGGTTGGTGCCGTGGCCGCCCTGGAACTTGACGTCGTTCACCATCGAGCGGGCGCCCGCCTTCCAGAGCAGGGCCGTGGCGCGAGGGTTGTTGCCATTGGTATCGAGGCCGATCCCTGCGACGATCGCGTCTCCGCCCGAGGCGCTTTCCACCAGGGCTTTCGGCGCGCCGATGCCTGCATAGGCGGGCGAACCGTCCGGCAGGACGATCTGCGTCAGGCTGGGATGAAGGCCGATCAGCACCGAATCCGGACGCAGGCGCAGGGTCTCGCTGACCTTGTAGAACCCGGCGGGCAAGTAGACGACGCGGTGGGTGTCGATGGCTTTCTGAAGGGCGGCGGTATCGTCGCTGAGGTTGTCCCCCCTGACGCCGAGCCTGCGGGCGTTCACCCATTCGGAGACGGGTGGCAGCGCGCGGATTGCGGGAGCGGATGGGGCGGGCACGGCCGGAAGCGGCGCGGCGTCGATCTGGGTGCGATATTCGCCCATTTTGCCGAAGGCGGGCAAGGTCAGGCCATGGCTGAATGCGGCGACCTTGTAGCTCTCTCCCGCGCCGGGGACCGTCCGCCCGCTCTCGCGGAACCGGGCGAAGACCGGCGTGCGCGAGGCCGCCACATTCTGGAAGCCGACTTGCGTGTAGACGTTGTTCTCGTTGGAGACGATCACGCCTGCCTTCGAGACGTTCTCGAACCGCACGTCCTGTCCCCAGAGCCAGTCGCCGTAGCCCTTGTCGATCTCGATGCCGACCGGGGTGTCGCGGATCGAGACATTGAGCAGGGTCAGTCCGGCCTCGTGCTCGCGAATGGCGGCATCGCGCTGGCCCTCGAACGTGGAATCCACCAGCGCGAAAGGCCAGGCGGGCGAGGGCTTCTCGGCGAGAATGCCGTAGCGGCCGCCGCGAAAGTGCAGGTCCTCGGCCTCGTTGGCGACGTGGTAGAGTCCGGCGAGGCCCGAGCCGATATCGAAATCGACATGGCTGACGAAGCTGTGCTGGGCCGAGTGGAAGCGGATCGCGCTGGCGGCGGGATTGCCGTCCAGAATGCGGAAATCGATATTGCCGAGCGCCGAGTAGAAAGTGCCTGGGTTGGCGTCGGCCACGTTCTTGTTGAACGGAACGGAGCCGGGCGGCGGGAAAGCGACTTCACGGACATCCTTGGGATCGCGTTCCCGCGCCGAGCCCGCGAAGACGAGCATATGCGCCACGCCGCGCTGGAAACCGGGGGTCTTTGCGCCGAGCAGGATGACGGGGCGTTTCTCGCCCACCCCGAAGATGCGCACGCCGGGCCAGAGGAACAGCGTGCGGCTGATGCGGTAGGTGCCTTGCGGAAGGAACACGATGCCGCCGCCGACGCCCTTACCCGCGGGGCCCTGCGCGGCCTTGTCGATCGCCTGCTGGATCGCGGCGGTATCGTCGGTGCGACCATCGCCCTTGGCCGTGACAGTGACGGCGGCGGGTTCGTCCGGCGCGACGGTGTAGACCGACGGCGATGCGGCGACCGGCGCGGCGGCGAGCAGCGTCAACGTCGCCGTGGAGGCTGCCAGGATCGCGCGCTTCATGTATTCTCTCCGTAATACTCAGCATTTGCTGCAGGGGCTTCGACAAGCTCAGCCTGACCCTTCGACAGGCTCAGGGTGAGCGGAAGTAGTGTAACAGGCTCTAAACCCGCTCAGGCTGATCCTGTCGAAGTCCCCGGTGTTTTACACTGACAGGTGGGCTGGTCCCGGCTTTCGCCGGGACGACATCCCTTGTCAGAAGTTGAAGCGGATGCCCGCGCGGTAGATCCGCCCGAGCGTGTCGTAGAGCGCCGGATTGACGTCCAGCCCCGTGTTGGTCTGCGGCGAGGCCGTGGGGTCCTTGTCGAACAGGTTGTCGATCTTGCCGTAGAGTTGCAGGTTGTCGCCGAACTTGATCGTCGCGCCGACGTCCACGTAGAAGGCGCCCTTCATCGTGTTGTAGTCAATGGTCGGATGGTTGCCGGTCGAGACCGGGCAGGACGACTGGCAGACCACATACTGGTTGCCGAATGTGCCGTCGCTGATCCAGCGTTCCTGCACGGTCAGGCTGAAGCGGTCGCTGTCGTAGGTCTGCACCGCCAGCCACTTCCAGTCGGGCGTGGCCCCGGCGTTGTTGCCCGCCTGATCGACCGGATCGACCCCGGCGATACCCGCATTGACGATGAACTTCTGGATATGCGTGGCGAGGGCGCGGACAGTGAAGCTGCCCGGCAGGCCCAGCGGCTGCTGCCACTGGTAGCTCGCCTCGATGTCGAAGCCGCTGGTCTTCCACGAGGCGAGGTTGAAAGGCTGGACGTTGACGAAGTTGATGCCTTGCGGACCGTCCAGCTGGAAGCCGCCGCAGAAGGCCTGGTTGCCGTCGAAGCAGAAGCGCACGATCTGGTCGGCGGAGAGGGTGGAGACCACGCCGTCGAGCTTGATATGGTAGTAGTCGAACGAAAGGCTGAGGCCCGGCAGCCACGAGGGACGCGAGAGTACGATGCCCAGTTCGGTGTTGCGCGCGACTTCCGGCTTGAGGTCGGGGTTGCCGATCGTGTTCTGGAAGATTTGCACCGCCTGGTTGCTGAACGGATCGTTGAAGTTGGGCACTGTGGTGACGGTCGGCGCGGCGAAGAGTTCGGAAAGGTTCGGCGCGCGCACGTCGCGCGAGGTCACGGCGCGCAGGCGGATGCCGTCGAGCGGGGTGTCCCAGGTGCCACCGACTTTCCAGGTCCAGACGGTGCCGGAGGTGCTGTAATGCGTCGCGCGCGCGGCGCCGTTGAGGTTGGCGCGGCCGAAGCTGTCGCTGTTCAGCAGCGGCAGGTCGACTTCGACGTAGCCTTCGTAGACCTCGTACTTGCCGCGGCCGTTCTTGTAGTTGCCCGCCGCCCAGTTGCTGCCGAGCGTGGAGTTCAGCAGGGGATCGGCCGGATAGTCGGCGCTGTTGGGGCTGAGGTCGGAAACGCCCGCGCCATAGGGATCGGCATTCACGCGGTAGAACTCGCGGCGGTATTCGCCGCCGAACGCCACCGAGACCGGACCTGCCCAGGAATCGAAGGGACTGCCCGAGAGATTGGCGCTGAGGACGTCCTGCGTCAGCTTGGTATGCTGGAACGGCCCGTTGTCATGCGGCGCGACATAGGCGAGGGCGGCATCGGACGGTGCGAAATTGCCGAAGATATTGATCGGCTGGCACCCATTGGCACGCGCCACCGGATCGGCGCAGACGATCGCGCCATTCAGCGTGATCGCATTGGTCGCCGCGACGTAGCGGTTCTGGAGCACGATATCGCGGACCCGGATATCCGAGATGGTGATGCCGTGTTCGTAGTAGGCATCGTAGTTCCACGAGGTTCCGGCGGCGTCGAACGCGCCCTTGAGGCCGCCGACGAAGCGGTACTGCTTGCGGTTCGTATAGACGTGCGGGTCGGGGAACGAGGCGTTGCTGGTGCCGAAGCCGAAGCTGGTGATCCCGGCGGCGGCGCAGCGGTCGCGCACCAGTTGCGGCAGGAACGGATTGGCGCACTGCACCGTCAGCGAGGGCCTGCCATAGCCGGGGCTGGGCTGGTTGTTGGTCTTCACCTGGGCGATGTTGACGGTGACATAGGCTTCGTTGTTCTCGGCGAAGTCGTAGCCGATGCGGCCATAGCCGTTGATGCGCTCCAGCGCGGACTTGAGCGAGGCGCCCGAGCCGGGCGCGCCGGACAGATCGCCGCCTTCGCAGAAGCTGTTGCCGCGATAGCAGTTGCTGACCTGCCCGTTGCCCAGTGGCTGGCCGTTCGATCCGTAGTTGAAGTTGTAGGGCGTGCCATTGGCGTCGAAGGCGATGCCCTGAAGCGGGCCATTGTTGATGAGGCCGTAGCGGGCATACTGGTAGGGCTGCGCGTAGTCGCGGTAGTTGAACTGCGGCAAGCCGTTGTTGGTCTGGCCGGTGTTCATCAGCGTGGTGGCGCGATACCAGTCGCGGCTGCCCGCAAGGTCGGTGCCGAAGTCGCCCGCGCCGACGCCGCCTTCGTGGTCGTATTCGCCGCTGACGACGACATGGAGGCGGTCGTCGAGGAATGACTTGCCCCAGGCCGCCTGCACCAGTGCGGTCTCGTCATCGCCGTACTTGGTGATGCTGCCGAGGATATTGCCCTTGAAGCCCTCGAACCGGGTGTCGGTGATAAAGTTGACGACGCCGCCGACCGCATCGGAGCCGTAGGACGCGGAAGCGCCGCCCGTCACCACGTCCACGCGCTTGACGAGCAACTGCGGGAACATGGAAATGTCGGGCACGCCGGTCACATTGGCACCGACCACGCGCTGCCCGTCGAGCAGGGTCAGGGTGCGGATCGGTTGGAGACCGCGCAGCGAGAAGGAACTGAGGCCCTGCTGTCCGCTCGATGTGCTGAAGGTGCCCGTCGAAGCGCCGGTCGAACCCTGGAGCGAGGGCAACTGCGCGATCGTGGTGAAGATGTTGGGCTGGGCGTTGGCGGTGATCTGCTCTTCGCCGATCACGGTCGTCGGCGTCGGCGCGTTGAAGCCGCTGGTGGTGATGCGCGAGCCGGTGACGACGATTTCCGCCGCCTGACGTTCGGAGACGGGTTCGGGCGTTGCCGGCGGCTCCGCGCTCTGCTCCTGCGCATGAGCGGCGCCCGCAAGCGACATGGCGACAAGCGCGACGAGGCTGGCCCCGGCGCGCTGGCGATGCATGACTGTCCTCATTTTCATCGATCCTTCCCCTCTTCCTTTGCGGGCCGCTCGTTTTCGAGGCGGCCGTCTATTCTCTTGTGGTTGCTGCGTAGAGCGCGTGGTGCGTCAGGATGAACAGCGTGCGGCCATCGGCGCCGCCGAACAGGATCTGGAGCGGGCGCTCAGGCACATCGATGCGGCCCTGCGGCTTGCCGTCCGGCGCGTAGATGTAGACCTGGCCGTTGGCGACGTAGACCCGGCCCTGACGGTCGACCGCGACGCTCTCGCCGCCGCGATCTGCGAAAGGCTTGAGGCCGAGCAGGGCGCCGCCCTTGCCGACCGTGGCGCTGTAGGTCCGGTTCTCCGAGCCGTTGGTGACGAAGACCCGCTCCCCCGGACGGCCCGAGATCAGCCCATTGGCATTGAGGCTGTGCGACCAGCGCCAGCCGACATGATCGACCGGCCCCTGTTGCCACACGCGGAACGCGGGAAGCGCGAGGCTGCCGTCCGGCGAGACATATTCCTGCGCCTTGGCCGAACCGGCATCCTGCGCGAACAGCTCGGCCAGCGTGGCGAACTGGTAGGTCTTGTGGTCGAGCTGGTCGCGGAATTCGCCGTTGACCCACCAGTTGACCGGAACCAGCGTTTCGGCGGCAGGCTTGTCGCGAACGGGCGTCGGCGCGATCACGGTCATCTGGTCCTTGGGACCGGCGGGATCGATCGAATAGACCCCGCCCTTGGCGCCCAGCGAGGACAGCACCAGCAGGTGTCCTGAAGCGTCCACCGCGAGGTTCACCGGATCGAGCGCATTGTCGCGCACAACTTCGAGACCGCGCTCGCCGGTCCAGCGGTGGATGCGCTGGAAGCGGCGGTCGATGAAGTAAAGCGCGCCCTTCGCGTCTGTCGCCGCGCCGGAGATCGACCAGAAGCCGTCGGCCAGTTTTTCCACCGGCACGGCGGATGTCGCAGCGGCGGCAGCGGTGCTGCCTTTCCCGATATCGAGGCTGGCGAACTCGCGCTCGCGCACCAGGCTCTTGCCGGTCACGTCCTCGATGGCATTGTCGAAGGGATACTTGCTGGCGCGCAGGAAGGTGCCGCAGCCTTCGTCGTCGCAAGTGGCGTAGCCGCTCTCGCCATTGACGTGGACGTTTCGGAAGCGGATCTCGCCCGAGTTGAACAGCTTCGCGGCGCTGCGGGCTGGATGGTAGCTGCGCGTCACGCGGTAGGCGTGGTAATTGGCGAAAAGGAGATTGTGCGAGTTGCGGATTTCCAGCGAGACGGCGTCCGGGCCGTCGCCCACTTCCTGCTCGGTCTGTGGCGCCAGGAATTCCCAGTTCCGTACGTTGTCGAGCACGATCTCGTTGCGGGCGTGATGCTCGACCGACATTTCGTAGACATGGCCGGGGGTCTCGGTGTCCGTCACCATGAAACCGGCCTGTGCGAAAGTGTTCGGGCTCCACACGTCGGCGAAAGTGCCGCCACCGCCGTCCACCCAGATGCTGGGATATTGCGCGTCCCAGCGCCCGTCCGCGACGGGGTCGCCGCTACGGGCGGAGAGCGAACCCAGCGGCTTGCCGTCGGAAGTGGGCGTGCCGCCGCCGCCCATGATCTTCACGTCCTCGACAAGGCTGTTCTCGCCCGAGCGCCAGAGGAGCGCGGCGGCGCGCGGGTTGACGCGCCCGGTGAACAGGCCGAGGCCCGAGACGATGTTATCGCCGCCGCGCGGGCTTTCGAGGATCGGCAGGACCGCGCCGAGACCGGCATGGGCGGCATTGCCGTCCGGGATATAGAGTTGCGTCATAGCCGGGTGCAGGCCGATCAGCACGCTGTCGGGCCGCAGGGTCAGGCGGTTTGCCACCTTGTAGAAGCCCGCGGGGAAATAGAGCACCCGGTTCGCGTCGATGGCGCGCTGGATCGCGGCGGTATCGTCGGCCTTGCCGTCGCCCACCACGCCCTGGCTGCGCACGTTGACCCAGTCCGTCATCGGCGGCAGATCGCGGATTGCGCCCTTGCGCGGGGCGGGCAGGGCAGGGAGGCCCTCGATCTCGGCCTTGGTCGCGTAGGCGCCGTCGCTGCCGAGCGTGGGAACCGCAAGGCCGTAGGAGAAGTCGGAGACCTTGTAGGCCGCACCCTTGCCCGCAACCGTGCGTCCGCTGTCGCGGAAGCGGGCGAAGACCGGGGTGCCGCTGGCAAGAGCGTTCTCGAAGCCGATCTGGGTGAAGACGTTGTTCTCGTTCGAGATGACCACGGCCGCCTTGCCGACGTTCTCGAAGCGCACGTCCTTGCCCCAGAGGGAGTCGCCATAGCCGCGATCGACCTCGATCCCGACCGGCGTGTTGCGGATCGAGACGTTGACCATGGTCAGCCCGACCTCGTGCTCCCGGATGGCGGCATCGCGCTGGCCATTGAAGCTGGAATCGAGCAGGGTGAACTGCCACGCGGGAGAGGTCTTCTCGGTGACGATGCCGTAGCGCCCGCCGTGGAATTGGACGTTCTCGATGACGTTTCCGGCCTGATAGACCCCGGCGAAGGCGGTGCCGAGGCGGAAGTCCATGTGGCTGAGGAAGGCATGCTGGGCCATGCGGAAGCGGACCCCCGCGGCGGCAGGATTGCCTTCGCCGATCTCGATGTCGAGATTGCTCATGGCCGAGTAGAAAGTGCCGGAATTGGCGTCCCGCACCGTCTTGTCGCGCGGCACGATGGTCGGCACCGGGACGGGGACCTGGCCGACCGTGTACTGGTCGTCCCCGGCGAAGACGACCATCGTCGAGACGCCCTTCTGGAAGCCGGGTGTGCGCGGGGCCAGAACGATAGTCGGGCGCTCCTGTCCGACGCCGTAGACCCTTACGCCTGCGGGAACCACCAGCGTGCGGGTGATGCGGTAGCGGCCGGAGGGCAGGAACACCATGCCGTGGCCGCCTGCATCGCGAGCCTTGTCCAGAGCGTCCTGAATGGCCGCGGTATCGTCGGTGCGACCGTCGCCGGTAGCCTTCACGGTGACGGCGCGGGGTTCGGCAGGCGGGACGGGAAAGACCGAGGGGCCGGACGCGGCTTTGGCAATTTGCGCGCTGCCAAGCGGAACAAGTGCGCTCGCTGCCAGCAGAGCCGCCGTAATTCCGCTGCGTCCGATCATTGCCGCCTCCCTGTCGGTTCGTTCTCGCGCCTTTTGCTAATGTGAGCGGAGGGGCTTGGCACTTGCGACAAAGGTCGTAGTTCCCAGCGGGCGGTCGGGGCTTCTATAGCTCGCCCATCATCGCGATGGGCCTTAGCGCCGTCGCCGGGCTGCAAGGACCCCGTTTTGCCAAGATCCTCAGGAAGCGCCGCTTTTTCGCGCGGCGCGATCATCGTCATGGGCGTCAGCGGCTGCGGCAAGTCGACCCTCGGGGCATTGCTGGCCGAAGCGCTGGACTGCGCTTTTCTCGAAGGCGACTCGTTCCATGCACCCGAAGCGGTGGCGAAGATGCGTGCAGGCCATCCCCTGACCGACGAGGACCGCTGGCCCTGGCTGGACCGGCTGGGCGCGGCGGCAGCAGCCTCGGTTTCGGAGAAGGGGCGGGTGGTCGTCGCCTGCTCGGCGCTGCGGCTGGCCTATCGCGACCGGCTGCGCAGTGCGATAGGTGCGGGTGCGCATTTCGTGTTGCTGGAAACGAGCCGCGAGAACCTCTTCGCGCGGCTGGAGAACCGCCCCGGCCACTACATGCCCGCAAGCCTGCTGGACAGCCAGCTCGCCACGCTCGAAGTGCCGCTGGACGGTGAGCAGGCCGTGGTGCTGGCAAGCGAGCAGCCGCCTGAAATCCTGCGCGACACCGTGCTGCGGAGACTGCGCTCGGACTGAAACGCCCTCAGGGCATCAGGCGGCGGCGGCCTTCCCACAAGTGCCAGCGCATCGCCAGCGCCGCGCCTTCGGCGTCCTGCGCACGGATGGCGTCGACGATCACCTCATGCTCGCGCAGCATCGTGGCGATGATCTCCGGCGGGCGCGAGCGCGAGATGTCGACGCCCGCGCGCATGACTTTCTCTACATCCGACCAGAGCGCATCGAATGCGATCAGGAACGCGGGGTTGCCTGTCGCGGCGGCGATGCGGCGATGCAGTTCCATGTCCTCGGCATGGGCCGGTGCATTGGAGAGCAGCGCCTCGCGCAGCATCGCCATGCCTTCATCGACATGGGCCATCTCCATCGACGTACGCCGGGTCGCGGCGAGACGGCAGGCTTCCGCCTCCAGCACGAAGCGCACTTCGTAGCTGCCCAGCGTCGCCGGAAGCTCGCTCATCGGCATGAAGGCGGCGAGCCGGTCGGAAGGGCGGCTCTTGACGAACGAGCCTGCCCCGCGCCGCGCCTCGGTGATGCCGTCGGAGGCCAGCCGCACCAGCGCCTCGCGCACGATGGCGCGCGACACGCCGAACATTTCAGCCAGCCGTGCCTCCGAAGGCAGGCGCGCGCCGACCTCCAGATCCTTCGACTTGATGATCTCGACGATGCCCGCATAGGCATGGTCGGAAAGCCGTGCCTGGTTCATCGATGCTTCTGCCTGCCCATCATGTCACCCCTTTGTTAGATGACGCTGCTCGCCGCAAGCACCAGCAGCAGGCCGACCACCGCAACGACGGTCTCCATGATCGACCAGGTGCGGAAGGTGCCGGGCATGTCGGTGCCGAGATAGCTCTTCACCAGCCAGAAGCCGGGATCGTTGACGTGGGAGAAGAACAGCGATCCGGCGCCGATGGCGAGCACCATCCACTCGGGCGCGACGCCGGAGGTGGCGACGAGGCCTTCCATCACGCCCGCCGTGGTGATCGTGGCGACGGTGGCCGATCCGGTCGCGAGACGGATGCAGACCGACACGCCCCAGGCCAGCAGGATCGGGGAGATTGCGCCGTCACCTGCGAGGCGGACCAGCATCTCCGAAAGACCTGCCGTCACCAGAACCTGCTTGAGTGCGCCGCCTGCACCGATCGCCAGCAGGATGCCGCCCGCAGGCGCCATGGCTTCCAGCCAGATCGCGTCCTGGATGCGGCGCTCGCCCAAGCGTCCGCCGAACAACAGCGGCAAGGCGGCGAGGTTGGCGAGCAGCAGAGCGATCACCGGATCGCTGATCCAGGTGAGCCAGACCAGTCCGGCAGCGATGCCGGGAGGGGCGATCGCGACGGCCTGCCCGGCGGCGATCAGCACCACCGGCAGCAGCACGGCGGTCAGTGCGCGAGCAACCGAGGGTGTCGGCACATCGACCGTCTCGGGCGCGAGCAGGGGAGGGCTGAGCTTGACCCCGCGCGCGGTAAAGCGGGCGAGCACGGGACCGGCAATGATCGCCGTGGGAATACCGACTAGCAGGCCATAGGCAAGGGTCAGCCCAAGGTTCGCGCCGAGGGCATTGACGGCCAGCAGCGGCCCCGGATGCGGCGGCACCAGCGCATGGACGACCGAGAGACCGGATAGGGCGGGCAGCATGAGCCGCAGTTTGGATTCGTCGTCATCCATGCCCTTGGGCAGGGCGGCGGCGGCGGAGGCCACGATCGGCAGCAGCAGCACGAGGCCGGTCTCGAAGAACAGCGGCAACCCGATCAGCAATGCGGTGAACAGGCTGGCCCAGGGCGCTCCTTTCACGCCCGAGATGCGCAGCGCAGCATGGGCCAGACCGGCGGCGCCGTTCGAAAGTTGCAGCATGGCGCCGAGTCCCAGCCCCAGCGCGACCACCAGCCCGGTTCCGCCCAGGATCGTGCCCGCTCCCTTTTCGACGGATTTGGCGGTCTCCTCCAGCGGTATCCCGGCGAGAATGCCCACCGTGAAGGCGCCGCAGAGCAAGCCGACGAAGGGGTGGAAGCGGCATCTTACGATGAGCGCGATGGACAGCGCGATACCGACCACCGCGGACAGGACGAGCCTGATATCCTCCGGCGTCATCGACGGGGAAATCCGGAATCGGCCGATGCAGACCCGTTAATAGCGGCACGATTGCGCTGGTCGAGCATCTGCGCTCGACGAAATGACGGCGTCATCCCTCGCCTCTCCCTTCTTTGCCTTGTCATCGGGTTGGTCGTGCCACCCGAAATCTGTTGGACAGGTTATAGCTGGAAGATCGACATATTCTACAAGAATTAGGTCGTAGATGCAGATTTTGCTTGAACCTGTCTGACTGATTCCCTTATCACAGCCTGTAACGAACTCCGGTGCGGCGGGTCTTCGGTTCAGTGCGGCACCACAAGAATCGAGTCAGTCAGGGAGAAAAGGGATGCACCTCGTTGCAGATCTGTGCACGGTTCCCGTCAGTCAGGATAAAGGCGCGCGCGAGGCATTGGCCACGACGCTCCATTTCACGCCTACCCAGCTCAAGGTCCTGCGCTGCGTTCGTTCGGGGCTGCTGAACAAGCAGATCGCCTACGAACTCGGCATGGCCGAAGCGACGGTGAAAGTTCACATGACGGCGTTGATGCGCAAGTTCAACGTGCGCAACCGCACCCAGGTGGCGATCGCCGCTGGACAATTGGCGCGCGCCTGATCTCGCAGGGGGGAACGGGCCATGGGATCGCGGCGGGAAATCCTCAGCATCGGTGCGGGCATGGCGGTGGCGGGTCTGGCGCCCGGCTTCGCCTCAAGAGCCTTCGCGGCGGAAGGCGGCAGCGGCCGCAAGATCGGTTATGCCGTCGTCGGACTGGGCTATTACGCCACCCGCCAGATCATGCCCAACTTCGCCGGATGCGAACACTCGCGGTTGGTCGCGTTGGTTAGCGGGACGCCTGCCAAGTTGGAGCAGTACGGCGCGCAATACGGCATCCCGAAGACCCATCGCTACAGTTACGCCCAGTTCGACTCCCTTCGCGACAACCCGGATATCGATGCGGTCTACATAGTCCTGCCCAATAGCCTCCATGCCGAATACTCCATTCGCGCGGCGCAGGCGGGCAAGCATGTCCTGTGCGAGAAGCCGATGGCTACCTCGGTGGCGGAATGCCGGGCGATGATCGCCGCCAGCAGCAAGGCCGGAAAGAAGCTGATGATCGGCTATCGCTCGCGGTTCGAACCTTACAACCGGCTCGCCATCGAACTGGCGCGCGGCGGCCATGTCGGCCCGACACGGCTGATCACCGCCGAGCACGGCTTTCCCATCCAGCCGAACCAATGGCGGCTGGACAAGGCGCTTTCCGGCGGCGGCTCGATGATGGATATCGGCATCTACAGCCTCAACGCGGCCCGCTATCTGGCGGGCGAAGAACCGGCAGAAGTAAGCGCGGTGGAAACGACCGACCGCTCCGATCCTCGCTTCGCCGGGGTCGAGGACCGCGTGAGTTTCGTGCTGCGGTTTCCGTCGGGCATTCAGGCCAATTGCATCTCCAGCTACAGTTCGGCGCATAACGGCTACCGCGTGAACGGAACGCAGGGCTGGATCGCGATGGAACCGGCCACCTCCTATACAGGGCAGACGATGACGATCCGCAAGGACGGCGTGACAGCGCCGAGAGTTCTGCCGTCGCCTGCCCGCAACCAGTTCGCCGCGCAGCTCGACCATCTGGCGGAATGCGTGATGACCGGCGCGACGCCGATCGTCGCCGGTGAGGAAGGGTTGGCGGACATGCGGATCATCGAGGCAATCTATCGTTCGGCAGCGGAGCGGCGCGAGATCGGGCTGACCGCATGATCGATCGTCGCACCATGCTGGCCGGTCTCGCTATCGCGCCTTTGCAGTACTCGGTACGGGCTGCTGCAAACGCGCCCGATTTCGGAAGCGTGCGCCGCCTCGATCCGGAACTGGACCGTATCGTGGCGCCGGGCGCTTCGATCCGCCGCCTCGCCTCCGGATTCCGCTGGGCAGAAGGGCCGGTCTGGGTTCCCAGCGAGAATTGCCTGCTCTTCACCGATCCCCCCGCGAACACGGTCCATCGCTGGAGCAAGGCAAAGGGCGTGGAAGTGTTCCTGCGCCCGTCCGGTCTTCAGACGCCTGTGCCTGCGAGTATCCGGGAACCGGGCCTCAACGGCCTTGCTTTGGATGGCAGCGGTGCCCTGATCGGCGCGGACAGCGGATCGCGGGCGATTGTGCGGATCGACCTGAAATCCCGCAAGCGCACGACACTGGCGGACCGCTTCGAAGGCAAGCGTTTCAACAGCCCCAACGACGTCTGCGTGGCGAAGTCCGGTGCGATCTATTTCACCGACCCCAGTTACGGACTTGCCGAAGGGGACGAATCCCCGCTGCGCGAACTGGCATTCTGCGGCCTCTACCGGCTCTCTCCGGAAGGAAAGGTGGATCTGCTCGACCGCAGCCATCGCCGCCCCAACGGCGTGGCGCTTTCTCCCGACGAACGCATGCTCTATCTCTCGCTGTCCGATGAAAGGCAGCCGGAAGTGCTGGCCTATTCGCTTGGCGCGGACGGCATGCCGACCGCGAGCCGCCGGTTTCTCGACATGAAAGCGCAGTTCGACACCGGCCGGCCCGGATTGCCGGACGGCATCAAGGTCGGTGCCTCTGGCCACGTATTTGCGACAGGCCCCGGCGGCGTCCATGTCTGCACGGCCGATGCCCGTGTGCTCGGCATCATCGAGACCGGCAAGGCCATCGCCAATTGCAGCATAGGGCAGGGCGGCAAGGTGCTGTTCCTGACCTCGTCGGACAGCCTGGCCATGATGGAGCTGCTGCATTCGTGACGTCCCTTCCGGCACCCGATCGCTGGCCAGGACCTCAAAGGTGCCGTGTGGAAGTTCCCGCCCTAGAAGGCCGATCTCACGGTTCCTCCGTCGACGCGGATAGTTGCTCCAGTCACGTAGTCCGCCAAGCCGCTTGCAAGATAAGTGACAGCGGCGGCGATTTCTTCGGGCCGTCCAAGCCGACCGACGTCATTTGGCACGATATCGGCAACGCAGCCTTGCTCGATCTCGTCCCAGGTTTCTCCCCATCCCTGCTGCGGAGCCATATTCTCCAGAAAGGTCTTCACCGCCGGGACCAGAATGGCGCCCGGCGCGACGACGTTCGAGGTAACGCCCGTGCCCTTCAGCCTGCGTGCCAGCGATACCGCCAGATTGTGGCGCGCGGCCAGCGAGGCCTGATAATGCGGGAGCATCGCCGTGGGCTGTTCGGCCAGTCCGCCGCCGATCTGGATCACCCGGCCCCACCCGCGCGAAACCATCGCCGGGACGATCCGCTGGATCATGCGGACGCCGGACAGGACATTCACGGCATATGCTTCGCTCCATTTGTCGGGCATGGCCGTGTGCCAGTCATGATGATGATAGGCGCCGGCATTGTTGACGAGGATATCCACTTCGCCACCGGCAAGCGCCTGGGCGAGAACGCGGTCGGCACCTTCATCCGTGACAAGGTCGCCGATCGCGATATCGGCCCGGCCGCCAGCGGCCCTGATGCCGTCGGCGACGCTGTGCGTTCGGGCCTCGTCCCGGCCATGGACGACAACGGCCGCCCCTTCCTCGGCGAGCATACGAGCGATCGCTTCGCCAAGGCCGGATGATGCCCCGGTCACGAGGGCGCGGCGGGAATTCAGATTCGTCTTCATGAGTAAGTGTCCTGCCTCTTGCTGAGGACAGGGAAATGGACGCAAAAGACTGTCTTGATTAGTCCGCTCAATCAGGATGCATCGTGCGAAATAACGGGATAATCGGTCGGAACAGTCTGGGCGAAATCCAGGCCGCGCTCGAAGTCGCCGGCAGGAGCAGCTTCAGGGCGGCGGCAGAAGCGTTGGGAACTTCGCCCACGGCGCTCAGCAGTACCATACGATCGCTGGAGGATCGGCTCGGTGTCCGGCTGTTCAATCGCACCACGCGCAGTGTGGCGCTGACACCGGCGGGAAAGGCCTTCCTGGCGCGGGTTTCTCCGGCTTTGGCGGAGATCGAGCGTGCTGCCGAAGAGGCAAGCAATCACGCCGCCGAACCCTCGGGCGTGCTGCGGATCAACAGTTCGGTGACGGGTGCCTATCAGATTCTTTCATCGATCCTGGGGCCGTTTCTGAAGCGATATCCGAAGATCGCCATCGAACTCACGACGGAAACGCGCCTGATCGATATCGTGAACGGGCAATGCGATGCGGGGATAAGGATCGCCGATTCGGTGCCTGCCGACATGGTTTCGGTGCCCTTGCCATTCGGCCTCGATTTCTGCGTGGTGGCGGCGCCGGACTATCTGGCCATGCACTCCGCGCTCACGCATCCGGCCGAGCTGATGCACCATCCTTGTCTCCGGGCCATGCTGCCCGGCGGGGGAATCTATCGCTGGGAGTTCGAGCGCGGAGGTGAAGCCATGGCTCTCGATGTGCCCGGAACGCTGGTGCTGGATGACCAGCTGCTGCTTCTCGAAGCTGCTCGCAAGGGCCTGGGCATAGCCTATCTGGCCCGATCGGTGTGCGAGGAATCGCTGGCGGCCGGCCGTCTGTGCAGCGTGCTGGAGGGCTGGATGCCGCAGACACCGCCTCTCTCCCTCTACTACCCCCATAACCGCAACACCTCTTCGGCCTTGCTGGCTCTGGTCGATGCGGTCCGCAGCATGGCCCGGGCGGTGGATGCAGAGGCCGTCGCAGCTTCTAACAGACCATAACGGGCGCTTTTACCCGTCCTTTGCCAAGTTGGCAGGCCTCAGCCACCACAGCAGCAAAGGCAATCCATGCACAGGCCCAATCAAGCCAATATCCGGGGCCTTCTCGGGTTCGGTGCAGCCCTTTCGGTCGCGGTGACCGGCCTGCCGACCATCGCGCAGGCGCGAGCGTCCGCCTCCGACATTCCCGCGGCCTTCGTTCCGCCTGCGATCCAGCGTGACTATCAGCGCCGCACTTACGAAATCCCGATGCGTGACGGCGTCACGCTGCACACGGTCGTCATCGTCCCGAACGGGCTGACGTCGGCGCCGATGCTGCTCGACCGCACGCCTTATGGTGCCGATGCGATGACGACGCAGCAGGACGGCGCCAAGCTCGGCGATATCCTGTTTCCGAGCTATGCCGACCTTGCCCGGCACGGCTACATCATCGTGGCGCAGGACGTGCGCGGCAAGTTCGCCTCCGGCGGCGACTATGTGCTCAATCGGCCCCTGCGCGGCCCCTTGAACCCGGCGCAGACCGATCATTCGACCGATGCCTGGGACACGATCGACTGGCTGATCCGGCACGTTCGCGAAAGCAACGGACGGGTCGCCACGATCGGCGGCAGCTACGATGGCTTCACCGCACTGATGAGCCTTGTCGATCCGCATCCGGCTCTCAAGGCTTCGGTGCCTATGAACCCGATGGTGGACACCTGGAAAGGCGATGACTGGTTCCACAACGGCGCCTTCCGCCAGGAGATGCTGAGCTACATCTACAACCAGACGGCGGACAGGCATTCTGCAGTGCGTTGGCCGGTCTCCGCGCGGGACGATTATGAGACGTTCCTGCATTACGGTTCGGCGGGAGCATTGGCCAAGGCCATGGGCATGGACCAGTTGGCATTCTGGAACCGGCTGGCGGCACACCCGGATTACGACGCCTATTGGCAGGATCAGGCGCTCGACCGCATTCTGGCGCGCAAGCCGCTAACGGTACCGACCATGCTCGTGGACGGGCTCTGGGATCAGGAAGACAATTACGGTGCACCGGCGGTCTATCAGGCGGTCAAGGCCAAGGCCCGCGAAGTGCATCTGGTGCTGGGGCCGTGGTATCACGGGCAGCAGAACGGCTCGGGAGCGCGCCTTGGCCCGCTCGACTGGGGCCAGCGCACCGCCGAGTGGTTTCGTGCGCATGTCCTGATCCCTTTCCTCGACGAACACCTCAAGGACGGTGCACCGCAAGCCGATATCGCGCGGGTCGTCGCCTTCGCCAGCGGTAACAATCGATGGGAGGATCTGCCGGACTGGCCTGCAGCGGGAGGCGCTTCGCTTCCGCTTTACCTCGATGCGGGCGGCAGGCTGTCCATCGGTGGAAAGGACATATCGCCGGGCTACGACGAATATATCAGCGATCCGGCCAAGCCGGTGCCCTATCGCCCGCAGCCCGACCTTTCCATCTATGGCCCGGATTCGAGCTGGGATACCTGGCTGGTGGACGACCAGCGCTTTGCTGCGTCACGCCCCGATGTCCTGACTTATACCTCGCCCGTGCTCACGGCGCCCCAGCATCTTGCCGGGCAGCCGGTCGCCCATCTCTACGCCTCGACCACCGGCAGCGATGCCGACTGGGTGGTCAAGCTGATCGACGTCTATCCGGACGCCGTGCCCGAGCAGCCCGCCATGGGCGGCTACCAGTTGCCGATCTCGATGAACATCCTGCGCGGACGCTACCGCAAGGACCCCGCGCATTCCGAACCCATCATCCCCGGCCGGGTAGAGCGCTACGATATCGTCCTGCCCGATGCGGACCACGTCTTCCTGCCGGGGCACCGGATCATGGTGCAGATACAGTCCAGCTGGTTCCCGCTCTACGACCGCAACCCGCAGAGCTACGTCGCCAATGTGCTCCGTGCTGCGCCTGGAGATTACGTCAAGGCCACGCAGCGCCTGTTCCATGGGCCTGACGCACGAAGCGAAGTTCTGCTGCCGCTCACACCAGATCACGCCAACTAACGGGCGGGCACGCGGCGGCGGGGCTATCTTGCTTCTCGTAGCAATGGAGACCTGTCATGTCCGATCAATCGTCCGTTACCGTACAGCCGCGCCGCCGCGAGTTCATGGCCGGAGCCGCCACGCTGGCCTCCGCGATGATGGCGGGGCTCGTTCCGGCCAGGGCTTTTGCGACCGCCAGCGCCCCCACGGCGCGTCCCTTCGGGCCGGTGCGGCAGATCGCCGCAGGGCCGCTCGATATCGGTTATGTGGAAGTGGGGCCGTCGTCAGGCCCGGCGGTGCTGCTGTTCCACGGCTGGCCTTACGATATTCACGCCTTCGCCGAAGTCGCCCCGCTGCTGGCGGCGCAGGGCTACCGTGTGATCGTGCCGCACTTGCGCGGCTATGGGACCACGACCTTCCGCTCCGCCGAAACCACGCGCAACGGCCAGCAGGCGGCGCTGGCGGCAGACGGCATCGCGCTGATGGACGCGCTCGGCATCCGGCAGGCGATCGTCGCCGGGTTCGACTGGGGCGCGCGCACGGCGGATATCATGGCGGTGCTCTGGCCGCAGCGGTGCAAGGCGCTGGTCTCGGTCAGCGGCTACCTGATCGGCAGTCAGGCCGCCAATGCTAAGCCGCTGCCGCCCAAGGCCGAACTCCAGTGGTGGTATCAGTTCTACTTCGCCACCGAGCGCGGTCAGGAGGGCTACGGCGCCAACACCAAGGCGTTCAACCGCCTGATCTGGCAGCAGGCTTCGCCCCGTTGGGCCTTTGATGATGCGACTTACGACCTTTCGGCGGCCTCCTTCGTCAATCCGGACCATGTCGCCATCGTGATCCACAACTACCGCTGGCGGCTGGGGCTGGCGGAGGGTGAGCACCAGTTCGATGCCGCCGAAGCGCAGCTTGCCGCCGCGCCGCCGGTAACGATCCCCGCGATCACCATGGAAGGCGATGCCAACGGCGCGCCGCATCCCGATCCTTCTGCCTACCGTGCGAAGTTTGCCAGTGCCTATGAGCACCGCCTGATCACCGGCGGCATTGGCCACAACCTGCCGCAGGAAGCGCCAGCCGCCTTCGCCAAGGCCGTGCTCGACGCCGGAAAGATGAGCGCATGATCCGCATCTCGACCTGCTGCCTTGCGCTGGCGACGGCAGTGTTGGGGGCGGTGCTGGGCCTCTCGACCGTCGTCGCGGCGCGCGGACGGGAGCCTGAAGCCGCACCCGTCTACGGCGTGCGGCTTCCCGCGGGATACCGCGACTGGAAACTCATCAGCGTCGCGCACGAGGCGGGCAAGAACAACGATATCCGCGCCATCCTCGGCAACGATATCGCGGTGCGGGCCTATCGCGAGGGCACTCGCCCGTTTCCCGACGGCGCCGTGATCGTCCGGCTGGCGTGGCGCTACGAATCCTCGCCCCGCAACGACGCGGTGTTCCCGGCGCCGCAGTCCTTCGTGGCGGGCGCCCCCACCAATGTGCAGGTGAGCGTCAAGAACGCGCGCCGCTACGCCGCCAGCGGAGGCTGGGGCTACGGCCAGTTCGACAATGGCAAACCCAACCCGGACGAGGCACTGACCCGCTCCTGCGCCGCGTGCCACGCCAAGCTGGAGCCTGCGGACGATCAGGTCTTCACTGCCTATTCGCGGTAGATGGGGACGGCGTTCGGCGCTTAACGGCGGAAGCCGGAGCGGCGCTTGCTGTGAGGTTGGGAAGCCAACGTCGCCCCATACACCCCGCTCATCTGCGAGCTTGTCGAAGGATGGGCAGCCTTGCGCCACACCTCAGGGGGCTTCGACAGGCTCAGCCTGAGCGGGTGGGGAGGTCTGATTTGGGTGGGTTGCAGCCCCACTTCGTCATTCCCGCGAAGGCGGGAATCCAGTCAGCGCGGCGCTTAGACATTAAATTCGCACGAGATTAGGCAACTCAAGGCTTTTTCAAGAAGCCACGGCTTACATGGATAGACCGCCACTGGATTCCCGCCTTCGCGGAAATGACGAAGTGGGAGTTGGCCGGCTAATGTCTGTTCGGGGTGGTTTTCAGCCTGACTACTATCGGTGAGAGGTAGTTAGTAAAGCTGCCGTTGGTTTCAGGATGTGGCCGTGGGCGCATGACTCCACGGCTTGGTTGTAAGCTCTATGGATGCAGTTTTGGAAAACAACTGCGCATTACCTCAGGCACTTTTGCATCAGGCTCAAACATGAATTGAACAATTTTCGCCCCTTCGCGGCTTACCGTCATCTCGCCACCGACTGCGAGCGTTTGGTAAAATTCTGCTGGAAGAATCAACCTGAACCCTTTTCCATCGGAATAGGGCTCGCCCGGAACAGTCAAGATGGTTTGCTCAATGCGAACCTCATACATGCCAACCGGGGTTTGATCCGTCTTCGTCATGCGGTGACTGAAGGATAAGAACGATTTGCCTCCAACGATGGTAGTAAAATCTGGTTGGCCGTTTAACACCATTGATGGACCACGATAGGTCATGCCGCAGCGATCCTTGTACCCGCCGACCATCCAATGTTCCGTAGTTTGAAAACCCGCGAGAGCATCCAGCACGCTGCTTCGTGGCTGAGCTTGAGCCATTGTTTCTGCAGGCATAAAACAAAGAAGGACTGCAATTACCGAGCGCATTAATTCCCAACCTGCTTGACGTTGATTACCGCCTCACCGTCTTATCAGCGACCTCAGCGATAAGGAATGGGATGTTCGAGGTGAGGTCGATCGCATAAGTAACATACCTCAAAATAAACGTCTGATTTTAGATCGATGATTGTCTTTCTTGAATGTCTGCATCGGGGCGTCTCCTGCCGCTCCGCGTTTTAACCCGACCCCGCTCAGCCTGAGCGGGAGGAGGCGGCTGCGCGTAAAACCCCCGGCCAGCCTTGCGGCCGCCGGGGGCAGTTGTGCGCCACACCGGGAGGGGGCGGGGATAATGAGACGCGCGGCTTTGACTTATGGCGCCTTGGCCGCGCGCTCGATCAGTTGCGCCACCTCCGCCGGGTGCGAGACCATGACGACATGCGAGGCGCCCTTCACCACCAGCGTCTCGCGCGCAGCGGCACGCTGGGCCATGAACTGCATCGCCGCCGGGGGAATGTTGCGGTCGGCATCGCCATAGACGAACCACGAAGGCACATGCTTCCACGCCGGAGCGGTCGAGGCTTCGGAAAGCGCGGCATCGGCAATCGGGCGCTGCCCGGCGGCCATCAGGCGGGCCTGCGCCTGGGGCACGTCGGCGGCGAACTGGGCGGGGAAGCGGCCCTGCTGGATGTAGAGGTCGTTCCCGCCACCGGCCAGCGGCACTGGCGGGGCGAGCGTTGGCCCCAGCGTGCTGCCGGGGAACTTGCCGGTCAGCCCCAGTGCGGTCTCGCCCGCCTCGGGCGCGAAGGCGGCGACATAGACCAGCGCCTTGACGTTGGGCGCGCCTTCGGCTGCCTCGCTGATCACCGATCCGCCATAGGAATGGCCCACCAGCACGACCGGGCCGGACACACTTTTCACAACGTCCGCCACGACATCGGCATCGGCGCGGACTCCGCGCAAGTTGTCGGGCGCGGCGATGACGGTGTAGCCGTCATGCTGGAGCGCGGCGATCACGCCGTTCCAGCTCGACGAATCCGCGAAAGCGCCGTGGACGAGAACCACGGTGGGCTTTGCACTCGGCGGGGCGGGTTGCGCCTGAGCCATGGGTGCCAGCAGGCCAGCGGCGAGCGTGAGCCCGCCAGCGAAAAGCATCTTTTTCATGGGCTGTTCTCCAGTTCAGGCGAGGGCGACGACAGTGTCGATATTGCCCTTCACCGCCTTCGAATAGGGGCAGGTGCGATGGGCGGCCTCGATGATCTGGCGGGCAAGGTCCGGGTCGAGACCGGGCACGCTGACATCGAGCCTTGCGGCCAGCGCATAGCCGTCGTCGCCGTGGCGCAGTTCCACTTGCGCGTCGATGGCCAGCGTTTCGGGAAGGTCTACGCCTCTCGACTTCGCGGCGATCGCCATGGCGCCTTCGAAGCAGGCGGACCAGCCGGCGGCGAACAGTTGCTCCGGGTTGGTGCCTGCGCCGGATGTGCCGGGGGTGGAGAGCTTCACGTCAAGGTGGCCGTCGGAACTGCGGGCGGCGCCTTCGCGGCCTCCGGTCACGTGGACATGGGCGGTGTAGAGGGTCTTGCTGTCGGACATGGATTTTCTCCTGTTGTGTGGGGGGATCAGCGCAGGGGGCGGAAGGCGGCGCGCAGTTCCTGCGTGAAGAGCGCGGGCTGCTCCCAGGCGGCGAAGTGGCCGCCATCGCTCACTTCGTTGAAGTAGTAGAGGTTGGTGTAGCAGCGCTCGGCCCAGCTCTTGGGTGCGCGGAATATCTCGCCGGGGAAGACGCTGATTGCGACCGGGAGGTCGATCACGCCGCGCGCGTTGAAGTTGTTGCTGTGGTCTTCCCAGTAGATCCGTGCGGCGGAGGCGCCGGTCATGGTCAGCCAGTAGAGCGAGATGTCGTCGAGGATCGCGTCGCGGCCCAGCACGCGCTCGGGCTGGCCGTCGCTATAGGTCCACTGCGCGATCTTCTCGTATATCCACGCGGCCATGCCGACGGGCGAATCCACCAGCGAATAGCCGATGGTCTGGGGCCGCGTGTTCATCATCGCGGCATAGGCGGCATTGTCGCGGTAGAATGCTTCCAGCTGGTCGAAGGCGGCGCGTTCCTTGGGCGAAAGGCTCGCCGGGGCGGGGTCTCCGGCGGCGAGGGTATGGGCCACATTGGCAGGCACCACGGCGGGCATGTTGAGGTGGATGCCGAGCAGCCCCGGCACTTTCTGCAAGGCCATGCGCTGCGAGATCACCGAGCCGCAGTCACCGCCCTGGCTGACATAGCGGTCATAGCCAAGGCGCAGCATCAGCGTGGACCATGCCCGCCCGATCCGGTCCGAACCCCAGCCGGGCACCGCCGGTCTCGCGGAGAAACCAAAGCCCGGGATCGAGGGGATGACGAGGTGGAAGGCGTCCTCCGCCCGCCCGCCATGCGCGGTGGGATCGGTGAGCGGGGCGATCACGTCCAGGAACTCCAGCACCGAACCCGGCCAGCCATGGGTCAGGATCAGCGGCATCGCGTTTTCGTGGCGCGAGCGGACGTGGATGAAGTGGATGTCCAGCCCGTCGATCTCGGTCATGAACATCGGCAGGGCATTGAGCCGGGCTTCCACCTTGCGCCAGTCGTAGGCGCCGGCCCAGTACTGCATCAGCGGCTGCAAGGTCTGTCGGCGCACGCCCTGGCTGTCGTCGCTGACCGGCTGCGGGTCGGCCCAACGGGTCTCGGCGATCCGGCGCTTCATGGCGGCGATCTCGGCGGCGGGAACAGCGACGCGGAACGGGCGGACGTCGCCTTGGAGAGCCGCGGCGCGGGCGAGGCCGGGCATTGCGGTCATTATTCCGGCGAGCGCCGCGCCTTCTCCGATCCGGGCGACGAAATCGCGCCGCGATGTGGCATATCCTGCAAACATTTTCTGATCCTTCCAGCGATCATCCGATCCGATGGCTGGGAGATAGAAGAGGCGCATGCCGGAAGCCCGTTAGCTTCCATAATGCCGTGTTAGCGTGTGCCTGAGGGAGGCTTCGGTCACTGCATCCTGACAGGGACTAACGTCGCCCATCAGCATCTGGCGTGAACTGCGGCGAAGGGCGGCCTAGATCTTCATCCAGATCAACAGTCTCGAAAGATAGCCGCCATGACCACGAACCGCTCGATAGGCTTCATCGCCGCTGCCCTGATGGCGGCGGGCACCACCACGGCTGCTTGCTGGCGCGAGGCGCTGGCCCGTGCTCCGGCAGACGGCGATGCCATTGCTTCTGCCCCCATCGATGCGATGCCGCGCCCGCTGCAAGTCTTGCAGGATGCGCGTCCGTGGCTGGACGGAGCCGCGCCTTCGCTGCGCGGCAAAGTGGTGCTGGTCAATTTCTGGACTTATTCGTGCATCAACTCGCTGCGCGCGCTGCCGTACTTGCGCGCCTGGAACGAGCGCTATGGCGACAAGGGCCTGGCCGTCATCGGCGTCCATGCGCCCGAGTTCGATTTCGAGCACGACCCCGTCAAAGTGCGCGCCGTCACACAGGCGCTCGGCGTCGGTTATCCGAACCTTCAGGACAACGCTTATGCCGTCTGGCGAGCCTTTGGGAACGAGGGCTGGCCGGGCTTCTACTTCATCGATGCCAATGGCCACGTGCGCGGCTACACAGTGGGCGAGGGCAACTACGCCGAGGCGGAGCAACTGATCCGCAAGCTCCTCGCCGAAGCCGGGCACGATGTGTCGAGCGTCCCTGAAACCCCGATCGAGGCGGCAGGTGTGGAAGCGCAGGCAGACTGGGCGAGCCTGCAATCGCCCGAGGCCTATATCGGTTATGGCAAGGCGCGGGGCTTCGCCTCTCCGGGAGGCTTGCTGCGCGACGATCCGGCCACTTATGCTCCGGCCGCATCGCTTCTGCCGAACCGCTGGGACCTTGCCGGGAACTGGACCGTCACCCGCGAGTTCGCCCGGCTCGACGCGCCCCGCGGCGCGATCCGCTTCCGCTTCCACGCGCGCGACGCTCATGCCGTGCTGGGTGCTCCTGCCGATGGACAGCCGGTTCGCTTCCGGGTGACGATCGACGGCAAGGCCCCCGGCGCCGACCATGGCACCGACACCGACGCGGCAGGCTGGGGGGAACTGCGGCAGGATAGGCTCTATCAACTCGTTCGCCAGCACGGTTCCGTGTCCGACCGCACCGTGCGAGTGGAGTTCTCCCGCTCCGGTGTGCGGGCCTATTCGTTCACTTTCGGCTGATCTCTCCGCAGCGCCGTCCCCAGATTGCCCTCCCGCCACGGGAAACCTTCGTATAGGTAGCCCGGACATGTCGCCCGGCGGCATGCTCTTGGATATGGTGCAGGACGGCATAGTGGTGGATCGCGAAAGTCAGGCTTCGGACGGGACACCGTTCGATCGGCAGGAACCGGGCGCGGGCATGGCCTTCGGGCGTTTCCGCCTTCATCCGGCCAAACGCCTGCTCACGCGGGACGGGCAGCCGGTGGAGATCGGCGGGCGTTCGTTCGATCTTCTCGTGGCCCTTGCCGAACAGCCCGGCCGGGTTCTTTCCAAGCGCGAGCTGCTGAAGCGGGTCTGGCCCGATGTCGTCGTCGAGGACGGCAGCCTGCGTTTCCACATGGCGGGCCTGCGCAAGTTGCTGGGCGAAGGCGCGGACGGTGACGGCAGCCGCTTCATCGCCACGCAAGTCGGCGTGGGCTATGCCTTCGTCGCGCCGGTCGAGCGGCTTGAAACGGAGCGGCAGGAGGCTCCTGTGATGGCCGCCCAGACGGCTTCGGCAGGCTTTACCACGAACATTCCCCCGCCCTTGCCGCATCTGATCGGCCGCGAGCGGGATGTCGATCTGCTGCTGGCCCGGGTGGTCGATACCCCGCTGTTCACGATCGCCGGTCCGGCCGGCGTCGGCAAGACCTCTCTGCTGATCGAGATCGGCCATCGCCTGACCGCGCATTTCGGCGGACAAGCGGCCTTCGTCGATTTCGGCATGCTGGAGAACCCTGCGCTGGTGCCGCCGATGATCGCGGGCGCCATGGGCATTTCGGTGCAGAGCGGCGATCCGGCTGCCGTCATCCTCGGCCACTTGCGCGGCGGGCCGTTCCTGCTCCTGCTCGACAATTGCGAGCATGTGATCGAGCAGGCGGCGGAAATCGTCGAGCGGATCATCGAAGCCGCGCCACAAGTCCGCATCGTTACCACCTCGCGCGAGCCGCTGCGGGCGCTGGGCGAACATGTCCACCGGCTCGATGCGCTGGACTATCCGCAGGAGACCAAAGGGCTGACGCGCGAGGAACTGCTGGCCTATCCGGCGGTGGAGCTGTTTTGCGAACGCGCCCGCGCCGCCGACAGCACCCTGGAAATCGGCGATGCAGATGCGCTGCTGATCGCGGACATGTGCCAGAGGCTGGACGGCATGGCGCTGCCGATGGAACTGGCCGCCGTGCGCGTCGCCACCCACGGAATCGCGGCGACCGCGCGCCAGATCGGCGAGCGTTTCAGCCTTGCCTGGTCCGGCCGCCGTACCGCGCAGCCGCGCCAGCAGACCCTGCGCGCGACGCTGGACTGGAGCTATGATCTGCTGTCGCCTGCGGAGCGGACGGTGCTGGACCGGCTGGGCGTCTTCGTGGGGCCGTTCTCCGTCGATGCGGCGCTCGATGTCGTGACCGATGCGGCCCTGGGGTCTGACGAGGCGGCGATGGCGCTGGACGATCTGGCTGCCAAGTCGCTGATCGCCGCCAACCGCGCGCGAGGCTCCGGCACCTATCGCCTGCTGGAAATGACCCGTGCCTATGCGCGGGAAAAGCTGGCGGCGCGGGGGAGCGAGGAACACCGGGCCGCGACGCGCCGCCACGCGATGTTCTTCCTTTCCGAACTGGAAGCCATCGCCGCGCAGGACAGCGCCGCGTTTCAGGATACCCGCTCGCTGCGTCCGCAACTGGGTAATATTCGCAGCGCGCTCGACTGGAGCTTCGGGCCGGAGGGCGACATCCGCCTCGCCGTGCGTCTGGCAACGGCGAGCATGCGGGTGTTCCTCAATCTGTCGCACCTCGTCGAGTGCCGCACCTGGGCCGCCCGCGCCATTGCCGCGCTCGAACCGGAGCAGCGCGGAACGGCGATGGAACTCGAATTGCAGGGCGCGCTCGGCATCGCCCTGATGTTTACGCGGGGCAACAGCCCCGAGGCCGGCATGGCCCTGGCCCGCGGGCTGGAAGTCGCCACTCTGGTGGACGATCGCTGGAGCCGCCTCTGCATGCTGGGCCGCCTCCATATCTTCCATGAGCGGATCGGCGAATATGCTATCGCCACGGCCCACGCCGGGCAGGCGATCGCCGTGGCGGAAGAGATCGGCGACCCGGAAGCGCTGGCCGTTGCCTATTCGCTCTCGGGCATTTCCCATCATCTCGCCGGCGACCAGATCCGCGCGCGCCGCGATCTGGAGCGGGCGCTTGAGAACAGCGCGCCGTCGGAGCGCAATCTTACCATCGCTTACGGGTTCGATCATAGAAACCGCTCGGGAATAGCGCTGGCCCGTGTGCTGTGGCTGACGGGAGAGCCGGAGGCCGCACAGCACCTGGCCGAACAGACCGTGGCCGAGGCGGCAGCGCTCGACCATCCGGTTACCCATTGCATCGCGCTGATCTGGTCGCTGTCGGTCCACTTATGGATGGGCGACATCGCGCGGGCCGAATCGGCGCTCCGCACGTTCCGCGAGTGCGCGCAGACCGATGCCTTCGGCCCTTACATCGCGGCGGCGCAAGGTTTCGGGGGTGAACTGGCCATCGAACATGGCCGCTATGCCGAGGCCGTCGAGGCTCTGGAAGACAGCCTCTCGCAATTGCGCGGCGCCCGCTACGAACTGCTGACGACGCCGTTCTCGATCGCGCTTGCACGCGGACTGGCCGCAGGCGGCAGGCTGGCCGAAGCGCGCCGACTGGTGGACGCCACGATCGCCCGCTGCACCGAGACCGGCGAACGGATCGCCTTGCCCGAACTGCTCAGGGTCAAGGCGGCCATCGCCGGTGCCGGAGGCGCAGCGGAAGAAGCGCTCGCCGCGCTGGAGCAGGCCGGATCAATCGCCCGCGAGCAGGGCGCGCATGCCTGGGAAATGCGCGCCGCTACCGACCGGGCGGGCCTGCTCGCCCATGACGTCAGCCCGGGGGCAGCAGTGCGCTGAGCGCCTCGCCTTCGGGACCGCCGAACACGGTGGCACGGCTGACGTCGAGCCACCGGGCATGGGCATCGCGGCGCTCGGCTTCGGCGGCGTCGAACGAAGCCAGCGCATCGGTGCCCAGCACCAGATGGGCGGGCACGTCATCTCGCTGGGCGATGTCGAGGATCACTTGCGCGATGCGGGCCGGGTCCCCCACTTCGTTGCCGGCATAGGCCCTGATCCGCTCCCGCGTCGCGCCGACGGAATCGACGTAGTCGGGCAGGACGCTGCCAGCGGCGGCATTCCCCGCCGTTTCCGCCCAGTCCGTCCGCATGCCGCCCGGCTCCAGCGAGGCGATACGGATGCCGAGATGGGCGACTTCGCCGCGCAGGACTTCGGTGAAACCGCCGACCGCCCATTTCGCGGCCTGATAGGCGGAAACGCCCGGCGTACCGACCCGTCCGCCCACCGAGGAAATGTTGAGAATGTGGCCTGCACGCTTCTCCCGCATGAAGGGCAATACCGCGCGCGTCATGTTGACGACCCCGAACAGGTTGGTCTCCACTTCGGCGCGGAAATCGGCGGGGGACTTCTGCTCGAACGCTTCGAAATGGCCGTAGCCCGCGTTGTTCACCAGCACGTCGATCTGCCCGAAGGCGGCAATCGCGACCGCTGCCGCCTCGGCAGTGCGGGCCTCGTCGGTCACATCGAGCGCAAAGGGTTCAAGGCGGTCGCCGTAGCGCGCCTTGAGGTCCGCGAGCTGTGCGGTGTCGCGGGCAGTGGCGAGCACGTTGTCGCCGTTTTCCAGCACGGCGGTGAGAATGGCGCGGCCAAGGCCGCGGGCGCTTCCGGTGATGATCCAGGTCTTCTGCATGATCGTAACTTTCGATGGAGGGTAAGGTTCAGGCGCAGGTTCAGGCGCAGGTTCAGGCAGCGGGCTTGAGGATCGCGCGCGGTTCGAGGAAGGCGTCGAGGCCATAGGCGCCGATTTCGCGGCCCAGGCCGGACTGACGGAAGCCGCCGAACGGGGCGCGGGGATCGTGCGGTGCGCCGTTGATGACGACACGCCCGGCGATCAGTTGCCGCGCCACGCGCAAGGCGCGGCTTTCGTCCGAGGAGAGGACATAGGCCTGCAGCCCGAAGTCGGAATCGTTGGCGATCGCGATGGCTTCGGCCTCGTCGTCGTAAGTGATGACGCTCAGGACCGGGCCGAAGATTTCCTCCCGCGCGATGCGCATGGAGTTGGTGACATCGGTGAAGATCGTCGGCTTTGCGAACCAGCCCCGGTCCAGTCCTTCGGGCCGCCCTTCGCCGCCGGTCAGCAGGCTCGCGCCTTCCTCCAGACCGAGCCGGACCCAGTCCTGCACGCGCTCCCAGTGCGCGGCATTGGCGAGCGGGCCGATGCGCACTTCCGGATCGGTGGGAATGCCGACCTTGAGCCGTTCCGCCTCGCGCTTCAGGCGGGCCACGATCTCGTCCCGGCGCGAACGCGGTACCAGAATGCGCGATCCGGCGACGCAGGCCTGGCCGCTGTTGGCAAAGCCGCTCATCAGCGCGACGGGGATCGCGGCATCGAGATCGGCATCGTCGAGGATGATCGTCGGGCTCTTGCCGCCCAGTTCCAGCACCAGCCGCTTCATCGTCTCCAGCGCCGAACGCTGGATGATCTTCGCCGCCGGTGTCGAGCCGGTGAAAGTGATCAGTGCCACGTCCGGATGCGCCGTCAACGCCGTGCCGACTTCCGGGCCGGTGCCGTTCACGACATTGAGCACGCCCTTAGGCAGTCCCGCTTCATGCAGACATTCGAGCAGGACCTGGGTCTGGATCGCGCTCTGTTCGGCAGGCTTGATGACGATCGTCGATCCCGAGCCGATGGCATGGGCCAGCTTGGTGGCGATGAAGCCGAAATTGCTGTTCCACGGCGTTATCGCTCCGATAACGCCGAGCGGCAGCATCGACACGGCGCTGGAACCGGCAGTCCGTTCGAACGCATAGTCCTCCACCGATGCGGCCATGACCTCGAAGACCGAGGCCGTGTTCTGCACCGAAAACCCGGTGAAATAGGCGGGCGCGCCGTATTCCTCGGTCATCGCCGCGATGAGGTCCTGGCTCCGGGCCTTCACCGCATCGCGCAGGCGGTGCAGCATGGCGATCCGCTCCGCCTTCGAAGTACGGGCCATGGCCGGGAACGCCCGTTTGGCCGCCGCGACGGCCAGACGCACGTCTTCGGCATCGCCCAGACGGACGGAGCCGATCTTCTCCTCGGTGGCGGGGTTGAAGAGATCGAAGCGCGCGCTGCCGTGCGGTGTCACGAAAGCGCCGTCGATGTAGATGGTGTCGATATTTCGCATTGTTCGGTCTCCATTCGTCATCGGCGATATGGCGTGGAGGTGCTGTTCCGATTAGAAGGACAATGAGAGACAAGCTGATGAGGAATATCGCGCAATGTCCAAGGCGAGCCTTGCCGAACTGGAAGCCTTCGCCACGGTCGCGCGCCGAGGGGGCTTTCGCGCCGCCGCGCGCGAACTGGGCAGTTCGTCCTCCGGCCTGAGCCATGCCGTGGCGGCCCTGGAGGAGCGCATGAATGTGCGCCTGTTCAACCGCACCACACGTAGCGTCGCCTTGACGGCGGCAGGCGCGCAGTTTCTTGAGGAAATTCTCCCCGCACTCGCGGCGATCGACGGCGCGATCGAGAACGCGGGGGAGCATCTGGGCGAGCCGTCCGGTCTGCTGCGCCTCAACATGGCGGCGGGCGCGGCGCGGTTCGTCATGGCGCCGCTGATCCGCGATTACCTTGATCGGTATCCGCTCATGCAGGTGGAAATCGTCAGCGAAGCGGCGCTGGTCGATGTGATCGGCAAGGGTTTCGACGCCGGGGTAAGGTTGCGGGACAGTGTGCCGCCCGACATGATCGCGGTACCCATCATCCCGGAAGTGCGCCTCGTCGTCGTCGGTTCACCGGACTATCTGCGCGACCGTCCGGTTCCCATCCTGCCGCGTGACCTGCTTGCGCACGAATGCATTCGCTACCGAATGGGCAGCGGACGCATCTATCACTGGGAGTTCGCGCGGGACGGTGAGCGGCTGGAACTGGACGTGCCCGGTCGCCTGATCCTCGACGACAGCGGGTTGATGCTCGATGCGGCGCTGGCGGGGATGGGGCTGGGTTATCTGGCCGAGGAGACGGCAGCGCCTCATGTGCGTGCAAAACGCCTGACGCCGTTACTGCGAGACTGGATGCCGGAGGAACCTCCACTGTGCCTTTACTATTCCGGCCGCCGCCACGTCCCGGCGAAACTGCGGGCTTTCATAGAACTCGTTCGCGATCATGCACGGGCCTGGAGATAGCGCAGAACAAGCATGTCTATCGAAGGGATCGACTTGAGCGGGAACTTGCTTTCCCCGGCACAGTCGGAGTGCTTGCATGGATTAGTTGCGCTTTGATCCCGAAATCGTACGTTGCACGCTGTGCACTCTCCTCGGCGATGCGTATTAAAGGCATGATTGCTCCCATGTCCGATCCTGAAAGCTCCCGCGCGGAGCTGCTGGCGGTATTGCAAGGCATGCGTCCTGCTCTCACCGCCTTTTTCGTGCGAAGGTTGCGCGATCCGTCGCAGGCGGAGGATCTGGTGCAGGACTTGTTCGTCCGGATGGCTACCGCGCCGGTGAACGCAGATGGCAATCCCGAAGGCTATATCTTCCAGGCTGCCTCCAACTTGCTGCGCGACTATTATCGGCGGGAAACGACGCGCAGTCGCTATCTTCAGGCAAAGAGCCAGGAGGAGCAGCAATCCGTCGATCCGATCGACGCAGAGCGGCTGCTCGCCGGGCGGCAAGGCATCGACTGCGTGGCTCAGGCGCTCAAGCGCCTTCCGGAACGCACGCGCCGGATCTTCGTTCTCTATCGTTTGGAAGGCATGCAGCGTAAAGCTATCGCCGACGCGTTCGGCATCTCCGTCAGTGCCGTCGAGAAACAGATCGCCACGGCGATGCGGCTGCTCCTGGCCGAGATGGGAGGTCGCCCATGAGCGCATCCTCCCTGCAAGATGCCGCGATCGCCTGGTGCATTCGCATCCATGAAGACCTCTCCGCATCGGAGCAGGCCGAACTGGAAGCATGGCTTGTCGATCGCCCCGACCATCAGGCGGCGCTGGACGAGGCGCTCGCCTTGTGGGGCGCCATTGGCGACAGTGCCGAAGCGCCCGAGATCGTGGCGCTGCGTCACGATGCGCTGGGCGGCATGCAGCGCGCGGGCCGTCGCCGCTGGATCGCGGGAGTGCCAAGGCGCCGCAATCTCTGGCGCGGGCTGGCTGCGGCAGCGCTGCTGCTCGCCGTAGCGCTGGGATCGATGCTGATGTGGCGGCAGGATGGCCGTCAGCACTACGATACGGCGATCGGCGAACGGCGTGTCATCGCGCTTGCGGACGGATCGCGCCTGTCGCTCGACGCGGACACTGCCGTGACCGTGGCGTACAGCGACGAGCGTCGCAGCCTTACGCTGGAACATGGCCGTGCGCGCTTCAAGGTGGCCAAGGACCCGCTGCGCCCCTTCGCGGTCCGCAGCAGAAGCGACCTGATCGTCGCGACCGGCACCGAGTTCTCGGTAGAGAAACTGAGCGGGGAAACGCGCGTTGCACTGTTCGAAGGACACGTCGCGGTCATGCGTGATCCTGGCGCAGGCATGCCAGGCGATGTCGCGGGCGGTAGCGACCGTGAACTGGCACCGGACCGCGCACTGAAGCCGGGCATGGAATTGCGGCTGCCAACTCTCTCGGGGGCCAGCATCGTTCGCCCGATCTCAGTCGATGAAGACTGGGAAACCGGGCAGTTGAGTTTCGAAAAGGAAGACCTGCGCGTGGCGGCCGAACGGATGAACCGCTATGCCAAGGGCCGCCGGATCGAAATATCGCCCGATCTCGGCCAACTTCGCGTCAGCGGCGTGTTCAACGCCGGGGATCTGAGCGCCTTCGCCCAGGCGGTCTCGACGATTTTGCCGGTGCGGATCAGCGTCGAGGGCGCTGTCGTACGGATCTTGCCCCGCACCCCTGCCTCGGCATCAGCGAGGGGGCGGGCGTCATAAGTATCTCGCGCTGCATCTGTGTGATTTCGCCTGCCTTGCGCCGTAATTCCAGAGGAGGACCGCAGCGGAAGGAGTGTCGCGCCGGATGATGCCGCGTATCCCCATGGGGGCGAGCGCGGTCGTGCTGGCGACGCTGGCCTGTTCCGCTCAGGCCGAGACGCGGCAGGGCCCGGTGCGGTTCGATATCCGGCCACAGCCGTTGGGGGCCGCCCTGCGCCAGCTGGGGCGGCAGGCGCATGTGCAGCTGGTATTCGACGAAGGGATGCTGGAGCGGCGCCGTGCGCCTGCCATTTCGGACATCATGTCCGTTGATGCCGCGCTTGCGCGATTATTGAAAGGCAGCGGTTTCGGGGTCACGCGAACCAGCCAGGGCGTCTATGTCATCCTCCGGGTCCCGCCTGCGGTCCCCGCTCCGCCGCGGCCCGCCGCGCCCCATCCTCCGCAGACGGTGCAGGCGACCGAAATCTTCGTTACGGGGACCCGTCTCATCCGTTCGGACCTGAAAGCCGCCAGTCCGGTCACCAGCGCGGCCTCCAGGGAGATCGTCCAGCAGGGGGCCGTCAACCTGGAGGAAGTGCTCAACCGCTTCCCCCAGATCATGCCGGACTCGCAGCAGCTCTATCAGAACAGCAACGGACGGCAGCGACTGAGGCTGCGCGGTCTCGATTTCAACCGCACGTTGGTGCTGATCGACGGGCAGCGGATCAGCGACACCGAGGCGGTGGACATCAACCTGATCCCGGTGGGGCTGGTCGAACGGATCGATGTACTGACCGGCGGTGCCTCTTCCGTTTACGGTTCGGACGCGGTGGCCGGCGTAGTGAACTTCGTGCTGAAGAAGAATTTCGACGGCATCCAGCTTTCGGGCAACACCAGCTTCTACCAGCATGACAACCGCGACAACGCGTCGACGCCGCTTGCCCAGGCCTATGGCATCGCCACGCCCCGCGGATCGACGGTGGGCGGGGCACGCATCGACCTCAACGCTACGGTCGGCCGTAATTTCCTGGACGAGCGTCTGAACGTCACTGCCTTCCTCGGCTATCGCCGCAGCGACTCTATCTTTTTCCGCGACCGCGACATTTCCGGCTGCCAGATTCAGCGCGCGGGGAGCGGCTATGGCTGTCTGGTCACGGCGGCGTCGCCCAATGCCACGATCACGCCGCTGAGCGGCCCCTTCGCCAACCAGAGTTTCTCGAACCCGACGGGGACCCGCGGCGATTTCGTCGATGCCGCCAGCATAGCGGGCTACAGCAACAGCAAGGATCGGGAGGCGCTGCGCGGATTTAACCGGTGGAACCTTGGTGGTTTCGTCCACTTCAAGGCGGTGCCGTCGGCCGAATTCTACGCCAGCATTCTCTACGAGCGCGATCTTTCACGGAACAGCTTTTACGGCCCCTATGTCCAGAGCTTCAATGCCTATGGGACGCTCCCCTATCAGGTGAACTGCGACAATCCGCTGATGTCCGCGCAACAGGCTTCGATCCTGTGCGGTGCGGCGGCCGGTAGCGCGGCGAAGGTCCCGCTTAATGTGCAGATCGGCTTTCCGGGGCTGGGCGGCAATCGTTCGAGCGATACTTTCGACAACCGCAACCTGCGCATTGCCGGCGGCGTACGCGGGGAGATCGCCGCAGGCCTTCGCTATGACGTGAGCGGTGTCTATGCCCGTAACCGGGCGCTCTGGATCACCGACGGCAAACCCGTTTTCGCCAAGGTCAATCGCGCGCTGGACGCGGTTCTGGTAAACGGGATTCCGACCTGCCGCGCGGTGGTCGACGGGAGCGATCCCGGCTGCGTTCCACTCGACATCTTCGCGGCCGGCAGCGGTTCGGCAGCGCTGCGCGGCTATCTGTTCGACGAGCCTCGCGGCATCAGCGACAGCCGTACGGCGTTCATCGACCTCACGGCCAACTTTACCGCCGACCTGACGCGGTTCGGCATCGCCTCGCCACTTGCGGATCAGGGGCTTGCGCTCGTGGTTGGCGGGGAATTCCGGAAGACGCGGCAGAACAACTCGCTCAACGAGCGCTATATCGACGTCTATGGCGGCAGCAGCTTTTCCGGCAGCCAGAACGTGCGGGAAGGGAACGTCGAAGCGCAGCTCCCGCTCGTGACCAAGCGGCGCTTCTTCGACCTGCTGCAGCTCAATGGCGGCTATCGATGGTCGAAGTACGACATCAACCGTCGGACGTTTGCCACCTGGAAGATCGAGGGCATCTGGTCGCCCGTGTCCGACATCACCCTGCGCGCCGGTATCAACCGGGCGCAGCGGGCGCCAAGCATATACGAGGCCAACCAGGCGATCGCCTTCAGCACGTACAACGTGAACGATTTCTGCGCCCCGACACTGAACCCCGACGGCTCGCGCGGCTCGCCCCGCGGCAGCATCCAGGCCTGTCGTGCCAGCGGCCTGCCGGATGCCCTCTATGGCAGCCCGAGCCTCTTGTGCCCGGATCAGATGTGCCGGCAACGGACCGGCGGTTTCGAACTGTCGCCCGAGGATGCGAGGACGCTGACGGCCGGAGTGGTCCTGACGCCTTCGTTCATACCGGGGCTGTCTCTGACCGCGGATTACTACCGTATCCACGTCAATCAGGTGATCGGCTTCAATTATGCCGATTTCGCGGTGAACGGCTGCGTGGCCACCGCCGCCTCCTATTATTGCTCGCGGATCGTGCGAAACCCGGATGGCACGCTGTTCGGCTCGGACAGCAGCAATGCGACCGGCTACATCCAGGCAGGGACCACCAACCAGTATCGCCTGAACGCGGAAGGCGTGGACGTATCGGGCGAATACACGGTCCCGCTCGGGGGAAGGGCAGGCCGGCTCGATTTCCTTTTCAACGGATCGCGGACGATCGATTCGGGTGGTCAGGACTCCGTCGTCACCGCCAAAAGGAACTGCGTCGGTTACTTCGGACCGCGCTGCGGCCAGCCGGTCCCCGCCTGGACCCATGTGGCCCGCGGCACCTACACGAGCGACGGAGGCGTGTTCAGCGCCTCCGTCGCATGGCGCTTCATTGGCGGCACGCGGACGACACTGAACAGCGCCGACCCGGCTTTCGGCTATACGGCGGCAGATCGTGTAAGCGAATTTGGCCGCATACCGAACTACAGTTACTTCGACCTCGCGCTCAGCCTTGCATTCGGAAAAGGCATGGTCCTGACGATGTCCGGCAACAACCTGTTCGACCGGATGCCGCCCGTTCTCGCCAACAGCTATGTCTTCGCCCTTTCGCGCGGCAATTCGGTGCCGCAGCGCTATGACGTTCTCGGCCGGCAATTATCGATCGGCGTCACGGCGAATTTCTGAGTCAGCGGTCTGGGGTCCGCCGACATCGACCATCACAGTACCGCCGAAAGGGCCAGCGTCATCAGCAAGGCCACCACGGAAATCAACGTTTCGCACACCGTCCAGCTTCGGATCGTGTCGGCAACACTCAGGCCGAAATACTCCTTCACGAGCCAGAAACCGCCATCGTTGACATGGCTGAGGACCACCGATCCTGCGCCTGTGGCAAGCACGAGCAGTTCTGGCTGAACGGCGGGGTTGGCGGCTGCAAGGGGGGCTACGATACCGGCTGCGGTCGCGATCGCCACCGTCGCCGATCCGGTCGCGATACGCAACAAGGCCGCGATCGACCAGGCCAGTATCAGGGTCGGCACGTGCCAATGCCCGGCGACCGCAACAAGCGCGTCAGAGGCGCCGGTTTCGGTGAGCACGCGTCCGAAGCCTGCGCCCACGCCGACCACCAGTGTTATCATCGCGGTGGGCGCGAGGCATTCATTGGTGTAGCGCTGGATCGTCGCCATGTTCAGACCACGCGCCAGGCCCAGTGTCCAGTAACTCAGCAGAACGGCGCAGAGCAGCGCCATGACCGGCGTGCCCAGAAACCGCAGAGACTGTTCCAGCGTCGACCCCGGTGCGCTGATGGAACCTGCAATACTGCCGATCAGCATGAGCAGCACTGGCAACAGCAAGGTGAACACGGTGATGCCGAAGCCCGGTAACTTCCGGTTCGGCTCCGCTTCGCCGGCGACCGGGGGCGGCGTCGCGGGGCCAAGTCGCGGCACGATGAACCGGGCATAGAGCGGCCCCGCGATGATAGCCGTAGGCACACCGACGACGAACGCGAGCAGTACGGTCAGGCCGAGGTCGGCATGGAAGGCCTGCGTTGCGAGCATAGCGGCGGGGTGTGGTGGCACCATTGCATGAACCACCGAGAGTCCCGCCGCCATCGGAAGGCCGAGCTTCAGCGGGTGAACGCGAAGCCGTGCTGTTACGACCAGGATGAGCGGCACCAGCAGCACGAAACCGACCTCGAAGAAAACCGGCAGCCCGACGATCAGCGCGACCACCATCGCCGACCAATCGGCACGGGACTCGCCGAACCGTTCGATCACGGTATTGGCGATGCGGTCGGCACCGCCGGATGCTATCATCATCTTGCCGAGGATCGTGCCGAGTCCGACCACGAGCGCGATATGGCCGAGTGCGCTGCCCACTCCCGCTTCGAACGTCTTCACGATCGAAGCGGCGGGGAGCCCTGCAACCAGTGCAAGGCCCAGCGAGGCCAGGATCAGCGCGATCAACGGACTCAGCCGCACTTGCACGATCAGCAGGATCAGGATTGCGATGGCACCAGCCGCCTCGACCAGCAGGAGCGCGCCGGTCGCCACTTACGGCTGCTTCCAGGCGACGCAGTCGACTTCGACCTTGCAGTCGACGACCATTTGCGAAACCACGCAGGCGCGGGCGGGCGGATGCGCGCCGAAATATTCCTTGAAGATGCGATTGAACGACATGAAGTCGCGGGCATCGTCCAGCCACACGCCGCAGCGCACGACATGCTCGGGGCCATATCCGGCTTCTTCGAGAATTTTGAGAACGTTGCGGATCGCCTGGTGGGTCTGGGGCACGATGCCGCCATCGATCACTTCGCCGTCCACCATCGGGACTTGCCCCGATACGTAGAGCCAGCCATCGGCCTGCACGGCGCGGGCGAAGGGCAGGTGCTGCCCGCCGGTTCCGCTGCCACCTTCGACGCCATAGCGCTTGATGCCGTTTTCCATAGATCGTTCCTTCTTCGAGTTCAGGGTTGGAGAGAATTCATGCGCCGCAGCATCCGGCCGCCGCGCGCGCCCGTGGGGCCGCTCCGATCCAGCGTGGCCACGCCGTTGACCCAGACGCCGACCATGCCGGCTGCAGGCTGCTGCGGATCGTCGTAGCTTGCGCGGTCCGCGATCCGTTGCGGGTCGAACAGCACCAGGTCGGCCGCAAGCCCGGCGCGGACATAGCCGCGATCGCGAAGGCCGAAGCAGTCTGCGGGAAGACCCGTCATCTTGCGGATCGCCTCGGCCAGGGACAGCAGGCCGCGCGTGCGGACATAGTGCGCGATCACACGCGGGAAGCTGCCCCACAGGCGCGGATGCGGGCGCGGGTCGCAGGGCAGTCCGTCGGAGCCGACCATCGTGAGCCGGTGGGCCAGGATGCGATCGACATCGGATTCCGCCATGCAGTGATAGACCGCACCTGCCGGTTGCAGGCGCTCCGCCGCGTCCCGCAGCGTAACGCCCCAGTCGGCGGCGATTTCGGCAAGCATTCGCCCTGCCTGCGCCGGCTCGGTATCTGACCACGTGATCAGGATCGGCGTTTCGGGAACAACCTGGCGCAAGTCGAGTGTCGAGGAACTGGCCGTATAGGGATAGCAATCGCAGCCCACCGGCTGTCGGCTGGCGGCCCGTTCGAGCTTGTCCAGGATTTCGCCGCTGCGGCCATGCTGGTCGGCGCCCGCGCATTTCAGGTGCGAGATCACCAATGGTGCGGCAGCGTGGCTGGCGATGGCCGCGGCTTCGTCGATGGCGGTCAGGATGGCGGCACCCTCGCTGCGCAGATGGGTGCAGTAGAGGCCGCCGGTGTCGCGTAAGGCTTCGGCGACGGTCATCACTTCTTCCGTCGAGGCGCTTGCGGCATTGGCATAGGCCAGCCCGGTCGAGAAACCGAAGGCACCTGCGGCCAGAGCCTCGGCCAGATCCGCCCGCATCGCCGTGCGCTCGGGGATGCGGGCATCGCGGTCCAGCCGGTCGAGATGCCGCGCCCGCAGCGCCGTATGGCCGACCAGAGCGACGACGTTGGCCGCGGGCCGCGCGGATTCGACCGCTGCGGCATAGTCTGCGAAAGTTTCATAGGCGAAGTCGCGTGGGGCGCCGAGCAAGACCATCGGATCGGGCAGGGTATCGCCCGCCATCAGTCCTGCACCCGCGCTGATTCCGCAATTGCCGACCACGACTGTGGTCACCCCTTGCGTGATCTTGGGCAGCATGGCCGGGGCCGTGATCGCGATCAGGTCGTCATGGGTGTGCGCGTCGATGAACCCCGGTGCCAGCACCAGCCCGCGCGCATCGATCGCGCCTGCCGGAGGCCTGACAGCCGCCGATGACACATCGGCGATCACGCCCTTCCGGATCGTAACGTCCGCCGCGAACGCCGGTTCGCCAGTACCGTCGTAGAGCGTCGCGCCCGCGAGAATGGTTTCGGTCATCTTGTCGGTCCCATCGGCCTTAACGCCATTGTCACTGCCCTCGAAAATCACGTAAGCCGTCTGAGAAATTTGGAGAATTGTTGTGGACCAGCAGGAAATCGAGCTGAACAAGGGCGTGGGTGCGCCGGGGACCTCCTGGAACCTGCTCGCCGGTGATGTGCCGTTTCCCGCCGCCGTGCTGAGCGAGTCCAGGATGGCGCACAATCTCGCCTGGATGCGTGCGTTCATCGATGCCTACGGGCTGGCGCTCGCCCCGCACGGCAAGACCACGATGGCTCCGGCGCTGTTTCGCCGTCAGCTCGCTGCCGGTGCCTGGGGCATCACGGTGGCGACGAGCCAGCAGGCGCAGGTCGCCGCGGCGCATGGCGTGCAACGGATACTGATCGCCAACCAGGTGGTCGGCAGTGCCAATCTGGTCATGCTCGCCAATCTGGCGGCTGACCCCGCGTTGGACATTATGTGCCTTGTCGACAGCCCGGCCGGGGTTGCCGTGCTTGGCGAGGCGTGCCGGGCGCGCGGGGCAACTCTGGACGTGCTGATCGAACTTGCGCCCGAACCCGATCAACCGGGCCTGCGCACGGGCGTTCGCGACGCGGCGCAGCTTGCCGCCGTGATCGAGGAACTGGATGCCTGGCGCGGCGTGCTGCGGATCGCAGGCGTGGAATTCTATGAAGGCGTGCTGCCCGACGAGGCACAAGTGCGCCGGTTCGTGCGCCGTGCGGTGGACGTCGTCGGGCGCCTCTTGGCGGAGGGACGGGTCGAGCGCGTGCCGGCGATCCTGACGGGCGCTGGCTCGGCCTGGTACGACGTCGTCGCCGAGGAGAGCGCCGTGGTGGCGCGTGAAGGCGCGGTGCAGGTGCTGCTGCGCCCGGGCTGCTATATCAGCCATGACGACGGTCTTTACCGTGCGGCGCAGGAGGGTATCCTGCGCCGCAATCCGGTCGCGCCCGGCCTTGGCGAGCCGCTGCAACCGGCACTGCGGATCTGGGCGGTGGTGCAGTCGATCCCGGACCCGGCACGGGCGGTGATCGCAATGGGCAAGCGCGACGTGGCGTTCGATGCCGGGCTGCCGCGCCCGATCACTCTTTTCCGGCCCGGCCGCGACGATCGGCCAGAAGGCGTTCCCGCGCATTGGGGAGTGACCGGACTGATGGACCAGCACGCCTACCTCGCCATTTCGCCGGGGGACGATCTGGCGGTAGGCGATGTGCTGGCCTTCGATATCTCGCATCCGTGCCTGACCTTTGACAAATGGCGCCGCGTGCTGGTGGCGGACGATGCGTTCCAGGTGGTGGACGTCGTGGAGACGTTCTTCTGACGGCATTGTCCGCCTAGCGGGTGAGGATGCCGATCTCCGCGATCGCCAGCTGCTTTTCGCCCTTGGCGGTGCGGGGGAATGCGATCTCGACATAGCGTCCACGGTGCGGCTGGCGGAACGCCAGCCGCTGCGGTGCCTGGTTGGCGGCGATATTGGAGAACTCGCCGGACTCCTGCGTGGGGCCGGATAGAGCCGGATCGTCGCCGATCCGGATTGCCCACGCGGCCGGATCGCCTGCACCCTGCGGCGCATGCCAGCCGGGCTTGAGGACGAACCCGCGGATATCCCGGCTTTTTCCAAGATCGATCGTCACCGAACAGACCTTGCCATCGGGGCCGATCAGCGGTGCGATCCAGTCCGTGCGGTTCAATTCGTCGATCAGGCGCTCGGCCCCGGGTGCGGAGGCGCGCACGATCTTCCAGTCGCTCTTGCGAATGTCGAAGCTGCGCCGACCGACGGTGCTGACGGCATTGCTGGCAAGATGGATGCCGATCGCCTGCACGGTTCCGCCGTCCGGCAATCGGAAGGGCGCAGTGTAGCGCGGCGACGCGATCGTCGGTGTGCTGCCGTCGATTGTATAGGCGATCGCCTGCCCGGGGGCGTCGCTGGTGAGCGTGACCACGCCCTCGCGGTTGCGGACGATGTGGGGCGGCTCCAGCAGCAGCGGCGCCAGATAGACGCCGAACTCGGTGATGGCGGCCGTCTCTGCCGCCGCCGTGATCCGGAGACGTATCCGCCGCGCGGTCACCGGCGCGTCGAGCCGGAGCACGCGCTGTGAGCCGATACCCTGCTTGTCGAGAATTTCACGCCAGCCGCCGGTATCCTGCACGTCGACCGCGAAACGATCGACCCGCAACCCGAGCGGCAGATATTCCGCCAGCCGCACCACGTCGAACGTGCGAGGGGCGCCGAGATCGAGAACCAGCGAGGGCTGGGGGGCATGGTCGTCGCTTGCCCAGAAGCTCTCGGGATTGCGATCCAGCACGTTCGCCGCCGGATGGCCGCTGCGCACGCTGCTTGCCGATGCGGTCGCCCCCCTGGCAAGGTCGGTGGCGTACATCGCGCGCATCGCATTGCCGAACGCCGTGAGGTTGCCGAGGTCCTCGTCGGTGATGAGGCCGCGCGTATCCGGCGCAAGGTTCAGCAGCAGACCGGCACTGCGCCCGACCGTGTCGAAATAGATCTTCATCAGGTTGGCGGGGCTGCGGCTCTCGCCATTTTCATAGGCGTGCCAGAACCAGCCGTAGCGACTGGAGACGTCGGCCTCCGCCGGCCACCAGACCGAGCCGCCGCGTACGCCGCTATGGCCCTTTTCGGGGGTGAACCCGTTGTCGTCCATCGTTGCCCAGCACGGATCGCCGGCCTCGCCTTCCTCATTGCCGACCCAGCGCAGATCGGCGCCGACCGGATCGAAAGTACAGGCCATCGGCTGGAGCTGGTGGACGAAATCGATGATCGACGGCCAGTCGTAATAGGGCACCGCGTCGATCTTGCGCATCTCCCGCGCGCCGCCGTAATAGCCGTCGCCGCCATTGGCACCATCGAAGAAGACTTCGTAGATCGGCCCGTATTGCGTCAGCAACTCGCGCAGCTGGTTGCGGAAGAACGTGATGTAGGCCGGTCGGCCATATTCCGGATGATTGCGGTCCCAGGGGGACAGATAGATGCCGAACTGCAGGCCCTGCCGGCGGCACGCGGCGGCGATCTCGCCTACGATATCGCCCTTGCCGTCCTTGTAGGGGCTGTTCTTGACGCTGTGCTCGGTGAACTTGCTCGGCCACAGGCAGAAGCCGTCATGGTGCTTGGCGGTGAGGATGAGGCCGCGCAGATTGGCCGCCTTCGCCGCGCCGACGATCTGGTCCGCGTCGAAATCCTTGGGGTTGAAGATCGCCGGGTCCTCGTCGCCATAGCCCCATTCGCGATCGGTGAAGGTGTTGATCGTGAAATGGACGAAGGCATTCTGCTCCATCCGGTGCCAGGCGAGCTGTCGCTTCGAGGGGATGGCACCGTAGGGCAGGAGCGTCGCGCCACCGGGCGCTGCGAGGCTGCGGACGGGCAGCGCGAAGGCGGCGGCGGCAAAGGCGATCGCCTCGCGGCGCGTCGGGCGTAGGATGTCGTTCACCGGGAATCCTTCATGGTCAGCTGCACCGTTTCGATGCCGTAGAGAGGGCCGCCCACTGGCGGCGCGATCGTCAGATAGAGGTCCGCGTTCGCAGCATGTCCGGCGAGCGGCGCCGTAAGGGTGATGCGGTTCGGCGCAGTAGCGGGATCGGGCAGGGGCATCGATGCGACCACCGGCCCGTCGGCCCTTCCTTCCCGCACCAGCAATGTGCCGTGCTGGTTGGGATTGTAGCGCCAGACCACGGACTCGCGCTGCGGCTGGCGCAGGGAAAAGTTGCGGGGAAGCCGCCCGATCGCGACGGTTATGCCCCGCACCTCGTCCAACTGCGCGTCGGGATAGATCCAGCACATGTCGAAGATGTTCATGCTGTACGCCGGGCCTGACACGGCGTCCGCCGTCAGCGGCAGGCGCAGCAGGATACCGGGGCCGGGGCAGAGCGTCAGGCGCGCGCTCGATCGCGTGAGCAGGGCTTCGGGGCGGGTGTCGAACGTGCGTGCGGCGGCGAGCGGGCGTCCATCCGGTGCGATGGTCACCGCGCGGACGATCGTGCCCGGCGCCACTGCGAGCGGCCTGGCATAGCCGGGCGAGGCGGCGCTCGGCGTCGTGCCGTCGACCGTGTAACGGATCGTCCCGTAGCTTGCCTGGCTCGACAGCGCGACAGTGACGGTCTTTGCGTGGAGCGCAGCGGCCGGACTGTCCGCGACCGCGAAATCCACCGCGAAGGCGCTGTCGGCAGCTGCGATCCCCTGGCGCCGATAGCGTTCCAGCTGCGGGTCCAGCCGGGCGAGGAAGTCCGGCCAGCTGCGCGCTGTCCGGGGCGACCAGGCGATCTCCGCCAGCGCTGCCATGCGCGGAAACAGTGCGTGTTCGCGCTGTTCTGGCGTGACCATGTATTCCGCCCAGAGATTGGCCTGCGCGCCCAGTACGTGATGGACCCTGGCTGCGTCGATCTCGGCGGGCAGGGGGTCATAGGTATAGACGTCGGCAAGCGTCTGGATTTTCAGGCGGCCGGGCGGCTCGTCTCCGCGGGCGCTTTGCAGGTTGTCGAAATAGAGGACGGGACCGGGGGAGAGCACGACGTCGTGCCCCAGATTGGCGGCCTGGATCGCACCCTGTTCGCCCCGCCACGACATGACCGCAGCGGAGGGCGGCAGGCCGCCTTCCAGGATTTCGTCCCAACCGATCAGGCTGCGTCCGTGCCGTGCGAGATATTGGCCCAGTTGCGTGATGAACCAGCTCTGCAGGTGCTCTTCATCGGGAATACCGAGCGCACGCATCTTTTCCTGCACGGCCGGCGACGCCTGCCATTGATCCTTCAGGGCCTCGTCGCCGCCGACATGGATGATGGGCGAGGGGAAGACCGCCATCACCTCGTCGAGCACGTTCCTGACGAAGGTGAGGCCCTTCTCGTCAACGCCGAACAGATAAGGGTTGATGCCCCAGTCGCCGGACACTTGCGGGCGATCGCCCAGCACGCCGATCTCGGGATAGCTGGCGATCGCGGCCTGTGCATGACCCGGCAGATCGATCTCCGGCACGATCATGACCGATCGTGCCGCAGCATAGGCGACCAGCGCGCGAAGCTCTTCTTGCGTATAGAAACCGCCATATCGGCCCGCAGGCGCGCCGGGGTTCGGTGTTGTCGAATCGCGCCAGGCGCCGATGCCCGTCAGTTGTGGGTAGCGCTTGATCTCGATCCGCCAGCCCTGGTCGTCGGTCAGGTGCAGTTGCAGCCGGTTGAGCTTGTGCTGCGCCATCATGTCGATGATGCGTTCGATCGAGGCGATCGGCTGCATGTGCCGTGCGACATCCAGCATCACCCCGCGCCATGCGAAGCGCGGCACGTCGTCGATCACCATCGCCGGAACCGACACGCTTTCGCCGTATCGGGCATCGGGAGACAGCAGCTGCGCCAGCGTCATCGCGCCGTAGAACAGTCCGGAATCCGTCGCTGCCGAGATGACTATCCCGGTTTGCGTCACCGCCAGCCGGTAGCTTTCGCTGTTCGCAGAAGCGCTGCCCTCTCGCGACAAGCGGATCGCGCCGCTGCCGCCTTCCACCACATCGAGAGTGATACCGCGCGTTCGCGCAACGATTTCCGCCGCTTGCCGGGCGGCGTTGAGAGCGCCGGAATCGCCCTTGGGCACGCTGATCCGCGCGCCGGTGCCGACTAGGAACGTCCCTTCGGCCGGCCGGACTTGCGCGGGAAGGGGGAGAACCGAAGCCAATGGGGGCGCGGCGTAGGCATTGGCCGGGAGTACCGCCGCGGCGACCCCTGCCGCTGCTATCCACGCGGCGATTTTGAGTTTCGCCATGCTGAACCCTTTCGAACTGGTAGCGACCGGTGCGCCGCCCGGACAGGTACCCGGGCGGCGCGAACCGTCAGAACCGCGTGGTCGCGGAGATCGAGATCTGTCGTCCGAGCGAGTCGTAGCGCTGCGGGATCGTGTTGCCGCGCGACAGGGCATAGTCGTAAGTGTTGGTCATGATCGGCTGCTGACGGTCGAAGATGTTGTTCACCGTCATGGCCAGGGTCATTTGCTCGGCGATGTTGAAGCCCAGCGACAGATCGAAATAGTGATAGGCGGGGATACGGGTGAAATCGGTGACCGCCGTCGCCGATGTCGCGAGCGGGCCGCCGTTCTGCCCTGCCTTCACGCTGTCGATATAGCGCCAGGCGACCGACGCGAAGAAGGCTTCGTTCGGTGTCGTGTAAGTCGCGCGAACGTTGTGCACCCAGCGCGGCGTGGGCTGCGAGCAGGCGCCGCCGAAATAGCCCACGCAGTTGGTTCGCGGCTGGTTGACAGCGGTCTGACCGCCCTGGTCGGTGGTGAGCGTTCCGTTCATCAGCAGGTCGAGCTTGCCGACCTTGTCGCCCAGGCGCAGCGAATATTGGGCCTGGAAATCATAACCGCTGGCGAAGAGGCGATAGGCGTTGAGGTTGCCGCCCTGGATATAGCCACCCGACGATCCGGTACTGGTGAGCTGATAGGTCACCGGGTCGCGCACCAATCGGCTGCAGTAATAGGGATCGCTGGAGATGACGCAGCCCTCGACCGCGAAACTGGCTCCCAGGTAGCTGATCACGCTGTCGACCCGGATTTTGTAGCGGTCGACCGAGAAGCTGAAGCCCGGCAGGAAGCGCGGCGTCAGAACGACGCCAAAGGTGGTGGTGCGCGCATCTTCGGGATCGATCGGGACGCCGTTGTTGCGCTGACGGCACACGTCGTCGATGCAGCGCAGGCTGCCGGGCACACCTGCGGCCAGCCCGTTGCCGTAGAGATTGTCGGGAAGGCCGGTCAGGCGGCATGCCTCGATGCTTGCACGCGGGGCGACACCGTCGACGCTGGCGCAAGGATCGACGATCGTCGCATTCTGATAGCTGACGGTCTGGTTCGCTTCGCGCAGACCCGGCGCGCGCGCCGCGCGATTGCGACCGAAGCGGAAGGTGATGTCTTCGCTTGGCGAATAGACCGCCTCGATCTTCCAGGTGCTGAACGTCTGCGCGTTGGTGCTGTACTTGGACAGGCGATAGCCGCCATTGACTTGAAGCAGCTTGATCAGCGAAACGTCCTGGACGAGCGGAAGCTGGGCTTCCACGTTGCCTTCGAACACGTCCTGCTTCGCCCGGCGATCGGCGACGCCGCCATAGACTTCGATGAAGCGCGCGTTCTGGAGGCTGCGCTCTTCCTGCTTGCGATATTCAACGCCGAACGCCAGTGCCAGTCCCTGTTCCGCGAAAGGCGAGCGAATGCCATAGCGGGTCAGATCTGTCGTCAGGTTGGCGGTCACGTCGTAGAATTTCGCGTGCAGATCGCTGACGCCCAATCCCTCGTTGAACAGATAGTCGCTCAGTTCGGCGCTGCCGGGATTGTTGGCGACGAAGACGTTGAGAGGGACGCACGATGGATCGGTGCCATCGATCACCGACCGGCAGGTCGGTACGCCGTTGACGTTCACAACATCCAGCGAGCGGTTCACATGCGCGGTTACCGGATTGCCGCCGGGTTTCCAAAGCTGCCGGCTCTCGTCGTAGACACCGCCGACGTCGTACTGCCAGCCCTCGGCGATCTCGCCGCGAATGGTCGCGTTGATTCGCGTCTGGGTGTTGAGGAAGGTTTCCTTGTCACGGTCGCCCGCCAGGCCCGGGAAGCCATATTGTACGCCGAGCGGTGCATAAGTGGCCGTACCGGCGTTCGCCCCGCAGATCGCCTGCGCCTGTGAGGACGACATCAGCGGGTTGTCGCAGTTCACCTGGTAGCTGCCCTGGACATAGGGACCGTAGAGGAGGTTTGCGGACCTGTCGTGAAGGTACATCGCGCCGAGAGATATCTCGGCCGCCGGGGACGCCTTGAAGTTGACGAAGGCACCGGCGTTATAGCGCTCGTAGCCGCGCGCGGCGAGCCGGTCCGCCTGGTTCGCGTAACCGGGAATGGTCGAGGCGAGGGCGAAGGTGCCCGGGCTTCCGGTGACATTCGAATAGTTGACGCCGTTGGCCGTCAGCGTTCCGTTGGGGGAGGCAGCCGTGACGCCGCAGATAAGGTCGTTCACGCGAAGCGGATTGCCGGTATCGCGGCGGAGTTGGCAGCCGGAGGCATCGCGGTCGCGGAAACGGATGCCGTCAGCCGTTCGGTACGTTCCGTAGACGGAAATGTTCAGCCGGTCGTCGAGGAAGTTGTGGCCATAGGTTACGCTGAGATCCGCGCGGCCGCCGTCGTTGGTCATCCCTCGCGGCGTGGCGATGTTGTAGCGCTGCGCGACCGGGGTAGACACGTTGTCGCGGTTGTTGTGGTTGTAGAAGCTGTAGTTGCCTGAAATCTGCAGGCCGGTGAAGTCGCGCTTGATCATGTAGTTGACGACGCCCGCGATCGCATCGGAACCGTATACGGAAGAAGCGCCGCCGGTCAGTAGGTCAATTCGCTCGACCAGCGATGTCGGGATCAGGTTGATGTCGACGGATTCGGTGCCGGCGATCCGCTGCCCATTGATCAACGACAATGTGCGGTTGAAGTCGAGCCCGCGCAGCTTGACGCCGCGCTGCTGGCCGTTGCTCTGCTGGTAATTCTGCTGCGCGTCCGGCTGCACCTGCCCAAGGCGATTGGTCACCTCTTCGAGGTTGACGGCCCCCTGTGCCTTTATTTCCGACGAGGTGATCGTCGTGATCGGGCTGGCGGACTTGAGGTTCTGGCGCACGATGCGAGTGCCGGTTACGAGGATGTCCGGAGCGCCCGTCGCCTGTTGATCTTGCCCGGCCAACTCGTTGGCTTGCATTGGTACGGTGGTGGGCTCTGGTGTATTCGCCGCCGCTCCCGGGTCTACGCTTGCCTCCTGCTGTGCGAGCGCGGGTGTAACCGCTAGGGAAGTCGACAGCATCGCAGCAGCAAGAGCTATCATGCTCGGATGGTTTTCGACGAGACCAAATACAATCCTATTCGCCATGTTACCCCCTATTGGTTACAGAGGTATGACGTTCATCCGCATCAAATGCTCAGTACGGACGAGGAAAATATTTCGATTATTGCGCAGGGATGTTGATTTCCCCGAGCAGAATGGAGTCAGATTGCCGCGCACCCCGGCCTAAACAGAGGCCCAGTGGCCGGTGCGAACGAGCCCGGCAAACTGGTCCGGCCTTTGTGAGAAAAGCCGGCTGCTTTTTGCATCAGGGCTGGCATGCCAGCCCTGATGCAAAAGCGTGCTCCATCGGGGTTTGGTTGCCGAGGGAGCTGTGCGGACGAACCTCGTTGTAATCTACCCGCCAAGCCTCACATTTTACCCGAGCGTCGTCCAGGCTCAAGAAGCAAAAGGCGTTGCGGCATTCGGCTCGGACGCGGCCGTTGAAGGACTCGGCAAACGCATTGTCGATCGGCTTGCCGAGGCGACTGAAGTCGAGGACGACACCGTGCGTCCAAGGCCAAAGATCCAAATCCTTCGAGATAAATTCCGGCTCATTGTCCAGACGAATACGCTGCGGTCGCCCATGCGTAGCAGCAACCCTTTCAAGGGTTTTGACGACATCGGCACACCTCCTCAAGGGGCGTTCCGTCCTCAGCCTGCTTGAGAATGAACGCGATCTGTCGCTCGCTGAAACTCGACGTTTTCATCCACGGTTTCCCTTGTTCGGCGTTCGCCAAACCTAACCGAGAATTTCTCACCAAATTCGGACTAGTTTACGGGGAGCAGGTCAACCCAGGAAGTTTGCTCGGTTTCGCGTCCGCTTAAAGAGGAGAGTGCTAAGCTCGCTGCAAAAAAGGTGAGCGGCTTAGGAAAGCGCGGCGGACAGAAATCTGAAGCAAATTGATGCGTGCCCATCCTGAAACCTGCTTGTTTCAGCGCAAGTCGCCGGCTTAAAACCGGCCGCTGTTGCATCTCGGCAATTATCGAGCGGCAGCTGGAGCGAGATTTGCCGTCCCCGACAAGGGCATGAATTCCTTGCCTTCCCGATAATCGCCGAAATAGTGGACCGTTTGCACCTGACGATCTAAAACCGGCGGCCGAGCGACCGGAATGGGGCGCTACCCGCACCTCTGGATCGCGACCGGAAATGGCAGCTGATTATATGAGCTTGCGAGTCTCTTCTCAACTAGGGCTCCTTATAAACGGGTGCATTAATCTAGGGTAGAGTTTGGGGCGAGTGCTTGCTTCGCTCCAGCGGCCGCTTTCGCGGGTGCGGCTCAGGCAGGCCTCGAGCTGTGTTTGCGCTGTTAAAATTGAACTCAGTAGCAAGCGCGTGATCGCGGCGACTTCAATGGCGCCACAACTTTAATGACCGGGGTTTGGTGTAGGCGACGAATCGTCACCCAATCTCCCGCAAGCCGCGGCTGAATGGTCGCGGCTTCGCTGTGGAAAATTGCTCCTCTGGAGCACGCGACATGTCCGCGATTATCCGCAGTCGGATATTAGATCCATATTAGATCGGGGAAATTTTCTGGAGAGATAAGCAAACTAAGTGCTTGAAAATGCTGGTGACCCCTACGGGAATCGAACCCGTGTTTCAGCCGTGAGAGGGCCGCGTCCTAACCGCTAGACGAAGGGGCCGTTTGGCCAGCGCAAACCACTTGAAAGTGGTTGAAAAATGGTGACCCCTACGGGAATCGAACCCGTGTTTCAGCCGTGAAAGGGCCGCGTCCTAACCGCTAGACGAAGGGGCCGTTAAGCCATTTTATCTGCATCCACGCACCATCGGAATGGTGACCCCTACGGGAATCGAACCCGTGTTTCAGCCGTGAAAGGGCCGCGTCCTAACCGCTAGACGAAGGGGCCATTTCCGGGTTGCGCCGGAGGCAGGACCGGCCCTCTAGCGGGGGGGCGGTGGGGGGTCAACCCCCTCATCGATAATAATTTGAACTCTCTGTGACACTTGTCGTCAAGGGCGCGAAAATCCGCCGTTTTCAGTCGGCAAAGGCGGCGTCGTCGATGTGAAGTTCGGCAGCTACGCGGCTTCCCCAGTCGTCGATTTTCGCACGGCCGGCCAGCCAGAGGCGGCGACCCTGCGAGTTGTGCAGCAGGGCCTGTCCCATTTCGCTTTCGGCAGAGCGGAAGGCCATGGCCTTGAACCGCCCGCCGTCGCGCCCGCCGACGATCAGGCGCACGTGATCGGCGCCCACGGTATCGGCCTTGATGACGTGCACCGGCCCGACCGCCACGCGTGGCCCCGGCCAGCCCATGCCGTAGGGACCGGCGCTTTCCAACTTCTCCACCAATTCCGGCGTGAGGCCGCCCGGCGCCAGCGCCAGATCGAGCAGCATCGACTGGTTGGCGCTGGCCCGTGAGACATCCGCCGCCAGCAGCGAATCGAGCCATTCTGCGAGCGCTTCCAGTTTGTCCGGCGCGACCGTCAGGCCCGCTGCCATGGCGTGGCCGCCGCCCGCCACCAGCAGCCCCGCCTCGCGTGCCGCAATGATCGCGGCGCCGAGGTCGACGCCGGGGATCGAGCGACCCGATCCCTTGCCGTTGCCCGCCTCGTCGGCATCCATGGCGATGACGAGGGTGGGCTTGCCGGTCTTTTCCTTGATCCGCCCGGCGACGATGCCGATCACCCCCGGATGCCAGCCTGCACCGGAAAGGACCATGACCGCGCGGTTGTGCTGGCGTTCGATCTGCGCTTCCGCAGCTTCCTGGACGACCTGTTCGATGCCGCGTCGCTCGTCGTTGAGGCGCGAGAGCTGGGCGGCGATGTCGCGGGCCTCGTCCGGATCGGTGGTGGTGAGCAGGCGCACGCCGAGCGTCGATTCGCCCACCCGCCCGCCGGCGTTGATGCGCGGGCCGAGTGCGAAGCCGAGGTCGGAGCAGGTCGGCGCGCGGTTGAGGCGGCTCGCATCGATCAGCGCCGCCATGCCGATGTTGTCGCGCCTGGCCATGATCTTGAGGCCCTGTGCCACCAGCGCTCGGTTGAGGCCGTGGAGCGCGGCGACGTCGGCCACCGTACCCAGCGCGACGAGATCGAGCAGGGCGAAGAGGTCGGGCTCCCGGCGATCCTTGAAGAACCCGCGCTTGCGCAAGGTGCGCAAAGTGGCGACGGCCAGCAGGAAGGCAACGCCGACCGCGGCGAGGTGCCCGTGTCCTGCTGCCACTTCGTTCTCGTCGAGGCGGTTGGGGTTGACCAGTGCGGCGGCGCGGGGAAGCACGGCCGCGCATTTGTGGTGATCGACGACGATCACGTCCACGCCAGCGCCGTGGGCCATTTCCAGCGCCTCGTAGGCCATTGCGCCGCAATCGACGGTGACGATCAGGCGAGAGCCTTCCCCGGCGATACGGACGAGCGCTTCACCGCTCGGGCCGTAGCCTTCGAGCAGACGATCGGGAATGTAGTAGTTGGCCTCGTGGCCGAGCTGGCGCAGCAGCAGGATCAGCAGCGCCGCGCTGGTCGCGCCGTCGACGTCGTAGTCGCCGTAGAGGGTCATCGGCTCGCCCGTCATGACGGCCTGTGCCAGTCGCTCGGCGGCGACATCCATGTCGCGGAATTCGGAAGGATCGGGCAGGAACGCGCGCAGTGAAGGAGTACGGTGGCGCTCCAGGTCCTCGCGCGGTACGCCGCGGGAGAGCAGGATCTGGGTGACGATGTCGTCCTCCAGCCCGCCGGGGAAGCCTGAGGAACTGTCGGAAAGGTCCATGTTGCCGCCCCGCCAGCGCCAGGCCTTGCCGGTGAGGGAACGTTCGATGCCGAATACGGAAGTTACAGGTCGCGAAGCCATGGCGATGCGATTAGACTAACTGGCACTGCGCGGAAAGGGCGGCTCCGAGCGAAAGGAGAGAGTGATGCTCGCGATAGTCTGGCACAGCCGCACCGGCGCCGCACGCGCGATGGCGGCGGCGATCGCGCAAGGGGCGGGAGAGCAGGGGGTGCTGCTGGGCGCGGCGGAGGCCATGCCCGCGATCCTGCTGGGGGCGAAGGGGTATGTCTTCGTTTGTCCCGAGAACCTCGGCAGCATGTCAGGACTGATGAAGGAAATGTTCGACCGCTGTTACTACCCGATGCTGGGGCGTGTGGAGGGGAGGCCCTACGCAACGGCCATCGCGGCGGGGTCGGACGGCGCGGGCGCCCAGGCGCAGATCGATCGGATCGTTACCGGATGGCGCCTGAAGCGCGTGGCGCCGCCGCTGATCGTCAATCTCGGCGCGCAGACGCCCGACCAGATTCGGGCGGAAAAGACCGTTTCGGACCGGGATCTGGCAGCATGTCGCGGCTTGGGAGCGGCCTTTGGTGAAGGGCTGGGCATGGGCATCTTCTGAAAAGCCACCGTTTCGGTTGTGGTAGTTAGCAAACAGACTGGACGCGCACCGCGAACTGTAGCCTAACTAAGGGCGTGAAAACGACCGAGCCCGACACTTTGGAGCCCCATTCCCTTCGCCATGGCGGGGGGCAGGGCAGCGTGCAACGAAATGGCGTCTCGCTGTTCTTTCCGCCCGGCCAAAGACCCTCCGCCGATATGATGGATTCGGTGCTCGGCATGGAGCCGGGAGCGGGTGGCGGCGCCGAAGTCACGGCACGGATCGTGCATCGTCCGCCCGATCGCGAAGGTTGGCTGGAACTGCTTGCGAATGGGCTGACTTTCGATCTGGTGGGACTGGCTCCGTCGGTGCCCGCTCGTTCGATGGAGATCGTGCAGCAGCACGGGTTCGACAGCCCATTTTGCAGTGACGGTATGGAAACCGTGGAACTGGTGCCTGGCGGTCATATCGTCGGAGGGGCGGGATTGCTGCCGGTGATCCGCATTCTTGCGGGACTGGCGGCCAGTCTTGCATTGAAACTGCCGGTAGCGGCCGTGGGCTGGCAATCAGCGCAGACGGTCATGGAGCCGCGCTATTTCGCGCAGCTTGTCGTGAACTGGCTGGCAGGGGGCGCATTCCCCGCGCTTGGTCTGACGGCGCTTCTGAGGGCGGAGGATGGCAGCATCGGCACCAGAGGCCTGGCGCGCTTTTCCGGACAGGAAATGCAGCTGGAGGGGGCCGCGGGGGAGAGTGCATCTGACAGCCTCAAGCTCGCCATCCGGGTTGTCGATTTTCTGGTCCGCCAAGGGAAGCTGGAAGGACCTCGGGAAATCGATTCGCCGCGCGGACGCTTGCTGGTGGAACCTTCTCAGACCGGGCGGCAAATCTGGGTCTGGCGCCAGACCTGATCGTTATCCCACTCTCGGGCATCTCCCATTCCGCTGAGACAGTCTCTTTCCTTCCGTGCGGTCAATCGCCGGGGCTTCCCAGACCATGATGGGGGCTTGCAGCGGCATCACCTGCTTCCCTTGCAGATCGGGCGAAGAGATTGCTTCCGGGGACTGTTCGACGCAGTGGGAGGAAGGCGCATCCGTTTCGAGGATTTTCGCAGGAACGGCCTCCTGCTTCCCTGCAACGAGACGGCCAGCATCCGCCTGGGACTGCCGCTCCATCGCGGCCCCCATCGGCGCTACAGCGAAATGGTGGGCGAACGGGTAGGACAGATCGAGGCGGGCTGGGGGCGATGCCGCCGCTTCGATCCCGGAGGCGCTGCCATCGAAGCAGGAATGCGTGTCGATCTGCTGCAACGTGCGCTGCGCCGATTGCTGCTCGGCGGATCGCGGCGACGGCCAAGGCTCAATCGCCACGATCCTCTGCAAGCCGAGCGCGACTTTTCGGAACTGGATGAACTTGCCGAGACCTTGTGGTGCGGTACCGCGTTTCCTCAGATCGAAGGCATTCCGGTCATGCCGGTGCGGCGGAATAATTCGTCGCGGGCGGAAACATACTGGGCCTCGAATTCGGCCACGCGCGCTTCCACCGAGGCGACCGACGAAATGGCGCCGATGCCCTGTCCCGAACCCCAGATGTCTTTCCACGCCTTGGCTGCCGTATTGCCGCCGGAGCCGAAGTCCATCTGGCTCTTGTCGCCTTCGGGAAGATTGTCCGGGTCGAGTCCCGCCGCCTTGATTGAGGCGCGCAGATAGTTGCCGTGGACGCCGGTGAAGAGGCTGGAGTAGACGATATCGGCTGCATTACCCTCGACGATGGCCTGCTTGTAGCCCTGGGCGGCATTGGCCTCACGCGTGGCGATGAAGGGGGTCCCGACATAGGCGAAATCGGCGCCCATGGCCTGCGCGGCGAGGATCGAGCGTCCGCAGGCGATGGCGCCGGACAGCGCGAGCGGACCGTCGAACCAGCTCCGGATCTCCTGCATGAGGGCGAAAGGCGATTGCGGCCCGGCATGTCCGCCGGCACCTGCCGCGACCGCGATCAGGCCATCCGCGCCTTTCTCAACGGCTTTGCGGGCGAAGCGATCGTTGATCACGTCGTGGAGCACGATGCCGCCCCAGCCGTGGACGGCGGCATTCACCTCGGGGATCGCGCCCAGCGAGGTGATGACCAGCGGAACCTTGTGCCGTTCCAGCACTTTCAGGTCTTCCTCAAGGCGATTGTTGCTCTTGTGGACGATCAGATTGACCGCGAAAGGCGCCTCACAACCATCTGTTTCTTCGCTGATTTGTGAGAGCCATTCGTCAAGCTGGCTGGCAGGCCGGGCATTCAGCGCCGGAAAGCTGCCGACGATGCCGGAACGGACTTGCGCCGCGACCAGTTCGGGGGTCGAGACGATGAACATGGGGGCCGCAATCACGGGAAGGCGCAGGTTCTCGAAAGGTGCGGGAAGGGTCATGTCCGGTCCGTTTAAGTGATCGATTAAACGGGCATAGATCGCCGGTAATCCTCTGTCGAGGGGCAGTTGGCTTTCAGGTGGCGGCGCCTTGGGGGTGCTTCGTCCCCGGCCATGCCAGAAGCGCGAGATAGGCTAGGGCGAAAGCCGGGAAAATGGCCCAGTCGAGCCAGTGGATCACGTTTTCGGTCGCCGCCCGGACGCCCCACCCGAAAGCGCGTTGCAGGCTGTCCAGCAAGAGCCATCGCAGAGCGCCCGGAACGAGCGCGATACTCCACCAGCCCCTGCGCCCGAAATCGTGAAACCGGCGGATCACGAGGGCCGGTGCGGGAAGCGCGCAGATCAGGGCGATGGCCAGGGATAGCCATCCGGAAGCGGGTGGCTCGATCAGTCGGGCCGTTGCGCTGGAGAGGATGGAAACCACCGGGGCCGCGACAAGAAGGTAGGTCCAGGCATCGGAGCGGGAGGACCTGCCGGAGAAATCGAAGCTGCGACGGATCGTCAGGCGCAGGTTTTGGGTATAGCCAGCTGTCATTGCGCTGCGCCGTCGCGGCGTGGGCCGTGGCTGGAGAGGTCGAGGCCGTCCCGCTCGGCATCTTCGGATACGCGCATCGGAAAGACGAGCGATGCCATCAGGGCGACGATCGCCGTCGCCAACGCTGACCACAGTACGACTGCGCCGAGGCCGATGCCTTGGGAAATAATCTGCGATATCATGGTGTTGTTTCCATAATATCCGACGCCTCCGAGGTCGGGCGACAGGAACAGGCCAAGCAGGATGGCGCCCAGCATGCCGCAGAGGCCGGGAATGGCGAAAACGTCGAAAGCGTCGTCCAGCCCGAGGCGGCGCACGAGACCGCGGGCGTGGTAGGCCATCAGCGCGCCTGCGGCACCGAATATCAGCGTGGCGCCCGGCGAGACGTAGCCCGCCGCCGGTGCGATAACGGCCAGGCCGGCAATGATTCCTTTGGCGAGGCCTTCCGCGCTGACGCGGCCCGCCGCCAGTCGCTCGGCGGCGATCCATGTCAGGGCAGCGGCAGCGGTGGCGAGGTGGGCGGCGATCATGGCGGCGGCGGCATCGTCGTTCGCGGCCAGCGCCCAGCCTCCGCACAGGCCGAGCATGCCGATCCAGGCAAGCCCGGCGCCGGTCAGCGACAGGGCCGGGCTACGCGGCTGCGACAGGCTGTCCGGAAAGCCGATCCGCCGACCGAGGATCGCGACGACCACCAGCGCGGAAACGCCCGAACTGGCGAAGATCACCAGTCCGCCCGACCAGTCGAGGACGCCGAACCTGTGGGCGAGCCAGCCACCGCCCCAGACCCAGTGGGAGATCGGAGCCTGCACTACGAGCGTCCAGAGCGCGCAGAACACGGCGACCCAACCGAAGCGCGCGCGTTCGGCCCAGACACCGACCATGAGCGTCGGCGCGAGCGCGGCGACGGCGATCTGGAACAGGGCGAAGGCGCTTTCCGGCGTATTCGTGCCGCTGCGAACATTGCCGAGCTGTCCGAGCATCCAGGCATTGCCGCTGCCGAGCCAGCCAGTCGTGATATCGCCGAAGGCCAGCGTATAGCCGACGATCGGCCAGAGCAGGGTCACGATGGCCACTACCGTGGCCGACTGGATCAGGACCGAGAGACCGCAACGATCGTTGGCGCGGCCCGAATGATAGAGCGCGATGCCGGGTAGCGCGAGGCTCAGGGCTAGCGCTGCACAGGCCATGATCCAGGCGGTGTCGCCGCTGTTCGCCAGATCGATTCGGCCCTGCTGCGGCACGGCCAGGGCAGGAGCGGGCAAGGCCGCAAGCGCGCCGAAAAAGGGCGTGAGCCCGCGTCGTTTCATCGGTGTTCCCCATCGGACGGCCGCAGGCGGTCGCCTTCCGATCGATGGTCTAGAACAGGGATGCGGTCCGGCACAAGCGATTGCACCTGCGCGGGTTTCCTCGGTTCCAGGTCAATCCGGCAGCACCTGATCGGGCGGGCGATGCCCGTCGGCCCAGAAGCGGATATTGGCGATGATCCTTTCGCCTGCGGCCTGGCGCCCTTCGAACGTCGCGCTGCCGAGATGGGGCAGGGCGACGAGGTTCGGCAAGGCGAGCAGCCGGGGATCGACCTCGGGTTCGCGCGCGAAGACGTCCAGCCCGGCACCCGCTATGCGGTTTTCCGTGAGGGCTGCGATCAGGGCCTCCTCGTCCACCAGCGATCCCCGCCCGGTGTTGATGAGGCTCGCCGCCGGTTTCATCAGCGACAGGCGGCGCGCGTCGACCAGCGGGGCGCCGCCGGGAAGCGCCGGGCAATGCAGCGTGACCACGTCGCTAGCCGCGAACAGGGCGTCTAAGTCGGCTTCGTAATTGGCGGCGCATTCGGCCTCGATGGCGTCGGGCAGCCGGTGGCGATTGTGATAGGCGACCTGCATGCCGAAAGCGTGAGCGCGGCGGGCGACGGCCTGGCCGATCCGGCCCATGCCGACGATACCCAGGCGCTTGCCGTGAAGGCTCGTGCCGAGCATCTCGGAAGGTCCCCAGCCTTGCCACCGGCCTTCGTGAAGAATGCGAGAGTTTTCACCGAAGCGTCTGGAAACGAAGAGAATAAGCGCGAAGGTCAGGTCGGCCGTGTCTTCGGTGAACACTGCCGGGGTATTGGTGACGAGAATGCCGCGTCGGTGAGCGGCTGCCACGTCGATATGTTCGGTGCCGGCGCCGAAATTGGCGATCAGGCCGAGTGTCTCTCCGGCGCCGGCGATCAGGTCGGTGTCGATCCGGTCGGTTACAGCGGGCACGAGAACGTCGCAGCGCTGCATCGCTTCCGCGAGCTCGGCGCGCGTCATCGGTGCGTCTTCGGGGTTGAACTCGGCATCGAACAGTTCCGCCATCCGCGCCTCCACAGCAGGCAGGAGGCGGCGTGTGACCACGACGCGAGGACGGCCGGTCAGCTTGGGGGCAAGCGGTGTTTCGGTTACCAGAGTCATCTCGAAAACCGGGCTAGGCCTTCCACAGGCTGGGGGTCAAGAATGCTTGAAGAAGCCTCGTGTAACAGAGTATGAAACGGCGATGTTTTCTCGCAAAGTTCGACAGTCTGTGATCGCGGCTTGTGCCGTGGCGATCTCCTCGCTGGGCATGGCCGCGCATGCGGCGGAGGACGACAAGGTCCCCTACTGGGCCTCGGTCGATACCGACCTTGCGAATCTGCGGGTGGGGCCGGGGGAATCGTACCGGATCGACTGGGTTTACCGGCGGCCGCACCTGCCGGTGAAGGTCTTGCGCCGCGAGGGGCCGTGGCGTCTCGTCGAAGACCCGGACGGCACCAAGGGCTGGATGCGGGACCTGCTGCTCTCCCGCCAGCGCTCGGCCCTTGTTAAAGGTTCAGGCGGCAAGGCGCCGGTGGAGATGCGGGCCGAGGCCAATTCCTCTTCGGCGATGCTCTGGCGGATCGAGCCGGGCGTGGTCGGCCTGCTTGGCGCTTGCAAGGAGGGCTGGTGCCCATTCGACGTGCAGGGGCACAAGGGCTTCGTGGAGCAGGAAATGCTCTGGGGTGCCGGAGCGCCCTGAGCTTTCGCTTCCAAAGTACGAAAGACAAAGAAAAACCCCCGCCGCAAGGACGGGGGTTTCTTCTTGGGGGCAGGGTAAGTCGGATCAGGCCAGTTCGATTGCTACGGCCGTCGCTTCGCCGCCGCCGATGCAGAGCGAGGCGACGCCCTTCTTGAGGCCCTTCGACTTGAGGGCGTTGATGAGGGTGACGATGATGCGGGTGCCCGAGGCGCCGATCGGATGGCCGAGCGCGGTAGCGCCGCCGTTGACGTTGACCTTGTCGCGCGGGATGCCGAGGTCGTGCATGGCGAACATGGCGACGCAGGCGAAGGCCTCGTTGACTTCGAACAGATCGACGTCGGAGAGCTTCCAGCCCACTTTGTCCAGCAGCTTGGTGATCGCGCCGACCGGCGCGGTGGTGAACTTTGCCGGTTCATGGGCATGGGCTGCGACGCCGACCACGGTTGCGACGGGGGTGAGGCCCTTGTCCGCCGCGATGCTGGCGCGGCTCATGACGACGGCGGCGGCACCGTCCGAGATCGAGCTGGAGGTTGCCGCGGTGATCGTGCCGTCCTTGGCGAAGGCGGCGCGCAAGGTGCGGATCTTGTCGGCATTGCCCTTGGGCGGCTGCTCGTCGGTGTCGATCACGACTTCGCCCTTGCGTGTCTTGACGGTGACCGGAACGACCTCGTCCTTGAAGGCGCCGTTGCTGATCGCTTCCTGTGCGCGGCGCAGCGATTCGATCGAATAGTCGTCCTGGTTTTCGCGGGTGAGCTGGTACTCGTCCGCCGTCACCTGGGCGAAGGAACCCATCGAGCCGCCCTCGTAGGCGTCTTCCAGACCATCGAGGAACATGTGGTCATAAAGCGTGTCGTGACCGGCGCGCGCGCCGGAGCGGTGCTTCTTCGACAGGTAGGGTGCATTGGTCATCGATTCCATGCCGCCCGCGATCAGCACGTCGAGCGAGCCGGAAGCCAGCGCCTCGGCGCCCATGATGACGGTCTGCATGCCCGAGCCACAGACCTTGTTGACGGTGGTGGCCTCGACCGACTTGGGCAGGCCCGCCTTCAGTGCGGCCTGGCGGGCAGGGGCCTGGCCCAGCCCCGCCGGCAGCACGCAGCCCATGTAGATGCGTTCGATATCCTCACCGGCGACTCCGGCGCGTTCCACGGCGGCCTTGACGGCGGTTGCGCCAAGCTCGGTCGCCGAGACTTCGGCAAGAACGCCCTGGAGGCCGCCCATGGGGGTACGGGCATAAGAGAGAATGACAATCGGGTCCGAAGCCGAGATCTGGGCCATTATTATGTTGCCTTTCACGCGTTGAAAATCAGGTATCCTTCGCAAGTGAAGTAGTGCTGCACCGCACCAAATGCAATTGGCGACTCCTTCCTTGCCGGAAGTGAACATGCCCTTTCGTGATGGCGTTTGAAGGACGTGTTCTGCGTCGATTTTCGCAAGCCCGATGCGAAATCTTGCATCCGTCCGACAGCGGAAAGGTTTGCCGTTGAAATTGCCCGATCTCAGGGCTTCCTCCCGGCTTCTGCGGGTTTCCGCTCAATGTGACATCGTAACGAACCATTTCGCCCTCTAAAGTTGTTGCGAATCACTCGCAACACCGCAGAGTTCCGCCATTTATTCCGGTTCGACACCCTTGCGGAGGGCAGGGGGCTGGCCTAAGAGCGCCCGCAACGACCGGGCGTTGTCTTATGGCATGAGTCCGGCTGCCGTATCCGGTATGAGGCCAGAACCATTGACTGATCTGTCACAATACCTGCCGATCCTGATCTTTCTCGCGGTAGCTCTCGCGCTTTCGTCGGTGATCGTGCTGCTGCCGCTGGGCGTTTCGCGCCTGACCGGCACCCACAACCCCAGCGCCGACAAGAACAGCGAATACGAATGCGGCTTCCCCGCGTTCGAAGATCCGCGCAGCCAGTTCGACGTGCGCTTCTATCTCGTGGCGATTCTTTTCATCGTCTTCGACCTTGAAGCCGCGTTCCTGTTCCCCTGGGCCGTCTCGCTCAAGCTGACCGGCTGGGCCGGCTGGCTGACGATGATGGTGTTCCTCGGAGAACTGGCCATCGGCCTCGCCTATGCATGGAAGAAGGGAGCTCTGGACTGGGAATGAGCACGCTCGTCAATTCCGCCGGACAGCCTCTCGCTCCGGCACTCGCTCAGGGCGGCGCGATCGTGCCGCCCGATCAGGCCTTCTTCAAGGACCTCAACCAGGAAGTGTCCGACAAGGGCTTCCTCGTCACCTCGACCGAAGAGCTGTTCCAGTGGGCCCGTACCGGCTCGCTGTGGTGGATGACTTTCGGCCTCGCCTGCTGCGCGGTCGAGATGATCCACGTGAACATGCCGCGTTACGACATGGAGCGCTTCGGCGCTGCGCCGCGCGCGTCCCCGCGTCAGTCGGACGTGATGATCGTGGCCGGCACGCTCTGCAACAAGATGGCTCCGGCGCTCCGCAAGGTCTACGACCAGATGTCGGACCCGAAGTACGTCATCTCGATGGGCTCGTGCGCCAACGGCGGCGGCTACTATCACTACAGCTACAGCGTCGTGCGCGGCTGCGACCGGGTCGTTCCGGTCGACATCTACGTGCCGGGCTGCCCGCCGACCGCGGAAGCGCTGCTCTACGGCATCATGCAGTTGCAGCGTAAGATTCGCCGCGTCGGCGCGCTCGAAAGGTAAGGGCACGATGACTGTTCTGCATTCCGCCCCCAGGTTCGCGTCGAACGAAGGCGTGGTCGAGACCCTCTCGGCCGCGCTTGGCGATATGGTCATCGCGACCAAGGAAGAGCACGGCGAAGTCGTGCTCACCGTCGCGCGCGACCAGATCGAAAACGCCCTTCGCCTGCTGCGTGACCGTCACGAATACCAGCAGCTGATGGAAATGGCCGGCGTCGACTATCCGTCGCGTCCCGAGCGTTTCGAAGTCGTCTACATGCTGCTTTCGGTGACGAAGAACCATCGCATCATGGTGAAGGTCTCGGCTGCCGAGAACACTCCGGTGCCGACCGTGACCACGCTCTGGCCCAACGCGGGCTGGCTCGAACGCGAAGTGTTCGACATGTACGGCGTGATCTTCGCGGGCAACCCCGACCTTCGCCGCATCCTCACCGACTACGGTTTCGAGGGCCACCCGTTCCGCAAGGACTTCCCGCTCACCGGCTATGTCGAGCTGCGCTATTCCGAAGAGGACAGGCGCGTGGTCTACGAGCCGGTCAAGCTCGCGCAGGACTTGCGCCAGTTCGACTTCATGAGCCCTTGGGAAGGCGCGGAATACGTGCTGCCGGGCGATGAAAAGGCCGAAGGAGAGGCGAAATGAGCATCCAGCTCGAACAGTCGCCGACCACCGGCGATGAAGTCATCACCAACTACACGATCAACTTCGGTCCGCAGCACCCGGCGGCGCACGGCGTGTTGCGCATGGTCATGGAACTCGATGGCGAGATCATCGAGCGCATCGACCCGCACGTCGGCCTGCTGCATCGCGGCACCGAGAAGCTGATCGAGCACAAGACCTACCTTCAGGCGCTGCCCTACTTCGACCGCCTGGACTATTGCTCGCCGCTGGCCATGGAACATTCCTATGTCCTGGCGATCGAGAAGCTGCTCAACCTCGAAGTGCCGATCCGCGCGCAGTACCTGCGCGTGCTGTTCGCCGAGCTGACCCGCATCTGCAACCACATGCTCAACATCGGCTCGCACGTCATGGACGTGGGCGCGATGACCCCGAACCTGTGGCTGTTCGAAATCCGCGAGGACTGCCTCAACTTCTTCGAACGCGCTTCGGGCGCGCGCATGCACTCGGCCTGGTTCCGCCCCGGTGGCGTCCACCAGGACGTGCCGCTCAAGCTGCTGACCGACATCGCCGACTGGCTCGACACGCGCCTGCCGGAGCTGTTCGAGGACGCGATGAGCCTCGTGGTCGACAACCGCATCTTCAAGCAGCGCAATGTCGACATCGCGCTGGTGAGCAAGGAAGACGCGCTGGCATGGGGCTTCTCCGGTCCGATGATCCGCGGCGCGGGCATCCCCTGGGATATCCGCAAGGCGCAGCCTTACGACGTCTACGACCGCATGGACTTCGAGATCCCCGTCGGCACCAACTCTGACTGCTACGACCGCTTCATGGTCCGCGTCGAGGAAGTGCGTCAGTCGGCCCGGATCATGAAGCAGTGCCTGGCAGAGATGCCGGAAGGCCCGGTTGCTTCGTCCGACCGCAAGGTGGTTCCGCCCAAGCGCGGCGAGATGAAGCAGTCGATGGAATCGCTGATCCATCACTTCAAGCTCTACACCGAAGGCTTCCACGTGCCGGCCGGTGAAGTCTACGTCGCCACGGAAAGCCCGAAGGGCGAATTCGGCGTCTATCTGGTGTCGGACGGCTCGAACAAGCCGTACCGCTGCAAGATCCGCCCGACCGCCTTCTCGCACCTCCAGGCGATGGACTTCATGTCGAAGGGGCACATGCTTCCCGACGCGACGGCCATTCTGGGCGCCATCGACGTGGTGTTCGGGGAGTGCGACCGTTGAGCAAGCCCTCCACTCTCTTGGCAATCGCCGAGGCCATGATCGCCGCCTACAATGCGCAGGACGCCGATCTCTACGTGACCTTCATGACCGACGAAGCCAGCGAAGCGAACTATCGCGGCGCTGTGGTTCGCGAGGGCAAGGAGGGCACGCGCTCGGGCCTCAAGGCGGCTTTCGCCAAGTGGCCCGAGAACAAGGCGGAAATCGTCTCGCGCGAAGAGACCGACAACTATGTCGTCTTGCGCGAGCACGTGACGCGCGGCCCGGCGACGGACGGTTCCGATCTCGTCGATCCTTTCGACGTTCTGGCCGTCTACAGCTTCGAGGGCGACAAGTGCTCGCGGGTTGAGTTCATCCGATGACATTCAACACGCTCGAACTCACCCGCATCTGGGCCGCCGTTACCGGCGTGATCCTCGCGGTGTGGTATTTTGCCGCCGTCTATCTCGATCTCCAGCCCACGGCCGTGCTGCCGATGCTGGTGACTGCGATCGGCGGCTTTGAGTTGTTTCTTTTCGGCCAGGACCAGTGGCTGAAGCGCAGGGGTAAGCATGGCTGACCGCTATATCGAACCCGACACGCCCGAACTTCGGGCCCGTTGGGGCAATTTCGCCTGGACCGCCGAGAACGCCGAAAAGGCGAAGGATGTCGTGTCCCGCTATCCGGCCGGGCGCCAGCGCTCGGCGGTGATGCCGCTGCTCGACCTCGCCCAGCGTCAGGTTGGTGCCGAGCTGAACACGCAGGGCTGGCTGCCGATCCCGGTGATGGAATACATCGCCGCCTATCTCGACATGCCGGTGATCCGCGTCGTCGAGGTCGCGACCTTCTACACGATGTACAACATCGCGCCGATCGGCCGGTTCCACGTGCAGGTCTGCGGTACCACGCCGTGCATGCTGCGCGGGTCGGACGATCTGCTGGAAACCTGCAAGTCGCGCGGCATGAAGAAGGGCCACATTTCGGAAGACGGCTTGTGGTCGTTCACCGAAGTCGAGTGCATGGGCAACTGCGCCTCGGCGCCGATGGTCCAGATCAACGACGACAACTACGAAGACCTCACGTCGGAGCGCCTGAATGCGGTGCTCGACGCGCTGGCGCGTGGTGAAACGCCGAAGGCCGGCACCCAGGACCCCGCCCGTCACACCGTCGAACCGGTGGGCGAGCCGACCAACCTGGTGGCGATGATCACCGAAAACCATGACTATCGGAGTGAGTGGTAATGGCTCTCCTCGATAAGGACCGCATCTTCACCAACCTCTACGGCTATCAGCCGTGGAACCTGAAGGAAGCGCAGGCGCGCGGTGCCTGGGACAACACCAAGGACCTGATCGCACGCGGCCGTGATGCCATCATCGACGAGATGAAGGCTTCGGGTCTGCGCGGTCGCGGCGGTGCGGGCTTCCCGACTGGCATGAAGTGGTCCTTCATGCCCAAGCAGCCGCCGCTCGACCAGAACGGCAATCCCAAGCCCAGCTTCCTCGTGATCAACGCGGACGAATCCGAACCGGGTTCGTGCAAGGATCGCGAGATCATGCGCCACGATCCGCACCTGCTGTTCGAAGGCGCGCTGGTCGCGGGCTTCGCCATGGGTGCGCGCGCGGCCTACATCTACATCCGCGGCGAATACATCCGCGAGGCCGAAGTGCTCTTCGCCGCGCGTGAGGAAGCCTATGCAGCCGGTCTGCTGGGCAAGAATGCCGCCGGATCGGGCTACGACTTCGACGTCTTCGTCCACCGCGGCGCCGGCGCCTACATCTGCGGCGAAGAAACCGCGATGATCGAAAGCCTCGAAGGCAAGAAGGGCCAGCCCCGCCTGAAGCCGCCGTTCCCGGCAGGCGCAGGCCTCTACGGCTGCCCGACCACGGTCAACAACGTGGAATCGATCGCCGTTGCGCCGACGATCCTGCGTCGCGGCGCCGCGTGGTTCTCCAGCTTCGGCCGTGAGAACAACAAGGGCACCAAGCTCTTCCAGATCAGCGGGCACGTGAACCGTCCCTGCGTGGTCGAGGAAGAGATGTCGATCCCGTTCAGCGAGCTGATCGAGCGTCACTGCGGCGGCATTCGCGGCGGCAAGGACAACCTGCTGGCGGTGATCCCCGGCGGTTCGTCGGTTCCGCTGGTTCCGGCTGCCGAGATCTGGGACGCGCCGATGGACTTCGATGGCCTGCGCGCCGTCGGTTCGGGCCTCGGTACCGCTGCCGTCATCGTCATGGACAAGTCCACCGACATCGTCCGCGCCATCAGCCGTCTCTCGTACTTCTACAAGCACGAGTCCTGCGGCCAGTGCACCCCCTGCCGCGAAGGCACGGGCTGGATGTGGCGCGTGATGGAGCGCCTGCGCACCGGCGACGCGGAAGTCGAGGAAATCGACATGCTGCAGCAGGTGACCAAGCAGGTCGAAGGCCACACCATCTGCGCTCTGGGCGACGCTGCGGCGTGGCCGATCCAGGGCCTGATCCGTCATTTCCGTCCGGAGCTTGAGCGCCGGATCGCCGAAAACGTCCGCGAGGCTGCCGAGTAATGCCCAAGGTCAAAGTCGACGGCGTCGAGATCGACGTCCCCACCGGCGCAACCGTGCTGCAGGCCTGCGAGCTTGCTGGCAAGGAAATCCCGCGCTTCTGCTACCACGAACGTCTGAGCATCGCCGGCAACTGCCGCATGTGCCTGGTCGAAGTGAAGCCCGGACCGCCGAAGCCCCAGGCTTCGTGCGCGCTTCCTGCCTCCGAAGGCCAGGAAATCCGCACGGATTCCGAAATGGTCAAGAAGGCGCGGGAAGGGGTGATGGAGTTCCTCCTCATCAACCACCCGCTCGACTGCCCGATCTGCGATCAGGGCGGCGAGTGCGACCTTCAGGACCAGTCCGTCGCTTACGGTCGCGGCGCTTCGCGCTATGACGAAAACAAGCGCGCGGTCACCGAAAAGTACATGGGCCCGCTCATCAAGACCACGATGACGCGCTGCATTCACTGCACCCGCTGCGTGCGCTTCTCGGAAGAGATCGCCGGTGTGGACGAGATCGGCGCGCTCTATCGCGGCGAGAGCATGCAGATCACGACCTATCTCGAACATGCTGCCAAGCACGAGATGTCGGCCAATGTGATCGACTTGTGCCCGGTCGGTGCGCTTACCTCGCGTCCCTACGCCTTCGAGGCCCGTCCCTGGGAACTCAAGAAGACGCTGGGCATCGACGTGTCGGACGCCACCGGCGCCAACATCCGCATCGATGCGCGCGGCCGCGAAGTGCTGCGCGTGCTTCCTCGTAACAACGACGACGTGAACGAGGAATGGATCAGCGACAAGGCGCGCTACATGGTCGACGGGCTTACCAAGCGCCGTCTCGACAAGCCGTTCCTGCGCCGTGACGGCAAGCTCGTCGCGGTCAGCTGGAACGAGGCTTTCGCCGCCATCGCCACGCTGAACCCGGGCAATTCGATCGCCGCCATCGCCGGCGACATGATCGATTGCGAAACGATGTTCGCCGCCAAGAAGCTCGTCGGCGCGCTCGGTTCGAAGCTCGTCGAAGGTCGCCAGACCGGGATGGACTACGCGACCGACAGCCTCGCCGCCGTCAACTTCAACACCACGTTCTCCGGCATCGAGACCGCCGACGCGATCCTGATCGCGGGCAGCAATGTGCGCTGGGAAGCTCCGCTGCTCAACGTCCGCCTGCGCAAGGCGGTGAAGCGCGGCGCCAAGGTGTTCCTCGTCGGTCCCGAGTGGGAAACCACGTTCGGCGGCGAGTTCCTGGGCGAAGACCTCTCGGTCCTCGGCAATCTTCCGCAGAACGTCGCCGATGCGCTGTCGAACGCGAAGCGTCCGGCGGTTATCCTCGGCGGTGCGGCGCTCGGCCGTGGCGGTCTGGAAGCGGGCCTCGCGCTCGCGGCCCAGTTCAACCTCGTTCGCGATCTTGAAGACGGCACCCGGTGGAATGGCTTCAACGTCCTCCACATGGCAGCGGCCCGCATGGGCGGCCTGATGCTTGGCTACGCGCAGAAGGGCGGCATTGCCGACCTCGTCGCCGCCAAGCCCAAGGTTCTGCTCGCGCTCGGCGCCGACGAAGTGGACTTCACCCAGTTCGCCGGTTCGATGATCGTCTACATCGGTCATCACGGCGACAAGGGCGCCCACGCGGCGGACGTGATCCTGCCCGCTTCGGCCTATACCGAAAAGGCAGGCACTTACGTCAACACCGAAGGCCGCGTGCAGTGGGCCGACAAGGCCGTCTTCGCACCGGGCGACGCCCGCGAAGACTGGACGATCCTGCGGGCGCTCGCCGATGCCTTTGGTGTTACGGTTGGCTTCGACAGCTTCGACCAGCTGCGCGACGCGATGATCGCGGAAGTGCCTGCGCTCGGCAGCGAAGGCCTTGCCGATTACGGCAGCGTCCTGCCGAACGGCGGCGGTTCCGCTGCCGGCCGGATCGCCTATCCGATCAAGGACTTCTACATGACCAACCCGATCGCCCGTGCGAGCGCGGTCATGCAGCGTTGCTCGGCTGAACTTCTCCACGGAGAAGAGATCGCGGAGGCCGCGGAATGACCGCTTTCTTCCAGACTCTCGGGATGAGCTACGAGTGGGCATGGTTCGTGTCCACCGTCTGCGGCATCCTGCTCATCGCGCTGCCGCTGATGCTGGCAGTCGCCATGATCATCTATGTCGACCGCAAGATCTGGGCCGCCATGGCGCTTCGCCGCGGCCCCAACGTGGTCGGCCCGTTCGGCCTGCTCCAGTCCTTCGCGGACGGTCTGAAGGTCTTCCTTCAGGAAACCATCGTTCCTTCGGCGGCGAACAAGGGCCTGTTCCTAATCGCGCCGATCGTGACTTTCACCCTGGCGCTGCTGTCCTGGGCGGTGATCCCGTTCAACTCGGGCGCGATCCTGGCCAACATCAACATCGGCCTGCTCTACATCCTCGCGATCAGCTCGCTGGGTGTCTACGGCACGATCATGGCGGGCTGGGCTTCGAACTCGAAGTACCCGTTCTTCTCGGCGATGCGCGCCTCGGCGCAGATGATCTCCTATGAAGTCTCGATCGGCTTCATCCTGATCTGCGTCGTTCTCTGGGCGGGCACGTTCAACATGAACGACATCGTCTGGGCGCAGAAGGGCCACGTCTTCGGCGTGATCAACGGTTTCGTCGCGAACCCGCTGCTGTTCCCGATGTGGGTGATGTTCCTGATTTCGAGCCTTGCGGAAACGCAGCGCGCGCCCTTCGACCTTGCCGAAGCGGAATCGGAACTCGTCGCCGGTTATCAGACCGAATATTCGTCGATGGCCTTCGCCGCCTACTGGCTGGGCGAATATGCCAACGTGCTCCTGATGTGCGCGCTCAACGCGACGCTGTTCTGGGGTGGCTGGCTGCCGCCGCTCGACATCCCCGTTCTCTATCTCGTGCCGGGCTTCGTATGGTTCCTGCTCAAGATATTCTTCTTCTTCTTCGTGTTCAGCTGGATTAAGGCCACCGTTCCCCGGTACCGCTATGACCAGTTGATGCGCCTGGGCTGGAAGGTCTTCCTGCCCGTATCGCTGCTGTTCGTTGTTCTCGTCAGCGGCTACCTCATGGCTACCGGACACTTCCAATGACCGTCGGACAACTCATAAAGAGCTTCACGCTCTGGGAGTTCGTGAAGGCGCACTGGCTGACCTTGAAGTATTTCTTCAAGCCCAAGGCGACGATCAACTACCCCTTCGAGAAGAACCCGCTTTCGCCGCGCTTCCGTGGTGAGCATGCCCTTCGCCGTTATCCCAACGGCGAGGAGCGCTGCATCGCCTGCAAGCTCTGCGAGGCGATCTGCCCGGCGCAGGCGATCACGATCGAGGCCGCGCCGCGTGACGACGGTTCGCGCCGCACCACGCGCTACGACATCGACATGACGAAGTGCATCTACTGCGGCTTCTGCCAGGAAGCCTGCCCGGTCGATGCCATCGTCGAGGGGCCGAACTTCGAATACGCGACCGAAACGCGCGAAGAACTGCTCTATGACAAAGCCAAGCTACTGGCGAACGGGGACAAGTGGGAGCGGGCTATCGCCGCGAACCTTGAAGCCGACGCACCGTACCGATAGGGGGCCGCGGACATGATCCAGACTTTCGCCTTCTACCTTTTCGCGGTGCTGACGATCGCTTCGGCGGCCGCCACCATCCTCTCGCGCAACCCGGTCCATTCGGTGCTGTTCCTGATCCTGGCGTTCTTCAACGCCGCCGGGCTCATGATGCTCACCGGGGCCGAGTTCATCGCCATGCTGCTGATCATCGTCTACGTGGGCGCGGTCGCGGTGCTGTTCCTCTTCGTCGTCATGATGCTCGACATCGATTTCGCCGAACTGCGGGCAGGCTTCATCAAGAACTTTCCGCTCGGCATGCTGGTGGCCCTGGTGCTGCTCGCCGAGATGGTGCTCGGCATCGGTGCCTACAAGGCCGGCGCCCTGAACCTCGGCACGCCTGACGGCACGGCGGCGACGCCGGTCGGAGCCTCGAACATCGAGGCGATTGGCGGACTGATGTACAGCCGCTACCTGTTCCTGTTCGAAGCGGCCGGCCTGATCCTGCTCGTCGCGATGGTCGGTGCCATCGTCCTGACCCACCGTCAGCGTGGCGACACGCGCGGCCAGAACGTCAGCAAGCAGATCGCGCGTCGTCCCGACGAGGCGACCGTCAACGTCAAGCCCGAAGTGGGCAAGGGGGTTTCGCTGTGATCGGCGTCGAACATTACGTGGTCGTGAGCTCGATCCTCTTCGTGCTCGGCGTCCTCGGCATTTTCCTGAACCGCAAGAACGTCATCGTTCTGCTCATGGCGATCGAACTGATCCTGCTTGCGGTCAACATCAACCTCGTCGCCTTCAGCGCGTTCCTGCACGACCTCACGGGCCAGATCTTCGCGATGTTCGTGCTGACGGTTGCTGCCGGCGAGGCCGCAGTGGGGCTTGCAATCCTCGTGATCTATTTCCGCGGACGCGGCAGCATCGCTGTCGACGACGTCAACCGGATGAAGGGATAAGGCCTTGCACCCGATCCTGTTCATCGTCTTCCTGCCGTTACTGGCAGCGATCATCGCCGGGCTCGGCAACAAGCAGCTGGGCAATGTTCCCGCAAAGGTCCTGACGACCGGCGCGCTGTTCATTGCCTGCGGCTTGAGCTGGCCGATCTTCATCCAGTTCCTCACCGGGAACGCCGAAGCCAGCGTCGTGCCGGTCCTCAAGTGGGTCCAGTCGGGCGCCATGACCTGGGACTGGTCGCTGCGGGTGGACTCGCTCACCGCGGTCATGCTCGTGGTCATCACCTCGGTCTCCGCGCTCGTGCACCTCTATTCGTGGGGCTACATGAGCGAGGAGCCGGATCAGCCGCGCTTCTTCGCGTACCTCTCGCTGTTCACTTTCGCCATGCTCATGCTGGTGACCGCGGACAACCTGGTGCAGATGTTCTTCGGTTGGGAAGGCGTGGGCCTGGCCTCGTATCTCCTGATCGGCTTCTGGTTCCGCAAGCCTTCGGCCGGTGCCGCCGCGATCAAGGCCTTCGTGGTCAACCGCGTCGGTGACCTTGGCTTCATGCTCGGCATCTTCGGCTGCTTCCTGGTGTTCGGCACCGTCTCGATCCCCGAGATCCTGCACGCCGCGCCCAGCATGGCCGGTTCGACGATCGGCTTCCTCGGCCACCGCTTCGACACGATGACCGTGATCTGCATCCTCCTGTTCATCGGTGCGATGGGCAAGTCGGCGCAGCTCGGCCTCCACACCTGGCTTCCGGACGCGATGGAAGGCCCGACCCCGGTGTCGGCGCTGATCCACGCGGCCACGATGGTCACCGCCGGCGTCTTCATGGTCTGCCGCCTGTCGCCGCTGTTCGAAACCAGCGAGACGGCGATGCACTTCATCGCCTTCATCGGCGCCTGCACCTGCTTCTTCGCCGCCACCGTCGGCTGCACGCAGTGGGACATCAAGCGCGTCATCGCCTATTCGACCTGCTCGCAGCTCGGCTACATGTTCTTCGCCACCGGCGTCGGCGCTTATGGCGCGGCCATGTTCCACCTGTTCACGCACGCTTTCTTCAAGGCGCTGCTGTTCCTCGGTGCCGGTTCGGTCATCCATGCGATGCACCACGAGCAGGACATGCGCTTCTATGGCGCGCTGCGTAAGCACATCCCGATCACCTTCTGGACGATGACGGCGGGTACGCTGGCCATCACCGGCGTCGGTATCGCGGGCTTCGTCGGCTTCGCAGGCTTCTACTCGAAGGACGCGATCCTCGAAGCAGCCTTCGGTTCGGGCACGGCAGTGGGCGGTTTCGCCTTCTGGATGGGCATCGCCGCCGCGCTGATGACCAGCTTCTACTCCTGGCGCCTGGTCTTCCTGACCTTCTTCGGCAAGCCGCGCTGGATCCAGTCGGAGCATATCCAGCACGCCGTCCATGACGCGCACGGCCACGGTCACGACGATCATGCGCACGATGATCATGCTCACGAAGACCACAGCGACGACGACCATGCCGCCCCGGAACTCGGTTCGCGCGGCCCGGACTACACGCAGCACGGCGACGGCACGGGCGGATACCATCCGCACGAAAGCCCGCTGGTCATGCTGCTGCCGCTGCTGATCCTTTCGATCGGTGCCGTCGCTGCAGGCTTCGTCTTCAACCACGCCTTCGTCTCGGAAGGGACTGGCGAGTTCTGGAAGGGCGCCCTGGTGTTCCACGAACACCTGATCCACGCGATGCACGGCGTGCCGACCTGGGTGAAGTGGGCACCGTTCACCGTGATGTCGCTGGGCCTGCTGATCGCATGGTACGGCTACATCAAGAACCTCTCGTTCCCCAAGGCATTCGCCGAACAGCTCGGGCCGGTCTACACTTTCGTGTTCCGCAAATGGATGTTCGACGAACTCTACCACAACATCTTCGTCCGTCCGGCCTTCTGGTTCGGCAAGGTGTTCTGGAAGGTCCTGGATATCGGCGTGATCGACAAGTTCGGTCCCGACGGTGCCGCCTGGGTCGTCGCCAGGGGTTCGACTTACGCGCAGAAGGTCCAGTCGGGCTATCTGTACAGCTACGCTCTTGTCATGCTGCTGGGCCTTGTCGGCGCCATCAGCTGGGTGATCGCGGGATAAGATGATGAGTGGTTTTCCGATCCTCAGTCTGATGTTGCTGGTGCCGCTCGCGGCGGCACTGGCATGTCTTTACCTTGATGCCAAATCGGCACGCATGGTGGCGCTTCTCGCCACCCTTGCGAACCTTGTCCTTGGCGTCGTCCTCTGGCTGAACTTCGACGTCGGCGGCGCGCAGTGGCAGTTCCAGGAACGGCACGAGCTGTTCTCGGGCTTCTCCTACGCCCTCGGCATCGACGGTATCGCGCTGCTCCTGATCGAGCTTTCCGTCTTCCTCATGCCGATCTGCATCGGCGCGAGCTGGAACTCGATCGAGAAGCGCGTCGGCGAATACATGGCGGCGTTCCTGCTCGTCGAAACGCTGATGATCGGCGTCTTCGCGGCGCAGGATCTCTTCCTGTTCTACATGTTCTTCGAAGCCGGCCTCATTCCGATGTACCTGATCATCGGCATCTGGGGCGGCGCGGATCGCATCTACGCCTCGTACAAGTTCTTCCTCTACACGCTGCTCGGCTCGGTGCTGATGCTCGTGGCGATGCTGTGGATGGTCCACACCGCCGGCACGACCTTCATCCCGACGCTGATGAACTACGACTTCGCCCCGCAGGCCCAGACCTGGCTGTTCCTCGCCTTCTTCGCCAGCTTCGCGGTGAAGATGCCCATGTGGCCGGTCCACACCTGGCTTCCGGCGGCGCACGTTCAGGCGCCGACCGCTGGCTCGGTGATCCTGGCAGGCGTGCTGCTGAAGATGGGTGGCTACGGCTTCATTCGCTTCTCGCTGCCGATGTTCCCCGAAGCCTCGGCCTACTTCGCGCCGCTGGTCTGGGGCCTGTCGATGGCTGCGGTCGTCATCACCTCGCTCATCGCGCTGGTGCAGGACGACATGAAGAAGCTGATCGCCTACTCGTCGGTCGCGCACATGGCCGTCGTCACGATCGGTCTGTTTGCCTTCAATCCGCAGGGCCTCGAAGGCTCGATGCTGGTCATGCTCAGCCACGGTCTCGTGTCCGGCGCGCTGTTCCTCTGCGTCGGCATCATCTACGATCGCCTGCACACCCGTGAGATCAGCCGTTACGGCGGTCTCGCCATCAACATGCCGCGTTACGCGCTGTTCTTCCTGCTCTTCACGATGGCCTCGATCGGCCTTCCGGGCACCAGCGGTTTCGTCGGCGAATTCCTGAGCCTCGGCGGTATCTACCAGGCATCGAGCTGGACGGCGCTGATCTGCACCACCGGCATCATCCTGGGCGCTGCCTACATGCTCTACCTCTATCGCCGTGTCGTCTTTGGCGACCAGAAGAATGCCGATGCCGCCGCCATGGCCGACCTCGACCTGCGTGAATACCTGATGGTGATCCCGCTCGGCCTCGCGGTGCTGTGGATGGGCGTTTACCCTGAGAGCTTCATTGCTCCGATGCGCGCAGACATTGCCGCGCTCGACGCCCGGCTCGCTCGCGCAAAGCCGGAAGGAGACGCCAAGTTGGCCATGGGCAAGGAAAAGCCTGCGCACGAAGAAGCAGCGCATGAGGGGGCACACTAATGGACTGGTCACAGTCGCTGCGCCTGATCGCGCCGGAAGAAACGCTGAGCATCGCAAGCCTCGTCTTGCTCCTGATGGCCGCCTGGGGCGGTGACAAGGCCGCGAAGCTGATTTCCGTTCTCGCCGTGGCGGCGCTCGTCGCCGCCGGCGTCCTCGTCGCCCCCGCGCTTTGCGGCGGCGCGATGGGCGCCGAAACCTCGGCCTTCTTCGGCCAATTCCGTGCCGACGCCTTCGCGTCCTACGCCAAGATCCTGATCTACATCTCGGCCGCCGTGTCGCTGGTGGTGGCGCCTGCCTACTTCGACCGCTTCAAGGCGATGCGGGCGGAATATCCGGTCCTGGTGCTGCTGGCATCGCTCGGCATGGGCATGATGGTCTCGGCCACCGACCTGCTGACGCTGTACATCGGTCTCGAAATGAACTCGCTGGCGGCTTACGTCCTGGCGGCGTTCCTGCGGACCGACGGTCGTTCGGCGGAAGCGGGCCTCAAGTACTTCGTGCTGGGCGCGCTGGCTTCGGGCATCCTGCTCTTCGGCATGAGCCTGACCTATGGCTTTGCGGGCACCACTTCGTTCGCCGGTATCAGCGCCTCGATGGCGCAGGGTCTCTCGAATGGCGCGCTGTTCGGCATCGTCTTCGTCTTCGCCGGTCTTGCCTTCAAGATCAGCGCCGTGCCGTTCCACATGTGGACCCCCGACGTCTACGAGGGCGCACCGACCCCGGTGACCACGCTCTTTGCGACGGCCCCCAAGGTTGCCGCGATGGCCCTGACCATTCGCGTCGCGATCGAGGCCTTCGGTGATCAGGCTGCGGCCTGGCAGCAGATCGTGGTCTTCGCGGCGCTCGCCTCGATCGTCGTCGGTGCCCTCGGCGCCATCGGCCAGACCAACATCAAGCGCCTGATGGCCTACTCGTCGATCAACAACGTGGGCTTCATGCTCGTCGGTCTCGCCGTGGCGACGCCGCAGGGCGTATCGGCCATGCTGTTCTACCTCGCGATCTACGTCGCGATGTCGGCAGGCGGTTTCGCCGTGATCCTGATGATGAAGGACGCGGACGGCAACCCGGTCGAGGAACTCTCCAAGATGGCCGGTCTTTCGCGCACGCGTCCGGGTCTGGCGCTGGCGCTGGCGATGGTCATGTTCAGCCTTGCCGGTATCCCGCCGATGTTCGGCTTCTGGGGTAAGTTCCTGGTCTTCAAGGCGGCCGTCGACGGCGGCATGATCGCTCTGGCGGCCATCGGCTTCGCAGCCTCGGTTATCGGCGCCTTCTACTACCTGAAGGTCGTTAAGGTCGTGTACTTCGACGAACCCGCCGACGTGGTGAAGGGTGAGAGCGATGTCTGGCACAAGCTGATCCTCGTCGGATCGTGCGTGGTCATCTCGCCGCTCGGCTTCCTGCTGACCAAGTGGCTCGGCCACCTCACTGAAACGGCTGCGGCCGCACTCTACTCCGGCCTTTGATAGAGGTCGTCGAAGAGACCGCATCGACTAACGCGGACCTTTCCCGGCGCCTCGGCGCCGGGGAGGGCCTCGCGGAAGGTTTCTGGTTGCGTGCGGTCAAGCAGAGCGCCGGACGCGGTCGCCGTGGTCGCCAATGGTCCTCTCCGGAGGGCAATCTCTACGCCAGTACCGTCGTCGCGCTGAGAGCGGACGATCCCTCGGTCCATACCCTGGCTTTCGTGGCGGCACTGGCCGTCTACGACCTGATGCTGTCGCAATTGCCGCCGGGCGCGGACTGCCAGCTCAAGTGGCCCAACGACGTGCTCGTCGGCGGCGCCAAGATCTGCGGCATCCTGCTGGAACGCGCAGGTAATCATATCATCATCGGCATCGGCGTGAACGTCGTCAGCGCGCCCGAGCTTTCCGACCGCGCGACGGTCTCGATCCGCGCCGCCAGTCCCGCTAACGACAACGACGCGCAGGCCGTTCTGGAAGCGCTGGCCGCCTGTCTGGCCGAGCGTCTCGCGCAGTGGCGCCGGGAAGGGCTGGCAGCGACGCTGGCCGACTGGACCCGCCACGCCCATCCGCAGGGAACCCCGCTGCTGGTGACGCTCGACGAGGAAGGCCTGCTGCCGGGCGCCTTCGCCGGGCTTGACCCGGACGGAGCATTGCGCTTGCGTCTGGCTGACGGGTCCCTACGGGTCGTTCATGCCGGTGACGTTTCGCTCGCCTGAAGGAAATTCCATGCTGCTTGCCATCGATGCCGGCAACACCAATGTCGTCTTCGCACTGTTCGAGGGCCGCACCTTGCGCGGCCGCTGGCGCATTGCCACCGATCCGCGCCGCACGGGCGACGAATATGCGGTCTGGCTGATGCAGCTGCTCTCGATCCGCGGCGTCGCGGCGGACGAGATCAAGAGCATCATCATCTCGACCGTGGTGCCGCGCGCGCTGCACAATCTCGAAATTCTCTGCCGCCATTACTTCGACGTCGAGCCGCTCGTGGCGGGGGTCGGCAAGGCGGACTATGCGATCGACATCGACGTCGACCAGCCCAAGTCGCTGGGCGCCGACCGCGCCGTCAACGCCATCGCCGCGCATGAGCGCCACGGCGGCGACCTGATCGTCGTCGATTTCGGCACCGCGACGACCTTCGACGTGGTAGACTACAACGGCGCCTACAAAGGCGGCATCATCGCGCCGGGCATCAACCTCTCGCTGGACGCGCTGGTGGGCAACACCGCCAAGCTGCCGCGCATTGCCATCGCCGTTCCCGCCAGCAAGAGCGTGATCGGTCGCAATACCGAGGACCAGATGCTGATCGGCGTGTTCTGGGGCTATGTGGCGATGATGGAGGGCCTGATCGCCCGCATGCGCGCCGAAATCGGGCGTCCCGCCAAGGTCATCGCGACCGGCGGACTCGCCGTACTGTTCGACGAGGCTTCCGATATTTTCGACGCGGTCGATCCCGACCTGACGCTCGAAGGCCTCGCCATTCTTGCCGAAAGGGCATCGAAGACGTGATTCCAGGTAAAGAACTGCTGTTTTGTGCGCTCGGCGGGTCGGGCGAGATTGGCATGAACGTCAATCTCTATGGCTGCCAGGGCAAATGGCTGATGGTCGACCTGGGCATGACCTTCGGCATGAACGAGTACCCCGGCGTCGATCTGGTCTTCGCCGATCTCGACTTCATCGAGGGCGAGCGCGAAAACCTGCTCGGCATCGTGCTGACTCACGCGCACGAGGACCATATCGGCGCGGTTCCCTATTTCGCGCAGGAACTGGACGTTCCCATCTACGCCACGCCCTTCACCGCGCGCCTTGTCGCGGCGAAGCTGGAAGAGGCGGGCATTTTGAACGAGGTCGAACTGATCGTCATCGATCACCTCGACCGCTTCGAACTCGGGCCTTTCGGCATCCGCTACGTGCCGCTGGCGCACTCGATCGCTGAGGGTAATGCGCTGCTGATCGACACGCCGTTCGGCAAGATCTTCCACACGGGCGACTGGAAGCTGGACGACGAGCCGCAAGTCGGCACCCCCGCGACCAAGGCGGAACTGACCGCGATCGGTGACGAGGGGGTTCTGGCGTTGGTCTGTGATTCCACCAACGTCTTCAATCCCGAGGCCTCGGGCAGCGAAGGCGAAGTCTATCGCGGGCTGCTGGAGGAAGTGAAGAAGCATCGCGGCCGCCGCGTGCTGGTCACGACTTTCGCCTCCAACGTCGCCCGTCTCCAGACGCTGGGCGAAGTGGCGCGCAAGACCAATCGCAAGCTCTGCGTAGCCGGGCGCTCGCTCGACCGCATCATCGAGACCGGGCAGGCGAGCGGCTATCTCAAGAAGTTGCCCGAATTGGTCGATGTCGAGACGGCGATGGACCTGCCGCGCGGCGAAGTGCTGATCGTCGCTACCGGCGGGCAGGGCGAGCCGCGCGCGGCGCTCTCGCGGATTTCCGAAGGCAATCATCCGATCAAGCTGGAGAAGGGCGATGTCGTGCTGTTCTCCAGCCGCCAGATTCCCGGTAATGAAATCCCGATCGGGCGTATCCAGAACCGTCTTTCGGACGCCGGGATCGTCATCGTCACCGACCGCCAGAGCATGATCCACGTTTCCGGCCATCCGGGGCGTCCCGAACTCGTTGCGCTCTATGGCTGGCTGCGGCCGGAAATCCTGCTGCCGGTCCACGGCGAGATCCGCCACATGCGCGAACAGGCACGGCTCGGGCTGGAGAGCGGCATTCCCCATGCGGTGTTCCAGAAGAACGGCGATCTCGTCCGCCTGGCGCCGGGCAAGCCGGGCAAGTTCGGGGAGGTCCATTCGGGCCGCCTGATCCTCGACGGCGACATCATCGCGCCGGCGGACGGTGATTCCATGGTCATGCGTCGCCGTATTGCGCTTAACGGCGTGGTTTCGGTGGCGGCGGACCGCAAGGGCCATGTCCAGGTGGCGGCGATCGGCCTGCCGCTCGATGAGGACTACCCGAAGTTCGTCGAGGAAGCGCAGCGCGATGTCGCCGATGCGCTGGGCCGTGCGAAGAAGTCGGACCGTGAAGTGCGGGTCGAGGCTGCCCGTCTGGCCGCGCGCCGTGCCGCCACGCGCTGGTCGGGCAAGAAGCCGCAAGTGCAGGTGATGCTGCTGGAGGATTGATCGGATGGCGATGCAGTGGACCTCGATGGTGGCGATCTACGGCCTGTTCTGGGTCCTCAGCGCCTTTCTGGTCATGCCGTTCGGCTTGCGCACGCCCAATGAGGTTACGGGCTTCCGCGTGGAGAAGGGCCATGCGGACAGCGCGCCGGTCAACTTCCGGCCGCGCCTGATCGCCAAGCGCGCCACCGTTCTCGCGGTGGTGCTGTTCGGTCTCTATTACGTGAACTACGCCGAGCAGTGGATCACGGTGGCCGATCTCAATTTCTTCGGAAAGCCCCCGGTTCAGGACCTTGGATACTAAAAAAGCCCGCTCGTAAGAGCGGGCTTTTCTATTGCGGGCTAGGCGCTGCGATCAGCTTCGCAGCCGCTCGATCCCTTGCGCCAGCGCCACATAGAGCTTGCCCATGTCGGACGATAGAAGGGTCACGCCCAGGGCATTGCCGTCACGGGTGGAAAGCACTTGCCGCAGGATCGACTCGAAGTCGTGGATGTAGCGGCTGACGTGTTCGCGGAAGGCTTCGTCGCGCTCGAACAGCTGCTGGATCGACTTGATTTCCCCGGCATCGAGCAGCGAGACCGCACGGCGGGTGAAGATGCCGCGGTCGCCGCGCAGATAGGAAGCCCAGGCGGTGTCCGAGACTTCGCTCGACAGGGCGGAGGCGATGTCGATGGCGTTGGAATTAAGCGCTTCGGTGATGAGCGCGACGCGGCGGGCGAAGTCGTTATCGACCTGTTCCTCAGCCTTTTCACGGGCTTCATTCACGCGGCCCTCCAGATTGCCGACCAGTTCCTCGACTTTCGCCAGTTGCTCGCGCAGCTGGATCGTCGCCTCGCGGGTCGCGCCCGAGGCGTGGGCGACGGCCTGATCGAGCTGACCGGTGACTTCGGCGACGCGGGTACGCATCGATCGGTCGATGGCCTGGGCGCTCTCGGTGCCAAGGTCTTCGGCGACTTTGGCGATGCGCGCGGCGCTCTGGGTCTCGATGGCGGCGACAGAGTTGTCGATGGTCGTGCCGAGTGCGGTAATCGCCTCGGTGAGTTCGCCTTGCGCGCGCGCGGCGGCGGTATGGGTCGCAGCCTCGATCTCGGTCAGCGAGGTATGCAGGACTTTGAGAAGCTGCGCATGGGCCGCGCCGTGTTCTGAAAGATCCGAATGCATGGCGGAAAGTTCGTCGGCGAAGTCCTTGAGATTATTACCTGACTGCTCGACCCCGCCAGCGAGTTCGGCGCCGCTGCGGGCCGATTGGCCCAGCGCTTCGAGAACCGTGGCAATGCCCGATTGCAGCCGGACCAGACGATCTTCGGAAACCGTGAGCGCTTCGGGCAGATCGTGGTGGGCATAACGGGCGCTGCCCTGGATGAGTTCGAGCAGGCGAACGCTCGTCTCGGTCAGCTTCTCGGCATCGGCATCGGTGGCAGAAAGCGTGGCACGCGCGGCGGTGAGGCGCTCGCCCAGCGAGGCGAGGCTGCCGCGCAGGCGGGTTTCGAGCAGTTCGCTGCTGCCGGCGATGGCACCGAAGCGAGCTTCGTATTCGCCGAGTTGGCCGGTGATGGCCGCAGCATGGTCCCCGAGAGCGGCAGCCTGAAGGCGATGGCGTTCAAGTCGTTCGGAAATGGCATTGTCGAGGTCGCCGAGCATCTGTTCGATGCGGGCAATGGCGTGGCGCTCCTGCTCGGCCTGACGCGCGAGGCGTTCGCTGGTTTCGCCCGCCAACCTGTCGCGCCGCGCGGAAATCTCGCGGTCGAGAGCGTCGGCATCCTCGGCGATGGCCACCAGTGAACCGCGGAGGGCCGAGACGGCGGAATCCTGGGCGCGGGCAATACCGCGCGCGACTTCCGCCTGTTCCTCGTGCAAGTCGTCGAGAGCCTGACGCCAGGCTTCGGCGGCGCGCCCTTCGCCGTCGCGCAGGGCGCGGGAGACGACATCGCTTTCCTCGCGCAGGGCGACGAGGCGGGCGCGCAGCGAGGTGAGGCTCTCTTCCTCGTGGCGGTCGAGCTGGCCGCGTGTTTCGGCGATTTCCGCATCCAGGGCGGCGGTGCGGGCATGGATCGCAGCGAGGGCGGCGGTTTCATGGCCGTCCAGTTGGCTGCGGAAAGCCTCGCCTTGTTCCGAAAGCAGGGCAAAGCGCTGGTCGGCAAGGACGCCGATCTGCTCGCTGCGGGCATTGATCGCGGTCAGGGCGTTTTCCACCGAAGTGCCGAGACGGGAGACCTGCTGCTCGCTGCCGGTGGCGAATTCATTAAGGCGCTTGAAGCCGTTGACCATGTCCTCAAGCTGGACGTGAGCGGCGCGCCCCGCATTGCCGATATTGTTGGTCACGTCCTTGGCGGAACTGGCGATGACGGGAAGCTGTCCGCGCAGTTTCTCCATATTGTCGAGCGCGGCCTGGCTGACGCCGCCGATCGTCTCGACCCGGGTGCCGTTGTCGCGGATCAGGTCCTGCAGCCGCTCGGCGTTGGAGGACAGACGCTCGGCGGCGATGCGGCCGAGGGATTCGAGATCGCGCGACTGGGCTGCGATGAACTCGCGGGCGAGGCTGAGTTCGCGGTTCACCGTCGTCAGGCGCGTTTCAAGCTGGGCGGATTCGCGGGACAGGGCGCGGGCGACATTGCCGAAGCGGCGGCTCTCGCGGCTGCTGTGGCGCAGCGCCAGCAGCCAGACCATGCCGACCAGAAGCAGCGGTACCGCCCATTGAACGATCAGCGCGGGAACCGCAACGAGGCCGAGGCCCTGGCCGAAATCCGGCCAGCGCGCGTAGAGGAAGAACGCGCTCCAGCCGAGCGCGACCGTTCCGGCGAGCGTGGGCGCAAGCCAGTCGAGCGAAAGCGACGTGGGTGCATAGTTCGGCGCTGAGGCTTCCTCGGTCGCGACCCAGGCATTGCGCCAGGCGTCTTCGGACGTGTCGTCCTCGATTTCCGGGGCCGGAGCAGCCGGTTTTTCCATGGGTTCTTCCGAATTTCCGCTCGAAACGGGTTCGCTGCCGTTCGCGCCGAACGCGATGATCCTGTTTTCCCCAGACATGCGGATAAGGATAACACGCGGGAGGCGTCGATAAACCCCGGTTTAACCCTTTCCGGATTAAACTGGGGAAATGGCGTATGAAGCAGGTGCCCTCGAAGCGACCCTTGCCGCGGCAGCGGGCGGAGATTCCGTGCTTTTCGCGGAATTGCGCGCTTCCTATCTGGAAAGCGTGACGCGGCAGGTCGATCTGCTGGCGCGGGCGCGCTGCGACGGCAACTGGCATGTTGCGGCGATGCGGCTCAAGGGGCTGGCCGCCAGCTTCCATTCGGCGCAGTTGCTGGCGCTGGCCGAACGCGCGCTCGACAGCGCGCCGGGCGAGCCGACCGTGATCCGCCGCCTTCATGCATATCTTGCAGAGTTTTCCGCCAGCTGATTACCCGCCGAGCTTGGCACCGGGCGGGCCTTTCCCTAAACGGTAGAGCCTTGCTGGAGGTCGTTAAACTGCGCATTGCCTTGCTCGCCATGATGGAGCCTGCCGTGGCGGGCCAGACCCTGCCGCGCGGTTTCCTGCGCATCGGCGGGGCGACGCTGGCGCAGCATCAACTGGGCCTTGCGTTGGCGCTCGATTGCCAGCGGGTCATCTGCCTCGCGCGCGGCCCTTCGCCGGAGATGATCGCGCTCCAGCACATGGCCGAGGACGCCGGGCTGCAATTCTACATCGCCACCGGCGCCCGCCCGCTTTCGGGCTTGGTGACGGCGAACGATGAACTCGTGGTGATCGGAGAGGGGCTCTTCGTCGAGCCTTCCGGGGTTGCGGCGCTGTTCGACGGCAAGGCGCCAGCGGTGCTGGTCCAGCCAGTCGAAGGCGGTCTGGCGGCGGGCTTCGAGCGGATCGACATCAATCGCGCCAGTGCCGGGATCATGCGGATTCCCGGCAATCTGGTGGAGAACCTCCAGGAACTTCCCGGAGACTGCGACGTGCCTTCGGCGCTGACCCGGATCGCCCTGCAATCGGGCGTCGCGATGCGCGAAGTCCCGGCGGACTTGCGCAGCGGCACCGACTGGCGGCTGATTCGCGACGAGAGCGAGGCGCACGGCGTCGAACTCGAATGGCTGCGCGAGCGGTTCGGTGACGGCGAACGCGTTTCGCCGGGCCGGACGATCGCGCGCTACGGTGTACTGACTTTCGGTTCCTCGCTGCTCCACGCCGGTAACGCCAGCAATATCCTGAGCCTCGGCGTTCTTGCGGCACTGGCGATTGCGGGCGGTTTCGCTTGGTTCGGTTTCCTGACCGTCGCCTTTCTTTCGCTATTCGTGGCTGCCGTGCTGGTCGAGGCAAGCCGGTTGCTGCGTCTTGCGGAGCGTCAGGCGCTGGGACAGCTACCCCCGGCGATCCCGCGCGCGGACGCGCTGGGGTGGCTCGTCGATGCCGTGTTCGGGCTTTCGCTGCTCGCCGGAATTCCCCGGCTCGGCGGCGAATCGGTGATCTCCTGGCTGTTCGCGCCGGTCATGCTGATGCTGCTGCTGGCGATGATCCCGCGCTTCGTGACGGGAACGGCGGCCTCGCTCGTCTCCGACCGTGCCACATTGGGACTTCTGCTGGCTTTCGCTGCAGGATTCGGGCAAATTGAGCCGCTGGTGGAGGTTCTGGCGATCACGCTCGTTGTGGTCGGCATGGTTCTTCCGCTACGTCGGAAGGACTAACCGGGGCTTAACCAGATACAGGGTAAACGGGACGGATGATCGACAACGCTGTTCATCCGGCCGACGACCAGACTGCGGAAGCGCTGCTTCGTGCGGATTTGGCGCGCGGCGATGCCATGGCCGATTCGGTGCTGCCGATCCTGCAGTACCTGCTCGCGGCCGAGGACAGTGCGCTCTTCAGTGACGAGATCCTGGCGCGGGTGCGCGGCATGCTGGGCGATCTGGCGCGCGGGATCGTCGAGTGCCTTCATGACGGCGACGCGGCTTCGGTGCAGTTTGCCGAGGACCTCGAAGACCTCACCCGTACTTTCATGGCCGATGCCCTGCTGCTTTCGCATGTCCACGCGATGGCGCTGGAATGGCAGATGACCGAGCGGTTGCAGGCACGGCTCGCGCTCGATCCGGTGGTATCGCCGTTGATCCAGGCCATGCTGGCCTCGGCCGAGGGGCAGATGCACGGACTGGCGGTTAGTTGGCTGGCGGCGCAGGCGCGTTGGTGTCAGGCCCAGCGCCGGATGAGTCTGCCGCTGACCGAACTGCCCGGCGATCTGCTGCACCGGGTCCTGCTGGCGGTTAAGGCGTTTCTGACCGGGCGGGCGGACCTGGCCGAACGTCTTGCGCTGCTCGAAGCGGACATTCGCCGCAGTTACGATGAAGGCGCTACCCGGCTCGGACTGTCGGCACGATTGCTGACGGCGCTCGGCGGGGCTTTCCACGTCGCACTGTCGGTGGCCCATGCCGGGGCGGCGCTGTTCTTCACGGCGCTGGCGGCCGGTTCCGGGTTGCGGCGTGAGGCCGCCGTGCTGGCCACGCACGAAGCGCAACTGGCGCGTCTGGCGCTGGCCTTGCGCGCGGCGGGCCTCAAAGCTGCCGATATCGAGAAGCAATTCCTCGCCATTCACCCGGAGGCGATGCTGCCCGAAGGGTTCGAGAGGCTGGGGGTCGATCTTGCCGCCTCGATTCTGGCCAGCGGACGGCAGGGCGGCTGATGCTGATGGAAGGCACCATTCTGGCCCGTGCCGTCAGTGATGCGCAGGACCGCCTGCTGGAGGCGGACGAGCCGCTCGCCGGGCTTCAGGAGCGCTGCGGAGGCGATCTTCCCGGCACGATCGCGATACCCGAACTGCTCGAACTCGTGCGCAAGGCACGCCGCTACGGCTTCCGTCTGGCACGCGCGGTCACCGCGCACGATGGGGGCGATGTCATCACCGCCTGGGTCGAAGTCGAACCGCAGGGTTTGAATGACGGTTGCCAGATCGTCGTCCGCAACTGGCAGACCGCGCCCGCGCCGGTCGAGGACGCGGCTTCGGTGGAACGCCGCCGGACGATGATCGATCGCCACCTTGCCGAACTGAGCGCGCAGCTCGATGCCGATCAGCGGGTGCTGGCAGTGCTGACCGACAGCGCGGAGCTTTTAGAGGCAGCTGCAGCCATGCAGGGCGGCTTCGGCCGTCTCTGGACCGAATTCCTGCCGCCGGAGAATGTTGCGCATCAGCAGCCCTTGCATTGGCGCCTGCTCGACGGTGCGCCGGTGACAGTACCGGGATCGCGGCGGTCCTGGCGGGTCTCGCTGATACCGCATATGCGCCCCGGTTTCGATCCGGCGGGTTTCGAACTGCTGCTGGTCTCGGATACGCCTGCGGCTCCCGTTTCGGCGGCGCACGAGCCGATGGAGCCTTTGCTGCGGCGCAGTCTCGTCGGTCACGATCTCGCGCCGGTGCTGCGTCAGCCGATTGCGCGGATCATCGCCAATGCCGAGACCATCCGCACCCGGCTCGCTGGGCCGCTGCCCGATGCCTATGCCGAGTATGCGGGCGAGATCGCGGGCGCGGGCAAGTTGCTGCTGGGGCTGCTGGAGGACCTGGCCGACCTCGAGGTCGTCGAGACCGAGGGTTTCAGCACCGCGCCGGACAATGTGGACCTGTCGGAACTGGCGCGGCAGGCGGCGGGCATCCTGAACGTGCGCGCACAGGAAAAAGGCATCGTCATCGAGGCGCCGCATGTCGCGGAGACGCTTCCCGCCGTGGCCGAGTATCGCCGTGTGCTTCAGGTCCTGCTCAATCTCATCGGCAATGCCATCCGCTATTCGCCGGAGCATTCGCAGATATGGATCAGGCTCGAAGCGCTCGAAGACCGTGCGCGGGTGATCGTGGCGGATCAGGGACCGGGCCTTTCCGAAGACCAGCAGGGCAAGATATTCGACAAGTTCGAGCGGCTCGGCCGTAGCGGCGACGGCGGTTCGGGGCTGGGGCTTTATATCTCGCGCAGTCTTGCCCGCGCGATGGGCGGGGAGCTGCTCGTCGACAGCGCACCGGGGCAGGGTGCCCGTTTCATTCTGGAAGTTCCGGCCGATCCCGAGGCCTGATTTCCTGCCTCAAAGATGATTGTTGTTGGTCTCGTTCCAGCGCCGGGCGAGCCAGAGCAGGATCGCGCCGACCGCTGCCATCACCGCGCCGCGGATCGCCCATCCGCGATCGTCGAGCATCAGGCTGCCGCTCGGCCAGGACAGGATGCCGGTGCCCTGAGCGACCCATAGCAGCCCCACGGCAATTCCCAGCACGCCCACGAAAACGGCAAGAAGTCTGAGGAACAGCATCCAGGTTTCCCCCTTGCGAAACAAGGCAAGGATAGGAAGCGCTTGCGGCGAGATTGTGGCGACGGCGCAGCCTTCCTGTCCTGTCCCTGTCATACACCTTCCGGCGGGGGAGAGGTAAGCGGCAATTTCGCGCGCGATGGGCCAAAAAGAAAGGCCCCCGCTTTCGCGAGGGCCTTCTTTACCGAACGGGTTTCGGCGAACCGTGCGATCAGCGCTGGCCGACCGGGACGTAGTCGCGCTGCGTCGGGCCGGTGTAGAGCTGACGCGGGCGGCCGATCTTCTGGCCGGGATCCGAGATCATTTCGTTCCACTGCGCGACCCAGCCCACGGTGCGGGCAAGGGCGAAGAGCGCGGTGAACATCGTGGTCGGGAAGCCGATGGCCGAGAGGATGATGCCCGAGTAGAAGTCGACGTTCGGGAACAGCTTCTTCTCTGCGAAGTACGGATCGCTGAGGGCGATTTCCTCGAGGCGCAGGGCGGTCTCGAAGAGCGGGTCGGTGACCTTGAGCGCGTCGAACACTTCGCGGACGGTCTTCTGCATGACCGTGGCGCGCGGATCGTAGTTCTTGTAGACGCGGTGACCGAAGCCCATCAGGCGGAACGGATCGTTCTTGTCCTTCGCGCGATCGATGTAGTGCTGGATCTTGTCCGGCGTACCGATTTCCTTGAGCATGTTGAGCGCGGCTTCGTTCGCGCCGCCGTGGGCAGGGCCCCAGAGGCAGGCGATACCGGCCGCGATGCATGCGAACGGATTGGCGCCCGAGGAACCGGCAAGACGCACGGTCGAGGTCGAGGCGTTCTGTTCGTGGTCGGCATGGAGGATGAAGATGCGGTCCATCGCCTTTTCGACGGCGGGGATCACTTCATATTCTTCCGCCGGCACGCCGAAGGTCATGCGCAGGAAGTTGCCGGTGTAGCTCAGCTTGTTGTCCGGGTAGAGGAAAGGCTGGCCGACCGAGTACTTGTAAGCGGCAGCGGCGATCGTCGGCATCTTGGCGATGAGGCGATGCGAGCTGATCTTGCGGTGCTCGGGGTCCGAAATGTCGGTCGAGTCGTGGTAGAACGCCGAGAGCGCGCCGACCACGCCGCACATGATCGCCATCGGATGGGCGTCACGGCGGAAGCCGCGGTAGAAGTTCGCCAGCTGCTCGTGGAGCATCGTGTGGCGCGTGATGGTGTTCTCGAACGTCGCCAGCTCTTCCGCGTTCGGCAGTTCGCCGTTGAGCAGCAGGTAGCTGGTTTCCATGAACGACGAGTTCTCGGCCAGCTGGCCGATCGGGTAGCCGCGGTGGAGCAGTACGCCTTCGTCGCCGTCGATGTAGGTCAGCGCGGATTCGCAGCTCGCCGTCGACGTGAAGCCGGGATCGTACGTGAACTTGCCCGTCTGGGCATAGAGCTTGCGGATATCGATGACATCCGGGCCGACACTGCCCTTGAGCACGGGATAGTCGAATTCCGTGCCACCAGCATTCAGTTTGACCTGATCACCCACCAGTTCTTACTCCTTATATGTGTGTCCCGGCAGCGGCGTCCGCCTGCGCGCCAATGCGTGCGAGGCTTTCGTCCCGGCCGAGCAGAACCAATACGTCGAAAATACCCGGAGAGGTCGTCTGACCAGTCAGGGCCGCCCGCAAGGGTTGCGCGAGCTTGCCGAGGCCCAATCCCAAGTCCTCGGCCATTGCCTTCAGGTTGGCTTCCAGTGCCTCCAGCGCCCAGTCGGGCTCGCCGGAAAGACGCTCATGGATGGCGGCGAGGCGCCCCCGCGCCTCGTCCGTCAGCAGCGCCTGCGCCTTCTCGCTGAACGCGAGCGGACGCTTGGCAAACAGGAAGGCCGCGCCTTCTGCAAGTTCGTTGAGGTCCTTTGCGCGGACCTTCAGCACCGGCATCGCCTGCGTGAGCAGGGCGAAGTCGGGGTTATCATATCCGGCCTGTATCAGGCGCGGTGCGACCAGTTCCGCGAGGCGGGCATCGTCCGCCTCGCGCAAGTAGTGGCCGTTGAGATTTTGCAGCTTCGCGAGGTCGAAGCGCGAGGGCGACTTGCCGACGTCGGCCATGTCGAACCACTCGATCGCCTTTTCGCGGCTGATGAATTCCTCGTCGCCGTGGCCCCAGCCGAGGCGCAGCAGATAGTTGAACAGCGCTTCCGGCAGTACCCCCATCTCGTCGCGATAGGCATCTACGCCCAGCGCGCCGTGGCGCTTCGACAGCTTGGCGCCGTCCGAACCGTGGATCAGCGGCACGTGGCCGTAAGTCGGCACTTCCCAGCCCATGCCGTGGATGACCACGAGCTGGCGGAAGGCGTTGTTGAGATGGTCGTCGCCGCGCAGGACGTGGGTCACGCCCATATCGTTGTCGTCGACCACCACGGCCAGCATGTAGGTCGGCGTGCCGTCCGAGCGCAGGATGACGAAGTCGTCGATTTCCTCGTTCTTTACGGTCACTTCGCCCTGAACGAGATCGTTGATGGTGGTCTCGCCGTCGCGCGGCGCCTTGACGCGCACGACGTAAGTGCGGTCCGTCGGCCACGTCGAGGGATCGGCATCGCGCCATTCGCTGTCGATGCGGAACGGGCGGCGCTCGTCCTGGGCCTTCTGGCGGCGCTCGGCCAGTTCCTCGGGCGTGAGGTAGCAGCGATAGGCATGGCCGTTAGCCAACAGCGCGGCGGCCACTTCGGCGTGACGGTCCGAACGGGCGAACTGGAACACGGCGGGTTCGTCGCCGTCGAGGCCGAGCCAGGTCAGGCCGTCGAAGATCGCCTCGATCGCCGGTTCGGTCGAGCGGGCGCGATCGGTGTCCTCGATGCGAAGCAGGTACTTGCCGCCGTGATGACGGGCGAACAGCCAGTTGAAGAGAGCAGTACGGGCGCCGCCGATATGGAGATAACCCGTAGGCGAGGGGGCAAAGCGCGTGACGACGGTCTTGCCTGCCGTCGATCCGCTCGATGCGCTGCCGCTTGCCATTATTATAACCTTCCTGTCCTATGCGCGCCATGGCCAGCCAAGCCGCCACGACGGTTGATCTAGAGCATCCGGATGTCGCCGGAGCCGCTGCAATGCAGCATCGCCCATGGATCAGCCAGAGCCACTTGTCGAGCAGTTTGGCCGGTGTCGAGTGTTTTCTTTCGAACTGCGGTTTCGCTAGAGGACCGTGGCTTGCCGTAGCCTTCGGAAGCGGCGCAACTGCGTGGTTTTCGCTGCCTTCCCGAGAGAGTTGGGCGGGGCTTTGCGTAGTATGCGTCGCGATTGCGATATTCGCACTTTACTGGCGTTCCGGCCTGCTGCGCTACCCGTATATCCGGCAGGCGATCTTGTCGCTTTCGTTGCTGACAATGGCTGGATGCCTTGGTGTGTGGCTGCGCTCCGAAATGATCGGTGCTCCGCCGATTTCGCGCCTGCTGTCGGGCACCTTCACGGGGACCGTAATCGGACAGGAAGAGCAGCCTGCGCTGGAGCGTGATCGGCTGACCTTGGCGATGCGCGAACCGGGGACCGGACGGGCGATCAAGGTGCGGGTGAACGTGCCGGTGCGGTTTCGCGAAAGGGTGCCGGAAACCGGGGCGGTGATCCGCTTTCGCGGGCGGCTTGCACCACCGGCCTCACCAATGTTTCCGGGGGGTTACGATTTCGCACGGTCGGCGTGGTTCGCCGGAATCGCGGCAACGGGGCAGGTGACGGCGCCAATCGAACTCGTTTCCGCGGCCCGTGGCGGCGACTGGCTGGGCAACGCGCGCAACGGGTTGTCCCGTCATATAACCGGGCGATTGGCCGGATCGACGGGGGGAATCGCGGCGGCACTGACCACGGGAGACATGGGCGCGATATCCGGAAACGATGCGCAGGCGATGCGAGATGCGGGGCTTGCGCATCTGCTTTCGATCAGCGGGCTTCATGTGAGTGCCGTGATCGGCGGGGTCTATCTTCTCGCGCTTCGGCTGCTGGCGCTTTCACCGGCTCTTGCCTTGCGCGTTCGGCTGCCGATTCTTGCTGCCGGTTTCGGGGCCTTGGCGGGGATCGGCTATACCTTGCTCAGCGGTTCGCAAGTGCCGACGGTGCGCTCGTGCCTTGGCGCCTTGTTCGTGCTGGCGGCACTGGCGATGGGGCGGGAGGCGTTGTCGATGCGCTTGCTGGCCGTGGCGGCTTTCATCGTGCTGCTGGTCTGGCCCGAGTCGATCGTCGGGCCCAGCTTCCAGATGAGTTTCGCAGCGGTCATGGTCCTCGTTGCGCTCGGCAATGCCGAACCGATGAAGCGGTGGCTCGCTCCGCGCGAAGAAGCTCTACCTTCGAAGGCCCTGCGTCACGTCATGTTGCTGCTGGTCATGGGCATCGCGATCGAAATGGCGCTCCTGCCGATCGGTCTTTACCATTTCCATCGTGCGGGCATTTACGGATCGTTCGCCAATGTTCTGGCTATCCCGCTGACAACCCTGGTTATCATGCCCTTGGTCGCGCTGGCGCTGCTTCTGGATGTGATGGGAGCAGGCGGGCCGGCATGGTGGCTCGCGGATCATGCGATCGAGGGATTGCTGGCGATCGCCCGTTTCATTGCGGATAGCCCCGGTTCCGTACGGGTCCTGCCGACGATGAGCGGGTGGCATTTCCTGCTGTTCGTGGCGGGAGGACTGTGGCTCGGACTTTGGGCAGGACGGGTTCGCTTGTTGGGGCTGGTGCCTATCCTTATCGGATTTCTGGGCCTGATGACGATTCAGGCGCCGGATCTGGTGGTTTCAGGCGATGGTCGCCATGTCGGATGGATCGATCCGGACAGTCGGCGTCTCGTGATGCTGCGTAACAGTTCGAGCGATTATGCGCTGGACAACATGATGGAGGCGGCAGGAAGGCGTGAACTTCCCGAAGTCGTTTCGGCAGCTCCGCGAGCCAGATGCAACAGCGACTTCTGCGCCGTAGCAATGCGAACCTGGCGTGCGCGGTATCAGGTCCTTATTGCCAAAGGGCGCTTGATGGTGCCCGAAGATCAACTCGCAAGGGCTTGCAGGCAATCCGACGTCGTCATTGCCGACCGCCGGCTTCCGGACAGTTGCCGACCGAAGTGGCTGAAGGCCGATCGCGCCCTACTGGATCGCAGTGGCGGCGTGGCCATCGATCTGGATCGTCGCAGGATCACGACCGTTGCCGACACTCAAGGCGATCATGGCTGGTGGCGCGGCCGCAAGTAGATATCTTCGGGCAGGTTGGCTTCGATGAACCGAAGGGGAATTCCCCTCCGGTTCAGTGATAGCGGCGCAGAAGTCCTGCAAGCTTGCCCTGAACTTCCACTTCGTCCTGACCGTAGATTTGCGGTTCGTAAGCGGCATTGGCGGGATCGAGCCGAAGCATCCCGCCCTCGCGGCGGAGATACTTGAGCGTCGCTTCCTCGCCCCGGATCAGCGCGACGATGATTTCGCCATCGCGTGCGGTATTGGTGCGCTTCACGAGGGCGAAATCGCCGTCGAGAATGCCTGCATCGATCATGGAGTCGCCGGAAACTTCCAGCGCGTAATGCTCACCGGAGCCGAGCAGGGCGGCCGGGACCGGAAGCAAGGAATGGCCCTCCAGCGCCTCGATCGGCACGCCCGCTGCAATGCGGCCATGGAGCGGAATTTCGATCACGTCGTTGGCCGGTGTCGGAACCTTCGGAGCGCGAGCCGGAGCCTCTTCCGCCGCCGGAACGCTGCGGGCAGGTTTGGTCGTCGTATCCTCAGGCTGGCGCAGGACTTCGAGTGCGCGGGCGCGGTTGGGCAGGCGGCGAATGAAGCCGCGCTCTTCCAGGGCCGAGATCAGGCGATGAACGCCCGACTTCGACTTGAGGTCGAGCGCTTCCTTCATTTCCTCGAAGCTGGGTGAGATGCCGCTTTCTTCGAGCCGGACCTGGATGAACCGGAGCAATTCATGCTGCTTGCGCGTCAACATCTGCTTTGCCTCATATGTTCTGCGGCCCTTGGCCCGGCCGGATAGTGCTGCGTCGCCAGGTGATCCTTGAAGGAACAGATCTGAACCGATCTGCTGCCTAGAGAACTTTTCTGCGAACAATGAGGGAACAATTATGCAACGAACAGGGTATAGTCAAGCAATACCGCCATTCTGGAGCAAGAACATCCGAACCATGTCGCCCGCATCGGCCGCTTCGGCATGAGCGGGGCGGTCGATCAGGACGTTGCTGGCGGCCAGCGAGGAAAGCGCGCCGCTGTCCTGTAGCGAGAGGGCCTGCACGGTTTCCCCGTCCCATACCCCGCGCAGGAATTCCCGCCGCGCTCCGCCGGTCTTCAAGGGGGCGGAAAGTTTCGCTGCAATGCTTCGCGGCAGAGGCTCTGCGGCACCGAGGAGTGCGCGCAGGACCGGCAGAACGAAAAGATAGGCCGTTACCATGCTCGACACGGGATTTCCCGGTAGCCCGATCACGAGTTGCCTGCGCTCGCCATGATGGCGCGTTGCAATCAGCAGCGGCTTGCCCGGCTTGATCGCGACGCGCCAGAAATCGATTTCGGCTCCCCAGGCTTCCAGGGCGGGACGCAGAAGATCGTGATCGCCGACCGAGGCTCCGCCGCTGGTCACGATCACATCGGCGTCGGCGGCAGCGTCGAAAGCCGCGACAAGGGCGTCGAGATCGTCCGGGATAGGTCCATTCCGCTTCGCATCGACGGGCAGGCTGCGCACGAGCGCGGAAAGCATCGCGCCGTTGCTGGCCGGGATCTGATGATCGGCGCAGCAATCCGGTTCGGCGGCCAGTTCGTCGCCGCTGTCGATCACCGCGATTCGCGGAATGCGGTGGACGGGAAGGTGCTTGTGGCCTGCCGCCACCGCCAGGCCGATCTGGGCCGGTCCGATCAGCGTACCTTGCGCCAGGAGCAGGCCGCCATCGGTGAAATCCATGCCGCGCGGGCGGATATGCTTGTCGCCCGGGTGTGGCGGCGTGCCGGTGAGGACGAGGTCGTCGCCCTGCCGGGTCAGGTCTTCCTGGAGAATGACGGCGCCGGCGTCAGCGGGAAGCAGTGCCCCCGTCGAAATGCGAACCGCTTTTCCTGGTGCGAGAGTTCCGTCAAACGGGTGCCCGGCCGCGCTTTCACCGATGACCTGCCATGGCCCGGCGAGGTCGCCAAGGGTGACGGCATAGCCGTCCATCGCCGAGATATCCGCCATGGGCTGGCTGCGCCGGGCAAACATCGGGGCGGCGAGGTATCGGCCAAGCGTGCCTTCCACGTCGACATGCTCGACAGACAATGGCTCCACCAGGGCCAGCAAGCGCGCCTGCGCTTCTTCCAGCGGCAGCGGCGGGATCATCCGGCTTTCCAGTGACCCGACTTGCCGCCGAACTTCTCGATGAGCCGGATATCCCCGATGACCATGCCCTTGTCGAGTGCCTTGGCCATGTCGTAGATTGTCACGAGTGCGACGGAAATGGCTGTAATCGCTTCCATTTCCACGCCGGTCTTGCCGGTGAGCGATACGGTTGCAGTGGCCGTCAGGGCTTCTTCTTCGAAGGCGAAATCGAGGTTCACGGCGTCGAGCACCAGCGGGTGGCACATGGGGATGAGGTCGGCTGTCTTCTTCGCCGCCATGATGCCCGCGATCCTCGCGGTTCCGAGCACGTCACCCTTCGGCGCATTCCCGGTGCGGATGGCTTCCAGCGCTGCTGCCGTCATTGCGATACGGCCCGAGGCTACCGCGACGCGGCGGGTTTCCGCTTTCGCGCCTACGTCCACCATGCGGGCATTGCCCTGATCGTCGATGTGGGTGAGGGACTTGCTCATCCCAGCAGGAGGGCGCGGGTGGCGGCCTCGACATCGGCTTCGCGCATCAGGCTCTCGCCGACAAGGAACGTGCGCGCGCCGCAGGCAGAGAGGCGCTGGAGGTCGGCATGGCCGTTGATCCCGCTCTCGCTGACCAGCAGCGTGCCTTCGGGGGCCAACGGGGCGAGCTGTTCGGTAATGCCGATATCGGTGACGAAGCGCTTCAGATCGCGATTGTTCACGCCGATAAGCCTCGACTTTAGGCGGCTTGCGCGTTCCATCTCGGCTTCGTTGTGAACTTCGACGAGGCAATCCATGCCGCGTTCGTGGGCAGCGGCTTCGAGTTCGGCCATGAGGCCGTCATCGAGCGCGGCGACGATGATGAGGATCGCGTCGGCGCCGATCGCGCGGGCTTCGGCGACCTGCCAGGGATCGACCATGAAGTCCTTGCGGATGACCGGCAGCGACACCGCGGCGCGCGCTTCGACGAGGAAGTCCTCGTGGCCCTGGAAGTAGGGCGCATCGGTCAGGATCGACAGGCAGGCGGCGCCGCCGCGCTCATAGGCGACTGCGTGCTCGGCAGGACGGAAATCGGGACGGATCAGGCCCTTGGAGGGCGAGGCCTTCTTGATTTCGGCGATCAGCGCAAAGCCGGTTTCCGCCTTGGTGCGCAGGGCGGCTTCAAAGCCGCGCGGGGCGGTCTGCGCGGCGGCGCGGGCGTCGAGGTCGCTGATCGTCGCGAAGCCCTTGCGGGTTTCGACTTCCGCGCGCTTGGTCTGGCAGATCTCGGTAAGCTTGTCGGACATCGGTACCTCGAAAACGCGGCTCAGGCCTTGAGCGCGGAAATCCAGCAATTCAGCAGGGCATTGGCGAGGCCCTTGTCGATGGCCTCGGCGGCTTCCTCGACGCCTTCGCGCCAGGTTTCGACTTCGCCCGCGACGATCAGCGCGCCGGCGGCATTGAGCAGCACGGCGTCGCGATAGGCGCCTTCCTCGCCGAGGAGCAGGCGGCGCAGCGCCTCGGCATTGTAGGCCGCATCGCCGCCGCGAATGGCGCCGACTTGCGAAACCGGCAGGCCGACATCCTTGGGCGAGACACGGCGCATGGCCAGTTCGCCATGCTTGATCTCGGCCACTTCGTTGCCGCCCGCGAGGCTCAGTTCGTCCAGGCCTTCGTCGCCGGAAATGACGAAGGAGTGCTCGCTGCCGAGGTGCATCAGCGCTTCGGCATAGATCGGCACATAGGCGGGGCGGGCGATGCCGACGAGCTGGCGGCGGACATTGGCGGGATTGGCCAGCGGCCCCATGAGGTTGAAGATCGTGCGGCGGCCGATCGCCTTGCGGATCGGCATGATCCGCCCCATCGCCGGGTGATGGCGGGCGGCGAAGAGGAAGCAGATGCCGAGGTCGTTCAGCGTTTCCTCGGCGGTCTCGGCGGCGCGATCGAGGTTCAGGCCAAGCGCTTCGAGGGTGTCGGCGGCTCCGGCCTTCGAGCTGGCGGCGCGGTTGCCGTGCTTGGCGACGGGCACGCCGCAGGCGGCGACGACCAGCGACACGGCGGTCGAGACGTTGAGCGTGTGATGCCCGTCGCCGCCGGTACCGCAGACGTCGATGGCGTTCGCGGGGGCGTGGATCGGGATCATGCGGCTGCGCATGGCGCGGGCCGCTCCGGCGATCTCGCTGGCGGTCTCGCCGCGCTCGGTGAGGGCGATCAGGAAGCGGACGATGGCGTCGTCATCGACTTTGCCGTCGAGGATTGCACCGAAGGCCTCTTCGGCCTCGGCTTCGCCGATGGGATGCAGCGGGTCGGGAAGGCTGGTCACGGTCACGCCGCGATCCGTGCCGGAAGCTGCGCGTCGATGCCGCAGAGCCTCAGGTAGTTGGCCAGCATTGCATGACCGTGCTCGGTAGCGATGCTTTCCGGGTGAAACTGCACGCCGTGGATCGGCAGCGTGGCATGGCGGAAGCCCATGACATGGCCGTCGTCCGAGCGGGCATTGACCTTCAGCGTCTCGGGAATGTCCTCGACGATCAGCGAGTGATAGCGGGTGGCGGTGAAGGGCGAAGGGATGCCCTGGAACACGCCGGTATCGTCATGCGTGACCGGCGAGGTCTTGCCGTGCATCAGCCCGCCGCGCACGACTTTGCCGCCGAAGTACTGGCCGATCGACTGGTGGCCGAGGCAGACGCCGAGCAGCGGCTTGCCACTGTCCGCCGCCGCGCCCACAAGGTCGAGGCTGATGCCTGCCTCGTTAGGCGTGCAGGGGCCGGGCGAGAGCAGGAAGCCCTGCGCGCCGCTTTCGATGGCCTGGACGGCGGTGAGGGCGTCGTTGCGCACCACTTCGACTTCGGCGCCCAGTTCCATCACGTAGTGGACCAGGTTCCAGGTGAAGCTGTCGTAATTGTCGATGACGAGGATCATGGTCTGCCTTTCGTCGCTTTCTCGACGACGATCAAGGGGCCGAGCGGCGGTCCGCCGTCCACGCGCCCGTGCTCCGGGTCCCAGAGCGAGGATACGCTGCCGTCGAGGAACAGCGCATCGGGGCAATCGAGCTTGTCCCGCAGCAGGCGGGCGAGCTTGCCGAACGAGACCGGCTCGTCCGAAATCACGAAGTGGGCGCGGCCCTTGTGGTCGACGCCGACGGCATTGCGCAGTTTTTTCGACTCGCCGTCCGCATCGATCTTCGGGTGGAGCTTGCCGCCGATCACCAGCATCGGGCCGGACTGGGTGCCGAAGTCCGGACGGTTTGAGACGGTCTTCGCGAAGTCCTGCGTTGTCCGCACGGCCCATCGGCCTTTCGCATCGCCGTAGAACACGCCGTTGGGCTGGAGGTGGAAGTTGCCCCAGCCTTCGTTGGTGTTGAGCTTGTGGCCGCGCTGCCCTTCCTCGACATAATAGCCGATCGGCTGTCCCTTGTCGTCGAACATGCCGCCGTTCATCGCGAAGGCGACGGCGTGGTTGCCCGAGGGGCGGCTCGCGGCGAGTTCGGAGAGGCTGCGATAGGGCGCGCCGCCTTTCGGCCCGAGCACCATGTGAATCGTGTGGCGCGCGGGATCGGCGGTGCAATGGGTGAAGGACACGCCTTCGAACGTCGCGCCCACGCAGGCGGGCGGGGGCGGCGCGGCGGCCTCCTGCTTGGCGTCACCCGAAGAGCAGGCGGCGAGAAGCAGCAGGGCCGCGGCGGGGCCCCGCGTCACTGGCCGAAGCCCGGCTCCCCGGCGACGCGCACGGCCTCGCGGGCGGCGGCGAAGAGTGCGCCGGACTTGGCCTCGCATTCGCGCTGTTCGTAGGCGGGGACGCTGTCGGCGACGATGCCTGCCCCGGCCTGGACATGGAGCACGCCGTCCTTGAGCACGCCGGTGCGCAGCACGATGCACGAGTCCACCGAGCCGTCGGGCGCGAAATAGCCGACGCCGCCCGCATAGGCGCCGCGCGTCTCGGGCTCGAGTTCGGCGATGATCTCGCAGGCGCGGACTTTCGGGGCGCCGGAGACGGTGCCAGCCGGGAAGCCCGCGAAGACCGCGTCGATGGCGTCGTGCCGGGCGGTGTCGAGCTTGCCGACCACGTTCGAAACGATGTGCATGACGTGGCTGTAGCGCTCGATCGTGTAGCTGTCGGTCACTTCGACGGTTCCGGCGGCGGCCACGCGGCCGACGTCGTTACGGCCGAGATCGAGCAGCATCAGGTGCTCGGCGCGTTCCTTGGGATCGGCGAGCAGGCTGACTTCGTTGGCCTTGTCCTCGGAAGCGGTCTTGCCGCGCGGGCGGGTGCCTGCGATCGGACGGATCGTCACTTCGCCTTCGCGCACGCGCACGAGGATTTCCGGGCTGGAGCCGATCAGCGCGAAGCCGGGCATGTCGAGGAAGTAGAGGAACGGCGAGGGGTTCACGCGGCGCAGCGAGCGATAGAGCGCCAGCGGCGGCAGCGGGAAATCGCAGGTGAAGCGCTGGGCCAGCACGACCTGGAAAATGTCGCCGGCCTCGATGTAGTCCTTCGCCTTCAGGACCATCGCCTCGTAATCGGCGGCAGCCATGACCGGGGTCTGGACGGGTTCGGGCAGGTCGGCGGCGGTCGGCGCTGCGGGCGCCGGGCCGGAGAGCTTGCGCAGAGCTTCGTCGATGCGCTCCGAAGCGCGTTCGACCAGCGCTTCCGGCGCACCGGCTTCCGGCCAGAGCGGGGCGACGCAGAACAGTTCGTCGCTGAGGCGATCGAACACGAGGATCAGCGAGGGCCGCACGAACAGCATGTCCGGCACTTCCAGCGCGCTTTGCGGCGCGCGCGGCAGCTTCTCGACAAGGCCGATGGTCTCGTAGCCGAAGTAGCCGACGAGGCAGGCCAGGGCAGGGGGAAGCTCGGCAGGCACGTCGAAGCGGCAGCTCTCGACCAGCGTGCGCAGTTCCGTGAGAGTATCGCCCGGAAGCGGCGAGAAGGCCTCGCGGTCGTCTCGCCAGTTGCGGTTGATTTCGCAGGAATGACCCTCGGCGCGGAACACGAGGTCCGGATCGAGGCCGATCAGGCTGTAGCGCCCGCGCGTCTCGCCGCCTTCGACCGATTCGAGCAGGAAATCGCCGCGCCCTTCCTCGAAGAGCTTGAGCGCGACGGCGACCGGGGTTTCGGTATCGGCCACGAGCTTGCGCCAGAGCACGCCGGGCTTGCCCTGGGAGAGCTGTGCCAATGCCGCAAGGCGATCCGATTCGCGTTCCATAACCCCGGTCTTCATCTCAAGTTGTCTTATTCAGCGGCAGCGGCACGTTTTCATTCAGGGCTGGCGGCGCCGGCGAGCTGGTCGCGGACAGCGGCGATCGCCTTGTCGTGCTTGGTCACGCCTACTTCCTTGCGGATCGCCTTGCCGAGCGCGTCGGTATAGGCCTGGCCGAGCTGGCCGCCGAGTTCACGCTGGGTGCCCTCGACGAGCTGCGGTGCTTCGACCTTGCCCGGCACCACGTCCTTCAGGAGCACGACGAACCAGCCGCGATCCTGTCCGGCCGACTGCACCTTCACGGTGCCCTTGGCCATGTGGAACATCAGCGAGACCGGCGGCGGAACCTGACGGCCCGAACGCAGCGCGGCGGTCAGTGTGGCGCGCGACATCGAAACCTGCTCGACGGGCAGCTTCTTGCCGGTGGCGGCGACGGCCTGTTCCACGGTCTTGCCCTGACGGAGCTGGGCCTGGATCTGAATCGCGGCGGCCTTGGCGGCGGCACCGCCCTTGTCGAGCGCCCAGGCGGCCTTCACGTCGTTCACGATCTCCTTGAACGGCGCGGGTGCCGAGGCGGTGATCTGGGTGACGTCGTAGACGATGTAGCTCGGCGGGGTGGCGGGCACGCCTTCCTTGGCGGGCTGACCGCCGACTTGCGCGCTCTGCGGCTTCTCCTGGTCCATGCCGAAAGCGGTCTTCAGCACCGGCTGCAGCAGGGCCGGGGCGGTTTCGCCGGGCTTGCCGTAGACCTGGCCGTCGGCAACGATCGGCGCGGTCGTCTCGACCGTCGTGCCAAGCGACTTGGCGACTTCGACGAGGCTGGCGCCGTTGCTGAACTCATCTTCGATCTTGGCGAGAAGGTCGGTGAAGGCAGCGCGCTTTTTCTCTTCAGTGAGCTTGGCGACGATCTCGTCCTTGACGGAAGCGAGGGTGCGCTCAGGCGTCTTCTGCTCCTGCTCGACGCGGATCAGGTGCCAGCCCAGCGCGCTCTTCTGCGGTGCCGCGAGCTTGCCGATGGGGGTCGCGAAGACGGCATCGGCGACGGCGGGCGAGAACTGGCTCGAAAGCTGGTCCTTGCTGAAGAATTCGAGCTTGGCGGCCGAGAGGCCCTTGGCCTGGGCGGCAGCTTCCAGCGACTTGCCGCCCGCGACTTCGGCGGCGACGGCCTTGGCCCCGGCTTCGGTCGGAACGATCAGCTGGGTGATCTTGCGGTTGTCCTGTGCGGCGTAGAGCGCCTTGTCGGTCTGGTACTGCTTGGCGATCTCGGCGTCGGTGGGCGCGGCGACCTGCTTGACGGCCGCTTCGCCGAAGGCGGCGTAACGGATCACGCGGCGCTCGGGGCGGACGAAGGCGCCGGTGTGGCTCTTGTAGAAGGCCTGGAGATCGGCATCGTTCGGCTGACCTGCGGGGAAGAACAGCTGCGAGGGCAGGGCGACGACCGAGCCGGCGCGGTTCTCGTCGAGCAGGGCGGCATAGCGCTTGGCAGCGAAGTTCGACATCGTGGTGCCGAACTGCGCGGGAAGCATCAGCTGCTGGGCGATCAGGCCCTGGGCGATATCGTCGCGCAGCGACTTTTCCGAAAGGCCCTGCTGGGCGAGCAGCTGGCGATAGGTGCTCTGGTCGAACTTGCCGTCCACGCCCTGGAACGCCGGGATGCGGGCGATCTCGCTGTCGATCAGACGGTCACCGGCGACGACACCGATCTTCTTGCCGAAGAACGCGGTAGCGGTGCGGTCGATCAGTTCGTCCAGCACCTGCTCCAGCCCGCCCTGCGCGATGAGCGACTTCATCGTCATCGTCGGGTCCTGCTGCTGGACGCGCGTCAGCGCGGACTTGGCGGCCAGAGCCAGATCGTTCTCGGCCACGTCATCCTGGCCGACGGTGGCGACCGACTGGCCGGGGCTGATGCCTCCGGAATCGTTCATGCCGGTAAGGTCACCGCCGACGAAAGCCAGCGTGATGAGCACCAGCACCGCCAGGCCAATGCCGGCGCCGATCTTGGACTTCAGGACGTTGCGGAAGAATGAGAGCATGTACCGTGCCGATCAGCGTGGAAATTTCAGGTTCGGGTCGGAGCGAGGGCAGAGCCGCCATGGGAAGGCCAACGCGTGAAACGGGCAGGCTTTAGGGTGGCTTGTGACATCCTGCAATGCCAACTTTTGAGGCGACATCTGGGCCGACGTTTGGGGCGACGTTCGATAAGTGGTTCGCGAATCAAGAATTCCCGCGCTCCATCCGCAATCGCGCCTGAACCGTAAATGCACGGATTTTGACAAGAAGGGCCTCCGTGCCCTAGCAGCGCCCCGAAAGCCCGGCTCGTGATTCCTGCTTCCGAGGGGAGTCTCGAGTAGTCTGAGTGCTCTGAAATCAAGGTTTCTTAATAACATGGCTGGTCTGCCTTACATCGTCGGTAACTGGAAAATGAACGGCACGCGTGCGATGCTCAACGAGGCGCGCGCGATCGATCGGTCTGCCGCGCGCTTTCCGAAGGTGCAGGTGGCGGTCGCGCCGCCGGCGACGTTGATCTACCGCATCCGCGATGCCGTCGGACTGATCGGCGTCGGCGGCCAGGACTGCCGCGCGGAAGATAGCGGCGCCTTCACCGGTGACATTTCCGCCCCCATGCTCAAGGATGCGGGCGCGGACTTCACCATCGTCGGTCACTCCGAGCGCCGCACGCTGCACGGCGAGAGCGACGGCGACGTGAAGGCCAAGGCCGAGGCCGCCCTCTCGGCGGGTCTCGCGGTGATTCTCTGCGTCGGCGAAACCGAGGCGCAGCGCGATGCGGGCGACGCCGAAGCCGTGGTCGCCGCGCAGCTTGAAGGTTCGTGCCCGTCGATCGACGGTCTGCCCGAGAAGATTTCGGTCGCTTACGAGCCGGTCTGGGCGATCGGCACCGGCCGCGTTCCCTCGATCGAGGACGTGGCGGCGATGCACGCGGCGATCCGCGCGAAGCTCGTTGCCATCTACGGCGAGGGCGGTGCGGACGTGCGCATTCTCTACGGCGGCTCGGTCAAGGCGGAGAACGCCGGCGAACTGCTCTCCGTGCCGGAAGTGGGCGGAGCGCTGGTCGGCGGCGCCAGCCTGAGCGCCGAGAGCTTCCTGGCGATCGTCGGTGCCGCAGCTTCGCTGGGCAACGACTGAGACGCGGATTTCCGCCGGATCCCGGCCTTTCATGCCAAGGGTTCGGCTGATGACTTGCGCAGAAGGCGACGAGCGCCTATCTGCGCGGCTTGAGATGTGGGTTTCGGCCCCGAAAGACTGAGAAAAACGCAAGATGCTGTTCACCTTCCTGACCGTTGTCCAGGCGATTGTCGCGCTTCTGCTCGTCGTCGTCATTCTGATGCAGAAGTCGGAAGGCGGCGGTCTCGGTGTCGGCGGCGGCAGCCCTTCGGGCCTGATGTCGGCGCGCGGTGCGGCTAACTTCATGACCCGCGCAACGGGCGTCCTCGCCGCGGTCTTCGTGATTCTCTCGATCGTGCTCGCAGCTCTGGCGGTCAATACGACCAGCGGCCGCGACATCGACACTTCCCTTCAGCGCGAGACGGCTCCGGCCGCTCCCGTACAGCCGGCCGATCCGCTCGCCGGCGCGGCCGCACCGGCCGCGGCTCCGGCGGGTGGCGCGAGCCCGGCTCCGGCCGGAACCGCTCCGGCCAACGATCCGCTTTCGGGTGCTGCCGGCCAGTAATCTGGCTTTCGGCAGGGTTCACCCCGGCGCATCATCGTAACAGGAATGCCGTCTGGCTCTGGCAGGCGGCATTTCATTTGTGTTGAACTGTGGATTGCGGCACAGCGCTCTTGCGCTCGTGCCCCCATGCAATTTAAGGGCCGACTCCCATGGCGCGGCATATTTTCATTACCGGCGGCGTGGTTTCCTCGCTTGGCAAAGGTCTCATGGCGGCGAGCCTCGCGGCTCTGCTTCAGGCACGCGGTTATCGCGTCCGAATCCGCAAGTTCGATCCCTATCTAAACGTCGATCCGGGCACGATGAGCCCCTATCAGCACGGCGAGGTCTATGTGACCGACGACGGCGCTGAGACCGACCTCGATCTCGGCCACTACGAGCGCTACACCGGCGTTTCGGCCCGTCAGGCGGACAACATCACCTCGGGCCGCATCTATCAGGACATCATCGCCAAGGAACGCCGCGGCGACTACCTCGGCGCGACGGTCCAGGTGATCCCGCACGTCACCGACGCGATCAAGGACTTCGCGATGACGGAGACCGAGGATCTCGACTTCGTGCTCTGCGAGATCGGCGGCACTGTCGGCGATATCGAGGGTCTGCCCTTCGTCGAGGCCCTGCGCCAGCTGCGCAACGAACTCGGCCGCGAGCAGACCTGCTTCGTCCACGTCACCCTGGTGCCCTACATCGCGGCTGCCGGTGAGCTGAAGACCAAGCCGACCCAGCACTCGGTACGCGAACTGACCGGCCTCGGCATCCAGCCCGACATCCTGCTCTGCCGCGCAGACCGCGAACTCCCCGAGAGCGAGCGCCGCAAGATTGCGCTGTTCTGCAACGTGCGCCCGCAGGCGGTGATCCCCGCGCTCGACGCGCCGAACATTTACGCCGTGCCGCTCCAGTACCACCAGGAAGGCCTCGACGCCGAAGTGCTTCACCACTTCGGCATGGAATCGCAGGCGCCCGACCTGGCGCGCTGGAACGACATCACCGACCGTTTCGAACACCCCGAGGGCGAAGTGACCATCGGCGTCGTCGGCAAGTACGTCGGCCTGCAGGACGCCTACAAGTCGCTGAACGAAGCGCTCGTTCACGGCGGCATGGCCAACCGCGTGAAGGTCAACGTCAACTGGATCGATGCCGAGATCTTCGAGAAGGAAGATTCGGAAATCGCCGCCGCGCTCGAACCGATGCACGGCATTCTGGTCCCCGGCGGCTTCGGCGAGCGCGGCACCGAAGGCAAGATCGCCTCGGTCCGCTTCGCCCGCGAGCGTGAAGTGCCGTTCTTCGGCATCTGCCTCGGCATGCAGATGGCCTGCATCGAGGGTGCTCGTTCGGCCGGTGTCGAGAAGGCCAACTCCACCGAATTCGGCCCGACCGAGGAACCCGTCGTCGGCATCATCACCGAGTGGATGGGCAAGGACGGCCTGGAAAAGCGCGCCGAAGGCGGCGATCTGGGCGGCACCATGCGCCTCGGCGCCTACAAGGCTGAGCTTTCGCCGAACAGCCATGTCGCCTCGATCTACGGCTCGACCGAGATCTCGGAGCGTCACCGTCACCGCTACGAAGTGAACGCCTCGTACCGCGAGACGCTGGAATCGGGCGGCCTGATCTTCTCCGGCATGTCGCCCGACGGCCTGCTGCCCGAGATCGTCGAGCGTCCGGATCATCCGTTCTTCGTCGGCGTGCAGTTCCACCCCGAATACAAGTCGCGCCCCTTCGAGCCGCACCCGCTCTTCGCCGGGTTCATCGCCGCGGCGCTGCGTCAGGCCCGACTGGTCTGATCGCGGGAAATTCGCTTTAGGGAAGGGCGGGCCGGATGGTCCGCCCTTTTCGATTCAGCGCAGTGCGGCGAGCAGCAGCGTTACCGTCGCAACGGACAAAACCGTCGAGACGAGGATGACGCGGGCGGTGAGCGCGCCTTCGCGGCGGTGGAGTTCCGCCAGCATGAACGGCCCGGTCCCGGTCGGCAGGGCGGCGAGCAGCACGGCGGCATCGCGCAGCGGCTTTTCGAGCGGGATCACCCAGCGGGCCATGACGAGCATGAGCGCCGGATAGGCGAAGAGTTTCAGCCCGACGAGCAGGGTGGTCCGCCCAGTGTCGCCGGGTTCGAGCGTGCGCGGTTCGGCCAGGAACATGCCGAGGCAGACGAGGGCGCAGGGGCTGGCGGCGGAGCCGAGCAGTTTGAGGAACGTGTCCAGCGGCGCGGCGATGCCGACCCCGCTCGCCATGACCAATGCGCCCAGCGACGGCGCCAGCACCAGCGGATTGCGGAACAGCGCCTGAAGCACGCGGAGGAACACGAGCGAGGGGCGTCCCCCGGACTGGTTGCCGAATTCGAGCAGGACGATGGAAGTCGCAAAGAGGGCGCAAACGGTGTTGATCGTGGCGATCAGCGTCAGCGTCCGCGACGCCGGTCCCAGCGTTGCCAGCAGCAACGGAAAACCGAGGAAGGCGACGTTGGAATAGGCGGCATTGAGGCCGTGGATCGTCGCATTGCCGATAGCGGCGCCCTTCATGCGGCTGACTGTTACCGTAAGCGCGAAGAAACAGAACGTCGTCAGCGCGAAGACGGCGACGAAGCCCGGTTGCCACAGGTCGGCGGGCCGGGCGCCTGCGACGATGTCGAACAGCAGGGCGGGAAGCGCCAAATAGACGACGAAGCGGTTGAGTTCGGTGGTCGATTGCGGCCCGAACACGCCGAGACGCCGGGTCAGCCAGCCCGCGAAGGTCAGCGCAAAGATCGGCAGGACGACCGACAGGATCGAAAGCATGGAGAAAAGCGGCCCGCTGGAAGTGATGCGGCCAGCTTAGGGTGCGGAATGCGCAGCTGTCACGGTTTCCTTGTCACCGCGCAGCAAAAAGGGCGGCCCGGACATGCCGGACCGCCCCCAGATCATGTCAGTTCATCGAAGCGTTCAGGCGGCGGCGGAATCGTTGCCCGCACTGCCTTCGACGACGGAAAGGGTGTTTCCGCCGATCGAGATCTTCTTCGGCTTCATCGCCTCGGGCACTTCGCGCACGAGGTCGATCACCAGCAGGCCGTCAGCCAGATCGGCACCGTCGACGCGGACGTAATCGGCCAGTTCGAAGCGGCGCTCGAACCCGCGCTGGGCAATGCCGACGTGCAGCATTTCGCCTTCGGCCGGTTCCTCGGGCTTGTGGCCCTTGACCACCAGCAGGTTGGCCTGCGCAGTAATGTCGATATCGGCGGGCTTGAAGCCTGCGACCGCCAGCGTGATGCGATAGGCATCGGCGCCGCGACGCTCGATGTTGAAGGGGGGATACTTGTCGCCCGGATTCACGCGGCCCTGGTTCTCGATCATGTCGAACAGGCGGTCGAAGCCGACCATGGTGCGGCGATAGGGCGAAAAATCGATACGGTTCATGACAAAAATCCTCGTTCGAGCAATCTTCGTGTGATGAGGCCCGACTTGCGGCGCCTCGCTCTCAAGCCATCCCCTTGGCGGGCCATGACTTGCACTCCTAGATATGGTAGCGGATCGCCCTTTCAAGGGTCGCAAAAAGATTGAAGGAAGAAGTTCGATGAGCCAGCCGAAAGTCGAGATCTACACCAAGTGGGGCTGCCCCTATTGCGTCATGGCGAAGGCATTGCTGGACGGCAAAGGCGTGACTTACGAGGAATACGACGTGACCATGGGCGGCGAGAAGCGCGCCGAGATGGTCGAGCGCGTTCCCGGTGCGATGACGGTTCCGCAGGTTCTGGTCGACGACAAGGCCTATGGCGGGTTCGACGACATCAGCGCGCTCGACCGGGCCGGCAAGCTCGATCCGGTGCTGGGTCTCTGACCGCGATGGGCCGCGCTGCGCTGTTCCAGATGACCTCTGGCATCGATCCCGAGGCCAATGCCGCCGCGATCGCCGCCGCGATCCGCGAGGCGAAGGCAGGCGGTGCGGCCATGCTGTTCACGCCCGAAATGTCGGGCCTGCTCGACCGTAACCGGGAGCGGGCGGCCAGTCATATCGTGCGGGAGGCGGAGGACCGCGTGCTTGCGGCGGCATGCGATGCGGCGGCGCACGAGGGTCTGTGGGTGCATATCGGCTCGCTGGCGGTGCGCCGCGATGAGGGCGGGGACGAACGCTATGCCAACCGCGCCTTCGTTATCGGCCCCGATGGCGAAATCCGCGCTCGCTACGATAAGATGCACATGTTCGACGTCGATCTAGCCACCGGCGAATCCTGGCGCGAATCGAACGCCTATGCGCCCGGCAACGACGTCGTGACGGTGGAGACGCCGCTCGGCAGGCTGGGGCTGGCGATCTGCTACGACGTGCGCTTCCCGGCGCTGTTCGAGGCGCTCGGCCGGGTGAAATGCGACGTGATCGCCACGCCTGCTGCCTTCACGGTGCCGACCGGCAAGGCGCACTGGCACCTGATGCAGCGCGCCCGCGCGGTCGAGGCGAGCGCTTTCGTGCTCAGCGCCGCGCAAGTCGGCCATCACGAGGACGGACGCGAGACTTACGGCCATTCGCTGGCGATCGACCCCTGGGGCGATATCTTGCTCGACATGGGCGGCGAGCGGGCGGGGCTGGGCTTCGTCGATCTCGATCCGGCGCGGATTGCAGAAGTCCGCGCGCAGCTTCCCAGTCTTGCCAACCGCCGCGAGATCGCCAAATAGGCGGCGATGCCTATCGTCTTTGATCTCGAATGCCGTTCCGCGCAGCACCGCTTCGAGGGCTGGTTCAAGTCCTCGGACGATTACGCGCGCCAGCAGGAGCGGGGGCTGGTCGCCTGTCCGCACTGCGGATCGGCCGATGTCGGCAAGGCGGTGCAGGCGCCGCGCCTCGCGCGTAAGGGCAACCAGCGGTCCGAAGTCCCGGCTAAGGCGGCGTCGTCTTTGCCGGAGCCAGCGCCCGCCGAACCTGCTGCACCCTTGCCGCCTCAGGCGATCGAGGTTCTCCAGAAGCTGGCGGTGATGCAGGCCGAGGCGCTCAAGACGAGCCGTTTCGTCGGCGACAACTTCGCCGAGGATGCCCGCGCGATGCATTACGGCGAGCGCGAGGCGGAAACGATCCATGGCCGCGCGAGTGTCGAGCAGGCCAAGGAACTTATCGAGGAAGGCATTGCGCTTACGCCGCTGCCGTTTCCGGTCACGCCGCCCGAAAAGGCCAACTGAACGGATTGCAGCGGGTCGACTGCTCTAGGCGTGGGACAGGAAGCGCTCGAGCGCGGGGTTCTCGTTTTCCGGGTGCCAGATCATGTTGAGTTTCGCCATCCAGTCTGACGCCGCCTGGAGCGGGCGGAAGCGCACATTGGGAAATTGCAGGCGAGCGGCAGCCTCCGGCACCAGCGCCGCGCCGAACCCGGCATCCACCAGCGCCAGCATAGAGTGCATCTGGCCGACCTGATGGACGATGTCCGGTGAGACTTTGCTCTGCATGAACAGGGCGCCGAGCAGGTCGTGGAAATAGCTCGATGCATCGGGCGAGAACATCACGAAGGGCTTGGCATGCAGGTCCTCGATCCGGATGCTGTCCAGCGCGCAAAGCGGATCGGCGGCAGGCAGTGCGGCGACCAGCTGCTCCCGCAAATACTCGCGTGAAGAGAACTGGCCCAGCGCCACGACCGGCCGAATGAAGCCGACATCCAGCACGCCGCTGGCCAGGGCATCGACTTGCGCGCTGGTCACCATTTCGCGCAGCACGACATCGACGCCCGGCATCGCCTCATGCAGTTTGAGCATCAGGTCCGGCAGCATCCCGTAGCCCGAGGCCGCCGTGAAGCCGATGCGCAAGGTTCCGGCCTCGCCGCGCCAGACCCGCTGGGTCCAGCGGCGGGCATTGTCGCTGAGGCGAAGGATTCGCTTGGCTTCGGGCAGGAACACCCGTCCCGCCGAGGTCAATCGTACCGAGCGGCTGTTGCGGACCAGTAAAGGCGCCGCAAGCTCGCGTTCAAGCAGTTGGATCTGCCTGCTCAAGGGAGGCTGCGTCATGTTCAGCTGCTCTGCAGCCCGGCCGAAATGCAGCTGCTCGGCTACCGCGACGAAGCAGCGGAGCTGGCTCAATTCGAACATCAATTCAAAATCCGCATCATTGAGAACAATATTTGACTTAGCCAATATCGTTGCCGGGCGCTAGCACAACCGGACCGGGAGGCTGCGGCCACCCTTTGAACGAGATCGCCGGCGCGCACCGGTGACCGCTTTGAAGAGGATGAGACAGGCGTTTCCCGATCTTGAGACGATTATCGTTCGCGCTCCGTTTGCGCGCCGATCCGATAGCCAAAAGGAATTGTGATGACCCGCATGACGCCCCGTGAAATGGCCCAGGCAATTGGCCAGGGCCTCCTGACGTTCCCGGTGACGCACTTCGATGCCGACAACCAGTTCGACGAAGCGCCGTTTCGCGAGCATTGCGCCTGGATGCTGGAGCATGACGTGGTCGCGCTGTTCGCCGCCGGCGGCACGGGCGAATTCTTCTCGCTGACGCCTGGCGAAGTCGATCGGGTTGTTCGCGCTTCCGTCGAGGAAACCGCTGGCAAGGTGCCGGTGATCGCTGGCGCCGGATATGGCACTGCCACCGCGATCGAACTGGCCCAGGCCGCCGAGCGTGCCGGTGCCGACGGCATCCTGCTGCTGCCGCCCTATCTGTCCGAAACCTCGCAGCAGGGCCTTGCCGCGCATATCGAGGCGGTCTGCAATTCGGTTTCGATCGGTGTGATCCAGTATAACCGTGCAAATTCGGTGCTGAACGAGGATACGCTCGCCCGCGTTGCCGATCGCTGCCCCAACCTGGTCGGTTTCAAGGACGGAGTCGGCGATCTCGAACTGATGATGAAGGTCTATGCCAAGCTCGGCGATCGCCTGACCTACATCGGCGGCCTTCCCACGGCGGAAACCTTTGCGCTGCCCTACCTCGAAATGGGCGTGACCACCTATTCCTCGGCGATCTACAATTTCATGCCGGAATGGGCGGTCGATTTCTACAAGGCCGTTCGCGCCAAGGACCAGGCCGCCGTGGTCAAAGGCCTGAACGAGTTCGTCTTCCCTTACCTCAAGATCCGCGACAAGGGCCGCGGCTATGCGGTCTCGATCGTGAAGGCCGGGCTTCGCTCGGTGGGACGTCCGGCCGGGCACGTGCGCTCGCCGCTGCATGACCTGAACGAAGCCGAACAGGCAGAACTCGACGCCCTGATCGCCAAGGTCAATGCGAGCTATGCCGAGGCGCGCCGTGCTGCTTGAAGGCGGCCTTCCGACCGGCGAAATGCTGATCGGAACGACTTCGGTCCGGGGCGGTGAAGGCGCGGTCCGCGCAGTCAATCCGGCGACCGGCGAGGTGATGGAACCGGCTTTCGCCGGGGCCTCGCCCGCCGAAGTCGCGCGGGCCTGCGCACTGGCAAGGGCGGCTTTCGTCCCTTACCGCGAGACTTCGCCGGAGGCGCGGGCTGCTTTCCTGGAAGCGATCGCCGATGAGATCATGGCTCTCGGCGACCCGCTGATCGAACGGGTGATGGCCGAAAGCGGGCTTCCCCGGGGCCGGATAGAGGGTGAGCGCGCACGAACCTGCGGGCAGCTTCGGCTGTTCGTGCAAGTGGTGCTGTCCGGCGACTATCTCGATGCTCGCATCGATCCGGCCTTGCCCGAACGCCAGCCGCTCCCCCGTGCCGACTTGCGCCTGCGCAACATCGCGGTGGGTCCGGTGGCCGTGTTCGGCGCTTCGAATTTCCCGCTGGCGTTCTCGGTTGCGGGCGGTGACACTGCCTCGGCGCTGGCGGCGGGATGTCCGGTCGTGGCCAAGGCCCACTCCGCGCATCCGGGCACTTCCGCGATGGTGGCAGAGGCGATCCGCACTGCGGCTCTCCGCTGCGCCATGCCAGAAGGGGTGTTCTCGCTGCTCTTTGGTGACGGCAATGCCGTGGGCACTGCGCTGGTCGCCGATCCGCGCGTCAAGGCGGTCGGCTTCACCGGCTCGCGCGGGGGCGGCCTTGCGCTGATGCAGGTCGCGGCCTCGCGGCGCGAGCCGATCCCTGTCTATGCGGAGATGTCCAGCATCAATCCGGTGCTGCTGCTGCCCGGTGCGCTGGCCGAGCGAGGCGAAGCCATCGGTCGCAGCTTCGCAACGGCGCTTCAACTCGGTGCCGGTCAGTTCTGCACCAACCCCGGCCTGATCCTGGCCGTCGACGGCCCCGGTATCGAGGACTTTGTTGCCGGTGCCCGCGCCGCGCTGGAGGGGGCTTCGCCGCAGACGATGCTGACCCCAGGCATACATGCGGCTTACGAGAGCGCCGTTGCCGCGCTTTCAGGGCATGACAGGGTGACGACCGTGGTGCGCGGCGGTGCCTGTGCCGGGCGCTACGAGGCCCGTGCGGGTCTGTTCGAGACCGACCTTGCCTCGTTCCGCGAAGACCCGCGGCTTCAGGCGGAGATTTTCGGCGCTTCCTCGCTACTGGTGCGGGTGAAGGACGTGGCCGAACTCGAAGAGGTTCTGGGCGAACTGGAAGGGCAACTGACGATCTCGATCCATATGGCGGATAGCGACTGCGATGCCGTGGCCGCCCTGCTGCCGATGATGGAGGAGACGGCGGGACGCCTGTTGGTGAACGGTTTCGGTACCGGCGTCGAAGTGTCCCACGCGATGGTGCACGGCGGCCCGTTCCCGGCGACTTCGGACGGACGCGCGACATCGGTCGGCACGCTGGCGATACGCCGTTTCCTGCGCCCGGTCTGCTACCAGGACATGCCGCAAGACCTGCTGCCGCAAGCCCTTCGCAACGATAATCCGCTCAAGCTCTGGCGAATGACCGACGGAGCTATTGGCAGAAACTGAATTTTACGGAATCAGACCGGCCCCGCTCAACGAAGCTTCAGAACGACGTGAGCGGCCGGTCCATTCCTGGAGAGGCGTATGAAATCCGATGTTCGGCCTTCGCGGCCCGGCACAAGCCATATCCGATACTGGATCCTGGCCATGCTGTTCCTGGTCACCTCGATCAACTATGCCGATCGCGCATCGATGTCGATCGCAGGTTCGGCCATCAAGCAGGCTCTGGGGATCTCCTCGGTCGAGCTTGGCTTCATCTTTTCGGGGTTCGCGTGGAGCTACGTGATCGCCCAAATTCCCGGCGGTGCCTTCCTCGACCGCTTCGGTTCGCGCAAGGTCTACATCTGGTCGATCATCGCCTGGTCCTCCTGCACCTTCGCGTCGGGCTTCTGTTCCTATCTTGCCCCCGGCGCCGCGGTGATCGGACTGTTCATCCTGCGCCTGGCACTGGGCGCGGCCGAAGCACCGTCCTTCCCGGCCAATGCCCGGCTCGTTGCCGCATGGTTCCCCGATCGTGAGCGCGGCACCGCGAGTGCGATATTCAACGCCGCACAATATGCTGCTCTGATCTTCTTCTCGCCGCTGATGGGCTGGATCGTCGAGACTTACGACTGGCACCACGTCTTCTTCGTCATGGGCGCGCTGGGCCTGTGCAGCGCGGGCGTGTTCGCGCTCGTCGTCGAGGCCCCGCTGCGGCACCCCCGAGCAAGCGATGCGGAGCTGGAACTCATCCGCAGCGGCGGAGGCCAGATCGAACTGGACGCGGCGAAGGAGCCCAAGGCCAGCACGTTCAGCTGGAAGGTCGTGGGTGAACTGTTGAGCAACCGCATGTTGCTGGGCATCTATCTCGGCCAATATTGCGTGAATGCGCTGACGTTCTTCTTCACCACCTGGTTCCCGGTCTATCTTGTCCACCGCGGGCTTTCCTACACCCAGGCCGGTTTCGGCGCAGCGGTTCCGGCCATCGCCGGGGTCGCCGGGGGCATCATCGGCGGTCTGTTCTCCGACATGCTCATCAAGCGCGGCCACAGCCTGACCTTCAGTCGCAAGCTGCCGGTCGTGCTGGGCATGAGCTTCTCGGTGGTCATTGTGCTGAGCAACATGACCACGAGCATGACCTTGGTCATCGCTTTCATGGCCATGGCGTTCTTCGGCAAGGGTCTGGGTGCGCTCGGTTGGGCGATCATCTCGGACGCCGCGCCGCGCTCGGTTACCGGCCTGTCGGGAGCGATCTTCAACATGGTTGGTAACTTCGCGGGGATCGTGACTCCGATCGTCATCGGATATCTCGTGAACGCCACGGGTTCGTTCAACCTGGCGCTGCTGTTCGTTGCCGCCCATGCGCTGGTCTGCGTGTTCAGCTACTTGTTCATCGTCGGCCCGATCAAGCGTTTCTCGCTTGCCAGCGCTCCGGCGGATCATGCCAAGCCGCTGGCATCCCGGCAGCCGGCCCACCAGGGCTGACGCTTCAGGCCTGAAACCTCGGGCCTGAGATAGCGGAACGGATAAGGCACGCGGGCCCTGAACGGCAGGGCCCGCGTCCATCCCGAACTACCAAACGACAAGATCAAGAATTCGGCGGTGCCCAGCAGCCCGATCGAAGACGGAGAGGTATTCCCGATGCTCCTGTACGACACGGCTCCGACGCCTGCCGCGATCGCGGCGGCGATACCCGCGGCTCCTCTTTTTCAGGGCATGCTCCTGACAAATCCGCTGCCGCGTGAAGACGTGCAGTCCGCTTCAGCAGCCGAAGCGGCACCTCCAGCAGCAGCCGGATCGCAGCCCGATCCCCGTTCGGCTGAAACGAAGGCCGCTGTCTCCGTACCGCCTTCTGCGCCGCCCCCCGCGCCTGCAGCCAAGACGGCGGGGCAGGGCGATCATTTCCTGGGCGACTGGTTCGGTCTGCGTACCGATCTGGTGCGCGCCGGCATCACTCCGGTCATGGCCTATACGGAATCGAGCCTGGGCAACGTGCGCGGCGGCACTCGCTCCCGCTTCGACACGGCGGGCCAGTTCAGGGCCGGGCTGGAATTCGATCTGCCGAAAGTGACTGGCGGAAATGTGCCCGGCACATTCCAGGTCGGACTGGTCCGCCGCCACGGGCTTGCGGAAAGTTTCAGTAATACCAGCGGCCTGCAACCATTGGTGAACCCGCTCTCGATCCAGGGACGCGGCAGCATCTGGCGGGTCAGTCAGTTGTGGTACAAGGTCTCGCTCGGCAAGCTGAACGTGAAGCTCGGCCGGATGTTCATGAACGAGGATTTCAACAAGGAAAACTGCGATTTCATTTCAGGCTATTTCTGCCTTGGCGAAGTGACCCGAGCGTTTTCCACGGTATGGCCGACCAGCCCGGTGAGCCAATGGGGCGTACGTCTGCAATATGCGCTGACCGACAAACTGGTGCTGAAAACAGCCGTATACCAGTACAACCCCAAGAACCTGGAGGTGGACAGGCCGCTCTACATCGGATGGAAAGGCGCGACCGGCGTGATCCTGCCGACGGAACTGGAATGGAAGCCCCGGCTACTGGGCCGCCTGCCGGGTACTTATACCTTGGGTGCCTATTACTCGAATTCGGATCAGGCCGACCCGGTCCTCAACACCGATCGGCAGATCCGTCTCATCGCCGGCGGCTCGCCGCTGATCCGGCACAATGAGTGGGGCGTCTATTTCGATTCCCGCCAGCAGCTCATAGCCCCGCGCCCCGACGGCGCCCACGCGCTGACCGCCTTTTTCAATGCCGCGGTGCTTTCGCGACAGAGCACCAGGAACCGCAGCGTATGGGGCGGTGGTTTGACCTATTCCGGCCCAATTCCGGGACGCCCGAAAGACGAACTTGGCGTGGCTCTTGGCAAGGCCCGCATCAACGAGCGCACAACGCGGGCACAGGAATACGTCAATGCCAACGGCGGCAATATCGGCGTCCAGCGAAGCGAATATTCGGTCGAGACTTACTACAATATCCAGGTCATGCGGGGCTTCTCGTTCCAGCCCGACGCTCAGTTCATTTTCAATCCCGGCGGCTACCACGACCGCCGCAACGCGGTTCTGCTGGGGTTCAAGACGTCCGTGACGTTCTGACGGAATACAGTCGCCGAAGAAAAAACCGGGGAGCAGGCCTGACCTGCTCCCCGGTTTTGTTTTGGCGGATGCGGGGGCATCCGCCGTTCCCTTCGATCGCGGGCGGCGCCGGTCCGTTGGGGTGACCGCGCCGGGCGCCGCGTCGAAGAGGGTCCTCAGCCACCGAAGGTCTGGGTCGAGACGGTCCAGTCGCGGGCCTGATCGGTCAGGCTGATGCCGATCCCGGCGCGGCTGGGCACTGCCATGCGGCCGTCCTTGACTTCCATCTTCTCGTTGAACAACGGCTCCAGCCAGTCGAAGTGCTCGACCCAGCTGTCATGCGGATAGGCCGCCGCAAGGTGGACGTGGAGTTCCATGAAGAAGTGCGGGGCGAGCTTCATGTGCTTCTGCTCGGCCATCGTCATGATCTTGAGGAACTGGGTGATCCCGCCCACACGCGGTGCGTCGGGCTGGATGAAGTCCACCGAGTTCAGACGGATCAGTTCGAGGTGCTCGCCCGCGCTGGCCAGCATTTCGCCCGAGGCGACCGGGGTGTCGAGCGCGGCAGCCAGCATCGCATGGCCTTCGGCGTCGTAGGCATCGAGCGGCTCCTCGATCCAGACGAGGTTGAACTGCTCGATGATCCGACCGATGCGGAAGGCGGTCGGACGGTCCCACTGCTGGTTCGCATCGACCATCAGCGGGAAATCGCCGAGCAGACCGCGCACTGCTTCCAGTCGGCGCAGATCTTCCATCGGATCGGGCTGACCGACCTTGATCTTGATGCCGCCGATGCCCGAGGCCATGGAAGCGGCACAATTGTCGAGCACTTCCTCGATCGGCGAGGACAGGAAGCCGCCCGAGGTGTTGTAGCAGCGCACGGCGTCCTTGTGCGCGCCGATCAGCTTGGCCAGCGGCAGCCCGGCGCGCTTGGCCTTCATGTCCCACAGGGCGATGTCGAAGGCAGCCATGGCCTGCGTGGCCAGGCCCGAGCGGCCCACCGAGGCACCGGCCCAAACCAGCTTGGTCCAGAGGCGGGCAATGTCGCTGGGATCTTCGTTTAGCAGGTTGTCGGCGATCTCGCAGGCGTGGGCATAAAGGCCCGGACCACCGGCGCGCTTGGAATAGCTGACGCCCAGTCCGTGGTATCCGCCTTCGCTCTCGATCTCGGCGAACAGGAACGCTACTTCGGTCAGCGGCTTCTGGCGGCCGGTCAGCACTTTCGCATCGCTGATCGCGGTCTTGAGCGGCAGGAACGCCAGTGAGACGGTGACTTTCTTGATGCGGTCGATCGTGGCCGCGCCCGGTGCCAGGCCGCCCTGCATGGGGTTGGCGGTAAGGATGCGCTTTTCAAACATATGGCTCTCCATCGTTATCGATGGAGGCGTGGCTAGCGGGGTTATCGATCAGCGTCTAAACGCGAATATGTATGATATCGATCAGTAATTTGCATCGTTAGGTTTGTTGCAACAAGGTCGTGAATGCTGCCGCGAGGTCACTGTTCTGCCTCAGGTGACGTGCGGCGTGCCATTCGGCCTGCGCCGCGATCGGGAGCGGCTTGAAAACGATGTTGTCGAAAGCCGCCGCCGCGCTGCTTGCCGGCACGATCGCCAGACCGAGGCCGGTACTGACCAGCGACAGGATCGAGTGCGTACGCGACATGCGTTGCACGATCCTCGGTTCGACACCTGACGCATTCAATTCGCTGCCGATCAGATCGCGAAGATAACTGCCGCGCTGCGAATAGGCGACGAAGGGCTCACCGGAAATATCCGTCAATTCGATCCTCCGGCGCCCCGCCAGCCGGTGTCCCAGTGGAACCGCCAGCGCCAGCTTTTCATGGAACACGCATTCCAGTTCCAGATCGAAGTCATGCGGCAAAGGGCGGACGAGTCCGATGTCGAGCCGGTGGAAATGGACTTCGCGCATCTGATCGAGCGAACTGAGTTCGACGAAATCGAGTTCGACCTGCGGCCATGCCGCCCGCGTGAGCCGTATCAGGTGCGGGATGAGTGCATAGCTGGCGGCGCCGTCGAAGCCGATCGACAGCTTGCCTGCAAGGGCGCCCGCCGCGCGCCTGGCGGCAGCCCGGGCGCTTTCCATCTGGGCCAGCGTCCGCTCGACTTCGGGCAGCAGCGCCATGCCCGCCGCGGTCAGTTCGACACCTCTTCCGGCCCTGCGAAACAGCGGCACGCCGATATCGGCTTCGAGCAACTGAATGCGCCTGGTCAGCGCGGGCTGGGTGATGAACAGCTGGCTGGCGGCCTGACCGTAGTGCCTGAGCTGCGCCACAACGGCAAAGGAACGGAGTTGAGCCTCGTCGAACATGCCGTCTTCATGCCCCAGCACCTTTTTCGAGCCAAGCCGTGGATCGCGGGGTTTTCCGGTTTCATCAAGCTGCCAGACATTGGAGACCACATCGGAGCCAATTTCACGGGTAACGCGCCGCCGACACGATAACGTGCTGGACGCATCAATTGTCCGTCGATATTGAGCGCTTCGAAATGACCCCGTAGCTCAGCTGGATAGAGCGATTGCCTCCTAAGCAATAGGCCGCGCGTTCGAATCGCGCCGGGGTCACCATTTCACCAGGAATGCAGACTTTTGCCGGACGAACCGGCAAAAAAGCCCGCGAATTTCGCGGGCTTTTTCGTATCGTTCAGCCGCGTTCGTCGACCGCCTTGCGCCCGATTGCCGGATCGTCCGTGAAGAAGGCGTCCAGCCCGAGCGCGAGATAGCGCCGGATTTCGGCGATGCTGCCCTCGGGATTGCGGGCGCCGTCACCGCCGCTGCTGCGCAGGTCCGCCGGAAGGAAGTAGTTTTCCAGACGGAAGGTCCAGCTCGAGACCAGCAGCCCGGCTTTGTGGGCATTGGCGACCAGATCGCTCGGCTTCGCCGTGAGGCGGTTGTCCTTGTCGCGCGCGATCAGGGCGAGGTTGTAGGGCGAGATCCAGTCCGCGTAAGTCGCCATTTCGGCCAGGCCTGCGGGCGTGTGGAGATCGTCGAAAGTCGGGCCGGAGCCTTTGGCGGCGAAGTCCGCCGGGCGCATCTTGCCGGGCATGGTCAATTGCATGAGCTGGACATTGCCGAGATCGCCGGTGCGCGGGCGCAGCCACTTGAGGTTCGAGACTTCAAAGCTCTGGACGATCAGCGGGGCGGTCTGGAGATAGGCGCTGGCGTGGATGCGGTCGAGGAAGCGCTGTTCCAACGGTAGGCCGATCGAGGCGAAATAAGTGGAGTGCTTGATCTCGGGGATCACGCCGATCATGCGTTTGCGCGCGGCGGCTTCGGCGGCGACGAAATCCGCGATCTCCTCGAAGGTAACGATCTGGAAGCGGCCGTCGTAGCCGCGGCTTTCTGGGCGCAGCGGGCCGAGGCGTTCCTTCGCGCGCAGCGTCTTGATCTCGGCAAGGGTGAAGTCTTCGGTGAACCAGCCGGTCATCTGTTCACCGTCGATGGTCTTCGTGGTCTTGCGCGCGGCGAATTCGGGATGATCGGCGACGTCGGTGGTCTCGGCGATGTTGTTTTCATGCCGGGCGATCAGCACGCCGTCTTTCGTGGCGACCAGATCGGGTTCGATGAAGTCCGCGCCGTCGGCAATCGCCTTGGCATAGGAGGCCAGCGTGTGCTCGGGGCGCAGGGCGCTGGCGCCGCGATGGCCGATCACCAGCGGCTTGGCCGGGCGCTGACGGGCGGTAGGGGCTGCCAATGCAGAGGGCATGATCGAGGCGGCCAGCGTGCCTGCAGCAACTCCGGCACCGGTGCGGATGAGCGAGCGGCGGGAGAATGGGGATTCGTTCATGCTGGAGCCCTCGAAGCAACGGAAAATCGGCGGCTATTCACTTCGGGTGACACCTTGACGACAATCGCGGCGCTTTGCGAGGGTTTTGATTTCGCGCGAGAAAACGCAAGGGCAGCGGGCGAACCGGCTCCCCTTGCGAGCACTATCAGGCGAACTTTTCCTTGAGGTCGTAGAGCGCGATGGCCGCCTTGGCCGCTTCGCCGCCCTTGTCCTTCTGGGCCGGTTCGGCGCGGACGAGGGCCTGTTCCTCGTTCTCGACGGTCAGGATACCGTTGCCGATCGGAATGCCGTCCATCGTCAGCGCCATGATGCCGCGCGCGGATTCGCCCGCAACGATCTCGAAGTGGTAGGTCTCGCCGCGGATGACGACGCCGATGGCGACATAGCCGTCATAGTCGCCGGTCGCATCGGCCAGCGAGATCGCGGCCGGGATTTCCAGCGCGCCGGGCACGGTGATGACTTCGGCCTGATGACCGGCGGCCTTCAGCGCGGCCTTGGCGCCGGCGATCAGCTTGTCGTTGAGATGGTCGTAGAAGCGGGCTTCGACGATGAGAAAACGGGCCATTTTAATTCGCTCCTTCGGGGGCGGGGATGGGGCGCTCGCCGACGATGTTGAGGCCGTAGCCTTCCAGCGCGACGAGCGAGTAATGGGTGTTCGAAAGCAGGATCATGTCGTGGATGCCAAGTTCCGCCAGTATCTGGGCACCGACGCCGTAGTCGCGCAGTTCCTCCATATCGGGCGTCTCCCCTGCACGAACCTGGTGCTTGATGTCCATGACCCGCGAGATGGAACCGTTCATCTGGCGGTTGATGACGACGATCACGCCGGTGCCTTCTTCCGCGATCATTTCCATCGAGCGGTGCAGCAGGTCGCCGCGATCGGTCGCTTCCTCGCCCAGCACGTCGGCGAAGACGGACAGGGTGTGCATGCGGACCAGCGTGGGCTTCTCGGGATCGATGCGGCCCTTGATGAGGGTCAGCGTCTCTTCGCCGGTCGCCTTGTTGAAGTAGCTGCGCGCCAGCCACTGGCCGCCGTAGCGGCTCTGGAAGGTGATCTCGTTCTTCTTCTCGACCATGCGGTCGTGCTTGCGGCGATAGGCGATGAGGTCGCGGATCGTGCCGATCTTGAGGTCGTGGATGCGGGCGAAGGCGATCAGGTCGTCCATGCGGGCCATGGTGCCGTCATCCTTCATGATCTCGCAGATCACGCCGGAAGGGTTGAGACCGGCGAGGCGCGAGATATCGACCGCCGCTTCGGTGTGGCCGGTGCGTACCAGCACGCCGCCGTCGCGGGCGCGCAGCGGGAAGACGTGGCCGGGGGTGACGATGTCGGCCTTGGTCTTGGTGCCGTCGATCGCCACCGAGATGGTGCGCGCACGGTCGCCTGCCGAAATGCCGGTGGTCACGCCTTCGCGCGCCTCGATCGAGATCGTGAAGGCGGTCTCGTGACGGGTGCCGTTGTGGCGGCTCATCAGGTCGAGGCCGAGTTCCTCGACGCGCTGGCTGGTGAGCGTCAGGCAGATCAGACCGCGGCCATGGGTGGCCATGAAGTTGATCGCCTGCGGGGTCGCCATCTGCGCCGGGATCACCAGGTCGCCCTCGTTCTCGCGGTCCTCGTCGTCGACGAGGATGAACATGCGGCCGTTGCGCGCTTCGTCGATGATTTCCTCGATCGGCACGAGGACCTGGCGGTCGTCGTTGGAATTGAGGAAGCGTTCGAGCTTGGTCAGCGTTTCCGCCGTGGGGTTCCACTCGGGTTCGGCGCAGTCGCGCAGGGTATTGGCGTGAAGTCCGGCGGCGCGGGCGAGGCCCGCCTTGCTCATGCCGCCTTCGGTCACGAGTTTGCGAACCTGTTCGATCACATTGGCAGCCATGGCTGGAGTCCTGTTTTCACATTTCGATGTGATCGCCATATGAACCGATCACATCGAAATTCAAGTCCCCTTGAAGGCCGGCTTGCGCTTTTCGAGGAAGGCCTCGACCGCTTCGGCGTGGTCGTCGGTCGCGTGGGCGGCGGACTGCATGGCGGCGGCCATTTCCAGAACGGTGGCGAGGTCGCTGCGCCGTCCCTCCCAGAGCAGGCGCTTGGTCATGCGCACGGCGTGGGGCGGATTGGCGGCGATGCGGCGGGCGAGGGCGCGGGCTTCGTCTATCAGCAGGTGGTCCGGCACGACTTTCGAAACGAGGCCGCAGGCAAGGGCTTCGGCCGCATCGATCATGTCGCCGGTAAGCGCCATTTCCGCCGCCTTCGACCAGCCGACGACGCGCGGCAGCAGCCAGGAACCGCCGTCGCCCGCGATCAGGCCGATCTTCACGAAGCTCTCGGCGAAGCGGGCGCTTTCCCCGGCGATGCGCAGATCGCACATGCAGGTGAGGTCGCAGCCCGCACCGGCCGCCGCGCCGTTGACAGCGGCGATCACCGGCACTTCGAGCGCCGCGAAGGCGAGCGGCAGGCGCTGGATGCCGCGCTTGTAGTTGAGCCGCGTGCGGGTAGGCACGCCGCCGTTGACGTTGCCGCCGGGCTTCATCTCGTTGATGTTGCCGCCCGAGGAGAAGCCCTTGCCCGCGCCGGTCAGGATCGCCACGCGCGCCGCCGGATCGTTGTCGAGCCGTTCGAGCGCGCCGAGCAGAGCTTCGATCACTTCGGGGTCGGAGATCGGATTGCGCATGGCCGGGCGGTTCAGCGTGAGGGTGACGATGCCTTCGTCGTCAATTTCGTAGAGTACCGCGTCTTCCATGCGCCTCGATCCTTCTCCATTCGCTTTGCCGCTTGCCTTAGCAGGTTGACGCATAGGTAAAAGAGGGCTTGCTAGGCTCCGTTTCGAGGGTGTTGGAAAGTGTGATGGCAAGCGAGCGGATTTCCGGAAAGGCCGGTCCGGCACGGGAGGTTGTGGAGGCCGTGATGGAGCAAGTCCGTGCGGGGCTGGCGAGCGCCCGGCATCGTCCGGTCGTCATCGGGCTGTGCGGATCGCAGAGTTCGGGCAAGACCACGCTGGCACGGGCGGTGCTCGATGTCTGCGCTGCGGACGGGTTGAAGGCTGCGGCCCTGTCGCTCGACGATCTCTACCTGACCCATGCAGAACGGCAGCAACTTGCGCGGACCGTACACCCGCTGCTGGCGACACGTGGCGTGCCGGGCACGCATGACATTTCGCTCGGGCTGGATACGCTCGATATGCTGGAAAGCGGAATGCCGGTCGCTCTGCCGCGTTTCGACAAGGGTGCCGATGACCGTCTGGCGGAGCGGGACTGGCCGATCGTCGGCCCCGGTCTGGAAGTGCTGATCCTCGAAGGCTGGTGTCTCGGGGCTTTCCCGCAGCCCGCAAACGAACTCGTGCATCCGGTGAATGCGCTGGAAGCGGAAGAAGATGCGGGCGGGCGATGGCGGGCCTATGTCAACGATGCGCTCGGCGATGCCTATCAGCGGCTGTTCGCGCGGATCGACCGTCTGGTTCTGCTCGCTGCGCCGGGCTTCGAAATCGTCCACGACTGGCGGTTGGAGCAGGAGCGCGGACTTGCTGCCGGCGGTGGCGGTGCGCGGGTCATGGATGAGGCCGGGATTGCCCGTTTCATCGCCCATTACGAGCGCCTGACCCGCTGGATTCTCTCGGAAATGCCGCCGCGCGCCGATCTCGTGATCCGTCTCGATACGCAGCGGCAACCCGTGGCGATCGGCTAGACTTCGGCCTGTCTGCGTGCCTGCTCGGCCCGGCGGCGCTTGTTGCGTTCGAGTTCGGAGGCCGAGGGCACGCGGTTGTCCATCAGGTCCGCGAGCACCGCGCCGCGCTCTCCGGCGGGCAGCGTCGGGCCGGTTGTCGTGTCGCAGAAAGTCTGCCGCTCGATCTCGGCATTGACGAGCGCGCCCAGCAGCACGCCGTAAGCGGAGAGATAAAGCCACATGAGAAACACCACGATGGCCGAGAGCGAACCGTACGTGGCGTTGTAGTCGCTGATGTAGGCGACATAGAGCGAAAAGCCGAACGAGACCGCGATCCACAGCAGCGTCGCCAGCAGCGAGCCGGGGGCCAGCCAGCGCCATTTCGCCGGGCGCCGGTCGGGGCCGTAGCGCATGATGAGCGCAAAACCGGCGCTGCCGAGGGCGACGGCGGCGAGCCAGGTCAGCCACTTGAACAGGACCTCGGTGGAATCGCCGAGGAACACGCTGGTCTGGGTCTGGAGCCAGGCGAAGACGCCGCCGGAAAGCACGCCGGTCAGGGCGATGCATACGGCGGAGACCGTCAGCCCCACCGCACGGAAGGTGAGCGCGATGGTGCCGCGCGTCTCGCGCTCCTCGTTGATGATGTTGAGCGCGCTCATCATGCCGTTCGCCGCGCGCATGCCGCCGAATATCGCAAAGAAAAGGGCTATCAACAGGGCGAATCCGGTGACGCCGCGACTGGTCGTGACGATCTGCACGAGCTGCTGCTCCAGCATCTTGGCGACTTCCGGGGGGACCACTTCGACGATGCTCTGCATCTGCGAATGGACGCTCTCCACATTGCCGAACAGTCCGTAGATCATCACCGTCGCGCCGATCAGCGGGGTGAGGGCGAGGAAGCAATAGAACGCCAGACCGCCTGCCAGCAGGCCGAGTTCGTGGAATCCGCTCATCACGTAGACGCGCTTGAGGATCTTCCACCAGGCCTTGCCCGGAATTTGCCAGGGCGCATTCGCGTCGGTTCCGGGCTGATTTGGCATAGACGGTGTAGACATCTTTTCCTTGGCTGTTGACGCCGGGGAGGCTTCGTCGGATTTCATCGCTTACCCACTTGCGGCAGGGAACTTTCGCTGTTGCAATGCGATAGGGTATTCCACGAGGGGGCCTGTTGCCCATTCTCGACAGGGGGTGTTACATCGCGCTGCTCATGCCTTGGCTAATCAATCAGAAGCCGGCTTGTTCCCTCTCGCTGCGCGACGGTGCGGGACTGGCCACGATTTCCCTGCTCCTTGCCCTGTCGGCGAGCCCTGCCTGCGCGCAAGGGACGAGCACCCAGGTCCCTGTCCCGAGTTCAGAGGCTGTCCAGAGTTCGCCGAAAACCTCTGACGGGAGCGATGCGGTACAGGACGATCAGGTTCAGGCGGGCAAGCTTGTCGTGCCCCCTCCGCCGCCGGATGTCGTGCTGCCTGAAGTGAAGCCGATCATCCCGGATGACGAGTTCAACAGGTCCATTCCCCGGCTTGACCCGCAGGACGATCCCGAACTCGACAAGCCGCTCGAATCGATCGACGAATTCGAACGCCGCATGGCGAGCGAGCAGGAAGCGGCCAAGCAGGCCGGCGCTGAGAAAACCAAGGATGCGAAGGCGGGGGCTGTCGCTGTGCCCGTGCCGGCGGGTGATGTTTCCAATGTCGCAGCCGCTATCCCGATCGGCGATGCCCCGGTGCGCGACGCCGAACTGACCGCGCCGCTGCCACCGATCGATCAGTTCGAAGTGACCCCGGTCCAGTTCGCCGAGAAGAAGGAAGAGAACAAGGACGTAGAGGTCGCCTACGAGACCCGCATCGACGGGCTGGAATCCGCCGACGACGAGACCGGCACCGATTTGCGCAGCGAGTTCCGCACCCATTCGGCGCTGAAGAAGGGTGACGGCAAGGCGGCGAACCTGGCGATGGTCAATGCCCGCCTGAACGAAGACGCCACGTTGATGCAGACGGTGCTGTCTTCTGAGGGTTGGTATTCGCCGGTCGTGACCACCCGCGTCGAGCGCGGCGCATCGGGCGCACCGCTGGTTGCCGTCATCCGGGTGAGCCCTGGTCAGCGTTACAAGTTCTCGGAAATCGTGGTGAAGGCCGATCCCACCGTTCCTTCCGACCTGATCGCGAAGAACCTGGCGCTCAAGGTCGGCGAACCGATCGTTGCCGAGCGGGTGCAGGGCGCCGAGGCGCAAGTGGCGGTGGCGCTGCCGGAGAACGGCTATGCTTTCGCCAAAGTGGGCGACCGCGACATCCTGCTCGATCAGGATAGCGGCGAAGGCGTCTATACGCTACCGATCGACGTGGGGCCGAGAGGCCGCTTCGGCGGTTTTACGACGTCCGGCGACCTCGCTTTCGATGCCGAGCATGTCGGCGTTCTGGCCCGCTTCAAGCGCGGTGAGCTTTACGACAGTCGCAAGGTGGACGACCTGCGCAAGGCGCTGGTCGCCACGAGCCTGTTTTCCACTGTCTCCGTCGAGCCGCGCAAGACCGGCGAGGCGGCCCCGGACGACACCGAATATGTCGAGCTTCACGTCCAGCAGGACGCCGGCCCGCCACGCACGATCGCCGGATCGCTGGGCTTTGCCGCAGGCGAAGGCATTACCGCGGCTGCGACATGGACCAATCGCAACATGTTCCCGCCGGAAGGTGCGCTGATCGCAAAGGCCATCGCCGGTACGCGCCAGCAGGGCGCAGGCGTGACCTTCCGGCGCTCCAACGCGGGCAAGCGCGACCGCACTTTCGAACTCGTGGCCGAGGCGTTCCACAACGATTACGACGCCTACAGCGCCTATACCGGCCGCATTGCCGCGCGTATCGCCCGCGATTCCACGCCGATCTGGCAAAAGAAGTATACTTATGCCTTCGGCGTCGAGATGCTGGGTACGGCGGAAACCGACTACAACCGCAATACCGGCAATCGCGACCGCAAGCTCTATTACGTGGTGGGCGTGAATGGCCAGGTCGGCTTCGACCAGACCGACAGCCTGCTCGATCCCACCAAGGGCTACCGCCTGACGACGCTGATCCAGCCGGAAGCGACGGTCCGCACCGGCTTCGATCCTTACGTGCGTGCGCGCGTCGATGCTTCGGCCTATTACCCCGTAACCGACAGCCTCGTGCTGGCCGGGCGCGTGCGGCTCGGGACGATCCAGGGCGCGGGTCTGTTCGACATCGCACCCTCGCGGCGGCTCTATGCGGGCGGCGGTGGCTCGGTGCGCGGCTATGCCTATCAGGCGCTGGGCGAGCAGGCGGCGGACGGCACAGCCGTGGGCGGGCGCAGCCTCAACGAAGGCTCGGTCGAGGCGCGCTATCGCTTCGGCAACTACGGCGTCGTCGCTTTCGTCGATGCCGGGCAGGCCTATCGCGAGACGATGCCGCAATTCAACAACTTGCGGTACGGCGTGGGTATCGGTGGCCGCTTCTACACCAATTTCGGCCCGGTCCGCCTCGACATCGCGACCCCGGTCGATCGCCAGCCGGGTGAATCCCGCTTCAATCTCTACGTTTCGATCGGACAGGCCTTCTGATGTCGGACGATGACACCATGATCCCGGCCGACGAGCCTGAAACTTCCGCCGGAACCTCCGGCGACAGCGAAAAGCCGAAGCCCACGGTCTGGCGCCGCGTGCAGATCCGTATTCTCAAGACGGTCGTCGGCCTGGTGCTGGGCGTCGTCGTGCTGGCTGCCGCCGTCATCTTCGGCATCGACACCGGACCGGGGCATCGCTTCGTGGCCGAGCAGATCGCGGGCCTGCGCTTCGAGAACGGCATGAGGATCAAGGTCGGGCGCATCGAGGGATCGCTCTACCGGCGCATGACCTTGCGCAATCTCTCGGTCAGCGATCCCAAGGGCGAATTCCTGTTCTCGCCGGAAATCCATGTCGATTGGCGGCCCTTCGCCTACCTCAGCAACCATGTCGATGTGCGCAGCGCCACGGCGCAGCGGATGATCCTGCGCCGGGTGCCCAAGTTCAAGCCGACCCCGCCCAGCGATGCGCCGCTGCTGCCCGATATCGATGTCGACGTCGGCGAGTTGCGGATCGACCGCTTCATCTCCGAGCCGCCGGTTTCCGGCAATCGCCGCATCGTCACGATCGACGGCAAGGCGCATATCTCCGATGGCCGCGCGCTGGTTTCTGCCAAGGGCGGCACGATCGCCATCGAAGGCAAGGAAGGCGGAGACCGCTTCAACCTGCTGCTCGACGCGGTGCCCGCGAAGAACCGGCTCGCCATCGACCTCGATCTCAATGCCCCGACCGGCGGCGTGATCGCCGCACTGGGCGGTCTCAAGCAGCCGCTGACGGTCAAGCTCGGCGGCAAGGGCGACTGGAAGGTCTGGAACGGCAAGCTCGATGCCGGTCTTGGCGGTGGCGATCTCGCCAAGCTGGACCTTACTGCGCGTGACGGCACTTTCACGATCAAGGGGCCGACGCAAGTGGCGCGCCTCTTTGCCGGACCGACAGCGAACCTGCTGGGGCCGATCACCAACCTCGACGTGACCGCCGCGCTCGATCAGCGCCGCGCCAAAGTAACGGGCCGGGTCTGGAGCGATGCCTTCACCCTGACGCCGAACGGCATGGTCGACCTGTCGAACAACAGTTTCGACGATCTCAAGCTCGATTTTGCCCTGCTCAAGCCCGCCGCCATCGCGCCCAAGCTCAGCGGCGCCGGGCTGACTGCCTCGCTCGCGCTGGACGGCGCCTTCACCACGCCCAAGGTTGCCTATCGCATCAATGCCGCGCGCGTGGTGATGAACGACATGGGGCTGGAACGCCTGACCGCCAGCGGTGCCGCGCGGGTCGATGCGGACAAGATCCTGATCCCCGTTTCCGCGCGCGTGCAGCGCATCACCGGGCTTGATACCGTGGCGGGCGGTTCGCTGGCCAATGTCCGCCTCGACGGCGATCTCGCCATCGACGGCACCCGCGTCCTTTCCGACAATATGCGCCTGCGCTCCGACCGCATCGAAGCCGGACTGATCCTCGTCGCCGATCTGGCCAAGGGCTTCTACACCGGCGCGATCGACGGCAAGATCGACAACTACCGGCTCGACAGCGTCGGCATCTTCAGCATCCGCACGAACATGGACCTCAAGAGCGAGGGCAGTGGATTCGCGCTCGACGGCACCGTGCGCGCGCGTTCGACGAAGCTGCTGAACGAGAGCCTGCAGACTTACCTCGGCGGCAATTTCGCGGCATCCTCGCGCGTTCATTACGGACCGGACGGTGTCGTGCGCTTCTCTTCGCTGCAACTGAACGCCCCGGACCTCAAGGTGACGGGCGGGCAGGGGAGTTGGTCTCCGAACGGCCGGATTTCCCTTGCCGCGCGCGGCAGTTCGAACCGTTATGGCGCGATCGGGGTGCGGGTGAACGGCACGATCGCCAATCCCGATGCCCATGTCACCGCCGAGCGGCCGGGCCTCGGCATCGGCCTTGCCAATCTCGACGCGCGGATCACCGGCGTTCGCGGCGGCTATCGCTTCGACATGACCGGCGACACCGACTACGGCCCGCTCAAGGCCGACGTGTCGCTGGGGCTGGGCCAGCAGATGTCGGTGGACATCAATAGCGCGAACCTCTCCGGCGTCGATTTCGCGGGCCGCATGGTCCAGACCAAGGCCGGGCCTTTCGCCGGTGAGCTCACCGCCAAGGGCAACGGCATCGGCGGCGCCTTGAAGCTCGATGCCGAGGGCAAGTATCAGGCCGTCGACTTCAACTTGCGCGCCAAGGATGCAGTCTTCCCTGGTGCCGCAAAGCTGACGATCGGCTCGGCCATCATCGACGGGCGGGCGGTGCTCTATGACAAGCCCAGCGTCGTCGCCGATGCCCAGCTGGCCGGAACTTCGTTCGGTGCCCTCGACCTCGCCGCCGCGCGCGTGATCGTCGACTACCGTGACGGACGCGGCAAGGCCAAGGGCCTGATCGAAGGCGTGAGCGGCGTGCCGTTCCGCGTGGGTCTCAATGCCGATCTCACCCCCGAACTCTGGCGCGTCGCCTTGCAAGGACGTGTACGTGGTCTCGGTCTCAAGACCGAGTCTCCGGCGCGGATCGTGCCCAAGGACGGCGGCTACGAACTGCTTCCGACCACCATCTCCTTCGGCTCGGGCACGGCGAAAGTCTCCGGCCAGTATGGCACCGGCATGAAGTTCCAGAGCCGACTGGAGAACATCGACGTCGCGCTCGTGAATGCCTTCGTGCCCGGCTACGGCCTTGGCGGCAAGGCCAGCGGCAGCCTCGACTTCGAGCAGGAAAGCGCCACCGCCTTCCCGCGCGCCGATGCCCGCATGAGCCTGGTCAACTTCACCCGCACCAGTTCCAGCACGGTGAGCCAGCCGGTCGACATCAACTTCGTCGGCAAGCTCCATCCCGACGGCGGCGAGGCCCATGCGGTGTTCCGCAAGCAGGGCAGCGTGATCGGCCGTCTGGCCGCCACGCTCAGCCCGCTGCCTCCGGGCGAGGGCGCGTGGACTACGCGCCTGCTTCAGGCGCCGCTCGGCGGCGGCATCCGCTACAACGGCCCCGCCGATACGCTGTTCTCCTTCGCGGGCCAGCCCGGCCAGACGCTGACCGGATCGGTCGGTCTGGCGGCGGACTTCTCCTGCCGCGTTTCCGACCCGTGCATCACCGGCCTCGTGAAGGGCAAGGACCTGACTTACGAGTACCAGGCTTACGGCACGCGGCTGACCAACTTGACGCTGGAGGGCAAGTTCAGCGGCAACTCCTTCGAACTGACCTCGCTCAATGCCAATGCGGGCAGCGGCACGGTCAGCGCGAACGGACGGCTCAGCCTTGCAGCGGACGCGGGCTATCCGATGGACCTCAACGTCAAGCTCGACCGGGCGCGGCTGGCGCGCAGCGATTCGCTTTCGGCCAGTGCCACCGGCACGCTCAACCTGACCAAGCGCGCGGGCGAAACCCCGCTGCTCTCGGGCGACTTGCGCCTGCCGGAAACCCGCTACGAGATCGTCCGCCAGGGCGCCGTGGACGTGCCGCATCTGACAGGGGTGCGCTTCAAGCCGCGCTCCGGGCCGGTCCGCGTGACGGGTGACGAACCGGCACCGCAGATCACCAGCGCCTTCTCTTCGGTCCGGCTCGATCTCCATCTCAAGGCTCCGGAAAAGCTCTATGTTTCGGGCATGGGCCTTGAATCCGAATGGAGCGCCGATTTCCGCCTGAGCGGCACCAGTTCGGCGCCGAGCATGGCCGGCGAAGTGAAGCTGGTGCGCGGCACGCTCGGGTTCGCGGGCAAGCAGTTCGAACTGACCGATGGCCTCATTTCGTTCAACGGTGGCCAGACCATCGACCCGACCGTGGCTATCACCGCGACCGAGACGATCGATGATGTCGACGTTACGGTGACCGTCAGCGGACGCGCCTACAATCCGCAGATCGAGTTCAGCTCCGATCCCAGCCTGCCACAGGACGAAGTGCTGTCGCGCATCCTGTTTGGCAGTTCGATCGAGAACCTCTCGGCGATCCAGGCGGTGCAATTGGCCACTTCGCTCAATTCGCTGAGGGCCACGGGCGGCGGCGTCAATCCGCTGGGCAAGCTGCGTTCGGCAGCGGGGATCGATCGTCTGCGCATCCTCAGCCCCGACGAGGCGAGCGGCCGCGGTACGGCGCTAGCGGCAGGCCAGTACCTGACCGACGATATCTACGTGGAACTGATCACCGACGCGCGCGGCTTCACCGCCACGCAGCTCGAAGTGAGCGTGACCAAGTGGCTCTCGGTGCTGAGCCAGGCAGGCGGTTCGGGCGTCAACAGCCTCAATATCCGCATCAAGAAGGACTACTGATGAGCAGGGTCCTCATCCTGCTCGCGGGCCTTGTGGCGCTCTCCGGGTGCCACAAGGAGCCGAGTTTCGAGGAGCGCTACGAGGCGGCGAACGAGAAGATCAGCAAGCGTGCACGCGATATCGACGCCCAGATCGCGGGCACAAGTACGCCGCCCGGCGAAGACGCCGCGAAGGACTAGCCGCAACCTGCAGTTTACCTATCGCTGCTAGGGATCGCGTCTCGCTGGTGAACGGCAATAACGATTTAGGGGCTGGAATGCAGGTACGGGACGATTGCGGCAGGCTTACATCGCGCCATGCCGTCCTGCTGGAAGCGCGCTGTCGCAAGTCGAGCTGGCACGTTTTCGGCGTCGAACTTGCGGACATTTCGGAAGGCGGATGCTGCGTGGTCGGCAGCGGCGAGGATTTCGCCTCCGGCCAGCGTGTCGCGCTGCGTATGGCGAACCTCAAGGCGGTGGAAGCGGAAGTGCGCTGGATACGCGACGGCCGGGTCGGCATGGCCTTTCTCAAAGCCCTGCCGAAAGCGGTGATCGAGGATCTGGCCGAGCGCTACGGCATTCCCGTCATGCGGCGGAACCTCTCGGCAGCCGAGAGCTGATCAGGCACGAAGGACAGAGCAACGGGATGCTCGATGTCGTCAGCGATGGAATGTGAGGGGAGGCGGTGGTGGACGCACTTGGGCTCGAACCAAGGACCCGCTGATTAAGAGTCAGCTGCTCTACCAACTGAGCTATGCGTCCACACGCCCTGCCGCATAAGATACGGGCCGCGTAAGGTACGGAAATGGTGGACGCACTTGGGCTCGAACCAAGGACCCGCTGATTAAGAGTCAGCTGCTCTACCAACTGAGCTATGCGTCCACGCGTTTCCGCGTAAGGACAGGAATGGTGGACGCACTTGGGCTCGAACCAAGGACCCGCTGATTAAGAGTCAGCTGCTCTACCAACTGAGCTATGCGTCCACACTGCCCTGACCTGGGCTGCCGTTTTGTGAAAGTCTTGGTGGACCTCCCCGGCGGCGGAGTGGTCCCTATAACGGCTGATTTCAGGATGGGAAGAGAAAAATTCAAAAATTTTACGCGAGCGATCCGGGGCGGCGATTCCAACGGTTTACGGCCATGAGCGTGCCCAGGCAGATCATGTTCGTCAGCATCGAGGTGCCGCCGTGGCTCATGAAGGGCAGGGGGATGCCGACGACCGGCGCCAGGCCCATGACCATCATCAGGTTGATCGCGACGTAGAAGAAGATCGTTGCCGCCATGCCCATGGCCAGCAGGCTGGAGAAGCGGTCCGGGGCCTTGCGGGCGACCCTGAGGCCCCAGGACAGCACGATGGCGAAGACGCAAAGCACGAAGAGGCCGCCGAGCATGCCCCATTCCTCCGCCATGGTCGCGAAGACGAAGTCGGTATGCGATTCGGGCAGATATTGCAGATGGCTCTGTGACCCGTTGCCGAAGCCCTTGCCGAGGAAACCGCCCGAGCCGATCGCGATCTTGGATTGGGTGATGTGATAGCCGGTGCCGAGCGGATCGCTTTCAGGGTCGAGGAACACCAGCACGCGGTTGCGCTGATAGTCGTGGAGCAGGGTGAAGAAGGCGATCGGCGCGGCGATCGCGGCGGTCAGGCCCGCGCCGATGAACCAGGACAGCGGCAGGCCCGCCAGGAACATCGTCACCACCCCGCCGAAGCAGATCGCCAAGGCGGTACCGAGGTCGGGCTGGATCATGACGAAGAGCGCGGGAATGCCGATCAGCACGCCCGCAGGCACAAGTCCGCGCCAACTGGCGGTCATGGCATGGGGCAGGGTTTCGTAGAACCGTGCGAGCACCAGCACAATCGCCGGTTTCATCAGTTCCGACGGCTGAAGCGTCATGAAGCCGAGGTTGAGCCAGCGCTGGCTGCCGCCGCCGACCGCGCCGATCGCTTCCACCAGCACCAGCAGCACGACGATCGCGCCGTAGACCGGATAAGCGGCCATGCGGAAGAAGTCGCGGCTGATCCGGGAAATGACGATTGCCATAACCAGGAAGATGAAGAAGCGCATGACATGGCTGAGCGCGTAAGGCTGGAGGCTGCCGCCCGCCGCCGAATAGAGCACCGCAGCACCGAGCGAGACGAGACCGGTCAGCGGGATCAGCATGTGCCAGGGCTGGCGAGCGATGGCCTCGGGAACGATCGAACGGCCCATCATTGCGGATTGCCTCCGGTATTGGGAGCTGTCGCGGTTGGTGTCGGCGTGGGGCTTGGCACTTGCGATGCCGAGGGCTGGCGCTCGGCGGCATCGGGTTCGGGGGCGGGCGATGCCGCCTCGCGGACGATAGGCTGCGCCGGGTCCGGAGCGGCTTCCGCGCCCTGAATCTTGCGGTTTTCCTCTTCCGCGGAAACCGCCGGGGCACCGACGCCGTACTGCGCCGAATAGGTGCGATAGCGGGCGTCGAGCCGTTCCTTGGGCGTGCCGCCCCACTTCTGTTCAAGCTCGGCCAGGATATCCATGCCCTTCTGCTTGTCGAAGACGTAAGTCAGCACATCGCGGGCGATCGGATAGGCCGCCCCCGAACCGCCACCGTGCTCGACCACGACCGAGCAGGCATAGCGCGGATTGTCGAAGGGGGCGAAGCAGATGAAGTGGCCGTGGTCGCGATGCTTCCAGAGGCCGCCCTTGCCGCTGCCGACATTGAGGCCAACGACTTGCGCGGTACCGGTCTTGCCTGCGAGCTTGATGTCCGGGAACGGCAAGGCGGCGTGCCGTGCGGAACCGGGACCGTTGGCGACATCCGACATGGCTTGGCGAACATAGGCAAGATGCTCGGCGGGAATGCCCAGCGAGGGCGCGACTTCGTGCTCATGGCCATGAACGAGGCGCGGCATGATCACGCGGCCGCTGGCGATGCGCGAGGCCTGAACCGCCTGCTGCAACGGGTTCACCAGGAAATAGCCTTGGCCGATCGTCGCGTTGACGGTGTCGAAGGTCTGCCATTCCTTGCCGTACTTCTTCAGCTTCCAGGCCGGATTGGGCACGGTGCCATAGGACTGGCCGGAAACCGGCAGCGGGAAGTCGTGGCCGAGGCCGAGGCGACTCGCCATCGCCGCGATCGGGTCCATGCCGATGCGCTGGGCGAAGTGGTAGAAGTAGACGTCGCAGCTCTGGTAGATGCCCTTGGCCATGTTGACCGAGCCGTGGCCGCGCCGGTTCCAGCAGTGAAACACGCGGTTGCCGACGCGCAACCCGCCGCCGCAGAACACCGATTCGTTCGGGTCCAGCCCGGCTTCCATGAAGGACAGCGCCACCATCGGCTTGACTGTCGATCCCGGCGGGTAAAGCCCGCGCAGGACCTTGTTGCGCAGCGGCACATGGTCGTCGTCCGAAAGCATCTTCCATTCGAGACGGCCAATGCCGTCGGAAAAGCTGTTGGGGTCGAAACTGGGCATCGAGCACATCGCGAGGATGTCGCCGGTCTGGCAGTCCATCACCACGACCGCCGCCGATTCGGGGCCGATGCGGCGCGCGGCATATTCCTGGATGCCGGCGTCGATGGTCAGTTTCAGGGTCTTGCCGGGCACGTCCTCGCGCGTGTCGAGATCGCGGACGATCCGGCCCGAGGCGGTCACTTCGACGCGCCGGGCGCCGGGCTTGCCGCGCAGGTCCTTCTCGTAGAACTTTTCGAGCGCGTCCTTGCCGACCTTGTAGCCCGGCGTGATGAGCACCGGATCGCGGTCCTTCTCGTACTCTTCCGCCGAGGCCGGGCCGACATAGCCGATCAGGTGCCCGACCGAAGGCCCGAGCGGATAGAACCGCGAGAAACCGCGCTGGGTGACGACGCCGGGCAGGTCGGGCAGGCGCACGCTGACGGCGGCGAACGTGTCCCAGTCGAGACCGCTGGCGACTTCCACCGGTGCGAAGCGGCGGGCGCGCTCCAGCTTGTCTTCCAGGTCCTGCATCGCGATCGGCGAGAGGCTGAGCAGCTTGCCCAGCGTCTGGATCGTATGGGGAATGTCCTGAACGCGCTCGGGAATGAGATCGACGCGGAAGTCCGCGCGATTCGAGGCGAGCGGGGTGCCGTTGCGGTCCATGATCCAGCCGCGGCGCGGCGGGATCAGCGAGAGGTTGACGCGGTTGCTCTCGGCCTGAAGCTCGTACTTCGCGTTCTGGGCGATCGAGAGATAGCCGAGCCGCGCGGCGAGCAGGACGCCGATGCCGCCCTGGATCGAGCCGACGACGAGGCTGCGCCGGTCGAAACTGTTGCGAAGGGTGCCCGCGCTGACGTGGCGCTGCGGAAAGAACCGCTTGAAATTGATCTTCATCGCAGCAGCACGATCGGCGCGAGGCGAATCCGATCGAACATGGCAACGACTCGACCGACGAGCGGGTAGGAAAGCACGGAGATAACGACCTGCGGCACGATGACACGGAACGGGGATGCCGCGCCTGCGAGGTTCGCAAGAGCGAGGCAGAGAACAATATAGGCGACGATCAGGCCCATTGCCATGAGCCATTCCGTCACGAAGTTGCGCCAGGGCAGGCGAACTTCGACGATTTCCAGCGCGATCGCGGTGAGCGACCAGAGCAGGACCGCGCAGCCGAAGGGCTGGCCGGAGAACAGATCGTCGAACAGGCCAAGCGGCAGACCCGCCCAGATCGGCAGGAGGCCGGGGCGCAATTGCCGCCAGCCGAGATAGATCAGGAAGCCCAGCGGCGGCATGACTGGCGCCGAGGCGATCATGAACCAACCCGGCACCAGCGAGCCCAGCATGATCGTCAGCCAGGGAAAGCCGATGGCGAGGAACCGCGAGGGCGCGTGGTTGATGCGCTGCCGGGTGGTGGAGCGGGAGGCGCTGCGCTGGAACATCAGCGTTTCTTGACCGTGCCGTCGTTCACAGGCGGCGGCGGCGGTGGCGGCGCCCAGCTCTTTTCGACCATCACATAGTCGGTATCGGAAGGGTTGCTGAGCACGCGGGCAATGGCGCCGTCGCGGATGAGGTCGGTCACGACGGCCATCGGCGTGCCGGGGCGGTAGAGGCCGCCGGACCCCGAAGTCACCAGCACGTCGCCCTTGCGCAGCGGATTGATGCCGAGGTTGATCAGGCGGATGCGCAAGGTGCCGTCGCCGTTGCCCTGCGCGAAGGCGGGAACGCCGTCGGTCGCGCGGCGGACCGGCACGACGCTTTCGCTGTCGGTAACCAACAGGACCCGCGCGCTGGACGAGCCGACTTCGAGCACGCGCCCGACGAGGCCCATCTGCGAACGGACCGGCATACCGGGGGTGACATTGCGGTCGGTCCCGGCGCCCAAGGTCGCATAGCGGCGGGTGCTGGCGCTGGTCGAGGAGGTCAGCCGGGCATAGGCGACCGCGCCGCCGTTCGGCTCCGACAGCGCCATCAGGTCCTTGAGGCGCTTGTTTTCCGCCGAAGTCGCTTTTGCTTCGGCAAGACGCACTTTCGCCTCGGCAAGCTCACGCTTGAGCCGCGCGTGTTCTGCTCCCGAATGGAAGAATCCGGTGAGTTCGGCCCAGGTATCGCGTCCGAGATCGCGGCCGCTGGCAGACATCTGCGCAGCCGGTTCGCTCGCATCGTCGGCCAGTCCGCGAAGGGCGGAGAAGAATCCGGGATTTACAAGCGAGATCACCACGAGCGCCAGTCCGACCGCGGCGCCAAGCACGCCTGCGGCATAACTGAGGAACGTGGTGTACTGCGCCCGGCGCGAATAGCTGGAGCGCCTGTTTGCTGGCGGTGCCATGCGCCATGCACTCCTTCGTAGTGGCGGCCTTCCGGTCGGACTGCCGCTCTAACGTCAAACGACCGGCAACAAGGGTGCCGGGAAGGGGGAGCGGCCGGGCTTCCAGAGCACCGGCCACTCCGCGCGAAATCAGGCGGACATCAGCACGCCGCGATAGACCGGATCTTCCATCGCGCGGCCGGTGCCGAGCGCGACGCAGGACAGCGGGTCTTCGGCGACGCTGACCGGGAGGCCGGTTTCCTCGCGCAGATAGTCGTCGAGGCCCTGAATCAGCGCGCCGCCGCCGGTGAGCACGATGCCCTGGTCGACGATGTCGGCGGCGAGTTCCGGTGCGGTGTTCTCAAGCGCGATGCGCACGCCTTCGACGATGGCGCCGATCGGCTCGGCCAGTGCTTCGGCGACGTTGGCCTGCGAGATCGTGATCTCCTTCGGCACGCCGTTGACGAGGTCGCGGCCCTTGATGTGGATGGTCTCACCAATGCCGTCGGCCGGCATGACGGCGATGCCGTAGTCCTTCTTGATGCGCTCGGCGGTGGCATCCCCGATCAGCAGGTTGTGGTGACGGCGGACATAGGAGACGATCGATTCGTCCATCTTGTCACCGCCGACGCGGACCGAGGTGGTGTAGGCGAGGCCGCGCAGCGACAGCACTGCGACTTCGGTGGTGCCGCCGCCTATGTCGACCACCATCGAGCCGACCGGCTCGGTGACGGGCATGTCGGCGCCGATCGCCGCGGCCATCGGTTCGAGGATCAGGTAGACCTGGCTGGCACCCGCGTTCGAAGCGGCGTCACGGATCGCGCGGCGTTCGACCGAAGTCGAGCCCGAGGGCACGCAGATCACGATTTCCGGATAGCGGAACAGGTTCTTCTTGCCGTGCACCTTGCGGATGAAGTGCTTGATCATCTCTTCCGCGATCTCGATGTCGGCGATCACGCCGTCACGCAGCGGGCGGATGGCTTCGATGTTGTCGGGCGTCTTGCCCATCATCATCTTGGCGTCGTCGCCCACGGCCTTGACCTTCTTGACGCCGTTCAGCGTCTCGATCGCCACGACCGACGGCTCGTTCAGCACGATTCCGCGGTCCTGAACGTAGACGAGCGTATTGGCGGTCCCAAGGTCGATCGCCATGTTCTGTGAGCCGAGTTTGAAGAATCGCGAGACGAGCGAGGCCATCAGTAATCCGTTGTCTTTCCCAGCGCTTGCCAAAGGGAATCCCCATGGAGCGACGGGCAGGTTGGCATGGAAGGGGACCCCTTAGCCCATCGATTCGCGAAACGCCAAAAATTTGTGTCTTTTTCATGGGGGAATCGTTGGACGCCCGTCTCGAATTCCATGCGGTTCACCGCTAGTGTTTGGAACACTTCGAGATCGTGGTGCCATGGACGCCCCTTACCGCGACTAGCGAAAGACTCGTAATGCCGATTATCCGCCGTCTTCCCGAACATCTCGTCAACCGCATCGCGGCGGGCGAAGTGGTGGAGCGCCCCGCCTCCGCGCTGAAGGAACTGGTGGAAAACGCGATCGATGCCGGATCGACCCAGATCACCGTTCGCCTCGCCTCAGGTGGTCTCGACCTGATCGAAGTGACCGACGACGGCTGCGGCATGGTGCCCGACCAGATCGCCCTGGCGCTGGAGCGTCACGCGACATCCAAGCTGCCGGACGAACATATCGAACTGGTGGCGACGCTCGGCTTTCGCGGCGAGGCGCTGCCGTCGATCGGGTCGGTCGCGCGGTTGACCATCGAGAGCCGTCCCCACGATTCGGAAGAGGGCTGGAAACGCGTCGTCGATCACGGCGTGGTTGCGGTGGACAGTCCGGCTGCGCTGCCGCCGGGCACGCGCATCCGGGTTGAGGACTTGTTCGCCAAAGTGCCCGCGCGGCGCAAGTTCCTGCGCTTGGCGCGTTCGGAATATGCGGCCTGTCAGGATGTCGTGCGCCGTCTCGCGATGGCGCGGCCCGATATCGGCTTCACGATGGAGCACGACGGGCGCCGGGTCATCGCCGTGCAGCCGCGCGAGGAGCTGGCATCGCGGGTGGCGCGACTCGTGGCGCGCGAACTGGCGGAAGACGGCGTGCTGATCGATGCGGAGCGGGGAACCGCGCGCCTCACCGGCGTGGCCGGACTGCCGACCTACAATCGCGGCGTCGCCGATCACCAGTATCTCTTCGTCAACGGGCGTCCGGTGAAGGACCGGCTGCTCGTCGGTGCGGTGCGCGGCGCCTATTCGGACATGCTTGCGCGCGATCGCCATGCGGTGCTGGCGCTGTTCCTTGAAATTCCGCCGGAGGAAGTGGACGTCAACGTTCATCCCGCCAAGACCGAAGTGCGCTTCCGCGATCCCACTTTCATTCGAGGCTTTCTGGTCGGGGCCTTGCGCCATGCACTCGAATCCTCGGGGCAGAGGAGCGCGCAGCCTGCCGCCGCCGCCGCGATGAACATGTGGCAGGTCGAGCCGGTCGCGCCTGCCCCGGCGCCCGCGCTCGGCTCGCTGTTCGCGCGTGAATATTCCGCGCAGCCTTCGCGCAGCGATTATCGGCCTGCGCCGAGCCGGGTCTCCGAAGCGGGGGCCGCCTGGCGCTCCTATGAGGAAGAAGTCATGGCCCAGCCTTCGGGCCGGGCCGAGGCGGTGCCCGACGAGCCGGAGGAAGCGCTGCAATATCCGCTCGGCGTCGCGCGTGGGCAGGTCGCGGGGACCTATATCGTCGCCGAGGCCGAGGACGGTCTGGTGATCGTCGACCAGCACGCGGCGCACGAGCGGCTCGTGCTGGAGCGTCTTAAAGCCGCCGGGGCGGAAGACGCCATGGCTCGCTCGCAGGCGCTGCTGCTGCCCGAAGTCGTCGAACTGGAGGAAGCCGCCTGCGACGCGCTGGAGGACAAGACCGCCGATCTCGCGCAATTCGGGCTGGTGCTGGAGCGTTTCGGGCCGGGGGCCATGCTGGTTCGTGCGGTGCCTTCGGTGCTCGGCAAGTCGGACGTCCATGCCCTTGTTCGCGATATTGCCGACGACCTGGCACGTAACGGCGATGCTCTGCTGCTGGGCGAGAAGCTGGAACTCGTGCTGGCGACGATGGCCTGCCACGGCTCGGTCCGGGCAGGGCGCTCGCTTTCGGTGGCGGAGATGAATGCGCTGCTGCGCGAAATGGAGCGCACTCCGCGTTCCGGCCAATGCAACCATGGGCGCCCGACGTGGGTTAAACTCGCACACCACGATATCGAGAAACTGTTCGGGCGAAAATGATGCGAAAACCAATCCTTGCTCTGGCTCCTTTGGTCCTGCTGTCAGCTTGCGGCCGGGAGGATTCAGGCAAGGAGGCGGCGGAGGACGCGCAGGACGTCGCCATGGTCGAGCGGATGAGTCGGGAGCCGTTCAAGCCGATCATTCCCCGCGCCATCACCGAGATCGATGTGGCCCGCTACGGCCTGGACAAGCCGGGTTGCGCATTCCGCAAGCCGGGCGAGAAGGACCCGATCTTCATCGCCAATGCGGATGAGGGCTTCATGCGCATCGGCGGCGATCTCAAGCGCTATGCCGCCAAGAAGGAAAGCGCGCAGCTGCCGGGCAATGCGCGCGGCACATATGTCGGTCTGGCGAGCTGGGTCGACATGGTGAGCCTGCCGGACAAGGCGGGCGGCTCGGACACGACGCACTGGCCTGCGAAACTCGTGCTCCACGATGCGCAGGAGCGGGTGGCTTTCATGTCGGAGGGGGAGGTTAGCTGCCGGTCCTGAGCCTGACCTGAAGAGCCAAATTAGGAAAACGCAAACCAACTCGTCGCCCCCGCGAAGGCGGGGCCCCCGCTTTTCTTGCGGAGATACGATAGGTCGCAGAAGGCAGCGGGATCCCCGCCTTCGCGGGGATGACGGGGTTGGTTTTGGTCGGGCGCTCTCTTCGGGCGCTGTTTGTCGGTCGGACTGTTTCAGTGGCCGGGCTGTTTCAATGCATCGCGGAACGGCGCATCGTTGCCGTCGCCATCGACCACCTGCGGGAGGTGCAGGAGATCGCGCAGTAGCGGGGCGACATCGACGTTGTCGAACGACGCGAGCCTGCCCCGCGGCGCGAGGTCCGGGCCGCTCGCCACGAAGAGCGCCGCCATTTCCGGAACCGCATTGTCATAGCCATGAGTGCCGCCGGTCGAGGCTTTCTCAGGCTTGGTTGCGGCGATCTGCCAGCCAGTCTCGGCTAAGCAGAAGAACGGGGCGATGCGCGGATTACTGCCGTAGTGGAAACGGGCGGGAATGTCCTGCTTGCGCCAGCACTGCATGTGGTTCTGCGGTTTGAGCAGCTTGGCGGCGAGTGCCCCGTCATTGCCCGCAGTTGGCGTTAGTCCGGCGAAGGGGCCGGTGTCGCCCAGCGTATAGAGCGAAGGATCGGCGATCTTGTCGAGCGCGATGACCCGCTCGCTGGAAATCGCCGCCATGCCGTGATCGGCCACGACGATGAGATCGGCGGGCTGCCCGAGTTCGTGTAGGCCTGCGACGAGCTTGCCGATGTCGCCGTCAACATCGGCGATCGCGGCATCGGTGTGGGCATCGTCCGGGCCGTAGTGATGACCGGCGGTGTCCACCTGATCGAAGTAGAGCGTGACTAGCTTCGGGCGGTTGGCGGCGGGACGGCGCAGCCAGTCCAGCACAGCCTCCACCCGCTGCATCGGCGATACCGCGCCGTTGTACTGCTGCCAGTCGCGGGGGCGGATTCCGCCGTCGATGGTCTTCCACGGCTCCTTCACCAGCGTCCCGCCCCAGGCGACGTTGGAGCCGGGCCAGAACATCGTCGCCGTGTGGATTCCCGCCTTTTCCGCCGTGACCCAGATCGGTTCGGCTTCGTCCCACCAGTAAGGCTCGTCGCTTGCCATCGTGAACTTCTCGCCGGGATGGGCGGGGTCCTCGAAGCTGTTGGCGACGATGCCGTTGCGGTCAGGCACTTTTCCGGTGGCGAGCGCCCAATGGTTTGGGAAGGTCTTGCTGGGGAACGAGGGGCGCATCGCCGCGCTGATCCCGCTGGCCGCGATGGCGGAAAGGTTGGGCGTGATCCCGCGATCGAGATAGTCGGCGCGGAAGGCATCGATCGAGACGAGGATCACCACCGGATCGCGGCGATCGTCAGAAGGCTTCGAAGCGGATTTGGCGAGTGCGGGAGAGGCGAGCAGGGCCAGCGCGCCTGCCAGGTGGGCGAGTCTCTTCATGTCGTCGCCCCCATAGACCTGCGATCGCGACAGGTCGATGTCTTGTTATATCATCCTTGCCAGCATCCACAGCGCCATGGCGACCATGAACAGGTTCTCGGTGAGCGAGACGAAGCCCAGCGGCACCGCGCCGGAACCGCCGACGCAGGCGCACTTGAGTTCGCGCTTCTGGATATAGACCGCGTAGAACACCGAGACCCCGCCGATGCCGCCGATCGCGAGACCGATGGGGATCGAGAGCCAGGGCAGGGCATGGGCGGTCATCAGCGCGCCCGCCGTCCATTCCAGCACCGGATAGGCATAGGCATAAGGCACGAAGCGCTTGGCGAGCAGGTCGTAGCCGAGGAACATCGTCGAGAACTGCTCGACATCCTGGAGCTTGAGCATCGCCAGCAGCATCATCGTCATCGAGACGAACCACTCGGCGCTGCGCAAGGTGAATGGCGTGCCGAACGCCGCCCAGCTGGCCGCGAGCGCAAGGCCAAGCCCGGTCGCGAAGACGGCGAGAACCGGGCGATAGGTCTTCGCCTTCGGATCATGAACCTTGAGGCCGAAATGCGTCCTCAAGTCCGTGTAGCCGCCGATCCGCTTGCCGTCGATGAAGGTCTGGGGCGTCGTCGCCACGCCCTGTTCGGCCTTGAAGGCATCGACCTGATCGCGTGTGGTCAGCCAGTGATCCTCGACCTCGTATCCCAGCTTTTCCAGAAGGTACTTGGACTTGATTCCCCAGGGGCACGAATGCTTCTCCATGACCATGCGATGGAGAACGGCGGTACGGGCTGGCGTCTGTGTCATGACTCGGCTTATAGCTTCCGTACCATGGTACGGAGTCAAGCATGGCCCTGACGATTTCGGAGCTGGCGCGTTCGAGTGGCGTCGGCGTGGAGACGGTGCGGTTCTACCAGCGCAAGGGATTGCTGTTCGATCCGCGCCCGGCGGCGACCGGCGGCGCCAAAGGCCAGCGGCATTACGGCGAGGAGGACGTGCGGCGGTTGCGCTTCATCCGTTCGGCCAAGGCGGCGGGCTTCATTCTCGACGAGATCGCCGAACTCATCAGCCTCGATCACACCGGAGACCGGCCGAGGGCGCGGGAAATGGCGCAAGTGCGCCTCGCGGCGCTGGACCTCGAAATCGCCGGACTGGAAGCGGCGCGGCAGTCGCTCCGGCGGCTTGCGCAGGAATGCGCGGGGTCGGACGAGGGGCCTTGCCCGATCCTCGAATCTTTCGAGGAAACGGCTTTATATGGCGGCGCAAGCTCGAAAACCTACGCCGCCTGAGCAAGATCAGACGTTGAACTTGAAGTGCATGACGTCGCCGTCGTGCACCACGTATTCCTTGCCTTCCTGACGCAGCTTGCCGGCTTCCTTGGCGCCGGATTCGCCGTTCAGCGCGACATAGTCGTCATAGGCGATGGTCTCGGCGCGGATGAAGCCGCGCTGCATGTCCGAGTGGATTTCGCCTGCCGCGTCGGGGGCCTTGGCGCCCTTGTGCACGGTCCAGGCGCGGGCTTCCTTCGGGCCGACGGTGAAGAAGGTCAGCAGGCCGAGCAGGTCGTAACCGGCGCGGATGATGCGGGCTAGGCCGGTTTCGTGGAGGCCCATCTCTTCGAGGAAGACCATGCGTTCCTCGTTGTCCATGCCGACCAGATCGGCCTCGATCGCGGCGGAGACGATGACGGCGGTGGCGCCTTCGGCCTTGGCCTTCTCAAACACGCGGGCCGAGAAATCATTGCCTTCGGCGGCGGATTCTTCCTCGACGTTGCAGACGTAGAGCACCGGCTTGGCGGTGAGCAGCTGGGCCTGCGCGAAGACGCGGGCTTCGTCGTCGTCCTTGGGCTGGGTCAGGCGGGCGGGCTTGCCGTCGCGCAGCAGTTCCAGCGTCTGGCCGAGGACCGAGGCGATGATCTTCGATTCCTTGTCGCCCTGCGCGGCCTTCTTCTGGGCGGCGGGAACGCGCTTTTCCAGGCTTTCGAGGTCGGAAAGCAGCAGTTCTGTCTCGACCGTCTCGGCATCGGCGATGGGATCGACGCGCTCGTCGACGTGCTGGATATCGTCGTTCTCGAAGCAGCGCAGGACGTGGACGATAGCGTCCACCTCGCGGATGTTGCCGAGGAACTGGTTGCCCAGGCCTTCACCCTTCGAGGCGCCGCGCACGAGACCGGCGATGTCGACGAAGGAGAGCTGCGTCGGGATGATCTTGGCCGAACCGGCGATCTCGGCCAGCTTGTCGAGGCGCGGATCGGGCACGCCGACCTGGCCGACGTTGGGCTCGATCGTGCAGAAAGGATAGTTGGCCGCCTGCGCTGCCTGCGTTTCGGTGAGCGCATTGAACAAGGTCGACTTGCCGACATTGGGCAGGCCCACGATTCCGCAACGGAAACCCATGTGTAACTCCGGAAGAAATGTTTGGCCGCGCCTTAGCGTCACTCCGCCCGTATTACCAGTTGCACGGCGAGTCTTTGTTGAGCGGGGCTTCACGGAAATTTCAGGGCTTGGCCTTAGACCCGCGTCATGAAAGCCGCCGTTTGCCTGTCGCTTGCCGCTCTTGCCTTCGCTTTACTGGGCGGATGCGGCGATGGTGGACCGGCTCCGTTCGACAAGGCGCGCGCCGATTTCGCCGCGCAGGACTATCAGGCGGCGCGGACGAGCCTGTTTGCGGCCTTGGAGCAGGAACCGGGTAATCCCGAGGCTCTGGCACTGCTGGCGCGCACGCAGATCGCGCTGGGCGATGCCGATGCTGCCGATCGCGCGATCGCGCGTCTCGAAACGGCGGGAGAGAAGGGCGCGCGATTGAAGCGCCTGAAAGCGGGGCTGGCCCTGCTGCGAGGGCGGGCATCCGACGCGATCGCGCTCATTGTAAACGATTTCGACACCGAAGCCTGGCGCCTTCGGGCGGAGGCCTATCTCGCTCTCGGCGATGACAAGGCAGCGACGGAGGCCTTCGAGCAGGGGATGAAGGCCGGGGACGATCTGCCGCTGGCCGTGGCCTATGCGCGGTTCGCGCTCACAGGGGGAGACCTGTCCCGCGTCGATCATATTTTGTCGAAAATGCAGCAGTTTGCTGTAAACTCTTACAACACGCTCGCACTTTCAGGAGACCTCGCAAGCGCGCGCGGCCAGACCGATCGGGCGATTGCTGCCTATCGCCGGACGATCGCGGCCTATCCGGACAAGGTTCCGCCGATGCTCGCGCTGGCCAATGCCTATGATGAGCAGGGCAAGGTCGATGAAGCCATGGCGGTGCTGGAGAAGGCGCGGAAGGTGTCCCCCGGCGATCCGGCGCTGGAAGACCTGCGCATCCAGTTGCTGGCCGAGAAAGGCGAATGGGAGACGATCCGGCTAGGCCTGCAGGGACGCGACGGTGATCTCGATCCCGCCTCCGGAGTGGGCCTGACTTATGCGGAGGCGCTCCTGCGTCTCGGCTATGCCGAGCAGGCGCGGGTCCTGTTCAGCCGCGCGGTCCTGCTCGATCCGGGGAATGCCTATGCGCGCACGATGCTGGGGGAATCCCAGCTTGCGACGCACGATCCGCGCGGCGCCTGGGCTACGCTGAAGCCGCTTGCTGCAAGTACTCTGGCGCGGCCCGAGCTTCTCTCGCTGGCAGAGCGGGCGGCGCGAGCCTCGGGCGATCCGCAGGCGGATGTCCTCAAGGCCCGCCTCGACCCTGCACGTCTGAAAGCGACGATGGCTTTGGTCGACAAAGGGCAGTCAGCGCTCGCGCGGCAGGATTGGGTGGGAGCGCTTGCCGCCTATCGCGAACTGCTTCGGCGCGGGGAGGATGGGGAAGTGCTCGGGAACCTCGCCTGGGCCTCGGCGCGATCGGGGCAGGCGAAGGCGGCGCTTGCCTATGCCGATCGCGCGCTGGCGCTGAAGCCGGACGATCCGGACTATCTCCATGCCGCCGCCCGCGTGCGCCTGGAACTGCGAAGCGATCTGACGGGCGCCCGCAGATTGCTCGAAGCGGCTGCGAGCGCCGATCCGGGTAATGCGGAAATCGCCCGCGACCTTGCAAAAGCCAAAGCCGCCGCCGTTTGAGACCGGCGACGACTTGAGACTGTTTCGAGCTGTCGGATCAGTCGCGGCGCTTGCGGCGACGGGCATAGGCGAGGCCGAGGAGGCCGATGCCCATCATGCCGAGCATGCCGGGTTCGGGAACGGCGGTGCCACCCGAGCTGGAACCGCCCGAAGAGCCGCCCCCCGAAGTACCACCCGAGGTCGTCGTGCCGCCGGAGGTCGAAGTCGTACCGCCCGAGGTGGAGGTGGTGCCGCCCGAAGTCGTCGTGGAGCCGCCGGAGGAAGACGAAGACGACGAAGAAGAGCTGCTGCTGCTCGACGAGCTGCTGGAGCCGCAGAGCTTCTTGCCCTGCGAGTGGCCGCAGCCGCAGGAGTGCTTGTGGTCGTAGCCGTAAGTGGCCTCGGCCGGCGAGACGAAGGCGATTGTGCTGCCGGCAGTAAGCGCCAGGGCGAGCATGGTGCTGCGGATCATTCGTATTCCCCTTGTTGCCCGAATAGGTTTCCCAACAAGAAAAGCAAATGCCGTGCCAAATACGGTTTTCTGCGGATTGGACTGGTTAACGCCCGTGCCGGACGGTGCAATGTGTAAGCTAACCCGACGCTAATTATGCGCAAAAGATAACTAACTTGCGCCGTCAATCCTGCTGGCGAAGCGCCACGTCGTTCATGAAGCGCACGTCGTCTCCGGCTGCGAGTCGGTCGGCTTCTCCGGCGACGGCGCCCAGCATGTCGGCCAGCGGGTCCATGTCGGCCTTGGCATAGTTGCCGAGTACATAGCCGTGGACGCGGTCCTTGTGGCCGGGATGGCCGATGCCGAGCCTTATGCGGCGGAACTCGGCGCCGAGGTGCTGGTCGATCGAACGCAGGCCGTTGTGACCGGCGTGACCGCCGCCCTGCTTCACTTTGACCTTGAACGGCGCGAGATCGAGTTCATCGTGGAAGACCGTGAGGTCGGAGAGCGCCAGCTTGTAGAAGCGCATCGCTTCGCCGACGGCGCGGCCGCTCTCGTTCATGAACGTCGCGGGCTTGAGTAGGAGGATCTTCTGCGTGCCGATGCGGCCTTCCTGAAGCCAGCCCTGGAACTTCTTCTGCGTGGGGCCGAAGCCATGGACTTCCGCGATCGCATCGATCGCCATGAAGCCGACATTGTGGCGGTTCAGCGCATATTGAGTACCGGGATTGCCGAGGCCGACCCACAGTTGCATGTCGATAGATCCTGTAACTTGAACGCGAAACGGCCCTTCCTGCTCGCCGGTCTGGCCGGGGCGGGAAGGGCCGTTCGTTTATCCGAAGATGGTTTCGGGCGAAATTACTCGCCTTCGCCTTCCTTCGCGGTGTCGCCTTCCGAGCTCTTCAGAGCCGAGGGGGCGGCGATCGTGGCGATCGTGAAGTCACGGTCGCTGATCGCGCTCTCGACACCGGCCGGGAGCTTCACGTGGTGGATGTGGATCGATTCGCCCACGTCGAAGCCGGTCACGTCGATGACGATTTCGTGCGGGATCTTCTCGGCGTCGCAGACGAGTTCCAGCTCGTGACGGACGACGTTCAGCACGCCGCCGCGCTTCAGGCCCGGCGAGGCGTCTTCGTTGGCGAAGACCACCGGCACGTTGACGTGCACGGTCGCGCCCTTGACGATGCGCAGGAAGTCAGCGTGGAGCGGACGATCGGTGACGGGGTGGAAGGCAACGTCCTTCGGCTGCGTCCGGAACTTCTTGCCGCCGACTTCGACTTCGATGATCGAGTTGAAGAAGTGACCGGTTCCAAGCTGGCGAGCCAGCTCCTTTTCCTCGACGTGGATCGCGAGGGGTTCTTCGTTGCCACCATAGACAACGGCGGGGACGCGGCCATCGCGACGCAGAGCACGGGAGGCTCCCTTGCCAGCCCGATCACGCGTCTCGGCCGGCAGGTTAAGCGTATCGCTCATGTGGACTTGCCTTTCGAAATCTGGATAGATGTCGGATACGGACCGCGTATCGATCCGCACCGTCCCGTCACGCCTCCAGGGATGACCATGACGGTAAGCGCGCGCCCTTAATGCGAAATGGGCGAAAAGGCAAGCATCCGGCGGCTACTGTATCCGCGTGACCGTATAGCCCTTTTGCGCGAGCATCGCCGGAATGCCCTCCGGTCCCGCCATATGTGCGGCACCGACCGCGACGAAAGGTCGCTTGCCGCCGTCGATGGCCTGGGCGATCTGCGCCGTCCAGTCGCGGTTGCGGCCCACGAACAGCACTGCGCGCAGCTCCGGATCAGCCAGCAGGCCCTTGCGGGTTTCCTGCTCGATCGTCGTCATGTCGCCCTTGCGCCAGCTGGCAGCGAGGTCGGTATCGGAACGATCCGCCTCCGCCACGACCGCCGAGAGCAGGTCGCGCTGCTCGCGTTCGGGCAGGCTGTCGAACAGACCAAGCTGCTTCGCGGCGCCTTCCAGTTCGATGACGGGGCGCTTTCCGGCAGCGGCGATCACCCCCCGGTCCACGCCGTTGCGGGCCTCGTCCTTGTTGGCTCCGGCCTGCGCGACGGTGAGCGCGGCGGCCCAAGTGTCCATCCCCGCAAAATCGCCATCGCCGTAGCCGCCTTTCTTGAGCAAGGCTTCAAGTGCAGGGCGCTCCTTCGCGGCGATCCGCTGCGAGAGCGGCGGCTGTCCCTCATTGCGGGCGAGGCAGGCGAAAGTGGCGGAAACTTCACTTTCATTGGCAAGATTACCGACTTCGACCATGATTTCATGGGAATCATCTAGGGCCTGCCGGACCTTTCCGGTCTGCCAGAGCAGCGGCGCCTTGGCGCTGTGGATCGTGCCGAATAGCCATGCCGTTTCGCCGTCCGGGCTCTCGACATGCCAGAGTGCGGGTCTCGCGGCTTCCGGGCTGGGGCTACAGGCGAAGAGCGCGAGTGCAGCGCCCAGCAGCGCCAGTTGCGGGAACAGCTTGGGCATCGACCTATTGCACCCGGACGGAGCGGACCCCGGCCTTGGCCAGTTCGTCCTGCACGCTGCCGCGCCCGGCGAGATGGCCCGCGCCCACGGCCACGAAAACGACGCCTGGTTCGGCGAGCCGCGCCTTGAGCCACTTGGCCCAGGCCTTGTTGCGATCGGTGATGAGCACCTTGCGCATCACTTCGTCCGATTCGTCCTCGTTGAGCAGCTTGGCCAGTTCCTCGGCTTGCCCCGCCTTCCAGGCGGCCACCAGCTTGGCAATATCCTCACGTAATGTCGGAAGTTGTTCGACTACCTCGTTGAGATAGCTGCGCTGGCTCTTCTCGGGCAGGTCTGCGAAGAGGCCGATCTGGTAGTCCGCCGTTTCGAGCGGATGGCGCGCGATCCTGCTGGCGGCGGCCTTGGTCTCGATCTGGGTTTCGATCCCGTTGGCCTGCTCGTATCCGGCGGCCTTGAGCGGTATCAGCGACAGCACCAGACCGGCGTACCAGGGTTGGAATTGATCGAAGGTTTCTGCCGGAATATGCAGATTTGAAAGCGCTTTTTCGAGATTTTCGCGTTCCGATGCGCTCAGGCTCTCGCGCAAGGTCTTGCCGCCATGGCGCATGCCCTTGTCCAGGAACACTTTCTGAAGCGCTTCCGGCGAATCGAGCATGGTTTCCGTCACCAGCAGGTTTGCGGAGTTGAAAGCCTGCTGCACCGGCCCGTGGAACCAGTCGGCATTTTCCGGCAGGATGTGGACCGTGCCGAAGAGGTAGATCGTTGTATCCTTGTCGGCGATCTTCCAGAGCGCGGGGCGGGCTGGAGCCACGGCCTCGGCGCGTGGTTCGGCCACTGCGGTCTGCGCATCTTGTGCCAGTACCGGCGGTGCGAACAGGAACAGCGGGGCGAGGGCGGCGAGACGCAGCCGCTTACTGGAAAAGATCATCGGGTTTCCTTGGAAGGAAAGAGACAAACGCAGCCTTAACAGCGGCATTCCGGCCGGAGATAGCCGCAGGCGCGGGTTTGCGGTAGCGTCGCCTCGGATTTAACAGGTGCCTGCGCGGTTGATTTGCCGGGTTCGATCCGCCAAAGGCCGCGAAGCCAAGAGTTTTGACGGGATTTCGATGTCGACCGCAGCGCAGCAGCCGCTCAGTTTCCAGGACATGATCCTGACGCTCCACAATTTCTGGAGCGCGCAGGGCTGCCTCATTCTTCAGCCCTATGACATGCGCATGGGGGCAGGGACCTTCCATCCGGCCACGACGCTGCGCGCGCTCGGCCCGGAGCCGTGGAAGGCCGCCTATGTTCAGCCTTCGCGCCGCCCCACCGACGGCCGCTATGGCGAGAACCCGAACCGCCTTCAGCACTATTACCAGTATCAGGTGATCCTGAAGCCGAACCCGGACAACCTTCAGGAACTCTACCTCGCCAGCCTCGCCGCGATCGGCGTGGACCCGCTGGCGCACGATATCCGTTTCGTGGAGGACGACTGGGAAAGCCCGACGCTCGGCGCCTGGGGCCTGGGCTGGGAAGTCTGGTGCGACGGCATGGAAGTGACGCAGTTCACGTACTTCCAGCAGGTCGGCGGGTTCGACTGCAAGCCGGTTGCCGGGGAACTGACTTACGGTCTCGAACGCCTTGCGATGTATATCCAGGGCGTCGACCGGGTCTACGACTTGCGCTTCAACAACGAAGGCGTGAGCTACGGCGACGTGTTCCTCGCCAACGAGCAGCAGATGTCGAAGTACAACTTCGAGATCGCCGATACCGAGGCGCTCTTCGCCGGTTTCAAGGCTGCCGAGGCCGAATGCATGCGCTGCATCGAGGCGGAAATTCCGCTCGCCGCCTATGACCAGGCGATCGAGGCCAGCCATCTCTTCAACCTGCTTCAGGCACGCGGCGTGATCTCCGTGCAGGAGCGCGCCAGCTACATCGGCCGCGTCCGCGATCTCGCCAAGGGATCGTGCGAGGCTTGGATCGAGAAGAACAAGGCCGAATGGGAAGCCAAGTTCCCAGGGTGGACCGTATGAGGCTTCGACAAGCTCAGCCTGAGCGGATCGCCGCTCAACTTCCGCTCGTCCTGAGCCTGCCTACTGGCTCGCCCTCCACCATTCGTCGAACGGCGCTCTGACATGACCGACTTCCTTCTCGAACTGCGCTCGCAGGAAATTCCGGCCCGCATGCAGGCCGGTGCCCGTGCCGACCTTGAAAAGCTGTTCCGCAAGGACATGGCCGCTGCCGGTGTCGCCGTGGGCGAAGTCACCGTGTGGTCGACCCCGCGCCGTCTGGCGCTGATCGCGCGCGGGTTGCCGCTCGCCACCGAGGCGGTGCATGAGGAAACCAAGGGGCCTGCCACCAGCGCGCCGGAGCAGGCGCTGGAAGGCTTCCTGCGCAAGACGGGCCTGACCAAGGACCAGCTCGAAGTCCGCGACCTCAAGGGCAAGGACACCTACTTTGCCGTCGTCGAAAAGCCCGGCCGCGCCGTGGCCGAAGTGCTCGCCGAAGTGATCCCCGCGATCATCCGCAACTTCCCCTGGCCCAAGTCGCAGCGCTGGGGCGCAGCCTCGATCTCGACCGAGTCGCTGCGCTGGGTGCGCCCGCTCTCCGGCATCGTCGCGATCCTCGGCGAGGATCTGGTCGAATGCGAAGTGGGCGGCATCCGCTCGTCCTATGTGACGCTCGGTCACCGCTTCCACGCACCCGGCGAGATCACCATCGGCGGCGCGCATGACTATGCCGACAAGCTGCACCTGGCCCACGTCCTCGTGAACCACGAGGAACGCCAGGACATCGTGCGCAGCAAGGCGCGTGAAGCGGCGGCCGCCGCCGGTCTCGTGCTGGTCGAGGACGAAGGCCTCGTGATCGAGAATGCGGGCCTCACCGAATGGCCGGTGCCGCTGCTCGGCCGCTTCGAGGAGGACTTCCTGGAAGTTCCGCCCGAGACGATCCAGCTTACCGCGCGCGTGAACCAGAAGTATTTCGTCTGTGAAGACGTCGCAGGTTCGCTTGCCAACGCCTTCATTTGTACGGCAAATATCGTTGCGACCGATGGCGGGGCGGCGATCGTGGACGGCAACCGCAAGGTGCTGGCCGCGCGTCTGTCGGACGCCCGCTTCTTCTGGCAGCAGGACCGCAAGACGCCGCTCTCGGCCCACGCCGAAAAGCTCGCGCGCATCACGTTCCACGAGAAGCTGGGGACGGTCGCCGACAAGGTCGAGCGCGTGGCGAAGCTGGCGCGCTGGCTGGTGGAAGAAGGGATCGTGGGTTCGGGCACTTCTGCTGCCAATCCTCGTCATCCCCGCGAAGGCGGGGATCCCGCTTCCCTTGCGCATGACGCCACAAGCGGGGCCCCCGCCTCCGCGGGGGCGACGAAGGCGCTTGCGGATCAGGCGGAACTGGCAGCACGCTTGTGCAAGGCCGATCTCGTCACCGAGATGGTTGGAGAGTTCCCTGAACTTCAGGGACTTATGGGCGGTTATTACGCTCGCGCTGAAGGTCTTCCGGATGCCGTAGCGGATGCGATCCGCGATCACTACAAGCCGGTCGGGCAGGGCGACGAAGTACCGAGCGCGCCGGTTACGGTGGCAGTGGCGTTGGCGGACAAATTGGATACGTTGATTGGGTTCTTCTTGGTCGATGAACGTCCCACGGGATCAAAAGACCCATTTGCTTTGCGACGCGCCGCATTGTCTGTGTTCAACTTGATATCGGCCAATCAACTACGCATCGAGTTAGTCTCGACGATGTGGGCGTGGCTTTGCTTTGCAATCACTCGTGCGAAAACAGGCAAGCCTGTAGTTGGTTGGCCAACTTGGCTTGAGGAGTTGTTGCATTCTCCATCTCCGCTCAATGTCTTAGATGAAAACCATATTATTCAAACAGACGGGTTTTCGGAGCTGGAGCAACGGGTTCGCTACGCGTCTTGTAGTGTCGCAACGAAAATCGACGGTTGTTTCTCAGGCCTCCTCGACTTCTTCGCAGACCGTCTCAAGGTCCAGCAGAAGGAAGCCGGTGTCCGTCACGACCTGATCGATGCGGTCTTCGCGCTCGGCGGCGAGGACGATCTCGTTCGCCTGCTCGCGCGCGTCCATGCGCTTCAGGCGTTCGTCGCGACCGACGACGGCGTGAACCTGCTGGCGGGCTACAAGCGCGCGGCCAATATCCTCAAGAAGGAAGACTGGCACGGCGTCGAGGGCGAGATTTCGCGCACCGGCGAGGAAGATCCGCTGGCGGGTGTCGAGGACCCCGACCTCGCCGAAGTGATCGCTGCCAAGATGGCGCACCGTCACGCCAGCGAGCAGGCGCCCGCCTATCAGGCCGAGCCAGCCGAACTGGCGCTGATCGAGGCGGTCACCTCGGCAGAAACCGAAGTGGCGCGCGCCGTATCGGTGGAGGACTTCGCCGCCGCGATGACCGCGCTGGCCTCGCTCCGCGCGCCGATCGATGCGTTCTTCGAGCATGTCACCGTCAACGATGCCGACCCGCTCAAGCGTCAGGCCCGCCTGGCCCTGCTTGATCGCTTCCGCGCGGCAGTCCACAAGGTCGCGGACTTCTCGCGGATCGAGGGCTAGTTATCTGACCCCGGCTTCGCGGAATGTCGAAAAGACAGGAAGGGAAGCCGGGGATCGATGAACAGGCAGGTCTACACGTTCGGCGGCAATGCCGGGCACGATGAGGATGCGCGCGCCCGCGATAAAGTCGTCGTCGGCGGCAAGGGCGCCAACCTAGCGGAAATGGCGGGCATCGGCCTGCCGGTGCCACCGGGCTTCACGATCACCACCGAGGAATGCGTGAAGTACCTCGCCGAGGGCGGGGACTTTTCTGAAGACCTGCGATCCGACGTGGCGCAGGCGCTGACCCATATCGAGCAGACCGTCGGCAAGCGCTTCGGCGATCCGGCCGATCCACTGCTGGTCTCGGTGCGTTCCGGCGCGCGGGTCTCGATGCCGGGCATGATGGACACCGTGCTCAATCTCGGCCTCAACGACGCGACCGTCGAGGGGCTGAGCACGGTGTCGGGCGACGCGCGTTTCGCCTGGGACAGCTATCGCCGCTTCATCCAGATGTATTCCGACGTCGTCCTCGGCCTCGATCACGGGCGCTTCGAGGAGGCGCTCGAAATCGTCAAGGAAGACAACGGCTACATGAACGACGTCGAACTCGCGGCGTCCGACTGGCAGGCCATCGTCCGCGAGTACAAGGGCATCGTCGAGCAGGAACTCTGCCGTCCGTTCCCGCAGGACGTGCAGGAACAGCTCTGGGGCGCGATCCGCGCGGTATTCGATTCCTGGGATTCCGACCGCGCCAAGGTCTATCGCCGGTTGAACGACATTCCCGGTGACTGGGGCACGGCGGTCAATGTCCAGGCCATGGTCTTCGGCAATATGGGTGACACTTCGGCCACCGGGGTGGCCTTCACCCGTGATCCGGCGACGGGTGAGAAGGCCTATTTCGGCGAGTGGCTGGTCAATGCCCAGGGCGAGGATGTCGTCGCCGGTATCCGCACCCCGCAGTACCTGACCAGAGCCGCCCGCGAACGCGCGGGAGCGAAGCCGCTGTCGATGGAAGAGGCGATGCCCGAGGCTTACGGCGAACTCGCCGAAGTGTTCGAACTGCTCGAAAAGCACTACCGCGACATGCAGGACATCGAGTTCACCGTCGAGCGCGGCAAGCTCTGGATGCTCCAGACCCGCTCGGGCAAGCGTACAGCCAAGGCCGCGCTGAAGATGGCGGTGGACATGGTCGAGGAAGGTCTGATCGACGAGGCTACCGCGATCCGCCGCGTCGATCCGATGGCGCTCGACCAGTTGCTGCATCCGACGCTCGACCCCAAGGCGCCGCGCGACATTCTCGGCAAGGGGTTGCCCGCCTCGCCGGGGGCGGCATCGGGGGCGATCGTGCTCGACGCCGATACGGCGGAGAAGCGGGCGGAGCGCGGCGATGCGGTGATCCTCGTGCGGGTCGAGACCAGTCCCGAGGACATTCACGGTATGCATGCGGCGCGCGGTATCCTTACTGCGCGGGGCGGCATGACCAGCCATGCGGCAGTCGTGGCGCGCGGCATGGGACGGCCTTGCGTATCGGGTGCCTCTGGGCTGTCCATCGACATGAAGACCCGCAGCTTGCGCATGGGCCGCCGCGAGTTTCGCGAAGGCGACGTGATCACGCTCGACGGCTCGACCGGCGAGATCATGGCTGGTGAAGTGCCGACCATCGAACCGGAACTGGCGGGCGACTTCGGCACGCTCATGGTCTGGGCGGACCGGCACCGCCGCATGAAAGTGCGCACCAATGCCGAGACCCCGGCGGATTGCCGCATGGCCCGCCAGTTCGGCGCCGAGGGTATCGGCCTGTGCCGCACCGAGCACATGTTCTTCGATGCGGGCCGCATCTCGGCAGTCAGGCAGATGATCCTGGCCGAAGATGAGATTGCTCGCCGCGCGGCGCTGGACAAGCTGCTGCCCGAGCAGCGGGCCGACTTCATCGCGATTTTCGAGGTCATGGCGGGGCTGCCGGTCACGATCCGCCTGCTCGATCCGCCGCTGCACGAATTCCTGCCGCACGGCGACGCCGAGTTCGCGGAGCTTTCGGAGAGCATCGGCATCGGTGTCGATACGCTGCGGCGCCGGGCGGAGGAACTTCACGAGTTCAACCCGATGCTCGGCCATCGCGGGTGTCGGCTCGGCATCACTTTCCCCGAGATATACGAGATGCAGGCCCGCGCGATCTTCGAGGCGGCCTGCGAGGTCGCGGCGGCTTCGGGCGAGGCCATCGTGCCGGAAGTGATGATCCCACTCGTCGCCACCCGGCGCGAGTTACAGATCCTCAGGAAAGTGGTGGACGAAACCGCCGCCAAGGTCTTTGCCGAGAAGGGCCGGACGTTGGATTACATGGTCGGCACGATGATCGAACTGCCGCGCGCCGCGCTGATGGCGGGAGAGATCGCCGAGGAGGCCCGGTTCTTCTCGTTCGGCACCAACGACCTGACGCAGACCACGCTCGGCGTTTCCCGCGACGATGCCGCGCGGTTCCTCAGCCCTTATGTGGAGAAGGGAATCTATCCGCGCGATCCCTTCGTCAGTCTCGATGTCGAGGGGGTCGGCCAGCTCGTGGAGATGGGGGCGGAGCGCGGGCGGGCGACCGATCCTGCGCTCAAGCTCGGCATCTGCGGCGAGCATGGTGGGGACCCGGCTTCCATCGCGTTCTGCGAGAAAGTAGGGCTGGACTACGTCTCGGCATCGCCTTTCCGCGTGCCGATAGCGAGGCTGGCGGCGGCGCAGGCCGCTTTGGGATGAAAGCAAAAAGGCCGGAAGATCGTTTCCGGCCTTTTTCTTATTTCTTCCAACCGGATAGGGTCAGGATTTCGAATTTTTCGACGGTTCGCCCATTATCCCCAGCGGCGGCGAAGGCCTCTCGCGCCCGCGACAGGGCGGCCTTGCCCAGCACCGGCGGGGCATCGGCCAGTACGCCGCCGATGGCCTGGGCGCGAATGTCGCCGACCAGTCGTTCGAGACTGCGGAAGCCGACTTGCAGGGCGCGCTGGTCGATCACCGGATCGGCGAAGAGCGTGCGCTGGAGCAGTTGTCCGCCCGCGCGCACGTCGACCATCGGATGGACCCGCGCCGCCGGGCGATCTCCGTCTGCGGCGAGCATGACATCGCGCAGGACCGGCAGGCTTCCGGCGGAAAGGAAGCTGGCGATCATCATCCCGCCCGGCGCCAGAGCCTTGCGGATATGGACGAGCGCCCCCGGCAGGTCATTGACGGTGTCGAGGGTGCCGAGGCTGGCGATGAGGTCGAAGCCCTCGAAGGGGTAGGGGGCTTCCTCGTCGAAACCTTCGGCCGGTTCCACTTGCGTGACCTCTACGCCCTGAGCGGCGAGCGCGCCTGCAAGGGCGCCGGTCCAGTCGCCCACGACCAGCGCGCGTTTCGGCTCGAAGCGCAGGAAGGCGAGACGGTCGAGCACGTCCTCGACCATGTCGTCGTGCAGATAGTGCGGCGCATCGGCAAGCCGCTGGGAGGCGAGGGCGCGGCGGCGGGCGGCGAGGCGGCGGGCGGGCGAGAAGATGCGGGGAGGAGCTTTGCTGGCCATGACTGCCCCCTGCCGCTTTGCGCGCCCTCGCGCAATCGCTCTTCCTGCAAGCGGGTTAACGTCTTGTAGCTTGCCGGTGGCGGATTGCCGGTTAGCTTTGGCGGCGATGTCTCTAGCGCGTGCTCTCGATCCGCTTGTCGACCTGATCTTTCCGCCGCGCTGTCCGCTGTGCGGGGCAGGGCTGAGCAGCCATGGCGGCCTTTGCGCGACCTGCTGGGTCGAACTGGCGATCCCCGGCGACCCCTGCTGCGCGACCTGCTCGCGCCCGTTTAGCGAGGGCGTGCCGGAGGGGGCGCTCTGTGCACCTTGTCTGGGCGATCCGCCGCGTCATGACGGCATTGCCGCCGCCACGCTCTACAATCCGGCCTCGCGCAAGCTGGTCCTGGCGCTGAAGCACGGCAATCGCATTTCGCATGCGCGGTTCATGGCCAGGCTGATCGTCGCCAAGCTGTCCTTCGTGGACGAGACATGGCTGATCGTTCCCGTTCCGCTGCATCGCTGGCGAATCTGGCGGCGCGGCTACAACCAGGCGGCGGAACTGGCGCGGGAAATCGCACGCTCCACAGGTGCAGTCCTGGCAGTCGATGTGCTGGAGCGTCGCAAGGCTACGCCATCGCTGGGCGGATTGGGCAAGGCAGCGCGCAAGCGCGAGCTTTCCGGGGCGATCGCCGTCCGTGCCTCGCGAAGGCGCACACTGAAAGCGGCGCAGGTCCTACTGGTGGACGACGTACTGACAAGCGGAGCGACCAGCGATGCCTGCGTTTCCCGCCTCAAGCGGGCCGGCGCGCGAAAGGTCGTCATCGCGTGTTTTGCGCGCGTGCTGGATGAAGCGCTTGGCGATGTGTCCAGTGCTTGAAGGCGTATACAAAAACGCCCGGAACCTGGGGTTCCGGGCGTCCTCGTGACGAAACTGTTGAGCCCTGCATAGCAGTTCGGCGGTCCCCTGTCGGCCGCCTGGCCCGATCCCTCATTACCTGAAACCAGACCACCCGAAAGTATTCCGGCCTTGTTCCCTGAACCGTGGCGCTTGTATCAGCTACCTATGGATCAGCAGCAACCCCCAGCTGCAAGGCGACATTCCTACGAAACCGCGGGGTTGAAAAGAGGGACTGCGCGGCTACGAGGATTTTGGTCAACGGCTGTGGTTATCGTGCAACAACGGCGTCCAATGAATTCAATTCGGAGAAATTTCCGGCATGTCCGAAGTAAGCAAAGCTGAACGCGAACTGGGAACGTCCTTCCTTCCGCGATTCGACGCCCAGGGTCTTCTGATCGCGATCGCCGTCGATTCGCAGACGCGGGACATCCTGATGGTGGCCTACATGAACGCTGAGGCGCTCGAAAAGACGCGCGAGACGGGGCTTGCCCATTTCCACTCACGCTCGCGCGGCAAGCTCTGGCTGAAGGGTGAGACTTCGGGGCATTTCCTGCGGGTCGAGGAAGTGCTCGTCGACTGCGATCAGGACGCGATCGAACTGCGCGTGCGTCCGGAAGGTCCTGCCTGTCATACCGGCGCGAGAAGCTGTTTTTACAGGAAGTTATCCGGCGATTCCCTGATTCGCACCTTGGACTAAGCGTTAGCAGGCAGTCGAATAACCGAAGTAACGGAACCCGGTTGTTTGCCCGCAGAACATGGACTTATTGTGCTGATTCAAAATTAACCAAGGAATCAGCATCTTCCTCAGAGCACCATTGAGCGGATGGAGCGGACGGATCGTCGCAATCGGCTCGCAAGAGTTGTTCGACGAAGGAACTATCCGGCTCGACAGGGTGCAAGGGCCTTCCTTGGCCGTGCCCGTCCTACGAGAAAATCGTTGAACGGCAGAGGCTTTGGTCGGTGCTTCGTGCCCCATGTACCGATTGGCGGCTCTGTCTGCCTTCGGGTTGCCGAGATTTCGAGGCAGGCCGGGGTGAGGAGATGGGTGCTCTGTAGGGTGCCTGGGGCGCATGAATGGAAGGGAAGCATCAATGAAGCACAAAGCGTTGATAGCTGCCATGGCGTTGGGGCTCGTTGCAGCTCCGACGGCGGCCATGGCAACGACTCCGTCCGCCAGCAATTTCCCCAGCGGGATCCCGTCGTCGATTCTTTCGGCGATTTCGGGTCTGGGGAACGTCAGCTGGGGCAACGCGAGCTGGGGGACCATTAGCTGGGGCAACACCGGACCGGGTGGCGCCAGCTGGGGAACCATCAGCTGGGGTAGCATCAGCTGGGGCAACTGGAACCCAGACGATGGCAAGTCGGACGGCTGCTGAGCCGACCGCTTGACCACCGTGGCCGTCCCTTGCGGACGGCCACGGCTTGGAAGTCTCAGTTCAGGATTTCATCAAAAAACGCGAGCAGGGCGGCCCAGCTCTGGCGATCGGCGCTGGCGTCGTAGCCGATTGCGGCCATGCCGCGCTCATCGCTGCCCGGATCGGTGAAGCCATGGCGCACCCCCGAATAGGCATGGAAATGCCAGTTCGCGCCGGCCCGGTCCATTTCCTCCCAGAAACCGATCACTTGCTCGCGCGGGACCAGCGGATCGGCATCGCCGTGGCAGATGAGGATGCGCGGCTTGATCGCGCCTGGCTCGGCCGGAGCGACGGTCGACAGCGTGCCGTGGAAGCTGACGGCGGCGGCAAGGTCTTGACCGTCACGCGCCGCTTCCAGAACGGCCTGACCGCCCATGCAATAGCCAATCCCGAGCACCGGTAAACCGGTTGCTTCGGGAATCGCCTTCAGCGCGGCAATGGCGGCAGCGATGCGGGCGCGGTAGTGACCGTTGTCGGCCCGCAGCTTTTCGGCCATCGGGAACGAGGCTTCGAAGCTGGCGACCGGCTCGCCATAGAAATCCGCGACCAGGACCAGATAGCCGAGATCGGCCAGCATCTTCGCGCGGCGCTCAATCGCCGCGTTGAAGTTGGCGATCGTCGGGAACAGGATCACCGCAGCGCGCGGCGATCCTTCGGTACGGGCGAGGTGGCCGGTCAGATCCTGACCGGCGTGGCTATAGGCAATCGTTTCCAGCATGGTCATTCCGGCAGGAAGTCCGGCACCGAGAGATAGCGCTCGCCGGTGTCGTAGTTGAAGCCGAGCACGCGGCTGCCTGCGGGCAGTTCCTTGAGCTTCTGGGCGATGGCGGCAAGCGTCGCGCCCGAGCTGATGCCCACGAGCATGCCTTCTTCGGTCGCGCAGCGGCGCGCCCATTCCTTGGCATCGGCCGGATCGACCTGAAGCGCGCCGTCGATCGACTGGGTGTGGAGATTGGCGGGAACGAAGCCGGCGCCGATGCCCTGGATCGGGTGCGGGCCGGGCTGGCCGCCCGAGATCACCGGCGAAAGCGTCGGCTCCACCGCATAGGCCTTGAGTGCGGGCCAAGACTGCTTGAGCGTCTCGGCGCAGCCGGTGAGGTGGCCGCCGGTGCCGACGCCGGTGATGAGCACGTCGATCGGGGTATCGGCGAAGTCGGCGAGGATTTCCTGCGCCGTGGTCTTCACGTGGACGGCGACATTGGCCGGGTTTTCGAACTGCTGCGGCATCCACGAGCCGGGAATGGTTTCCAGCAATTCCTTGGCGCGCTCGATCGAGCCCTTCATGCCCTTTTCGCGCGGAGTGAGGTCAAAAGTGGCGCCATAGGCCAGCATCAGGCGGCGACGCTCGATCGACATCGATTCGGGCATGACGAGAACCAGTTTGTAACCCTTCACCGCCGCAACCATGGCAAGGCCGATGCCGGTATTGCCCGAGGTCGGCTCGATGATCGTGCCGCCGGGCTTGAGCGTGCCGTCCGCTTCGGCTGCCTCGATCATCGCGAGCGCGATGCGGTCCTTGATCGAGCCGCCGGGATTGGTCCGCTCTGCCTTGACCCATACCTCATGGTCCGGGAACAGGCGCGAGAGGCGGATATGCGGGGTATTGCCGATCGTGGCGAGGATGCTGTCGGCCTTCATGTCTCATGCTCCCATCGTGGTGCGAAGGTACGGGCGCGGCGGATCTCGGGAAAGCTCCAGGCCCAGATTGCGGTAATGACTATGGCAGCGCTGCCGCCGAAAACAACTGCACCGGTCGCGCCGAGCAGGGCTGCTGCCACGCCCGACTGCATCTCGCCAAGCTCGTTTGACGCCGAAATGGCGAGGCCGGAAATGGCGGAAACGCGCCCGCGCTTGTCATCGGGCGTGCGCAGCTGGACCAGCGAGCTGCGGATGAACACCGAAATCATGTCCGCCGCGCCGAGCAGGGCGAGGAAGCCGAGCGAAATCACGAAGCTGCGCGACAGGCCGAAGCCGACCGTCATCGCACCATAGGCGGCGACGGAAAGCAGCATCTTCACGCCGACGTTCTTCGCCAGCGGCTTGAACGAGAGCCAGACCGCGACGGTGGCGGCACCGCAGGCGGTGGCGGCGCGCATCTGTCCGAGGCCCTCGGGGCCGACATGGAGAATGTCGCGCGCGAAGACCGGCATCAGCGCGGTGGCGCCGCCCAGCAGCACGGCGAAGAGGTCGAGCGTGATGCAGCCGAGCAGGAATCGCTCGCGCCAGATGAAGTGGAATCCGTCGACGATCTGGCGGACCGGGTGGTCGCGGCGCGCGTCCTTGGGCACCGGCGGCAGGTTGCGGATGCTGGTGATGCTGAGCGCGGCGATGGCCATGAGCACGGCGGCGACCCAGTAAGGCGTCGCGTGGTGCCGGGCGAAGAGGAAGCCGAAGGCCGCCGGGCCGATGATCGTCCCGGCCTCGATCGCGATCGAGTTGAAGGCGATGGCGCGCGGGATCAGCGAGACCGGCACGATGTTGGGGGCAATCGCGGTCATCGACGGGCTGACGAAAACGCGGGCGATCCCGTGGAGTGCCGCGAAGACGTAGAGCACCGGCAGGCTGCGCAAGTCGAGTTCGGTCACGAGGGCCAGTCCGGCCGCGACCAGCACGTCGGCGGCCATGGCGAGGCCCGCCACCTTGCGCCGGTCGAAGCGGTCGGCGATGACGCCCGCTACCGGGGTCAGCAGGAAGATAGGCAGGAACTGGGCAAGACCCAGCAGACCGAGCTGGAACGAGGCCTGGGTGATCGACATGCCGTAGACGCTGCGGGCGACGTCGTAGAGCTGGTAGCCGATGATGACGACCATGCCGGTCGACGCGAAGACCACCGCGAAACGGGCGAGCCAGAACTTGCGGTAATCGGCAATGCGCAGCGGCGAGCTTGGCTCTGCCGCTGCGGAAGGGCTTGGTGTCTCTATCGTACTCACGGGTGGCTGCATGGCAGCATGTCAAAGCATTGCCAAGACATGCTGCTTATGAGATTTTTTCGCAGCTTATTTTTTTCGTCAGTAGGTGAAGCGCGCGGTCAGGCGCACGTCGCGTCCGGCGATCGGCACGAAGTCGCGTGTTTCCGAAGCGGCAAGCCTTCCCGTCACGTCGAGCAGGTTGTCCGCCGCCAGGATCAGCGAGAGCGGCCCCTCCGCGCCGAACGGGCGCCAGGTGGCGCTGGCGTTTACGAGGGTGAAGGCATCGGTCGGGTTTTCGTTCTCGGTCACGCGGGTCTGCTTGGCATTCCACTCGACTTCGCCGCGCAGGGTGAAGGAGGAGGCATCGAACTCCAGCCCGCCGCGCGCGCGCAGCGGCGGGATGCGGGGGACCGGCCCCATGTTCACCAGCCTGGCGTGGGTATAGTCGACGCCGCCGTCGGCTTTCAGCGACTTGTCGCCCCAATGCGCAAAAGTGACGCCGCCTTCGGCCTCGATGCCGCGGAAGCGGGCAGGGGCCTGGAGGTACTGGTAAACCGGGAAGTCCTCGATAACTTCGCCGGTGGGGACGGCGGTGATGAAGTTCGCGAAGTTCGTGCCGAACACCGTCACCGAGCCGACCACGTCGCCGCCGTTATAGCGTGCCCCGGCTTCGATGCTGTCGCTGCGCTCGACCTTGAAGTTCGGATTGCCGCGTTCGTAGGACTGGGTGGCATCGTGCATGCCGTCCACGAAGAGCTCTTCCGCCGAGGGCGCGCGCTCGCCGTGCGAGTAGTTCACCGAGAGGGTGACGGTATCGATCGGATGCCAGGCCGCGCCCGCGACGGCGGCATACTGGTTGAAGTTGCGATATTCATCGGCCGGGATCGTGCGGATCTGCGTGTTCTCATAACGCAGCGCACCTTCGAGGTCGAACTGGCCCAGTTCGAGATGCTGGAGCGTGAAGACCGCGAAACGATCGGTGTTGTTGTTCGGCAGCAGCTTTTCGTCGCCGGTGATGCGAAGCTGCGAGGAGGAGTACTGGACGCCGCTGGAGCCGCTCCAGATGCCGCGCCGGGCCTGGTCGGCCTGGAGGCGGACTTCGAGCGCCTGGTTGTGGAACTGGGTGCCGATATCGCCGTCCTCGATCTCGGCATGCTCGTAGTCGCCATAGGCACCGCGCACTTCGACGCGCTTGAGGAAGCCATCGAGGTTGAGACCGGCGCGCAAGTCCACGCGGGTCTGGCGCAGCGAGATGCTGGTCGAGTCCGGATCGGCGGAGGGGCGCGGCGGAATGCCGTAGTCGGTGGCGAGGCGCTGGACCGAGACGCCGATGTCGCCGCCCTGGTCGATGAAGGCCAGGCCGCCGCCGTAAGTCCAGCCTTCGGTGCCGCTGTTGGCGATTTTGCCGCGCCTGTTCGCCTGCTGGGTCAGCGTGGCTGCGCCGGTGAGGTCGCCCGCATCGGCCAGAGCGCTGGCCTGCGTCAGAGTCTGCGCGCGCAGCTCTGGCGAGAGGACGTAGCCGCCGACATGGAGGTCGTCGCTGTGATAGTAGGAAGCATCGAAATGGGCGACGAGGCGGCTGGCGAGGCGCACGTCGGTGGCGACGCCGCCGTTGACCATGTTGGCTGCCGTTCCGAACGAGCCGAGTGCGTCGACAGTGAAGGCCTTGTCGGGAACCTTGCGGGGAATGCGCTTGTCGACGGCGTTGACCGCACCGCCTGCCGGATCGCTGGCATAGAGCAGGACGCGCGGGCCGTGGAGCACTTCGACGCGCTCGACATTGAGCGTATCGAGCGAGACTGCGTGGTCGGCCGAGACCGAGGAGGCGTCGAGCGAGCCGATGCCGTCAAGCAGGACCTGGACGCGCGGGCCGTCGAAGCCGCGCAAGACCGGGCGCGAGACGCCGGGGGCGAAGCCGGTGCTGGAAACGCCGGGCAGGCTCGCCAGCATCTCGCCGATCTGCGGCTTGAGATCGCGGGTCAGCGCCTCGCCCGAAAGCACGACGGGGGCCGAAATCGGATCGGCATTGCCGGAAATGAGGCGGCCGGTGACGATGATGTCGGCGCCGCTTTCCTGCGGGTGCCCGTCCGTATCCGCAGGCGCGGTTGCAGTCGCTGACGCAGTCGTAGTCTGGGCACTGGCCATGGCCGGCAGCAGCGCGAGCGTCGTGGAGAAGGCGCTGGCAGTGACCAGCAGGGCGATTCGGGCGGTTGGGAGCGTCATGCCTAAACGGCTAATTGCGAGGATATAACATATCAATGCTGAAGTGTTTCAGTTCGCTGAAGCGAGGCATATGTGCGACAAATGGAGTTTGTCGTTGATTTTGCGGAAAATCGGCCCGGCGTTTCCCGCGGGCCCCCTCAGCGGCCTTCTCAGCGACGGGGGCGCAGGCGCGGGTTGGGCTGAACGGTATCGACCAGCTTGAGGAAATCGTCGACGCGGATGATCCGCTCGAACTGGAAACCCGCGCGGCCTTCGTGTGCCCAGATCATGTGGGCTTCGATCCGGCCGATCACCGGCAGGCGCATGACGAGGCGCTCGCCGCGCTCCAGCGGCAGTTCGCCCTGCGACATGAAGCCCTGGGCCGAGAGGTTGACGATGTGCAGATGCAGGTCGCCGAGCTGACGGTGTTCCGCAATCACCGGGTAATCGACGGGATGGCGCGTCGCACGACGCTTGTCGGTTACAGTGAGCTGCGCTCCTGCAGTCATCTCAATTGCCTCTGTTGTGACCGTGAGCGGGGACGGTGCACTGAAATGGCAAAGAAACGGTAAACCCGTGCACTATTGAGCATAAGCGGGCGGCAAAATGTGCCTATCTTGCGTTGAAACGCCCCGGTTTCGGGAACCGGGGCGTTTATTGCATCGCACTTGTGGGAAGGTGTCAAAGACCCTTGAGGATCGCGTGCTTCTTCTTGCCGAGGCTGAGCTTGCGGGTTTCACCGGAGGCGACTTCGATCAGGAAGGCCGGGTCGTTCATTGCTGCATCGTCCAGTTTGACCGCGCCTTCGCCGATCTTGCGCTTGGCCTCGCCGTTGGAGGCGGTGAAGCCGAGTTCGGTCAGTGCCGCGCCGAGGCGCACGCCTTCGCCGGAGACTTCGAGTGTCGGCAGGTCCTCGCCGAGACCGCCGCCCGCAAACGTCGCCTTGGCGGTCGCTTCGGCGGCGACGGCGGCATCCTCGCCGCGGCAGAGCTTCGTCACTTCGTTGGCGAGCACGACCTTGGCGTCGTTGATCGCGGCGCCTTCCAGTGCTTCGAGGCGGGCGATCTCGTCCAGCGGCAGATCGGTGAACAGGCGCAGGAACTTGCCGACGTCGCGGTCGTCGCAGTTACGCCAGTATTGCCAGAAGTCGTAGGAGGGCAGCATGTCCTCGTTGAGCCAGACCGCGCCCGCGGCCGACTTGCCCATCTTGGCGCCGTCCGCGGTGGTGAGCAGCGGCGTCGTCAGGCCGAAGACTTCCTTGCCGTCCATGCGGCGGGTCAGTTCGATGCCATTGACGATATTGCCCCACTGGTCGGAGCCGCCCATCTGGAGCCGGACTTCCCGATCCTTGTTGAGGTGGCGGAAGTCGTAGCCCTGAAGGATCATGTAGTTGAATTCGAGGAAGGTCATCGGCTGCTCGCGTTCGAGGCGCAGGCGCACCGAATCGAACGACATCATGCGGTTCACCGTGAAGTGGGTGCCGACTTCCTGCAGCAGCTGGATGTAGCCGAGCTGGCCCAGCCAGTCCTGGTTGTTGACCATGACCGCGTCGGTCGGGCCATCGCCGAACTTCAGCAGGCGCGAGAAGATCGAGAAGATGCCTTTGATATTGGTCTCGATCGTCTCGTCCGTGAGCATCTTGCGGCTCTCGTCGCGGCCGGTCGGATCGCCGATCCGGGTGGTGCCGCCGCCCATCAGCACGATCGGCTTGTGGCCGGTCTGCTGGAGACGGCGCAGCATCATGATCTGCACGAGGCTGCCGATGTGGAGCGACGGGGCCGTCGCATCGAAGCCGATATAGCCGGGCACGACCTGCTTGGCGGCGAGAGCGTCGAGGCCCTCGGCGTCCGTCATCTGGTGGATGTAGCCGCGCTCTTCGAGCAGGCGGAGCAGGGAGGAATTGTAGGTCATGATGGCCCAGTGCTTTTGGCTATGATGGATCGGAAGCCGCGCGCCTAGCACGCAAGGCGCGCAAGATGAAGCGGTTGGTCGCCGTGCCGGGCACTCCGGTCGTATCCGGAGGCGAAACCGGATTGCCATAGGCGGCTTCCGCGCTCTAGGCAGGCGCCATGGCCGACCTGACCTGCCACCCGGCACATCCTCCCGTCCTCGTCCGTTCCATCGAGACCCGCGTGATCGGGCACGACCGCGACTGGCTGCGCGTGCGCTGGCGCATTCTTGGCGCGGGCAAGCTCGTGGTCCCGGCTTTCGCGGGCAAGGGCCGCGCGAACGACCTGTGGCAGACCACCTGCTTCGAACTGTTCCTGAAGGAGCCGGACGGCGCGGGCTATATCGAATTCAACCTCTCGCCCTCCGAGCGCTGGAACGTCTACGACTTCACCGGCCGCCGTGAAGGCATGACCGAACGGCCGATGCCGCGCGAGCCGGAATGCGGCTTGCGCAAGGGTTCGGATATCGCCGTGTTCGATGCCGCGATCCCGGCGGCAGGGCTTCCGAAAGCGGAACTGCACTACGGCTTCACCGCCGTGATCGAGGAAGAGGGCGGGGTGAAGAGCTACTGGTCGCTTGCGCACAACGGCGATGCGCCGGACTTCCACGATCCGGCTTGCTTCGCGCTCCCGCTTGCGGCACCCACCGGCGCATGAAATTCGGCATCGATCGCCTGCTGGCGGACCCTGAACTGCGCGCGCCGCTGGAAGGCAAGCGCGTCGCCCTCGTCGCTCACCCTGCCTCGGTCACCGAGGACCTCGTCCATTCGCTCGACGCACTGATCGCGGCGGGCGTCAATGTGACGAGCGCCTTCGGCCCGCAGCACGGACTGAAGGGCGACAAGCAGGACAACATGGTCGAGACCGAGAACGAACTCGATCCGACTTACGGCATCCCGGTCTACAGCCTCTACGGCGAAGTGCGCCGCCCGAGCACGGAGATGATGGCGAGCGCGGACGTGTTCCTGTTCGACCTCCAGGACCTCGGCTGCCGCATCTATACTTTCGTGACGACGCTGCTCTATCTGCTCGAAGCGGCGGCGGAGCAGGGCAAGTCGGTCTGGGTGCTCGATCGCCCGAACCCGGCGGGCCGCCCGGTCGAGGGCACGATCCTGCTGCCCGGACAGGAGAGCTTCGTCGGGGCAGGGCCGATGCCGATGCGCCATGGCCTGACCTTGGGCGAGATGGGCCACTGGTTCGTGCGCCGGTTCGAACTCGACGTCGATTACCGCGTGGTCGAGATGGAAGGCTGGGAGCCGGAAGGCCCCGGTTTCGGTTGGCCGCAGGACCGCATCTGGATCAACCCCAGCCCCAATGCCGCCAATCTCAACATGGCCCGCGCCTATGCCGGGACGGTGATGATCGAGGGCGCGACGCTTTCGGAAGGGCGCGGCACCACGCGTCCGCTGGAAGTGCTGTTCGGCGCCCCCGATATCGATGCCAAGGCGGTGCTCGCGGCGATGGAACGGATCGCGCCGGAATGGCTGGCGGGCTGCGCCGTGCGCGAATGCTGGTTCGAGCCGACCTTCCACAAGCATGCCGCTACGCTGTGCAGCGGGCTGATGATCCATGCCGAGGGCAGGTTCTACGATCACCACGCCTTCCGCCCGTGGCGTCTTCAGGCGCTGGCGTTCAAGGCGATCCGCCAGCTCTATCCGGACTATCCGATCTGGCGCGACTTCCCCTACGAGTACGAGTTCGAGCGCCTCGCCATCGATGTCATCAACGGCGGCCCGGCCTTGCGCGAATGGGTAGACGATCCGGCGGCTCTTCCCGGTGATCTCGATCTGATTGCCGGGCGTGACGAAGCCGCGTGGCAGGCCGAAGTCGCGGACCTGCTGCTCTACCGCTGAGCGGGATCAACGGGCCGGCGAGACTGTCGCCGGTCCATCGGCATAAGCGGGCGGAGCCATCATTCGGCCGCTGGTGCTCACCAGCACCGGGCAACCGGCGACCGATTTGTCGACCGCCCGGATGATCTCCGGCTTTTCCGCCTTTTCGGAATGCGGCGCGGCGTGACCCGCGGCGACGTTGGCCCGCTGGATCGTGTGGCCACACTGCGCCTGGGATGGAGCCTTTCCAGCGTCTTGAGCAGGGGCCGCAGCCGTGGTCAGCGCGCCCAACGCCGCGATCAGCACAACCTTTTTCATTGTCGCACTCCTCATTTTTACAAAGGCATAGTCCCGCAAGTCGGACGCTGAGGCAAGCCGTCAGCTCTTCTTGCGGCTGAGCTGGCGCATCGCGGCATCGAGACCGTCGAGCGTCAGCGGGAACATCGCGCCGCCCATCAGGTCGCGGATCATGCGGGTCGAGGAGGAATAGCCCCATTGCCGTTCCGGCGTGGGGTTGAGCCAGACCGTGGCCGGGTAGGTCTGCGTCACGCGGGAGAGCCAGACCGCGCCTGCCTCGTCGTTCATGTGCTCTACCGAGCCGCCGGGGTGGCTGATCTCGTAAGGGCTCATCGCCGCGTCGCCGACGAAGATCACCTTGTAGTCGTGCCCGAACTTGTGGAGCAGGTCCCAGGTCGGCGTGCGCTGCGACCAGCGGCGGCGGTTGTCCTTCCACACGCCTTCGTAGAGGCAGTTGTGGAAGTAAAAGAACTCCATGTTCTTGAACTCGGAACTGGCGGCGCTGAACAGCTCTTCCATCAGCTCGATATACGGGTCCATCGAGCCGCCGACATCGAGGAAGAGCAGGACCTTCACGGCATTGCGCCGCTCCGGCCGCATGCGGATGTCCAGCCAGCCCTGTTTCGCGGTGCCGCGGATCGTCTCGTCGAGGTCGAGTTCTTCCGCCGCGCCTTCGCGGGCGAAACGGCGCAAGCGGCGCAGCGCGACCTTGATGTTGCGGGTGCCGAGTTCGCGGGTGTTGTCGAGATTGGCGAACTCGCGCTTTTCCCAGACCTTGATTGCGCGCCCGTGTCGGCCTTCACCGCCAATGCGGATGCCTTCGGGATTGTAGCCCGAATGGCCGAACGGAGAAGTGCCGCCGGTGCCGATCCACTTGTTGCCGCCCGAGTGGCGTTTTTCCTGCTCTTCCAGACGATTCTTCAGCGTCTCCATGATCTCGTCCCAGGAACCGAGCGCCTTGACCTGCTCCATCTCCTCCGCAGTGAAGTAGCGCTCGGCGACCTTGCGGAGCCAGTCCTCGGGAATGTCGACTGGCTGCTGCCCATAGTCGCTCAGCACGCCCTTAAAGACTTTCTGGAACACCTGGTCGAAACGGTCGAGCAGGCCTTCGTCCTTCACGAAAGTCGCGCGGCTGAGGTAGTAGAAGGCCTCCGGCGTCCGCTCGATCACATCGCGTTCCAGCGCCTCCAACAGCACCAGATGCTCCTTCAGCGAGGCCGGAATCCCGGCGGCGCGCAGTTCCTCGACGAAGTTCAGCAGCATGAGGGCTTCCCGATCGAAATGATCCGGCCTTATGAGACGGGGCTATGCGGGCGATGGCGGGGGCGGGGGCTGACGCGGCCAGCTTTCGAGGCCGGCATCGAAAATCGCCCATTTCGGCGCGTCTTCGGTCCAGATCACGGCTTCGGGCTTCAGCCCATGCTCGCTATCGAGGGCGCCGAGGCGCACGGTCATCAAATGCGGCCGCGCCGAGCTTTGTGCATAGATCTGGGTGCCGCACTGCGGACAGAAATGGAAGGTGAGCGTGTTGCCGCTCGCTGCCGTCCAGGTGGAGGCGCCGAGCGTGCCTTCAATCGACACGTCCTCGGCCTTGAAGATCGCATTGTTGGTTGGTCCGCCCGCCGCGAGTTGCTGGCACTGGCGACACCAGCACTGGCGCGTGGCAATCGGCTCGCCGGATATGGTCAGCGAAACGGCGCCGCAGGTGCAGCCGCCGGGATAAGGTGCGGTCATGGTCGTCAGGTCCCCGGAATTCAACTTTGGCGCCGCGCCATGAAGGCCAGCCTTTCGAACAGCATGACGTCCTGCTCGTTCTTGAGCAAGGCGCCGTGGAGCGGAGGAACCGCCTTGGTCGGGTCCTGGTTCTGGAGCACGTCGAGCGGCGTGTCCTCGCTCAGCAGCAGCTTGAGCCAGTCGAGCAGTTCGCTGGTGGATGGCTTTTTCTTGAGGCCGGGCACTTCGCGCAGCTCATAGAAGATCTCCATCGCCCTGGTGACGAGGGTCTTCTGGATGCCGGGGAAGTGGACATCGACGATGGCCTGCATCGTCTCGCGGTCGGGGAACTTGATGTAATGGAAGAAGCAGCGGCGCAGGAAGGCGTCGGGCAGGTCCTTCTCGTTGTTCGAGGTGATGACGACGATCGGGCGTTCCGCAGCGGCGACATGCTCGCCGGTTTCGTAGACGTCGAAGGCCATGCGGTCGAGTTCGGCCAGAAGGTCGTTGGGGAATTCGATGTCGGCCTTGTCGATCTCGTCGATCAGCAGCACCGGCAGGCGGGGAGAGGTGAAGGCCTCCCAGAGCTTGCCCTTGCGGATGTAGTTGTTGATGTCATGAACGCGGGCATCGCCGAGCTGGCCGTCGCGTAAGCGGCCGACAGCGTCGTACTCGTAGAGGCCCTGATGCGCCTTGGTGGTGGACTTGACGTTCCACGTAATGAGCGGAGCATCCAGCGAAGCGGCGATCTGTTCGGCCAGCACGGTCTTGCCGGTACCGGGTTCGCCCTTGACCAGCAGCGGACGGCGCAGCAGGACGGCGGCATTGACGGCGACTTTCAGGTCATCGGTTGCGACATAGCTGCTTGTGCCTTCGAAACGCTGTGGGTTGGGGGTTTTATCGTCCATGTATATCGACCCTGATCCGCAAAAACGCTCAAAGAGACCCCGCTTACGACCCGCGCTGCGCGGCCGAAACTGTCTGAGGGTGTGCACTGGCGGGGCGTAGATGCGCAAGTGCATTTAGGATATCGGCGTGGGAAGCGCGTCGGCGTGGGTTATAAGCAAGCGCCGTCAGGGCCTGCCGATGACGAAATCTCGGAAGGGACATTGTCGGTTGCCGCTGCGCTCCAGGAGGCCCGCGAGTAAGTAAGAGGCGGCTCGGCGGGAGGATCGTGCTGCGCTTGCCGGCGATTCCACGATTGATTGAAGCGGCAGGATGGCTCCCACGACGACCAGCATTGCCGTTATCCAGCCCAGACTTGGTGCCCTATCCGCCCCATGCGGCGCTAGGTCATTTCCAGGCTTCATGAAGTCATCAGCACGACGCCGGTTTTGGCAGGCCTTTCGACGTGCGAGGCTGCCTTGCGAGCATGAGCGAGATCGTAGCGGGCAGACACAGGGAACAACTCCGGATGGTGCCGGGCAAGGTCGATCGCGAACTTCACATCTTCCGCTCGCTGCACAGCGGGCAACTGTGCCCATGTGCCGACTGTCACACCGAAGATGCGGATGTCACGCGTTGAGAATGCCAGAGCCGGAACCGAGATCGGCTCACCTGAAAGATCGCCGTAGGAAATCAGCGATCCGCCATTGGTCAGAACGCCAGCCAGCTCACTGGCTAACGCGCCGCCCACGGGATCGAGCACCACTTTGATCGGGTTGGAGCCGACGGTGTCCGCAAGCTTTTCTTTCCAATGCGGATTGGCCGCAGAAAGCACGGGCAGGCAAGGCATCTGACCATGAAGTTGTTTTGCGCCATCGTCGCTGCGGACAAGCCCGATGACCGCAACTTTGGCCGCGGCGAGAGCCGTGATTGCCAATTTTGCGACGGCCGAACCGGCAGCGGTGAGAACAACGACGTCCCGGCCGGGAACTAATCCGGCTCTATCGACGGCGCGTCGCAGTAGAGCGGCGGTGAGAGGATTAACATGCAATTGGGCGCCGATTTCATCGGGAAGGTCGTCAGGAAGCGGTGTAACGAATTCGGCTGCCACTGTGGCGTATTCGCTCCAGGCGCCGCGGCCCGGGAAGAACGCGACACGGGTTCCGGGCTGTAGATCGACACCTTCGCCAACGAATGCGATCTCGCCCAGACCTTCGAAGCCGACGCGATTGCCCTCAGGCGGTACGGACATGTCGCCAGCGCTGCGATAGCGGCCTGCTATGCCGAGCAGGTCGCCGTAGTGAACCGGGCGCATGCGAACACGTACGACAACGTGGCCTGGCGGCGGAGGGGGTGGGGCAGGCACCTCTTCGGTTTCCAACACTTCAGAGGGGACGCCATGTCGATGATAGAGGACGGAACGCATGAAGCTTATTTCCTGAAAAGGGTTTGACGCCCGGTCGCCGTGCGGAGGGGGGAAGCGACCGGGCGTCTGGCGGTTTGGTTCAGGATCAGACCTGCGCCTGTCCGCCGTCAGCAAACAGCTCTGCGCCGTTTACGAAGCTGGCATCGTCGCTGGCGAGGAACAGCACGGCCTTGCCGATCTCTTCCGCCTCGCCGACGCGGCCCAGCGGAATGCGCGAGGCGAGGTAATCGAGCAGGCCCTGCTGCGCTGCTTCATCCTCGCCTGCCAGTTCGACAAGTCCGGGCGTGCGGGTGGCGCCGGGGCTGACCACGTTCACCCGGATGCCGCTGTCCTTGAGATCGAGTGCCCAGCTGCGCGCAAGGTTGCGCACGGCGGCTTTCGAGGCGGAGTAGACGCTGAAGGCGGCGGTGCCTTCTGTTCCGGCCGTCGAGCCGGTAAGGATGATCGATCCGCCCTGGCCCATCAGCGGCAGGGCCTTCTGCACGGTAAAAATCACGCCTTTGACGTTGCGGTCGAATGTGTCGTCGACCTGCTCCTCGGTGATCTGACCGAGCGGGAGCATGCTGCCGCCGCCCGCGGCGGTGTAGAGGACATCGATCCGCCCGGCTTCGGTCTTTATTTGCGCGAAGAGGGCATCGAGATCGGCCAGGCTGGCGGAATCGGCGCGGATGCCGGTGACATCGCCGCCAATCTCCGCGACTGCCTTGTCGAGGACATCCTGTCGGCGCCCGGTGATGAAGACTTTCGCGCCTTCGGCCGCGAAGACCTTGGCCGTGGCAAGGCCGATGCCGCTGGTCGCACCGGTGATGAGGGCGATCTTGCCGCCGAGACGTTGGGACATGCTCAGGTTTCCTGTCTATTGATGGGGAGTGTTAAGGCGTCAGGCTTGGCGCATCGTGCGGAAGGCGCGGCGCATCTCTTCGGAGAAAAGCTGGGGCTGTTCGAAGGCGGCAAAGTGTCCGCCGCGATCGACCTCGTTCCAATAGAACATGTTCGGCCAGCGGGCCTCGGCCCAGGCCTTGGGCGCGCGGTAGATCTCCCGTGGGAAGATCGTGGCGGCCATCGGCAGTTCGATCGTGCCCGCATCGAAGCCGCCGCCGTTCCTGGTGTTCTCCCAGTAGATCCGGGCCGAGGATGCGGCGCTGTTCGTGAACCAGTAGAGCGATATGTCGTCGAGCATCTGGTCGAGGCTCAGGGCATCCTCGGGATTGCCGCGATTGTCCGTCCAGGCCTGGAACTTCTCGTAGATCCAGCTGGCCTGACCGATGGGCGAATCCGCAAGCGCATAGCCAACGGTCTGGGGCCGCGTGCCCTGTTCCTTGAAGTAGCCGAACTGATCGTTCAGGAACGCGGCGATGGCCGTCATGCAAGCCTGTTCGTCGGGCGTGAGCGGGGCGGGAGGCTGGGCCGGGATGACCAGCGGCCAGTTCACATGTGCAGCGATCAGACCGGCAGGCCGGACATGGCCGAGCGCGTGAGTAACGCCTGCGCCCCAATCCCCGCCCTGTGCGACCCAGCGGTCGTAGCCAAGCCTCTGCATCAGCGTGCCCCAGGCCTTGGCCGTGCGAACAACGTCCCAGCCCGTCGCCGACGGCTTGTCCGAGAACCCGAAACCGGGCTGCGAGGGGATCACGACGTCGAAGGCATCCTCTGCCTTGCCGCCATGCGCGGTGGGATCGGTCAGCGGGCCGATGACATCAAGGAATTCCACGATGGAACCCGGCCAACCATGCGTAAGGATGATCGGCAGCGCGCCGGGATGGCGCGAGCGGACGTGGATGAAGTGGATGCCCAGTCCGTCGATTTCGGTGCGGAACTGGGGGTAGGAATTGATCCGGCGTTCGAACCGGCGCCAATCGTAATGGTCACGCCAATAGGCGACCAGCGCCTGGGCCTTGGCAAGTGGTACGCCCTGCGACCAGTCGCTGACAGTCTCGCGTTCGGGTAGGCGGGTCAGGCGCAGACGCAGCTTGAGGTCGTCGATCGCCACTTGCGGGACTTCCACACGGAAGGGCGTGATCGCGGGTGAGGCTGGAGCGAGATGCAGTCCTTGCGCTTCGGCAATGGCCGGGGCTGCCGTCGCCGCGACGGCAGCGAGTGCTGCGCCTTTGCCCAGTTCGGCAAAGGCCTGGCGGCGGGAGTGACCGGATGTCATGCAGTTCGTCCTTTTCGGCGGAAGTGATCGTTCCTCCAGCTAGGACATCGCCATGACTGCGACGATCAGACGCGCAGGTCGTCGGTCGAACTCCAGGTGTCATGAACTCATACGCAGGTATGATCGGGACGCTTGCGGGCATGATTGGGACTGGCGAAGCGGATACCTAGTTGGGATCGCTGGCCGTTCACGCTCTGCCCGGGCGGCGGCGGCTCGATACTGCAACAGCTCAAGAGGAGGCCGCCATGGCCGACCACGACAAGACGCTTTCAACCGAAGTCACTGTCAGCGCCTATTACCGGGTTCATCCGGAGGATAGGCAGGCCTTCATCGACGCGGTCATTCCTGAAATGACGGCGGCGCAGAAGATGCCGGGCTGCATCTACTATGCTTTCGCGCAGGACCTGACCGATCCGAACACCTTTCACCTGCTCGAAGGCTGGGCCGATCAAGCGGCCTATGAGCACCACGAAGAAGCCGAGAGCTTCCTTTCGGCCCTGTCGACGGTGGTGAAGACCGTGCGCATCCTCCACCGCGAGGGCGTGCGCTACGACATCGCGCGGATGCACATCGACGATCCGCGCGGCAAAGTCTCGTGACGGGGCGAGGAGCGCCCTCGGGCGCTCCTCACTGACTTGCGGGAAAGACGAGTTCGATCTGCGAACCCCAGGGACTGAGGAAATAGAACCAGCGCGTCCCGTCCGGCAGTGTCACGGGTTCGTTCAGGACCGGCAGGCCCATGGCCCTGACCGTCGCCAGCGCGCGGGCAGGATCGTGGGCCTTGAGCGCGATATGGGTTGCGCTCGCATCGTCCTCGTGCGGTTGCCGGTGTGAGGAGTGGGGCGAGGCATATTCGAACAGCTCGATCCTGGAGCCGTCCGCGGCCTCGATCATCATGAGGCGGCGGAGCCGGGCGCTTGCGTGCCAGCGAAAGCGGCGCTTCCACTCTCGGTCGACCGGGGCAGGGCGCCGGTCGGACACCACTCGTGTGCCGATCAGGTCATGGAAGAACGCGGCGGCCTTTCCCGCATCCGGCACGTTAATGCCGACATGATCGATGCCGCCCGCATCGAGAGCCGGTTGCGACGCGCGACGGACGGGGCCTTGCCCTTGCGCGAAAGCGGCGGCGGCCGAAGCTGCCGCCGGAAGCAGGATCGCGAGCGAAAGGCCGCGTTTCACCACAGCCTCGGGGCCGCGAGGCGGCGGTTCAATGTTCCAGCGCCGCTTCGAGGTTTCCGAAGACCCCGAGCTGAGCCAGGAGGATCGTGGCTGCCGTGTAGCAGTGGAACGAGGCGACCTTGCTATCTCGCAAGTGGAACACGTCGCAGCAGGGGGCGTGGATTTCGTTGCCGGTGGCCTTAATCGTTCCGGCCGGAAGACGCAGATCGCCGCGGTGCGTGCCGTTCAGGCTGAGTTCGACGACGACGATATCACCGTGCACGACGAACTTCTCCAGCTTGCGGTGCATGTCCGGGAAGGCCTCGGCATAGATGTCCACGGTGTCGCCGATCTCCTTGCCGTAGTATTTCTGCCCGGCGGCGACATCCCAAAAGTAACCGTCCTCGGTAAACAGGGAAACGAACAGTGCGGTATCCTTGCCGCTGCCTTCTGCGCTGGCGTAGAGCGAGCGGATTACGTCTTCGTTGGTCTGCATTTCGATGGTCCTTTCCTGGGGGCAAGACAATGATAGGAAAGGAAGATCGGGAGTGCGTTCAGGCGCGCGTATCGGTGCCTGATACAAGCGGGCTAGGAGATCATACGCGGGTATGACCGACCGCATGCATGGCCGCGAAACGGGCGAGCACCTTCGTTAGACAATATCCTTAACGGCTTCCGCTATCTTCACGAAGTCCGCCAGATTCCTGGCACCCATCTTGCGCATGGCATTTCCGCGATGGATCTTGACGGTGATTTCGCTGAGTTCGAGGTCCCAGGCGATCTGCTTGTTCATCCGGCCCTGGGCGACGAAGCCCATGACCTCGCGCTCGCGCGGCGATAGCTGGGCATAGCGTTCCCTCAGTTCCTGAGATCCCTGCCGCTCGGCGCGCTGCCGGGCATCGCGGGCCAGTGCCGTGGTGACGGCGTCCAGCATGTCCTGTTCGCGAAATGGCTTGGGCAGGAAGTCCACCGCGCCTGCCTTCATACCGCGCACGCTCATCGGGATGTCGCCGTGGCCCGTCATGAGGATGACCGGCATCTGCACGCCCGCATCCGCAAGCTGGACCTGGAAATCCAGCCCGCTGACGCCGGGCAGCCGCACGTCGAGGATCACGCATCCGGCTGCCTGCGCGCATCCGGAGGCCATGAAATCCGCAGCGCTGGCAAAGGTGCGAACCGTGTAGCCGACCGAGCGGAACAGGCCGTCGAGCGCGATGCGGATCGAAGGATCGTCGTCAACGACGTGGATCATCTGGGCTTCTTCGGTATCGGTCATGATGGGGTCATGTCACCCTTGGGCCTTCGGCGTCCAGCCTGCGTGCGATTTCGGAGTTTGCATCGTCATTCGCCGCTATCGTCGAGGAAGACGATCAAGGTGGAGATACGATTGTTTTCGACGATCGCGACGTCGCACCCGGTGTAGTGGGGAGGCTCGCCTGCGGGACCCGAGCCCCAGGCAAGTCGGCCTGCATCGTGCAGGGTCTGCGGCTCGCCGATCGGCTTATAGACGAAATCGGGATGCGTGGCGCGAAGCTGGCCGGCGAAAGTGTCGATCGCCTCGCGGCCCCGGATGATGCCGGGGGGAACGTGGAGCGCACCGTCTTCGGCCCAGAGTTCGTTCAGGGCCGCTCGCCTGCGGCCGGGATCGTTCTCGCCGAAGACCTCGCGGAGGTTGCGCTTCAGCAATTCCTTCATGCGCGCCGAAGATGTCGGCGGTTCGGCATGGCCGTCGGCAGGCTGTTCCACGAATTCAATCCCCTTCTGTGCGGCTTGCCGCATGATGCGGGGCAATGTGGCCTATCCAGGGGCTTTGCGAACCTCATACACGGGTATGAGCGCCGTGATAGGCGACGGCTTTCGTGTCCGCATCCCCCCGTTCGGGGGGGCGATCCTCCCCCACGGGCGTGCGATTGTTGCTCTCGCAGCCCGGCAATATCATCGCGCCGCCTGCCGCTATCCGGTGCCGGGCCGAGAGGAGCCGGTCGGCGCGGCTTCAAAGTAGCGATGCGAGGCCCACCGGAATGTTGGACACAGGATCAGAGTCCGAGAGCGGCGACTACGGTGTCTCGACGGCCGACGCGGTTCCTGCACTGATCTCGTTCTTCGATGCCGGGCATGTGTGCCGTTTCGCCAACGATCACCATATCCATTGGTACGGACGAACGCCGGGGCAGCTTGTCGGCAGCCATATGCGGGACTTTCTCGGTGACGCTCTCTATGCCGAGCGGCGGCCCTGGCTGGAGCGCGTGGCCGCAGGCGAGACGGTTTCGTTCGAGGCCGAGGTTCCACATTGTAGCGGCGGTTCGCGCGAGGCGGCGATCCGCTACGTCCCCAAAATTGCCGATGGGCGCTTCAAAGGCTTCCATACCCTCGTCTTCGATCTCTCGCGCGAGCAGAACCGGTTTCACAGCGTGTTCGACGGCACGATCGTCGGCTTCGTGGAGATCGATCTTCGCGGCGTTCGCCGGGTCATGGCGGAACTGGAGAGCGAGGTGGGGGATATTGCCGCCTACATCGCGTCCGACATCACCGTTGTCAGGCGTGTGCTCGATTGCACGCCGATCGTCGGCCTCAATGAAAAGGCCTGCCAGATGCTCGGCGTGGCTCCGGGCGAGGCGGTGGGCAAGCCGCTGGGCCTCTGGTGTCCGGACGAGACGATGGCGGTGTGGAACCGTGTCTTCCTCGATTACATCGCCCGCAAGGTCAGCCACGAGGCGGAAACGGTGATCCGCCGCAAGGACGGCGCCAACCTCGATGTTATCCTGAGTGCCGCCTATCCCAAGCGTCCGGAGGAGCAGGTCTTCGTCGTCGTGGGCCTCGTCGACATCAGCGAGCGGATCGCCCGCGAAAAGGCGCTTGCCCGCGCGCAGCTGGACCTTGCCCATGCGGGGCGCGTCTCGATCCTGGGGGAACTGGCCGCCTCCATCACCCACGAGATCAACCAGCCGCTGAGCGCGATCATGGCGAACGGCAATGCCGCGCTGCGTTGGCTGAACAGGCCGGTAGCCGATCTCGACGAGGCACGCGCGGCCATCGGGCACATGGTCTTCGAAGCGGAGCGCGCATCCCGGATCATCGCGCGCACCCGTGCCATGGCGATGAAAGGCAGCGGCGAGCGCACCGTCTTCGAGCTGAAGCCGACGCTGGCGGAAGCGATCGAGATCACGCGGCGTCAGATCGCTATCCTGGGCGCATCCTGCACGCTGGCCGGCTGCGATGCCCCGATCCGGATTCTGGGCGACCGGGTGCAGTTGCAGCAGGTTATCATTAACCTCATCGTCAATGCGGCGCAGGCCATGTCCGAGGGCGGCAGTCCGGGAAGGGCGGTCGAAGTCGGATTCCAGCTGGATGGCCCGCGCGCCAAAGTTCGCGTGGCCGATACCGGGCCGGGTCTGGATGCCGTGGGTGCAGCCCGGCTGTTCGAGGCGTTCTTCACCACCAAGGCCGATGGCATGGGGATGGGTCTGTCCGTTTCCAAAGGGATCGTCGAGGCCCATGGCGGCACGATCGTCGCTTGCAACAACGCAGGACCCGGATGCACGTTCACGATCGATATCCCGATCGTGGCGGCGGATAAGCAAAACCTCGACGAAGGATCGGCGACGCTACGGTTTGCGTGATGCCACAAGGGCACCGGTGAGGGCGAGCGCACTGCCGATCATCCAGGCTTTCCCGACCCCGCCATGATCGACGATCACCCCTCCGACAAGAGCGCCGATCGCTACGGAAGACTGGAAAACCGTATTGGTAAGCGCGGAGCTTGCCTCGAAATTCTGCGGTGCCGCGCGAAGCGTCCAGACTTGCAGGCAGAGCGGCAGCGCGCCGAAGGCCGCTCCCCAGGCAAGAATGGTGGTCGCCGCCATGGCAGGTCGTGATCCCGCCAAAAGCGTGGTGCCGATCGCCAAGCCGATGACCAGCATGGCGCCTGCAAGCGCCCAGCGCGGGCTGAGGCTGCTCGCCCATGATCCCAGCCAGACGCCGATCAATCCGGCCAGACCATAGCCAGCCAATAGCCACGCCATGACGGCGCCGGAGACCCCTCGCGCTGCCAGAAACGGTTCCAGATAGGCATAGGCACTGAAGTGTCCGGCAACGACAAGTGCCGTTGCAACAAAGCCAATACGGATAGCCGGGACTTGCAGCACCGCCGTCATGGCCTTCACATTCAGGCGCTCGCTGGCTTCGAGCGGCGGGATGATTGTCGCCTGCACCGCAAATGCGATCAGGGCAAGAAAAGCCACGCAGTCGAAGGCGGCACGCCAGCCCGCGAGCCCGCCCGCCAGAGTGCCGAGCGGTACGCCGAGTACGGTGCCGATGGATATCCCGCCCATGATGATGGCGGCCGCGCGGTTGCCATCGTCCTCAGCCACCAGCCTGCGACCGATGGCGGCGGCGAAAGTCCATACGGCGCCGAGGGCCAGACCCAGCAGCACGCGTCCGGTGAGAGCCATCCACAAGTGAACCGCATTGGCCACGACCAGATCCGAGAGCGCAATGCTGAGCGTCAGGCCCGACAGTACCATTCGCCTGTCGAGGCGGCCCGCAAAGATGGCGAAAGCAGGCGCGCTGATGGCGGCGACGAGGCCGGGTACGGATAGCAGAAGCCCGGTCCGGCCCTCAGAAGCGCCAAGATCTCGCGCGATCGATCCGAGCAGGCCGACCGGCAGGAACTCGCTCGTCACCATGACGAAAGTGCCAAGGGCGATGGCGCAAACGGCGGTCCAGCGACGGGAGGATTCTGCCGGGATGGCAGTGAAATTGGGCATGGCGTTTCCGTGTCCCGGAGTTTCGGAGCGCGCCGGATGGTCGGCGCGGATGAAACCCTAAGAGCGAATGCGCGGCGACCTGTCGATCATGCCCGCGTATAACCGCCGGAACCGGATTCAGTCCGCGCGGGGCAGCGTGAACCGGAAGCTGGCGCCGCCTTGTGCCGAGGTGTCGACCCGGATCGTGCCGCCATGCGCCTCGACGATCGTGCGGGTTATCGAGAGGCCCATTCCCATGCCGTCGGGCCGGGTCGTGTAGAAGGCGTTGAAGATCTGATCGCCCACGGCCTCGGGAATTCCGGGGCCGTGGTCATCGACGTGAACCGTTACGAACGGGCCGTCCGGGCGCGCGGAGAGCGCAATCCGGCGCGGTATGGGGATGGAGGCCATGGCCTGCGCCGCATTGGCGAGCAGGTTGATGAGCACCTGCTGGATCTGCACTCTGTCGACCTGCACTTTGCCGACATCGGCGGCGATGGCCACGTCGACGTCCGCGCCGAGGCTGGCCAGTTGCCAGCGCACTATCGCCAGCGCTTCCTCGACGATTGTCGCGAAGTCGTGCGACGCGCGCTCTCCGTCGCCCTTGGTCGCCATGCGGCGGGTGCGGGCGAGCACTTCGCTGGCGCGGGTCCCGTCCTCGACGATGCGCGAAATGGCATCGATCGCTTCCTCGATGTCGGGCACCGGCCGCCTGAGCCAGCGCAGCGCTGCATTCCCGTTCGCGACCAGCGCGGTCAGGGGCTGGTTGACTTCATGGGCGATGGACGCGGCCAGTTCGCCCAGAGTGGCGACGCGGGCTGCCCGGACAAGCTCGGTATTGAGCCTTGCCAGCGCTTCCTCGCGCTCGATGCGGTCGCTGATGTCCATGATGGCGAAGGTGCCTGCCGGTGGTGATACCGGCTCCTGCGGAAACGCGGTGCTGACATGGACGGGGAACAGCGAGCCGTCCGCCCGCATCATCACCGCCTCGCCCTCATACCCTGCTTCGCCGCTGAGATAGGCCACGAGATTGTCGAGCAGCATCGTTTCCGCCTGGGGCGGACACCAGTGCCCGAAAGGCGTTGCCAGCGCGGTTTCGCGGTCGACCCCGAACAGCACTTGCGCGCGCGTATTGAGGTCGAGCACGCGGCAGGTGTCGATCGACTCGCGGATGAAGCCGGGATTGGCCCGAACGTAGTCGGCCGGTTCCAGTCCGGTCTCCCGGCACCTTTCGGCCAGCATCGCCTGCATGTCGGCCAGATCGATTTCCCAGAACGCGACGACCGTGGCTTCGAAGATGCGGTGATAGCGGTGAGCCTGGGTGCCGGGGTCGGATTCTGGGAAATCGGGTGCCGAATTCATTCGTTCGCCTTGGGCTGCGTTGCCGGAACTTCGGGATCGTCGGCGTGTGGGTATAGGTCGAAGTGCGGGACTTCGCCATCGCCCCGTGGCAGTTCGGGCGCCGGTTCCACGGGGCTTGGCGGCGTTCCCACCGTCATGCTGCGCAGCACGCCGTCCCTGCGGACCAGACCGTGGAACAAGGCGGCGCAGAGGTGGGCGAGGATCAGGGCGAAGAACAGCACCGCGATCACCGTATGCGCCTGCCGCAGCACCGCGTAGAGCCACAAGTCGTGGGGCGCGATGGGCGGAAGGATCAGGCCGGAGAACAGCTCCACCGGATAGCCCCCTGCGGCGAGCATGGCCCATCCGATCAATGGCATGGCCGCCATGCTGGCATAGAGCAGCACATGCGAACCCTTGGCCGCCAGTGCCTGCATCGGCGGTAGGTCTCCGGGGAGGGGCGGCGATCCGGTGACGAGGCGCAAGGGAAGGCGGAGCACCACCAGAATCAGGGTCGCGATGCCGACTGGGCGATGCAGTTCCAGCAGCTTCGTATAGGCGGGGCCAGTGGTGGAGACCATGCCGACACCGATGAACAGCATGGCGAGGACCATGGCCGCCATCAGCCAGTGAACCACCCGCAGCAGCGGATGGAAATCGTGGGGCGGGCGGTTCATCGTGCAGACTCCCTGGAGGCAGGGTTTTTGGCAAGATCGCCCCCGACAGCGCTCGGATGCGGACCTTCCCCGGCGCGGCGCTGGAACGAGGAGGAGTAGACCTTCGACCGTGCCGCCAGCAGCGGGTCGTCGGACAGGCCGATGCCGGTGGGCAGGATCGTGGGATCGAAGTTGAGATCGCGGCAGGCGCCGACCTCCTCGGGCATGACCTTGTCCACGGTGAGGACACCGGCGTCGATGGTCCGGTGCGGGCCGGACCAGGCCACGGTGGCGCTGTCGGTCTGGTCGCCGGGGTTGGCGATCGTCAGGATCAGGTGCCAGCGCGACGGCCCCTTGGCCGTTCTCTCGATCATCTCGCGGAACAGGGCATCGCGGGGGAGGGTGTCCAGATGGGCCTTGTCCAGCCCGCTGAGCGGAGCCTCCGGGGTAAACTGCCAGCGCACGAAGCGGGTCTGGCCCGTGTCGTCGGTCATGGTGAAGGCATTGATCGCGTAATAGGTCGCATTGGCGAAGCTGCTCGGCAGCACGGCCTTGGCGAGATAGTCTTGGAACGCCTTTACCGAGGGATACTCCGCGATCAGGGCCTTCATTTTTGCCGGATCGGGTTTGCCCGTCGCCGGATCGGGGCGCGAGGCGCGTTGCAGGGCAATGAAGCCTGCTGCGTTCGATACCGGGAAGATGGGCGTGTGATCCATCGCCATTCGCCACTCCTGCCCGTCGGGGGTCTTCAGGAGCAAGGCCATCGAATGGAACACATTGCGTCCGTCGGTGGCCAGCGGATTGCCGCCTGCGACCGAGAAGCGCCCGATCACGGGATACGTCCCGGGCTCGAACGTCTGGGCCGTCGAGACTTCGCTGCCGGCGCCGTTGGCGGTGAAACTGCCCGACAGGCAGAGGCCCTTGGCATGGGCGCGGCGGAAGCCCGGCTGCGGCTTCCCGGTGTTGTACTCCAGCGCGCGGGTGACATCGCCGCCGTTGATGCGTCGGGGACCGATCCATCCGGCCGCCCACAGGAAGGCAAGCACGAGGAGGGCGGCGATCCCGCCGATGGCAAGGAGGGGGGCGGGAGGGACCGGTTTTCTGGTGGACATGAAATCTCCGTGCCGCCGTGGCATTGGGCGTGGGCATTGGGCTTGGGATCGGACGAGTTTATGCCATGGCTTCGGGGAAAGCTTTTATACGCAGGGATGATCGGGATCATCGGCGCATCAGGCGCGGGGGAGTTCGAGTTCGATGTCGATACCCGTTCCGGCACAGCCGCCTGTGACCCGGATGGAACCGCCGTGGAACTGAGCGATGGCGCGGCAGAGCGCCAGACCGCCTGCCGAGAGGTGGGCAGGGCGCCGATCCGTCGCCGTTGTCTTCGCCGGCCTGGCGGCTGAATTGCAGGCGATCTTCAGCCGTACATAGGAACCATCAAGGGATGTCGCGATGCCGATGGCGGTTTCTTCGTCAGGGGGGGGCGAGGCGTTCGACACGTTGCAGATCAGGTTGGAGACCAGGCGCTCCAGCAAATGGACCTCGCCCAGGATACGCCCGCTTCCAGCCTCGGCCGTTACGGTGAGCGAGGCTGCTGGGTGCCGCGACTGGATCGCCTCGACCGCGCGCCGGACGAGAGGATCGAAAAGGACCAGCGACCGTTCGAGGCGCCCCTGTTCCACGACATCATGGACTTGTGCGATCACCTGGGCGGCATCCTCGCCCGCGTGCTCCGCCTGCGCGATGACCCGGCGCGCTTCGGCGAAATCGGGGGGGTGCCTGTCCAGCCAGCGGCGCGCGGCGGCGAGATAGGCATTGATCGAAGACAGTGGCTGGCTGACTTCGTGCGATATCGAGGTGGAGAGGCCGCCGATGATCGCTCTGTGCAGGGCTTCGTCACGCTCCTGACGTGCCGATTCAAGGCTTTTTTCCATGCGTTTGCGCTCGGTGAGGTCGAGCGCGCTGCCACAGATGCGATCGTAGCCGCGGCCGTCGGCCGGCAGGCGCATGGCGATGAAGATGGGTATGAGATCGCCCTGGGCGGTGCGGACCCGGCATTCGGTCTCGAAACTCGCGCTGCGCCGGTCGAGAGCGAGCAGGCCTTCCACGAAACTCTGATCTTCTTCGGGCAGAAAGTCGGAAAGGCGCTCGAAGAATCTCGCCTTTCCCGACATACCCAACAGTCGCCTCGCCGCGTCATTGGCATGGGTAATTCTCACCAGACTGCGCAAGCGCGCGACTTGGTCGGGATCGGCTCGCAGATAGGCTTCCAGATCGTCGACGCCGCTTGCGTTGAGCGCATCCAGTTCGGCCATGACCTCGGTGAAATCATGCTCCCAGATGGCAAGGGCGATCGAGTTGAAGATCGTCTCGTAACGGACGTCGCTGGCACGCACCTGTTCGCGCAGCCGCCGGTTCCGGGCAAGCAGCAGGGCGGCGATGGTGATGGCGGCAAGGCTGGCCACGAGGCGCAGCATTTCGTCAGTATCGGCCCTGCCACCATGGTTGATGAGAAAGCTGATCACGGCAAGGAGGGCACAGGGACAGGCCCAGTGCGAAGGACGAGATCGTGATGTTCCGTCGTCGGCTATCAGCAGCACCAGTGCATAGAGCACGGCGACGGCGCTCTGCAGGCGGGTGAAGGTATCGATGACGAAGACGGCTGCCGCTGTCAGCGCGGCGAGAGACACTCGCGTCCTGTCCATTAAGGGCGTGACCATGGTCAGGCTTGCCCGGCTGAGCCCAGCAGACCTTCGATCATGGCGATGACGGCATCGGCATCGAGGGGTTTCGCCAGGAAACGGTGCGCGCCCTTTTCCTCGGCGCGCTGGCGCCATTCGGCGTCAGGATAGGCAGTCATCAAGGCGACCGGGAGATCGGGCGCCAGAGCATGGATGCGGTCCAGCAGATCGATTCCCGAAAGCTCCGGCATCTGAATATCGCTCAGGACAAGGATGAAGTGGCTAAGGTCCTGTTGGAGCAGGCCGATCCCGCTTTCGAACAGGGCCGAAGGCACGTCTATCGATCGCAACAGTCCGGCTAGGGCCGTGCGGACGCATTCCTCGTCGTCGACGATCGCCACGCATGGGGGTGAGGGTGATGTGCGGTTCATTGAAAAGCCTTCCGATCTCGTCTTTTCTAAGCCGGCTGGCTGGTCCCGAACAATTATACGCGGGGGTGAATAGGCTAGCCCGGAGACCCGGTCTCCATTCCGCTCAGCTCATACTGGGGCATGAGTGCATCACCGCCTGCTCGGTGCTAGGGCGAATATGCCATGCTGCGTCGCCGCTTTGGGGTAAGGAGAAACGGGGGGTGTTGAACGCAGTGACGGGGCCGAGCCGAGCAGGATTGTTGCGGCAGTGGAGGTGGTTGTCCCGAACTGCCCTGCTGATTACGCCCGGCTTGCTCTGCCTGGCAAGCGGCACGGCGGGGGCGGGCGTTCAGCCTCTATCCTCTCTCGAAATGCAGGGGTGGCAGCACGGTTTCACCGGACCGCGGGAAGGCGCTCCGGCCGGGGTTCGGTCACTGGCGCAGACGCCCGACGGGATCCTGTGGATCGGCGCCAGTGACGGCCTCTACAAGTACGATGGCCGGAATTTCACGCGGCTACCACCTTCCAGCGCGAAACCGATCCAGGCCGATACGATCGGGCCGCTCTTGGCGACTGCCGATGGCGATCTGTGGGTGGGGCACGACTACGGGGGACTCTCGCTCGTGCGCGGGGGGCGGCATATGGCTCTGACCAGCCTGCGCATGGGTACTGTCTTCGCCTTGACGAGCAACCGCGCCGGAATGACCTGGGCCGTGGGCAGCGATAGCAAGCGGGTCTATGTTGCCCGCTTGGTCGACCGCAAATGGGTGTCGTGGACCGAGTTCAAGGCCGACCTGTTCTATGGCAGCGCCGTCGGCGGCGATGGAACGCTGTGGCTGTTGGTGGGAGATCGGCTCCTTGCCATCTCGCCAAGGGATCACGGGTTGCGCGTTGTGGCGAGCGGGGTCCATTCATCCAGCCTTGCGGATAGTCCCGATGGCCGCGTCTGGCTGGTCGGAAAAAGTCGCCTCACCGAGCTGGGGTCCACCAGAGGCATTGGCGGCAAGGCCTTTGCGATCACAGGCTTTACCCGCAAAGGCGATGCACCCGTCCGGTTCGAGGATGCCCGCCACTTCTGGATCGTTCAGGGCGACAATGTGCTGGAGCGTTACGCCATCGGAGCATCCGGTCGTGCGGAGCGCATTGCGGAGTGGCCCAGCGGCTATGCATTGACCGCATCCGTACTGCCGCTGAGCGCACTGCCGTCGATGATCGATCGCGAGCAGGCGCTCTGGATAGGGACGAGCCAAGGCTTGGAACGCTTCAATCGCGGTTCCTTCGTCTCGGTTCTGGCGGGCGCCAACAACACAGTCGAAAATCGTTCTCCCGCCTATGCCGCCGCCGACGGGCGCGGCACGGTCTGGGCCTGGAGGCACGACCGCCTTTTTCGGTCTAGTCGGGGAGAAGGCCTTACCTCCTTGCCGGGAGCGCGCCCAAGCGGGGTTGCGCCCTGCGCTGCTCGATCCGGAGGTGTTTGGGTGTTCAATGGGACGGACCGCTTTACGCGCATCGGCGGACCTTCGCCGGCATCGCTCCTGCTCGGCCGGGATGGTGCAAGGCTTGCGAAAGAGCTGAGCCTCAACGGATGCCTTGAAGACGATCGGGGCCGTCTGTGGGGCGCTGCCGACCACGGCCTTGCTCTCCTGGGATCGGACCGCTCCGTCGCCGCCGCTCTCGGTGAGGATACGGGCTATTCGATCGGCACCTATTCCGCCTGGCGCGACGGGTGGGTGCTTGCCTATATCGGCAACGGCAATCTGTGGCTGACCGATGGCGAGCATTCCCGGATCGTATGGCGCCAGGCCGACAATACGCTGGGCTTCATCGAAGCGCAGTATCGCAGCGGAAATGCGATACTGCTGGGCGGCGATCGCGGCCTTGGCCGGTTCGACGGCCGGTCGGTCAAAGTGGTTTCGAGCGCTCGCTTCCCCTGGCTCAATTTCGTCGCCGGGATCGTCCAGACGCCGCGCGGCGAGACGTGGCTGCAGACCAGCAGCGGGATCGTGCGACTGCGGACGGCCGATTTCGACCGCATCTTCGTCGATCCGCATTTCCAGCCCGATCTGCGTATTTTCCGGGCGGCAGACGGCGTGCCCGGTCCGCCGACTTATGCGAACATGTCCGGTCTGGCCGCCGACGGCAGCGGGCGCATCTGGGTTTCGACGAGCAATGGGATCGCCGTATTCGATCCGACTGCCGCGCCTGCAGACGGGCCGCCACCGCCGGTGCTCATCACGGCCATCGAGGCCGATGATCGGGTCATGCCGGTAGCATCCAGAGTGGAACTGCGGCCCGGCACTGGCCGGCTGCGGATACAGCTTGCCGTCGTCGATTTCGACAATCCCATGGCGACGCGCCTGCGCTACCGGTTGAAGGGCGTGGATTCCGAATGGGTCGACGCCAGCGAGCAGCGTGCGGCCATGTTCACCCAGTTGCCCCCCGGACATTATCGGCTCGAAGTCATGGGGGCCAATTCTCACGGCGTCTGGAACCATCGGGGGCAGAGCATCGAGATCGCTGTTGCGCCGCATTTCTGGCAGACGTGGTGGTTTGCTGTGTCCGCGGCGCTCATTCTGTTGCTCGGCCTCTGGCTGGGCATGCGCTGGCGCGTCGCACAGGTCTCGAGACGGTTGCGCAGCCAGGCCGCCGAACGCGCGAACGAGCGTGAGCGTATTGCCCGCGATATTCACGATACCCTGCTGCAAGGCATGCAGGGGCTGGTCATGCGCATTCAGGCGATCACCTCCAGGATGCAGGCTCCCGATCCCAATCGGCAGGAACTGGAGCAAAGTCTCGACCGTGCCGATGCCCTCATTGCCGAGGGCAAACTGCGGGTTCACAACCTGCATCTGGAGGACAGCCCCGCCGACCTCCATGCCATGTTGCAGCAGGTGATGATGAAGATGCCGTTTGCGGCCGATGTCGAGCGGTCCGTCTCGGTGAACGGGCAGGCTCGCCCGGTCGATGTCGTGGTTACTCGCGAAGTTCGCGAGATCGCGGCGGAGGCGCTGTTCAATGCGGCGCGCCATGCGCGGGCGCAATCCGTCACGGTCGAGGTAACGTTCGGTACGCGCGCTCTGGAGGTTGTGGTGGCGGACAATGGTTCGGGTTTTGAAAACCGCAGGGATGCGGCATCCGGCTATGGCCTCGTTGGGATGCAGAAGCGTGCGGAAAGCATCGGGGCCAGTCTGACGGTCGAATCCCAGCCGGGAGCGGGCACTTCGATCCGGATGCGAGTTCCGGCGCGCAAAGCCTATCCGGTCCGCGTTACTTGGCTGACGAGATGGTTGTCGGGCCGATCAGATCGTGAGCATGCCGCGCCTTAGCGCCTCGGTGACTGCGTGGGTGCGGTCGGAGACGTTCAGTTTAGTGAAGGCGCTCCTGAAGTAGTCCTTCACGGTTTCCTCGGAAATGCCCAGAATTAGCGCAATCTCGCGGTTGCCGTTGCCTCTTGCGGCTTGTGCCAGCACCTGTGTTTCACGCGCCGTCAAAGGCCGTTCGCCGACATGCATGGCTATTTGCGAGGCGACTTCGGCATCGATGTAGCGCTTGCCCGCGTGCACATCGCGGATCGCCTGCGCTATGACCTTGCGGGCATTGCTCTTGAGCATGTAACCGGCCGCGCCGATCTTGAGCGCGCGCACCGCCGAGGCATCTCCGGCATATGTCGACAGGACGATGATCCTTGCCGCAGGAGCGTTTGCCAGAATGGTCGCGATAGCTTCGGCGCCGCTTGCCTTGGGCATTTGCATGTCCATCAGGGTGACGTCCGGCCGAAGCGCGGAGAACTGCTGCACCGCTTCGATTCCGTCACCGGCTGTACCGACGATCGTCAGATCCTCTTCGCTTTCGATGATGGCGCTCAGACCCTCGCACACGACGGGGTGATCGTCGACCACCAGTACACGGATCATCGCTGCATCTTTCCGGCTTCAAGGATGACTGATTGCATTCTCCTAGACGTGCGCGGCATCAGGGAACAACCGGATTTCGTCACGCCCGCAAGCTTCCTTCAGGCGAGATGGAGAAAATGGATCAGTGCAAGACTGATGCAGGTCAACCCGGCGAGAGACAGGACAACCGCGCTGGTGGCCCGGATACCGGCCCCGGCGACCGAGCGAACATCGACACCAAGGCCGAGCGCCGCCATGGAAACGACCGTCAGCGTGCTCGCAAGAGTTCCGGCCGGAGCCAACAGTCCCTGCGGCACCAGGTCCAGCGAGCGCAACGTGGTCAGCGCAAGGAAACCGAGAATGAACCACGGCACGAGGTGATGGACAGGCAGATGGCCGAGGGCAGGGCGGTCGCCGGCGGTGACGCCCGGTTCGGCCTCGTTCGCTTCTTCTCGCAGGCGCGGCGCCAACAGCGAGAGCAGCAGGCAGACCGGCCCGAGCATCAGCACGCGCACCAGCTTGACCAGCGTACCGACTTGTACTGCGACATGTCCCATCGGCGCCGCGGCGGCCAGGACTTGCGGCACGGCGTAGACCGTGAGACCGGCGAGGGCACCCGATTGGAGCGGCGTGAGTTGGAGCACCGCGGCTAGCAGCGGCAGGCCGAGTACGACAGCAACGCCCAGCACTGCGGTAAATCCGATCGAGGCCGCGACATCGTCTCCGTCTGCGCCGATCACGGGTGCTACGGCAGCGATTGCGGAGTTGCCGCAAATGGAGTTGCCGCAGGCGATCAGCAGCGCCATCCGCTGGGGGAGCCGTAAACTACGACCGATGCCGTAGCTGATTGCGATGGCCAGGATCACGGCGCAGGCAATACCGAGAAGCATCCATGGCCCCGCCGCCAGAATAGCCGCTGCGCTGACCGAAGCGCCGAGCAGGACGACGGCCACCTCAAGCAGGAATTTGGCGCTGAAGTTGATACCCGGATGCCAGCGGTGGGAGGGTGTCCAGACCGATCGCACCAGGGTGCCCGTCAGAATTGCCAGTACCAGCGCTTCGAGCCATGCGCGGCCGAAAAAGTGCAGTTCGATGGCTTGCAGCGCGTAAGCAGCCGCAGTCACCGTGAAACACAGGCCCAGTCCCGGCGCTACGCGTGCCAACGCGGCAGAAATAGAGAGCTGAGGCAGGGGAAGTGTCAGGGGCAACATCGCGCGTCTCCTTTATGGGGAGGCAGATGAGCCCTCGGCGCATTTGGTTCTAACGGTGAATTCGTATGGTTCCAATCTCGGTGAGAGATTGATCCTCAGGCGCCCGGTTCGGCGGCCAGCTTGATCGTTTCCAGAAACGCATCTGCGGCCCGGCTTTGGTAACGCTCGATTTGCCGAATGGCGTAGAACGGACGTTCCGGTAGTGAAAACGGCAGAACTTTCACCATCCCGGCTGCCACTGCGGCTTCGACGACGCGCCTGGATAATGCAGCGCAGCCCACGCCTTCGCGGACTGCGGCCAGAACGGCTTCGTTGGAGGGTAAGGTAAGAGCGATGTCGAGCAGGTCGGGATCGATCCCCATCCTGCGCATCGCCTGCTCGAAAGTGGACCGCGTACCCGACCCTCTTTCGCGCATGATCCAGCGTGCCTCTCGCAGAGTTGCCTGCGTCACCGGGTGAGCTTCGTTATCCCGGCTGACCAGTACCATTGCGTCCTTAGCGATCTGCCAGTGCGCGAGTGCGGGATCATCGACTTCCCCTTCGATGAAGCCCAGCTCGGCCGCTCCTGAAAGAACCGTGTCGGCAGCGCTTTCGGTATTGGCAAGCGCAATGGATACCTCGACCCTCGGGTATCTGGTGTGGAAGCGCGCCAGGATGGGCGGGAGCCAATAGCTGGCAATCGTCTGGCTGGCGACGAGGCGCAGCGAACCGCGTTTGAGGCCCTGAAATTCCGCCAGGGTTCGTTCGGCATCGGCTGCCCTTGCCAATACGGCGCGCGCTTCCGTCAGAAACGCGCGGCCGGCTTCGGTCAATTCGATCCGGCGTCCGACGCGGTTGAACAGCTTGATGTCATGGCGTGCCTCGATCATGGCGATGGCGCCGCTGGCGGCCGATTGCGTGACGTGAAGAGCTTCTGCAGCCCTGGTCACATGCTCACGCTCGGCGACAGCAACGAAAATACGCAGATGTTCCAGCGTCGTCAGCGTAGGCATCGTATCGTTCATACGGAGACTGTAGCGGTCAGCGACGACGCCGACGAGAGTATCCCGGTTATGTTGCGCGGTTTGTTCGGGAAGGACGCGACGCCCTTCAGCTTCCTGCATGATGCGGCGGCTGAGTTTCGATTTCGGCGTGCGCAAGGCCCGGCCTGCAGGCGCAAAACCGCCATGCTTCTTCAACGGCGTGGAACTCTTCGTCGATGGCGATCAGGTTCAGATTTGACCGGACGCTTCGTGGCCAAGAGCGCCCGCCCTCCGTCGTTTGGCGGCGGGGGCTAGCCACAGGCAATCATACTCAGGAATGAGTGAAGCAACCCCATGGACGAGGTTGGCACCCGCGCGTCTGGCAGCGCCCGCATCGTGCGCTTTGCTATTCGAAACCGACCGATGCCGCGGCCATTCAGTCTCAGGGAGCAGCTCAACATGATCCGGAATTTCACTTTGCGAATTGCACTCACGGTGCTCTCGGCCAGCTCTGTAATGGGAACTGGCCCGGCCCTCGCAGCTTCGCCCAGTGTTATCGCGATGCCCGCGACTTCCGATGAAGCACTGCTCACGCATTTGCCGGGATTTCGTCAGGGTTTCGTGGAGGCCGGCGGAGTGCGTCTTCATTATGTAGAAGGGGGCGCGGCAGACAGCGCAAACCCTCCGTTGATATTGCTTCCGGGGTGGCCCCAGACGTGGTGGTCATATCACAAGGTCATGCCGGCGCTTGCGCGAGATCGTCGGGTGATCGCGGTCGACCTGCGGGGTATGGGTTCTTCTGACAAGCCTGCCGGTGGCTACGACAAGAAAACCATGGCTGCCGATATTGCAGCGCTGGTACGTGAACTTCACCTCGGCAAAGTCGACATAGTCGGTCACGACATCGGCTCGATGGTAGCCTACAGCTTTGCAGCCAATCATCCTGACCTGACCAGCAAGCTGGTGCTTCTCGACGTCGCTCCGCCGGATGCCGGACTTGCCACTTGGCCGATGCTGCCGGCGCTAGGTACGTTTGGCGACAAAGTCGGAGATGGTTCACACGCCTATGTCTGGTGGTTCGCTTATCACCAGGTGCCCGAACTGCATGAAAAGATGGCGGGCGATGGGCGCATCCGGATGGAGCAGGACTGGTTCTTCCACTACCTCACCAAGGACGAACATTCGATCGATGCGCTCGACCGGGACGTTTATGCTGCGGCCTACGGGTCACGAGATGCCATCCGGGCTGGCGACGGTTGGTATCAGGCCTTTCCTCAGGACATCGTGGACAACGATGACTATGCGCCGCTCAGGATGCCGGTGCTGGCACTTGGTGGTCCGGGTTATGCGTGGCTGAAAGGCGTCTTGGCAACCAAGGCTCCCGGTGCCGAAGTGGTCAGGGTGGACAGCGGGCATTTCATTCCCGACGAAATTCCTGAAACGCTGGTTGAAAGGATCGAAGCCTTTATACGCCAATGACCGATTTCAGGCCCGATCAGGCGAAATCAACGAGAGCATTGTAGTCCAAACTATCTGCTTTAAGGGGCGGCACCTTGTACGCTGAACGACTGCAATGGTGGTTGGCAAGGTCGAACTGGCGGACCCTCTGCCTTTCAAAGATGTAATCCAGAACCTGCGAGGCTGCAGTTTTCCGCCCCCTATTCGCCGTTCCAATTCAGGTCTTGCAAGCCCCTCAGGCCTCATCCGCCAAGGATTAGGCCTGAGCCGCCGCGCGTAAGAGTTTGCATTCGATCCCATCAGAAAAGCGGAGCGGCTTAGGAGTGAACCCTCCCGATCACTCATCGGCCATGGGTGCCGAGCATAGGCTCGCCATATCGAGAGCGGAATCAAATCCGCCAGAGATTAAAGGCTGAACGAAATGAAACGTCGTGTACTTCGCATAAAAGAAGTGTACTGCATTATTTGCGCTCCATCAGATCGATGAAATCAACTGATTTGTCTTAAAAAAATTAAACAATATAATATAAAGTTATAATTTAAATGTACGAAATTCTTAAAACCATACGTAAATTTGTTTACATTAAATAGATTTGAGCATTTTCTTGGAAAAATATAATTTAGACCCGCTGAATGAGGTCTGAAAAAGTCCAGATAAAACCATGTGAATGGAATCATTACTGATTTTTGCATAAAATGTTGCAGTTCTGCAACATTTATCGGGCTTAATTGGAATTCAATTGAAATAATTTTTGAATCTCTCGCGGAATCGCCGCAAGAGCCCGCCTTGGCGCTTCCCCCAAGCGCCGACGAGCGTGACATCGATCGCGGCTCTGCCCGGCCGGGTCCTGATACCGGCTGCACCTAAAGGACAAGGAAACACATCTTGAAAGCACTTCCCATGAAGGCTGCATTGTGCGTTGCAACAAGCCTCACAGCCTTCGCACTGCTGTGCAGCACCGCCAACGCTCAGGAAGCCGACACGCCGGCTGCTGCGGACAACGGTGACGACGGTGCCATCATCGTTACAGGTTCGATCACCCGCAATCCGGCGGCTGCGACGGCTTCGCCTGTGGTTTCCATTACTTCCGACGACCTCGAGAAGCGCGGCATCAAGACCATTGCCGATACGCTGCAGACCCTGACGGCGAACAATGCCGGCACCATTCCGGCCAGCTGGTCGGGCAACGGCTTCACCACCGGTGCGACTGCGCCCTCGCTGCGCGGCTTCAACAATGCCTACACGCTCACGCTGTTCGACGGCATGCGCACGGCGTACTATCCGCTCGCCGATGACGGTCAGCGCAACATCGTCGACATCAACTCGATGCCGGGCTCGATCGTGTCGCGCGTCGACACCCTGCTCGACGGCGCTTCGGCAACTTATGGTTCGGACGCCATCGCCGGCGTGGTCAACGTGATCACCAAGCGCGAAATCCAGGGCCTCCACCTTGACGCCTCCATGGGTATCTCGCAGCGCGGCGATGGCCGTGAACAGCGCATCAACGGCACCTACGGCTATGGCGACCTCGACGACCAGGGCTTCAACGTCTACGCGAACTTCGAATACCAGAAGAACGCCGCGATGGACCTCTCGGCTCGCAAGGGACCGTGGAGCACCGCCGACCAGTCCTCGATCTGCGGCAGCGCCACCGATGGCTGCCTGACCAACAATGTGCGCAACGGCATCCAGGCCGACGGCAGCTTCAACGGCATCCAGTCGACCATCGTTCCCTTCGTGCAGCCCTACTCGCAGGACGCCGAGGGCAACTGGGTTTCGCAGGGCAACTACCAGATGCTCAACCCCGGCGCGGGTTGCGGCAATCTGACCGCGGTGACCCTGACCCCCGAACAGCAGGCTGGCGGCATCGCCGGCACGCCGTCGGTGGTGTGCCAGCAGGATCTCGTCAACGACTATCAGGCCTATACCGCGCGCACCAAGCGCATCGGTGGCACGCTGCGCGGCACCGTTCGTCTGAACGACCGGACCGATGCGTACCTGATGTTCAACTACTATAACGTGACGACGGCAAACCGCGCCGCACCGATCGGCTGGATCGGTCGCACGGCCGCCGGCGGCGAGCGCGTGACGGTGAGCCAGGTCCTCCTGCCGGCATACGTGTGCGCGAGCGGTACGGGCTCGCTTTCCGGCGGCATCCTGACCGGCACGGGCTGCGATGCCTCGAACGGCGTTCTCAACCCGAACAATCCGTTTGCCGCGCAGGGCCAGTCGGCCCGTCTGCTGGGCATGCCGGACACGCCGACCTACACCTACACCAATGCCAAGACCTACCGCGTCTCGGGCGGTGTCAACGGTTCGTTCGGCGACGGCTGGGATTACACCGTCGGTGCAACCGCTTCGGAAGTCACGCTGGACGTGACCAACACCGGCTACATCAACGCCCAGGGCCTGATGGACGCCGTGGCGCAGGGCACCTACAACTTCGTCGATCCTTCGCAGAACTCGCTGGAAGCGACCCAGGGCGTCTTCCCCGACCAGCACAAGCGTGCGACGTCGAAGCTGGCGCAGATCATCGGCACGCTCAGCAAGGATGTCGTCGAGCTTCCGGGCGGCATGCTGAACATCGCGGTTGCGGGTCAGTATCGCTACGAATCGATCAACAACCCCAGCTCGAACCCGGCCAACGACGTCAACCCCGCGGATCGCTACTACAGCATCAACGGGATCGGCGTGAAGGGTCACCGCAACGTGTGGTCAGCCTCGTATGAAATCTCGGTTCCGATCGTGGACATGTTCCGCGTGAAGGCAGATGGTTCCTACGACCACTACTCGACCGGCCAGAAGAACTTCTCTCCGAAGTTCGAAGCCGAGTTCCAGCCGGTGAGGCAGGTCAAGCTGCGCGGTACGTTCTCGAAGGGCTTCCGTGCCCCGAACCTGAACGAATCGTTCCAGGACCCCTCGACGGGCTACATCACCTCGACCATCAACTGCTCGAACGCAGCTTACGCCGCCTTCTGCGCCGCGCATGCCAGCAACCCGGCATACTATGAAGGCGGTTACAGCCTCGGCATCACCTCTTCGGGCAACCCGAAGCTGAAGGCGGAAAAGTCGACCTCCTACACCTTCGGAACGGTGATCCAGCCGACCCACAACATCACGCTGACGGTCGATTACTGGCGCACCAAGATCAAGAACCTGATCACCTCGGTGAACCCGACGGCAGAAGTCTACGAGCAGTACTACAGCAACAACGGCGTCGTGAATATTCCCGGCTTCACGGTCACCCAGGGTGCGCCTGATCCGGAAAACCTCTCGGCACTGCCGCTGCTGGGCGAAGTCGTCGCTCCGTTCCAGAACGCGAACTCGATGATGGGCAAGGGCATCGACGTCTCGGCTTCGGGCAACTTCCAGCTGACCAATGCGCTGTCGTTCAGCACCAGCGCCACGGCTTCGTACCTGATCCGTCTGGAGCAGGACATCGACGGTCAGATCAACCGCTTCGACGGTTCGCTGGGTGGTTGTAACTGGACTTCGTGCTCGGGCGCTCCGCGCTTCCGTGCTTCGTGGCAGAACACACTGTCCGTCAATGACAAGACCAGCCTGACGCTCACCGCTTACTACACCAGCGGCTACTCGAGCACTTCGTCGGATGCCGGTGGCACCTACAAGGATTGCGCTGCGAGCGCCGAGGCCGGTCAGCTCGTGACCTACCCGGACAGCGGCAACCCCGTGCAGTGCCATGGCCACAGCACCTTCGATCTCGACGGTCACGTCGAAACGAAGATCGCCGATGGCAAGTTCACGCTTTACGCCGATGTCCTCAACATCCTCGACGGCAAGCCGAACTACGATCCCAATGCCGCCTACGGTGTCTACCAGTTCAACGCCGCGTGGCAGGACCGCCTGTTCATGGGCCGTTACTTCCGCGTCGGCGCGAAGGTGGACTTCTAAGGCCGTTTAAGAGGTGACCGCTTCCGTCCGCCTTCAACTTGGAGAGCGGGCGGGAGCGCGAGGCGGGATCAGGGAGGAGTGTCCCTTGTTTCTGGTCCCGCCTTGCATCTTCTTCATTGATCTTCTGGGCTGGACCCCAGTCGCACTGCGATCGCGCGAAAGCACGACAAAGTGCTCTTTGATATTCGATCGTGGCAGCCGAATAAGCAACCGATGGGATGCAGTCGCCAGAGTCGACGTAATTCAATGGATCGCCTTCGGCAAAGATAGCCGACGGGGGACAATCACGATGTTGGGTATTCATTTCGAACCAACACAGGTCTCCCTTACCGTCAGGACGAAGCGCAGCGCGCACATCAGCCGTGATCGAGGTGTCTTGACAAATTTGTATTAAAAATATCGTATACCGTCTGTCCGTAGCAAATTGTTGCGGGTCAGGGAGCGATAAATCACATGAACAAACATAGAACCGCCGCAGCAGGGCTGCGAACGTTACTCATGCTAAGTTGTCTTGGCCTTTCGACAGGGGTCTATGCGCAGACGGTCCAGACCGCCGAGGGCGATGCCGCAGCCGAAAGACCTGCCAACGACATCGTCGTCACGGGATCGCGCATTCGCCGCGCCGCTGCAGACAGCCCTTCGCCGATTGCCGTGGTCGAGGCCGACCAGATAAAGGCGACCGGCACGCAGAACATCGCAGATGTCGTCAACCAGCTCCCTGCGCTGGCGGTCACCCAGACGAACCAGACCAGCAACCTTGCGGGGAATGCCGGCGTCAATGCGCTCGACTTGCGCGGCATGGGCACGCAGCGCACGCTGGTACTGGTCGACGGACGCCGCCAGGTCGCGGCTATCCCCGGCACTTCGGCGGTCGACCTCAGCAATATTCCCTCCAGCCTCGTTCAGCGCGTGGAAGTGATCACCGGCGGCGCCTCGGCGCTCTACGGCGCGGACGCGGTCGCGGGCGTTGCCAATTTCATCCTCAAGAAGGACTTCCAGGGTATCGAGGCGAACACCCGCTATAACGCCTCGACCCGCGGCGACATGGACACTTACGGGTTCGACCTTCTTGCAGGCACGAACTTCTCCGAGGGACGCGGCAACGTAACGGTCTACGGCTTCTACGAGAACACGCCCGGGACAGTGAGCGGTTCGGATCGGCCCTGGACCGCGGACGGCTATCCGATCTACGCTCGCACCAGCAGTTCCAGTCCCTATTTCATCCAGGATCACGTCCGCAACATCAACACCGCCGATGCCGCGCAAGTGGTGCTGGGCGGCAGGCTCTATTCGGTCAACCGCGACAGCGGAACCTTGCGCGATCCGATCCTGGGTCCCGGCGGTCTCGTCAATGTCGTTCCGGTCAATCTTGGCACGTCCACCGATCCGCTCGGCACGCTGCTGACCGATGGGGGCGAATACAACGGCCGTTATGACGGCTGGTTTCTTTCGGTCCCCTCCGAACGCTTCAATACCCGCGCCGCGGCCAGCTTCGAGGTCAGCGACGCGCTGAAACTCTTCGCCAATGCCACATTCGCGCACAATACCTCGACTTCGGGTTCTCTCCAGATGACCGCCTTCGGCACCGACGTCGTGCCTGCCGACAGTCCCTTCATCACCGACGAGATGCGCGCGGCCAACGGCGGCGCGGTTCCCGCGGGCGGGGTTCAGTTCGCACGGCGCTTCATGGAATTGCCTGCCCCACGCACCGAATACGACCGCAAGCTGTTCCAGGCCGTGACCGGGGCGGAAGGCGATTTCACGCTGTTTGCCCAGCCCTGGAACTATTCGGCCTACTATTCCTACGGCAAGACCACCCAGCGCGTGCGCGACGTGAATGCGACCGCCTACGACCGCTGGTACATGGGGCTAGACAGCACGACAGGCGCCAATGGCGAGGCTGTGTGCCGCAGCACGCTCGACGATCCCGGCAACGGCTGCGTGGCGATCAACCCGCTGGTCACGCTGACCCCGGAGATGATCGACTACATCACTTATACCTCGCACTGGTCGAAATCGACGCTGACCCAGCAGGTGCTTTCGGGCTACGTCTCCGGCGGCCTGTTCGACCTGCCGGGTGGCGCGGTGCAGGTCGTGCTCGGCGGTGAATACCGCAAGGAGCGCAACGATATCGGCGCGATCCCTGAGTACAACCCGGACAGCCCGCTCTACGATCCGACGATCGGCACCATGCAGGGCACTCTGGTAGGCAAGTATTCGGTCAAGGAAGTCTACGGCGAAATCCATGTGCCGATCCTGAAGAATACGCCATTCTTCGATACGCTCTCGGTCGATGGCGCCCTGCGCCTGTCGGATTACAGCACCGCCGGATCGACCACGACCTGGAAGCTGGGCGGCGAATGGGCACCGATCCCCGACATCCGCTTCCGCGCCACTTACGGCCAGGCCGTCCGCGCCCCGAACATCGGCGAACTCTATACGGCAGACAGCATTTCGGGTCTCTGGATCACCGATCCCTGCAATACCTACAACTTGGCCAACCGCGCGACCCGCACCCAGTACACGGCGGCCAACTGCGCGGCGATCAACCCGGCCGATACCGTCAGCTACTGGCTCTACCGCGACATCATTTCGAGCGGCAATCTCGACCTGAAACCGGAGACCGCCAAGACCCTGACGCTCGGCGCCGTGCTCCAGCCGCGCTTCGTGCCCGGCCTGTCGTTGACGGTCGACTACTACAACATCGACTTGCGCAATGCGATCGACGCCTTCGGTGCCCAGATGCTGATCGACAAGTGCGTCGACCAGTCCAGTCTCGACAATATCTTCTGCCCGCTCATCCAGCGCGATGCCAACGGCAATCTCGAATCCGTGATGACGCAGAAGCTGAACCTGTCGCAGTATCTGACGCGAGGGATCGACTTCGGGCTGGGCTATAGCCTGCCGCTGTCCCGGCTGGGGCTTTCCGACGATACGGGCAAGCTCTCGATCGACGCCAACTACACGCGCCTGCTCAAGCGTCGTTATACGCTCGATCCCACCGACCCGAATTCGATCACCGAATATGCCGGTATCTTCGGGTCGCCCAAGTGGAAGGGCGTGGTGCGCACCAGCTATTCGCGCGAAGGCATGGGCGTGACCTGGAGCCTGCGTCACTTCTCGCCGATGAAGGCCGCCACCACGATCACGCCGGACAAGTACAGCAAGGTCTGGACCCCCAACGTGTTCTACAACGACTTCTCGGCCTTCGTGGCGCTGACCGACAATATCGAGCTGTCGGGCGGCCTCAACAACGCTTTCGACCGCAAGCCCCCGCGCATACCGGGTGCCGAGGCGGGAGGGGCCAACTTCGAGCTGAGCTACCAGTCGGGCGTCTACGACGTGATCGGTCGCACGCTCTTCCTGAGCCTGCGTTTCCACCGCTGATAATGGTCGGCCCGGTTCCGCTTCGCCGGATCCGGGCCGATCCCAAAAAAACCGGAACATATCGATGATACCGTCCCGCCTGGCCCTCGCGCTGCCGCTCCTCATCGCCGCCTGCACGCATACGCAAGGGGAGGGGGCGCGCATGGCAAATGCCGTGATCGGAAGTTACGATAGCTGGACGATAGGCGCACCGCCCGCCGCGCTCGGTCTCGATCCTTTCTACGCAAAGTATGCCGATGCGGGCGGCATTCCGGTGGTCTCGTCCGCGAAAGTCCCGGACAGCGCCTTGCTGATCGCCCGCGATATCGTGCTCGCCGAGACGGCCGAGCGTCCCGACATTCGCCGCGAACTCGTCCGCAGCGGTGCGCGGGTCGGTGTCATGGCTATCGACGAAGGGACTATGGACCTTCCCGAACAGCGGGACTGGAAGAAACCGGCCGCGGACGATCCGCGCCTGACGCCTTGCGAACGCGCGAACTATGCCAAGATCGCCGCCATGACCGATGCCGAGTACTGGAACAGCCGGGCACGAGGCATGGGCGGTCTCTATACGACCGGCGCTGCCGAGAACCTGCTGGGCGTGCCCGGCACGCGCTATTTCGGCGAGAACATTCTCGTTCACGAGTTCTCGCACAATATCCTTTCCGCGATCGAAAGAGTCGATCCCGCCCTCTACGGGCGCGTCGAAGCGGCCTATCGCCATGCTCTGGAGCAGGGCTTGTGGAAAGGCGATTACGCCTCGGTGACCGTGCAGGAGTATTGGGCCGAAGGGACACAGTTCTGGTTCAATTCCAACAAGGCCTTCCGGCGCGATGGCGGCGTGGTTGTCTCGGACGAAGATCTGCTTGCCCACGACCCGATGCTCTTCGCCGTCCTCGCGGAGGTTTATTCGCCCACTCACCGGATTGCTGCCGATGTCTTTCATGACCATCCAGCTCGACTGGAATTGCCTCAACGGCATGCGACGGGCTGCTGAAGCGTGCAGCATAGCATTCTCGGAGCCGAACCTCCGAACGCTTTCCTGGATTATAGCCGATCCATCTTCAACCACCTGCGGTCGCCCGACCAAGCACGCTGGAGAGCCGCATCGGCGGCAGCAGCCTCCGCCTTGCGGCCGAGCGCGCGTTCGGAAGCCGCAAGGCCGTATAGCGCCCAGCCATTTCCCGGCGACTGTACAAGAGCGGCATTGAACGCGGCGCGGGCTTCCTCGAAACGCCCCATCTGATAGAGCGCAGCCCCCAATGATTGGTGGAGGGGATAATACCAGAAGGGTGGTTCCATGTACGGGATGCCTTCTTCTATCGCGATTGCCTCCCGGTAATGTGCAACGGTTTCGTCAGACTGTCCGATCGCTTGTGCCCAGCGCGCCCGAGCAACCCTTTCCGCGATCCGCAGCAGGTCAGGCGCCGGCACGCCCTGGTCAACCATGGTTTTCATCGCGCCGCTTTCGTCGAGTGCGCGCAAGGCTGCGAGTTCACCATCGAAGCCGTTCCGGTCACGGTGCCGAGCATAGGCGATCGCTCTTGCATAGTGACGCATGGCAGTTGCATAGGGGAGCCGGGCATCCGGTTCCCGCATAGCCAGTATTTGCTCCGGCCGCGCGAACTGCGCGGCGGCGAAGTAGGGAGCGGCGCTGATCGCTTGAATCCAGGCAATTTTTGCGCTGATCTCTGGATCCAATAGCAGCTCAAGTCGCTTCGACTCACGAGTTGCCGTCTGCAAGTCGCCCGCCATTTGTGCGGAAGTGACGATGAAGTGAACGTTGTGCGGATAATATCCGTAGCGAACCAAGCCTTTGTCGCCGCTGATCCTGATCCACTCCTCGTCGGCGCGCGCGGCAGCGACATTGACCCGTATGGAATCCTTCCACCGTCCGATCCGATAATAGATGTGCGATGGCATGTGGACGAGATGACCGGATTTTGGTGCGAGCGGCGAGGCAAGCCTGTCGGCGGCGGCTTCCGCGCGTTTCGGATCGGGTCCATTCTCCATCAGGTGAATATAGAGATGGGACGCTTGCGGGTGGTGCGGGCTGCGCGCGAGGACGGTTTCCACAAGCCTCACGGCCTCGCCGATCCGGGGGTGCGGAGTTCGCCGATCGGTCTGCCAGTAATCCCAGGGGCGGGTATCCATCACGGCTTCTGCGGCCAGCAACGCGATATCGTCATGGGCGGGAAACGCTCTTGCCACGGCGAGCATGGCATCGGCGTACGAAGCGTCGAGTGCCGCGCGCTCTACCTTGGAATCCCCAGAGTAGCGCTGGAGCATCGCCGCTGTCAGTGCCTGTTCGAGGCCAGTGGCGTCAAAGGCCAGACTGTCGGCACGGCGTGCCAGTTCGACTGCACGTGAGTTCACGCCTTCATCCATCGGCGCGTTGATATTGGGACCGTACACCAGCGCTTCGCCCCAAAAACAAAGGGCACAGGCCGGATCAAGCCGCTGCGCCTCTCGAAACGACGCGCTAGCTGCCGCGTGGTTGAAGCCATAGGCGAACGAAAGGCCCTGATCGAAATAGCGCTGCGCCTGAGGACTCCTGGTCGTTATGCTAAAATGGACCTGGCCCAAGTGCTCATATAGCGGGGGAGCCGCCATAGTCCCCGCCTGCACGACAACCGCAGCAGTCATCAGCCTGGTGCGCATCACGCCGCGTTCACTATTCCCGCCGCAAATGCTTGCAAGCCGTAGTGTTGGGTCGAGAAGGGTCAGAAGCCCTGACGGATAGCTTGCCGAAGAAGCAGGGCCTACGCCCATCAGCATTCCGACGACGATTAGTTGCGCCAAAGGGCGTATCACCGTTCTCATCGCCACCTCCTGCCAGAGCCGGTTGAGCGTGCACCATGGCATGATCTGCCTCTATGTTTTGCAGCGCAAGGCACGTCCGCAAACCGCTACCTCTACCGAACGATAGACTTCGCCGCCGGGCCGTTGCAGACAGGGCCGATGGGGCCGATTTCTTGAAACGCATGGACTGGTTGAACGCGCGGCGCGTGGGCGGGTATCTGAGGATATTCGCCGCGCTCAACGTCGCGATGATCGTGTGGCTGGTGGCAACGTCGCATGGCGGCATCGATATCAACGGCTATCTGCTGGGCAGCGACTTCATCAGCTTCTGGACCACTGGCCATATGCTGCTCGACCACGCCAATCCTTATGACGGCGCCGCGCATATCCTGGCCCAGCGCACATATTATTCGACCGAGGGCGCCTATACCGCCTTCTATTATCCGCCTTCGTTCCTGCTGTTTTGCTGGCCGCTCGGCTGGTTGGCCTATTTCCCGGCGCTCGGGTTATGGGTGGCGACGACGGGGGCGTTCTATTTTACGGCAGTGCGTCGCTGGTGGGCGGATGCGGGGCTGGGCAAGCCGCTTTGGCTGTTGTTCGCCGCTTTTCCCGCGGTGCCGATCGTCGTCACTCATGGGCAGACGGCTTTCCTCGTCGCCGGATTGCTCGGTCTTGGCGCCTGGCTGGTGCCGACGCGGCCTGTATTGGCAGGCGTGCTCTTCGGACTGGCGACTATCAAGCCGCAGTTCGGGCTGCTGCTGCCGCTGGTCCTGCTGGCGACCGGCGAGTGGCGGGTGATCGCCTCGGCTGCCTTTACGGCTCTGGCTCTGGCGGCACTGTCCGCCGGGGCGTTCGGCCTGGATTCCTGGATGGGCTGGCTCGGCGCGAGTGCACGGGCGCAGACGGCCATGGCTTATGGCCAGATCGGCTACGGCAAGATGATGAGCCCGTTTGCGGCGCTGCGTCTGCTCGGAGGATCGATGGCGGTGAGCTATGCCGTGCAGGGTGCGGTGACGCTGGCCGTGGTCGGGCTGGTCCTGAAAGCCTCATGGCGGAAGACTTGGACACCGGGACTGGCGGCGCTGATGCTGGCGGGCGCGCCACTGGCGACGCCCTATGTGCTCGATTACGACATGGTGATCCTGGCCTTCCCGATGCTCTGGTTGGTTGGGCAGGGGCTGGCAGGCGGATTTCGTGATGGTGAGCGGGCTGCGCTGTTCGTGGCTTTTGCGGCACCGGCACTGGCTCGGCCTCTGGCGCTCTATCTTTACATGCCGATCATGCCGCTGGCGATGCTGCTGCTCTTCGAGATCGTCCGGCGCCGCGCGGTCGCGGCACCGGACTAACCTGTAATCAGGCGTCGATCAGTTCCGGATCGATTTCGCCCGCGCGGTTCTGGATGAACTGGAAACGGTGTTCCGGGTTGCGGCCCATCAGGCGGTCGACGAGGTCCTTTACCGCCGCGCGGCCTTCGTATTCCGGCGGCAGGGTGATGCGGATCAGCGAGCGGCTTTCCGGGGCCATCGTCGTTTCGCGAAGCTGCTGCGGGTTCATCTCGCCGAGACCCTTGAACCGGCCCACTTCGACTTTCTTGTTCTTGAACACCGTCGCTTCCAGTTCCGCGCGGTGGGCATCGTCGCGCGCATAGGCCGACGTGGAGCCTGCAGTCAGACGGTAGAGCGGCGGCTGGGCGAGGTAGAGGTGCCCGCGCCGTACGATGTCCGGCATCTCCTGGAAGAAGAAGGTCATCAGCAAGGTAGCGATATGCGCGCCGTCGACATCGGCGTCGGTCATGATGACCACGCGGTCGTAGCGCAAGTTGTCCGGGTTGCAGTCCTTGCGGGTGCCGCAACCGAGCGCGAGGCCGAGGTCGGCGATTTCCTGGTTCGCGCGAATCTTGTCCGCCGTGGCCGAGGCGACGTTGAGGATCTTGCCGCGGATCGGCAGGATCGCTTGGGTCTTGCGGTTGCGGGCCTGTTTGGCCGAGCCGCCTGCCGAGTCGCCCTCGACAATGAAGAGTTCGGTTTCGCCATCGCCTTCGCCCGAGCAGTCGGTCAGCTTGCCGGGGAGGCGCAGCTTGCGGGCATTGGTGGCGGTCTTGCGCTTGACCTCGCGTTCCGCCTTGCGGCGCAGGCGTTCGTCCATGCGCTCCATCACCGCGCCGAGCAGGGCCTTGCCGCGTTCGAGGTTGTCGGTGAGGAAGTGGTCGAAGTGGTCGCGCACCGCCGCTTCCACGAGGCGTGCTGCCTCGGGGCTGGTCAGGCGGTCCTTGGTCTGGCTCTGGAACTGGGGATCGCGGATGAAGACCGAGAGCATCACTTCGCTGCCGGTGATCATGTCGTCCGGGGTGATGTCCTTGGCCTTCTTGGCCTGGCCCACGAGATCGGCGAAAGCGCGGATGCCCTTGGTCAGCGCCGCGCGCAGGCCCTGTTCATGGGTGCCGCCGTCCGGCGTCGGGATGGTGTTGCAGTACCAGGAAAACGAACCGTCCGAATAGAGCGGCCAGGCGATCGCCCATTCCACGCGGCCCTGTTCGGAGCCGTCTTCGCCGCGCGGGAAGTCCTGCGTGCCGGAGAAGAACTGCGTGGTCACGCATTCGCGGCTGCCGATCTGTTCGGCGAGATGGTCGGCAAGGCCGCCGGGGAACTGGAAAGTCGCTTCGGCCGGGACATTGTCGTCCGCCAGCGAGGGCGCGCATTTCCAGCGGATTTCGACGCCCGCGAAGAGATAGGCCTTCGAGCGTACCAGCTTGAACAGGCGCGCGGGCTTGAACTGCTGGTCGCCGAATATCTCGGTGTCGGGAGTGAAGCTGACCGCCGTACCGCGCCGGTTCGGTGCCGCGCCGACCTTCTGGAGCGGGCCGAGCGTTTGCCCACGCGAAAATTCCTGCGCGAACAGTTCCTTGTTACGGGCCACTTCGACCCGCGTGAGGCTGGACAGCGCATTGACCACGGAAATGCCGACGCCGTGCAGGCCGCCCGAGGTGGCATAGGCCTTGCCCGAGAACTTGCCGCCCGAGTGGAGCGTCGAAAGGATGACTTCGAGCGCCGACTTGCCGGGGAACTTGGGATGTTCGTCGACCGGGATGCCGCGTCCGTTATCGGTGATGGTCAGCCGATTCCCTTCGTCAAGCGTGACCTCGATGCGGTTGGCATGGCCGGCGACGGCCTCGTCCATCGCGTTGTCGAGCACTTCGGCGGCGAGGTGATGGAGCGCGCGCTCGTCGGTGCCGCCGATGTACATGCCGGGGCGGCGCCGGACAGGCTCCAGCCCCTCCAGCACTTCGATCGCGGAACCATCGTAGGATTCCCCGCCCGAGGACGGGAGCTTGTCGAACAGGTCATCGGACATGGGCGGGACTATAAGGCGCCCAGACCCGCGATCAAGCACGGGTTTGGGCTTATCCGCAAAGACATGTTCACTTTTTCTTCCTCCCAGAGGCAGGGAGGAAGAAATTACTTGGGGAAGCCGCTCGGTGCCGCGCTGACGACCTTCACCGTACCGCCTTCCACGCTGCGGACTTCGAGCGCGCGCTCGATCAATCCGTTGCGGCCAAAACGGAACGGGCCGTCCACGCCCAGGAAGCCGCCGGGATCGAGCATGGCCGTGGCCGGGAAGGCCTTGCCGGGCGCCCAGTCGCGCGCGACGCGCAGGGTCAGCAGCACCGAATCGTAGCCGAGCGTGGCAATGCGGAAAGGCGCGGCGCCGAAGCGGGTGCGGTAGCTCTTGGCGAACTGGGCGAAGCGCACGTCGGAAACGGTGGAGAACCACGCACCATTGAGAGCCGGGCTGGTCGCCAGTTCGCGCTCGCCGCCCCAGAGTTCGGTGCCGAGCAGGCGCACGCCCGCGCCGCCGCCCGCCGCGCGGTACGACACCGCGGCCTTGGCCGAGAGGCTGCCGCTGTCGGCAATCAGCAGGGCGCCGTAGCCGCTCTTGGCCTTGATCCGGCTTGCGGCAGAGGCAATCGAGGCGGCGGAACGGTCGTACGTTTCCATCGCCACCACCGAGCCGCCGGCATCGCGCACCGAGGCGAGCAGCGAACTGCTCACGCGCTCGCCGTAGTCGCCCTTGGGCACGAGCGCGGCAAAAGTGGTCACGCCCTTGCCGCGCGCATAGCCCACGGTGCGGGCAATCGACTGGCCGGGCAGGTTGCCGATGATGAAGACGTCCTTGCCCGCAGCCTTCTCGTCGTTGGAGAACGAGATCAGCGGTACATGCGCGGGCTTGGCGACGGCCGCCACCGAGGCGATGTCGTCGGAGAGAAGAGGGCCGAGAATCAGCTTGTTACCGTCCGCCACGGCGCGGCGCGCGGCCTCGCCGGGATTGGTGCCGGTGTCGTAAGTGGTGATGCGCAGGTTCTTCGCGCCGGTATCGAGCAGCGCCATGTTCGCGGCATTGGCCAGCGACTGGCCGACGCCCGCATTGGGGCCGGTGGTCGGCACCAGCAGCGCGACGCGGTGACGCTCGGTATCGGTGGGAATCTCGCTTTCCGAAGGGGTCGGAGCCGGGGCGGGAGCCGGGGCAGGGGCCTTGGGAACCACGGCGCAGCCCGCCAGGGCCGCCATCGCTGCCGCCGCGAAAAGGTTGCGCCGGTTCAGGCGATCATAGAACATTGCTTGCCGCTCCCATAGTGCTTGGGCCATGAGTTCCCGCGATGGAACACACTCTCACCTCAGGCCTCTACATAGTGGCAACCCCGATTGGCAACCTCGGGGACATTACCTTTCGCGCCGTGGAGATCCTCAAGGGGGTCAGTGCGGTCGCCTGCGAGGATACCCGCGTTACCGGAAAACTGCTGCATCACCTCGGTATTAAGCAGAAGATGATCCGCTATGACGACCATGCGGGAGAAGGCGACCGCGAGCGTCTGCTGGCGCTCATGGAAAGCGAGCCGGTGGCGCTTGTCAGCGATGCGGGGACGCCGCTGATCTCCGATCCGGGCTATCGTCTCGTGAAGATCGCGCGGGAGCGGGGCATTCCCGTGACCAGCCTGCCCGGCGCCAATGCGGCGGTGATGGCGATGACGCTTTCGGGCCTGCCCAACGACCGTTTCCTGTTCGCCGGGTTCCTGCCGAACAAGGCCAAGGCGCGCGAGACGGTGCTCGGCGATCTCGCCAAAGTGCCCGCGACGCTGATCTTCTACGATACCGCGCCGCGTCTGGAGGATTCGCTCGAAGCGATCGCGGCGGTCCTGCCGGGCCGCGAAGTGGCCGTGGCGCGCGAACTCACCAAGAAGTTCGAGGAATGCCGCAGCGGCACCCCGGAGGACCTCATCGCCCATTATGCGGCCCATCCGCCCAAGGGCGAGATCGTCCTGCTCATCGCCCCGCCGGGTGAGGAGCCGATCGGGGAAGTCGATGTGGATGCGCTGCTGCGCGCCGAACTCGCGCTGGCCAAGCCCTCGCAAGCGGCGGCGAGCGTCGCCAGGGCGACCGGTCTCGACCGCAAGATGCTCTATGCCCGGGCGATGGAGTTGAAGTGAACAGGCGGCGCGCCGAAGCGGAGCGCAAGGGGCGGCGAGGGGAGGTGCTCGCCGCATGGTACTTGCGGCTGACCGGCTGGAGCATCCGTGCCACGCGGGTGAAGACCGCGCGCGGAGAAGTCGATATCGTCGCCCGGCGCGGGCGGACCTTGTGCTTCGTCGAAGTGAAGTGGCGGGCTCGCCGCGCCGATCTCGACCATGCGATCGACCATTATCGCCTGCGCCGCGTGGCCGCTGCTGCCGAGGCCGTCGCGCACCGCTATCAGAAGCCCGGTGACAGTTTGAGGATCGACGTGCTCCTGCTGGCACCGGGTTGCTGGCCTCGCCGCATCGTCAATGCTTGGCAACCGGGCGCCTGAAGTTCGGGAGCCTGAAGCTCGATCCGGCGCGCAAAGTTTCAGGACTGACCCAAAACCATTCGCGCCCGCCGCCGAATTTGATTAAGCCGCCTTTCCGAAAGATACCGCTCGGTACATATCCCGCGAGGACCAGACTTTTCATGACCTTACGCATCGCCGTTCAGATGGACCCGCTGGAATCGATCAAGATCGCAGGCGATTCCTCGTTCGCGCTCATGCTCTCGGCGCAGGCACGCGGACATGAGCTGTTCCACTATGACGTGCGTACGCTCGCCTATGACGCTTCCTCGGGCGCAGCCGGACGGCTGACCTGCTGGGGCGCGCCGGTGACGGTACAGCGCGTCGAAGGCGCGCACTTCACGCGCGGCGAGTACCGCCTGATCGACCTCGTGGCCGATATCGACGTGGTGCTGATGCGGCAGGACCCGCCCTTCGACCTCGGCTACATCACCGCGACCCACCTACTGGAGCGGCTCGCCGGGCAGACGCTGGTGGTCAACGATCCGGTCTCGGTCCGCAACGCGCCCGAGAAGGTCTTCGTGCTCGACTATGCGCGCTTCATGCCGCCGACCTTCATCGCTCGCCGCATCGAGGACGTGCGCCTGTTCCAGCAGCGCAATGTCGCAGCCGGTTTCGGCGGCGATCTCGTCATCAAGCCGCTCCACGGCAATGGCGGCAAGGCGGTGTTCCGCGTGCCTGCCGACGGCAGCAACCTCGGCGCCCTCATCGAGATGTTCGAGAACGCCTGGGTCGAGCCGTTCATGGTCCAGCCCTTCCTTCCCGACGTGGCCGAGGGAGACAAGCGCATCGTCCTCGTCGACGGCGAGTTCGCGGGCGCCATCAACCGCAAGCCGGGCGCGGGCGAATTCCGCTCCAACCTCGCAGTCGGCGGCTCGGCCGAGGCGACCGGTCTCACTTCGGCGGAAGAGGAAATCTGCGCGGCGCTGGCGCCGCAGCTCAAGGCGCGCGGGCTTGTTTTCGTGGGCATCGACGTGATCGGCGGCAAATGGCTGACCGAGATCAACGTGACTTCGCCGACCGGCATCGTCGCCATCGACCGCTTCAACGGCACCGATACCGGCGCGAAGATCTGGGACGCGATTGAGGCCCGCCACGCGGCGATGTAACGCTGCCCGAGGGAACGAGGTCCATGAACGAGTGGGTCATCTGGCTGATCGAGGGAGGAGGATACTGGGGTATCCTCTTGCTGATGGTGCTCGAGAACATCGTGCCGCCGATCCCCTCCGAACTCATCATGGGCGTGGCCGGGATCGCCATGGCGCATGGACGCATGGATTTCGCGCCGGTGCTGATTGCCGGGACGGTGGGATCGACGCTTGGGAACTATGTGCTGTTCCTGGTAGCGGATCGCCTCGGTTATGAACGACTTCGGCCGTTCATCGATCGCTGGGGCCGCTGGTTGACCCTGGAATGGCGGCAGGTGGAACAGGCGGGCAAGTTCTTTCGCCGGCATGGCCGCTGGGTGGTCTTCGTCATGCGCTTCATGCCGATGTTCCGGACACTGGTGTCGGTCCCGGCTGGCCTTGCGCATATGAAGCACTGGCCGTTCCTGATCTACACTGCGGCGGGGGCGGCGATTTGGAACACGCTGCTCATTCTGGCCGGAAGCTGGATGGGCCGTCGCTTTGCCGAAGCCGAGATCTGGGTCGGCTGGGCCACGATCATCCTCGCGGCGGGAACGGCCGTCTGGTATCTTTGGCGCGTGATTTTCTGGAAGTCCTCCGAAGGGTAAGGCAGAAAATGCATGCATGTAATATTTGTCAGTTTTTTACAATTCATACAGTATCACACCTAGTTGCAATGCCGTATTCTTTGCTCGCAACCATTTTGGAGCAGGGGTTATGTCCAAGCGATTGGCAGCGGAATTCTTCGGTACATTCTGGCTCGTCTTAGGGGGCTGCGGTGCGGCGGTCCTTGCGGCGGCTTTTCCCGACCTCGGTATCGGCTTTGCGGGCGTTGCGCTGGCCTTCGGCCTGACGGTCGTGACCATGGCCTATGCGGTGGGCAGCATTTCCGGCGGACACTTCAATCCGGCGGTTTCGCTCGGCATGGCGGTCGGCGGACGGCTCGACTGGAAGGACCTCGTTCCCTACTGGGTCGCGCAAGTGCTCGGCGCCATCGTGGCGGCTGCGGCGCTTTACGCCATCGCCTCGGGCAAGGCGGGCTGGACGCCGGGCGGTTTCGCGACCAACGGCTACGGCGAACTCTCGCCCGGCGGCTATGCCCTGTCTTCGGCGCTGTTGATCGAGACGATCCTGACGGCGGGCTTCATCGTCGTCATCCTTGGTTCCACCTCGAAGGTCGCTCCGTCCGGGTTCGGGCCGCTGGCGATCGGGCTGTGCCTGACGCTGATCCACCTCGTGGCGATCCCGGTGACGAATACTTCGGTCAATCCCGCGCGCTCGACCGGCGTGGCGCTTTTCGCGGAGACGGCGGCGCTGGGGCAACTCTGGGCGTTCTGGCTGGCGCCGCTAGTCGGTGCCGCGATCGGCGCATTGATCTGGCGGGGGTTCCTGGCACCCCACGAAGGCGCGCTCTGAACTATCAGCCCTGCTCGCGCGGATGGGCGCTGCGATAGACGTCGAGCAGGGTCGCCGCATCGACCTTGGTGTATATCTGTGTCGAGCCGAGGCTGGCGTGGCCGAGCAGTTCCTGAAGACTGCGTAGGTCCGCCCCAGCGCCGAGCAAGTGGGTGGCGAAGCTGTGGCGCAAGGCATGGGGCGTCGCGCTTGCGGGCAGGCCCAGCACGATGCGGGCGCGGGCGACGGCTTTCTGCACCATGCCCTGCGACAGCGGACCGCCCTTGGCGCCCCGGAAGATCGGCGCATCCGCCGCCATCGGCCAAGGGCATTTGTCCAGATAGTCGGTCACGCCTTCGCGCACGATCGGTAATAGCGGCGCCATGCGCTGCTTGCCGCCCTTGCCGGTGACGAGCAGCGTCTCGCCCAGCGGGAGTGCCGTGCCGGTGATCGACAGCGCCTCCGCAATGCGCAGGCCTGCGCCGTAGAGCAACAGCAGCACGGCTCGGTCGCGCGCGCCGATCCACGGCTCGCGCGCATCTTCCTCCACCGTCGCGGCGAGATTGACCGCTTCGTCCGGCGTCACCGGGCGGGGAAGGCCCTTCTTCACGCGTGGCCCGCGCAGGCGCGGGGCATTGGCATGGGCCACGCCCGCCTGTTCGCGCGCGAAGGCAAGGAAGCTCTTGAGCGCCGAAAGCTCGCGCGCGGCGGAAGTATTGCCGATGCCGTCCTCGCGCCGCCCGGCAAGGTGCAGCCGCAAGTCGGCGGCTTCGAGCCGGGCGAGCGCCGGCCAGTCGGCAGGCTGCGCGGCGTCGATCAGGCGCGCGGCGGTGGCGATATAGGCGCGCACGGTATGGGGACTGCGCCGCCGCCCGTTCCTGAGATGATTGCCCCAGGCTTCGAGCAGGTCGGCTTTCGTCATGCCGCTCAAGGCTCGACCAGATCGACCGGCACGATTTCGCCGAGCAGCCCGTCGAGCAGCGGCATGCCCTGTTCGGTCACATGCAATCGCGCGCCCTCGCGCCGGACGAGGCCCTGCTTCTCGTAGAAGGCGGCCTTGGCGGGATCGCAGAGTTCCGCGCCGTCGAGGCCGAAGCGCGCCGCCATTGCATCGAGATCAACGCCTTCGCGCAGGCGCAGGCCCATGAGCATCGCCTCGCTGGCCTGCTCGCGGCGGCCGAGATCGCGGTGCTCGTTGATGCCCTGCGCGTGGAGATCGATGGCTTCGAGCCAGTTCTCCGGCTTGCGGTGGCGCGTGGTGGCCACACCGCCGCGCCGCCCGTGGGCGCCGGGGCCGATGCCGCAATAGTCCTGATATCGCCAGTACGTGAGGTTGTGGCGGCTTTCCTCGCCGGGGCGGGCGTGATTGCTGATCTCGTAGGCGGGCAGGCCTGCCGTCGCAGTCATTTCGCGGGTGAGCGCGAACATGTCGGCGCAGGCATCCTCGTCCAGCGGCTCGAACTGGTTCTGGCGCACCATCGTCGCGAACTTGGTGCCCGGCTCGATGGTCAGTTGGTAAAGCGAGAGGTGCCCGGTGCCATAGGACAGCGCCTGCGCGAGTTCCGCTTGCCACTGGTCTAGGGTCTGGCCGGGGCGCGCATAGATCAGGTCGAAACTGACGCGGGAGAAGCGCTTCTGCGCCACTTCCAGCGCTTTCAGCCCCTCTTGCGCGTCGTGCAAGCGGCCAAGGAACCGCAAGGTCTCGTTATCGAGCGCTTGTAGCCCGAGGGAGACGCGGTTGACGCCCGCGGCGGCCAGCGCCTCGTAATTGCCCGCTTCGACGGAGGAGGGATTGCCCTCCAGCGTGATCTCGATCCCCTCCGAAAAGCCCCAGAGCTTCTCCGCTTCGTCGAGCAGCCGCGCGACGAGGGCAGGGGGCATCAGCGAAGGGGTGCCGCCGCCGAAGAAGATCGAATCGAGCTTCTCCCCGCCCGCGACTTCGTGCTCGTGGCGCATGTCGGCGAGCAGGCCCGCCTGCCAGCGCTCCACTTCGACCCGTTCGCGGACATGGCTGTTGAAGTCGCAATAGGGGCACTTTGCGAGGCAGAACGGCCAGTGGATATAGAGCGCGCGCGCCATCGTGACAGATTAACCCGCGAACTGCTCCGCGACCAGCTTGGCGAAAGCATCGGCGCGGTGGCTGATCTCGTGCTTCTTCTCGGGCGCGATCTCGGCAAAAGTCTGGTCGAGACCGTCGGGCACGAAGCAGGGGTCGTAGCCGAAGCCCAGCTTGCCGCGCGGGGGCCAGGTGAAGCTGCCGTTCGAGCGGCCTTCGTAGACCGCTTCCTCGCCGTCGGGCCAAGCGATTGCCAGGACGCAGGAGAACCAGCATGAGCGATCCACGTCAGTACCCTGTTCGCAGAGCAGGCCTTCGACTTTGCCCATGGCCATGAACCAGTCGCGGCCGGGTTCGCCCTCGAACCACTGCCGCTCGGCCCAGTCGGCGGTGTAGACGCCGGGCTTTCCACCGAGCGCTGTCACCGACATTCCGCTGTCGTCGGCGAGCGCGGGAAGCTGCGCGGCCTTGGCGGCGGCATGGGCCTTGAGGAGCGCGTTCTCCACGAAAGTCGTGCCGGTCTCTTCCGGTTCGGGCAGGCCGAGGTCGCCTGCGGAGACGCAGTCGATGCCGAACGGTGCGAGCAGGGCGTCGATTTCCCGCAGCTTGCCCGCATTGTGCGTGGCGATGACGAGGCGGGTGTTTCCAAGCTTGCGGGTCATTCTCGTGGTTCCATTTTCGTCGCCCCCAACTGCGCGGGGGCGACGATAAGGGGTAGGACTTGGCTTAGCGGCCGACAGCCTTGGCCTGCTCGGCGAAGATGCGGTCGCAGCCGATGCGGGCGAGACGCAGGAGGCGCAGCAGGCCTTCCTCGTCGTAGGTCGCGCCTTCGGCGGTGGCTTGGGCTTCGGCGATCTTGCCACCTTCGATCAGCACGAAGTTGGCGTCGGCGTCGGCCGAGCTGTCTTCGATATAGTCGAGGTCGAGCACCGGGGTGCCGTCGCAGATGCCGCAGGAGATCGCGGCGACGCGGCCGGTGATCGGGTCTTCCTTGATCTTGCCGTCGGCCATCAGCTTGTCGACGGCGAGGCGCAGAGCGACCCAGGCGCCCGAGATCGAGGCGGTGCGGGTGCCGCCGTCGGCCTGGAGCACGTCGCAGTCGAGCACGATCTGGCGCTCGCCAAGCTTCTTCATGTCGACCACGGCGCGAAGCGAGCGGCCGATCAGGCGCTGGATTTCCTGCGTGCGGCCGGACTGCTTGCCCTTGGCGGCTTCACGGCTGCCGCGCGTGTGGGTGGCGCGGGGAAGCATCGAATATTCAGCGGTGACCCAGCCTTCGCCCTTGCCGCGCAGGAACGGCGGAACTTTTTCCTCGACCGAGGCGGTGACGAGCACGCGGGTATCACCGAAAGAAATCAGCACCGAACCTTCGGCGTGCTTGGTGAAGCCGGTCTGGATGTCGATAGCGCGCATCTCGTCGGGGGTACGGCCTGAAGGTCGCATGGGATGTCCTTTGCTCAAGTTCTGATCGTCGATTACCCGCGCGCCCCTAGAGCATTTTCATCGCGAGTGGAAACACCTCGGGGACGGAAAATGCGCGCAATCGAATGGTGCCCGCGCATTTGGCTTGAGACGCTCGCGCCAGCCCCTAGATTGAGAGCAAATGCCGACACCACCGATCAACGAACTTTCCGACCGCGCCCGCGAGATATTCCGCCTCGTGGTGGAAGGCTATCTGGCGACCGGCACCCCCATAGGCTCCAAGGCGCTGGCCGGGCCGGGCGGCGTCAGGCTGTCCTCTGCCTCGATCCGGTCGGTGCTGGCGGACCTCGAATCGTTCGGCCTGCTGGCCGCGCCGCATACCAGCGCCGGGAGGCTGCCGACCGAGGCGGGCCTGCGCCTCTTCGTCGACGGCATCATGCAGGTGGCCGAACCGACCGTGGAGGAGCGCCTCGCGATCGAGAGCCGGATTTCCTCGCCCGGCCCGATCGAGGCAGCGCTGGAGGCGACCAGCGCGCTGCTCTCCAATCTCACCTCCGGAGCGGGTGTCGTCATGGTGCCGCGCCGTGAGCCGCGCCTGATGCATCTCCAACTCGTGCCGCTGGGGCCGGGCCGGGCGCTCGCAGTTCTGGTGGGCGAGGACGGCGCGGTGGAGAACCGCATCGTCGAATTTCCCGCCTCCCTGCCGCCGGGCGCGCTGGAGGAGGCCTCCAACTACATTACTGCCCACCTCGCGGGCCGCACGCTCGGCGAAGCGGCGCGCGCGATGCGCGCGGATATCGCCACCGGCAAATCGGCCCTCGACACCGCAAGCCGCGATCTGGTCGAGCGCGGACTGGCGGTCTGGAGCGAGGATGCGATGGCCCGCCCGGTGCTGATCGTGCGGGGTCAGGCCAACCTCCTCGACGAAACCGCGCTTTCGGACCTCGAACGGGTGCGCTCGCTGCTGGACGATTTGGAGAACAAGCAGTCGGTCGCCGAACTGCTCGACCTTGCGCGCGAGGCGCAGTCGACGCGCATCTTCATCGGCTCGGAGAACCGGCTTTTCGCGCTTTCCGGCTCCTCGGTGATCGCCTCGCCCTATCGCGATCGCGACGGCAGAGTGGTCGGCGTAGTGGGGGTAATCGGGCCGACCCGGTTGAATTATGCGCGCGTCGTCCCCATGGTGGACTTCACTGCCCAGAGCCTGGGCAAGCTCATCGGATAGCTGGAAGCCTACAATAATGACCGAACAGAAAACGCAGTCGACAGAAGACGCGGCCATTGCCGAAGAACTGAAGGGCGTGCCCGAGGATATGATCGACAATCCTGAACTCGCCAAGCTGCGCGAAGAACTCGAAACGGCGAAGCAGGACGTGCTCTACGCCCGCGCCGAGACGCAGAACGTGCGCCGCCGCCTCGAAAAGGACGTTGCCGACACCCGCGCCTATGCCGCGACCGGTTTCGCCCGCGACATTCTTTCCGTGGCCGACAACCTGACCCGCGCGCTTTCGGCGATCCCGGCGGACCTGCGCGAGGACGAGAAGCTCAAGGGCATCGTCGCGGGCATCGAGGCCACCGGCCGCGAGATCGACAAGGTCTTCACCAACCACGGTATCACCCGCATCGCCGCCATGGGCCTGCCGCTCGATCCCAACCAGCACCAGGCGATGATCGAGGTTCCCTCGGCCGATGCCGAAGCCGGTACGGTCGTGCAGGAGCTTCAGGCCGGTTACATGATCAAGGACCGCCTGCTGCGTCCGGCCATGGTGGCCGTGGCCAAGAAGCCGGACTGATCCTGCCTGCTCGCCGCGCGCACGCTGCGAACTTCAAGGCCCGTCAAGGCCTTGCGGGACGAGCGGGCGCGCGGCGGCGATAGTCTGCGGTTCCTTCTGGAACCCGCCTGCATTGGGGCCGTTGATCAGGTAGAAACCTGATAATTCAGCGGAGAGAACCCATGCGAATGCTCATTCTTCCCATCCTCGCCGCCGGAGCCCTTGGTGTGGCCGGCTGCGCGAGCAACTATGCCGGTGAGGGCGCTCTTGCCGGTGGCGCACTCGGCGCGGGCGTCGGCGCGCTTGCAGGCGATGTCGGTGCCGGTGCTGCGGTCGGTGCTGCGGCGGGTGCCGTGGCCGGATCGACCAAGGAAAAGCACAAGGGCTGCTATCGCTACGACCGTCGCGGCGATCGCTATTGGGACCGCGACTGCTGATCCCGTCTCAGACGAACGATAATGGCCCGAAAGGCAGCACGCCGCGATAACTGGTGAGCGGCGGCGCGCCGGGTACTTGCCAGCCCCGGTCGAGCAGGAAGGCATGGCGGACGATTTCCGCCTGCTGCTCGATGCCGTAGCGACCGAGCGTCCAGCCCGGCCTCATCGTGTAATCATAGCGACAGAACGGATGACGCATAAGCGGCAGATACCAGCGCCCCTTGCGCTGGCTCTGCCAGACATGCGTCATTTCGTGCACGAACAAGCCTTGCAAACCGATCTGCGCCGAAGAAAAGTCGTCGCAGTAGAGTTCGGAGGCCTTGTGGAAGTGCAGGTGCCCGCAAGGCGCCATCACGACATGGGCAGGCTGGAACGGAAACCACTTTCGCCGCCGGATACGAACCGGACCCGGATCGACGGCATTGCCGAAAACCGCCCGAACCAGCGCGATTTCCCCCGATGTCAGCGGCCTTTCCGCGCCGGGAGGGCAGGTGGCCGTCAGTGATCCATCCCCGGCATGTCGCCCATGCCGTTGCCGCCCATGCTTTCCACGCGCAGCGGCATCGAGAGCTTGTCGCCGTCGGAGAAGGTCAGGGTCAGTTCCGCCGTGCCGCTGGCTTTCACCGTATCGTCGATATCGAAGACCATGACATGCATGCCGCCCTGCTTGAATTCGACTTCGGCGCCCGGCGCGATCTCCAGCGAATCGACGGCGGCCATGCTGCCGCCATCGGTCTTGTGCATCATCGCATTGTCCGCGCCGCTGACGTGGACGCCCACCAGCTTGACCGGCGCGGCGCCGTCGTTGCGGACCGTGAAGTAGACTGCGCCGGGGCGGCCGGCCACGATCGGCAGGAACAGATGGCCGTCGCTCGCGCTGATGCCCGGCTTCGCGGTCGGCCCGGCATCGGCCGCCGCGCTTTCCTGCGGCGCCGGGCTTTCCGCCTGCTTGCAGCCGCTCAGCGAGACGAGCAGGGCGGCGGCGCCGGTTGCGGCGAGCATGCGCAGGGAGGCGGGAAAACGGGCAGGCTTCACGGCAGGTCGATCCTCTCGGGAGGGGCGGGCGATACCAAAGAGTTCGCGGCGCTGAAAATTTCCACGGCGTAATGCCATTGCGACAGACTTGTTCCAAGCGAAACCGCACCTATATGCCGCTCCGACGACTTTGAACGTCATCGAGCTGTGCAAGCCGCCTTGCCTTGTGGAGGGAGGCGATCCGCATGGTGTCATCCACTGACGTGAGGAATGGGGATAATGGCAAAAGTAATTGGTATCGACCTTGGCACCACCAACAGCTGCGTCGCCGTAATGGACGGCGGCAAGCCCAAGGTTATTGAAAATTCCGAAGGCGCCCGCACGACGCCCTCGATCGTCGCTTTCACCAAGGATGGTGAGCGCCTGATCGGGCAGCCCGCGAAGCGCCAGGCCGTGACCAACGGCGACAACACGATTTTCGCGGTGAAGCGCCTGATCGGCCGCCGCTTCGACGACCCGGTGACCAAGAAGGACACCGAGCTGGTTCCGTACCACATCGTCAAGGGCAAGAACGGCGACGCCTGGGTGCAGGCTGGCGGCGAAGACTACAGCCCGTCGCAGATCTCGGCCTTCACTCTGCAGAAGATGAAGGAAACCGCCGAATCGTACCTCGGCGAGACCGTGACGCAGGCCGTCATCACCGTGCCCGCCTACTTCAACGACGCACAGCGCCAGGCGACCAAGGACGCAGGCCAGATCGCCGGTCTTGAAGTGCTGCGCATCATCAACGAGCCGACTGCCGCGGCGCTGGCCTATGGCCTCGACAAGCAGGACGGCAAGACCATCGCCGTCTACGACCTTGGCGGCGGCACCTTCGACGTTTCGATCCTCGAAATCGGCGACGGCGTGTTCGAAGTGAAGTCGACCAACGGCGACACCTTCCTCGGCGGTGAAGACTTCGACACCAAGCTGGTCGAGTGGCTGGCCGACAAGTTCAAGGCCAAGGAAGGCCTGGACCTGCGCAGCGACAAGCTCGCCCTGCAGCGTCTGAAGGAAGCGGCTGAAAAGGCGAAGATCGAGCTGTCGTCGACCGCGACGACCGAGGTCAACCTGCCCTTCATCACCGCACGCATGGAAGGCGGCGCCACCACCCCGCTGCACCTCGTCGAGACCGTCACCCGCGCCGACCTTGAAAAGATGGTTGCGGACCTGATCCAGCGCACGCTGGAACCCTGCCGCAAGGCGATCGCCGATGCCGGTCTTTCGGCCAAGGACATCGACGACGTGGTTCTGGTCGGCGGCATGACCCGCATGCCCAAGGTGCGTGAAGTCGTGAAGGACTTCTTCGGCAAGGAACCGCACACCGGCGTGAACCCGGACGAAGTCGTGGCCATGGGCGCGGCGATCCAGGCAGGCGTGCTTCAGGGCGACGTCAAGGACGTGCTGCTGCTCGACGTGACCCCGCTGTCGCTGGGCATCGAGACGCTGGGCGGCATCATGACCAAGATGATCGACCGCAACACGACGATCCCGACCAAGAAGAGCCAGGTCTACTCGACCGCCGAGGACAACCAGCAGGCGGTGACGATCCGCGTGTTCCAGGGCGAGCGCGAGATGGCGCAGGACAACAAGCTGCTCGGCCAGTTCGACCTCGTCGGCATCCCGGCCGCGCGCCGCGGCGTGCCGCAGATCGAAGTCACGTTCGACATCGACGCCAACGGCCTCGTCAACGTGTCCGCCAAGGACAAGGGCACCGGCAAGGAACAGCAGATCCGCATCCAGGCTTCGGGCGGTCTGTCCGACACCGACATCGACCAGATGGTCAAGGATGCAGAGAAGTTCGCCGAAGAGGACAAGAAGCGTCGTGAGGCCGCCGAGGCCAAGAACAACGCCGACAGCCTCGTCCACGCGACCGAGCAGCAGATCGCCGAGCATGGCGACAAGATCGATGCCGGTCTGAAGGCGGAAGTCGAAGCGGCCATCGCCGCGACCAAGACGGCGATCGAAGGCGGCGACCCCGCCGACATCACCGCCAAGTCGCAGGCGCTGACCGAAGTCGCGATGAAGATGGGTCAGGCCATCTACGAGAAGGAACAGGCTGCGGGCGTTTCGCCGGAAGCCGCTCCGGCCGGCGGTGACGACGATGTCGTCGATGCCGAGTTCTCGGAAGTCGACGAAAACAAGGGCTGATCGGTCCTCATGACAAGCGTGGCCGCCATCGTTACCATGCGTAACGGTGGCGGCCAGGTCGCACGCGGGGAATAACGAGACGTGTCAGCTACCGAAATCGACTATTACGAACTGCTTGAGTGCGAGCGCACCGCCGACGACAAGGTACTGAAGTCGTCCTATCGCCGCCTCGCGATGCGGTATCATCCGGACAAGAATCCGGGCGATCACGAAGCGGAGGCGCGCTTCAAGCAGATCAACGAGGCCTATGACTGCCTCAAGGACCCGCAGAAGCGGGCTGCCTACGATCGCTTCGGCCATGCTGCCTTCCAGCAGGGCGCAGGTGGCTTTGGGGGCGGTGGCGGCGGTCATCCGGGCGGGGCCGAGTTCGGCGATATCGGCGATATCTTCGAATCCATCTTCGGCAGCGCCTTCGGTGGCGGTGGCCGCCAGCAGGCCCGTCGCGGTGCCGATTTGCGCTACGACATGGAAGTCAGCCTCGACGAGGCCTTCCACGGCAAGCAGACCGAAATCACCATCGAGGTCTCGCAGAGCTGCGAACCTTGCAGCGGTTCCGGCGCCGAGCCGGGCACCGGCAAGCGCGGCTGCAACATGTGCGGCGGCCACGGCAAGGTCCGCGCGCAGCAGGGCTTCTTCGTGGTGGAACGCACGTGCCCGACCTGCCACGGCCGGGGCGAAGTGATCGAGAAGCCGTGCCGCTCCTGCGGCGGCGAGGGCCGGGTCGACAAGCCCCAGGCCCTGCAGGTGGAAATCCCGCCAGGCGTGGATTCGGGCACCCGTATCCGCCTTTCCGGCAAGGGCGAGGCCGGACCGTTCGGCGCGCCTCCGGGCGACCTCTATATCTTCCTGCACGTCAAGCGCCACAAGGTGTTCGAACGGGACGGCACGACGCTGATCACGCGCGTTCCGATCACCTTCACCACGGCGGCGCTGGGCGGCTCGATCGAAATTCCCGGCATGGACGGCGAGAACCTCTCGATCGACATTCCGGCGGGCATCCAGTCCGGCAAGCAGCTCCGCAAGCGCGGCGCGGGCATGCCGGTGCTTCAGGGCCGGGGCCGCGGCGATCTCGTCATCGAGATCAGCGTGGAAACGCCGACCAAGCTGTCCGCGCGCCAGAAGGAACTGATCCGCGAGCTTCAGGCCACCGAGACCGGGGACGAATGTCCGCAGTCGAAGGGCTTCTTCGACCGGATCAAGGAAGCCTGGAGCGATCTGACGGAATAACTCCGTCGGATCTTTCGATATGAACGAAAAACGCCGTCCCGGAGTATCCGGGGCGGCGTTTTTCTATTCTCGATCAGCCGCCGCGCAGCACTTCGTTTCGCACGCTTTGCACCAGCGCGGGATCGGCGGTCAGGCGTTCCTGTTCCTCCTCCAGCACCGCCAGGAAGGCCTCGCGCTTGAAGGCCCAGAGTTCGCCTTCGAGCAGGGCGTGCTCGCCTTCCGCCGTGGAGGAAATCAGGTCGATCATCCGCTCGGCGCCGTGGAGGCGGCCCCAGAGATAGTCGTTCTCGCGATAGGCGCGGCTGAAGAAGGCGCCGAAGTTGAAGAACTCGGTGCCGCGCAGCGCCGGGCCCTTGCGGATCATGTGGCAGTCTTCCGGCGAGATGCGGTCGACGCGGATCGGGTCGAATTCGGTCAGGCCTTCGCCGCGCAGCAGGGGCAGGGTGACGGTGTCGTAGAACGGGAACCCGAGATAGGCGAGTAGCACCCGCCGCCGCAGCACCTGCGGCATTTCCGAGAGCGCCTCGGTCAGAAGTACGTCCACTTGCCCGTCGATTTCGGAAAGGCTGCGGACCGCCGCGACGTGATCCACCGCCGCACCGGGATCGGTGAACACGCAAGCCGCCAGAGCCGGGAAATCCTCGCCCATGGCCGCGACCGGCTCGCGGTCGAGATAGAGCGCCAGCGCCGCGTAGATCGCCTCGCGCGCCTTGTCCCGCTCGGCTTCGCTGACATCCGCTTCCTGCTGCCACTCCTGGGTGACGCGCCGGGCCAGCAGCCGCAGGCGGCGGATGCGGAAGGCGAGGTCGTGACGGCGGAAAAACTGGATCATGCCGGGCGAACCGTCGGCCTTCAGGCCCTGAATGCGGTCCAGCCCCATGCTGGCGAAGTGATCGTGCAGCCGCCGCGCGATCGGCTCGCTGGAGGAAAGGCCCAGTTCCGGCGCCGCCTCCTGGATCAGCCGCGCCAGCTTGCCGACGATGCCAGAGAACTTCACCTGCACATAGCCGTGATAGGCGAACCCGGCCTGTTCCAGCGCGGCCCGCTGCGCCTTGTTGCGCCACGCGGCGAGGCGCTTGGGCGTCGGCCGATCGAGGAAGAAGGTATTGCCGAACAGGCGGTCCACGGTCTCCTCGATCTCGGGCCGCATGGCGAGGACGATGGCGCGCAAGGTCGCCATCTCCTGCGAATCGCGTTCGAGCGCTTCCAGATTGTCGCGGATCGGCTGCTCGCGCGGGATCGAGGACAGCGAGCCGAAGATCGTCGAAAAGAACCCCGGCGCCTTGCGCTCCTGCCGCAGCGATGCGCCGATCCGGTCGGGCGTGGGGTCGATATAGACGAAGCGGCGGTCCACTTCGCGGGTCGCCGGACGGTCGCGCAGCACGCCCATGGCATCCGCGAAAGGCGCGTTGTTGAGCACCGATCCGTCGATGAGCGCCACGTTCTCCAGATCGCCGCGCTGGCTGTGCTCGGGCATCACGCGGCGGAAGAACGCTTCACGTCCCGGCCAGGCGATACCGAGTTCGGCGATCAATCCGTCGATTTCCGCGATCTGGAGCGGCGGAAAGGCGCCCGGGAAGCTCGCCGTCGAGCGGGCGGCGAGCAGCAGTTCCGGCATCGCCGCAAGGGCAGGGGAGCCTGCACGCGCTTCGAAGCCGATGCTGAGGCGATGCTCGCTTTCCAGCACCAGTTCCGGCGAATGCAGCCGCAGGGTTTCGAGGTGCCCCTTGAAGTCGGTCGCGGTGACAAAAAGGTTGATCGGATGGCCGTGCGGCAGCAGCGACGGACCGGCCTCGCTCTCGGCCATGGCGGTAAAGGCCCCGGCGAGCAGGCGCGAGAGGCCGATGCCGCTGAACGGCGGCTCGAACCAGCGCGAGCGGATCAGGCGGGACAGTTTCTCGCGTACTTCCTCGCGCGTTTCCGGTGCGACGCTGCTGCTGACGGCATTGCCGGGCCGGTGGAGCAGATAGGAAACCAGCGGCCGCGCCCAGAATTTCGTGACCTGGCTGCGCGCCCGTGCCTCGGGGGCGAGCAGCACGTCGACATCGGCATTTTCCAGCCAGAGTTCGGTCAGCGGCTCCAGCGAATGGCCGGAGTGGATCGCCTGAGACAGGAACACGCTGTTGATCCCGCCCGCGCTGGCACCCGCGACGATGTCGGTCAGGATGCGCAGCCGCAGGTTGCTACCCGATTCGAGCCTTTGCAGCAGCTTGCGGTAGACCGCTGCCGTGCCCTTTGGTGCTTCCCCTCCGCTCCAGAACGACTGGCTGGCCTGAAGCGCCTTCCAGAGTTCCTTGGTGACCCCGTGCATGTAGACGGCAAGACTGATGCCGCCATAGCAGACCAGCGCGATCCGCAGTTCCTTTTGCCGCATTCCGCCATGTTGCCGCGATTGCTTGGGAAAGGCAATTGCGTTCTCATTCCGTTCCGGATAATCGAAGCGGCATGGCAAAGCCCAAGCGTCGATATGTCTGCCAGTCCTGCGGGGGCGTTTCCTCCCGCTGGCAAGGTCAATGCCCCGATTGCGGGGAGTGGAACACGCTGGCGGAAGATACGCCCCAGACGGTGTTCTCCTCCAAGCACGATCTGTCCTCGGGCGGCCGGCCGATCCTGTTCACGCCGCTCGACGCGCCGGGCGAATTGCCCAAGCGCCGCGCCAGCGGTTTTGCGGAGTTCGACCGGGCGCTCGGCGGCGGCCTCGTGCCCGGTTCGGCGATCCTGATGGGCGGCGACCCCGGCATCGGCAAGTCGACCCTGCTGCTTCAGGCCTCCGCCCATATCGCCATGGCGGGGGGCAGCGTCGTCTATGTCAGCGGCGAAGAAGCGGCGGGGCAGGTGCGTCTGCGCGCGGAGCGGCTCGGGCTGTCGAAAGCGCCGATCCAGCTCGCCTCGGCAACGTCCGTGCGTGATATCCTGACCACGCTCGGCATGATGGAAGCGCCGACCCTGCTGGTGATCGATTCGATCCAGACCATGCATTCGGACACCATCGAGGGCGCCCCCGGCACCGTCAGCCAGGTGCGCGGCTGCGCCTTCGAACTGATCCGCTATGCCAAGGAGAACGACGTCACCCTGGTGCTGGTCGGCCATGTCACCAAGGACGGCACGATCGCCGGGCCGCGCGTGCTGGAGCACATGGTGGACGTGGTCATGGCCTTCGAGGGCGAGCGCAGCCACCAGTACCGCATCCTGCGCAGCCTGAAGAACCGCTTCGGTCCGGTAGACGAGATCGGCGTTTTCGCGATGGAAGGCGCGGGACTGGCGGAAGTCGGCAATCCTTCCATGCTGTTCCTCTCGGGCCGCGACGAGGAAATGGCGGGCAGCGCGGTCTTCGCCGCCATGGAAGGCACGCGCCCGGTGCTCGTGGAAATCCAGGCGCTGATCGTTCGGCTCCAGAGCGGGGCGACGCCGCGCCGCGCCGTGGTCGGTTGGGATTCGGGCCGCATGGCCATGCTGCTGGCCGTGCTGGAGGCGCGCTGCGGGCTCAATTTCTCCAGCGCCGAAGTCTATCTGAATGTGGCCGGTGGCTATCGCCTCGCCGACCCTGCCGCCGATCTTGCAGTGGCGGCGGCGCTGATCTCGGCGCTCGGCGACAAGCCGCTGCCCAAGAACGCGGTGTGGTTCGGCGAAGTCTCGCTGGCGGGCGAAATCCGCCCGGTTTCGCATTCATCGATCCGTCAGCGCGAATCGGCCAAGCTCGGTTTCGGGCGCGCGATCGGACCCGCGGGCGGGGCCAATGCCGAACAGACGGCAAAGGGCATCCAGTTCACGGGTTTGACGATGCTGCCCAATCTCGTTGACCGTATCCTGACGGATGCCTAGTTCGAGGCCCTATGACCGGTTTCGATATTGCTGTTCTGGTGTTCGTCGGCGTGGGTGCCGCCACCGGATTTCTGAGAGGTTTCGTGCAGGAGATCCTGGCGCTGGGCGCGTGGATCTTTGCGGTGTTTGCGATCCGGACGCTGCATACTCCGCTGTCCGCCTGGCTTGAGCCTTACAGCGGCTCCGGCACGGCAACGCCGGTGCTCGCCTTCGCGCTCCTGCTGCTGGTCCCCTTCATCGTCGTGAAGCTGGTCGCCAGGTGGGCCGGAAAGCAGAGCCGCGCCTCGGTGCTCGGGCCGATCGATCGCGTTCTGGGCTTCGGCTTCGGCGCGGTGAAGGGCGTCATCATCGTGATCCTCGGCTTCTCGGTCCTAGTGCTCGGTTACGACACCGTATGGGGACCGGGAGGGCGCCCCGAATGGATGAAGGAGGCGCGGACTTATCCCTTCGTCAACGCCAGCAGCGAGGCGCTGGTGAAGATGATTTCCGAGCGCCGCCGCGAAGCGCGCGAAGCCGAAGCGGCGGAAGCGGGCTGATGTCCGCCACCGTGCTCTATACCCCCGATGTGCTTGGCCTGACGATCCGGCTTGCCGCCTATCCCTGGGACGAGACGCTGCCCCTCAAGGGTGAGGCACGCTCGCAGAGTTGCGGCTCGACGATCGCTCTGGGACTGTCTCTGGCCGAGGAAGGCACCGTGGAGCGCATCGGCATCTGCAGCCAGGCCTGCGCCATCGGCCAGGCCGCCGCTGCGATTTTCGCCGATGCTGCGGCAGGACGCAGTTCGCAAGCCTTGCAGGAGGCGGGTGAGGCGATCGCGCTCTGGCTCTCGGGCGAGGGGGCGCTGCCCGATTGGCCCGGTCTCGAAACGATTGCCAAAGCACGCGACTATCCCGCGCGGCACGGCGCGGTCCTACTCCCTTGGCATGCCGCCAAACGCGCGCTTTCCAGCGGCTGAGACCGAAGCTAGATTTCCCGCTGACGGACCTCGAAACCGGGGCCGGAGGGGGAACTGGGAATGGCAGGGGAAACTCCGGAGCATCCGGCAGGGCCGAGCGTGTCCGACATCAGACTGGTGATCGCCGCGTCCTCGATGGGCACGGTGTTCGAGTGGTACGATTTCTTCATCTACGGAACGCTGGCCGGGATCATCGGCAAGACCTTCTTCCCCTCCGGCAATGCCACGCTGGAGACGCTGCTGGTCTGGGCTGGCTTCGCGGTGGGCTTCGGTTTCCGCCCGCTCGGCGCCGTGCTGTTCGGCTATCTGGGGGATCGGCTCGGGCGCAAGTACACTTTCCTCGTGACCGTAACCCTGATGGGCGTGGCGACGGCCGGCGTCGGCCTTATCCCTTCGGCGGCCACTATCGGCCTTGCCGCTCCGGCGGTGATCCTGCTCCTGCGGGTGCTTCAGGGACTGGCGCTCGGCGGGGAATACGGCGGCGCGGCAATCTATGTCTCGGAACATTCGCCGCCCGGACGTCGCGGCTTCCACACCGGCTTCATCCAGGCGAGCGTCGTCGGCGGTTTCGTTCTCAGCCTGATCGTCGTGCTCGGCTGCAAGGCGGCGATGAGCGACGCCCTGTGGCAGGCCTGGGGCTGGCGCATTCCCTTTCTGCTAAGTATCGCGCTGCTCGCCATATCGCTGTGGATGCGCCTCAAGCTCTCGGAAAGCCCGGTGTTCAGAGCCATGCGGGATGAGGGGGAGGTCTCCGGAAATCCCTTCATCGAGAGTTTCACTTATCCGGGCAATCTTAGGCGGATTTTCATCGCGCTTTTCGGCATCGCGGCGGGGCTAACGGTGATCTGGTACACCGCGATGTTCTCGGCCCTGAGCTTCCTCAAAGGGGCGATGCGCATGGAGGATACGGCGGCCGAACTCATCGTCGGCGGCGCGGCGGCGCTCGGCATGGTGTTCTTCGTGATCTTCGGCAGCCTCTCCGACCGGATCGGGCGCAAGAAGCCGATCGTCTGGGGCTATGCGCTGACACTTGTGCTGCTGTTCCCGGCCTTCTGGACGATTGGAAACCACGCCAATCCGGCCTTGTCCCGCGCTGCCGAACGCGCACCAATCTTCGTCGTCGGACCGGACTGCGACTACAACCCGTTCCGCGCCGAGCAGGCGAGCCGCTGCGGCAGGCTTCTGGGCGACCTTGCCGGAGCCGGAGTTTCCTATCGGCTTTCCCAGGCCCCCGAACTCGTGCTTCAAGTGGGCGGACGCGCTCTGCCACTCGAAAACTACCCGTGGAACGACCGCAAGGCGCGCTCCGCGCAGTTGCAGCAATGGCTTGGCGATGCCGGCTACGATTTCGCCAAAGTACGCCCCGCCATCGGCGACGCCCTGACGATCGGCGCGACGCTGCTGCTGATGATGGCACTGTCCGGCGCGACTTACGGTCCGGTGGCCGCGCTGCTCTCGGAGATGTTCCCGCCGCGCATCCGCTACAGTTCGATGTCGATCCCATATCATCTCGGCACCGGGTACTTTGGCGGTTTCCTTCCGCTGATTTCCAGCTACATGATCGCAAACAGCGGCAATCCCTATCAGGGTCTTTGGTACACCTGGGGCGTTGTCGCGGTTGCCCTTGCCGTCTCGCTCTGGGGGCTGCGGGGCGGCCCTCCGCGCGATTATGGTGAAGATGTCTCCTGAATTTCCTGCTTCCGCCCTCCGTCTCGCTTTCGACCGCGACGCGCTGCGCTCCAACTGGCTGGCGCTCGATCGCCTGTCGGGAACCGCCCGCGCCGGGGCGGCGGTAAAGGCCAACGGCTATGGTCTGGGCGCGCGGCAGGTGGTTCCGGTACTCCATGCCGCCGGATGCCACGAGTTCTTCGTCGCCCACTGGGGCGAGGCCCAAGACCTGCTCGATTGCGTCAGCCCCGCCGCACTGTCGGTCCTGCACGGCCCGCTGACCGCACAGGATGCCGCCTTCGCGCGCGCGACCGGCGTGACGCCGGTGATCAACTCGCTCGCGCAGGCCCGGCGCTGGACCGAAGCGGGGGGTGGGCGCTGCCACCTGATGGTCGATACCGGCATGAACCGGCTCGGCATCCGCCTGGAGGAGCTGGGCGACGAGGCGGTCGCCGCGCTCGATATCGACGTGCTGCTCTCGCATCTCGCCTCGGCCGAGGAAGAGACCGACCTCAATGCCGCGCAATGCGCGCGCTGGCAGGAAGCGCGCAGGCAAGTGCGCCATGCCCGCGCCAGCCTTGCCAATAGCGCCGGGATCGCGCTCGGAAGCGACTATCACGGCGACCTGACCCGCCCCGGCATCGCTCTATACGGCGGCATTCCGCGCGCGGACATGGAGAAGCACTTGCGGCAGGTGGTCCGTCCCGAAGCGGCGATCCTCCAGGTCCGCGAGGTGCCCGCAGGCGAGACGATCGGCTACAATGCCACCTTCACCGCGCCCGCGCCGATGCGGGTCGGCGCCATCGCGCTGGGCTATGCGGACGGCTATCTGCGCTGCTGGTCGGGCAAGGGCCTGTTCCACGCCAAGGGGCACGAGCTGCCGGTGCTCGGCCGGGTCAGCATGGACCTCACGGTCGTCGACCTGACCCATGCGCCGGACGTGGGCGAGGGCGACTGGATCGCGGCGGACTATGCTCTTCCCGAGGCCGCTGCCACCTCCGGGCTTTCCCAATACGAACTGCTTACCCTGCTGGGACGTCGGTTCGGCCGCGAGGGGTAATCCTCCAGAGTTTTGCTGCGCAGCAATTTGTGTTGCGTTGCGACAACCCGGGGTGGTAACTTGTGCGGTACAGGCCGGAAATTAGGCAGATTGGGGATTGGCAATGGCTGAAACGGCGTCGCATGACGACAACACGGTAATCATAAAAAAATACGCGAACCGTCGCCTCTACAATACGCGTTCGTCGAGTTACATCACGCTCGACCATCTCGCGAAGATGACCCGCGAAGGGGTCGATTACAAAGTGCTCGATGCCAAGACCGGCACCGATATCACCCACACGATCCTCACGCAGATCATCATGGAGGAAGAATCGAACGGAGAGCAGATGCTCCCGGTCAACTTCCTGCGAGAACTCATCAGCATGTACGGCAATTCGATGCAGTCGCTGGTGCCACACTACCTGGAGGCCTCGATGGACAACTTCCGGGCCAACCAGACCAAGCTGCACAAGGCGTTCGAGGACAGCCTGGGCAACAATCCGCTGGCGAAGCTGGCCGAACAGAACATGGCCATGTTCAAGGCCGCCGCCTCCGCCTTCATGCCCGGTGCCGAGAAGCCCGAACCTAAGGCACCTCCTGCTGCAGAGAACGCCGGAGACCTCGCCGCGCTGCGCGATCAGATGGCAGAAATCCAGAAGAGGCTTGACGCGCTGGGTAAATAAGGGTCTGCGCGAGGTGCTTTCGCGGCGCGTAAAACCCGCCGCGACTTGCCCGTAATGCAACGGATGGTCCGTTGCATCGCTCAGTTCAGGAAGAAGCACCCGTGTCCGCCATTCGCCACGCCCTCTCCACCAAGCGCGAGGACGACTTCGCCCAGTGGTACCAGGAAGTCATTTCCGAAGCCGAAATGGCCGAGGAATCGGGTGTTCGCGGATGCATGGTCATCAAGCCATGGGGCTACGGCATCTGGGAGCGCATCCAGCGCCTGATGGATGACCGCATAAAGGCTGCCGGCGTCACCAACTGCTACTTCCCGCTGTTCATTCCGCTCTCCTACTTCGCCAAGGAAGCCGAGCACGTCGAAGGCTTCGCGAAGGAAATGGCGGTCGTCACCCACCATCGTCTCGTCGGCGACGGCAAGGGCGGTCTCGTTCCCGATCCCGAAGCGAAGCTGGAAGAGCCGCTGATCGTCCGTCCGACTTCGGAAACGGTGATCGGCGCGGCCATGGCGCGCTGGGTGCAGTCGTGGCGCGACCTGCCGCTCATGGTCAACCAGTGGGCGAATGTCGTGCGCTGGGAAATGCGCACCCGTATGTTCCTGCGCACCAGCGAGTTCCTCTGGCAGGAGGGGCACACCGCCCACGCGAACCGCGACGATGCCATGACCGAGACGCTGCGCGCGCTCGAAATGTACCGCGACTTTGCCGAGACCGAGCTGGCCATGCCGGTGATCGCCGGTGAAAAGCCCGAGAACGAACGCTTCCCCGGCGCCGTCGCGACTTATTCGATCGAAGCCATGATGCAGGACGGCAAGGCGCTCCAGGCGGGCACCTCGCACTACCTCGGCACCGGCTTCGCCGAAGCGGCGGGCATCCAGTACCAGGACAAGGAAGGTACCCAGCAGTACGCGCATACGACCAGCTGGGGCACTTCGACCCGCATGGTCGGCGGCGTCATCATGACCCATGGCGACGACGATGGTCTGCGCGTGCCGCCGATGATCGCGCCGCACCAGATCGTGATCCTGCCGATGCTGCGCGACAACGACGAGGACGAAGCGCTGCTCGCCTATTGCGAGGAACTGCGCAAGGCGCTCGTCACGCAGTTCACGCTGAATGAGCCGCTGCGCGTTCTGCTCGACAAGCGTCCGGGCAAGGCCACGCAGAAGCGCTGGGCCTGGGTCAAGAAGGGCGTGCCGCTGATCCTCGAAATCGGCGGCCGCGATGCTGCGGGCGGTCAGGTTTCGATGCTGCGCCGCGACAAGCTCTGGAACGAGGCAGCCAAGGCCAACTTCGTGGGCATGGCCAAGGAAGACTTCGTTGCGCGCGCCGTGACCGAGATCGAGGATATCCAGACCGCGCTCTTCGCCGAAGCCAAGGGTAAGCTGGAAGCGAATATCTCCCGCGCCGCCAGCTTCGACGAGCTGGCCGCCTTCTTCTCGGAAGACAAGCGCTATCCGGGCTGGGTCGAAGTCGAATGGTCGCGCCCGACCGGAGCGGCACTCGAAGCCGTCGTCCAGAAGCTGAAGGCACTCAAGCTGACCATCCGCAACACGCCGCTCGATGCAGCTCCCGTCTCCGGTAACTGTGTGTTCACCGGCGATCCGGCAGTAGAGCGTATCTACGTCGCGAGATCCTACTGATCTGAAAGGAGGAAGAGGGCGTGCTGGGATCGATCAAGTACAATCTGACGAACCTGCTGAACTTCGGGGGCCGCGATGCGCGGCAGACCTTCTGGTTCTACGTCCTCTTCCTCGTCGTGATCCAGTACGCCGTGGGCATGGCGATCGCCATGCCGATGATGGGCGGGATCATGAAGGGCGCCTTCGTTGCTGCACAGCAGGGCGTCTCGGGCGATGACATGAATGCCCGCATCATGGCCCAGATGGCCGGGTACATGCGCACTTCGATGACGCTTTCGACCATCGTGTCGCTCACGGCGGGGCTGCTTCTATTGGCCTCCTTTGCGCGGCGGCTGCATGATTCCGGCAAGCCGGGCTGGATTTCGCTGCTGACTTTCCTGTTGTCACTGACCTCCAAGGCGATCGTCTGGTCCAGGATGGATGAAATCGTCTCGACCATGCAGCGTGTCTCGGCGGATAATTTGGAGACCGCATTCGCCATGCAATCCAAGATGGTGGCCGCCAGTCTGCTCGGTTACGCGGCGATCCTGATCGTCATAATCTTCGGGGTCTGGCCATCCAATCCGGGGCCGAACCGCTATGGAGAAGCGCCCGTCCGCTTCTGAGGTCTTGCGTTTCTGATCTTGCCAAGCGGGCACTCCGGCGTGACAAGCGCCTTCATGAACAAGATTCTGGTCGCGACCGCGCTTTCCGCCACGATCCTTTCCAGTCTTCCGGCCGATGCGGCTGATTCGCCTCAGAAATCCACTTCCGGCGAAGTCTCCGAAGCCCGCATGCGCGCGGACGTCGCCAAGCTGGTCTCCTTCGGTACCCGTCACACGCTTTCTTCCGACACCGACCCCAAGCGCGGCATCGGTGCCGCCCGCCGTTGGGCCGCCGCCGAGTTCGCCAAGACCTCGAAGGCCTGCGGCAATTGCCTGGAAGTGGTCATGCCCGAGGCGATGGTCAGCGGTACCCGCATCCCGGTCCCGGTGAAGATGGTCGACGTCGTTGCAATCCAGCGCGGCACCGAGCGACCGAATGAGGTCGTGATCGTGGAAGCCCATATCGACAGCCGCGTCACTGACGTGATGGACGTGAAGAGCGACGCTCCCGGCGCCAACGACGACGGTTCGGGCACTGCGCTCGTCCTCGAAGCGGCCCGCGTGCTTTCGAAGCGCAAATTCGCCTCGACCATCGTCTATGCCGCGCTTTCCGGCGAGGAGCAGGGCCTCTACGGCGGAAAACTCCTGGCCGATTACGCGAAGCAGCAGGGCTGGACGGTGAAGGCCGTGCTCAACAACGACATCGTCGGCGGCACCCACGGTTCCGACGGCCTCGTCGATGACAAGAGCGTGCGCCTCTTCTCGGAAGGCCCGCGCGCCGACGCCACCGACAAGACCCGCGCCGACGCCCGCCGCTTCGGCGGCGAGAACGACAGTCCGGGCCGCAACATCTCGCGCTTCATCGCCGAACTGGCAGGCGGCGTGCAGGGCGATCTGGCCGTGAGGCAGGTCTGGCGCGCCGACCGCATGGGACGGGGCGGCGACCAGTTGCCGTTCCTCGAACAGGGCAATCCTGCGGTACGCTTCTCGGTCGCGATCGAGGACTACGAGCACCAGCATCAGGACTTGCGCGTAGAAAACGGCATCAGGTACGGCGACACCATCGACGAGATGGACTTCCCCTATCTCGCCAAGGTGACGCGCCTCAACATCGCTGCGCTGGCCGCACTCGCCGCTGCACCGATGCCGCCCACCGCCACCGCCGATGCGGCGGTGAAGACCTGGACCGACGTGACCTGGAAGCCCATCGCCGGGGCCGCTGCCTATTCGGTCTGGCGCCGCCGCACCGATGCCCCCGAATGGGAAGCGCAGCCGATGGTTGCGCGCACCACCGAGACCCGCGTCAAGCTCGACGGTTTCCGCGGAGACGACTGGATTCTCGGCGTCCGCTCGATCTCGGCGGACGGCAGCGTCTCTCCGATCGCCGCTGCCCTTCCGGGCGGTGGGTTTACTCCGCTTGCCCAGTTGCCCTGATCCTGCCGATGGTTGAATTCTACCGGGCTGGAGCCAGCCCCGCGCGAGACTTGCTGGCACGGGGGCAAGTAAATGTTTGTTGTCGGACCGGCGCCCGTCATGAAAGGCCCCGGCACGACAGGCTAAGCGCGATTTCGAGTAACGGTGGGCAATCATGGCACTGACGCAGCATTTCGATTACCTGCACGTCATTGCGGGCATGCTCGTCGGCGTGCTCGTGGGGCTGACCGGCGTTGGCGGCGGTTCGCTGATGACGCCGCTGCTGGTGCTGCTTTTCGGCGTCAGTCCGCAGACGGCGGTCGGCACCGACCTGCTGTTCGCCGCGATGACCAAGATCGCCGGTTCGGCGGTTCACGGCAAGCGCGAGACGGTGGACTGGCGGATCGTGCGCCGGATGGCCTGCGGCAGCGTTCCGGCGGCGATCCTGACACTGGGGTTCCTGTCGTGGTTCGGCAAGATCGGCAATTCCACCGAGCATCTCATCATGACTTCGCTTGCCGTGCTGCTGGGCGTCACTGCCGTCGCGGTGATCTGCCGCAAGGCACTGCTCAAGCTGGCTAACGACATCGACCCGGCCCGGCCCCGTTCGCGGGTGCTGGCCGGAACCGTGCTGCTGGGCGCGGCGATCGGCGTCGCGGTCTCCATTTCCTCGGTGGGGGCAGGGGCCATCGGCATGACCGTGCTGCTGGTGCTCTACCCCAAGCTGCCGGTCGCCCGTGTCGTCGGGTCCGACATCGCCCATGCCGTGCCGCTGGCGCTGATCGCCGGGTTCGGCCACTGGATCATCGGCGATGTGGACTTCGCGCTTCTGGCCGTGCTGCTGGTCGGCTCGATACCGGGCGTGGTGATCGGCAGCTATTTGTCGTCGCACGCTTCCGACCGCATTCTCCAGCCCTTGCTGGCCTGCGTGCTGGCAGTGTCGTCATGGCAGCTTTTCCTCAAGGCAAACGCCGGGGAGAAGCATGCCCCGGCGCCGACTACCGCGCAGTCCGTATCGATTACCGGTGAAGCGGTGGCAAAGCAGCCCTGACTTTGCCCCGGAATGGCGCCGCGCATTGCGGCACCATTGCAATGACGGCCATTCCGGCGCATGGCGGGAACCATGCCTCCCAAGAACCGGCCCGCACCTGGCCTGCCGTCGCGCAAGCAGATCCTCGACCTCATCCAGAACTCGGCCGACCCCATCGGCAAGCGCGAGATCGCGCGCGAATTCGCCCTGAAGGGGCATGAGAAGATCCAGCTGAAAGCGCTGCTCAAGGACATGGCCGAGGAAGGCCTGATCGACGGCAAGCGCACCGCCTTCCACCGCATGGGCGGCCTGCCCAAGGTCACGGTGCTGCGCGTGATCGACGTGAGCGAAGGCGAGCCGGTCGCCATTCCCGACACCTGGACGCCGGACGACGCCACTCCGCCGCCGCGCATCCGCCTGATCGAGAAAGGCCGCTCGGCGCTGCGCAAGGGCGACCGCGTGCTGGCGCGCACTGAAGAGACGCAGACCGGATGGCGCGCCTATCCGATGAAAAAGCTGATGCTGCGGTCGGAACAAATGCTCGGCGTCGTCGAGATAGACGGTGCCGGCAAGCCCTGGCTGGCGCCGGTGGACAAGCGCATCCGCAATTCCTCGCCGATTTCCGACCTCGGCGGCGCCGAGAAGGGCGAACTGGTGCTGGCCGAACCGATCGGCCGCTCCGCGCGCCCTTCGGTCAAGGTCACCGAAGTGCTCGGCGAGCCGCTGGCGCCCAAGGCCTTCAGTCTGATCGCGATCCACAAGCACGGCATTCCCAACCACTTCGACGGCGAGACCATCGCCGAGGCCGAGGCTTCGGCGAAGATGCCGCTCAGTCACGAGAAGCGCGAGGACCTGCGCCATCTTCCCATCGTCGCGATCGACCCTTCGGACGCGCGCGACCATGACGATGCCATCTGGGCCAAGCCGAACGAGGAGGGCGGTTTCGACGCGCTCGTCGCGATTGCCGACGTCTCGTTCTACGTCCGCCCCGGCGGCCATATCGACCGCGAGGCCCGCAAGCGCGGAAACTCCGTCTATTTCCCGGACCGCGTCGTGCCGATGCTGCCGGAAGTGCTGAGCGCCGACGTATGCTCGCTGCGCTCGGGCGAAGATCGCGCGGCGATGGCCTGCCACATGAAGATCGACGGGCAGGGCAAAGTCACCGAATGGCGCTTCACCCGCGCGCTCGTTCGAATCGACGAAGTGGTCGCCTATGAAGAAGCGCAGGCCCGCATCGACGAGGGCCGCGCGCCGCAGCATCTCCAGGACCTTTGGGCCTGCTGGAAGCTGCTGGCGGCTGCCCGCGCCGCGCGCGATCCGCTCGAACTCGAACTGCCCGAACGCCGGGTGAAGCTCGACGAGCAGGGCCGCATCACCGAGATCGCCATCCGCGAGCGGCTCGACGCGCACCGCGTGGTCGAGGACTTCATGATCGCCGCCAATGTCGCCGCCGCCAAGGCCCTCGAAGCCAAAGTCGCGCCGGTCGTCTACCGCGTCCACGAGACCCCGAGCCGGGAGAAGCTGACCGCGCTCAAGGACTATCTCGCTACCTTCGGTCGCAAGCTGGCGCTGGGGCAGGTCATCACCCCGGGCCTGTTCAACCGCATGCTCAAGGACATCGCCGACGAGAGCGAGAAGGCGCTCATCATGGAAGCGGTGCTGCGCAGCCAGACCCAGGCCTATTACGGCCCGCGCAACGAGGGCCACTTCGGCCTCGCGCTGGGTTCCTATGCCCACTTCACCTCGCCGATCCGGCGCTACGCCGACCTTCTCGTCCACCGCGCGCTCGTCGATGCCTATGGGCTGGAGCAGCCGAAGCCGGAGGGGGATATCCCCGCGCTGTCGGGCCTCTCCGATCGCGACCGCGACGATCTCGGCCGCGTCAGCGAAGCGATCAGTAATGCCGAGCGCCGCGCCATGGAGGCCGAGCGCGAGACCATCGACCGCTATGTCGCCGCCTGGCTCTCGGGACGCGTCGGGCAAGTCTTCGACACCCGCATCACCGGCGTGCAGAAGTTCGGCTTCTTCGCCACGATCATCGGCCTTGGCGGCGACGGCCTCGTGCCGGTCTCGACGCTGGGCGACGAGCGCTTTGCCTATGACGAGAAGGCGCAGGTCCTCGAAGGCGAGCAGACCGGCACTACTTTCGCGATGGGCCAGATCCTGCGCCTGCGCCTGGCCGAGGCCAATCCGCTGACCGGCGCGCTGAAGTTCGAGCTGGAAGAGGGCGGCGGTCGCATCGAGCAGCGCGGCAAGCCCGTTCCCCTCAAGAAGAAGGGCAAGCACTTCGTTTCACCGCGCGGACGTCCGGGGAATATCAGGCATCAGGGGCGCAAGAAGAAGTAAGCGCGAAACAGGGCAGCGGCGATTGACCTTAGGGTCAGAGCCTTAGGCCGAGGTCGAGCCTGAACTTGGGCCTAGGCTTAGACCCGAACTGACCCATTACACCCCGTCGTCCCCGCGAAGGCGGGGACCCCGCTTCTCTTGCACCAGCAGAGAAGTTGCCAAGACAGCGGGGGGCCTTTGTTGGGACGACAGAAATTTAATCGAGGTTTGTCGGCGTTAGTGCAGATGCCGCATTCAGCTCAGCCGCTCGATCGCATCGGCATCGAGCGTCCCCGGAATCACGAAGACCGGGCAGGGCATCTGGCCAAGCCCCGCACCCGTAAAGTGCGTGACCAGCGGCCCAGGTCCACCTTCCTTCGCCGCGCCGAGCACGAGTGCGGAAACCTCGCCGTGCTCCTTCAGATACTCGCGCACGATCTTGATGTCCTCTCCCATGCGGACGGAGATGGCCGGCATCTTAGCGCCTTGTGATAAAAGGTTTCCGGCCGCCGCCGTCACCAGGGTCTCGGCGCGGGCGCGGGCTTCTTCCTCGATGGTCGCCTGAACCCCTCCGAAAGCGTTGAAGGGCTGGGGCGGCACCACCGCGAGCAGATGGAGCGCACCGTCGGTCTTTGCGGCGCGGCGCGCGGCGAACTGCAGCGCGACCAGCGCTTCTTCCGTTTCGTCGACGATGACCAGGTAGATGCGCATGGGTTTCCTCTCGATCCGGCTTATCGGGCTATTCAGGACGGGGTGCAAGCCATCACGAATGCGAAAAAAGGATCGCGAAGGCGCTTGTGTGTGTGCGACAACTTGTCCAAGGAAAGGCGGACCCCGCATACCTCCCCAAGGAAAACAAGGGACACACAAGCTTCCATGCCAATCGACATCAAGATGCCCGCCCTGTCCCCCACTATGGAAGAGGGAAAACTGGCAAAATGGCTGGTTAAGGAAGGCGACACCGTCAGCTCCGGCGACATCATGGCCGAGATCGAGACCGACAAGGCCACCATGGAGTTCGAAGCCGTCGACGAAGGCGTCATCGGCAAGATCCTCGTGGCCGAGGGTACCGAAGGCGTGAAGGTCGGCACCGTGATCGCCGTCCTCGTCGGTGAAGGCGAAGATGCCAGCGCCGTTTCCGCCGCGCCTGCCGCCGCTCCCGCCAAGACCGAGGCGCCCAAGGCTGCCCCCGATGCTGCCGAAGCCGCTCCGGCTCCCGCCGCCGCTACGCCTGCGCCTGCCGCCATCGCTTCGAAGGAAGGCCGCGTCGCTGCCTCGCCGCTCGCCAAGCGCATCGCCGCCGCCAAGGGCGTCGACCTTGCCACCGTGAAGGGTTCCGGCCCCAACGGCCGCATCGTCAAGTCCGACGTCGAAGGCGCGCAAGCCGGTGCCGCCAAGCCCGCCGCCGCTCCGGCTGCATCTGCCCCCGTCGCGACCGAAGCCAAGGCTCCGGCCGTCGAAATGGCGCCCGAAACCCGCGCCTTGCTCGACGACCGCGTTCCTCATTCGGTCGAGAAGCTCTCGGGCATGCGCAAGACGATCGCCAAGCGCCTCACCCAGTCCAAGCAGGAAGCGCCGCACATCTACCTCTCGGTCGATGTCAACCTCGACAAGCTGCTGGCCCTGCGCGGCGAGATCAACTCCATGCTCGAAAAGCAGGGCGTCAAGGTCTCGGTCAACGACATGCTCGTGAAGGCCCTCGGCCGCGCCCTGGTGGACGTGCCGGAGTGCAACGTGACTTTCGCCGGCAACGAGCTGATCAAGTACGCGCGCGCCGACGTTTCGGTCGCCGTCTCGATCCCGGGCGGCCTCATCACCCCGATCGTGACCGACGCCAGTGGAAAGTCGTTCTCGCAGATCGCCAAGGACATGAAAGACCTCGGAAAGCGTGCGCGTGAAGGCAAGCTCGCTCCCGGCGAGTATCAGGGCGGCACCGCCTCGATCTCGAACATGGGCATGATGGGCATCAAGCAGTTCTCGGCTGTCATCAACCCGCCGCAGTCGACCATCATGGCGATCGGCGCGGGCGACAAGCGTCCCTGGGTCCTGCCCGACGGCACGCTCGGCGTGGCTACCGTCATGACCGCGACCGGCAGCTTCGACCACCGCGCGGTGGACGGTGCAGACGGTGCGCGCCTGATGGCCGCTTTCCGCGAATACGTGGAAACGCCGCTCAGCATGGTCGCCTGAAATGGCCGAAGCACGACGTGACCCGGTGATCCGGGTCACGGCCATGCCGGCCGACGCCAATGCCTACGGAGACATCTTCGGCGGCTGGCTGATGAGCCAGATGGACATGGGTGCCGGCCTGATCGCCGCCCGTCGCTCGCGCGGCCGCGCGGTGACGGTGGCGATGGACGGCATGCAGTTCCACCTGCCCGTAAAGGTAGGTGACGAAGTCTCGGTCTACGGCGAGATCCAGCGCGTGGGCCGCACTTCGCTGACCATCGCCATCGAGGCCTGGCGCCGGCATCGGCACGAAGAGGAAGAAGTGAAGGTGACGCAGGCCGTGTTCACCTTCGTCGCGGTGAACGAATTCGGTAAATCGCGCGTCATCGATCAGGAGAAGTAAGACAGTGGCTGATACCTACGACGTCATCGTCCTCGGTTCGGGCCCCGGCGGCTATGTCGCGGCCATCCGCGCCGCCCAGCTGGGCCTGAAGACCGCCATCGTCGAGCGCGAGCTGCTCGGCGGCATCTGCCTCAACTGGGGCTGCATCCCGACCAAGGCGCTGCTGCGCTCGGCCGAGGTGTTCCACCAGATGCAGCATGCCAAGAACTACGGCCTGGCCGCGGACAACATCACCGCCGACCTCGCCGCCATCGTCAAGCGTTCGCGCGGCGTTGCAGCCCAGCTCAACGCAGGTGTCACGCACCTGATGAAGAAGAACAAGATCACCGTCCACATGGGCACCGGCAAGCTGGTGGCCAAAGGCAAGCTGGCGCTGACCGACAAGGACGGCAAGACCAGCGAACTCTCCGCGAAGCACATCATCGTCGCCACCGGCGCGCGTGCCCGCGAACTGCCTTTCGCCAAGGCCGACGGCAAGCGCATCTGGACCTATCGCCACGCGATGACCCCGTCCGAGATGCCCAGCAAGCTGCTGGTCATGGGCTCGGGCGCGATCGGCATCGAGTTCGCCAGCTTCTATAACGACATGGGCGTGGACGTCACGGTCGTCGAGATGCTCGACCGGATCGTGCCGGTCGAGGACAAGGACGTCTCGGCGTTCCTTGAAAAGGCGCTCACCAAGCAGGGCATGAAGATCATGACCGGCGCCGGGGTCGAGGCGATCACCGCCACCGACAAGGGCGTGAAGGCCAAGATCAAGGGCAAGGACGGCAAGGTCGTCGAGCACGATTTCAGCCATGTCATCTCGGCCGTGGGCATCGTGCCCAACACCGAGGAGATCGGCCTCGAAACGCTCGGCATCAAGGCCGACCGCGGCTTCATCCAGATCGACGACTATGGCCGCACCAATGCCGCCGGCATCTGGGCCATCGGCGACTGCACGCCCGGCCCGTGGCTCGCCCACAAGGCCAGCCATGAAGGCGTTACCGCCGCCGAATCGATCGCCAAGGAACTCGGCAACAAGGACGTGCACCCGCACGGCCTCGACCGGAACAACATTCCGGGCTGCACTTACTGCCACCCGCAGATCGCATCGGTCGGCATGACCGAGGAGAAGGCCAAGGAAGCGGGCTACACCGTCAAGGCCGGTACTTTCCCGTTCATCGGCAACGGCAAGGCAATCGCTCTGGGCGAGCCGGAAGGCTTCGTGAAGACGGTGTTCGACGCCAAGACCGGCGAACTGCTGGGTGCCCACATGATCGGCGCGGAAGTGACCGAGATGATCCAGGGCTATGTCGTCGGCAAGACGCTGGAGACCACCGAGGCGGAGCTGATGCAGACCGTGTTCCCGCACCCGACGATCTCGGAAGCGATGCACGAATCGGTTCTCGCCGCTTACGGACGCGCGCTCCACATCTGAGCCGCGATCAGACGCGAAACGAGAAGGGCGGGTCCTTGCGGACCCGCCCTTTTTGCTGTGTCCGCTGCGAACGGGGTAAATCCTTGCGGCTCGCCGGGCTTTCCTAGTCGTAGGACTTCGACAGCAGCACCAGCGTCGGATCGCCGTCGAAAGGCTCCGGCTCGAAGCCCTTGTCCCGCTCCACTTCGATAGCGGCGCTGTTCTCGCGGCTCTCGATCGCGATCACGCGCTTGCAGCCGCGCGTCTCGGCCTGCTTACCGAGAAAATCGAGCATGGCCCAGCCCACGCCCTTGCCCTTGTGATCGGCACGGACGGAAATCGCCACTTCGGCGGTATCGCCCTCATCGTCGAAGGCGAGCACACCGGAGGCGATGATCTCTCCGCGGTCCGAAAAGCCCAGCCACGATTCGGTCTGGTAATGATCCGCCTTGACGATCGGCGCGATCTGCTGCGGACTCACGCGGTTTGCCGCCGCGAAGAAGCGGAAGCGGCGGTCGTCGTCGGTCACCTGCCCGAAGAACTGCGTGAGAGCCTCGGCGTCGCTTTCCCGGGCCGGGCGAACGTCGAGCGCGATGCCCGAGCGGGTGGGCAGCGTGATGGCGTCATTCAGGGACATGGATTGAGACTCCACTTATTCCAGGTGTCGGATTCATAAGCCTTTCCAGCACGCCGCGCCTTGATCGAGATCATCGCCGCCGCCCGCCGGAGGCGCGAAGGCTAACACAGGCGGGCGTTTATGTCCCGCTGCCGAGACAAGCCGCCGGAAGACGGTGGCGCTCGCCGATTCATCGGTTAAGGTATCGGGGAAACGGCGGCTCCCAATTCCGCCGGAAACGAAATCTGCCGGAGAGGATACCGGCGAGAGGAGAAGGACATCATGGCCGAGGCCATCTATCCCGTGCCCACCGAGTGGGCCAAGAACGCCCTGATCGACGAGGCGCGTTACCAGCAGATGTACGCGCGCTCGGTCGAGGACCCGGACGGGTTCTGGCGCGAGGAAGCGCAGCGGATCGACTGGATCAAGCCGTTCAGCGTCGTCAAGCAGACCAGCTTCCACGAGGCCGACTTCGGCATTTCCTGGTTCACCGACGGCACGCTCAATCTCTCGGCCAATTGCCTCGATCGCCACCTTGCCGAGCGCGGCGATGCCGTAGCCATCCTCTGGGAACCGGACGATCCGAAGAACCTGGAACGCCGCATCACCTACCGCGAGCTCCACGCATCGGTCTGCCGCTTCGCCAATCTGCTCAAGGCCAGGGGCGTGAAGCGCGGCGAGCGGGTGACGATCTACCTGCCGATGGTGCCCGAAGCGGCCGTCGCCATGCTCGCCTGCGCCCGGATCGGCGCGATCCACTCGATCGTCTTCGCCGGCTTCTCGCCCGACGCGCTCGGCGGCCGCATCCAGGACTGCGACAGCCGCATCGTCCTTACCTCGGACGAGGGCCTGCGCGGCGGCAAGAAGATCGCGCTCAAGGCCAATGTCGATGAGGCGCTGAAGGCCTGCCCCGGAGTCGATACCGTCATCGTGCTCAGCCATACCGGCGCCAAGGTGCCGATGGTCGAGGGCCGCGACATCGACTGGGCCTCGGCCGTCGCGGAGCAGTCCGCCGACTGCCCGCCCGAGGAAATGAACGCCGAGGACCCGCTGTTCATCCTCTATACTTCCGGCTCGACCGGCAAGCCCAAGGGCGTGCTGCACACTACCGGCGGCTATTCGGTCTGGGCCTCGATGACGCACGAATACGTCTTCGACTATCGCCCCGGCCAGATCTACTGGTGCGCGGCGGATATCGGCTGGGTCACCGGCCATTCCTATGTCGTCTACGGCCCGCTGATGAACGGCGCGACCACGGTGATGTTCGAGGGCGTTCCCAATTTCCCCGATCCGAGCCGCTTCTGGCAGGTCGTCGACAAGTTCGAGGTCGAGATCTTCTACGGTGCGCCGACCGCGCTGCGTGCGCTGATGCGCGAGGGCGACGACTGGGTGAAAAAGACCTCGCGCCAGAGCCTGCGCCTGCTCGGCTCGGTGGGTGAGCCGATCAATCCCGAAGCCTGGTCATGGTATCACGAAGTCGTGGGGGAGGGGCGCTGCCCGATCGTCGATACCTGGTGGCAGACCGAAACCGGAGGCGCGATGATAACCCCGCTGCCCGGCGCCACCGCGCTCAAGCCGGGTTCGGCCAGCAAGCCGCTGTTCGGGGTGAAGCCGATGCTGCTCGACAACGACGGCACCGTGCTGGAGGGGGCCACCGATGGCTGCCTCGTCATCGCCGACAGCTGGCCGGGCCAGATGCGCACCGTCTGGGGCGATCACGAGCGCTTTTTCCAGACCTATTTCACGACCTTCCCCGGTCACTACTTCACCGGCGATGGCTGCCGCCGCGACGAGGACGGTTATTTCTGGATCACCGGCCGCATCGACGACGTCATCAACGTCTCGGGCCACCGCATGGGCACGGCGGAAGTCGAATCCGCGCTCGTGGCGCATCCCGCCGTCGCCGAGGCGGCGGTCGTGGGCATGCCGCATGAGATCAAGGGGCAGGGCATCTATGCCTTCGTCACCTGCAATGCCGAAGTGGTGCCCGACGAGGAGCTGCGCCGCGAACTGATCAAGTGGGTCCGCCACGAGATCGGCCCGATCGCCACGCCCGACGTGATCCAGTTCGCGCCCGGTCTGCCCAAGACCCGATCGGGCAAGATCATGCGCCGCATCCTGCGCAAGATCGGCGAGAATGACTTCTCGAACCTCGGCGACACCTCGACGCTCGCCGATCCCTCGGTGGTCGACAACCTGATCGCAGGCCGTCAGCAACCTGCTACCGCCTGAAGCCCATCCCGCTGAGGCGGTGCGTGTTCGCGCATGCCGCCGCAGCAATTGTGTCATCGAACGACCGTAGGGTTTCCGTCTCGTAAACTGAGGCGAAACCATGAATGCGACGCTAACGGCCTTCGATGGCAATTCTGGGGCCGGGACCAGTACCCGACCGGAACTCGACAAGGGGCTGGGCGCCGCGGGCCGGATCGGCTTCGGTGCGGCGATCGCCGCCGCGCTGTTCTATGTCGGTTACAGCGTCTATTCGGACGCCGCGGCAGTCGGGGTGGAACCGACGACCTACCTGCCGTTCCTGCTGCTGTTCGTCGCCCTGCTGATCGCGCTCGGCTTCGAGTTCGTGAACGGCTTCCACGATACCGCCAATGCCGTGGCCACGGTGATCTATACCAATGCCATGCCCGCCAACGTGGCAGTGGTCTGGTCCGGGTTCTTCAACTTCCTGGGCGTGCTCGTCTCGACCGGGGCGGTCGCCTTCGGCATCGTCTCGCTGCTGCCGGTCGAACTGATCCTGCAGGTGGGATCGAATTCCGGCTTTGCGATGGTCTTCGCGCTGTTGCTGGCGGCGATCCTCTGGAACCTCGCGACCTGGTGGCTGGGCATTCCCTCGTCCAGTTCGCACACGCTGATCGGCTCGATCATCGGCGTCGGCGTGGCCAACGCGCTGATGCACGGCAAGGGCGGTACGGCAGGTGTGGACTGGGGCAAGGCCGCAGAGATCGGACAGGCCCTGCTGTTCTCGCCGCTGATCGGTTTCGGCATCGCCGCACTGCTGTTCCTGGCCATGCGGGTGCTCGTGCGAAAGAAGGCGCTTTACGAAGAACCCAAGGACGGCGCGCCGCCGCCATTGTGGATTCGCGCGCTGCTGATCTTCACCTGCACCGGCGTCAGCTTCGCCCATGGCTCGAACGACGGCCAGAAGGGCATGGGCCTGATCATGCTGATCCTGATCGGCACGGTTCCTACCGCCTATGCGCTGAACCGCGCGGTTCCGGAGCGCTACATGGCCGAGTTCCACAGCCGCTCCATCGCAGCGGAAGCCGCGCTGGACAGCAGTGCGCAGCGGATCGACATGGCCCCGGAAGAGGCGCGCCGCAGGGTGACGGCCTATATCGCCGACAAGAGCTTCACCCCGGAAACGCTTCCAGCCCTCGCCCGCCTCGTCCATGATGTAGATCGGCAGGTGATGGGTTACGGCTCGCTTGCGAAAGTCCCCGCGGCGGCGGTCAGCAACATCCGCAACGACATGTACCTCGCCTCGGAGGCGATCAAGGGGCTGGGCAAGCAGAAACCGCCGGTGCTCTCGCAATCTGCGCAGGACAGCCTGGCCACTTACAAGACCTCACTCGATGCGGGCACCCGCTTCATTCCGACCTGGGTCAAGATCGCCGTGGCCTTTGCACTCGGCCTCGGCACCATGGTTGGATGGCGCCGCATCGTCGTGACCGTGGGCGAGAAGATCGGCAAGACGCACCTCACCTATGCGCAGGGCGCCGCGGCCGAACTCGTGGCGATGGGGACGATCCTCGGCGCCGATCACCTCGGTTTGCCGGTCTCGACCACCCATGTCCTTTCGTCCGGTGTCGCCGGGACGATGGCGGCGAACAGGTCGGGCCTGCAAATGAGCACGATCCGCAACCTGCTGATGGCTTGGGTGCTGACCCTGCCGGTCTCGATCGTGATGGCGGGCGCGCTCTACATGGTCTTTGCGCAACTGTTCTGACGAGGAATTGACACAATTCGCGTCAGGGACGCTCCCGAAAGGAGAGTGCATCCCTGACCGATTGCCAAAGGCCCCGCAGCGGCCCGATCGCCCCCTTGAACGCGACGGCGGCGGGAATGACGAGCGTGACTTCCGCGCCGCCCTCCGGACCGCGATCGAGCAGCATCCGGCCTTGCAGCTTCCTTGCGCGCTCCTGCATGCCGACCAGCCCGAAATGACCGGCGCGGCGCCCGGCCTGGACCACCTCGTGATCGATCCCCACGCCGTTGTCGATGAACGAGATCGTCAGTGTGGTGGCAAGATAGTTGATGAGGATATCGACCCGGCTGGCCCCGGCATGCCGGGAAATATTGAACAGGGCCTCGGTGGCGATCCGCGCAACTTCCTCGGCGACAGAGGGCGTGAGGGGTTGGATTTCACCGTAGCTGACGATGTTCAATTCGGCCTTATCGGCAAGTCCGCTTTGCGCGGCGATCGCGCGCAGCCGCACTTCGAGCGAATCGACCTCGCGGTGCGCACGCAAGTTGTATACGCGGTCGCGTCCTTCGGCGATGACCGCTTCGGCATGTTCGATCACGCCCTCCAGACGCTCGGAACCGGCATGGCTGGACCGAAGCGAGGTCGCCACAAGACGGAAGTCGAGCAGCAGGGCCTGAACCGACTGGAGAAGCGTGTCATGAAGTTCGCGGGCGATACGTTCGCGCTCGTCATGGCGCTCGGCCAGGCGGGCGCCGATACTCCGGCCGACGGCAGCGACGCGCAGGCGGATGCCCAGCCACAGCAGCGCGAAGAAGGCCGCGCCGCATAAAACCTTGAAATACCAGCTTTCGAGGAAAGTGGGGAGGATCTCGAACGAGAGCCAGCGTGTCGTCGTCCTGCCGCCGTCTGCGGATGCCATGACGACGAACCTGTATTTGCCGGGGCCGAGGTTCGAGTATCCCGCTCCTCTGCGCGGGCCGGCGTCGATCCAGTCCGCATCCACATCTTCGAGGCGATAGCGGATGCGCACGAGGTCGGGGCGCAGGATGCCCGTCGCGGAAAAGGCAATGCGCACCGAACGGGTGCCGGCTTCAAGCGTGACCGGCTGCGGGTCCCGGAAGTTCGCCCGATTGGTCGTCAGGAGGCGGAAGGCGATGTGCGGCGGCGTGTTGTCGATACTCGCCGAGCGTGGGTCGATGCGCGCCAGTCCGGCGGTTCGGACGGCCCATATCCGTCCTTCGCCGTCGCGGGCGATCTTCTGCCCGACCGGCCCGAAACGCTGCGCGCTTCCGGCCAGGCCGTCACGCCCGTCGAAAAGGCGCCGCCGCAACGGTGCGCCGGGGTGATCGAACGCTGCCTGCAGGTCGGCGGTCCGCACTTTGGACAGGCCCTCCAGACTGCTGAACCAGACGTCTCCGCCCGGCGTCTCCACCATGGTGTTCACGCGGCGTGTCCAGGGCGCGGACAAGGGATCAAGCCGTGTGGCATAGCCGCCGGCGAAGCGAACAACACCGTTGCCGGCAAACGCGACGAAACCGCCGAGGCCGGGAGAAATGCTGTTTATCTGTGTCGGTTCAGTGCCGGGAAGACGATAGATCAGCTTGCGGTTGCCGGAAAAGACCGCGATCGTCTCATTGTCGAGCGGGACGGCGATCTCACCCTTGGCATTGGCAGAAAGACCGAGGACACCGCCTCTGGCTTTCGCCCTAAGGTCGGGGCGTTCGCGCATCTTCCCCTCATCGTATCGCCAGGTGCTGCCGTCATAGCCTCTCAGCCATATCCTGCCGGCGGAATCGAGCCCGCACGCACTGGGAGCCACGGATATCGACATGAGATATCTAAGCCGGCCTTGCGCCGACAGGGCGTATATCTTGTGGGCCTGGGCCAAGATGATCTCTCCTGCCTTGCCTGCGCAGAAGATCGGATCGTCCTTCAGGTCCAGAACGTGTCTGGCGGCAGATCCCGGTTGCAATCGATAGAGCTTGCTGTGCGATGCCGCATAGACGGTGCCGTCCCTTGCGCTGACGAGCTGGATACCGTCGACATTGTCGCCAGCCACTGCTGGATCCATGACGACGTCGGCGGATCGAAACCGGAGCAGGCCGCGGCTGTCCGCTATCCATATGGCGCCCTGTGTATCGCTGAAGTTCGCTCTCACGCCATCGGTGTCAGCGGTATCCGGCCAGCGGTAGGTCTCGATCGCCTTGTCGGTCTTTCCGGGCTTCAGATTGAGCCGGCTGGTGACCGGGGAACCCCACGAGCCGCTCCATACGCCGCCGTGATCGTCGAACGAGACAAAGCGCATGCCGTTGCTGCGCGGAATCGGGTACGTGGCGCCAACCGGCTTGAGGCCGGAGCCGGACAGGGCGTAGCGCCGCAGCCAGTCCCGGTCCGAAATCCAGATATTCCCCCCTCGATCAACGGTAAGCCGCGCGAATTCGTAGGTGCCGGGCAAAACCTTGAACCGGCTCTCTCCAGGCGCCAGCCTTGCGATCCGGGTTTTACGCTGGTCGGTGTCGAGCACCGGGGCCAGGATCGATCCGTCGCGAGTGGCAATTATACCGATCGTGAAGCCGGGAGGAAGGCCCAGTTCATCCTCGACCTGTTGCCACTTGCGGTCCTTCCACCGCCAGAGACGTCCCGATATTCCGCCCCATTCCGCATAGATAGCACCGTCAGGGCCTTCCAGGAGGTTGGTCACCATGAGCGGCGGGCGGGGCAGCTTCATGTCTTCGAGACGCCCGTGCTGGTAACGGGAAACGCCCGCGCTCTGGGCAAACCCGATCCACAATTCACCCTTGCGGCTGACGAAGAGCGAAGAGACTGAAAACGGACTGGTCCCCTTGATGTCCGGGCCGGTCAGGTGCTCGAAGGAAATACCGTCGAAGCGCCAGAGGCCGTCGTCGGCACCCAGCCACAGGAAACCGTCAGGTGTCTGCGTTATCGTGTTGATGAGCGAGGGCGCGCCTTCTTCGGCATTCCAGAAATCGTGATGAAAGCGCCCGAGGCTCATATCGCCGTGAGACTCGGGATCGGCCATGGAAGACCGCGCCTGATGTTCGGCAAGGGCAGGGGCGGCAGCAGGCCCCCCGATAAGAACGCTCAGTGCAAGACAGGCGATGACAGCCTGCAAGCGGGAGCCTGCCGCAAGGTTCACACGATAAATCCCAATAGACCGTGCGGCCAGTCCTTGCCCGCGACTGGAGCCTGATCCCGATTATCAGGCCCTCTTCACCGCTACATGCCCGTTCGTCGCCGCCTCGTCAAAGCTCCTGGGGCAGCAAGGCGTGGATCTCCGGAATGTCTTCGTCGCAGGCGAAATCGGTGTGCAGCTTGCGCCAGGCCCTGGGCGGCATTCCGGTGAATTTCCGGAACACCCTGCTCATGTGGCTTTGGTCGGCAAATCCGCACCCCACCGCAATGTGCGAGACGGACAGAGCCTCATCCCGAAGCATCTCCTTGGCCTTTTCGACCCTGCGGCTGAGCAGCCACCGATGGGGCGGCATGCCGACGGACTGCTTGAAGGAGCGCGCGAAATGGGCGACGGACAGGCCGCATTCCTCGGCCAGAAGCTCGACGGAAACGTCTCCGTCTATCGACGCTTCGATGAGTTCCTTGGCCCTGCGTTCCTGCCAGGCGGCAAGGCCGCTTCGTGATTGCGGCGAAGTTCTTTCCTTTATTCCGTAATGCTGCGCGATGTGGGCGCAGAGAGCCCAGCCTACCTGCTCCATGAACAGGCGACCGGGTTCGATGGGTTTGTCGAAAATCGGCCACAAGGCCTTGGCCAATCGATAGATCTGCAGGTCCTCGACCGGCTCGCCCGGAGCGACATCGAGACCGTCGATCTCGCCGTGGGTACCCTTCATCGCAGCGATGCCCAATGCACGGCGGTCCAGGTGAAAATTCAGGCAGGCGAATGGCGAACGCAAATTTGCGCGCCAGGACCTGCGATAATCGAAGAACGCCGTATGTCCGGAGGCCTGCCGCCGGAACCCAAGTTTCCGACCATCCAGGAAAATGTCGCCTTCATAATCGATCATCTGGACGTTGATCATGAAGGCGTCCTCGGTGACATGAGCGTCGGTCATGCCCACACCGCCGGTTTCCGAACGCAGCCGGGCGATACCGATCGGAAAACCTCCTGGCCCTGCGAAACTGACAGTCGAGGCGTCTTTCACGCGCAGAAACGACTGCAAACGATTGGTGTCGGAGTTGATGTGTCTGTCCATAGCCGATCCGGGGGTCCTTGGCGTTGCGACGAGACTGAGTGAATGTGAGCGCAGTATCCGCGTCGAGAGGCTCTGCGTCCCCCCCCCATTTCGAGGGGTTGCCCCCTCGAAATGGGGGGCTGCATGCGGATTGTCTCACGGCAGGCACGGCGTTATCCGAAGACCTGATCAAGGAGGCGAGAGCTCGAATGCGAGAGGACAAGATCCGCATTGTCGTTGCGGACGATCATCCCCTCATCCGGCGCGGCGTACGTGCGGTGCTGTCCATGACCGACGAAGTCCATGTCATCGGAGAAGCCGAGGATGGCCGTCAGGCCGTCGATCTCTACCGCGCGCTGCTGCCGGACCTGATCCTGCTCGACCTGCAGATGCCCATCCTCGACGGGATTGCGGCGATCGAACAGATCAGGCGGGAATTCCCGGAGGCGAAAATCCTGGTGCTCACGACCTATTCGGGCGACGCCCAGGCCTTGCGCGCCCTGCGGGCAGGGGCCCTGGGCTACATCCTCAAGAGCAATCTGCATAACGAACTGATCGAGGCCATTCGCACGGTCCACGAGGGCCGAGAATATCTCAGCGCGGAAGTCGTTTCCCAGATCGCCCAGCACCAGGGCAACCAGCAATTGACCGACCGGGAACGAAGCGTCCTGACACTGGCCGCTGCCGGAAATTCCAACAAGCGCATCGCCGCCAGCCTCGAAATCTCCGAAGAGACCGTGAAGGGCTACATGAAGATCATTCTCGGCAAGCTGGAGGCGGTAGATCGCACTCATGCCGTGACGATCGCTTTGCGCCGGGGAATGATCGAACTCTGAAGCGCCGCACAGCCTGCGAAAGAAATCCTGAAAAATAACCGGCGTTCGTTCGTCGAAAGGTCCCATCTTTCGTGCGAGCAAGCCTTGAGCCTTTTTCCTACCGCCCGCATCGCGCTCGCCCTGTCGACAGCGGTGTTGCTGTTCTCTCTTCAGGCCGCCAGTGCGCCCGCCCGGACCGACGACGATCCTTCCGGCCTGCGAGCGCTCTATGCAGGACCGCCGGAAACCTGGCCCCGTCCATGGCTGGAGCCGGGAGCGCGGTTCGCGGAGTTCGGTCCGGTCCCCGCCGTTTCTCCCGCACCCGATGCGCAGGCGGTCTCTCTGGGTAAGCGCCTGTTCGAGGAGCCTCGCCTTTCGGGGTCGGGACAGATCGCCTGTGCATCCTGTCACAACATCGAACTGGGCTTCACCGATGGACTGCGCACGTCCTTCGGCCATGATCGCAAGCGCGGGCGCCGCAATGCACCCGCCCTCTTCACGGCGGGCTGGACCCACGACCTGTTCTGGGACGGGCGCGAGACGACACTGGAAGCACAGGTACTCGGGCCGCTTTCCGACCCTCTCGAAATGGCGGGTAACCGCCGCCGCATCGAGCGCTGGATCAATCGCGAGGAAAGCTACCGTGAGGCCTTTGCCGCCTTGAACGGACCGCGCCGTATCCGGCTGGACGATATCGCCGCGCTGATCTCCGTCTACGAGCGCAGCCTTACCCCGCCGAAGAACCGCTGGGACCGGGTTTTCACGCAAGGTGTAAGCGTGCTTGGCGACCGGCAACTGCAGGGCCTGCACCTGTTCCGCACGAAAGCAGGATGCGCGAACTGTCACAGCGGGCCGCTTCTTACCGACAACCGATTCCACAATCTCGGCCTCAGCTTCTACGGCACGGCAAAGCAGGATCTCGGTCGCTGGGAAGTCACCGGCAGGCCCGAGGATGTCGGTGCCTTCCGCACGCCGACCTTGCGCGGACTGATCTACACCCGCCCCTACATGCACGCCGGGTTCTTTCCCTTCCTGGAGCCGGTGGTGATGTTCTATGCGGGCGGGGGAGGGACCGATGTGAAGACCGGGCCAAAGACTGGGGCCCCGGCCGAAACCGCACCGCCGCCGCTTGCCGATCCCTTGCTGAAGCCCCGCGACCTCACGCAGGAGGAACGCGAGGCGCTCGTCGCGTTCCTGCAAGTCCTGTAAGTTCAGCGCGGCAGCATGAATTCGACCGGGACCACCAGTTCCAGCGTTTCTCCCGTCCGGTCTTTCGGTGGCTCCGGCAAGGGCGAAACGCGCTGCGGCAAGGCGATCGCTTCCCGGTCCAGCGCGCCGCTGCCCGAGCCCTGGGCCAGCGCGACGCCCAGCACCCGTCCCTGCCGGTCAATCGTGATACGAACCCAGGCGACGCCCTGATCGCGGCGCGCCCGTGCCGTGGCGGGGTAGCGCTTGCGACTGGCGAGCCGGGCAAGAACGCGGCTTTCCCAACTGTCCTTGGCATTGGAAGATACGGTTTCCGCAGGCGGCGCCTCGATCGCCTTGGGTGCCACGCTTTCAGCCTGTGGCGGCCGCGGTTGCGGGTCGGCGACCGGAACCGCAGCGGGAAGGGGCGGCGCCAGCGCGATCACGGCGGGCGGGACCTCGACCGTCACGGCTTTCGCGGGCACCGGGTCGCTTTGCTCGACCGGCTCCGGAGCATCCTTCTCGGCCTCCCGTTCCGGCTGCGGGGGCGAGGCGGGGGCGGCGAGATCGATGACGGCCAGCGGCTCATGCAGGGCGGGCGATGCGGTGAAGGACCACCCGACGAGCAACGCTCCCCCCGCACAGGCGTGCAGAAGGAGCGCAATGGACAGGCCGCGGGCGCGGTCGGCGGCCGATGGCCGGTACGTCTGCCGGTAAGCCATGTCCGAGGGTCAGAAATCGACGGCGAGCGATGCGCGCACCGATCGCGGTGCTCCCATCGTGAGCACCCCGCGCGAGGCGGCGGCCCAGTAGTTGCGGTCGAACAGGTTGTCCGCGGTCAGGCGAAACTGCATCGGTCGCCCGGCGGCCTCGAAGGCATAGCGGATGCCCGCATCGACGCGTGTCCAGGCCGGAATGCTGCGGGCCTTGGTCGTGGTGAGGTCGATATATTCGCGGCTGGTATAGACGACACGCCCGGTGAGTGTCAGGCCGGGAACCATTGGCACGTCCCACTCGGTGCCGAAGTTGACGTTGAACTCCGGCGAACCGCGCGCGCGGCGACCGTCGTTGAGGCCGCCCTCGGTGCGGGTCATCTCGGCATCGAGGTACATCGCACCGCCCAGCAGACGCAGATGATCGAAGGGCTGGCCGAAGAAGTTCAGCTCGATCCCGCGATTGCGCTGCAAGCCGTCGTATTCCAGCGTGGGCTGGCCGCCAGTCGTGGCGCTGGCGACTTCGACGGCACTGGGGACCGCGATCTGGAACACGTCGGCGGTCACCGTGAACGTGCCGAGATCGTACTTCACGCCCGCCTCGTACTGGTCGGTGACGAAGGGCATGAAGATGTCGCCGGCATTGGCATAATAGCTGCTGGCGATACCGCCGGGATTGAGCGATTCGATGTAGCTGGCGTAGACCGACAGGTTCTCGACCGGCTTCACGACCAGCCCGACCGAAGGCGAAACGCGGCTGCGGTCATAGCGGCGGGTGAGGACGCCGGCTGTCGAGAAGGTCTTCTGCCCTACCTTCTGGCGCCGCGCGCCAAGCATCAGGACCACCCGGTCGTCCGCCATGCTCATGATGTCGGCAACGGCCTGCCCCTCGTAGTCGTACTGCGATGTCAGGCGTCCGGCGCTCTTGCTCAGGGCTCTGCTATCGGGGGCCGGGTAATAGATCGGCGTATAGATGTTCGAAGCCGCGCAGCCGGTGCCGCAATCGGAGAGGTAATAGTTCAGCTGGCCACGCTTCGCATTGTTGGCGGAGGCGATCACCGAAATGCTGTGCGAGATCGGGCCGGTATCGAACTTGCCCTTGATCGAACCCTCGTAGCTCTCGTTGCGGCTGCGCGCCGGTATCCAGTAGGGGAAGCCGCTCTTGGCGCCCTGGACACTGGTGATGCTGTCGATCACCTGGAGATAGACTTCGTCCGACTGGTTGCGGCTATAGGCGGCGGTAGCCGTCCAGCCCGGCGCGAAATCGTATTCGATGCGGCCGATGCCGTAGTCGGTCTGGCCGTCCCAGAACTCCCACTTCTGCTTGGAATTGGTGCGGGCGTCGGGCGCCTTGGGCACGGCCACACGCGAGCCGATGCGGGTGCTGCTCCAGCCCCCCTTGAGCAGGCGGTCCTGATGGCCGAGATCGATGGTCACGCGAAGATCGTCACTGCGATAGTCGAGCGCAGCGGCGACCATGGCCGAGCGATTGTCGGTGTGGTCGACATCGGTGGCGCCGTCGCGGTAGACCGCATTGACGCGCACGCCGAAGCCCTTGTTCGCCCCGAACCGGCGCGACACGTCGAGATTGGCGCCGAACTGGCTTTCCGAGGCGTAAGTCGCGGTCACCCGGTTGAGCGGGGTGTCACCGGCCCGCTTGAGCACGTAGTTGATCGAACCGCCGAACGACGAGCCCCAGGGGCTGACGCCGTTGAGCATCGCGCTCGGCCCCCTGTGGACTTCGACCCGTTCGACCGCCTCGATCATCGTGCCGCGCGTGTCGGAAGCGCCGAACATGCCGTTGACGAGCACTTCGCGCCCGGTCAGTTCGAAGCCGCGCATGATGACGGTGGCAGACTCCCCGTCGCGCGCAGCGCTGACGCGGATCGACGGATCGTTGTCCAGCACGTCCAGCAGGCCGCGGCTATTCTGGTTCTCGATCAGTTCGTTGGTGTAATAGGTGACGTTGAACGGCGTATCCATCACGCCGACATTGCCCAGCAGGCCAAGCTGGCCGCCCGTGGCGACTTGCCCGCCGGCATAGGCCGGGGGAAGGTCGGCAGGACCGGCATAGCCCGCGCCGCCTGTTCCCGCGCCTTCGACGCGCACCGAACCGAGCTGGATCGAACCGTCCGCGCTGCGAGGCGCAGCGATCAACACGACCGCGCTGCCCGACATGCGCCACGTCACCCCGGTGCCCGACAGCATGTGGCTGAGTGCGGTGAGGGCGGGCATCTCGCCCTGTACGGTCTGGCTGCGAATGCCGCTGACCACGGCGGCATCGGCGGTGATCTGGAGGCCGGACTGGCGCCCGAAGGCATTGATGGCGCTCGCCAGCGACTGGGCAGGAATGTCGAAGCGCTTGGCCCCCGCCTGTTCTTGCGCCCGCTCTTGCGCCTGGGCCTGGGCAGGCGCGGTCAGAGCCATGGCGCTCACACCGACAAGGGCAACCAGGATCGCCGGGCGCAGCGCATCACGGCGGGGACGCGGCCCGCCACGGAGAGAAGTCGTCATTCGTAACCCCCAAAAGGAACATGGCCAAGGAGCTTGGCATTGCAAATGCGTTGCAATCGCGGGTTAGACGGAGTGGTCGGGATTATTTTTCACAGCATCTGAAGATTTTTTGGGGCCTTGGAAAATGCCCCGGATTCAGCGGGCGCGCACGATCGTCAGGTAAGGCGTGACCCGGGTGATCGAGCCGCCCGCCGGAGCAACCATGGCTTCCAGGGCCTTGGCCGGATCGCGCGCATCATAGAGGCCGGTGATCCGGCGCTGCGCCAGCTTGCGGTCGGCAATGACGATCCAACCGCTGTCGTAGCGCCTGATCTCGTCAACGGCCTCGGCTATCGTGGCTTCGTTCGCGAAGACATAGCCCTCGCGCCAGCTGCCGAGAGTGGCGACCGGCACTTTTTCCTCCCGCATCCTACCGTCGCCATGCTTGATCGCGAGACGGTCTCCGGGAAGGAGATCGCGGCTGCGTCCCGCTGCCGTCACCCGAACATGGCCGCGGCCCACGCCGACCTCGGTACGGTCATCAAGAGCGCGCACTTCGAACGCGGTGCCGAGAACGCGGGTCTCGGTGCCCTCGCTATCGACCAGGAAGGGGTGCGAAGCATCACGCGCCACGTCGAACCACGCTTCGCCCGCAAGCAGGCGAACCCGCCGTTCGCCGCCGGACATATCCACGTCGATGGCACTGCGCGCGCCGAGACGAACGGTGCTGCCGTCGGCCAGACGCACATCGCGAAGCTCTCTTGTGCCGGTCGCATGATCCGCCCGCATCCGCAGCAGCAACGAAGGCTGTATCGCCAGGACCAGAGCGAGCGACGCCGCCATGGCGCCGAATGCGACGACCAGACGGCGAGACCTGACTGGCCGCGTCCGGGCGACGGGGAAGGCGATGATCTCTGCCTCAGACCCGGCGTTCCGGCCATGCTGCCCTTCCGGTTCGACATCGCCCAGTATGGCCCAGGCCTGCTGGGCCCGCGCCCAAGCGCGCCGATTGTCCGCAGCCTCATCAAGCCAGGCCTCGATCCGCCCGCGCAAGGCCGCATCGCCGGGCGCAGCCTGCGCGTCCATCAGGAGACCGACGGCGGTGTCCATCGTTTCCTTGGGAAGTGGGGCGGGGTTCATCGTCTCTGCCTTGCTGCGGTGCCGGTGCTCTGGCAACCGTCATGACGGACGAGCGCGGCGAATTTTTCACGGCAGCGCGATTTTTGGTGCGGAGCATTCCGGAGCATCATGTCGCGTCGTCCCCGATCGCCATCGCCACGCGGGAAAGGGCCTCCTTCACCAGCCGGTGAACCGTGGCGATCGAAACGCCGAGCCTTTCCGAAATCTCCTGAAGCGTGAAGCCTTCGAAACGGCTCATTTCCAGCGCCAGCCGCATGCGTGGTTCCATCTCGCGCAGCACGGCCTCCACCCGGTCAACCAGTTGTCGATGCGCGGCTTCATCCTCCGGGTTGGGAGCCTGAGCCGGCATCATCCACCACTGCGGTGCTTCCTCCTCGCGGCGCTCGATCTTCTCGCGGCGCACCCGGTCGAGCGCGATGTTGCGCACGATCCGATAGAGATAGGACAACGGACTGCGAATATCCTGCCGCGCAGTTCTGTCGTCCGTACCGGCCAGCCTGAGGAACGCTTCCTGGACGACATCCTCCGCCTCCGACCGATCGCGCACGATCGGCCTCGCATAGCTCACGAGAGCAGCGCGGTGGCGGATCAGATCGTCCAAGCAGGGTTCCCGGCAAAAGCGTGTTGAGGGGCTGCCGGCTACCATAGGTGCGAACCGTTCGCAATTACCGTGGAGGGTTCCCGGCGCGATATCCCTATCCGGTGAGCTGTCTGCCCGAAATCCCGGTCTCGATCCGAGCGGCGAGCGCGGTGTGGCGGGAGGTCTGCATGACGCGGCTTTCCACCGCCTGCTGCATGACCTTTTCCCATTCGTCGACGACACTCTCGGCAGAAAATGCTTCCGCGATAGCTCCGGCTTGGGTGCCGAGACGCCTGCGCAGTTCGGGATCACGCATCAGATCGCGCATGTTTTCGGCCAGGGCAGCAACGTCTTCTGGAGGAACGAGCCTGCCATTGACGTCCTGCTCGATATATTCGCCCGGTCCCCAACGGCAATCGAAGGAGATCGCGGGAATTTCGGCGGCCAGTGCTTCTGCCAAAGCGTTGCCCCAGCCTTCGAAACGCGAACTCATGACGAAGATATCGGCGCTATCGACCCAGCCTCCCGGACTGTCACTGACACCGGCAAAACGCACCCGTCCCTCCAGACCGAGTTCAAGCGCCATGGCCTCCAGTCGCTCGCGTTCCGGACCCTTGCCCCAGATGACCAGGTTCCACATCGGGAATTCGCCCGAGACTTGCGCAAAGGCCTGCAGCAGCAGGTCAAAGCCTTTCTGGGGAACCAGTCTTCCGACCGCGGTGACCCATCTGATGTCTCCAGGCGGCCGAGTTCGGCGTTCGAAACGGAGCACGGGGTTGGGGATGACCCATTCTCGCGGGCGCATGACAGGCGGAAAGCAGCCCATCGCGCCCTTCGTCATGGTCACCAGCCCGAAAGCGCGAGGATAGAGGCGCGCGCGCAGCCACGACCAGATCGGCCCCACCGGCTGCTCCTGAGGATTGTTGCGCTCCGACACGATGATGGGAGTATGCCGTCCCAGCCCGGCCATCAGGGTGAGAATGTTGGTCCGCGTCAGGAAGCTGACCACGACGTCGGGGGCAGCGTCGCGCAAGGCACGGCGGAGCCGCAGGACACGCCTTACGGCAGTAACCCTGCTTGCGAGGATCGACTGGCGCCGCGGCGGAAGATCGAGCTGGCTCACGTCCACGCCGGAAGGGTACTCGTAATAGGACGGGCTTCCCGTTTCGGCGAAGGAGATCACGCTGATGCTCCAGCCCCGCCGGTCGAGCACTTCGGCAATGACGTTGGCGACGCGCTCGGCTCCGCCGGCGGCCAAGCCGGGGAGAACCAGGACGGCGCGCTTTCGTGTGAGACTGGCAGGCTCGCGGTGAAACCGTGCAAACGCGCGCTGAAAGCCCTGCTGATAGCCCGTCGTTGCCATCGCCCTTCGAATCCCCCCGTTACCGGCATTGCGCGACCGGCCGTTTCGACTTCTTCGCCGAACGATCGTCCCGTGCGAAGGCCCAGGTCCTTCTACACCCAAGCGGCATCGATATGAGCAGCCGTCATGAGAGTTAATCCGCCTTATCCATGAGGTTACTCCTCCCGGATATCCTCCCGAGCGGCCGGTTCCGGCGGAAATGCGGAAACGGGCTCGGCGGAATGGGATCGGCAGTCATGCCCCCTCATTACGGATGGGAAGCTCGCCGGGTTAAAATCTCGACACCCTGAATTGGCCACTCATTTTCGAGTAACCGTTTCCGCAGTATTTCCCTGCTGCACGCGAATGATTCGCTGCAAACGGGGGTATTTCATGAAGACTATCTACAAGCTCGCGCTGCCCTGCGCGGCGCTTATCGCGCATCCTGTCGCCGCGCAGACGCTGACTGCACAGACGGGGGCGGCACCTGTGGCTCCGGTGCAGGCCGTGGCGGCAGCGCCTGCGGTTTCCATAGTGCCTGCGGCTCAGCCCGACATCATGCGGGCCGGTCTCGCCATCGCCATGGTCACGCGCGAGGAACTGACGACCAAGAAAAAGAAACTGCGCGTGGGGCAGCGCTTTCAGATGGAGGTCGCCGAGAACGTGACGCAGAACGGCGTCGTCGTGATACCTTCAGGCACGTCTGCGATCGGGGAAGTGACCGAGGTCCGCAACAAGGGCATGTGGGGCAAGTCGGGCTATATCGGCGCGCGCGTCGTTTCGCTCAATCTCAATGGCCGTAATGTGCGTATGTCGGGCACGTTCGACGACAAGGGCGTGACAGGCACCGGCGGCGTGGTGGCGGCGATTGCGCTGGTTCCGCTTGCGGGGTTTCTTACCACCGGCACCAGCGCGTTCATCGCCAGCGGCTCGGCGGTTAAGGGCTTTCTCGATGAGGATCTCGCCTTCCAGGCCGTCCAGCCGCAATTGATAACGGTGGCAACGCCCGCGCCCGTTCCTGCGGTTCAGACTTCTGCCGAGACAGTCCGGTAAGAACCGATTTCGCCACCCTCGCGGCTCGCCGTCGCGAGGGTGGCCCGTTTCCCAGTCGCAATCAGGTCGAATAACGCTGTTTGCCGCCCACGAAAGTCCGAAGCACTTTGGTCGACAAGTAGCTGTCCTGCGGCGCGGTGAGCAGGTCGCGGTCCAGTACCGTGATATCGGCCAGATAGCCGGGTGCGATCAGGCCCTGACGGTCGTCGCGGAAACCGGCATAGGCCGCCGTCGCGGTATAGGCGATCAGGGCATCCTCCACGCCGATGCGCTGCTCGGGATGCCAGCCCTGCGGATTGAGACCGTCGATGGTCTGACGGCGTACCGCGGCATCGATTCCGGTCAGTGGATCGAGCGGCGCGACTGGCCAGTCGGAACCGAAGCACATCTTCACTCCGGCCTCCAGGAACGACCGGAAAGCATATGTCCGGTCGAGCCGCTCCTCACCGATCCGCTTAACCGCCCAGCGACCGTCGTCGATCGCATGGTAGGGCTGGACGGAAGCGATCACGTCCTGCCGCTTCATGCGCGCAATGGCGCCGGGGCTGAGATGCTGGGCATGTTCGATGCGGAAGCGGCGGTCGCGCGGACCGTTGCGCTGCGCCGTTTCCGCCATGATATCGAGCACGACGTCGTTGGCCTCGTCGCCGATGGCGTGGACGGCAAGGGCCAGACCCGCGGCATCGATCCGGGGTATCCATTCGCGCATGCTGTCTATCGGCGTCGTCCAGACCCCGTGCTGGCCTGGGGCATCGGCATATTCCTCATGAAAGCGGGCGGTGCGGGCGCCGAGCGAACCATCGGACACGCACTTGATCGCGCCCCAGTGCACCCAGTCGTCCCCGCGCCCGTGCTCGCGCACGAAGGCGGCCATGCGTTCCCAATCACCGATCGGCGTGAAGGAATAGAACCGGAGGTCGGTTTCCGCCGCGCCGTTCGCCCGCAGGCGCAGCAGGGCATCCTGCACCGACCAGTCGATCTCGGTATTGTGGACTTGCGCCACGCCCTTGCTCAGCGCGTAGGCGATGCCTGCGCGAAGGGTTCGTTCAGCCTGCTCGGGGCTTGGTGGCGGAATGCGGGCCAGTGCACGTAGACGGGCATTGTCCTTGAGCACGCCGGTCGGTTCGCCTTGTTCGTCGCGTTCGATTACGCCGCCTTCGACATCGGGCGTGTTGCGGTCGATGCCGACCAGCCTGAGCGCCACCGAATTGAGAAACAGCGAGTGCAGGTCGGTGCGCGGGATCGCGACCGGGGTGTCCGGTGTAACCGCGTCGATCCATTCCTTGCGCGGGAGCACACCGCCGATGCGCTGTTCGTCCCACGGCCCGCCAAGCAGCCATTCCCCCTTGGGCAAGGCCCGCGCAGCGGCGCCGATGCGGGCGACGAAGTCTTCGCGGCTTTTCGCTTCAAGCAGATCCGGCCGGGAGAGATTGGCCGCGCCGCGCAGGAAGTGGGTGTGGCAGTCGGTGAAGGCGGGCATCGCGAACGCACCCTGAAGATCGATCACCTGCGTACGGCGCCCGGTTGCGGCCTTGACCGCCGCCGCGCCGACCGCAGCGATGCGATTCCCGGCAATCCCGATGGCATCGGCATGGCCGCCCCGCTTGCCGGTCCAGACGCGGGCGTTGACCAGAGCAAGGTCAAGCGTGCGATCCGCCGCGAAAGCCGGACGGCAAAGCATCGCGGCAGTGCCGCCAGCAAGGAACGATCGGCGGTTGAGGATCAGGGACATGGCGCCTCCGGTGGAGATTCTGGACGATCACATGTCTATGGTCGAGCAGGCGAGCGGCGCCATCCTCCAGTTTTTTCCGGATAGAGGGGGCCAGAGGTTTCGCTTCCACTCTGCCGAGGGGAGCGAATGCCATGCCGGATCAGGGATCAGGACGGTAGGCGCGCCACCCGGTCCAGCGCCGTGGCGAGCGTGCGGATGGCGCTGTCGGCTTCGGCGGGGGTGAGACTGGCGAAACCGATGCGAAGCCCGCTTTCGGCTTTCATCTCGCCCCCGTGTACCGCCATGAAGGATTCCGACGAGGCGAAGCGCAAGCCCAGCGATCTCGCTTCGGTTTCCAATGCGGCCAGATCGGTACCAGGAAAACGCAGCCAGAAGGCCAGGCCTCCGTCCGGCGTCTCGAAGGTGACGCGGTCTCCAAAGGTCTCGCGCAGTTTCGCGGCAAAGCGGGTGCGGCGTTCGGCGTAGACCTTGCGCGCCTTGCGGGCATGGCGCCGCAGCGCGCCGCTGGTGATCAACTGCGCCACCGCGTCCTCGGTGACGGTATTGCCCATGCCATCGGTGAGCGACACATAATGCCCCAGCGCCCGAATCATCGGCTCCGGCGCCACGACATAGCCGACGCGCAGCGCGGGCACGAGCAGCTTGGAGAGCGAGCCGAGGTAGATCACATGATCCGGCGCATAGGCGGCCATGGGCAGAAGCGGCTGCGAGGCGAAATGGAATTCGTGGTCGTAATCGTCCTCGATGATTGCGAACCCGAACTGCTTGGCAAGGTTGAGCAATGCCAGCCGCCGTTCCGGGCGCAGTTCGGCGGTCGTCGGGAACTGGTGATGCGGCGTGAGGAAAATCGCCCGTACCTTGTATTGCCGACAGGCCCGTTCCACTGCGTCGATGTCGATCGCGCGTCCGTCGAAAGGAACCGGAACGATCCTGGCGCCCATCATGCGGAAAGCGGCGATGGCAGGTTCGTAAGTGAGTTCCTCGACGATGACCGCGTCGCCGGGGCGGACCAGGGCCTGGGCCGTGAGAAACAGGCCGTTCTGACTGCCGCGGGTGATGCAGATTTCCTCCGGGCCGACCGTCAGGCCGCGCTGGTGGCGTAGCATGTCGGCGATGGCGGACCGCAGCGCGGGGGTGCCGAAAGGCTCGCGGTATTGCAGGTAGTTCTGCGATGCGGAACGTTGCAGCGCGGACCGATAGGCCTGGGCCAGCACTTCGGTCGGGAACAGACGGCCATCCGGCGCACCTTCGTCCAGCTTGATGCCATCGCCGGTCGGCAGTGCCAGAGGACGCTCCGGGGTCGGCAGGATGCGATATTGCGGCTCGGGCGCCATCGAGGCGTGCAGGCCTTGCACGGGCTGGACCTGCTTCCCGCCGATCGGGACCAGTTCCCTGTGCGCCCCGGCTTCGCCGCCAACCGGATCGGGAAAGCCGGTCGCCACCATGGTTCCGCGCGTTCCGGCGGATTCCAGCCAGCCCTGGGCGATCAGTTCCTCGTAGGCCAGCACCACCGTCTTGCGGTTGAGGCCGAGTTCTGTCGCCAACTGGCGGCTGCCGGGAAGATAGGTGCCGGGCGTAAGCCGTCCGCGTTCGATATCGCGGACGATCGCGGCAATCACTTGCAGGTAGATCGGTGTCGGCAGTGCAGGATCGATCCTGTCACCCAGCGTGACGTGTAGGGGGCGCAGCATTGGCTCTATTCTGCCTCGTTTTCGCTGCATGTTTAGGGCCACGGTTCCGGCGAGGCAATCTTCTTGTTGGTCCCTGCTGCCTTGCGGTTACTGGACCTTGAGCGACCGGAAATGCGAGCGCATGTCGCTTGAATGATCGCGCTACGGGCACGCCCGTGTTGAGGCGGCACATTTGCGCGAGTGGAGCCCTGCATTGAACAACGCATTTACGTCCTATGGTAAAGATGACGTCCGGTTGCTGATCGAGCGATATCCGCTGGCCTGCGTGCAGTCCTGCGATCCGGAAGGCCACCTTCCCACGTCTTTGCTGCCGCTCATCGGCGAATATGACGCCGAGGGAAGGCTTGCCGCGTTGATCGGGCATATGGCGCGGCACAATCCGCTGCACGCGGCCCTGCAGGCCGATCCCCGCGTCCACCTGCTGTTCACCGGACCGCAGGCCTATGTCTCGCCCGAACATGCCGGGCTGCGCGACTGGGCGCCGACCTGGAACTATGTGCAACTGCGTGTCGTCGCCGATCTGCATTTCGACGAGGCCCTGACCGGGCCTGCGCTCGACATCCTGACGGAAAGCATGGAGCGTGGTCGTTCGTCGCCCTGGCACAAGGGGGAACTGGGCGAGCGCCACGCCCGGCTGGCAGGGGCCATCATCGGCTTTCGCGCCGATGTGCGATCCTGCAAGGGTGTCTTCAAGCTGGGGCAGGATGAGCGACCGGACGTTCTCGCCCATATCCTGAGCAGCCACCCCGATAGCGAACTGGTTGCGTGGATGCGCCGCTTTCAGGCCTGAACCCGATAGTGCAAGCCCGCTTTGTCCGGCGTTCTGCGGGAAGGGCAGGGGCGGGCTTTCGGCCCGCGCCCTGCCGCCCGGTCAGACTGCCATCCGGTCAGAATTCGACGGTCGCGGACGTCTTGAAGACGCGAGGCATGCCCTGCACCAGATATCCTCCGAGCGAGGAAGCCCAGTAACCCTTGTTCGCGACGTTATCGACGTTGAAGCGGAACGTGACAGGCTTGTCCGCGATGGCGACGACATAGCGGGCGCCAAGATCGAAACGGGTCCATTCCGGCAATTCCAGCGTATTGGTGAGGTTCACCATCTGCCGTCCCGTCTGCATCACCCGGCCGGTCAGGGTAACGCCCGGCAGGAAGGCCAGGTCCCATTCGACGTTGGCATTGGCGGTATATTCGGGAACGCCGATCGCATCGTTGCCGTCGGTCGCGTTGTTGGTGGTACGGCGCTGCTTCGCATCCGTCACCGATACGCCCGCGATCACCCGCAGGCCCGGCGCCGGTTCGCCGTCCAGGCTGAGTTCGACGCCCTTGTTGCGCTGCTGACCGTTGACCGTGAAGAGTGTACCTTCCGGCGTCACTTCGTTGAGCGTCTGGGGTCGATCGGTCTGGAACAAGGCCAGCGATGCGTTGAAGCGGCCCATCGCCAGCTTGCCGCCCACTTCGTACTGAACGGTCTTGTAGGGCGGGAAGACTTCGCCGACATTGATCGTTCCGGAGCCGGCAACCGGGCCTTGGGCAAGACCTTCGATCCGGTTCGCATAGAGCGAGACCTGCTCCGTAGGCCGCACGACCAGGCCCACCACCGGCGTCGTGGCGCTTTCCTTGTAGCGACTGGTCCGCACGCCCGTTGTGATGTTGTAGGCGCGGTAGAAGATCGTCTGGTGTCGCAGGCCAAGCGTCAGTTCCACCAAGCCGTCAAAGGCGCCGACGGTATCAGACGCGAAGAGGCTGGAGAGGCGCGTGCGGTTGGCGGGATTCGGGTCGTCCAGGTCTCCCGCCCGCAGCCGGGTGAAGCTGGGAATGGCGACCTGCACCGGATCGTAGAGATTGTTGCCGTTGAGGGCATTGCGGGTCGACGGTCCGAATTCGTAGGCATTGCGATTGATGTAGCGGCTATGCGAACCGCCGAGATTGATCTCGTGGGTGAGCGGTCCGGTCGCGAACTTGCCCCGGATGCCGGTCTGGGCCGATTCGTTATTGTCGTTGCGCGGGATGCGCGAACCTGTGACGAAAGCGGCGCCGGTGGCTGCATCGGTCACCTGAAGCCCCTGATAGACCCCGCGCTCCGCGGTATCCCGCGCGCCGCCTGCGGCGTAGAACAGGAAATCGTCGGTGATGTCATATTCGAACTTCACGATGCCGAACACGTCGCGGATCGTGGTGTAGTTCCACTCCTGTCCGTAATTGGTGTCGGCATCGGGAGCATCCGGCACTGCCGAGACGCCGTTCAACTGGACCATCGGCCGCATGTGCCTCACCTTGACGCGCTGATAGGCAAGATCGAGCGAAAGCCGTGCACGCTCGCCGCGCCAGTCGAAGGCGGCGCCGGTCACCACCGAACTGCGGTATTCGCCGTCGATGGCCGTATCGCCGCCGCGTGCAGCCCCGTTTATGCGGATGCCGAATTGTCCCTGGTCGCCGAAACGGCGGCCGAAGTCGAACGCCCCGCCGAAATGGGCATCGGACTGGTAGTTGGCCGTGATCCGGCTGATCGGCTGGTCCTTGGCCCGCTTGGGCTGGAGGTTGACGGTGCCGCCCAGCGCCGTGCCGCCGGGCGCTGCGCCGAACAGGAAGGCGCTGGCGCCGTTCAGGATCTGCACCTGATCGTAAAGCTCGGGCGAAACCAGCTGGCGCGGGGTGATGCCGTAAAGCCCGTCGATGGCGATATCCTCACCGTAAAGCGGGAAACCGCGAATGACGAACTGTTCCGAGGCATTGCCTGAGCCCAGCGAGGTGCGAACCGAGGGATCGTTTTCCAGCACCTGGCCCAAGGTAAGAGGCTGCTGGTTCAGGATCAGCGTCTCGCTGTAACTCTTGATCGCAAACGGCACCTGCAGTGCATCCTTGTCGCCAAGAACGCCCAGGCTGCCCTTGCGCAGGACTTGCGTCTCGTTTTCGCGCTGCGCGGTGACGACGATGTCCTCGGCAGCGGACACGCTCTGGGCTACGGCAGGCATTCCTGACACGAGAGCCAGCCCGGCGGGCACGAGTGTCAGACCTTTACTGCATATGCGAATGCGTATCATTTTCACTTTATCCCTGCGATCGCCCGATTCGTTTTGCCATAGCCATGTCGGGGGATTTCCGATCCGCCCTATGTCCGCCTTCGGCCGAAATGCAAAGTTCCAGTTTTCAACAGCCGACGGGTCCAAGATCGCAAGCTCATCCGGCGGCTCCCAAGATCGATCCATCGCGGCCCGTCCGCTGGGCCGGAGAGCAGCTTAGAGCTTGCTTTAGGAGAACTCATACAAGCGTCCGGATAACTCTATTGAATCGGTTGAGAATGAAAGGGATTACCCCCGCATCGCCGCAAGGCCTTGGCAAAGGGGGTTTGGTTGAAGTCTGGTCGTTTGTTCCGTCGGGGCCGTTGCGGCCGTCTTGATGCTCTTGCCGGTGCTGTCTCCGTGCTGGCGATGGGGATGGCGTCCCCGGCTCTGGCCGCCGATTCAGTCGCAGATGAAGGCGCCGATCCAGCTACCGCTGCAGGGGCCGAAGTCAGCGAGATCACCGTCACCGCGCGCTATCGCAACGAAAGCGCACAGAAAGTGCCGATCGCCATCAGCACCATCACCGGCGAGCAGTTCTCGGCGCAGGGCGCGACCACGCTCAAGCAGGTTCTCCAGCAGCTTCCAAGCCTCAATATCCAGGGCTTCAGTGGGCGCAACCAGACGATCACCGTGCGCGGCATCGGCACCAATGCGGGCGGCACCAACGACGGTCTGGAGCAGGGCGTCGGCCTCTATATCGACGGCGTTTACCGTCCACGCACCGGCTCGGTCATCACCGATCTCATGGACGTGGAGAGCATCCAGCTTCTGCGCGGACCGCAGGGCACACTGTTCGGCAAGAACGTCGTGGCCGGTGCGCTCGATGTCAGGACGCGCGAACCCGCTTTCGATCAGGAAGCCCGCGGCGAGATCACCTATGGCAATCGCAATCAGTTTCGCGGTTATGTCGCGCTGAACTCGACGATCGGCGACGATATCGCCTTCCGCGTCAGCTACCTGCGATCGAGCCGCGACGGCCTGATCTACAATACGACCTATCGCAAGGACTGGGACACCCAGGACAATCACGCGGCCAAGTTCGACCTGCTCTACAAGCCCGCGGACAACTTCAAGCTGCGCTTCATCGCCGATTACAGCATCCAGAAGGGCGACATGGGCTTCCAGGTCGTCTCGGGCGTATTGCCGACCACGCTGACCAACGGGGCCGAGGTGCGCGGGTTCTATCGCAGGGCGGCGGATGTCGGGTACACGCCGAGCACAGTCGACGCCTTTGCGCGAACGACCGACATCGATTCCTCCCAATATGACGAAATGCCGAGTTGGGGACTCCAGACCCGCGCGGACTGGGATGTCGGTCCGGTCTCGCTGACCTCGATCACCGCCTATCGCAACTGGAAGTGGATTCCCAACTACGACGGCGACCAGATCGGCGCCAATGTCATCACTTACAGTGTGGTCGATACCGATCAGCAGCAGTTCAGCCAGGAATTCCGCGTCGCCTCGAACGGCGAGAAGACCATCGACTACACCGCCGGTCTCTATTTCTTCTGGCAGGAGGCAGACGACAAGGTGGTCCAGACTTATGGCCGCGACGCAGCGGCCTGGCTGCTCACCGGCAACACGCCCGCCGCTTCGGTCTCGGCGATCCCGGCGGCGGCGCTGGAAGGGGTGACGTCCTTCGCCCATGTCGTGCCTGCAACTTACAGCTATGCGGCCTATGGACAGGCGACCTGGAACATCTCGCCGGTGTTCCGCCTGACCGGCGGCTTGCGCTATACTTACGAGCACAAGACGGGCCTCTACGATGCCGGCCTGCGCGGCGATTTCGCGCCGATCGACAGTTTCGCACCGGCACTTCAGGCCACGATCGCCGCCACCCGCGCCAGCCTGGCGCCCACCTCTGCCTACAAGGCTTCGAACAATACCGACAATCTTTCCGGTACCCTGATCGCGGCTTACGACCTGGACGACAACCTGCACGGCTATGCCTCCTACTCGCGCGGTTTCAAGTCGCCCGGCATCAACCTTGTCCGTCAGTCGCTGGGCGTCGACATCTTCGTGAAGCCGGAGAAAGTGGACAATTACGAAATCGGCCTGAAGAGCCGCCTGCTTGGCGGCAAGGCGGAACTGAACGTCTCGCTGTTCTGGGCCGATATCGCCAATTACCAGGCGAACTACGTCAACAATGCCGTGACCCCGGCGGTCGGCTATATCACCAATGTCGGCACCGTGCGTTCGCGCGGCGTGGAACTGGACGCCCGCCTCAGCCCGTTCGACGGCCTCTCGCTGGGCCTCGCGGGAACCTACAACGATGCGGAGTATCGTTCCTACAAGAACGCCCCCGCACAGTACCTCAACAGCTACCTCGGCGTGATCGATCTTTCTGGGCGCCGCGCTTCGGGCGCCCCGCGCCTCGCGGCGACCGGCAACGGCGAATACACGTTCGATGCCGGGAACGCGAAAGTCTACCTCGGCGGCGATGTCAGCTATCGCTCGGGCTATTACGCGGCGGTCAATCTCGATCCCTATTCCTGGGTGCCGAAATCGACCCTCGTGGGCCTGCACGCGGGCGTGCGCAGCCAGGACGAGCGCTGGGATGTCTCGGTCTGGGTCCGCAACCTCTTCGACGAGAGCTACTACAACACCAAGACCGTCTACGGCCAGTTCGGCGTCGTTCTCGCCGCGCTCGGCGACCCACGCCTCTTCGGCGTGACGCTCAAGGGCCGCATCTGATGCGCGCGCCCTCCATCATCGCAAAGGAGCAGAGATCATGACCAGGCGCACCCTCAAGCTCGGCCTCGTCCCCACCGGCGTCGGTGGGCCGGGCCAGCACAACCGCTGGCTCGACCCGGAAATCCCGGCGGATGCGAGCGTCAACATCGGCTGGTACATCGACGCCGTGCGCAAGGCAGAAGGCGCGAAGTTCGATTTCGTCTTCATCGTCGACAGCCAGTTCATCACACCGGATTCGCCGCCGCACTACCTGAACCGGCTCGAACCGCTGACCCTGCTTTCCGCGCTTGCGGTGGCGACCAGCCATATTGGCCTCGTCGGCACTGCGACCACCTCGTTCAACGCGCCCTTCAACCTTGCGCGCCGTTTCGCCTCGCTCGATCTCATCAGTGGCGGGCGCGCGGGCTGGAATGTCGTGACCAGCGGCGATGCCGGGGCGGCAGGCAATTTCGGCCTCGACGAGCACTACGACTACGAGACCCGCTATGGCCGGGCCCACGAATATCTCGATGTCGTCCACGGTCTCTGGCGCTCCTACGAGGACGATGCACTGCCGCGCGACCGCGAGAGCGGCGTGTTCCTCGACAAGGACAAGCTCCACGCGCTGAACCACAAGGGCCAGCACTTCTCGGTGGCGGGGCCGCTCAACATCCAGCGCTCGCCGCAGGGGGAGCCGGTGATCTTCCAGGCGGGCGACTCCGATCAGGGCCGCGACCTCGGCGCGCAGACCGCCGATGCGATCTTCACCCATGCCGCAACGATCGAGGACGGCAAGGCCTTCTACGCCGACATCGCCCGCCGCGCCGAAGCGGCCGGACGCAATCCGGACGATGTCATCATCCTGCCGGGCGTCAGCGTCTTCGTAGGCGACACGGACGAGGATGCGCGCGGCATCGAACAGGCGCACAAGCTGGCGGACCATAGCTTCGAGCAGGCCCTGAACGAGTTCGGACGGTCGTTCGGTTGGCACGATTTCCGCCAGTACGACCTCGACGCCCCGTTCCCCGTGCAGGCGCTCGAACATGCTCGCCGCAGCTTCTTCACGCAGGCGAAGAAGCTCACCGACCTTGCCGTGGCGCGCGGGCTGACCTTGCGCGAGACCGTGGAACTGGTGCGGGCGGGGCATCGCAGCCCCTTCGTCGGCAGCGCCCGCACCGTCGCGGATACGATCATCCGCTGGTTCGAGGAACGCGCGCTCGACGGGCTCAATGTCATGCTCGGCCATCCCGACCAGTTCGATCGCTTCGTGAACGAAGTCGTGCCGCTGCTTCAGGAAGCGGGCGTATTCCGCGAATACTACGAGGGCACCACTTTGCGCGACCACCTCGGTCTGCCGAAGCCCGCCAATGTGCGTGCTCCCGCGCAGACGCCGCGCGAACCGGCGCTCACCGCATGAGGCAGGAGGCGGGGAGATACGTGCGGCGACTGTTCACCATACTGGCGGCGGGCCTGCTCGTCGCCGGATGCGGCGGTTCGGGCAAGCAGGAGGCCGGGCACAGCAAGCTGCGCTGGGCCTTCATGCTGCCCACTTCGTGGGACCCGGTGACGAGCCGGACCGGCGCCGACATCAACACGATCAGCCTGGCCTATGCCTCGCTCACCCGCCTCGACAAGCAGGGCGAAGCGCAACCCGGCCTCGCACAGAAGTGGCGCTTTTCCGAGGACGGCAAGGCGCTGACTTTCGATCTGCGCAAGGGCCTGACCTTCTCGGACGGCACCGTGCTCGATGCAGCGGCGGTCAAGGCGTTCTACGACCGGGCGCTGACCCAGAAGGATTCCTTCATCAAACGCGACCTTGGCGGGGTCGAGAGCGTTTCAGCCGATGGCCCGCTGGTGGTGAGCTTCCATTTGCGGGAACCGGACTATCAACTCCCCTATATTCTCGCGGGACGGGTCGGCGCTATCGCCAGCCCGACTGCTGCGGCGAAGGACAAGGCCAAGCTGGCGCTCTGGCCAGTGGGTGCGGGGCCGTTCCGCATCACCGAATTCGTGCCGGAATCGCATGCCTACTTCGAGAAGAATCCCGGTTACTGGGACGCGGCAAACATCCACATCGACCGTTTCGAACTGACCAACTCCCCCGACCCGGCAACAGTGATCGCGGCTCTGCTCTCGGGTTCGATCGACGTTGCCGGGCGCATTCCTCCGCGCCGCGTGGCAGAGGCGAAGGGCAGGGGGCTGACGGTCGCCATCGCGCCTTCGCTCAATGTCCGTGACGTTTCGATCAATCGTAACCGGCCCCCGTTCGATAACCCCAAAGTGGTCGAAGCGCTGCGTTATGCCTTCGACCGGGAGGAGTTCGTCAGAACCATCACCACGGGTCTGGCTACGGTATCCCGCCAGCCGTTCCCACGAGGAAACGCCGCGTTCGATCCAGGCACCGAAAAGCTCTGGGGCCATGATCCGGACAAGGCCCGTGCACTGCTGCGCGAAGCCGGATATGCGCCGGGAGCGCTGTCTATCGAGATCGCGGTCAACCCGGCGATGAATGATGGTCTGCCCGAACTCGTGCAGACGCAGCTTGCGCGGATCGGCGTGAAATCGACACTGCGGATCGTTCCTCCCGGTTCTTCCACCTGGCAGAGCGAAGTCTACATCGCCAAGCGCCCCGCCCTCGCGCTCGATGGCACCATCGGCCGGGAATCCCCGGTGCAGAACCTGCTGGCGACGTATGGCCCGGAAGGGATCATGAACCTTAGCGGGCCTTATGCGGCGCCTGCATTTCTCCAGGCACTGGATGCGGTGCGTCGAACGCCGACGAACGATCCCGCCTATTCGGCGCGCCTCCACGCGGCCGTCCGCGCCGGGGTGGAGCAGTCACCGAGCAATTACCTCTACAGCGAGCCGTGGATCGTCGGGGCGAGAGCCGGCGTAAAGCATCTCAACATCCTGCCTTCGCAAATCCGCTGGGAAGGGGTGACCGTCGAATGACCGCGCCTGCGCTATCCGCCGGTTTCGGCCATCCCTGGACCGTGCGCCTGCGCCATGGCCGGGCCTTTTTGAACTTTGCCGGTTCGACTCTGCTGATCGCGGTTCCGGTGTTCTTCCTGGCCACGCTCATCACGTTCCTGCTAGGCGTGGCGAGCGGGCTGGACCCGGCTGCGGCTCTTGCCGGAGACAATCCGACGCCGGAAATGGTGGCGCAACTTCGAGCGCAGTTCGGCCTCGATCGCCCGATTCCCATCCAGTACCTCGACTGGATGAGCGGGGTGCTGCGCGGCGATCTCGGCACCTCATGGTTCAACGGCGTTCCCGTCACCGAGCTGATCCTCCAGCGCCTGCCTGTCAGCCTGTCCATCGCAGGCGGTGCGCTGCTGATCGGCGTGGTGCTGGGCACCATGCTCGGGATCGCGTCCGCGGCGAGGGCAGGGGGCTGGCTGGACCGGGCCGTGACGGTCTTCGCCTCGACCGCCGCATCGCTGCCGCCCTTCGTCGTCGCCATCGCGATGATTCTGCTGTTCAGCCTATGGCTCGAACTGCTGCCCTCCGCAGGTTACGTTCCGCCCTCGGACGACCTGGCGGGTTGGCTGCGCTCGATCGCGATCCCGGCCATGGCGCTCAGCGTGGACGTCGTGGCGGAAGTCGCGCGGCAGCTTCGCACCGGGCTCGTCACCGCGCTTTCGGAGAACTATGTGACCGGCGCGATCATTCGCGGACTGTCGCCCCGGCGTATCCTTTTCGTCCATGCCCTACGCAACGGTGCCGGTCCGGCGCTGTCGATCCTGGCGCTGCGCGTGCCGATGCTGATCGGCGGGGCGGTGGTGAGTGAGGCGATCTTCAACATGCCCGGCATGGGCCGTCTCGCGGCCGATTCCGCACTGCGCGGCGATGTGCCGGTGGTGCAGGGAACGCTGGTCGTCTCGATCGTGCTGGTGCTCGCCAGCAACCTCCTCATCAACGTGCTGCTGGGCGTGCTCCAGCCGGCCTCGCGCCGCAGGAGCTGACCTGATGGCCCTTCTTCGAAATGCGCCGCTGGCGCTTCTTCTCGGTATCAGCATGCTGGCCGCCTGCGGTCCCTTCATCGCGCCGCACGATCCGCTTGCGCAGGATACCGCCGCAATCCTGCAAGGTCCCGGCGCGACCTATTGGCTGGGCACCGATGCTCTCGGGCGGGACGTGTTGAGCCGCCTGCTGGCGGGATCGACGGTTTCGGTCCTCGCTGCCGTCCTGTCGGTGGGCGTGGCGCTGGCGCTCGGCGTCGTGCCGGGCATGCTCTCGGTCTTCCTCGGCCGGCGGGCGGAGTGGCTCAGCCTGCGATTGGTCGATGCGCTCATCATGCTGCCGTTCCTGGTCTTCGCCATCGCGATGACGGCGATGCTCGGCAACGGCCTGGTCCAGGCGATGTTCGCGGTCGGCATCCTCATCGCGCCTGCCTTCTACCGCGTGAGCCGCGCCGCCGCGCTCGCCGTCGCCAATGCCGACTATATCGAGGCGGCGCGGCTGAACGGCGCCTCCACTGCCTGGGTGATCCGCCGTCATGTCCTGGGCAAAGTGCTTCCCGCCGTGGCCGTGACGACCGCCTCGATGACCGGCGCCTGCCTGTCGATCGTCGCCTCGCTGACGTTCCTCGGCATCGGCGTCGTGCCGCCCGACCCGACCTGGGGCGGCGAACTCGCGAGCGATCTGACCACCCTCTACGACCGCCCCTTCGGTCCCATCGCACCGGGGCTGCTGATCGTGGCGACCGTCTGGTCGCTCAATGCACTCGCGGACGCCTTGCGTCGCCGCGATGCGCACTCGCCGGAGGCAAAAGCATGACCCATCAAGGCAATGTCATCACTTTCGAACCGCGCGTACCCCCAGCTCCGGCGCCGCCATTGCTTTCCGTGCGCGGACTGACCATCGCCGCAGCCGATGGCCGAACGCTGGTGCAGGGTGCCGACTTCGACGTGCCGCAGGGTGGCACACTCGGCATCGTCGGCGAATCCGGAAGCGGCAAGTCGCTCACCTGCCGCGCAATTCTGGGCGTGCTGCCGGTGGGAACCGTCGTCGCATCGGGTACGATCCGCTTTGCAGATACCGACCTGTCGCGCCTCGACGAAAAGAGCTGGCAACGCCTCCGCGGCACACAGCTCAGCGCCGTGTTCCAGGACGCGGGTTCCTATCTCAACCCATCGATCCCGATCGGACGCCAGATCGTCGAAGCCATGCGGGCGGTTCTCCCGGTCTCGCGCCGGCAAGCGAAGGCACGGGCGCTGACGCTCCTTGCCCGCGTCGGTTTCGCCGCGCCGGAAACGGTGTTCCGCCAATATCCCTTCGAGCTTTCGGGGGGCATGGTGCAGCGGGCACTGATCGCCGTGGCGGTCTGCGCCGGGCCGAGGCTGCTGATCGCGGACGAGGCGACCACCGCGCTCGACGTGACCGTACAGGCCGAAGTCCTGCGGCTGATCGAGGATCTGCGCCGAGAGCATGGCCTGACGCTTATCATGGTCTCGCACGATCTCGCGGTAGTGGCGCAGAGCTGCGACCAGGTGATCGTGATGCGCGGAGGTGAGATCGTCGAGGCAGGCCCGACACGCGAAGTGCTGGAACGCCCGCGCCATGCCTATACGCGCAGCCTGATCGAGACACACCATGCCTCGTCGCTGGAGACCGCCCGCAAGGTCGCGCCGGTGCAGGAGCGTACACCGATATTGAGCATTCGCGGGCTACGCTCGGGGTACGGCAAACGAACGATTCTGGACGGTATCGATCTCGACCTCGGGCGCGGAGAAATCCTCGGCCTGATCGGTGAGACCGGCTCCGGCAAGACCACGCTCTTGCGCTCGATCCTCGGCCTCGTACCACCCACCGCCGGTTCGATCGTGCTGGACGGCGAGCCGCTGGAGCGGCTGACGGGCTCCCGGCTTCAGGCCTTCCGCCGCACCAGCAAGCTCCAATATGCCTTCCAGGACCCGCTGCGCAGCCTCGATCCGGATATGACCATTTCCGGATCGGTGGGTGAGGGGCTCGACATTCGCGGCGGCATTGATCGCGTGGAACGGGCGCGCCGGGTCGACGCAGCATTGGAGGCTGCCGGCCTTGATCCCGCTTTGGGTACTCGTCTACCCCGACACCTTTCGGGCGGCCAGCGCCAGCGTGCCGTGATCGCGCGTGCGCTCGTGCTCGATCCGCGGGTTCTCCTGCTGGACGAGCCGGTCAGCGCGCTCGATGCGGTGAACCGCATCCACGTCCTGCGCCTGCTCGAAAGCCTCGCCCGCGAGCGCGGCATCGCCCAGATATTCATCTCGCACGACCTCGGTTCGGTGGCCGGGATTGCCCACCGGGTAGCGGTGCTCCATCGCGGCAAGCTGGTCGAACTTGGACCGACCGAGCAGGTGCTTTCGCACCCATCCCATCCCTACACCCGCACCCTGATCGCGGCGGCACCCCGTCTTGACGCTGCTGCCAGCGACGGGCTGCGGCTTTCTCCCACCAGCTTTTGAAAGGCATGACGATGGTACGCGAGAAACTGAAGTTCGGAGCGGTCCTGATCGGCGTCGGCGATGCGTCCGGCAAGGAGCTGTGGCGCGATCCGGCGATCCCGCTCAACGCCAGCGTCAATATCGACTGGTACATTCGCCAGGCGCGTGAGGCGGAGAAGGCGAAGTTCGATTTCGTCTTCATCGTCGACAGCCAGTACATCACCCCCGATTTTCCCAACCACCATCTCAACCGCCTGGAACCACTGACCCTGCTCTCGGCAGTGGCGACGGCGACGCGCACGATCGGCCTCGTGGCAACGATCAGCACGACCTACAGCGAACCTTTCGACATCGCCCGACGCCTCGCCTCGCTGGACCTCATCAGCAAGGGCAGGGCCGGTTGGAACATCGTCACCAGCCAGGATCCGGGCACCGCCGGAAACTTCAGCCGGACCGGGCATGGCGACTACGAGACCCGCTATCGCCGCGCGTCCGAAGCGGTGGAAGTCGTTCAGGGGTTATGGCAGTCCTACGAGGAAGGGGCCTTCGCCAAGAGCCGCCGGGCAGCACGATTCCTCGATCCGGCGAAGCAGCACCGCCTCGATCACCGCGGCGAGTTTTTCAGCGTCACGGGACCGCTCAACATCCAGCGCTCGCGACAGGGACAGCCGCCGCTGGTCCAGGCCGGGACCTCGCCGCAAGGCCGCGAGCTAAGCGCGGAAGCCGCCGATATCGTTTTCAGCTTCGCCCGCGATCAGACGGAAGCGCTGGAACTCGCCGCCGATGTCAGGGGGCGTGCAAGGCGGCTTGGCCGCGATCCGCAATCGATCCTGTTCATTCCCGCGCTCAGCGTAACGATCGCCGATAGCGACGAGGCCGCTCGCCGCAAGTTCGAGGCGCGCCAGTCTTCGGGCGACCTGCGCGCGCAGCTTGCCGCGCTGTCCCGCCAGTTCGGCGGGCACGATTTTTCGGGCTACGATCTCGATGCACCGTTCCCGGACGTTCCCCACCCAACCGAGGCGGCAGGCATTCGCCGGTTCCACGAAGACCTCGAAACCGCGCGGCGCGAAGGGCGGACCTTGCGGCAGGTACTGGCAAATGTCGGCACGGCCTGGCTGCGCCTTGCCGGATCGCCCACGACGATCGCCGACGAAATCGAGCGATGGTATCGCAGCGGCGCCGCCGACGGCTTCAACCTGTTCGTCCAGCATCCGGACGATTGGGCACGGTTCCGCGCGGAAGTCGTACCGATCCTCGTCGCGCGCGGCCTGTTCCGGAGCGAGTACGAGGCCGACACCTTGCGCGGAAATCTGGGGCTGGAGATACCGCGCAGCCGACATGCCGCAGACTACCGTCCCCTGGAACAGGGCGCTGCAGCCTGAACGGAAGAGACAATATCCGATCCGGCTGACCGTCTGAAGACATTTTGTCTTCGTGACACCCGGCTGAGGCCCCGCTAAGGCCTTGGCTCATGGGTATCCTGCGCGCTTATTTCCTGCGGCATTGCCGGCAAGCGCTCGTGCTCATGGCATTGGCGCTTTGCCTCAAGGCGTTCCTTCCGACCGGATTTATGCTCGGCCAGGATCATCGCGCCATCACTGTCGAGATCTGCCATGATGCGTCGGGCGGCAACGCAACGCTACAATTGCTAGTGCCGCTGAAATCCGGGCAGGATCGCCTTCCGGGAAAACCAGCGAAGGGCGAATGTCCCTTCGGCGCGCTGTCGATGGCCTCGCTCGGCGGCGCCGATCCCGTACTGCTTGCCTCTGCCATCGCATTCATCATCGCGCTGGGTTTCGCGCCTGTGCGCGCGGCGCCTGCCGACCGATCGACCTATCTTCGTCCCCCCTTGAGAGGCCCTCCGGCCTGAACCGATTGCCGCAGGCCGGGCCGTCCCCGGTGCCGGCCTGCCGTTCAACATTTCAGGTCATGCCTGCACGCCGCGAGATCGCGAGCGTGCAAACAACAGGGTTTTCGATGAAGACATCCATTCTCGCGGTCGCTGCCGCGCTTGCCTGCGCGCCCGCCACTCTCTCCGCTCAGGAGGCCGGGACAGACAATCCGTCGCCTGGCGATGCCGGCACACTTCCAGTCATTCATACCGATCTCAATTCGGCCGTGTGCAACATTGGCACCTCGCCGCTCAACGGCTCACAGCTTCAGGTCCATCGCATCCGGGAAGGGGCCGTCTCCAGCAGCGATACCGCCGCCATCCTTGCCGGTTTGCCCGGCGTGAGCGTCGCCACCGGCGGCGGCGTGTCTTCCATGCCCGCGCTGCGCGGTCTCAGCGAACAGCGGGTGCGGATCGTCGTCGACGGACTGCCGATCGACATGGCCTGCCCCAACGACATGAACCCGCCGCTGTCCTATACCGATCCTCAGACCGTCGGCTCGATCGCAGTCGTGCCGGGCGTTTCGCCGGTCAGCATGGGCGGGGACAATATCGCCGGGATCATCCGCGTCGAAAGCCGCATGCCGCGCTTTGCGGTGGAGGGCGGCATGCTGGTCGCGGGTGAGGCATCGAGCTTCTATCGCAGCAATGGCGACGGCTTCGGCGGGGCAGTATCGTTGACCATGGCAGGCCAGCGCCTGAGCGCGACCTACAGCGGTTCCTACACCCGCTCCGGCAATTATGACGGCGGTGGCAGCAAGGGCAGGGTGCTCTCCACCGAATTTGCCAAGACTGATCACCAACTTGCACTCGCGGCCCAGACCGGCGCGGGGCTGTTCGAAATCAAGGGCGGCTATCACTTCTCACCCTACGAAGCGTTTCCGAACCAGTACATGGACATGACCTCGAACAAGTCCTGGTTCGTCAACGGTCGTTATCGCGGCGTCTTCGCATGGGGCGATATCGATCTCACGGCGGGTTACCGCGACACCGACCACGAAATGGACTTCCTGGCCGACAAGCAGCCGGGGACAATGCCCATGAACACCGCAGTGCGCAGTTTCACCTCGGCGCTCAAAGCGGACCTGCCGCTCGGCCGCAGGGATACGCTGCGCGTCGGCGGGGATTTCCATCACGAATGGATGAACGACTGGTGGCCGCCGGTTTCGGGATCGATGATGATGGGGCCGAATGCCTATCTCAACGTCAACCACGGCAAGCGCGACCGCTTCGGTCTGTTCGGCGAATGGGAATCGCACTGGTCGGACAAGCTCTCCTCCCTGATCGGAGCGCGGTTCGACCGGGTGACGATGAACACCGGCGATGTCAGCCCTTACGGCAATGGGATGATGAACATGGACGATGCCATGGCCGCGGCGGCCTTCAACGCGGCCGATCGCCATCACGCCGACAACAACTGGAGCGCAACCGCGCTCGTAAGCTGGCAAGCATCGGATGTCGCCGCTATCGAACTGGGCTATGCCCGCAAGACCCGCTCGCCCAACCTCTACGAGCGCTATTCCTGGGGGCGCGGGGCGATGTCCAGCCAGATGATCGGCTGGTATGGCGACGGTAACGGCTATGTCGGCAATCCCGACCTCAAGCCCGAACGCGCGGATACCGTCAGTGCGGCGCTGCGCCTCACCGGAAAGGACGGCGCTGCGCTCAAGGTCTCACCCTATTATACCCGCGTGAACGACTACATCGACGCGATCCTCTTGCGGAACCTCACCGATATGATGGGCATGCCCAGCGGTTTCGTGCAGTTGCAGTTCGCCAATCAGGAGGCGGAATTCTACGGCGTGGATGCCAGTGCCAGCATTCCCCTTCGGCGCAGCGACCGGACCGAGACCAGTTTCACCGCTGGTGCAGCCTGGGTCCATGGCCGCAACCTCAGCGACGATGGGCCGCTCTACCGGCAGATGCCGTTCAACCTGAAGATGGGTATCGAGCATCGCAGCGGAGCCTTCGAAGCCGGAGCGGATGTCGAGTTTGTCGCCGAAAAGAACCGTGTCGACGCCACTCGCAACGAGCCGCGCACCGATAGCTACGCCCTTGTGAACCTGCGGGCTGCCTACATGCTGCCGGTGCTTCCCAAGGGTATCAAGCTGACTGTGGAAGCGAGAAACCTGTTCGACACCGGCTACTCGCTGCCGCTCGGTGGCGTGTCGCTGGGCGATTACGGCGCCACCGGCCTATTGCGGCCGGTTCCGGGCAAGGGGCGCTCGCTCGATTTCGGTCTGAGCACGCAGTTCTGAACCGCATGCCGGTGGCGGAACTGCCGCCACCGGCATCCTTCGTTACTGTGATTTCTGACCGAGGGGGAGCACGTCGCTCGCGGGTGTCCCCAGGGCCGGCAACGGCTTTGGCGTGAGCGGTCGGACCGGGTCCCTGGCAATCTCCTGCCGCAGCAGCGAGATCGCCGCTTCAAGCTGGGCGTCCTTCCCTTCGAACGTGGCGTGCGGCCCGTTCTCGACTTCATAGTCCGGGCCGATGCCGCGTCCCTCGACGATCCAGGTGCCGTCTGCGGCATATTGCGCATTCTCGGCGACGCGGACCGCACCGTTGTCGCTCAAGCGGTTGCGGTCGGACAGCCAGATGCCCGCGCCCGCCGTGCGCTTGCCGACCAGCGGAGCAATTCCCAGCGACTTGATGGCTGCCGCGAAAGTCTCGCCATCGGAATAGGTCCGCTCGTCGATGAGCACGGCAACCTTGCCGCGATAGGCATTTTGCATGTTGGTGGTCGGCACGCCGGTGCCGTCGGGTTTCGCCCAGAAAGCCCAGGCGCGGCGCATCAGCATCGAGATGATCAGGCTGTCGATATTGCCGCCGTTGTTGTTGCGCACGTCGATGACGAGACCGTCCTTGCCCAACTGCGCGAAGTAGTCGCGCGCGAAGGCGGCGATGTCTTCCGGCCCCATGGCCCGCAAGTGCAGATAGCCGATCCTGCCGTTCGAAAGCGTCTGCGTCGCAAGCCGCCGTCCTTCGACGAAGTCGTTGTAACTGGCAGTGACCTCGCCGTCGAAATTCATCGGCTCGACGATCGCGCTCAGCGCTTTGCTGCCCCGCGTGAGATCGAGGCGCACTTCCTGCCCCGCCTTCGCCGCCAGTTCGAGCTGGAGCGCGCCGAGCGAGGCGACCGGGCGGCCGTCGACCCGGCGGATCACGTCACCGATGCGCACGTCCACGCCCGGACGGCTGAGCGGCGGGCGGGTCGAGACGAGGTCCGCTTCCGCGCGGAAGGTGCTGTCAATGCGCAGCCCGCCCGGCACCGGCGTGTAGCGCGCACCGAGGAACGCCATTTCGCTGTTTTCGCCGTCCTTCGGCAAGTCGCCGGGGCGCACCTGGCTATGCAGGATGCCGAGCTGCGAGGCCATCTGGCCCAGGACCGTGTTAAGCTCGGCGCGATGCCCGATGCGGGCCATCAGCGGCTCGATCCGGGCACGAACCCCATTCCAGTCGACCCCGCGCATCGCGGGATCGTAGGCGAAATCGCGGTGCAGGCGCCAGGCATCGACGAACATCTGATGCCATTCCGCCGCCGGGTCGACCGCAAGGCGCCAGTCATCGAGCCGGACGACCACGGGTTCGAGCTTTTCGGGCAGCTTGTTCTTCGCGGGAACCAGCATCAGTTTCGGTTTTTTTGGCTGGCCCGGTCACGACCAGGAGCGTCTTGCCGTCTGCGGAAATGTCCGCAGCCTGCACCTTCTCGGCAAAGGTCTCGACTTTCGGATCGCTCTTGTCGATCGCGATCGAGACGAGCTTGTCGCCCTTGCGGCTATAGAGAAAATCCTTGGAGGCCAGCAGCGTCTCGCTCATGCCCGGCTCGCTCGGCACTTTGTAGAGACGATCCGCCAGACCGCCGAGAACGATGCGGGCAGGCTTGGGCTTCTCGTCCTGCTTACCGTCCTTTCGATCCTTGTCGGTGGCGCCGGGCTTTCCGGTTTCGGCCTTTTCGGTTTCGAGCTTGTCTCCCTCGGGCTTTTCGTCCTGCTTGCGGGTCAGCTCATTGTCCTCGTGGAAGCGGAACCCGGCAGTCGGATCGAGCTGGAGGGCATAGATCTCGCCGCGGTTTGGGAAGGCCACGCCCATGTTGCGATCGCCCCAGGGACTGCCGGGGGTCGGATCGAAATTGCGATCGGACAGGAAGTAGAGCCAGGCGCCGTCTTGCGCGAAAGCCGGAGCATAGTCGTTGTACTTGCCCGACGTCGCCTTGACCCGCGCGCCGCCCGCAAGGTTCTGCACGAAAATCTCGGTGGTGTTGCCGTTGTTGCGGCGCGAGACCTGAGCATAGGCGACATGCGTGGAATCGGGCGAGAAGACCAGGCCCTGGAACGGCTGATCGTCACCCACATCGCTGGCCGCGAGCAAAGTGACGCGGCCGGTGGCGATATCGACCTTTTGCAGGCGAGCCTGCTTGTCCCAGAGAACCAGGGTCTTGCCATCGGGAGACACGGCGAAGGACCAGATATAGGCGTCGTAGCCGCGGGTGACGGCAACCGGCTCGCCCGAACCATCCGCGCGCATCGTGTAGATATCGCCGCGCTCGCCCTGGTCGAGGATCGTGAAGAGACGCTCCCCCTTGGGCGCGGCAACCGCCTGGCGGCCGCGCGCCTGCAGCGGGATAGAGAAGTCCACCCGGCGCAAATGCTTCGGTGCACCAAGGGCGACCCGGCCGCGCGCCGTCACCGCAACGCTTTCGCCGGAAGGCGATATCCGCGCGGCTTCCAGCTGGCTCAGCGGGTCTCCGATCGAACGCAGCCGCATCTGTTCGCGGTCGGTGACGATGTCGATGGAGAGCTTGCGCAGACTGCCGTCGCCGGTGGCGAAGACGTGAATGTCCGCCCCGTTCTGAAGATAGACATCCCCGGCATCGAGGCTCGCCTGAAGCACAGGGAAGGGCAGTTCCGGTGAGAGTTTGGCGAGACCGCTGCCATCCTCTCCCACCGACCAGACCGCATCGGCGCCGCTCTTGTCCGAAATGAAGAAGATGCGGCCGCCATAGGCCATCGGGAAGCGGATCGGCGCGCCGAAGTCGGCCAGCAATTGGACGGCCTCGTCTGTCGATCCGGTCTTCCAGCGCCAGAGCTGCTCCATGCCGCCGCCGCGATAGAGCACCGCGTTGTCACGCGCGCGGGCTGTCAGGCCCTGGCGGCTGAAGAAGAGCGTGCTGCCGTCCTGCCCGTAAGTCGCGTCGTTGGCCCGCCAGAGCGGTATGGGGGTCGCTTCGCCACCGGACGGATCGACGGTGTAGAGTATTTCGCCCTGTCCCGCGCCGGTAAGCCGCGAGGCGTAGATCACCTTGCCCTCAGGCGTCCAACCGACCGTGCGCAGCATGCCGCCCTCGAAAGTGAGGCGGCGCGGCGCTCCACCGGCGATAGGCATGACGTAGACATCCTGATCGCTGTCATAGCTGGCAGTGAAGGCCACCAGCTTCCCGTCGGGCGAGACATGCGCGTCGGTTTCCTCGGCGACGTGGTTGGTCAACCGAGTGGCAGTGCCGCCGCCGCGGCCCGTGCGCCACAAGTCGCCCTCGCTGGCGAAAACGAGCACGTCCCCGCGTGCGCTGGGATATTGATAGAAGCCTTGCTCGGCTCCGGCGGCGGATGAGGCCAGTGCGAGCAGACTGGTCGCGATCACGCGAAAACGATTCATGTAGGAAGCCCCCGTCGAAAACGTCGCGGATGATGGCCCATCTGGTGGGCGCCGCGCAACCGGGCAGACTTCGCCGCCGAGACATTATGGCATCGACAGGACAATCCGTTCGCAGCGTTCCCCGCGCGGGGGAGTGTGCGGGGGAGTGTACGGGGGGAGTGTGTACGGGGCAGGGCGCGAAAACGGCCGATGCATCGGCTTGATGCATCGGCCGCATTCCTTCGCGCTTCAGCCTTTGCCTAGGCGCCGAAGCCGCCGTCGATCGTCTGCAATGATCCGGTGATCATGGCGCCGTGAGGACCGGCGATATAGGCGGCAAGCTCTGCAATCTCGGACGGGGCGGCATGCCGCTTGATAGCCATGAACCCGTGCATCGTCGAAGCCATCGGTCCATCGGCCGGGTTCATGTCGCTGTCCGTCGGTCCCGGCTGAATGCTGTTGACCGTGATGCCGCGATCGCCAAAGTCGCGCGCCAATCCGCGCACCATGCCCTGCACCGCCGATTTCGTCATCGCATAAGCCGCGCCGCCCGCAAACGGCATCCTGTCTCCATTGACCGATCCGATGATGACGATACGGCCGTTGTCGTTCATTCGCCGTGCGGCTTCCACCGATGCGTGATAAGGCGCACGCACATTGACGTCGATCATGCGGTCGATGTCGTCTGCATCGAGAGTCAAGGGATCGCCCAGCACCAGGGTGCCGGCATTGATGACGATGACGTCCAGAGCACCTCGGCTTGCGACCGTGGAGATGAGTGCATCACGATCGGCGCTGTTCGCCTGGATCGCCTTTGCCCCGGTTTCCGCGGCAAGCCCGTTCGCGGAGTCCTGCGATCCGGCATAGGTGAAGGTGACGGAAGCGCCTGCCGCGCTGAAACGGCGGACGATCGCGGCCCCGATCCCCCGGCTGCCGCCGAGCACGAGGACATTCTTTCCGGTAAAGTCATTCATAATCTGTCTCCTCTGGTTCGATTGCCAGCGCCGAAAGATCCCTGAAACGCCGGATCGTCCTCGCTGTCTGGACTTGAAGATGCCGATCATTCATTGTTCGCACTAGACGTCCAATTCCGGACTTTGATGACGGAATATCCGAACGATGATGAAACTCGACGGTATTGCCGCGTTTGTCGCCGCCGTTGACGAGGGGTCGATCAGCGCAGCATCAAGAAGGCTCGGTCATGCAAAATCCGTGGTAAGCGAAAGGCTTGCCGAGATGGAGAGGGTGCTCGGAACGACATTGCTTCAGCGCTCCACGCGGCGACTTGCGCTGACTGTGGCCGGTCAGGCTTTCCTGCCGCGTGCGCGGCGCATTCTGCGCGAGATCGAGGAGGCCTCCGCCGAACTGGAGGCCAACAGCGGCAAGCTCGCCGGGCCGCTGCGTATTTCCGCTCCGGTCGGCTTTGGCACGCTCCATCTCGGACCGGCGATTTCCCGATTTCTTCAAGAGAATCCGGAGATCGAGATGTCGCTCGAACTCGATGACAGTTTCGTCGATGCCGCCACGGGCGGCTTCGATGTCGTTCTCAGGCACGGCGCGCTCGGGGATGGACGTCTGATCGCTCGCCGGCTTGCAACGAGCCGCCGCCTGTTGGTGGCGTCGCCCGCCTACCTGGCCGCCCACGGAATGCCCGCTTCGCTGTCGGATCTGGAGCGTCATCGCGGTATCCTCTATGCGAACAGGTCAGGGGACTGGCGCTTCGACATCGGCTCGGGATGGTCGGTGATCCGACCGAGAACGGCACTGAGGGTCAACAACGGCCTCGTCATGCGCGACGCGGCCCTGGCCGGCCTCGGACTGGCCCTGCTGCCGACCTTCTTCATCCACGAAGAAATCAGGAAGGGCCTGCTAACGGCCGTCGATATCGGATGGCCCGCAGAAGGCGCCGAACTGTTCCTGAGTTATCCGCGCGATCATGGCGCTTCCGCAAAGATCCGGGCACTTGGCGACAGTCTGAGACGCAGCTTTGGCGATCCGCCTTATTGGGAGATACCCTGACAGGTCCTGGCTCCAGTGCGTGCCCGCCGATCGGCAGGCGTCACGCCCCCGGCATAGCACGACATCGACCCTGATGGATCGATGCCGTGCTATGTGGATCGAATGAAAGTTCAGGATCGGGGCGGGAAAACCCCATAGAGCGCAATGTTGGTCTGTACCGCGAGATAGGGGTTCATGATCGAGAATGGGATATTGCTGCCGCTGACGCCCACAGCAACGGAACCCTGCGGTGTGAAGCTGCCGCCGGTTATCGCGACGCCGCCGAGGTTGACGACGGGTCCGGTGGTTCCTGCCGGAGCATAGACCTTCACCTGATTGGGGCCGGCATTCGCAGCGTTGGCCAGCAGCGATCCCTCCGCCGGGCTATTCGTCTGGTTGGTGGTGCCGGTGACCGCCTGGATCGAGCCGCTTGCCGTCGTATTGCCCGGGGTACCCATAAAGCTCGCCGCATGGTTATGGGCAGGCATATTGGCAATCGTCAGTGTTTCCGTTTCGGTCCCGGCGACCTGCCCCCAGACGTAAGTCTGCCCGCTTGCGGTGCTTTGTCCCAGCCCGAGAAAGGACCTTCCAGCTGCGTTCGGCAGGCTGAACGTCGAAACCCCGTTCCCGCCGAATGTGGTTCCTAGCAGGGAAAAAAGCGCCGTGTTCTGGGCGATTCCCATGATTTGCCCATTGCAGGATGCCCAACCCGTAGGAGCAAAATTGAAGCCGACCTGCATTATCTGCCCAACGAACGGTTCGCTCATCGCACCCTCCCTGAATAAAAATCGAATCCAGGACGCGCAGTCCCTGAAAATTCTAAATACGAACTGCCGCAACCCGATATCATTGCCAACATTTACACAAGTTCGGTTTAAAAATTTTAATTCCTGCATAAATTGAAATCAGATCGATCGTAAAATTAACCGATTAACAATCGTATCGACTTCAAATCTTCAGAGAGCGGAATTTACATTCCCAGATGGGAGTGTTTTTGTGCGCAGTATCGGAGCGCCTTATGGGCTTGGCACTCCGGACGCTTCGTGGCGTTGGGGGGAAATGATATGCAGGAGCTCGGGACCGAGTTTCCTCGTTCACGCAACCGCGGATGCTTGCTGTCGATGCGCTGCTCCGCGTTTTATGGCGGCATACAAGCGATCCTGCGCTGGGTTTTGACGCTGTTACTCGTCCTGCTCCCGACGGGGGCCTGGGCCGCCTCGGCAGGTTGCAACGCAATCAGCGGAATGAGCGGCGTATTCACCATCGATAGTGACGGGAATGGTACGGAAAGGTTTACGGACCTTGCCGCCCAACCTGTAAACGATGGCGAAACCATTACCTATTCCTGGTCCGGCAACACGAAAGGCGCCTACGTTTCCGTTCTCTGGACCCAGAGCGGAGGCAATGCCTATGGCCCCGACGCAATCATCGATTCCACGGCATCTTCCGGATCGGGCCACTTCACCCTGACCGGCACGGGCCCCGGCGATTATTTCCAAGTCACCGTCATGGATACGAATTTCGACAGTCAGACCAACGTTGCGGCGCGGAACAGCAGCGTGTCGATCAGCCTGACTTGCGCATCCGGCCCCGTCCTCGGCGTCACGATGAGCCACGCGGGCAACGCGGCTCAGGGCGGCTTGATGAGCTACACGATCACGCCGAGCACGTTGGGGGAGGCGACCACTTCGGCGCCGTTGACGGCCACGCTGAACCTTCCGGTGGGCATGAGCATTTCGAGCCTGATCGGCACGGGCTGGACCTGCTCGGCGGCGGGCCAGACCGGTTCGTGCACGCGGACCGGCAGTTTCGGCCCCGGCACGGGCCCCGTCATCAACCTGATCGCAACGTTTGCCGCCAATGCGGGCACGCCGCTCGTGCCTTCGGTGACCTTGTCCGGGGGAGGGGCGAGTGCTTCCGCTTCGGCCAGCGATTCGACCACCGTGATCCAGGCGCCTACCGTCACCGGCATTTCACCGAACTCAGGTCCGGTCGGCGGCGGCACGACGGTGACGATCACCGGCACCAACCTCTCCAATCCCACCGGCGTCACGTTCGGCGGGATTCCCTCGAGCTCGTTCGTGGGAGGCAGTGCCACCCAGGTCATCGCGGTCGCTCCGGCCGGTAGCGGCATCGTGGACGTGCGGGTCACGACAGTGGCGGGAACCAGCGCAACTTCGGCATCGGACCAGTATACTTACGTGGCCGCACCGGTCGCCGCCAACCTCGATGCGGGGACGGTTGCTTTCGGTGCCGGCACCCCGATCACGCTGACCGGGTCCATTACCGGCAGCCATACGAGCATCGCCATTCCAAGCGGACCGGCCAACGGCACCGTCGCCATTGCGGGCGATGTCGTCACTTATACACCCACCACTGGCTATGCCGGACCCGACAGCTTCACTTATACCGCTACCGGTGTGGGCGGCACCTCCGCCCCGGCGACGGTCAGCCTGATCGTGGCGCAAGGCACCCAGACGATCACTTTCGGCGCCTTGCCCAACGTTTCGATCGCGGCCTCGCCGCTGTCCCTTTCGGCCACCGCCAGCTCAGGCCTTGCCGTCAGCTTCACCTCGCAGACCACGCCGGTCTGCACCGTGTCCGGTACGACGCTCACTTTGCTGCAGCCGGGAACCTGCTCGGTCCAAGCCGATCAGGTGGGTAACGGCAGCTACAGCGCCGCCCCCAGCGTGACCCGCAGCTTTACCGTCACCCCGGCTCCGCTCGCCCTCACTTCGGCTGCGGCGACCGGCCTGATCGTGGGCGGCACGTTCAGCCAGACAACGCGGCTTCCGGCGGCATCGCGCCTTACGCCTATGCGCTCAATGCGGGTGCGCTGCCGCCGGGTACTTCGCTCAATACGGCAACCGGCATCGTGACCGGCACGCCAACGGTAGCTGGCAGCTTCAGTTACCAGATCTCCGCCAGCGACAGTCAGCCGATCACGGCTCTTGGCCCGATCGTCACCGTCGCGATCGCGAAGGGCAGCCAGTCGATCAGCTTCACGTCGAGCGCGCCGTCCTCGGCGGCAGTCGGCGGCAGCTATACGGTCGCGGCGAGCGCCACCTCCGGCCTGGGCGTGACCTATTCGCTGGACGCGGGCAGCACCGGCTGCGCTCTTGCCGGAACCACGCTCACGTTCGCCGGCCCCGGTACCTGCCGGATCAATGCCAACCAGGCGGGCGACGCCAACTGGAACGCCGCCGCGCAGGCCCAGCAGACTTTCACCATCGCCCCTGCCGGTGCAGTGAGTGTCGCACTCAGCTATGCGCCTTCGCCCGCCACGGTGGGAACCAGCGGCCAGCTCACCGTCACCTTCATCAATCCCAATGCCGGAACGACGCCCGGTTTCACCACCTCGCTCCATTCCAACGGCAGCGTGTTCACGCGCCTTCCGGGTGTGGGCGGCAGCTGCGGCATTTCCGCAGGAAACACCTCGGCGCCGAGCGGCACCCAGCTCGACTTCATCAATATCCAGATCCCTACAGGCGTATGCACCGTGACCGTGCCCTACCAGGCCTCGGGTGCCGGGCTGGCCAGCTTCAGCGTCGCCAGTTTCACCCCGGCAGGCTATCCCTCGTCCCCCGGTGCGGTCTCGGCAGCCATCGCCGTGACCCCCACGGTCACCGCGATCTCACCGAGCAGCGGACCGCCCAGCCAGGTGGTGACCTTGTCCGGTACCGGCTTCAGCAGCACGCCCGGCAACAATATCGTCCAGTTCGGATCGGCCGCAGGTAACGTGACCGGTGCCAGCGCCACCTCACTCACCGTCACCGCACCCGCCACCGGCTCGGGCAATGTCATCGTGACGGTTTCCGTCAACGGCCAGACCAGCCCGACCGGCGCAAGCTTCACGTTCATCGACCGGCCCATCGCGGCAGACAAGCCGGGAGTGACGGTCGCCTACAACACCGGGACCGCAATCGACCTCTCTGCTTCGATCAGCGGAGGCCCGCATAGCACCATCGCCATCGCCTCGACCGCGTCGCACGGCACGCTCACCGTTGCCGGGGATGTGGTGACCTATACGCCGACGAGCGGCTATTTCGGCCCCGACAGCTTCACCTACACCGCCAGCGGCCCCGGCGGCATCTCGAACGTCGCCACCGTCAGCCTGACGGTCGCCACCCCGGCCGCCCCGGTCGCTGCCGACCGGTCGGGCCTTGCCGTGGCTTACGGCAGCACGGGCACCGCGATCGACCTCTCCGGGGCGATCACCGGCACCTATTCGAGCATGGCGATCGCCACCGCGCCGACGCACGGCACCGTGAGCGTGGCCGGCAGCGTCGTCACTTATACCCCGATCGCGGGCTATTTCGGCGCCGACAGCTTCACCTATACCGCGACTGGCCCCGGCGGCACTTCGGTGCCGGGAACCGTGAGCCTGACCGTTGCCACGCCCGGCACGCCGACCGTCGCCGACCGGACGGGGGTTGCCGTCGCCTATGGCAGCAGCGGCCAGGCCATCGACCTCTCGGGCGCGGTGAGCGGCGTCCACACCGCGCTCGCCGTGGCCACGCCGCCCGCGCATGGCACCGCCAGCGTCAGCGGCGATACGATCACCTACGTTCCTGCCGCCACGTATTTCGGCCCGGACAGCTTCACCTATACCGCGACCGGCCCGGGCGGTACTTCGGCGCCGGGAACCGTCACCCTGACGGTTGCCACGCCCGGCACGCCGACCGTCGCCGACCGAACGGGGGTTGCCGTCGCCTATGGCAGCAGCGGCCAGGCCATCGACCTGTCGGGTGCGGTCAGCGGAGTCCACAGCGCGCTCGCGATTGCCACGCCGCCTGCTCACGGCACCGCCAGCGTCAGCGGCAATACGATCACCTACGTTCCTGCCGCCACGTACTTTGGCCCGGACAGCTTCACCTATACCGCGACCGGCCCGGGCGGCACTTCGGCGCCGGGAACCGTCACGATCGTCGTCGCCACTCCGGCCGCGCCGACCGCTGCGAACCGCAGCGGGATCGCCGTACCCTATGGCAGCAGCGGCACCGCCATCGACCTCGCCGGTTCGATTACGGGTGTCCATTCGGGCATTGCGATTGCCACGGCGCCGACGCATGGCACGGCCAGCATTGCCGGAGATGTGGTGACGTATACCCCGGCCGCGGGTTACTTCGGCGCCGACAGCTTCACTTACACTGCGACCGGCCCCGGCGGCACTTCGGCGCCTGCCACCGTTACGATGATCGTTGCCACCCCGTCGGCGCCGACGGCCGCGAACCGCAGCGGCGTGGTCGTCCCCTATGACAGCGCGGGCCTCGCCATCGACCTCTCGGCCTCGGTGAGCGGCGTCCACACGGCGCTGGCCATCGCCACGCCGCCTGCCCACGGCACCGCCAGCGTCAGCGGCGATACGATCACTTATGTCCCTGCGGTAGGCTACTTCGGGGCCGACAGCTTCACCTATACCGCAAGTGGACCCGGCGGAACCTCTGCACCGGCCAGCGTGAACCTGATCGTCGCCACGCCCGGCGCCCCCATCGTCGCCGACCGGACCGGGATTGCCGTGCCTTATGGCAGCAGCGGCCAGGCCATCGATCTCTCGGTCTCGGTGAGCGGGGTCCACACCGCGATCGCCATCGCCACGCCGCCTGCCCACGGCACCGCCAGCGTCAGCGGCGATACGATCACGTATGTCCCTGCGGTAGGCTACTTCGGGGCTGACAGCTTCACCTACACGGCGAGCGGCCCGGGCGGCACTTCGGCCCCGGCCAGCGTAACCCTGAGCGTGGCGGTGCCCGCACCGCCGGTGGCTGCAAACCGCGACGGCGTAGCCGTGGCTTACGGCAGCAGCGGCCAGGCCATCGACCTCTCTGCCTCGGTGAGCGGGGTCCACACCGCGATCGCCATCGCCACGCCGCCTGCCCACGGTACCGCCAGCGTCAGCGGTGATACGATCACGTATGTCCCCGCCGCCGCCTACTTCGGCCCTGACAGCTTCACCTACACGGCGAGTGGGCCGGGCGGCACTTCGGCCCCGGCCAGCGTAACCCTGAGCGTGGCGGTGCCTGCACCGCCGGTGGCTGCAAACCGCGACGGTGTGGCCGTGGCCTATGGCAGCAGCGGTACCGCGATCGACCTCTCGGGCGTGGTGAGCGGCGTCCACACGGCGCTTGCCATTGCCACGCCGCCCGCCCACGGCACCGCCAGCGTCAGCGGCAATACGATCACGTATGTCCCCGCCGCCGCCTACTTCGGCGCCGACAGCTTCACGTACACGGCGAGTGGGCCGGGCGGCACTTCGGCTCCGGCAACCGTCGGCCTGGTGGTGGCGACGCCGCCGGCACCGACCGTGCACGACAGGAGCGGCGTCGCCGTTCCCTATGACAGCCCCGGCACCGCGATCGATCTCTCGCCTTCGGTAAGCGGCATCAGCACCGGCCTCGCGGTCGCGGCGGCGCCTGCTCATGGCAGCGTGACGATCGCCGGCAATACCGCGACTTACGTGCCGAACACCGGCTACTTCGGCGCCGACAGCTTCACCTTCACCGCCACCGGCCCCGGCGGTACCTCCGGCACGGCGAGCGTCAGCCTCGACGTCGCGGTGCCCCCGGCGCCGACCGCCAAGGCGGGTACGGGATCGGTGGTCTCCTCCACCCAGGCGCAGAAGTCGGTGGACATCGACCTCGCCGCGCTGGTGGCGGGCGAATATACCGCCGTCGAACTGGCCGGAACCTCCACGCACGGCACCGTGGCGCTGCGCGGCACGCGCAATGCGATCGCGACTTATACGCCCAATCCCGGGTTCTCCGGCACCGACACCTTCGGGTTTGTCGCGGTGGGGCCGGGCGGGCGTTCGGCGCCGGCCACCGTCACCATCACCGTGACCGGAACCGTGCCGACCGCGGCGGCCAAGACCGCCAAGGCGATCGACAACCAGCCCGTCTCGATCGAACTGACCGAGGGGGCCACCGAAGGACCCTTCACCGGCGCCGCGATCGTCAGCATCGCGCCTGCCGACAAGGCCACCGCGAAGATCGTCGAGGAGGGACCGACCGGCGCGCATACCTACCGGCTGGAAGTGACGCCCGCGCCGCACTACGGCGGCACGATCCTCGTCACTTACACCCTGTCGAACCTGTTCGGCACTTCGGCTCCGGCGACCGTGACGATCACCGTCACCGCGCGCCCGGATCCCTCGCTCGATCCGAACATCCGTGCGCTGAGCGATGCCCAGGTCGAATCGACCCGGCGCTTCGCCCAGACCCAGAGCCGCAACTTCCTGCAGCGCACCGAGCAGCTGCATAACGGGGGCGGTTCCGGCAAGGCCCGCATGGGTGTCTCGCTGGGCATTCTCGACATGCGGCGATCGGTATCGGGCGCCTTCGGCATGGGCACTCCGGTCGACGAACTCGAACTGGTCGACCGGATGCGCGGACGGCCCGGCAACTATGCGACCGGCTTCGATCCGCGCGCACCGATGAATGCCCGCACTGCGAATGCAGGGGCCGCAGGTCCGGAAGATAGCGGGCAGGGCGAGGCGCCGAGCAGCGGCACGGAACGTCAGGTGGGTTCGGTCGCCGTCTGGACCGGAGGCCAGCTTGCTCTCGGCACCCGCAACCGCACCAACGACCGCGACAAGATCTCCATCGCCACCAGCGGGCTGAGCGCGGGCGCGGATATCAAGCTCTCGCCCGACGTCACCGTGGGGCTGGGCGGCGGCATGGGCTTCGACGACAGCGAGATCGGCGACAATGCCGCCCGGCTCCATGGCCGCAGCAGCGTGGCCGCCGCCTATGGCAGCACGGCGCCGTTCCCGGGCATGTTCGTGGACTTCGTGATCGGCTACGGAGACTTGCGCTTCAAGACCCGGCGGATCGTCGACGGCGCGCTGACGCGCGGATCGCGCGACGGCTCCATGTGGTTCGGCGCCGCCTCGACCGGCATCGACCGCATCAGCGGCAACTTGCGCTGGTCGCTCTATGGCCGCGGTGAATGGCTGAGCGGCACGCTCGATGCCTACCGGGAGAACGGCGCCGGGATCATGGACCTGCGCTTCGACAAGCGCGACGCCAACTCCCTGGCGGGCGTGCTGGGCGGACGCTTCGAACTCGACAAGCGCCTGCTGATCGGCAGCTTCCGCCCCCGCGTGCGCCTCGAATGGTCGCATGAGTTCCAGGACTCGAGCGCCCAGTTCCTCGACTACGCCGACATTCCGGGCCAGGCGTTCTACGGCATCCGCACCGATGGCTGGACCCGAGACCAGTACGAGGTGGCCCTCGGCGGCGGCCTCTACACCCTCTCCGCCTGGGTCTTCGACATGGAACTCGGCCTGCGCGGCGCCTCCAACCAACGCGACGGAAGACTCACCGTCAAAGTCTCAAAGGACTTCTGATACGAAAACGGCCGGGCCAACCAATGGAAAGCCCGGCCGGATCTTGCTCAAACGCGAATCGGTCGACGGAAATTGGGCGGTAGCCCAAACACCATCGACCGATCCGATATCCCTAGTCCAGAAACGCGCGCATGATCCGAGACCGGCTCGGATGCTTGAGCTTGCGCAGGGCCTTTGCCTCGATCTGGCGGATACGTTCGCGCGTGACCGAGAACTGCTGGCCGACTTCCTCCAGCGTGTGGTCGGTGTGCATGCCGATACCGAAGCGCATGCGCAGCACGCGCTCTTCACGCGGTGTCAACGAAGACAGCGTGCGGGTGATCATTTCCTTGAGGTTCGCCTGGATCGCCGCATCGACCGGGATGACTGCGTTGGCGTCCTGGATGAAATCGCCCAGGCTGCTGTCTTCCTCATCACCGATCGGCGTTTCGAGGGAGATCGGCTCCTTGGCGATCTTGAGAACCCGCTTCACCTTTTCGAGCGGCATCGACAGGCGCTCGGCCATCTCCTCGGGCGTGGGCTCGCGGCCATGCTCGTGAAGGAACTGACGGCTGGTGCGGACCAGCTTGTTGATCGTCTCGATCATATGCACCGGGATGCGGATCGTGCGGGCCTGATCCGCGATCGAGCGCGTGATCGCCTGCCTGATCCACCAAGTGGCATACGTCGAGAACTTGTAGCCGCGGCGGTACTCGAACTTGTCGACGGCCTTCATCAGGCCGATATTGCCTTCCTGGATGAGGTCGAGGAACTGCAGACCGCGGTTCAGATACTTCTTGGCGAGCGAGATCACCAGACGCAGGTTTGCCTCGACCATTTCCTTCTTGGCGATGCGCGCCTCGCGCTCGCCCTTCTGGACCATGTTGACGATGCGGCGGAACTCGGCGAGCTGCATGCCGGTGGCGGCGGCAATGTCCGAAACCTCCAGGCGGATGCGCTCGACCGGATCGGCTTCGGCCTCGGCGAAGGCTGCCCACTTCTTGTCCTTCTTGGACACTTCCGACAGCCAGGTGTCGTCCAGTTCACGGCCGACATAGGTTTCCAGGAAGTCGGCGCGCTTGACCTTGTGACGCTCCGCCAGGCGCAGCATCTGGCCGCCAAGCGCAGTGAGGCGGCGGTTGAAGGCGTAGAGATTGTCGACGAGATATTCGATCTTCGTCGCGTGGAACTTCACCGATTCGACTTGCGCGGTGAGGTCTTCGCGAAGCTGCTGGTACTGGTCTTCCTTGGCAGCGGGGAAGTCGATGCCGAGCGCCAGCGCGTCGAGACGCTCCGACTGGAGACGTTCGAAGGCCTGGAACAGCTCGGTGATGAGCATGAACTTCTCAAGCGCTTCGGGCTTCAGAGCCGCTTCCATCTGGGCGAGGCTGAGGGTGTTGTCCTCTTCCTCTTCCTCGGCCTGGCGCTTGGGGATCGGGTTGCCGTCCTCGTCGAGTTCCTCGGAGTTGTCCTCGTCGGAATCGTCCTCGTCCTTGAACGAAGGGCCGGCAGTCTTCTCGCTGATCTCGCCGTCGTCGTCGCTCTCGCCGTCCTCATTGAGGCTTTCGGGCGCGGGCTCCTTGGAGAGCATGGCGTCGAGATCGAGAATCTCGCGCAGCTGCATCTCGCCGTTGTTGAGCGCTTCGGACCACTGGATGATCGCGTGGAAGGTGATCGGGCTTTCGCACAGGCCCAGGATCATCATGTCGCGCCCGGCTTCGATGCGCTTGGAAATGGCTGCTTCACCCTCGCGGCTGAGCATCTCGGCTGCGCCCATTTCGCGCAGGTACAGACGCACCGGATCGTCGCTACGGCCCAGTGCTTCCGCAGTCTTGGCATCGGCAGTGCGCCGACGGGGACCTTCGCCGCGTTCCGAAAAGTCGCCTTCGCCGTCCTGATCCTCGTCGGAATCCTGGTCCGCTTCGTTCTCGGCGGTGTCGTCATCGTCTTCGTTCTCGACGATCCTGACGCCCATTTCCGAAATCGCGGCCATGACGTCTTCGATCTGATCGTTGGACATCTGGTCTTGAGGCAGCGCAGCGTTCAGTTCGCTGACGGATATCACTCCGAGGCGCTTGGCTTTAGCGATCAGTCGCTTGACCGAACCTCGGTTATTGTCGATCAGCGGTGCGTCGTCTTCCGCGCTGTGATCGTCGTTGCTCATTCGTTAGCCTCTATCCGATACACCCTTTCCACGGCGATCGCTTCACCGGGATAAGGACGTGGGTCTGAAAATGCATTGCCTGACATGGCTGCAAAGCACCAGCCATGTCGTCGGGTGAATTTCGCCCTTCCGCCGTCAGATGTCAGCGGCTTCCGAATTTCATTCCCGGCGCGCTCGGCAGCAAGCTGCCAGCAGTTGAAGAAAAAATACTCGCCAAAGATCGGGTCGACCGAGGCTGAGCGGCTCCGCGCAGGTAGCATTGCAAGTGCATGCCACGCATCGCGGCGTACCTCGTTTCTTTTTTGCGCGGCGCGCTTCCGCCCCTGTCTGCCAAAGCTTTCCGCTAACGGTGCCTGTGAGGCGATCAAGATACCGATCCGGTCATCGCAACCGATGCGAAAAGGCCGGAAATACGCCGCTACAAAGAGATCGATCGAGATTCGTTCCCTCGAACGATCAACGAGAAAGCGAGGCCTTGACCCGCAAAAAGCGAGCCAAGGCCTGACACTTTAACGCTGGATCAGATTGACAGCCGAGGACTTGCCGCGACGATCGATTTCGATCTCGAACTCAAGCTGATCGCCTTCGTACAGGCCGGAAAGACCGGAACGCTCGACGGCACTGATGTGCACGAACGCGTCGGGCTGACCGTCTTCGCGAGTAATGAAGCCGAAGCCCTTGGTCGCGTTGAAGAACTTGACCGTGCCGTTGGCGCGCTCACCAGTCGACTGGCGCTGTGCCGGTGCCGATTCGCGACGCGTTGCAACGATAACTTCGCCGACGATCGACAGGTTGGTCGCGGAGACCTTGCCGCCACGATCGACCAGCTGGAATTCAAGCTGCTGCCCTTCGGCAAGGGTCGTGAGGCCGGCATCGTGGACCGCGCTGATGTGCACGAACGCATCGTCGCCGCCATCTTCGCGCTGGATGAAGCCGAAGCCCTTGTCCGGGTTGAAGAACTTCACCACACCGCTGCCTTCGCCGATCACCTGGGCCGGTGCACCGCCACCGCGCGGGCCGCCGAAACCGCCGCGCTGGCCGCCACCACCGAATCGGTCGCCACCAAACCGGTCGCCGCCGAACCTGTCGTTGCCGCCAAACCGATCATCACCCCCACCGAAGCGGCCATTGCCACCACCGAACCGGTCGCGGCCGTTACCGCGATTTCCTCTGTCAAATGACATGAATAAAAGCATACCTTCACTGCGCTCGGAGAAATTCAACCCGTGCGCGTGAACGCAGCACGCAGGGTATCAGGAACATCGATCCAGAAATTCGACCGCTTCCTGATTATGTCATTTTATCGCTTTAGGCACCGTGTTCAAAGGCCGAAACATCTAAACACTATGCAGCACCTTGCGGCGATAAATTCTTCGCATGCCAAACGCTTGATGCACTGATCGCGCCATTTGACAAAAGTCCTTCAAACTTGACAAAATCTCACCCTTCGCAGGGCCAATCGGTACCTGAAACGGCACCCGAAACTGGATTTGTCTCGTCTCTTGGGTTGCTCATAGCGCAAATAGATCGTTTCGACCATCCGTGAGATTTACGCTGCGATTCATCAACGGACGATCAGGCGAATCCGGCAGGTCGTCGGGTTTTGCGGATTACGGATCGCAGTGCAGGAGCACACGCCCGAGACGGCCTCTTTGTTCCGCACGGGCATGGGCTTGCGCCACATCGCGGAAGGGAAACTTGGCATCGATGGGCGTGTAAATCCGATTATTCTTCGCCAAATTCAACAAATCCGCGATGAGCCGGTAATTCGCAGGCTCGCTTATGACCGGCCCCAGCAGGCAGCCGATCACCGAAATGCGCCGCCTGAGGATGAAGCCGGCGTCAAGTGGCTCATGCCATCCGCCGAATACGCCGACGAGGACGGCCTTGCCACCGTCGCGCAAGGTTTTCAGTCCATCAGAAAGGGCCTGTCCTCCGACATTGTCGATCAGAAGGTCGACCTCGCGCCCGCCGAGCAGGTCCAGAACCTGTTCGCTCGCGGATTGATCGGCTGTGACGATGACATCGCTGAGACCATGTTGGCGAATCGCCTCCAGCGTGGCCCGATTCGAGCCGGTGCCGATCACGCGGGCACCGGCTCGCGCAGCCAGTTGGACGGCTGCCAAGCCGACCCCTCCGCCCGCGCCCGTAACCAGGACGGTCTTGCCCGTTCCGTCCTCGAAGCCTCCGAGCCGCAACGCATGCGCCGCCGTGCCGGGGCCGCAAGGAATGGTGGCGGCCACTGCTGCGGCCAATTCCGGCGGGATGGCCCAGCATTGCGCGGCAGGAACGGCTCTCAGTTCCGCATGGGAGCCCTGGAAGTCGAAAGTGGTGACCCTGTCTCCGACCGAAAAACCCCTGACGGCGGGACCAAGCGCGATGACCGTCCCGGCCGCAGCATAGCCGATGACATGGCCCGGCTCGAACGCGCCTGCGGTGCGCCGGGCGATCAGGTCTCCGCCTTCGATGCTGATTGCCTCGACGCGCACGAGCACTTCGCCGCGACCGGCAACCGGATCAGCGACTTCCCCGATTTCGAACTGGTCGGGCTCGCCGGGGCCACGCAACAGCGCCGCTTTCATATTCGCCTCCTGTCCCAACGGGAGCGTGATCGATCTTTCGGTATTTTCCGGATTCTAGCCGCGCAATTCACGCCGCAGGATCTTGCCGGTCGGCGTCTTGGGCAGGTCGTCCAGCACGGCGATGATACGCGGCACCTTGTAGGCGGCCAGATGCGAGCGGCAGAAGGCGATGAGCTCCTGCTCGTCCAGCGTGGCGCCCTTGCGCAGGCTGATGACCGCTTTCACCGTCTCGCCGCGATAGGCGTCCGGTGCGCCGACCACGGCGGCTTCGCGGATCGCAGGGTGGGCATAGAGGACATCCTCCACCTCGCGCGGCCAGACCTTGAAGCCGGACGCTACGATCATGTCCTTCTTGCGGTCGATGAGGTAGATCCAGCCCTGGTCGTCCATCACCCCGATGTCCCCGGTACGGAAGCCGTCGCCGCGCATGGCCTCGCCCGTCGCCTCGGGTGCCTGCCAATATTCATGCACGACACTGGGACCGGCGACCGCGATTTCTCCCGCTTCGCCCGGTGCACAGGGCTGGCCCCGTTCGTCGAGGATGAGCACCGTGGTGCCCGCCACGGCCTTACCGGTGGACAGGGCGCCACTGGCAAGATCGACGGGCGCCGCGGGCGCTTCCGGGCAGGCGATAACCGGCGCCACCGTCTCGGTCAGGCCGTAGACATTGCGCAGGGTTACGCCTGTCGCCTCCCGGAACCGGTCCCGCAGGGCCGGCGCCACGGGCGCGCCGCCTGAGAAGACCGTCCGCAGGCTGGCGACCCGTTCGGGAGTGAAAGCAGGCGCCTCGATCAGCGCGACAAGCGCCGTCACTGCCGCGACCGTGAAGGTCGGCCGGTGCCGCTCGATCGCCTCCAGCACCGCTTCGGCCTGAAAACGATAAGTCAGGATCAACGGCGCCCGAGCCGCCAGCGCCGCACCGATATGCCCGCTGAGGCCGGTCACATGGAACAGCGGCGCAGCGGCAAGGATCGGCTCGCCGGGCTGGAGACTTGCCGCCGTGCGATAGAACGCCGCGCCTGCCAGCAGATTGGCATGGCTGATTACCGCACCCTTGGGCTTGCCGGTGGTGCCGGACGTATAGACCAGCATCAACGGGTCGAGCGGCCGAGCAGCGAAGGGCAGGGCGTGCGCCGATTGCGGGAAAGTCCCTCCGTCTCCCACCGTGAAGCGCAGGATTCCCGGCAGTGCATCACCGATCACATCCTGCGCGTGGCTCGTTTCGCAGACCACCGCGCGAGGCGTGCAGTCGGCAGCCACGCGCTCCACTTCCGCCGCCCGGTACATCGGGTTGATCGGCACGGTGACCACCCCGGCCTTGGCCGCACCCAGCAAGGCGACGAGGAATTCGGGCACGTTCTGGAGGCAGAGCAGCATCCGCTCGCCCGGCGCGATCCCGGCCTCGGCGAGAGCGGCGGCGAAACCGTCGCTCTGGCCGTCAAGCCAGCGGAAGCTGCGGCTTTCCCCGCGATAGAAGACAGCGGGGGCGTCCGCATCCAGCGCGAGCGCGGCCGCCAGCAGGTCGATCAGCGAAGGCATCATCCGCCCGTCAGCCCTGTGCCGCCGCGCCCATCACGGCCTTTACCTCCAGAAAGTCTCCGAAGGCATGGGCGCCCCATTCGCGGCCGTTGCCCGATTGCTTGTAGCCGCCGAACGGTGCGGTCAGATCGAGTTCCGGGTAATTGAGATAGACCTGCCCGGCGCGCAGGCGGCCTGCCACGGCTTCGGCTTCGGGGCCTGTTCCCTGCACATAGGCGGCAAGCCCGTAAGGCGTATCGTTGGCGATGGCGATCGCATGCTCCTCGTCTTCGTAACCGAGAATGGTGAGCACCGGGCCGAAAATCTCCTCGCGGGCGATCGTCATGTCGTTGGTGACATCGGCAAATACGGTGGGCTTCACATAGTAGCCGTCACCAAGCTCTTCGGGTTTGCCGGGACCGCCGCCGACAAGCGACGCGCCTTCGGCAATGCCCGCCTCGATCAGGCGCTGGATCTTGTTCCACTGCACTTCGCTGACCACCGGGCCCAGCTTGGCATTGCTGTCCGGCCGCCCGACCGTCTGCTCGGCCAGCGTCTCGGCAGCGATGGCCTTGGCTTCGGCCATGCGCGCGTGCTGGACCAGCATGCGCGAGGGCGCGTTGCAGGACTGCCCGGAATTGACCATCATCGCCGCGACCCCGCCGGAAACCGCCGCCTTCAGATCGGCGGAAGGCAGCACGATGTTCGCGGACTTGCCGCCGAGTTCCTGATGGACGCGCTTCACCGTGGCGGCAGCGGCGCGGGCGACTTCCACGCCGGCGCGGGTCGATCCGGTGAAGGACATCATGTCGACATCGGGATGGGCCGAAAGCGCCGCCCCCACGCCCGGCCCGTCGCCGTGGACGAGATTGAAGACACCCGCCGGAACACCCGCCTCCGCCATGATCTCGGCAAAGATCTGGCCGGAGAAAGGCGCGACTTCGGAGGGTTTCAGAACCATCGTGCAGCCCACCGCAATCGCCGGGGCGACCTTGCAGGCGATCTGGTTGAGCGGCCAGTTCCACGGCGTGATGAAGCCGCAGACACCGACCGGCTCCTTGACGAGGCGCGTGGTGCCCGTCTGCTCGCTGAACCTGTAACTGTCGAGCAATTGCCGGGCGATCTGGAGATGGCCGATGCCGATGGGCACTTGCGCCGCGCTGGCAAGCCAGGTGGGCGCGCCCATTTCGGCGGTCACGGCAGATGCCAGATCGTCGGCCCGCTTCTGGTAGACGGCGATGATCGCCTCCAGCAGTTCGGCGCGCTCCTTCACGCTGCTGCGGGAATAGCTGTCGAAGGCGCGCCGTGCAGCGGCGACCGCGGCGTTCACGTCGGCCTCTCCGCCAAGCGCGACTTTACCTGCAACGCCCGCATCGGCGGGGTTTATCACGTCGATTACAGCGGAAGTCGAAGGGGCGACCCAGCGGCCGTCGATATAGAATGTCAGCGCCTCGCGCATGGCTCTCTCCTGTTATGCCTTTACCATCATCTTGACCTGTTCCCCGCCTGCTGTCAGCGCGGCGAAGGCCCGGTCGACTTGTGTGAGCGTCGTCTCGCCGGTCAGCATCGGCGCCAGTGCCTCGGGCCGCGCGCAGATCATCGCGAAAGCCTCGGCGAATTCCTGCGGGGAATAGGCGAAGACGAAGCGCAACTGGATCGACTTCTGGATCAGCAACGCCGGTTCGATCGCATCGGTTTCCATGCAGACCCCGGCCACGACGACCGTGGCCGCAACCGGCGCGGCTTCGGCTATGGCGGTGAGCATGCCGGGTTTGCCCACGCATTCGAACAGCACCGCGCGCTTATGCGTACCATTTGCCGCCGCCATCGTATCGGACAGGCCAATATGAAGATCATGCCCCCGCCACCACGCCGTGCTGGCCGCGCCATCGGGGGCGATCACGGCGTCCGCCCCCATCCTTTCCGCCATACTCCGGCGCGCTGGTACGGGATCGATGGCCAGCACCGGCCCCAGCCCCAGCGCCTTGAGCCGGGCGATGATGAACAGCCCCACCGGGCCGCAGCCATAGACCGCAAAGGCACAGTCCTTGTCCGCGCCGGACTGGTTGACCGCATGGACCGCGACGGCGAGCGGCTCGGTCATGGCGGCGACTTCGGTGGGCACATTGTCCGGCACTGCATGCAGAGCGTCGCTTTGCAGCAGCATCCGTTCCGCGAACGCGCCGTTGTAACGGTTCGAATAGCCGATCAGCACCAGCCCCTCGGCATCGACGAGAAAGGGCTGCGCCACCACCCTCTGGCCGACCGGAAGCCCTGCCGCCGGTTCCAGCAGCGCGGCGCAGAACTCATGCCCCATCACCACCGGCCGGTCCGGGTCCATGAAACCGCGGAACCCGGCACGGTGGAGGAGATTGCAAAGGTGATCGCCGTGGTCGCGGGCGTGAAGGTCGCTGCCGCAGACCCCGCAGGCGAGCGGCGCGACCAGAACCTGTCCCGCAGCGGGGACGGGTTCCGGCATGTCTTCCACGCGCATCCTGCCCTTGTGGAGGACCGCCGCCTTCACAGCTGGATGTTCTCGTAATAGGGGACCATGACTTCGTTGTCCGCCGGTTCGCCCAGCATCGCGGCGGTCATGGGAAGGACCACCTCGGCATCGACCGTCACGTCGATGCAGCCCGGCAGGCCAGAGGCGAAGGCGCGGGCGATGGCGGGGCCGATCTCGTCCAGAGTGTCAACGCGCTCGCCATAGCAGCCGAAGCCCCTGGCGATCTCGTGGTACTTGATGTCGCCCAGCACGGAGATACAACTATAGTTCTCACCGTAGAGAATCTGCTGGCCGTGCAATGACTGTCCCCAGCAGCTGTTGTTGAGCACGACGGTGACGATCGGCAGCTTCTGCCGCACCATCGTCTCGAACTCCTGCAAGTGGAAACCGATGGCGCCGTCTCCCGAAATCTGGACCACGGGCTTGCCGGGCCGCGCATAAGCCGCCCCGACCGCAAGCCCGAAACCGACGCCGAGCGCGCCAAGCTGGCCGAACGTCAGGACCCCGCCGGGATGGGCCACGCGGGCATGGTATCCCGCCCAAAGCCCCGCCTCGCCGCCTTCGAGGACGAAAGTGGTGCCTTCCGGCGCGCCCGAAACCGCAGCCTTGGCGGCAAAGTATGGGTTGATCTTGCCGGAAGGTGTCTCGGGCGAGAACTCCGAACCGACGATCGAGGCCGCCTTGCGCATCGTATCGCGCCATGCGGCGAAGCGTTGCGGTGCCTCGTCCCACGCCTGCGCCAGTGCGTCCATGGTCGCGCCGACGCTCGCCGTGGTGGCAAGCGCGGGCTGATGAATTCGGCCGAACTCTGCGGCGTCGGCATGGACTTGCACGATCTTCGCGTCTTCGGGAAAGAAGACGCGCGTTCGGCCGCCCAGGAACAGGCCGAAGCGCGAGCCGAGCATCAGGATCAAGTCCGGCGCTTCCTCCTGCGCGATGGCGACGGCGATCGCGCTCGGGTCATGGGCATAGCCGGGGTGGCCGGGATCGAGCAGGCCGAGCGAACGGCTGCTGAAGACAGCGGGGATGCCCAGCCTGTCGAGGAAGCCCTGCACTTGCGCAGGGGTGGACTGGTAGCGGGCGAGGCTGCCGAAGATCGCGACGGGACGCTTGGCCTGCTTCAACAGCGCAACCATTTCCTCGACGTGGGCGGGAAGCGGGGCGGTCGGGATCGGCTGGACCGGACGCGGCAGGGGAACGGGCCGCTGGGCCGGGCGGGCCATGACGTCGATCGGCAGTTCCACGAAGACCGGCCCCGGCCTGCCGCTCACGGCAATCGTGATGGCATTGGCGAGCAGGTCGGGAATGCGGTCGGGATCAGTGATGCGGATCGCGTGCTTCACGACCGGGGTCGCCATGGCCACCTGGTCGACGCCGCCTTGCAGGACGTTGAGCGCTTCCTCCCGCAGCGGCGGGGCGCCGGCCATGAACAGGACCGGCGTGCCGTCCAGCCGGGCATTGGCCATGCAGGTCAGCGCATTGGTGAAACCGGGACCGGCGGTAATCATGCACACGCCAAGTTCGCCGGTAATGCGTGCCCAGCCTTCGGCGGCGTGGCCGGAGCAGGCCTCATGGCGGGAATCGACGAGTTCGATCCCTTCGTCGAGGAAACCCTTGAAGGCGGCATCGAGATGGCCGCCGTGGAGCGCGAATATCGTGGTGACACCGGCTTCCCGCAGCGTGCTTGCGACCAGCGCGCCGCCGTCCGTGATGATCTTCTGCCCTTCGGCCATTCCTGCATCCCTTTGCCGTTTATCGCATTGAAGGACAGGTTAGCCGGGGAGGGCCGGGGTGGGGATTGACGGAAACCCGTTATTGGGACGTGTCGCCACAGACCCTAGATGGGAAGGGCTACCCACGCCGCGCGCGCGGCTGTAGGGTGGTCGAAATATCCGGGCCCGGAAAACGGGCCGGACGGGAGAGTGACATGGAGATGAACGTCAGGCTTACAGGCGGTATCTGCGATTTCACGCGGCATATCGTGGAGACGTGCGACCTGGACAGTGCCTCGATATTCCTGTGCGACCGGGTTTCGAACAAGCCGCAACTTTCCTACCTCTTCCACACCGGCATTTCGGAGGAAGTGAAGGAAATCTATCACAGCAAGGCGGTGTTCGAGCACGATCCCTTCACCGATCCGCGCCTGCAGGAGCAGCCGGACCGGGTAGACGACGACGGCGTGCTGGTGGGATCGGATCGCCGGGTGGAAACCATCGCCAAGCCGACCAGCCAATACTGGCAGTTCATGTACCACTACGGCATCGACGTGATCGGTGCCTCGACCCGGCGCCTGATGCCGGGAATCTATTCGACGATCGGTTTCCACCGCAAGCGTGTCGTCAAGCGACCGGACCCGGTGTCGATGCCACTGCTGAACCAGCTGGCGCCACGCTTGCAGGACATGGTGGCGGGGCACATGCTGCGCGAACTGCTCGACAAGGCCAATGGCCTCAGCACGTTCCGCACGAGCTACTTCCGGCGGACCGAGGCGGCCTCTTCAACGCCGCTCTCGCCGCGCGAAACGGAGATTGCGCAGCTTGTGTGCCAGGGCAAGCTCAACAAGGAGATCGCCTATAGCACCGGCCTGTCCGAGCACACGGTCGAGAACCATCTCCGGCGCATCTATGCAAAGCTGTCGATCCACAACCGCTCCTCGCTGGTCGCCTATATGACGCGGTGAGGGCAGGGGAGAATTATCGCCGAGGGGGAACGACTTCACATTCCCCCTCGGCGGCCTTCAGAAGTTGACCGAAAAAGTGCCGCCGAACCAGCGCGGCATCTGGTAGACCACTTCACCGCTGTTCGCGACCGAGGAGATGTCGAACAGGTTGATCGCGCGGCGGGTGTTGAACACATTGTCGACGTAGAAGCTGAGCGACCAGTTGTCCGCCGTATAGCCGGCCTGCGCATCCGCCACGAAGAGGCCGGGGATTTTCGTCGAGGGGTTGTTGAGCGAATCCCGGTACATCCAGGTCCGCCCGCGTGCTGCGCCCTGCACGAAGAGCTTTCCGCTGAACTGGTCCCACTCGTAGCGCACCCGCGCATTGCCGGTAAGGCGCGGTGCCAGCGGCAGGCGGTTGTCGGACAGGATCGCCACCGCGCCGGTCGGATTGTAGATGTCCTGGACGCGGGTGTGGACATAGCCGCCCGAAACCGACAGCGAGAGGCCCCGCGTCGGCGTGGCGGTCACTTCCACTTCGCCGCCCCAGATCTTCGCATCGTTGTTGGTGATGACATTGGTGATGCCGATCAGGCTGGTGTTCTGCATGTTCTGGTAATCGTAATAGAACACCGCACCGTTCACGCGCAGCATCTTGCCCAGCAGGTCCGACTTCACGCCCAGTTCGAAGGCATTGTTGGTTTCCTCCTTGAAGGGGCGCAATTCCGGCGCGGTGCCGGTGACGTTGCCGGTGATGAAACCGCCGCTCTTCTGCCCGCGCTTGTAGCTGAGGTAGACCAGCAGATCGTCGGTCGGCTTGTAGTTGAGCTGCAGGTTGGCGTTGACCAGCCCCTTGCGGAACCGCGCGAGATCGCCATTGTCGGCCACGGTGAGCCGGGTGAAGACCGCATCGGGCGAGGCGAATATCTGTTCGCGCAGAGCCTCGTAGGCGCCGATCGACATCGGCAGCGGCGTATCGATCGGCAGCGAGGTGGTCGCTGCGTTCACGCTGTCGAGCCGCTTGTTGTCATGGGTGTAGCGAATGCCCGCGATGGCCGTCAGTTGCGGGGTCAGGTCGTATTCCGCCTGTCCGAAGAAGGCGTAGCTGCTCAGCTTCTGCCCGTCGCGGAAGGCCTGCCCGTAAAGCGTGTCGCCGAAAGGCGTCACCGTCGGCCCGAAGAACAGCGGCGAGGCGGACGTGGTGAAGATCGACTGATGCAGATAGTTGGCACCCGCCGTCAGCCGTAGCACGCCGGTGTCCCAGTTGACGCGCCCTTCCGCCGTCCAGTGGCGCGAGCGGGCCTTGTTGGAGAAGTTGCAGAGCGGCAGCGGCGTGTGGTCGCAGTCCTCGATGCTGTACTTCTTCGATTGCAGCCAGCCGCCCAGCACGGTGACGTTGACCCCGCCGCCTGCATCGTAGTTCAACGTGGCGAGGTAGTGCTGCATCTTGCTCTGCAGTTCGTTGCTGCCGTCGGCATTGGTGACGTCTCTTGCCCCGGCGCCGATATTGGCCTGGTTCTGGCCGAAGGCGTCGGTCGGGATCGCGTAAGTGCCGGGCAGTCCCGCGATCTGGCCGACCGGATAGGCCTTTTCGTTGCCGCCCGCGACCGGGCCCATCTTGCCGATTTCAGCCTTGAGCAACAGCGAGAGGTTGTCGGTCGGCTGGAACAGCGCCTGGAGGCGGCCCGCATAGAACTTGCCCGCCGCGCCCTTGCGCCAGTTGCTGGTCGGATTGATGTTGCGCAGATAGCCGTCGCTGTGGTCGGTCGAGAAGGCGCCGCGCAGCGCCAGGGTGTCGCTGACCGGCACGTTGAGGAAGCCCTCGGTGCGGATCGTGCCGCGCTCCGCCACGGTCACGGACATACGACCGCTGGTGCCATCGAACGTCGGGCGGTTGGTGTAGTAGTTGATGCTGCCCGCCGTCGCGTTGCGGCCCTGGACCGTACCCTGCGGCCCGCGCGCCACTTCGGTGCGGGCGATGTCGAAGCTCAGGAAGTCCGCCTGTCCGGCGCCGATCATGTAGAATTCGTCGACATAGGCGGTGGCGGTCGCCTCGGTCGTATCCTGGAAGTCGGGCTGGCCGACGCCGCGAATGGTGATCTGGGTGTTGAAGCCGGGCGAGGCGTAGGAGCGGACGATCTCGATGTTCGGCGTGAAATTGGCAACGTCGAGCGCGGTGGTCACGCCCAGTTCGCGCATCTGGTCTCCGGACATGGCGCTGATCGAGGCGCCGACGTTCTGCAACTTCTCCTCGCGGCGGTTGGCGGTAACGACGATGTCCTGAATGCCCACCTGTTCGGGGGGAGCCGATGCGGGCGTTGCAGACTGCCCCCATGCTGCGACCGGACTGGTCAGCGCGAGTGCGGCCACGGCGGTACGATAGATCGCTTTCATGTTCCTCCTCCATTATCGATGTTTTTATATCTTGCCGGGATAGCGCTCCGCGGCGGGCGGGGTCGATTGACGGAAACCCGTCCTGTCCTTCAGCGCCGGACGGCACTTTCGGCATCGGCGAGATGGCTCGTCCCGCCCAGCAGGCGCGTGAAGTTGGGCTGGCCGGTATGCGCGGTCATGCCGCCGTCGACGACGAGATTGTGGCCGTTCACGTAAGAGGCGTCTTCGGAGGCGAGAAAAGCGATAGCGCCTGCGATTTCAGAAGGTTCGGCGGGCCGCTTCATGGCGAGCGCAGGCTCGTAGGCGGCCATGACGACCGGATTGCCGGTAAGCCCGGTGGCCAGCGGCGTGGCGGTGAGGCCGGGGCTGACGGCATTGACCCGGATCTCGGGCGCATGATCGATGGCCATCGCGCGGGTCAGGTTGATGACGGCGGCCTTGGCGGCATTGTAAGCGGCGAAGCCATAGTCCGCCGCCATGCCCGAAGCCGAGGCGATATTGACGATCGAGCCGCCGACTCGGGACAAGTGCGGGATCGCCTGGCGGCTCGCCCAGAACACGGCCTCGACGTCGATGGCCATGACCTGCCGCCAGTGGTCGAGATCGATCTCGGTCACCCGGCCGAACGAACCCATGCCTGCATTGTTGACGAGCGTGTCGATCCGTCCAAAGCGGTCCTCCGTCTCGTCGATCATGCGGTCGATCGCGGCGGGATCGAGCATGTCGACCTCGACCGCGTGATGCCTTTCGCGGCCCAGATCGCCGACGACCCGCTCCAGTGCATCGGGCCGGATATCCGCAACCACCACCGAGGCGCCTTCCGCCGCGAAACGGCGCACGGCGGCCTCGCCTATGCCCGATGCGCCGCCCGTGACGATGACAACCCTGTTCGCAAATCGCATGCCTCTAAGCTCCTGCCTGTTTTCGGATCGGCAGGATGGAACAGAGGCGACCGGAGGCGCGACTGACGGAAATCCGTCAGGGTGCGCAAGTTCATCAGGGGCGGGGATCGAGCCCGCGGGTGAGGATATCGACCAGTGTCTGCGCTATGGTCTCGACTGGCAGTTCGCCTTCGGGATCGTGCCAGCGGGCGGGCCAGTTGAGCGCCCCTGCCAGAGTGAAGGCCGCCATCTTGACGTCGACGGGGGCAATCGAACCGTCGGCCACTGCCTGTTCGATCATGGTCCGCAGGGCGCTATCGATCTGGCGCTTGAGTTCGCGGTAGCGCGGCAGGCTTTCGGGAGAGAGCGCCTCCGCGCCCGTACGGATCACGCAGCGCCCGAAATCGTCCATGTTCACTTCGGCATAGCGGCGCAGGAAGCGCGTCAGTCGGTGGCGGCCGTCGCCCGGTTCGCGGCGCGCCCGGTCCGCCGCTTCCAGCAATTGCTGAAGGCCGATGGTCACGCATTCGAGCAGCACCTGATCCTTGTTCGCCAGATAATGATAGATCGTGCGCTTGGAGATGCCGAGGCTGGCGGCGACATCGTCCAGCGAGGTCGCGTGGAACCCCCGTTCGTTGAACATGCGCACTGCCGCTCGCAGCACCGCATCCCGCTTGGCGGCGCGCTCCGCTTCCTTCTGGGCGGCGGTTCGAAAGGGTGACGGCGACGGCATGGGTATCCTCTTTTCTTCGCCGGGAGCGTTGACAGGAAACTTCAGGAGATGCAATACACTCATGAGTGCATAAATGCACCGCAAAGTTTTTGGAGAGTCTTGCATGGATATCAACGGCGTCGCGGCGATCGTGACGGGTGGAGCATCGGGCCTCGGCGCAGGCACGGCCCGGCGGCTGGCCGCAGCCGGTGCGAAAGTGACTATCTTCGATCTCAATCCGGAACTCGGCGAAATCACCGCGCGCGAAATCGGCGGGCACTTCGCGGCGGTCGACGTGACCGATGAGGCTGCCGTCGACGCCGCGCTGGAACATGCCGAAGGCTTGCACGGCAAGGCCCGCATCCTGGTCAACTGCGCCGGGATCGCTCCGCCCGCCAAAGTGATCGACCGCGAGGGCAAGGCGCTTCCGCTGGCGATGTTTTCCAGGACTGTCTCGATCAACCTGATCGGCAGTTTCAACGTTCTCTCCAAGTTCGCGGCGCGACTGCACGATGCCGAGCCGGTGGGGGAGGAGCGCGGCGTGATCGTCAATACCGCCTCGGTCGCAGCCTATGACGGCCAGATCGGGCAGGCGGCCTATGCCGCATCGAAGGGCGGCATCGTCGGCATGACGCTCCCCGTGGCGCGGGAGTTCGCGCGCTACGGCATCCGCGTGATGACGATTGCCCCCGGCATCTTCTGGACCCCGCTGCTGGCCGGCCTGCCGCAGGAGGCGCAGGATTCACTGGGCAAGCAAGTGCCCTTCCCAAGCCGCCTCGGCCAGCCCGACGAATATGCACAATTGGTGGAGAGCATCGTCACCAACCCGATGCTCAACGGCGAGACCATCCGTCTCGACGGCGCGATCAGGATGGCACCGAAGTGAGGAGCGCCCAAATGGAACATTCAGAAGGTGCCGGTCCCGAACTGACCGCCGAGATCGCCGCGAAAGTCGAAGCCTTCGTCCGCGAGGTCGTCGTGCCTTACGAGAAGGACTCGCGCCGCGATCACCACGATTGCCCGAGCGAGGAACTTGTCGCCGAACTCAAGGGCAAGGCACGGGCTGCCGGCGTGCTAACGCCGCATATCCTGGGGGACGGGCGCCATCTGACGCAGCGCGAGACCGCCGTGGTGCTGCGTGCCTCGGGCCTGTCGCCGCTCGGGCCGCTGGCGGTCAACACCGCCGCGCCGGACGAGGGCAACATGTACCTGCTCGGCAAAGTCGGCAGCCCGGCCATCAAGGAGCGCTTCCTGAAGCCGCTGGTGGAAGGGCGCGGACGTTCGGCTTTCTTCATGACCGAACCGGCGGCCGAGAACGGTGCCGGTTCCGATCCCTCGATGATGCTGACCACTTGCCGTCTCGACGGCAATCACTGGGTCGTGAACGGCAGGAAGGCGTTCATCACCGGCGCCGACGGCGCGAAAGTGGGCATTGTCATGGCGAAGTCCGATGACGGCGCCTGCATGTTCCTGGTCGACCTGCCCGACCCGGCGATCCGCATCGAACATGTGCCCAATACCATCGATTCCTCGATGCCCGGCGGCCATGCCGTCGTCACGATCGACAACCTGCGGGTGCCTGCCGACCAGATGCTGGGCCAGTCGGGCGAGGGGTTCCGCTATGCGCAAGTGCGGCTCGCCCCGGCGCGGCTTTCGCACTGCATGCGCTGGCTCGGTGCCTGTATCCGCGCCAACGAGATCGCCACCGACTACGCCAACCGCCGCTTGGCCTTCGGCAAGACACTGATCGACCACGAAGGCGTCGGCTTCATGCTGGCCGACAACCTGATCGACCTCAAGCAGAGCGAACTCATCATCGACTGGTGCGCGGGCGTGCTGGATGCCGGAGAGGGCGGCGGCGCGGAAAGCTCGATGGCCAAAGTCGCGGTTTCCGAGGCGCTGATGCGGGTGGCGGATCGCTGCGTGCAGGTGATGGGCGGATCGGGCGTGACCGACAATACGATCGTCGAGCAGGTCTTCCGCGAAATCCGCGCCTTCCGCATCTACGACGGCCCCACCGAAGTCCACAAGTGGAGCCTCGCCAAGAAGATCAAGCGCGACTGGAAGGCGGCTCATGAGCAGCACTGACGCTGCCGCCAATGCCGGTACCGGCGCCGTGCGCGAGGGCTACGCCTTCGACGAGGCCCGGCTGGCTGCGTGGATGGAAGCCCATGTCGAGGGCTTTACCGGGCCGCTCACGGTCGAGCAGTTCAAGGGCGGGCAGTCCAACCCGACCTACAAGCTGGTGACGCCGGGCCGGTCCTATGTGCTGCGGCGCAAGCCGCCGGGGCAGGTGCTGAAAGGCGCCCATGCGGTGGAGCGCGAGGCCCGCGTGCTCTCGGCGCTGGGCAGCACCGGCTTCCCGGTGGCGCATGTCCACGGCCTGTGCCTGGACGAAGGCGTGATCGGCAGCTGGTTCTACGTGATGGAGATGGTCGAAGGCCGCATCTTCTGGGACGCGACTTTCCCCGACGTTCCGCATGATGAGCGCGCAGCCTACTTCGCCGCGATGAACGAGACGATCGCGGCGCTGCACCGGATCGAGCCGGAAGCCATCGGCCTTGGCGACTATGGGCGCCCCGGCAATTACTTCGAGCGCCAGATCGCGCGATGGTCGAAGCAATACCTCGAAGACACCGAGGCGGGCCGCGACACCGGCATGGACCGGCTGATCGAATGGCTCCCCACCGCAATCCCCGCAGGCGACGAGACGCGCATCGTCCATGGCGATTTCCGCTGCGACAACATGATCTTCCATCCCACGCAGCCGCGCATTCTGGCGGTGCTGGACTGGGAACTCTCGACGCTGGGCCATCCGCTGGCGGACTTCGCCTATCATGCAATGATGTTCCGCATGCCGCCCGATATCGTCGCAGGTCTGGGCGGGGCGGATATCGCCGCGCTCGGTATCCCGACCGAGGCCGAATACCGCGATGCCTATTGCCGCAATGTCGGAAGGCCGCCGATCTCGGAGCAGGACTATGCGTTCTGCATCGCCTTCAACTTCTTCCGGCTGGCGGCGATCTTCCACGGCATCAAGGGGCGCGTGATCCGGGGCACCGCCGCCTCCGAACACGCCCGCGAACGCGCCGCCAGCCTGCCGCGCATCATTGCGCTGGCGGTGGAGAGCATGGAGGCCTGCCGTTGAGCGCAGCACCCGTCCTTTTCGATGTCACCGAAGGCATCGCCCGCGTCACGCTCAACCGGCCTGAGGCGGGCAACGCCATCGACCTAGCCATGGCCCGCGCGCTGGCCGAGATCGCCATCCGCTGCGAGACCGACGCGGATATCCGCTGCGTGGTCCTCACCGGCGCCGGACGGCTGTTCTGCGCAGGCGGCGATGTCAGCCTGTTCAAGTCCTCGGGCGACCATGTCGACGCGTTGCTCAGCGAACTCGCAGGCACGCTGCACATGGCGCTCACCCGCTTTGCGCGCATGGCCAAGCCGCTGCTGGTGCTGGTCAACGGCCCGGCGGCGGGAGCCGGCCTCAGCCTCGCGATCGGCGGGGACGTGGTGCTCTGCGCCCGTTCGGCGCATTTCACCGCAGCTTACGGGGCGCTCGGCCTGACGCCCGACGGCGGCATGAGCTGGTGGCTCCCGCGCCTCGTGGGGCTGCGCAAGGCGCAGGAGATCATCCTCACCAACCGCCGCATCAAGGCGGACGAAGCCGAAGCCATCGGCATGGTCACCCGCACCGTCGACGACGAGGCGCTGGCGGGCGAGGGCGACGCGCTCTCCATCCAGCTTGCCGATGCCGCCGTCGGTGCCCTCGGCGCGGCGAGGGCGCTGCTGCGTCAGAGCTTCGAGACGAGCCTCGAAGCACAACTGGAACGCGAGGTCGCCGCGATCACCCGTTCGGGCGCCGCCCCCGAATGCCGCGAGGGCCTTGCCGCCTACTTCGAAAAGCGCGCGCCGATCTTCAAGTCAGGCAATGGCGGTATCGAAACCGTCCGGACGGAACGACATCCTGGAGCCCCCGCATGACCCTGCGCACGCGCTTCACCGAGCTTGTCGGCATCGAGCATCCCATCGTGCAGGGCGGCATGATGTGGGTGGGCCGCGCCGAACTGGCCGCAGCGGTTTCGAATGCAGGCGGCCTCGGCATTCTGACCGCGCTGACCCAGCCCACACCGGACGAACTGCACCGCGAGATCGAGCGCTGCCGGACGATGACCGACAAGCCTTTCGGCGTAAACCTGACGATCCTGCCTTCGGTCTCGCCGCCGCCTTATGCGGAATACCGCAAGGCCATCATCGACAGTGGCGTCACCGTGGTCGAGACGGCAGGCCACCGTCCGCAGGAGCATGTCGAGGACTTCAAGGCCCACGGCGTGACGGTGATCCACAAGTGCACGGCCGTGCGCCATGCCCTCTCCGCCGAGCGGATGGGCGTGGACGCGATCTCGATCGACGGATTCGAATGCGCGGGCCATCCGGGCGAGGACGATATTCCGGGCCTGATCCTGATCCCGGCAGCGGCCGACAAGCTGACGATCCCGATGATTGCCAGCGGCGGCTTCGGTGACGGACGCGGCCTTGCCGCCGCGCTGGCGCTGGGGGCGGAAGGGATCAACATGGGCACCCGCTTCTGCGCCACGGTAGAAGCGCCGATCCATCAGCGGGTGAAGCAGTTCATCGTCGAGAACGACGAGCGCGGCACCAACCTGATCTTCCGCAAATTCCACAATACCGGGCGCGTCGCGAAGAACAGTGTCTCCGATCAGGTGGTCGAGATATCGACGCGCGAAGGCGCGGTATTCGAGGACATCCGCCCGCTGGTCTCGGGCGCGAAGGGCCGGACAGCGCTGGAAACGGGGAACCTCGATGCCGGGCTAGTCTGGGCCGGGCAGGTGCAGGGCCTGATCCACGACATCCCCACATGCGCCGATCTCGTGAGCAGGATCGTGCGCGAGGCAGAAGGCATCATCGCCACGCGGCTCGCAGGCATGGTGACGGACAAGGTGAGTTTACAAGCGACTGCTTAGCTCTCCTGCACTGCGTCACTGAAAGCCATCATGCTTCCTATGTTCTGGCTCTGATCGAGATCGCCGACGACGACGACGCGCCTTCGACTGTCGTCTCCATCCAGAAGGCGATCATGCATCTCGCACGCAACATCGGCTTGGACACTATACCAGGATATACCGGCGGCTAAACCATCGCGCTATTTCGCCGCGAAGGCTAAATATCTACATCATCGAGGCAGCCGAAAACAATCACGGGAGCACAATAAACCTCCCATCATCAACCTGCGCATCCTGAATACAGTCCTCGAACAATCAACAGTCCATTCAGCGCATGAAGCGCCAAAGCATGATCGGACACGAACATGTCACCTTCGCCGTTAGTAATATCGCGACGAACCGCCTTGCTTGGGTGCGCAGTCGGAACGATTTCGACATTGTTGCCATCATCAGCATTCGCCCAATTCAATACACATCACACGCACGGAGACGTGACCATGAGCAGTGGCTTTGTAGAGACCAAAGACGGCACCCAGATCTTCTTCAAGGATTGGGGACCGAAGACCGCGCAGCCTATCGTCTTCCATCATGGATGGCCCTTGTCGGCCGACGATTGGGACACGCAGATGCTGTTCTTCCTGGCCAACGGCTACCGCGTCGTTGCCCATGATCGTCGCGGCCATGGCAGGTCCTCGCAGGTCGACACCGGCAACGACATGGATCATTACGCAGCCGACGCTTCGGCCGTCGTCGAGCATCTCGACTTGCGCAATGCGATCCATATCGGCCATTCCACCGGCGGCGGCGAAGTGGCCCGTTACGTTGCCCGTTACGGCCAGCCGCAGGGCCGCGTCGCCAAGGCCGTGCTCGTCAGCTCCGTTCCCCCGTTGATGCTCAAGACGGCAGCCAATCCGGGCGGTACGCCGATGTCCGTGTTCGACGGCTTCCGTGCCGCTCTGGCCGCCAACCGCGCCGAGTTCTATACCGCCGTCGCGTCGGGTCCCTTCTACGGCTTCAACCGCCCCGGTGCGAAGGTTTCGGAATCGGTCATCCACAACTGGTGGCGCCAGGGGATGATGGGCGGCGCCCTCGCGCAGTACGAGGGCATCAAGGCCTTCTCGGAAACCGATCAGACCGAAGACCTCAAGGCCATCACCGTCCCGACACTGGTGATGCAGGGCGACGACGATCAGGTGGTACCGTACACCGACGCGGCCATGCTGCAGATCAAGCTGCTCCGCCACGGCGAACTCAAGATCTACAAGGGCTACCCTCACGGCATGCTGACCACGCACGCCGACGTGATCAACCCCGACCTGCTCGCCTTCGTCAAGTCGTAAGCGCTTAGGAACGAGCTATGGAGAGGATGGCGGAACTGCTTCCGCCATCCTCTTTTTCTGAACGATCGATCCCGGCTCAGAGCGGAGGCCGGAGGCCCGCGCGCGGCCGGATCACGGATCGCGCCGCTGGTAGATTTTCTCCTCGCGCACGAAATCACCGAAATCGCCTGCATGGCGCGAGAAGCGCAGACTCTCCCGCGCACCGAGGCCAAGGAAGCCCCTGCGCGCCAGCGAGTCCCGGAACAGTCCGAGGGCGCGGTCCTGCAAGTCGCGATTGAAGTAGATCATCACATTGCGGCAGGAGATCAGGTGCATTTCCGCGAAGACCGCATCGGTCACGAGGCTGTGGTCGGAAAAGACCACGCGCTCGCGCAGGTTTTTGTCGAAGGCGGCGTGGCCTTTGGCGGTGGAATAAAAGTCCGAAAGCGGCGATTTTCCGCCCGAGAGCCGATGGTTCTCGGTGAAGGCGGCCATGCGGTCGAGCGGATAGATGCCCCGTGCGGCAGCATCGAGCGCGTCCTGATTGATGTCGGTCGCGTAGAACAGCGTGCGATCTTCCAGCCCTTCCTCGCGGAACAGGATGACGAAGGAGTAGAGTTCCTCACCGCTGCTGCACCCCGCAATCCATACCCTGAGCGAAGGATAGGTGCGCAGATGCGGCACGACTTTCTCGCGGATGGCACGGAAGTAGTCCGGATCGCGGAACAGTTCGCTGACTTGCACGGTCAGGAAGTCCTGCAGGCGCGAGACGGTCGCCGGATCGCGCAACAGGCGGTCCTGGAGTGCCGAAAAAGTCGGCAGGCCCATCTGGTCCCGCGCCTGCCGCAACCGGCGCTTCAGCGAGGCCTGCGCGTAATCGCGGAAGTCGTAGTGATAACGGCGATAGAGCGCGTCCAGCAGGAGGCCTATCTCGATGTCCTCGATCTGCTCCTCGTCCATCAGCGCCCCCACGTCACCGCGGCATCCAGACGCGCACGAGCGAGAGCAGCTTGTCGACGTCGAGCGGCTTCGACATGTAGTCGTTCGCGCCTGCCTCGATGCAGCGCTCCTGGTCATCCGGCATGGCCTTGGCGGTGAGCGTGATGATCGGCAGCCGCGCCCAGCGTGGGTCCCGGCGGATTTCGCGAGTGGCGGTGAGGCCGTCCTTCACCGGCATCATCACGTCCATCAGCACGAGGTCGATGCCGCGCGCCTTATCGCCTGCCGAGCGGTCCAGCGCATCGATGGCCTCCTGTCCGTTGCGCGCGATCTCCACCACCGCGCCCTGCGGTTCGAGGATGTTGGTGAGCGAATAGACGTTGCGCACGTCGTCCTCGACCACGAGAATGCGGCGCCCTTCGAGGATCGCGTCGCGGCCCCGTGCCTGCTGGATCATCGTCTGCTGTTCGGCCGGCAGTTCGGTGACGACCTGGTGCAGGAACAGCGAGACTTCGTCGAGCAGCCGCTCGGGCGAGCGGGCGCCCTTGATGATGATCGAATCCGAATAGCGGCGCAGGCGCTGTTCTTCGTCGGCCGTGAGGTCGTGGCCGGTATAGACGATCACCGGCGGGAAGGCATAACCGCCCTCACGGCTCAAGGTTTCGAGCAGCGTGAAGCCGCTGGCATCGGGCAGGGCGAGGTCCAGCACCATGCAGTCGAACGTCTGCTCTGCCAGCAGTTCGAGGCATTCGGCGGCCGTCGCGGCAGCAACCGTTTCCACATCGCCCGAGGTCAGCAGCCGCGCCACGGCATCGCGCTGGACCGGATCGTCCTCCACGATCAGCACCCGGCGCGTGGGCGTATCGAGCCGGGCTGCCAGTTTCTCCAGCACACCCGAAAGGTCCTCGCGCCTCACCGGCTTCACCAGGTAGCCCACCGCCCCCAGCGACAGCGCCGTCTGGGTATGGTCGGTGCCGGAGACGACATGAACAGGGATATGCCGCGTCTCGACGTCGCGCTTCAGGCGGTCGAGCAGGGCGAGACCTGACTGGTCGGGCAGCCCGATGTCGAGCACGACCGCATGGGGGCGGAAGCTGCGCGCAAGCTGGAGCGCTTCTTCGGCGGTTCCGGCGACGAGGCACCGGAAGCCCATTTCCCGCGCCATGTCGCGAACGATGCCCGCGAAAGAGGCATCGTCCTCAACAACGAGCAGGACACGTTGGGCATTGGCGGCGCTATCGCGGTCGTCCTCTACCTGCCGAAGCAAGGCGGCCGGTTCCGGAGCGGCGTTGGATACCAAGGGCGGGATGGCCGCGACGGGTGCCGGGCCGTTCGGCTTGATCTGCGCCGATCCGGCCAGCGCGGGATCGTAAACCAGCGGCAGGCGCAGTGTGAAGCGACTTCCCTGACCGGCCACACTCGCCAGCGAGATCGCACCGCCCAGCAGGCGGGCCAGTTCGCGCGAGATCGAAAGGCCAAGGCCGGTGCCGCCGTACTTGCGATTGACAGTGCCGTCGGCCTGCCGGAAAGCCTCGAAGATCGCGCGCTGCTGGTCTTCGGGAATGCCGATCCCGGTGTCGGTCACCGATAGCAACAGAGCGCCTGCGCTATCCAAGGCACCGTCCGGCTCGATTTCCAGCCGCACACCGCCTGTCTCGGTGAACTTGAAGGCGTTGGAGAGCAGGTTCTTGAGCACTTGCTCCAGGCGCTGCCGGTCGGTGTCGAGCGTGACGGGACAACCGGGCGCGACACGAATCTCGAAATCCAGTCCGCGGTTCTGCGCGACCGGCTGGAAGACATGCCGCATGTCGCCGGCAAGCCGTTCCAGCAGCACCGTTTCGGGCCGGATCTGCAAGTGCCCGGCCTCGATCTTCGAAAGATCGAGAATGTCGTTTATCAATGCCAGCAGGTCGTTGCCCGATGACTCGATGGTGCGCGCATACTGCACCTGTTCGTCGGTGAGATTGGCCTTGGGATTGTCGCCCAGCAGCTTGGAGAGGATCAGCAACGAATTGAGCGGCGTGCGCAGTTCGTGGCTCATGTTGGCGAGGAAGTCTGACTTGTAGCGGCTGGCCTGCTCCAGTTCCTGCGCCTTGAGTTCGACCGCCGTGTTGGAACGCGCGAGATCGTCGCGTTGATGCTCCAGTTGCTGCGCCTGTTCCTCGAGCTGCGAATTGGTCTGTTCCAGCTCGACCTGCTGGTGTTCGAGCCGGACCTGCGATTCCTTGAGCGCGCGGCCCTGTTCTTCCAGTTCCTCATTGGAAACGCGTAGTTCCTCGCTCTGGACCTGAAGCTCCTCGGCATGGTGCTGCAACTCGGCCCGGTAGCGCGCCGAGCGCAGGGCAACGCCCACCGCGTTCGAGATTTCGGCGAGGAAAGCAAGGACATGATCGTCCACCGGCTGGAGAAAGCCGAGTTCGATGACGCCGTGCACCGTCTCGTCCGCCGCCGCAGGTGCGATCAGCAGGTGACGCGGTTTGTCGCTGCCGAAGGTGGAACCGATGGTCAGGTAGGTTTCGGGGATGTCGGTCAGCAGCACAGGGGTGCCGTCGTTCGCGACCTGGCCCAACAGGCCTTCCCGCAGCGAGAAGCGTTCGACGATCCCGGCATCGGCAGGCACGCCGTAGGATGCGATGCGGCGGAAATGGTGGCCATCTCCCGAGAAGACTGCACCGGCCTGCGCGCCTACGAACTTCACCAGGAAGGCGAGGATGCTCTCGCCCAGTGGCTCCACCGGCTGATCGCCGAGGATCGCGGTGGCAAGCGCGACTTGTCCCGATTGCAGCCATTGGCGCTGACCGGCAGCAATCGCCGCGCGGCGGATGAGGAAGCCGATTACCAGTGTCAGCGCGATGCCGAGCAGGCAGGAGGCCACACCGCTCGCCCAGGCGGAACGATAGGCCTGTTCCATTTCTTCGAGCCGCTGCTGTCGCAGCCGCCCCTCTTCCTGCTGCATCAGGCCGAGCTGGGCACGGATCGCGTCCATCTCGGTCTTTCCCCGATCCGAGGCGACCAGCGGCAGGGCCGCTTCCAGGCCGCCGCGCTTGCGGGTCTCGATGGTTTCGCGCAGTTCGGCGAGCTTGGCATCGATATGGCGGCGCAACGGGCGGAGACGGTCCTGCTGCTCAGCATTGTCGCGGGTAAGGTCGGCAATCGCCTCGAACTGCCCGCCGACATCAGCGAGCGCGCTGCGATAGGGATCGAGATAGCTCTCCCGCCCGGTCAGCAGAAAGCCGCGCTGCCCGGTCTCGGCATCCTGCACCGCCGACAGCAGGCCGTTCAGCGCGATGATGACCTCGTGCGAGTGGACGATCTTCCGGGCGTCGTCCCTGAGGACCCGGACATTGAGATAGGCCATCGCCCCGCTGGCCACGAAGAACAGGACGGCGACCGCGAGGCCGAAGGAAGTCCTCGGGTCGAGCCCCGGCTGCCATCGCCGCCGCTTGGTGAATACTCCCTGAGAACCGGAAGCTCCCTGGGAACCGTCGAACGTTCGCTTGGCAGGAGCTGCCTGCGTGAAAGGTGAATGCATGAACCTGCCAGGAAAGGAGTACGCCGGAAGACCGCTTAACCTCCCGCATGCGGGCAAATTCACCAGCGGGCAAGACGTTCCATCAACCGCAAGCGATCAGGAAATATTCCTCCTCTCAGGACAGGCGCATGACCGTTCCTCAGGACATGCCGTCAGATCGCGATCGCGGTCTTCACGCCCAGCACGACGATGGCATGGTGATCCCTGTCGCCGCCCGGATTGACGACGTACTGGACATTGGGCTGCACGCTCATCCAGGGCGCGAGTTTCAGGCCGTAGTCGGCCTCGATCGCATATTCGGCGCCTTGGGCGATCGGCAATCCGGACTCCAGTTCGTCTCGCAGTGCCGCCCGGCCGTTGAGATGGGTCCGCGCCGCGCCCAGTTGGATGAAGTCATCGGGTCGCCCGGATGCGAAACCGAGATAGCGCAGTCCGGCGGTGATTTGATTGTCGACCCGCGCGGTATTGCGGTCCGCCTGGGTGAAGGTGGCGAATGCAGTAAGACCCGCTGTGGTCCGGGTTTCGCCGTTCGCCTGCTCGACGTAGTGGCCGGTCAACTGCTGCTGAAGCATCACGAAGCCACCGTAGCGGCCGGAACGCTGCAGCATCGGCTGCGATGCAAGAGCGGCAGGGCGGTGATCGGCGCCCAGCAGGACGTCATCGGCATTCGCCGTGCTGTACCAGCCGCCCACACGGTAAAGCCCCGGCAATCCAGCTGCGCCCAGACGTACCCGATGGCCTGCCTCGAACGGCACCAGCACGCCCGTGGCACCCTTGAAGTGGCCGATGGTGAACGTGTTCTCCAGATTGCGCGGGTTCACCTCATAGGCTCCGACCATCGCATAGGAAGAGCCGTGCCTGACACGCAGGCGGGCGGCCCACTGGCTGACCGGCCAATTGTACCAGAAGTCGCCGCCGATATTGCCGATCGGCGCACCGCAGAAACTGCCGTTCATGAAATCGCACGGGAAACTGCTGAAATCGTTGCCGACCGGCAGGCGCCCCAGCTTCACATCCACGCCGCCTCCGAGATCCTGTGCATAGGAGAACTCGGTCAGGCGGAAAGTCTGCCCACGTCCGTAGACTTCCTGGACCTGCAACAGCGTATCCAGCCCGGCCGTCTGCGACAGATTGTGGCCGCGGCGATAGGTCACGCTCGCCTGGAAGCTGCCGCCATGCAGGCCGACCAGCTTGTCCGCATCGATTGCCGCGCCCACGGTGACCTGTCCGGTCTCGGTAACCGCCTTGCGGGTGCCACCCGAGACATTGGTGGCGACTTCGCTGGTGTAGCCGATCGAGAGATCGACCCCTTTATCCCGCAAATCAGAACGCAGTCCGCCCCAATCCCCGGTGAGCGTCGGAGACGCTCCCGACGCCTGCTGAGCCGTGCCTTGCTGGGCGATCGGTGCAGGATTCTCGTTGGCCCAGGCGTCCGGCGCGAGGGCAATGCCGGGAATGGCCGCGCCGAGCAGCAGCAGATGCGATCGAATTGTCATGGCGTAAAAATCCCTGGAACAGGCAGGCGAAAAAGAGCGGGGTGAGGGGGCCGCACATAGGCTGGCGGCATGTCCAGGGCGCCCTTGGTCCCCCCGCGAGGATCAGGCAAGCAGGGCAGGGGCCGCACGATGCATGCGAATTCTCTTCCCGATGGCGCCGGCAGCCACTAGAGGTTGACAACCATGACACACTTGGAGGATTTGGCCGTCTTCGTACGTGTTGCGAGCGCGGGCAGCCTGTCCGCAGTCGCAAGACTTGACGGTATATCGCTGGCAGTCGTTTCAAAGCGCCTTGCCCGACTGGAGAGCGACCTTCAGGTCCGCCTCGTCAACCGCTCCCCGCGCCGCATCAGCCTGACCGACGACGGCCTCGAACTGCTGCCGCGCGCGCGCGAGATACTCGGCAAAGTGGAAGAGGCGCAGGCCGCCCTGCAGACGCGCAGCACCGCTGCTGCGGGCGTGCTGCGCGTCACTGCCACGATCGCGTTCAGCGTGGGTCAGATCGCCCCGCGCCTCGGCCGGTTCCTTCAGGCCAACCCCGACTTGCGAATCCAGCTGCTGTCGACCGACCGGATGCTGGACATCGTGCAGGACAATGTCGACGTGGCGATCCGGCAGGCGACTCTGCCGGATTCCGACCTCGTTTCGCGCACGATCGCGCCGGATCGCCGCGTGCTGGTGGCATCTCCGGACTATATCGAGCGGCGTGGCAGTCCGCGCGTGCCGCAGGATCTGGCCGATCACGATTGCATCGTGCTGGGCGATCCGCCGGTCACGCTATGGCGGTTCCAGCGCGGAAGCCGCAAGATCGGCGTGGAAGTCGGCTGGACCCTGCTCGCCAACGATGGCGCGGCGGCGCAGGCTGCATGCCTTGGCGGCGCCGGCATCGCGCTCAAGTCCATTTGGGACGCACGCGAGGACCTGGCAGCGGGGCGCCTGGTCGAACTGCTGTCAGGCTGGGTGCCGCCCGCGATCCCGATCCAGGCGGTGTTCGCCTCGCGCCACCACCAGCCCGCCCGCATCCGCGCCTTCATCGACTTCCTGCAAGGCGAACTGCGGCGCGAAGTTCTTTGCCATCCCGAGATAGAGAGCGCGCTCACCTAGCTTTCGCGATCCGGGAAGGCAGCCTTCGCGATTACGGGGCGCCTGTGGGGATGGAAAATACAGGCCAAGGGGCGCAGAGGCGCCGCAAGGCCAAAGTATGGCCAACCAGAACGTGAGAAGCATCCATGACCCCAACAGAGGCGAGTCGCCCGACTCTTGCCGCTCAGCCCCTTTCCGCGCTCAGACGCCGTGACCTGCTTGCCGGTATCGGCGCGGTCGCCTTCCTGGCCGGCGCGGGTATTTCCGTCGATGCGCTGCTGGCGCGGGCCGAGCAGGCAAAGCCCAGCGCCGCCTTCCTGCACGCAAGCCGTTTCGTCACCAGTGCACCGCTCGACGACGATGTCGCGGTGAAGCGGGCATGGACGCAGCTTTCCACTCTCGACCGCGGCTTCCCGCAGGCGGTCGAGAAGCTGAGCGCGGCGATCGGTTCCTCGGGCCTCAAGGGCATGGCAGAATTCCTCGCCGCTCCGATCGGCAAGGACGAGGCCCTGCTGGCCACGGCCCGGACCATCACCTCGGCGTTCTACCTCGGCTTCACCGGCACTCCGCCATCCGCCGGTCACAAGGACACCACCGGTTTCGTCACCTTCACCGGCGCGCTGATGTGGCGCCCGACGATCGACGCCACCGTGATCCCCACTTACGCGCGCGGCGGCACCGATTTCTGGGTGCGCCCGCCTGCCGGCACTCCGGCATCCGGCGGGCCGCAGAGCATCGCCGAATGGCAAGGCTCCGCCCGCTCCTCGCAATCTTCGAAGAAAGCTTAAATCATGGCCGAGACTTTTGACGCCGACGTGATCGTCGTCGGCTCCGGCGCGCTTGGCTCCAATGCCGCTTACGAACTCGCCAAGGCGGGTAAATCCGTCATCCTGATGGAAGCGGGCCTGCGTATTCCGCGCTGGAAGATCGTCCAGAACTCACGCAACTCCTCGCGCCGCTCGGACTACAACCGTCCTTATCCCGACGTCGAGTGGGCGCGCACCACCGAGTCCGACGAGTATCTTGAAAATACCGGCTCGTTCGATCTGCGTCCCGGCATGCTCAAGCTGGTGGGCGGCACCACCTGGCACTGGGCGGCCGCGACCTGGCGCTATCTGCCGTCGGACATGAAGCTCAAGTCGACTTACGGCGTGGGCCGCGACTGGCCGATCAGCTACGACGATCTGGAACCCTGGTACCAGCGTGCCGAAGAAGCGCTCGGCGTTGTCGGTTCGGACGAACAGGACCAGAGCGGGCAGGGCGGCCCGGCCTTCCCGCCGCGCTCCAAGCCCTATCCGCTACCGCCCGAGGGCAAGACCTACATGTTCCAGCGGCTGGAGGCGCGCCTCTCCCCGCTCGGCTTCAACTTCATCCACGAACCCAACGCGCGCGTGACCAAGCCCTATGACGGGCGTCCGGCCTGCGCGGGCAACAACAACTGCATGCCGGTCTGCCCGATCGGCGCCATGTACTCGGGCGGCTTCCATGCCGACCACGCCGAGGCCGCCGGTGCCAAGCTGCTGACCGACGCTACCGCCTACAAGCTGGAAAAGGGCGCAAACGGCAAGATCGTCGCCGTTCACTATCGCACCTCGAAGGGCGAGGACATCCGTCTGACCGCGCGCTACTTCGTCGTCGCCGCCCACGGGCTGGAAACGCCCAAGCTGCTGCTGATGTCGGACGTCGCCAACTCCTCGGACCAGGTGGGTCGCAACCTGATGGACCACACCGGCATCGGCATGCACTTCCTGGCCGACGAGGAAGTCTGGGGCGGACGCGGCGCCGTGCAGCAAGGCGGTGTCTTCAACCGCCGCGATGGCGAACATCGCCGTGAATATGCCGCGATCAAGCACGCCATCGCCAACCCGGTGCCCAACCCGGCGGTAACCGCGCGCCTGATCGAACAGGGCGTGCTCGGCCCCGAACTCGATCGCCGCATCCGCGACGAGGCCTCGCGCTGGGTGGAATTCTCGACCGTGTTCGAAATGTTGCCCCATCCGACCAACCGCGTGCAGCCGCACCCGACCCGCCGCGACGCGCTGGGTATCCCGACGCTGACCGTTCACTACGATGTCGATGACTACGTGAAGGCAGCAAGGCCGCACGCGGAGGCCGACTTCCACACCTTCGTGAAGGGCATGAACGGCCAGTTGATCGACATCAGCGAAGGCTGGCAGAACCGCGACCACCTCATGGGTTCGGTCATCATGGGCGCCGATCCGAAGGACTCGGTGGTGGACGGCGACTGCCGCACCCACGATCACGACAACCTCTTCCTTGCGACGACGGGTGTGATCCCCGCCTCGGGCGTGATCAATCCCACCCTGACCGGGGTGGCGCTCTCGATCCGCATCGCCGACACCATCGCGAAGGAGGTCTGACGCGATGAAATCCCTGATTTCCGTGACGGCCGCCTGCCTTTCGCTGGCAGCGGCAACTCCCGCCTTCGCGCAGGATGCCGCGCCCGACTTCACCGACAAGGCCCTGATCGCACGTGGTGCCGCCGTCGCCACAGCCGGCGACTGTGCCGCCTGCCACCGCTCTGTCGAACCGCACGGCGCGCAGTACGTCGGCGGCTACAAGATCGAATCGCCACTGGGTCCCATCGTCGCGCCCAACATCACGCCGTCGAAAACGGCGGGCATCGGCGACTGGAGCTTCACCGACTTCGACCAGGCCATGCGCAAGGGCAAGCGCCGCGACGGCGCCAACCTTTATCCGGCAATGCCCTATACCGCCTACCAGGGCATCAGCACGGCCGACATGCAGGCGCTCTATGCCTACTTCCTGCACGGGGTGAAGCCGGTCGACACCAAGGCGCCGGAAACGCACCTGCCGTTCCCCTTCGGTATCCGCATGCTGATGGGGCCGTGGAACTGGCTCTTCACGCCTGACAAGCCGTACAAGACGAACGCTTCGCTCAGCCCGCAGGCGCAGCGCGGCCAGTACCTCGTCGAAACGCTCGGTCACTGCGGGTCGTGCCACACCCCGCGCAACGCGCTGATGGCGGAAAAGTCCGGCGAAGCGCTCGGCGGCGGTGACATCGGCGGCTGGCATGCCCCGAACATCACCTCCGATCCCGTCAGCGGCATCGGCGGCTGGCGCCAGGACGAGCTTATCGCCTATCTTCGCGACGGCCGTGCGCCGGGCAAGGGCGTGGCCGCAGGCGGCATGGCCGAAGCTGTCGAGCACTCGCTGCAGCACCTGCCGCAAGCCGATCTCGCCGCGATCGCCGCCTACCTCAAGGCAAGCAAGCCAATCCGCGATCCGGCCGAGACCCGCCCCGCCTTCGCCTGGACGCAAGCGCGCCCTGTGCAACTGGCCGCATACGAGCCGGGCAACGGTACGAGCGAGGCATCCTATGCCGACAGTTCGACCACCGACGGTGCGTTTCTCTATGCCGGTGCCTGCGCATCCTGCCACGGGATCGACGGCAAGGGCACGAAGGATCACTTCTACCCGCCGCTGGTCGGCAGCGTCACCACCGGCGCGGTCAATCCGGCCAACCTGGTCATGACGATCCTCGGCGGCGTCGATCGCGACAGCGGCGTGGGCCATGCCTTCATGCCCGCCTTCGCCAATCAGATGACCGACAGCCAGATCGCCGCGGTTGCCAATCACGTGTTGGGTCGCTTCGGCCGCCCGGACACCAAGGTGACGACCGACATGGTCGCAGCCGCTCGTGCCGGCGGCGCCAAGCCTCTGCTGCTCAAGCTGATGCCCTGGTTGATGGGTCTTGGAGCCGCTGTCTTTGCCGCTCTGGCCTTCGTCTTCATCAGGCGCGGTTCGCGCGGAAAAACCGCAAACGCAGCCTGATACGCGCGATCACCGCTACGGCTCCTCACTCCGGCCAATCCTTGCAGCGACTATCTCCGTTCCACGAATAGTCGCTGCAAGATTGCCCTGTCAGTCCCGGTTGCCGATGATAGCGGAAGACTACATGTTCTTGCGCATCTCGACAAACACCGTCCGCGGCCGCCCCACGAAGGCACCGCGGATTTCGTCGAGAGTGGAAACGGCATAAGTCCTGTCGAAGATGTTCTCGACCCGGACCATGACTTCCGCAAAGCCCAGACCCTTGGTCACGGTGCCGTCGAAAATCGTGTAGCCGGCAATGCGGTTGCCCCTCCGATCGGACTGCCGCGATACCGAGCGGGCGCCTGCTGCCACGCTGAGGTCCGCCTTGGGGAACTGATAGCGCGACCACAGTCCCCACTGGTGCCGCGGGGCATTGGGAAAGCGCCCGGCGAAGGAACTGTCGATGACGGCGCCATTCACGCCGCCGGTAATCCGGGTATCGTTGTAGGCATAGTTTGCGGTAAGGACCCAGTCCGGCGTCACGTCGGCAGCCAGGGTCACTTCCACGCCCTTGCTCGTCACTTCCCCGATCGGGCGAAGCTGGTCGAAACCGCCGACCGGCGCCGCGTCCGGATCTTCCTGAAGGATATTGTTGCGGACGATGCGATAGAGCGCGATCGTCGGCTGCAGGCGCCCGTCGAGCAATTCGCCCTTGGCGCCGACTTCGATCTGCCTGCTGGCGATCGGCGCGAAAGGACCGCCGACATCGGCGCTTTGCGATCCGGGGTCCTGCGGCTCGAAGCTCTGGGAGTAGCTGGCGTAAAGCGAAAGCGGCTGCACCGGGCGATACACCGTTCCCAGACGCCAGCTCAGCCGGTCTCCGGAAGTCTTTGGATCGCCCACGTCACGGTCATCGAACCAGTCCTGCCGTAGTCCACCGACAAGGATCAGTCGTCCGATCTCCATCTGGTGCTGGGCATAGATGCCGTAACGATGGGAGCGCGTGTCGGCGACATCGCGGCGTCCCTGCGTCAGGTCGTAATCGTCGCCGCGCGTCAGACCATAGACCGGATCGAGCAGCGACATTGCGGGCACGCCAACGCGCGTGCGCTGTCCCAGCGACCAGCCGCTCTGCCAGTACCAGTCCCCGCCGGCTGAAAAGCTGTGGTGGACCGGGCCGGTCTCGAACTTCGCCGTCAGGTTTCCGGAGAAAGTCAGACCCTGGATATTGCGATGCTGTCGCCGGAATTCGCGCGAGACGGCATCGATCACACCGTCGCCATCGGTGTCGATCCGCCCGACCGGATCGTGGAAGTCCTGATCTTCCTTATAGCGGAACCACCGATTGGCGACATTGATCGAGACCGCCTCGGACAGGCGCTGATCCAGCCGTCCTTGCAGCACCGTGCCGTTGAGACGGGTGGCGTCAGTCGCCTCGTTGTGGTTCCAATTGCGGGGGGCCAGGAAAACGCCGTCGGCAGTGGTGGGAATGCCGCGCAGCCGGTTCCCCGGCAGGTCCTGGCGGAACCGGGTGACCTGCAGCACCAGCCGTGTGTCGGCGGACGGGGCAATGGTCAATCCGCCGTCGAGCATCAGCGTCTCGGTCCGCGCGCCGCGCTGCACGCCGTCAACCGTTTCGTAGAAGGCGCCCGCCCGACCGGCAAGGATTCCGGCCTTATCGAGCGGGCCGGTCAGTTCCGCCGATCCGCCCAGACGATCGAAATTGCCGACGATGGCCCGCATCGAGGCACCGAAGCGGTCCGAGGGCTTCTTCGTCACGTAATTTATCATGCCGCCCGGCGCGCTCGCGCCATAGAGCATGCCGACCGGGCCCTTGAGGAACTCCACGCGCTCCACCCCGAACAGGCTGGGCACCGAAAAGCTCTGGAACGGATCGCCACGCAGTCCGTCGTAGAAAATTCCGTCCTGGCGGAACCCGCGATAGGTCACCGTCGCATACTGGTTCTCGCTGACCCCGGCGACGTTGCGATAGAGATCGGTGATGTCGCGCGCACCCTGATCCCGGATCAGATCGGCAGTGATGACCTGCAAAGACTGCGGAATGTCCATGGGGTCGGCTGCGAAACGCCCGATTTCGGTTTCGGTCACACGGTACAGTTTTTCGGCCCGCCCGCTGACGATAATTTCGTCCTGCACCTCTTGGGACTGCGCTCCGGATACCGGCAGAAGGGCGGCGGGTGCACAGAGAAGAAGATGAGTTCGCTTCAGCATATACGGCTCCGACTGGCAGGAACCGCAGCGAAGAGGAGGGCGGGCAAGACAAGCTCCGGTCCGGGCTGACAGCTCCACTCCTATTCGACACAGGTCATTACTTCTTGCGGAAGCCGATAGTGCGAACGCCTCGCATTTTCAACAAATGAAGTGTACTTAAATATTTCAAATCATTGCCAATAATGAGACTGACCTAGCCCCATACTTGAGCGACGGGACAGCTTGGCAGAAGCGAGCACATCATCCGCACCCCATTTCTGATTTGCCGGATTTTGCGAGTCATCCGGTGATTTCACCAGGTTGCAAAATGCTCTAGGCATGTCCGCATGAGTAACAGGCTAGCCGGTATCGTCGAGGTCGATGGACATCAATATGAATGGGAGCTGCGGAGCGAGCCGCAATGGGGCGATGCCGATGGCTGGAGAGGCATGACAGTCGCATTGCTCCGAAAGCACACCCAGCGGGGAGCCTTGTTGGAGTTTCCTCCGCCAAAGCGTTTGCTGAAAGGCATGCAGCGAGGCCGCCTTCAGATCGGCGACGCGGTCGTATCCCGTGGCATCCGGGCAGCCCTGCTGGCCGGATGGGAACCCGAGTCTCGCGGCAAGCCCATGGTCTTCACAGTCGACGCAGAAGGAAACTGAGCCATGGCTCGCGACGGTATCGGGAGAGAGCGATGAGCGTTTCGTCGAGGCCGTGGGACGGCGCGCAGGTTTCCAGATGGCTGGAGCACCGCATCGACGCAGCGGCGCGCGATCAGGCTGCGGCGGACAAGCGTGGATACGAGGCCCAGGACGAGTATGACAAGGCCGCCGCCGAAGAATGGGTGTGCCGCAGCCTGAGGGCCGTGGCACAGACGGGCGAACAGGCCGCCTTTGCGGATCGCCTCAAGCAATTGCTGGCGCAGGATGACTATCGGATCACGGGTATTCACGACGATCGCCGCGTCGAAAGGCACATCCGGGCGAACCTGAGAAAGCTCGCCAGGATGACCAAGGCGAACGAAGGGTTCGAAAATTTGCTGCGCTATCAGTGATAGCGCGATCAAGCGAAGCATGGTCGCCCAGCGATGGCTGACCAGTTTGAAATATTCTCTCCGCGTCGCGTCATTGGCAGGATCGCTTGTGGCAAAGCCGGTCAAAAAAAGAGCAGGCAAGATGGCATTATCTTCAATAGATGAACAACGTGAGCACTTCGCTTATTGCGTCCAACTCTTCGGCGGGACCACGGCGTTTTCGCGTCGTCTTGGCATAGATGAACGGGCGATCCGACGTTTCATAAATGGCGAGCGCCCTCTTGGCACCGGCCTCATGGAAGACACCGCAAAGGCATTGCGCCAGCTGGCAAATGAGGCGACGGCTGCCGAACGGGATATCGCAGCGATGTTAAGCTCGGGACCGACCACGCCGTAATGATGCGGAGGCCCCAACGGCCCGACTTACTCCATCACGCAAATTCTGCCTGGTAGGCGCGTCGCTCCGGCCAAGCGGCCCAGCAAACCCGGCCAGAATACAGGCAAGCCAAGCGCCAGCGATGCAAAGGGCATGCCCGCTGCGCGATGGAGTATCATCGCCTTGCGCACTTGCCCGCCGATCTCGCGCTGGAGCTGTTTGGTATAAGTGGCCGGATCGAGTCCGGAGCGGAAACAATCGAAAGCCACCGCTGCGCTGCGCAGTGCTATGGCCATGCCGTCTCCGGTGAGCGGCGCGGTGAGCGCGGCCTGATCGCCAAGGCGGAACAGCTCCTTGCGATCGTCGGCGGGCCGATGGACGTAGCCATAGGGAAGACCGGTAATCGAGGCTGGGCGGTCCAGCAGTTCGCGCGCGCCGTCCAGCCGCCGGGCGACATGATCTTCGCGCAGCAACTGCGTCAGCAAGTCCGCCCAGGTCCCGCCGAAGCGATCTTTCCGGACCAGTACGCAAAGGTTCATCACCCGCGCAGCTACACGCTGAAGCCCCAGATAGCCTCCGTCGAACAGCACCAGTTCGACGGCATGGCCGAGTTCCTCATCCTGCCTGGGCGCAATTTGCCAATGCATCTTGAAGGCTAGATATTCGGGTCGCGCCCCCGGATTTGGCCGCTTCAGGCCTCGCAAGTCGTGCTTGCCGGTGGCGAGGAACAGGGTTCCGGCGCGAAACTCGCCCACGCTGGTCCTGATGCCATCCTCCTCAATAGCCGTGACCCGGATGCCGCGCCGGACCATGGCTCCCGCATCGGCAGCCGCATCCAGCAGAGCTTCGTCCAGCATCTCCCGGCTGATCCCAAGTGCCGTGAAGGGCAGGCGAGATTCTGCACTTTTACGGCCACTGATGAGACGCACGCGGTCGATCGGCACAGCACCTAGGCGCAGCGGATCGAATGCCATGTCGCGAAGATCGCGCTGGGCCTCCACCGAGAGGAATTCGCCGCAGACCTTGTGATGGGGAACAGCCTGTCGTTCGAACAGCTCCACGGCGATGCCGGCACGGGCCAGCCGGAGCGCGATCGCTGCCCCGGCCAAGCCGCCGCCCAACACCGCTGCGGGTTCTACCACCTCGTCCGCTCCACACAGTAGCGAAAGGGAAAGCGCCAGTTCACGCGCGCCGCGCCGATCAGCCCGGCACGGCCGAGCAGGACATCCCAGTCGTCGCGGCGAAAGGCGCGAGCAATGGACAGCGGGCCGTCATGACGCACGAAAGGGTGCCAGCGCATCGCCGCCGACAGCAGCAGGAAACCGTAGTAGGCGAGGGCATCGCGGTGCAGGTCGTTCACGAACCAGCCCAGCACAGCCTTCCGCTCCATCCATTGCAGGAATTCCACGATCCCGATGTCGGACATGTGGTGGGTGACCAGCGAGCTCACCACGAGATCGACCGGCTCGTCCTCCGCCATCGCGAAAGCGTCACCCGTGCGGTAGTCTATCATCATGGCGGGCGGCGTCAGGCGGCGGGCTACGGGTTCGCTGCGAGGGTTGATGTCGAAACCGATGAGCCGCACCGGGCGGCCTCTCTTTTGCGCATGGCTTGCGAGTGCCCGCAGCATGTCTCCCGCGCCGAAGCCGACATCGACCACTGTAAGCCTCCGTTCCGGCGGCGTTGCGGCAAAGGCCCGGTCGAGAAAGGCCAGCGTCGGCGGCCTTGCCAGCGTGACCGTGTTCACTCTCGCCAGATCCTCGATACAGGCGGCGAATTCCTCGGCCGTTACGGCGTCACCGTCCATCCATTCGGCCTCGCAGGATCGCCGGCTCAGATCGATCATGGCGGCACCATCCTGAAGCGGAAGGTTTCCGCGGCCAGACCCGGCCCGAATGCCATGGCGATCCCGTTCCTACCTCCGTTCCCCGCGACACCGGTCCTCGCGTTCTCCATCATCGCCGCCAGCACGAACATCAGCGTCACCGAAGACATGTTGCCGAAGCGGCGCAGGACTTCGCGCGAAGGGTGGAGCGCGGCAGAGGGAAGGTCCAGCGCACGGTCCACCGCATCGAGGATCGTGCGCCCTCCCGCGTGGACGGCCCAAAGCTCGTAGTCTGCCGGAAAAAGCCCGCGAAAGAGGCCCCGGTCGTCGTTGCGGCTGCACTCCGCACGCAGGGCATTGGCGATGAGGCTCGGCACCTGGCCGTCGAGGTGCATGTCGAAACCCTGGTCGCCGATCCGCCAGGTAATCGCCTCGCCGGAACCGGGGATGGCGGCAGAACGGAAGTCGGTGAGGGCGATGCCGTGCGGCTCCGCCGTGACCAGCGCGGCGGCGGCACCGTCTCCAAACAGGAGCATCGACAGCAGCTTCTCCAGGTTCTGTGTGCGCTGGAAGTGGATCGTGCAGAGTTCGACATTGACCACCAGCACCCGCGCTTCCGATTCGGAGCGGACGATGTGGTGGGCCAACCGCAGCGCGTTGACCGCGGCATAGCACCCCATGAAGCCCACGACCGTGCGCTCCACGGCAGGGTCAAGCCCAGCCTGAGCCACCAGCACCTGGTCCAGCCCCGGCGCTACGAAGCCGGTGCAGGACGCGAGCACAAGATGGGTCACGCCCGCGGCCGCGATATCGGGGCTGAGGGCGCGCACGGCCTGCAGCGCCAGGGTAGGGGCATCGCGCTCGTAGCGGATCATGCGCTCGGCGGTCGTGGGCCAATCGCCCAGGCCGTAGAAGCGATCGCGATCGGTGATGCGGCCATCCGGCAGCATCTCGGGTTCGATGAACGAGAAGCGCCGCTCGATTCCCGAACGGGCGACCATGCGATCGAACAGGCGCGCATGGGCAGGGTCCTGCAGTCCGGCGCGCACGAAGCTGACGAAAGCGTCATGGACCTGATGCGGCGGGACCGCCGTACCGACGGCGTTGATGTGCGCGGTTGCAGTCATGCCGCAAGCCTGCCGATGAGGACGGCGTTGAGCCCGCCGAAAGCAAAGCTGTTGGAGACCAGCACACGGTGATCGATGGGAGTGGGCTGGAGGGCCAGCGGCAGGTCGCACTCCGGATCGATACCGAGAAAGCCCAGCACCGGAGGCGCCACCCCCCGCCCAAGTGCAGTCATGCCGATGACGAACTCCATGGCGGCGGTCGCACCGATCAGGTGGCCATGCGCCGACTTCGTGGCGATCACCGTGTGGCCGGAAAGCGCCGCGCCATAGACCGCTTTCAGAGCCGCCGTTTCCACCGGGTCGTTGCGGCGGGTTCCGGTACCGTGGGTGGAGATCAGCGCTGGTTCCTGGGGCGCGATCCGGGCATCCTCATGAGCCCTGCGGATGGCGGCCTCGATGCCGGACATATCCGGGGCGGTCATGTCGGCGGCATCGCTGCTGCTGCCGTAACCGGCTAGTTCGCCCAGCACTGCCGCACCGCGCGCGAGCGCATGCTCCTCACTTTCCAGCACGACCATGGCCGCGCCTTCGCCCAGCACCATGCCCTTGCGCTCTCGCGAAAAGGGCCGGCAGGTATCGTCGGCCATGACGCCCACAGAGTTCCATGCCACCCACGACCCCGTGGTCAGACAGGCCTCGCTCCCGCCGGCGAGAGCGACATCCACTCGGCCGGAGCGGATCATGTGCATCGCCTCTCCCAAGGCATGGGCGGACGAGGCGCAGGCGCTGGAGATCACGAACGTCGGCCCATGACAACCGAACAGCATCGCCAGATGGCTGGCCGGTGCGGAGATCATCGAGGACGGAATGGTCTGGGGATGCACTTTCGCCAGTTCGCGGGCGTAGAGCCGCTCGAAAGCCTGGTCGATCGTCGCATTGCCGCCGCTTCCGCAGCCGACGAGGATGGCGGTGCGGCGCGCCAGCGAGACATGGCCGCGCAGCCCGGCGGCATCGACCGCCTCCAGACCTGCCGCCAGAGCGTAGAGCGAAAGCGGGTCGAGCTGCCCCATCGGGCGCAGGTCCTCTGCAGCCAGTGCGGCCCGGCATGCCTCGGCATCGACCCAGGCGGCAGGGCCGTCGATACGCCGGGCAGGATGGTCCTGCGGGGCCTCGCGCAACAGCGGGAGGATCGCCCCGTCGCCTTGCGCGATCTTTCGCCATGTTTCCGCAAGACCGACCCCCAGGCCGCTGACGCAGCCGAAGCCGGTCAGCACCACCTTTCGGCTCATGAAGGTGCCAGTTGCCGCACGAGGTTCACGAACTCGGCAATCGTCGAGGCGGGATTCAACTGATCGGGATCGATCGCCACGCCGAATTTGTCCTCGATGGCGAAAAGCGTGCTGGCAACGTCGAGCGAGCCGATGTCGAGCTGCTCGAAAGTGGCATCCGGGCGCAAGGCCGCGGCATCGAGGCCGGATTCCTGCGCTATCACATCCAGTATCGCATCCGTGGAAACCGTCATGTCGCTGGCTTGCCCCTTGCTGTGTTCTTGAAGTGCGCCGGACGTTGCAATGAATCTTGGCAATGAACCTCTATCGTGCCGGTCCTCTCCAGTGCCGCGCGCCTCTCTCGGACGTATCACGGCGCAACTGGGAAAAAAGCACGGTGCCAGGGCAAGCAATGCCTTCGTGATGCTCCTCCGCCACGGCCGAGCGGATCGGCCGGACCTCAGGATATCACGCAGGTTCAGTTCCGTACATGGAATTGCGCGGTCTGCCCCGGTTCATCCGGATAGGTAGATCGAGCGAGGCCTTGTGCGCGCCGACGACCTTGGCACCTTGTCGGGACCGTCACAGCGGGAGAAAACGTGGTGAGATCGCCTCAATATCGTTGAAACGAGCTGCCTATCCGCTTCATTTCTTCGTTCTGCAGCTTTTGCGCCCGGCCTTGGCCCAGGCGATGGCCGCATCGAACAGCTTGTGGCCGGTATCGGTCATGCGAGTGAAGCTGTTGTTTTCCATGCCGATGAAGACGCGGCGGGCAGGGGCGAGGTGGTCATGGTCCATCGTCGCACCGGTTTCGTAACCAAACAGCGTCGCCTTGTCCGGCTCACCCGGCCAGGTCATGATCACGTCTGCGCCAAGGCCCGGCTTGCCCCAACCGGCAGGCGTCCGCGCCTCGGTCCAGGTGCCAAGCCCGGCCGGAACGCCCGCCGCCATCGGATGCGGCGCGCGGACGAGCCAGAAGTAATGGCCCGTCTCCAGTTCGCCGAAGTCGGTGTCGCGGCGCAGGCCTGTCATCCACAGATCGTCGAGCAGGTCGTTTTCCCAGGTGACGAGCGGCACGCCCATGTCGCGCAGGCGCTCGACGCTCTGATGCTGTGCGGTGAACTGGTTCGACCGCACAGTCGAGGACATCACCACGAGATCGAACCCGCAAGGATCGGGCATCGCCGGCAGGCCTTCGCTGACGCTGACCGTATAGCCCAGCTGCTCCAGATGCGCCTTCACTTGCGGATCGGCCGAGCCGCCCGGAGGGTCTGCGCGCATCAGGAACAGGATCTTTCCAGCCTCCACCGCCTGGGCGGAGGCTGGAAGCGTGGCGCCTGCCAGCAACAGGGCGGCGGCAAGCGCCCCTCGCATCGTCAGAAGCTCCCGCTCAGGCCGAGGAGGAAGCTGCGGCCTTCGCCCGGCGTAATCTGCGAGCGCGAAACCGACGCTTCCATGTAGTAGTCGTTGGTGATGTTCTTGACGTTGAGCGTCAGGCGCACCTTGTCGGCCAGCTTGTACCAGACACTGCTGTCGAGCCGCGTGTAACCTCCGATCGAGAAAGTGTTTTCAAGATTACCCTGCCGGTTGCTGGCCGCGAAGACGCCGCCGCCCACGCCGAAGTCCCGCAACGGACCGTCGGTCGGTTCCCAAGTCAGCCACAAGCTGCCGCTCCACTTGGGCACGCCGATCAACTTGTTGCCGCGGGCATAGTCGGTCGATTCCCGCACCGTCGCGTCTGTGTAGGTGCCGTTGGCGATCAACTTCACGCTGGGGCTGATCGAGCCGGACATGTCCAATTCCACGCCGCGCGAACGCTGCACGCCGGCGTTGATGTTGTAGCCGACGTTGTTGGGGTCCTGCTGGGTCACGTTCTCGCGGGTCAGCTGATAGACCGCAAGCGTCGTGCCCAGACGGCCGCCGAACAGTTCGGCTTTCACGCCCGCTTCATACTGCTTGCCCTTTTCCGGATCGATCGGCTTGCCGTCGATGGTCGGCTCGGGCTTCGACTGGAAGGAGCGGGTGAAGTCGGCGAAGAGCGAGACGTTCGAAACCGGCTTGTAGACAAGGCCGACGCGCGGCGACCATGCCTTGTCGTCGGACGCATACTGCGTGGTGCCGAAGTCGGATTGCTGCGCATGGTCGTAACGCACGCCGGCCAGCAGGTTGAAGTGATCGCCGATGTCGATCTGGTCCTGGAAGTAGCCCGACCACGACTTGGCCTGTACCTTGCGGTCGGCTGCGGGCACGAAAGTGCCCGGCGTCGCGCCGTAAACCGGATTGTCGATATTGATTGCCGCCAGCGTGGCGCGGGCGAACGTGCGGAAGCGGTAGGACTTCACATATTCGCCGCCAAACACCACGGTATGGTTGATACCGAAAGTGCCGAAGCGGGCGACCATATCGGCCTGCGCGTCGTAATTGTGGTTGTTCTCATGCTGCTCGACGGCGGTGCGGGTTACCGTGCGGGCGCCGATGGTAGCGTTCGTGGCGACGCTGTTGCCGTAGTTGATGCCGAACAGGTCCAGCTTGCCTTCGTCGTAGTGGCCGATCTGGCGGATGGTCAGCCAGTCGGTCAGCTCACGCTCGATGCGGTAGTTGAACTCGTAGCGCTCGGATTCGGTGGTCGCCCACTTCTCGCCAAGGAAGCGCGAGCGCGGCAGATTGACGACGAGATCGCCGTCCGCATCGGGGGTGGCAACGATGCCGCGGTCGGTCTGGTTGTACTGGTGCGCGTAAGTCAGGCTGGCGATCACGCGGGTCCTGTCATCCGGCTCCCACAGCACCGAGCCTGAAAGGAACTGGCGACGATAAGGCTGGAACACATCGCGGAACGTGTCGCCGGTCTGGGCGGCGGCGATGAAGCGGAAGGCCAGCGTCTTGGCGGCATCGACCGGGCCGGTCACGTCGATCTGGCCGCGCGCGAAATCGTTGCTGCCGGCCTGTACCGAAAAGTTCATGCCCCGCTCGAAACGCGGCTGCTTGGTGACGATGTTGATCAGGCCGCCCGGATCGCCGCGCCCGTAAAGCACCGAGGCCGGACCCTTGAGCACTTCGATGCGCTCGATATTGGCCATATCGCGGTAGCTGTCGTTGGTTTCGATCGCCGGGCTCAGCATAATGCTGTCGATGGCGTAGTACGACGAGCGGAAGCCGCGAATGGTGAAGCTTTCCGAGCGGTTGCCCGCGTTGGTGCCTGCCTGGATGCCGCTGACGTTGCGCAGTGCACTCGTCAGGTCGAGGATCTGCTGGTCGTCGATCACGTCGCGCGGCACGAACTGGATCGACTGCGGCACGTCCATGAGATTCGTGCCGGTGCGGGTGGCCGTGGTGAGCTGCTCGACCTTGTAGTCCTCGCTGCGCTGACCGAGCACTGTGATCTCAGACGACTTTACCGGATCGGAAGCGGCATCCGCTTCTTCGGCTTGGGCCGCCTGTGGCAGTGCGGCGCCAAGCGCCAGAACCCAGGCGAGCGTAATCGGAGCGCGCCGGCCCGGATGGTGTTCGATCATGATGAGATTTTCCCATTTGCACCGTGCGACCGGCGGTTGGCGTGCAGCTAGTGCATTTGCGAATTAGTTGCAATAATAAATGAAGTAGTCGCCTGGCAGATGGTCGCTGCGGAGCATGAAACTGCCTAGAGCGACATGGGTCATGGCCTCCGCGACGTCGATCCGCTGCTCGTAATCGCGACCGATCACTACGCTGTGAGCCGCCATTGCCCCGCGCCACAGTTCCATCGCCACGTATTGCTCCGATGCGGCTAGTTCCGCGATCCTCGTACAGGATGATGAATTTCTGCATGATCTACATCCGGTCAATATCGCAGCATTCTGACTTGCTGCCGGTTTGGCGGACACCGAGATCGGTTCAAACCCGCACCATCACATACTGCACCACACACCTGGGCCCGCTTCATTGGCGGCAGCGCTTTCAACAAAGGCACGGTGGCTGACGATCTGCCGCAGCGCCGTTTTGCCGGACAGGGCTGTTCGATACCCGTATCGTCGCCAGGGTCCCGGTCGACCACACTGGGAGGCCTAATTCAGCGTCACCAACATCTTCAACAAGCTGATAAATCCCTATGTGGCCAACGGTCCCTCGGGTATCTCCGACTTCGACGCGATCGGCCGCACTTCTGCGACGGCGTGCGCTTAACGATGTGGCGGTCGGAAAAAAGGGGACGGGATGATGAATGCAACGCTTTTCCGGGGCGTGCTGGTGGGGGCACTGGCCGGGCTCCTGTTCGGTTTTGATACGGCGGTCATCGCCGGCACCACGGAAGGAATCCGCGCAGCCTTCGGTCTCGATGCCACCGGCGTCGGGATCACCGTCTCCAGCGCGCTCTGGGGTACGCTGGCGGGCGCCTTGCTCGCTGGTATCCCCGGTGATCGCTATGGCGCGCGGTCTTCGCTGACGGTTATCGCGCTACTCTATCTCATCTCCGGCATCGGCTGCCTCTTGGCGGTGAACTGGCCGATGCTGCTTGTCATGCGCGTGCTGGCTGGTTTCGCGGTCGGCGCCTCTTCGGTACTGGCGCCGGTCTACATTGCCGAGATCGCACCCGCAGAGCGGCGCGGGATGATGGTGGGGGCGTTCCAGCTGAATGTCGTGCTGGGCATTCTTGTTGCCTATCTGAGCAACTACTTCGTCTCCAGTCTCGACCTCGGTGCGATCGACTGGCACGTGAAGTTCGGCGTCACCGCTATCCCGGCGGTCGTGCTGCTGGTGATGATGCGCACCATTCCCGATAGCCCGCGCTGGCTTTTCGCCAAGGGGCGTGAGGCTGAGGCGGCTATCGTACTTACCAGACTGGGCAACGCCGATGTTGCGGATGAGATTACCGCCTGGCGGCGCGCGGACGAGCAGGGGCATACTGCGCGCCTCAGCTGGAAACGGCATCATCAGCCAATGCTGCTGGCGATCGCCATTGCCGCGTTCAATCAGCTCTCCGGCATCAATGCGATCCTCTATTACCTCAATGACATCTTCGCGGCGGCCGGTTTCACCAGCGTCTCGGCTGACCGGCAGGCCATCGTCATCGGCGCCTGCAACCTGCTGTTCACCGCGCTGGCACTGACCGTGATCGACCGGATCGGTCGCAAGACCCTATTGTTGATCGGCTCGGTCGGCCTGACTGCCGCGCTGGCGGGGGTCGCCGTGATCTTCGGCGGTGGGGCGCCCCAGAGCTGGCTGCTCTATCTGTTGATCGGCTTCATCGCGTTCTTCGCCTTCTCGCAAGGGGCGGTTATCTGGGTCTACATCAGCGAAATCTTCCCGACCGATGTGCGTGCACGCGGGCAGAGCCTCGGGTCCTCGGTCCACTGGTTCATGGATGCGATCATCGCTTTCGGCTTCCCGCTGATGGCCGCCCATGCCCGCGCCTTGCCGTTCTGGCTTTTCGCCGGCATGATGGCGCTTCAGTTCGTGGCCGTGCTGATCTTCTTCCCCGAGACCAAGCGGCGTTCGCTCGAAGCCATCGGCGAGGCCATGTAAGCCATGATCCGATTTGCAATGGCGATGAGCCTGACAGGCGCGGCTTTCTTCGTGGGGGCCGTTCCTGCCACGGCAGAAGAAAAGGAAATGGCGGCGCTCGATCCGGGCGTGCGCAATCCGATCCATTGTTGCAGATTCATCGCAGCACCTGCCTTTCTCGTGTGTTTTTGTACCGTTAGGGCGGCCCGTTAGGCGGCTGGCCGATCGATCGAATAGCCGTCATATGCCCGGCAGCGACTGTTCGGCGAAGCCCCAGCCTCGCAGGTCCTGTGCGCGCTGGATCAGCGTGGCGGCATCGGCGATCGAGAAGGGATGCGCGTCCTTCATGCCGTCCAGTTCGTCCCACGAGATCGGCACCGCCACCGGGCCGCCTTCTCGGGCGCGCGCCGAGTAGGGCAGGACGGCAGTGGCGCCGCGCTGGTTGCGCAGCCAGTCGATGAAGATGCGCCCCTTTCGCTTCGCCTTGCTCATGGTCGCCACATAGCGCTCCGGTTGCGAGAGGCTCATGGCTTCCGCGAAGCGGCGGGCGAAGTCCTTGTGGGTGTCCCAGTCGTGCCCACGCTTCAGTGGGACGACGACATGTACGCCCTTGCCGCCGGACAGCATGGCGAACGTCACCAGCCCGAGGTCGGCCAGTCGCGCCCGAATGTCCCTGGCCGCACGCACGCACAGACCGAAATCCAGCCCCTCGTCAGGGTCAAGGTCGAAGATCATGCGGTCGGGCGAATCCACCTCGTCGATGCGCGCGCCCCAGCCGTGGAATTCGATCGTGCCCATCTGCACGCAGGCGAGCAATCCCTCCGCATCGCCGAGATAGAGATAGTCCTCCATGCCGCCGTCCTTCTCGCGGATCGGGACATGGCGGACATGTTCACCGAAAGTGCCGCTGTCATGCTTCTGGAAAAAGCACTTCTTGGCGCGGCCCTGCGGGCAGCGGACCAGGCTGATCGGGCGATTGGCGGCGAAGGGGAGCATGAGGGGGGCAACGGCGGCGTAGTAGTCGGCTAGGTCGCCTTTGGTCTCGCCGCTTTCGGGGTAGATCACCCGGTCCCGATTGCTGATTGCCATGTCGATTTCCGCCTTGGGAGCAGTCTGGGCGCGCTCCGGGACGACTGCCTCGGCGTCCTTGTCGGTTCTCAGGCCGAGGAAGCTGCCATGACGCACGCGTCCTTCGCCGGTGAATTCCGCGAAGGCGACTTCCACCACCAGCTTAGGCGTTACCCAACTGGCGCCGCGTGCCTCCGTGCGGTCTATATTGACCGGCGCCGTCTTGCGCACGATCTTCGCCAGCATCGCCGCTATGGCGGCCAGACTTTCGCCATCGAAGCCGGTGCCGACCTTGCCGCGATAGACGAGATGCTTGCCCTCGTATTGTCCCAGCAGCAGGGACGAGAAGGGGCGGCCTTTTGCAGAGGAGCGGGTCCAGCCGACGATCACGAACTCCTGCCGCCGCGTACACTTGACCTTGACCCAGTTCTTCGTGCGTCCGCCGCGATAGGGCGCGTCCACCCGCTTGGCGATGATGCCTTCCTGCCCGGCCGCGCACATGGCACCGTAGAGCTTCTCGCCAGCGCCGATCACATGGTCAGCAACGAAGACGGGCGGCTGCGCTTCGGCGAGCAGGGCTTCCAGCCGCTCCTTGCGTTCGATGTTCGGCATCGGGGCAAGATCCTCGCCATCCAGTTCGATCAGGTCGAAGGCATGGAATTCGAGCGCATCGCTGTCGGTCTGGCTGCCGTGGCCGCGCTTGAGGACCGCCTGGAGGCTGGAGAAGTCGGGATTGCCATCCTTGCCGCGCGCGACGATCTCGCCGTCGATCAGGCAGGGCGGGAGGCTGAGCGCCGCGAGATGCGCGGCCAAGGGTGCGAACTTGTCCGTCCAGTCGAGGCCGCTGCGGGTATGGAGGGCGACTTTTCCGCCCGCCGCCGCGACAAGCGCACGGTAGCCGTCGAACTTGATCTCGTGCATCCACAGGTTCCCGGTCGGCACGGCGTCGACCAGCGTGGCGAGTTGCACCGGGCGAAACTTCGGCGGCTTCCCGTTTTTTCGGCTGGCGGGCGGTGACTTGCCGGCATTGCTTGCCGCCGCCTTTGTCATGATCTCGGCAAAGGCATCGCCCTTCTTGTCTTTGAGCGAATGGACGGCGCCCTTGTCGGCCTCGATCTCGGCCATGGTTCGCCCGGTCAGGACGCTGGTGAGTGCCTGCTCCACAAGGACATCGCCGTGCCGTGCGAAGGCATCGCCGACCTTCCGCAGGAGCCAGTTCTCGCGCTTTTCGCCTGCGCGGGGCTTCATGCGCACGAGCAGCCACTCGCCCTTCATCCGCTCACCGTCGAGCGTGAAGTGAAGATGCCCTGCGTCGATGTCCCTCGCGCTCTTTCCCGCAATCGGCGCCCATGTGCCGCGATCCCAGAGCATGACCGTGCCCCCGCCATATTCGCCCTTGGGAATGCCGCCTTCGAAGGTGCCGTAGGACAGGGGATGGTCTTCGGTCCGCACCGCCAGACGCTTGTCATCGGGATCGGCGCTCGGCCCTTTCGTCACTGCCCAGGACTTGAGCACGCCGTCGATTTCAAGACGGAAATCCCAGTGCAGCCGCGTCGCCGCGTGCTTCTGGACGATGAAGCTGTTGCCGCCTGTCCTGCCGCGCTTTCCGGCAGGTTCGGCGGTCTTGGCGAAGTCGCGCTTGCGGTTGTACTCGGCAAGCAGGTCGGCGGTGGGGTCGTGCTCGTTCACGGGTCATACCTGCGCGGGGTTTAGAGAAGCCTGTCAGGCGCGCTTGCGGGTGCGGGAAGTGGAGGTCGCCTTCTTCGCCGCCGCCTTGCGGAAGGAGGACGGCTTGGCAGCCTTCGTCCCGCTTTCGCCGACCGACTTCTTGAGCGCCGCCATCAGGTCGATGACATTGCCCTTGCCGCTGGACGGCTCTTCGACGTCCTCGAGGATGCGCTTGTTGCCTCTGGACTTGGCCTTCTTGTCGATCAGGCGGTGAAGCGCATCGACGTAGCGATCGTGAAATTCGGAAGGCTTGAAAGGGCCGGTCTTCTTTTCGATCAGGGTCGTGGCAAGGTCGAGAAGGTCGGCGTCGGGCTTGGCATCCTCGATATCGCGAAAATAGCCCTGCGCCTTTTGCACCTCGTCGGCATAGCGCAGCACTTCCATGACAAGGCCCCGCCCGCAGGGCTTTATCGAGACCAGTTGCTCGCGCCCGCGCACCGCCAGCTGGCCAAGCCCGACCTTGTGCGTCCGGCGCAAGGCTTCGCGTAGGACGGTATAAGCCTCTTCCGCCAGATCGTCGGCGGGGACGACGAAGTAGGGCTTTTCGTAATAGAGCACGTCGATCTCGTCAGCATCGACGAACTGCACGAGTTCCAGGGTCTTGCGGCTCTCGATCTTGACCGCCTCGATCTCCTCTTCGTCGAGCAGGACGTAATTGCCCTTGGAGACCTCGAAACCCTTGATGATCTCGTCGCGGTCGACCGGGCCGACGCCGGGTGCGACTTTCTCATAGCGGATGCGCTTGCCGCTGGGTTCGTGGATCTGGTGGAAGGAAATGGCCGCGCCGGACCGGGTCGCCGGATAGACCTCGATCGGGATCGAAACGAGTGCCAGACGGATCTGGCCTTTCCAGTAAGCACGAGCAGGCATGGGCGCGTCCTTTCTCGTCTGGAGAAAGGCGCGAACGACCGGGGAGTTCCCCGGCTTCCTCGCACACTGTGCCATGGCCTTGCGGCGAGTGCGCCGGAATGTGCGTCGGATAGTGGATCGTCCGGTGCCTTGCGCCGTTTCATCATCAGTCGACGCAAGAACGCCCCGGCAAGTCGGTTGGGCCGTTCTCGGCATAAAACAGCGACATCAAGGAGAGCAACGATGAATCGGCGTGATTCGAACCCGGCCAGCCGTCAGTCCGGCGGATATCGTGATGAAAACTCCGGCTGGGAATCGCCGCGTCAAGCCAATCAGTGGCAGGACGACGCATCCCGGCAGACCGGTGGTGGCTCCAGTGGTGGCTGGGGCGAAACCGAAGGCAGCTCTTATCGCGACGACGCCCCGCCCCGGAGTTCCAGACAAGAAGAGGGCGAAGCCCGATTCCGAGGTGGAGAGCGCGGACATCAGCGCTATCGCGAGACTGGAGGCTATGGCGACCAGTCTCGGGGGCAGACATATAGCGAAGACCGCTATCGCGATGATCGTCAGGCGCGTAGCGCGCAGGCTTATCGCTTCTCAGGCGAGCGCGACGTTTATCCCATCCGCGAATACGACGCCAGCGGAGGTAACGACTTCTCCAATTTCACCAGCGAGGACTACGGGGGGCGCGACTTCTACGCCCGCCGCGGCGGTGGCGGCGGCGGTATGAGCCCCAGCTTCAGTTACCGACCGACCTTTGATACGTTCGGCCGCGGGTACTATCGCTCTCGCGATGATCGACCGGACAATGAGCGCGGTCATCGCGACTATGGCGACTGGCGCGAATATGGTGAGGAGCGCGGCTTCCTGCGGCGCGCGGGCGACGAGATCGCCAGCTGGTTCGGCGACGAAGATGCCGCCCGTCGCCGCGAACAGGATCACCGCGGCCGCGGTCCGTCGGATTATACGCGATCCGATGAGCGCATTCGCGAAGATGTGAACGATCGTCTCACGCAGGACTGGCGCGTGGATGCGACGAACATCCGCGTGCTCGCCAAGGATGGCGAAGTCACCCTCGACGGTACGGTCGGCAGCCGTGAGGCCAAGCGCCGCGCGGAAGATCTTGCCGAGGACGTGTCCGGGGTGAAGCATGTGCAGAACAATCTGCGCGTGGTCGGCGCGACCGATTGGACCGATACCGGGCAGGGCGGCACGACCGGTTCCGCCGCAAGATCGAGCACGACGGGCAGTTCTGCTGTCGGCGGCACATCCACGTCGCCGACGACTGGCTCGACGCCGGGCAGTTCTTCCTGATCCCGCCCGACCGGTAAACATCCGGTAGGAGATGGCCGTGGTTCCTCTGGAGCCGCGGCCATTTGCGTTTTCGAAACGAACGCGAACAGTTTCGGAACATTAGGACGATTCCATCATTCCCTACTCGCGGCCGAAATGTTTCCGGAGTGTGAATGGTGCAGAACCGAAATCCGCAGTATCGTTCATCTTCGCTTGCCCCCGTTATTCTCGGCGCCATCATCGCGGCGATCGGGATTATACTGACGATCGGCGGCATCTGGCTCGCGGGGCTCGGCGGTTCGATCTATTACATTCTTGCCGGTCTAGGCTTGCTCGGTTCTGGGGGGCTTCTGATCCGCCGGAGCATTCTCGGCGCCTGGCTGTACTGCGTCATATTCGTGCTGACGGTGATCTGGGGCTTGGGTGAAGTCGGTGCCAACAACTGGGCACTGGTGCCGCGTGTCGTGGCGCCGCTCGTCCTGCTCATCGCCTGTTTCCTGGTCATGCCGACGCTCTCTGCGCGTCCGGGACGCTGGAATCTGGGAATTGGTGCCAGCGTCGCTGCAATTGCGCTGACGGGCGTGACCGCGACGATCTTTGCCCGGATGGCCGACACCGGGCCGATGTCGGCGCTTCCCGACTTGCGTTTCGAGATGAATGATCCGTCGCTGGCCTCTGCCGGAGATGACTGGCCTGCCTACGGCGGCAGCGAGGCGGCACGGCGCTTCTCTTCGCTCGGCCAGATCACGGCGGCGAATGTCGGCAAGCTCAAGCGCGCATGGCTGATCCATACCGGGGATACGCCGTCGTCGGCCAAAATCGCCAAGACTTATGGCGGCGAAAATACACCTCTCAAGATCGGCGACATGCTTTACGTCTGCACGCCCAAGAACATGGTTCTCGCACTCGACCCGGCCACGGGCAAGCAGCGCTGGAAGTTCAACCCCAAGGTGCCCGACGATGCCATTCCCTATACGGCGGCATGCCGCGGCGTCAGCTATTTCGCGGTACCGAACGCGCCCGCCGACCAGCCCTGTGCGCGGCGGATCATCTACGGGACGCTCGATGCCCGCCTCTTTGCACTCGATGCGCGCACAGGGGCGCGCTGCGCGGGCTTCGGCGCTAACGGGGAGGTGGATACCAAGATCGGGATGGGCGACACCCCTGCGGGATACGTCTCCATCAATTCGCCGCCGACCATCGTTCGCGGCGTTGTCGTGACGGGACATCAGGTGCTCGACGGTCAGGATCGCTGGGCGCCTTCGGGTGTGATCCGGGGCTTCGATGCCGTTACCGGCAAGCTGCGCTGGGCCTGGGACATGATGCACCCCGACTGGAACGGCTATCCGCCGCAAGGCCGGACCTGGGCGCGCGGCACGCCGAACATGTGGACCATCGCCAGCGGCGACGAGCAGCTTGGCCTCGTCTACCTGCCGATGGGCAATGCCGCGGCCGACTATTATTCCAGCCTGCGCCGCCCGCAGGAGAGGGACTTCGCAACTTCGCTGGTCGCGCTCGACGTGACGACGGGCAAGCCGCGCTGGAAGTTCCAGGCCGTGCGCGACGACGTCTGGGACTACGATTTCGGCGCACAGGCGACGCTAGTCGACTTCAAGGGAACGCCTGCGCTCATCCTGCCGTCGAAGCAGGGCGACATCTATGTGCTCGACCGCCAGACCGGCAGGCCGCTCACGCCGGTCGGTACGATCAAGGCGCCGGGCGGCGGGGTCGAACCGGCTCAGCGCGCTGCGGTGCAGCAGGTCTCCCTATGGCATACCTTGCGCAAGCCCGATCTCACCGAGCGCGATATGTGGGGCATGTCGCCGATCGACCAGATGATCTGCCGCATCCAGTTTCGCAAGGCGAGCTACAAGGGCTTCTTCACGCCTCCCGAGAGCGACCGGCGCTCGATCGAATATCCCGGTTATAACGGCGGAACCGATTGGGGCGGCATCGCCGTCGATCCGCGCCGGGGCGTGATCGTCGCCAATTACAATGACATGCCCAACTATGTGCGCCTGGTTCCGCGCGCCGAGGCGGACAGGAAGGGCTGGGCGCCGCGCGATCAGGCACGCGGCGAGATCGGCGGCGCCGAAGGCGCGGGCGATCCGCAGGCGCACACGCCCTATGCCATCGACGTCAATGCCGGCTGGCGCCTGCCGCTTACCGGAATGCTCTGCAAGCAACCGCCCTACGGCGGCATCCGCGCGATCGATATGGCGACGGGCCGCACGATCTGGGACCGCCCCTTGGGCGAGGCTCGCACCAACGGACCTTTCGGTATCCCGTCGATGTTGCCGCTCACCATCGGGACGCCGAACAACGGTGGTGCCGTCGTGACGGCGGGCGGGGTGATCTTCATTGCGGCGGCAACGGACAACCTGATCCGCGCGATCGACCTCAGGACCGGCAAGGTCCTGTGGAAGGACGTGCTGCCTGCCGGCGGACAGGCCACGCCGATGACTTACATGATAGGCGGCAAGCAATATCTGGTAATCGCACCGGGTGGCCATCATTTCATGGAGACGCCGATAGGCGACGAGGTTGTCGCTTATGCATTGCCGTGAAGGCGGCATTTCGTGAAGTCGGCGGGACGCCGGTAGCAACAGCCATCAGCCGCATCGGCGACGCGGCGGGCAGCAAAACCAAAACCTCCGAGGGCCGTTCCCCTTGAAAGGAGACGACCATAAGCCAGAATGCCGATTTGATCGATGAAGACGCGCTGCCCGGTGACGAGAGCAGGCTCGATCCGAGGCCGGAGTGGCAGCAAGGCAAGGGCCTCCTGGAGGACGATGACGCAGCGGAAACGAAGCGCATCGCCGAGAGGGAAAGGCGGAGATTCATTTCGATCCGCGCCGACGTCGGGCGCGCAAGGCCTGCGATGACCCGGTGCGCCAAGTGATGGAGACCTTCGGGCGTATCGACGTACTCGTCAACAATCCGGGCAGGCGGTGTTGTAGTGCCACCGCCAGGCTTCGATCAGCACCTTGGCCTCAGCGAGGCTGTAGAAGATCTCGCCATTGATGAGCGCCAGCTATTGGAATTGGTGGCAAAGGCGCGGTCAATCCTGTCCAGGGCGATACAGGTTGACCGCTGAAACCTTCCCGTTGCGGGCGACAAGCAGGTCGTATCCGATTGCCTGGCCGGCTTCGAGATTCCAAATTCCCGACGCGATCACTGCGGATAAGTGGACAAAGCAATCCGCTCCGCCGTCAACGGGCGTAATGAAGCCGTATCCCTTCCGCGCGTTGAAAAACACTACCTTGCCCTGTGGCATCCGCCGCCGCCCCCTCGAGCTGAAGACGTTCTTGCACTGCGCGGACGACGTCAGAAAATGCACAAGTGAACACATTGCCAGCATATTTGGATGTGCCCCAAAACGGCACAAATTCGAGCGGAATGATGGATTGTCGCCTTTCTGCAATGGCTTGAACGCAGATTGAGATCGGTCGTTTCGAAGGTGGCCGGTCCGCTATGAGCCCGTCCAAGCCGCGTCACCATGATACTGCCCTGCTTTTGGCGGGAGCTGCGACCTTGTACTCGGTCAGGATTGGAGAGCCTTGCGTACGGAAACCGACGCTCCCTGGGTGCAGATCGCCGAAATTCCTTTTATGGCAACGCGTTGCAGCTTCCCGTACCTAAGAGACCTCGCCGATATGCTCACGCAGCCAGAGGGCCTCATCGCTCGGATTGCGATGAAAATGGCGCTTGAAATCACGGCTGAACTGCGCAGGGCTGGCGTAGCCGACCTGCATCGCGACGGTTGATATGGGGGCTTCGCGCCGCGCGATCATCATGCGCGCCTCGTGCAAGCGCATGGCCTTGATGTACTGAATGGGCGAACTTCCGGTGAGAGCCTTGAATCCGGAGTGGTACGAAGCAACGCTCATCCCCGCAGCCTGGGCCAGGGCGGGAACGGTGAGTTTCTCGTGATAGCGTTTGCGAATCTCTGACAGGCTCTTCACGACCCGATCCGCCGTCCCCTCGTGTTGAAGGGCGGCCAGGAGCGGCCGAGCTTGCGGCCCCATCATCACGCGAAAATGCAATTCACGAATGAGGCCAGGTCCCAGGATAATGCACTCCTGCACGGTCTGCAGAGCCACCAGCAGCCGGCGCAGCACATCGCGAATGGAGGGCTCCATCGGGCTTGAGACAAGACTGCGTGCTTGCTCGCGGGCGTGCGGCGCGTCCGGCTTGGCTATCACCGCGGCGATCTCGGCCGCAAGATGAAGGTCGAAATCGAGATAGATGGCGAGCAAGGGGCAGCCAGCATCCGCCTGTGACGCCATGCGAAATGGCACGGGCACCGAGATGGCGAGGTAGTGATCGGCATCGTAGCGATACATATCGCCATCAAGAAAGCCCTGCTTCGATCCCTGTAAGACAAAGACGGCTCCGGGCCGGTAAAGCACCGGCACGTCCTCGAGCATGGCTTCCGAACGCAGGATACGCAGGCCGGGAAGGCTGGTCGAATTGTACCCATGCCGGGGCGCGAGCGCGGCCGCCAGTTCGACAAGATCGGTCATTTCCAAGGATTGTATCATAGGATTGAGCAAGGGATTCAGAGAAATTGCCATTTTCGGCTCAGCGCGATTGTACCATTTGGCAAAGCACAAACGCAACCAGCGGGAGCAACGCCATGTCGCGGCATACTTTCTTCATAACCGGCGCAAATTCCGGTTTCGGCTTTGCAATCACCAAGGCTGCACTAGAGGCTGGCCATCGGGTAATCGGCGCGGTTCGGTCCAAGACGGCACGAGATCGTCTGGCTGAACGTCTGCCGGAAGTCGTAACGGTCTTGTGCGATGTTACGCAGCTCGAGGCGGTTGCTGGAATTGTCGATCGAGCCGACAGCGATCATGGTCCGATCGATATCCTCATCAACAACGCGGGCTATGGCCATGAAGGTGTCATCGAGGAATCCCCGCTCGAAGAAATGCGCCGCCAGTTCGACGTCAATGTCTTTGGAGCGGTTTCGGTCGCCAAGGCGTTGCTGCCGCGTTTTCGCGAACGTCGCCGCGGCTTCATCGTCAACGTGACCTCGATGGGAGGGATGATTACCATGCCGGGGATTGCCTACTATTGCGGCAGCAAGTTTGCCCTTCAGGGCATTTCCGAAGTAATGCGCGCGGAAATGGCACCCTTTGGCGTGCACGTCACGGCTCTTTGCCCGGGCTCTTTCCGCACAGATTGGGCAGGACGATCAATGGTCCGAAGCTCCCGCATGATCGCCGACTACGACGCCCAGTTCGATCCGATCCGGGCTGCGCGCAAGGAAAAGAGCGGTAAGCAGGCTGGCGATCCCGCTAAGCTCGCCCAGGCTGTCCTCGCCCTGATCGATGCCGACGCGCCGCCACCGCAGTTGCTGCTGGGTAGCGACGCCCTGCGCCTGGTACGCGAACGATACAAGCACATGGAACGTGAGATCGATGAATGGGAAGGCCTGACCTTGTCGACGGATGGCTGAGCGTGCCGACACCTTTCACGCCTTCTATAAATAAAATGCTTTCGCCGTGACGGGAATGTCTCATCCATGCCTCTTGGCAACGAGAGAGGAGAAAATCTACGGAACGCGACGCGCTTGCCAGATGGGTAGCGAGGGAAATTCTGCCCCATGAACGTGACCTGCGGAGCTGGTTGCGGCGGCGCGTGCTTGCGCCGGCCGATGTGGAGGATATCGTGCAGGAATGCTATTGCCGTCTGGCCCAGTTGCCCGATGTCGCGCATATCGCCATGCCGCGCGCTTATCTTTTCACAGTGGCGCGACACATATTGCAACGACAGGCGGAGCGGGCGCGGGTTGTTCGCATCGAAACCGCGTCCGACATGTCCAGCTGGGAAGAGGAAGGCGATCCTTTGACGCCCGAGCGCTTCGCGCAGGGGCGGCAGGAACTGGCCAGGGTACAGGCGGCGCTCGCAAAGCTGTCGGATCGTGCCCGCCGTATCTTTATCATGCGCAGGGTCGAGGGCTTGAGCCAGAAGACGATCGCCCAGACACTGGGAGTCAGCGAAACCATTGTCGAAAATGAGGCTAGCCGGGGCTTGAGAGCCATTCTTCGCGAATTGACGGAGTCCGAACAGGATCATCCTTCCACCAGCGGAGGTGTTCATGCGCGAAAGCATTGACGAGGCAGCCGCGAACTGGGCCATGCGCCATCCCCTGAATGCGCAGGAGCAGGCCGCTCTCGACGCGTGGCTCGCACGGGACAGACTCCATGCCGGGGCGCTACTGCGTGCGCAGGCCGCCCTGGTCGTGGTGGAGGAAACGCTTGTTGCCGATGCCGGGCCTGAGCAAGGCTCTCATTGGACGCGGCGTCGATGGATGGCGGCCGGATTTGGCGGCGCCATGGCGGCGGCAATTGCGGGCATTGTCGGGTTTTCGCGATGGGGGGGCGAGCATATCGCGACCGAGCGCGGCGAAATCCGTCGCCTTCCGCTCAAGGATGGTTCGATCGCAACGATCGACAGCGGCAGCGACCTACGGGTCGCCCTCGACGAGGAAAGCCGACGCGTCACGCTGGCAAAAGGCCAGGCCTGGTTTCAGGTTGCGAAGGACCGTCGGCGTCCGTTCATCGTCGATGCGGGCATTGCTCAGGTAAGGGCGATCGGCACGGCCTTTTCTGTCAGTCGGACCGAAAATGGCGTGCAGATTGCCGTGACCGAGGGGGTCGTCGCGACCTGGGCTCGTAACGGGGCCGGAACAATGACCATCCTCAGGGTCGGGGATTTTGCGACCTTCGAACGGGGAGCTCTGGTTCCCACCACTGGCAATTCGCCGCAGGCGATTGAAAGGTCGCTAGCCTGGCGGGTCGGTGAAATCGCGCTCGAAGGAGACACGCTGGCTGATGCCATTGCCCGCTTCAACCGATACAACAAGCAGCAATTGGTGTTGTCCGACACAAGCCTCGCCAATGAGAAGCTGATCGGACTTTTCCGGATCGACAATCCGGCAGGTTTTGCGCGGACCCTGGCCATTTCCCTCGATATTTCAGTAACGATAACGGCGGAGGAAATTCGCCTTTCGCGAAAAAAGATCACAGGCAGCTGACGGAAAATCGACCCGCCCGCCTCTTGATGGTCGAGAGCGCACCCGAAAACAGGGCGCCAGACAGGGGAGGATGTATGAGAGCTTCGCGCGCCCATTTTCTTGCCGCTTCAGCTAGCCTGGCTTGGAGCATCACTTCACCTACTGAGGCGGCGGCACAGGTCCGGCGATTCGATATCTCCGCACAACCAGCGCGCACCGGCATCCCGCTCTTTGCCAGACAGGCCGGCATTCAAATATTGGTGTCGGCGCCCACAGCCGAAGGCATCACCGTTTCCGGTGTCAAAGGGGCGATGGATGTGTCGCAGGCGCTTCAGCGCCTGCTTGCCGGCACGGATCTCATCATGGTGAGGGTCGGCAGTGCCATCGTCCTCAAGCGAGGCAAAGCCGGTCCGATCCCGGCAGTCGCTTTCACCATGATGCCGGCGGGCGAGCTCAATCCACAGGTGAATGAAGCGGCGGGCGCAGCACCAGATGAGATTGTCCCTACCGACAATCAGGCAACGCAGGACATCATCGTCACCGGCATTCGCGGCTCACTGCAGCAGTCGATCAATGTGAAGCGTCGCGCCAGCAACATCGTCGATGTCATCACCGCGCAGGATATCGGCAAGCTGCCCGACCAGAATGTCGCCGAATCGATGAGCCGCATCACCGGTGTCCAGATCACACGGCGCGAAGGCGACGGCTCCAATTTCACCGTCCGCGGCATTTCCCAGAACCGTCTGGAAATCAACGGCCGCACTTTCCTGGGGCCGGGCGCAGGGGGCAGCGCGTCGCTTGAATCGATCAGCCCGGAAATCATCGGCAGCATCGTCGTTTCGAAGTCTCCCACCGCCGACATGCCCGAAGGGGCGCTCGGCGCCACCGTCAATCTAAAGACCAAGCGCCCGCTCGACCTCGACGATCTTGTCATCAGCGGTCGGCTGCAGGGTGCCTATACCGACCAGGCCGATCATCTTGGCTACCGAGCCTCTGCCCTGGTCTCGAAGAATTTCGACGATCGCTTCGGCGTCCTTGCCAGCATAGCCTATTCGAACACCCATACCCAAGGACAGTCGTTCGATTCCGGCGGCTGGACCCGTACCGACGCGATCGACGGCAATGGTGACGGTGTCGACGATCCCGGCCTCTTCCGACCGAATCGTTTCATGGCGCGCATCTATGATCGGCGGGAACAGCGCCTGACACTTAACAGTTCGCTGCAGTTTCGCCCCGCCGAGAATTGGGAGATTATTCTCGACGGCACCTATTCCCGGCTGAAACGGAAACGCAACAGCGCCAATTACCAGATTCTCTTCAACAATAATGACGTCGATGCAATCGCTGACGAACATGGCACCGTCGTCAGCGGCACTTTCACGGGGGTGACGCTGCGGCCGCTAATCTATGACGAACCGACCGAATTCCGATCTACCAATCTCGGCTTCTCGACCAAATATGATGGTGATGTCGTGAAAATGTCGGCGGACGCGTCCTACAGCAAGGGCAAGGGCACGGATGGTGGCCCTGGCGCATCCTTCACCTATGTGGTGGTTCCGCGTGCCGGCAACGTCACAAATGCGAGCTATGATTTCTCGCGCGGCGGCCCTGTACCCGACCTGTCTCTTGACACTAATTTCGACCGCAACGATCCGGCGCAATATCAGCTGGCATCGATTTTCGATGGCGACAATATTACCAACAACAGCGGATATGACGGCCGTGTAGATTTCGACATCCGCACCGACTGGGGCTTGCTCAGTTCGATCCAGGTCGGCTCGCGCTACGAGAAGATCAAGTTTTATTCGGAATCGCCACAGAGCGTTCCGTCTGCGGCAAGTTTGCTGGCTGTCGGCGATAAGAATGGCGACGGCATCATCACCGTCGATGAGATGCCGGGACTCAATTATGACAATAGCATGAGCAGCTTCTTTCCTGGCGCCTCGGGCGATTTTCCCCGCGATCTGCTGACCGGAACCGTGGACAAGGATGTGGCACGCGACGCATTCGGTCTGCCAATCCCTCGCGCCGACACGATCCCGCTAGGCCGTGTATCGATCCGCGACGTGGATCAGGACACGCTTGCCTTCTATGTCCGAGCCAATTTCAAGAGCGAGATCGGATCGATGCCGATCACCGGCAATGCGGGCGTGCGCTATATCAGTATAGAGCGTATATCTTCGGGCTATCTGTCCGATACGCAGGCAACCGCGTCGAAATCGCGCTTCGATTATTGGCTGCCGAGCGCCAACCTCTCGCTCGAACTGTCGCCTAGCCTTATGTTCCGCGCTGCCGCTGCGAAGGTGGTCGCCCGGCCCAGCCTCAACGATGTAGGGGTGAGCTTCATCCCGTTTATCGTCGCCCGCACGGGATCGCGCGGCAACCCCGCTCTGCGGCCGTTCCAGGCAACGCAATATGATGCGACACTGGAATGGTATTTTGCGCCGTCCAGCGCGCTGACGCTTGCAGGTTTCTACAAGGACGTCAGTTCCTTCACCATCAACACGACCCGACCGGAATTTGTGCCTGGCCTGTCGACGGGGCCGGACGACCTATTCCAGATCACCCAGCCGGTCAATGGCAAGTCGGGTACCATCAAGGGATTCGAACTGGCCTATCAGCATGCGCTGCGTTTCCTGCCCGCGCCCTTCGACAATCTCGGCATCCAGGCCAATTACACCTTCGTCGACAGCAAGACGCCTCTGGTCGACGAGGCGACCCAGTTGGCCCTGCCGTTGCCGGGCTTGTCGAAGCATAGCTACAATCTCATCGGTTATTATGAGGACAAGTTGCTGTCCATCCGGGTCGCCTATATCCACCGCAGCAAATATCTGCAGGGCCAAGGCAGCGCCGCATCGGGCGGCAGCTCCTATATGCAGGCCAGGGGACAACTTGACGCTTCCGCTCAGATCAACCTGACCAAGACTGTCCGCCTGACGGCGGAAGCCATCAATCTCACTCGGTCCGTCGAACGGCAATATCTCCAGGATCCGGCGCGCCTGCTCAGTTCGCTACGAGAGGAGCGCCGCTTCTTCTTCGGTCTGGCGGCGACTTTCTGATGGCTGGCAGGATCAAGACGTTTCGCCCGATGTTCGTAGTGGCCCTCCTGCTGGCCGCCGCGACCGATGCCAGAGCGGTTGCAGAACCACCGGCGGATATCGTGATATATGGCTGCACCTCAGCCGGCGTCATCGCTGCGATCGAGGCACGGCGGCTGGACCGGTCGGTGCTCCTGGTCTGTCGTGATGCCTATGTCGGCGGCATGACGACCAATGGCCTTGGCTGGTCCGACACCGGCAATCATCGCGCTATTGGGGGCCTCTCGCTCGAATTCTATCGGCGGGTGAAGCGTCATTATGACGATCCGGCGGCCTGGACCTTTGCCAAGCGTCCGGAGAAAGCCGAGAATTTCGTCAATGACGACGCGATGTGGCAGTTCGAGCCCAAGGTGGCCGAGGGGATTTACGAGGCCTGGCTGAAGGAGGCCCGCGTTACCGTTATTCGATCCCAGCCGATCGATCGGGGGGACGGAGCCGTCGAGGTAAGGGCCGGTCGGATTGTCGCGTTCCGCTCCAAGATCGGCCGCAGGTTTGCCGGACGTATCTTCATCGACGCCAGCTATGAAGGCGATCTGATGGCTGGGGCAGGGGTGGGCTTTGCGGTCGGGCGCGAGGCAAATGCCACGTATGGCGAGACGCTGAACGGCGTCCAGATGGCTAACACGACCAACCATCAATTCACCCTGGATGTTGATCCCTATGTCGTCCCCGGCAAGCCCGGCAGTGGTCTGTTGCCACGGGTGACGTCAGACCCGATCGCGCCAGATGGCACAGGCGACCATCGCATACAGGCCTACACATTCCGAATGTGTCTGACTGACGTACCAGCCAATCGTACGCCATTTCCCAAGCCACGCCATTACGACCCGAACCAATATGGCCTGCTCAAACGCTATATGGATGCCGGCTATCGCGACTTCTTCCGCAAATTTGACCGCATTCCAAACGGCAAGACCGATACCAACAATTTCGGCGGCTTCTCGTTCGATGATATCGGCATGAATTATCGCTATCCTGAGGGGACCGACGCCGAACGGGCTGCCATCATCCAGGAGCATGTGGACTATCAGCAGGGACTGCTGTGGTTCATGGCAAACGATCCCGGTGTACCGATCGAGACGCGCACTGAAATGTCGCGCTGGGGCCTTTGCAAGGACGAATTCATCGGCAATGGCAACTGGCCGCGGGAAGTCTATGTACGCGAAGCGCGGCGCATGCTTTCGGACTTCGTTATGGCGGAACCGCATCTGCGCGGCACCAAGGCGACGCCCCGACCAATCGGCATGGGGTCATATAATATGGACTCGCACAATGTCCGACGGATCGTCGATGGAAGAGGCTTCGCACGCAACGAAGGGAATATCGAAGTCAGTCCCGGGCGCGCCTATCCAATCAGCTATGATGCGATCATCCCAAAGCGCAAGGAAGCGACCAACCTGCTCGTCCCGGTCGCCTTGTCGGCATCGCACATCGCCTATGGCTCGATCCGGATGGAGCCAGTCTTCATGATTCTGGGACAATCGGCCGCCGCTGCCGCATCCATCGCAATCCAGCAGAGCAAAAACGTGCAGGATGTCGATTATGGGATCCTGAAACAACTTCTCCTGTCAGAGAACCAGATATTGGAAATGGACCAGAATCCCTGAAGGGTGGTCATCCATGCTTTGGCCTGCTGCTCTTTGCAAAAGCCGCCAACCTCTATCGGTCTGGCCCCAAGTATCTCGATGTAGTGCAGTTGAAACCGGAATTAGGTTCGGCTTGATCTCAAAATGATTCGACAAGAGAAGGGCGAGCGGTTCCTAAAGATGGGTATTGCGAACGCCTTGCGCTGAAGAGGCGCGGGGCGTTGCTATCCTCCGCGGGGAAACCATCCCTTTGAGTTGCGTTTCGGGATGGGCAATCCCTTCGCTTTAAGGTGCTCGATGATGCGCGGCTCTAGCATCGGCCCCCAGCCATCATGGTTGGCCTTGTAGCAGGTATCGCAAACCATCATGTCGTAGTTGTGGAGTTTATGCCCCTCGTACCGATGAGGGCCGTGCCGATATTGTCTGCCGCAGGCATCACAGGGAAACGTGGGTCCTTCCATTAGAATCTCCGAACATGGTGGCGGAAGCGGTGGGATTCGAAAGGACTTCGTAACTGCTGATTTAAAAGAGATTCATTCAATCGCATTCAGCAGAATACCCCACGTTGTACCCCACTTTTCGTCTGCCTAGTTGCAGGAAATCGAACCCACAATCTTGCGTGAATAAGTGTGATCCCGAATCACCTCTCATCTGATTTAGCCTTGAGAATGTCGGCCAGGCGCCCCGTCCCGGTCACTTAACTGCTCGACGGCAGCAACCTGAAGCGGTCATTCGCTGAGTTTCCGCCAATGATGGCTCCGAGACGGTTCCTGCTGGCAAGCGCAGGCCTTTCGATCGGCATCACCACATCCGCGTTTGCGGCCACACCGGTGCCGAAGCCGACGTAGTTGCAAGTCTTCGCCAACCGGCCCGACTGAGAAAATCTTACTATTTTCGCCTGAGGAAAGCTGACCGCCCGCGCAACCGGCTTCGCGTTCAGGGACCGCGAGAACGCGGTAGCCAATGATCCTTCTCGCTCGCACCGCTTTCGCTCTGTACGGGGACGCGGAAGCTCGATTTCACGCTGAATGCCAGCAAGGTACCGGAAGGCTTCTGATCATGGGCCGTCGCCATCGGAATGCCAGCAGCCGTCATCAGAACGATGAGGGGAGGAGGATACACCCAGAATGGTAGAAGTGCTCTGAGAAACGAGCTCAACGCTTTCGGGCAGCGCCCGTATGCTTTGAACTGACATCGTCGCGAGGCTTGCCCTTGCTGGTCCGCTGCGCGGAAGCGGGCGCTCCGGACAGTATCGGGCCGCAGGCTGCTGACTTTGCATCACCCACATCGACGAAGGCCAAAAGTCCGGCGACTGGCGTTGCCGCCACCGCGAGCCCCAGACCGACACCGGCGCGGCCCAGCAGCTGGGGGCTGACGACCTGGAGCGAAGGCTGGGCGAAGCGCCCTCCGATCCCAACCGGCGATTGCCCCGAGAAGAGGCTGAATTTCTTTCCGTCTGCCCGGAAAGCCAGATCGAGCGCTTCGGTTTCGAAACTGAAGCCTCCACGTCCGGTGATGACGTTCTTCGACGTGTCGATGAGGATCGGGTCTGCTGCTGCCGTGCCGCTGCGCACGGTGAAGGCGATGAGGCCGCAATTGATCTCCACCGGTTTCTTCAACTTGCCCTCGAACATCTTCGAGGCGAACGTTCCCAAATCCAGCTCGGCCAGTTGGACGTTGCGGGTCCAGAAGGTGCCGCGCGGCATGACGAAGGCGATCCGTCCGGCAGAGGAGGCCAGCGAATCGTGGATCGTGTCACCCCTGCCTTCAAGCTTGATGCGGCCGCTGATGGTGCCCGTCGTACCGGATTCAGCGACGCCGTAGCCTGCCAGGAGACGCCCCGTCGGCGTCGGCGCCAGGCGGATGTCGTAGCTCGTCGCGGCCGGTCGCTGTCTGGTGTCGAACACGAGGTTGGACGACACGTCGCCGCGCGCCATGGAGAAGGTCAACGGAGACAGCGCAAGGCGCCCACGGTCGAGTGAGAGCTTGAGCGCGATGTTCTGCACCGGAATATTGCGAGAGCGGACGGTGCCGATCTTCCAGTCCAGCGCGGCGTCGAAGCGCTGCATCGTCTCGATCGGCAGCGCGGCATCGGGCAGGACACGGCGCGATCCTGCGCCCGTGGCAGCGGCGGCGGCAACTGCGCCTTTCGCGGCCACGATATCGGGATTGTAGCCGATGAACGGCGCCGCATCGACGATGTCGAGCCGCCGTGTCGCGAGTTCGGCATCCAGGCGCAAGCGCTTGGCATTGGTGACGGTCAGCTTGCCGGAAATGTCGGATTGGCCGAAAGTGCCGCTCAGACCGGTAAAACTATAGGTCTCGCCGTCCTTCACGAGCTGCGCGGCAAGGCCGTAGCGGCGGGTTTGCGGAATGGCGACGTCGATGATGGCGAACAGGTCGGACAAGTCGTCTCCGCGCGCATGGACCTTGAGGGGGACTTTCTCGAAATCGGCGATAGAGGGCAGTGAGCCGGAAACGTCGATCCGGTTCCCGGCAGCCCAGGCGGTGAGTTCCAGTGCATTGCGTCCGCGATTGACGGTGGCGTCCGGTGACAGCAGGCGCGCGGTGACGCGGAACGGGGTCTTGCGTAAGATGCCTTCGCCCTGAACGCCTACGGACTTGCCGATCCGGGCATCGGCGGAAGCGATCGGGTCGACCCGGAGATCGGCCAGCAGCGGCATGCGGGGATCGGCATAATGGATGCGGGTGTCTGCCACGACTGCGCGGTCTATGCGGGGGAACTCGAAAGGCTTGCCGCCTTCACCGCTACCGAACGTCCAGGTATTGCGGCCATGCGCCTTGTCCCATTCCAGATCGACGGCGCCGCCCTGGAGATCCAGCGAATGAACGTGCCGCTGGCCGAACAGCAGCGAGAGCGGTGCGATGCGTGCATCTATGCGCCTTGCCGAGAAGAAAGCGGGGCGAACGGCCCAGTCAGGATTGGAGACACTGAGTCCTTCGGCAAGGAACTTGATCTGAAGCGGGGCGAAGTAGAGCTGAAAGTCGCCGCCGACCTGCACCTGCCGCCCGGCCAGAGAGCCTGCGATGCGTTCGAACGGGTGCTTCAGAAACCGGCCCTTGGTGATGAAGAGGGCGAGCCAGGCTGCGAAAACCGCGATCACGATCGCAAGCATTATGTTGCGCAGGATGTGCAGGCGCCGCCTCGCGCGAAGTTGCGGATTTTCCGCTTCCGTCGCCGCTGCGCTGGAACCCGTCCGCGCATCGATCTGCGTCGTTGCATCCATATCGCCCTAAATGATGGGAAGCCGTTTGGTTTCGCAGGAAGGCGCAGACCCGCCACGATCGGACGATAAACCCCACCGGACATTAATCGATATTTCTACCCGCACAGAGCCAGCAGCCGCTGCGCAATTGCGCTAGGGTAGGGATCGAGATAGGCAACTATCCCGCGGGTCAGAAAGATGAAGATGGCGACCGCGAGGCCTGACGTGGTTTGAGGCCAGCCTCGACTTCAGCCGCTGTTCGCTTGCGAAAACTACGCGGGAACCGCCGAGCGTCCGGGTGGCAGGGGAAGCCTGCGTACAAGGTGAATGCAAGAACCTGACAGGAAAGGCGTAGGTCGGGAACTGCCGCAGGCGGGAAAGTTCATCAGCGATCGAGGCGTTCCATCATCCGCACGCGGAAAGGAAAAATAGCCTTCTAACCAAACCACGACGCCCCTGGAGCTTTCACAACCGAAGGGTCTTGGGCTTGCTGGCTTACGGTGCCGGGGTCTGCGCGCCGGGCTGATCGTGTGGCGTCACATCACCTTGCTCTACCGCCTGGCGGGTGTCGTTGGTTCCGCCCGTGTTCTCGGGCGCCTGGACGGCCCCGACGATCCAGATCAGCGACAGAGCCGCGATAGCCAATACGAGGCTGATCAGAAGAATGTATCGCACCACGCCCGGGGTCGCACCGGCGCGAGCTTCGTTCTTGTCGAGATGCACTTCGTCTTCGCGCCTGTCCATTCCTGCACCTTTCCGAACCGGGGGCTGAAAACTGCGTCAGGAGGTTTCAACGCGTGCGGGGGAGCAGCGTTCCCCCGCTGGCGGATACAGCACTTGCGAACTCTGCCTTCAGACGGGCGGGCTGCAGTGCTACAGCGGCCATACCGCCAGGATCAGCGGCGGTCCGGCGGCGAGTACCAGCAAGGATAGCGGCGCCCCAAGCCGAGCATAGTCGGTGAACCGGTAGCCGCCCGGTCCCATGACCAGCGTATTGCACTGGTGCCCGATCGGCGTGAGGAAATCGCATCCCGCGCCGATCGCCGTAGCCATCAGGAAGGCTTCCGGTCGGTAGCCCAGATCGTGGGCGAAGACCGCCGCGATCGGCGCCATGACGAGCACGGTCGCGGCATTGTTGAGAAACGGCGTTACCGCCATGGAGATGAGCAGGACAAGGGCCACCGCTCCCCAAGGCGGCAGATGGACCGCCAGATCGGCGAGTTCGACGGCCAGAACATTCGATGCCCCCGTGGTCTGCAGCGTCTCGCTGACGGGGATGAGCGCTCCCAGCATGATGAGGATCGGCCACTCGATCGCTTCGTAGGCGTCCTCGGCCGGCAAGGCGCCGGTGATGAGCACCAGACCGGCCCCTGCAAAGAATGCCAGTGCCACCGGCACGAGGCCGGTGGCCGTTGCCAGCATCGCTCCGGCAAGAATGGCGATGGCCAGCCATCCCTTGCGCTGGCGGCCGAGGCGGATTTGTCGCTGCGCCAGCGGCAGCAGCCCCAACTGGCCGAGCTGTCCCGGCATGGCATCGAGCACGCCCTGCAGGGCAAGGATATCGCCGGCCAGCAGCTTTTCGCCGCTCGGCTTGCTCCTGAGGCGGCTCCCTTCGCGGGAAATGGCGATGAGCCTTATTCCCAGGCGTTCCTTCAGCATCAGCCGTCCCGCATTGGAGCCGACGAGGACCGATCCGGCCGTCACCACGGCCTCGATGACCCCGGTTTCGTCGCCTGGCTGTTCGGCCTCTTCGGCGTCGTGAAGCGCGAGACCCGTCGCGGCGATGGCGCGTTCCAGGGCATCGGGATCGCCCATCAGGATCAGGATATCGTCCTGCTCGATTATGGTGTCCGGTTGGACTTGCGCCCGAAGGCCGTGACGCAGCACCGCAGTCACTTCTATGGCACCTTCCTGGCTCTCGATGAACGAGGCTACGGTATCCCCGATGATGGAGGCCTGCGGTGTGACTGTCGCTTCGGTCGTATAGGCCGAGATGTTGAGCGCCTGGCCCATCGTGATCGGCGCCTGCCGCTCCGGCAGCAGCCTTTTCCCGAGTTGCAGAAAGACCAGGCCGAGGAGCAACAGCCCCAGTCCGGTCGGCAGGTAGTCGAACATTCCGAAAGGTTCGCCGGTCATTTCCTCGCGCACGCGGCTGACGATGATATTCGGCGATGTCCCGACCAGCGTCGTCAAGCCGCCCAGCAGCGAGGCGAAGGCCATCGGCATGAAGAAGCGAGACGGATTGGTACCGCTCTTCTTCGCGAGCTGGGTTGCTGCTGGCATGAGCATGACCAGCGCGCCGATGTTCTTGATGAGGCCCGACGCCGCGCCAACCAGAGCAGTCAATACGAACAGCTGCGACCCTGCCCGGCGCAGGCGGCGGCCCAGCCGGTCCACGGCTTCCTCGACCAGTCCCGAGCGCTGAACCGCCGCCGACAGCACGAGCGCCGACCCGACGATAATGACGATGTCGTCGGAAAAGCCGGAAAACGCCCTTTCAGGCGGCACCAGACCCAGTGCGACTGCAGCGAGCAAGGCGATGATCGCGGTTATGTCGAAACGGAAACGCCCCCAGAGGAACAGCGCCATCATTGCGCAAAGCAGAGTTACCGACAGCCATTGTTGTAGATTCATCGCACCCTGCGGAAGATGTTTCGATAAAGAGGAAATGGTCCGCGTGGCCGTTTGTTCGCTGCACCTGCCTTTTTCGGGCGTTTTTGTACCGTTAGGGCGGCCCGTTAGGCGACTGGCCGATCGATCGAATAGCCGTCATATTCCCGGCAGCGACTGTTCGGCGAAGCCCCAGCCTCGCAGGTCCTGTGCGCGCTGGGTCAGCGTGGCGGCATCGGCGATCGAGAAGGGATGCGCGTCCTTCATGCGGTCCAGTTCGTCCCACGAGATTGGCACCGCCACCGGGGCGCCTTCGCGGGCGCGCGCCGAGTAGGGCAGGACGGCAGTGGCGCCGCGCTGGTTGCGCAGCCAGTCGATGAAAATGCGCCCCTTTCGCTTCGCCTTGCTCATGATCGCCACATAGCGCTCCGGTTGCGAGAGGCTCATGGCTTCCGCGAAGCGGCGGGCGAAGTCCTTGTGGTGCCCCAGTCTTGCCCACGCTTCAGCGGGACGACGACATGTACGCCCTTGCCGCCGGACGCCGAAATGATCCATGAAGACGCGCTGCCAGGTCACGAGAGCAGGCTCGATCCCAGGCCGGAGCGGCAGCCTCGCGACCCCGGTTCCGGACGGCTGCAAGGCAAGGTCGCGATCGTCACGGGCGCGGACAGCGGCATCGGACGGGCTGTCGCCGCACTGTTCGCCCGTGAAGGTGCCGATGTCGCCATCGTTTACCTCCTGGAGGACGACAACGCAGCGGAAACGAAGTGCATCGTCGAGAGGGAAGGGCGCAGAGCGATTGCGATCCGCGCCGATGTCGGATCGCGCGAGGCCTGCGATGACGCGGTGCGCCAGGTGATGGAGGCCTTCGGGCGTATCGACGAACTCGTCAACAATGCGGGCGAGCAGCATCCCGACAAGGACATTACCGAGATTTCCGAAGAGCAGCTACGCCGCACCTTCCAGGCCAACATTTTCGGCATGTTCTTTCTGGTACAGGCCGTCCGGCCGCATCTCGGGAGCGGCGCGGCCATCATCAATTGTACCAGCGTGACGATGTACAAGGGCAGCGCGGAATTGCTCGATTACAGTTCGACCAAGGGCGCCATCACCGCATTTACCCGTTCGCTTTCCGAAAACCTTGTCGGCGAAGGCATCCGGGTGAACGCGGTGGTACCGGGACCGATCAGGACGCCGCTCAACCCTTGTGGCGGGGCGAGCGAGGAGAAGCTCGAACACTTCGGCGAGGATACGCCGGTGGGCCGTCCGGGTCAGCCCAATGAAGTCGCCCCCTCGTTCCTGTTCCTGGCCTGCGAGGATTCCAGCTACATGAGCGGGCAGGTGCTTCATCCAAACGGCGGGGTCGTGGTGAACGGCTAAGTGATGATTTCCGGCCTCTACTCGTTGTCGAAACGGTAGGGGGCGAAACAGGGCGCGTCCTGGTCAGGCGTGCCGTTCAGAGCGCCTTCCAGGATTTCGGCGGCCAGTGCGGCAAAGGCAATGCCGTTCCCGCCGAAACCTGCAGCGATCCAGAGGTGTTCCATGTTGCGGCCCGGACCGATCGCGGGAAGGCCGTCCGGGGAACTGCCGAACGTTGCCGCCCACTCGCAGTCCCAGTCGATCTTTTCTTGCCCGAGCATCGCTGCCAGCTTGGCGGCAATGGCGCCCGCCTTGCCCGGAAGCACTCGGTCCCGCGTCTCGCTGTCTGCAATTTCGATGTCCTCGCCGCCCGCGATGATCCTGCCGTCATTCCCTGCTCTCACGTAGAGATACGGATCGCTGGCCTCCCAGATCATGGCGTTTTCCTTCCAGACCGGAGCGGTGCCGGGCCGGGTGGCGATCGCGAATGTCGAAAGCAGCGAGAAGGCTTCGGGCAGGAACAGGCGAGCCCTTTCATAGCCGGTCGCAAGAATGACTTTTCCGGCTACGAAAGATCGACCTTCCGCCGTTTCCAATACGATACCGCGCGGCGACGGATGGAGCGCGGCGATATCGACGGGATAGGCGATCGCAGTCCGTCGGGCTTGTGCACGCGCCAGCAAGGCATGGCAGGTCCGCACCGGGTCGATGGCGAATGTGCCGGTCGACACTAGGCCTGCCCGTGGCGCAATGCCGAAGCGTTCGGCTACCTCCTCGGCTGCGAGAAGACAGGAGGGCAGACCGTGCCTGCAATGGAGCGCGGCTTCGGCGGCAAGAGCGTCAGGACTAAGCACGTCACCGGCGAGATAGAGGGTTGGACTATCCTGCTTCAGATCCCCGCCGATGGTGTCCAGATGCCGACCGAAGCGTTCCAGAGCGGTGAAAACGCGCTTCCACCGCCGCGCCGCTTCCTGTTCGCCAAGCCGATTAGAAAGCGCGGTGAGGGGAACGTCCATCGCCCACATGAGCTGCGCCGTCGAGGCGGCCGTGCTTCCTGTTCCGGGAGCGCGGCGATCGCAGATCGCGACCGTGCGTCCAGCCGCACTCAACCTCTCGGCGAGGATCGATCCCATGATGCCGCCGCCGAGGATGGCGATGTCGACATGGTTTGTAGGCAGTTCACTGCTGGCTGGCGGAAGCCAGTCCTTTTCCCGCCATGGAACCTTGCCGGTCCGCAGGTCCCGCGCCTCCGTCAGGGGGAGGGAGGTGCCCCCGCCAATGCCCGCCGTCATTCCCTTTTCCATTCGGGGGGCTGGATCATGAGGTGCGTGTCAGAACGAGTTCGCCCTCCTCCTCACCGTCCCAGTAATGGGCCCGGTCGCCAGCGACTTCGATCAGGACGAGGCCGCGCGTATCCGGGCCTTCCGGCCACCAGCGATCAAGGCCGTCTGTCCAGTGCCGGGCAAGCGCAGACTTCTCGCGAACGAGCCTCGCATGGCCTTCTACGGCGAGGAAGAACGGCCTCTGGCCGAGCAATCCGGACTTGCCCTGATAGGACAAGGTTACTTTGGGGTCGGCCGCGATGTCAGCCACCATCAGGGCGCTGTCCTCGGTGAAGAACCAGGCGGTGCCGTCGTAATCGACCTCGCGGTTGTTGCTCATCGGCCGCGCTGCGATCGCTCCGCCCTGCGAGTGGGTCGCGAGCATCGCGAAGTCGATATCCTTCATCTTGCTGGAAAGCTCTGCAAGCGTCCATGTCATCGGGGCCATCCTCTTCCGGTTATGTCTGTGGAGACAACGCGTGAGGATGGTATTCGATGCGCGATCTTCAGCGGGAAAGTGCCTCGGCGAGGCCGTCGATCTCGTCCTCCGGAATGCGCCGGGCGATGACGGCCATCGGATCGCGCGGCTTTCGGGCATCGATCACGGCTTCCTCGCCCCGCCATTGGCGCAGCCGCGCTGCGAGGTATTCCCGGCGCTGACCTGACAGGACCGGGGCGGCCTTCCCCGGCGCGTGGCACGAGCGGCAGGCGGGAAGCTGCTTGCCGGGTAGGCCCCGGTCGGCGATGGGATGGCTCTGCGTGGGCAAACCAGAGCGAAGGCCGGGCAGGCCCGCGAAATATCGTGCCACTGTGTGCATTTCGGTCTCGGTCATGCCGCTGGCCGCAGCCTCCATCACAGCGCCCTCGCGCTTTCCGGACGCGAAGTCGCGCAGGGCAGAGAACAGGAATTGCTCCTTCTGCCCGGCGATGACCGGGATGTCGGCTTGCCCGCGCCCCTGGCCGTCGCTGCCGTGACATCCCGTGCAGCGCGCCAGCGGCCCCGGAGGAGCAGCGATCAGGGCGCGGTAGTCCTCGGCGCTCATGCCGGGCAGGCGGCGCAGGAAGCCGACCATGCGGCGCACTTCATCAGGACGTTCGGCGGCGGGCCAGGCGGGCATGCCGGTATACTTCACGCCGTGGCGCACGATCCAGAAGAGTTCGCGGTCGCTGTAGTCTCCCACCGTCTTCGCAAGATCCGGCGCGGGCGGAGTGGCGGCCTGCATGACCGGCGAGGGCGGCGCGCCGGGAGCGCCGTGGCAGACCGCGCAGGATTGGCGGAAATGTCCGGCTGCGCTGACCAAGGCGCTGTCGTCGCGTACCTCCTCCGGTGTCTGGAATGTGCTGTAGGTCCGCGCCGAGTTCTGCATGGTCCAGTGGAGGAACCAGTCGGTGATCGGCCAGTGGCCCGACGAGGCGGCGATCGGAAACAGTCCCGACCAGGCAAAACCCATGCCGAGCAGGGCGAGGGCGAGCAGGCCGAGAACGAGGCGCTTCCAGGTCAGTCTGATCGTCATGTGGAGGTTTCCGGTCGGACCTTGAGCAGGCCAGCGAGCAGGGTGAGACCGCCGAGAAGGTAACTGGCGCTGCCGATCACCAGCATGGCCACACCGCCGAGCTGCTGGTCGGCGAGGGCCTCGAGACCGAACGGCGCGGCATGGCGGTGCGCGGCGTAGAGCGGGCGCGGTGCAAGGCCGATCAGCACGCCGAGCAAGGTCATGTGCATCGAGGTTAGCAGCAATGCCCCGATCCCGGCGGCGCGGCTCGGGGCGTGAAGCGCTGCGCTCCAGAGCAGGAGCCCGGCGGCAAGGAAGATGGCGTGTTCGGCGGCGGCGAGGGCGGGAACCCCGATGGCCAGACGCCGTAGCGCGGGCAAGTGCCAGGACCAGACCGCAAGGAGTTCAAGCAGCATCATCGCCATGGGCGTCACCACGCGGGGCCAGCGCCGCGCGGGGTCGAAAGGACCTCCCGCGAGGCCTACAGCCAAGAGCGGCGCGGAAATGGCGACCGCGATCATGTGCCCGGTCATATGGCCGGTCATGCCCATCGGCGCGACAGCCCAGCCCATCGGCAGCAGCGCGAGGCCGCTAATGAGCGACGCCCGCTTCACCGGCAGTCTCCGATGAAGACCACGGGCAGGGCGGTAAACAGCACGCCGACGAAGCTCAGGCCTGCCAGCAGCAGCGTGGATTTCGCGAGGAACCGCAGGCGGTCGATGTCGGTGCCCTGCTCGTGCGGGGGTGGATCGCCGCGCAGGCGGGTCTGGCGGTGGGCGATCCAGCCCGAGAGCGTGATGGCTACCAGCGCCAGCACGGTCCCGGCGACGAAGAGCGTGGGGAACTCGGCGAAGACGCCTGCCTTGGCGCAGGAGATCGCGGCCCAGAGGTAGGAGAACAGGAAATGGACGGCCCAGACCGTCGGCGGGACGATCAGCGTCCAGAGCGTGACTTGCAGCCGCTCGTGCCACTTGCGCTTCTCGTCGCTCATGCCACCTCCGGGAACAGGCCGATGGTGGCATAGGCGACCACGGCGGTGAGCGCGAAGAAGTGCATGTAGACCGCGACGTTCCGGAGATCGGCGTCGTGACGGGGTGTCATCCGGCCTGCGAGGCTGCGTGCCAGCACATAAGCCAGCATGATCGCGGCGACGGCGGCATGGAGGCAGGCCCAGATCGCCAGGGTCCAGACGATGGCCGGATAGCTGTGCGTGGTGGGATCCATGCCGGAGAGCCAAGGCCCGGCAAGGCCTGCCGGAACGCCTGAGATGCTGGCCGCCAGGCCCAGCAGCAGAAGCAGGCGCGCCATGCCGACAGCCCCCCGCGCATGGACCTCGCGCGCCGCGATCGTCGCGAGCCAGCCCGCGAGGCCAAGTGCGAGCGCGAGGAGCGGCCAGGCCATGCCTGGAGCCGAGGCCATTTCGGGCGGGGGAAAGGCCTCGTGCCGGGTCCAGAAGAAGAAGTAACCGAAGACCAGACCGGAAAAGGCAGTCGCGTCCGCCATCATGGTGATGAACATCGCCCACCACCCCGGCGATGCGCTCCCCGAGATATAGAGCGGCAGTTCCATCCCGTGGCCGATCGGCTTGCGTGGCTTCTCGGGGATTTCCGCGGTCCCGGTCCAGAGCCACCAGAGCACCATGGCGAGCGTCGCTACGCCCGAGACGAGCGCCAGCCAGTAGAGATGATACGTCGTCAGGATGAACACCCCGCCAAGCGCGAGTGCCGTCAGCATCGGCTTCCAGCTCGGCGCGCCGAGGCGGATGACCGAGATCGGGCGTGCATCGAGCACCGAAGTGATGATCGTCTCGCGGCGACCTTCCTCGGCGTCGGGCAGGAAGTAGCGTCCTTCGTCCACCTTGCGCACGAAGTCTTCCTGGTCCCAGATCGGATAGCGGCTTTCGATCAGCGGGATCGAGCGGATGCCCCAGTTCTCGTCCTCCGGGTGGGCAAGCCACTCCAGCGTTCCGGCCTGCCACGGATTGCGCGGCGAACGCGGCCGCCAGGGGGAGCGGACAAGGTCGAGCACGATCACCGCGACCCCGGCAGCGATCACGAAGGAACCGATGGTGGAGGCGAGATTGAGGCCGCCGAGACCAAGGTCCGCCGGATAAGTGAAGACCCGGCGCGGCATGCCTTCGAGGCCGGAGAGGTGCATCGGGAAGAAGCACAGGTTGGCGCCGGCGAAGACCAGCCAGAAGGCGGTGCGTCCGAGCCGGTCGGACAATTTCTTGCCCGTCACCAGCGGCCAGTAATAGTAGAGCCCGGCGAAAAGCGGCATCAGCGTGCCGCCGATCAGCACGTAGTGGAGGTGGGCGACGACGAAGTAGGTGTCGTGGGCCTGCCAGTCGAAGGGGGCCAGTGCCACCATCACGCCGGTCAGCCCGCCGATCACGAAGATCGCGAGGCTTCCGGTCGCGTAGAGCAGCGGCGTCGACCAGACCACGCGGCCTGCCCACAAGGTCACGATAAAGACGAATATCTGCACCGCCGTCGGTATCGCCACGGCTTCCGAGGCGGCCGAGAAGAAGCCGAGGCTGATCTTCGGCAGCCCGGTCGCGAACATGTGGTGGACCCAGAGGCCGAAGGACAGAAATGCGGTCCCGACCGCCGCCAGCACGATCCACGGATAGCCCAGCAGGTGGCGCCGCGCGAAGGTCGGCACCAGCATGGCGAAGAGCGCGATCGAGGGCAGGAAGACGATGTAGACTTCGGGATGACCGAAGATCCAGAACAAGTGCTGCCAGAGCAGTGGATCGCCGCTGCGCGAGGCGTCGAAAAAGGGCCAGTCTAGCAGGCGCTCCATTTCGAACAGCACGTCTCCCGCGATCAGCGGCGGGAAGGCGAACAGGATCATCACCGCCACGACCAGGATGTACCAGGCATAGAGCGGCATGAGGTTGAGCCGCATGCCCGGCGGGCGGCACTTGAGCACGCCGACGATCAGTTCGACGGCGGCGGCGACCGAAGAGACCTCGATGAAGGAAAGCCCGAGCATCCAGATGTCGGCGCCGAGACCGGAGAGGTCCGTCCGCGTAGTCAGCGGTGGGTACATGAACCAGCCACCGTCAGGCGCGGCGTCGAAGAAGATCGAGCCCGAGACGAACACCCCGCCGAGCAGGAAGGACCAGTAGCCAAAAGCCGAGAGGCGCGGAAACGGCAGGTCGCGTGCGCCCAGAAGCTGGGGCAGGAGGATGATCGAGACGGCCTCGAACATCGGCACCGCGAAGAGGAACATCATCACCGAGCCGTGCAGGGTGAAGAGCTGGTTGAATTTGCCGGGGCCGACGAGATCGTTGTCGGGAACGGCCAGTTGCGTCCGCATGATGAGTGCCAGCACGCCTGCGAAGAGCATGAACGCAAACGCGGTGAGGACGTACCAGTTGCCGACCTGGTTGTTGTTGGTGTCCGTCCAGCGCAGGAACAGGCCTTTCGGCGGCGCCCAGACTTCGCGCAGGCGCTGCTCCTGTGCGGCGCGGAGGGTGGGGTCGTCCTGGTCGTGCAGGCTCATCGCTTCGCCTCCTGCTTACCGGCTTGCTCGAGCCAGACCGCCAGGGCCAGCGCCTCGTCCTGCCGCAAGTGGCGATAGGCAGGCATGCGGGCGCCGGGCTTGAAGCGATGCGGATCGCGGATGAAAGTTGCGGTGTTCTCGGTTGTCGGCGCGAGAATGCCCGCACCGAGCGTTCGTCTCTCGCCAAAGCGGGTGAGGTCGGGGCCGATTTTCGCAGATGAGCCGCCGCTCGCGGAATGGCAGCTTCCGCAACCCTCGCGCGCGAAGATCACCGCGCCCCGGTCGGGGACGGACTTGTTGTTCCGGCGCGGCGGCACGCGGGCAGCCGCAAGCCATTCGTCGAAGGCAGCGGGCTCCATGGCGATGACGTCGAAAGCCATGAGGGCGTGGCTCAGCCCGCAGAATTCGGCGCAGACACCGCGATATCTGCCCGGCTTTTCGGCTTTCACGACAAGTCGGTTCGTGCGGCCGGGGATCATGTCCATCTTGCCCGCGAGGCCGGGTATCCAGAAGCTGTGGACCACATCGGTTGCCGTGAGATCGAACACGACCGTCCGCCCGACCGGCAGGCGGATTTCATTTGCGGAAAGCAGGGGCTCGCGACCTGCCTCCCGATAAGTAACGCGCCACCAGAACTGTTCGCCTTCGACCCGAATGTGCAAGTCCTGCCCGGCGGCGGCCAACGGACGCATGGCGGGAAGGGACCAAATCAGCAGTGCAGTCAAGACCGCTGTCGGAACGATAGCGCCGAGCCAGAGCACAAGGCGCATGCCGCGCTCGTGTGAGAGCCTTCCTTCCGGTGCGCGTACGGCCACTGTGTAGATTGCTGCGACACCCAGGGCTACGATCAGACCTCCGGCCACAAGTACGATCGTAAGCCATAGCGTCGAGCGCGCTTCCAGCCCGAATGGGGCCAATGCCGACTGGTGGCGGTTGCAGCCACCCAGCATCAGCGGCCACAGGGCCAGGAGTTTTCCGGCAAAGGATTTTGGCAAAAGGCTTTCTTCCCTGAGGCGTCCGGTAGCAACGCCTCAGGGACAGGACGGTTCGCCGATACCGTTCGATAACCCTGTTACAAAAAGTTGCTGGCCTTCTGCCTGCCGGACGCAACGCTGCTTCAGGCGAGATCCCGGACCCTGGGTTCACGCGCCCAGTGCCGAATGGCACCCACGTCCATAAACCCTTCGACCGGCACGACGCCTTCGTCCGCCTCCACGCCCGCCTTGTCGAGGATCACCTGAGTGCCCTTGCAGTGGGCGATGGTCTTGCAGTGACCATAAGCATCCATGAACCACTGAACCGCAGCGCCCTGAATCGCCAGCTTCTCCGCCGCCTCGGGCATGAGGATCGAGGCGACGGCGTCGAACAGGACCGACGGCGAACCGGCAAGCTGCCCGTCCGCCTGCAGCGTGCCGCCCTTCAGTTTCAGCCCTCCGACTTTCGGAGCCACAAGGAAGGCGGTTCCACCGGCCGTTTCGATGTCGTTCCTGAGCTTGTCGATGGCGGTCTTGTCCGATCCTTCGTCGAAGAGAATGCCGATCTTGCGACCTTGCAGCGTGGCGAGCGCGTTCTTTTGGATTGAGAGCGCGTCGGAAGGCGCCATCTCGATCGGTTCGCGCGCGGCGGGGGCCTGCTTCGGCAGTTTCATAGCCAGCCCCTCCGCCACGCGCTCGGCCAGCGTCTCGTCGACGTTGCGCAGGCGCGAGACCACCCTTTCGCGCACGTGGGCGAGCGCGACTTTCGAGAGCTCGAACACGATGGCTGAGGCAACATGTGCCTGCTCGCTCTCCGTCTGCGAGCGATAGAACAGCCGGGCCTGGCTGTAATGGTCGGCGAAGAGTTCCGCGCGGATGCGCAGCTTGCTTTCGGGCTCATTGCGTTCGGCATTTTCGGTGAAGGTGGAAAAGCCGCTCTGTGGATCGGCGCGCGGACCGCCGCTCTCGCCTGCCTCGGCAAGGCTGTTCGGTTCGTAGTTGGCGCGGCCGGTGGGAACCAGCGTCTGCATCATCCCGTCACGCTGGAAGTTGTGGAACGGGCATTTGGGCGCATTGATCGGAATCTGGTGGAAGTTCGTCGTGCCGAGCCGCGACTTCTGGGTATCGAGATAGGAGAACAACCGGCCCTGCAAGAGCGGATCGTTGGTAAAATCGATCCCCGGCACGATATTGCTGGGCAGGAACGCCACTTGCTCGGTCTCGGCGAAGAAATTGTCGACATTGCGGTTGAGCGTCAGGCGGCCGACGATTTCGACCGGGATTTCTTCTTCCGGAACGAGCTTGGTGGCATCGAGCACGTCGTAGGGCTGCTTTTCGGCCCATTCCTCGTCGAAGACCTGCACGCCAAGATCCCAGGCCGGGAAATCACCAGCCGCGATCGCCTCGAACAAGTCGCGCCGGTGGAAGTCCGGATCGGCGCCCGCGATCTTCACGGCTTCGTCCCAGACCAGCGATTCCAGTCCCAGAACCGGCTTCCAGTGAAACTTGACGAACTTGCCTTCGCCGGAAGCGTTGACGAAGCGGAAGGTATGGACGCCGAAGCCCTGCATCATGCGAAGGGAGCGGGGGATGGCTCTGTCCGACATCGCCCACATGATCATGTGCATCGTCTCCGGCATCAGGGAGACGAAATCCCAGAACGTATCGTGCGCCGATGCGGCCTGGGGATAGCCGCGGTCGGCTTCCATCTTCACAGAATGGACGAGATCGGGAAATTTCATCGCATCCTGGATGAAGAAGACCGGGATATTGTTGCCAACGAGGTCCCAGTTGCCTGCATCGGTATAGAACTTGACGGCAAATCCGCGCACATCACGCGGCGTATCGACCGACCCGGCGCCGCCTGCCACCGTCGAAAAGCGCACGAAGACCGGGCAGCTTTCGCCTTTCTTCTGAAAGATCGATGCCTTGGTGAGTTCCGGAATGGCCTTGGTGCATTCGAACACGCCGTGCGCGCCCGAGCCGCGCGCATGGACAATGCGTTCGGGGATGCGCTCGTGGTCGAAGTGGAAGATCTTTTCGCGCAGGACGAAATCTTCCAGAAGGGTCGGCCCGCGCTCGCCTGCTCTGAGGCTGTTCTGGTTGTCGGAAATACGGTGACCGAAGTTATCGGTCAGAAAGTTTTCCGGGCCGGCGTCCTCAGACTTCACATCCTGATGGACTTCTCCGCCGTTACCGGTCTCGTTCTTGTGCGGGGCATTTCCCGATCCCGGTTGGTGTTGATCGAGAGAATTCGTCGCGGCAGGAGATACGGCGGGCGTTAGTGAGGTATCGCGGGTTGCCATGGACTGTCCTCGGGCTTTTGGTTTGCTGGATTCAACCGGCGCCAGGAACATGGGTTCCTGTTGTCCCCTCGCGAAGAATGCCGCTGCGCTCGGACGAAAACGGTTTGAGCCGAGCCGCTATCCGCGACTGGCAGCAACCCGGATAGGCCCAGCGCTTGGTCGGAACGCGTTTTCACCCTCTCCGGTTTTGAAGACCCGGTCCCTCTTCACCGGTACCGATGAAACCAATCCTGCCTTCCGGTTCGTGAATCGCCCAGGAAATCCGATCAACACGGGAAACCTTCGCGGGCCGCATTTCTCCGCCAGGTGCGGGGCGGTAGTGACTCGAACAATCTGCGCGCTATTGTCCGCGGCCTGCGATGAGATAGCGCCACACACCTATTGCGTTGATGGCGAGCAGGATCACGTTCTGCCAGCCGATCCCTTCACTGTCAGGATTGAGAAATCCCCAGGCGATCAGCGCGAGTGAACTGGAAACGAAGATCGCCATCGCCGCACCGGTCCATAGCCTGCCGAGGTTTAGCGAAACCAGCAGCGAGGCCAGCACGGCGGCGCTTGCACCATAATATTGCAGGACGTCTCTCACCCAGGCCATCTCCCGATGCCACTCGCCTTTGGATATCTCGGCATTCGTTCCCTGCGGAAACCAAATTCGCAGGCTCCATTTCGGAAAAATGATGATGCGGAGCGCTGTTCCCGGCAAATCCCGGCCAGCGGCAGGAACAAGCGACGATCGAAGTTGCAGGCGGCGAAGGAACCGGGAGGCGCATCGTGATTTGTTTCGCCGGACCCAACACCGACGCAGGGGGCATATGAGATCTTCGAAACGCGCCGAGCCGTCCCGAACCATTCTCGTGCAAAGCGATCGAGGGATGAAACCATGACTTTCGCCTTTGCCAAGCCGGAGCGGCAGCAGCATGAACTGGGCGCGGAGTTTACGGGGGACGGGACCCATTTCGCGATCTTTTCCGAACATGCCGAGGCCATGGAACTGTGCCTGTTCTCGCCGGACGGTGCGGAGGAACTGGCGCGGCTGGAAATGCCCAGCCGCGAAGGATCGATCTTCTCCGGATATGTTCCGGGCGCGAAGCCCGGCCAGCTCTACGGCTATCGCGCCCACGGCCGCTACGAACCGGAACAGGGCCACCGCTTCAATCCTAACAAGCTACTGCTCGACCCTTATGCGCGCGAGATCGCCGGTGCCTTGCAATGGGATGATGCGCTCTGGGGCTACGATCTTTCGACGGGGGACGACCTCACGTTCGACGGGCGCGATTCCGCACCGTTCATGGTCAAGGGCGTCGTGCAGGACCCGGCCTTCGACTGGGAGGGCGACAATTCCATCCGTCGGCCCTGGGGCGAGACGCTGATCTACGAAGCCCATGTGCGCGGGCTGACTATGAACCACCCGGACGTTCCCGAGGAGCTGCGCGGTACTTATGCCGGCATGGTCAGCCCTCCCATTCTCGATCATCTGCTGAAGCTCGGCGTCTCGGCGATCGAACTGCTGCCCTGCCAGTTCTTCCTCGACGACCGCATGTTGCTGGACAAGGGCCTGTCGAACTACTGGGGCTACCAGACGCTCGGCTATTTCGCGCCGGAGCCGCGCTATCTCGGTCCGATCCGGGGGAAAGCGCCCGCTATCCGCCAGTTCAAGGACATGGTGAAGCGCTTCCACCAGGCGGGCATCGAGGTCATCATGGACGTGGTCTACAACCACACCGCCGAAGGCTCCGAGCGCGGCCCGACCCTGTGCTTCCGCGGCCTCGACAATGCCAGCTACTATGCCCTCTCGCCCGAGAACCCGCGCTATAGCTTCGACCAGACCGGCACCGGCAATACGCTCAGCGTCGCGCATCCGATGGTCATTCGCATGGTGCTGGATTCCCTGCGCTATTGGGTCCAGGCCATGCATGTCGACGGGTTCCGTTTCGACCTTGCCTCGACGCTCGGGCGCGAGGCCATGGGCTTCGACCGGGAGGGCGGGTTCTTCGACGCGATCCGGCAGGACCCGATCCTCTCCGGGGTGAAACTGATTGCCGAACCTTGGGACGTGGGCAGCGGCGGCTATCAGGTTGGGGGCTTTCCTTATCCATTTCGCGAATGGAACGACAAGTTCCGCGACACCGCACGGGGCTTCTGGCGCGGCGATCCGGCGCTGGTAGGCGATCTGGCCAACCACCTGATAGGCTCGCCGGAGCAGTTCAACCACTCCGATCGCGGGGCGACTTCGTCGATCAATTTCCTTGCCGCGCATGACGGTTTCACGCTGCTCGACACGGTCTCCTACAACGACCGGCACAATGAGGCGAACGGTGAAGGGGGGGCCGACGGACACGATAACAATCTCTCCGACAACATGGGCGCAGAAGGCCCGACGGAGGACCAGCAAATTGCAGCGGCCCGCGCCCAGCGCCGCCGCGCGATGCTGGCGACCCTGCTGCTCAGCCAGGGCGTACCGATGATCCTCGCCGGGGACGAACTGGGCAACAGCCAAAAGGGCAACAACAACGTCTATTGCCAGGACAACGAGACTGCGTGGATCGACTGGGAAGCCAAGGACGAAGTGCTGGTGGACTTTTGCAAGCGCATGATCGCCTTCCGGCGTGACCATCCAGTGCTCGCGCAAGACAATTTCCTGAGCGGCGAGGCTGGCGAAGACGGCCGAGTGGAGATCGCATGGCACCAGCCCGACGGCCGGGAAATGGACGCCGAGCTATGGGGCCAGGCAGAGCTGCGTGTCCTGGGGTTCTTCCTGAGCTATTCCGCGCAGGAGGCTTTCGTCGAAGGCGAGCGGCCGCTGTTCATCGTGCTCAATGCCGGGGACGAAGTCACGTTCACTTTGCCCGAGCATAACGGCATCGTGCAGTGGCACCGGGTACTCGATACGGCGCGCGAGGATGCCTTTGGGCCTGAGGCGGTGGAGAACGGCTCGGCGATCGTTCCGGCCGCGAGCGTCTGCGTGTTTGCGCCGGAATGAGCGGCTCATCCCCTTTCGCCAAATCCCGGGTGACATCCTGGCCGAATTCCTGGGGCGCCGAGCCGCTGCAGGACGGACGCTGGCGCTTCGGCCTCTGGGCGCCGGAGGCCGAGACAGTTTCGGTGGCACTCGTCAACGGTCCTGCTGCGCTGGCAAGGGAGCCGAACGGCTGGTGGCGCGTCGAGGCCGCAGGCTTAGCGGGCGAGGCCTATCACTTCGTCGTCGATGGAACTGCCTATCCCGATCCCGCAGCGCGCGCGCAGCAGGGCGATGTTCATGGCCCTTCGCTGCTGGTCGATCCCGGTGCCTTCGAATGGCAAAGCGCTTGGAGCGGCCTGCAGTGGAGCGATGCGGTCGTCTACGAGTTGCATCTCGGCACTTTCACCGAGACAGGCACCTTTGCCGCCGCGGAGGAAGAACTGCCCCGCCTCCGATATCTAGGGATCACCCTGGTGGAACTTCTGCCGGTTGCCCAGTTCGATGGCCGGCGCGGCTGGGGCTATGACGGGGTACTGCCTTACGCTCCGCATAATGCCTATGGCACGCCGGACGATTTCCGGCGCTTCGTCGACAAGGCCCATGCGCTCGGCATGGGGGTGGTGCTGGACGTCGTCTATAACCACCTCGGCCCCTCGGGAAACTACCTTGCAGCCTGGAACCCGGCATTCTTCCATGCTGAACGGCGCTCGCCCTGGGGGCAGGGGATTGCCTACGAAATCGCCGCCGTGCGCGACTATTTCATCGAGAACGCGCTCTACTGGCTGAGCGAATATCGGCTGGACGGGCTGCGGCTCGATGCGGTCCATGCCATCGAGGACCATTCCGCCGTCCATTTCCTCGACGAACTGGGCGCGCGCGTGCGGGCCGAGGACTGGGGGCGCCCGGTCCACCTCATTACCGAGGACGAGCGCAACCTTGCGCGCTATTTCATCCCCGACGCCCCGTTCGACGCGACCTGGAACGACGACTGGCATCACGCCATACACTGCCTGCTGACTGGAGAGAACGAGGCCTATTACGCGCCGTTCGCCGTCGATCCGCTCGCCGATATCGAGACGGCCTTGCGTGACGGCTATGTCGAGCAGGGACAGGAACGTCGGGCCTCGCAGCATCTTCGCGGGGAACCTTCCGGCGCCCTGCCGCGCACCGCTTTCGTGAATTTTCTCGGCAACCACGACCAGATCGGCAACCGGGCGAGAGGCGAACGCCTGCACCAGCTTACCACGGATCGCACCGCGCTTCGCGTCGTCACCGCGCTGACCCTGCTGGCGCCCTTCGTGCCGATGCTGTTCATGGGCGACGAGTTCCTCTCCGATGCGCCGTTCCTGTTCTTCGCGGACTTCACCGGCGATCTCGCGGAAGCTGTCCGCAAGGGCCGCGCCGAAGAATTCGCACAGTTCGAGGCTTTCGGCGGCGACGTTCCCGATCCGATCTCGCCGGAGACGTTCCAGGCGTCGAGGATTGGCTGCCCGCTGCGCCAGGAACAGTTCGAGCACGCGCGCTTCGTTGGCAACCTCCTTGCCTTGCGGCGCGCCCATGTCATGCCACTGCTGGCCGCGAACGCCTCGCCGCGGGTCACGGTGAAGCGGGGAGGGGCGGCAATCGATGCGGTCTGGGACTTCGGAGAGGCCCGACTGGCGCTGCGCGCGCGGCTTGGCGAGGGAACATTCGAACCGCACCAGGATCCGCTCTTCGTCATTGCCGACGGGGCCAGCCAATTTGCCTTTTCCGCCGCTCTCCTTGCGGAGCTTCCTGCATGACCGGTTCTCCTTCTTTCGTCGCCACTTACCGTCTGCAACTCCGCAATGGCGTGGACCTCGATCAGGCGCGAGGCCTGCTACCCCGCCTGAGCGACCTCGGAGTGAGCCACCTCTACCTTTCGCCGCTCTTCCATGCGGCCTCGGGTTCGACCCATGGCTACGACGTCATCGACCCCAATGCCGTCGATCCCGTGCTTGGCGGGGAGGCGGCGTTCATCGCCCTCAGCGATGCGGCGCGCCATGCCGGGATCGGCCTGGTACTCGACATCGTGCCTAACCACATGGCGTTCACCCCGGAAAACCGTTTCCTTGCCGATATCCTGCGCCACGGTCGGAACAGCCGGTTCGCCCGCGTCTTCGATATCGACTGGGACAAGGGGCCGCTGCACTTCCCGGTACTGGACGGCACGGTCGCGGCCGTGCTCGAGAACGGGCAGATCGCGATGGCGGGCACTGCGCAGGACCCCGCTCTGGCGATTTATGCAGAGACCTATCCGCTGCGCGCGACACCGCTGGCTCGGCGGCTGGTGGAAGCAGAGGGACTCGACGCGGAGAGTCTGGCAGCACTGCTTTCCGAACAGTGGTGGTCCGTCGGGGACTGGCGCGAGACGGCGGATGCGATCACCCATCGCCGCTTCTTCAACATCACCAGCCTGATCGGCGTCCTTCAGGAAGACCCCGAGGTTTTCGATCTCACCCATCGCTGGATCGCGGCGCAAGTGGACGCCGGGCGTATCCAGGGTCTCAGGGTGGACCACATCGACGGGTTGGCGCGCCCCGGCGGCTATCTGAAGCGGCTGCGCGAAGCGGTGAAGACGGTGCCGGTCTGGGCCGAGAAGATCGTCAAGCAGGGCGAGGATACCCCCGAGAACTGGCCGATCGAGGGCATGACCGGCTACGAATTCATGACCCCGGTGACCCGGCTTCTGACGAGTCCTGACGGCCTTGCCGTCATGAGAAATGCCGCCGCCGGAGCGGTCCCCGAGCACATGCAGGCGGAAGTGCGAACGGTGCGCCAGCAATTGCTTGAAACCTCGCTCGCTCCCGAACTGCGCCGGGTGAAAGCCGCTGCATCGACCGCGCTGGGATCGGTTGCGGCCGAGGCGCGCAGCAGGCTTGCCGAAGCTGTCGCGGATCTGGCGGTGAACTGGCCGGTCTATCGTTCCTATGCAGCGGACGGCTATCCTCTGGGCCCCCGGTTCGAAGCGCTGCGCGCACCCGGCTTGCCGGGCGAACTGCTGGACCTCCTCCATGCCGCTGCTCGGGATACTGAAACGGACGGGGCAGCGCGCCTTTTCGCCAGCCGCTTCGAACAGCTGACCGGCGCCCTTACAGCCAAGTCCGAGGAGGACACCGTATTCTTCCGGATGACGGCCTATCTTCCTTTTTGCGAAGTCGGTGCCGAGCCGGATCTGACGGCAATGACGATCGGCGAATTTTCAACGCTCATGCAGGGGCGGGCGTCGCGGTGGCCGCTCGGCCTCGATACGCTGTCGACACATGATACCAAGCGCTCCGCCGACGCGCGGGCGGCAGTCATAGCGCTGGGTCATTTTCCGGACCTTGCCGAACGCCTGTTTGCGGCGGCGAAAGAAAGCGCGAAGAAACACGATCTTCCGCCGCGTTGGGGTCTCTATGTCCTGCAATCGGCGCTGATGCTACGCGGCGAGCCGTACGCGGCGGAGCGGCTGTGCGCCCACCTGTCGAAAGCGATGCGCGAGGCGAAGGACCTGTCGCAGCACGAGGCTCCGGACGAAGTCGCCGAAGGCCGACTTGCCGATCTCGGCCGGGAGCTGCTGGACGCTATCGTGGAGGGGGAGGGTGGTGCAGCGGACGAATGGAACCGGTTCCAAAAGCGCCGCGAACAGATCGTGCTCTCGCAGGTCATGCTTCAGCTGACGGCGCCGGGCATTCCCGACATCTATCAGGGCTGCGAATTCCTTGCCTCGCAGCTCACCGATCCGGACAATCGCCGGGCCGTGGATTTTGGCAGTCCTGATGAGAACAGAAGCGAATCTTCTGCGCTCTCGGCGCGCAAACGGAGCCTTACCCGCACGTTGCTGCATCTTCGGCGTGGCCATGCCGATCTCTTCACAAGGGGCAAATACACCCTCACGGAGGAAGACGACTGCTGGCGTGTCGTTCGCACGCTAGGCAGCAAGTCGATTGCAGTGAAAATGCCCCTGCCGCAGCGGAAGCTTCAAGAGGAATGGCAGGTGCGTATCTTCGAGTAACTGGTCCGTTTCGCGGTCATCGCCTGAGCAGCGCCTTTACCGCTTCGACCTCCGGCCCGACAACCCTGACGGCGCTTTCGAGCCGGGTCCGATCGAGCTGCAAACGTTCCGTCCAGTAAGCGACCTCGCGCTCGTCATGAAGCGAAATCCTGGAACAATCCAGCGGTACGGCTTCCGCCTTGTCATCCGGCATCGGCATGCTCCTTTTCATGTAGAACTAACGCGCGAGCGGATGTTCGCGATCCTGAAAAGTGCAATTCAGTCCTCATGCCGCAGTGCGCCCAGCACCAGGGCGCGGTAACTGCGCTCCCGGACGCCGCGAGGCTCGGCCAGTTCCATCCGTTCGAGTGCTTCGGTTTCCTCCGCGCTCGGTTCGGTGACGGCAAGTCCGCGCGCCATCAGCCCCGCCAGAGAAGTAGGCCGGTGCGCAGCTTGCGACAGGAACTGAAGCGCCGGCAGAAGCCGCTGCTCCACGGCGGTGAAGTCGGTGCCGAACGGATAGGGCGCGAACTCGGAGCCGGGCAGGGCCGATGTCAACCGATCTGGCAAATTGTGCCGATGGATTTCGTCCGGTTCCCAGTCTTCTGCGAGCTTGCCTGTCTCTCGCGCAGCCTCCATCAGCTCGTCCTGGAACCGGCTATCGGCGACGGCGACGAGGCGCTGGATCACCCGCTCGTCGCTCATTCCGCGCAAGTCCGCGATGCCGTATTCGGTCACTACGATATCGCGCAAATGGCGCGGGATCGTCTCGTGGCCATAGGACCACACGATGTTGGAGCACAGTTCGCCATCATGAAGGCGGGTTGCGGGCAGGGTGATGATCGAGCGGGCGTCTTCGAGTTCCAGCGCCTGAGCGACGAAATTGTACTGACCGCCGACGCCGCTGACCACGCGTCCGTCCTCCAGCCCGTCCGAGACGGTCGCGCCCAGCAGCGTCACCATCATCGCGCTGTTGACGAAACGGGCACCTACGCGGGCGGCGCGTTTGGCCTGTTCGTCGCCATAAAGGGCGTTGATCCAGGAAATCCCGCGCATATGGATGCGGCCTCGCGTCTCTTCATCCAACTCGCGCAAGGCAGCGTAGAAACTGCGAGGGCCGACGAAGAAACCGCCGTGCAGCACAGCCCCCTCGACTTCGCGCCTGAGGATTCCTGCCCGAAGCAGTTCGAGGAAACCGTCGACCAGCATTTCGGTCGGCGCGTAGAGGCCCTGTTCGAAAGGCGCGGTTTCGACAGCCGGGTGCGTACCGACCGTAACGTCTGCCAGAATGGAAGCAAAGCGCTCAGGCTCGCGGTGCCTGCGGATGAGGGCATCGGCCACGGCATCGCCGATCTCGCCGATGCCGATCTGCAACGAGCCGCCGTCGGGGACCAACGAGGCGACGTGCATGCCGATCGCATGCTGCGCCGGGCTGATCGGCTGCTTGGGCGGGCCGAATAGCGGAAAGTGGGTGTCCTCGCTGTCGAGGATCATCGCGAAACGGTCGGCAGTCAGTTCGGCGGGACCGGTCATGAATGGCAGTTCGTCGTTGACCTGGCCGACAAGCAGGAAATCGGCCTTCCCCGTGTCGCGGGCTGCCAGCAGGTCGAGCGTCATGTCGGTGTTGCAGCTCAGGCTGAAGCGGTCGCCCCGGCGCGCGACGATCTGGGCGATCACATTGACACCCTGGTCGATCAGGCAGCGCATGGCATGGGTGTAATTGACCGAGATGTAGCTGCGCTGCGCCGCTTCATTGCCAAGGCGGCTTCCGGCCTGGAAGAAGAATTCGTTGACTTCGATATTGGGCGGCATGTCTCCGGCGCGCTGGGCCGCGGCATAGGCGAACTCGGGGTAGCCGCCCATGGTCCGCTCGAACACGGGTTCGAGGAAACGCCGCTCCAGTTCGCTGCCGAGTGGAGGCCTCTCCAGGGTCAGCGCGGTGAAGATCGAGAGGCTGATGGCGGGATCGGCGCGGGCCATCTCGAAGAGGGCATTGGCGATATGCGGCGATTTTCCCAGCCCCAGCGGCAGGCCGAGAACGACCTTTCCGCCGGTATGTTCGACAATGCGCCGCGCGACCTCGTGTGGGTCGGATAGTGTGGTGCTCACCGCAGGGCGTCCCACCCCGTATCGGGCGCGAAGCGGGCGCCGTGCCGCTCTTCGAGCGCGTGAAGCGCGGTGACGACTTCCTCGATCCCGCGTCCCCTCGCGTAATGGATGGGGCCGCCCCTGAAAGGCGCAAAGCCGGTGCCGAAGATCATGGCCGCGTCAATCACGTCCGCATCGTCGCTGACCTTTTCGCGCAGCACGGCGACGGCCGTATTGACCATCGGCAGGATGAACCGGTCGGCCAGTTCCGGATATGGGGGCTCGGCCTTGGTTTTCACCGGCTTGCCGTCTTGCCAGGCGTAGATGCCCCTGCCGGTCTTGCGGCCCTTGTCGCCTGCCGCGACTTTATCGGAAAGCCACTGCGGCGCGTCCGGCAGGGGCCAGCCAAGCTCGCGCTTCAGCATTGCGGCCACGTCCAGCGCCACGTCGAGCCCGATTTGGTCAGCCAGTTCCAGCGGCCCCATCGGCATGCCGAAGTCGGTGGCGGCGCGGTCGATGGCTTCGGGAGCGAGGCCTTCGTCCATCAGGATCAGCGCTTCGGCCAGGTAGGGCGTCAGGATGCGATTGACGATGAAGCCCGGCGCGCTGCGGGCCGGGGCGGGCAGCTTGCCGATCCGCCCGACGAAAGCGCGCGCCGCCGTTTCCACGTCCGGCGCGAGTGCGTCGTGTGCAATCACTTCGACCAGATCGAGGCGCGAGACCGGGTTGAAGAAATGGATGCCGACAAGCCGTTCCGGCCGCGCCAGCCCCTCGCGCAGTTCCGGCAGCGGGATGGACGAAGTATTGGTCGCCAGAATCGCGCCGGGCTTCATGCGCGGCTCGGCTTCTGCATAGAGCTTGCGCTTGAGTTCGGCCTTTTCCGGCGCCGCCTCGATCACGAGATCGGCCTGCGCGATGCCGAGCCCGTCCGGATCGGGGATCAGCCGGTCAAGCGCGTCGCGCAGCTTCAGGCGGTCGCCGTGCGCGATCTTTTCGTAGAGCTTGGCGGCACGGCCGAGAGCGCCACCGATCGGCTCCGGCTTTACGTCGGAAAGGCTGGTTCGCAGGCCCTTCCACGCGCACCAGGCAGCGATATCGCCGCCCATTGCGCCCGCGCCGATGACGTGAACGTGCCGGATCGGCGATACCGCCTCTCCCGCGAGGTCCTTGAGCTTCTGGCGCAGAAAGAACACGCGGATAAGGTTCTGCGCGGTGTCCGTCAGCATGAGCCGCGCGAAGGAGGCGATTTCCGCGTGCTTCATCGCGTCGAGGTCGCCGCCGTGCTCCTCCCACAAGTCGATGAGGGCGTAAGGCGCCGGGTAATGCGCGGAGGGCGCCTGCTGCTCGGCTTCGGCGCGCATCTGGCGGGCGGCGATGCGGCGGGCGGGCGCGCTGTCCTTCGCCCGGTCGAGCAGGTTTTGCCGCGCCTGCGGGAGCGTACCTGCCACGGCCGCATCGACGGCCGCCTGGACATGGCGCTCGGGCACTACGGCATCGACCAGACCCATGGCCTTGGCCTGCCGGTCGTGAATCGTCTTGCCGGTGAGCATGAAACCCATCGCCTTGATCGGATCGCAAGTATGGGTGAAGCGGGCCGTGCCGCCGAGGCCCGGATGAAGGCCGATCTGCACCTCCGGAAAACCGAAACGCGTGCCTTCCACCGCTATGCGCTGGTGGCACGCGAGCGCGATCTCGAGACCGCCGCCCATGGCATAGCCATGCATGACGGCCACGGTCGGGATTGTCAGCGCCGCGAGCCGGTCCACCACGGCATGGGCCGCCGCGATGCGGCTGCGGATCGCGGCTTCGTCGGTCACGCCGCGAAATTCGGCTATATCTGCGCCCGCCAGGAAGCCTTCGCGCTTGGCGGAGCGGATGACGAGGGCCTTGGGCATGCGTTCGTCGAGTTGATCGAGGATCCGCGCGAATTCCTTCAGCACATCCTGAGACAGGGTGTTTGCGCTCGCGCCCTGCTTGTCGAGAACCGCCCAGGCGACGCCTTGCGCATCGCGGGTCAGCGTCCAGTGACGCAGCGCTTCCGACTTGTGCGGCGGAGGGCCGAGGGTGAGGTCGCGGTCCTTCAGATAGGCCCATACCGGGTCCTGCATGGTCATGCGCCTGCTCCCATTCGTTCGATCAGCATGGCACCGCCCTGGCCGCCACCAATGCATTCGGTGGCAATGCCGCGCGCGCTGCCGAGGCGCTCCATCGCCTGAACCAGATGAAGCGCGATGCGCGCACCGCTGGCGCCGACCGGATGACCCAGCGAAATCGCCCCGCCATCGACATTGATGCGCTCGCGCGGGATGCTGCCCGCCGCGCCGTCGAGGCCGAGGACACCCCGGCAGAAGCCTTCGTCCTCCCAGGCGGCCAGACAGGCGAGAACTTGCGCGGCGAAGGCCTCGTTGAGTTCCCAGAGGTCGATGTCGCTCAGTTCAAGCCCGGCGCGCTTCAGCAGCGGCGTCGATGCCAGCACCGGGCCGAGGCCCATGATCGCCGGATCGAGCGCCGACCATTGGCTGTCGACGATCCGCGCGCGGGGCGTCAGGCCGTATTTCCCGAGCGCTTCCTCGGACGCCAGGATCGTCCAGCAGGCGCCGTCGGTGATCTGCGAACTGTTGCCCGCCGTCACTTTGCCGTAGGGCGGCTCGAAGGCAGGGCGCAGCTTGGCCAGCTTGTCCGCAGCGCTGTCGGGCCGGACGCCGTCGTCATGATCGTAGACCGTGCCGTCGCGGGCGAAGGCGGGTACGAGTTCGCCCTTGAGCCAACCCTCGGCCTGTGCGCGTGCGAGCCGCTTGTGGCTTTCCACCGCATAGGCGTCGGCCTGCTCGCGCGAGATATCGAAAAGATGGGCGAGCACTTCGGCGGTCTGGCCCATGCCGAGATCGGTGATCGGATCGGTCAGACCGCGTTCGAGGCCGACGATGGGCTTCAGGAACTCGGGCCGAAACCGCGCCGCCGCTTTCAGCTTGCCGAGCGGACCGTCCTTGCCGCCCTGCATCGCCGCCAGCCATTCCACCGCGTCCTGCCGCAGCACCAGTGGTGCGTGGCTGAGCGCTTCGGCCCCGCCCGCAAGGATCAGGTCGCTGCCGCCGTCGGCAATGTAGCGATAGGCGGTGTCCATCGCCTGCATCCCCGATCCGCAGTTGATCTGGACGGTGAAGGCGGTGGTCTGCGTCCCGCAGCCGAGCCGCAGCGCGGCAACGCGTGCCGGGTTGGCCTCGTCGGCGATGACGTTGACGCAGCCGAGGATCACCTGATCGATATCGCCCGCTGCAAAAGGCTGGCGAAGCAGAAGCGGGCGTCCGCACTGCACGGCAAGATCGACCGGCGTGAACGGACCGGGACCGCCGCGCGCCTTGAGAAACGGCGTGCGCGCGCCGTCGACGATATAGACCGCGCGGCTCATTCGGCGGCCTCGTGCAGCAGTCTCTCAGACTGACCGGGGGAAGGGCGGACCAGATCCTCGGGCGCGAAGTCGTCGACGGCGATGACCTCGGCAACGGCAGCGTCGGCTTCCCGCAGCCTTTCGCGCTCACTGGCGGAAATCAGTCCCGCCGCCTGCGCCTTGTCGGCATCGCGGATACGGGCCTGTTTCATGCGGTCGTGGATCGGCTGGGTGGCGACGGTCTTGCGGAAGGCTTCGGTCAGCCGCGCGACGGCTTCGTCCTCACCGCCGATATAGACGTTCTCGACCAGGCGGTCGCGCGCCGGGCAGGGTTCGAGCAGGATTTCGGCGCAGCGGCGCACGGTGCGGTCGGAGGGGCCATGGCGGCGGCGCCCCCAGGGCATAACGAAGAGCCGCAGCATCCAGCCGACCGGGCGGGCCGGGAAGTTCTCGATGATCTGCGCGAAGCTCTGCTCGATGCTCGCGAAACCGCCCTGCATGCACCAGTCGAGCAGCGGCAGATCGTCGTCCTGTCGGCCCTCGTCTTCCCAGTGCTTGAGCGCGCCCGAGAGCATGTAGAGTTCGGACAATACGTCGCCCAGCCTTGCCGAGAGCAGCTCGCGCCGCTTGAGTTCGCCGCCCAGCGTCAGGAAGGCGATGTCCGAGCAGAAGGCGAAGGCGGCGGCGTAACGGCTCATCTGGCGGTAGTAGCGCGTCGCCTTTCCGGCCCTCGGCGCCGGGGCGAAGACGCCGCCGCTCCAGCTCCGCACGAAAGCGCGGATCGCGGTCTTGAGCGCGTGACCGACATGCTTCCATAGCACCCGGTCGAACTGCGCCAGCGCACGCCCGCGATCGGCATCGCCCACCGCGCGAATCTCGTCGAGCAGATAGGGATGGGCGCGGATCGCGCCCTGGCCGAAGACCATCAGGCTGCGGGTCAGGATATTCGCGCCCTCAACGGTGATGCCGACCGGCACGGCGCGGTACTGGCTGCCCATGTAGTTGCGCGGCCCCTCGATGATCGCCTTGCCGCCGTGGACGTCCATCGCATCGTTGATGACGACGCGCATCCGCTCGGTCGCATGGAGCTTCAGGATCGAGGAAATCACGGCGGGATGGTTGCCCTGATCGAGCCCGGCGCAAGTAAGCCGCCGCGCGCCGTCGAGTAGATAGGCATTCCCTGCGATCCGGGCGAGTCGTTCCTGGATCCCCTCGAACTTGCCGATCGGAAGGTTGAACTGCGAGCGGAGCCTCGCATAGGCGCCGGTCGTATGCGCCGCAAAAGCGCCCGCCGCCGCCGAAAGGGAGGGCAGCGAGATGCCGCGCCCTGCGGCCAACGCGCTCATCAGCATCTTCCAGCCCTGACCCACACGTTCTGGTCCGCCGATCACGTTTTCGAGCGGAACGAACACGTCCTTGCCCTGGTTGGGTCCGTTCTGGAAGGTCTGCATCGAGGGGATATGACGGCGCCCGATGCTGACGCCGGGTAGGTCGGTCGGCACCAGCGCGACGGTGATGCCGATCTCGTCCTCTCCGCCGAGCAGATGATCGGGGTCGCGCAGTTTGAAGGCAAGGCCGAGGATCGTCGCTACCGGGCCGAGAGTGATATAGCGCTTGTGCCAGTTGAGGCGGATTCCGAGCACTTCTTCGCCCTGCCACTCGCCCCGGCAGACGACGCCTTCATCGACCATCGCCGCGGCGTCCGATCCGGCTTCCGGACTGGTGAGGCCGAAGGCGGGGATTTCGCGCCCGTCAGCCAGGCGAGGCAGCCAGTACTCCTGCTGCTCCGGGGTGCCGAAGCGTAGGATCAGTTCGCCCGGTCCCAGCGAGTTTGGAACCATGGCGGTAACCGCGCCGGAGACCGAGCGCGTCGCGATCTTGCGGACGATCTCGCTATGGGCGAAATTGGAAAAGCCGAGGCCGCCGTGCTCTTTCGGAATGATGATGCCGAAGAACTTTTCGCGCTTGAGGAAATCCCAGGCCTCGGGCGGCAGATCGTGGGTTTCCCAGGTCATGCGCCAGTCGTCGATCATCGCGCAGAGCCTCTCGGCGGGTCCGGCCATGAAAGCCTGTTCCTCTGCCGTCAGCGTAGCAGGCGGTACGGCGAGCAGGGCTTCCCAGTCTGGATTGCCGGTGAAGAGCGCGGCGTCCCACCAGGTGTTTCCGGCCTCGATCGCCTCGTTTTCGGTGGCGGACAGCGCGGGCAGGGCGGACTGCACCAGCGAGAGTACAGGCCGCGTCAACAATTCGCGGCGAGCGCCGGTAACGGCAGCAGTGACAGGCGACATTTTCAGGCTCCTTCTCCAGCCACTTCAACGCGCAGCGAGCGGAGATGATCCATCGCAATGCGGGCCCCGCCTCCAAAGGTTGCGCCCGGCACCCTGACAGACCGTGAACAGGGCGCTCGATTGCCGAGCCCCGCCAACCTTCCGGCGTAATCTTTTGGCGCTGTTCAACCCGGCCTCGTTTGGTCAGCGCAATCTCGTATATGGGCGCCGAAACGCAGGACTTTCATCCAGGGGAGGAATTGACGCTAGATGGAGCTTGGCGTTCGATCGAGGCGACTTGGCACGTCGTTCCCAGAAACATAGCGAAAATCTGGATCGTTCAGGATCCGGCCGGAACCGCCTTTCTGACCGGTTACGGGAGGGCCGCTTTTCAAGACCAGCTGGAACGCAACAGTCGCCCCTCGAGGCTGAGGCGGGAAAACGAATAAATTGCAGTATTATCCAGACCAATCATCCAAGCCTGATCATTTGCATTTGCCTTGCGTGTCGTGAATATCGATTTGCGGCAAGAGCCTCGACTAACGTCTATCAAATGGCGGCATCAAGCGGCGGCAAGGAACTCGTCTGGCACTGCTGCCTGGGCGGCCGCCGGGCCGCGCAATTCAGACTGAACGAGAAGTTCCTTCCTACGTACTTCAATCTGCTTTTGCAGCTCAATAAGGTCGAGGCCGGATTTTCGGCTCGATGCAAACAGTCCCCCCGACAGGCTTTCCTGGTCATGGATGTGGAGGCCGATTTGCCGGGAAAGCGCCGCAACCATGGACGTGAAGGCGATATCTCTAGCCAAAGCTGCTTTAATATCGCGCACCATCATTTTCGCTGACTCGTGGTCTTCATTTCCGTCGAAACATGAATGGAACATCTCTTCTTCTATCTGTAGATGAACTTCTGTTTCACTGCAAATCTCTTGCGCCAATTCCTTCCTGCGCAACGCAGATTTCGCGTGTTCGAATTGCCGAAATAGATCTTTCATCTTACGATGTTCTGCTTTCAACAGGGCGATGGCATCGGTAAACACGTCCGTCATGGCATCCTTCTTGTTCGCATGTTTCGCACTAAGCGAACGGCTCAGGAACTCGTTCCCAGCGGTGCACGAACTAGAATCGCGACTGGACGGCTTGCCGCAAACTATCGCTTCTTCCGAAGCATTCATCGATCCATCCCAAGGTGGGCATGACGCCAGGATAGCGCAAATTCTCCCGTGACTGAAGGCAGTTAGGGCGACAATGGCAACAACTCGCGGCTAGGAAGCCGGCAATGTAGATTTCTGCTTCGATGATGCCGCCCGGCTTGTTCATGAACCCAGCACGGTCTTCAACCAGCGACGAGCCGAGAACCGCCCTGCGCTCAGATGCCGCCCCGGTGGTGTCCGCCCGCTGATCGTCTGCCCCGTCTTTGGCCAAACCAACGCATGTGGTTCCCAATTGACCTAGCCGCTAGACGACGCAGCGATATAGGCGCGCCATCCACCATGGGGAGCGAGATCGTGCCCATCGCCGATCGCAGCCGAACGATTATGTCGCGCAGATACCATCATTTCGGCTGATTGCGACACCACCGTGACCTGGAATGGGCACTCAGGGCGCATCCCGGCGTTACAGGCTGCGTCAATCGAAAGTTTTCGCCGTAGCGGGAGGTTTGTGCAATGAGCATGATCGTAAACGGATTGACGGCTGAAGTTCCATCTGACTCACGCGTCTCCCTATTGGATTTTCTGCGCGACGGCCTCCATCTCCACGGTACAAAGAAGGGCTGCGATCAAGGCGCGTGCGGAGCCTGCACTGTCCTGGCGGACGGAGAGCGCATCCTGTCGTGCCTGGCACTGGCGGTTCAGTACGATGGACGTTGCCTCACCACGATAGAGGGCGTCGGCACGGCCACTGAACTGCACCCGCTGCAGCAGGCCTTCATCGAACATGATGGCTTCCAGTGCGGCTATTGTACGCCCGGACAGATTTGCTCGGCGATCGGCATGGCAGACGAAATCGGCCGCGGCGTGCCGAGCCACGCCACCGTTGATCTCGACCTGACCGCAATTGCGCTATGCCGTGAGGAAATACGCGAAAGGATGAGCGGCAACCTTTGCCGCTGCGGCGCGCACAACGGGATTGTCGAAGCCATCGCTGCAACGTTCGTGGCTGCGCTTGAGCCGGAGATAGCAGAATGACTCCGCTTCGCTATTCCCGTGCCCTCGACGCACAGGATGCCGTGGTTCAGGCTCAGGCCGGTGCGAGGTTTCTTGGCGGCGGCACCAATCTGGTCGATCTGATGCGTGAGACGATCGAGCGCACGGAAGCATTGGTTGATGTCTCAGGCCTTGCAACTGAAATCGAGGAAACCCGTAACGGCGGCATGCTCATCGGTGCCGCGACACGCAACACTGCCGTTGCGGCGAATCCAGTCGTGCGAACGCGCTACCCCGCTCTCGCCCGCGCGATCCTCTCTGGCGCCAGCGCCCAGATCCGAAACATGGCGACAACGGGCGGAAATTTGCTTCAGCGCACCCGCTGCAGCTATTTTTACGATGAGTCGGGTGCCCGATGCAACAAGCGACACCCAGGACAGAGCTGCGATGCATTGGACGGCTTCAATCGCAACCATGCGATCCTCGGCGCCTCGAGCGCGTGCGTAGCGGTGCACCCTTCGGACATGGCCGTGGCACTTGCCGCGCTCGATGCAGTCGTTCACACGCGCACTTCGCAAGGAGAGCGACACATAGCGCTTGCGGATCTGCATCGCCTGCCCGGCGATCGCCCCGATATCGAGACGATGCTTGAACCGGGCGAGCTGATCACCGCAGTCGAGCTGCCGCCTGCATTGCCCCGTTCGACCTATCGCAAGGTACGCGACCGTTCGAGCTACGCTTTCGCCCTGATATCCGTGGCCTGCGCGGTAGATGTCGAACGCGGCCGGGTCCGAGATGTGCGTCTTGCACTCGGAGGGGTTGCTCACCGTCCCTGGCGTGCGCGCCGTGCAGAGGACATCCTGCGCGGAGGCGCTGCCGACCGGGCTGGGTTCGTGGCTGCCGCAAATGCCGAACTGGCCGAGGCTCGTGCGCTCAAGGACAACGGCTTCAAGATCGAACTGGCACGCCGCACGATCGTCGCGGTGCTCGAGGAATTGACGGGAGAACGGCCATGAGCATCGCCAAAGATGCTAAGGGTCTCATCCAGGGCGCCGCGCAGGGGCTGATGGCCAAGGCAGTCGCGCTGGCGCCCGACGCCTGGGTGCCTGGGGGCGTACCAGATCCGCTGATCGGCCGACAGCATGGCCATGTCGGCCGCGCGGTATCCCGGATCGACGGACCGCTGAAAGTCTCGGGCAAGGCCCGGTTTGCCGCCGAGTTTTCCATGGAGCGCCTGGTGTTCGCGGCCATTGTCTTCAGTACCATCGCCAAGGGGCGCATCGTCACTCTGGATACGGCGCGTGCGCGGACGGCTCAGGGCGTGGTCGAAGTGATGACACACCATAATGCCCCCCGCATATCACCGCCGCCCGTGTTCATGTCGAACCCCAAGGCAGCGGGCGGAGACAATCTGCCGGTGATGCAGGACGACCGGATCCACTGGAACGGTCAGCCGGTAGCCGTGGTGCTCGCGGAAACGCAGGAACAGGCCAACCACGCTGCGTCCCTGATCGAAGCGGCATACGAGACCGAACCGGCTATTACCGCGTTCGACGAAGCTCGTTCCCATGCCAGGCCTGCGGAATTCATGGGTGAACCGCTGCATGACGAGAAAGGAAAGGCCGAGACCGCCTTGCACGCTTCTGCCGTCCGCATAGATGCCACATACCGAACCCCGCGCCATAATCATAACGCCATCGAACTGCACGCCGTGACGGTGGCATGGCAGGACGAAATCCTTCGCGTTCATGATGCCTCCCAGCTGGTCAGCCATACAGCTTGGTCGCTTGGTCAGATCTTCGGCATCCCGGAAGACAAGGTTCTCGTTACCTCGCCTTATGTCGGTGGCGGCTTCGGCGGTAAGTGCATGTGGCAGCACCATGTCCTGGCTGCCGCGGCAGCGAAACTTTGCGGACGCCCCGTAAGGCTAGTCCTCTCGCGCGAAGGTGTCTATCGGCTGGTCGGAGGCCGTTCGTTTACCGAGCAGCAGGTGAGCCTGGGCGCGGATGCGGATGGCAGGCTGAAGGCCCTGATCCATCGCGGCCTGACGGCGAAGACCCCCTCGAACGTGATGCCGGAGCCATTCATTCTCGCGTCTCGCAGTGCTTATGCCGCCGAAGCGATCGAACTCGATGTGCATAGCGTCGAGTTGGACCTGCTGGCCAATACCTTCATGCGCGCACCGGGTGAATCCGTGGGAACCTTCGCCCTGGAGTCCGCAATGGACGAATTGGCCGAAGCAGTGGATCTCGATCCCATCGAACTGCGCATCCGTAACGAGCCCGATGTCGATCCGCTGAGCGGGTTGCCGTTCTCCTCGCGCCGGATCGTCGATGCCTGGCGCGCGGGCGCAGAAGCGTTCGGGTGGTCGCGGCGCAGTCCGACACCTGGCAGCAGGCGGGAGGGCGAGTGGCTGGTCGGTATGGGCTGCGCTACGGGCACTTACCCCTATTATCGCATGCCGGGAGGTGCGGCGCGCCTGACCCTATCGCCGACCGGCGCCAGCGTCGGAATTGCTGCTCATGAAATGGGTATGGGCACGGCTACCGCGCAAGTGCAGGTTACCGCCGAACGCCTCGGCCTGCCGATCGAAGCGGTGGAGTTTCATTACGGGGACTCCAGGCTTCCCGGCACGGTGCTTGCCGGTGGATCGCAGCAGACCGCCTCCATCGGCGCAGCGGTAATCGCCGCGCATCACCTGCTTATCAAAGAACTGCTTGATATCGTCGGCAACGATTCTCCTCTGGCTGGCATCAAACCCAACGATGTTGCATGCCGTGATGCAGGCCTGTGCGTCCGGGACGACCCGGAACGACACGAGACTTATGCTTCCATCCTTGCCCGCGCCGGACGGGATTTCATCGAGGTTGTAGGCGAAGGTCCGCCACCACTAGAACTCATGCACTGGTCGATGCACAGCCATGCCGCGATGTTCTGCGAAGTGCAGGTGAATGCAGTGACCGGCGAACCAAGGGTCACACGCTTCCTCGGATCGTTCGACTGCGGGCGCATCCTGAACCCCAAGACCGCCGCAAGCCAGTTCCGTGGCGGTATCATCATGGGCCTTGGTCTTGCGCTCATGGAGGAAACCCTGGTTGATGAGCGAAGTGGCCGGGTGATGAACCCAAGCCTTTCCGAATATCATGTGCCTGTTCACATGGACGTGCCCGAGATCGACGTGATCTGGACCGACATTGCCGATCCGCACACGCCGATGGGCGCCCGGGGCATCGGCGAGATCGGCATTACCGGCACGGCGGCCGCGGTCGCAAATGCCGTCTATAACGCTACGGGAAAACGGGTGCGCGATCTTCCGATTACGCTCGACAAGTTGCTCTGAAATTCCCGCATCTCCGCGCGATTGCGGGCTCTAGGCGATGCCCGCTCCGCCGGTAACGCCGTAGACTTCGCCGGTGATGTAGCTGCCTTCCTGCGAGGCGAGCAGGACATAGACCGGTGCAATCTCCACGGGCTGGCCGGGGCGGCCGAAGCGGCTGTGCTCGCCGAAATGGGCAACTTTCTCCTGCGGCTGCCCGCCACTGGCCTGAAGCACCGTCCAGAACGGCCCCGGCGCCACCACGTTCGCGCGAATGCCTTTCTCCATCAGCTGCTTGGCGAGCGCCTTGGTATAGGCGACGATGCCCGCCTTGGTCGTGGCATAGTCGAGCAGGATATCCGAAGGTTCGTAAGCCTGCACCGATGCCGTGGTGATGACCGAGGCGCCCACCGGCAGGTGCGGCACCGCCGCCTGGGTGATCCAGTGCATTGCATAGAGGTTAGTTTTGAGCGTCTTGTCGAAATCCTCGGACGAGACTTCGCTCACATTCTCCCGGAATTGCTGGCGCCCCGCATTGATGACCAGGATATCGAGACCGCCAAGCCCCTTTACCGCGTCCTCGACCAGTTGGCGGCTCCAGCTTTCTTCGCTCACGTCTCCGGGCAATGCCACCGCATTGCGCCCCGCCGCCTCGATCAGGGCGATGACTTCGCGCGCATCCTCTTCCTCGCTCGGCAGATAGGCGATGGCAACGTCCGCGCCCTCGCGGGCATAGGCGATCGCAGCGGCGCGCCCGATGCCGGAATCGCCCCCGGTGACGAGTGCCTTGCGCCCCTCGAGCTTGCCCGCACCGACATAGCTTTCCTCGCCGTGATCGGGCCTTGGCTCCAGCTTGCCGACAATGCCGGGGCGGGGCTGAGGCTGCTCAGGGAAGGGGGGCTTGGGGTACTGGCTGCGGGGATCCTGCATCGTGAGGCGGTCGGCCATGAATGCTCCTGTGGTTCGAAGGATTTGAAATGACAACGGCGACATCCGTCACGAGTTGCACTTCGGCGCGGCGTTCCGGCCCGGATTGATCGCAGTTCGCCGCGCGTCTTGCGAATTCTGGCCGCCTGCGGGATTTTCGGCAGGAACGTTGGCGGCTCCGGCGGTTTGCACTCGCATCCCGGCGGATCATCATCCGCTTTCAACGGCGGAGCGAGGCCGACCATGCAGCAGCTTGCCGAGAATTTCTGGAATTTCCGCGGTTCGTTCAAGGTGGCAGGGATCCTCGATCTCGGCACCCACATGTCGCTGGTGCGCAGACCCGATGGGCGCTTCACCCTGATCGACAGCTACGGCGTGTCCGGCGCCGACCGCGATGCACTGCTGAAGCTGACCGGAAACGGCGAAGCCATCGACACGATCGTAAACGTCCACCCCTTCCATACCCTGCATTGCAGTGCAGCCCACGAACTGGCCCCGCGCGCGCAGCTGTTCGGGACCCGGCGGCACCGCGAGCATGCGCCCGAGCTTCCTTGGGAAGATGCCGCGATAGAGGACGCTGCGACGCAGGCCCGGTTCGAGGGTCTCGACTTCTCGGTTCCTTCCGGGCTCGATCTGGTGACCGGAGACGACAGCGTCCATGCCGCTTCCGTCCTTGTCCGGCACCGGGAGAGTGGCATAGTCCATGTCGACGATACGCTGATGGTGCTGGCAGCGCCCGGCTTGCTCGGCCGCATCCTGCCTCAATCGCGGCTGCGCTTTCATCCGATGCTGGGAAAGGCATTGCAGCGCCGTCCCGGCGCCGCCGACGATTTTGCCTCATGGGCCGGCGATCTTGCGCGCGACTGGGCAGCAACGCCGATCGTCTGCGCCGCGCACTCGGCCGCGCGACGCCTTCGCCCCGGCGGTTGGCGCAAGGAAGTGACGCATGCGCTCTGCGCTGCAGCCGGGACACTAGGCCGTCACCGCGCGCGCCACGGTTGATGCCGGGCGCGTTCTCTCCATTCTAGCGGAAACACCAGACCATGAGCGACAATCAAGCCAGCACACTTGTCCTGAAGACCGACGTCGCGGTGATCGGCGGGGGGACTGCCGGTCTCGCTGCCGAGCGCGCCGCGCGCAAGAACGGGGCTTCCACCCTGCTGATCGATCCCGAGTTCAACGGGACCACTTGCGCGCAGGTTGGCTGCATGCCCTCCAAGCTGCTGATCGCCGCAAGCCGGGAAGCCGCACGCATCGAACGGGCGGGACTGTTCGGGATCGAAGTGGAGGGCGTGCGAATCGACGGTCCTGCCGTGCTGCGGCGTGTACGCACCGAGCGAGACAGGTTCGCCCGCCTCACGCGCGAAGCCATCGCGCGGTTGCCGAAGGAGGTGGCGATCCGTGCCCGCGCCCGTTTCGAGGGGCCGGGGCGCCTCCTTCTTGGCGACGGGCGGCGGGTAGAAGCGCGAACGATCGTCATCGCGACCGGTTCTGCGCCGATCCTGCCGGAGCCTTTCGCAGAGCTGGGCGCGGCTGCGCTCACCAGCGACACGGTTTTCGACCTGGAGGACCTGCCCCGACGCCTTGCCGTGGTCGGCTCGGGCGCCATCGGCCTCGAACTTGCGCAGGCCTTCGCCCACCTTGGCGTCGAAGTGGCGCTGTTCGACAAGGGCGAGCGCATGGCCAAGGTTCGCTGCGACAAGGTACACGGTGAGCTCCGCGAAGTTATGGAGAACAATCTCGCCCTGCATCTCGGTGTCGACATCACGCCGCATGTGTCGGACCATGGCGTGCGCCTGAACTGGAGCGGGGCGAGCGAGGGCGAGGCATTGTTCGACCAGGTGCTTGTCGCGGTCGGGCGAAAACCGCAGCTGGGCAGGCTCGATCTCGACAAGGCCGGGCTCGACCTCGATGAACACGGCGTCCCCCGCTATGAGCGCACGACGATGCGCTGCGGGGAAAGTTCTGTCTTCATGGCGGGAGATGCAGCGGCGGACCTGCCACTTCTGCACGAAGCCTCGCACGAGGGCGCCATCGCCGGGCGAAACGCTGCAGCCTTTCCTGCGCCGATCCCGGTCGAGCGCAATACGACTTTTGCCATCACGTTCACCGAGCCGGTCCTGGCTACGATCGGCAAGGCGGAAGACGAGGGGGCCGTCACCGGTTCGGCAGACTTTTCCGACCAGGGCCGAGCGCGCGTTGACGGGCTCAATCGCGGAATCCTAACGCTCTATGCCGCAGCGCCGGACGGCAGGCTGATCGGTGCCGACCTGATCGCGCCTGCGGGCGAGCATCTTGCGCATATGCTGGCCTGGGCAGTGCAGGGTGGCCTCACCGCGACGCAGCTTCTGAACATGCCCTTCTATCACCCTACCCTGGAGGAAGGGCTGAAAAAGGCGCTGCGTACCATCTGCGCCGCCACCCCGATCGCTCTCCCGCCCGATCAGGATGCAGGCACTCCAGCCGGTTCTTAACGGTTTGCTTGGCAATGATCAGCCATGTCTCGCCGCCCCCCCCGTTTGCAAGATTTGCGGAACATAGGCGCAGAACAGATGTTATAGAACCGAGCTGCTCGAAAAGGTCGATGCAGCGTTCGTATCAAGGGAGAGCCCCATGTTTCGCTGGGCCATCATTTTCGCTGTTGTTGCACTTATCGCGGCGCTGCTGGGCTTTGGAGGCGTTGCTGGCCTTTCAGCAAGTCTTGCAAAGGTCTTCCTTCTCGTCGCGGTCGTAATCCTGGTTCTTGGCTTCTTCTTCGGTCGGGGAAAAAGAGTTCCTTGACCCCCGGCGGCCCGAGGCATTCCCGTAGTCAGAAACCTTCTGCTATGCCTTGAGCTGGAAATCCTGCTTCAGGATCATGCCGTTTGGAAGCATGGTCCTGAAGCAGTTTGCGTTCAAACAGACCTAAAACTGTACGGATCTAAGCGGCGAGCGATCAGGGCTCGCCTTGTCACGCAGGGATGCGCCCAGGATTTCTTGCAATCACATCGGGGAACAAGAGTTACGTCCTCTCTTGGCCCGACGCGAGAATGAGAGTTCCAGCCCCGATCGATCACCCGCTTTCAATGGTCAGTTGAGGCCGCTGCGCTCCTTCACGCCGGTTCGCTGCTCCTCTTCGAGTTGCTCGGCATGCCAGATGTTGCGTCCCACAAAGACAAGGACAATGACGGCAAGAACGATAGCCGCGGCCATCACGCCTGCCCGTCCTAATTTTCGCGAACTGGGCTTGTTCCTATCACCTGTCATCTCGACGCCTTCTCGGCCGATAATTAGTCATTTGCGGCATGGTAACTCTCCATTCTGGCGCACGCTTAACGCCGCCGGTGCTGCGCCGGCCTACAATGCCGCGCTCCGTGCTTCGAGATTGCAACAATAAGCGCGCCGGAGGCGTACTCGTTCCCGGCTCGGTCCGGCGTTCGAGAGTAGTTCCCCTCGACCTTGGTCATCAGAGTAGGGGAACGCGGCGTTACCGCAGCCGTTACCGAAAGGATGGAAAGAAGATCACAGGAGCTAGTAATGGCCGACAAGAAGGAAGATTTGCACGAGGCGGCCGAAATCGTGAAAGGTTACGCAAAAAGATTGGCAGGCGAAATCACGGGCCGACCGGATTCGATAGTTGAAGGCGAAAAAGAGCAAACCGAGGCGCTTCACCGCATTCGACGGGAGCGAGACGCTAAAAATCGATCGCATTAATCGGAGAAGCGATGGACCGCCGGAACAAATCTCGAATTGCAACGGGTTGACTGATCAATGATGCGAGGCAATTTCCTGACGCTGCATCTTTCTGCCTTCGTGAGGCTGTCCGGACATGACAGGGAAATTCTTGCAACGGCGCTGAGCAAGCGGATCCGAGTTCTGCCGCCCCGGCATGACATCATTCGGGAGGGAGATCGCCCCAGGTTCGTGAACGTGATCCTTGAAGGCTGGGCGCAGCGCTACAAACAACTAGCCGACGGCCGCCGACAGATACTGTCATTCTTCATCGCTGGCGACTTATGCGATACCAATGTCTTCATCCTGAGAAAGATGGATCATTCGCTATCGACCGTAACCGAGGTGGCGCTGGCGGAAATTTCGCAGGCAGAATTCCAGGAAATGATGGAGAATTCGCCGCGGATTTCCAAGGCACTCTGGTGGAGCGAACTGGTGGCGGTGGCAACCCAGCGCGAATGGACCACCAACATCGGGCAGCGGACCGCTTACGAACGGATCACCCATCTCTTCTGCGAGATTTTCGTGCGATTGCGGACGGTAGGATTGATCCAGGGAAACGCCTGCGAATTCCCCATGACCCAGTCGGAGATCGCCGAAGCCACGGGCTTGACGCAAGTTCACGTCAATCGAACCATTCAGGATCTGCGCCGCGATCATCTCATCGAACTGCGGGGACGACGCCTTCTGGTGCTCAGTCTGGAAGGCCTGGAAGCGGCTGCCATGTTCAATCCGAACTACCTGCACCTTGATCACGAAGGCTCATTTATCGACGCCAATGATTGATGACGCAGGCTGCGACCGCAATCCTCCAATTAGGCCTCAAGCGTGCTCACTAGGAACCCTGATTTCACTGATTTCCGTGAGAAGCATTTGCAGCTCGTCGATGTAACCGGTCAGCCTATCCGGGCCGAGCTGCCCCGAGAAAATATGGGCGCGGTCAGATAACAACTGTATCATTGTCTCTGCCTGCACACCGGGGGTATGAATAATGAGTCTGGCTAGTATGTCGCGTAAACAGAAAATAGCGCCTTCGAATTGGAGGATCGCTTTGTCGATTTGAATTGATTGTGCTGCCATTGCCCGCTTTTTAACCTTGCCGACCAAATTGCGTAAACGCCTCGAACGCGCCGTCTAGCTGGCATCGACCTGATTGATCATCACATAGATTAACTTTTCGAGAAAAGGGCCGGACGAGACCGGCGGCGGCCTCGAACATCCTCACCGATCCAAGACCTTGATCGCGCTCGACGCATTTCTTCCACCGTCATGTAGAACCCGGGAAATTCGATCCGAAGCGTCCATGTGCCGAATTCCCGGTGACTGTCCTGACTTGCGGCATTGCCGCGATAAGGCGCGATCATGCCGATGGATTAACATTGATTATGACGATTTGTGGGGTCCATGGGATCACCGCCGGGACTAACCGGTTCTATGAGCATCCGACCTGCTTTTTGGAGTCAGTACGGAAATGTTCATGGACCGCCTTCTCGCGAATCGTCGCGGCGTCAATCTGACTGACGCCGAGCGAGGTTTGCTGGAGGGAATCATCAGCGAGGTGCGCACCATCGAAGCGCGTCAGACCCTCATCCATGCCGAAACGAAGGTGGATGTCAGCACGATGCTGATCGACGGGATCATGTCTCGCTATATCGACGACCGGCGGGGGCTGCGTCAGCTGGTCGCCGTGCATGTGCCCGGCGAATTCGTCGACCTTCATGCGTTTCCAATGAAACGCCTCGATCACAGCATCGGCACACTCACGGCTGCAACCGTGGCGATAGTGCCCCATGCCGCGCTGAAAGAAGTGATTGATCCGAGGCCGGAACTTGCCCGCAAGCTCTGGTTTTCAACGCTCATCGACGCAGCTATGCACAGAGCCTGGCTTTTCCGTGTAGGTCGCCTCGATGCGGTTGGCCGAGTAGCGCACTTTCTGTGTGAGATGAACGCAAGACTTCAGGCGGTCGGCCTTTCAGACGGTCATCGCTTTGCCCTGTCCCTGACCCAGGCAGACATCGCTGAAATCTGCGGTCTGACAACCGTCCACACCAATCGCGTACTGCGCCAGTTGCGCGAAGCCGGATTATGCCAGATGCGCGCATCGCTGGTAGAGATCATGGATCCCGCCCAGCTTGTCAGGCGGGCGGACTTCGATCCTCGCTATCTCTATCTGGACCCGGTCGCGCCGACGTAATACAGGAGCTGGATGATGCCGTACCCGCAAATGCAGCCATATGACGAGCCAGGGGTTGCCAGCGTGGAGGACGGTCACGTCCTGCTCGACGGTCCCAATGGTATCGCCATCACACTTACGCCCGAGGCCGCGATTGCGACCGGCGAAAGTCTGGCCAGGGCGGGTCGCGAAGCGCTGAAACATAAAAGCGGCAGTGCCGAACCGCTAGATTGATAAATGTTATAAAGACAGTTGCCTGACCAGCCATTGTCCACATTTGCCCACGTGTCTACGGTGATCGGTATTGGAGAACCGAGGGGACGATGCGAGTAGCAGCCCGCACCGGTTTGCAGATCCTGGAGGCCGGGTGTTTGGTGCCGATCCTGATGCCGGTGCGTGGCTCAAGGCAGTTGTCGAGAGTTCGAGCGATGCGATCCTCAGTAAAACGCTCGACGGCATAATAACCAGCTGGAATATCGGCGCTGAAAAGCTTTTCGGTTACACGGCCGGGGAAGCGATCGGCAAGCCGATCACCATAATCATTCCCGACGACAGGCTTGAAGAGGAAGCCTCTATCATCGCCAGACTGCGCGCAGGCGAACGCATTGAGCAATTGGCAACGACTCGCCGCCGCAATGACGGCGAACTCATCGATATCGAAGTGACGATTTCTCCCGTCCGCGATGCCAAGGGCGATATCATCGGTGCGTCCAAGATCGCACGCGGCATCGGCGAGCGAGTGCGCTACACGCAGGAACAGGAACTCCTGCTGCGAGAGATGCAGCATCGCATCAAGAACCTTCTCTCGACAATTCAGGCATTGGTGCGCATTGGTCCGAGACACGGCTCCATTGACGAGTTCGTCAGTGATCTCAGCAGCCGGATTGCCGCGCTGGACGCCGCGCAGAACCTTGTTTTGCTGCCGAGCGAAACCTTGAGTACAGAAGGCAGGGCGGAAGCTTCGCTTTCCGGACTGATCGATGTGGTGCTCGCACCATATCGGGATGCCGGACGTATCCGGCTTTCTTCGTGCGAGATCACCGTGGGGAAGGGCAGCGCAACGTCATTGGCCTTGCTGTTTCACGAACTGGCTACAAATGCGGTGAAGTACGGCGGTTTGTCGACCCCTGGTGGAAATCTCCGCGTAGGCTTTGAACATGAGGATGATGACATCATCATTCGCTGGTGTGAGAAAGGTGGAAGCCCCGACGAAACCCGAAGTGGATTCGGCACCCAACTCGTCCGCGCCGCCATTCGCGGACTAGAGGCCAGTATGGAGGTTGCCTGGGAAGGTGTTGAGCGGGTGGTCACGCTTCGTATTCCGAAGCGCGCCATTGCCCGATGACGGGATCGCTGCTTGATCCGAAAATCGGCTATGCAATCACGAAATGTTCGAACTGATTATCCGCGCTCTTGCCCCTCCAATTGCTTTTTCTCCTTCCCGGTCGGGGGGATGAAGCTGACCTGTGCAAGCCGCCAAGCCCGATCGTCATCACCCGGCCAGTAGTGACGGGGATGGCGGCATTCTGACGGCGGGTGCGCGCCATGCACTTCAGCGCGGATCAGCCGCCCGGTTTCGCGCAGGCGGACCGTCGCACCGGGAAACTCGGCCTGAAGCCGATCACAGACCTTCTGCGCATCTTGGGACAGTTCGGTGCTGGACAGCGCACGGGGCGCGCCGTCTACCAGTTCGGCGGTAGAGGAGCGCAATGCCTTGATACCATCATTGAGCACATCGACCGAAATGATCGCCGCGGCGACTGAATCCGCCCACCACCAACCAAGTCCGAGGCCGATGACGCCGGCCAGCCCCGCTGCACCGGTCAGCCAGTTTGCCTTGTTCATGAGCGCATCGGTATGGAGCAACTTGTCGTTGAGCGCTTTTGCAAGCGGCAGCTCCCTGCGACCGATGAACAGCGGAGGGATTAGCGAGTAGATTTGCGCCGCGATCATCAGCCAGCCGAGCCAAATATCTTGGCCCAGAATGGCAACGGAACCGACAGTCGCATGTTCCTGTGAGCCCAGTGCCATCAGCGCATTGTAAAGCAGCAGCGCGCCGACCGCCGCAAGCGCGACCGCAGCGACGAAGAAACCAAGACCGTTGACCCGCTCGAAGCCGAATGGAAAGCGGCGCGAGCTATGGCTTCTGCGCTCCATGCGAGCAGCGACCAGAAACATGACTGGCGGTATCAGACCCAGCGTGTCCTCGATCCAGGCGGTTTTCATCGTCTCGCTTTGGCCCAGCACCAGTCCCATGGTGACGATAATGGTAAGTGTCCAAAAAATGTTCCAATATTCAAGGCGCATCGCCCTGGCCATGGTCTGGCGTAGTTCACCGGGCAGGCTGGTCTCATTCATGGCTGCCCCGCTTTCTGCAATACCGTCCGGCTGGCCCGCTCGACAGTCATGATCCATCGATTCTCGCCATTTCGCATCGCTGCTTTCAGCTCGAGTGGCGCATTATCGGGGCCGGTCGTCGAAAGGGCGGGAGCGAAGGCAACCTCCGTCCTCCAAGGGCTGTCCGCCTTGAAGTGGCCAACGACAACGTCGAGTTTACCTACTTCCAACTGCTGCAGGACAGACTCGCCCGATCCACTGCGCCACTGCGCGCGAGCATGTGTCCGCTTTTCGATCTCCGAGATGAGGTTGCCGGCTTGAGGCGCCGAGCGAGCGGAAGCCTCGAGCGCCGCAACGGTAAAGGTGCCCCTCTGCTCGATCCGGTTCGAGGTACCGGCCGGATCGCGTGGCAGCGCATCGCACCCGCATAGCAAAAATAGCGCAAGGGCGACTTCCCGCATTTTCGGTCACCTCCGTTGGTGCGGCGCTTCAATGGAAACCGATTCAAGGTCGCTTCGGCCTCGACCGCCCGCACAGCGCAGTCGAGGACCGTACCTCGTCTGTCTGGATACGCTTGTCGACCGTCGGCGAATTGCCTCTCCATTCGCTTTATTGTTCAATCAGACATAGAACGCTTGGGATTGGCAAAGTGCCGCAACACTATTTGTCTTCGCACAAATTGAGATTCCGAATTGTAGATTTTGCGTTGCGATAAGCTTTGACCTTCGTACCGACCACCTATCGTTGCCTTCGGTTCGGTCGGAACACAGGGTTAACGTCATCCAGGCATTAGGCCGCGTGTGAGCCGGCCGATCGGTTGCCAACACAGAAATGCGCGTCTCGCTGTCGGTGAGGATCTGTGCATGGCTTGCAGCAGCGGCGATTTCTTCTGCCAACCTGTCAGTTTACGCCTAGAAACTGACCATCCGCATCGAAGCGGCAGTTGAAGAATTTAGTGCCCTTGCTGCCATCAGGACGGTCATACCATCCCTGCACGATGTACCCGCTGCGCTGCTCGATGGGAGCATTCGCCGTGATTTCGCTCGGACGGCGATCGAACCGGACACTGGCCTCATTGCGGCAAATCCGGGAAAGTTCGTTTCCGGCGACGTAGCCGTGGGAGGGTGCGCCGCGAGGATCATGTCTGCTAGCGCGGTGATCATCGTGGCCGTCACTCTTGCCACAATCGGCCGGCAGCGTGGGTGTGACCGAACTATAGCGTCCGTCCATCGTTGCGACAGCTACGCACCGATGGCGCTCGTGGCTCCACCAATAGGAGTAACTGCGATCATCGCCCTTCTCACCGCCCACATTTCGATAGCCGCGACGCTGAAGTTCCCCGTCGGCTTGTCCGGCCCGGGCTCCGACCAAATCCTCCAATCCCGTAGATTGGCCGAACGAGTTCGATGGCGCTGAAGCCATGGCGAACGCCGCAAAAATCAGGGGACTAGAAGACGAAGGCATATGCGCACCTCATCGCCGAACATGGGACCATTCACATTTATATATTCGATCCGTGATGCACTCTATCCGAAACTAGGCCATCTTTCTCGACGCCAGTCAATTCCTCGCCCCTCTTAAGTCAGCTTAAAAGCTACTGGGGTCGCACTTCGGCTAAACTCGGCGTGCCGTTGTAAACTGTCCATTCCGGTTCAGCCGTGAAACCATTTGCCCACGCGTTGTGTTGAATCCAACGAAATCGCGATGAAAGGAGCCCGATCATGTCGTCGACACCCAAAACGACGGAAGGCCCGGACGAGACCGGAGCAGGCAAGCGCACTAACCGAAAGGCAGAGGAAAAAGTCTCGCCCGGAGATAACAGCGCAACGATCTCAGGGCAGGGTCATGGCAGCCCGGCCATCGTCACCACGGAAATTGACGAGCCCGGTGCCCCCGAACCGACCGCAGACCGCCCGGAACGCGGTCCCAGCGGTGCAGCGACAGCTGGCAAGTTCCCGGATGGATTACCGGACAAGCCCTGAAACCATTGCAGAACAGGAGCTACCGCGGCGAGGAAGGGATGAAGGAAAGTAGAGATGCCTAGAGGTGACAAGAGCAGCTACACAGATAAGCAGAAGCGCCGCGCCGCGCATATAGAAAAGGGCTATGAAAAGCGGGGTACCCCAAAAAAGGAGGCCGAAAGTCGCGCCTGGGCAACCGTCAACAAGGAAAGCGGCGGCGGCAAGAAATCCGGATCGGGTCGAGGAAAGACCGAAAACCGGAGTGCATCATCCCGGGGCGGCAAGGCGCATAAGGCCGGTTCGGCGGAACAACGATCAGCTGCTGCACGGAAGGGATGGGAAACCCGGCGCAGAAACGGCAATGCATGACCACTACAACGCCGCCCATCCCCACACCCTTGTGCCTAGCGGTCCGCAATGCCTCCCTACAGGCACTGTGAGACTTTCCCTGAGAACCTCGGTTGCAGAGCTTCGAACATCCTCCGGCAATTTGGGCGCACAGCCAGGTGTCGCGGGCTTCAGCCGAAACACGCCGTGATCGACAGCTGATGTGTCACTGTTTACGTCAGCCCATTACGCTAGGATAATTGGGTACCGCCCGCGCGCCGGCCCCGTCCGGCATCGAAGGTATCTGCGAATATTTCTAAAAAGCGCGAAACATCAGCCGGCTTCGAGGGCTCTACAGCTGTCGCGGCTCTTCTACCCTCATGGAGGAGCCTTGACGTGCGATTTACCTCCTCTGGCCCCACGTTTTCCTCCAGTGAAACGCGGGGTCGTTTTTTAATTCGAGGAAGCGGTACCAGGATCATTCGTCAAGCGAGCGGGCAACCGGATCCAGACAAGACAGCAGGGCCTCGTCTGAAGAGACTTAGGCGGCGACCTTCAGTCGCCGACCATATCCCTGATCTTGATTGCCAACGCTTCCACGGAAAACGGCTTGGTCAACATCTCCATGCCTTCGTCGAGAAATCCCGAACGGATCGTGGCATTCTGGGCATAGCCAGTGATGAAAAGGATTTTCAGTCCGGGCCGGGTTTCGCGCGCGATCTCCGCCAATTGACGACCATTGAGGCCAGGGAGCCCGACGTCCGTGACCAGCAAGTCGATCGTCCCCGTCGCCTGCAGCAGGGGAATAGCGGTCTGGGCATCAGTCGCCTCGATCGTCCTGTAGCCGATCTCGCGTAGCACTTCGGTCACGAACATTCGCACCGACGGATCGTCCTCGACGATCATCACGGTTTCGCCGAACCCGGCCGGATAGTCGCTCGCGCTTTGCAAATCCGTCGACGCACGGCCCTCGGCGCGTGGAAGGAAGAGTTTGACGGTCGTGCCAAGCCCGACCTCGCTGTAGATACGCGCATGGCCGCCCGACTGGCGCGCAAATCCGTAGATCATGGAAAGTCCAAGACCCGTGCCCTGACCGACCGGCTTCGTCGTGAAGAACGGCTCGAAGGCCTTATCGACGGTGGAGGGTGCCATGCCGATGCCGGTATCGCTCACGCTCAGAACCACGTATTCGCCCGGAGCCACGTCTGGATGGTCGCGGGTGTAGCGCTCGTCGAGATGAACATGGCCGGTTTCTACGGTGAGTTTGCCGCCGCCGGGCATCGCGTCCCGGGCATTTATGCAGAGATTGAGCAGGGCGCTTTCAAGCTGGTTGCTGTCGGTCGAGGCCATCCACAGGCCTTCGCAAAGATGGGTCTCCAGCACCGTCTGTTCGCCGAGCGTTCGGACCAACAGCTCGCTCATGCCCGTCACCAGCGCGTTGACGTCGATGACTTGCAGATCGAGCGATTGTCGCCGCCCGAACGCCAGCAGGCGCGAGGTCAACGCCGCAGCACGCTGGGCGGACGTATTGGCGGCATCGATAAAGCGATCCACCCGGTCAAGCCGGCCGGATGCGATATTGCGCTGAACGAGGTCAAGACCGCCGATGATGCCCGTGAGCATGTTGTTGAAGTCGTGCGCGATGCCGCCCATCAACTGCCCGATTGCCTCCATCTTCTGGCTCTGCCGCAGGGCCTCGCGCGCAGTTTCCAGCTCGCTCTCGCGCGCTTTGGCTTCGGTAAGATCGCGGCCGACCGCCACGAAGTTGAGACCATCGGGTTCGGGCGCCGCCGTCCATTCGATGCTCTTCCAGCCGCCTTCCTGCACGGCTACGCGGTTCTCGAAACGCGTGGGCCGATGCGACCGTGCCATCAACGCGATTGCCTCAAGCGAAGCCGCCCGGTCATCAGGATGCATGAAGCCTGCATATCCCCGTGTGAGCAAGTCATTCTCGCTCCAGCCCAGAACCTGCGTCCAGGCCGGATTGACCGCCGACATCATGCCCGCCGCGTCTGCCCGGGCCAGCAGATCCTGTGACAGATCCCAGAGGCGATCGCGCTCTGCGCGGGCACGTTCGATGGCTGCCTTGACCCTTTCCCCCACTTCCTGGACGAGTGTTTCCTCGGCCGCAGTCCAGTTGCGCGGCGCAGCATTCTGCACGGCAAGCAGGCCGACCCATTGCTCTTCCTCAAACAGGACGACGTCGATGAAGGCGCCGACTTCCCGCGCTGAAAGACCGGATCGTGCCGGCTCGCTCAGTCTTTCGTCCGCACCGACATTGCGCACAACTACCGGTGCGGCGTTTCTGTAGGCGGCCAGCAGGTCCGGACCGAAGGATGCGAGCGAATGAACGCCTGCAATGGAGCCGACGCTGCGCGCATAATCGCGCTCCACGGTCATCATGCCGCTGCTCGTGATCTCGGCATAGAATACCCGGCTCGCGCCGAGCAGTTCGCCGATCCGCCGGGCCGCCAGATCGGTTATTTCGGCCGGTGTCTTGAGCGACCTCAGGTCATCGGACAGGGAAAGCAGAAATTCGCTGCGCCGCTCCGCCGCCACGCGCTGCGTGGCATCGGTTAGAATACACAGAACGCCCTCGGGCGCCCCCATGTCGCCGGGCACAGGGGAGAAATCGAGATCGGCCCAAGCCGTTTCCGGCGCACCGCCGCGCAGCATTGTCATTTCCCGCTCGCGGCAATGCATCGTGTCTCCTGCGAGGCCGGCGGTGATGGCTGTCTCCCAAATGAAAGCCATTTCAGGCCAGGCAACACCTGCCGCAGAGCCCAGCGCTGCGGGATGATATTCGCCTGCAAAACGCGAAAAGGCCTCATTGTAAAGCATGACACCTTCCGCGCCCCACAGCAGCGCCATGGGCACTTGCGCGCGCAGGACAATCGAAAGCGCACAGGTGAGGGACCGGGGCCACAGCTCGACCGGGCCAAGCGGCGAGCCCGACCAGTCCGCCGCCAGGATCAGGTCGGCAACGCCGCCACCGTTCAGAAAGGAAAGATCGCCTGAAGGCGCCGGGTGACCGATAATCGGCGCGGTGGACATGAAGCAAAATCCTGACAGCGGTTCGAAGGTGCCGGCGATACAGTTCCTGTCCGCCCGATCGTCCGGCCTGCATAGACCAACTTTCCAGACCCCGGAACTACCGGAGCGAGAGACAGTTCACGCGGTCCCGGTTACCGCTTTGCGAAGGGCGCTGCGCAGTTGCGAGGGGGAACTGGGTTTAGGGCATATCTGTGCGTCGGGGTAACGTGAGCGCAACGCCCCTTGGTCGGCGTGGCCGGAATGAAAGATCATCGGCACATTCATCTCGCGCATCCTGTCGGCGGCGGGAAATACTTCGCCGTCCGGCAGCCGGACATCGAGGATAGCACAGCGCGGACGCTGGCGCTCTATCGCCTTCATCGCGGCGGCAACAGTGCCGCAATGCGCGGATATTCCGAGCCCTTCCTCGGCCACGAGATCTTCCAGGTCGAGCACCACGAACAATTCATCTTCAACGATCAGAACCATGTCACTCATCGCGCGCTTACGCTGCCGGGAAGTTGCAGTCGAAGGCTGAAATGCCCTTCATGGACCATGTGGGATACCGAGGCGCCAAGCTGGCGAACCGAGGTTGTGACGAGCAGCGTTCCAAAACCCGACCCTTCGGCCACTTCAAGCTTATCGGCACCAACTTCGTCCCACACCAGTTCGATTCCCTCGGCGCCTAAAGTCCACCGAACACAAAGAGTTCCTGAGCGCGGGCCCAGAACGCCGTATTTGGCGGCATTGGTCGTCCATTCGTGCAAGATGAGCGCCAGAGACGACAGGCAGCTTCGATCGATGGCAACTTCCGGCCCCTCGACTTGGATCTCCGAGCGTCCGGCATAAGCCGCAGTAGTCGTTTCGACGAGTGCGCGCAGCGAGATCGCCTGTTCCTCGCCGCCCGACGGCGCTGCAAGCGAATGTGCGCGGCCGAGCGCAGCAATGCGTTCGCGCAGATCTTCGCTGTAACTGCGCACGTCGTCGTGCGACCTTGCGGCAGCAGCGATCATCCCGCTGACGACGGCAAACAGGTTTTTGACCCGGTGGTTCATCTCTCGCAGCATGAGGCCGCGCGTCTCGGCCAAGGTATATTCCGCAGTCGTGTCGATCGCTGCACCGACCAGGCGGCGCGGGCGGGAGCCGATCAGGCGGCCATAGGCCTTGAGATGGCGATAAACATTGTCGGGAGAGCCGGGATCGGAAACGCGAAAGGCCATCTCCAGATCACTGCCATTGTCGAGAGCATGAGTAATGTTGTTCTCGGTCGCCATGCGATCGCCGGGATGAACACGCTCCAGCACGTCTTCAAGCCCGAGTTCTTCATCCGGCGCCAGTGAAAGGAGTGTTCGGCTAGCGGCGTCCAGAATGACCTCGTCCTCGTCGGGCCGATATTCCCATATGCCGATCCCGCCGGAGCGGACGGCAAGATCGAGCCGCTCACGCTCGGCCGCGAGATCACCTTCCATCAGGAGCGCCACGGTGATGTCTGTCAGTACCAGCGTCGCGCCGTCGATCGTCCCGTACTGCGTGCGGTAAGGCAAAATGCGCAGCGACAAGGTCCGGCTTCCGTCGCGGGTTCGCACGCGCCGGTGCAGCGCTTCTCCGCTCTCGGCGACTTGCTGGGCCTCGTCGAGATAGCTGCCGTCATCGAGGCGCGTCGCGACATCGGCGAGAAGGCGTCCCCGATCGGTCTGCTGAAGCGGAAATATGCTCGTCGCTGCCTCGGTAAAGCTGCGGATACGCAATGCGCCGTCAAGAACGATGACCGCAAGCTCGGTCGATTCGAAGAAGTTTCGCAGATCGGAGTTGGCGACAGTAAGCTGATCAACCTTGCTCTTGAGCTCGTCGTTTACCGTGGACAACTCCTCGTTGGTCGACTGGAGCTCCTCGTTCATCGACATCATTTCTTCGTTGGAGCTTTTCAGTTCCTCGTTGGCTGTTTCCAGCTCCTCCACCGCGGTGCGCAGTTTGTGCCGCGTGAGGCGCAATTCCTCTTCGAGCGCTTCCATGTGGTCATCGCCGCTTTCGATCTCGGTGTACTCCGGACCGTCGAACGGCAGAAAGGCTCCCCGATCGCGCAGCACCAGCAGCAGCGTTCCGTCCGGCAAGGGCTCGCAGATCGCCTCTACCGGCTGGGTGCCGTAGTCCGAGCGCACGTCCACATCGCGGGCCACCACGCGCTTGCGCTCATCGCGAGCCTGGCGGACCAGCGGACCGATGATGTCACGAAGGCCCGGCTTGGCGAGCGAAATGGCATTGGAGCCGCCGGTCCGGGACACTGGAAAATCGAAGTAGCGGCTCAGCTTGCCATAAGCGGCCAGGACAGCTCCGTCCTGGCTCAGAACCATGGCTGGTGGTGAGTACCGGTCCACGAGGCGCTGGACGGAAATGCCTGTCTCGCCTTGCTTGCGCCGGCTGTCACGCTCGGTGGTGTCTCCACGGCGACGGTGTGTTCCCCGTTCTCCTCCGGGCAATTCGAGAGGATAACTGGGGTTTCCCGGACCTCGCTCGAAGATGCGCGAATGATGGTCGATCGCGGGAAACAGGTGGTCGAAGCGGCCGAGACTCTCCGAAGGTCCCAGGAACAGATAGCCTCCCTGTCGGACCGCGTAGTGAAGGATCGGCATAACCGCCTGCTGCAGACGGTCGTCGAAGTAGATCAGCAGGTTTCGGCAAGACACAAGATCGATGCGCGAAAATGGCGGGTCTTTGACTATCGAATGATTGGAGAAGCGGATCAGATCGCGGATCTGGCTGGAGATCGCGAACTTGTCGCCGCGCGGGACCGTCCAGCGTTCGCGCATCGGGGAGGGGATGTCGGCCAGCGCGGAGGCGGGGTAGACACCCTCGCGGGCGATCTGCAGCATCTGCTCGTCGATGTCGGTTGCGAAAATCTGCACCGGATTGAAGAGGCCCAAGTCCCGCGCCGCTTCGGCGAACAGCATGGCGATGCTGTAAGCTTCCTCGCCGCTCGAACATCCCGGCACCCAAACCCGCACTTCCTCGTCGAAGGTGCGGCTGCGAACCAGCGGCTCGACCACTTTATCGCGAAGAGCGCCGAACATCTCGGGATCGCGGAAGAAGCGGGTGACATTGATGAGAAGGTCGCGGAACAATGCCTCGCACTCGGCAGTGTCGGAGCGCACGTATCGGAGGTAGCCGCTTGCCGATTCGATGTTCAGGACATGCATGCGCCTCTCCACCCGCCGCACAAAAGTCGAACGCTTGTAGCCGGAGAAGTCGTGACCGACGGTCTTGCGCAGGATGGAGCACAGCTCGTCAACGCGGTCGGCAACCAGTTCGGCCTCCTGTCGGTGCGGCCCACCCTGGCGGCGCTGAAAAAAGGCGCCGAGGCAATCGAGAATTTCGCTGGGCTCCTTGACGTAATCGACAAGACCGGTTCCGACGGCAGAAACCGGCATACCGTCGTACCTGGCACTATCGGGGCTCTGGACAACACAGACGCCGCCATGTTCCTTGATTGCGCGCAGGCCGGTCGAGCCATCGGCACCGGTGCCAGAAAGAATGACGCAGGCAGCTTCGGTCTGCTTCTCTGTGGCCAGAGAGATGAAGAAGTCGTCGATCGGCCGCCGGAGTCCGCGCGGCTGGGCAAAATCGGTCAGCTCCAGACGTCCATCCTGCAAGGCAAGTCCTCGGCCCGGCGGGATGATGTAGACCGTGTCCGGACAAAGCTCTTCACCGCCCTCGCACTGTAAGACATCCAACGTCGTGGCGCGGTCCAGGAGCTCCGCAAGCATGCTCTCGTAGTTGGGATCGAGATGCTGAACCACGACGAAGGCCATTCCTGTTGGCAGGCGCGCGGCACCGAGCATTTCACGCAGCGCCTCGAGGCCGCCAGCCGACGCGCCGATGCCGACGACCGGGACACTCGCATGGGGATTATTGCCGATCACAGGATCGAACTGGCATCGAGATTGGCAAGGGTCAGCTTGGCCTGGGCAATCAGGGCGGCGGAATTGGCGATGGTGGTCAGAGTTCCCTCGACGATGATCCCGCTTTCGGCAGCGACCGGTCCGAGCCGGGATAGCGCTTCTCCAAGCTCGGCGTCATAAGCTTTCAGTCGTTCGGGCTGTGCCCGGCTGACGTCGAACTGGGAGGCGAAAATGAAGTGCGTCCTGCCAGCGAGATTGCGTAGGCGCGACATGTACAGCAGGTTTACGAAGGGCATTCCATCCTTGCGGAAATTGAGGATCGGCGTGCGCACGTTGGGTGCGGCATCTTCGCGCAGGAAGGAACGCAAACGGGCGCGAGCCTGATGATCCTGGGCCTTGCCTTGAAGCAGGCGGCAATTGCGACCGGCCAGATCCTCCTGTCCGTACCCGGTGAGATCCGTGAACCGGCCGTTTACCAGGATAAGCGCGTTGTCGCCCCCGGGCTCACCTAGCGCGAGGGCCACCGGCGAGTCCGCGAAGAAGGCGAGGAGTTCGTCAGGCACGTCGCGATCGGGCACATCGATACTCCTGGCGGAAAAGCGTTCGCACAGACGCGAACTCGACCGGCTGCAAGCTGAAGGCGGGACTTCGGGACCAAGCTTCTCGCGTTGAAGCCCGGAGGCGGGGGCGCAATCTGCCGCCGGGCTTACGGGCCAAACCGGCGGGCACGCGGGCAGCGATAGGACCGTTGCGGAGATCATTTTCGAAACCGGACGGCGCCCGCATGCAGGGGTTGCCAATTTCGGAAAACCGATGCGGGTCGGTCGAATTCAAGAGAATGACGTCCATCCGCGATCAATCGGTGTCGGATTGGGGAATTGCGAAGCCGGGCGCAGGATTGTCAGTCCGGCATATAACGGAAATCGGCAGGCCGGGCAGGGCTGCAAGGTGCCGAGCAAGCGCCGGGCTTGCGAAAATCTGATATGAGAACGCCTGATGGTGCGTGGGGACCACAATCTGGACGCGGGCGATTTGGTCTGACAGGTCCCTGATTTCAGCTTTCATCGATGAACGGTCCGCTTGATGGTGATCGTATGCGCGGCGGCGCTGCGAATGGAGCAGAAGATACGCACGAGCCGCCGGGATGATCCCGAAAAGGCCCTAAAAAGCGTCTACACTCTGGGTCCGAGGCAACGCTTTCGCCCGGCAGAGCGTTCGTGCGTCTTGGATCTCTGGTGGGTGGAGCAGTACAAATGGTCATCGCGTGCACATTTTCACACTTTCCGCTGGCCCACGCCCCGACAGGACAGGGCCATATGATTTCGACGAGCATGCAGGCGATAGCCGCATGAGCCCTTCCGAAAGTGCCGAACCGGGTGTGGAGGGCCTGTCCGATACCGAACGCGTCCGTCTCGCGCTTGCCGCAGGCGCGATCGTGGGAACCTGGTTCTGGGACGTGACTGCGGACAACTTTACGGTGGACGAACAATTTGCCGATGCCTTCGGCATCGATCCGGCGCTTGGCCGCTCCGGCCTCAGTCTCGAACAGATCGTCGCCACGGTGCATCCCGACGACAAGGAAGGCCTGTCCGCCGCAATCGCCGAGGTGATCGCCCGCGGCGGGGCCTACGCGCATCATTACCGGGTTCAGAGACGCGATGGAACCTGGCACTGGATCGAGGCCAATGGCAGGGTCGACAAGGACACAGCCAGCGGGACCGTGACCTTTCCCGGAGTGCTCATCGACATCAATGAACGCCATAGCCTCATGGAGGAGCGGGACAGGGCCATGCGTCTGCTCGAGGCATTCATCGAGGCCGTGCCCGGCGTAGTATACGCCAAGGATCGACTAGGCCGCATGATGGTCGCCAATCGCGGCACGGCCCAGTTGGTGGGCAGGCCGATTGCGGACATCATCGGCAAGACCGACCTCGAGACCCTTGGCAACTCGGTCGAAGCAGCCGGGGTCATGGAGCGCGATGCGGCGATCATGGCCGGCGGCGAGGTGACCATGATCGAAGAACAGGTCTCCTATCCGGACGGCCGGATGGCGATCTGGCTTTCGACCAAAGCGCCGTTCTGCGACGAGAGCGGGCAAGTTGTCGGCCTCATCGGCTCTTCTGTAGACATCACCGACCGCCGGGCCACCGAAGCCGAACTGCGCGAGACCGAAGAGCGTTACCGGCTGGCGGCGCGGGCGACCAACGATGCCGTATGGGACTGGCGGATTTCCGACGGTCACGTCGTCTGGAACGAGGCGCTGGAAAGACGCTACGGTCATGCCCATACCGCAACCACCGCGCAGTGGTGGCTCGATCATATCCATCCCGACGACCGCGAGCGTGTGGACCAGGAAATTCATGCCGCAATCGACGGGGTAGGGACGGCATGGACATCCGAGTATCGGTTCAGATGCGGCGACGGGGCCTATGCGGATGTTCTCGACCGGGGGTTTCTACTGCGCTCGGACGACGGCAAGCCAATGCGCATGATCGGTGCCATGCAGGACCTTACCGAGCGACGCGTGCGCGAAGCCGCAGTTCGGCAAAGTGAGGAACGTGCAAGACTTGCAGCGGAAGCAGCAGCGGTCGGCACCTGGGACCTTGATCTTCGCTCCGGAGAATTGCGCTGGGATGCGCGCACGAAGGCCCTATTCGGCCTTTCCCCGAAAGCGGCGGTAACTTACGAGGGCAGCTTCCTTCGCGGTCTCCATCCAGCCGACCGGGCTGCGACCGAAGCGGCAGTTGCAGCAGCGATTTCTCCCGGCGGCACCCGTCAGTACCATATCGAATACCGCACGATCGGTATCGAAGACGGTATCGAGCGCTGGGTCGCGGCGAGGGGCCGCTCTATCTTTACCGATGAGAACGAACCCATTCATTTCATCGGCACGGTCGTTGATATTACCGAGCTCAAGCGGACCGAGGCAAGCCTGCGTGAACTCAACGAAACGCTGGAGGCACGTGTAGCAGCAGAGGTAGCCGAGCGAACGGCAGCCGAGGATGCGCTGAGGCAGTCCCGCAAGATGGAGGCGGTGGGGCAACTCACCGGAGGGATCGCTCACGACTTCAATAACATGCTTGCGGTGGTGATAGGTTCGCTGGATTTACTCAGTCGCCGCGTTGACACCGGCGATGCCAAGATCAGGCGCTATATCGATGCTGCCGCTGAAGGGGCGCAGCGCGCTGCGGCACTGACACAGCGTCTCTTGGCCTTCGCCCGGCAGCAGCCGCTCAATCCCGAAGTCATCGATGCGAACAAGCTCGTCCCCGGCATGTCGGAGCTGCTTCGTCATTCGCTCGGTGCTGACATACGCTTGGAAACCGTGCTGGCTGGCGGTCTCTGGCGCACCCATGCCGATCGCAACCAGCTGGAAAATACGATTCTCAATCTCGCGGTGAATGCCCGCGACGCGATGCCCGATGGGGGAGGCCTTATCATCGAGACCAGGAATCTGGATCTTGCCAAATGGGAGGGCACAGCAGATTCCGGGATTCCGGCAGGGCAATATGTCGTGATTACTGTTTCGGATACGGGAGTTGGCATGTCGGAGGACGTGGCCGCCAAGGCATTCGATCCCTTTTTCACGACGAAGCAGGTCGGCAAGGGTACTGGTCTGGGACTTAGCCAGGTCTATGGCTTCGTCAGGCAGTCCGGAGGGTATGTGAAACTTCGGTCGGCACCCGGGAAGGGCACGGTGCTCAAGCTCTATCTACCCCGTTTCATGGGCAATGACGGCGACGCTGCTGCTCGGCCCTCGCAGGGCCCAGGCCTCGGCGGGCGGCAGGAAGTCATCTTGGTCGTCGATGACGAGGCCGCGGTTCGGCAAATCAGTGTCGAGGCGCTGATCGACCTGGGTTACCGTGTCGTGGAGGCGGACGGCGCTCTTGCGGCATTGCGGCTGCTTGATGCTGAACCCGAGATCGCTTTGCTGTTCACCGACATCGTCATGCCCGATATCAACGGGCGCAAGCTTGCAGAAGAAGCGCTTCGGCGGCGGCCCGATCTTAAAGTTCTCTACACCAGCGGCTACACACGGGATGCAGCCGTTCACAACGGTAGAGCGGATGCAGCCGTCGAACTGATCGCCAAGCCGTTCACCGTCGATCAGCTTGCTGTCAAACTGCGCGCGATCCTGGATGGCGCAGGCTAGATGAAATCGGCGGACATCAGAATATCGACGAGGCTTTGTGGCGCTCCAAAGGAAGGTATCCCGCCGGGTCTTGTAAACATGCAATAGCGCATTGTCGCGGGAAAGGCGCGCCCGCCGGTCTCTTCTCGGTGACAGGTGAAGCCGACGGGCGCGGTTTGCCCTACCTATTGCTGCGTCTTGCGAACCAGTGCCCAATCGTATCCCAATGCTTCCACCCGCGATTTCAGTTCTTCAAGCAGCTCGGTGCCGGGTCGGGGTTCGCGTGTGAGAACCCACAGGTAGCGCCCCGAGGGCTCGCCGACGATCGACCATTCGTATTCCTCGCCATGATCGAGGATCCAGTAATTGCCGTAGAATGGTCCAAAGAAGGAAACCTTCAATTTGGCCTTGCTGGCTGAATCAACGATCTTGGCCTTGCCGACCGATTGCTTCCAATTGCCGTTCCGAAGACCGCGATTAACGACTCTTACGGTTCCGTCGTTGCTGAGTGAATACTCGGCCATGACGCCGTCCATGTCGTTTTGGAACGAAGTCTCGTAACGAAACTGCTCATACCAGCGGCCCATGTACCTTTCGATGTCGATCGGCTTCGCAGGCGGCGGAACCGCATTGTTTCCGACAGGACCGGGGCGCGGAATTAGGCTGCAGGCGCCCAGCACAAACGTGGTGCCGACCAGACCAAGGGCGATCGTAGATTTGCGCATAACGGCTCCTGTGATTGCAGCCGTGGTAAGCGACGAGACCCGATCCGGTTTCAGTGCCGGCATCAGGTAATCGTCTGGCTGATTGAACCGCGCGGTAATCTGCGACGAGGGGATGAGATGCGCTGGAGCTGCGGGTCCCATCAACTTTTGCGCGGGTAATGCGCAAGCGGCGTTTCCTTTGAGGTGCCGCCTGGGCGCTGTGTCATATTCGTCACATGATCGTCGCTAAAGCCGCTTTCCGGAAAGGTTTTCGGAAACCTTCCTTTTCCGGCGGGGGTTTGCATTTCGACGGGTGCGAACAGGTCTCCCCTACGATCGATGAAGAAAAGGAAGTTACATGAAGTCCAGGATGCTCACTCTCGCGATGCTGGCCGCGGCCACCGGCCTCTCGGCACAGCCCGCGTTTGCACAGGACACCGGCAGCGCTGAGGTAGCGCCTAACGGTACGTCATTTCGCGGTATCCGCGTTGAAGGAAATATCGGAGGCGACCGCTTCCAGTCCGAAGGCAACCACAACAACAAGTTCGGCTTCGGCGGCACAGTTGGTTTCGATGGCACCATCGGTGAACGTTTTGTGATCGGTGCCGAGGGCAGCTTCTGGAAGCCCGGCAGCGGCAATGAGAATTCGACCGATCTCGGCGGCGGCTACACCATGAATCACAAGGCCTTCGAGGAGTGGGGTGCAGCGGTGCGCGCTGGCTACCTCGTCAGTCCGCAGTTCCTCGTATTCGGCAAGGCCGGTTACGTGAACGGAGAGCAGCGCAAGCGCCTTGTCGGCCCGGCTGGCGAAACTCTGGTCTACGATCATTATCGCGCAGACGGCTACCAGGTCGGCGGCGGCGCCGAATATACCCTGACCCCGGATAGCCGCGCGCCGGTCTATGTTAACGCTCAGTACGTCTATTCGAACTATCACGGCAATTCGGCACGCCAGCGCCTGATGGCCGGTATCGGCGTTCGCTTCAAGTAAGAGAACTCACTGCCATCCGAGGCAATGCGGGGCGGGCATCCATCGGATGCCTGCCCCGCAATTTTATCTGCGGGCGTTGGATGTCTTGAGCGTGACCGTGACCATCTGCATGCCCGCGTTTCGTGCCTGGATCCGGTGGTATTCCGGCAGCGCCGGGATTGAGCGCGGAGGCGTCGTAGAATGATGGACCAGTTTCTGACGGAAGAGTAATTTCGTTGCTTCGGTTTCGAGCGAAACTCCCGCAAAATGGCCACTTTTGTACTTAGGAGCCATATTCCATCTCGTGCCTTTATGATCTGTCACACGTCATCGTGACGATGTTTCAGAGGAGAGGTCGATGAGTATCAAGGGCGAGATGAAGGAAGCTGCAGGCTTCATCAAGGAAGAGCTGAACGAGCACGGCAAGTCGCCGGAAGCGCAGCGCAAGGCACAGGAAGGCCGCGACCTCCGAAATGAAGGCCGGATCGAGGACGGCAAGTCGCCGAAGACCTCCGAGCCGGGAACCGGCAAACCCAAGTAAACCGAATAGGAGCCGGTGCACAGCTGTGCACCGGCCCTTTTGCTGTGATGCAGAGGTGCTGAATGTTCACTCAGCTCAATCCCACAATTCCCCTACACGTGGTAGGAAAAGGCGATGGCTACGCGATTGGAATGATCGACTACGGCCAGGAGCACAATCTCATCTGGGTCACTGCGCTCGACAGCTCAGGCGAAATCTGGTGCGCCCCGAATGCGACCGTTCGCCTCGGGAAGAACTGGACCATGGGGCGCCAGGAAAATCCGTTGATCACGCAAAGCAAGAAGGCGGAAGCAAGCCGTCAAGCGGCTTGCTAATTCCATATAACCTTGGATCGGATACCTTGACGGGCTTGATCCCCGGCGCACCCGCACGATCGATGCGAGCCTCCTCGATTTAACAAAGCGCAGGCTCGCCCCGACAGCCATCTTGCCTACTTCGCCGCGAACTCCTCGATGAGCTTTGCGCAGAAGGCGGGGAGGTCGTCCGGAGTGCGGCTGGTGACAAGCCGTTGATCGACGACGACTTCTTCGTCGAACCAGTTGCCTCCGGCATTCTCGATGTCGGTTCTGACAGTAGGGAAGGAAGTGACGGTCAGGCCATCCAGCACGCCGGCTTCCACAAGCAGCCAGGGAGCATGACAGATCGCGCCTACGGGTTTACCGGCCCGGAAGAAGGCGCGCACGAATGCTACCGCTGCCTCGCTGCCGCGAAGCTTATCGGCACCTACGCAGCCGCCGGGTATCACGAGGCCGTCAAACTCGTCGGCAGACACGTCCGAAAAACTCTTGTCGACGACATAGCTTCCGCCAGGATCGAGATCATTGTTGTTCGTCTGTGCAATCCCGCTGTCCAAGCCAATGACGGTAACAAGTGCACCGGCCTGTTCCAACGCTTCCTTGGGCTTCACGAATTCGGGTTCCTCGGTCCCGCGCGGCGCGATGAGCAGGGCGATCGAGCGATTTTCAAGGGACATGACATCTCCTGGGGTAATGAATACACCGGAACTCCCTGCAAGATTTTGCAAAAAGGCGGTGTGGCAGACCCTGTTTCAACCACCTGCTTCACCGTTCGATCCTGCCGATTTGCGACTGATCGTTCGTTTGCGGGAAGATGCCGCAGATACAAGGCAGCCTGTTAGGCGGCGAGAAACGAACAATTATTGGTATCGCCCCGAGAGAACAGTCCTGAGAATGAGGTGCAAATTTCAAGGTTCCGCAGATAGTGCAGCCCATGGTCTCGTTCCGCGCCGCAGTCGCGTTTCAGGGCGGGATTCTTGGCTCACCGTTTCCACAGAACTGTCGCAGCTTCCATTTGCCTGCAACTGCCACGAGATTGCCGACGTTCGGTTAGGGAACAACAAGTCCTGCGGGATGTTACATCCTCCAAGCTCGGCGGCGGACCTACCCCCGGCGGCGCCGATCTCGAGGCCGTCCCTCCTGTGAGGGGCGGCCTCCATGATTGCCTACCTGATCCCGCCCGAAGACGGACCGAGAAATTCGAGCAGCTATTCTTGCTGTCATCCTTGTAACGTGTCGATTGTCTGCGATTAAGGTTCGCCCCATTGGGAACCTCAGCAAGCATCTGAGCGATATGCTCAAGATGCACTGCAATTCCTACCGGACCCCCTGAATATGCCAGAAAAGCTCTTCAACCTTTTGGCCTTGGAACGGGATCGCCTGGACTGTGCCATCAAGGCAGCAATGCAACCGAGTTCAGGTCCAGGGCTGGACATCGAACTCTTGCACTCGCTTCATCAGAATATGAAGGACCACCTCGATAGGTGGAGGCGGGACCTCGCTGACCCGGTCGAGCACTCGAGGACCACCTGATTTGGGCGGCAGGATCCGCCTTCAAAATGGCAGGGCCAGGATTTCGAGCGCCTCTCGACATCGACCCATTTGCCGCTTTGTAGCGGAACCGGCAATCCTGGGCAGCAACGATAATATCGGGTCAAACTCTTGAGCACCAGGCGCACTTCCCGTTGGCGGTCTCGGCAACGCGACGACATCAAACGACGCGGAAATCCCTCCAGATATTTTCAATGCGGAGCTGGGGGCTTTCACACGTGCACGCCGGCTCAATCACTTGATCCTGCCTTTCCAAACTGCTGCAGTTCGGGAATTCCCGCATCGAGAGACTGTTTGTGACGGAGTGGATTACAAATCTGATCGAAGAAATGGGCTATTTCGGCATAGCCCTGCTGATGTTTCTGGAGAACGTGTTCCCACCGCTTCCGTCCGAAGTCATCATGCCCATGGCAGGTTTCACCGCCAGTCAGGGCAAACTTGCGCTCCCCGGCATTCTGATCGCAGGCACCCTTGGAACGACCGCTGGCGCGATCTTCTGGTACATCATCGCCAGATGGACAGGCGCTGAGCGTCTCAAACGATGGACAGGTAGGCATGGACGCTGGATAACTCTTTCTGCTGAACATATAGCGGCTTTGGAAGAGCGTTTTCGCAAGTCCAGCGGTTGGGCTGTCCCGATCGGCCATCTTGTTCCAGGTATCCGAACGCTCATTTCGATACCCGCTGGCGTTTTCAGGATGAGACCTGTTCGCTTCCTCCTCCTAACCCTTCTCGGCGCTGGCACATGGACAAGCCTCTTGGGAGTTGCCGGTTTTCTGTTGGGAGACAAGTTCGATCAGGTCGATCGGTACATGGGACCTGCCGGTACCCTGATCATGATATTCATCGCCATTGCCTATTTCTATCGGGTCGCGACCTTCAATAAGACTCGCCAACCGTAGTTGCCCGCCTTGCGGGTTGCCGGCGTAGCAGCCGAACCACCGCGCTGGAGAACGTACCGCATCCTCGCTTCGACAAGCAAATTTCCCAAATTTCGGTATGGATTCGCAGGGTAGGGCGCCCGCCATTGCCTCCCCGATGTGGGCTCGATTGTTCAGAGTGATGGTACGAGGTTGAAGTTCGAAACAGCAGCCATCTGCAAAAATATAACGAACAATCCATGCCCAAAAATTTTGCGATCTGCGAGCGATTGACCTCGGTGACCGGAAGAATATTCGGTTTGCCGGGTTGGGACAATTGTGTCCCTGGGCACTCAGCCGGTGACTATGACTGAAAGCAAGTCCGCCGCTGCTCATGTTGGCAGCGGCGGATTTAGACGGAACTTCAGAAATGGAAGACCACGCCGCCCATGGGACGCAGGCTGTCGAAATCGTAGGTTTCCATTTGAAGGCGAATGCGAATTCCACTTTTGCCGGTCACGCCCCCGAGGCCGATGTCCTTGGGACCGACCTCGACGCCTACGCCATAAATCCAGTCCTTCTGATCACTATAGGCGCGCTTGCCGTTGACCCATTGATATCCGGCCGAAGCGAATACCATCCCGCTTTCACCCGCGCGTGCCCCGACCCGGCCACGAACGCCGTATTCCCAATCGATGTCGCTGAAGCCTTTGCTGGCGTTCCCTTCAGCGCCCACAAACACGGGTCCGAGAGGGATGTTGACACCGGCGATCCCGCTGATGAGTGCGCCGTTCAAGCTGCCGCCGCGTGGTGAGCCGAACTCGCTATCCTTGTCGAAAGTGTGATATCCGCCAAGGATCCCGACGTATGGCTCGACCCCGAATGCATCGGTTCCATCTGGCGCAGTTTCCTGTGCCGAAGCCAAAGCAGGCAGAAAGCAGCAGGTAACGGCCGCAAGAAGAAGTATCTTCATAAATACCTCCAATATAAAACACGATAGATAAATACCTATGGCAATTTAACCGGTACGATTGAAAAGGGTTTCCACCCGAAACAAGAGTTTTTGGTCGTGACAAAAATATCACTCTCGCTATTTAGCGCGAAGATTCCTGCTCTGATTCCAGCGATTTCACTTTCTTATTTGACTGCACATCGATCGCTATCAGCGTCATTCACCACAACTAACTGCTGTATCGAAGGGCATCGGCTGCAGTCGAAACGATACCTTTTGATCTTTTGACCTTTGACAAATCGTGGCAATGCGCGGTCGATCCTGTCCGGGGCGATACAGGTTGACCGCAGAAGCAATGCGCCGTCAGTTCGACGTCAATGTCTTTGGAGCGGTCGCGGTCGCCAAGGTGTTGCTACCGCGTTTTCGTGAACGTCGCCGCGGCTTCATCGTCAACGTGACCTCGATGGGCGGGATGATTACCATGCCGGGGATTGCCTACTACTGCGGCAGCAAGTTTGCCCTTCAGGGCATTTCCGAAGTAATGCGCGCGGAAATGGCACCCTTTGGCGTGCACGTCACGGCTCTTTGCCCGGGCCCCTTCCGCACAGATTGGGCAGGACGATCGATGGTCCGAAGCTTCCGCGTGATCGCCGCCCACGACGCCCAGTTCGATCCGATCCGGGCTGCGCGCAAGGAAAAGAGCGGTAAGCAGGCTGGCGATCCCGCTAAGCTCGCCCAGGCTGTCCTCGCCCTGATCAATGCCGACGCGCCGCCACAGCAGTTGCTGCTGGGTAGCGACGCCCTGCGCCTGGTAAGCGAACGATACAAGCACATGGAACGTAAGATCGATGAATGGGAGGGTGTTACCTTGTCGGCGGATGGCTGAGCCAGACGCCGAGCAAGGACGGTATTCGGGCCAGCGGAACGCCTGCATCAGGGGTGTAAGAACCGACAGTTGAACGGTCTGAAGGGTCTAAGGCTGGAACGCGCCTGAGGATCAGTTAGATTGCCTGCTTTTCTGCAGATCAGTGATACCTGAACATCGGGTCGTTCATTGGGACAAAGAAACTTCAAATGTTCGCAACAGAGCGCCCCAGGCCGATTTTCGGAGAAGGTGATGAGAAATTTCGCAGCCACAATAACCGGCGCGTATCTAGTTGCTACCGCAATGTCCGGGTGCAGTCCCGACGCAAGGGAACCCAAGTCAATGCCAACCACCTATGACATCGAAAAGGCAGACCTCACAGCCGCCGAGCCCAAAGACATTTGCCGCACGCGTCATCCCACCTTCCTGCGCGATCTGCTGCTGCAGATAAGCAACGGTCTGCCACCCGGCAGCAACGGCTTCGAGTTCAGGGATCTGAAGGTTGGCAGGAAGAAGCTTGGTGGCAAATGGGTGGCTTCGGTCAGATTCCTCATCACCTTGCCCGGTAAACCTGCTCATACCATGCTCGCAATTGCTTCTTTCGATCCGAAAAACTGCGAGACCGGGGAGTGGTCGTTTCCTCGGTAATAAAACAAAGACAGACCTTAGAATAATTCTCTGCACTTCAGGATTTTCCGTGCCGAACACGCTGAAGAAATGCGGTCGGCTCAACTGCAGCCATGGAAATTAAGGACTGAGAAACGGCGGCCGCAGCCCGATTGCTTATCGAACGTGAGCAAAATCTTGCCCCCCCCTGTAACGAAGCCGCGAACCGGCAAAACATCAAGCTGTGCGCAGAACTCTGGTCGCCAAGGTGTCGCTACACTGCTATCGTCTTTTATCCTGCATCCTGAAACGGGTCCTGCGGCCTTGCGTGTTACGTTCACTCGCGAGGATTGGTTTCTTCGAGCGTAGCGCAAGGTAATAAGAAAATGACTTTCGACAGGGGAAATCGCGGTCACGGTCGTGACCGGTTCGGCGGTGGTGATGATCGCTGGGGCGGCGGTAACGACCGTTTTGGCGGTGGTGACCGGTTCGGCGGCGCAGGTGATCGATTCGGTGGCGGCTTCGGTGGATCGCGCGGCGGTGGTTTTGGCAGAGGCGGCGGTTCGCGCGGCGGCCCAGGCCAAGTCGTCGGCCAAGGCCGGGGTACGGTCAAGTTCTTCAATCCTGACAAGGGTTTCGGCTTCATCCAGCTTGAGGGCGGCGGCGACGACGCATTCGTGCACATCAGCGCCGTGCAGTCCGCCGGCCTCGAAACACTGGCCGAAGGTCAGCAGCTGGAGTTCCAGCTGGTCGAGCGTAACGGCAAGGTTTCCGCATCCGATCTGACGATCGTTGGCGAGGTCATCGCTGCCGAGCGCCGCGAGCGCGCTCCTGCTCCGCGCCAGTCGACTGGGGAAAAGGCTACCGGCACCGTCAAGTTCTTCAACGGTAGCAAGGGCTTCGGCTTCATCGTCCGCGATGATGGCCAGCCTGATGCGTTCGTGCATATCAGTGCCGTCGAGCGATCCGGTCTGCACGGCCTTTCGGAAGGTGATCAGCTAGAATTCGAGATCGAGATCGATCGCCGCGGCAAGGCGTCGGCCGTGAATCTGGTTCAGCGTTGAGGAATCCGGCCATGGCTGCCCAAGTAGCCATGGCCTTATTTCCGGCTCTCCTTGATCGTATCGCGATCAAGGTGCATCTCATGTCGAACGCCCGACCACACGCCTTCGACAGACTGTCCGCTGGGGCGATGACGTGCCGTCCTCTCTCGGACACGCAACGCACCCTGCTGTGGGCGAACCAGATTTCTTCTGGAATTAATGCCCGGCCGCATTACCTGAACCCCATACCAACGGTGGTTCATTCCTGTCTGAAAGGCTGCTCCCCAGCTGCCTTGTCAGCCTGATGATCTGAAAACCCAGCCTTGTCCTGACGGAACGATCGTCATGAAGGCCAATAAGACGACAACGGATTGCATGACTAACGACGATCGCAGCGGCGACAACGACTCTCCTCTCCTCGACCTGGACAAGGGTTCCGTCCAGCGGTTCATCGCGCGTGCCAAGAGCCAGGGCGTCATCACGGTCAAGGAGTTGAACGCCGCTCTGCCGCAGGATCAGATGACCACCGATCAGATCGAGGACATCATGGCCGCGATCTCGGAAATGGGCGTCAAGATCATCGAAAACGACGATGATGACGATGAGGACGGCGAGCAAGAAAACGGTGTCGAGGCCGTTGATGGTCGCGATGACGAGGGCGGCTCGGATTCCGAGTTCGACTACGGCAATTCACGGCGCCGTCCCGGCGAGACCCGCAAGGCCGACACGGCCGCGCGGTCCGACGACCCGGTGCGCATGTACCTGCAGGAAATGGGCGCGGCCGAGATGCTCAGCCGCGAGGGCGAGGCCGCCATCGCCAAGCGCATCGAAGCCGGCCGCGACATGATGATCATGGGGTTGTGCGAAAGCCCCATGACGTTCCACGCGATCATCGGGTGGTCCGAGGCGCTCAACAATGGCGAGATGCAGCTTCGCGAGATCCTCGATCTCGACGCGATGCTCTCCAAGGAGCCGCAGCCCGAGAACCTGGGCGAGGACGGTGAAGCCGACGGCGAGATTTCCGCCGCCACCGCCGGCCCTTCCTTCAAGGACGATGACGATTCCGCCGAGGACAGCTCGGAGGAGGTCGACGAGGACGGCAACCCGATTCCCAAGCGCAGGGTCGAGGACGATGAAGAGGACAACACCCTCTCACTTGGCCAGATGGAAGCTGCGCTTACCCCGGAAGCGCTGGAGAAATTCGCGCTCATCACCGAACTGTTCCGCACCTTCGAGCGCCTGCAGAGCGATCGTCTGGAAGCGCTGGCGCTGGGCATCGATTTCCCGGCCGCCAAGGAAGACCAGTACCTGCAACTGCGCGAGGATCTCACCGCGCAAGTCGAATCCGTGCAGTTCCACGCGACCAAGATCGAACATCTGGTCGACAATCTTTACTCCTTCAACCGTCGCCTCACGACACTGGGCGGTCAGATGCTGCGACTTGCAGAGCGTCACAAGGTGAAGCGCGCCGACTTCCTTGAGGCCTACACAGGCAGCGAACTGGATGACACCTGGGTCGCCGAAGTGGGCAAGACGGACAAGAAGTGGGCCGCCTTCGCGGAAAACGAGGCCGAGCCTGCGGAGCGCATCCGTCTGGAGGTGTCGGACATCGCCACCGCCACCGGCATGGCGCTTCCCGAGTTCCGCCGCATCGTCAACATGGTCCAGAAGGCCGAGCGCGAGGCACGCATCGCCAAGAAGGAAATGGTCGAGGCGAACCTGCGTCTGGTGATCTCGATCGCCAAGAAGTACACCAACCGCGGTCTGCAGTTCCTGGATCTCATCCAGGAAGGCAACATCGGCCTGATGAAGGCGGTCGACAAGTTCCAGTACCGCCGCGGTTACAAGTTCTCGACTTACGCGACCTGGTGGATCAGGCAGGCGATCACGCGCTCGATCGCGGACCAGGCCCGCACGATCCGTATCCCTGTCCATATGATCGAGACGATCAACAAGCTGGTCCGCACCGGCCGTCAGTTCCTTCACGATCAGGGCCGCGAGCCCACGCCCGAGGAAATGGCCGAGAAGCTCTCGATGCCGCTCGAAAAGGTGAAGCGGGTGCTGAAGATCGCCAAGGAGCCGATCTCCCTTGAAACGCCGATCGGCGACGAGGAAGATAGCAATCTCGGCAACTTCATTCAGGATGAGAACGCCGTCATCCCGGTGGACGCGGCGATCCAGAACAACCTGAAGGAAATGATCACTCGCACGCTGGCATCGCTGACGCCTCGTGAGGAACGCGTGCTGCGCATGCGCTTCGGCATCGGTATGCCGACGGACCATACGCTGGAAGAGGTTGGGCAGCAGTTCTCGGTGACCCGCGAACGTATCCGTCAGATTGAGGCCAAAGCGCTGCGCAAGCTCAAGCACCCGAGCCGATCGCGCATCATGCGCGCGTTCCTCGATTAAGGACGAGTAGCTCAAGATTTGACCGAACTGCGAACGGTGCGCGCCTGAGGATCCCACCGCTCAGAGAATCGGATAGGCATACAGGAACCGCCCCGATGCGCAAAAAATCATCTTTTGCCATCAAAACAGGCGGTTCTTTCTCCAGCGCTAATAAAGCCGTCCTTGCCCATTCGGGTCCAAATTCTGTACCCACAAGATCGACTAAGGGCGGCCTCAAGCCACCTGCGTTACTTGTACCGATTGGCTCTGCATCTCGACGCTCCCGTAGCTGGTAAGGAATGACACGTCAGCGGCATCGCGGCCCACGCCGATCTTGGCCATCGTGTCGGCCTTAGACATCCCCGTCGGATCGACCAAATACCAAGTGTTGTCCAGAAAGACTTCGGCCACAGCGTGGAAGTCCTGAGGCTCCACGCCGATCCCATAAACACTACAGAAGCGCGCAGGGATAGCACTTGCCCTCGTCATGCTGATCATCAGGTGCGCAAAATCGCGGCAGACACCGTAACGCGATCGGTAGGTGTCCATTGCATGTTGATTGCCGCTGAGAGGTGACCCGGGATTTCCATCGAGAAGTGACCCGGCTTGTGATTATGTTTCTTGTGTCAGCGACGGGTCAAGCTGGCGTCTCTCCTTTCGTGGTCTGCCTCGCTGGGCGGAGCTGTTTTTGAACCGGAAGCTGTCATTCCCGGTTTCGAGGATGTGGCAGTGATGAGTAAGGCGATCGAGAAGCGCGGTTGTCATCTTGGCATCGCCGAACACGCTGGCCCATTCGCTAAAGCTGAGGTTGGTGGTGATGATGACGCTGGTACGCTCGTAAAGCTTGCTGAGCAGATGGAACAGCAGCGCTCCGCCTGAGGCGCTAAACGGCAGATATCCCAGCTCATCGAGGATCACGAGGTCGGCATGGGCCAGCCTTCCCGCAATCTGTCCGGCCTTACCCTGCGCCTTTTCCTGCTCAAGCGCGTTGACCAGTTCCACCGTTGAGAAGAAGCGGACGCGCTTGCGGTGGTGTTCGATGGTCTGGATGCCCAGGGCCGTCGCGATGTGGGTCTTGCCGGTTCCCGGACCGCCGACCAGGACCACGTTGTCGGCAACGTCGATAAAATCGCAGGCGTGGAGCTGACGTACCAGGGCCTCGTTGATTTCACTGCTGGTAAAATCGAAGCCGGCCAGATCGCGATACGCCGGGAAGTGCGCAGCTTTGAGCTGATAGGCGACGGAACGCACCTCGCGCTCCGCTGTCTCGGCCTTCAGCAGCTGCGACAGGATCGGGATTGCGGCCTCGAAGGCAGGCGCACCCTGCGCCATGAGGTCGGTGACGGCTTGGGCCATCCCGTGCATCTTGAGGTCGCGAAGCATGACGACGATGGCGCCGCTGGCAGGGTCATGACGCATGGCGGTTCTCCTGACGCAGAGCATCATAGCGCTCGACATTGGCCATGGGCTCACTGACCAGTTTCAACGCCTGCGGCGCCGTAACCGGCGGGGTGGTGACCGGCTTTCCATCGAGCAATCGGTGGAGGAGGTTGAGGATGTGGGTTTTGGTTGGAACGCCCGTATCCAAGGCCATGGCCACAGCGGTGAGAACCGCTTCTTCATCGTGATGCAGGATCAAGGCCAGGATCTCGACCATCTCCCGATCACCGCCGGGAATGCGCAGCAGATGGCGTTGTAATCGCAGGAAGGCGTCGGGAAGCTCCAGGAACGGAGCGCCATTGCGCAAGGCTCCTGGCTTGCGCTGAACCACCGCGAGATAGTGACGCCAATCGTAGACCGTGCGGCCTGGGCTATCATGGGATCGATCGATGATCCGAAGATGCTCACACACAATCCCGCCTTCGGCGACCACCAGGAAGCGGTCGGGATAGACCCGAAGGCTCACTGGCCGGTTCGCGAAGGAGGCCGGTACGCTGTAGCGGTTGCGTTCAAAATGGACGAGGCAGGTCGGAGAGACGCGTTTGCCATGTTCGACGAAGCCGTCAAACGGCCGCCCTACTGGCATGAGGTATTCTGCCTCGTCCGCCCACGCATCAGCAACCGAGCCCGGCTCGATCCCGTGTGGGATCTCCTGCCACAGCGCCTTGCAGCGCTCCTCCAACCACCGGTTCAGCGCATCGAGACTCTGCGCTTGTGGGATCGGTTGCCACAAACGGTGCCGTGCATCTTGGACGTTCTTCTCGATCTGGCCTTTCTCCCACCCTGCGGCCGGATTGCAGAACTCGGCTTCGAACAGGTAGTGGCTGACCATCGTCAGGAAGCGGGTGTTGACGCTTCGCTCCTTGCCTCGCCCGACCTTGTCGACCGCAGTGCGCATGTTGTCGTAAATCCCGCGGCGCGGCACGCCGCCCAGCACACGGAATGCGTGGTTATGGGCATCGAACAACATCTCATGCGTTTGCAGCAAGTAGGCCCTGACGACGAACGCGCGGCTGTAACTGAGCTTGAAGTGAGCCACCTGAAGTTTGGTGCGCACGCCGGCGATGATCGCCCAATCCTCGCTCCAGTCGAACTGGAAAGCTTCTCCGGCGGCGAAGGAAAGCGGCACGAATGTGCCGCGGCCGCTTATGTGCTGCTGCCGGCGATATTCCTCGTGCCAGCTCCGGGCGAACGCCGCGACCCGATTGTAGGAGCCATCGTAGCCCAAGCTGAGCAGGTCGGCGTACAGTTGCTTGATCGTGCGCTTCTGCTTGCGCGACCTGCTCATCTCTCGCCTTAGCCAGGCCGACAAACGATCAGCGAATGGGTCCAATTTGCTCGGACGATCCGGCACCTTGAAATGGGGTTCGATCGTGTCCGACCGCAGATACTTGCGGATCGTATTACGTGAAAGGCCGGTCCGTCTCGCAATCTCGCGGATCGAAAGGTGATCGCGGTAATGCCAGCGCCGGATAACGCTCAATAACGCCATGTCCAACACTCCATGATCCCTCGCTCGCCAAAGCCAGGGCCGAGTTCAACATGGGTCAATTCTCAATGGAAATTTGGGCGCTTCCCGGGTCACTTCTCAGTGGCAATCAACAGCGAAAATCACCCCCGAGGCCTGAATAACAGATATTCTAGTATCAGCATGAGATTTTCAACTTAAGTTTCTGTTTTATGGAGATTCTATATGAACAATGGGATCACCGATCGCTTTCTGAGACTTAACAAAGTTTTGGAGATAACCGGCCTAACACGCTCTACTTTATACAGAAAAATCGACCAAGGGACGTTTCCGCGACAGGTCCGCATTTCGTCGCGTTGCACGGCCTGGAGGGAAAGTGCTGTTGAGGAGTGGCTGCGCAAGCCTCCGGTTGAAGCTGCCGACGATTGGTAGACGAGTGTGGATCACCCCCTCCAAACCGCTGTACAACCGCATTCGTGTCAAACGAACCAGCACCTCTCGATGTTATCGACGTCTATCAGCGCCACGGAACGGCATGGGCGGCTTTACGGGGCAACAAGCTCTCGGAGGGGGATTGGCTTGATCGCTTTTCGGCGCTGCTCCCGAAAAGCGCGGCGGTGCTCGATATAGGCTGCGGCTCTGGTCTTCCACTTGCACGCGAATTGGCTAGCCGGGGCTTTGTCATTACCGGCGTCGATGCAGCGGCCGCGATGCTCTCAATGTTCAAGGCCAACATGCCAGGTGCGCAAGCTCATCTCATGGATATGAGAAAGCTCGCGCTGCCTCAGCAATTCCATGGACTGCTAGCATGGGATAGCTTCTTCCATCTCTCGCCTGAGGATCAGCGCCCCATGTTTGAGCGCTTTGGGGTCCATGCCGCCAATGGTGCCGCATTGATGTTTACCAGCGGCCCGCGCGAGGGCAGTGCGATAGGCGACCTGGAAGGAGCTCCCCTTTATCACGGCAGCCTATCCCCCGTAGAATACAGGACTTTGCTCTCCTCGGCCGGTTTCGAGGTGATCGACCACAGAGAGGAAGATCCTACCTGCGGCCATCGAACCGTTTGGCTCGCCCAAAAACGAAGCTAGTCAACTCTCCAAACCGAAAACCGACGCCGGTTAGGCTTGCTGATTGCATGACATTAATCGTTTAATATCATTAATATATGAGCAAACCCCAACCATCTTACCAAGTTCTCTTCGTTAATTTCGGCGCAGCCCCTCAACCAGGCTGCTCGCCGGCGCCATGCCATCCATCAACAAATCAGCCCATTCCTGACTGAGCTCTCGCCGGCGCTCCATGTGGCCCGCGCGGTCATACGCCGCCTTCACCTTGTTCTGAGGAACGTGGGCCAGCATCAGCTCGATGATTTCGGGGTCAGCCATCAACCTCCGCTTCACGGCGCGGGCGTTCATTGTCGTCGAGAACGAGGACCGCCATCCATGCGGGACGTGCCGTCCGTAGAAACCAACGCGGTTATACAGGTAGCCCATGGCGTTCTCGCTGAGAGGGCGATGTCCGTGACGCTGACTGGTAAAAACCAGCTTTCCACGACCGGTTAGCGGACGCACAGCACGCAGGACCTCAACCGCCTGCCAGCACAATGGAACGAGATGCTCGAACGATGCTTCATCCTTAAGATCAAGGACGAGCTTCATCCTGTTTGCCGGAACACGCCACATCGGAAGAGTTGGTCCAAATGATGCGTCCGCCCAATCGATGCCTTCGAACTCCGTCCACTCTGCGCCCCGGATCATTCCCGGCCGGGCCTGAGTGAGTGCAAGCAAACGGGAAGCCAGTTTTGTTATCGGATATGCACCCGATGCCTCGGCGGCGATGAGGACCTCACGCGCTTCGGTCGGATCCGTAATTGCTGGCTGTTTCCCTTTCTTGGGAAGCGGCTTCAGTGCCTTACCGACGATTGCTGCCGGATCATGCCCCACAATCCCTTCGGAGATTGCGTAGGCGTAAACAGCCGAAATACGCTGCCTCAGCCTTTTGGCCGTCTCGATCGCCCCACGATCCTCAACGATGCGAAGCGTCTTCAAAACTGCGGGTGCATCGATGGCCACGACCGGCTTTGCTCCCAGCAGAGGAAAGATATCCCGCTCAAGGCTTGTGATCACGTCGTCGGCATGGACCGGCGTCCAGCGAGAGGCGTGCATTCCAAACCATGTTCGAGCGGCAGATTCGAAGGTAACCAGTTTCGCCAGTTCAGCGGCTTCAGCTGCTTTGGCCTCAAGGGCACGCTTACGGACACCGGAGGGGTCGACATTGTCCTGAATCTGTTTGCGAGCAGCGTCTCGCTTGTCCCGGGCCTGGCTAAGCTTGACGTCCGGGTAGGATCCGAAGGTCAGGAGCTTCTCCTTGCCTTCGAATTTGAATTTCATCCGCCAGGATTTGAGGCCGGCTTTCGTCACATAAAGGAACAGCCCGCCCGAATCCGAAAGCTTGTAAGCCTTCTCTCTCGGCTTGGCGTTCAGCACCTGTTTGTCCGTAAGCACGATACCCCACTTTCCCGATTCCGATACCCCACTTTGTACCCCACTCTGCCATGGGCTAGAGTGGAACAAAGCGGGTCTAAGCGGGACCGATGATAGCAGATAAATCGGCGAAAATCAGCCGTTTTTGGGACTTTTTGGGATGTCTTGGGAGGGGCACTTGGCGGACAGGGTGTCCGCTGTTGGCGGAAGCGGTGGGATTCGAACCCACGGACGGCTTGCACCGTCGCTGGTTTTCAAGACCAGTGCCTTAAACCACTCGGCCACACTTCCATACCATTTTGGCGGCGCGGTTAGAAATCTGCTAGAAGGCGGCGCTGCCACCCTTTTTAGCCATTTCCAGACCCGCTGCTAAGCGATTCTAACTAAGCTCCTTTTCCGCCAGTCCACTCTGCACGGGGACGCTCCCCCCAACAGCTTTCAAGACCGCTGCCTTAAACCACTCGGCCACCTGTCCGTTGGCTCCAGCGCATAGAGAAATCGGGGCGGCTTGCAAGCCCTGCCTGCAAAGTCCGTTTGGGATGGACGGCAACACGCTTGCGATGACTGTCCACGGGCGATGCTCGGCGGGCATTTGCAAGAGCGCAGCAATGTGCCAGATTTGCTGGTGATGACTTTTGCTTCGAAGCTTCGTTCCTTGCGCTTTCCGCTCGTTGCCGCCGTTCTTGCCGCCGTGCCGATGGTCTCATCGGATGCGCAGCCGGTCGTTCAGAATATCGGCAGCCAGGCTGGTCCCACCCAGAGTTTCGAGAGCTATCTGCAAACGGTTGGCGCCCGTGCGCGCCGGGAAGGCGTCAGCGAAGCGACGATTTCGCGCGTCCTGACGGGACTTACGCCGAATCAAAGGGTTGTAGAACTCGATTCGGCGCAGCCGAGCCGCGCGACCACGCCGCCGCCGATCGGACCTTACATCGCCCAGCACGTCGGCCCGAACATCATCGCACGGGGCCGCGCACGCTATGCCGATCTTTCCGGCATCATTCCCTCGATCGAGCGGCGCTATGGCGTGCCCGCTCCGGTGCTCTTCGCGATCTGGGGGCATGAGACGAACTACGGCAGCTACGTGGGCGATTTCGATCTCGCGCGATCGCTGGCGACGCTTGCCTGGGAAGGGCGCCGCCGCAGCCTGTTCGAAGGCGAGCTGATCGCGCTGCTCAAGATGGTGGACCAGGGGGTGCCGACCTATCGGCTGAAGGGAAGCTGGGCAGGGGCCTTCGGTTACCCGCAGTTCCTGCCGAGCGTCTATCTGCGCCTCGCGGTGGACGGCGACGGCAACGGCACGCGCGATATCTTCACCAGCCCGGCGGATACCATCGCTTCGATCGCCAACTACTTCCGCGATTCCGGATGGCGTCCGGGCCAGCCCTGGGGTGTGCGCGTTTCCCTGCCTGCCGGTTTCGACGCTAACGCCTATGCCTCCAAGCTCGCCGCACCGACCTGCGACCGGGTCCATGCCCGCCACGGCCAATGGAAGTCCGTATCCGAGTGGCGCGCACTGGGCGTCACCCCACAGAGCGCCATCGGCAGCGACGTGCAGGCCTCGCTGTTCCAGCCCGACGGACCGGGGACGCCGGCCTATCTGTTAACCGGTAATTATCGGGTGATCCTCCAGTACAACTGCTCGAATTATTACGCGTTGTCCGTGGGATTGCTTGCAGATGAGATTGCCCGTTAGCCATTGCGTGCCGTTTGCGGCGCTGTTCCTTGCTGCTCCCGTTTTTGGGGCGCAGGCAGCTCCGGCGACGGGACCCGCTGCGGACTATCCCGTGGTGGTGGGCGAGCCGTTCACGATCGGCAGCGTCACCTGGACGCCGACGGACCAGCTCAGCTACGATGCGGTAGGTTATGCCGTGATCGGGGAGGGGGGCGGAACCAGCGGCGCGCACAAGACCCTGCCTCTGCCGAGCTACGTGGAAGTGACCGCACTCGATACCGGCCGCACGATCCTCATCCGGCTCGAACGGCGCGGGCCGATGGTCAATGATGCACTGGTAGAGCTTTCGGCAAATGCCGCGGCACAGCTTGGTCTGACGCCGGGCAGCCACGCTCCCGTGCGGGTTCGCCGCGTCAATCCTCCCGAAGTCGAGCGGGCCGCGCTCCGTTCCGGCAGCAAGGCACCCGAGCGGATGGAGACGCCGGAAGGCCTGCTCAAGGTCCTGCGCCGCAAGCTCGCCGAGCAGTCGCCGCTTCTGCCTCCGCCTTCCACACCGCCGACGATGCCGAAAGGAGCTCTCACCCCGCCGACGCCGTTGGCACCGGCTCCCGTTCCCGCAGTGAAATCGGCGCCGCAAAAACCAATCACTCCTGCCTCTCAGGCTCCCAAACCAATACCTTTGCCAAAGCCGGAACCTGCCGAGGTGACGAAGCCCAAGCCTCCCACACGCCCCCCGGTGACGAAAGGTGGCGAAATCGTACAAGTCGGCGCCTTTTCCATCGAGGCCAATGCGCGCAAGGCGGCCAAACAAGTCGGCGCCGATGTGATCAAATCCGGCAAGTTCTGGCGCGTCCAGATCGGTCCTTTCGCAAACCGTGCACAAGCCGCCGCAGCGCTGGAGAAGGCCAAGGCGGCAGGGTATAGCGACGCACGAATCCAGCGCGCGGATTGATGTCGGGTCGTTTCGCGCAGGCCACCGCGTCCGTCCCGGGCGCGCGGGGAGAAGTCGCGTCTTGAAATCCCTAGTGAAGTTTGCCCTCCTGCTCGCCGCTCCGGCGAGTGTCGTCGCCGCCAGCCTGTCCAGCGCCGCCAGTGCCGCGATTCCCGCGCCGCCGCCGCAACTCGCGCCGGTGCCGGTCAGCATACTGGTCGACATCGGCTCCGGTCAGGTGCTCGTGCAGCGCCGCCCGGACGTGCCGTTCCTGCCTGCTTCGGTCACCAAGGTCATGACCGCCTTCGTCGCCTTCGAGGAGATCGACGCAGGGCGCCTCAGTCTTGACCGTCGCATGTCCGTCCGCCCGGAGACGGCCAGGGAATGGTTCGCAAAAGGTACGTCCATGTATCTGACGGAAAAGGATCATCCTACCGTCCGAGACCTTCTTCACGGCGTCATGACCGCCTCGTCCAACGACGGCGCGGTGGTCCTCGCCGAAGGATACGCAGGCAGTGTCCCCGCCTGGGCCGCGATGATGAACGCCGCCGCGCACCGCATCGGCATGACCGGCAGCCACTACAACACGCCCAATGGCTGGATGGACGACGGCCATACCTACATTACCGCCAGCGACATGGTCAGGCTGGCCGATGCCATGATCACGCGCCATCCGCAGCTCTTTCACGAGTTCTCGGGCGTGAAGCACTACATGTGGCGCGACATCCCCCTGCGCAGCCACGACCCCACGGTCGGCGTGATCCCCGGCGCGGACGGCATCAAGACCGGCTATACCCGCGAGGCGGGCTACAACTTCCTCGGCACCGCCGAACGCGGCGGGCGCCGTCTGGTCATGATGCTGGCAGCTTCGCCCTTGCCCAAGGTCCGCGACGATGCCGCCAAGGCATTGCTCGAATGGGGCTTCTCGGCCTGGGAAGCGCGCCATCTCTTCGACAAGGGGCAGCCCGTCGCCCAGGCGAAAGTGCAGGGCGGCGACGCCCGTGAAGTGCCGCTCGTCGCCGACCGCGAGGTCCATGCCACCTTGCCCAAGGGCGGGCACGAGAAAGTCTCGCTGGCGGTCCACTACAAGGGGCCGCTGGTCGCGCCGATCCGCAAGGGCGATCAGGTCGGCGAGCTGGAGATCAAGGTCGAGGGCCTCGCGCCGGGCCATATCCCGCTCTACGCCGGCAAGGACGTCGGCGTCGCCGGACCGCTGGACAGAATGATGAACGGGCTTATCAGCTTCTTCTCATGATCCGAGGACGATTCATTGCGCTGGAAGGCGGCGAGGGGGCAGGCAAGTCCACCCAGTCGCGCCTGCTGGCCGAAGCCTTGCGCGCGCAGGGCATCGAAGTTGTGACCACGCGCGAGCCGGGCGGCACCGCCGGGGCCGAAGCTATCCGCGCGCTCGTGCTGGACGGTGTCGGCGGAGAAGGCTGGGGCGCCCGCGCCGAAGCGCTGCTCTTCGCCGCTGCCCGCTCGGACCATGTCGAACGGCTGATCCGGCCTGCGCTGGAGCGCGGTGCCTGGGTCATCTGCGACCGCTTTCTCGATTCAAGCCGTGCCTATCAGGGCGGCGGCGGCGGGCTTTCGGACGAAGACATCCGCACGCTCCACGGGATCGGCAGCCTCGACATGCTTCCCGACGTGACGGTGCTGATCGAAGTCTCTCCCGAAGTCGCGGCCAAACGCCTCGCCTTGCGCGATGTCAACGGCACCGACCTGATCGGCGGGCGCGAGGCCGCCTATCACGACCGCGTGGCGCAGGCTTTCGCCCGTTTCGCAGATGCCGAACCCGAGCGCTTCGCCCGCATCGACGGCGACGGCACGCCGGAAGAGACCTGCGCCCGCATCCTCGCCGCGCTGGACGCTATCCGGTGAGCGAAGATCTTCCCTTCATCGGCCAACGCGCCGCCTGGAACGAATGGCTCTCCGCGATCGATTCCGAACGCATGCACCACGCCTGGCTGCTCGCCGGAAGCAAGGGTCTCGGCAAGGCCGCCTTTGCGCGCACGGCTGCCGCGCAGCTTGTGCGGGCGCCGGGAGAGCCACGCCCCGATCCGGAAATGCACCCGGACATCCACATCCTCGAACATCTTCCCGCCAATGACGACGAGGCGAAAAAGAAGGCCGAGGGCAAGCCCTACCAGACCAAGCGCAACATCTCGGTCGATCAGGTCCGCGAGATGATCCGCCGCCTCGCGACCAAGCCGACCATGGGCGATCGCCGCGCGATCATCATCGATCCCGCCGACGACATGGAGAAGAGCGCGGTCAACGCCCTGCTCAAGGCGCTGGAAGAGCCACCGGCGGGAACCTATTTCCTGCTGCTCGCCCACCAGCCCGGGCGCCTGCTGCCAACCATCCGTTCGCGCTGCCGTGTGCTGCGCTTCGCCGCATTGGACGAGCGCGAGCTCGACGAGGTCATCCGCCGCGACCTGCCTCAGTCCGATGCCGAGATGCGCCGCGCCGCCATTGCCGCCGCGCACGGCTCGCCCGGCGTGGCGCTGAGTTTCGTGGAACATGACCTCGGCGCGATCCACGGGCTGATGATGCAGATCCTGCGGGAGGGTGACGCCGAATACCATTTGCGCGGTAGCCTGGCCGAAGAAATGGGCGCCCGCCCCGCGCGGGACCGGCAACTGGCCACGCTGGAACTGGCCCGCACCGTGCTGGCCAACGAACTGCCGCACGCGTCTCCCGCGCGCCAGATGCGGCTGATCGAAGCACACGGCACGCTCACCAAGCTGTCCACCCAGGCGCCGACCTACAATTTCGACGCCGGGCTCCTGATTATGGAAATTGGCGGGTTGCTGGCATCGACGGCGATGCCTAGAGAAGCGGCTCGGTAGAGCAGTTCCCGATCCGATAATATCGGATCAACTGCTCTAGGTTGTTGGTTTGGCGCATTTTCCGAGTCATCAGGTGATTCCACCTGATTAGAAAATGCTCTGGCACTCTTGAAAAGAAAGCGCGACGCCGCATGGGCGAGCCCTATTACATCACCACCGCGATCAGCTACCCCAACGGCAAGCCGCACATCGGCCATGCCTATGAAGCGATTGCCGCCGACGTCATCGCCCGCTTCAAGAAGGCCGAAGGCTTCGATGTCCGCTTCCAGACCGGCACCGACGAACACGGGCTGAAGATGGCCCAGAAGGCCCGCGACCTCGGCATCACGCCCGCGCAGCTCGCCACGGAAATGTCCGGTCACTTCAAGGACATGTGCGACGCTCTGAACATCGGTTACGATGTCTTCATCCGCACCACCGAGCCGCGCCACCACGCCGCGACGCAGGAACTCTGGCGCCGGATGGAAGCCAATGGTGACCTCTATCTCGACCGCTACGAGGGCTGGTACTCGGTCCGCGACGAAGCCTATTACGACGAGGGTGAACTCGTTGCCGGAGAGAATGGCGAAAAGCTGTCTCCGCAGGGCACGCCGGTAGAATGGACCGTCGAGGAATCGTGGTTCTTCCGCCTGTCTAAATATCAGGACAAGCTGATCGAACTCTACAATTCGAACGACTTCATCCGCCCCGAAACGCGCAAGAACGAAATCCTGCGCTTCGTCGAAGGCGGCCTGCGCGACCTCTCGGTCTCGCGCACCAGCTTCGACTGGGGCATCAAGGTTCCGGGAAGCGAGAACCATGTGATGTACGTCTGGGTCGACGCCCTGACGAACTATATCACCGGCCTCGGCTTCCCCGAGGAAACCGGCGATTTCGCGAAGTTCTGGCCTGCCGACGTCCACCTGATCGGCAAGGATATCGTTCGCTTCCACACCGTCTACTGGCCCGCATTCCTGATGAGCGCCGGTCTCGCAGTGCCCAAGCAGGTCTTCGGCCACGGCTTCCTGCTCAATCGCGGGCAGAAGGAATCGAAGTCGCTCGGCAACGTGACCGACCCGATCGGCCTCGCCGAAACCTTCGGCGTCGATACCCTGCGCTATTTCTTCCTGCGCGAGGTGGCTTTCGGGCAGGACGGTTCGTGGTCGGCCGAGGCCATCGTCACGCGCGCAAACGCGGAGCTGGCGAACAGTTTCGGCAATCTTGCCCAGCGCAGCCTATCCATGATTTTCAAGAACATGGACGGCGTTGTTAAGTCAGGACTTCCGGAAACCGAGGCCGACACCGCACTGCTTGCCGCCGTTGCCGAAGGCATCACGGGCCTGCGCAAGAGCTTCGACGAACTCTCGTTCAGCGAAGGCCTGGAAGCGTGGATGCGTGCTGTCTTCGCCTGCAACCAGTACGTCGACGAGCAGGCGCCCTGGGCGCTGCGCAAGTCCGATCCGCAGCGCATGGAAGCCGTGCTGATGATGCTGTTCCGCGTCGTGCGCGATCTGGCCATTGCCGTGCGCCCGGTTGTGCCGACCTCGATCGACAAGTTGCTCGACCAGATGGGCCTTACAGCAGAAGCGCGCGACTATGCCGCTCTGGTAGACAAGGACTGGTTCGCAGCGCTCGTCGCCACCGGCTTCAAGGTGGACAAGCCCGTCGGCGTGTTCCCCCGCCTGGAACTCCCGGAAGAGGCCAGCGCCTGATGTTCATCGATTCGCATTGCCACCTCGAATACGAAGGGCTCGTCGAGGACCAGAACGGCGTCCTCGACCGCGCCCGTGCGGCAGGCATTCGCGGATTCCTGAACATCTCGACCCGACGCAGCGAGTGGGAGAGGGTGGTCGGCACCGCTGCCCGCCATCCCGACGTCTGGGCCTCGGTCGGCATTCATCCCCATGAGGCCGACCAGCACGCCGACCTCGGCGAAGCGGCGCTGCTCGAAGCGACTCGCCATCCCAAGGTTATCGGCATCGGCGAAACCGGCCTCGACTACTATTACGACAAGTCGGACCGCGAGGTTCAGCAGGCCCTGTTCCGCACGCACATCACCGTCGCGCGCGAAACCGGTCTGCCGCTGATCATCCACACGCGCGATGCCGAGGACGATACGTTCCGCATCCTCGAGGACGAGACGGGGAAGGGGGCCTTCCCGGCGCTGATCCACTGCTTCACAGCCAGCGCCGATTTCGGCCGGAAAGTTCTCGATCTCGGTCTTTCGATCTCAATTTCCGGCATTGTGACTTTCAAGAATGCCAAGGACTTGCAGGACGTAGTTCCGACCATTCCGGAAGATCGCATCCTGGTGGAGACGGACTCACCGTTCCTTGCCCCGGTGCCACATCGCGGCAAGCGCTGCGAACCGGCCTATACCGCCGATACGGCCAAGTTCGTGGCCGATTTGCGCCATGTTTCCATCGAACAACTCGGTGAGACGACTACGCGCAACTTCTTCAATCTGTTCAAGAAAGCCGCCGCGTGAAAGTTACCATTCTCGGCAGCGGCACTTCGACCGGCGTGCCGCGTCTCGGCGGCGAATTCGGCGCGGACTGGGGCCTTTGCGATCCGGGCGAGCCGAAAAACCGACGTACCCGCGTGTCGATCATGCTGGAAAGCGATGCCGGCAGCCGCATTCTTGTCGATACCTCGACCGACTTGCGCGCGCAGCTTCTGGCAAACGACATCCACCGGATCGACGCGGTATTCTGGACCCACGATCACGCCGACCACTGCCACGGCATCGATGACCTGCGGCCGCTACGCTACGGCCGCGCCGGGCCGATCCCCGGTTTCGCGAATTCGGAAACGGTGCGGCGCCTTCGCCAGCGTTTCGGTTACGTCTTCGCCGGGCAATTCGGCTATCCGACGCTGATCTCGCTCGACAATCTCGATACCTTGCGGCTCTGCGAAGGCTTCCGCGTCGACCATGTGCAGATGCCGCACGGCCCGACCGAATCGACCGCATTTCGCTTCGATTGTGACGGAAAATCAGTCTGTTACATGACAGACTTCAGTGAAATAACCAGAGGCATGATCGACTTGTGCTACGGCGCCGATCTGCTCGTGGTGGACTGCCTGCGCCGCGAACCGCATCCGACGCACGCGCATCTCGGCATGGCGCTGGAGATCGCCGAAGTCTGCCGCGTCGGCCAGGCCGTGCTGACGCATCTCGACAAGAGCATGGATTATGCGACACTCAGCGGTGAAGTGCCCGAGAATGTCCGGGTCGCATTTGACGGGATGGTGATCGAACCATGAGCCAGACAGGAATGATCGTCGCCGTCATCTCCGTGATCGGTTCGCTCATTCTCGTCACCAGCGGCTCGCGGTTCCGGTCGACGCCGATGGGCACGAAGCTCAAGCTGGTGCTGATCTGGGCGGCGATCATCATCGGCCTGGTGTTGATCATCCAGGTTAGCGGCTTCCAAATCCGGCAATGATCGAGCCCTCTCGCCATCCATGATTTAACATAAGATGTATTATCAACTTATATGACAGAACCTCGTCACCAGCAACTCGACCGTCTCCTGTTCATCATGGCACGCCTTCGCGACCCGGTTTCGGGCTGCGAATGGGATCTGGCGCAAAACTTTGCGACGATCGCACCTTATACGATCGAGGAAGCCTACGAAGTCGCCGATGCCATCGCGCGCGAGGATCTTGCGGCGCTGCGTGACGAACTCGGCGATCTGCTGCTCCAGGTAGTCTTCCATGCCCGCATGGCCGAAGAAGACGGTCACTTCGCCTTCGATGATGTCGCCAATGCTATTTCGAACAAGCTGGAAACGCGCCACCCCCATATCTTCGGTGACGACAAGACCGGAGACGCCCAGACCGAGCGCTGGGAAAAGGTCAAGGCCAGCGAACGCAGCGCCAAGGGCGAGACCAGCGCCGTTGACGGCGTCGCGATCGCGCTGCCCGCCCTGATGCGCGCCGAAAAGCTCCAGAAGCGCGCCGCGCGCGTCGGCTTCGACTGGCCCGATCCCAGCGGTGCCGCCGACAAGGTGCGCGAGGAAATGGACGAACTGGCCGAGGCATCCGATGCCGAAAAGCTGGAAGAAGCCGGAGACCTGCTGTTCGCGGCGGTCAATCTCGTGCGCCTCAATGGCATCGCGCCCGAGGATGCCCTGCGCGCCGCCAATGCCAAGTTCGAGCGCCGATTCCGCGCGATGGAAGCCTTTGCCCAGCGCGACGGAAGGCCGTTCGACGGCCTCCCGCTGGATGAGCAGGAGGCCTACTGGCAGGAAGTGAAAGCGTCAGAGCGCGCTGAAACGGCCTAGTTCGCGCTCGGCCAGTCGGACCTGAAGACGCAGCAGCGGGCCTTCATCGCCCTCTCCCGCGTCTTCCTCCGACAGGACTTCGCCGCGTGCATGCAGGAACGCGATGCGCTGTCCGTCGGCAGCGGGAATGACGAAAGTATAGACTTTCGCATCGGAGGTCAGCGTAGCGCCGACCGTTTCGAGCAGGAAGTCGCAGCCCATCCCCGTCCGCGCCGAGACGGGCACGATCACTTCGTCCGGACGCTGCGCCATGACGTCGCGCAAGTCAGCTGCCTGCGTCGGGGTCAGGAGGTCCCACTTGTTCCAGACTTCGATGATCGGGATCGCAGGCGCGGCGCCCTCCCCGTCATCGTTATCCCCTTCCCCGGCAATCACACCGAGGTCGGCAAGGACTTCCAGAACCTGACGCTTCTGCGATTCCGTGTCGGGATTGTGGATGTCGCGGACGTGGAGAATCACGTCGGCCGCATTCACTTCCTCCAGCGTCGCGCGGAAAGCGGCGACGAGCTGGGTCGGCAGGTCGGAGATGAAGCCCACGGTATCGGACAGGATCGCCTTCTCGACCGCAGGCAGACGAATCGCCCGCATGGTCGGGTCGAGCGTGGCGAAGAGCAGGTCCTCGGCCATGACCTCGGCGCCGGTCAGGTAATTGAAAAGCGTCGATTTCCCAGCATTGGTATAACCCACGAGAGCGACGATCGGCCAAGGTGCCTTCTCGCGGCGATCGCGGTGGAGGCCGCGCGTGCGGCGGACTTGTTCCAGCTCGCGCCGAATCTTGCCCATGCGATCGCGGATCATGCGGCGGTCCGCCTCGATCTGCGTTTCCCCCGGACCGCCAAGGAAGCCGAAGCCGCCGCGCTGACGTTCGAGGTGAGTCCAGCTGCGCACCAGACGACCGGCCTGATAATCCAGGTGTGCCAGCTCGACCTGAAGACGGCCTTCGGCGGTCGCCGCGCGCTCACCGAAGATTTCGAGGATCAACCCGGTGCGGTCGATGACCTTGCGCTTGAGCTTTTCTTCGAGATTGCGCTGCTGGATCGCCGACAGCGAGCCATCGACGATGATCAGCTCTGCCTCGTTCAGTTCGCAAGCAACCGAGATGTTTTGAATCTGGCCTTCGCCGAAAAGCGTACCGGCGCGGGGTTCGCGGATCGGGATTGCCATGGCTTCCGCCACGACAAGTCCGATCGCCAGCGCAAGTCCCCTGGCCTCTTCAAGGCGCGCCTCGGTATCGAGGTCGCCCCTGCCGCGCATCTGCGGATAGACGACGAGGGCACGCGCACCGCGCGTGACCTCGCCCTTGAGTTCGTCGTTCAAATCAGTTCAGCTTCGGTCCGGAGTGTTCTCAGTCTTCGGCTTCTTCATGCGCCTGAAGATCGACCGGAGTCACGGGCTGAATCGTCGAAACGGCATGCTTGTAAGCGAGCTGGACGTAGCCTTCGCGTTCCAGCAGCATGCAGAACAGGTCGTAAGCGGCGACACGGCCCTGCAGCATGACGCCGTTGATCAGGAACATCGTGACCTGAACGCCGGCATTGCGGATGCTGGAAAGGAACACGTCCTGAAGAACGCGTGTCTTCTTGCCATTGTCGGCACCGCTCGAAAACTGGCGCGCATCGACCGGGGTCGAGGGCATGATCGTCGAGATCGCGTGCTTGTAGACGAGCTGCGACTGGCCGTCGCGGCGCAGGAGGATCGAGAAGTTGTCGAACCAGGTGACGATACCCTGCAACTTCACGCCCTTGACCAGGAACATGGTCACGGGGGTCTTGTTCTTGCGCAGGAGGTTCAGGAACTGGTCCTGGAGGTTCTGCCCCTTCCCTGCCGAAGTGCTGGGCGAAGAGGTACCGGCGGAAATCGGCGGCGGTGCCACGGCGGGCGTGGACGGAGCGGCTTCGGTTTCGACCTCGGAGGTCGTGGCTCGCGGACGAGCGGTCAGCGTACGGCCGGCCATATCATTTCTCCTTCTTTTTGGCGGCCGCTTTGCGGTCCGCGATCTGGCCATCGGAACTTCCCGAGACCGTTCTCGAATCGGAATCTACCCAGTTGCTGCAATGCAGTAAACGCCAAAAATGTCGCTTTCTTGTGACAGGTTCTCAGAAAACGACCGAAGAGGCCGCTCATGTGTGATTACCAATCATCTGAAAGATAGATATTTTTACGCGCCTCAGAGCGGATCGTCGCCGTCAATTTCCCCCTCACGCCGGTCGGCCATGCCGAGCAGCTTGAGCTTGCGATGCAGCGCCGAACGTTCCATCCCGATAAAAGATGCCGTCTTCGAGATATTGCCGGAAAACCGCCGAATCTGGACGCGGAGGTACTCACGCTCGAAACTCTCGCGGGCTTCGCGCAAGGGCGCGCTCATCATCACCGAGACCCCGGCATCGCCGTTGCCACGGCTGTTGAAGATTTCCGGCGGCAACATGTCGGCCTCGATCCGGGCGAGTTTCTCGCGTGGGGCCATGATGACCGTGCGCTCCACGACATTGCGAAGCTGGCGCACGTTGCCCGGCCATTCGTAGGCCTGCAGCGCGGTCATGGCCTCGGCGCTGACTTGCGGCGGGGCCACGCCCTGCTCGTTGGCGTAGCGGGCGAAGAAATGGTCGATCAGCGCGGGAATGTCGTCCCGCCGTTCGCGCAGCGCCGGAATCGACACCGGCACCACATTGAGGCGGTAGAACAGGTCCTCGCGGAAGCGGCGTTCGGCGATTTCCTTTTCGAGATCGCGCGAGGTGGAAGAGACCACCCGCACGTCCACGCGAATCTGACGGGTGCCGCCCACGCGCACGAAGGCCTGATCGGTGAGCACGCGCAGAATGCGGGCTTGGGTCGAAAGCGGCATGTCCGCCACTTCGTCAAAGTAAAGCGTGCCGCTGTCCGCCGTTTCCAGCAGGCCGGGGCGGATCAGGGCGCCGTCGGCCTCCTCTCCGAACAGTTCTTGCTCGAAGCGCTCCGGCGTGATGCGCGCCGAATTGACGCTGACGAAGGCATTGCCTGCGCGCGGGCTCCAGGCGTGGAGCAGCCTTGCCGCGACTTCCTTGCCCGAACCGGCCGGGCCGGTGATGAGCAGGCGGCTGCCGGTATTGGCCACGCGCTTCAGCGTCGCACGGACCTGGTTGATGGCGCCGCTCGATCCGGTGAACTCCTCGCCATTCGAGAAATCATGGCGAAGCTGCGCGTTTTCGCGGCGCAGGCGCTCAGTTTCGGTCGCCCGGCCCACGAGGTGCAGCAGCTTTTCCGCCTCGAACGGCTTCTCGATGAAATCCACCGCGCCGCGGCTGATCGCCGCAACAGCCGTGTCAATATTGCCGTGGCCGGAGAAGATGATGACCGGCAGCTCCGGTTCACGCGCCTTGATCGCGTCGAGCACTTCCAGGCCGTCCATCGGGCTGCCGTGAAGCCAGACGTCCAGCAGCACAAGCGAGGGGCGGCGTGCGTCGATCGCGGCCAGCGCCGCCTCGCTGTCTCCGGCGGTGCGGCATTCGTAGCCTTCGTCGCTCAGGACGCCTGCGACCAGTTCACGGATGTCGCGCTCGTCGTCGACGATCAGGATTTCGAGAGCCATGGGATTGTCTTCTTGGTGAGGGAGATGGAGGGGGAAAGCAGGTTGCGACGGGCCGGCTTCATTCGGCGGCCTCCTGCTTGCGGGCATGGGCTACGGGATCGGCGGCAAAACGCATGGTGACGGTGGTGCCGCCGCCCGGCGTGGGCAGGAACAGCATTTCGCCGCCATGTTCCTCGATGATCTTGTTGACGATGGCGAGGCCGAGGCCGGTGCCCTTCTCGCGCGTGGTGACGTAAGGCTCGATGATGCGCTCGCGGTCCTGCGAAAGGCCGATGCCGTTGTCGGCGATGCGCACCACGATCGCGCCTTCCAGCGCTTCCACCGAGACGCCGATAGCCCCCCGATAGTCGGGATCGGCATCCTTGGCCTTGGCCTCGATAGCCTCGACCGCGTTCTTGAGCACATTGGTCATGGCCTGGCCGAACTGGTGGCGGTCGCAGTCGATCGCGCCGATCGACGGGTCGCTCTCGAAGCGGAAGCCGATATCCGGACGTGCCACTTCCTGGAGGAACAGGGCCTGCCGGGTGAGCGCGACCGGGTCTTCCGGGCGGAACACCGGCTTGGGCAGGCGCGCGAACGACGAGAATTCGTCCACCATCTTGCGCAGTTCGCCGACCTGCCGAATGATCGTGCGGGTCAGGTCCTCGAACAGTTCCGGATTGTCGACGATCTGCTTGCGATAGCGCCGGCTGAGCCGTTCGGTAGCGAGCTGGATCGGCGTGAGCGGGTTCTTGATCTCGTGGGCGATACGGCGCGCGACGTCGGACCAGGCGGCGGTGCGCTGGTCGAGCAGCTGTCGGGTGATGTCCTCGAAAGTGATGACGAAGCCGGTGACGTCGCGCGTGACCTTTACCGCGAACGTCAGCAGATCGCCGTTGCGATTGTACTGGACGAGGCCGCCCGAACTGCCCTGCTCGATCAGCGCCGCCAGCTGCGGCGCGAGATCGGCAAGCGGCATGTCCTCGGGTAATTCGGCCCGGTCGGTCAGCAGCTTCTGCGCAGTGCTGTTCATCAGCAGGATACGGCCTGCGGGATCGAGCGAGACGATGCCCGAAGTCACTGATTCCAGCACGGCCTCGATGAAAACGCGGCGTTCGTGAAGCTGGCGGTTGGCGCCGAGAAGGGCCTGGGTCTGCTTCTCGATCTGCGCGGTCATGCGGTTGAAGGCGCGGTTGAGCAGGCCGATCTCGTCGGCGCCGGTACGTCCCTCGATCCGCAGTGCGAAATTGCCGCTGCCGACCCGGCGGGCCGCATCGACCAGCTCGTAGAGCGGCTTGACCTGCCGGTCGGCGAACCGCAGCGCGAACCAGACCGCGAGACCGACGAGCGCCAGCGAGACCACGAACAGCGCGACGTTGAAGCGCAATTGCAACACGCGGGCGCGATTGGTCAGCACTTCATACGCGCGGACGATGTTCTCGGCATTTTCAGCGCGCTGGCCCTGGCTGAGCGCGAGAAGTTCGGAACTGCGCGCGGCATAGAGATAGACGCCAGCTTCCTGATCGATCGGCGCAATCGCGACGATGCGGTCGTTGTTTGAACTGACCACCAGTTGTTCGCCACCGATCAGCCGTTTCAACGCTTCGGGCGTTATGCGCTTGTCTTCCGTCTTGCCTTCCGGATCGACGATGATCGGGATGCGCTGGCTCCCGTCCGGCGCCACCTGGATGATCGCAGCGACGGAGAGATTGCGACTGTAGACCTGACCGCCGAAGAACTGCTGGAAACGCTTGCTGGCCACCGGAAACTCGGCGAGCACGTCGCCTGTGTCCTTGGCCATGGCCGCGGTCTCATATCCCACTTCGCGCTGGGTCTGCTCGTAGTATCCGCGCGCCAGTTTGTTGGCGTTTTCCAGAAGCCCGCGCGACGAATCGGAAAACCAGAACTCGACGCCGGACTGGAATTGCCAGGACGCGAAAATGACGACCAGTAAAGTCGGCACGGCAGCGATCAACGAGAAGATGAACACCAGGCGGACGTGCATCTGTCCGGTTCCGCCGATGCTCTCCGCAGCACGCCGCAGCGCGAGATGGCGGCCAAGCAGGACGAGGATCGCCATGGCGGGGACCAGCGTCCCCACCAGCAGCGTCGCGGTCAGGTTCGAAGGCAGAAGCTGGCCCTTGTCCCGCGAATTCAGGGCGATCCAAGTGATCGCCGTCATGGCCAGGAACAGAACAATCGACACTACGGTGATAATCGCGAAGAAGTTCGCGCGGCGGGCAGCTACCTGCATCCGCCTCCACCAGCGCGGCCATGCCCGTTTTTGAACCAGTGTCTCGCTCATCGTTGCACCGTTACAACGCCAGTGTTGCTGCTTTGCAAGGGCAAATCCATCAGGGACGTATCATAAGCGACGAGCGAATTCCTCGGGGTCCAGCGCCAGTTCGCTGAGGCGCTTGCGCAAGGTGTTGCGATTTATCCCGAGTGCCTGCGCCGCGCGAAGCTGGTTGCCACCGGTCTCCCGCAGCACTTCGGCAAAGAGCGGCCGCTCGAACGCAGCGGCGGCGGCCTGATAGATCGTGCCGCTGGCGGGGCGTTCCAAGGCAAGCCAGCGTGTGACCGCCTGCGCAATGTCGCCGCTCTCCTCCTCGCTGGGCGCCGGAGCTTCCGCGACCAGCAGCGACTGGATGCTCTCGGGATCGATCGCATCCTCGCGTGCCAGCAGGGCGAGGCGATAGATGAAGTTCTTGAGTTCGCGCACATTGCCGCGCCAAGGCTGGCGGCTGAGCAATTCCGCCGCCTCAGGCGTCAGTTGGCGGCGCGGCAGGCCTTCGTTCGCGGCGTGCTGGAGGAAGTGGCGGGCCAGCACCTCGATATCGTCACGCCGATCACGCAGCGGCGGCATGTGGATCGGCACCACGTTGAGGCGGTAATAGAGATCCTCGCGGAACCGCCCCGCGGCAATTTCGGGTTCGAGATCCTTGTTGGTGGCGGCGATGATGCGCACGTCGAGCCGGATCTCGTCACGCCCGCCGACGCGGCGCACCGTGCCGGACTGGAGCGCGCGGAGCAGTCGGGTCTGAGCCTGCATCGGCATGTCCCCGATCTCGTCCAGGAACAGGGTGCCTCCCGCCGCTTGCTCGAACTTGCCGACATGGCGGGCGACAGCGCCGGTGAAAGCGCCCTTCTCGTGGCCGAACAGCTCGCTTTCGATGAGTTCGGCGGGAATCGCGGCAGTGTTGACGGCGATGAACGGTCCGGTGCGGCGATGACCCAGATTGTGCACCGCCTCGGCCACCAGTTCCTTGCCGGTCCCCGATTCGCCTAGGATCAGCACGGTCAGGTCATTGCGCAGGACGCGCGTGATCATGCGGAACACGGTCTGCATCGCCGTGCTGCGCCCGACCAGCGGCAGCCCTTCCCCGAGCGGTTCCTCGCCCTCGACGGCAGCACCCTGCCCGGCGCCCGCCGCCTGGCGGACGGTGCGGGCGAGTTCGTCGATGTCGAAAGGCTTGGGGAAATACTCGAAGGCGCCGGTATCGGTGGCGCGGACAGCGGTATCGAGCGTATTCTGCGCCGAGAGGATCACGATCGGCAGCGCGGGGTGCAAGGCTCTCACCCGGTCGATCGTCTCGATCCCATCGCCGTCGGGAAGCATCACGTCGGTGACGAGCGCCTGATAATGTCCCTCTCCCAGTAATCGGTCGCGCTCGGCGATCGACTGGCAGTGGATCACACTGAAGCCCTCCGCCTCCAGCGCGGCGGTGATGACGATGGCGATCGAAAGGTCGTCCTCGACGAGCAGCACGCTCATGCTGCCGGTCTCCTTCTGATGGGGCGGCTGCGCGTCTCTCGCGCCAGCGGCAGGTGGACGCGGAAGTGGGTGAAGCCCCCCTCCTCGTCACGTTCATGGGTGATCCGCCCGTTCATGTCCCGCACCAGTTTGCGCACGAGCGGCAGGCCAAGGCCCTGCCCGGTCTTCTTGGTGGTGACGAAAGGCTCGAAGATATGATCGCGCATCGCCGGATCGACGCCAGGGCCGTTGTCGGTGACGCGCAGTTCCACCGGCAGGCGCACCGGCTCTCCCGAATCGCTCGTGTGGAGCTGAAGTCCGCTGGCGAAGCGAGTGCGGATCGTCACACGCGGCTTTTCCTCATGCGCGCAGGCTTCCGAGGCATTGGCGAGCAGATTGATGATGACCTGTACGAGCGCATCGGGACTGCCGAGCACGGCGGGCAGCGAAGGATCGAACTCCTCGACCAGCCTGACCCGCTCCGGCGCCGCGCCGTTTGCAGCCAACATCACGTCGAGCGCCCGGCGCGCGGCCTCGTGGAGATTGCAGGGTTCGACCGGCGGCGCGGTGCGGCGGCTGAGCTTCTGCATCTGGTCGATCAACCCCGCGATCCGGTCGACCTCCAAGGTGATGAGATCGGTCAGCGCCCGGTCCTTGTCCTCGACCTTGCGGGCGAGAAGCTGGGCAGCGCCGCGAATGCCGGCGAGGGGGTTCTTGATTTCGTGGGCCATGATCTCCGGCCCGCGCAGCACGGCATTGTCGGGGCCGCCGGAATCGTCGCCCAGTGCCTCGGTGGCAGTATTGTCGTGGATCGTCAGGACCTGCCAGCCCGGCGTATCGGCCACCGGCGCGACGTTGATATCGATCCGACGCGCACCGCGACCCTTGAGCGCAACGGCGACTTCGCGGGCGGAAACCGGCGTCTCGTAATCGTCGAGCCGCTCCAGCAGCAAGGGGTCGGAAAAGGTCAGGATATCCTGAAGCGGGGTTCCCACCAGCAGGCGCAGCGACTGGCCGAAGAACTGCTCGGCCGCCGGGTTCAGCGAGGCGATCCGCAGGCCCGGCTCAAGCAGCACGACAGCCTGCGGCAGGCTTGCGAGAAGCCGGGATGCTGCGGGTAATGCCGTGTGCGGCGCGAGGCTCATGCAGCCTGACGGTCTGCCGATGCGTCGTCCTGATCGCGGTAGGGTGCATAGAACTCCGCGAGCAGGCGCAGCACTTCGTCGGGATCGCTGACGAAATTGATGCGATTGCGGAACTCGGCCGAGCCCTTGATGCCCTTGATGTACCAGCCCAGGTGCTTGCGCGCCATCTTCACCCCGGTATCGCGGCCATAGTGCGAGAGCATGTCCACGTAATGTTCGCGGATGATCTCGTACTGCTGGCCGAAGCCCGGCTCCTCCATCAGCCCGTTGCCGCGCCACCACTGCATGACTTTGGCGAGCGCCCAGGGCCGACCATAGGAGCCGCGCCCGATCATCAGGCCGTCGGCGCCGGACTGCTCCAGCGCCGTCGCGGCGTCTTCGATATCGAGGATATCGCCGTTGACGATCACCGGGATCGAGACCGCTTCCTTCACGCCGCGTACGAAGGCCCAGTCGGCCGAGCCCTTGTACATCTGGTTGCGGGTGCGGCCGTGGACGGTGATCATCTGCGCGCCAAGATCCTCGGCGATGCGCGCGAGTTCGGGGGCGTTTAGGCTGTCATGGCACCAGCCCATGCGCATCTTCACGGTGACGGGCACTTTCACGGCCTTCACCGTCGCCTCGATCAGGCGGGTGGCGAGCGGCACGTCGCGCATCAGCGCGGAACCGGCGTCGCCGTTGACGACCTTGCGAACCGGGCAGCCCATGTTGATGTCGACGATCGCGGCGCCGCGATCTTCCACCAGCCTGGCGGCCTCGGCCATCTGCTCAGGCTCGCAGCCGACCAGCTGCATCGAGACCGGGTCCTCGATCTGGTCCCACATCGCCTTCTGCAGCGATACGCGCGTCTCGCGGATGGCCGCCGGGCTGGCGATCATCTCGGTGACGTTGAGGCCCGAGCCGAATCCGCGCACCATGCGGCGAAACGGCAAGTCCGAGACGCCAGTCATCGGCGCGAGCACGACCGGGCAATCGATCGTGACCGGGCCGACCTGGATCGGCTTCAGAGCCGGAGGAGTGGGCAGTGTGTTCATTGCGCGCGCCGTAAAATGCCTAGAAAACAGGATGTGCCTAAAAAACAGGCAGCGCATAGTGGATTGCCCTCGCCTCGGCAAGCGATTACCGGCAACGACAATGTCGCAAGACCTGTCAGAAACGCCCCGGCGTCCCCTCTCGCATCCCTCCACGGCAGCCATAGTAGTGGCCGCAGGCAAGGGGTTGCGCGCCGGACAGCCCGTTCCCAAGCAGTTCGCCCTCTGGCGCGGCAAGCGTGTGATCCGCCATTCGGTGGAAGCGCTGGCCCATGCCGGAGTCGCGCCGATCCTCGTGGTGATCCCGCAGGGTGCCGAGGATCTGGCCGCCGAAGCCCTTGCCGGCATTGGGGGCGTCCGGTTCACCAGCGGCGGCGAAACGCGGCAGGAATCGGTGCGCCTAGGACTGGAAGTGCTGGCCGGCAGCAAGCCCGATCTCGTGCTGATCCACGATGCCGCGCGCCCAATGCTTCCCTCGGCGGTGATCGAGCGCCTGCTCGGCGCCTTGTCGGGACTGCCCGGTGCGATCCCCGTCCTGCCGGTCGCGGACAGCCTCGCTCATGCCGAACATGAGGACGACATCGAAGTGATGGGCGCCCCCGCCCGCCGCGAGGACTTGCGCCGGGTGCAGACCCCGCAGGCCTTCCGCTTTCCCGAAATCCTCACCGCCCACCGCGCCTGGGACGGCCCGACCACCGCCGGAGACGATGCCCAGGTGGCACAAGCCGCGGGCCTCAGGATCGCTCTCGTCGAAGGAGACGAAGCCTTGCACAAGCTGACCTACGCCTCCGATTTCGCCGTCGGTGCCCCGCCCATCCGGGTCGGCACCGGCTACGATGTCCACCGGCTCGAGGAAGGCGAGGAACTCTGGCTCTGCGGTGTGAAGATCGAACATACCCACGGCCTGTCCGGCCACAGCGATGCCGACGTCGCCATCCACGCCCTCGTCGATGCCCTGCTCGGCGCGGTCGGTCGGGGCGACATCGGCCAGCATTTCCCGCCCAGCGATCCGCAGTGGAAAGGGGCGGCCTCCGACCGCTTCCTCGCCCATGCCGGAAAGCTCGTGGCCGAGGCGGGTTATGCGCTCGGCAATGCCGACGTGACGATCATCTGCGAGGCGCCCAAGATCGGCCCGCACCGCGAAGCCATGCGCGCGCGCCTGGCGGAAATTCTCGCCGTAGACCCATCGCTCATCAGCGTAAAAGCAACCACTACCGAGAAGCTGGGTTTCACCGGCAGGTCGGAAGGGATCGCCTGCCAGGCCGCCGTCAGCCTGGTGCGGATGTAAGGAGATGACGATGCGCAAGACCATTACCCTGGCCCTGGTATCCGCGCTGGCGATTGTGCCCAGCGTGGCCAGCGCCCAGCAGTCGTGCCTGACCAAGGCCGAGGCCCGCTCGCTGTTCGGCTATGCCCTGCCGCAAGTAATTTCCGGCACCAGCAAGCGCTGTGCGCAGGTCCTGCCGAGCGATTCGTTCCTGCGCAGCCACGGCGCCGAACTGGTTACGCGCTATTCCGCTCAGAAGGCCCGTTACTGGCCCGAGGCCAAGGCCGCCTTCCTCAAGCTCGGCCAGAGCAAGGACGCCCAGGTCGGCCAGTTTGCGCGTAACCTGCCCGACGAATCGCTGCGTCCGCTGGTCGATATCACCGTGGAAGGCCTTGTTTCCCAGGAGCTTCCGTTGAAATCCTGCGACAAGGTCGACCTCGCGCTTGACCTGCTCTCCCCGCTTCCGCCCGAGAACACCGCCAGCCTGATCGCGCTGCTGATCGAGGCTACTTCCAAGGCCGACGAGGTCGCGCCCGGAAAGACGAAGCTCGGCGGCTTCTCGCTCTGCAAGGACTGACATGGCCGACATCCTCTTCCCGCAGGACCTCTACAACCTCGCCGCGCGTGTGATCGCCGAGAACAAGGCGATCGGCCGCAAGGTAGCGCTGGCCGAAAGCTGCACCGGCGGCCTCGTCTGCGCCGCGCTGACCGAAGTGGCGGGTTCTTCCGCCGTGCTCGATCGCGGTTTCGTGACTTATTCGAACGAATCGAAAAAGGAACTGCTGGGCGTCCCCTCGGACATCATCGACACGCTCGGCGCGGTCTCTCCCGCGACGGCCTGGGCCATGGCGCAAGGCGCGATTCTGCACAGCAATGCCGATGTGGCCGTGGCGATCAGCGGCATCGCCGGTCCGGACGGCGGCAGCGACCTCAAGCCGGTCGGCACCGTGGTCTTCGCCCGCGCCCATCGCGGCGAGGAAGAAGTCCATGCCGAGCAGAAGCTGATCGAGGGCGCGAACCGCGCGGAAATCCGCCATCACGCCGCCGTGGTAGCGCTAGAACTGCTGCTACCGGGAACGGAATTGCCCGCTTACGCAGACTGAAAAGGACCCGTCGTCCCGGACCAAAGTCCAGGACGACGATCCTAAATCAGACCGGCTCGCCGTAAAGCTCGTGCGCGCGGGTCTCGAAAGCCGCTACCATCTTGCGAAAGGCCTTGTCGAAGTACTGCCCGGCCAGCTTCTCGAACAAGGCGTTGCGGAAGCTGAAGCGCACGTCGAACTCGATATCGCAGCTATGAGCATCCACCGGATGGAAGGTCCAGTGGTTGTGCAGGTCCTTCATCGGACCATCGACGTAATGGACCTTGATCTCGCGCGGACGTACTTTCTCGACGCGCGAAGTGAACTTCTCGCGCAAGGCCTTGAAGCCGACCAGCATGTCCGCAACCATTTCGGTCCCGGTATCCGACTTCACGCGAGTGGCGACCACCCAGGGAAGGAACTCCTGGTAACGGCCCACGTCCGCAACGAGGTCGAACATCTGCTCGGCGCTGTAAGGCAGCCGCTGGGTCTCATGAATTCCGGGCATGCGTCAGGCTTTCGGCGCAGCCTTAGCGAGTTTCGCCTCACGCGCAGCGCGCATTTCGGCGAAGTCCTTGCCTGCGTGGTAGCTCGAACGGGTCAGCGGCGAGGACGCCACCTGAAGGAAGCCCTTCGCACGGGCAATCGCGCCATAGGCGTCGAACGCCTTGGGCGTGACGAATTCCTTGACCTCGGCATGCTTGGGCGTCGGGCGCAGGTACTGGCCCATGGTCAGGAAGTCGATGTCCGCGCAGCGCATGTCGTCCATGACCTGATGGACTTCCAGGCGTTCCTCGCCGAGGCCGAGCATGACGCCGGACTTGGTGAAGATCAGCGGATTGTGAGCCTTGACCTCTTCCAGCAGGCGCAGCGAGGCATAGTAGCGCGCGCCGGGGCGGATGGTCGGATAGAGGCGGGGAACCGTCTCCAGGTTGTGGTTGTAGACGTCCGGCCCCGCCGCGACGATCGCCTCGACGGCGCGGCGCATCTTGCCACGGAAGTCGGGCGTGAGAATCTCGATCGTGGTGTTCGGGGTCGCGGCGCGCAGAGCCTGGATCACCTTCACGAACTGGTTCGCACCGCCGTCGGGCAGGTCGTCGCGGTCGACAGAGGTGATGACGATATGTTCGAGCCCGGTCTTGAGCGCCAGTTCGGCGACATGTTCCGGCTCGGAAGGATCGACGCGGCCCGGCATGCCGGTCTTCACGTTGCAGAACGCGCAGGCGCGGGTGCAGGTGTCGCCGAGAATCATCACCGTGGCGTGCTTCTTGGTCCAGCACTCGCCGATGTTCGGACAGGCCGCTTCCTCGCAGACCGTGTTGAGCTTGAGATCCCGCATCAACTGGCGCGTTTCGCCGTAGCCCTTGCTGGTCGGCGCCTTCACGCGGATCCAGTCGGGCTTGCGCTGACGTTCGGGCTTCTGCTCTGGGCTCGGCACGGAGGAAAGATCGTTCATGGCGTCCAGATAGTCGCAAGCTTGCCCGCTTGCCAGTGCGAATATCCGCTCTATGGATTGCGTGCGTTTCAATGGAGGCAAACCATGACCGATTCCAGCGCCCCGCAACCCGAACAACGCGTCCTCGATACCCTTCTCGACGGATATCGCCGCTTTCGCAGCAGCGGCTGGAGCCCCAATCGCGAGCGATGGGAGCGCCTCAGCGAAGGCCAGCAGCCCGAAGTGATGATCGTGGCCTGCTCGGACAGCCGCGTCGATCCCGCCCAGATCTTCGACGTCGATCCCGGCGAAATCTTCGTGGTCCGCAATGTCGCCGCGCTCGTCCCGCCTTTCGAGACCACGCCCGGCCACCACGGTGTCTCAGCCGCGCTCGAATTCGCTGTGCAGGTGCTCAAGGTGAAGGAAGTCGTGGTCATGGGCCACGGCATGTGCGGCGGCTGCAAGGCCGCGCTGACCCAGGAACTGCACGGCGCCGAACCCGGCCAGGGCGGCTTCATCGCCGACTGGATCTCGATGCTGGACGAGGCCCGCGCCCCCGTCGCCGCCGAGTTCGGCACCTCGGGCCGCCCGGCCGAGCGCCAGATGGAACAGGCCGCCGTGCGCGTCAGCCTGGACAACCTGATGACCTTCCCCTGCGTGCGCAGCAAGGTGAAGAACGGTGACCTCAAGCTGCGCGGGGCCTTCTTCGCAATTTCCGATGGTCAGCTCCATCTCATGGACGAGACCAGTGGCGAATTCGCACCGGTCAGCTGAACCATCGACAGAAAAGGAGGCCCGGTCGGACCGCCCTTTTCCCAGGCAGGCAAACAAAAAGGGCGGCGGGATATCCCGCCGCCCTTTGCTTTGTCAGTCGGGAAGACCGGCTCAGGAAGCCGGTGTGCCCTTCGTTGCGGCATAAGCAGCCCAGAGCTTGGCAACCGGCGCACGGGTGCCGGTGACCTTGGCCAGCGCCGCCTGTGCATCGGCAGCCTTGCCCTGCATGGCCTGCGCCATGCCGAGGCGCATGTTCGCCTTGTTGGCATCGACACCCGGCTTGCCGAGCGCGACCTTGTAAAGCTCTTCCGCCTTCGGGTATTCCGCATAGCTCAGGAACACGTCGGCAGCGCCCGTGACGGCCGCAGCGGTTGCGCCCGGCTTGAGGGCGTCACGCTCGGTGGCAGGCAGCGAGGCCTTGTCCGCAGCAACACGTCCGGCGCCGTTGGCGCGGTCCTGACCGACTTCGGCCTGGGTCAGCAGCCCCTTGGCGAGACCCTGGTCGATAACCTTGACGGCCTCACCCGGGAACGCACGGGGGTCGACGTTCTGGAGGTATTCGAAGTAGTCGCCCTTGGTCTTCATCGCACCGGTTGCGGACATCAGGCGCATCAGATCGAGGTTTTCCGCATTCTGGAGCGAGGCCAGCTGACGCACGATCGAGATCGAGATGTTCCACGAATCGGGGCTCGGGTAATACTGCGCGAGCATCGCCGCATATTCGGCCGAGGGCGCAAGCTGCTTGGCGTCATAGGAAGCCTGGAGCGCACTGCGGATCGAGGTTTCGCTGGGCTTGGTCCCATTGGCCTTGGCAGCCTCAAGCTCCTTCTGAACCATCGCCAGCGCTGCCTGTGGATTGTTCGAACGCTTGTAGGAATCGGCCAGCAGCGGCTGGATCATGTTCTGCTGGTCGCGATAGCCGCCATCGAAAGACTGCTGCAGGTAACGCGCAGCAACGTCGTACTGACCGCTCTGATAGGCGGTGACGCCTGCAAGATACTGCACCTGGCCCAGCGATTCCGGGCTGGTCTGGCCGCTGTCGAGCATGAGCACGAGACCCTTGTGCTGCATCGCCGTGTCATTCATCAGAACGCCGACGTTTCGGGTCATCTCGCCCTGCTTCAGCTTGTCGTAGGGCTGCGTGGCCTGAGCCTCTGCCGCCTGAAGCTGAGCCAGGATGCCGCCCATGGCCGCATCGACTTCTGCCTTGGCAGCAGCCTTCTCGGCATCGGTCTTGGCGGCCTGGGCCTTCTGCGAGGCGGCCTGCACGGTGGGATTGGCCTTCGCGTCGGCGATCGCCTTGTCAACCGGCGCGGCGACAGCGGCATATTCCTTCGAGAAGGGGGTCTTCCCGGCAGCGGCCTTCTCCTTGGCCACGACCATCGTCGGGACCACGGCAGCTGCCATTCCGCCGGTCATGGCCACGGCCAGGGCGATACGGGAAATCAGGAACTTGCGAGCCATTCAGGCCTACTCCTCATCAAGACACGGGGAGACGCGCCGTAAAAGCGTGACTCCATGAATTCGGTGTTGCCGGTGTGGCGGCGAAACGTCCGCTTGGCAACCTCGCGGCGGAATTAGAACTCCGCCACTGAACGCTGTTTGAATGCAATTCACCGCAGCCCCGTCGGTTCCCTCGTTTGCGCAGCGACGACCGACTCGCTCTACTCGGCCCATAAGTGTGGAAAAAAACACGCAGGCCCCTCCAGCCCCTGCCGTTCAGGTGGCTTTCCCCCCGCGCATGTCCTAGTGCGATCCATCACCCTTTGTCCCGCAGCAACGAACGATCCAGCGCGTGAGCGACGACACCGACATGAACGGCCCCGAGCACATCGGTCCCGAAGGCGAATATACCCGCATCGACATCGTCGATGAGATGAAGACGAGCTATCTCGATTACGCGATGAGCGTGATCGTGAGCCGCGCCCTGCCCGACGTGCGCGACGGCCTGAAGCCGGTCCACCGCCGCATTCTCTATGCCTGCCAGGAAGCGGGCTACGTCGCCGGTCGTCCCTACCGCAAGTCGAGCCGCATCGTCGGCGACGTCATGGGTAAGTATCACCCCCATGGCGACAGCGCGATCTACGACGCATTGGCGCGCCTGACGCAGCCGTGGTCGATGCGTCTCCCGCTGATCGACGGCCAGGGCAACTTCGGTTCGATGGACCCCGATCCGCCGGCCGCCATGCGTTACACGGAAGCCCGCCTCGACAAGGTCGCGAACGAGCTTCTCGCCGATATCGACAAGAACACCGTCGACTTCGCCGACAACTACGACGGCTCCGAAAGCGAGCCGACCGTGCTTCCCGCGCGCTTCCCGAACCTGCTGGTCAATGGCGCGGGCGGCATCGCGGTCGGCATGGCCACGAACATTCCGCCGCACAACCTCGGCGAAGTGATCGACGGCTGCCTGGCCATGATCGACAATCCGGCCACGACGATCGAGGACCTGATCCAGATCATTCCGGGACCGGACTTCCCGACCGGCCCGCTGATCCTCGGCCAGGGCGGCGCCCGCAATGCCTATATGACGGGCCGCGGCTCGATCATCATGCGCTGCCGCCACGAGATCGAGGAAGGCCGCGGCGATCGCCGCTCGATCGTGCTCACCTCGATTCCCTATCAGGTCGGCAAGTCGAACCTCGTCGAGAAGATCGCCGAAGCCGCCAAGGAAAAGCGGATCGAGGGCATCTCCGACATCCGCGACGAATCGAACCGCGAAGGCGTTCGCGTCGTCGTCGATCTCAAGCGCGATGCCACCCCCGAGGTCGTGCTCAACCAGATCTGGCGCAACACCCCGGCACAGTCGAACTTTGCCGCCAACATGCTGGCGATCAAGGGCGGCCGCCCCGAAGTGATGAACCTGCGGGACTTCCTTCAGGCCTTCATCCAGTTCCGCGAAGAAGTCATCACCCGCCGCACCAAGTTCGAACTGAACAAGGCGCGCGACCGGGCACATATCTTGCTGGGCCTCGTGGTCGCGGTCTCGAACCTCGACGAAGTCGTGGTGATGATCCGCAGCGCGCCGAACCCGGCAACGGCCCGCCAGCGCCTGATGGCCAAGGAATGGCCGATCGGCGACATCGCGCCCTACATCCGCCTCGTCGAGGCGATCGAGCCCAGCGCCGAGCAGGACGGCGGTACCTATCGCCTGTCCGAGATCCAGGTGAAGGCGATCCTCGACCTGCGCCTGCACCGCCTGACGGCGCTCGGCCGCGACGAGATCGGCGACGAGCTCAAGGAACTGGCCGCCGCGATCGAGGAATACCTCTCGATCCTCGCCGACCGCGTGAAGCTCTACGGCGTCATGCGCGAGGAACTGGTGGCGGTGCGCGAACTCTACGCCACCCCGCGCGTCTCGCTGCTGACCGGCGCTGCCGACGGCATCGAGGACGAGGACCTCATCGAGCGCGAGGAAATGGTCGTGACCGTCACCATGGACGGTTACATCAAGCGCACCCCGCTCTCGACCTTCCGCGCCCAGGCGCGCGGCGGCAAGGGCCGCGCCGGCATGGCGACGAAGGACGAGGACGTCGTCACCACGATGTTCGTCACTTCGACGCACAATCCGGTGCTGTTCTTCTCCACGGCGGGCAAGGTCTATCGCCTCAAGGTCTACAAGCTGCCCGAAGGCGGCCCGACCACGCGCGGACGCCCGATCGTCAACCTCCTGCCCTCGCTGGACAAGGACGAGACGATCCAGACTGTCCTGCCGCTGCCCGAGGACGAGAAGGAATGGAGCAAGCTCTCGGTCGTCTTCGCGACGGCCAAGGGCAACGTTCGCCGCAACGCCATGGACGCCTTCGCGAACATCCCCTCGAACGGCAAGTTCGCGATGAAGTTCGACGAGGACAGCGCGGATCGCCTGATCGGCGTCGCCCTGCTCGACCAGTCGGACGACGTGCTGCTGGCAAGCCGTCAGGGCAAGGCCATTCGCTTCGCCGGCGACCTCGTGCGCGAATTCGCGAGCCGCACTTCCACCGGCGTCAAGGCCATGACGCTGAAGGACGACGACGAGGTGATCTCGCTCTCGATCCTCCACCGCGTCGGCGTGCAGGACCAGGACGAGCGCGAGGCCTATCTCCGCTTCGCCCCGTGGAAGGGCGAACGCGACGGCGAGAGCACGCTCGATCCCGAACGCCTGGCCTATCTCGTCGAGAAGGAGCAGTTCATCCTCACGGTCTGCGCCAACGGTTACGGCAAGCTGTCCTCGGCCTACGAGTACCGCCGCACCGGCCGTGGCGGCCAGGGCATCACCAATATCGACAATATCGGTCGTAACGGCCCGGTCGTCGCCAGCTTCCCGGCCACCCGCGCCGACCAACTGATGCTCGTGACCGACCAGGCCAAGCTGATCCGCCTGCCGCTCGAATCGCTGCGCGTGATCGGTCGCGGTTCGGCAGGCGTGCGTCTGTTCAACGTGTCGAACAACGAACACGTCGTCAGTGCCGTGCGCCTCGACGAACCGGCCGAGGAAGACGTGATCGAAACGGCTGCCGAAGGCGAGACCCCGGCTGTCGATCAGGCTCCGGAAGCAGGCTCGCCGGAAGGCGAAGCGCCGGACACCGAAGCATGACCGATACCGTCGCTTACAAGATCCTGACCGGAGAGCAGCTGCAAACGCTGCTCTCCGACGGGACCTTTACTGGCGCGCCGATCGACCTGACCGACGGCTACATCCATATGTCGACTGCCGCGCAGGCGCAGGAGACGCTGGACAAGCACTTCGCCGGCCAGACCGGCCTCGGCATCGCCGCCGTCGATCTCTCGGCGCTGGGCGATAGCGTGAAGTGGGAAGTCTCGCGAGGAGGCGCGCTGTTCCCGCATATCTACGCCGACCTGCCGCTTTCCGCCGTGATCGCTCATGGTCCGGTAGAACGGGACGAATCCGGAAAGCTGGTCCTGCCCGGCGCCTGAAATCCCGCGCGCCCTTCCCTGACGGCGCGCAAAGGTCTAGGCGCTGGCGCCATGACTCAAGACGTCCATATCATCGGCGGCGGCCTCGCCGGGAGCGAAGCGGCCTGGCAGCTCGGGCGGCGCGGTTTCCGCGTGCGCCTTTCGGAAATGCGCGGAACCGGCGAGCGTAGCCCGGCCCACCAGGGCGACGGGCTGGCCGAGCTGGTCTGCTCCAACTCGTTCCGTTCCGACGACCACGAAAAGAACGCCGTCGGCCTGCTCCATGAGGAAATGCGCCGCTGCGATTCGCTGATCATGTCGGCAGCGGCCAAGGCGCAAGTGCCCGCAGGCTCCGCGCTGGCGGTCGACCGCGACGTGTTCTCCGCCGAAGTCGAGGCACGCCTTTCCGCGCTCCCCAACGTCGAGATCGTGCGCGAGCGCATCGACACACTGCCCGAGACGGGCACCACCATCATCGCCACCGGCCCCCTGACGGCAGAATCGCTCGCAGGCAGCATCGGCAACGCCACCGGCGCCGACAGTCTCGCCTTCTTCGACGCCATCGCCCCCATCGTCTACCGCGAGAGCATTGACATGGACGTGTGCTGGATGGCCTCGCGCTGGGACAAGGGCGAGACCAAGGACTACATCAACTGCCCGATGGACAAGGAGCAATACCTGGCCTTCCATCAGGCCCTCCTCGACGGCGAGAAGACAGCTTTCAAGGAATGGGAAGAGAACACCCCCTACTTCGACGGTTGCATGCCGATCGAGGTCATGGCCGAGCGCGGCGTCGAAACCCTGCGTTTCGGGCCGATGAAGCCGGTAGGCCTCGACAATCCGCACTGGGCGACCGAGGAACACCCCAAGGGCCGCTGGGCCTATGCGGTCGTGCAGCTGCGACAGGACAACAAGCTCGGAACGATCTGGAACATGGTCGGCTTCCAGACCAAGCTCAAGCATGCCGAGCAGGTGCGCCTGTTCCGCACGATCCCCGGTCTCGAAAATGCCGAGTTCGCGCGGCTCGGCGGCCTGCACCGCAATACCTTCATCAATTCGCCGGTCTTGTTGGACCGCCAGCTTCGCCTCAAGACCGCGCCTCACGTCCGCTTCGCCGGGCAGATCACCGGCTGCGAGGGCTATGTCGAAAGCGCGGCCGTCGGCCTGATGGCCGGCCTGATGACGGCCACCCAGCTTGCGGGCCGCGACTGGCAGGCCCCGCCGCGCACCACCGCGCTGGGCGCCCTGCTTTCGCACATCACCGGCGATGCCGAAGCGGAAAGCTATCAGCCGATGAACGTCAACTTCGGCCTTTTCCCGCCGCTCCACGACGTGAAGAAGAAGCAGCGCAAGGAAGCCTATACCGAGCGCGCCAAGCAGGAAATCGTGCCTTGGCTCGATAGCCTGACGCCCGCCGCCTGATCGGCTGCCATCAGCAACTGCACTTCGGCCGGGGCTTCGCCTTGGCCGGAGGCGGTGCGGTCTTGCGGAATTCCTCGGGTGAGAGCCACTGGTCGTGGTTCGTATCGGCCCCATCGAATTTCGTGACGGTCGCCACCGCCCATTCCTCGAAAGTCAGGAGGTTGTTGCCGTCCTTGTCGAGCTTGCGGAAGGCATCGACACGGGTGGAAAGCATCTCGTTGCGGGTGATCCGCCCGTCGCGATCCCGATCGTAGCGACCGAAGCGCCGCTGTTCACGCGTCTGCTCGGTCGCCTCGGGCAATTCCGGGCCTTCGAAATCGCCGAGATCCGCGCTCGGCATTTCCTGCGGATCAGGCGCGGCAGCAATGGCCTGCGGCAAAGGTGCCGCCTTTTCCACTTCCGCCCGCCCCTGCCACCAGAACAGCCCGACGGACAGCATCACGCATGCCGTCACCCCGCCGAGAATGAAGCGCTGCATCGCCAATCTCCCTGAAATCGCGCGACTTATCCCCTCGGACTGGCGTAACAAGGAAATTACATGTCTGTTATCAGAGCGGATTCAGCGCCCGAGTAGGCCGATCCGCAAGGCCTTGAGCACCGTCCGCGCCGAGCCCTGCCCGCCGCTGGCCAGATTGTCGCGAGCGAGCCCCTCCAGAACCGCCAGCGGTCGCAGCGCCCGCGAGACCCGCGCCAAGCGACCCTGCTCGGCCTGCGCGAGTCGCTTTACGACAACGCTTTCGCCGGGATGATTAAGCTTCGTGGCGAGATCCGCCAGCGCCCACCGACGCCCCAGCGCACGCGCCGCATCGACCTCGTTCGGGCGGCCCAGCGCTTCGGCAAGGCCAGCGAAAGCTGCGGCACGGCCATCGACCATCTCTTCCAAGGCTTCCGGCGCCAGCGGGGCTTCCCCGGTCAGCGCTTCCCAGCCATCGACCAGCGCGACGAGAGCTAGGTGGCCGCCATTCCAGCTTCGCAATGCGGCCAGCAGCGGCTCGCCTTCCGGCCATTCCGCAGCCTCGCGCCCCAGCGTCTCGCGCCACCAGGCCAGACGGATTTGCGCCATCATCGGCTCTCGCGAATGGCGAAGCAGTCCGGCAAGTCGTTGATCCAGCGCCAGCAAGGCCAGAGTCGGCAGTTTCGCGCGTGACGGCGCATAGGCCAGCGCAAGCTGCATCGTCTGCGGCAACGCGGGCAGCAGCAAGTCTTCGGGACGGCTTATGGGGACGGTTGGCTCGGACACGAGGTCTCTCTAGCCCGCGCGGTTCCTTGCGCAAGCCCGTAACGCAAAACGGCGGCGAAGCTTCCGCTTCGCCGCCGCTCTACTTTTCAGCGCTTACGCCAAGTCAGCGATAGCAGACCTTGCGGACCGCCTCGACGATGCGCGGCGTATCGATCAGCGCGAGCTTTTCGAGGTTGGCCGCGTAAGGCAGCGGCACGTCCTCGTTGCAGACGCGGACGACCGGGGCATCGAGGTTGTCGAAGCCGTCTTCCATGCAGATCGCGATGATCTCGGAAGCGATCGAGCAGACCGGGAAGCCTTCTTCGGCCACGACCATGCGGTTGGTCTTGGCGAGGCTGGCCAGCACGGTTTCCTTGTCGAGCGGACGCAGGGTACGAAGGTCGATGACTTCGGCATCGATGCCTTCACCGGCGAGCTGCTCGGCAGCTTCGAGCGCGAGGCCGACGCCGATCGAGTAGGACACGATCGTCACGTCCTTGCCTTCCCGCATGATGCGCGCCTTGCCGATCGGCAGGACGTGATCGTCGAGTTCGGGCAGTTCGAACGAACGACCGTAGACCAGCTCGTTTTCGAGGAACACGACCGGGTCGTCGCTGCGAATTGCGGCCTTGAGCAGGCCCTTGGCGTCCGAAGCGTCGTAAGGCGCGATCACGACCAGGCCGGGCACATTGGCATACCACGGACCGTAGTTCTGCGAGTGCTGCGCGCCGACGCGGGCCGCTGCGCCGTTCGGGCCGCGGAACACGATCGGGCAGCGCATCTGGCCACCGGACATGTAGTTGGTCTTGGCGGCCGAGTTGATGATGTGGTCGATCGCCTGCATGGCGAAGTTGAACGTCATGAACTCGATCACCGGACGCAGGCCGCCCATGGCGGCGCCGGTGCCGATACCGGCAAAGCCGTATTCGGTGATCGGCGTGTCGATCACACGCTGCGCACCGAACTCTTCCAGCAGGCCCTGGGTCACCTTGTAGGCGCCCTGGTACTCGGCAACTTCCTCGCCCATCACGAAGACGCGGTCGTCGCGGCGCATTTCCTCGGCCATCGCGTCGCGCAGGGCTTCGCGGACGGTCGAGGTCTTCATGTTGGTGCCGTAAGGGACTTCGGGGTCCTTCTTCGCGACCGGAGCAGGTGCTTCGGGGCGAGCGGCAGCCGGAGCGGCATCGGCGGCGGGAGCAGCCTCTGCCTTCGGCGCCGAAGCCGAGACCGCCGAAGCGTCTTCGCCTTCACCGGCGAGCACGGCGATGACCGTGCCGACCTTCACGCCCTCGGTGCCTTCGGCCACGAGAATCTTGCCGACGGTGCCTTCGTCGACGGCTTCGAATTCCATCGTCGCCTTGTCGGTCTCGATTTCGGCGAGGATGTCGCCGGAGGAGACTTCGTCGCCTTCCTTAACCAGCCAGCGGGCAAGCTTGCCCTCTTCCATCGTCGGAGAGAGCGCCGGCATCTTCAGTTCGATCGCCATCAGTAGCGCTCCACCAGGACGTCAGTATAGAGTTCAAAGGGTTCCGGCTCGGGCGAATTTTCCGCGAAGTCGGCCGATTCGGCGACCTGCGCGCGAACGCGCTTGTCGATTTCCTTCAGCGCGGCTTCGTCGACGCCGAGGGCGGCGAGGTCGTGCTTCACGTGCTCAATCGGATCGCGCTTCTCGCGCACGTCCTGAACTTCCTCACGGCTGCGGTACTTCGCAGGGTCGGACATCGAGTGGCCGCGATAGCGGTAGGTGTTCAGTTCCATGAGAACCGGACCATTGCCCGCGCGGACATATTCCAGCGCCACTTCGGCAGCCTTGCGGACTTCGAGCACGTCCATGCCGTCGACCTGCATGCCCGGGATGCGGAACGCGGTGCCGCGGCGGTGGAAATGCGTCTCGGCCGAGCCGCGCTTCACGGCGGTGCCCATCGCGTAACCGTTGTTCTCGATCACGAAGATGATCGGCAGCTTCCAGAGAGCCGCCATGTTGAAGCTCTCGTAGACCTGGCCCTGGTTGGCCGCGCCGTCGCCGAAGTAGGCCATCGCGACGCCGCCGTCTTCACGGTACTTGTGCGCGAAGGCGAGACCGGCGCCGAGCGAGACCTGGGCGCCGACGATGCCGTGTCCGCCGTAGAACTTATGCTCCACGCTGAACATGTGCATCGAGCCGCCCTTGCCGCGCGAGATACCCGCTTCGCGGCCGGTCAGTTCGGCCATGATCACCTTCGGATCGATACCGTAGGCAAGCATGTGGCCATGGTCGCGATAGCCGGTGATGACCGAGTCGCGATCGGAATCGAGCGCGGACTGAAGGCCCACTGCAACGGCTTCCTGACCGATGTAGAGGTGGCAGAAGCCGCCGATCAGGCCCAGGCCGTAAAGCTGGCCTGCGCGTTCTTCGAAGCGGCGGATGAGGACCATCTGCTCATAGAGGTTGAGAAGTTCTTCCTTGTTCGGCGCATAGCGCCGATCGGCCGCGAGCTTCTCCTGGAGGCTGTGCAGCGCGAAGTCTTCGTCCACTGCCGGTACTACGGCTGGCTCAGCGCCGGACCCGGCGTCAGTCTTGGCTTTGGGCAACGGGACTCCCCATCGTTGGTTCGATTGATTTCGGGCCGCTTTATAGGACGCCCAGCGGAAATCAAAAGCGCGATGAAGGAAATTTGCCGCAGGTGGCACAAAAATTATGGCAACCCGCAACGGAATGGCCACAATTGGTCTGAATCGGAGGCAGTTGCGGACGATAACGGCAGGCGCACGAGGCACCTGAACCGCGCTCACTTGTCGAGCATCATCACCATTTCGTCGGGCCGCACGACGTTGAGATTGCTGCGCAGCAATTCACCGGCCAGATCGGGATCGACGTGATTCTGATCGAGCAGACCCACCCGGTTTTTCAGGTGATCGCGGGTGATACGAAGTTCTGCCAGTTTCGTGCGGCGCTCTTCCAGCATATGCTGATTCTCGGTCCAGGCGATCAATCCGCTGGGGCCAGCGATTACGAAAGCCCCCATCAGCAGGAGCAACGCAAGCGCGATGCCCTGGACCAGGCGTTCCTTGGCAAGGCTGGCGTCCTGACGCATGACGGGAGAATGAGGCCTCATGAAAAGCGATAGAATCACATGTGATTCCGCGTTGCAAGAAGAATTGATAACCGATTCGCACGGCTGCGGAACAGGTCGTAACGGAACCTGTCATCGCAATGGCGGGCATATTGGTGTTGATAACTCGATTACTGGCCCCCGGCGCGTTCACGGGTGCACATAACGTTCTGCAAAGAGCGGTCCGGAAGATGTTTCCAACCGGAGGCAAAATCCTCTAGGCGCTCCCGATGCTGACGATCCGCGATATCACCGTTCGCCTTGGCGGGCGCACCATCCTCGACCAGGCCGCCGCCACCATTCCCAAGGATGGCAAGGTCGGCCTGATCGGCCGCAACGGCGCGGGCAAGTCCACGCTGGTGAAAGCCATCATCGGCGAACTGGAACCCGACGAAGGCTCGGTGGAGATGCCGCGTCGCGCCCGCCTGGGTTATATCGCGCAGGAAGCACCGGCAGGACACAAGACCGCGCTTCAGGCGGTGCTCGACGCCGATGCCGAGCGGATGTCCTTGCTTGCCGAGGCCGAGACCTGCACCGATCCCAACCGCCTAGGTGACTTGCACGACCGCCTGATCGCCATCGACGCCTATACCGGCGAGGCCCGCGCCGCGCGCATCCTCGTCGGCCTCGGCTTCGACGAGGCGATGCAGGGGCGCCCGCTCGACAGCTTCTCCGGCGGCTGGAAGATGCGCGTGGCACTCGCCGGCCTGCTGTTCTCGCAGCCCGACGTGCTGCTGCTCGACGAACCTTCGAACCACCTCGACCTCGAAGCGACGCTCTGGCTGGAGAACTTCCTCCAGAGCTATCCCAAGACGCTGATCGTCATCAGCCACGAGCGCGATCTGCTCAACAATGTGGTCGATCACATCCTGCATCTCCAGCAAGGCAAGCTGACGCTCTATCCCGGCACTTACGACAGCTTCGAACGAATCCGCGCCGAACGCGCCGCACAGGCCGCCGCGGCACGCGCGAATCAGGACGCGCAGCGCAAGAAGCTGGCCGACTATGTCGCCCGCAATTCCGCCCGCGCCTCCACCGCGAAGCAGGCACAGTCGCGCGCCAAGATGCTCGCACGGATGCAGCCGATCGCAGCCATGGCCGAGGATTCCTCGCTCAGCTTCGATTTCCCGAGTCCCGACGAACTGCGCCCGCCGCTCGTCACGCTCGATCTTGCCTCTGTCGGCTACGAGGCGGACAAGCCGATCCTGCGCCGCCTCAACTTGCGCATCGATCCGGAGGACCGGATCGCCCTGCTCGGCCGCAACGGCAACGGCAAGACCACGCTGGCCCGCCTGCTCGCCCGTCAGCTCGAACCGATGGAAGGTTCGCTCACCTTCTCGCCCAAGATTCGCATCGGCTACTTCACCCAGTACCAGGTGGAGGAACTGCCTTCCGATTCGACCCCGCTCGAACTGATGACCCGCGCGATGACCGACAAGCCGCCGGTCGCGGTGCGCGGACAGCTTGGCCGCTTCGGCTTCTCCGGCCCCCGCGCGACCGCCGGGATCGGTACGCTTTCCGGCGGTGAACGCGCGCGACTCGCCCTTGCACTGGTGACCCGCGACGCGCCGCACATGCTGATCCTCGACGAACCGACCAACCACCTCGATGTCGACGCACGCGAGGCGCTGGTCCAGGCACTCAACGACTTTGCAGGGGCCGTGATCCTCGTCAGCCACGATCGCCATATGGTCGAACTGGCGGCCGACCGGCTGGTGCTCGTCGATCAGGGCACGGCGGAGAACTATGACGGATCGATGGAGGATTACATCGACTTCGTGCTCGGACGGAACCAGCCCAAGGGCGACGGCAAGGCGCAGGCCGATGCCAAGCCCGCCCGCAAGAACGGCGCCGTCGCCCGCGAGGAACTCAAGGCCCTGCGCAAGAAGGTCTCCGAAACCGAGACGCGCATGAAGCGCATCCAGCAGCAGATCGAGGCGCTCGATGCCGCGCTTGCCGATCCTTCCTCGGTCAAGGGCGACCTCGCAAAGCTGGGCATCGGTGAGATCGGCAAGCGCCGCACGCAGGCTTCCGAGGAACTGGAAGCGGCCGAACTCGGCTGGTTCGCGGCGAGCGAGGCCATGGACGAATATATGGGCGGCGGCGCGTGAGCGTCGCTTTCCGGCGCGACGGCGACGAGGAACATCTCGAACCCAAGTTCGAAGTGCCGATCCCACCGGGGCCGAACCTCGTCACCGCCGAGGGACGCGCCCTGATCGACACGCGCATCGCGATGCTGGAAGCTGAAATTCCAGCTCTCACCGACGAGACCGCGCTCAATGCGGCCAAGCGCGACTTGCGCTACTGGCAGAGGCGCCTCGCGACGGCGGAATTGCAGCCCGCCCCCTCTGGTGACAGGGCGATGTTCGGGCACCGCGTGCGCTTCGCCCTGAATGGTAAGGAGCGCGAAGTGCATATCGTCGGCCATGACGAGGCCGATCCGGCCAAGGGCGCCCTCGCCTTTACCGCTCCGCTTGCCCGTGCACTGCTCGGGGGCGAAGTCGGCGATTTCGTCGATTTCAACGGTCAGGAAGAGGCTATCGAGGTGCTTGGGCTGCGCGTTTGAGACACTCTGCGTCTTAACCTTACGCAAAGCCACATCGTCGCCCTCGCGAATGCGAGGGCCCGCTTTCTTCTGCTGGCTATCCGAGAACCGCGAGAAAAGCGGGGTCCCCGCCTTCGCGGGGATGACGGATATGGGTTTGAAATAAACCGGCGCGGTCTGGGTTGCGGCGCAGTCCCCAGACCCAACGAAAAAGGCGGGGAATCAAGCCCCGCCTTCTCCTAAACATCAGCCTTGAAGAGCTTACCAGTTGCCCTTCTTCGGCTTCTTGTGGAACGGCTTGCCGCCGCCACCGCTGCGCTCGGGACGCGCACCGCCGGTCGGGCGCGGCTGATAGCGCTGGCTTTCGTAACCGCCACGGCCTTCCTCACGGCCGCCATGCGGCTTGCGACCGCGACCTTGCGGGCCTTCGCGGCGGCGCTCGCGGGCGACTTCGCGCGGGGTGTCCTGCGCTGTTTCGATGCGAATGGTGTTCTCCACATCACCGCTATCGTCCTGCGCGGTACGCTCGACGGCGCGCATGAACTGGTCGGCCTGCGCACGCGGAATCTGGAAGTAGGTCTGGTTGGCCATGATGCGGATCTGGCCGACCGCATTGCGGGTGACATGACCACGGCGGCACAGCAGCGGCAGAATCCAGCGCGGATCGGCATTCTGCTGGCGGCCCACGTCCATGGTGAACCACACGACATCGTCGAAGCCGGGGCGCTGGCGCGCTTCGCGGGCCTCGGGGCTGTTGCCGATCAGTTCTTCCGGCTGCGGCATGGCGGCGCGGTGGGCACGAACCAGCGCGGCAGCGAGGTCTTCCGCGCTGACCTTTTCGAGAATTTCACGAGCGATCTCGCGATCTTCCTCGTCAGCCTCAACCGGAGCCAGCAGCTTTTCCATCAGGCGGCCACGGTCGGCGGCGCGGATGACTTCCGGGGTCGGCGCGGCGATCCATTCGGCCTCGATGCGCGCACCGCGCAGCATGCCTTCGACGCGGCGGCGGCGCGGGAACGGCACGATGAGCACGGCGGTGCCCTTCTTGCCGGCGCGGCCGGTGCGGCCCGAACGGTGCTGGAGCGTCTCGGCATCGCGCGGAATTTCCACGTGGATGACGAGCGTAAGCGAGGGAAGATCGATGCCGCGCGCGGCAACGTCGGTGGCCACGCAGACACGGGCGCGCTTGTCGCGCAGCGCCTGAAGCGCGTTGTTACGCTCGTTCTGCGAGTGCTCGCCCGACAGCGCCACAGCGGAGAAACCGCGCTCGGTCAGAGTGGAGTGCAGGTGCTTCACATTGTCGCGGGTGGCGCAGAACAGGATCGCCGTTTCGGCATCGTGAAGGCGCAGCAGGTTGACCACCGCGTTCTCGACGTCGGCGGGAGCCACGGTCACGGCTTGATAAGTGATGTCGCCGTGACCGCGATTCTCGCTCACGGTCGAGATACGCAGCGCATCGGTCTGGTAACGGCGGGCCAGCGCTTCGATCGGGCGCGGCATGGTGGCCGAGAAGAGCAGCGTGCGGCGGCCCTCGGGGCTGGCATCGAGCAGTTCCTCAAGGTCTTCGCGGAAGCCCATGTCGAGCATTTCGTCGGCCTCGTCGAGCACGACCACGCGCAGCGCCGAGAGGTCGAGCTTGCCGCGTTCCAGATGGTCGCGCAGGCGGCCCGGCGTGCCGACGACGATCGTCGCACCGCGTTCGAGGGCCTTGCGCTCACGCACCGGGTCCATGCCGCCGACGCAAGTCACGATGCGCGCGCCGGTCTTGCCGTAGAGCCATTCAAGCTCGCGGCTGACCTGCTGCGCCAGTTCGCGCGTGGGGGCGATGGCGAGGGCCAGAGGCGCCTCTGCGTAAGGGATGGAGCCATCCGCCAGCAGCTCGTCGCTCATGGCGATGCCGAAGGCGACGGTCTTGCCGGAGCCGGTCTGTGCCGAAACCACCAGGTCGCGCCCACGCGCCTCGGCTTCGGCGACGGCGGCCTGAACCGGGGTCAGATTCTCGTAACCCTGCGCGGTCAGCGCATCGGCGAGAGGTTGGGGGAGCTGGGTAAAAGTCATGCGTTCTGAATCTGTCCTGTGCCGCTGAAGCGGTCTGTAATGGGTGAGCCTGGCGTGGAGTATGCGACCCAACGGGCCCTTCTTGCCGCGCTCCATAGACAAAAAACTCGGCTTTGGCGCGCACCAATTTCACAAAAGGCAACAATGGCCTTGCGCGACATGCGAATTTTCGCTCGCATCGTCGCAAGATGATGCCTTTTCCCGGCCACTTGGCCGCGAAAAAGCCGCCCCGTCATGTGGCTTTAATGAAGTGCGCCTAGCCGCTCCGTCCAGGTTGCCTGGAGCCAGCCATGACCGAAGACACGCGCAGCAAGCGCCTGCTTGCATCGATCCACGACGTCGGCCCCGGCTCGGAAAGAGCCGTCGTCCAACTTGCCGACCTGTTCGAACGCCGCCTGGGCGGCCCGCGCTACGCAATGCTGGTCGTGCCCAACCACTGGGGGTGCCATCCGCTTTCGGAAGACAGGGCATTCCAGCGGCGCCTGCGACGCTGGGCCGAATCCGGGATCGAGATGTTCGTGCATGGCTGGTATCACAGGGACGAAGCACAGCACCAAGGCGCGGCCCGGTTCAAGGCCCGACACATGACGGCCGGTGAAGGCGAGTTTCTCGGCCTCGACGAAGGCACCGCCCTCTCCCGCATGCGCGACGGCAAGACGCTGATCGAAGACGTGACCGGCCTTCCCACGGCAGGGTTCGTCGCCCCTGCCTGGCTCTATGGCGAAGGCGCCCGCTCGGCGCTGCGCCGCGCCGGAATGCCGCTTGCCGAAGATCACTGGCGGGTCTGGACGGCGGGGAACGGCAGGGTTCTGGCGCGCGGTCCCGTCATCACCTGGGCGAGCCGCTCGACCGTGCGCACTGCGTCCTCGCTGGCCTTCGCGGCGATGGCCCGGGCCGCCCTGCCTCTGACCCGGACCGTCAGGATCGCCGCCCATCCCGGAGACGTCACCAAGACCTCGCTTCTCGGCAGCATCGACGCCACCCTGACGCGCTTCGCCGCCACGCACAGGCCGTCGAAATACCGGGACTTGTACGACTTCATGGCGTGACGGTGACGCTTTCAACGCACTTTCACGTCTTGCGCATGACCGTCCCTACCGGAGTCACGAACTCGACATGTGCTCCCCATAGGAGCGCTCTGCGTGTCGATATTCTCACCGGAGCCGCAGGGTTGGCATGAAGGACAAGCTCAGGATCGTCATTCCGATCCACAGCCTCGATCCGGGCGGCGTCGAGCGCGTCGCGCTCGGCCTTGCCGCGCAGTGGCGGCAGGCCGGACACCAGGTGACGATCGTGCTAGGGCGTTCCGGCAGCCCCCATCTCGCGAGCGCTCCGGCGCTGGACTACTGGCAAATCCCCTCCCGCGTGCCTACGGCCTCCTGGGAAACGCCCTGGATGGTCTACTGCCTCTACAGCTATCTGATCGCGCACAAGGCCGATGTGCTATTCCTTCCCGGCAACACTTATGCGGTGGTGGGCGCGGCGATCAAGCTGCTGCTAGGCGATCATGCGCCGCCGATGGCGCTCAAGGTAAGCAATGCCCTCCGCCGCCCCGACATGCCCGCGCCGCTGCGGCGGGGCTACAGCGTATGGCTGCGCGCCCAGGGCCGGCTGTTCGAGCGCATGATCGGCCTTTCCGAACCCATGGCGCGCGAGATTCGCGAGATCACCGGGACGCCCGCCGAGCGGATCGAGGTGATTGCCAATCCCATCCTTTCCCGCGCCCGGCTGCACACACTGGCGAAGCGCGAACGCCGCGCGGCGTCGGTCTGGGGCACCCGCTTCCTGACGGCCGGACGTCTCGTTTCGCAGAAAAACCATGTCATGATGCTGCGCGCCTTCGCCCGCGCGGCGCGCCCTTCCGACACGCTGACGATCGCCGGCGAAGGCCCCGAGCGCTGCGCGATCGAACGACTCGCCGGCGAACTGGGGATCGGCGATCGCGTGCATCTCGCAGGGCACCTTGCCTGCATCGACCCGCTCATGGCCGAAGCCGACGCCTTCCTGCTGAGTTCGGACTACGAAGGCCTTCCCGGCGTCGTCGTCGAGGCTCTGGCGGCCGGGGTTCCCGTACTCTCGACGGATTGCTGCGTCAGCATGGAGTGCCTGATCGAAGGCAGCCGCACCGGCCTGCTCGTGCCGAGAAACGACGAACACGCCTTTGCCGAAGGTCTTGCCCGAATCCGCGACTTCGCAGGCGACCCCGAGCGCGCCCGTGCGATCGCCTCCCGCTACGAAGTGGAGAAGGCGGCGCAACGCTACCTCGACATGATGGCGCAAGTCCGCCGCGAACGCGACGACAAGCGCCGCCGACGTCTGGGACTGAGTGCATGGACAACGCACTCCCCCTGGCAGCGATCGCTTTGACCCGATAGCCCCGAGCGGAGAAATTCGTGAGAGAAACCGCCGCGGCCCTGGTGCCCGACGCCCCGATCATCGCGCTTACCCCACAGGACCGCAACCCGCACCGCGGACGCAATGCCCTGTTCTCGATCGCCCTTTCCCTTGCCGTGATCGTCGCCGTGTTCCATGAGATGGGCGGGCTGGACGTCCGGCGGCTTTCCGCGATGGTTCCGGCAAACCCCGCGTTCTGGCTGGCCTTTGCCGCAAGCTACCTCGTCACTCCCGCCAGCGAGTGGCTGATCTTCCGCCGTCTCTGGGGCATTCCCGGCTCCGGCATGTTCGCGCTGCTGCGTAAGAAGGTCTACAACGAGCTGCTTCTCGGTTACCTGGGCGAAGCCTACTTCTACACCTGGGCGCGCCGCCGCGTATCGCTCGCAGCCGCTCCCTTCGGAGCGGTCAAGGATGTGGCGATTCTGTCGGCGATGACCGGCAACGGTGTCACGATCGCCCTGCTCGCGATGATGGTGCCGTTCATGGACACCACAAGGCTCGGCCTGGATACGCGCATGTTCATGCTCTCGCTGGGCGTGCTGGTGCTGCTTTCCGCCGTCGCCATGCTGTTCCGCCGCCGGATCTTCACACTTCCCCGCACTGACCTATCGATGATTACCCAGATCCACCTCGGCCGCATCGCGCTGACGACACTGTTCAACGCCGTGCTCTGGCACCTCGTCCTGCCCGAAGTACCGTTGTCCTGGTGGCTGTTCCTGGCGACGCTGCGTCTGCTCGTGTCGCGGCTACCGCTGATCCCGAACAAGGACCTGCTCTTCGCCGGGGTCGCGGTGCTGGCACTCGGTCACGAGCGGGATATCGGCGCGCTGATGACGCTGATGGCCGGACTGATCCTGGCGGCGCACCTGCTGCTCGGCGGCCTTCTGGCAATCAAGGACCTTACGGCGCCGGAGCCTTCCGTATGAAGATCGTCGACGTCTGCGCCTTCTACTCGCCCCGCGGCGGCGGCGTGCGCACTTACGTGGAGCAGAAACTGCGCATCGGCCCGGCGCTTGGCCACGAGATCGTCATCCTCGCCCCCGGCGACGAAGATGCGGTGATCGAACGCGGTGCGGGCGCGAAGATCGTCACGATCAGAAGCCCGCGTTTCCCGCTCGACCGCAAATACGGCTATTTCGCGGACGCTCGGCAGCTCCACGCCGCGCTCGATGCCGAAGCGCCCGATTTCGTCGAAGCCACCTCGCCCTGGCGCAGCGCCGGGCTGGTGGCGGACTGGCCGGGTACGGCGCCGCGCAGTCTGGTCATGCATGCCGACCCGCTTTCGGCCTATGCCTATCGCTGGCTGGGCAACATCTTCTCGCGCCGGACGATCGACCGGCAATTCTCGCTGTTCTGGGAACATCTGCGCCGCCACAGCCGCAAGTTCGATCATGTGGTCTGCGCCAACAGCGATCTGGCACGGCGCCTTGACGCGGGCGGCGTGGCGCAAACGATCACCATCCCGATGGGCGTGGAACGGGAGTGCTTTTCGCCCACCCACCGCGACCCGGCATTGCGGGCGCGCCTGCTGGCGGACTGCGGCCTCCCCGAAAGCGCCGCGTTGCTGCTCGGCGTCGGGCGGCTCGCGCCGGAAAAGCGCTGGCCGCTGGTCATCGACGCAGTGAGCCTGGCCAGCCAGCAGACGCCGATCGGCCTCGTCATGCTCGGCGAAGGGCGGGAACAGCGCTCGATACTGCGCCATATCGCCGGAAACCCGCACGTCCGTCTCTTCGCGCCCGAGCGCAATCGTGGCGCTTTCGCGCAGATCATGGCGAGCGCCGATGCACTTGTTCACGGCTGCGAGGCGGAGACTTTCTGCATGACCGCCGCCGAAGCGCGGGCGAGTGGCATTCCCGTGGTAGTCCCTGACACAGGCGGCGCAGCGGATCACGCGGCGGGCGGCGCCGGCCGGACTTATGCCGCCGCCGACAGCAACGCGGCCGCCGAGGCGATCCTCGAAGTCGTGCGCGACCGCCCTCGTCCGGCGGTCAGTGCTCGCACCATGGACGAGCACTTCCGCGACCTCTTCGCCGCTTACGCCGCCTGTTTGCACAGGCGACGTAAGGCGGCCTGAAAGGCGCCTACTCCGCCTTTTGCCAACCGCCGCCGAGGGCGAGGAAGACCGCGATCTGATCGTCCACCAGTGCCGTCTGCGCCGCCGCATGGTTGACTTGCGCAGTCGCCAGCGCGCCTTGCGCGCTCAGCAGGTTCAGGAAATCGCTGCGACCGAAGCGGAACAGTTTGCCCGCCTGCTGCGCCGAAAGGCCCGCGCTGTCGCTTGCCCTGCCGAGTGCCTCGGCCCGGTCGGTATCGCGCGCATAGGTTTCCAGCGCCGTTTCGGTACTGCGCAGGGCATCCAGCACGGTCTGGTCGAACCGGGCGAGATCGGCCTCGACCTGGGCATTGGCCGCCTCGATCCGCGCCTTCACGATGGGGCGGTTGGGGAACGACCAGCTCAGCAGCGGCCCCAGGCTGAAGCCGAAGCTATGCGTCTTGCCGAAGTTCTCCAGCCTGCCGTCGTTGATAATGCCGCCGCCGATGCTGACCGTGGGATAGAGGTCCGCCGTGGCGACGCCGATGCGGGCCGTGTCCCCCGCGATCAGGCGTTCGGCCTGCCGGATATCGGGGCGGCGACGGATCAGCGCAGCGCCGTCGCCGATCGGCATCGGCTGCGACAGACGGGGCAGCGTCGCGCAGCGCTCGGCCTCCTTGGGGTACTCCGCCGGCGCCTTGCCGAGCAGCGTCGCGAGCAGATAGAGCGCCGACTGCCGCTTGGCGTAGAATCCCGGAAGATTGGCGCGGCTGCTCTCGACGGCGGTGCGGGCACGGCTAACATCGAAAGCCGTGCCGCGACCGCCGCGCTGCAGGCGGCCGGTGGCATCGAGCGTCTGCTGTTGCAGGGTGATGACCCGCTGCACCGTCGCGATCTGGTAGTTCGCCGCGCAAACATCGGCATAGGCCTTGGTCGTCGCCGCCGCGACGCTGATGCGCACGGCATCGCGCGCCGCTTCCACGGCCTCGCGGTCGGCCAGGCTGCTTTCGATGGCCCGCTTGATCTTGCCGTTGAGATCGAGCGGGTAGGACAGCGTCAGACCGATATTATACGTCAGCACGCCGGGTATGTCGGTTCCGGCGGACGGCGTGGAATAGTCCCGTTCGAGATTGCCCTTGGCGCCGAGCGCGGTGTTCAGCGCCTTCTGCCCGGTGGTCTCGCGCAGGACCGCGTCGGCCTTGCGCAAGTTGGCATCGGCGGCGCGGATGTTCGCATTCGCCGCCAGCGCCTGCTCGACGAGACCGTCGAGTTGCGGGTCGTCATAGAGGCGCCACCAGCGGTCGGGCAGCTCCGCCTGCGAGAACTCCGCCCCCTGCCCCGACACGAAAGCGCCGTTGGCTGCGGGCGTCGTCGCCGCTGAGTGCTCGGGCGGCGCATAGTCCGGCCCGGCAGTGGCGCAACCGGCCAGCAGCGCCAGGGCAACGAGAGAGGCTCCGTGGCGGATCACTGCGTAGCCTCCACGGCAGGCGTCTTCTGCTGCTGCGCGGCCTTGCGATCACCGGGCTGCTCGATGGTCACGGTCGCGGTGCGGCCGGAGATCAGGCTGACGTCCTTGGGCACCTGCGTCAGGCGCACGCGCACCGGGATACGCTGGGCGAGACGGACCCAGGTGAAGGTGGCGTCCACACTCGGTAGCAGGTTGCGGGAATCGCTGCGGGTGGTGTCGTTGATACCCGCCGCGATGCTTTCGACCACGCCCTTGAGCGGGCGATCCTCGCCCATCAGCACGACCGTGACCGGCGAGCCGACATGGATGTTGGCCAGCTTGGTTTCCTCGAAGTACCCCTCCACGCGGATGGAATCGCTGTCGATCAGGGCCATCGCCTGATTACCCGGCGCCACGTAGTCGCCCGGATGCAGGTCGAGGTTGGTGACGGTGCCGTTGACCGAGGCGTGGACATTGGTGCGGGCAAGGTCGAGCTTGGCCTTGTCGAGCGCGCTCAATGCCTGGTCCAGCGCAGCACGCGCGGTGGCGACGGCTGCGACGTTCTGCTCGTGGGTCTCGGTCGCCACGAGATCGCCAAGGGCAAGGTCGCGCTTGGCCTCGCGCTGGGCCTGTCCCAGCCGCGCCTGCGCGCTGGCCACGGCGGCCTGTGCCTGCTCCACCGCCAGCGAATAGCGCGGGCGGTCGATCACGAAGAGCAGGTCTCCGGCCTTCACCGTCTGGTTGTCCTTCACCTCGACCGAGGTGACGAGACCACCGATATCCGGCGTGACGCGCACGACATCGGCGCGGACGCGGCCGTCGCGGGTCCAGGGGCTGTCCTCGTAATGGCGCCAGAGCCAGATCGCGATGACGGCGGCGATGACGACGAGCACGGTGGTGGCAAGACTCGGGGCGATGCGGGCAAGAAAGCGCTTCATTGGCGGAAACCGATCATGGGGGAGGCCCAGACGAGAAGCCCGAGCACGAGAATGTAGAGGCACAGGTCCACCATCGCCCGATAGGCGAAGAGGCGGTAGAAACCGATGACATTGGCAATGCGCATCAGCACCAGGGTGATGATCGAGGCGACGATCGCAAGGACCAGCAGCGTGGGGAGGAAAACCCCATCGAAGGATATTTCGCCCCTCATGCCGGCAACTCGACCGGATGCGCGTTCCGCACGGGCGTGGAGGCCGGGAAGAGATTGCGGCGCAGGCTGACCAGCCCCAGCGCCCCCGCTCGGCTTAGCTGCGGGTCTTCGTCGTTCAGGACGGCGGTCATGGCAATGTCGATATCCTCAAGCAGGATGGGGTCGGCGGGCGCGGGCCGGTCGGGGTCGAGGCCCCGGTAATACTCGCCCACTTTCTGGAGAACTTCGGTCAGCGGCCCCCGCTTGGCGGGCGGCATGGCGAGGCGCAGTTCGCGTAGCTCGCCGATCGCCACGCCGGTGCGCAGATCGCGCAGCGCGTCGTAGAGCGGCGCGCCCGGCGAGCGTCCCGCCATGGCGAGGCGCGGGGCCAGCACCGCGATACGGTCGAGCATGCGGTTGATCCATGCGCGCACATCGGGCGGGCGCATCGCATTGGCGCGTTCCGCGATATCGGCCCAGCCCGCCCGGACCGTGCGGCGGATCGCGGCGTGGGTGCCGGTCGAGTTGAGCAGGCGGATGACGGTGATCGCGAAGAGAATCCCCACGAGCTGGGCGAATGCGCCGTTCACGAAACCGGCGAAACCGCCGACGTAACGGTCCGAAACAAGCACCGGCGAGCCCAGGCCCAGCAGCATCGGCAAGGCGATCCCGCCCCAGCGCGGGGACTGCATCAGCGCTCCCAGCATGAACAGCATCGGTGCCATGGCCGCCGCATACTCGCCGAACCCGTCGAGCCGGGGCATGAGCACGAAACCGTATAGCAGCCCGATCAGCGTCGCGATGAGCGTGCCGATGAAGAACGCCCGCAGAGGCGCCAGCGGGTCCGGCGCCGCCGCGAAGAGCGCGGTGAAGACCCCTGCCAGCATGATCGCCGTGGCGCCCTCGTGCCAGCCGGAGCCAATCCACAGTGTGCAGCCAAGAACGATGGTCAGGAAGGCCCCGATCGCACCGCGCGTGGCGCCGCCGACATCGACGTGCAGTTCGCGCCCGCGCCGACCTTCCACCAGTTCGGCCGCGCGCGGGCTGACCGGACGGGTGCTCGGCGTGCCGAGTTGCTCGGCGAGGATGCGGCAGTCGCGATGCGCGCCGATCAAGGCGGAAAGCCGCGAGAGCAGGCTGAGCAGGATCAGTTCGTTCCATGAAGCGTCCGGACCGACCGGCGGCTCCAGCGCGCGGCTGCGCTGCTGCAAGGCGACAGCAGCCTCCTCGCGCTCCGCCAGCGTCAGGGTATCCAGCCGCCCGAACCAGTCCCGCGTATCCGCAAGCAGTGTGGCAACCGCTTCGGGAACGGCATCGGCGGCATGAAGCTGCGCGATCCGGTCCGTCACCGCGGCGCCGAGCGGCATGATGAGCGAAAGCTGGTCCTGCAGCGCGCGCACGGTGCGGATACGCGGCGCGATCCGCGTGCTCTCGTAAGGGAGGTGGATCGAGAGCTGGTGCAGTTCGGTCACGTCGAGCGCAAGGCGCTGGCGCTCCTTGTCGATCGCCGGATCGGTTTCCAGCAGCAACGAATCGCTCGACCACCGCTCGGCATCGGCCAGAATGGTGGAGACCCGCTGCAACAGGAAGGCCGAGACCGAGCGCGGCAGCACCAGCGCATGGACGAAGCTGCCGCAGACGATGCCGATGGTGATCTCCTGCACGCGCAAGGTCGCAACGGTGAAGATCGTGTCCGGCACGTCGACGGTCGGCAGGACGATCAGCACGGCGGTATAGCCCGCCAGCACGAAGGCATAGGAGCGCGGCGTGCGGTCCAGCAGCGAGATGAAGACGCAGAGCGCCAGCCAGGCGCCGATGCCGAGAACCAGCAGTTCCGGCTTCTGCACCAGGTTCGGCACCAGAATGACCGCCATCCCCGCGCCGACGAAAGTGCCGACCACGCGGAACATCGCCTTGGACACCACGGCACCCGCCAGCGGCTGCGCGACGATATAGGAGGTGAGGAAGGCCCAGTAGGGGCGCTCCAGCCCGATCGACAGCGCGATATAGATGGCCAGCATCGAGGCCAGGTAGGCCTTCACGGAGAACAGCGCGGCGTCCAGTCCGAAACGCTTCGTCATTGCCGGGCGGCGCTTTCCGCAATGCGTGCGGCGATGCGATCAAGCACCCGCACGACAGTCTCGACATCTTCCGTTGGAATGCCATCGAGAAGGCTTGCACGCAACTCGATCAATCGCTTGTCGATGCGCCGGGCGGCGGCAACGCCTTCCTCCGTGAGGCAAAGGTTCTTGGCGCGCCGGTCGCTGTCGTCGGCGCGGCGCTCGACGAGACCGGCGTCCTCCAGCAAGTGGAGGGTCCGGACGAGCGAGGGTTCGGTCACGTTGATGACGCGTGCGAGATCGCCCTGCCGCACTTCGTCGCCGAGGCGGAGCAGGTGCACCAGCGCCCAGCCTGAGGAGTTGGAGACCCCCAGCGAGGAAAGCGCCGAATCGGCGAGTTGCTGCCATGAACGCGAAACCGGCCCCAGCCTTGCAGCCAGAGCCTTCTCGCTCGATTGTCGATCTTGCATGCAAGGGTAATTAGAGTGCTAACTAATCCACGCAAGATGGCTCCTCGTGGATATTATCGCATCACCGTTGCACTTATTGCAATGCAGCCCCCCGGTCATCGCCTTACCCACAAACGAAAAGAGAGGCGCGCCGCAAAGGACGCCCCCCTCTTCGCATTCATGGTCCGAACGGGATTTAGAAGTCGGCGGTAACGGTGAAGACCATCGTGCGCGGCGCACCGAGGAAGCCGTAGCCGCCCGAGATGCCGCCGATGTAGCGCTTGTCGGTGAGGTTGGTGACGTTGAGCGTGAAGTCCAGCGCCTTCAGCCAGTCGCTCAGGGCATCGCCCTTCACGCCGACGGTCAGGTCGGTCAGGAAGTAGTTCTCGGCCTGCCAGGCGTTCGAGGCGTTGACGTAGCGGTCGCCGGTATACTTGCCGGTCACGCCCAGCCGGACCGGGCCGTACTGGTAGTTCGCCGCGAGCACCCACATGTTCTTCGGAATGCCGGTCACGCGGTTTCCGGCGCGAATGCCCTGTTCCGCATCGAGTTCGGCATTGCCGGTCCCGCGATAGGTCGCATCGATATAGGTATAGGCGCCGTAGAGGTGCAGGCCGTCCACCGGGGTCAGACTGGCGAGCAGTTCGAAGCCCTGCGAGTCGATACCGCCGGCGTTGAAGAACTTGCCGTCGCCTTCGCCCAGGTAGTCGTTACCGGCCTGGGTCGAGTTCGGCACGAAGATCACCTGGTTGGAGAACTTGCTCTTGAACCAGGTGGCCGAAGCCTGGATCAACGGCGTGCTGTAGCGGACACCCGCCTCCCAGTTTTCCGCTGTCTCGGGCTTGATGCTGCTGAAGTCGGCGTCGTTGTATTCCAGCAAGGTGTCGGAGAGCGCCTTGTAGTTCTCCGAATAGCCGCCGAACACGTTCAGGCCCGCCATCGGCTCGATCTGGAGACCTCCCGAGAGCAGCACCTTGGACTTCGACGAGATGCGGGCATTGTCGCCTTGGCCGATCAGATCGATGCGATCGATGTGGTTGATGAACTGCTTCACGCCGAAGTTGGCCGTGACCGGGCCGAACTCTACCTGGTCCTGGACGTACCACTTGAAGGTGTCCTGCGGATACTTGCGGTCGTACTGGGTCCAGTAGGGCGTCGCGTCATAGGCCGGGCCGACGGCGGTGTCGGTGACATTGTGCCAGTCGCGCCATTCGCGGCGATGGGTGTCCTCGTACCAGAGACCGCCGCGCAGGGTATTGTCGAAAGCGCCGAAGCCCATCTTCCATGCGGCATTGGCCGTGCCGCCAAGGCGGTCCTTGCGGTAATGGGTGTGGCGATAGGACTGCACCGCGATCGCGCCCGCCGCATAGCACGAGGGATCGTAATTGGGGTCGGTGGTGCCGCCGTAAGGATAACCGATCGACCCCGTGCAACCCGCACGCGGGCTGAGCGCCACGCCGCTGGCATCCACGAAGTAGATCGAGCCGAGCGGCGAACCGCCGCGCACGGTGCCGGTGCCCGAGATTTCGCTCTGGGGATTGCCCGCCCCGTCGTTGGTCACGTCGACCACGTATTGCGGCGCCCAGTCACCGCGCCCGGCCATGTCGTGGTAATAGACGGTGGCATCGAGATCGATGGAGTTCGCGATCTTCGTCTCGGCCTTGAGATAGGCGAAGAAGTTCTCGCGGTGCGTCGCCCAGACCTGACGATAGGCCTGATCCTGATAGGGAACGCCGGTCCAGACCCCGACGAGACCGTCGCTGTTCGGATTGGCCGCGAACTGAGCCGCCGAGTAAATCTGGTCGTAGTTGTTCTCGTGCGCCTTGTCCCAGTCTACATAGCCGGTGATCTTGACCGGGGTATCGACGATGAACTTGGCCGCCACGTTATCGCGCCAGTTGTCCGCCGAACCCTCCATCCAGTCGGAAGCCTGCTGGTGCGAGTAGGATATCCAGGCTCGGGTCGTGCCGTTCAGCATCGTGCCGGTATCGAAGCGGCCATAATAGCGGCTCGCATCGAAATCGCCCACCGAACCGGAGAGACGCAGACGGCGTTCGGCCAGCGGGTCCGACGTGACGAAGTTGATCGTGCCGCCCAATGCCTCGTTGGAGAGCGAACCGATGTCGGCAGTACCCTGGAATACCTCAACCGTACCGATGTTCATGGTATCGACGAAGCGGTTGGCCTTGGCGCCGCCGCCATAGCCCGAACCGCCGTTGGGCAGGCCGTCGATGGTCAGGCCAACCTGCTGCGTGTCGAGGTTGGTCTGATAGCCGCGTACCGAGATCGTGGTCGACCAGTCGTCGAAACCGAAGGCATCGCCCTCGTTCACCTGCACGCCCGGAAGCGTATCCACCAGATCGAGCGCCGAGACCAGCGGCGGCTGCTGGGTGATGAGATCCTCGGTCAGCGCCGCATTGTTGTAGGTCGTGCGCTGGCCGGTGACGACGATGGCTTCCCCGTCGAACTCACCTGCGGCGCTGTCCGCCGGTGCTTCCTCGGCAAAGGCCGGAGCCGCGAGTGCCAGTGCGGCCAGACTGGTGCCGACGAGATAGAAATTGCGAATGGTCGATGCGCGCATCGTGGTTCCCCTGAAGACCGTATTGCGGCGCAGCATGTGACTGATATTTCTGACTTCCCGTGGTCAGTTCGAGGGCATTTCGATGGCGTTACGATGACCGTCGAATGACGATCGCGCGCTGGACACAAAACGGACACGGACGGGGTGGCGCGCCCCGGTGGAGAGCGCTAAGTCCCTGCAAATGCCTATCGTCTCCCGGAGAATGCCCTTGCGCCGACCGATCCTCGCCCTCGGCCTGTCCGTTGGTGTGCTTGCTGCCGCCCTCGCTTCCGGTCAGTCGGTTGCAGCGCAAACGACAGCCTTGGCGGAGCGGACCGCAACCGCGAACCCGCCGCGCGTCGAGCAATCGGCAAGCACTCGCCATGCCATGGTTGCGGCCGCCAATCCGCTGGCGGTGAAAGCCGGTGTGGACGTGCTGAAGGCGGGCGGCTCGGCCATCGATGCCGCGGTTGCGATTCAGGCGGTTCTCGGTCTGGTCGAACCGCAAAGCTCCGGCCTCGGTGGCGGCGCCTTCATGGTCTACTACGACGCCAAGACCCGTAAGGTGACGGCCTACGACGGGCGCGAGACCGCTCCCGCGGGCGCGACGAACCGCCTGTTCCTAGACGAGGACGGCAAGCGCCTGCCCTTCATGGAGGCGGTTCTGGGTGGTATCTCGACCGGCGTCCCCGGCGCGGTCGCCATGCTCGACATGGCGCATCGCGAACATGGCAAACTACCTTGGGCCGGGCTCTTCAACGAGGCACACATATTGGCTGAGGACGGTTTCATCGTCAGCCCGCGTCTCGCCGGTATGATCGCCAGCAAGGCCCCGCAGGCTTCCGCGCCGGATGCGAAGCGCTATTTCACCAAGGCCGACGGCACGGCTTACGTCGCCGGAGACCGACTGAAGAATGCGGACTACGCCCAGTCGCTGGAACGGATCGCGAAGTACGGTGCCTCGGGCCTGCTGACCGGCCCCCTCGCCCAGAAGATCGTCGACCGGGTGCACGAAGGGCCGCGCCCGAGCACGCTCTCGCTGGCCGATCTGGCGAACTACCGACCGCATGCCAGCGCCGCGCTCTGTCAGCCCTACCGCCTCTACCTCGTCTGCACGCCGCAGGCGCCATCAGGGGGCCCCGGCCTGCAAATTGCGCTCGGCGTGCTCGAACACACCGATATCGACAAGCGCAATGCCTCCGACGAGAAGGCTTGGTTCGAGTTCGCCCAGGCCAGCCGCCTCGCCTATGCCGACCGCGACCGCTATGTCGGCGATCCGGCCTTCGTGAAAGTGCCGCTGGAAGGCCTGCTCGATCCCGAATACCTGAAGAGCCGCGCCGCCGAGATCGGCGAAAGGGCCGGGCCGGTGGCGTCCGGCATGCCCAAGGGGGCGCCCGAGGTCGGACCGGACGCGACCGACGAACCGGGCGGCACCAGCCACATCGTTATCGTCGATGCGCAGGGCAATGCCCTGTCGATGACCACCACGGTCGAGAACATCTTCGGGTCCGGCCGCATGGTCGGCGGGTTCTTCCTCAACAACCAGCTTACAGACTTCTCGTTCAATCCCACCGACGAGGACGGCGCCAAAGCGGCCAATGCGCCCGCGCCAGGCAAGCGTCCGCGTTCGACGATGGCACCGACGATCGTGCTGACGCCGAAGCACAAGTTCGTGGCGGCAGCGGGATCGCCCGGCGGCTCGGCGATCCAGGCCTACAATCTCAAGGTGCTGGTCGCCATGCTCGACTGGAAGATGGCGCCGCAGCAGGCCGTCTCGCTGCCCAATCTCGTGGCCAAGGGCGACAGCTATAGCGCCGACAAGTTCCCGCAGCCGATCATGGATGCCCTTGCCGCGCGGAACATGCCGCTTTCGACGTCCAGAGGTGAGGAATCCGGCCTGCAGGCGATCATCACCATACCGAAGGGCTATCTGGGCGGTGCCGATCCCCGCCGCGAGGGCGTCGCGCGGGGGTTCTGAACCCGGTTCACCTTTCCTCGCGTTGAAAATGCCATAGAGTTCCCCTAGGGGCCGCTGCCTTTCAACCAGGGAAACGACATGCCGGGCGATCAAGACGAACAGATCGAGGGACGGGCCGAGGCTGCGGCCATCCGCTCGACCACGGGCAGCCTCGGCCTCATGGCGGCGATCGCACTGGTCATGGGCAACATGATCGGGTCCGGGGTGTTCCTGCTACCCGCCAGCCTTGCCCCGTTCGGCTGGAACGGGGTGATCGGCTGGTTCGCCACGATCACCGGCGCGCTGGTTCTCGCCTATGTCCTCAGCCGCCTGACCCGCGCCCGACCGCAAGCTGGCGGGCCTGCCGGTTTCGTCACCGATGCCTTCGGGAAAAGGACCGGCTTCTTCATCAGCTGGATCTACCTCGTCTCGCTCTGGACTTCGGTAGTGACCATCGCCGTGGCCACCGTCTCCTATCTTTCGAGCATGGTACCGTTCCTCGGGCGCGGCGAGCATGTTCCCGCCTTGGCCGCGATCGCGCTGCTTTGGCTGATGACCTTGGTCAACTTGCGCGGCACCCGCGCGGCGGGCCAGTTCCAGATCGTCACGCTGGCGCTCAAGGTGATCCCGCTGCTGGTGGTGATCGTGCTGGCCGTCTACGTCCTGTCGAGCGGCAAGGCGCAGCTTCCCCGCTTCGACGCCTCGCTCGTCCATACCGGCGCCATCAACGGCGCTGCGACCCTCACGCTCTGGGCCTTGCTCGGCTTCGAATCCGCCAGCGTCGCCGCCGCGCGCGTGCGCAATCCCGAGGTCAACGTCGCGCGCGCCACGCTCTGGGGTACGGCGCTAACCGGCGTGCTCTATCTCATGGTCTGCTCGGCCATCGCCTTGCTGCTGCCGAGCGACCTCGCCGCGCACTCGGCCGCGCCTTTCGCCACTTTCGTCGCCCGCTTCCTCGACGGAGACGTCGCCACCCTCGTCGCAGTCTTTGCCGTCATCAGCTGCATCGGCGCGCTCAACGGCTGGACCCTGCTCCAGGCCGAGATGATGCGCGACATGGCCGCGCGCCGCCTGCTGCCGCAGTGGTTCGCCGAAATCGATGCGCAGGGCACCGCCCGCCGCGCCCTGTTGACGTCCGCCCTCGTCGCCAGCTTCTTCGCGGCGATGAACGCTAGCCGGACGATGCAGGCGCTGTTCGAATACCTGCTGCTGCTCTCCACGTCCGCGACGCTCTGGCTCTATCTTGCCTGCGCGCTGGCGGCGCTGACGCTGGGCGTTGCCCGTATTCCGGCGCTGATCGGCGCGCTTTATGCGCTCTGGACCCTGTGGGGCGCCGGGATCGGTGCCAGCGGGCTGAGTTTCGTGCTCATGGTTCTGGGCCTGCCGATCTGGCTCTGGCTGAAGCGTAACGAAGTCGATTGATCGCTTGGAGAACGACATGACGAAGTCCTACGATGCCGTCATCATCGGCGGCGGCCACAACGGCCTCGTCTGCGCGTTCTACCTTGCCCGCGCGGGGCTGAAGGTCCGCATTCTGGAGCGCCGCGATGTGATCGGCGGGGCTGCCGTGACCGAGGAGTTCCACCCTGGCTTCCGCAATTCGGTGGCCAGCTACACCGTCAGCCTGCTCCAGCCCAAAGTCATCGCCGACATGCGGCTGGCCGACCATGGCTACCGCGTGATCGAGCGTCCGATCTCCAACCTGCTGCCGCAGGAAGACGGCGGCTACCTCAAGCTCGGCGGCGGGCTGGAGCGCACCCAGGCCGAGTTTCGCCGCTTCTCCGCCCACGATGCCGAAGTGCTGCCCGTCTATTACGATGCGCTGGAAACCGTCGCCGAAGTGCTGCGCGATCTGGCGCTGAAATCGCCGCCCAACGCCGGTGACGGCTGGCGCGGACTGATCGACGCGGCGCTTCAGGGCCGCAGGCTAACGGGCCTTTCCCTCGAAGCGCAGCGCGATGTGCTGGACCTCTTCACCAAGTCCGCGCGCGGGCTGCTGGACGGCTGGTTCGAATGCGAGGCGGTCAAGGCCGCCTTCGGCTTCGACGCAGTCGTCGGCAACTATGCCTCGCCCGATACGCCGGGCAGCGCCTATGTCCTGCTGCACCACGTCTTCGGCGAAGTGAATGGCAAGAAGGGCGCATGGGGCCACTCGGTCGGCGGCATGGGCAATATCACCCGCATCATGGGCGAGGTCTGCCGCAAGCTGGGCGTGGAGATCAGCCTTGAAAGCCCGGTGGATCAGGTGCTCGTCGATGGCGGCAAGGTCGCCGGCGTGCGGCTTGAAAGCGGCGAGGAAATTGCCGCCACCCGCGTGATCGCCAATGTCGGACCCAAGCTGCTCTACGGCAGGATGATTGCGGAAGGCGACCTCACCCCCGATTTCCGGCGCCGCATGAAGGGTTTCAAGACCGGCAGCGGCACGTTCCGCATGAACGTGGCGCTTTCCGAACTGCCGAAGTTCACCTGCCTGCCCGCGCCGGGCGAGCATCACCAGTCCGGCATCATCATCGCGCCGACGCTCGACTACATGGACCGCGCCTTCCTCGATGCGAAAGTCCATGGCTGGTCGAGGAAGCCGATCGTCGAGATGCTGATCCCCTCGACCGTGGACGACAGCCTCGCACCCGAAGGCCACCATGTCGCCAGCCTGTTCTGCCAGCAGTTCGCCCCTGAGCTTCCCGATGGGCGTGACTGGGATGCCGAAGAAGACAAGGCGGCAGACACCGTGATCGACACGGTGGAGGAATACGCGCCGGGCTTCCGCGCCTCGATCCTCGGGCGACAGGTGCTCAGTCCCAAGGGGCTGGAGCGCAAGTTCGGCCTCGTCGACGGGGACATCATGCACGGCAACCTGACGCTCGACCAGATGTGGTCGGCACGGCCAGTGCTGGGGCACGGCGCCTATCGCGGGCCGATCAAGGGGCTCTACATGTGCGGCTCCGGCACGCACCCCGGCGGCGGCGTGACCGGCGCGCCGGGGCACAATTGCGCGCATGAGGTAATCGCGGACACCAAGCGCTGGGGCGGCCCCTACAGTCGCTTCCTGTAGTCCACAGCCTGCGAAAACATAGCAACACACATCCGTCATCCCCGCGAAGGCGGGGGTCCCGCTTTTCTTGCGTAACACGAGAGGTCGCAGAAGTAAGCGGGACCCCCGCCTTCGCGGGGGCGACGGTGGATATTACGCTACTGCCCGTAAAACCCCCGCTTCGTCCCTCCTCCGGGTCGCCCTGCCGATTAGCGACAGACCTATTGCCCAGCTGTTGGTTTGTCATTGCGATCCGAACTCCTTCGTGACCGGCCTCAAAGGCGAAAAACCAAGGCAGTTCGGCGGGTTGCGACAAAATGGGAAGACGGTTTGCCTGACACTCTCACACTCGACGCGCGGCGCAGGTCCGATGCCATTTCGGTTGCGCGCGTCATCTGCATCCTCGGCGTCGTCTATGTCCACGCCTGGACCGGCCTTACCGGATACGACCTCCAGCTTGCCCACGGCACCCCGCAGGAGAACTTGCGCTGGGTGCTGATGGATGTGTTCGGACGCAGCGCCGTTCCCCTGCTCGGGCTAATTTCCGGCTGGCTGGTCGCGGGATCGAGCCGCACCTTCGACTGGGCAAGCCATGTCGGCCGCAAGGCGAAAACGATCCTGCTGCCGATGGTGCTGTGGAACGCGCTGGCGATCCTGCTGGTCTCCGGCGCGGCCGTCGCGACGCGGCTCGCCGCGCCGACGCCGCAGTCGCTCGACTGGGTCTTCCAGGAAGTGTTCATCGCCAGCCGCAATCCGGACATCAACGTCCAGATGCCGTTCCTGCGCGACCTGTTCCTCTGCATGATGCTGGCCCCGCTGCTGGTACGCTGCGGCAAGCGCACCTTGCTTGCGGTGGCGCTGATCGCGGCGGTCTGCCAGATCGCGGGCTTCGGGCCGCCGGTGTTCATGCGCGCCTCGATCCCGTTCTTTTTCACCCTTGGCATCATCGCCCGGCGCGAGAACCTGTCCGACCGGATCGCCGAATGGCCGCTGGCCATGGCGTTGGCCCCGTTCGCCGTGCTGACCGCCGTGCAGCTCTACTTCACGCTGGTGGTGGACGCATCCCCGATCAGCCTCCCGGCCGCGACGCTCGACCTTGCCGTGCGCATCTCGGCAGCGCTTGCCTACTGGCGCATTTCCTGGAGCGTTGCCGGAACCGTGGTGCGCAAGCCGCTGCTCAGGATCGAGCCTTTCGCGTTCTTCCTGTTCTGCTCGCACCTGATCCTGATCTGGCTGGGCGGGCCGCTGCTGGGCAGGCTGTTCGGGACGCTCGGCTCGCCGCTCTACCCGGTTTATCTGGTCGCCCAGCCGCTGATCGTGCTGCTGACCGTCGTCCTGCTGGGCACCCTGCTCAGCCGCGCCGCGCCGGGACCCGCGCGTATCCTCAGCGGGGGACGGCTCAGCGGAAAGAGACTGGCGGCAGCCTGAGCCGCCAGTCTCTCAAGGCTCACTTCCCGGCGAGATCCCGGTAGAGGCTGAGGTAGTAGGTGATCCCCGGCCGCACGTTGAGCAGCGGCAGCCGTTCGTTGAGGCCGTGGGCGAACTCGTCGGAGTCCTTCATCATCGAGGCGCTGGCGCTGTAGCTCGGCACGCCGAGGGCGCGATACCACATCGAATCCGAAGCGCCCGAGGCCTGCGAAGGGATGATCGGGATCGGCCCCCAGGCCGCCGTCACTGCCTTGCGCGTCGCCGCCACGAAGTCCGGCCGCATCGGCGAGGCGGGCGACATCGTCGAGGCATCGCCGGTCACGTCGGAAAACTTCGCGGCAGGCATCTGCGCGACTTTCTCCAGTTCTGCCATGATCTCCTCGCGGGTGTGGCCGGGGAAGATGCGGCAGTTGATGTTCGCCGTGGCGCGCTGCGGCAGGGCGTTCTGGGCATGGCCTCCCGAGATCATCGTCGGCACGCAGGTCGTGCCGGTGCGGCCGACCATGGAGGGATTGGCGCGCAACACCTTGAGCGCCGCCTCGTCGTTCGGATTGGCCGCGAACGCGCGCATGGCGCCAGCCAGCGTGGCATCGGGTTCGAGCTTCGCCGCCTCCACCCAATAAGCGCGAGTGATGTCGTTGAGTTCGGGCTTGAAGTGATAGTGGCCGATCCGCTCCAATACCTCGGAAAGCTGGACGATCGCGTTTTCCGTGCGCGGCGCGGAGCTATGGCCGCCGGGGTTGGTCACTTCGATCTGGTAGTCGACGTAAGTCTTTTCCGCCCCGCCCCAGGACCAGAACGCGGGCTTGCCGGTCTTCTCCGACAGGGTGCCCGACGATCCGTCGACATTGAGCACGAGTTCGGCATTCTTCAGCCGCTCGGCGATCAGCTTCGAGGTTGCCATCGAGGTTTCCTCGTCGCCGGAATAGGCGATGACCAGGGTGCGCTTGGGCTTGAAACCCTGCTTGCGCAGTTCGATCATCGATTCCATCGCCAGCACCGCTTCGAACTTGGTGTCGCTGGCACCGCGTCCGTAGAGGTAGCCGTTCTCGACGACCGGGGTGAAGGGATCGCGCTCCCAGTCGGCGGGCTTGGCCTCGACCACATCCATGTGCGCGGAGACCACCAGCGGCTTCAGCGAGGGATCGCTGCCCGGCCAGGTGGCGATCAGGTAGGCCGTGTCCTTGTGGGGCACGATCTCGATGTCCCTGGCGTCCCAGCCGTTCTCCAGCAGTTCCTTGCGGAAGAGTTCCGCGACCTGCTGCGTCTGGTTGCCTTCACCTTCGACCGAGCGCAGCGCAATGGCCTGCTTCGAGACTTCGAGAACCTGCTTCTCGGCCTCGGGATAGGCCTTGGGCGCGGCCTGGGCGCCGGTGGACACCGCGAGAATTGCGCCGAGCGTGAAGACGGTGGATGCGATGACCCGCATAGATATTTTGCCCCCTGAAATTTGAAGAATTAGTGCGATCCGAAGTTTGTGTCTGGCCGGAACCGATGGAGAATCGGGTCCGGCCTCGGCACATTGTCGCAATCAGTGAGCAGGCGCACCTGTTTTGCGCGGATCAGCCCAGATCGAGCGCTCCGGTCAGATCGCCCGGCGCCACGCCGCCTGCCGCGACCATGGCCTCCTCGCGCATCTTCAGGCCTTCCAGCTTCTCCAGCCCGAAACGACGGGTGAGGAAGCGGGCGATCGAGCCGGTGTCATAGATCGTGTGATCGACCGCGCCCTTCTTCGCATGGGGCGAGACGATGACGGCGGGAATGCGCGTGCCCGGTCCCCAGCGGTCGCCCTTCGGCGGCGCAACGTGATCCCACCAGCCGCCGTTCTCGTCGAAAGTAATGACGACCAGCATCTTCTCCCACTGCGGGCTGGCGCGAAGGCCGTCGATGACGGCGGCGATATGGCGATCGCCCGCGTCAATGTCCGAGTAGCCCGCATGCATGTTGAGGTTGCCCTGCGGCTTGTAGTAGCTCACCGCAGGCAGCTTGCCTGCCTCGGCATCGGCGAGGAACTTGTTGGTGCGCGCGGTGCTGCCCTCGCCACCGTCGCGCAGGAACTTCGCGCGGTCGGCGGTGCCGGGGGCGAAGCGGCCGTAGTAGTTGAACGGCTGGTGGTGCGGCTGGAAGTTCGGGCGCGAGGGGAACGAGGCGTCGTTCATGTGGCCTTCGAGCGCGGCGTTCCACCCGCCCGCGTACCAGGCCCAGTCCACGCCTTTGGCCGAGAGCATGTCACCGATGGTCTTGTGCTGCTGCGGCACCAGCGTGTGCGAACTGGCGGCATTGGCATAGCCGGGCTTTTCCGCGTCGAGTTCGTAAGTCGGCGCATAGGGCGGCAGCATCGTGTTGACCGCCCAGAAGTCCGGCGAGAGCGTATTGGCGCCGAACACCGCCGGACCGTCGAGCGCGCTGGCAGGCGTCTTGGGGTCTACCTTGAGCCGCGTGCCCTTGGGGTCATTGCCTTCAAGCTTCGCAATGCGCTTGGCGGCGGGGCTCTTGTCGGCATGCGGGTAGAACGGCGGCTGCGCGGCGATCAGGTACTGGTGGTTGAGGAACGAGCCGCCGAACGCGCCCATGAAGAAGTTATCGCAGAGCGTGAATTCGCGCGCGATCTGCCACATGCGGAGCTGCGCGCGCATGTCGCCATAGTGGCCCATGACCAGCGCACCGCTGTCCCCCCAGGCGACGAACTGGTCGTTGGCGCCGCCGTTGATCTGCATCTGGTTGTGGTAGAACGCATGGACGAGATCGCGGGTGACGAGGCCGTGCGGCAGCGGATCGCCCTCGGGCGTCTTGAGCGCGAAGGGACCGTTCGGGATCGGCGCAAGGTCGTCCGGGCCGATCTGGTATTCGGCATGCTCAACCACCTGCTTGGAGGGCACAAGGCCTTCCCAGATTTTCGGCAGACGTTCCATCACCTTGCCGTCGCGGTCGCGCTGACGGGTGCGCTCGGCGGGGACTTCTGCCAGCGGTTGCTGGAGACCGGGGAAGTCGGCGAAGAGGTTGTTGAAGCTGCGGTTCTCCGCGAAGATCACCACGACCGTATCGATCGCCTCACGCAGCTTCGCATCGCTGACCGGACGCGACGACGAACCCTTGGCCGGGCGCGCCTCGGCGCTCTCCACCGTACCACCGGCAACGGCCGCGGCACCAATCGCAGCGGCAAGACCGCCGAGGAAGTCGCGGCGGTCCGGACGCACGACCGGGTTCTCGGCCTGTGGTTCGGGAAGATCGGAATCGGTCATGGAGGTTCCTTGGGGAGATATGTTTCCGGCTGTTTGCTGTCTCGATGGAGAGACGTCAACCATTCAGGATATCCTGTATCATCGCCGAAGCAGGTCTCCATGTGAAATGGGCGCCCCGACAGAACCGGAACGCCCATTTCGTCATTGCAGGAACCTTCAGGCCTTGGCGAAGCGCCGCTCGTTCCACTTCACCGACAGGCCCTCGCTCGTCGTGCCCGCGGTGGTGCGCTGCGCGATCGTGCCCATGAAGTGCCACTCGCCGCGGACCTGTTCCGGCGTGAGTTGCAGCGAGACATAGCCCCGGCGGCTGGTATCGGCATAGGCCAGCCCCGGATTGGCGCCGCGCAGCGCCTTGGCCAGATCGGCGGGCGGGACCGAGGGCAAGTATTCCTCGTAGCCCGGCGAGGTAACCGAGTGCCCGGCATATTCGACACCCGCAGGCGTGCCATCGACCGAAAGCTCGCTGCCCCAGGCATTGTGGCTGTCGCCCGCGAGGACCACGAGGTTGCAGTCCGCCTGACGGGCCGCGCGCAGCAGACGTTCGCGCGCGGCGGGATAGCCGTCCCACGAGTCCATGTTGAACGGCAGGCCCACTTGCGAGGCGGCGGCGATGGCCATCAGCGCCTGACGTACTTTGGGATCGCCGCTCGCCGGAACGAGGTCAGCCATTTGCGGCGGCGCCTTGAGCGAACCCATGACGACCTGCTGCGCCAGCACCTGCCAGCGCGTGCCGGACTTCGCGGAATCCACCAGCCCCTTGTTGAGCCACGCCTCCTGCGTTGCGCCCATCAGCGTACGGTCGGAGGACATCCACGGCCCGTCGCGGAACTGCATGAGAGCCTTGGCGATCTCCGCTTGGCCGCCCTTTGCGGCTCCTGCCATGACCGCGCCGAAATCGAGCTGCTCCATGCGGCCGGTTATGCGCGTTTCCGGGCGGAACAGCGTCGCCAGCGAGCCGATCTGGAAGCTGTCGTAAAGCGCATCCGACACCGGCATCCATTCGCGATAGGCCTTCTCCGCCGCCGCGCGGCGCACCGACCATTCGCCTTCCTTCTCCGGCTGGTGGTTTTCGGCCCCGCCCTTCCAGGTGTCGTTGGCGAATTCGTGGTCGTCCCACTGGGCGATCATCGGGAAGCGCTGGTGGATGCGGCGAAGATCGGGGTCGAGGCGGTAGCTGGCAAAGCGCAGGCGGTAATCGGCCAGCGACACCGTCTCGTTCTGCGGCTCGATCGGGCGGCCCGCCATCGGATTGTCGGGATAGTGCCCGTATTCGTACTCGTAGAAGTAGTCCCCGACATGGACGATCAGGTCGAGATCGTCGCGCGCCGCCGCATGGGCATAGGCGTTGAACCAGCCGAACGGCATGTTCGAGCAGGAGAACAGGCCGATGCCGAAACGATTGACCTCACCCACCGGCAGGGTGCGCGTGCGGCCAACCTCGCTCTTCGTGCCGTCCGGCGCGATGAAGCGGTAGAAGTACCACTGCCCCGGCGTCAGCCCCGAAACCACCAGCTTGGCGCAGCTGTCGTGCGCGGGCGAGGCGATCACTTCGCCGCCGCTTGCCACCTTGCGGAAACTCTCGTCCGCCGAGACCTCGCAGCGCAGTTTCGTATCGCCGCTGCCGACATAGCGGGTCCAGAGCAGGACAGAATTCGCGGCAGGCTCACCGCTCGCCACGCCGTGGGTAAAGCCGCGCGCGGTGAGGATCTGGGCGACGCCGGGTGTCGAGAGCGCTGCAAGGCCGAAGGCGCCTGCCTTGAGCAGCAGGCGGCGGTCGAGTTGAAGGGTCATGGATTATCCTTGAGTCTGGTCGGTCAGTAGCGCGCGGTGAACTCGATGCCGTAAGTGCGCGGTTCGGCGGGGATGAAGGTCGGATAGCCGAACGAACCGCCGGTATTGCCTGCGTCGAGCAGGTACTTCCGGTCGGTCAGGTTGCGGGCGTAACCGGCGATCTGGAACTTGCCGTCCATCAGCGAGACGCCGCCGCGAACATTGATCTGCGTGACCGGCCCCTGGCTGGTCACCTCTCGGTTGGGAATCTCGAAGTAGATCTTGCTGCGATAGGTGACGCTGGGCGTCAGGAACACGCTGGTGCTCTGGTTGACCGGCAGGTTGAGGTTGAAACCGGCGGCCCATTGCCACTTGGGCTGGAGGCGGAACTGGTCCCCGGCGTAGACGCCGTTGGCGGCCTTGTCGTCAATCCCGCCGCTGATGAAGCCGACGTTTCCGAAAGCGCTCAGCCAATCGGTGAAGCGCGCCTCAAGTTCGGCTTCCACGCCGAGGTTGGAGGCCGAACCCGCGCTCTCGGTACGGGCGACGCCGGTTGTCGCATCCAGCACCGAAACCTGGAAATTGCTGTACTTGTCGTAATAGACGCCGAGCGAGCCGGAGAACATGCCGACCGAGCCCTTGATGCCAGCCTCGTAGTTCCAGACCGTCTCCGACTTGATGAGGTCGAGATCGGCCACCGGCCCTCGTGCGGCGGAGAGCTGGACCACCGGCGAGCGGCGACCTTCCGAGATCGTCGCGTAGAGGTTAAGGTTCTCCGTCAGGTGATAGAGCGCATTGAAGCGCGGCAGCACCGCAGCATAGGACTTGCGGGCGTAGAACGTCTGTCCGCCGGTGTCGACCAGCGGCAGCAAAGGCTGGCCATAGACCGGGGCGTTGGGCTGATAGGCAGAGTAGCCCGAGCGGCGCTTCTCGATCAGCACACGCGCACCGGCGGTCAGTTCCAGTGCAGTCACGGGCTTCCAGGTCACGTCGCCGAACATCGACCACGACTGGTTGCGGCCTTCATTCTTGTACCAGCTCGAATAGGGCACCGCGGTATAGGCACCGCCGGTCAGCAGCGAGGTCGCCCGTCCTGCCGTGACGGTGTTGTCGGCCGCCACGCAGCCGAGGCCGGGGATCAGGTTGGCGCTGCACTGGAGGTACGTGCCGACTTCGGACGACATCGGCACGTACTGGTAGCTGTCCTCGATGAAGTAGTTCCACCCGAACGAGGCGCGCCACTGGTCGTCGCTATAAGTGAAGCGGCTTTCGTGGCTGGCCTGCCAGCCCTTGGCGCGTTCGGCGAATTCGAGATACCAGGCGGCGGAGCCATCGGCGTCGAACACTTCCAGCGCATCGAAGTGACGGTAGCCGTTGACGGTGGTGAAGTTCCAGCCCTCCGCAAAGTCCCATCCCAGTGTCAGGTTGGCGTCATAGACATCCCGGTCGAGGCCGAGCTTATCGGAACCGAGAACTTGTGCGGAAAGCGGCGAGCCGCCGAGATAGGCCGCGTCGTAAAGCCCGTTGACCGAAGTGGAACCGAGGTTTTTCGAGAGGAACGGCGTGCCGGAATTGCGCTGGCGATCGTAAGTGAAGACAAAGTCCGCGGTGAAGTCGCTGGTCGGCGTATAGCGCAGCGACCCGCGCAGGCCGAGCTGGTCCTGCGCATAGAGATCGTCCTGACCCGGTGCGAGGTTCTCGATATAGCCGTCGCGCTTCTTCCATTGCCCGGCGATGCGCGCGGCGATCACGTCGTTGCCCGCATTCACGAAGCCTTCGACGCGGGTCGCATCGAGGTTGCCGTAGGCCCCCGTCAGCGAGGCCGAAGTGCCGGCCTGCGGCTTGGCCGATACGAAACTGATCGCGCCGATCGTGGCGGCGGTGCCGAACAGCGTCGCCTGCGGCCCCTTGACCACTTCCACGCGGTCGAGATCGTAGATGCCCTGATAGGCCCCGCGCGAGCGCGAGATATCGATGCCGTTATAGTAGAGCGTGACGCGCGGACCCTGCTGGGCTGAGCCGCTGTCCGAGGTGATGCCGCGAATGACGAAACCGGGATTGTTGGCGCTCTGCACCTGGACATTGAGGCCCGGAACGTAGTTCGACAGTTCGCCGATGTCGGTCACGCCCAGTTCGCGCATACGCTCGCCGGTCTGCACCGAGAGCGTGATGGGAACGTCCACCGCCCGCTGTTCGATCTTCTGGGAGGTGACGATGATGGTATTCTGATCGGTACTTTCGGCCGTTTCCGCTTCGGCTGCGTGAACTGTCGCAGGTAGCCCTGCAAGGGCGGTTCCCGCGAGCAGAGCTGCGGTGCAAGTACCGAATTTCATTACCGTTTCCCCTGAGCGAATGCGCTTACGGTTCGGCGGGTTACGAGCGATAAATGAAGATTGGATGGCGTTCCCGTGACGGTTTTATGCCGCTCGCTTCGTCAGGCGCCATGCCGCCGCACCGCCATAGGCAAGGGCCAGTGCGGCAAGCCCCGCGAGATAGGGTGCGACATCTCCCAGACCGGCCCCCATTTCATTAAAGCGCACGAAGGCCTGCACGCCCCATGTTGCGGGAGAGAGATGGGCAAGGCCCGATACCCAATCCGGCATGGAGGAAAGCGGCCAAGCCGCGCCGGCCAGGAAGAACAGCACGATCGAAGTCGGGATCAGCACCTGCAAGGCCCGCTCGGCGCTGTCGAACAGGCTGCCGAGCAGCAGGCCAAGCCCGGAAACGGCAGCGGCGAAAAGCGGAACGGCGACAAACAGCCCCACCATGTTTCCGGCGCGCGGCACATCCTGATACCAGAATATCCAGCCGAAATAGAACATCGCCGCCAGGCAGCCGATCAGCGCCAGAGCGCACCATGCACCGAAAAACTCCGGCAGTGTGAGCGGAGCGGCTTGGCCATTCCGGACCCTGGCCAGCTGCCCCGCTGCCAGCATCGCGGTGCCGAACAGCAGCGTCTGCTGAAGAATGATCGCCGACACGGCAGGGAATACGTAATCCGCGTAGCCTTCCCGCGTGTTGAACAATGGCCGCTCTACAACCGTAATGGGTGCCCGCAGATGCAGCCCTTGAGCCAGCGGTCCCAGCCGCTCGGTCGCAGTGGCCAGAGCGGCTGCCTGAACGGCACCGCCGATATCCCTGGCCCGGATCAGGTAAGTCCCGTTGACCCAGATACCGATCCCTCCGCCCGGTGCGCCGGTAAGCAAGCTGCGGGTGAAGCCTCTCGACAGCAGCAGGATGCCGTCGGCCTGGCGGTTGCGGACCTGCTCCTCCGCCTCGCGGATCGACGCCGCCTCTGTTACGATCCGCACTTCCCGAAGGTCGGAGAGCTTGCGGACGAGCGCCCGCGTCAGATCGCTGCGTTCCTCGTCCACCACTACGACAGGAAGCTGGCGTGCGGTCTGCTGTGCGTAAGGCGCCGGATAATAGAAGCCGTAGAGCACGACGGCCAGAACGACGATCGAGGCCAGCGCAAAGGTGGACAACACGGCCCTGAAGACCGAAGCGAAGCCTTGCGCGAACGTCACGCAGCCGGCTCCGCCCGGCGCAGCAGGAACAGACAGAGGCCCAGCGGTACCAGCAGATAGAGCGACAGAATGGCCATTTGTGGCAGCGCCACGAATACCGGTGCGCCAAGGAACTGGTCCATCTGCAAGCGCAGGTAATGGGTGAAAGGCAAAGCCTCGCTCCAGCCGCGCGCGAAAGCGGAGCCGCCGTTCAGCGGCAAGGTTCCGCCGGAATAGGCGAGCGCCGACCCCGCATAGAGCGCGGTGGCCGAAAAGGCGAAGCTCGGCTTGCGCGCCGCAATCACCAACAGGGCGGAAATCGCGGAGGTTCCGGCGAATAGCAGGCTCTGCGCGACAAGGGTCAGGAGCAGACTGCCGTTCATCGTCCAGCCGCGAATGCCGACCAGCCAGATCATCCAGACCATGCCCCAGATCGAGATTGCCGCGACGTAGGGCAGCAGCTTCCCCGCCAGCGCTGGAAGGCCGCCGCCGGTCTCGGCCTTCCAGCGCGCGAGCGACCGTCCCTGCAACTCTCGCGCCATGGCCATCACCGCGACGCAGCCGGTCAGCAAATGAAGCACGGCAGGCTGGATCAGCGCCTGCAAGTACCACTCGAAGCTGGCCTGCGGATTGAACAGGATCGTAGCCTGGACGACCGGCGGGCGAATGCGGATCGCTGGAAGCCCCCTTGCCCGCGCTGCGTCCAACCCGCGCTCTATCAGCACGGCGTCCACCGCCGCGCGAATGCCGGATTGCGCGCTGCCGCCGATCGTCAGAAACGACGCGTTGTAGAAAATCTGGATCGCCGGCGTCGTCGCGCGCTCCAGTCCATTGCCCACACCGCGCGGAATGCGCAGGATCGCCCAGACCTGCCCTTCCCGCGCCAATCGCTCGGCCGCAACCATGCTTTCCGGACGCGCGGCAATGGCTACCGCCGGGCTTGCCGACACGGCGCGAACAATGGCGCGACTGAGCGTGCCGTTATCCTCGTCTACCACCGCAACCGGCAAGGCGCGCGGCACCCCGGCAATCAGCATCGCCGCCACGATCAGGATCGCTAGGGCCGGAAACAGGGTGAGCATTCCCAAGTCCCAGCGATCCTGCCGAAGATGGCCGAGTTCACGGCGCAAGGCAGACCGGAAACCGGTTCGGAACGAGGTCATTGCGGCCAGTCGAACAGCACGCTCATGCCGGGACGCAGATCTCTCACCGGCTCGGCAGGACGAAGCCTGATTTCGAAACTGCGCACATCGAAGCCCGAGGATTGCCGGGTCGCGCGCCAGGTCGCGAAATCGCCCTGCGGGCTGATGTAGGTCACGCGGAAGCGGACCTTACGGCCGTCCAGAGCGGGAATCCGTCCGATGAACTCCTGGCCCTTGCGCAACGCATCGAACTGATCCTCTCGCACGTTGAGCGAGACCCAAGGATGGGCGATATCGATGATCTGGAACACCGGGACAGCCGGAGCGACGATCTCGCCCGGCTCGGCCAGCCGCCGGGTCACTTCGCCGCCGATCGGTGCCACCAGCGTCTTTTCGGCAGCAAGCGCATCGGCGATGAACACGCCGCCTTTCGCCACCTGCACTTGCGCCTGCGCAGCCGCCTTTTCCTCCGAGCGCGCGCCGGACTGGGCCTTCAGATATTGCAACTTCGCTGCCTCGGCCTGACGAGCGCTGGCGTCACGCGCGGCGCGGGCCTCATCGCGGCGCTGCGCGGCGATCACCCCTTCCGCATAGAGATTGTCCGCCCGCCGTGCCGTAACGGCGGCAAGGTCCGCTCCCGCCTGCGCCGCCTGCCAGACCGCGCGCAGCGATTCCACGTCCTCCTTGCGGGCGCCGCTGTCGGCAAGATTGCGCATGGCTTCGGCGCCCGCAAGCGCGCCCTGCGCCTGTTGCCGTCCGCCGTCAATCTCCGGACTGGAGAGCACTGCCAGCACCGTTCCCGCCGTCACCGTTGCGCCTTCTTCGGCCAGCAGGCGCTCGACCCGCGCCAGCGCCTTCGTGGCGACGTTGACCTCATCGGCATCGACCATGCCCTGCAACTGGTCCGGCGCGGGCCTCGCGGCGATCCACAAGCCGAGAAGGAGCAGGATCGCCAGCAGTATCAGTCCCGCCACCAGCAGGCGAAACCTGCCGCGCGCTGCCGGGGGCGCCTGCTCGACTTCGCTCATGGTGCGGTGATCCTGTCGGGACGGAGGAGGTAATCGCGGAAGCTTTCGCCCCGGTTGCTGGCCGCCAGCAAGACGGCGAGAGCGACGACATATTCATAGGCAGAAGCGATCCGCTGCGTCTGGGCGAGCGAAAGCACATTGCGCGCATCGATCAACTGGCTGGCGGTATCCTCGCCTTCGCGAAAACCGATTTCGTGGACGCGCAGGTTCTCTTCGGCGGCTTTCATGTTGCTGTCCAGCAGCAGGAAGGAGCGGCGCGCAGTCTCGACCAAGTTGTAGGCACGGCTGGTCTCGATCTCGATGGTCTTCTGCGTATCCCGCGCAGCATTTTCCGCCGCACTCTGCCGCGAGCGCGCAGCATCGAGCGTGTCGCGGCGGTCGATGTTGGACAGCAGGGTGAAGCGCAAACCGAGGCCGACGATCCAGTCCGGATCGACCGGGATCGCATCGCTGCGGTTGAAATTGTACGACCCGAACGCAAAAGCCTGCGGCCTCATGCGTGACCTGGCAAGATCGACGCCCGAACCGGCAAGATCGCGCGCCGCTTCCGCCGCACGCATCTGCGACTGTCCCGGCGAAGTCGCGCTGGCGAGGAAATCGTCCAGCGGTTCAAGGCCGCTACCGTTTACGAAAAGCGGCGTCGTCGGCGTCACGCCGCCACCCGCATCGAGCAGGCGGGCCAGCGAGTCCGAGGCGTTGCGCTCTTCCATGCGCGCCCGTTCGAGCGCGCGCTGCGCAGCATCGCGGGCCACCTGCACCTCCAGAACGCGCGAACGCGGGATGACGCCCTCCCGGAACAGCGTCTGCGCATTGGCGAGATGCCTGTCGAAAGCATCGCGCGTACCGGTCGCGGAGGTGAGCAGCGCGGCGGCCAGTTGCTGGCCGAAGTAACTCTGCACCAGCCGCACTTGCGACAGGTCCTGCGCGCCCGCCTGCTTCGCCCGCGCCAGTTCCGCGCCGGCCTCCGCCCCGTGCTGGACCGCCGGGATCGCCCCGCCCGAATAGAGCGGCATGACCGCCGTGACATTGGGCCTGATCACCGTCTGCCGCGCGCGGAAATCGAGTTCGTCGGGAATCTGCGAGAGCAGTCCGGGAAGCGCCTCGCCCACGCGCCCGGTCACTTGCTGGACGATGCCGGAGAACTCGGACGGGAACTCTCCGGGCAGGCCTTCGAGGAACTGTCCTGCAGCATTGCTGAAGCTGTCCTTCTGCCCGGTCAGGTCGACCGAAAGCGATTTCTGATAGGCAATCACAGAAACCGAAGTGGATACGACCGGTCGGTTCAGCGCCTTGAGCGCATGAGCGGTCGATTCCGCCGCGTTCAATTCGTCCGAAGCGGCGCCCAGTGCGAAAGACACACGGTCCAGCCGCTGACGTGCTGCATCGAAAGACAAAGCCGCAGGGATATTCTCGTCCTGAACAGCTTCTTTACCACGATCCTGCCCGAAAGCAGAATTCGGACAAGCAGCCAGCATCGCAAAGACACCGGCCCAGACTACTACAGTTCGATTTCGAAAATCGCTGCCGTCAATCATGGTTCACCACAAATGGGACCTGCAACGAATTACATATTTCCCCTTGAACGAAAAGAAATTTCGATCAATGTTCCGGTCCGTGGTCAGGGTAAATCGAATCGCGAGTTGTCGCGATATGAAAAAGGACCCCATTTCGTCACCACGCCCGAACACAGCCTAATGCTTGCCAATAGGGTTCGGCATCTGCGCTACTTTTCGCAAACGATACATTTTCCAGAAGTACGGATTAACGGATAAGATATCAGATGCTGCACGTTCGATTGCAGCACGCTCATCGCCGGGTCGACAGGATCACGAGTTTGAGGAGCCTATTCAGATGGTATCGCGTTCGAGCCTGAGACTGGCCATGCGCGCCCTGCTGGTGCGCGAGGATTTCGAGGATGTTTCCGCCCCCGGCCGCGCACTGACCGCGCTGGTCGAGGAACTGGACCGGCGCGAGATCGAGGTCATCATCTCCGATCATGTGGAAGATGCCATCGCGGTCGCCTCCACCGATCCCTCGATCCAGTGCCTGCTGCTCGACTGGGATATTGGTGACAGCGCCGATCACGCCGATGCCCACAAGGTGCTGGACGCCACGCGCGCCTTCAACAAGGACGTGCCGATCTTCCTGCTGGCCGACCGTTCCGCCGCCTCGGCGATCCCGGTGGACGCGATGACCAAGGCGGACGACTTCGTCTGGCTGCTGGAAGACACCACCGATTTCATCGGCGGCCGCATCCGCGCCGCTGTAGAGCGCTATCGCTCCACCGTGCTGCCGCCGATGTTCGGCGCGCTGGTGAAGTTCGCGCAGACTTACGAATATTCCTGGCACACCCCCGGCCATACCGGCGGCACCGCCTTCCTCACCTCCCCTGCCGGCCGCGCCTTCTTCGAGTTCTTCGGGGAAAGCCTGTTCCGTTCGGACCTGTCGATCTCGGTCGGCGATCTCGGCTCGCTGCTCGACCATTCCGGGCCGATCGGTGCGGGTGAGCGCTATGCGGCGGGCGTCTTCGGGGCGGACCGCACCTATTACGTCACCAACGGCTCCTCCACATCGAACCGCGTGATCCTGATGGCATCCGTCACCCGCGATCAGGTGGCGCTGTGCGACCGCAACTGCCACAAGTCAGTGGAGCACGCGATGACGCTTTCGGGCGCGATCCCGTGCTACCTGATGCCCAAGCGCAATGCGCTGGGCATCATCGGCCCGATCCCGCCCGAGCATCTGACCCCCGCGCACTTGCGCCTGCTGGTGGCGGACAATCCGCTGGCGCCCGAAGGGGCCAAGCCGGTCCACGCGGTGGTCACCAATTCGACTTATGACGGCCTGTGCTACAACGTCGCCCGGGTCGAGGAACTCCTGGGCGACACCGTCGACCGCCTGCATTTCGACGAGGCGTGGTACGGCTATGCCCGCTTCAACCCGATCTACCGCGAACGCTTCGGCATGCACGGCGATCCCGCCACGCGCGACAAATCGAAGCCCACGGTCTTCGCCACCCAATCGACGCACAAACTGCTCGCCGCGCTGTCGCAGGCCTCGATGATCCATGTGCGCGACGGGCGCAATCCGATCGATCATGCCCGCTTCAACGAGGCGTTCATGATGCATGCCTCCACTTCGCCCTGCTATCCGATCATCGCCTCCAACGATGTCTCGGCGGCGATGATGGAAAGCTCGGGCGAGCATCTGACCGATGTGTCGATCCGCGAGGCGGTGGCCTTCCGCCAGATGGTCGCCAGGCTCAATGCCGAGAGCGCGGACGACAACGCGTGGTTCTTCGACATCTGGCAACCCGCCGAAGTGAACGACGCGCGCGGCCGCGGCGTGCCATTCCACGAATGCGATCCCGAGCATCTGGCCACCGATCCCACCTGCTGGCAACTGGTGCCGAGTGCCGACTGGCATGGCTTCGGCGATATCGAGCCGGGCTATTGCATGCTCGATCCGATCAAGGTCTCGGTGCTGACCCCCGGCATGGACCCGGACGGCAGCTTGCGCGCTGTGGGCATTCCCGCCAGCATCCTGACGTCCTACCTCAGCGCGCGCGGCATCGTGGTGGAGAAGACCACGGACTTCACCGTGCTGTTCCTGTTCTCGCTGGGCGTGACCAAGGGCAAGTGGGGCACGCTGGTCAATGCCCTGCTGGACTTCCGCAAGGACTACGACGCCAACGCGCCACTGGAACGCACGATCCCCTCGCTGGTGGCCGACTACCCGGACCGCTATTCCGGCATGGGCCTGCGCGAACTGGCGGACCTGATGTTCGCGGCGATGGGCGACCTCAAGACCACCGCCACCATGTCCGAAGCTTTCGGCATCCTGCCCAAGCCCGACATGAGCCCGGTTTCCGCTTACGAGGAACTGGTGCGCGGCAATATCGAGAAGGTGACGCTGGACGGGTTGGCCGGGCGCACCCTCGCCACCGGCATCGTGCCTTATCCGCCGGGCATCCCCCTGCTGATGCCGGGCGAGAATGCCGGGCCCGCCGAGGGCGCGCTGATCGGCTACCTGCGCGCGCTGGAGCGGTACGACCTGCGCTTCCCGGGGTTCGGCCACGATACCCACGGGGTGGAAGCGGAGGACGGGGTCTACAACGTTCTCGTCGTGAAGAAGTCCTGAGGGGAGACCGGTGATGGCAACCGCAGCGGCCGACGACAGCGGCAAGATCGGACTCGTTCCCGCCACCTTGATGGTGGCGGGCAACATGATGGGATCGGGCGTGTTCATGCTGCCCGCCAACCTTTCGGCCATCGGCTCCATCGCGCTGATCGGCTGGCTTCTGACCGTGGTGGGCGCGGTAGCGCTGGCGCTGGTCTTCGCCAAGCTTTCCGCCATCGATCCGGCGGCGGGCGGACCCTACGCCTATGCCCGCAAGGCTTATGGCGACTACATGGGCTACCAGACCAACCTGATCTACTGGCTGGCCAATGTGGTCGGCAACGTGGCGCTGGCCGTGGCGGGGCTGGGCTATCTCTCACACTTCTTCCCGGCGCTGAAGATCCCGATCGTGATGGCCTTCGGGTCCATCGCGATCATCTGGTTCTTCGCCTACGCCAACATCCTTGGCCCCAAGGTCGTCGGGCGGCTGCAGAGCTTCACCACGGTGTTCGCCCTCGTGCCGATCTTCGGCATGGCGCTGTTCGGCTGGTTCTGGTTCAAGCCGGAGATCTTCTCGTCTGCATGGAACGTCTCGGGCCAGTCCAGCCCGAACGCGGTGATGGCCACGCTGACCTTCACGCTCTGGGCCTTCATCGGGGTGGAGAGTGCCTCGGTTTCGGCCGGCGTCGTCGCCAATCCCTCGCGCAATGTGCCGATCGCCACGGTGGGCGGGGTTGTCCTGGCCTCGGTGGCCTATGTGCTCAGTTCCTCGGTCATCATGGGCATGATCCCGAACAAGGAACTGATCGCCTCCTCCGCGCCCTTTGCGGACGCAGCCCGGCTGGCACTGGGCGACTTTGCCGGCAGCACCGTGGCGCTCTGCGCAGCGGTGGGCTGCCTCGGCTCGCTGGCGGGCTGGACCCTGCTGGTCGGCCAGTCGGCCAAGGCGGCAGCGGACGACGGGCTGTTCCCCGGCATCTTCGCCAAAGTGAACAAGCGCGGCGTGCCCTCGCTCGGCCTGGTGATCGTGGCCGTCATCATGAGCGTGCAGGTGCTCGCCACGATGTCCCCCACCGCCAGCCAGCAATTCGGCAAGATCGCCTCGATCGCCGTCATCATGACGCTGCTGCCCTACATCTACTCCTGCATCGCGATAAAGGTGCTGGGCTACGGCAAGATGCCGCACGGCCAGTACACCTTCTTCGTGGCGGCGGGGCTTGCGGGGGCAATCTACTGCATGATCGCGCTGGTCGGTTCGGACGGTGAGCAGACGCGCTGGTCGCTGATCTTCGTGATCGCCACCATCGTGTTCTACTCGGCCTCCATCACCCGCAAGCGCGATCTTGAGGAGAAGCACATCCACCCCGGCGGCAAGGCCCCGGTCTGGGTGCGCTACCTTGCGCTCGGCGTGACCATCGTTGCCCTTGTCGTGATGTTCTGGCTATCGGTCGGACGGCACAGCGATCTCGACCTCCGCTCGCGCGAACAGGCGCCCGCGGAGGCCGGGGAGACCGCGCAGCAAATGGCGCCGTCCGGCGCGAACTAAGGGAACGGCAAGACGATGCACTGGCGGGAAATGCGCGAAGACGACGTGGCTCATGTGGCGGACGTGGCGGACATCGTCCACCTCGACTATCCCGAGAACGCGGAAGTCTTCGCCGCCTGCTTCCGGCATTACCCGTCCGGCTGCCACGTGCTGGAAGGAGATGACGGCAAGGTCGCCGGTTACCTCGTCTCCCACCCCGGCCGGCAGGACCGGCCGCCGGTGATAGACGCGCCGATGACCGGCCTTGCCGAGCCGTTCGACTGCTATTTCCTGCACGACCTTGCCCTGGGCGCCTCCACGCGCGGGCGGGGTTTCGCAGGCGAGGCGGTACGGATCGCGGTGGACGAGGCCAAGGCGCGCGGGCTTTCCCGCGTGGTGCTGATCGCCGTGGGGGACGCCCATGGCTTCTGGGAAAAGCAGGGCTTCGAACTGCTCGGCGACGGGCTGCTCGATCCGGCCAAGGGCTACGGCCCCGAAGCGAGGATGCTCGTGCGCCCTGTCTGATGAAGGGGGTTATGCATGATCCACTCTTCCGGCCGGAGCCTCGCTCTGGCCTGCGCGGCAGTCTCCGCTGCAGCCGCCCTGCCTGCCAAGGCCCAGAATAACGACGTCGCCGCATTGCGCGGCGAAGTGGCCGACCTCAAGGCTACCGTCGAAACACTGAAGGCCGAGATCGCGGCGATGCGACAGAGCGGCGCCCCCCCTGCGCAAGTGGCAGCAGCACCTCGAGAACCCCCCGCCGCACCGCCTGCCCATCCAGGCAGCAAGCAAGTCGCCAGCGCCGCCAGCAACCTTGGTGTCACCGCCTCGCCGCTGCCGGGCCGCGACACCATCGGGGACCGCATCACCGGCGCCAGCCGCCCCGACAACCAGAGCCCGCCGAATGATCCCGACCTCAAAGGCTTCATCCCGATCCCCGGCACCGAAACCGCCGTGCGCATCGGCGGCTTCGCCAAAGTCGACCTGATCTATGACCCCCGCTTCGTGGGCGACCGCGATCAGTTCGGCGTCCCCTCGATCCCCTTCGGCAACAAGGCCCGCAACCGCGCCGACGTCAGCGCCCGCGCCACCCGTTTCAGCCTCGAAGTGCGCCGCCCCTCCTCGCTCGGCAACTTGCGTTTCTACGTCGAAAACGACTTCTACGGAGACGGCACCAGCTATAGCTTCCATCTCAACCACGCCTACGGCCAGGTCGGCAACACTTATGGCGGCTACGGCTATTCCGCACTCGTCGATGCCGATGCCTTGCCCGACACGCTCGACAACTGGGGGCCGGGAGGCGCGATCTTCCTGCGCACGGCGTCCGTTCGCCAGTCGTTCAAGGTGGCCCCCGACACGCACCTCACCCTCTCGCTGGAGCAGCCCGACACCGACCTTCAACTCGCCGACAACCAGAAGGGGGCCGAGACCATGCCTGACCTGGTGCTGGTCGGGCGTTACGAGGGTTCGAAAGGCCACCTGCAACTGGGCGGCATCCTGCGCCGGATCGGCTATCGGAGCGCTGACGGCGGACCGAAAGACGATGCCATGGGCTTTGCGCTCTCCGCGTCAGGCTCGTTCTCGCTCGATGAGGCCAATGCCGTTTCGGCAGGTGCGCTCTGGGGCAAGGGCGCGGCACATACCATCAACGATATCAACGGCCTGGGACTCGATGCAGCAATCCGCTCCGATGGCAGCCTGCACTTGATCGAACACCTGGGCGGTTACGGCGCTTATACCCACAACTGGTCGACAGCCTTCCGGAGCAACATGGTCGCCGGCGTGCTCGGCCTGCGCGATGAAGGGCTCTTGCCCGGCGACGCCTTTTCGGAATCCCGTTACGGCGCGTTGAACCTGATCTGGTCTCCGGTTTCGTCGTTCTCGGTCGGAATCGAGGGTCTGTATGGTCGCCTGAAGCGCCAGGACGGCAGCACCCGCAGTGCCAGCCGGATACAGGCCAGCGTCAAATATGACTTCGTGCGCTAAAGATTTACGCGTCAATTCATACAATTGAAGCGCCCTAAGGCGCTTTGACCAGCCCGATAAATTTATGTGTAAATACGTACATATAAATATTTTCACCTCATTAATGGAACAAACAGAGCTGTTCAGAAGCTGGACAGTCACAATTCTCTTATTCCAAGACGGTGAAAATTCTGTAATTGCACGATCAATGCCTCCGATATTGATCGCAATCGGAGCATTCATTAACCAAAACGCCTGCCGGCACGCGCCTTGGTTGAAAACCTCGGGGAAATACGGCCGATCAGGCTCGGGCGAAGTACGTTCGCCTGCTGGAGAAACATAACGTGATTAGGGACGCGAACATGACTCAACTGATCGGCGAACTTGACGAAAAGCTGGAAGAACTTGAAGAAATGGGCGCCTTCGTTGCTGCAGCCCATCTTCAGGCTGCGATCGACTCCCTGCGTTTTCACCGCGAAATCGAGCGAACTCACTCCAAACCGGAGTAACCTGCACAAGACGTCGTAACGGCTCTGTGGTTATCCATAATCTCGTTCATGAATTTTGTTATCGCTTCGAACAGAACTGCCTCATTCGGCAGTGTTCATTGCGGGCATTCATGAAAATGGGGGTAACAACTGCAAACATCGTTGGATTTCGTCGCACGACGATGCTGCGATCTGCTTTGCGGTCAAGCGCTGGTGGCACGGATTTATGGAGAAGACCGATCAGTTGATGCGCAATCGGGCGAAAGCCATTCGTCTGATCGGTATCGCCAATGAACTTCTTGCAATGGCCCGCGAACTCGAAATCGGCGCAAGCTTCACCCCGGATTTCGGCGATATAGGCATTCCGCCGGAAGTCCGCGAAAGCGGCAGGACTGCTGCCAGCCAGGATCACCCGATCTGGGTGGAACTGGCCCGACAGACTTACGACGACCGCCGCAGGCGAACGAAGATCTTCCAATCGGAAGACCTTTTCGGCGAACCGGCCTGGGATATCCTGCTGGATCTGTTCATCGCTGCCAAGGAACGGCGGCGCGTTTCGGTAACGAGCGCCTGCATCGGCTCCGCCGTCCCTTCCACCACGGCCCTGCGCTGGATCACCATCCTTGAAAAACAGGGCCTGCTCGTCCGCGAAGCCGATCCCGGCGATGCCCGGCGCGTCTACGTCAAACTGAGCGCGCGGGGTTACGCCGCGATGCTCGAATACTTCGCCTCCGCATCGCGATCCGTGGTGCTGCTCGACGATCCCCGCCCCGGGGTCCTGGCAGCCCGATAAGCGAGCCTGAAACCGACCCGTTCCGCCCCACAGGGGGGTAATCAGGCGCAAGCGGCTGCGGCGGCGACCGAGTGGTCGGCCTTCCTTGATGGAAACCGGCCACCCGGCTTCGATTCCGGACAGGAAAAGACCCGGCCTCCGCAAGGAGACCGGGTCTTTTTGCCGTAACCGGCTGGGTTCTTAGCGCGAAAGGCGACCGAAAGCCGAAGCACCGGCGTAGCGCGCGGCCTTGCCCAGTTCTTCCTCGATGCGGATGAGCTGGTTGTACTTGGCAAGCCGGTCCGAACGCGCGAGCGAGCCGGTCTTGATCTGGCCGCAGTTGGTGGCGACGGCGAGGTCGGCGATCGTCGCGTCCTCGGTCTCGCCCGAACGGTGCGACATCACGGCGGTATAGCCGCTGCGCTGGGCGATCGAGACGGCTTCCAGCGTCTCGGTCAGGGTGCCGATCTGATTGACCTTCACCAGCAGCGAGTTGGCGAGGCTCTTCTCGATGCCCATGGTCAGGCGCTTCGGGTTGGTGACGAAGAGATCGTCGCCGACGAGCTGGACCTTGTGGCCGATCTTGTCGGTGAGCGCCTTCCAGCCCTCGAAATCGTCTTCACCCATGCCGTCTTCGATCGAGACGATCGGATAGGCATCGGTCAGATCGGCCAGATAGTCGGCGAAAGCGACCGGAGAGAGGCTCAGGCCCTCGCCGCTGATCTCGTACTTGCCGTTCTTGAAGAACTCGGTCGAAGCGCAGTCGAGCGCGAGCTGGATTTCCGAACCCGCCTTGAAACCGGCCTTTTCGATCGAGGCCATGATGAAGTCCAGCGCATCGCGAGTGCTGGCGAGGTTCGGTGCGAAACCGCCCTCGTCGCCGACTGCGGTCGCGAGGCCCTTCTCGTGCAGCCCCTTCTTCAGCGTGTGGAAGATTTCCGAACCCCAGCGCACCGCCTCCGCGATCGAATCGGCGCCGACCGGCATGATCATGAATTCCTGGAAATCGATCGGGTTGTCGGCATGTTCGCCACCGTTGATGATGTTCATCATCGGCACCGGCAGGACATGCGCCGAAACGCCGCCGACATAGGAATAGAGCGGCAGACCGCGCGCATTGGCGGCGGCCTTCGCCGCTGCCATGCTGACGCCGAGAATGGCGTTGGCGCCCAGACGGCTCTTGTTCTCGGTGCCGTCGAGTTCGATCATGGCGAGGTCGAGGTCGCGCTGATCTTCGGCATCGAGGCCGACGAGAGCTTCGGCGATGTCGCCATTTACGGAATCGACAGCCTTGAGCACACCCTTGCCGAGATAACGCGACTTGTCGCCGTCACGCAGTTCCACGGCTTCATGGGCGCCGGTCGAAGCGCCCGAGGGAACCGCTGCACGACCGAAGCTACCGTCTTCGAGAAGAACATCGACTTCGACAGTGGGATTGCCGCGGCTGTCGAGAATTTCGCGGCCGTGGATATCGATAATCGCGGTCATAAAAGGCTATTCCTCCTGCAAGGCGAACCATGAGGCGCCTCAGCGCACTCTCGCTGGCGTCTTAGCAGGGGAACTACGCCTGACAAGTTGCGTTGCCATTTCGACGACAAGTTGTGTTACTCTTGGCGCTAAGCGCCTAGATACCCGTCAATACGGCGCGGCGAATGTGGCGCAGCGGCAAACAAGGAAGGAATCTGCAATGTCCGAGACGACTAGCACCGGAAACGGCACCGAGAACGCGAAGAGCCACTTCAGCAAGGCCGTGGACGAAGCAAAGGCAGGCGTTCTGGCCATGGCCGACAGCTGCCATGAAAAGTTCAGCCAGACCAAGGGCGAATGGTCGGACGAGGCCAAGGTCCGTTCCGAAGACGCCAAAGCCAAGGCCAGCGCCTTTGCCGACGATGCCAAGGTCAAGGCGACCGATCTCGCCAACCAGGGCAAGGCCAAGGCCAGCCAGGCGATCGTCGGCCTTTCGAAGCTGATCGACGACAATGCCGGACTGATCGACGAAAAGGCCGGTGAAAAGTACGGCGATTATGCGCGCACGGCCTCGAAGTCGCTCGCCGATACCGCCACCAAGCTCGACGAGAAGTCGCTCGACGAACTGGGTGAGGAAGCGAAGGAATTCGTGCGCCGCAGCCCGGTAGCCGCCGTCGGTATCGCAGCGGCGGCAGGCTTCCTGATCGCGCGCCTGTTCAAGAAGAGCAGCTGATCGCCTAGCGTTCGCAATAGTATGCTCGACACCCAAGCCGCCCTCCCCCCTCCCGTCACGGAGGGGGAGGACCTTTCGCTTATGGAAGACGTGCGCCTGCTCGTAGGCGAGGCGCGCACATTCGCTCAGGCCGAACTGGCCTATCAGAAGACCCGCGCCGCCTTCGTCGGGGCGGAGACGCGCTCGATCGCGGTTCTGGGAATCGGCGCCGTGGTACTGGTGCTGTTCGCAGTCGTGGCGCTGGTCCTGGGCCTTGTCATCGCGCTCGGCACGCTGATCGGCCCATGGCTGGCAATGATCGTCGTTCCCGTTGCAGTGCTGGTCGTGGCAGCGATCATGGCTGTCTCAGCACGTACGCGCGTAAAGCGGATGATGGCGCTGCTTTCCAGCAAGGAAGATGTCGAATGAGCGCCCTCGCCCGCCAACTCGCCGAAGATCGCGCTACCCGCGATACCGCAAAGGCGGTGTTCGACGCGCGCTACGGCGCGCTCAAGGCCGATTTCGAAGTGCGCGGCCTGACGGGGCGCATTCTCGACGAAGCCATAGAACAGGCGGCTGACATGCTCGACGAAGCGGTCGCCGTCGTGGAGGAACATCCCGTCGCGATCGGCGGAACCTTTACCGCGCTGGCGCTTTGGCTTTTGCGTAACCCGATCATCGCCGGGATCGAACGCCTGTTCGGTTCCGGCCGACATCCGAAGGAGTCCGACGGTGAGCAAGATTGAACCAACCACCCCCAAGATCCCCGAAACCTCCGCCAGCGGTGCGAACACCGGGCAAGTGGTGGTTCTCAATGCGGCGAAGGCAGAGCCGCGCCCTTCGGAAAAGGTCGTCGCTTTCGTGAAAAGCCATCCCGTGCTGGTGGTTGCAGGCGGAGTGGCCGCAGGCGTGCTGGTCAGCGCCCTGTTGCCGCGCCGACTGACCCGCGGCGTGCTGTCGCGCGGCCTTTCCAAGGGTGCTCATCTCGCAGAGGCGGCAGGCGCAGCGACCGCCCTCTTCGGAAAGGAAGCGGCGGAGAAGGTCCACGATCTTAGTCTCGGCGCGCGCAAGCAGGCAGGCACCATTGCGGACCGCGCCGAGAAAAGCGGTGAGCTTGCCGCCGAGCGACTTGAAAAATACGGCATGGCAGCGCTGGCTGCTGCAAGTGCCCTGGGCCGCTCCTCTGCCAAGCGCGCCAGCGAGGCAGGCGAAGCGGCTGCCCGTCAGGCGCAGAAAATCGGAAAGAATGCCAGCGAAACCGCCAGTTCCGGCTCGCATCGCATCGCCGAATTGGTCAGCGGACTGGCGCAGCGTCTGCCGCACTGAACTTAACTTATCGCAATTGAGAAGCAATATCATATATAGGAGCGGATCGCCTGCGCGATCCGCTCTTGCCCTGCAACCTGTCAAAACGTATGGGACCCGCATCTTTCTTCCCACTCACGAAAGCGGTCCCATGCAGAAGCTTCACCTTGTGATGGGCGGCCGGGTCAAAGACCCCCGCAGCCTTGAATTCGCCGACCTCAACGAACTCGATCTCGTCGGCGTTTACCCCGATTACGCTGCAGCCGAAGATGCATGGCGTTCGTCCGCCCAGCGCACTGTCGACGATGCCGAGATGAAGTACGTGATCGTGCATCTGCACCGCCTGCTTCAGCCCGATCAGTCGGAAGCCTGAGCTTCTTTCGCCGGGAACGGCGAAAACGAAAAAGGCCGGCAGAAATGCCGGCCTTTTCTTTTATCCAAAGTCCGAAAGATCGGCTCAGATGAACTCGATCTTCTCGATCAGGTAGAACTTGTCGCCCGCCGGAACGGTGACTTCAACTTCCTCTTCGACCTTGCGGCCGATCAGCGCCTTGCCGAGCGGCGAGTTGTAGCTGATCCGGCCGATCCGGGCATCCGCCTCGTAAGGACCGACGATCTGGTACTTCACCGGCTTGTCGTCCTCGTCGAGCAGCGTCACCGTTGCGCCGAAGATGATCTTGTCGCTCGACAGCGTGGCTGGATCGACGATCTGGGCGCGCGTGATCTTGTCTTCGAGGTCCGCGATCGTCGCCTCGACCTGGCCCTGGCGCTCCTTGGCCGCGTGATACTCGGCGTTTTCCGAGAGATCGCCATGCGCACGGGCTTCCTCGATCGCATCGACGATCCGGGGGCGCTCTTCGCGCAGCGCCTTGATCTCGGCGGTCAGCTTCTCATACCCCTCGGCGAGCATGGGGAGCTTTTCGATACTGGCCATCAATTACTTCCTTCCTGCTGCCTCCCCGCACGCGAAACCAGTCGGAGGAGACTAGTTTCCTGTCCCGTCCCTCAGGGTATTCCCGGGGACGGGGCCGATCCGCAGCGATGTGGGGAGGCTAGATCGATTTCAGCTATAATAATCCTGCAACGAACGCACTTCAAGTTGGGTCCCGCGCAAGGCAGAAATTGCCTGTGCAGCAGCGACGCTGGCGGTTGCAGTGGTGAAGTAGGGAATCTTGCCGGTCAGCGCCGAAGCGCGGATCGACTGCGAGTCCTTGAGGCTCTGCCAGCCTTCGGTGGTGTTGAAGATCAGCGCGATCTCGCCATCGACAATCTTGTCGACGATATGCGGACGGCCTTCCACGACCTTGTTGACCAGTTCGACCGGAACGCCGGCTTCGGTCAGGTACTTGTGGGTGCCAGCCGTCGCGACGATCTTGAAGCCTTCCTTCACCAGCGTCTGCACGCCGGGTAGGATCACGGCCTTATCGCTGTCCTTCACCGAGACGAACACCGTACCGCTATCGGGCAGGCGCATGCTGGCGCCGAGCTGGGCCTTGAGGAAGGCGCGCGGGAAATCGGCATCGAGGCCCATGACTTCGCCGGTCGACTTCATTTCGGGGCTCAGCACCGGATCGACGCCGGGGAAGCGCGAGAACGGGAACACCGCTTCCTTCACCGCCATATACGGCAGGTCACGCTTGAACGGCGGGAAGTCGGACAGCTTTTCGCCCGCCATCACGCGGCTGGCGATCTTGGCGACCGGCTGGCCGAGCGCCTTGGCGACGAACGGCACGGTACGCGAAGCGCGCGGGTTGACCTCGATGAGGTAGACCTCACCGTCCTTCACCGCGAACTGGATGTTCATCAGGCCGCGCACCTTGAGACCGAAGGCCAAGGCTTCGGCCTGACGTTCCATCTCGGCGATGATCTCGGCCGGGAGGCTGTAGGGAGGCAGGGTGCAGGCGCTGTCTCCCGAGTGGATGCCCGCTTCCTCGATGTGCTGCATGACGCCGGCCACGACGACCTGCTCGCCATCGCAAAGCGCATCGACGTCGCACTCGACGGCATCGCGCAGATACTGGTCGATCAGCACGGGGCTGTCGCCGGAGACCTGCACGGCGGTGGTGATGTAGTCGTCAAGCTGCTGTTCGCTGTCGACGATTTCCATCGCGCGGCCGCCCAGCACGTAGCTCGGACGCATGAGAACCGGGTAGCCGATGCGGTTGGCGACGGCGACGGCTTCGTCACGGCTGCGGGCAATGCCGTTGGCCGGCTGCTTGAGGCCCAGCTTCTCGACCAGCGCAGAGAAGCGCTCACGGTCTTCGGCAAGGTCGATCGCGTCGGGCGAGGTTCCGAGGATCGGAATACCGGCATCTTCCAGCGTCTGCGCCAGCTTCAGCGGGGTCTGGCCGCCGAATTGCACGATAACGCCGACAAGCTCACCCTTCGACTGTTCGACGCGCAGAATTTCGAGCACGTCCTCGCCGGTCAGCGGCTCGAAGTAGAGACGGTCCGAAGTGTCGTAGTCGGTCGAGACTGTCTCGGGATTGCAGTTGACCATGATGGTCTCGTAGCCGGCTTCGGAGAGCGCGAAGCAGGCGTGGACGCAGCAATAGTCGAACTCGATGCCCTGGCCGATGCGGTTGGGACCGCCGCCGAGGATCACGACCTTCTTGCGGTCGGACGGATTGGCTTCGTTCTCCGGCTCACCGAAGATCGGGGCTTCATAGGTCGAGTACATGTAAGGCGTCACCGCCTCGAACTCAGCCGCGCAGGAGTCTATGCGCTTGAACACCGGATGGACGCCAAGCTTGGTGCGCAGCTTGCGCACTTCGTCCTCGCTGGTGGCACCGGCCATGGCGAGCAGCGCGTCGTGCAGCAGGCCCGAGCGCTTGGCCTGGGTCTCACCCATGCCGCCGGCAACGCCGACCGAACGCACGGCAAGCGTGGCAAGGCGCTTGTCCGAGAAGCCCATGGCCTTCAGGCGGCGCAGACCCTGCGCATCGACCGGCAAGCCATGCTTCATGATATTCGCCTCTTCGGCGATGATCTCTTCGATGTGGCGCAGGAACCACTTGTCGTAGTGCGCGATCGCGTGAATCTCGTCGACCGTGAAGCCTTCGCGGAAGGCCTGCGCGACGTGCAGCAGACGCTCCGGGGTAGCCTTCGAGAGGGCAGCGGTGATCACATCGCGGCCCGCGCCTTCCAGCTCAACCACGCGGTTGAAACCGTCGAGACCGGTTTCAAGGCCGCGCAGGGCCTTCTGCATCGATTCCTTGATGTTACGGCCGATCGCCATGACTTCGCCAACCGACTTCATCGCGGTGGTGAGGTCGTTCTTGGCGCCCTTGAACTTCTCGAAGGCGAAGCGGGGGATCTTGGTGACGACGTAGTCGATGGTCGGTTCGAACGCGGCCGGCGTGGCGCCGGTGATCTCGTTCATGATCTCGTCGAGCGTGTAGCCCACGGCCAGCTTCGCCGCGACGCGCGCGATCGGGAAGCCAGTGGCCTTCGAAGCCAGCGCCGACGAACGCGAGACGCGCGGGTTCATCTCGATGACGATCAGGCGGCCGTCCTTCGGATTGACCGCGAACTGCACGTTCGAACCGCCGGTTTCGACGCCGATCTCGCGCAGCACCTCGATCGAGGCGTTGCGCATGATCTGGTATTCCTTGTCGGTCAGCGTCAGCGCCGGGGCGACAGTGATGGAGTCGCCGGTGTGGACGCCCATCGGATCGACGTTCTCGATCGAGCAGATGATGATGCAGTTGTCGTGCTTGTCGCGCACGACCTCCATCTCATACTCCTTCCAGCCGAGCAGCGATTCCTCGATCAGCACTTCGGTGGTCGGCGAGGCATCGAGGCCCGAACGGACGATCGTCTCGAACTCGGCCTTGTTATAGGCAATGCCGCCGCCGGTGCCGCCCATCGTGAAGCTGGGACGGATGATCGACGGCAGGCCGGTGCGCTCCAGAACCGCGAACGCCTCTTCCATGGTGTGGGCCACGCCCGAACGGGCCGAGTTGAGGCCGATCTTGTCCATCGCGTCGCGGAAGCGCTGGCGATCCTCGGCCTTGTCGATGGCGTCGGCGTCGGCACCGATCATCTGCACGCCGAACTTCTCCAGCGTGCCGTCGTTGAACAGCGCCAGCGCGCAGTTCAGCGCGGTCTGGCCGCCCATCGTCGGGAGCACCGCGTCCGGGCGCTCCTTCTCGATGATCTTGGCGACCACTTCCGGGGTGATCGGCTCGACATAAGTGGCGTCGGCCATGTCCGGATCGGTCATGATCGTGGCCGGGTTCGAGTTCACCAGGATGACCCGGTAGCCCTCTTCCTTCAGCGCCTTGATCGCCTGGGTCCCCGAATAGTCGAATTCGCAGGCCTGGCCGATGATGATCGGGCCGGCGCCGATGACGAGGATCGAGGAGATGTCTGTGCGCTTGGGCATGGGCAATTCCGCCTTGAAGATCTGATCAATAGTGTGCGGTTTTCCGAGGAAAACCGCGTTTCGGTTCGTGGTTGCCGCCGGTCAGGCGAGCATGCCCACGAACTTCTCGAAGAGGTAGAAGCTGTCCTGCGGTCCGGGGCTGGCTTCGGGGTGGTACTGCACGCCGAATGCCTTCTTGCCCTTGATCGCGATGCCGCAGTTCGAACCGTCGAACAGCGAGACGTGCGTTTCCTCGACGTTTTCGGGCAGCGACTGGTTGTCGACCGCGAAGCCGTGGTTCATCGAGGTAATCTCGACGACGCCATCTTCAAGACGCTTCACCGGGTGGTTGGCGCCGCGGTGGCCCTGATGCATCTTCGAGGTCTTCGCACCGGCGGCAAGGCCGAGCATCTGATGACCGAGGCAGATGCCGAAGACCGGCACGTCGCGGTCGAGCAGCGACTTGATGACGGGCACGGCATAAGTGCCGGTCGCCGCCGGGTCGCCCGGTCCGTTCGAGAGGAACACGCCCTTCGGCTCCAGCGCGAGGATAGAGTCGAGCGAGGTTTCGGCGGGAACCACCGTCACCCGCGCGCCGGCCTTCACCAGGTTGCGGAAGATGTTGTCCTTGGCGCCGTAATCGATGGCGACGACGTGGGGCTGGGTATCGCCCTCAGCGGCGCCGAAGCCCTCGCCGAGTTCCCAGGTCGAGCCTTCCCAGCCCTCCTGGATTTCGCGGCTGACGATCTTGGCAAGGTCCATGCCTTCGAGGCCCGGCCATTCCTGCGCCTTCTTGATGAGGGCCGGAATGTCGAACTCGCCTTCGGGGTTATGGGCGATCACCGCGTTGGGCGCGCCCTGAAGGCGGATGCGGCGGGTCAGGGCGCGGGTATCGACCCCGGCGAGACCGACCTTGCCCTTGGCGGCAAGCCAGTCACCGAACTCACCGGCAGAGCGGAAGTTCGAAGGCAGAGTCACGTCCTCGCGGACGACGCAGCCGACGGCGCCATCGACCTTGGACTCGAGGTCCTCGTCGTTGACACCGACGTTGCCGATGTGGGGGAACGTGAAAGTGACGATCTGGCCCGCGTAGGACGGATCGGTCATCACTTCCTGATATCCGGTCATCGCGGTGTTGAAGCAGACTTCGCCGACTGCTTCGGCAACGGCTCCAAAGCCGCGGCCCCAGACCACGTGTCCATCGCTCAGGACGAGAACGCCTGTCGCCCCTTCAGGTTTGGGCGCAAGCGTATATGCGGCGTCGGCCATGGTGGGTCGCTCCGTTTTCGGCGTTTCTGACTATGTGTGCTAAGGCCCGCCCGCTAGACAGGGTTGTGCACCGCGTCAAGGCGCGACAGGTGCAATTTGGCGCGCGGCTTGCTACTTTTGCGCCATCACCCTTTTCCAACCCTATCAGAACAGCAGGAAAACAATGCTTCGTGATTCGATCAAGGCCGCCCAGATCACTGCGATGAAGGCGGGCGACAAGCCGCGTCTCGCCGCGGTTCGCCTCATCCTTGCCAAGATCAAGGACCGCGACATCGAACTGCGCACCGCCGATTCTCTTCCGGACGACGATGCCATGGTGATCGACGTGCTCCAAAAGATGGTGAAGCAGCGCCGCGAATCGATCCAGCTCTTCGAAGAAGGTGGCCGCCCCGAAAAGGCTGCCGACGAGAAGGCCGAACTGGATGTGATCGAAACATTCCTGCCCGCCCAGCTCTCCGAGGAAGAGACCAAGGCCCTGATCGAGGCGATCAAGACCGAAGTCGGCGCCGAGAGCATGAAGGACATGGGCAAGGTCGTCGCCGCGCTGAAGGCGCGTCACGGTACCGAACTCGACATGGGCAAGGCTTCGGGCTGGGTGAAGGCGGCGCTGGCCTGACCTGACAGATCGGGCGGCAGGACCGTGCTTACCCCTCAATGGCTCGACCAGCTTCGCACGCGGATAACCCTGTCCGCACTGATCGGTCGCTCGACCCGCCTCACCAAGGCGGGGCGCGAGTTCAAGGCCTGCTGCCCGTTCCACAACGAGAAGTCTCCAAGCTTTACCATCAACGACGAGAAGGGCTTCTATCACTGCTTCGGCTGCGGCGCACATGGAGATGCGATCCGCTGGATGACCGACCATCAGGGCCTGTCCTTCATGGATGCGGTCAAGGAACTGGCGGCCGAAGCGGGAATGGACGTGCCCGCCCCCGATCCGCGCGCGGCAAAGGCGGCGGAAAAGCGCGATACGCTGCATGACGTGATGGCCGCTGCGCAGGGCTGGTTCGTGCAGAACCTCTCCTCCCCCGGCGGCGAATCGGCGCGCGCCTATCTGGCGACGCGCGGGTTCGACGCCCACACGCTCCAGCGCTTCGGCTTCGGCTATGCGCCGGAGGGACGACAGGCGATGAAGGAAGCGCTCGGCAAGTATCCCGAACCCATGCTGATCGAGGCAGGCCTCCGGATCGAAGTCGAGAACCGCGATCCCTACGACCGCTTCCGTGGCCGCCTGATGTTGCCGATCGAGGATGCACGCGGGCGGGTGATCGCCTTCGGTGGGCGTATTCTCACCAAGGAGAAAACAGATGCGCCGAAGTATCTGAATTCTCCGGATACCCCCCTCTTCGACAAGGGCCGCACGCTCTACAACCTGCACCGCGCCGCCCCCGCCGCGCGCCAGTCGGGCCGGATGGTGGTGGTCGAGGGCTATATGGACGTGGTCGCGATGGCGGCGGCGGGGATCGGCGAATGCGTCGCCCCGCTCGGCACGGCGCTGACCGAGCAGCAGATCGAGATGCTGTGGCGCCACGTCGAAATGCCGATCCTCTGCTTCGACGGCGATGCGGCGGGCCAGCGTGCCGCCATGCGCGCCGTCACCCGCGCCCTGCCCCTGCTGCGCCCTGCCCATTCCCTGCGGATCGTCCGCCTGCCCGAAGGGCTCGATCCCGACGACCTGATCAAGGCCAAGGGCGCCCGCGCCATGGAAGAGGTCCTGAACGCCGCCAAGAGCCTAATCGAAGTGCTTTGGGAAGTCGAACGCGACGCCCAGCCACTCCACACGCCCGAGGACAAGGCAGGTCTCAAGGCCCGGCTGATGGCGCATGTCGATTCGATCCAGCACCCGGATATCGCCAGTCTCTACCGCCGCGAGTTGCAGGACCGCTATTCCGAATTCGCCTTCCCCAAGCGCGAGAGCCGCTGGCAACAGGGCGGAGGTGGACAATTCCGCTCCGGCCAGCAGCGCGGCGGCCGCGGGACTTTCCAGAACGGCCGCTGGCAGCCACAGGCCGAATCGACACCGGAATCGCTCGAACGCCTGCGCCGCGCCACCGGCGGCGGTGCGCGCGACGCCCTTTCCGCCGCCGTGCTTGCCGGACTGATCCGCTGGCCCGCCCTGATCCGGCGTCATGCCGAGGCGCTGGCCCGTACCCCGGACCTCGACCCCCGCTTCGGATTGCTGCTCGATATATCCCAGGCAAGCGAGCCGCTTGAAAGCGATCGTCTTGCCACCATATTGATCGACAATGGCCTGGAGATCCCCGGCACCGCAGAATACTCAGGATTGCGCTTCGGGTTCCTGAACACCGAAACAGGCGCAGACCAGGCGGCAGAGGATTTGGCCCAGGCAGTCGATCTCTTGGTTGAACGTCCAGTTCTGGATGCAGCCTTGGCGCGAGCGACGGCGAGGCTAGAAAGCGAGCTTTCGGAAGAAGCTTTTGCCGAGCAACAACGCCTCCTTAAGAGAAAGCTGGAATTTGATAATCGCCTCAGGCAAATGGCGACAAGACAGGCGGCTTCGTCCTGATGTTATAATCGGGTTGAATGCACGGGGATAACGGCGAAGAATGAGCAAGAACGACAACTCCGGCGAACAGAACGACGACGCGCCGCTGATCGATCTCAACGAAGCTTCTCTCAAGAAGCTGATCGCCCGCGCCAAACGTCGCGGTGTGATCACTTACGACGAACTGAACGAAGCCCTGCCCCAGGACATGACGTCCGACCAGATCGAGGACATTACCTCCGCCCTTAACGAGATGGGCGTCAACATCGTCGATAGCGACGAAGATGCCGACGGCCAGGAAGACGGCGATTCGGATCGCGATTCCGACACCGACGAAGCCGATGGTGACGGCGACGATGCCGGCCCGCGCATGGTCGTCGAGACCAAGAAGAAGGAAACGGTCGAGCGCACCGACGACCCCGTGCGCATGTACTTGCGCGAAATGGGCGCCGTCGAACTGCTCAGCCGCGAGGGCGAAATCGCCATCGCCAAGCGCATCGAAGCCGGCCGCGACATGATGATCCTGGGCCTGTGCGAAAGCCCGATCACCTTCCACGCGATCATCCAGTGGTCCGAAGCGCTCAACAACGGCGAGATGCAGCTGCGCGAGATTCTCGATCTCGACGCCATGCTCTCCAAGGAGCCCGCGCCCGAAAGCCTCAATGAGGACGGCGAGAGCGACGACGACGGCGAGATCAGCGAAAAGACTGCCGGTCCCTCGTTCAAGGACGAGGACGATTCCGACGAGGACAACTCGGAAGAAGTCGACGAGGACGGCAACCCGATCCCCAAGCGCCAGGCCGAGGAAGAGGAAGAGGACAACACCCTCAGCCTCGCCCAGATGGAAGCGGCTCTGAAGCCCGAAGCGCTTGAGAAGTTCATGCTCATCACCGAGCTGTTCCAGGCCTTCGAACGTCTCCAGTCGGAGCGTCTCGACGCGCTGGCGCTCGGCATCGACTTCCCCGCTGCCAAGGAAGACCAGTACCAGCAGCTTCGCGAAGACCTCACCGCGCAAGTCGAATCGGTGAAGTTCCACGCGACGAAGATCGAGTATCTCGTCGACAATCTCTACGCCTTCAACCGCCGCCTCACCACGCTGGGCGGCCAAATGCTGCGCCTGGCGGAGCGTCACAAGGTCAAGCGCGCCGACTTCCTGGAAACCTATGTCGGCCGTGAACTGGACGACACTTGGCTGTCGGACATGGCGAAGAAGGACAAGAAGTGGGCCGCCTTCGCGGAAGCCGAGGCCGATCCGGTCGAGCGCATCCGTTCCGAAGTTGCGGACATCGCCGCCGCCACCGGCATGGCGCTCCCCGAGTTCCGCCGCATCGTCAACATGGTCCAGAAGGGCGAGCGCGAGGCGCGCATCGCCAAGAAGGAAATGGTCGAAGCGAACCTGCGTCTGGTGATCTCGATCGCCAAGAAGTACACCAACCGCGGGTTGCAGTTCCTCGATCTCATCCAGGAAGGCAACATCGGCCTGATGAAGGCGGTCGACAAGTTCGAGTACCGCCGCGGCTACAAGTTCTCGACCTATGCAACCTGGTGGATCAGGCAGGCGATCACCCGCTCGATCGCGGATCAGGCCCGCACGATCCGCATCCCGGTCCACATGATCGAGACGATCAACAAGCTGGTCCGCACTAGCCGCCAGTTCCTCCACGAGCAGGGCCGCGAGCCGACCCCCGAGGAAATGGCCGAGCGCCTGTCGATGCCGCTCGAAAAGGTGCGCAAGGTGATGAAGATCGCCAAGGAGCCGATCTCGCTCGAAACGCCGATCGGCGACGAGGAAGATTCGCACCTCGGAGACTTCATCGAGGACAAGAACGCGATCATCCCGGTGGACGCGGCGATCCAGGCGAACCTCAAGGAAACGGTCACCCGCGTCCTTGCCTCGCTCACCCCGCGTGAGGAACGCGTGCTGCGCATGCGCTTCGGCATCGGCATGAACACCGATCATACCCTTGAAGAGGTCGGCCAGCAGTTCTCGGTGACCCGCGAACGTATCCGCCAGATCGAGGCGAAGGCCCTGCGCAAGCTCAAGCACCCGAGCCGCAGCCGCAAGATGCGCTCGTTCCTCGATCAGTGAGGAACTACGACATCCAAGAAAAAGCCCCGCCTCGGCGGGGCTTTTTTTGGTCTATCGTCCGCAGGGACGCTGATCGACTATCGTATAGCCCTTCGCGCGGGCCATGCAGGCATTGCTGAACGTCTCGCGCTTGCCGCGCTTCACCCCGCAAACCGGCGCATATTCGCGCGTGCACATGGCGGGTTTCTCCGGGCGCGGCCGGTGCGGACGATCCGGTCCCGGCATCGTCTCCATGCATCCCGTCAGTACCAGAACACCTGCGATAGCGAACGACGACAGCAAGATACGCTTCATGGCCGATCTCCCGTTTGCCGATCTAACCCGGCCCGCGAAGACTGCGCCAGAGTTGCGATTATCGCAAGCCCATGACGCATTTCCCGTCCTGAATGAAACCTAGCCCTTCGTGCCGAGGCTTCGGGCTTGCTCATAAGTCGCGATGCTCGCGGCAGGCGCATCCCATCGCACCCATAACGCCACACCGAAAGCCACAACCAGCAGCAGTCCCGCCATGCCGCGCACCACGCCGACCGGCATCGGCGCCCGCAGCGGCACGAGAACCGGCACGGCCATCAGCAGCGAAAGCAGGCACACCATCAGCAGCGCCGGTCCCACGGCCTGAAGCAGCGAATAACCGAGCAGCAGCGCATAACCCGTCACCAGCGCCGCGACGATCACGAGCACCACACGCCACTCGCGTCGAGGCGCAAGCCCGCGCAGCAACGCCGCCGTACCGCCGAGCAGCAACGGCACGGTCAGCACATAAGCGGCAGATGGCGCGAAAGCCTGAAACGCGGCAGCAGCCAGCCACACCGGCAGGAGCAGCCCCACTTCGCCGGACACCGATACCGGCCGCCGCCCCAGCAGGAACACCGTCATCGCCAGCGAAGCACAGAGAGCGACGCCCTGAAGCCGGGGTATCGCCGCTAGCCGGTCGTAATAGTTCACTGGCCCATCCGCCCCGGACACCATGTTTAGCGCCCAGAGCAGCGCTCCGGTCAGGACGACAAGCGCCAGCATTCTCCCCGCGCCGCGCAGTATTTCCGCAGGTTCCGGTCGCCTCAGAACGAGCAGCCCATAACCGAGAAGCGCAACCGCCAGCATCGCCCAGCCCCACGACGGCGCATAGTGAACCGCGAAAAGGCCGAAGACATCGAAGAACACCAGATCCGGGGCGCGACGCGGCAGGTCGCTCGCCTTCGTCAAGGCCTGCGCCAGCCCGAGTGTCTGCTCGCCCATCTGTTGCAGCGAACCGCGATCGAGGTTCGCTGCCGTCGCCAAAGGCGAGTGATAGAGACCGGGCCTGCCGATGAAAGCGAAGTTCCATGCCGGATAGCCGTGCGGCAGGGCCACCGTCAGGTCGGTATCGTTGGGCAGGACGCTGTAAATGAAGGTCGCCAGCGAAGTCCCCGCCGGATGCGGCGCGGTCTGCGCCCAGAGGCGGGCCACCTCGCCGTTGCGGGCTGAAGTCTGGAACAAGTTGGCCTTGCCCCCGCCCCCGCGCGTCTCGAGATTGACGATCGCCCCGATCCGCCGCGCCTCTTGCGCCTGCGCGAAGAACATCCGGGCGCCGAGCAAGCCCGATTCCTCGCCGTCCGTCAGGATCACCAGCACGTCGCGCTTGCGCTGCCTGTCGAGCGAGAGCGCGCGCAGGGTCTCCAGAATGGAAGCCACCCCCGCTCCGTCGTCGGCGGCAGCGGGCGAACCCGGCACACTGTCGTAATGCGCCATCAGCGCCAGGGCGGGCAGGTTCGGATCGCTCCCTCGCAGCAGGCCCAACACATTAGTCAGGGGAACGCGCGACGCAGCCTTGCCTCCCCGACGGTCCAACTCGGCGCGGGCATCGGCAGGAAACTGCCCTTCCTGCGTGCGCACGGTCAGACCGAGTTCGCCTAGGCGCTGCATCAGGTATCCGCGCAAGGCCGCATGCTCTGCCGAACCGCTGGGATGCGGCGCACGGGCGATGCGCTCGATATCCTTCATGGCCCGCCCGGCGGAGAACGCTTCAGGCGGCGCATCGACCGGAGCCGGACGCGGCGGAGTCGTCCCCAAAATCGCCAGAACCAGCGCCAGCAGCAGCGCAACGATGAGATACCTTGAAGATTTCACCGCCAACCCCTTGATAGAATGCCGAAACATCCGCCTTGAAGCACGGACTGTCAATTACCAGCAGCCTTTTGCCGGAACGGTTGAAAATGCGGCGCCAATCGCCCGAGCCTCTGCCGAATTCCCCGCATCCCTGCGAAAAACGCTTCGAATTTGACCACTTCCGGCAATTGCAGCCACCGATTGCCAACAATGGTGGCAATAAGACGAACTCGCGACTAATGGGAGGCGCAACGAATCTCCGCATCAGGACAGGCAGCCCGATCCCATGCGCATTGCGATTGCTTCAGACCACGCCGCCGTCGACCTCAAGGCGACACTGCGTGAATATCTCATCGAACTCGGCCACGAGGTCGCCGATCTCGGCCCCGAAACCGCCGACCGCGTCGACTATCCCGACTACGGCTACAAGCTGGCCTCGGTCGTCGCCGACGGCACCGCGCAGTTCGGCGTCGCGCTCTGCGGCTCCGGCATCGGCATCTCGATCGCCGTCAACCGCGATCCCGCCTGCCGCTGCGCGCTCGTTTCCGAGCCGCTCTCGGCTGCCCTCGCCCGCGAGCACAACGATGCCAACGTCATCGCCATGGGCGCGCGCCTGACCGGCGAAGACATGGCCAAGGCCTGCCTCGATGCCTTCCTTTCGGCCGAGTTCGGTGGCGGACGCCACGCGGGCCGCGTCGAAAAGCTTTCCAACCCCGTCTTCTGAAACGGAGAGACCCGAACATGACTGTAGACACCGCCATCCGTTCCGCCGGTTTCTTCACTGACGGCGTTGCCCAGAGCGACCCCGCCGTCGCCAAGGCCATCGGCCACGAACTCGGCCGCGAGCGCAAGCAGATCGAACTGATCGCCTCGGAGAACATCGTCTCCAAGGCCGTGCTCGAAGCGCAGGGCTCGGTGCTGACTAACAAGTACGCCGAAGGCTACCCCGGCAAGCGCTACTACCAGGGCTGCGAGCCTTCGGACGAAGTCGAAACGCTGGCCATCGAACGCGCCAAGCAGCTGTTCGACTGCCAGTTCGCCAACGTGCAGCCCCACTCGGGCGCGCAGGCCAACGGCGCCGTCCTTCTGGCGACCGTGAAGCCCGGCGACACCATCATGGGCATGAGCCTCGATGCCGGTGGCCACCTTACGCACGGCGCCCGCGCCGCGCTTTCGGGCAAGTGGTTCAAGGCCGTGCAGTACGGCGTGACCAAGGACACCCACCTGATCGACTACGATGAGGTCGAGGCCCTCGCCAAGGAACACCAGCCCAAGCTCATCATCGCCGGTGGCTCCGCCTATCCGCGCGTGATCGACTTCAAGCGCATGCGCGAAATCGCAGACGCTGTTGGCGCGCTGTTCCAGGTCGACATGGCGCACTTCGCCGGTCTTGTTGCCGCCGGCCTGCACCCCTCGCCCTTCCCGCACGCGCACATCGCCACCACCACCACGCACAAGACGCTGCGCGGTCCGCGCGGCGGCATGATCCTCACCAATGACGAGGCGCTGGCCAAGAAGATCAACTCGGCGGTCTTCCCCGGCCTTCAGGGCGGTCCGCTGATGCACGTCGTCGCCGCCAAGGCCGTTGCCTTCGGTGAAGCGCTGCGTCCCGAGTTCAAGGACTACGCCGAGCGCGTGATCGAGAACGCCAAGGTTCTGGCCGAAACCCTCAAGGAGCGCGGCGCCGCGATCGTTTCGGGCGGCACCGACACCCACCTCGCGCTGATCGACCTCTCGCCGCTTGGCGTGACCGGCAAGGATGCGGACGAGGCGCTGGAACGTGCGGGCATCACCTGCAACAAGAACGGCATCCCCTTCGATCCGCTGCCGCCGATGAAGACCAGCGGCATCCGCGTGGGTTCGCCCGCCGGCACCACCCGCGGTTTCGGCCCGGAAGAGTTCCGCGAAATCGGCAACATGGTCGCCGACGTGCTCGACGGCCTTGCCAAGTGCGGCGAAGCGGGCGACGCTCAGGTGGAGCAGAACGTGCGTGCGCGCGTTGAGGCTCTGTGCGATCGTTTCCCGATCTACGAGGACTGATTCAGGAGCCTTAGTGCCATGACCGACCCGAACCGCCCCAACGATACCGGTGATTTCATCGCGGACGCTCGCCACGAGCTTGCCGGGATGCTTCAGGATGGCCTCGACCATCCCTCCACCAAGCCGGTGCTCGCCTGGGGCGCGGCCGGGGCGGTCGCGGGCCTCGTGCTCCCGTTCGTCTCGATCCCGCTCGGCCTTGCGGTCGGTGCGGGATACCAGTTCTACAAGCGCGTACGTCCCTGAAAGTTCTTGAAGTCTTGCCTGATACTTTGAAAGTAACTGCCTGAATGCGCTGTCCTTTTTGCGCCCACGATGATTCCCAGGTCAAGGACAGCCGCCCGACCGAGGACAATACCGCGATCCGTCGTCGCCGTCAGTGTTCCAGCTGCGGCGCACGGTTCACGACCTTCGAACGCGTCCAGCTTCGCGAGATCACCGTCGTCAAAAGCGACGATACCCGCGAGCCGTTCGACCGCGCCAAGATCGAGAAATCGGCCACGCTCGCCTGCCGCAAGCGCGGGATCGAGCGGGAGAAGATCGACCAGCTCGTCTCCGGCGTGCAGCGCCAAGTCGAGACTCTCGGCGAATCCGAGGTCTCTTCGCGCGAGATCGGCGAGATGGTGATGGAAGGTCTGCGCCAGCTCGATTCGGTCGCCTATATTCGTTTTGCCTCGGTCTACCGCGCCTTCAACGAAGCGCGCGATTTCGAGGAATTTGCCGGGACGGTGCGCGATGTCGCAGGTCCGGGCGCCATGGAAGGTCGCAGCGATGACTGACGTAAAGAAACCGGTCATCGTACTGGTCCGCCCGCAGCTGGGCGAGAACATCGGCAAGGCCGCCCGCGCCATGCTCAACTTCGGCCTGACCGAGATGCGCCTCGTCGCCCCGCGCGACGGCTGGCCCAATCCCTCGGCCGGTCCTGCCGCTGCCGGTGCCGACACCGTGCTCGAACACGCCGAAGTCTTCGAGACGCTGGCCGAGGCGGTCGCCGACTGCGGCAATGTCTACGCCACTACCGTGCGCAAGCGCGGTGTCACCAAGCCGGTCGTCACGCCCGAGCAGGCTGCGCGCGAAGTTCATGAGGCGCAGGGCCGCTCGGCTTACGTGTTCGGCCCCGAACGCTCGGGTCTGGAAACCGAAGACGTTGCGCTGGCCCGCGCGATCCTGACCGTTCCGATCAATCCGGAGTTCGCCTCGCTCAATCTGGCGCAGGCGGTGATCCTCTGTTCCTACGAATGGTCGAAGGGCGCCGCCCGCTCCGGCGAACTCGCCCAGCCGACCGTCGAGGAACTGCTCCCCCCTGCCCCGCAGGAAGAATTGGAAGGCCTTATCAGCCACTTCGAGCAACTGCTCGAACCCAAAAACTATTTCTGGCCCGAAACGCGCGCGGCAGCCAACCGGCTGACCTTGCGCAACCTGCTGACGAAGCCGGGCTGGAATCACCTCGAAGTGCGCACCCTTCGCGGTGTGCTCTCTGCCCTCGGAAACGAGCGTCGCCCGCGGAGTTGAGTTTTTTGCCCCGGCTCACGCCGGTGCCGCAGGAATTCGCTTGTGGCGAATTCTTCAAAAAGCCCAGTCTTGCTTGACATTCCTGACCGAGCCCGTATGGGGCACCCCTTCACATGGCGCCTGCCTTCTTGACAGGTCCGTCCATTCGGCCCCGCACCCCGGTGAAGCGGCGGCCGCATTCCGCGAAATAGGCGGAATGGTGCGCCCCGGGAAAACATGGACCGCATCCACAGTGGATGCGGCAGCAGAAAAGGAGACGACATATGTCGAAGCGTAAAAGTGCCAAGTATAAACTCGACCGCCGCATGGGCGAGAACATCTGGGGGCGCCCCAAGAGCTCGGTCAACCGCCGCAGCTACGGCCCGGGCCAGCACGGCCAGCGCCGCAAGGGCAAGCTGTCGGACTACGGTCTGCAGCTGCGCGCCAAGCAGAAGCTCAAGGGCTACTACGGCGACGTGACTGAGAAGCAGTTCAAGGCTACCTACCAGGAAGCCTCGCGCATGAAGGGCGACACCGGCCAGAACCTGATCGGCCTGCTCGAACAGCGCCTGGACATGGTGGTGTACCGCTCGAAGTTCGCTCCGACCATCTTCGCGGCTCGTCAGATCGTTTCGCACGGCCACATCCGCGTGAACGGCGTGAAGTGCAACATCGCTTCGCGTCGCATCCGCGTCGGCGACGTCATCAGCCTGGGCAACAAGGCCAAGGAAATGGCGCTGATCATCGAAGCCCAGAACCTCCCCGAGCGTGAAGTCCCCGACTACGTCGCTCAGGACGGCACCGACAAGGTGACCTTCGTCCGCGTCCCGACGCTCGACGAAGTGCCTTACCCGGTGAAGATGGAACCGAACCTGGTCGTCGAGTTCTACTCGCGCTAAGTATCGGGTCCTCGGACCAGAAAAACGGAAAGGGCGGCCCCGCAAGGAGCCGCCCTTTTTGCTTGTGCGATGAAGCCCGGAAAAATGCGCCGAAACGAACGATCTGTCAGGGAACCGACATGGTTGCGCGGCATTGGGTCAGCATGAATCGCTTTCGTTTCGTTACCCCGCACCGCACCGGCAAATGGTATGCCACTCTCGAACTGGCGCAGCGTTTCGCCGCGCAGATCGGAGCCGGATTCCTAGACCTGCGCAGCGGCAACTTCATCGCCTATCCAGGAACCCGGCTGGAGGTATCCCGCTAACCTCCCGCCGCGACGGGAATGGCTGCCGGCATTCCCATCACCTTCCGTAGGAAGGTATCGGTATCGCCCAGCAGGCGCGTACGCGCATCCGTGTCGTCGAGCTGATGATCGAGCCCCGGGAACTGTACAAACTCAACCGACTTGCCCGCATCGCGAAGACGCTTGTCCATGAGCTGCGACTGGCCGATTTTCACGTTCTCGTCCATGTCGCCATGGAACAGCAGGACCGGAACCGTAATCCTGGCAGCGTTCTGCGCGGGTGATCCGGCATTGATATGAGGCCCTTCGCCGATCTGGCGGTTGACCAGAGAGAATATCGTGTAATCGCGGCTGTCCTCACGCAGTTGCTCGAGATCGGTTACCGGCGCCACCGCAACGATCGCCTTGAACAGTCCCGGCTCGGTGACGCCCGATTGCAGCGCCGCGTAGCCACCATAGGACCAGCCGACGATCGCCAGCTTGTCCTTGGCAGCAATACCCTGCCCGATCAGCCAGCGCCCGGCGTCGTCGATATCACCGATCGCGTTACGCCAGGATTGGAAACCGTTCTTCATCAGCCAACTGCCGCCAAACCCTGACGAGCCGCGATAGTTGGGCTGAAACACCGCATAACCCTGATGCGCGAAATATTGGACGAGCCAATCGAAGCCCCATTGGTCACGAGCACTGGGTCCGCCATGCGGCATGACAATGGCAGGCAGGTTGCGCCCGTCGCTGCCCGGCGGAAGTGTCAGGTAGGCAGGAACCATTGTGCCGTCAGCGGCAGCAAAACTAACAGGCTTCATCGGCGCCAGCTTCATGTCCGCGATCTGCGGCCGCACCGATACGACTTCGTTCAGGCTGTGCGCCGCCTTGTCGAACAGATAGATCGTACCCGGATTGACGTCGCTGGTTGCCATCAGCAACAGTTTGCTTTCGTCCGCGCTGGCATCGAGAACGCCCAGAGACGTGTTCGCAGGCAATGCCTTGCGCAGGGCCGCCATGAGCTTCACCAGATCGGGATCGAACAGCACTTCATGGCGATAATCGTCAGCATAACTGGCACCCACGACGCGCTGGTCCCTGCCGATCCGGATCAGCCCATCCACATCGACGCCATCATGGGAAACCACCAGTTCGCGGGCCATGCTGCCGTCCAGCTTGATCCGGAACAGAGATTCAAAGCCATCTTTATCATCGAAACCGTAAGCGACGTTCAGGCCGGGATCGACAGCCACGGGATTGAACCCCTGCGCGCGGGTGCCATCGATGCGCAACTTGCTCAAGGTCTCCCACGCACCGCTGCCCGGTTTACGGTAGACATATTCGATCGACGAACCCGCAGAGCCATTGGGGCCATCGGGTTGCAGCCCCATCAAGCGCACATTGCCTTTGCCATCGGTGATGTATTCGACAGCACTCTTGCGCGGCACCTCGACGACACGACGGCTCAACGTGGATGCATCGAGGCGATCGACGCCTAACCCCTCGCGCGTTTCCGCTAGTCGGGTGTTGATCGATTTCTCAGGTACGAAATCACGGGTCACCAGCACTTCGCCGGGCTTTCCGCCGTTGAAATCGATCAGGTTTCCACCGTCCTGGGTAAAGCCCTGCTCGCGAAATACCGACTGCTGGCGAAACAGCACTTTCACATTCGCGCCGCTGCTGTCTATCGCCAACATTCGCTGGAAAGTGCCGAGCATATTGGCCAATTTCATGGTCACGGTCATGTTGCAGATCAGGCGGCTGGCCGAAATCCAGTTGCATTGCCGCAGATGCTCGCCGCCCCCCGCGCTTGTCAGAATGACTTTCGGCTCGCCTCCAGCAACCGGAACGACATAGAGCACTTCCCCGCGCGGGTTGCGCGACGAGATAAAGGCCACCTGCGTCCCGTCGGGCGAGAGGCTGATCTGTCGCACATCCTCTCGGGCGCCGAACAGGCTTGCGGCATCGGCCGCCCATGCATCACCCGATGCGCAGGCCCCGACAAGCGCCAGCGCCATGGCCGATGCCATCGGACCATGCCTCCAAGATACTCGCATATTTCCCCCTGATCTCAGAATGTCAGGCGAAAATTATGTGAAGCGCTCCAAACACTGGCAAGGCTCTGAGGCGATTAAAGAAAGTTAACGGGAAAAGTAATCCGCGCGGAACTGGCGGGTGAACGCTGCAAACCGGCTTTCGGCAATGGCATCGCGCATGGCCTGCATGAGTTGCTGGTAGAACGAGATATTGTGCTCGGTCATCAGCATCGCACCGAGGATTTCGCCCGAGCGCACGAGGTGGTGCAGATAGGCTCTGCTGTAGGTACCGCAAGTCGGACACTTGCAGCGTTCGTCGAGCGGGCTGTTGTCCTCGGCATGGCGGGCATTGCGCAAGTTGAGCGGGCCGTTCCAGGTGAAGGCCTGACCGTTGCGGCCCGAGCGGCTGGGCAGCACGCAGTCGAACATGTCGACCCCGCGCTCCACTGCGCCAACGAGATCGTCGGGCTTGCCCACACCCATAAGGTAGCGCGGACGATCGGCGGGAAGCTGACCGGGTGCGAATTCCAGCGTCGAGAACATCGCCTCCTGCCCCTCGCCCACCGCAAGACCACCGATCGCATAGCCGTCGAAGCCGATGTCGATCAGCGCGTCGGCCGAAGCCTTGCGCAGGCCTTCGTCCAGCGCGCCCTGCTGGATGCCGAACAGCGCCGAATTGGCGGCATGCTCGCCGCCGCTGTCGAAGCCATCACGGCTGCGCTTGGCCCAGCGCATCGACATTTCCATCGAGCGCGCGATCACGTCGCGCGGCTGATCGATCTTGGGGCATTCGTCGAAGCACATGACGATGTCGGAGCCGAGCAGGCGCTGGATCTCCATCGAGCGCTCGGGCGTTAGCAGGTGGCGCGATCCGTCGAGGTGGCTGGCGAAGGTCACGCCGTTCTCGGTGATCTTGCGCAAGTCCGACAGGCTCATGACCTGATAGCCGCCACTGTCGGTCAGGATCGGGCGGTCCCAGTTCATGAACTTGTGCAACCCGCCCAGCCGCGCGACGCGCTCGGCGCCGGGGCGAAGCATCAGGTGATAGGTATTGCCGAGCAGGATGTCGGCGCCGGTGGCGCGCACGTCCTGCGGCTTCATCGCCTTCACGGTGGCAGCGGTACCGACCGGCATGAAGGCGGGCGTGCGGATTTCGCCGCGGCGCATCTTGATCGTGCCGGTGCGGGCCTTGCCGTCGGTGGCATGGATGGAGAATTCGAAACGGGGGTTCATGCCCCGCCCGTTACAGACTTCAGAAGCCGTAGACCAGCGAGAAGCGCGAGATCGTGTCGGTGCGCAGCGATCCGTCCGGCGGCGAAGTTTCGTGCTCGATCGAATAGGACATCCGCGCCTTCAAGCCTTTGGCCATGCCGGCTTCGAGGCCGGTCGCCGAAGTGAAGGTACTGTTGCCGGTCTCGACATAGGACGAGGCATCCTGCGTCAGCTTGATCGTCGGGCTTATCTGCCAGTCGAAATCGACCGAAGTCAGCGCCGACCAGGTCGTCTCCCTGGGCACGGTGACATAGCGCGTGCGACGAAGCGCCGGGCCGACTTCCATCGACAGCGTCACGTTGTCGCGCTTGAGGATGCGATAACCGAGACCGCCCGAGAGCGAGTAACGATCGAGGAAGCCCTGGATGCGATCCTTCTCGTATTGCATGCGGCCATACGTGAAGAGGCCGTCGTTCAGGGTGTAACGCGGCTGGTAGCTGGCGCCGTACTGCTCGCGCGAGACAACGCCGCGATCCTTCTGATAATCGGCATTGAGCTGGACCGTATGCTGCCAGTTGAGGCCCTTGCGGTCGAGCTTGACCGCGCCGGTATAGCCGAAATTGCTGGTATTGCCAGTCGCTCGGAATGCGCCGAGCTCGACCTTGCCGGTCCAGAGTTCCAGCAGCGCGGCGCGGCGGATGCGCTCGCGTTCGGCGTTGGCCTTGTCCGCGATTTCCTGGGCGTTCGCGTCGAGGAAGGCCTGATGGATCGCGCGGATCTCATCCTTGTCGTAAGGCTGCGTCGAGATCGCCGCCTTTACCACGGCCCCGACGACGGAAGAATCCTTCGTCTTTACAGCGGCTTCGATCATCGTCCTGACATTGTCCGGCAAGTGCGGCGCCGGGGCGGCGATAAAAGGCGGCGGCGCAACGTAGTCCGGCAGGACGAGGCGTATCGGCAGTTCCTCCACGGACTCCACCGGCACGACTTCCAACCCGGGAAACAGGTGGAACTCGAACGCGTCGAACTGGTTCGACGGGAGAACCTGAGCCTGTGCGGGAAGCGCCGCAACCAGAGAAGAGGCACCCAACGAAACAACAAAACGCATTGTCATGAAACGATATTACCCACTCAGGCGCGCAGGCGCCAGCCCGTGCGGAAGATCCAGGCGATGACTGCGACGCAGAGGGCAAGGAAGCCCAGCGTCATGCCCAGCGAAAGACCGATCGGAAAATCGGAACTGCCGTAGAAGCACCAGCGCAGTCCGTTCACCAGATAGACCACCGGATTGGCCATCGCCACCGAGCGCCAGGGCTCGGGCAACAGGTCGATCGAGTAGAACGTGCCACCGAGGAATGTGAGCGGAATGATGAACAGCACCGGAACGATGCCGAGCTTCTCGAAGCTGTCCGCCCAGATGCCGAGAATGAAGCCGAGAAGTGAAAAACTGGCTGAAACCAGAAGGATAAAGCCAAGAGCGTAGAATGGATGAGCGATCGTATAGTCCACGAAGAAGGTTGCGGTTATCAGGATGATAGCCGCCAGAATCAGGGACTTGGTAGCCGCAGCTCCCACGAAACCTATCAGTGTCTCAGCCACTCCGACCGGCGCGGAAAGCAATTCGTAGATCGCGCCGGTGAAGCGCGGCATGTAGATACCGAAACTGCCGTTGGAGGTGCTTTCGCTGAGCAGGGTCAGCAGCAGCAGGCCCGGCACGATGAAGGCGCCGTAATTCACGCCGGCCATGCCCGAATCCATCTTGCTGCCGATCGCGGCACCGAACACGACGAAGTAGAGCGTCGTCGTCAACACTGGCGCCAGGATCGACTGCATGGCAGTGCGAAGCGCGCGCACGACCTCGCGCTTGTAGATGGTCCAGGCGCTGCGTGCGTTGAAGGCGATCATGCCGCCGCTCCTTCCAGAAGATCGACGAAGATGTCTTCGAGGCTCGATTCGCGGATGTCGATCGAAGTGTAGTCGATCCCGTTCGCCGCGAGGTCCTTGGTCAGCCGGGCAACCTCGGCCTTGCCGCCACCCGCACCGTCGCCGCCCCGATAGAGCAGCTCCTGTCCGCCATTCGCGAGCGTGAGATTGTAGGCCGCCAGCACCTCGGGAACGACGGCAAGCGGCGTGGCGAGGCCGATATGCGCCTCGGTGCGTCCCAGCCGCTTCATCAGCGAGCGGGTTTCCTCGACCATGCGGATGCTGCCCGCCTGGATGATGCCGACGCGGTCGGCCATTTCCTCGGCTTCCTCGATATAGTGCGTGGTAAGGATGATCGTCGTGCCCCGGTCGCGAAGCTGGGCGATCTGCGCCCACATGTCGCGGCGCAGTTCAACATCGACACCGGCGGTCGGTTCGTCGAGGAACAGCAGATCGGGTTCGTGAGCCAGCGCCTTGGCGATCAGCACGCGGCGCTTCATGCCGCCCGAAAGCGCGCGGATCTGCGCCTTGCGCTTGTCCCAGAGGCTGAGCGCGCGCAGGATTTCCTCGATCCGCTCCGGGCTCGGAGCAAGCCCGTAGAGGCCGCGCGAATAGTTCACGGAATGGAGCACCGTCTCGAACATGTCGGTCGCCAGTTCCTGCGGGACCAGGCCGATCCTTGCCCGCAGCGAACGCCAGTTGCGGTCCATGTCCTCGCCGAAAGCCCGCATGGTGCCGCTCGTCGGTCGCACCAGCCCGCAGACGGCGCCGATCAGCGTGGTCTTGCCCGCGCCGTTCGGGCCGAGCAGCGCGAAAATCTCGCCCTTGTTGATCGTGAGGTCCACGCCCTGGAGCGCGGTGAATCCCCCGGCGTAAGTCTTGGTCAGACCGCTGATTTCGAGAATGGGTTCCATGCCCCGCGTGATGCGCGAAACCGGTGACAGTTCCAAGTCCCCTCAGGGCAAAAGAAGACTGGAATCCCCGTAGGAATAGAAGCGATACCCCTCGCCGATGGCATGGGCGTAGACTTCCTGCATCCGCTCCAGCCCCATCAGCGCCGAGACCAGCATGAACAGCGTGGACTTGGGCAGGTGGAAGTTGGTCATCAAGCCGTCGATCGCCTTGAAGCGGTAGCCCGGCGTGATGAAGATCGAGGTGTCACCTTCGAAGGGACGAATCACATCGTCCTCGCCGGTCGCGCTTTCAAGCAGGCGCAGGCTGGTGGTGCCGACGGCGATGACCCGCCCCCCCGCCGCACGCGCGGCATTCAGGCGATCCGCCGTCTCCGCATCGATGCGGCCCCATTCGGCGTGCATCTTGTGGTCTTGCGTCTCGTCCGCCTTGACCGGCAGAAAAGTGCCCGCGCCGACATGAAGCGTCAGCGTCTCGCGCCGGATGCCCGCCGCGTCGAGCCGTTCGATCAGTTCGGGCGTGAAGTGTAGTGCGGCGGTGGGTGCGGCGACGGCGCCCTTCTCGCGCGCGAACATCGTCTGGTAGTCGCTGGCGTCCTGCTCGTCGGTCTCGCGCTTGCCGGCAATATAGGGCGGCAGCGGCATGCGCCCTGCCCGCTCCAGCAGGACTTCGACCGGCTCGTCGCCCTCGAACAGCAGGGTCCAGCTGCCGTCCTCGTGGCGTTCTTCGGCAAGCGCGGTGACATCGGCGGGAAATTCGATGCGATCGCCCGCCTTCAGGCGCTTGGCATTGCGGACGAAGGCCTGCCAGCGGCGCAGGTCGATGCGCTTGTGGAGCGTGGCGCCGATCTTCGCCTCGCCGCGGCGCCCTTCGAGCTGGGCGGGAATGACGCGGGTGTCGTTGAAGACGAGGACGTCCCCGGCGCGCAGTTCGCCGGGAAGATCGCGCACGACGCGCTCAGTCATCGGCCCCTGCTCGCGGCCATGAACCACCAGCATCCGCGCCGAATCGCGCGGACGCGCGGGACGCAGGGCAATGTTCTCGGGCGGGAGGTCGAAGTCGAAAAGGTCAACGCGCATGGGGCGCCCCTCTAGAGGCGTGCTCCCTGCGCGTCATCCTTTTTCGGCTGACTCAGTTCGACTTCGAGTTCGTCAGCTGATCGGCGGTGATCTTGGCCGGAGCCGGAGCGACCGGAGCAGGCGGCGGGGCCTTGTTCTCGGACGCCAGCGAGGCCTGCACGATCTTGGTCGGGTTCTGCGGCGGCTCGCCGCGCTGGATCGCGTCGACATACTGCATGCCCGAGATCACGCGGCCGAAGTTGGTGTACTTCCGGTCGAGCGAAAAGCGCGGATAGAACACGATGAAGAACTGGCTGTTCGCGCTATTCGGTTCGTTAGTGCGCGCCATCGACACGGTGCCGCGAACGTGCGGCATCGCGTTGAATTCGGCGGTGAGGTCGGGAAGCTGCGAGCCGCCCTGCCCGGTGCCCGTCGGGTCGCCGGTCTGCGCCATGAAGCCGTCGATCACGCGGTGGAAAATCTGGCCGTTGTAGAAGCCCTGCGAGGCGAGCGTCTTGATCCGCTCGACATGGTGCGGCGCCCATTCCGGCATCAGTCGGATCGCCACGCGGCCGCCGTCCGAAAGATCGAGCAGCAGCACGTTCTCCGGCTGATGGGTCACGTCGGGATCGACGAAAGTCGGCAGCGGCGCGGCTGCGGGAGTCGGGGTCGGGTCTTCCTTCTTCTTGGCCAGGGCAGGCGTAGCCGCCAGGGCCAGGCCGATCATCGTCGCGGTAAGGGTCAGGCGAAACTTCATCGAATACTCACAGGAAGGAAGCCGTTCAGGCCCGCGGCGATAGTGCCCCGGTGCTGACGTGACAATGAATGAATTTGTCGCAAGTGGCTTTCGAGGGGTTTCAATAGTCGCCGAGCAGCCCGTTCTGGGCGATCCGGCCGACCACGTCCTCGCGGACGGCGGGGCTGACGAAGCGGGAGATATCGCCCCCGAACATGGCGATTTCCTTCACCAGCTTGGAAGCGATCGGCTGGAGACTGACATCCGCCATCAGGAACACCGTTTCGATGTTCGGGTTAAGCTGCTGGTTCATGCCCGCCATCTGGTATTCGTACTCGAAGTCGGCGACGGCGCGCAGCCCCCGGATGATGACGCTGGCGCCCTGCTTCTGCGCGAACTTCATCAGCAGCGCATTGAAACCGACGACAGTGACGTTCTCGATCCCGAGCGCCGCCACTTCGCGCTCGACCATGGCCATGCGCTCCTCGGGGGTGAAGAGCGGGTTCTTCGACGGGTTCGTCGTCACCCCGATGATAAGCCGATCGACCAGCTTGGCGCCGCGCCGGATGATATCGGCGTGCCCCAGCGTGATCGGATCGAAAGTGCCGGGATAGACCCCGATGCGTTCCCCAAGGCTCATCAATGATCCCTCTCGATGATGTAGCGCGCCACCGCGCGCAGCAGGTCGGCTTCCTTGCCGTGCTGGGCGAGATGGCCGATCGCCTGCTCCACCAGCATGCGCGCCTGATCGCGGGCGCGGTCGGGGCCGAGCAGCGAGACGAAAGTCTCCTTGCCCGCCTCGGCGTCCTTGCCCACCGCTTTGCCCGCCACCGAGGCATCGCCCTCGTGGTCGATGAGGTCGTCGGCGATCTGGAAGGCGAGGCCGATATCGCGGGCATAGCCGCGCAGATGCGCGCGCCCTTCCGGCGGCAAGCGGCCGAGGATCGCGCCCATTTCCACCGCCGCACCAAGCAACGCGCCGGTCTTGAGCTGCTGGAGCCGCGTGACCGTCTGGAGATCGAACTCGCTGGTCTCGGCCACGAGGTCCATCATCTGGCCGCCCGCCATGCCCTGCGCGCCGCTGGCATGGCCGAGCGCCTGGACGAGTTCGATGCGGGTAAAGGGATCGGCGCTGGTGGCCGGATCGCCCAGCACCTCGAACGCGAAGGCATGGAGCGAATCGCCAGCAAGAACAGCCGTCGCCTCGTCGAAGGCGAGGTGCACGGTCGGCTTGCCGTGGCGCACGGCATCATCGTCCATGCAAGGCAGATCGTCGTGGATCAGCGAGTAGACGTGGATCGATTCGATGGCGATCGCCGCGCGGATCGCCGCCTCGCGCACGACGCCGTACATCTCCGCCACCGCCGTCAGCAGAAGCGGCCTGAGCCGCTTGCCGCCGCCGATCGATGCATAGCGCATCGCCTCGACCAGCCGCGCGCGGGCATCGTCGGGCACCGGCAGCAGCGCGTCGAAAGCGCCGTCGATCTCCTCGGCGATGCGGGCGAGGCCTTCGGAGAGGATCGGGTCGGTCACGCTGACCTCACCCACGAATCAGCGATCCGCCGCGTCGAACGGCTGGGTTCCGGTCGGAACCCCGTCCGGCCCGGCGACGATGCGCTCGATCCGTGCCTGCGCGGCATCGAGCCGCTTCTGGCAATGCTGGCGCAGCGCTTCGCCGCGTTCGTAGAGCGTGATCGAATCGTCGAGCGGCACGTCGCCGCTTTCCAGACGGCGCACCACGTCTTCCAGAGCGCGCAGCGCATCCTCGAAACTCATCCCAGCGATTTCGCCGATTTCGGCACTCTTCTCAGTCATGAACCCTGCAATGAAGCCCCCGCGTTCGCCGGTCAAGGCGGGATGCGGGGCCTCGCATCGAAGCGCCTCGACGATCGGCTCGATATCGCCTCGCTTTTCCGTCTAGCGAAGCGTTCAACTCGGCGCTAAGGCGCGTCGCATGTCCGAAATCACCCCCGATGTCGTCGAGGCCCACGGCCTCAATTCCGAGGAATACGAGCGGGTCCTGAACGCGCTCGGCCGAGAGCCCAATCTGGTTGAGCTCGGCATCTTCTCGGTCATGTGGTCCGAGCACTGCTCGTACAAGTCGAGCCGCTTCCACCTGAAGAAGCTGCCCACGAAGGCTCCCTGGGTCATCTGCGGCCCCGGCGAGAACGCGGGCGTGATCGACATCGGCGACGGCCAGGCCGCCATCTTCAAGATGGAAAGCCACAACCACCCCAGCTACATCGAGCCGTTCCAGGGCGCCGCGACCGGCGTCGGCGGCATTCTGCGCGACGTCTTCACCATGGGCGCCCGCCCGGTCGCCAACATGAACGCGCTGCGTTTCGGCCGTCCCGATCATCCGAAGATGAAGCACCTCGTCCAGGGCGTGGTCGAGGGCATCGGCTCCTACGGCAACTGCGTGGGCGTGCCCACCGTCGGCGGCGAAACGAACTTCCACAAGGCCTACGACGGCAACATCCTCGTCAACGCCATGACCGTGGGCGTCGCCGAGACGGACAAGATCTTCTACTCGGCCGCAACCGGCCTCGGCAATCCGATCGTCTACGTCGGCTCCAAGACCGGCCGCGACGGCATCCACGGTGCCACCATGGCCTCGGCCGACTTCGACGAGCATTCGGACGAGAAGCGCCCGACCGTGCAGGTGGGCGATCCCTTCACCGAAAAGCTGCTGATCGAGGCCTGCCTCGAACTCATGGCCACCGACGCCATCGTCGCGATCCAGGACATGGGCGCAGCGGGCCTTACGTCCTCGTCGGTCGAAATGGCCAGCAAGGGCGGTGCCGGCATTCGCCTGAACATGAACGCCGTGCCCTGCCGCGAAGAGGCGATGACGCCTTACGAGATGATGCTCTCGGAAAGCCAGGAGCGCATGCTCATGGTGCTCCAGCCCGGCAAGGAGCCGATGGCAGAGGCGATCTTCAAGAAGTGGGAACTCGATTTCGCGGTGATCGGCGAAGTGACCGACACCGGCCACATGGTTCTCGAATTCAACGGCGAAGTGGTCTGCGACATCCCGCTCGGCCCGCTGGCCGACGATGCGCCGGAATACGAGCGTCCTTACGTCACCCCCGAGGAATACAAGGCCTGGGCCAAGGTTCCGGCCATGGGCGAAGTCGCGGAAAGCGCCGACGTGGGCGCCGACCTGCTCAAGTTGATGGGCACGGTCGACTTCGCCTCGCGCAAGTGGATCTGGGAGCAGTACGACAGCCAGGTCGGCGGCGACACGATGCAGAAGTCCGGCGGCGATGCGGCCGTGGTGCGCATCCACAACACGCCCAAGGCGCTGGCGATCAGCACCGACTGCTCGCCCCGCTATTGCTACGCCGACCCCTACGAGGGCGGCAAGCAGGCCGTGGCCGAGACCTATCGCAACATCAGCGCCGTCGGCGGCCTTCCGCTCGCCATCACCAACTGCCTGAACTTCGCGAACCCGCAGCGTCCCGAAATCATGGCGCAGATCGTCGGCTGCCTTAACGGCATGGGCGATGCCTGCCGCGCGCTCGACTATCCGATCGTTTCGGGCAACGTCTCGCTCTACAACGAATCGAAGGCCACCGGCGGCGGCTCGGCGATCCTGCCGACCCCGGCCATCGGCGGCGTCGGCCTGCTGGCCGACCACGAGAAGATGACAACCGTCGCGTTCAAGAACGCAGGCGACGAAATCTTCGTGCTGGGCGGCAAGGGCAGCCACCTCGGCCAGTCGCTCTGGCTGCGCGAAATCGCCGGGCAGGAAGCCGGTGACGCGCCCAAGGTCGACCTCAAGGTCGAGGCCGAGAACGGCGCCTCGATCCGTGACTGGATCAACGCCGGAAAGGTGACTGCCGTCCACGACGTCAGCGACGGCGGCCTGCTCGTCGCCCTTGCCGAAATGGCGATGGCCAGCGGCCTCGGCTGCAATCTCGAAGTGGAACTGACCACGGCGGAGGCCTTCGGCGAAGACCAGAGCCGCTATGTCGTCACCGCACCTGCAGGCACCGAGCTTCCCGGCGCCGTCCGCATCGGTACGGTTGCGGGCACCAAGGTGGCGGGCAACGAAGTCACCGCGCTTCGCGAAGCCAACGAGGCCTTCTTCAAGGACTGGATGGAGGCCTGATCGCCTTCCTTCCCTGAAGCGAAATCGAAAGGGCGCCCCCAGCGGGCGCCCTTTTTCGTTTCAGGCTCAGTGACCGCCGGTGGATGACGCCAGCACGTTGACCGTCAGCGCCAGAATGCCGAGATTGAAGGCAAAGGCGAACAGTCCGTGGAACGTCGAGACCCGGCGCACGGCGGAATCGGTGATCTCGATATCGGCCGTCTGGCAGGTCATGCCGATCACGAAGGCGAAGTTCACAAAATCCGCGAAGTCCGGCACGCAATCGCCTGGAAAATCGAGACCTTCATGGTCCGATCCACCACGCGAGGAATAGTAGAGCCGCGCATAGTGGAAGGCGTAGATCAGGTTCGCGAAAGTCCAGCAGGCCAGCAGCGTCACCACCAGCAGCGCGATCTCACCGGGCACCAGATTGCGGTTGTCGAGCACCAGCGTGCCGAGCGCGGCGAGGATGATCGAGGTGATCACCGCCGTCAGCAGCAGCAGCATGACCTGCCCGGCATCGTCGCGCTTGGCTTGACTACGCATAAGATCGGCATTGCCGCCCCGCCATAGCGGAATGCAGCTCAGCACGAAAACGATGACGGCGAGATCGAAGGCGGTAACCACAGCCTCGACCACCGGCATCCTCGCCAGCAGCGGCCAGGGCGAGATCGCCAGAACGCCAAGAAACAGGAGATAGCGCGGGTGCGACAGCCGGTTCAGAAAGGAATCTTGCCCGGCCATCGCTTTCGCCTCTCTGTTATACGCGAACCCATTCCTGCTCGTCGATGCCGAGCAGGCGCAGGACGCTGGTAAGGTCGCCCCGGTCGACCCAGCCGTTGGCCGCCGCGCGGGCCTTGGGCTTGGCGTGATAGGCGATACCGTAAGTCGCCGCTTCCAGCATCGGAATGTCGTTGGCGCCGTCGCCCGTGGCAAGGCTGGTGACATGGCCGCCAAGCGTCTCGACTTCGGCCAGCAGGGTGGCCTTCTTGACCGAACTGTCGACGATCGGCCCGGCAAGGCCGCCGGTCAGCTTTCCGTCCACGACTTCCAGCCGGTTGCCGACGACATATTCGAAGCCGAGCGAGGCAGCGACGGGATCGGCGAAGTGGTGGAAGCCGCCCGTCACCAGCACGGTGCGGCAGCCGAACTTCTTCAGCGTCTCCACCAGCGTGCGCGCGCCGGGCATCGGCTTGATGCGACTGGCAAGGCATTCCTCGATGGCATCGATCGACAGGCCCTTGAGCAGGCCGACTCGCTCACGCAGAGCCTGTTCGAAATCGAGTTCGCCCTGCATGGCCCGCTCGGTGATCTCGGCAATGCGGTCCTTGAGACCGGCGAAATCGCCCAGTTCGTCGATGCATTCCTGACCGATCATGGTCGAATCCATGTCGGAGATGAACAGGCCGGGGATCGTCGGCTCATGATCGCAGACAAGGCCGTCGGTCGGCGAAAAATGGTCGTCGAGCGCCCCCCGCAGCGCCGCCGCATCCTCGTCGGGAGAGGCGATCTGCATGGTCTGCCCGCAGAAATCGAGCATCTCTGCCGAAGCCAGCCGCACGCCGCTTTCCTGCATTTCGGCACGGGCCGCATCGATTCTTGCCGAGAGGTGGTCCGGTTCTGCTATCAGCCGCGCAATGAGCACTGCGAATTCCCTTGAAGCTGCGTATGAAAATTCCACCGGCGATGCGTCCGCGGGACACAAGCCGCCGCTCGCGCTCATCGCAGGGCCAACCGCCAGCGGCAAGAGCGATTGTGCCGTGGCGCTGGCACAGGAACTCGAACGGCGCGGACAACGAGCGGTCGTGGTCAATGCCGACAGCTCGCAAGTCTACGCCGACCTGACCGTTCTCAGCGCCCGCCCCACGCCGGAGGAGATGGGCGGCATCGAGCACCGCCTGTTCGGCGCCTGGGACGCCGCCGAGACCTGCTCCGCCGCCGAATGGGCACGCGCCGCGCGCGAGACCATTGCCGCGATCCATGCCGAGCAGGCCGTGCCCGTGCTCGTGGGCGGCACCGGACTCTATATACGCACCCTGCTGGACGGTATCGCCCCCGTCCCGCCCATCGATCCCGCAGTCCGCGAGACAGTGCGCGCCCTGCCCGTTGCCGAAGCCTATGCGGCGCTGCAAGTCGAGGACCCCGAACGCGCCGCGCGCCTCGCCCCGGCGGACACCACCCGCATCGCCCGCGCCCTCGAAGTCGTGCGCTCGACCGGCCTGCCGATCGCCCATTGGCAGGCGCAGACCAGCGGCGGGATCGGCGACGATGTCGCGGTTCGCGCCGCGATCCTCCTGCCCGAACGGCAGGCGCTCTACGCCCGCTGCGACTTGCGGTTCCAGCGCATGATCGAACGCGGCGCCCTCTCCGAGGTGGAGGCTCTGCTCGCCCGCAATCTCGATCCCGACCTGCCGGTGATGCGCGCAATCGGCGTGCCCGAGCTTGCCGCCGTGGTGCGCGGGGAAGGCACTTTGGAGGAGGCGATAGCCCGCGGATCGCAGGCCACGCGCAATTACGCCAAGCGTCAGTTCACCTGGCTGCGCCATCAACCCCCGCAAGATTGGACAAGGATTGAGTTCGAATATTTCGATGAAAAATCACTGAGAGATAGATTATTTCAGGTTATGGGGTTGACGTAATATTTTCGGCCCCTTAGAGCGCCCTCACCTGCTGATGAAAGTACGCAGTCAGGAGAGGGAGGACCCGGCATGGCACCCGCTGTGTCGGGTCGGTTTCATTATAGTTCGCCGGAAAGCGAATTGTGGTTTTTTGGTAATGCGCACTGCAAACCGTGCGCAATATTCGAAGGGCAGCCCATCCCTCGGGAAACGCCCACGAGTCGGAAAAGGAATGTGTTGTGACTGAAGAGCGCAGCGGCGCGAACATCTTGGTCGAAAGCCTGGTCAAGCAGGGAGTCGAATTCGTATTCGGCTATCCCGGCGGTGCCGTGCTACCGATCTACGATGCTCTATTCGGCGACGAGCGACTTCGGCACATCCTAGTCCGTCACGAAGCCGGCGCGGCCCACGCTGCGGAAGGTTACGCCCGCTCGACCGGCAAGCCCGGCGTCGTTCTGGTCACCTCCGGTCCCGGCGCGACCAATGCCATCACCGGCATTGCCGATGCCTTCATGGATTCGATTCCGCTGGTCGTCATCACCGGCCAGGTCCCGACCGCGCTGATCGGCTCGGACGCGTTCCAGGAAGCGGACACGGTCGGCATCTCGCGTCACTGCACCAAGCATAACTACCTGGTGAAGGACCCGGCCGACCTCGCCGCGACCATCGACGAGGCGTTCCAGATCGCCACCTCGGGCCGTCCGGGTCCGGTGCTGATCGACATCCCCAAGGATGTCCAGATCGCCAGCGCCGTCTGGAACGACACGCCGACGCAGCGCCGCCAGCGCTATGCCCCGCGCACCGAAGGCACGGCGGACGAGATCGCGCAGGCCGTCGACCTGATCGCCAAGGCCAAGGCTCCGGTGCTCTATACCGGCGGCGGCGTCATCAACTCCGGCCCGCGTGCCACCGAGCTGCTGCGCGAGCTTCAAGCGAAGACCGGCGCCCCCGTCACCTCCACGCTGATGGGCCTCGGCGCCTTCCCGGCGGACCATGCCGACTGGCTGGGCATGCTGGGCATGCACGGGACCTACGAGGCCAACCTGGCAATGAACCAGGCCGACCTGATCGTCTGCATCGGCGCCCGCTTCGATGACCGCGTGACCGGCCGCCTCGACGCTTTCGCGCCGAATTCGACCAAGATCCACATCGACATCGACCGCGCCTCGATCAACAAGACGGTCCCGGTCGACCTGCCGATCATCGGCGACTGCGCCACCGTGCTCGACCAGATCCTGACGCTCTGGGGCGACCGCAAGGCGCAGGACCTGACGCCGTGGAAGGCGCGTGTCGAGGAATGGCGCGGCAAGAACAGCCTCTACTTCCCGCTCTCGGACAAGGCGATCATGCCGCAGCTCGCGGTGCAGCGCCTGTTCGAGCTGACGAAGGACAAGGACCCGGTCATCTCCACCGAAGTCGGCCAGCACCAGATGTGGGCGGCGCAGTACTTCCACTTCTTCGGTCCGAACAAGTGGCTGACCTCGGGCGGTCTCGGCACGATGGGCTACGGGTTGCCCGCCGCGATCGGCGCGCAGCTCGGCAACCCGGACAGCCTCGTCATCGACATCGCCGGCGACGCCTCGATCCAGATGAACATCCAGGAACTGGGTACTGCCACCCAGTACCGCCTGCCGGTGAAGATCTTCATCCTCAACAACGAGTGGATGGGCATGGTCCGCCAGTGGCAGGAGCTGACCTATGAAAGCCGCTACTCGCAGTCCTATTCGGACAGCCTGCCGGACTTCGTGAAGCTGGCCGAGGCCTATGGCTGGAAGGGCATCCGCATCGAGAACGAAAGCCAGCTCGATGCCGGTATCCAGGAGATGATCGACTACGACGGCCCCGTCATCGTCGATTGCCTCGTCGCCAAGGAATCGAACTGCTTCCCGATGATCCCCTCGGGCGCCGCCCATACGGACATGATCCTCTACGGCGATACCGTCGCCGGCACGATGGATGACGAAGCCAAGGCTCTGGTCTGAGAACGCGCGCGCAGGATCTGAAAGACATAACATGATGCACATCAAGCAAGAGGCCGAGGAACGTCACGTCCTCACCATCACCGTCGACAACGAGGCGGGCATTCTCGCCAAGATCGCCGGTCTGTTCACCGCACGCGGCTACAACATCGACAGCCTGACCGTGGCCGACATCACCGACAACCACGAGGTGAGCCGGATCACCATCGTCACCCACGGCCCGCCGAGCCAGATCGACCAGATCCACGCCCAGCTCGAACGCCTGGTGCCGGTACACAAGGTGGTGGACCTGACCGAGGCAGGCCCGCACGTCGCCCGCGAACTGGCGCTCATCAAGGTGGCCGGGATTGGCGAAAAGCGCGTCGAGGCGCTGCGTCTGGCCGATATCTTCCGCGCCAAGGCGGTGGACACCACGACCGGGAGCTTCATCTTCGAACTCACCGGCGCGCCGGACAAGATCGATACTTTCGTGACGCTGATGCGCGATCTCGGCCTTGTCGAAGTCGGCCGCACCGGCATCGTCGCGATGATCCGCGGACCACACGAAGCCTGACACATCCTCCGGCACGCCTTGCCGGAAACAACGAACCACGCGCCACCGGCGCATATCAATCAGGCCCCGCCTCACGGGAAAGGGCCGTCGAAAGGGTACTAAAATGAAGGTCTATTACGACGCCGATTGCGACATCAACCTGATCGCCGACAAGAAGGTCGCGATCCTCGGCTACGGCAGCCAGGGTCACGCCCATGCGCAGAACCTGCGCGATTCGGGCGTCAAGGAAGTGGCCATCGCGCTTCGCGAAGGTTCGGCTTCGGCCAAGAAGGCGGAAGCCGCCGACTTCAAGGTGCTTGCCAACGCCGAAGCCGCCGCATGGGCCGACGTTCTCATGATCCTCGCACCCGACGAGCATCAGGCCGCAATCTACGCCGCCGACATCCATGACAACCTGAAGCCCGGCGCCGCGCTGGCCTTCGCTCACGGCCTCAACGTCCACTTCGGCCTGATCGAACCCCGCACCGACATCGACGTGTTCCTGATCGCCCCCAAGGGCCCGGGCCACACCGTGCGCGGCGAATACCTCAAGGGCGGCGGCGTGCCCTGCCTGATCGCGATCCACCAGGACGTGACCGGCAACGCGCAGGACGTGGCCCTGGCTTACGCCTCGGGCGTCGGCGGCGGCCGTTCGGGCATCATCGAGACCAACTTCCGCGAGGAATGCGAAACCGACCTGTTCGGCGAGCAGGCCGTGCTCTGCGGCGGCACCACCGCCCTGGTCCAGGCCGGTTTCGAAACGCTGGTCGAAGCCGGCTACGCGCCGGAAATGGCCTACTTCGAGTGCCTTCACGAGCTGAAGCTGATCGTCGACCTGATGTATGAAGGCGGCATCGCCAACATGCGCTACTCGATCTCGAACACCGCCGAATACGGCGACATCAAGACCGGTCCGCGCCTCATCACCGAAGAGACCAAGAAGGAAATGAAGCGCGTTCTGGAAGACATCCAGTCGGGCCGTTTCGTGAAGGACTTCGTGCTCGACAACCGCGCCGGCCAGCCGGAACTGAAGGCTTCGCGCATCGCCGCCAAGCGTCACCCGATCGAGGAAACCGGCGCCAAGCTGCGCGCCATGATGCCCTGGATCGGCGCCAACGCGCTGGTGGACAAGGCGAAGAACTAAGTTTCGCCCAGGCGCTTTGGCGTTTGACGAAACATCGGAGGCGGCGCAGAAATGCGCCGCCTCTTTTTGTTCAGGAGCAGACCCGATGCGCCGACCGCATATCGCCTTCGCCTTGGTTGCCGCTGCCGCGCTTGCGGCCCCCGTCATTGCTCAGCCCGGCCCCGGCGGCGGGCGCGAGCGCATGGAAATGCTCCACGGATCGGGCGCTCCTGCCGACGTCAAGGCCGGGACTTACGCGGTCGAGCCTGCGCATACGCAAGTCACCTTCAGCGTGTCGCACATGGGAATCTCGCCTTTCGCGGGCACCTTCTCGGGCGCCAGCGGCTCGCTGACTCTCGATCCGAACAAGCTCTCTGCCACCAAGCTCAGCGTCACCATCCCGGTCACTTCGGTCCAGACCACCAGCGACAAGCTGACCGAGGAACTGCGCAGCGCCGACTGGCTCGACGCCGCCAAATTCCCGACCGCCACCTTCGTCGCCACCTCCGTCACGCCGCGCGGGCCGGACGCCGCTTCGATCGACGGCACGCTCACCCTCCACGGCGTCAGCAGGCCGATTACGATCATGGCCCGCTTCTTCGGCGCCGCGCAAAACCCGATGAGCAAGAAAGATTCGATCGGCTTCCTTGGCCGTGCGCTCATCAAGCGCTCGGACTTCGGCGTTTCCAAGTACGTGCCGCTGGTCTCGGACGAGACCGTACTGGTCATCAATGCGGCTTTCGAAAAGCAGTAACGCTCTGCGCAATCTACCATTCACGGCGACTGCGCGATAAGCGCAGTCCAGATACCGCCCGAAAGGAGAGCGCCATGAAGACCAGACTGACCGCCACCATCACCCTGGCCACGGCCCTCTTCGCCCTTTCGGCCTGCACCGGCACCGGAGGCGACAAAGTGGCTGAAACTCCCCCGCCGCCGTCAATGGAGCCGAGCTGCGGCGCCGACCAGCTTGCGTCCTACGTCGGTCAGCCTGCCAGCGACGATATCATCGCGAAGATCACCGCCTGGCGCGGCGACAAGCCGATGCGGGTTATCCGCCCCGGCACCGCCGTCACCATGGACTATCGTCCGGATCGTCTGAACGTGCAGGTCGGCGAGGACGGCAAGATCACCGGCTTCACCTGTACCTGATCCATACCATCCGACATCTTGATCCGGGCGCTCCGCTCCGCCAAGCACCCTAGCTGAAATGTAACGGGGCCCCGGATGAACGGAACAGACGATATCGCACGCGAGGACAGCCTTACCCGCGTGGAAGCCTTCTCGGACGGCGTGCTCGCCATCATCATCACCATCATGGTGCTGGAACTGAAGACGCCGGTCACCGAAGGGCTGACCGCGCTATGGCCGCTCTGGCCGATCTTCATCGCCTATGTGCTGAGCTATGCCTACGTCGCGATCTACTGGGTCAACCACCACCGCCTGCTCGGCCATGCGCGGGTGGTGACGAGCGGGCTGCTGTGGTCGAACATGCTGCTGCTCTTCACTCTCTCGCTGATCCCCTTCTCCACCGCCTACCTCGGCGAGCACCACTTCAGCCGCGAGGCGACGCTGCTCTATCTGGTGACGATGCTCACCCCCGCCCTCGCCTACGTCCTGCTGCAGGCACGGGTCGCGGCGACCGGCGCGCAGACCGTCGCCAGCCGCCGCTACCACAAGGCCTCGCACCGCAAGGGGCTGGCGGCTGCCGGTGTCTATGCCCTCGGCATTCCGCTGACGTTCCTGTCACCCTGGCTGGGCGTGGCCTGTGCTGCCGTGGTCGCGGTGTTCTGGATGCTGCCATGGAGCTTCCTCGACCGCCTGTTCCTGGACCGTGTGCCGCCCGCCGATAGCTGATTGAATTGGGCAAGTTTGTTGCGCAGGTCCCCGCACCCGCCGCAAGAAGCCGTGCCTTTTCGCTTTACATCGGCGATGCGAATCCTCATAGGCTCCGGCATGACCCTTCGTCTTGGCCTAACCCTGCGACTTATCCGCCCTTGGGCGTGAGGTGACGCGTCGGTCCTGCGGCGCGCTCGGCGCTCAAGGGGACCCGCAAAGACCGGCCGAACGCAGGCCGGCAAAGCCACTGATACGAAGATCATTTCCGAGCGAGATTACCCATGACCATGCTGCAAGACCCCTCGGTCAAGTACCGCCCCTTCCCGCAGATCGACCTGCCGAACCGCCAGTGGCCCTCGCAGGTCATCACCAAGGCGCCGCGCTGGCTCTCCACCGACCTGCGCGACGGTAACCAGGCGCTGATCGACCCGATGGGCGCGGAAAAGAAGAACCGCTTCTTCGACCTGCTGGTCAAGGTCGGCCTCAAGGAAATCGAAGTCGGCTTCCCCAGCGCCGGTGCGACCGAGTTCGACTTCATCAACGGTCTGGTCAGGAACGACCGCATTCCCGAAGACGTGCTGGTGCAGGTACTGACCCAGTCGCGCGAAGACCTGATCACCCGCTCGTTCGAGAGCCTGGAAGGCGTGCACGGCGCGATCGTCCACCTCTACAACGCGGTTTCGCCGCTGTGGCGCAACGTCGTGTTCGGCATGGACAAGCAGCAGATCAAGGACATCGCGACCAGCGGCGTCAAGATTCTGCGCGATCAGGCCGCGAAGTATCCGGGCACCAAGTGGCAGTTCGAATATTCGCCGGAGACCTTCTCGACCGCCGAACTCGATTTCTCGATCGAGGTCTGCGAGGCGGTGATGGACATTCTCCAGCCGACGCCGGAAAACCCCATCATCCTCAACCTGCCCGCGACGGTCGAGGCGGCGACGCCCAACGTCTATGCCGACCAGATCGAGTACTTCTGCCGCAACCTGCCGAACCGCGAATTGGCGGTGATCTCGCTGCACACCCATAACGACCGCGGCACCGGCGTCGCCGCCGCCGAACTGGGCCTGATGGCGGGCGCCGACCGCGTCGAAGGCTGCCTGTTCGGCAATGGCGAGCGTACCGGCAACTGCTGCCTCGTCACCGTGGCGATGAACATGTACACGCAGGGCGTGAACCCGGAACTGGACTTCTCGGACATCGACGAAGTGATCCAGACGGTGGAATACTGCAACCAGCTCAAGGTCGCCGAGCGCCATCCCTATGGCGGCGAACTGGTCTTCACCGCCTTCTCGGGCAGCCACCAGGACGCCATCAAGAAGGGCTTCGCCGCGCAGGAAAAGCGCAATGACCAGATCTGGGCCGTGCCCTACCTGCCGATCGATCCCGCCGATCTCGGCCGTGACTACGAGGCGGTGATCCGCGTCAACTCGCAGTCGGGCAAGGGCGGCTTCGCTTGGGTGATCGAGCAGGACCAGGGCCTCAAGCTGCCCAAGCGCATGCAGGCCAACTTCTCGAAGCACGTCCAGGAACTGGCCGACGAACTGGGCCGCGAATTGCAGGCCGCCGACATCTGGGACGTGTTCCGCAAGACCTACCGCATCGACGATCCCCAGCACTTCCAGCTGATCGACTGGGAAGAAGCCAAGGCCGCCGACGGCACCCGCGTCTTCGCCGGCAAGATCGGCGTGGACGGCCAGGAACAGTCGGTATCGGGCCGCGGTAACGGCTTGATCTCCTCGGTCGCCGCAACGCTGGCCGAAAGCTTCGGCGTCTCGCTCGACGTGCGCGACTATGCCGAGCATTCGATGGGCAAGAGCACCGATGCCCGCGCCGCCGCCTATGTCGAATGTGTGACGCCGGACGGCCGCGTGGTCTGGGGTGTCGGCATCGACGAGGACGTGGCCACGGCCAGCGTCCGCGCCGTGCTCAGCGCCGCCAACACGGTACGCGCCGCCTGATCCATCCGGGCATTTTGAAATCGATTGGGGCGGAGGTTTTCGGATCTCCGCCTTTTTCGTTATGTTCACTGCGAACATAGTGACACGGCCGATCATGGCAGGCGCACGGCTCATCTTGCGTACGCAAATTAACGATGTTCCTTCAGGAACCGTTTAGAGGCCCAGCCAATTTTTCCCGGCAAATCCAACAGGAACCGGGATGCCTATGCAGTTCTACCTTGCGACGTCCTTCATCTTTCCGCGTTCGCTGCGACTGAGGTTGTTCGCCCTCTGCTTTGTCGCCACGCACCTTCCCCTCATCGGCTACTGCGCCTGGGGCCTGTCCACCGGACGAATAGCCCTTTTCGAGTTCGTGCTGCTGACGCTGGCCACCGTGATCGGCACGGTGCTCGCACTGTTCGGCATCGGCGCGCTGCTCGACCCGATCCACGCGCTGGCCGACGCGCTTAACCGCAGCGAGGAAGACGGAACCGCGCTTCCCGAAGTAGGCGACGTGATCCAGACGCTCTACGCCGGTGTCCACCGCGCCGCCACCGCAACCCGCGCGCAGATGGAAGACCTCAGCATCGCCGCCCTCGAAGACCCACTGACCGGCATCGCCAACCGCCGCGGCTTCCTGGAGCAATTGAACGCCCTCCCCGCCGACCAGCGCCGCGGCTGCGTCGCCATCGTCGACATCGACTTCTTCAAGCAGGTCAACGACAAGCTCGGCCACGACGAGGGCGACCGGGTGCTCTGCGCCTTCGCCGACCGCCTCTCCTCGCAAATCCGCCGCGCCGACATGGTGGCCCGCTGGGGCGGGGAGGAGTTCGCGATCCTGTTCCACGAATGCATCGAGGACGAGGCCGACTGGACTCTCGCCCGGATCGCCGCCCGCATGCGCGAGGAACCGATCGGTACGGTCGACGGGCGACCGATCACTTTCTCCGCCGGTCTCTGCTGCTGGAGCGGCGAAGATATCGAAGCGGCGCTGCACCTCGCTGACGAGGCGCTCTATGAGGCCAAGCGATCCGGGCGCGATCGCATCTGCCGCGCGCTTCTCGCCGACGATCCGCAGGCGGCTCGATAGGCCTTTCTCCTCTGCAACAAAAAAGGGCGGCCCAAGAGCCGCCCTTTCCGTTTGTCTGCAAGACCGGGGGGGATCAGTCGCCGGTCAGAATGCGGTCGACCAGTTCCTTCACCGTGGGGGTGAAGCCGTTCGAGTAGAACGGGTCCTGCTTGAACTTGTAGGCCGCATGGCCAGCGAACATCAGGTTCTCGTCTATCGGCCCGCCATGGGCGATGTCCTGAAGCGTCTTCTGGATGCAGAAGCTGCGCGGATCGGCCAGACGTCCGGTGGTGTAGTCGTCATGGTCCTTCCACGAGGAGAAGCCGCAGTGCGACAGGCAGCCCATGCAATCGGCCTGGTCCTTGCGGATGACGTCGCGCTCAGCCGGATCGACGAAGATGATCGTGTCGTCGGGCGTACGCAGGCCATCGGTGAAGCCCTGGGCCGACCACGAGCGGGCGCGGTCGAGATCCTTGGGAGCGACCCAGAAGTTCTTGCCCTTCACGCCGACGTCGAGGCGCACGGTATGCTCGCCCGCTTCGACCTTGGAATAGGGAATCTGGCGCTCCGAACGCGCTTCGAGATTGCGCAGGAAAGGATTGCGCACGGCCGAGGAATAGAAGCCGGTCGGCGAGAAGCGGTGGAGCAGCACGTCGCCCGGTTCGAGCGTGCGCAGGTGATCCTTCCACGCCTGAGGAATCGGGCTTTCGTGCGTCAGCAGCGGGCGGGTGCCGTACTGGAAGGCGATCGAACCCAGTTCCGGATTGTCGATCCAGTTTTCCCAGTCACGCAGGAACCACACGCCGCCGGCCATGACGATCGGCACGCTGTCGGCAATGCCTTCTGCGCGCATGGTGTCGCGCAGCGCCTTGACGCGGGGATAGGGATCTTCCGGCTTCAGCGGATCTTCGGCGTTGGAAAGGCCATTATGACCGCCCGCCAGCCACGGGTCTTCATAGACCACCGCGCCCAGCAGGTCGGGAACCTTGTGATAGGCCCGCTTCCACAGCGCGCGGAAAGCGCGGCCGGAGCTGACGATCGGCAGGTAGTTCACATTGAAGCGTGCCGCGATCTCGGACAGCTTGTAAGGCATGCCCGCGCCGCAGGTAACGCCCGTGACCATGCCGCGGGTCTGCTCCAGAACGCCTTCGAGAATGGTCTGGGCACCGCCCATTTCCCACAGGACGTTGATGTTGATCGCGCCCTGGCCGTTCGAAATCTCGTAGGCACGGCGGACCTGCTCGACGGCGCCGTCGATGGCGTAGTCGATCAGTTCCTGATGCCGCTCCTTGCGGGTCAGGGCATTGTAGACCTGCGGGACGATCTTGCCTTCGGCATCATAGCTGTCGGCATTGACGGCGCTGACCGTACCGATGCCGCCGGCCGCCGCCCAGGCGCCCGAGCTCATGTGATTGGTCGCGGCAACGCCCTTGCCACCCTCGACGAGCGGCCAGACTTCGCGTCCACCATAGACAATCGGCTTGAGACCCTTGAAACCCATCTTCTCTTTCGTCTTTCCCCCGGCGCATGGCACGCCGGTTCAGCGGCCCTGTATACGCCCTGTGCTACTGACGCACTACTTTTGCGTCATGGTGTTGCCGGATATCCGGCAAGGTACGATGTTTTCCGGTTCCGGCCTTGGACCGGCAACCTCGAACTGTGCGTAGTAGCCCTGGAGCTCCGGCTTACGGACAAATTCCGTCAGGCGAAACCCCATGGACGCAAATTCGCAGAAAAGCAGTTGCGGCGGAATGCCGTGGCTGTCGCTGGCCCGGTCGACATCGACCACGACCACCCGGCCGCCCTCGCGCAGCGACGGACGCAGGCGCCAGAGGAAAGCGTAAGGCTCGGCAACTTCGTGGTACATATGTACCAGAAAGATACGGTCGAAGCTGTCTTCGGGCAGCTTGGGATCGTCCGGCGTGCCGAGCTTGATGGAAACGTTTTCCAGCTCCTCGCGCATGACGCGATTGCCCAGCCGCTCGTTTGCCGCACGGTCGATATCCTCGGCCAGAACGCGCCCCTTGGCACCCACGCGCTGCGCCAGGCGCACGGTATAATACCCCTCGCCCGCGCCGAGATCGGCCACGCTCATGCCGGGTTCGATCCGCGCCAGGTCCATCACGACCTGGGCTTCGTTGAGGCTGTCGCGCTGGACTTCGGTGCCTACGGCGCCGTCAGGCGTCTTGGATACCGGACGATCGGCTACCGGAAAGGCCCGCGCGCTTTCCGCGCGCGATTCGTCCACCGGCTCGCGGTGGCAAGCGCCGAGGGTCAGCCCGAACGCGAGTGTCGACGCCATCAGCGCGGCACGACAGGAAAGGCGGAACGACAAACGCATGCGGCCCTTTAGCGGTTCGGCCCGCTCTTGGCAAAGTCATGCCGAGGTCGGGCCGTTCCCACTATCAGTCGACGTCTTCCACTTCGACCTTCTCGCCCGTCACGCGCTGCGAAAGCGCGGCGGCCATGAAGGGATCGAGCGCGCCGTCGAGCACGTCGCCCGGCGCGGTCGAGACGACGCCGGTGCGCAGATCCTTCACCTGCTGATAGGGCTGGAGAACGTAGGAACGGATCTGGTGGCCCCAGCCGATATCGCTCTTCGAGGCATGTTCCGCGCTTGCCGCTTCCTCGCGCTTGCGCATTTCTTCCTCGAACAGGCGTGCCTTCAGCATGCCCATGGCGATTTCGCGGTTCTTGTGCTGCGAACGGTCGATCTGGCTCGCCACGACGATGCCCGAAGGCGCGTGGGTGATACGCACCGCCGAGTCCGTGGTGTTGACGTGCTGGCCGCCCGCACCCGAAGCACGATAGGTATCGATCTTCAGGTCGGCCGGGTTGATATCGATCTCGAAGCTGTCGTCGATCACCGGATAGACCCAGACCGACGAGAAGCTGGTGTGGCGGCGCGCCGAGCTGTCATAGGGGCTGATGCGGACCAGGCGGTGGACGCCGCTCTCGGTCTTGGCATAGCCATAGGCGTTCTCGCCCTTGATCAAGAGCGTGCAGCTCTTGATGCCCGCGGCTTCACCGGCGTGATAGTCGACCAGTTCCACCTTGTAGCCATGGCGCTCGGCCCAGCGCGTGTACATGCGCTGGAGCATCTCAGCCCAGTCCTGGCTCTCGGTGCCGCCGGCACCGGCGTGGACTTCGAGGTAGGTGTCGTTGGAGTCGGCCTCGCCGGAGAGCAGCGCGGTCACCTTGTCGTGATCGGCACGTTCCGCCAGGGCGGCGAGCGCGGCGATACCTTCGTTGATGGTATCCTCGTCGCCTTCCATCTCGCCCAGTTCGACGAACTCGACGGCGTCCTGCATCTCGCGGCCGATCTCGTTCACCGCACCGATCGAGGCTTCGAGGCGGCGACGTTCCTTCATCACCGCTTCGGCTTCCTTGGGCTTGTCCCACAGCGTGGGATCTTCGACGCGCGCGTTCAGCTCGTCGAACCGGCGCAGGGCGCGATCCCAATCGAGGAACTTGCGGACCAGCGCGAGGGCCTTCTCGATACGCGCAATGTGGGCCTGCCCTTCGGCACGCATGACTTGAAACTCCCAAGAAGCGACAGCGCGCGCATAGCGCAGCGACGGCATAAGTAAAGCGCACGGGGATAGTCCCGCACGGAAACGGCGCTCTTACCCGTCTATGGGGGCCTTGTTCAAGGCAGGATGTGAAAAGCCCCGTCCCGCCCGGCAGCCCGCCTCAATGCTTGAGCTTCTTCACCGCTTCCAGCGTCAGCTTCACATGATCGCGGTAATCGAGGTCGGAATGGACCATCGTGATCCGCCCGTCCTGCGCGATGACATAGCTGGTACGGTCGGTCATGCCCGCCGGAGCGCCTTCGCGCTTCAGAGCGACATCATAGGCCTTGATGACCGCAGGCGTCGCCACGGCGACGGCGAACTTGTCGCGGCAGGCCTCGGTCGAGAACTTCTGGAGCGTGGGCAGGTCGTCGTTCGACATGCCCACTACCGTCGCGCCGAACCGGGCGAAATCGTCGGTCGCATCGGCGAAGGCATGGGCTTCCAGCGTGCAGCCCTGCGTGAAGGCCTTGGGGTAGAAGTAAAGCACGACCGGCCCCTTCTTCAACGCGGCTTTGAGGTCGAAGGCCATGACCTTGCCGCCCTTCGCACCCTGGGTGGAGAACGCGGGCGCCTTCGCCCCGACCGGCAAGGCCGCCTCAGCGGAACCGGCAGAAACAGCGAGGGCGAAAGCCGCGACGGCGGCAGGCAGGATCTTGCGCATGGGCAGCAATCTGGACCGCGAAAAAGGGACTGTCCAGCCCTTCCCCATCCCCTGAGCCATGCCAAAATTCGGTCGCAGAAGAAAAAAGCCGCCCCGCGCCGCTTCTTTGGTGAAGCGGTCGCGAGACGGCGTGCGACCCGTGAAGGGCTGTCGCAACGTGAGCCGAATGTTTCCGGCCCGCGCAATCGATCGTGGAGGAGGTTCGATCGATGACGACGGCGTGCTGCTACCTTATTTTCTAAACGATTGCACTACACAACAGCCCTGCCGGAAAACATAAGGCAATTTATTTTGGCAAACGATCCGCCGCCAGCGCCGCCGCGGAACGGCCGGGCCAATGGCTTGACCTGCCCGCCTCTCTTCCGCAATCGCTCCTGCAACCGAGAGGAACCCCAAGCCATGGCCGTCTCCGAACAAGACAACCGCCCGCGCCGCAGCGCACTCTACCTGCCCGCTTCCAACGCCAAAGCCATCGCCAAGGCCCGCACCCTGCCCTGCGACATGGTCGTGCTCGACCTTGAAGACGCCGTCGCCCCCGAGGCCAAGGAAGAGGCCCGCGCCGCCGCCATCGCCGCCGTTGCCGAGGGCGGTTTCGGGCACCGCGAAGTGGCTATCCGCGCCAACGGTCTCGACACCGAATGGGGCGCCGCCGACCTTGCCGCCATCGCCGCCTCGCAGGCCGACGCCGTGCTCGTGCCCAAGGTCAATTCACCGGAGGATATCGCGCGCTACGATGCGGCGCTCGCCGGTGCCGCACCGCAGATGCAGCTCTGGACGATGATCGAGACTTGCGAGAGCGTCGGCAACCTGCCCGCCATCGCCGCCATGGCCGGCACCACGCGGCTGTCGCTCTGGATCATGGGCTGCAACGACCTCGCCAAGGAAATGCGCGCCCAGCTCTCGCCCTGCCGCGCGCCGTTCCTGCCCTTCCTCGCAATGGCCGTCGCTGCCGCGCGCGCCAATGGCCTCGCGATCCTCGACGGCGTCTGCAACGAATTCCGCGATCTTGCCATTTTCGAGGCCGAGGCGCAGCAGGGCCTGATGTTCGGCTTCGACGGCAAGAGCCTGATCCACCCAGCACAGATCGAACCCTGCAACACCGTGTTCTCCCCTAGCGAGACCGATCTCGCCTGGGCGCAAGGCGTGATCGAGGCGTTCGCCCTGCCCGAGAACCGGGGCAAAGGCGCAATCCGGGTCGATGGCCGGATGACGGAACTGCTGCATCTGGAGCAGGCACGGCGGCTCGTGGAGGTTTCCGACCTTATTCAAAAGATGTAGAAGGAAAGTCCTGGGGGATGATCCCCCAGACCCTCGGAATGTCGATGTCGCGCACTGCTAGACGTATTGTGCTCCTTGCGGCGCAGCCAGTCGTCTTCCGGCGCGACTCTGGCGCCAACCGATAGCGCAGGGCGCGACCTCGACAGTCCTGGGGGTGCAGGGGGCGATGGCCCCCTGCTTCATACTTACCCTTCTCCCTTCGATCCCGGCACGCGCGCAATCTCGCCCGGCTCGTTGGCGATCACCTTGAGCACCGCCGTCCAGGCATCGACGTTCTGCTGAAGCGCCGTCGGGTCGACCTTGTCGAGCGTATCGTCCGGCGTGTGGTGCAGATCGAAGTAGTGCATACCGTCCTGGCCGAGATCGACCACCGCCAGCTCCTGCTTGGCGATGATGCCCGAGACATCCGCGCCGCCGGTGGCCGCACCGTCGTGGTGGACGATACCCATCGGCCAGAGCGCCGCCTTGATCTTCTCGCCCACGGCCTTGTTGCTGTCGGCCAGGGTCAGACGGAACTGCCAGACCTTGTCGGCGCCGAAATCGCTCTCCATCGCCACGGCGTGGGGCTCGTTTCCGTGCATCTCGGCATAGGCCTTGCTGCCGCCGCCGGTGACGCCCATTTCCTCGTTGCCCGCCCAGAGCACGCGGATCGTCCGCAGGGTCTTGCCATCCTTCTGTGCGGCCAATGCCGCAGCAGTGACGATCCCGCAGCCCGAAGCGTCGTCGATCGCGCCGGTCGCAAGGTCCCAGGAATCGAGATGGCAGGCGAGCACGATCTTAGGCAGCGAGGGATCGCGGCCCGGCAGATCGGCGATCACATTGCCCGACGGCGCATCGGGGAACGGCTTGCCGAGCATGGTCAGATCGATCTTCATCGGCTTGCCACGCTTGGCGATGCGCGCGATCAGGTCCGCATCCGGGTTGGAGACCGCGCCGGCCGGAATGGCGGCCACGTCCTTGGCGAAGACGGTGACGCCGGTATGCGGGTTGCGGTGGCTGTCCGTCCCCGCCGAGCGGATGACGATGGCCGCAGCCCCCTTCTGCGAGGCGATCGACGGGCCGCGGCGGCGCACATCGCCGTAAGGGCCATATCCCGAACCGTCCTGTGCCGCGCGCATGGCATGATCGACAAAGGCCACCTTGCCCTTTAGCGATCCTTCCGGGGCCGCCTTCAGCGCATCGAGCGTCGGGAAATAGACCATTTCGGCCTGGATGCCCTTGGCAGGCGTCGGCGCCGAAAGGCCGAGCGCGGTGATCGTCAGCGTCTGCGCATAAGGCGCGGTCAGCTTCGCGTGCTCTTCGCCGCGCTTCCAGACGAGCGTCTTGAATGGCTCGATCTTCACGTTCTGGAAGCCCAGCGCATTGAGCTTGGCCTCGGCCCAGAGGCGGGCCTGGGCTTCCTCGGGCGATCCGGCGAGGCGTGCACCGATCTCGGTGGTCAGGCCCTCGACGATCTCCCAGGCGACGCCCGAACCTTCGGTCGGCGTGGCCTGTGCGGGAGCCGCGAGAAGCGGGAAGGCAGCGAGGAGCGGAGAGGCGGCGAGAAGCGCCGCGCGGGAGAATCTGCGTTGCATGACAACTGCGTAACGCGCCCTGCCGCTTCTGCCAACCGGACTGTCTCCCCGGACTGCTTCAATTGTTTGTCACCCCCTGAAACGCCGGCTCGGAGGCACCGAACCCCCTGCCCTTGGCAATCAGGCCTCGCACCTGTAGAGCGAGCGGCAACTTTTCCGATCCAGATCCTATTTCCAGAGGAAACCGATGGCTGCCCAATACGCCTTCGTCATGAAGGGCATGACCAAGACCTTCACCGGCGCGCCCAAGCCGGTGCTGAACGACATCAACCTGCAATTCTACCAGGGTGCAAAGATCGGCATCGTCGGCCCGAACGGTGCCGGCAAGTCGACCCTGATCAAGATCATGGCCGGCATCGACACCGATTACACCGGCGAAGCCTGGGCGGGTGAGAACATCACCGTCGGCTACCTGGAGCAGGAACCGGAACTCGATCCGACCAAGACCGTGCTCGAAAACGTCAAGGACGGCGCCCGCGCGACCGCCGACATGGTCGATCGCTTCAATGCCATCGGCATGGAGATGGGCGAGGAAGACGCCGATTTCGAAGCGCTCGGTGCCGAGATGAGCGAGCTGCAAGACAAGATCGACGCGGTCGATGGCTGGACGCTCGACAACCAGCTCGAAATCGCGATGGAAGCGCTGCGCTGCCCGCCGGGCGACTGGCCCGTCGACAAGCTCTCGGGCGGTGAAAAGCGCCGCGTGGCCCTCACCCGCCTGCTGATCCAGAAGCCGTCGATCCTGCTGCTCGACGAACCGACCAACCACCTCGACGCCGAATCCGTCGAATGGCTGGAAAACCACCTGAAGGAATACGCGGGCGCGGTGCTGATGATCACCCACGACCGCTACTTCCTCGACCACGTGGTGGACTGGATCCTCGAACTCGACCGCGGAAAGTACTTCCCCTACGAAGGCAACTACTCGACCTACCTCGAGAAGAAGGCCAAGCGCATGGAGCAGGAGGACCGCGAGGAATCCGGCCGCCAGAAGGCGCTCAAGGACGAGCTGGAGTGGATGCGGCAGACCCCCGCCGCCCGCCAGACCAAGTCGAAGGCGCGTATCCGCAAGTTCGAACAGCTTCAGGAAGCCCAGGCCGGCCGCAAGCCCGGCAAGGCGCAGATCGTCATCCAGGTGCCTGAGCGTCTGGGCGGCAAGGTCATCGAGGTGAAGGGCATCTCGAAGGCGTTCGGCGACAAGCTGCTGTTCGAGGACCTGTCGTTCATCCTGCCGCCGGGCGGAATCGTCGGCGTGATCGGCCCGAACGGCGCCGGCAAGTCCACGCTGTTCAAGATGCTCACCGGCAAGGAACAGCCGGACGAAGGTTCGATCGAGATCGGTTCGACCGTGCACCTCGGCTTCGTGGACCAGAGCCGCGACCATCTCGACCCCAAGAAGAACGTCTGGGAGGAAGTGTCCGACGGCCTCGACTATATGAAGGTCAACGGCCACGACATGTCGACCCGCGCCTATGTCGGTGCGTTCAACTTCAAGGGCGCCGACCAGCAGAAGAACGTCGGCAAGCTTTCGGGCGGTGAACGCAACCGCGTGCACATGGCCAAGATGCTGAAGGAGGGTGGCAACGTCCTCCTGCTCGACGAACCGACCAACGACCTCGACGTCGAAACGCTCGGCGCGCTGGAAGAAGCCATCGAAAACTTCGCCGGCTGCGCCGTGGTCATCAGCCACGACCGCTTCTTCCTCGACCGTCTGGCGACTCACATCCTCGCCTTCGAGGGCAACAGCCACGTCGAATGGTTCGAAGGCAACTTCGAGGCTTACGAAGAAGACAAGCGCCGCCGCCTCGGCGATGCGGCCGACCGTCCGACCCGTCTGGCATACAAGAAGCTGACGCGCTGACGCGCTGGGCAAGAAGCCGACGCGCTGATCTTTCCGATCGGATGAAGCAAGCGAAGCCGCCGTCCAGGCTACTGGACGGCGGCTTTGTTCATTCAGAGCGAGACGAACCTGAACAATCAGCGCAATCGCGGTTCACCATTCCGACAGCGCATATGGCCTAGACATAGGCCCAGGATGAACCGTCATCGCCGGGCGGGAAATCCGGTTTGGAGACCGGAAAATGACAAAGGAACATACACTGAAGGCGAAGACGCTCCTTTCCGCTGCCGCACTCGGCGCAATGGTCGTTGCCGCTGTGGGACTTGCGGTTCCGACTGCGGCCATGGCCGACCCGCGCCCCGAGCGTGCTCGCGGCGAGGATCGCGGTGGCGGTGAACGCCGTGGCGGCAATGGCGGCATGTACCGCCCCGCCCAGCAACAGCAGGCGCGCCCAGACGTCCAACGCCCGCAAGCGCCCCAGCGTGTGGAGCGAACAGAGCGCCCGTCGGCGTGGCGTGGCGGCGGTGATCGTCCCCAGTTGCAGCAGGCTCGCCCACCCCGGCAGGCCCAGCAGGACGCCCGCCCTGATCGCGGCCCCGATCAGGGCCAGCCGAGCTGGAAGTCCGGCAATCGCTGGCAGGGCAACAACGGAGTACCGGGAGGCTGGCAAGGCTCGCGCGGCAACGACGACCGCCGCTGGAATGCCGGAAATCGCCCCGATAGGCCTGACGCCAGACCCGATGTTCGCCCCGGCGATAACCGTCCGGACGGGCGTCCCGATGGCCGTCCCGGCTGGAACAACAACGACAATCGTCCCGACCGGAATGCCTGGGGCAAGGACCGCCGTAACGACGATCGCCGCTGGAACAACAACGACAACCGCCCCGATCGTAACGCCTGGGGTCGGGATCGCCGAAACGACGATCGGCGCTGGGCCGGCAACGACAACCGCCGGTGGGACCGTAACGACTGGCGCCGCGACAACCGCTACGACTGGCAGCGCTATCGCGACCGCAACCGCTCGGTCTACCGCATGGGCGGCTATTACGCGCCCTATCGCGGCTATGCCTACCGCCGCCTGAGCATCGGCTTCTCGCTGGGGTCGCTGTTCTACGGCAGCAACTACTGGATCAACGATCCCTGGGAATATCGCCTGCCGCCCGTCTACGGTCCCTATCGTTGGGTCCGCTATTACGACGACGTGCTGCTGGTGGACGTCTATTCCGGCGAAGTGGTGGACGTGATCTACGACTTCTTCTGGTAATCGCCCAGGAAAGCCCCCGGATCAGCCGATCCGGGGGCTTTTCGCATCCGCCTCCAAAGCCCCCGGTTTCGTCGCCCACAGCTTTCGTGGCGCGATCCGATTGATCCCGGCCCGCAGGCGGCTAGTCTCGACATATGAAACCCGTCCATCCCGATTGCGACGCTCTGGCAAGGACGGGCAGCCACGTTCGCAAGCGCCTGGCGGAAAATCCCGCGCTTGCCCGGCTGGCTGTGGAAGGCGCGGAAATCTACAGCGCGCCCGGATTTATCAGCGATGCGCATTGTCGTCATATCATGGACCTGATCGACCAGGTCGCCTGCCCATCCCGCCTCGTCGAGGAAAGCGACTGGGAAGGATACCGGACCAGCTTCTCCGGCGATATCGACCCGCAGGACCGCATTGTCCGCGCGCTTGACGAGCGGCTGACCGCGCTTACCGGCATCGCCCAGGGCCACGGCGAATCCGTGCAGGGGCAACGCTACAATCGTGGCGAATACTATCGCGAGCACTGGGACTGGTTCGATACCCAGGCGCCTTACTGGGGCCGCGAAAACCGCAACGGCGGGCAGCGCAGCTGGACGGCGATGGTCTATCTCAACGGCGTGGAGGAAGGCGGCACCACCGATTTCATCCACCTCGATCTCAAGGTGTCGCCGGCAGCCGGATCGCTGCTGATCTGGAACAACGCCCTGCCGGACGGCTCGCCGAACCCGCTGACGATGCATGCTGCTCGTCCAGTGCTGCGCGGCGTCAAGTACGTGGCGACGAAATGGTTCCGCGCCAGACCCTGGAAATAAGGCCTTGGAAGTAAGCCCCTCAGGCTTCCTCGCCGTCCTCCGCCGAACGACGTGCTTCCAGATATTCCACCAGATGATCGAACCGGCGGTGCAGGCGGATGATTTCCAGCTGCGTCCTCAGGTTCACCTCGTAGTCGTGCCGCGCGGTTATGCGGTCCTTCTCGGCCTGCCGGTTCTGGCTCATCATGATGACCGGCGCCTGGATCGCCGCCAACATCGAGAGCATCAGGTTCAGGAAGATATAGGGATAGGCATCGAAGGGCCTGATTCCCAGCGCCTGCAGGACACTGCTGTTGAGCAGCATCCAGCCGAACAGCACCACCGCGAAAGCGATGATGAAACCCCAGCTTCCGCCGACCGCCGCAACCCGATCGGCCAGCCGGTCCCCGCGCGTGGCGTGAAGAGCCGCCAGTTCATCCGCATTGGGACCGACGACGGTTCCGGTCGCGATGCGGCGGAGGACCTCCCGGTCCTCCTTGTCGAGATCGTCGAACCGACGCCCGAGCAGCTCTTCGGCGAGTTCCTCGGGCGTTCTGGGGTTCTTGTGCATCTACGGCCTCAATTCGCCGCCGAAAGCGCCTCGGCGATCAGCTTGCGCGTTTCGGGCACGCCATAAAGGGCGATGAAGCTGCCCATGCGCGGCCCCTGCGGGCTGCCGAGCAGCGTCTCGTAAAGCGCCTTGAACCAGTCGCGCAGGCTTTCGAACTGATAGGCCTCGTTCTTGCCGATCTCGTAGACCACGTTCTGGAGTTCCTCGGCGCTCGCCTCTGGTCCGGCCTTCTCCAGTTCGGCGTCGAGCACCTTGAGCGCTTCGGCTTCGGTGGCGCTGGGTGCGCGGCGCTGGAGCGTCGGCGCGATGAAGTCGCGGTTGGTGGCAAGCGCGGCGCGGACCATCTCGCCGAGTTCCGGATGGGCCTCGGGATTGGCGTCCGCCACATAGTTGCCGAGATAGGACCAGACCTGATCGGCGGTCGCATCGGCGCCGAGCACGCCCACGAGATTGAGCAGCAGCGAGAACGTCACCGGCACGGTATCGCCCGCACCCTGATCCTCTTCACCGTTCGCGCGCAGCAGATGCCAGACCGGATTGCCAAGCTGCTTGTCCAGCGCCTGCCCTGCGAGATTCCCACGGAACTGCCAGTATTCGTCGACCGCCTTGGGGATCACGCCGACGTGAAGCTGCTTGGCGCTCTTGGGTTCGCGGAACAGGTAGAAGCCCAAGGACTCCTCCGTGCCGTAAGTCAGCCACTGCTCGATGGTGAGACCGTTCCCCTTGGACTTGGAGATCTTCTCGCCGTTCTCGTCGAGGAACAGTTCGTAGATCAGACCCTCCGGCTTCCGGCCGCCCAGTACCTGCACGATCTTGCCCGACTGGGTGACCGAATCGGTCAGGTCCTTGCCGCACATCTCGTAGTCGACGCCGAGCGCATACCAGCGCATGGCCCAGTCGACCTTCCACTGGAGCTTGGCCTTGCCGCCGAAGGCCGACTGCTCGACGACGGAGCCGTCCTCGTCGGTGAAACGGATGAGGCCGGTGGCGGGATCGAGCACTTCGACCGGCACCTGAAGCACCACGCCCGTGGTGGGCGAGACCGGCAGGACCGGCGAATAAGTCTTGCGACGCTCCTCGCGCAGGGTCGGCAGCATGATGTCGAGAATGCCCTGGTTGCATTCCAGCACGCGCTTCAGCGCAGCGTCGAATTCACCGGAATTGTAGCGGTCACTGGCCGAGACGAATTCGTAGTCGAAGCCGAAACGGTCGAGGAACTCACGCAGCATCGCATTGTTGTGATGCGCGAAGCTCTCGTGGGTGCCGAAGGGATCGGGAATGCGGCTGAGCGGCTTGCCGAGATTGGCGGCGAGAACTTCGGAATTCGGGATATTGTCGGGCACCTTGCGCAGCCCGTCCATGTCGTCCGAGAAGGCAACGAGGCGCGTCGGCGCGCCGCCGGTCAGCGCTTCATAGGCGCGGCGGACGAGCGTGGTGCGCAGAACTTCCTGGAACGTGCCGATATGCGGCAGGCCCGAGGGGCCATAGCCGGTCTCGAACAGCACAGGCGCGCCACCGGGTTTGCCCTGCGGATAACGCTTGAGCAGCTTCTGGGCCTCCTGGAAGGGCCAGGCCTTGGACACACGTGCGGCTTCGATCAGGGCTTGTTCAGTCATGGCAGCGCTCTTTGGCCAAAAGCGCGCATTTCGCAAGAGCGAAGAACGACAGGCTGGCGGACGCCGGTAAATCGCAACCTGACCGGATCAAGGCGAAGTCCGAACCATCGCACTATCTCGGAAGCCCCTCCCTCACCGCCCCACCCCGTCGTCCCCGCGAAGGCGGGGATCCCGCTTTCCTTTTGGCACGCAGAGACGCAGAGAACTCCAAGGTATTGCTGCACAGTTTTCTCTGCGTCTCTGCGAAAAAAGCGGGGTCCCCGCCTTCGCGGGGACGACGTGGGGTCAGGGTGCCGGACGAAACAGGCCGCTCCGATCAGCCTTCCCGCCACTGCCAGTCGTAAGCGAGCGGCACCTCGCGGAAGGCGAAACGGTCGATGTGACGGGCAACCACGTCAGTCAGGCCCTCCACATCTTCGCGCTTCTCGCCGGTGATGGCGATGGTGATGCCCTCCCCATCCGCCGCCATGGTGGCGACGGCGTTCGGGAACGTAACCGTGCCGGTATCGCCGTCCACTTCGGTCTGGAACTTGTGACTCCAGTTTTTGCAGAGTTGGCGGACATATTTGCCGCCGCTCTCCGTGGCGACGCGGGCCGTGATCGTGCTCATCCTTCGATCCTTTCGATCTTGCGGGTCGCCTCGTCGAGCGCATCGGCAATCTGGAGGATCACCTCGCGATTGGCGCCGTCCTTCGACAGACGGTCGAACATCGCGATCTTCAGCGCATGCATGGCGCGGCGGACGGGTGCAGGGTCAACCTTCTCGCGCGCCTCGGCAAGCGCGGAAAGCCGGGTCTTGAGAGCCTCGGCCTTGTCGGCATCGGCTGCAGCCTGCGCGCGGCCTTCCTCGGTCGCCTCATAGGACTTGCGCGAGCCAGCATCGGCTGCCGGAGCGATCAGCCCGGACTCTTCCATGTAAGTGAGCGCCGGATAGACCACGCCGGGGCTCGGCGCATAGTCGCCGCCGGACAGGTTTTCGATCTCGCGGATCAGGTCGTAGCCGTGCCGCGGGGTCTCGGCGATCAGTGCGAGCAGCAGGGTCTGAAGCTCGGTCTGGTCGAACAGACGCTTGCGACGTCCGCCCCCCATGGGTCCACCGCGACCGCCCCCGAAGCCGCCCCCGAAACCTTCGCCGCGACCGCCGCGACCACCTCCCCGGCCACCGGGAACGCCGCCGCCGAAGCCGTCATCGTCGCGGCCAAACGGACTGCGGCCCATGCCGAATCCGCCGCGACCGCGCATCCCGCGCGGTGCGTGATCTTCTTGGTGGCGGCATTCGCCGCGTTCTGCGCGGCCCATGCCGCGCCGGTGAGAATGGAAATCTCTCATATCGTTCCTCTTCATGATGGCATCAAGATATATCTTAAAGCATCTCCTGCAAGGCCATAAAATGTATCTTGATGTATTTTTTATCTGGATGGTCCGGTTTTCGACGGAAGCCGCGCCTGCAAGGTTTCCCTTTTGTCCGCGCCTTGCCTAAGACGAAGGCCATGGCCGCCCTGCCCATTCCTGCCCTTCACGCCAGCCATGGCGGTTCCTGGCTCCGCGACGGATCGGGCCATACGCGCCGGGTCTCGAAAGGCGAATCGGTCACGGCGGCGGCGGATACGCCGCTACTGATCCTCAACGCCCCGCTGGTGGCGACGCGCCTTGGCTATCCGGACTTGTCCGGGCTCGACCTGCTGGAACTATACGCATTCGTGCATCCGGCCCGCTTCGTCGTGCCGACGCCGAAGGGCCTCGCCCAGGCGCTCGACCTCGACGTGCCGCAGGACGATGCCGATGTGCCCCGCCTGCTCCAGGAAGCGGCGAGCGCCCTGCTGGATATCTGCGAAAGCCCGACCTGGTCCGAGCGTGAAGGCGCCTGGACTTCGCTGCAATCGCTCGTGCGGATGCGTTGGCCCTGGGCCAGCCTGCTCGGTCCGCGCATCGCCAAGCCCGAACGCGCCGAGCGCTGGCTCTTCACCAAGCTGCCGGAATGGGAGGAAAGCCCCGAACTGCCGCAGCCCCGGCAGATCGTCCTCGAAAAGGGCGAGGTGCTCCAGCGCCTCGCACAACTGACCGGCAGCAGCGCCGAGCAGCGCCCCTCCCAGCAGGCCTATGCCGCCGAGGCCGCCGCCGCCTTCGCGCCGCGCCAGTCCTCGGGACGTCCGCATGTGGTGCTGGCACAGGCGGGCACCGGGATCGGCAAGACGCTGGGCTATCTCGCCCCCGCCTCGCTCTGGAGCGGGCTTTCGGGCGGCACGACCTGGGTTTCGACATATACCAAGGCGCTGCAACGCCAGCTCCGCAAGGAGAGCCGCCGCGCCTGGCCCGAACGGCGCGCGGACGGCACCCCGCCCGTGGTCGTGCGCAAGGGCCGCGAGAACTACCTCTGCCTGCTCAATCTGGAAGACGCCCTGCAAGGCGGCTTCACCGGACGCCCGGCGATCATGGCGCAGCTCGTCGCGCGCTGGGCCGCCTATACGCAGGACGGCGACATGATCGGCGGCGACCTGCCCGGCTGGCTCGGCACCCTGTTCCGCCAGCGCGGCATCAACGCCCTCACCGACCGGCGCGGCGAATGCGTCTATGCCGGTTGTCCGCACTATCGGAAATGCTTCATCGAGCGCGCCGCCCGCGCCAGCGCCGGGGCGGATCTGGTGATCGGCAACCACGCGCTGGTGATGATCAACGCCGCGCGCGGCCGCGACCATGCCGCCCGGCCCACGCGCATCGTCTTCGACGAAGGCCATCACGTCTTCGATGCCGCCGATTCGACTTTCGCCGCCGCCCTCACCGGCACCGAGGCGATCGAACTGCGCCGCTGGGTGATCGGCCCGGAAAAGGCCTCACGCGGACGGCGGCGCGGCCTTTCCGCCCGTCTCGCCGATGTCGCCAGCTATGACGAGGCCGGGGCCAGGGCGATCAACGCCGCCCGCGCCGCCGCCGAAGCCCTGCCCGGCGACGGCTGGATGCAGCGCCTGACCGAAGGCGAACCGTCCGGTCCGATCGAGGAACTGCTCGCCGCCGTGCGCGCCGCCGTTTACGCCCGCGACGAAAGCGGCGGTCAGGAAGCGGGCTACGGACTGGAGACCGAGGCGGCGGGCCTCGACGGCTCGTTCGTCGAAGTGGCCGAAGCCGCGCGCGATGCTCTGGGCGAACTGCGCCAACCCCTTGTCAGACTAGGCCTAAGGCTCGAAGCGCTTCTGGAGGACGGGCCGGACTGGCTCGACGGTCCGGGCCGCGCCCGCATCGAAGGCGCACGCCAGTCGCTGGGCTGGCGCGTCGATATCCTGCTCGCCTGGGAAGCGATGCTGGGGCGCCTCGGCGGCCCCGCCGATCCGGAATTCGTGGACTGGCTAGCGCTCGACCGCTCCGAAGCGCGCGAATACGATGTCGGCATTCACCGCCACTGGCTGGACCCGATGAAGCCTTTCGCCAGCACCGTGCTCGAACCCGCCCACGGCGTGGTCATGACTTCGGCGACCCTGCGCGACGGCGAAAGCTGGGACAAGGCCGTGGCCCGCTCCGGCGTCAACCATATCGATGTCGCGCCGAAGCTCTCCGAACACCTCAGCCCCTTCGACTATGCCACCCAGGCCGAAGTGCTGATCGTCACCGACGTGCCGCGCGGCGACATTCCCGCGCTCGCAGGTGCCTATGGACGGCTGATCGAGGCCGCTGGCGGCGGTGTGCTCGGCCTGTTCACTGCCATCCGCCGCCTGCGCGCGGTCTATGGCCGCATTGCCGACCGCCTCGCGCGCGGCGGCCTGCCGCTTTACGCACAGCATGTCGATCCGATCGACACCGGCACTCTGGTCGATATCTTCCGCGACGATCCCGCCGCCTCACTCCTCGGTACCGACGCCTTGCGCGACGGCGTCGATGTGCCCGGCGAATCGCTGCGCCTCGTCGTCATGGAGCAAGTACCCTGGCCGAGGCCGACCATTCTCCATCGCGCCCGGCGCGTGGCGGGCGGCGGCTCGGTCTATGACGACGGCCTGATCCGGGCCAAGCTCGCCCAGGCGTTCGGGCGCCTGATCCGCAGCAAAGGCGATCGCGGTCATTTCGTGGTGCTGTCCTCGGCATTCCCGTCGCGCCTGCTCAGCGCCTTCCCCGCCGGAACCCCGGTTCTTCGCATTTCGCTGGAGGAGGCCTTGCATCGCGTGGCGTGGAATGGTTCAGGGGAAAGCGAAAAACGCGGCAGCGCGCCAAGTCCATCCGTCGCGCCGGACGCCTGAGCATCGCCATTTAAGGGCTAGCATGAAAACGCTTGGAATCTTCCGCCACGCCAAGTCCGACTGGCACGATGCCCGCCTGCGGGACTTCGACCGCCCGCTCAACAAGCGCGGACGCAAGGGCGCCGCTCTGATGGGGCTGCATATCCGCGACCATGCAGTAGGCTGGAAGCGCGTGCTCGCCTCGCCCGCCGTCCGCGTCACCCAGACGCTCGAACTGGCTGGAGAGGCTGCGGGCGAAATGCCGCCCGTAACATGGGACCGGCGGATTTATCTGGCGAGTTCTGCCACCCTGCTCGATCTGCTGCGCGAACAGTCCGGCGATCCGCGCTCGATCATGCTCGTGGGCCACAATCCCGGCCTCGAGGACCTGATCTTCGACCTCGTGCCCGACGACGGCAGCAGCCCCATGCGCGACATGGTAGAAGAGAAATTCCCGACCGCGGCCTATGCGGTGATCGAACTCGACATCGAATCCTGGGACCAGATCACCGAGAATGGCGGCCGCCTCATCCATCTGAAGCGCCCGCGCGATCTCGACCCCGAACTGGGACCTACGCTTCTCGACTAAAATCCGACCGGATTCGAAATCAGGCCGCCGCGAGCGCGTCAGCCAGTCGCGTGCGAATCCGCAGCAGTTGCTGTTCCACGAAATCCGGCAGAACCGCAGAAGCAGGCTCAGCCGCGCTGGCAACGACGATCTCGGTCGGCTCGTTGCCTTCCAGCGCCATGCGTGCACCGCGCAAGGTATAGCCTTCGCGATTGACCAGCCTGTCGATGCCCGCGATCAGCGCGACATCTTCAGGCCGGTAATAGCGACGGTTGCCACTGCGCTTGATTGGCTGAAGCGCAGGAAACTGCTCTTCCCAATAACGCAGCACATGCTGGCGAATGCCGAGCGCCTTTGTCACTTCACCAATCGTGCGAAGCGCATCCGGCGCCTTCCCATCGTTGAAGATGGAATCCGTCATTCCTGAATTCTCCGTATCACCGACTTGATGCTGAATCCGGATCAGCCGGTAATGCGATCCTTCAGCATCTGACTGGCCCGGAACGTCATGACCCTGCGGGGAGTGATAGGCACTTCCACACCTGTTTTCGGATTGCGTCCGATTCTTTCACCCTTGTCGCGCAAAAGAAAAGTCCCGAATCCCGAAATCTTGACATTCTCACCCTCTGAGAGGGCGTCAGTCATATGCTGCAATATAGTTTCCACCATCGCAAGCGACTCGGATCTGGACAGACCGAGCTTCCTGTGGATGGCTTCAGCGATTTCCGCCCTGGTCAACGTGTCCGTGGAGCGCATAAGTCCCGCATCCCCTCCTGCGACAACCCCCCTTCCAACAATATTATGAAAATATGTGGGAAAAGCAATGGTTCCCGGCAAACGTTTCGCCGATGTTCCGCAATGGGGCAAAAATCAGATGCGGATAACGCTGGCGCCCCAGGTAAAGCCGCCGCCCATCGCTTCCAGCACCACGAGATCACCCTCGTGGATACGCCCGTCGCGCACTGCCTGATCGAGCGCAAGCGGCACCGAGGCAGCGGAAGTATTGGCGTGCTGCCCAACCGTCATGACCACCTTCTCGGCCGGCAGATTGAGCTTGCGCGCGGTCGCATCGAGGATGCGGGCATTGGCCTGATGAGGCACCAACCAGTCGATATCCTCGGGAGAATGTCCTGTTTCCTCAAGAACTTCCTTGAGAACATCGGCCAGATTGACGACAGCGTGGCGGAAGACCTCGCGGCCCTTCATGCGCAGCTTGCCGACCGTGCCTGTGGTCGAGGGACCGCCGTCGACGTAGAGCAACTGGTTGTGTGCGCCATCGGCGTGAAGGCGCGTGGCGAGAACGCCGCGCGGCGCTTCCTCGCCCTGTTCCTGCGCTTCAAGCACGATCGCACCGGCACCGTCGCCGAACAGGACGCAAGTGGTGCGGTCTTCCCAGTCGAGAATACGGCTGAAAGTTTCCGAACCGATCACCAGCGCCCGCTTGGCCATGCCCGAACGCAACATCGAATCGGCAACGCCGACCGCGTAGAGGAAGCCCGAGCAGACTGCGGCAACGTCGAAGGCGATGCAGCCCCGGCAACCGAGATTGTTCTGGACGATCGTGGCGGTAGCCGGGAAAGTCTGGTCAGGCGTGGCCGTGGCCAGCACAATCAGATCGATCGACGATGCCTCGAAACCAGCGGCCTCGATCGCCTTGCGCGCCGCATCGGTGGCAAGGCTGGAGGTCGTCTCGTCAGGCGCTGCGATATGGCGGTTTGAAATGCCGGTACGCTCGACGATCCACTCGTCGCTGGTATCGACTTTCTCGGCCAGTTCCGCATTGCTGACCGAACGACGCGGCAGGGCAGAACCCGTACCGACGAGAACCGAACGAAGCATCAGGCGCTCTCTTGCTGGACGCGGGGCTTGCGCAAGGACGTCCCGCCCAGGCGGGCGAGGTCGGCAGAGATCCGCTCGGTCACGTTTTCCTCCAGGAGGCGTGCGGTGACCGCCACGGCATTGGCAACGCCGGCAGCATTTGCACCGCCATGGCTCTTCACCACGATACCGTTGAGACCCAGGAAAACCGCGCCGTTATGATTGTTGGGATCGAGATGGTGCTTGAGCAGCTCGGTCGCCGGTTTCGAGATCAGGAACCCGATCTTCGAACGCAGTGAACTCGTGAAGCCCCGTCGCAGCAGCTCGGCCACGAAACGCGCCGTGCCTTCGACGGCCTTGAGCGCGACGTTGCCGGAAAAACCGTCGGTAACAACAACATCCATGTCGCCGCGCCCCAGCTTGTCGGCCTCCGTGAACCCGTCGAAGGAAATCGACAGATCGGCAGCAGAAGCCTTGAGCATCGCCGCTGCTTCACGCAGGTCCTCGGTGCCCTTGGTTTCCTCGGTACCGATGTTCAGCAGGCGCACGCGCGGCTGCTCGCGTCCCGTGGCGACGCGGGCATAGGCAGCGCCCATGATCGCGAACTGCACGAGGTTGCGCGCATCGCACTCGGCATTGGCGCCGAGATCGAGCATGACCAGGTCATGTTCCTCGAGAGTCGGCAGCAGAGCGGCCAGCGCCGGGCGATCGATGCCGGGCATCGTCCGCAGCGCAAGCTTGGAAATCGCCATCAGCGCGCCGGTATTGCCGGCACTGACGGCGGCTCCGGCGTCACCCGCCTTCACCGCCTCGATAGCGCGCCCCATCGAGGTACCCTTGGCCCGGCGCAGGGCCTGGCTGGGTTTTTCCTCGCCACTGATGACGCCTTCAGTGTGCAGGATCTCGGAACTTGCCCTGAGGTTCGGATGACTTTCGAGCGCGGCCTTGATCCGCGGCTCATCACCGACCAACAGGAACTTGAAGCGATCGTGACGACGGCGCGCGAGAGCAGCGCCTTCAATCATGACGCGCACGCCCTCGTCGCCGCCCATCGCATCTATAGCGATACGCGGCAGACTCATGGGCAACCTCCGAAAATCGTCTTGGTCTTAGATTTCGACCGCGACGATCTCACGACCGTTGTAGTGGCCGCAAGCGTTGCAGAGGTTGTGGGGGCGCTTCAGCTCGCCGCAGTTCGGGCACTCGTGGAAAGCCTCAACCTTCAGCGCGTCGTGGCTACGACGCATGCCACGGCGGGAGGGGGTGGTCTTTCTTTTAGGGACAGCCATTTCGGCACCTGTTCCTGGAATTGAATGTCAAAAAGGCCGCCGGAAACCGTATTCGCGGACCGGCGGCTTGCGAAGGCGCGCCTATAACCCATTTCGCACGAGTTGCAACCCGTTCCTCTGCGCAGCATGAAAGCGAAATTCACCCAGGGGGAAATCGATCCATGATTCTACAGACAACTTTATGCCTCGCGGCGGCAGCGGGCGTGATCACCTTCTGGCATATAGTGCGTATCGCCCAATTGCGCATGAAAGAAAAAGTGCTGTTCGGGGACGGCGGCCACGACCTGCTGTCGCGCCGCATGCGCGCGCAGCTCAATTTCGTCGAAAGCACACCCTTTGTGCTGATCCTGGCCGGAGCCATCGAAATGACCGGGAAAGGCGGCACCTGGCTGGCGATCCTTGGCGCGCTGTTCATGCTCGGCCGTGTCGCCCATGCGCTGGGCATGGATATCGACAGGCCCAATCCGCTGCGAATCCTCGGCGTCCTCTTCACCGTTCTCACCTTGCTCGGGCTATCTGCGGTGGCCTTGCTGATCGCGCTTGGCAGGCTCTGAGAACGAAAATGGGCGGCGCCGACGGCACCGCCCATTCCTTATATATGGCAGGACAACGACTCAGGCCGGAAGTCCGCGCTCCAGCGCAGCATCGCCCACATAGGGATTCGTCCGCCGTTCATCCCCGAACGTGCTGATCGGCCCGTGCCCCGGAACGAAAGTCACGTCATCACCAAGCGGCCAGAGCTTGCCGGTGATCGAATCGACGAGGTCCTCCAGATTGCCGCGCGGGAAATCCCAGCGCCCGATGCCGCCCTGGAACAGCACGTCCCCCACCATCGCGAACTTGCTGGGCGCGTGGTGGAACACGACATGGCCCGGCGTGTGCCCCGGACAATGGACGACATCGAGTTCAAGCTCGCCCACCGTCACCTTGTCGCCATTCTCCAGCCAGCGGTTCGGCTCGAAAGTATGGGCCTCCATGTTCCAGCGCGGGCCATCGTCGTTGAGCTGGGCGATCCAGAAACGGTCTTCTTCCTGCGGGCCTTCGATGGGCACGCCCATCTCTTTCGCGAAGACCCCGGCCATGCCGCAATGGTCGAGATGCCCGTGCGTCACGAGGATTTTCTCCAGCGTCACGCCGGTTTTTTCCAGCGCCTGACGCAGCTTCGGCAAGTCCCCGCCCGGATCGACGAAAGCGCCGCGCATGGTCTTGGTGCACCATATCAGCGAGCAGTTCTGCTGAAGCGGCGTAACGGGAATGATGCCGACGCGCATCGGCTGCTGCTCTGGGTTTTCGCTCATACTTCCGGAAATGGCGGGAAGGCCGAAGGAATGCAACCTTGCCCCTCTTCGGTCAGATGCGCCCGCCCTTCCAAACGACCCGGCCGATCACCTCGATTTCCTCCAGCGCGCATTCGATCGGACGATAGGCGGGATTGTCGCTGAGCAGCGCAATCCGCCCTGCCCGCCCGGATTCCAGTCGCTTGACCAGAACCGTATCGTCGAGCCGGACGACATGGATGCCGTCACGCAAGGGCCTCCAGTCCCGATCGACCAGTATCTCGTCGCCGTCGCGCAGCACCGGCTCCATCGAATCGCCGCTGACGACGATGGCCGAGAGCATTTCCGGTCGCAGCCCCATGGAGCGAAGCCAGCGGGGCGAGAACCGGATCGTTCCGAACACCTCTTCCCCGCCCGGCAAGGCCCCCGGTCCGGCAGAGGCGCCGATGGCCAGACGCGGTACATCCACCCAATCACTCTTGTAGGAATTTCGGGCAAGGTCATAGGAATTTTCCTTCACCTTGCCGAATTCGGCTTCATCGACCCCGAAGAACCGCGCCAATGTCCCGCGATCCCCCTCTTCCAGCTTTCTTGGACTGCCTTTTCTAATGAATTGCTGAAGATAAGTAGTATTCTTTCCAATCATTCTGGAAAGTGAAGAAAGGCTTATGCCGCGTTCTTCGGCCAGTTCCAGCAAGCGACGGCGGATTTCGGCGTTTTCCATCTTGTAATCCTACGCATAGGAAATTTCCTAGACAAGGGGCTTTTGGATGGAACATAATAGAAACATAGAATCGCGATTCCCGTGTTTTGGAGCGCCCATCCCATGCTTCTGAGCCAGATAGAGCACTTCCTGCGGCTCACCCGGATGCCTTGGACCCGGTTCGGTCGCCTCGCCGCGCAGGACCCGCGATTCGTCGGCGATTTGCGCAACGGACGCCGCCCCCGTCGCCCGACCGCCGCTCGCATCCGATCCTTCATGACGATTTATCTGGAGAGCCCCTATGCACGTTAATCCTGCCCACGACCGCTCGATGCTCCAGTCGGCTCGAATGGCCATGGGCGAATCCGGCCAAGGGTCATATACGCGGGGCCCATGGCTGCCTCTGCTGGCAGAAATCCTGAAGCTGGCGGGAACGCGCGCCGAATTCCTGCGACATGCCGAACGCCCCTGGAACAGCGCGACATTTTCCGGATCGCGCCATAGCGTCGCGCTTGCCTTCACCGGCGAGGACGCGATCGCCGATGGGGACCGCCTGATCGAAGCCCTGCCCGAGCATGAATTCACGATACCCCGTCAATTGGTCGCGGACGCAGCCGTAAGCGAGGCTGAGCATTGTGCCGGACCGCCGCCTTGCCTCACTCTCGAACTCGAACTGCTCCTGCTCGAAGATTCCTGATCGGCAAAAACAAAAAAGGCAGGGCCAACGCCCTGCCTTTTCCACTCGAAGACACCTCGCGCTCCGGAAACGATGCCCGCTCAGTAGCCTTGCGAAAGATCGACGCCGTGCTCCAACGGCTCCCCCCGCACGAAATGCTGGAGATTGGCAAGAAAGCGCGCGGCACCCCGCTCGAACAGGGTATCCTGCGCACGCCCCGCCAGGTGCATCGAGATGTGAATATTCTCACGTGCCCACAGCGGATGATCGGCGGGAAGCGGCTCCGGCTCGGTCACGTCCAGGAAAGCGCCGCCAAGGTGCCCCGAATCGATGGCCGCCAGCAGGGCATCCTGTTCGATCACCGTTCCCCGCGCGAAGTTCAGGAAAACCGCACCCGGCTTCATCGCCGAAAACTCCGCTTCGCCGAACATGCGCTGGGTTTCGGGGGTGGAAGGAACGATCGCGATCACCCAGTCGAAGCGGCCGAGCTGACCGCGCCAATCGTCCGATCCGAGATCGTTCGGCCCCGGACGGCGACGCACGCCGGTCACTTCGGCGCCGAACACGCGAAGGATTTCAGCAATCCGGCCGCCGATCTCCCCGGCACCCACGACCAGCACTTTCGCGCCGAGGAGTTCACGCTTGCCCGGCGGCTGCGCCAGCCACTCGTGGCGATCCTGCGCCCGTACCACGGCGCGCCAGTCTTTCGCGACGGTCAGCATCCCCATCACCGCATATTCCGCCACCGACTGGGCGTGAATGCCCGAACCGTTGGTCAAGCTGATGCCCCGCTCCGCAATGAGCGGCAGGGGAAGCCAGTCGACACCCGAAGACAGCGCTGTGTACCAACGCAGATTGCCTGCCGCGGCGATGAATTCGGCGGCCAGCGCCGGCGCGACGGGGTCCAGCCAAGCGATCTCGGCACGCGGCGCCAGTTCGAGAAGCTGCTCGCCATCCTCATACCACAGCGGCTCGATACCGGCGGGAAGATGCCCCTCCAGCAAGGCGCGTGACTTGGCGTTGATCACGGCGATGGTCATTGACAGGCTCCGAAATTGGGGAAAATCTGAGACTTGGTAGATCGGCGCGGGGGACTACGATGACAAGGGCGAGAGTGATTCTGACCGTTGCACTTTTGGGAGCAACGATGGCGCCTGCCGCAAGGGCCCAGGACGAAGGCGCGCTGGAAGTCGTGGTAACGGCCATGCGCCGGGATGCCGACGATTATTCGTCCGACATGCCTGCCGTAGGCTTGCGCCGGAAGGCTGATTTCGCAGTAGTGAACGTGACCGTCGCAGGCGACACGCGCGACAAGGCGCAGCGCGAGAGCGAAATCTACGACATGATCCGCAGCGCCATAGCTGCCGCTCCGCGCGCGGGCGTTCAACTGGCGTATGGCGAACGAACGCTCCAGCCGCTTACGCCCCAGAACTATCGCGCGCTTTCGCTGAGCAACGATTCCCGTCCCGACAGCCAGCGCACGAGCTTTCTCGTGAAAGTGCCGCTGACCGGATCGACGGATGCGCAGTCGGCGCAGGCCGCGATCACCGCTTTCGTGAAAACCGTGAAACCGGTCGGGCGCGCCCTGCTCTCCCAGACCGGCGACCTCACGTTATCCGTTGTCGCTCCGGATCAATATCGCGGCCAGATCGCCGATGCGATCGCCGCCGATGCAAAGGCCATGGCCGCACGCCTCGGCACCGATTATGGCGTGGAGATCGAAGGCCTCAATCGCCCCGTCGAATGGGCACGCTCGGGCTTGTCCGAAGTCCTGCTCTACATGCCCTACAAGCTGGTGGTCACACCCAAACGCTAAAGCATTTTCTAATCAGGTAAAATCACCTGATGATTCGGAAAATGCGGCAAACCAAAAGCTCAGAGCAGTTGATCCGATACAATCGGATCGGGAACTGCTCCAGGCGTTTCAGGCCAGCTTCCATTCCCAGCCGAGCGGATCGCCGTCCATCGCCTCAACGCCCTTGGCGGCAAGTTCGTCGCGCAGGGCGTCGGATGTGGCGAAGTCCTTTTCAGCGCGTGCGGCCTTGCGGCGAGCAAGTACGTCCTCGATCTCGGCTTCGGTGATTTCGGCGCTCTTCGGGCGAAGCCGCAAGTCGGCGCGGCTCGTGCCGAAGAGGTCGAGACCAAGCACGGCATCCATCCGCTCGATAACCGCGCGCTTGGCGGCAGGATCGACCTTCTTGGCCGCCAGCACCTCTTCCAGCGCGGTCAACGCGACGGCGGTGTTGAGGTCGTCGCCGATCGCCTTCTCGAAAGTGTCGAGCATGGGCGCGAGCTTGGGATGACCGGCATCGCCCGCCTCAACATCACTGAGCCGCTCCACCACGATGATCATGCGCTTGAGGCGCACCAGCGCCGCGGCGAGGCCTTCCCACGAGAACTCAAGCTCCGAACGGTAATGAGCCTGAAGGCACATCATGCGGTAGCCGAGCGGGTGATAGCCCTTGTCGATCAAGAGTTGCAGCCGCAGGAACTCACCCGACGACTTGCTCATCTTGCCGGAGCGTTCTACCAGAAAGTTGTTGTGCATCCATATCTTGGCGCCGGAATTTGCGGGCACGTCGAGGCCGCAGGCGTCTTCGGGCTTGCAGCAGAAGGCCTGGTTCTGGGCGATTTCGTTGGGGTGGTGGATCTCGCGGTGATCGATGCCGCCGGTATGGATGTCGAACGGGAAGCCGAGCAGGTCTCCCGACATGACCGAGCATTCGAGGTGCCAGCCAGGAGCGCCGCGCCCCCAGGGCGAATCCCATTCCATCTGCCGCTTCTCGCCTGCGGGGGTCTTGCGCCAGATCGCGAAGTCGGCGGCATTGCGCTTGCCTTCGACGGCTTCGATCCGCCCCTCACCTTCATCCGTCACGGCGCGCGCGAGGCGGCCATAGTCGGCGACGGTAGAAACGTCGAAATAGAGACCACTTTCCAATTCATAACAATGATTTGGAGCGATTTTCTCGGCAAATTCTATCATCTGCGGCACGTAGTCGGTCGCGATCGACCACTTGGCCGGCTGACGGATGTTCAGCGCCTTGATATCGGCCCAATAGGCCTGGGTGTAATGTTCGGCGATGTCCCAGATGGACTGGGACTGGGTCCGCGCCATCTTCTCCATCTTGTCCTCGCCGGCATCGGCATCGTCGGTCAGGTGGCCGACGTCGGTGATGTTGATGACGTGGGTGAGCTTGTAGCCCTTATGGCTCAGCGTCCGGCCGAGAATATCCGCGAAGACATAGGCGCGCATATTGCCGATATGGGGGTAATTGTAGACCGTCGGCCCGCAGCTGTAGACCCGCGCCTCACCGGCATGGACGGGCTGGAACGGTTCCAGTTGGCGGGTCAGGCTGTTGAACAGCGTCAGCGAAGATGCATCGGTCATATGCGTCCGCGCATAAGCGGCTGGCCGAGCCGAGGTCAATCCTTCGTCATCCCGGATCAAGTCCGGGACGACGGGATTCTCAAACCCTCACTCTTCCTCGAACAATCCCGCAAGCTGCTCGATCATCGTGCCGCCAAGTTGCTCGGCGTCCATGATTGTCACTGCGCGGCGATAGTAGCGTGTCACGTCATGGCCGATGCCGATGGCGACGAGCTGGACCGGCGACTTCGCCTCGATCCATTCGATCACCCGGCGCAGATGCGCTTCGAGATAACCGGCCGAGTTCACCGAGAGCGTCGAATCGTCCACCGGCGCGCCGTCGGAGATCACCATCATGATCCGCCGGTCCTCGGGCCGCGCGAGCATGCGGTTATGCGCCCACAGCAGCGCCTCGCCGTCGATGTTTTCCTTGAGCAGGCCCTCGCGCATCATCAGGCCGAGATTCTTGCGCGCGCGGCGCCACGGATCATCAGCCTTCTTGTAAATAATGTGACGCAAGTCATTGAGACGGCCCGGATGTTGCGGGCGGCCGCCCGCCAGCCAGGACTCGCGGCTCTGCCCGCCCTTCCAGGCGCGGGTGGTGAAGCCGAGGATCTCGACCTTCACACCGCAGCGCTCCAGCGTGCGGGCCAGCACGTCGGCGCTGATCGCCGCGATCGAGATCGGGCGGCCGCGCATCGAGCCGGAATTGTCGAGCAGCAGGGTGACGACGGTGTCCTTGAACTCCACGTCGCGCTCGACCTTGTAGGACAGCGACTGGCCGGGCGAGACGACCACGCGGGCCAGCCGCGCCGCATCGAGCAGCCCCTCTTCCTGATCGAAGTCCCACGAGCGGTTCTGCTGCGCCATGAGGCGGCGCTGGAGCCGGTTGGCGAGCCGGGTTACGACGCCCTGAAGCCCCTTGAGCTGGGCATCGAGATAGGCGCGCAGGCGCGTCAGCTCCTCGTCGTCGCAAAGCTCGGAGGCCACCACAACTTCGTCATAAGCCTCGGTGAAGACCTTGTAGTCGAAGCTTTCGGGAATGTCGGTCCAGGGGCGGTTGGGCCGGACGGGCATCATGCCCTCCTCGCCTTCCTGGCCCTCTTCGCCGTCTTCCATCTCGTCCGAGTTCTCGCCCTCGGCCTCGCTCTCGCCTTCGTCCTGACCGCTGGAGGGTTCCGCGGCCATTTCGGTGGACTGCTCCTCCTTGCCGCTCTCGTCGCCGGTCTCGTCTTCCTCGGTCTCGTCGTCGCCGTCCATGTCCTCGGACTCTTCGGGCGGCTGCTCGATCTTTTCGGCCTGGGTCATCTCCAGGTGCATGAGCATGTCGAGCGAGAGCTTCTGGAAGGCCTTCTGGTCTTCGAGAGAACCGGCGAGCGCCTCGAAATCGTCGCCTGCCTTCGATTCGATCCAGCGGCGCACCATGTCGACGCCGAACTGCGCGGTTTCGGGCACGGGCTGGCCGGTCAGGCGTTCGCGCAGCAGGAGTGCCAGCGCGGTCGGGATCGGCACGCCGTCGGGGCTGTCCGCGCGGGTGATCGGATCGCTGGCAATGCGCGCCTCCAGCGAGGCGTCGAGGTTCGCGCGCATCCCGTCGTAGCTGTTGGCGCCGAGCGCCTCGTAGCGCACCGTCTCGACTGCGTCGTAACAGGCCCGCGCCGAGGGATCGGCCGGGGCATTGCGCATGTGCAGCTTGTCGTTGTGGTGCTTCAGGCGGAGCGCGAAGCTGTCCGCATAGCCGCGCGCCTGCATGGCTGCGGCTTGCGGAATCGAGCGGCCGGGCATCGGCACGCGGAAGGTCTGGCCCGTGGAGCTGGGGGCGTCGGCGGTCCAGTTGACCTCGACTTCGGCGTCCTGCGCAATGGCGCGAGAGGCGCCGGTCAGGGCCAGCTTGAAGCGATCGACGGGAGTTTCTTCGGACATGGCACGCTCAATGGCGGCTTAGCCCGCCCGGTGCAAGCCGGGATGATCGAGCGTCGCCACCGGCTTCGTCCCGGAAGCGACGCTCAATCTCTCTTAGAGCGACTGGCCGGTCTTGGCCCAGTCGGCCATGAAGCCTTCGATGCCCTTGTCGGTCAGGACGTGCTTCACGAGGTTCTTGATGACCGCCGGCGGCATCGTCGCGACGTCGGCGCCGATGCGGGCGCATTCGAGGACGTGGACGGGGTGACGGATCGAGGCGGCGAGGATCTCGGTCTCGAAGGCATAGTTGTCGTAGATCAGGCGGATGTCGCGGATCAGGTCCATGCCATCGAAGCCGTTGTCGTCATGGCGGCCAACGAAGGGCGAGACGAAGCTGGCACCGGCCTTGGCGGCGAGCAGGGCCTGGTTAGCCGAGAAGCAGAGCGTGACGTTGACGAGCGTGCCGTCCGAGGTGAGCTTCTTGCAGGTCTTGAGGCCGTCGATCGTCAGCGGCACCTTGATGCAGACGTTGTCGGCGATCTTGCGGAGGATTTCGGCCTCGCGCATCATGCCTTCATGGTCGAGCGCGACGACTTCGGCGCTGACCGGACCATCGACGAGACCGCAGATTTCCTTGGTGACTTCGAGGAAGTCGCGGCCGGACTTGGCGATCAGCGAGGGGTTGGTGGTAACGCCGTCGAGCAGGCCGGTGGCGGCGAGATCGGCGATGTCGTTGGTGTCGGCGGTGTCGACGAAGAACTTCATGGCGCGGTTCCTGTGGTGCGGGGGTGCCGACGGGCGTTCCGTGCCCGCCGATTCTGGCGCTCCCTATAGGGAAGCGGGCCCGTCCCCGCTACCCTTCCCTCGGCCTGCCGAATCAGCCCTTCTTCAGCGCGCCGATCAGCACCGCGTCGCCAGTTTCCGCCGGGTCCTGACGGATCGCAGCCTCGGCCGCACCGATCTCGTACCAGATGCCGTTGTCGGCATCGAGCGCGAGGGCATGGGCGGTGTCCTGCACCGTCACCCCCTTGAGCGCGGCGATCGCCTGGTTGAGCGTCTTGTCCTGCGCCTCGCTGATGGCGCGCTCGATCTCGGGGATCATGGCATTGACGAGCGCCGGGCCCATCGTTCGGCGCAGCAAGGTGGTCGCCGCAGTATTGCCGCCCGCCAGCACTTCGCCCGGGTTGGGGATCGCCACGCTCTGCACGGTCTTGAGCACCAGCGGCCCCGCCGCCCGCGCGCCGGGCGTGGCGAAGAGGTTGAGCTGGTACTGAAGCTTGTCGCGGAAGGCCTTCGACTTGAGCACGCCGGTGGTCGTCTTGCCCGGACGCCCGAACAGCACCGGCATCGGAATGCGCGCGACCGGGCTGGTCCAGAAGCCCTCGGGCTGCCCGAGCCACGCAAAGGCGCGCTCGGAGGAAGTGCGCATGAGGCGGCGCACCGGATCGGCACTGGCCGAAGACCCCGAACCGGCAAGCGTCGAGCAGCCCGGAAGCATCATCACTCCGGTGGCGAGCAGGCCCATGAGAACGCCGCGACGGCTCCAGTCCGCACCCATATTCTCAGCCGCCACTGCCGAATTATCCCCTGTTCCCCAGTTCACCATCATCAACTCCTTCACGCCCCCAGGCAGCAGTGCCTATATGCAAGTGACATGAAACGCGTCCGAATCCTCGTCTTCAACGCCGCACTTGGCGTCCTCGACTACCGCGTCCCCGAGGGCATGGCGATAGAATTCGGCGCCGTAGTGATTGCACCGCTCGGCCCCCGGCAAGTGCTGGGAATCGTCTGGGAGCCCGATCGCCTGAGCACACAGGATGTGCCGGAATCGAAGCTGCGCCCGCTGCTGGAAGTGCTGCCGGTGCCGCCCCTGCCCGAGCGTCTGCGCCGTCTGATCGAATGGACCGCCGACTATTACTGCGCCTCGCTGTCCTCGGTCGCCCGCATGGCGCTGGGCAGCATGGCCGCGCTGCGCGGCGGCGGCACGACCACCGAATACCGCCTGACCGGACAGGAACCAGCGCGCCTCACCCCGCAGCGCGCCGCCGCGCTCGATGCGCTTCAGGGCGAGCAGGCCTCGATCAAGGAATTGGCCGAGCTGGCCTCGGTCTCGGAAGGCGTGCTGCGCGGCATGGTCGGCGCCGGGCTGCTGGAGCCGGTCGTCGTCGATCTCGACCGCCGCTATCCCCCGGCCCGGCCCGAGCACGCCCAGCCCACGCTTTCGGAAGGCCAGCAGGCCGCCGCCGACATCTTCGTCGAGGCGGTGCAGGCCCACAAGTTCGCCCCTTTCCTGCTCGACGGCGTGACCGGCTCGGGCAAGACCGAGACTTATTTCGAGGCCGTGGCCGAAGCCTTGCGGCTGGGGCGGCAAGTGCTCGTCCTGCTGCCCGAGATCGCCCTCACCGAGAACTTCCTGCGCCGTTTCGAGCATCGCTTCGGGGTGCCGCCGATCCTCTGGCACTCCTCGCTCAAGTCCAGCGAGCGCCGTCGGGCCTGGCGGGCGATCGGGGCGGGCGAAGCGCAAGTCGTCGTCGGCGCCCGCTCGGCGCTGTTCCTGCCTTATGCAAGCCTCGGCCTGATCGTCGTCGACGAGGCCCACGAAATCTCGTTCAAGCAGGACGACGGCGTGCGCTACAACGCCCGCGATGTGGCGGTGATGCGCGCCAAGTTCGAGGCGATCCCGGTCGTGCTGGCGAGCGCCACCCCGGCGCTGGAATCGATGCAGCTTGCCGAGGCCGGGGTCTACCGCAAGATCGACCTGCCCTCGCGCTTCGGCGGCGCGCAGCTGCCGGACATCAAGATCCTCGACTTGCGTCAGGAAGCACCGGAGCGCGGCAAGTGGCTCGCCCCCCGCCTGGTTGAAGAGATGAAGGCGCGGCTGGCGCGCGGCGAACAGTCGCTGCTCTTCCTCAACCGCCGGGGCTATGCACCGCTGACGCTCTGCCGCCACTGCGGCTACCGTTTCCAGTGCCCGAACTGCACGGCCTGGCTGGTCGAGCACCGCTTCTCGCAGCGCCTCGCCTGCCATCACTGCGGCCACGAAGTGCCGGTGCCCGAGGCCTGCCCCGAATGCGGCACCGGCGACTGCCTCGTCGCCTGCGGCCCCGGCGTCGAGCGCATTGCCGACGAAGTGGCCGAGATCCTGCCCGAAGCCCGTGTCGCTCTGGTCACTTCGGACACCATGAACACAGCCGAAGCGGTCGGCGAATTCGTCGCCAAGGCCGAGGGCAAGGCGATCGACGTGATCGTCGGCACCCAGCTCGTCACCAAGGGCTATCACTTCCCCGACCTGACCCTCGTGGGCGTGGTCGACGCCGATCTCGGCCTCGAAGGCGGCGACTTGCGCGCGGCCGAGCGCACCTATCAGCAGGTCGCTCAGGTCGCCGGACGTGCCGGACGCGGCGAGAAGCCCGGCGAAGTGCTGATCCAGACACGTCATCCGGAAGCCTCGGTGATCTCGGCGCTCGCCGCCGGGGACCGCGATGCCTTCTATGCCGCCGAAATCGAGGCCCGGCGCGATGCCAACGCTCCGCCGTTCGGGCGCTGGGCGGCGATCATCGTCTCTTCGGAGGATCAGGCCGAAGCCAAGGCCGCCGCCCGCGCCATTGGCGGCACCGCGCCCAACCATCCGGACATGCTGGTGCTCGGCCCGGCTCCCGCCCCGCTCTCGCTGCTGCGCGGGCGCCATCGCTTCCGCCTGCTGATCAATGCGCGGCGCTCGGCGGAACTGCAGAAGATGCTGCGCGAGTGGCTGGAGCCGTTACGGTTCCCACGCGGGGTCAGGGTACACATAGACGTCGACCCCTACTCGTTCGTCTGAGCTAGGACCGCTCGCGCTTCAGCAGTTCCCGCTTGATCGCCTCGCCATAGGCATAGCCGCCGATCGAGCCGTCGGAGCGGACCACCCGGTGACAGGGGATCAGCACCGCGACATTGTTTGCGCCATTGGCCGATCCCGCCGCGCGCACCGCGCCGGGCTTGCCGACCGCCGCCGCGATCTGCGCATAGCTGCGGGTCTCGCCGGGAGGAATGCGCTGCAACTCACGCCACACCGCCTCCTGGAAGGCGGTACCCTGGACATCGAGCGGGATCGTCCGCGACTGGCCCGGCTGCTCGACTTCGGCTACAACGCTTTCGAGCAGGCTCTCGAACGCCGCGCCGCCCTCGATCAGTTCCGCCTTGGGAAACCGCGCGGCCAGTTCCTCGCACCCTTCCTCGAACGAGAGGCGGCAGATACCCTTCTCGGTCGCCGCGACCAGCATCTGCCCGAGGCTCGTCGTCACGACGGCCCAGTGGATCGTCACCCCGCGCCCGCCGTCGCGCCAGGCAGAGGGGCTCATGCCCAGCCTCCCCTCGCTTGCCTCGTAGAAGCGCGAACTCGCGCCGAACCCGGCCTCGTAGATCGCCTCGGTCACGCTGGCGCCGCCGCTCATCGCATCCCCTGCCCGCTCGACACGCCGCGCCCGCAGGTATTCCGAAGGCGACAGGCCGACCGCGCGCTTAAACACGCGCTGGAAATGCGTCGGGCTATAGCCCACCGCCTCGGCCAGTTCGGCCAGCCCAGGTGCCTTCTCCTCACCCGCATCAAGCATCCGCAGCGCCGTGGCCACGGCCTCCTCGTCGCGCGAGACGTCGTTCGGGCGGCAGCGCAGGCAGGCGCGCAGCCCGAACCGCTCCGCAGCGCCCGCATCGGCAAAGAAGCGCACGTTCTCGCGCCTGGGGTGCCGCGCCGAACAGGAGGGGCGACAATAGATGCCCGTCGTCAGCACGCCGGTGACGAAGCGCCCGTCGAACGAACGGTCGCGCGCCTCGACCGCCTGCCAGGCACGATCGTCGCTCACCTCATTCCCGTTACCGCTCACACTATTTCTCCGTTGCCCGCCGCTCGGGCCGCTCGACAGCTGCTCGCCCAAACATATCGCATGGACGGTCCCTGAAGAAACGGCCCGGTCGCTGATTCGATACGTCATGGCAAACTCCGTTCAATCCTTTGTCATGACCTTGCAACAGCCGCGTGGGCGATACTTCCCGCCCCTTGCTTTTAAAGCGCTTTCCCGGCCATTGTCCCCAGGCCGTCTCCGGCAGCTTGCATCATGACACTATCGTCGCTATGCGCGCCCCGTCTGCGGGCCGGGGGGCACGTCATTGTCGTGCGCCCCAAAGTGTCCCAGCCCACCCGATGTAAGGATAGGACACGCGTGGAGAATTCCGGCGGCATCAAGGCCAGCTTGCAAGGACGCTACGCTTCGGCGCTGTTTGATCTTGCCAGCGAGAACGGCGTCGTAACGACGGTCGAATCCGACCTCGACAAGATCGCCCTCGCCATCAGCGAAAGCGCCGATCTGGCCGAGCTGATTCGCAACCCCGAAGTCAGCCGCAAGGCTGCCGGTGCGGCTATCGAAGCCGTTGCCGACGTCCTCGGCCTCGCGCCGCTGACCAAGAACTTCCTGGGCGTTCTGGCGGGCAACCGCCGTCTGGCCGCCCTGCCCGAAATCATTCGCGCCTTCGCTTCGATCGCTGCCGCCCAGCGCGGCGAATCGACCGCCGAAGTCACGTCCGCTCACGCGCTGACCGACCAGCAGGTCGACGAACTGCGCCAGAAGCTGGAACTGCGCGAGGGCCGCAAGGTCAAGGTCAGGACCAGCGTCGACCCCGACCTGCTCGGCGGCCTCGTCGTGACCATCGGGTCCAAGCGTATCGACAGCTCGATCCGCACTCGTCTCAATTCGCTCGCCCAGGCCATGAAGGGCTAAGAAAGGCAGAACAATGGATATCCGCGCAGCAGAAATCTCGAAGGTCATCAAGGACCAGATCGCCAGCTTCGGCACCGAAGCCCAGGTTTCCGAAGTCGGCTCGGTTCTGTCGGTCGGTGACGGCATCGCCCGCATCCACGGCCTCGACAAGGTCCAGGCCGGTGAAATGGTCGAGTTCGCCAATGGCGTTCAGGGCATGGCGCTCAACCTCGAAGCCGACAACGTCGGCGTCGTGATCTTCGGCTCGGACGCCGAGATCAAGGAAGGCGACAGCGTCAAGCGCACCAACACCATCGTCGACGTTCCCGTCGGCAAGGGCCTGCTGGGCCGCGTGGTGGACGCTCTCGGTAACCCGATCGACGGCAAGGGCCCGATCGTCGCCGAAAAGCGCGCCCGCGTCGAAGCCAAGGCTCCCGGCATCATCCCGCGCAAGTCGGTGCATGAACCCGTGCAGACCGGCCTCAAGGCGATCGACGCCCTCGTTCCCGTCGGCCGCGGCCAGCGCGAACTGATCATCGGTGACCGCCAGACCGGCAAGACCGCCGTTGCCATCGACACCTTCATCAACCAGAAGGAAGCGAACGCGGGCGACGACGAGAGCAAGAAGCTCTACTGCATCTACGTCGCCGTTGGCCAGAAGCGCTCGACCGTCGCGCAGATCGTCCGCCAGCTCGAAGAGAACGGCGCGATGGAATACTCCATCGTCATCGCCGCCACCGCTTCCGAGCCCGCTCCGCTGCAGTACCTCGCGCCCTACACCGGCGCCGCGATGGGCGAATTCTTCCGCGACAACGCGATGCACGCCGTGATCGTCTACGACGACCTTTCGAAGCAGGCCGTCGCCTACCGTCAGATGTCGCTGCTGCTGCGTCGTCCTCCGGGCCGCGAAGCTTACCCGGGCGACGTGTTCTATCTCCACAGCCGCCTGCTTGAGCGCGCCGCGAAGATGAACGACGAGAACGGCAACGGTTCGCTCACCGCGCTTCCGATCATCGAAACGCAGGCTGGCGACGTCTCGGCCTACATTCCGACCAACGTGATCTCGATCACCGACGGCCAGATCTTCCTTGAAACCGGCCTGTTCTACCAGGGCATCCGTCCGGCCATCAACGTGGGTCTGTCGGTGTCGCGCGTCGGCGGTTCGGCTCAGACGAAGGCGATGAAGAAGGTTGCCGGCTCGATCAAGCTGGAGCTGGCGCAGTACCGCGAAATGGCGGCCTTCGCCCAGTTCGGTTCGGACCTCGACGCCTCGACCCAGAAGCTCCTCAACCGCGGTGCGCGCCTGACCGAGCTGCTCAAGCAGAAGCAGTTCTCGCCGCTGAAGTTCGAAGAGCAGACCGTGTCGATCTTCGCCGGCACCAACGGCTACCTCGACAACCTGCCGGTTGCGAAGGTCACCGAGTACGAAGCCGAAATGCTCGACTTCATGCACGAGAAGCATGCCGACGTTCTGGAACTGATCCGCACGACCAAGGACTTCGGCAACGACGCCAAGGCGCAGACCAAGGCCGCGCTCGACGCCTTCGCCAAGCAGTTCGCCTGATCTGGGCCGCCCCGGTGCAAACCGGGGCAGTTCTCGGCCAGGCTTTGCTTGGTTGCCAACGGTCCCAGCTTTCGCTGGGATGACCAATGGAGAAAATTGAGTGGCTTCGCTCAAGGAACTCAAAGGCCGCATCAACTCGGTCAAGTCGACCCAGAAGATCACCAAGGCCAAGCAGATGGTCGCTGCGGCCAAGCTGCGCAAGGCGCAGGCCGCCGCGGAATCCGCGCGTCCCTACGCTGCCCGCCTCGCCGAAGTGATGGGCTCGCTCGCGAGCAAGATCACCGTCAGCGAGAACAGCCCCAAGCTGCTCGCCGGCACGGGTAGCGACAAGGTGCACCTGCTCGTCGTCGCCAACTCGGACAAGGGTCTGTGCGGCGCGTTCAACTCGAACATCGTCAAGGCCGCACGCGTCAAGGCGAAGGAACTGGAAGCACAGGGCAAGACCGTCCTGTTCTACCTCGTCGGTCGCAAGGGCCGCGCGCCGCTGCGCCGCGAGTTCCCGAAGCAGATCGCGCACATGTTCGACACTACCGACGTGCGTGACCCCGGCTTCGACGAAGCCGAGCGCATCGCCAACGAACTGGTCGCCCTCTACGAGGACGGCAAGTTCGACGTCGCGCATCTGTTCTACTCGAAGTTCCGCTCGGCGCTGCTTCAGGAACCGACCGACCAGCAGATCATCCCTGTCCCCGCACCCAAGGCCGTTGCTGCAACTGCCGCTGCGGACGCCGTGACCGAATACGAGCCGGAAGAGGAAGAAATCCTCGCCGCGCTGCTGCCGCGCTATCTGCGCACGCAGCTCTTCGGCGCCCTCCTGGAAAATGCCGCCTCCGAACAGGGTGCGTCGATGACCGCGATGGACAACGCGACGCGCAATGCGGGCGACCTGATCAAGAAGCTGACCATCCAGTACAACCGCAGCCGTCAGGCCGCGATCACGACTGAACTCGTTGAAATCATTGCTGGCGCGGAAGCGCTGTAAGTAACCGCAGGCAAGGAAACCAAAATGGCCACCGCACCCGTGCTAAACCTGACCGCCACTGGCAAGATCAGCCAGATCATCGGCGCCGTCGTCGACGTCACCTTCGAAGGTGAACTCCCGGCGATCCTCACCGCCCTCGAGACCGAGAACAACGGCCAGAAGCTGGTTCTCGAAGTCGCCCAGCACCTCGGCGAGAACACCGTCCGCACCATCGCCATGGACGGCACCGATGGCCTGACCCGCGGTCAGCCCGTCGCCAACACCGGCAAGCAGATCTCGGTCCCCGTCGGTCCGAAGACCCTCGGCCGCATCATGAACGTCGTCGGCGACCCGATCGACGAGCGTGGTCCCGTCGGTTCGGACATGTTCGCCCCGATCCACGCCGAAGCCCCGGCCTTCATCGACCAGTCGACCGAAGCCTCGATCCTCGTCACCGGCATCAAGGTCATCGACCTTCTCGCCCCTTACGCCAAGGGCGGCAAGATCGGCCTGTTCGGCGGCGCCGGCGTTGGCAAGACGGTTCTCATCCAGGAACTGATCAACAACATCGCCAAGGGCCACGGCGGCGTCTCGGTCTTCGCGGGTGTCGGTGAACGTACCCGTGAAGGTAACGACCTTTACCACGAGTTCCTCGACGCGGGCGTTATCGCCAAGGACGCCGAAGGCAACGCCACCTCGGACGGTTCGAAGGTTGCTCTCGTGTTCGGCCAGATGAACGAACCGCCGGGCGCCCGCGCCCGCGTCGCGCTCTCGGGCCTGACCATGGCCGAGTACTTCCGCGACCAGGAAGGCCAGGACGTTCTGTTCTTCGTCGACAACATCTTCCGCTTCACCCAGGCGGGCGCGGAAGTGTCGGCTCTGCTCGGCCGTATTCCTTCGGCCGTGGGCTATCAGCCGACCCTTGCCACCGACATGGGCCAGCTGCAGGAACGCATCACCTCGACGACCAAAGGCTCGATCACCTCGGTCCAGGCGATCTACGTCCCCGCGGACGACCTTACCGACCCGGCACCGGCCGCTTCGTTCGCCCACCTGGACGCAACGACCACGCTGAACCGCGCCATCTCGGAACTGGGCATCTACCCGGCCGTCGACCCGCTCGACTCGACCTCGCGCGTTCTCGAACCCCGCGTCGTCGGTGCCGAGCACTACGAGACCGCCCGCAAGGTTCAGGAAACCCTGCAGAAGTACAAGTCGCTTCAGGACATCATCGCGATCCTGGGCATGGACGAGCTTTCGGAAGAAGATAAGCTGACCGTCGCCCGCGCCCGCAAGATCCAGAAATTCCTGTCGCAGCCGTTCCACGTTGCGGAAGTCTTCACCGGCATCTCGGGCAAGTTCGTCCAGCTGGAAGACACCGTGAAGTCGTTCAAGGCCGTCGTCGAAGGCGAATACGACCATCTTCCCGAAGCAGCCTTCTACATGGTCGGCGGCATCGACGAAGCGGTCGAAAAGGCCAAGAAGCTGGCCGAAGAGGCGTAATCGATCATGGCACTGCACTTCGAACTCGTCACGCCGGCGAAGCTCGTCCGCTCGGAAGACGTCCACATGGTGGTCGTCCCCGGCACCGAAGGCGAGTTCGGCGTGCTGGAGGGCCATGCGCCCTTCATGTCGACGATCGCCGACGGCGCGCTCAAGGTCTACAAGACCGACGGCGCCGCCCCGGAAGAGATCCGCATCACCGGCGGCTTCGCCGAAGTGGGCGACAAGGGCCTGACCGTGCTTGCCGAGCACGTCGGCTGATCAGCTTTCCGGTTCTTTAAGGGATAGCAGTTAGTAAACTGCTATGACTTCAGCGGAATCGCGAATTTCAGGGGCGGCTGCGGAGGAATTCCGCAGCCGCCCTGCTTCGTTCTGGACCGGCGCGCTCGCCGCGCTCGAAAGCAGTTGTGCGCTTCAGTTCGCGACGCTGGTGGTTGTCGCTTTCGCGGTGCGCATCACGGTTTTCGGGGACTGGACCTACCACACAGACGAGCAGTTCTATTCGCTCGTCGGACAGCGCATGCTTCAGGGCAAGTTGCTCTACGTCGATATCTGGGATCGCAAAGGCCCAGTGCTTTTCCTGATCTATGCCGCCTGCGCGCTGATCTCGAAAAGCGTCCTGTCCTATCAGATCGCAGCCACGATCAGCGCGGCGCTCGGCGCCTTCCTGATCACCCGGCTGGCCGCGCGATTGACCGAAGTGCGATATGCGCTTCTGGCAGGCGTGAGCTACTACGGGCTTCTGGCGCATTTCGGCGGCGGCGGAGGTCAGTCGCCGGTGTTCTACAACACGCTCATGCTGGTTGCTGCTTATACCATCGCCACCAACCTGGATCGGCTTCGCTCAGGCAAAGTTCCGCCGGCTGTCTACCTGGGGATCATATGCGCGGGCCTGGCCATGGCTGTGAAGGCCGTCGCGGCGATCGAAGGTGCCTATTTCGGTATCGTCATCCTGGCATTGCTCTGGCGATCGCCCTGCCCCCGCTTCCGCGTTTTCATTCAGGTTCTTGCCCTCGCTGTGCTTGCGCTGGCCCCATACCTGATCACTTTCCTCTACTTCGCGGTGATCGGGCACTTTGGCGAGGTGTGGAACGCACTCGTGCTATCCAATCTCAATCGTGCATATGAAACGCCTCAGACTCGATTGTGGCGAGGTGCAGTCGTCCTAGGGCGGCTCGCCCCTTTTGTCGCATTCTCGGCCATGGGCCTCATCGCCGCAACGCGTGAAAGAAAGTCATTCCTCATACTGGCGTTCCTTGCCGGTTGGACTGTAATCGCCTTCGCCGCAGTTTTGCTATTCCCGAACATCTATGTCCATTACGCCCTTCCGCTTGCTGCACCCTTGTGCATTCCGGCAGCGCGATATTGCGCCAGAAACCAAGTTGGATTGGCTGGATTAGCGATGATGCTTGTCTACAATTTTATCGTTGGCGGACAGTTCGACTTCCGGGAAAGGCGTGAAGCGCGGCGCAGTGGGGATGCAATCGCATCCTACGTCCAATCGCAAACGCCGGATCGAAAATTGTTGGTCTATAGTTCGGCAAACTATCTCTACGCACTCACTCACGCGCCGCTACCCTCACCGATAGCTTTCCCGCATCACTATTTCGATAAAGCCGAATCCGGCGTTACCGGGTTGGATGAACATCGCGAGCTCCGCCGCATATTGCAGGCTCGGCCGGAAACTGTCGTATACGAAGCCGTCATTGATGAGTGGGAGCCTCAAAACATCGAAAACAACGACGCCGTGCGCGCCTACCTGAGGAGCTGCCGCAAGATGCGATCCTTCACGCTTCACACGTTCGAAGAACCGAGGCAGGAGCAGCGAGTCTACAGCCTCTGCGGCGGTCGCTGAATATCAGCGCCTACGCATAGTAGGCGCGTGAAAGTCGGCTGGCTTGCCTGCTACCCATGCAACGAAACGCGCCACATGCTCATTGTCTAGCAGGGCATCCCGGTCGCCTCCCATCCTCCCCAATTCGGCGTTCGTGAAAGTTGCATGAAGAGTGCGATGGCAGATCGGATGAAGCGGCACCGTCACCCGTCCGCCCCTGCTCTTGGGCACGGGATGGTGCCATTCGATCCGCTGCCCCAATTCTCGTCCGCAAAGCCAGCAAGCCTCGCTCTGATGCGCCATCACCATGTCCCGCTTTCCGTCAGCATTAGTAAGTTATCAAAGTTTCAACCTTAATCCTGCGCCCATTCGCTGGCCTATCGCCATTTGACGATGCTCCGGCGCTGAAAGGGTTGATGAATAAATGACGGCATTCGGGCGACGTGGCGGGATGGGCGGACTGGGCCAGGGAGCCCGGCCCGCGTTCGGCGTGGCCAAGCCCCTCAAAGTCGGAGGTGAGCTAATCGCCGCACCGATTCCGGGCGATCCCTTCCCCACCCCCGAACCGGCGGCTGCGCAGAATTCGCGCGAGGATGCCATGTCGCGCCTCGCCGACCGTGCCAATGCCGTGCACGAAAACCAGTCCGATCATAGCGGCTTCGAAGCCTCGATCCACAAGATCAAGGAACAGGTCCTGCCCCGCCTGCTGGAGCGCGTCGATCCCGAGGCCGCCGCAACGCTGACCAAGGACGAGCTGTCCGAGGAATTCCGTCCGATCATCATGGAGGTCCTTGCCGAGCTCAAGATCACCTTCAACCGCCGCGAACAGTTCGCGCTGGAGAAAGTGCTGATCGACGAACTGCTCGGCTTCGGCCCGCTGGAAGAGCTGCTGAACGACCCTGACATCTCGGATATCATGGTCAATGGCCCCAACCAGACCTACATCGAAAAGAAGGGGCGCCTCCAGCTCGCGCCCACCAAGTTCCGCGACGAACAGCACCTGTTCCAGATCGCCCAGCGCATCGTCAACCAGGTCGGCCGCCGCGTCGACCAGACCACGCCGCTTGCCGACGCCCGTTTGAAGGACGGCAGCCGCGTCAACGTGATCGTGCCGCCGCTGTCACTGCGCGGCACTGCCATCTCGATTCGTAAGTTTTCCGAGAAGCCGATCACCATCGACATGCTCAAGGACTTCGGTTCGATGAGCGAGAAGATGGCCACCGCGCTCAAGATCGCCGGTGCCTGCCGCATGAACGTGGTGATCTCCGGCGGTACGGGCTCCGGCAAGACGACGATGCTCAACGCCCTGTCGAAGATGATCGATCCGGGCGAGCGTGTGCTTACCATCGAGGATGCCGCCGAACTGCGCCTGCAGCAGCCCCACTGGCTGCCACTGGAAACCCGCCCGCCCAACCTTGAGGGCCAGGGCGCGATCACCATCGGCGATCTTGTGAAGAACGCCCTGCGTATGCGTCCCGACCGCATCATCCTCGGCGAAATCCGCGGCGCCGAGTGTTTCGACCTGCTCGCCGCCATGAACACCGGCCACGACGGCTCCATGTGCACGCTCCACGCCAACAGCCCGCGCGAATGCCTTGGCCGTATGGAGAACATGATCCTGATGGGCGACATCAAGATCCCCAAGGAAGCCATCAGCCGCCAGATCGCCGAGTCGGTGGACATCATCGTGCAGGTGAAGCGCCTGCGCGACGGTTCGCGCCGCACCACCAACATCACCGAAGTGATCGGCATGGAGGGCGACGTGATCGTCACCCAGGAACTCTTCAAGTTCGAATATCTGGACGAGACCGATGACGGCAAGATCATCGGCGAGTTCCGCAGCTCCGGCCTGCGCCCCTACACGCTGGAAAAGGCACGTCAGTTCGGTTTCGACCAGGCCTACCTCGAAGCCTGCCTCTGAGCGGACCTAGCCCCCGAAAAAATCCTTTCCAACTACGCCGAGCAGCAATACCGCCGCCATCAGGGCAAAAAAGAATACGGATGTCCACGGCATAAAGCCGACGCTGTCGAGATCGCTGCGCTTCATGCGGCGACGGTCGCCGATCCAGGCGACGACAGCCACGAGCGCCGCCAGGCCGCCGACGGCAGCCATGATCTTGTCCGAATCGTTCATGAGGCGCCCTTGCCTCCTTCCGCCACGAAGTTAAAGCCCAAGCGGTGAGCGTGCCCAAAACCCATACGGCCCAAAACCGTACCGATCGCCCCCTGCTGGCCATCGCCTTGCGACTGCTGGCAATGGTCATGCTCTCGACGATGTTCATGCTCGTCAAGCTGGCGGGCGAGCGCGGGGTATCGGCACCAGAGATGGTGTTCTGGCGACAGGCCATGGCCGTGCCGCTCATTGCCGGCTGGCTGCTGGCGACGGGCCGCATCGGACTACTCAAGACCAAGCGGCTCTCATCGCACGCCTTCCGCGCCACTTCGGGCACGCTGGGCCTGGTTTGTAACGTGACGGCGGCGATGTTGCTGCCTCTCTCGGTGGGGACCACGCTGGGCTTTACCGCCCCGCTCTTCGCCGTGCTGATTGCGGCCATCGTCCTGCGCGACCGCATCGGGCCATGGCGCTGGCTGGCCGTCGTGCTGGGCTTCATCGGCGTGCTCGTCATCACCCAGCCCGCCGACTTGATTGACGGCGAGGCCGGAGCTCTCCCTCTCGCCGGTCTCGCCGCCGGACTTGGCGCGGGCGTGATCGTCGCCATGGTCAGTTTCCAGATCCGCGATCTCGCCCGAACCGAGGCGCCGATCGCCTGCGTGTTCTGGTTCGCCTTCTTCGGCTCGCTGTTCGCATCCGTCCTCCTGCCGTTCTATGGCCGGTGGCACGAACCGCATATCTGGCTGCTGCTGGTGGCCGTGGGCCTGGCCGGAACGCTAGCGCAACTGCTCATTACCGCCGCGCTGCGCTATGGCGCGGTCGCCACCGTCGTGGTCATGGACTATACCGCACTGATCTGGGCTACGGCCTATGGCTACACGATCTTCGACCACCTGCCCCCCGCCTCGACCTGGCTCGGCACGCCGCTCATCATCGCTGCCGGGCTGATCATCACCTGGCGCGAGCATCACTTGTCGAAACGAATCTCCCCCACATCTGCGCTCGATGAAAGCGCCGCGGAAGAGAGCGTTCCCGACATCCGCGCGACGTAAAACGGGAACCCTGCGCCCGACCGCGAGTTGCTCCCATCGCTCCCGCATGAATTTCCGGGAACCTGCAAAAAAGGAGTCCGACAATGGTCAAGAAACTCGTTCTCGCCCTCGTGGTTGGCAGCATCGTCGTTTCGGCATCGGCCTGCAATACGGTGAAGGGCGCCGGCAAGGACGTCCAGTCGGTCGGCCAGGCTGGCGAAGACGCCATCAAGTAACGAGAAAGCGACTGCCATGCCGATGCGACATAACGCCGCATCGGCATGGCAGCTTGTGAACGCGGCCCTCTTCCCCTCGATTTCCGAATGGATTAGCGACGACTGGAAGCGCTCGTTCCGGGCGCTCCTCTGGAAGGGTAAGGCAGACATGATCAGGAAAGCGGTTCTGGCGCTCGCAGTCTCGGGCCTCGTGCTCGGTGCCGCAGCCTGCAATACCGTTCGCGGCGTGGGCCAGGACATCGAATCGGCGGCAAACGCAGTCGACCGCGCGACCTGACTTCAGCGACCCGCTCAAAAAATGCGGCGCGAAACGGAATAGCCCGTTTCGCGCCGCATTTTTTATGAACGCCGCAGCCGAAGTATCAGCTGTCCGTGATATGCGCGGCCACCATCGCTCGCGCCCGCTGCCAGAGAATGAGGCGGCTCACCAGCACCATGCCCAGAACGAAGCCCAGCATGGCATCGGTCATGATCAGCGCATTCGCTGCCGGATGCGCGGCGCCCATGGCCATGCCTCCGGGCAGGATCATGCGCCGCGCCGCAAAGACCGCGAGCAGCAACAGTAACGCCAGCGGCGACTGGCGCATCATCACCCTCGCCTCGGCCCCCTCGCCCTCGACGTGAAGCCGCATAAGGCGCGAGCGCTGCATGCCGATGCCGCCGCCGATGGCAAAACCGGCCGCCAACGCGCCCCAGCCCAGCAGGCTGGGCGGCATCCCGTAAAGCGCGAAGCTGACCGCCGCGGTGACGATCACCGGCGCGATCCAGAGTAGGGGGAGACGGAGCGGTCGGGCCTTTTCAAGGCTGCGAAAGCGCCAGGCCATGATCCCGGCGAATATCGCCAACGGCAGCCAGGCCGCGTATCCGTTTCCCCCCATAGTCTTCAGCTACCCCCGAACTCGCTCAGCGAGGGCGTCCCCGGCTCACCCGGCGTGCCCTGCCACACGAGCACAGGCTTGCGCGCCGCGAGCGTTTCGTCAAGCCGGCGGCGCGGTGCGAAGTGCGGTGCGCTGTGCAGGCTCTGGTCCCCGTCCTTGGCGCGCTGGGCAAGGCTGCGCAGCGAACCGATGAAGCGGTCGAGGCCGGCCTTGCTTTCGGTCTCGGTCGGCTCGACCAGCATCGCGCCCTTCACCACCAGCGGGAAGTAGACCGTCATCGGGTGGAAGCCCTCGTCGATCAGGCCCTTGGCGATGTCCAGCGTGGAGAAGCCCTCGGCCAGACCGGCATCGCTGAACAGCGCCTCGTGCATGCACGGGCCGCTCTTGGCGAAGGGAGCGGGCAGCAGGTCCTCGCACGAACGCAGGACGTAGTTGGCGTTGAGCACCGCGTCCTCGGCCACCTGGCGCAGACCGTCCGCGCCGTGGCTGAGGATGTAGGTCAGCGCGCGGGTGAACATGCCCATCTGGCCGTGGAAGGCGACCATGCGGCCGAATGCCTGCGCATGGCCCTCGCCCCGGTTCTCTTCCTCGACGAGGTGGATGCGGCCGTCTTCACCGCGGCTGACGAAAGGCAGCGGCGCGAAAGGCGCCAGCGCTTCGGACAGCACGACCGGGCCGGCACCGGGACCGCCGCCGCCGTGGGGCGTCGAGAAGGTCTTGTGCAGGTTGATGTGCATGGCATCGACGCCCAGGTCGCCGGGGCGCACCTTGCCGACGATGGCGTTGAAGTTCGCACCATCGCAATAGACGTAGCCACCGGCTGCGTGAACCGCGTCGCCAATCGCCTTCATCTCCGGCTCGAACAGGCCGCAGGTGTTGGGGTTGGTGATCATCACGCCGGCCACGTTCGGGCCGAGCTTGGCCTTCAGCGCTTCCACATCGACGCGGCCTTCCGGCGTCGCCGGAATCGACTGCACCTTGAAGCCCGCAAAAGCGGCGGTTGCCGGGTTGGTGCCGTGGGCGCTTTCCGGCACCAGCACCACGTCGCGCTTCTCACCGCGCGCATCGAGCGCGGCGCGGATGCAGAGCAGGCCGCACAGCTCACCATGCGCGCCGGCCTTGGGGCTCATCGCCACCGATGCCATGCCGGTCAGCGTGATCAGCCAGTCGGCCAGCTGCTCGATCACTTCCAGCGCGCCCTCGACAGTCTTCTGCGGCTGGAGCGGGTGAACGTCGGCAAAGCCCGGGAGGCGGGCCATCTTCTCGTTCAGGCGCGGGTTGTGCTTCATCGTGCACGAACCGAGCGGGAACGGCCCGAGGTCGATCGCGTAGTTCTGGCGCGACAGGCGGGTGTAGTGGCGCACCGCTTCCGGCTCGGTCAGGCCCGGGAGAGCCGGCGCCGCCTTGCGCAGGAACTTCGAGAGGCCCGAAGCAACGGGGCGTGTGGGCGTGTCGAGATCAACACCGCACTTGGCCGAGGAGCCGAGTTCGAAGCTGAGCGCTTCTTCCAGCATCAGGCCGTAGTCGCCCGAGGCGGTCTTGAAGGTCGTGCCCTCACCGGCTTCACCCATGCTCGGGCGCCAGCCGCTTGCGTTTACCGCGTTCATGCCAGCACTCCTTCAAGCTCACGGGCAAAGGTTTCGATATCCTCGTCGGTCACGGTCTCGGTCGCCGTCACCAGCAGGCCGTTGTGGAGATCGCTATCCTCGGGGAACAGGCGGCCGAGCGAGACGCCGCCCAGCACCTTGCGGTCGGCCAGTTCGCGGACCACTTCGCGGGCATCGCGGTTCAGCACCAGCGTCGCCTCGTTGAAGTAGGCTTGGTTCAGCACCGTCACGCCCGGCACCTTGGCCAGACGCTCGATCATGGCCTGCGCCTTGTCATGGTTCACGGCGGCAAGCTGGGCCAGACCTTCACCGCCCAGCAGGGTCAGGTGAATGCTGAAGGCCAGCGCGCAAAGCCCTGAATTCGTGCAGATATTGCTGGTCGCCTTCTCGCGGCGGATGTGCTGTTCGCGCGTGGAGAGCGTCAGCACGAAGCCGCGCTTGCCCTCTGCGTCCACGGTCTGGCCGCAGAGACGGCCCGGCATCTGGCGCACGAACTTCTCGCGGCAGCCGAACAGGCCCAGGTACGGGCCGCCGAACTGCAGGCCCACGCCGATCGACTGGCCTTCGCCCACGACGATATCGGCACCCAGCGCGCCCGGCGCCTCGATCATGCCCAGCGCAACCGGCTCGGTGACGACGGCGATCAGCAGCGCGCCCTTGGCATGCGCGGCATCGGCAATCGCGGCCAGATCGGGAATGCGGCCCATCACGTCCGGATACTGGACGACGACGCAAGAGGTCTTGTCGTCGATCGCGGCGATCACGGCGGCGTCATCGGCCTGCGGAACCAGCTGCGCCTTGAGCGAGACGATGTCGTCTTCGGTGAACTTGGCCATCGTGCGCACCACTTCGGCGTAGTGCGGGTGGAGGCCGCTGGACAGCACCGCGCGGTCCTTGCGGGTGATGCGGCTGGCCATCAGGATGGCTTCCCAGCACGCGGTCGAACCGTCGTACATGGAGGCGTTGGCGATATCGGTGCCGAACAGGCGCGCGACCTGCGTCTGGAACTCGAACAGCACCTGCAGCGTGCCTTGCGCGATTTCCGGCTGATAGGGCGTGTAGGCGGTCAGGAACTCGCCGCGCTGGATCAGGTGATCGACCGAGGCCGGAACATGGTGGCGATAGGCGCCGGCACCGATAAAGAACGGCGCCGTGCCGGCCGAGAGGTTCTTGGCCGCAAGCGCGGACATGTGCCGCTCCACCGCCATTTCGCTGGCGTGGGCGGGCAGGCCTGCGATCGGGCCGGACAGGCGGGCTTCGGCGGGCACATCGACGAAGAGATCGTCGACGCTGGCGGCGCCGATGACGCCGAGCATCTCGGCACGGTCGGCCGGAGTCAGGGGAAGGTAGCGCATGGGGTTTCCTGGTCAGAAATCTCGAAGATCCTCACCTGCAAGGGGAGGTGCCAAAGGAAAGGCAGAGCCCTGAGGGCTGACGGAGGGGTGTCATGCTCTCGGCGTGGAGCCACGCCGCGGGCCGGGATACCCCTCCACCACCGCTTCGCGGCGGTCCCCCTCCCCCGGTGGGGGAGGATCGTAAGCTCAGAGGCTTGCGACATAGTCCTTGTAAGCCGCTTCATCCATCAGCGCTTCCAGTTCCGAAGCGTCCGACAGGGTGATGCGGAACAGCCAGCCGCCAACTTCGGCGTCGGTGTTCACCAGTTCCGGCTGGTCGGCCAGAACATCGTTGGCTTCGGCGATGGTGCCGGAAACCGGGGTGTAGACGTCCGAAGCGGCCTTCACCGAGTCCACGACGGCAACCGAATCGCCCTTATCAAAGGTGGCGCCTTCGGCCGGCAGGTCGACGAAAGTGATGTCGCCCAGCTGGCCCTGTGCATAGTCGGTGATGCCCACGGTGCCGAGGTCACCCTCGATTTCGATCCACTCGTGTTCCTGCGAGAAATAACGGGTCATGGGAGAAGTTCCTCAGCGGTGATAGCGGTTGGGGACGAAGGGCATGGCTGCGACTGTGGCGTCGAGCTTCTTGCCCCGGATTTCGATGGAAAGGGCCGTGCCGTCCGCAGCGAGTGCCGCGTCGACATAGGCCATGGCGATGGGGCGCTGGAGCGAGGGCGAGAAACCGCCCGAGGTCACCACGCCAACTTCCTGTTCGCCATGGAAAACCTTGGCGCCTTCGCGCGCGGCCTGACGGCCTTCGAGCTTGAGGCCAATGCGCTTCTGGGCCGTGCCCTCGGCAAAGTCGCGCTGAACACGCTCCGCGCCGGGGAAACCGCCTTCGAGGCGGCGGCGCTTGTTGATGCCGAAAGCAAGACCGGCTTCGACCGGGCCGCGCTCGGGGTCCATATCGTGGCCATAGAGCGGAAGACCGGCTTCAAGGCGCAGCGAATCGCGCGCGCCAAGGCCGATCGGCTTCACTTCGGGCTGGGCCAGCAGCAGGTCCGCCACGTCGGCGGCGGATTCGCCGGGGATCGAGATTTCGAACCCGTCTTCGCCGGTGTAGCCCGAGCGGCTGATCCAGGCGTCGACGCCGCCCAGCGTGAAGCGGCCGCCCTTCATGAAGGTCAGCGCGGCCACGCCCGGCGCAACGCGCTCAAGCGCGTCGACCGCCTTGGGGCCTTGAAGCGCCAGCAGCGCACGGTCATCGAGGTGGTTCAGCGTCACATCTTCAGGCAGAAGCTCGTGGAACGTGGCGATGTCGTCCCACTTGGTCGCGCCATTGACCACGACGTAGAAGCCGTCATCCTGACGCGTGACCATGAGATCGTCGAGCACGCCGCCGTTCTCGTCGAGCAGCAGCGAATAACGCACCGAATTCAGCTTCAGCGTCGAAAGATCGATGGGCAGCGCAGCTTCAAGCGCCGGTTCCACACCCTCGCCCGAAAGGTACAGCTGGCCCATGTGGCTGACGTCGAACAGGCCCGCGCTTTCACGCGTCCAGAGGTGCTCGGCCATGATGCCCTCATACTGGACAGGCATCATGTAACCGGCGAATTCGACCATGCGGCCATCGTGGTCGCGGTGCCAGCCATCCAGCGGCAGCAGCATCGGCGCGAGGTCTTCGGGTTCCTGATCGGAATCGGAAATCGGGTATTCGCTCAAGACATGACTCCGCACAGTTTGGTACACCATTCCAGGTGCCCCCTCTGTCACGGAAACCTGAGAGCTTCCCTTGGCACGCCCATGACAGGCAGGCCAAAGTTACACCGTCGGCGGCCTCATCCCAAGGGAATGAGACACTTTCCAGAGTCTCGCTATCGACGCTGCGCGGTCCTTTTGCCTGAGAGATTCCGGGGCGGTTGCTCCTTCGGCGCCTGCATCTTCGCATAGGCGAATCAGCAGGTCTCTCCCGCGCTGTCAGCGATGTTTCGTCAATTGCTGGAGCGCCGCGTGCAAGTCAACGCAATCACGCTGCACTGCATCACAATTTCCACGACTTGCCGGAATATCGCCTCAGAATCATGCGCCGCGCAGGATTTCCACCATGGAATCGTGTTCGTGAACGAACCGGCCGGGCGCAGTTTCTCCGGAAAGCGCCAGGATCACTTGCGCCAGACGGACCGCAGCAATCGAGCGGAACCGGCGCAGCCTTGCATGAAACACCAGAATGTCTGCCAGCGGCGCAACCACCTGCCCCGCCCGTTCAAGCGGCCGGTCTTCCTCGCGTTTGCCGCGGAGCAAACCGGGGCGAAGAATGTCGAGACGGGCAAAACCGAGTTCCCCCAGCGCGTTCTCGACCTCCCCCTTGGTGCGCAAGTAGAGATTAGCACTCTCGGGATCGGCGCCCACCGAGGAAACCAGGATCATCCGCTCGATCCCGGCCAGACGCGCCGCTTTGGCGGTCTCCAGCACGAGATCGTGATCGACGGATCGAAAGGCCTCGTCGCTGCCCGCCACCTTGCGGGTCGTGCCGAGCGCGCAGACGAGCACATCGGCATGGGCAGCCTCGATCAGGACCGGCCACTCTGCCGTATCGCCGAGGAGGATTTCCAACCGCGCGCCTTTGGGCAAGGACACTTCGCGCCGCGCCACGCCGATGATGCGCAGATCGGTGCGGCCGATGCTTTCCTCGATCACCGCCGAACCGACGAGACCGCTGGCACCGACGAGGCAGATCCGTCGCCCCGCCGCAGTGGAGTCAGACATTCCGCAACCCTTCAGGGGTGCTGCCGTAGATCTGGGCATGGCACGAGATGGCGTAGCGGTCGGTCATGCCCGCGATGTAATCCGCGATGTGACGGCTGCGCGCGGGTTCGTGGCGCGGCAGTCCGTCGATCCAGCTCTCCTCCATCAGCACCGGCTCCTGCGAGTAGGCCGAATAGAGTTCCGCCAGCAGCGCGCGGGCGCGGCGGGCGGTCTCAAGCTGTTCGGGGTGGTAATAGAGCTTTTCGTACATGAAGCGCTTGAACTGGCGCTCGCCTTCCTCGACTTCGGGCGAGAAGGCGACGAGCTGGCGACCGGCGCTGCGCACCTGATCGACGCTCTCGATGCCGATCAGACGCTTCTTCGTTTCGTCCAGCAAGTCATTGACCATAAAGCCGATCTGGCTGCGGATCAGCTCGGCGAGCTGGCGATCGCGCGGTACGCCGGGATAGCGGCGCTCGACTTCGGCCCAGCGCGGGACGATGAAGGGATGGGCGAGCAGTTCGTCGAGATCGAGGAAGCCCGCACGCAGGCCGTCGTCGATATCGTGGTTGTCGTAGGCGATGTCGTCCGACAGCGCCGCCACTTGCGCTTCGAGCGAGGCATAAGTGCCCAGCTCCAGCCCATAAGCCGCGTCGAGTTCGGCCAGCGCCCAGTTCGGCTCGCTGACCGGACCATTGTGCTTGGCGAGACCTTCCAGCGTCTCCCAGGTCAGGTTCAGCCCGTCATGATCGCAATAAGGGCTCTCGATCCGCATCAGCGTGCGCAGGCAATTGGCGTTGTGGTCGAACCCACCCGCCTTGTGCAGCGCCGCGTCGAGCGCGTCTTCCCCGGCATGGCCGAAAGGCGGATGGCCGATATCGTGCGCAAGCGCGAGCGCTTCGGTCAGGTCCTCGTCGAGGCGGAGGATGCGGGCGATCACGCGGGCGACTTGCGCCACTTCCAGGCTGTGCGTCAGGCGTACGCGATAGTGGTCGCCATCCGGAGCGATAAACACCTGGGTCTTGTAGCGCAGGCGGCGGAAGGCGATCGAATGGACGATCCGGTCGCGGTCGCGCTGGTAGGGGCTGCGCTGGCCACGCGGCAAGCCCGCGTCAACGAAAAACTCGCGGCCGCGCGAACGGGCCGGATCGGAAGCGTAAGGTGCGAGGGTAGGTTCAGGGGTCAAGCTGGTGTCTTTCCCGAAAGCAGGCTGGCCCGAAGAAGGATGGCTCTCGGCGCCCTACTAGCGAGCAAATCCCGTCCTGCACAAGGCCGCCGACGACGTGGTGACGAGAATGACCTTGCTGTCGTCGACCTGCTTCACTGCCCTCACCCAGGCGCCGAGCGTCGGCTTATCGCCTTCGAGGTTCTGGAGCTTCATCAATTGCCGCAGGCTGAGCCGCTTGACCATGCGCTTGGTCATGCAGGTGGCGACCGGCTTCGATATACCCGCCTCCACCAGCGCCGTGTGCAGCCGCCACCCCGCATAGAGATGGACGCCCAGCACGAGCACGAAGACAAGACCGACGAGCAGCAGGATTCGCTTGAACATGCGCAACATGGGGCGGCCCTATAGAGCCGCAGCCTCAGTCCGCCAGCGCTTTCACGATATCCTCGACCATCTTCTTCGCATCGGCGAGGAGCATCATCGTCTGGTCCATATAGAACACGTCGTTGTCGACCCCGGCATAGCCCTGCCCGCCCATCGAGCGCTTGATGAAGAAGATCGTCTTGGCCTTCTCCACGTCGAAGACCGGCATACCGTAGATCGGAGATGTCTTGTCGGTCTTGGCGGCGGGGTTCACCACGTCGTTTGCGCCGATGATGAAGGCAACGTCGCACTGGGCAAACTCGCCGTTAATGTCCTCCAGTTCGAAGACTTCGTCGTAAGGCACGTTGGCTTCGGCCAGCAGCACGTTCATGTGCCCCGGCATACGGCCAGCGACCGGGTGGATCGCGTATTTCACGCCGACGCCGTGGGCCTTGAGTTGGTCCGCCATCTCGCGCAGGACATGCTGCGCCTGGGCCACGGCCATGCCGTAGCCGGGGATGATGATGACGTTCTCCGCCTCCTTCATCAGGAACGCCGCGTCCTCGGCCGAACCGCGCTTCCACGGCCGATCCGTCGCGGCAGCCGCGCCGCCCGCTCCGGCCTCAGCTCCGAAACCGCCCGCGATCACCGACAGGAAGCTGCGGTTCATCGCCCGGCACATGATGTAGCTGAGGATCGCGCCCGAGGAACCGACCAGCGCCCCGGTGATGATCATCGCTGTATTGTGCAGAGTGAAGCCCATCGCCGCCGCCGCCCAGCCCGAATAGGAATTGAGCATCGAGACGACGACCGGCATGTCCGCCCCGCCGATCGGGATGATCAGCAGGAAGCCGATCGCGAAGCTCAGCAGCACGATCGTCCAGAACAGCGCAGGCGTGTTCCAGTGGAACAGGCCGACGAGCACGACGATCGCGAGCAGCGTGCCGAGATTGATGACATGGCGGGCGGGAAGCAGGATCGGTGCGCCGCTCATGTTGCCGTTGAGCTTGGCAAAAGCGATCACCGAGCCGGAGAACGTCACGGCGCCGATGGCGACGCCCAGCCCCATCTCGATCCGGCTGCCCTTGAGAATATCCAGCCCGCTCGCATCGAGAATGCCGAAAGCCGCCGGGTTGTAGTAGGCGGCAATGCCGACCAGCACCGCCGCGAGGCCCACCAGCGAATGGAAGGCAGCAACGAGTTGCGGCATCGCCGTCATCTGGATGCGCCGGGCGATCACGAAGCCGAAGGTGCCACCGATCGCGATGGCGACGAGGATCTCAGGCAGGCTGGCTATCTCGTGCGTCACTAGCGTCGTCGCGACGGCTATGCCCATCCCGATCATGCCGTAGCGGTTGCCGCGCCGGCTCGTGGCCGGTGAGGAAAGTCCGCGCAAGGCAAGGATGAAGCAGACACCAGCCACCAGATAGGCTCCGGCGACCCATGGGTTCACGGCATGAACCTCCATCAGCGCGTGCCTCCGTTATCGGTGGTTTTCGGCGCTGGCTTGTCCTTCTTCTTGTACATCGCCAGCATCCGCTCGGTGACGGCGAAGCCGCCGAAGATATTGACGCTGGCGAGCACCACCGCGCCCAGCCCCAGCCATTTCGCGAGCGGCGATCCCTGCGCCGCGCTGGCCACCAGCGCGCCGACGACGATGACCGAGGAAATCGCATTGGTGACCGCCATGAGCGGCGTATGCAGTGCCGGTGTCACCGACCAGACGACGTAATAGCCCACGAAGCAGGCCAATACGAAGATCGACAGGATCGAGATGAAGTCCATGAGCCCCCTTCCCTTCTAAGCGCTCTTCAGGCGAGCAGCCGCTCGTGAACCACTTTCCCGCCCTGAGTCAGGCGGATGGCATTGCCGATTTCCTCGTCGAGGACGGGCCTGCCCTGTTCCTTGTCCCAAAACGCGGAGAGGAAGTTGAACAGGTTTCGCGCGAACAGCGCCGAGGCGTCCGCAGGCAGGAGTGCGGGCGTATTCGAGTAGCCGACGATCTTCACCCCGTGACGCTCCACCACCTCGTCCACCACGCAGCCTTCGACATTGCCGCCCTGCGGCGCGGCGAGGTCGAAGATCACGCTGCCGGGTTTCATCGTCGCGATCTGGGCGTCCGAAATCAGGCGCGGTGCCGCCCGCCCCGGAATCAGCGCCGTGGTGATGACGATGTCCTGCTTGGCGAGGTGGCTGGAGACCAGCTCCGCCTGAGCGCGCTGGTATTCCTCGCTCATTTCGGTAGCATAGCCGCCCGAGCCCTCGCCCTCGATCCCGGCGACGTTCTCGACGAAGATCGGCTTGGCGCCGAGCGATAGAATCTGTTCCTTCGTTGCCGAACGCACGTCCGTGGCCGAGACTTGCGCGCCGAGGCGACGGGCCGTCGCGATCGCCTGCAATCCCGCGACACCCACGCCCATGACGAAAGCCTTGGCCGCGCTGATCGTACCGGCGGCGGTCATCATCATCGGAAAGGCGCGACCATAGAGGTTGGCGGCGACCAGCACCGCCTTGTAACCTGCCAGATTGGATTGCGAGGAGAGAATATCCATCGACTGCGCGCGGGTGATGCGCGGCATGAACTCCATCGCCAGCGCTTCCAACCCCGCCGCCGCATATCCCTCGATCCGCGCCCGCTGGCCGAAGGGATCGAGCCCGGCAACGATCCAGGCCCCCGGACGAACCGGCCCGAGCAGCGCCGGGTCCGGTCCCTGAATGCCGAAGACGATATCCGCCCCGGCCAGCACCTGTTCGGCCGGTCCGACTTCGGCGCCCGCCGCGAGATAGTCCGCATCGGCGATGCTGGCGGTCAGCCCCGCCCCGCTCTCGACCGCGAGCTGCGCGCCGAGGCCGATCAGTTTGCGGACGGTTTCCGGCGTTGCCGAAACCCGCGTCTCACCGGATGCCCGCTCGCGAAGAACGGCGATCCGCGTGCCTGTCGCCACGACTTACGCGGCGATCAGGCTGACGACGAAGGCGACGATGAGAATGATGATCCCGGTGCTCCAGGCCGTGACCTTCACGAAGCCGTTGTAGGTCTCGGTAGCGGTCTTGATATCGTTGCCTGAAGCCATGAAACGGTATCCCCTGCTCATTATTCTATTGTGGAGGATACTTAACCGCAGGAACGCTTCCGCATCAAGAGCCAAGCGCCCTGTCATTTGATCCAGGTCGGATACGATCCGGCGCAAACACCAGAAGATTTGCCATAGGCGAATTTTCAAATAGAGTTCCGTTGTTTGCGGTGAACCGACCGGAGCCTTAATTTGGTCTTTACCGGTTTCTTCTAGATCCGCTAGGCGACACCAAGGAGGCGATACGGGCGGGCGAATTATGGCGGACCAGGAACAGCGCCTCCTCATGCTCATCGATGACGAGCCGGCCCAGAGCCGCCTGATCTCCGCGCTGGCGGCGCGGGAAGGCTGGCGCACGGTCATCGCACGCGATTCAGAAACCGCGATCGCCACGCTCGGCACCCGTCAGGGCATGCAGCTTTCCGCCATCGTCCTCGACCAATGGGTTCCCGGAGACGATGCCTGCGCACTGATCGCAGAGCTGAAATCCCGCCGCCCGGCCCTGCCGATCCTGATGCTGACTGCCAGCACTTCGCCGCTGCTCGCGGTGGAGGCCATGCGCGCGGGCGCGACCGACTATCTGGTCAAACCGGTCGCACCGGACCGGCTGATGCACGCGCTGCGCTCCGCCACCACCCGCGAAGCTCCGCGCGACGAACTGGCGCCGCTGACCGAGAAGATGCCCTCCAACCCCGATTTCGAATCGATGATCGGGGCCGCGCCGAACTTCCGCAAGGCACTGGCCGTCGCCGCCAAGGCCGCGCGCGGGCATGGTCCGGTGCTGATCGAGGGCGAGACCGGATCGGGCAAGGAAATGCTGATCCGGGCGATGCATGCGGCCAGCCCGCGTTCGAAATCGCCGCTGCGGATCGTCAATGTCGGCGGCCTTCCCGCCAACTCCATCGAATCCACGCTGTTCGGCCATGAGAAAGGCGCCTTCCCCGGCGCGTTCGACCGGCAGATCGGCGCGCTCCAGCACTGCGACGGCGCCACGCTCGCGCTCGACGAGATCGACCGCCTGCCGCTCTCGGTGCAGGAGCGCCTGTTGGAATCGATCCGCAAGAGCGACGTGCGCCCGATCGGCGCGCGCCATTCGTTCCGCATCGACGCCCGCCTGATTGCCGCCAGCAACCTGCCCTTGCAGGACCTCGTCAGCGAAGGCCATTTCCTACCCGAACTGCTGGAAGCGCTGTCTCCCACCAAAGTCAGCCTACCCCCCTTGCGCGAACGCATCGGCGACATTCCCGCCCTCGCCCGCTTCTTCCTCGCCCGCATCGGCGAGCAACCAGGCCTGCGGGAATTGGGCATCACCGACGGCGCGCTCTCGCTGCTCGCCGCCTACGACTGGCCGGGCAACGTCCGCCAGCTCCAGGCCGTGCTGTTCCGCGCGGCGGTGTTCTGCGACGGCGATGCGCTGACCGCGGAAGACTTCCCGCAACTTCTCAACATTCTCGGCTCCGGGCTGACGGTCGCCTCCGGCAACCCGATGCAGGAAAGCGCGGGCGTCATGCTCTATACGGCGGATGGCAACTTGCGCCCGCTCGACGAGATCGAAGCCGACGTCATCCGACTCGCCATCGGCCTCTATCGCGGCCGCATGACCGAAGTGGCACGGCGGCTCGGCATCGGCCGCTCGACGCTCTACCGCAAGCTCAGCGAACTCGGCATCGACAACGCCGCCTGAGCGCGCGCCGGAATCGAAAATACAGGACGTGCCGTTTCGCGCGGCGCGCCTTGCAAACAAGTCACCCGGCCAATCGAGAACTCCCTGCTAGCTTCGCCGTTAAGCCCGCAGCAGGAGATGAAAATCATGGATTTCAAGGACAAGGCAGGCATCGTGACCGGCGCTGCCTCGGGGATCGGCGCGGCGGTGGCACGCGAACTGGTGCGCCTCGGCGCCAGCGTGGTCATCGCCGACTTCGACGAGGAAGCCGCCCGCACGCTTTCGCAGGAACTCGGCGCCGAGCGTACGGCGGTGTTCCGGCTCGATGTTGCGGACCCGGCGGCGAACGAGGCGCTGGTCGCCTTCGCGCTCGGCATGTTCGACCGGCTGGACTTCGCGGTGAACAATGCCGGGATCGGTGCCCCTTCGATGAAGCTGGCGGATATCCCGCTCGATTCCTGGTCGCGGGTGATCGACGTCGATCTCAACAGCGTGTTCTACGCGATGAAGTACCAGATTCCGGCGATGGTCGAGCGCGGCGGCGGCGCGATCGTCAACATGGCCTCGATCCTTGGCGCGGTCGGCTGGTCCGGCTCGGCCGCTTACGTCACGGCAAAACACGCGCTTGTCGGCATGACCAAAGTGGCCGCGCTCGACTATGCCGATGCGGGCCTGCGCGTGAATGCTGTCGGCCCCGGCTTCGTTTCCACACCCGCACTGGAAAAGACCATGACCGCCGAGGAACGCGCCGGGCTTGCGGCAAAGCACGCGCTGAACCGGCTCGCCAGCCCCGAGGAAATCGCCTCGGTCACGGCCTTCCTGCTCTCCGGGCGCGCGTCCTTCGTGACCGGTTCCTACTATCCGGTCGACGGCGGCTATCTGGCAGTCTGAGCGCGTTCAGGGAAGCTGCGCGAAGTCGGTGAGCGCCGCATCGCGCAGCCCCCGCCAGACGCGGGCGGCCTGAACCGTCTCCGCCACGTCGTGGACGCGGATGACGTGCGAGCCCGCCTCCATGGCCTTGAGCGCCAGCGTCACCGAGCCGCCGAGCCGCTGGTGCGCGGGCGCCTCGTTCGACAGCGCGCCGATCATGCGCTTGCGACTGGCCCCAACGAAGAGCGGCTGGCCGAGGGCATGGAACAGCGCCAGCCCGTTCATGAGCTGGAGGTTTTCGGTCAGCGTCTTGCCGAAGCCGACGCCGGGGTCGAGCAGGATGTTCTCCGGCGCGATCCCCGCCGCCACCGCGATGTCGCGGCATTCGCGCAGCCAGTCGAACACGTCGAGCACGACATCGTCATAGCTGCCGTTCGAGTGGAGATCGTCGCCGTCGCCCGGCGCATGCATCAGCACCACCGGCGCGCCCGAAGCCGCCGCGAATTCGAGGCTGCGCGGATCGTGGCGCAAGGCGGAAACGTCGTTGATGATATGCGCGCCTGCCTTCAGCGTCGCCTCCATCACCGCCGGGCGGCGCGTGTCGACGCTAATCGCCGCACCCATTGCCGCCAGCCGCTCGACCATCGGCACCACGCGCCGGAGTTCGTCGCCTTCCCACACCGCCGCCGCGCCGGGCCGGGTGGATTCGCCGCCGATGTCGATCATCGCAGCGCCCGCTTCCAGCATCGCTGCGGCATGGTCCGAGGCGATCTGCGCGTCATCGAGGAACTTGCCGCCGTCAGAGAAGCTGTCGGGCGTGATGTTGAGGATGCCGGCGATCTGCGGCTGCTCCAGCCGGATCGTGCGCGCGCCACAGACCAGCGGAGCATGGACTTTGCGCAAGTTGGACCACTGGAGTTCCGCCTCGGCACCAAGATCGGCAGGAAGCGTCGCCAGGGCCTCCGCGGCCTCTCCGGCCCCGAACCGGCGGCGGGAGAGAACCTTGCCGTTCTCCCGTACGATCAGCGCGAACCGGCTGGCCCAGGCCATCGAACCGCCCAGGCGGATTGCTTCGCCCTCCTCACTCTGAGGGCTGTCGGCAAAGGCGGTCGGGCGGATGTAAACGGTGCGGGTCATGACTGGCCCCATAGCGTGGGCGCTGCCCATGCAGAACAGGTTTTGCGAGGCGCGCGATTACCTCTGACTAATCGCGCGCCTCGCAAACCGGCACACCTCTCAAACCCAGGCCGACGCTCAATCCCCGGATATCCGCGAAGAGGCGAAACCAACGAAGAAACCCCAGAGCGACAAAAGCCGCTCCGGGGTTTCTTTGTTACGCTCACAAGGGCGCGAGAAGGCTACGCCCCAACCTCACGGCTCCGTGGCGAGGATATAGAGCTGGCGGATCGCGTCGATCGGCTTGACCTTGCCTTCGTGCTCCAGGTGCCAGAAGGTCCAGCCGTTGCACGAGGGCGCTTCCTGCAATTCCTTGCCGAGGCCATGGATCGAACCATTGGCATTGCCGCAAGCCAGCGAACCGTCGGCGCGGACGACCGCCTCGAAGCGGCCCTTCTTGTCGGTCAACTTGGTGCCGGGCTTGATCCAGCCGGTCTCGATCAGGGTGCCGAAAGCGACCTTGGGGGCGCTGCGCTTCGACTGCATGGTCTTGAGCGCGCGTTCGTCGAGCGGCAGAGCCATCTCGATGCGTTCCAGCGCGGCTTCGCGGTAATCGCCCTCACGCTCACAGCCGATCCACTCGCGGCCGAGGCGCTTGGCGACGGCGCCGGTGGTACCGGTGCCGAAGAACGGGTCAAGCACGACATCGCCCGCATTGGTGGTGGCCAGCATCACGCGGTAGAGCAGCGCTTCCGGCTTCTGCGTCGGGTGGACCTTGCGGCCGCCCTTCTTCAGGCGCTCCGAACCGTTGCAGATCGGCAGGACCCAGTCCGAACGCATCTGCAGTTCGTCGTTGAGCGTCTTCATCGCGCGGTAGTTGAAGGTGTACTTCGACTTCTCGCCCATCGAGGCCCAAATCAGGGTCTCATGCGCATTGGTGAAGCGCGTGCCCTTGAAGTTCGGCATCGGGTTGGCCTTGCGCCAGATGATGTCGTTGAGGATCCAGAACCCCATGTCCTGCATGATCGCGCCGAGGCGGAAGACATTGTGGTACGAACCGATCACCCACAGCGAACCCTCGGGCTTGAGCACGCGGCGTGCTTCGGTCAGCCAGTCGCGGGTGAACTGGTCATAGGCGGCGAAGCTGGAGAACTTGTCCCAGTCGTTGGTGACGGCATCGACGTGGCTGCCGTCCGGACGGGCGAGGTCGCCGCCGAGCTGGAGGTTGTACGGCGGATCGGCGAAGACCATGTCGACGCTGGCATCGGGGATCGAGCGCATGGCTTCGATGCAGTCGCCCGGAATGATCTGGCCAAGCGGCAGAAGTTCCTTCGGCGTAGGCGCCGGCGCGGCTGCGCGGATCTTCTGCTTGACGAGTATCTGGCCCATGTTTGCTCCGGGAAATTGAACTGTGGATTGACGCCCTAGTGAGTCTTTCCGGACTCAACGTCAACCCGCGACTCGTGGGATTCCCTAGTGATTCAGCCCTTCAGCAAACGGAACAAAACGAATCCGGCACAAGATGTCGAGTCACTATCGACTCGGGAGACTCAAGATATGGGGGTTGTGACTCTCGGGACTCACCGCAAAAAATTTCCCGATGGTCGGCATTTCAGGTCCTTGCCGGAAGCCCCTGAACGCTCGCCCCGGACCTACTGAATCTTCTCCGCAGGGCATTGCCCCGGAAAGATTCAAACCGGCATTCGCAGCACGCTTCAGAGCCCTGCGAGGCCGCAGTCGATACCCGTCATCTGCACGCTGACTTCCCAGAGCCTGCGCGCCGCCACCGCATCGCGCGCCGCAGCGTTGCGCCGCGCGATGCCGGAAGGACCGGACATGCCGAAGAAGCGCTGCGGGCCATAGTATTCGCCCGGCTGCGCACCTGCGTCGGTCGCGGCCTGGAGCGTCGCCCAGGCGCCGTCCTCGGCGCTGTTGAGCACTACGCCCGCCACCGGGAAGAGCAGCCGGAACCCCAGCGAATGACGGCCGAGTTCGGTCGCGGCGATTCCGGGATGGCAGGCCATGGCACGTACCGGCGACCCGGCCGCGCGCAGGCGGCGGTCCAGTTCCAGCAGGTGGAGCAGGTTGGCCAGCTTGCTGTCGCCGTAGCGCTGGCGCGCTCGGTAGCTGCGCCGGGCATCGAGATCGTCCCAGTCGATCCGCCCGCGCATATGCGCAAGGCTGGCCGTGATAACGACACGCGCGCCGGGCGTCTCGGCCAGCTTGGGCAGGAGCAGCCCGGTCAGCGCGAAAGGCGCGAGGTGGTTCACGCCGAACTGCAACTCGTGCCCCTGCACCGTGCGTTCGAGCGGTGGCACCATGACCCCGGCGTTGTTGACCAGCACGTCGAGACGCGGCTCATCCCGCGCGACCTGCTCGGCGCATTCGCGGACGCTGAACAGGTCGGCCTGGTCGAGCGGCACGAAGGCGAGATTGGCGCCGGGCACTTCCATCCGGATGTGCTCCATCGCGAGCCGCGCCTTGTCCTCGCTACGACAGGCCATGAGCACCCGCGCGCCGCGCGCCGCCAGCACGCGGGTCGTCTCATAGCCGATTCCGGTATTGGCCCCGGTGACGAGGAAGCAATTGCCCCCCTGTCCGGCGACCGAGGCTGCGGTGAAGCCCGTCAAAGCGCCATCTCCAGCTGCGCGACCGGCGAAAAGCTGCGGCGGTGGTGCGGCGTGGGTCCATGCAGGCGCAGCGCCGCCAGATGCTGCGCCGTGCCGTAACCGGCATTGCGCTCCCACCCGTAGTGCGGATGCGCCTCGGCCAGTTCGCGCATCAGGCGGTCGCGGTGTTCCTTGGCGATGATCGAGGCGGCGGAAATGCAAGGCTCGATCGCATCGCCGCCGACGATGGCGCGGGCCTGCCAGCGCCACTCGGCGGTGCGGTTCATCGGCGTCATGTTGCCGTCGATCAGCACCTCGTGCGGGTCCTGCCCGATCTGCTCGCACAGCGCGGCGACGGCGCGGGTCATCGCCAGCATCGTCGCGCCGAAGATGTTGATGCGGTCGATCTCCTCCACGTCCACCACGCCCACCGCCCAGCGGCAGCGGCGCTTAATCGCGGCTTCCAGTTCGGCGCGGCGCCTGGCCGAGAGCTTCTTGGAATCGTCCAGCCCGGACGGCCGGGGCTTGCACAGCACCACCGCGCCCGCCACAACCGGACCGGCCAGAGGCCCTCGCCCCGCCTCATCGACACCGATGACGAGGCGGTTCGTTAGAGGGAAGCCAGATTCATTCAGGCCAGATTCTTTCAGGGGTGCGACCGTCATGACGAAGCCGATTATCTCCAGATCGTTCCTTGCGGCGGTATCGCCCGTCGCCCTCGTGCTGGCAAGCTGCGGCGCCGCAGTCACCGGGGACAAGGCCTCCGCCGCATCTTCCGACGAAACGCCGTTCAAAGTGGAACAGGTCGCCAGCTTCGACGAGCCCTGGGCCATGGCGATCGACAAGGCCACCGGCGCGATGATCGTCACGGAGAAGAAGGGCACGATCAAGCTGCGCCTCGCGGACGGCACTCCCGGCACCGTCTCCGGCGCCCCCAAGGTCGATTACGGCGGCCAGGGCGGCCTTGGCGACGTGATCTTCGCGCCGGACCAGAGCGGCGCCACGCTCGACGGCCGGGTGATCTACCTGAGCTGGGCCGAAGCCGGTCAGGGCGACACCCGCGGCGCCGCAGTCGGCAAAGGCACCCTCTCCTGCCCGCAGCCGACGACCTGCACAATCCAGGGCCTTTCGGTGATCTGGCGGCAGGTGCCCAAAGTCACCGGACAGGGCCACTACTCGCACCGCCTCGCCTTCTCGCCCGACGGCAAGTACCTCTACGTCAGTTCCGGCGAGCGGCAGAAGTTCACGCCCGCGCAAGACCTCGGCACCAATCTCGGCAAGATCGTCCGCCTCCTGCCCGACGGTACGCCCGCGCCCGGCAACCCCTGGGCCGACAAGCCCGCGCCGACCAACCAGATCTGGTCCTACGGCCACCGCAACGTGCTCGGCCTCGCCTTCGACGCGCAGGGGCGGCTCTGGGACCTCGAACACGGCCCGGCGGGCGGTGACGAGTTGAACCTCGTAAAGCCGGGACAGAACTACGGCTGGCCGCTGGTGTCGGACGGCGACCACTACGACGGCAAGCCGATCCCCCGCAATTCCACGCGCCCCGATCTCGCCGCCCCGGCGATCAGCTGGAACCCGGTGATCGCACCGGGCGACTTCATCTTCTACTCGGGCGCGCTGTTCCCGCAATGGAAGGGCCAGGTGCTGATCGCCTCCTTCACCGTGCCCGGCGTGATCCGCGTCCGGATCGACGGCGAAAAGGCGGTGGAAGAAGCCCGCTACCCGCTCGAAAACCGTATCCGCGAGATCGAGCAAGGCGCCGATGGCACGATCTGGCTGCTGGAAGACGGCCCGGCGGATGCCTCGGGACACTTGCTGAAACTGACACCGAAAACGTAACCGTCGAGGCAAGGCCTCGCGTTCACAACCTTCGTCATGCTGAACTTGTTTCAGCATCCATCGCGCCGCTCGGGCTTCGGTCTGTTCGGCAAAATGGATGCTGAAACAAGTTCAGCATGACGTGGAAACAGACCGCTCGCCCGGATGACACCGGCGGGACCCATTGCGAATTGAATCGACAAATGCCCCCGCCGCACCTAGTGGCGCGCGCCATGTCCGAAGCTGCCACTCTCATTCCGCTCGACAATGTCGATCCCGTTCTCGTCGAGGCTCTGCTCGACAGCGCGTTCGAACCCGAGCGACACAAGCGCACTGCCTACAAGGTGCGCGTGGGCGTGGACTGGCTCCCCGGTCTCAGCTTCGCCGCGCTCGATGCCGACGAGATGCTGGTCGGCACGATCCAGTGCTGGCCGGTCGCTCTCAACGATCCGGAAGGCCGCGCCCACCCGATGATCATGGTCGGCCCGGTCGCGGTCATGCCCGGCCATCAGGGCCAGGGCTACGGTCAGGCGCTGATGTCGGCGGCGATGGCGGGTATCGATTCGCGCGCGCCGCTGCCGCAGGTCATGGTCGGCGATCCCGAGTACTACGGCCGCTTCTGGGGCTACACCAACCAGTGGACGCAAGGCTGGAACCTGCCCGGCCCGTTCGAGCGGCACCGCCTGCTCGTCCGCTGCGAGAACCCCGCCGTGCTGCCCCGCGAAGGCATGCTCGGTCCCTGGCTGCGCTGATCGGTTGTTACCCTTGGCGCACAGCGCCTTATCTGGCCCTTGGCGCATAGCGCCCTATCTGGCATCGGGAAACCATGCCTTATGAACCGCCGCCCGATCTGAACGCCCTCTCGCTCACCCAGGTGGCCGAGCTGGTTGCGGCCCGCAGTCTGCCACCCGTCTCCGAATGGTCGCCGCAGCATCTGGGCGACAGCGAGATGACGATCCGCGCCGATGGTCGCTGGTTCCATCAGGGCGGCGAAATCCGCCGCCCTGCGATGGTCCGCGCTTTCGCCTCGCTGCTGCTGCGGGGCAAGGACGGCCAGCACTGGCTGGTCACGCCGGTCGAAAAGCTGTCGATCGAAGTCGAGGACGCTCCCTTCATTGCCGTCGACGTGCGGCAGGACGGCGATACGCTGGTATTCCGCCTCAACACCGACGAGTTCGTCATCGCCGGACCGGACCACCCGATCCGCAGCGAGGGCGATCCTGAAACGCCCGCGATCTACCTCGGCGTCCGCAACGGCACCGAGGCCCGCCTCAACCGCAGCACTTACGGCCAGCTTGCCGAAATCGCGCTGGCGGGCGGGGACGACCTCACGGTGGTGAGCCAGGGCGCACGCTTCGGGCTCCTCCCGGCATGAGCACCTTGTTCGACGATGTCTCCCGCCGCTTTGCCGCCGGAAAGAAGGACGCGCCCGGCGAACTCTGGATCGACCCGCGCATCAACCGGATCGAGACTTTCAAGCCCGCCGCCGTGCTCATCACCCTGACCGAGCGCCCGCGCCCCGGCATGCTGCTGCTGCACCGCCCCTCGACGATGCGCGCCCATCCCGGCCAGATCGCCTTCCCCGGCGGCCGCCTCGATCCCGGCGAGACCGCCGTCGAGGGCGCGCTCAGGGAAGCGCACGAGGAACTCGGCATCCGTCCTCGCGACGTGCAGGTGATCGGCACCGGCGACCTCTATCGCACCGGCAGCGGCTACGAGATCACCCCGGTGATCGGCGTTATCCCGCCCGACCTGCCGATCGTCCCGAACCCTGCCGAAGTGGCGCAGTGGTTCGAGGCCCCGGCCGAATTCGTGCTCGACCCGGCCAACCAGAAGACGAAATGGATCGAAGCCGAAGGCGCCCGCCATGCCTTCGTCGAGATCAACTGGCACGACCACCGCATCTGGGGCGTCACCGGCGCCATCCTTCACAATCTTGCCCGCAGGCTGAACTGGAATGACTGAGAAACTGACCGCCGACTGGATGACCCGCGACGATCTTGCCGCGCTGGTCGCCGCGCTCGGCCATGACAAGGCCCGCTACGTCGGCGGCGCGGTGCGCGACACCCTGCTCGGCCAGCCGGTGAAGGACATCGACATGGCCACCTCGCTGCTGCCCGAAGACGTCATGCAGCGGCTCTGGGCCGCGCAAATCCGCCATGTCCCCACCGGCATCGAGCACGGCACCGTCACGGCGGTGCTGCCCGGCGGCCCGGTCGAGATCACCACCTTGCGCCACGACGTCTCCACCGACGGTCGCCGCGCCACCGTCGCCTTCGCCACCGAGTGGCGCGAGGATGCGGCGCGGCGCGATTTCACGATCAACGCGCTCTACGCCGATCCGGCCACGGGCGAAATCTTCGACTGGTTCGGCGGCCTTGCGGACCTCACCGCACGGCATGTGCGCTTCATCGGCGATGCCCGGCAGCGCATCCGCGAGGATCACTTGCGCATCCTGCGCTACTTCCGCTTTCAGGCCCGCTTCGGCACGGTCCCTGCCGATCCGGAGGCCGAAAGCGCCTGCGCCGAACTCGCGCCAACCCTCAAGGGCCTGTCGCGCGAGCGGGTCGGCATGGAGATGATGAACCTGCTCGGCCTGCCCGATCCGGCGCCGACCGTGGCCCGCATGGCCGAACTCGGCGTGCTGGCAGTGATCCTGCCCGAGGCCGACCCGGAAGCGCTCGCCGCTCTCGTCGCAGTGGAGCAGGTGCAGGGTATCGCCCCCGAAGCGATCCGCCGCCTTGCCGCGCTGCTGCCCGCGCAAGTGCCGCTGGCCGAACAGGTCGCCTCGCGCTTCCGCCTTTCGGGCGCGCAGAAGAAGCGCCTCGCCGCCGCTGCCGCCCGCACCGAGGAGACCGGAGAGCCCCGCGCCCTCGCCTACCGCCTCGGCACCGAAAGCGCGCTGGACCGCATGCTGATCGCCGGAGCCGATGCCTCGCCGCTTTCCGGTTGGGACGTTCCGGCCTTCCCCCTCAAGGGCGGGCAGATCGTCGCGCGCGGAGTCGGCGCCGGGCCGGAAGTCGCCCGCCTGCTGCGCCGGGTCGAGGACCGCTGGATCGCCGAGGGCTTCCCGGACGAAGCCCGCGTCTCGGCCCTGCTCGATGCCGAACTGGCCGGCCTGAACTCATGAGCCTTGGCGAGCTGGGCAGCCTTTTCTACGCGAAGCCGCTGCTCGCGCTGACCATCCTGGCGATTCTTGTCGCAGTGGCGGCGGGAATGCTGGCCCAACGCCGCCCACGCCTTGGCCAGAGCCTGCGGAACCTGTCGAACCTCGGCCTCGTGGCTGCCCTGCTGCTGACGGTGACGCAGATCGCGCTCCACAACACCCGCTCGGAAGCCGCACTCTGGCTGGACGAGACGCGGCCGCCCGCGATCGAGGGCAGCGAAACGGTGATCCCGCTGCGCGCCGATGGACACTACTGGGTGCAGGCCCGTCTTAACGGCGAGGTGGAAACCAATGTCATCGGCATGAACCTGCTCTCGCAGCTGGCTAGCTGGCGGGTCGAGAACAACCGCCTGATCCTCGTGCCGCGCGCCGCACCTAAGCCGTGATCCGGTCAGCATTCCGACAGGGTGTTCCTGTTATGGGCCGCTGATGGACTTTCCCGAACTCCTGTCTTTCCTGGCGAGCCAACCGCTGCTGGCGCTCGCACTGGCGGCGATCTTCATCACCGTGCTGGGCGGATTGCTGCGCGGTCCCTTGCCGCTGCTGGGCGGCTTCATTCGCGGGGTCGGCAATCTCGGCCTCGTCGCCGCGCTGCTGCTGACGGTGGCGCAGGCGACCCGCCTCACCAGCGGTACCGACTTCGCCCTACCGGGCGTCGAACTCCCGGAACTCGGCCTCTCGCGCCAGAGCGTGAGCGGCGGCGAGACCCGCGTGCCGATGAAGCCGGACGGCCATTTCTGGGTTCACGCGACGATCAACGGCGTCGCAGGCGATTTCCTCGTCGACACCGGCGCGACGCTGACGGCGATCTCGCCACGATTAGCCAATACCGCCGAAGTCCGTGCGCAGCCGCTGCGCCAGAACATCGCCATGCGCACGGCCAACGGTACTGTCGCGGCCGAGTTGGGCACGGTGGACGAACTTCGCTTCGGCAGCATCGTCGCCCGTCAACTCGACGTGGTGGTGGCGCCGGGGCTGGAAGACCAGAACGTCATCGGCATGAACCTGCTCTCGCGGCTGGCGAGCTGGCGGGTCGAGGGACGGACGCTGATCCTCGTGCCGCATCATCCGCAAGCCGAGACGTAAGGCACCTTCGCGAACGTCGATCCATTCAGCCCCCCCTTCGTCATTGCGAGGAGGCGAAGCCGACGCGGCAATCCAGAGCGGCTCTGCGCGACTCTGGATTGCTTCGCTACGCTCGCAATGACGAACACTGGGGAGCCCTGAGACATGCCCCCTACGCTCACCCCTGAAACTTGTTATCCCGCGGGAACCCGACTGGCGGCAGGCGGCCTGCCGCGCCGCGCGCGACCTTCCACATGACCATATCCTTCTCGGTCCGCGTGCGGCCGGTATCGCCGCCCATGGTCCAGGAAAGACCGTCCTCCAGCTTGAGCGTGATGATGTCCGACAGCCCGCCGTCACGATAGCGCTGGAGCGTGACGCCCTGCCCCTTGGCCATGACCGGCAGTTCCTCAAGGCTGAAGATCACCAGCTTGCGATTGTCGCCGACGACCGCGACGTGATCGTGCTCCGCCGGAATCTCGCGCACGAAGGCAAGCTGCACGCCCTGCTTGGTCGACATGACTGCGCGGCCCTTGCGGGTTTCGGCGAGCAACTCGTCCGCCTCGGCCGCGAAGCCGCGCCCCACGTTCGAGGCGAGCAGCAGCTGCGCCTTAGGCTTATAGGGCAGCGCCGCGACGATATGCGCCTCGGCGTCGATATCGACCATGGTGCGGATCGGCTCGCCGAAACCGCGCGCGCCCGGCAGCTTGTCGGCGCCGAGTGTGTAGAAGCGCCCGTTGTCCACCGCGATCAGGATCTTGTCGGTCGTCTGCGCATGGAATGCGAAGGCCGGGCCGTCGCCTTCCTTGAACTTGAAATCGCCGTCCAAGGCGACATGGCCCTTGGCCGCGCGAATCCAGCCGCGTGCCGAGAGGATCACCGTCACCGGCTCCTTCTCGATCATCGCGTCCATCGAGAATTCGACCGTCGGCGTCGCCTGCGCGATCGTGGTGCGGCGACGGCCGAGTTCGGTGTTCTCGGCATAGTCCTTGCGCAGATTGGTGAGATCGCGCTTCAAACGAGTACGCTGGCGGGCCGGGCTTTCGAGCAGCCTGTTGAGCTCGTCCTGCTCCTTCAGCAGGTCCTCGTGCTCCTTGCGAAGCTCCATTTCCTCCAGCTTGCGCAAGCTACGCAGGCGCATGTTGAGGATGGCTTCGGCCTGGCGGTCAGTCAGCCCGAACTCGGCCATCATCACCGGCTTGGGCTCGTCCTCGGTACGGATGATCTCGATGATCCGGTCGAGGTTGAGATAGGCGATGATATAGCCCGCGACCAGTTCCAGCCGCGAGGCGATCTTCTCCAGCCGGTGCCGGGTGCGGCGCAGCAGGATGTCGATCTGGCTATAGACCCATTCGGACAGCAGCAGCTTCAGCCCCAAAACCCCCGGCGTGCGGTGCGAATCCAGCACGTTGAGGTTCAGCGAGAAGCGGCTTTCCAGATCGGTGAGCTTGTAGAGGCTCTCCTTGAGCATCTCGGGATCGACATTGCGGCTCTTGGGCACGAAGACGATGCGGATCTGCTCGTCGCTCTCGTCGCGAATGTCTTCGAGGATCGGCAGCTTGCGGTCCGCGATAAGCGCGGCAACCTGCTCGATCAGCTTGCCCTTGGCGAGCATGTAGGGAATTTCGGAAATGACCAGCTGCCACTGGCCGCTGCCCAGCTTCTCGACGCCGGTTTCTTCCCAGTTGCCTGCCTCATCCTTTCCGGTCGAGAACCGCCCGCGCACGCGGAAGGCGCCCTTGCCGGTGGCATAGGCGTGGCTGATCGCGTCGGGGCTGTCGACCACGAGGCCGCCGGTCGCGAAGTCCGGGCCGTGGAAGACCTGCATGAGCTGGTCGTGCTCGGCATGGGGATTGTCGATCAGCATCAAGGTCGCGTCGATGATCTCGGCGACATTGTGGCTGGGGATCGAAGTGGCCATGCCCACAGCGATGCCGGTGGAGCCGTTCGCCAGCAGGTTCGGGAAGATACCCGGGAAGATTTCCGGCTCGCTCTCTTCTCCGTTGTAGGTGGGAACGAAATCGACGGTGCCTTCGTCCAGCCCCGCCATGAGGTGGATCGCCGTGCGCGTCAGGCGCGCTTCGGTATAGCGGTAGGCGGCCGCGTTATCGCCGTCGATATTGCCGAAGTTGCCCTGCCCCTGCACCAGCGGATAGCGCAGCGAGAAATCCTGCGCGAGGCGCACCATCGCATCGTAGACCGAGGCGTCGCCATGCGGGTGATACTTACCGATAACGTCGCCGACGACGCGGGCCGACTTCTTGTAGGCACTGGCGGGATCGAGCTTGAGCTGCCGCATTGCCCAGAGCAGGCGCCGGTGGACCGGCTTCATCCCGTCGCGCAAGTCCGGCAGCGAACGCGCCGTGATCGTGGAAAGCGCATAGACGAGATAGCGCTCGGACAGCGCGGCATCGAAAGGCGCATCGACGATGGCGTCGAACGGATCTGAGTCTTCGTCGGTCGTGGTCACCATGCCGGGAACCTAGCAGCGCTCGGCCCGGTGCCAAGTCGGATTCCAGCGTTTTCCAGAACTTGATTTCCCGATTCGTTCCGATTTTTCACCGATCAACCGATCTGCATATCCCGCGAAACGCCGGGGATGCGCACTTCCAGCCCGTCGAGCGCCTCGCTCAGTTCGATCTGGCAGGACAAGCGACTGGTCCGCGCCACTCCGGCAGCAAGGTCGAGCATGTCTTCCTCGTCCATCGAGGCGGGTTCGAGCCGGTCGAACCAGTCGGGCGAGACGATCACATGGCAGGTCGAGCAGGCCATCTGGCCCTCGCACGTGCCTTCCAGCGGCATTCCGGCGCCCTGCGCCACACGCAGAAGGACATCGCCCGTCTCGGCCTCGGCCACGACGAGTTTTCCTTCCGCGGTCAAAAACCTCACGTTCAGCAACTCAGACTCCCTGCGCCGCTGCTGCGGCTTCTATGCGTTCGCAGGCATCCTTAAGCTCCCCGAGATCACTATATCGCCCGAATCCCAGACGGATAGAGGCTTTGGCATCGGAATCGGCAAGTCCGATCGCCTTGAGCACATGACTCGGTCGTCCCGAACCGCTGGCGCAGGCGGAACCGGCAGAAAAGGCTATGTTCCTGAGGTCCGACATGAGCCGCGCCACGTCGAGGCCCGGCAGCCGCAGATTGAGATTCCCGTGCCAGCGCTGCTCCGCCGAACCGTTGAGCGTCCACCGCGAGAGCACTTCCCGCGCGGCGCTCCACAAGGCCTCGACGTGGGCCGCGTCCTGCTCCATGCGCTTCGCTGCAAGCACAGCGGCTGCGCCGAATCCGGCGCAAAGTGCTGGGCTGAGTGTGCCGCAACGCAGCCCCTGCTCCTGCCCGCCGCCATGGATCATCGGCGCGAGGTCCAGCCCGTCGCGCACCCAGAGCGCGCCGATGCCCTTGGGGCCGTAGAGCTTGTGCGCCGAAACCGCGATCAGGTCGGCCCCGGTGGGCGCCGCCAGCTTGCCCGCGCCTTGCACGGCATCGCAGAGAAACAGCGCGCCCATCGCATGGGCACTTTCTGCCAGCGCCTCGACCGGTTGGACAGTGCCGATCTCGTTGTTGACCTGCATGACCGCGACGAGGCCGGTCCCTTCCGGGATCGGCGCGGCGGGATCGACCAGCCCCTCGCTGTCCACCGGCAGAATGGAGAGCGCCGGATCGATCGCCCGTGCGGTATCCAGCACGGCGGCATGTTCGATGGCGGAGACGGCAAGCCGCTTCCTGCTGCTTCCTGCCAAGGCAAGGTTGATCGCCTCGGTGGCGCCGGAAGTGAAGATCACGCGCCCTCCCGGCGGCAGGAGCGCGGCAACCTGCGCGCGCGCCACCTCGACGATGGCGGCGGCGGCGCGGCCCGGACGGTGCGGGCTATGCGGATTGGCAAAGCCCATGGCTTCCGGTCCGCCCAGCCACGGCAGCATCGCCTCGCGCGCTTCGGGGGCCAGCGGGGTGGTCGCCTGATAGTCGAGGTAGATCATGCGTTCACTTGCGCCCAGGCCTCGGCGAAAGCGTCGAGGTGTTCCGGCGTCGTATTCCAGCCGATGCTGACGCGCACGGTGCGGCGGGCGAGGTCCTCGTCGATGCCGAATCCCTTGAGCACCCGGCTCTGCTTAAGCGTGCCGGAGGAACAGGCGCTCCCCGCCGAGATCGCGAACCCGGCGGCGTCCATGCGGATCAGCATCGCCGTCGCCGCCAGTCGCGGTGCGGCCACAGCAAAGATATGTGAGCATTGCACGCCCGGCTGGAGAACTTCGCCGTGCCGCGACAGCGCATTCCTGAAGTCGAAGCGCTGCTCCGCTGTCGTCGCCCAGTTCTCGATGCCCCCCGCTTCAAAAGCCGCCGCGAAACCGAGCGCGCCCGGAAGGTTCTCCGTACCGGCGCGATAGCCGCGCTCCTGCCCGCCACTCGGTTCCAGCATGGCCCAGTCCTTGACCAGCAGCGCGCCGATGCCGATCGGGCCACCCAGCTTGTGCGCCGAAAGCACCACCATGTCCGCCTCTGGCAGCGGCGACTTACCCGCCGATTGCGAACAATCCGCGAGAACCAGCCCGCCCGCCGCGCGAACCTGCTCGATCAACGGGTTATGTGCATAGGGCAGCAGAACCGTGCCGGTTTCCGAATTGATCGACTGGACAGCAACCACGGCCCGCCCGCCTTCCACCAGTGCAGCGGCCAATGCATCGGGATCGACCTCTCCTTCCCGCACCGGCATTTCCTGCGCATCGGGTGCCGCGCGAAACACGGCATCGTGCTCCACCGCCGAGACCAGCCGCCGCTCCGCCTTGGCCCGGCCGAGACCGATCGCCAAAGCCTCGCTCGCCCCGGAGGTGAAAATCACTTCACCCTGCCAGCCGAGCGCCTTCTTCACCCGCTCTCGCGCGTCTTCCAGCGCCGCGCGGGCGGCACGGCCCTGCTTGTGCGGACTGGACGGATTGGCCCAGAGCGCAGCGCCTTCCAGCCACGCCTCGCGCGCCTGAGGCAGGAGCGGCGTGGTCGCCGCGTGGTCGAGATAGATCTGTGGGGCTGACATCGCTTGAAAAGTTGTTTTCGGAGCGAAGGTTTCTATATAGCGATCTTCCCTTTTTCCACTCCCGCGATGGCCGGCGAGCAAATCGCTGCCGTTTTCGCGGGAGTTTCAACAGGTCAGGTTCGCGAAACTCATGCCCGCAGTCATCTTCCCCGGCCCCGAAGGCCGCCTCGAAGGCCGCTTCCAGCCCGCTCCGCGTCCTCGTGCGCCCGTGGCGATGATCCTTCACCCGCATCCGCAGGCGGGCGGGACGATGAACGACCGCATCACCCAGCACCTCTACAAGACCTTCGTCGCGCGCGGCTTCGCGACCCTGCGCTTCAACTTCCGCGGCGTCGGCCGCAGCCAGGGCAGCTTCGACAACGGCGTGGGCGAACTGTCCGACGCGGCGGCAGCGCTCGACTGGGTACAGTCGATCCATCCCGAAGCCTCGACCACCTGGATCGCCGGTTACTCGTTCGGCGCGCTGATCGGCATGCAGCTGCTGATGCGCCGTCCCGAGATTCGCGGCTTCATCTCGGTGGCACCGCCCGCCAACATGTACGACTTCTCGTTCCTCGCACCCTGCCCGGCCTCGGGCATCCTGATCCAGGGCGCAGGCGATACGGTCGCCACCCCGGTCGCGACGCAGAAGCTCGTCGACAAGCTGCGCACGCAGAAGCACATCACCATCCACCACGATGAAATCCCGCGCGCGAACCATTTCTTCGAGAACGAGATGGACGACCTGATGCGCTCGGTGGACAACTATCTCGACATGCGCCTCGCGCCGGATTGCCCGATCAAATAAGCGGGAAATACTGTCGAACCGAAAAGGCGCTGGGGCCTACTCCGGTGCCTTTTTCGTATCTGCCGCCCTCACCAGCGACTCGCCCTCGGAATTCGGCAGCGTCCAGATCGCGACATTGGCGATGAGCACCGCCGCCAGCACCAGCATCAGCCCCGCCTGCTTGCGACTGCCGCCCCGCCGCCAGAGCGCAATCGCTCCCAGCACGAGCGCGGCGATGGTCAGGGTCATGAGCGAGAGGGCAATATCCATGGCTTATCCCCTAACGCAGGCCTTCGCCCGGCGCGAGCGGGTTTGACAGGGACAGGCGGCCTCGCCAGATTTCGCCGCCATGAAGAACCCTGACATGACGGCCGCCTCCCTCTCGCGGCGCACCACCCTCCAGCTCCTCGCCGCCGGAACAGCAGGTATCGCCCTGCCCGGCGTGGCGCGCGCCGCCACCGCTTCGAACCAGCAGGACGCCGCCGCCCTGCTCGATTCGATCGCCTGGCGTCTGCTGGACCACAATCCCGAGAACGCGACCAGCCTCGGCATCGATATCGGTGCCCATGCCGCGCTGCGCAGCAAGTCCGAGGACCGCTCCTTTGCAGGCCGCGCCGCAGTCGCCAGGACCCTGCGCGAGGACCTAGCCCGCGTCGAGGCATTCCCGGTAAGCGGCCTCGACCATGCGACGCAGACCAGCCTTGCGGTCGTGCGCAGCGCCTACAAGACCTCGCTCGATGGCTTCGCCCAGCCTTACGGCGACGTTGCCGTGGGCGGCTGGCGCAATACGCCCTACGTGGTGATCCAGAACGTCGGCGCCTATCTCGACACCCCCAAGTTCCTCGACGCCGATCATCCGGTGAAGACCGCCGAGGATGCCGAGGCCTATGTGTCGCGCCTCTCGCAGTTCGGCGGTCAGCTCGACGGCGAGCTGGAGCGCATCCGCAAGGCCACCGACCAGGGCCTCGTCCCGCCGGACTTCCTGCTTGACCGCGCCATCGCCCAGATGACCAGCACGATCGAGGACGCCCGCAACAACGGCGGCGGCCTCGTCTCTTCGCTGACCGGCCGCACCAAGGCGATTCCCGGCGACTGGGAAGGTCGCGCGAAGGGCATCGTTTCCGCGCAGGTCGTTCCCGCACTCGAACGCCAGCTCGCCGAACTCAAGCGCCAGCGAGGCCTCGCCAAGGGCGATCCGGGCATGCGCGAGCGTCCGCACGGCGCCGAATTCTACGCCTGGGCCTTGCGCGCCAGCACCACCACCCCGGTGCCCGCCGAGGAAATCCACAAGCGCGGTCTTGAGGAACTGGCGGCGCTCCATGCCCGCATGGACCCGATCCTGGGGAAACTCGGCTACACCACCGGCACTGTCGGCGAGCGGATGACCGCGCTCGGCACCGACAAGCGCTTCATGTTCCCCGAAGGCGACCCCGGCCGCGCCGAGATCATGGCCTTCATCCGCCAGCGCGTCGACTGGATCCGCGCCCAGATGCCGCGCGCCTTCCGCGATCCGGTGAAGGGCAATGTCGAAGTGCGCCGCCTGCCGCTGGCCGAGGAACCCGGCGCGCCGACCGCTTACGGCGGCGCCGGTTCGATCGACGGTTCGGTGCCGGGCAAGATGTGGATCAACTTGCGCACCACCGACCTGCACCGCAAGTACGACCTGCCCACGCTGGTCCATCACGAGGCGATCCCCGGCCACGTCTGGCAGGGCGAATATGCTAACCGCCTGCCGCTGATCCGCTCGATCCTGGCCTTCAACGCCTATTCCGAAGGCTGGGCGCTCTACGGCGAGCAGCTGGCCGACGAACTCGGCGCCTATGCCGACGATCCGGTCGGCCAGCTCGGCTATCTCCAGTCGATCGCCTTCCGCGCCTGCCGCATGGTCGTCGATACCGGCCTACACTCCAAGGGCTGGAGCCGCGAGCAGGCGGTCCGCTTCTTCATGGAGCAGAACGGCAACAAGCGCGAGGAAGTGGTCAACGAAGTGGACCGCTACTGTTCGTGGCCGGGCCAGGCCTGCGGCTACAAGATGGGGCACTCCGAGATCAACCGCCAGCGCAGCCGCGCCCAGGCGGCCCTCGGCACGCGCTACGACTTGCGCGACTTCGATCAAGCCGTGGTCGACGGCGGCAACGTGCCGCTCGACGTGCTGGCGAAGAACATCGACAGCTACATCGCCATCGGCAAGGCGGGCTGATCGAAACGAGAAGCGCCGTCCCGGATCACATTCGGGACGGCGCGTTCGCGCCTACTTCTTGCCGAAGAAGCCCTTGGCCAGATCGGTCAGGTCATCGATGACGCTGCCGTCGCCGTCCTTGTCGAGGAAGGCGGTAAACTTCGACGGATCGCTGCCGACGAGGCTGGCGAACTGGCCGAGCGAGCCTTCGCCGCCGATCGCCGAGATGATCTGCTGGATCGTGCCCACGCCGAGGCCGGTCTTCTCCGCCGCCAACAGCGCGGTGTCCCCCTCTTCCTGATGCGCAAGGCCCAGCGCGGCAATCGCCTTTTCCGCCTGCGCCGGCTCGATGCCGAGCTTCGAGGCGAGGTTCGCTACATCGGCATGTTCGCTGACTTGTCCAAGGATACCGTCGAAAAGTCCCATGGTCGTTCTCCTGGAAAGAGGGGAACTGGAAGATGCACGGTCTGGATGACAAAACAAGGGCCTCGAAACGCAAGTTCCGAGGCCCCGTTGTTATTGCGCGCTGTTCAGCGAGAAATCACGCCGCGACGGGAGCCGCCTTGCGGACGCCTTCGTCGACATGGGCTTCGAACTGGGTGAAGTTGTCGATGAACTGTTTCACCAGCGTCTGCGCGGTCCTGTCGTACTCGGCGCCGTCGGCCCAGGCTCCGCGCGGGTCGAGCAGCTTGCTGTCAACACCCGGAACTGCCACCGGAACCTCGAAGCCGAAGTTCGGGTCTTCCTTGAACTCGGCGTCATTGAGGCTACCGTCGAGCGCGGCGTTGAGCAGCGCGCGGGTGGCCTTGATCGGCATGCGCTTGATGCCTTCCATCGTCGCCATGCCGCCCGACCAGCCGGTGTTGACCAGCCAGCACTTCACCCCGCCCTTGGCGATCCGCTCCTTGAGCAGGTTGCCATAGACCGAAGGATGACGCGGCATGAACGGCGCGCCGAAGCAGGTGGAGAACGTCGCTTCCGGCTCGGTCACGCCGATCTCTGTGCCCGCGACGCGCGCGGTATAGCCCGAGAGGAAGTGGTACATCGCCTGATCTGGGGTCAGACGCGCGATCGGCGGCAGCACCCCATAAGCATCGGCAGTGAGGAAGATGATGTTCTGCGGAACCGGGCCGAGGTTCTTCTCCGAAGAATTCGGGATGAAGTCGATCGGGTAGGAACCGCGGCTGTTCTCGGCCAGCGCGTTGTCGTCGAGGTCGATCTGGCGGGTCTCGGGATCGATCACCACATTTTCGAGCACAGTGCCGAAGCGCTTGGTCGTCGCGAAGATTTCCGGCTCGGCCTCTGGCGAGAGGCGGATCATCTTGGCGTAGCAGCCGCCCTCGAAGTTGAACACGGCGGTGTCCGACCAGCCATGCTCGTCGTCACCGATCAGCGTGCGCGAAGCGTCCGCCGAAAGCGTGGTCTTGCCGGTGCCGGAGAGGCCGAAGAACACGGCGGTGTCACCCTCGGGGCCGATATTGGCCGAGCAGTGCATCGGCATCACGCCCTTGGTCGGCAGCAGGTAGTTGAGGATGCCGAAGACCGACTTCTTCATCTCGCCCGCATAGGCGGTGCCGCCGATCAGGATCAGCTTCTCGGTGAAGTTGACCGCAATCACCGTCTCCGTGCGCGAACCGTGGCGCTCGGGATCGGCGCGGAAGCTCGGCAGGTCGATGATGGTATATTCCGGCACGAACCCGGCCAGTTCGGCTTCGCTCGGGCGCACCAGCAGGGTGCGGATGAACAGGTTGTGCCAGGCGAACTCGTTGATCACGCGCACGTTGACGCGGTGTTCCGGCTGCGAGCCGCCGAACAGGTCGGCGACATAGAGCTGGTCCTTGCCGCCGAGCGCAGCGAGGAAATCCTCCTTCAGCGCGGCAAAGTGCTCCGGTGTCATCGGCACATTGGTCTTGCCCCACCAGACCGTATCCTCGGTCTCGGCGTCCTTGACGATGAACTTGTCCTTGGCGGAACGCCCGGTGTGCTTGCCGGTCGCCACGACGAACGGGCCATCTGCGGCCAGCACGCCCTCGCCGTTCCGGATGGCCTGCTCGACCAGCGGCGCGGTGCCCAGGTTGGCCAGGATCTTCGCCCCGGTTTCTATGCCTTGACTGGCGAGCGGATAGTTAAGGGTAGCGGCCAATGTCATCTCCTCCATTTAAGGCGGGTCCGGCGGGAACCGGACACGCCCCGACATTTTTGCCCGAGAATCGGTCGGCGATTGTTCGCCCGCCGCCGTTGTCCGCCAAATTCTCGCAAAAATAAATGGAGCGAGCGAGGTAGGACGAATGCACTTCGACCATTCCGGGGCAATTTCGGGACGAGCCGCAAAGGCGTGGACGCTCGCCCCGGCAGAGGCTAGTCACGGTCGCCCGGTTGCATCGCCCGGTTTCATCGGAAGGAACGCAGCGCAGTCCCATGGCAGACCCCACGGCATCTTCCACACCCGCGCCAGCCTCTCTCGAAGAGATCGCATCGATCCCTGTTCCGGCCCGTCAGCAGTCCATCGCGCTGGTGGACGACGACCGCAACATCCTCACCACCGTCTCCATCGGTCTCCAGGCCGAAGGCTTCGCGACCCGCCTCTACACCGATGGCGAGACCGCGCTGAAGGCTCTGCTGGAGAACCCGCCGGACCTCGCCATCTTCGACATCAAGATGCCGCGCATGGATGGGCTGCACCTGCTCCAGGCCCTGCGCGAACAGTCGAGCCTGCCGGTGATCTTCCTGACCTCGAAGGACGAGGAGCCGGACGAAGCCCTCGGCCTGGCGATGGGCGCGGACGACTATATCACCAAGCCGTTCAGCCAGCGCCTGCTCGTCGCCCGCATCCGCGCCATCCTGCGTCGCAGCGAACTGGCGAAGGCGAGCAACGAAGAAAGCGTGCAGGAAAACCTGCCCGACCCGGTCGTGCGCGGCCGCCTCAGCCTCGACCCCGCCCGCCATCAGGTGGCCTGGGACGGCGAGCCGGTCTCGCTGACCGTCACCGAGTTCCTGATCCTCGAAGCGCTCGCCCTGCGCCCCGGCGTGGTGAAGAGCCGCAACCAGCTGATGGACGCCGCCTACAGCGAGGACGTCTACGTCGACGACCGCACGATCGACAGCCACATCAAGCGCCTGCGCCGCAAGTTCCGCGCCGTCGATCCGGAATTCTCGGCCATCGATACGCTCTATGGCGCCGGTTATTCCTACACCGATGGCTCCTAATCCCGCGCGCAAGCGCCGCAAGGCACCGATGCTCGTCCGGCTCGGCCTGTCATGGCGCGTCTCGCTGACGGCGCGCATTCTCGCGGTGAACGTGATCGCGCTCGCCCTGCTGGCGGGAAGCCTGTTCTACATCGACTCCTACCGGCGCGAACTGCTGGGCGAACGCTTCCGCCTCGCCCGCTCGGAAGCCGAAGTCGTCGCCATCACCCTGGCTGGGGAAAACGCCGAGGACCGCCGCGACCTGATCGCGCGGATCGGCTCCGGCCAGGCCTTGCGCCTGCGCCTGTTCGACCGCAGCGGCAAGCTCGTCGCCGACAGTTTCGCACTGGCGAAGCCGTCCTACCGGCTCATCGACCCCGCCACCGAACCATGGCTTCAGGACGCCGCCCGCGCGCTCGACAAGGGTATGGACTGGGTGCTCGGCTCGCCGCCGGTTGCGGACTATCACGATGCGCCGGGTGCCGGTGCCTCGGCCTGGCCGGAAGTGGCCGCCGCGCTGGCCAGTGGCCGCACCGAAGTGAGCCACAAGGCCGCGCCGGACCGCACCCCGGTCATCATCGCCGCAACCCCGGTCGGCAAGCGCGGCGAGGCCCTGCTCGTCACCCGCAACGCCCGCGACATCACCGAAAACGTGCGCATGGCGCGCCAGACGCTCGCCATCATCGTCGGCGCAGCGCTGACCGTCTCGATCCTGCTTTCGCTGTTCCTCGCCCGCACCATCGTCGAGCCGCTGCGCAAGCTCGTCCGCGCCGCCGTGCGCGTGCGCCTCGGCCGCGACCGCAGCGTCGTGGTGCCGCGCCTGCCCGACCGGCGCGACGAGATCGGCCTGCTCGCCCGCGCGATCTCGGACATGAGCGGCGCCCTGCGCCAGCGCATCGACGCGGTGGAGAGCTTCGCCGCCGATGTGGCCCACGAGTTGAAGAACCCCCTCACCAGCCTGCGCAGCGCCCTCGAAAACCTCGAACGGGTCGACGATCCCGCCTTGCGCCGCCAGCTTCTCGGCATCGCCAAGGACGACGTGCGGCGGATCGACTTCCTCGTCACCGAGATCGCCGACGCCAGCCGCATCGACGCCGAACTCAGCCGCACGACGTTCGAGCCGGTGGACATGCTGCGACTGGTCCGCGCGCTCGTCACCGAACGCGAACAGCGCGGCGTCAACGGCGCCTGCCCGATCCGGGTCATCCGCGAGGCCGACGGCGACCTCTTTGTCCCCGGCGACGCCTCGCGGCTGGAGCGCGTGCTCCAGAACCTGCTCGACAACGCGATCTCCTTCTCGCCCGAAGGCACCCCCATCGAAGTCGCCGTGGGCCGCAGCGAAGGACGGATCACCCTTTCCGTTTCCGACCACGGCCCCGGCATACCGGAAGCCGCGCGCGAAAAAATCTTCGAGCGTTTCCACTCGCTGCGCCCCGCCAGCGAGGAATTCGGCAAGCACTCCGGCCTCGGCCTCGCGATCGCCCGCACCATCGTCGAGGCGCACTACGGCAAGCTGCGCGCGACCGACCGCACCGACGGTGCGCGCGGCGCACGGCTGCTGATCTCGCTCCCGGCATGGCAAGGCGAATGACGGTTGCGGCGCCTTTCACGCGGCAAGCCACTTGCGTTGCCATAGAGGGACGCGCGGTGCTGATCGAGGGGCCGTCGGGCACGGGCAAGTCCAGCCTCGCTCTCGCCCTGATCGATCGCGGCGCCGAGCTTGTCGGGGACGACGGCGTGCTGCTTCACGAATCCGAACGACGGCTCCTCGCGCAGCCCCATCCGAACACGCGCAGTCTGATCGAAGTCCGCAATCTCGGCATCCTGCCCTTCCCGTGCCGCGAGGAGGCCCCGGTCTCGCTGGTCGTCATGCTGGATAGCGAAGCACCGCGCTTCATCGAGACGGCAGGCAGCGTCGAGATCGGGGGCGTGACACTGCCCGCGCTGCGCCTCACGCCCCGCGCCGAGCCCCTGGCGCTGAAGGTGGAGTTAGCGTTGTTGCATTATGGCCTCACCGGGTGACAAACCTGTAAGAACGCCTCTTTTCTTTCCCGGCAACCCGGCGCAAACAGCCCCGGATGCAGGACGATCTCCCCCCCGAAGACGCGCAATCCGCGCCCTCCCCGGCCCAGCGACAGAAAGTGCTGCTGGTGACCGGCATGCTCGGCGCCGGCAAGACCACGGTGCTGCGGGTGCTGGAAGATCTCGGCTGGGAAATCATCGACAATTTCCCGGTCCGCCTGCTGGAACGCATGATCGAGGGCCAGCCCTCCGACGACCCGTCGCCGCTGGCGATCGGCTTCGACTGCCGCACGCGCGGGTTCAATCCGGAGCGGGTCATCGCCCAGGTCAAGGCGCTCGGCGAGCGCGAGGACCTCGAAGTCTCGACGCTGTTCCTCGACTGTTCGAGCAAGGAACTGGAACGCCGCTTCAACGAGACCCGCCGCCGTCACGCCCTCGCCGCCGACGCGCCCGTCGACACCGGCATTCGCGCCGAACGCGAATTGCTGGCGCCGCTGCGCCGCTGGGCCGACATTCTCGTCGAAACCACCGAATTCACGTCCAACGACCTGCAACGCGCGATTCGCGAGCGCTTCGCCGCCGAAGAACCGGAAGACCTGACGATCACCGTCTCCAGCTTCGGCTTCTCGCGCGGGATGCCGCCGCTCGCCGATTTCGTGTTCGACATGCGTTTCGTGGACAACCCGCACTGGGATTCGGAGCTGCGCCCGATGACCGGACAGGACGCTCCGGTGGGTGACTATATCCGCAAGGATCCGGCCTTCGACGAAGCATTTGCGCGGATTCGCGACCTGCTCCTGCCGCTGCTTCCGCGTTATCGCGCGCAAGGCAAGGCCTATGTTCACATCGCTTTCGGCTGTACCGGAGGGCGACACCGCTCCGTTTTTACCGCCGAGCAGATGGCAGCGGCCTTGCGCGAAGCGGGATTTTCGCCCACATTGTTGCATCGCAACCTGGGCTCGCGGGCTGCTGATCTTCTCGAGGGGGGAAATTCTCGAAGGGGTCCGGTAGCGTGAAAGAAGATTATATAACCCGGTCGCATTCGCAGGAAATTCGGAGCCAAACCCCAGCATGATCGGCATGATCCTGGTCACTCACGGCAATCTCGCCGAGGAATTCGTACACGCGATGGAGCACGTCGTCGGAGACCAGTCGGCGGTCGCCACCGTCTGCATCGGTCCCAACGACGATATGGAGCGTCGCCGCAGCGAGATCGCCGAGGCGATCACCGCCGTGGACAGCGGCGAAGGCGTCATCATCCTCACCGACCTGTTCGGCGGCACGCCCTCCAACCTCGCGATCTCGCTGATGGAAGCGGGCCGCGTCGAAGTGATCGCCGGCATCAACCTGCCGATGCTGATTCGTCTCGCCAAGGCGCGCGCCTGCATGTCGGTGCGTGAAGCCGCCGCCGCCGCGCGCGACGCCGGGCGCAACTACATCACGATCGCCAGCGAATATCTCGGACAGGACGCCGCATGAGCGATTTCCGCGAAACCGTCCTCATCGTGAACAAGCGCGGTCTCCACGCCCGCGCCAGCGCCAAGTTCGTCAACCATGTCGCCGAACTGCCGGAATCCGTGCTCGTCACGGTCGGCAAGGACGGCACCGAAGCGGCGGGCAATTCCATCCTCGGCCTGATGATGCTCGGCGCCGCCAAGGGCGACAGCATCGAGATCGCCTGCAAGGGCGAAGGCGCGCAGGATGCGCTCTCGGTCCTGGCAACCCTCGTGCGCGACGGTTTCGGCGAAGAATGACCTTTGCCGACCGCGCGGCCTATCGCCGCACCATTACCGGATTCTCGAACCCGCTGGTCAAGTTCCTGCGCTCCTTGCGGGAGAAGAAGCACCGCAAGCGGGAACAGCGCTTCCTCGCCGAGGGCCTGCGCCTGCTGACCGATGCCCGCGAATGCGGCATCGTGCCGGAAATGCTGGTCATGGCCGTGGGCCGCGATCCGCACCCGCTGCTGGACGCTCTTGAAGAAGCCGTCATCGCCGCGGGCGGCGAGGTCGTCGAGATGGACGAGGAAATCCTCGCCAAAGTCACCGGCAAGGACAATCCGCAGGCCGTCGCGGGCGTCTTCGCAGAGTTCGACACGCGGATCGCCAATCTCGACCGTACCGCCGCACCGATCTGGCTGGTGGCGCAGGCGCTGCGCGATCCCGGCAACCTCGGCACGATGCTGCGGACCGGCGATGCCGTCGGCGCGGGCGGGCTGATCCTGCTCGACGACTGCGCTGACCCTTTCTCGGTGGAAGCGGTGCGCGCCAGCATGGGCGCGATCTTCACGCAGAAGATCGCCATCGCCCGCTGGGAAGAATTCCAGGACTGGCTGCGCGCCGGAGACGGTCAACTGGTGGCCGCCTCGCTGCGCGATCCCACCGACTATCGCCGCGCGCCTTATGCGGCGCCGTGCTTCCTGATGGTCGGCAACGAATCGCAGGGCCTGCCGCAGGCTTACGAGGAAGCCTGCGACTTGCGTGTCACCATTCCGATGCGCGGCCGGGCCGACAGCCTGAATGCCGCCGTCGCGGGCGCGGTGCTCGCTTACGAGGCTCTTGCCCACCTTGAGGGTGGAAACTGAATAGCGCGTTCATCCGGGCATCATCCGCGACGTGTAGAGTGCCCGGACCATGCGTTTAGCCTTACTTACCTTCTGCCTCCTGCCGTCCCTCGCCGCCTGCTCCGTTCAGGGCGAGGATTCGCCTCTCGCTCGCACGACCTGGCGATTTGCCCTGATCGACGGCCAGAGGCCGGACTCTGCCGATGCCCGCCTGACGTTCGAGGGCAGCAAAGTCGGTGTTCAGGTCGGCTGTAACCGCATGGACGGCCCCTGGCGCATAGATTCGGAACGCCTGATCGCAGGCCCTCTCGCCCTGACCGAGATGACCTGCACGGTTCCCGCCTGGGATCAGGAAAAGGCCGTGAACGCCCTGCTCGTGGCGACGCCGCGCTTCGCTATCGACGGCAACCACATGATCCTGCAATCGAGCGGCCATACCGCCGAACTCGTCCGCGAAGGCGGCCCCATGGAACGCCCGACGCGAACCGCCGACGGTAGCTGAGGACTATTCCGCCGCTTCGGGCAGTGTTCCCGTATCCGGCAAAGCGGCAGTACCCGGCTCGGCACCAAAGCGCGGCACCGCTTCGACTTGCGTTACTTCGTCGGAAATCTCACGCTTGCCGATCTTGATGTGCTTCTCGGTGAGGCGGCGCGCGCGGCTCATCACATTGCCCTCGTAAGTGCGGGCGAAGTCGTTGAAACTGTTGACCGCACGGCCGAGATGCACGCCGACTTTGCTCAGGTCGTCCTGGGTCTTGGCAAGGCTGTCGTAGAGATCGCTGCCCAGCTTGCCGATTTCCCGCGCTTCCTTGGCGAGGCCCTCCTGCTGCCAGACTTGCGCGATAGTGCGGCAGATGGCGACGAGGTTGGTTGGGCTGGCGAGCAGCACCCGCCGCTCGAAGGCATAGTCCCACAGGCTGGAATCGTGGTCGAGCGCGGCGGCGATGAAATGCTCGCCGGGCACGAACATCAGCACATAGTCCGGCGCATTCTCGAACTGGCTTTGGTAGGACTTGTTGCCCAGGGTTTGGATGTGGTTGCGCATCGAGGCCGCGTGCTGATCGAGGAAGGCTTTGCGCACGGTCTCGTCATCGGCCTCGAAGGCGTCCTGATAGGCGTTGAGCGAAACCTTGGCGTCGATCACCAGCTGCTTGTTGCCGGGAATGCGCACGATCGCGTCGGGGCGCAGGCGCCCGTCCTCGGTCTCGATCGACTGTTCGGTCTCGAAATCGGTGTGTTCGGTAAGGCCGCACTGTTCGAGCACGTTCTTGAGCTGCTGCTCGCCCCAGCGCCCGCGCGCCTTGGGGGCATTGCGCAGCGAATTACTGAGCCGCGCGGCTTCGGTGCGAACCCGCTCCTGCCCGGCGCTCAGTTCGACGAGCTGACCGGTCAGCGTCGCAAAGGCATCGGTGCGCTGCTTTTCGAGCGTGGCGACCTGCTCCTCATAACTCTTGAGCCGCTCTCCAACGGGAGCGAGAAGCGTGCGGATACGCTCGGCATTGGCCTTCTCGCTTTCCTCGAAACGCGCACCGGCGCGGCTCAGGAAGGCTTCCTGCGCACCGGCCAGAACCTTGGCCCCGGCGTTCTCGAACTCCTTGCGCAGCGCTTCCTGCGCTTCGATCAGCAGGCGCTTCTGCTCGTCGAAATTGGCCGATTTTTCCTGGAGAGTGGCGAGTTGCTCTGCTTTCACCCTCAATTCGTCGCTCAGCGCCTCGATCTTGCCGGCATGCGCGATGCGGGTTCGCTCAAGGATTTCCGATAATTCGCTGCGGAGGCGCTCGATGGCATCGCCATGGCTGCGCCGGGTGAGTTCCATGGCTTGGTTATGCTCGAAGCGTGTGCGTTCGAGGGCATCGGAAAGTTCGTCCGCCCGGCTGGCGCGTTCGCTAGCCGAAGCGAGATCGCGAATCGCGGCGCGGAACTTCTCGTCGAGTTCGCGCGCTTCGCGATCACGGGTTTCGAAGCGATTTCGCCAGTCCGCAGCCGGTCTGGAACCAAAGAACCAGCCGGCCCCAAGACCGACAACGAGCGCTAGAATGGCGACGACAGCGATTTCCATCCCGGCAGCATAGCCAGAACATTAGGGGAACGCCAGCCCTTAGAGCGGCTTCCCCCAATTCAGCGAAATCAGGCCGCCTTGCGCAGCTTGTCGAGCTTCTTGAGCGCCATCTGGCGCTTGAGGCGCGAGAGGTGGTCGATGAAGAGGATGCCCTCGAGGTGATCCATCTCGTGCTGGAGGCAGGTGGCCATCAGGCCCTCCATGTTCTCTTCATGCACCGTACCGTCGAGGTCCTGCCAGCGCGCGCGAATGCGCGAGGGGCGTTCGACGTCGGCGTAAATCTCGGGAACCGAGAGGCAGCCTTCCTGATAGACCGTGTGGTCTTCGGAAGGATCGAGGATTTCCGGATTGATGAAGATCCGGGGTTCCCGCTTCGTCGGCTGGTGGGTGTGGTGGTGGCCGCCGTGCGACGTGCACACTTCCGGCTCCGCATCCTCGTCATCGGGCTGGAGATCGATCACCAGCACGCGCAGCGGCACGCCGACCTGAATCGCGGCGAGGCCGATGCCCGGCGCATCGTACATGGTTTCGAACATGTCTTCGACAAGCGTCTTCAGCTCGTCGTCGAACTTTTCGACGGGGACCGAAACCTGCTTGAGACGCGGATCGGGAACTTCGAGGATTTCACGGATAGCCATGCCCCGCAAATAAGCGCGATGGCCGATTCTCGCAAGATGGACGCTTCGATGACAGTGATCGAGAGTCTGTTTGGAAAATGCCAAACGGGGCATTTTCGTCAGCGGCACCGGCCCTCGCCCCCACCCGACCTCCCACGAGTGTATCCTGATGGGAGGTCGGGTGGGGGCGAGGGCCGGTGCCGCGAAATTCGCATTCTGCGAATTTCCAAACAGCCTCCTAGGCCACGGGCCTCCTCGCGCGGATGGCTTGAGCCAGCGTTCCCTCGTCGATATAGTCGAGTTCACCGCCCACCGGGAGACCATGGGCAAGCTGGGTGATCCGCACCGGAAGTCCTTCGAGACGCTCGGCAATATAGTGCGCCGTGGTCTGCCCTTCGAGCGTGGCGTTCATCGCGAGAACCACTTCGTCGATGCCGCCCTCCTCCACGCGGCGCAGCAGGCTGTCGATCGCCAGATCTTCCGGCCGCACGCCGTCGAGCGCGGAAAGACGGCCGCCGAGAACATGGTAGCGACCGTTGAACAGCCGCGCGCGGTCGAGCGCCCAGAGGTCCGCCACTTCCTCCACCACGCAGAGCGAGCGCGCGTCGCGGCGCGCATCGGCGCAGATGCCGCAAGGGTCGGCGGTATCGATATTGCCGCAGGTGCGGCACTCGACCAGCGCTTCACGCACCGCCGCGAGGGCATCGACCAGTTGCACCAGCGAGGTCTCCCGCCGCTTGATGAGCCAGAGCACCGCCCGGCGCGCGGAACGGGGGCCGAGGCCGGGAAGGCGCGACAGCGCGGCGGTAAGCGTCTCGATCTCTTGCGATGCCATGGCGGCGGAGATAGGGCCTCCGGAGCTTTTGAGAAAGACCTTCGGAGAATTCCCCACACCATGCGCATCGTCTTCATGGGTACGCCCGATTTCGCGGTGCCCGCCCTCGTCGCGCTGGTCGAGGCCGGGCACGAGGTCGTCGCTGTCTACAGCCAGCCGCCGCGCCCCGGCGGGCGCCGCGGCAAGGAACTGACCCCCTCGCCCGTCCACAAGGAAGCCGAGGCGCGCGGGATCGAGGTGCGCCATCCGGTTTCGCTCAAGGGCGCGGAGGAGCAGGAGACGTTCGCCGCGCTCGGCGCCGATATCGCCGTGGTGGCCGCTTATGGCCTGCTGCTGCCTCAGGCGGTGCTCGACGCGCCGCGCCTGGGGTGCCTCAATATCCATGCCTCGATCCTGCCGCGCTGGCGCGGGGCAGCGCCGATCCAGCGGGCGATCCTCGCGGGCGATCCGACCACCGGCGTCACCATCATGCAGATGGAGATCGGTCTCGACACCGGGCCGATGCTGGCCACCCTGCGCACCACCATCGAGCGCAAGACTGCCGGTGAACTGACCACGGAACTCGCCGAAAGGGGCGCGCAGCTCATGGTCGGCACCTTGCGCGATCTTGCCGTGCACCGCGCCGTCACCCAGCCGGAAGACGGCGTGACTTATGCGAAGAAGATCGACAAGGCCGAGGCCCGGCTCGATTTCACGCTTCCCGCCGAGCAGGTCGAGCGGCAGGTTCGCGCCTTCATGCCCGCACCGGGCGCCTTCTTCGAACTGGATGGCGAGCGGTACAAGGTCCTCGCCGCCGATGTCGTGGAGGGCACTGGCGAACCCGGCGTCACGCTCGACGATTCGCTGACCGTGGCCTGCGGCGAAGGCGCCTTGCGTGTCACCCGCATCCAGCGCGCGGGCAAGCCTGCCATGGACACCGCAGACCTGCTGCGCGGCCGTGCCGTTCCCGCCGGAACGAGGCTCGCTTGACCCGCTTCGCCCTCACTCTCGAATTCGACGGCGCGCCCTACATGGGTCTCCAGCGCCAGGCACACGGCCCTTCGGTGCAGCAGAGTGTCGAGGAAGCCGTCTTCGCGCTCACCGGCGAGACCACGGGCATGCATGCCGCCGGGCGCACCGATGCGGGCGTCCATGCGCTCGGCATGAAAGTGCATATCGACATAGCCAAGCCGTTCACGCCCTTCCAGTTCACCGAAGGCCTGAACGCCCGCCTGCGGCCCCATCCGATCGCGGTGGTCGGTTGCGAGGTGGTGCCGGACGACTGGCATGCGCGCTTCTCGTGCATCGGCCGCTCCTACATCTACCGCATCGCCAACCGCCGGGCGCCGCTCACGCTGGAGCGCGGCAAGGCCTGGCAGGTGCCCAAGCCGCTCGACGAGACCGCCATGCACCGCGCCGCGCAGATTCTCGTGGGCCTGCACGATTTCACCACGTTCCGCTCCGCCCATTGCCAGTCGCAAAGTCCGCTCAAAACGCTCGACCGCCTCGACGTGCGGCGCGAGGGCGAGATGGTGCTGATCGAGGCCGAGGCCCGCAGTTTTCTGCACCATCAGGTCCGCTCGATGGTCGGCTGCCTCGCGCTCGTCGGCATGGGGCGCTGGGAGGTACGGCAGGTCGCCGAGGCGCTGGAAGCCCGCAACCGTCAGGCGCTGGGCCTCAATTCGCCGCCGGACGGACTCTATTTCGTGAAGGCGATCTATCCCGAAGACTGAGCGCGCCTGCACAAGGTGACACTTTGGTTGACACAGTTGACACGGTCCTGAGCGAAAAAAGTCGCTCCCGGCAGGACCTGTCACCTTGTAGCGGACAATAGCGGGATGAAAGGCCGTGGAGAGCATGGCGCCATCCTACAGCACCGCCTGTCTGTAGGAAAATCGTCCCCGCTTCGGCACAAAAAAGGGGAGGCCGCGACCTCCCCTTCCCTGTTCTCTATCGCCGCAGACCTCAGGCCTTGCCGACGACGCTTTCCGGCAGGTCGTTGCCGAACACGCGCTGATAATATTCGGCGACCATCACCCGCTCGGTCTCGTCGCACTTGTTAAGGAACGAGAGACGGAAGGCGAAGCCCACGTCCTTGAAGATCGCAGAGTTCTGCGCCCAGGTGATGACGGTACGCGGACTCATCACGGTCGAGATATCGCCGTTCATGAAGCCCTGGCGGGTGAAGTCGGCCACCTTGACCATCTGCGAGATCGTCGCGGCGTCCACCTGCGGCACCTTCTTCGAGACGATGTCGGTCTCGACCGGTTCGGGCAGGTAGTTGAGGCCGACCACCAGGTTCCAGCGGTCCATCTGGCCCTGGTTGATCTGCTGGGTGCCGTGGTAGAGACCCGAAGTGTCGCCGAGGCCGACCGTGTTGGCGGTGGCGAAGAGGCGGAAATTGCGATCCGGGCGGATCACGCGGTTCTGGTCGAGCAGGGTCAGCTTGCCCTCGGTTTCGAGGATGCGCTGGATCACGAACATCACGTCCGGACGGCCCGCATCGTACTCGTCGAACACCAGCGCGACCGGGTGCTGGAGCGCCCAGGGCAGCAGGCCTTCGCGGAATTCCGTGACCTGGAGGCCGTCGCGCAGCACGATGGCATCGCGACCGATCAGGTCGATACGGCTGATGTGCGCATCGAGGTTGATGCGGATGCACGGCCACTTGAGGCGGGCTGCGACCTGTTCGATGTGGGTCGACTTACCGGTGCCGTGATAGCCCTGCACCATGACGCGGCGGTTGTAGGCAAAGCCCGCCAGGATCGCCAGCGTGGTGTCCGGATCGAAGACATAAGTCTCGTCGAGGTCGGGAACGCGCTCGTCGGCGACGGAGAAGGCAGGCACCTTCCAGTCGATATCGATTCCAAAGGTCTCGCGCACGTCGAGTTCGATGTCGGGAGCAGCCAGCACGGTGGCGTCGCGATTCTCGGCTTTCATGGTCTCGGTCTCAGTCATCGTGTCTAACCGCGTAGACAAGCGGGCGCTGCACCGCAACAGGCTTTGCGGTTTATTGAAAGCGCAGCGGGAGGAAACGGCGTGGGAACATTCGCGCAGCTTTTTATGGCCGGCACCCGCTGCAAGCACGCATCGGCCCTGGAATGCATACTTGGAACCGCATAACCAAACCGCACATCAAAGCTCTGTCATCCACGGTCTGCCGGCCCCCACCTCCGTCCATGCGCGACTATTTTAAGCCGCCGCAATTGCTGGACCGATCTACACGCCTATCACCACGGCGACGGGTATCGGAGCACATGGAACTGCTGCGTCGCAAAATAGAACAAATAAACACGTATGCGGAAATTCTCCGGTATTCACGCTTATGGGAATGTCCGCTTTCATAACTCCTCTGCGCGAAAAATGCGGGTTAGCGGACCTTATACGAATACGCGGAAAGGATGCTTCTGGTTCTGGCGAATAAACGCCTCAACATCACGGAGCCGGATGGGATATGGCTGAACGTCACGCCAACCAGTATTCGGATTAAAGCGGAATCCGGCCTTCCAGAGCCGTTCCACCTTCCGCCATTGCTCCATGTTCGTCTTTTTCGGCGCCTTGAATGCCCGTCCCATCCAACTCAATGGATTGCTACACTGAGGGCAAATCGCCGTGCTCTCCTCGGGTAGTTTCCATGATTTTCTGCAATCAAAGCAGGCGTGGGCAATGAGGTAATCAGGCCCGCGATGATAACGGCACACGTATGGGCCAGGCACCGTACGGTTCCCCATGGCCTTGCGGATTTCCATGCGCGCGGATTTTGAAGGAGGCGACTTCATGATCTGCAAAATGCATCAGGCAACTGGGGTCCGCAATGCAAGGCACCAACGAAAAGCCGGCTTCGGATCAAAAGTTGACGGACGACCAGTTTAGCTTTTCTCCCGCTCGCAGATTTCCGCGAGTTGATCGGCGCAGGCGCTCCAGCCGTCCACGAAGCCCATGTCCTCGTGCATCTTGCGGTCTTCCTCGCGCCAGTGGCGGGCGCTGGCGGTGTAGCGGGTGCCCTCGTCTTCGGGGGCGATTTCCCAGATGCCGATCATGAAGGGACCGGCGGGCCGGAACTCTCCCGTAACCGCATCCGTGGTCACGAAGCGGCGGCCCTCGTCATAGGCGAGATAGATGCCGTTCTGCGGCGCGACTTCGCCGTCGGGGCCGTACATCGTCATCCGGCAGACGCCGCCGGGGCGGCGGTCCTGTTCGTCGATCTCGACGCGCCAGGGGCGGGGGCACCACCATTCCTCCTGCCGGTTGGCCATGACGTCCCAGACTTGCGCGACCGGGGCCGCGATAGTGCGGGTGATCGAGAGTTCGTTATCCGTATCGCTCATGCAGTCTCTCCTCAATCGCGGTAATTTTCAGTCACGATCGGGTGCGCCGAGCGGGAAGTAGGTCCGGAAAGGCCGGGCATCCTCGACGCAGCGCGCGACCGGCGGCAGGGCCAGCAGATGGGCGCGCCACGCGCGCAGGCGCGGGCGGTCCTCGGGGATCGGGTGGACCCAGTCGGCATAGAACAGCGAGGGCGCCGCCGCGCATTCGATCAGCGAGATCTGGTCGATCTGCGGGTAGAACCGCAGCCAGCCTTCCAGCCAGGCATAGACCCGGTCGAGCTGCGCCCGCGCTTCGGCGCAGCGGGTCTGGTCGGGGGCGGCGGCATCGCGGATGTACTCGTCCACGACGATCTGCATCACGTTCATGACGTAGTTGTCGAAGACCCGGTCGAGCATGCGGACCGCCGTTGCCGCATCGGGGTCTTCGGGGATCAGCATGCCCGGCGAGACATGGTGCCGATCGAGATATTCGATGATCGTCGTCGCTTCGAACAGCAGGCTTTCGCCGTCGCGCAGGACCGGGAACTTGCCGAGCGGCCCGGCCATCTGCACCACTTCGGCATGATCCGGATGGTCCTGGTCGAGCATCCGGAACGCGAAAGGCACGTCATAGGCGTAGAGCGGGATCAGCGCCTTCCAGGTGTAGGACGAAAAGGGATGGCCGAAGAGTTCGAGGCTCGGCTCCGGGTTCACGCAGAGGTTCCGGCGACGGCGGCCTCGATCGCGGCGATGTCGATCTTGCGCATCGTCATCATCGCTTCCATTCCGCGCTTGGCCGCGGCGCGGTCGGGATTGGTGAGGGAATCACTGAGTGCCTTGGGGGTGATCTGCCAGGAAAGGCCCCACTTGTCCTTGCACCAGCCGCACATGCTCTCCGCACCGCCGTTGCCGACGATCGCGTCCCAGTAGCGGTCGGTCTCTTCCTGGTTCAGGGTCTCGACCTGGAAGGAGAAGGCCTCGCTCTGCGGGAAGGCCGGGCCGCCGTTGAGGCCGATGCATTCGATGCCCATGACCGTGAACTCGACGGTGATGACATCGCCTGCCTTGCCATCCGGGTAATCAGTAGGCGAATGGACGACGCGGGTGACATGAGTATCGGGAAAGACCGAGGCGTAGAAGTTCGCCGCTTCCTCGGCGGCGGCGTCGTACCAAAGGCAGACGCGGTTTTTTGCCGTCATTTCTTCATCTCCGCGATCAGGGTGTTGTCCACCGCCTTGGCCGCCTTGTAGGCCTCGCGCTCCTGAAGGCGTTCGGCATAGGCGACGAAGGCCGGGCGCGGGGGCATCGTGCCGAAAGTCAGGCCCCAGTCCACCGCGCTGCCGACATAGACGTCGGCCATCGTGAAGCGGTCGCCGCAAACGTATTTCGCCTGCTCGAAATGGCTCTCCAGCGTGTTCATCGTGCGCTCGAAGCTGCCCCAGCCCGCCATCATCTCCTGCTCGGGCAAGGGTTCGCACTTGAAGTGACGCGAGGTGATCGCCTGCTCGACCGGGCCGGAAGCGAAGAAGGTCCAGCGGTAATAGTCCGCCATTTCGCCGTCGCTCGGCAGCAGGCCCGCCTCGGGGTGCATTTCGGCCAGGTAGAGGCAGATCGCCGCGGCCTCGGTGACGGTGCGGTCGCCGCCTTCGGCGTGGTGAACGATCGTGGGCACTTTGCCCATGGGGTTCACGGCGAGAAACGTGGAGGGCTTGTCCTTCCAGTCGATCAGCACCTGCCGGTAGTCGGCCCCGGCTTCGTGGAGCGCCCAGCGGGCGATCTGACCGCGCGACATCGGATTGGTGTAGAAGGTGTAATCGGCCATGATCCCTGCTCCATCGTCCTGTCCTGTTGCAGAACAATCCTAGAACATTGCTCCGCCGTCAATGGCCCTTTTAGCTCGTCGCGTCTCAGTCGCCTTTCGTGCCGACGAGGCCGAAACCGGCGCCTTGCGGGTCGAGCGCGACGACGATCCAGTCGCCGCCGGGAACCTCGTGCGGCCCCATCAGGACCTGTCCGCCGTTCGACTCGATGGCCGTCTTCGCCGCAGCGATGGAGGGCACGCCGAAGTAGAACATCCAGACCGGCGGCTGGTTCTCGTCCTGGCGCTGCATGATCGCGCCGAGGGTCTGCCCGTGATGGCCGATGAAGCAATAGTCGCCCATCTCGCCCATCGACATCTTCTCGTCGAAGGTGAAGCCGAAGTGCTTGCCGTAGAAGGCCATGGACCCGGCCTGATCGGGGCTGGCCAGCTCGTTCCAGCGGACGTGCTGGTTCTCGGAGACCGAGAAGACATCGCTGAAGGCATCCGGCTGGTCGGCGGGCGGGATCGGGTTCATCAGGTAGATCGGCACGCCCTGGGGGTCCGCGACCATGGCGATGCGGCCGACCGGGATGTCCATCGCGGGCATCTGCACTTTGCCGCCTTCTGCCGTGATCGCCGCCACTTCCGCATCGACGTCCTCGACGTAGAAGTAGGGCAACCAGATCGGCCTTGCGCCGCCTTCTGCCATTTCCGGCGTGATCTCCATCGCGCCGCCCGCCATGCCGCCGTCGTCGCGGACGATCATGCGGTAGTCCATGCCGCCCGCATCTGGATCGGCCTCGCCGGAGATCGTCCAGCCGACGACCTCGCGGTAGAAGGCCGCCGCTCCCGCGATGTCGCTGGTGAGCAGTTCGTACCAGATGAAGCTGCCGACAGGGTTGCCCATGGTCACGCTCCTCCCAGTTCGACGACGGAATCGAAGCCGCCGTAGATCATGCGCTTGCCGTCGAAAGGCGGCGGGTTGCTCGCGGGATCGAAGCGCGGGTCGTTCTTCATGAGTTCCATGAGCAGGCCCATCTGCCGGTCGCGGGTCTCCTTGTCCGGCCATTCGATCCAGCTGAAGCAGACCGTCTCGTCCTCCTTGGCCTCCACCGAGCGGAAGAAGTCGGTCTGCTTGCCGTGCTGGAGGTCGTCGCCCCAGCATTCGACGACGCGGGTGGCGCCGTATTCGAGGAAGTATTCGTCCATCTCGCGCGCGTGGACGATAAACTTGTCCTTGTTGGCGAGCGGCACGGCAAGCACGAAACCATCGACGTAGGGCATTGCGGTTCTCCTAGTTGGCGGGAGAGGCGTAGCTTTCGAGTTGTTCGGCAAGGGCGTGGCGGAAGGCCGGGCGGCTTTCCCCGCGCGCCTTGTAGGCGGCAAGTTTAGGGTAGCCATCGAGAATCTGCGTATGATCGAGGATGCGCAGTACGGTGACCATCGCAATGTCCGCGATCGAGAACTGTCCGGCGAGCCAGTCCTTCTCGCCCAGCGCCGCCTCGGTATTGGCGAGGCGCGATTCCAGCAATCGCAGCGCGCTCGGCCGGGCCTGCGCGGCCCAAGGCTTGCCCGCATGGAAGAAGTCGAGCGCGCCGATCTGGGCAACGAACGGCTCCACGCTGTTCAGTGCCGCGAAAAGCCAGGTGATCGTCTGCCAGCGGGCCTTGGGGTCCTGCGGTAGCAGCCGGGCGTCCTGCTCGCCGAGATAGAGCAGGATGGCGCCGCTTTCGAACAGGCGCTGCTCGCCGTCGTCGAAGGCGGGGACTTGCCCGAAGGGCTGCCATTCCAGGTAGACATCCGGGCGCGGGTGATAGACGTCGAGCTCCTCCACCCGGTAGTCGCGGCCCAGTTCCTCATGCGCCCAGCGCAGGCGCAGATCACGGACCTGGCCGCGCACGGGCGGGGGGACATCGGCATAGGCCGTGAAGACCGGTCGCGCGGTTTCGCTGCGGGGCATCGGCACTCTCCGGGGTTTGAGGTCGCTTAAGGGCGATTCGTTATTGCCGGAGGGTGAGCATTCAGGTTACAAAAAGCAACCATGAAGTTGAAAAGAGAAACCGCATCGTGGCGAAACGGACACCGCCTGCGATGAACGAGATGAATCCCACGCCGGACGGCGCGTCCCATGGCCGCTGGTATCGCGACGCCTGCGGTGCGGCCTTCGCCATGGAACTGGTGGGCGAGCGCTGGACCTTGCCGATCGTGCGCGAGATGATGCTCGGCCCGCGCCGCTTCAACGGCCTTCGCGCCGCCCTGCCGGGGCTCAGCGCCAAAGTGCTGACCGAGCGGCTGGGGAGCCTCGAAGCCAGCGGCATCGTCCGCCGTGTAACCCTGCCACCGCCCGCGTCGATACAGGCCTATGCCTTGACGGAATGGGGACTCGGCCTGGAGCCGGTAATGCAGGAACTCGGCCGCTGGGCGGTGCGCTCGCCGGGCCACGATCCGATGCTGCCGCTGACGCCGGTGGCCTTCATGCTCTCGCTGCGGACGATGCTGGTGCCCAAGCGGATCAGCGATCTTGCGCTGCGCGTTCTTTTCGAGGTGGGCACGGCGCGGTTCGTCGGCACGCTCGGGCATGATGAACTGCGGATCGAGCCTGTCGGAACGGATCTCACCGCCACCGACCTGCGTTTCTCGGCGGAAACGGCGACGGACTTCCTGCCGGTATTCTACGGCAAGCGTTCGGTGGCGGAGGCGGGCGGCAAGCTCTCGGTTGAGGGAGATGCAATGCTGGCCGAGCGCTTCATCGGCCTCTTTTCCTTGCCTGCGAAACTGGGGTGAGGAGCAGGCTTGTTCCCGCGGAGGCATGGATGACGGGGGCGCGGGGGGGCGATCGATCACACCAGCCAAGCCGATGCGCTTTCTATGCCAAGGCAGGTGACTTCCGCAGCAGCTGATAAGCCTCCACCACACCTTGCAGACGCGAGGCGCGGCTGTGGTCGCCGCCGTTGTGGTCGGGATGATACTGGCGAAGCAGCCGGGTGTAGCGCAGCCGCAGGGTCTTGCTGTCGATATCGCCGTCCAGCCCCAGCACGCCGAGCGCGCGTCGCTCCTCGGGGTTGAAGCGGGCATTCTCCGGCTTCATCTCGGACTTCATCTCGGCTTGGCGCTGGCGCATGTGCGCCTTGGCGCGGCCGCTGATGGCCTCCAGCGGATCGGCGAAATCGGCCCAGCGCGGGGTGCCGTCCACGCCTGCATCGGGGCGGAACGCGCGGCTCTGCGCTTCCCAGCCGTGCAGCGGGGACTGCGCGCGGAAGATTTCCTCCGCGCTCATGCCGTCGAAATAGTCGTATCCCGCATTGAACTCGCGAATATGGTCGAGGCAGAACCAGCGGTAGTCGCCCGGACCGTCGAAACCGGGCAGCCGCGCGCCCGGCGCGCGGAACTCGCCCGCCTCTTCGCACCCCGGCCAGCTGCACGCGCGACCACCGGATTCGACCCTGCCATGAAATCTAGAATGTCTCACCGGCTTCCAGATGGGGGATCGAGCGCCTAAATGGAAGTCATGACCGGACCGATCGCACAGGAAATGCGGCAGCTTCTAGAAGCCGCCCTCGCCCCCACCCACCTTGATGTCGTCAACGATTCCGCCAGTCACGCGGGCCATATGGGCGACGACGGCACCGGCGAATCGCACTTCACCATCGAAATCGAAAGCCCCGCCTTCGCGGGCGTTTCGCGCCTCCAGCGCCAGCGCCTCGTCAATGCCGCGCTCGGCGACATTCCCGGCCAGCGCGTCCACGCCATCGCCATCAAGGCCCGCGCGCCCGGAGAGTGACCGAGACCGGGATTCTTATCCCGGTTGCCCTTTCCGCAATGCCAGCCTAATGCGCGCACCATGCCGACAACTCTGACATTCGCCGTGCCCAAGGGCCGAATCCTCGACGAAGCGCTGCCGCTGATGGCGCGTGCAGGCGTGGTGCCCGAGGCGGAGTTCCACGACAAGAAGTCCCGCGCACTCTCTTTTGCGTGCGAGAACAGCGACATGCGCCTGATCCGCGTGCGCGCTTTCGACGTGGCGACTTTCGTGGCGCATGGCGCAGCGCAAGTGGGCATCGTCGGTTCGGACGTGGTGGAAGAGTTCGCCTATCCCGACCTCTACGCCCCGGTCGACCTCGATATCGGCCACTGCCGCCTGTCGGTCGCCGAGCGTGAAGGCGAAGTGGGCGGCGCCCTGCCCTCGCACTTGCGGGTCGCCAGCAAGTATCCGAACCTCACACGCAAGCACTACGAGAAGCTGGGCGTGCAGGCCGAAGTCGTGAAGCTGAACGGCGCGATGGAACTGGCGCCTTCGCTGGGCCTGTCGAGCCGCATCGTCGATCTCGTCTCCACGGGGCGCACTCTCAAGGAGAACGGCCTCGTCGAAACGAGCCGCATTCTCGACATTTCCGCGCGCCTGATCGTCAACCGCGCTGCCCTCAAGACCGACGACCGTGTCGCCGCGCTGGTCGATGCCTTCCGCGCGCTGGTGGCCGAACGGAAGGCCGCCGCCTAATGCAGCGCCTTTCCAGCAAGGACGCCGGGTTCGCCGAGGCCTTCCAGCGCGTCGTCGCCGACCGCCGCGAGAGCGCGACGGACGTGGCCCGCGACGTGGCCGATATCCTCGCTGCCGTGCGCGAGCGGGGCGACGCGGCGCTGGCCGACTACACCGCCCGCTTCGACGGCCACGATCTCGACCAGACCGGCTGGCGCATCGACGCCGAGACCTGCCGCGCCGCTTTCGAGGCGCTATCGCCTGAATTGCGCAGCGCCCTCGAACTCGCAGCGGAGCGCATCCGCGCGTATCACGCAGCTCAGCTGCCCGAAAACCGCGACTACACCGATGCCGCCGGGGTGCGTCTCGGCGCCGTGTGGCGCGCGGTCGATGCCGCCGGGCTTTATGTGCCGGGCGGCCGCGCGGCCTATCCCTCCTCGATGCTGATGAACGCGATCCCCGCCAAAGTCGCGGGCGTGGAGCGTCTCGTCGTCGTCACACCGACTCCCAAGGGCGAAGTCAATGCGCTCGTCCTCGCCGCCGCGCATCTTGCCGGTGTCGATGAAGTCTGGCGCGTGGGCGGTGCCCATGCCGTGGGCGCGCTGGCCTACGGCACGGGCAAGATCGCGCCCGTCGACGTGATCACCGGCCCCGGCAATGCCTGGGTGGCCGAAGCCAAGCGTCAACTCTACGGCGTCGTCGGCATCGACATGGTGGCCGGTCCCAGCGAAATCCTCGTGATCGCCGACGCCAAGAACGACCCGCGCCGCATCGCCGCCGACCTCCTCAGCCAGGCCGAGCACGACCCCACCTCGCAGTCGATTCTCATCACCGACGATGCCGCCTATGCGGACGCCGTTGCCGAAGCGGTGGAGATCGAACTCTCCGCCCTCGCCACCGAGGCGACCGCGCGCCAGTCGTGGAACGACTACGGCGTGATCGTCGTCGTCGACAGCTTCGACGAGGCTCCGGCGCTGGCCGATGCCCTCGCCGCTGAGCACGTTGAGATCGCCACCGACGATCCCGAAATCCTGTTCCGCCAGATCCGCCACGCCGGATCGGTGTTCCTGGGCCGCATGACCCCCGAAGCGGTCGGCGATTACGTCGCCGGACCCAACCACGTGCTGCCCACAGGGCGCCGCGCGCGGTTCGCCTCGGGGCTTTCCGTTCTCGATTTCATGAAGCGCACCAGCTTCATCCAGCTCGACCAGGCGGCGCTTGAGGCCATTGGCCCCGCCGCCGTTGCCCTTGCCGATGCCGAAGGGCTTCCCGCGCACGCGCGCTCCATTTCCGTGAGACTTTCCCGATGAGCAATTCCAAGCCCAATTCCAAGCAGGCCCGCTCCGCCGCGCGCCTCGCCGCCGTCCAGGCCCTCTATCAGTTCGAGATGGAAGGCACCGCGCAGGCCATCCTGCTCGACGAATTCCACCGCCACCGGCTCGGCGCGGAAATCGACGAGGACCAGTACGCCAAGGCCGAAGTCGCCTTCTTCGACGACGTGGTGAAGGGCGTGATCGCCCGCCGCGACGAGATCGACGAACTGCTCTCCGCCAAGCTGGCCGACGGCTGGTCGCTGGCCCGTCTCGACAAGACCATGCTGCAGATCCTGCGCGCCGGTGTCTACGAACTGCTCGCCCGCGCCGACGTGCCGACCGGCGCGGCGATCGGTGAGTATCTCGACGTCGCCCACGCCTTCTTCGACGCGCGCGAGGCGAAGTTCGTCAACGGCGTGCTCGATGCCGTGGCCAAGGACGTCCGCTGAATTGCTGCACTTGTTGTGCGCGGCATGACCGTGCACACATGATCTCGACAATGGGCCCTGCGGGGCCCATTGTCATGTCATGACCCGCGAATTCGCCTTCATCGACGCCTTGCGCGCCATTGCCGTAAGCCCCGCCGCACGGGGCCTTGCGGACGATGCCGCCGTGCTCGAACTCGGCGGCGAAAAGCTGGTGCTGACGATGGACACGCTCGTCGAAGGCGTCCACTTCCTGCCCGACGACCCGGCCGAGGACGTCGCGTGGAAACTCGTCGCCGTGAATGCCTCGGACCTTGCCGCCAAGGGCGCCGAGCCGCTCGGCTGCCTCAAGTCGCACGCGCTCGGCGATGATGAGTGGGACCGCACCTTCCTCGCCGGAATGGAGCTGGCCTGCCGCCATTTCCACCTGCCGCTGCTCGGCGGCGATACCGTCCGCATGCCGCAAGGCTCGGCGCGCAGCTTCTCGCTGACGGCCCTTGGCCGCGGCCCCGAGGACTGCCCAGTCCCCTCGCGCAGCGGCGCGCAAAACGGCGATCTCGTCTGGGTGAGCGGCACGCTCGGTGATTCCGGCCTCGGCCTCGAACTGCTCACATCGGGCAGCAAGGTGCAGACCCCGGAAGCCGCCTGGCTGGCCGACCGCTACCGCCGCCCGATGCCCGAACCGGCACTTGGCGTTGCATTGGCCCCGCTGACGACGGCGATGATGGACGTGTCCGACGGCCTGCTGGTCGATGCCCGGCGCATGGCCGAGGCCAGCGGAGTCTCGATCGTCATTGACGCCGAGGATGTTCCGCTTTCCCGCGCCTTCGTCGCCACCCTCGGCGACGATCTCGACAAGCGCATTTCGGCGATGACGGCAGGAGACGACTATGTCCTGTTGTTCACCGCCCCGCCCGTGAACAGCGCCTACGTCCGCGCCGCCGCCAAGGCACTCGGGACCAGCGTCCATGCCATCGGCACGGTAACTGACGGCAGCGGCATCGCGCTGGAATGGAACGGCGCGCCGGTCCCGCTGCCGGAGAGGCTGGGGTATCAGCACTAAGGGTGCCGTGTGCTGGGCGCCGTCATAAAGCCGATTGCGCCCCAAGTCGGTCATTCAACTCATTGGGAATGAACGGCGGCTTTCAAGCCGTCCCAGCTTCGAGCGCTACGGCATCAATGTCGGGATAGGTGACTCTTATAATCTATGCACCTGACGTGATTGCCCGCCGATCGTTGTTGTATATAGCCCCTTGATGCAGGATTTTATAGCCGCTTCAATGAGTTCGCGAGACCAAAACCATCCACGAATGTCAATGTCGGAAAACGTATGGAGATTTTTCACAACTTCAGATCGAAACACGACGGTCTCCGGGAAATCCACGCTACGAATCCAGTGACCAGAGTAGTTCTTGTCGACTATTCGTACATTTGTGCGCATCGGATCCACTGCTTCTATGTTGCGCGCTGGCATCACGGCGTGAAACGGGATGGCGTTATCCTGAGTTTCAATCGTCATCGGAAGACAGTCGAGCGATCCTGGGTCCAAAGTTTCGATTAAATTCACTAAACGGTCGGAAAGGAACCAGACATGGCCTGCGGTGGAGTAAAAGTCTGTGAGGTGTTCTGAAGCACCTGCAAACGTCACAAATGGCGACGGAAGCGTTGAAAGCGATATTCGCTGCATGGTTCGAGCACCTGTCCATGGAGACTGTTCCATCGACGGCTGGTTTTGCCAATCAGGCCAGAGGATATAATCCCGGTTGCCGTGAACCTTGAAAAATCGCTCCTCGATAGCCCCGGTGATGGGGGCGCGAAAAATCCGGTCTTCGCCGGTTGGCACTTGCGTTAGCAATGTCCCGATGGAGATGGCTGCAGTCATGACTCTTCACAAGAGATAGAGAGAAACTCCAAAGCTTTGCCGCGACTAACATCGAAAATCGGCATCATAGCGTCGGCATTGCAGCCGATGGTCAAGCAGAGACGAAGCGTTGCACGAATGAATATCATTGTTGAATGCTACGGGCGTGTCGGATTGATATCAACGTCTGCTTTGTCGGCGTGTCCGGAAGGGCGGCTTTTGAACCGAAACTTCGGATTGCAGACCTTCGCTCACGATTGCGACAATGATCGCCATCCACCCAAAGCTGACCGCTCAGCCTGAGCCTGTCGAAGGCCTCGAGGCTTGGCGCTGCGGTCCGGTTGCCTGATGCTCTGGCGTTGCGGGCGGGCTTCGACAAGCTCAGCCTGAGCGGGATGAGGTTGAGGCCCGGCGGAAGTTAATCCGCAATCAACCCAATGCCGTCACCAAACTGCCCACCACCCACGCTCTTCCCATTCCGAGAAAATCGCCCGCAAACGAAGTCGCTTGCCAGTAATCGTGCTTGTCTATAGCCCTTTACCTTCAGAACGGGAGAACCCGTCGGTACATCGTTGGGAAAAAGGGGGCGTTTTGTGAATCCAGTCACGATCGCAATTGTCCTGGGGCTTCTGGCCATTCTCTATGGCTTCGTCACCAGCCGCCAGGTGCTCGGCTCGCCAGCCGGCAACGAAAAGATGCAGGAAATCGCCGCGGCCATTCAGGAAGGCGCGCAGGCTTACCTCAAGCGCCAGTATTCGACGATCGCCATAGTCGGCATCGTCGTCGCGCTCATCATCGTCGTCACGCTGGGGACGGTCTCGGCCATCGGCTTCGTCATCGGCGCGATCCTGTCGGGCGTCGCCGGGTTCATCGGCATGAACATCTCGGTCCGCTCGAACGTGCGCACCGCCGCCGCCGCGCAGACCGGGTTGCAGCCGGGCCTGACGCTGGCCTTCCGCGCGGGCGCCATCACCGGCATGCTCGTCGCCGGGCTGGCGCTGCTCGCGATCGCGGTGTTCTACTGGTATCTGACCGGCCCCGGCGGGCATGACGTCGGCGGAGAGGACCGCACCGTGGTCCAGGGCCTCACCGCCCTCGCCTTCGGCGCCTCGCTGATCTCGATCTTCGCGCGCCTCGGCGGCGGCATCTTCACCAAGGCGGCCGACGTCGGCGCCGACCTCGTGGGCAAAGTCGAGGCGGGCATTCCCGAGGACGACCCGCGCAACCCCGCCGTCATCGCCGACAACGTGGGAGACAACGTGGGCGACTGCGCCGGCATGGCCGCCGACCTGTTCGAGACTTACGTCGTCACCGTCGGCGCCACGATGGTGCTGACCGCCCTCCTGATGAAGGGCATCGACAACTTCTCCGGCCTGATGGCGCTGCCGCTGCTGATCGGCGGCGTCTGCATCGTCACCTCGATCGTCGGCACCTATTTCGTGCGGCTCGGCGGTTCGCAGAACATCATGGGGGCCATGTACAAGGGCTTCCTCGTCACGGCGGTCCTCTCGGTCCCGGCGATCTGGTGGGCGATCGACTATGCCCTCGGCGGCATCAACGCGGCGATCGGCGAGACCGGCTTCACCGGCCGCACGCTGTTCTACTGCGCGCTGCTCGGCCTCGTCATCACCGGCCTCATCATCTGGACCACCGAATACTACACCGGCACCGGCTACCGCCCGGTACGCTCGATCGCCAAGGCCTCGGAGACCGGCCACGGCACCAATGTGATCCAGGGCCTCGCGATCAGCCTCGAAGCCACGGCGCTGCCGACGCTGGTGATCGTGGCGGGCATCATCATCGCCTACCAGCTCGCCGGGCTGCTCGGGATCGCCTATGCGGCCACCGCGATGCTGGCGCTAGCGGGCATGGTCGTCGCGCTCGACGCTTACGGTCCCGTCACCGACAATGCCGGGGGGATCGCCGAAATGGCGGGCCTCGACGACGCGGTGCGCGAGAAGACCGACGCGCTCGACGCCGTGGGCAATACCACCAAGGCCGTGACCAAGGGCTATGCGATCGGCTCGGCGGGCCTTGCCGCGCTGGTGCTCTTCGCCGCTTATACGACCGACCTTCGTGAGTTCTTCCCCGGACTCTCGGTCGATTTCAGCCTGGAGAACCCTTACGTCATCGTCGGCCTGCTGCTCGGCGCGCTGCTGCCCTACCTGTTCGGGGCCATGGGCATGACCGCCGTGGGCCGCGCGGCGGGCGACGTGGTCAAGGACGTGCGCGAGCAGTTCAAGGCCAATCCCGGCATTATGACCTACGAGTCCAAGCCCGACTACGCGCGGACCGTGGACCTCGTGACCAAGGCCGCGATCAAGGAGATGATCGTTCCCTCGCTGCTGCCGGTGCTGGCGCCGATCGTGGTCTACTTCGCGATCTCCGCCGTCGCGGGCACGGAAAATGGCTTCGCGGCGCTGGGCGCGCTGCTGCTCGGCGTGATCGTCGGCGGGCTGTTCGTGGCGCTTTCGATGACCTCGGGCGGCGGCGCCTGGGACAATGCCAAGAAGTACATCGAGGACGGCCACCACGGCGGCAAGGGTTCGGAAGCTCACAAGGCCGCCGTTACCGGCGACACCGTGGGCGATCCCTACAAGGATACCGCCGGGCCTGCGGTGAACCCGATGATCAAGATCACCAATATCGTCGCCCTGCTGCTGCTGGCGGCACTGGCGGCGGGTTGAGCGGACCTGATCGAAAGAAGGCCCCGACGGAGCGATCCGCCGGGGCTTTTACATGCCCGCGTTAGCACTTCCTTGAGAGCGATGCGCTAGACCGCCCCCGAGGATAAGCAGGCGAGACCATGTTCGACCCAGAGGCCCATTCGGTTCGCGAAGAGACCGCCTCGGCGGCCCCTTCGCTGCGCTGCGTGCCCTGGCGGACGCTGGAAGACGAGATTCCGGCCTGGGATCGCCTCGCCCTCGAAGCCAGCGAACCCAATCCCTTTTTCGAAAGCTGGTATCTCCTCCCCTCGCTGCGCCACCTGCCGCAGACCGAAGCCGTCACGATCCTGCGCTTCGAAATGGGCGGACGGCTTGCCGGACTGCTGCCGGTCCTGCGCAGCCCGCGCTACTATCGCTGGCCGGTGCCGAACCTCGCAAGCTGGCTCCACGACAACTGCTTCTGCGGCGCTCCACTGGTCCGGCGCGGCGCGGAAATCGCATTCTGGCGCGCGGTGCTAGACTGGGCGGACCAGACGGCAGGCCGGGCGCTGTTCCTGCACTTGCGCGGCCTGCCGCTCGAAGGCCCGCTTCATGCCGCGCTTGCAGAGGTCCTGACCGACCAGCATCGGCACTCTGAAGTCGTCTCGCGCGAGGACCGCGCCCTGCTCGCCTCGCAACTCGCGCCGGATGCTTATCTGGAAACCTCGCTTTCCGGTAAGAAGCGCAAGGAACTGCGTCGTCAGGCCAGCCGGCTTGCCGAACTCGGAACGCTCGCAGTCGAGCGGCGCACAGACGCAGACGATGTGGCCGCATGGTGCGACGCCTTCCTCGCGCTCGAAGCCTCGGGCTGGAAAGGCAAGGCCGGTTCCGCACTGGCGAACCAAGCCGCCACCAACAGCCTCTTCCGCGACAGCCTGCACGGCGCCGCCGAGCGCGGCCGCCTCGAACGCCTCGCCCTCACGCTGGACGGCCGCCCCATCGCCATGCTCGCCAGCTTCCTTACCCCGCCGGGCGCCTATTCCTTCAAGACCGCCTTCGACGAGGACTATTCCCGCTTCTCCCCCGGCGTCCTGCTCCAGCGCGAAAACCTGCGCATTCTCGAACGCGCGGACATCGACTGGACCGACAGTTGCGCCGCCGCCGACCACCCGATGATCGACCACCTCTGGCGCGAACGCCGCACCATGGCGCGCCTCTCCATCGCCATCGGCAGCCCGATCCGCCGCCGCCTGTTCCGCCACTTCGTCCGCGCCGAGATCGCGCGCAGCCCCGCAGGATAACGCCCGTGAACCTGTTCTCGAAAACGGCCAGCACCGCCGTCTTCCCCGAGGAAACCCGCGCCCGCTTCGCCGCGAACTACCCCGAAGTGCCGCACAAGCTGCCCCACGCCCTCGGCGATCACCCCCTGATGACGCTGGAAGCGCTGGCCACCCTCGCGGAATCGCTGCCCGCAGCCTCGGTCGAGTACAACTTCGGCAACCAGCCCCTCGGCGTCGACGGCAAGCCAGCGCCGACCGGCATTCCCATCTGCCGCACCATCCGCGAGATCGAGACGACCAACTCCTGGGCCGTCATCAAGAACATCGAACAGCACCCGGACTACGCCCGCCTGCTCGAAGAACTCCTGGCCGAACTGCGCCCCGCCATCGAAGCGAAGACCGGCCGGATGATGAAGCTACAGGCCTTCGCCTTCGTCACATCCGCAGGCGGCGTCACCCCCTACCACTTCGATCCCGAGCACAATATCCTGCTGCAACTGCGCGGCACCAAGGTCATGACCCAGTTCCCCGCCGGCGATCCCCGCTTCGCGCCGGACCAGGTGCACGAAACCTACCACACCGGCGGCGGCCGCGAACTCAAATGGCGCGACGACCTGCTCCCCGGCGGCACCGAATTCGCGCTCTCGCCGGGAGAAGCCGTCTACGTGCCGGTCATGGCGCCGCACTTCGTGCGCAACGGCACCGCGCCCTCGGTCTCGCTGTCGATCACCTGGCGCTCGGAATGGAGCTTCGCCGAAGCGGACGCGCGGGCGTTCAACGGATGGCTGCGGGGGCTTGGACTGACGCCGCGCCGGACAGGACGGTGGCCTGCGCGGAACCAGGGCAAGGCTATGGCCTGGCGGGTGCTTCGCAGGTTCAGAAAGTAAGGGAGAAGCAGGGGGTCAACACCCCCTGCACCCCCAATACCGTTTAGGTCACGCGGACCAAATCCGTTGTGCGCTCATGGCTGCGTCGGGAGACTTATTGGCTGCGCCGCAGGGAGCGCACACCGGATAGGTAGCGCACGACGACGACATTCCGAGGGTCCGGGGGATCATCCCCCGGAATCTACCCTCTTTTTTACTTCGCCTTCTTAACCCAAGCCGCAACCTCAACCCGCTGCCGAGGACGATTGGCCAGACGCTCCTTCAGCCCGGTCAGAGCCTGCACCACCGGCTTCGCCTCGTCGGCCGGAAGCGTCGCGGCATAGGCCTCGATCTTGCCGACCATCTCCGGATTCGTGCTCGACGCAACGATGCGTGCGAAGAAGCGCGCGCGGCCCGAGTGTTCGATCAGCCCGTCGATCGCCGCCTGATGCTCGCGGACGAAATCAAAGGTCATTTCCGGGTGCGCGCGGCCGACCGTAGCGATGATCTGCGAGGCGCTGGTCGCGTCCGGTGTGCCCGAAATCGCGAGTGCGAGGGCATCCTTGGCGATCGCCTCGTCGCGCGCCATGCCGAGGTCTGTGTAGTAGAGCTGGCGTTCGACGAAGCTGCCCGCCTTGGCGGCCTGCTGGCGCAGCAGGTCCCAGTCGGCGCGGGTGGCGTTGGTGGCGGCGACGCCGAGCCAGGTCGCCTTGAGCGGGCCGTCGAGCGACTTGGGATCGGCGGCGAGGCCCTGGAGACGGCGGCGCGCTTCGGCCACGACACGCTTGTCACCGATGGAGCCAAGCGTGTCGATCAGCTGCGCGCGCAGCTTGGTGTCGGTCAGCGGTTCACCCGCGACCGGATCGAAGCCGAGCGTGTCGAGGCGCGGCGCCCAGGTCTTCGAGATGCGCGCGGCGAGCTTGTCCTTGACCTTGGCGTCGTCGAGCAGGCCATAGACGCCTTCCCACTGGCCGACGACCTTGCCCGCCAGCGTCGCGTCGGTCGTACCGGGGACCGAGGAGAGCAAGCGCAGGCCCGCCGACATGTCCTGATAACCGGCCAGCGACAGCGAGAGATTGTCGCGCAGCAGACCATACTGGTCGATCGGCGCCAGCGAGCCGAACGTCGCGATCAGCGCATCGAGCGCCTTGCCGTCGTAGAGCGTGCGGTAGTAGCCAAGCTGGCCTGCGTTCACGAGCACGGCATCGCAGCTGTCGACGGTCAGGCTCTCGGTCCGGCCGGTCATCAGGTGGCGCATGGGTTCGCCGTTGCCGGCACGGATCAGCAGCGGCATCGGCCAGGTCGGCTTCTCGCCGCCCCGCGTCGAAGGATCGAGCGAGAAGGCGTCCTGCGTCAGGTCGAGGCGGGTCTTGCCGCCCGCGCAGGCCGAGACGTTCACACGCAGCAGCGGCACGCCCGGCGTATGGGTGAAGGCCTCGGCGATGAGGTCCACATCCTTGCCGCCCGCCGATTCCATCGCCGCCCAGAGGTCGCGGCTGCTGGTGTTGGAATAGGCGTGGTTGCGCATGTAGGTCTGCATGCCCGCGCGCCAGGTATCGGCGCTCACGTAGTCCTCCAGCATCGAGATGACCGCCTGCCCCTTCTGGTAGGTGATCGAATCGAAGGCCTGCTCCATCTCGGAAACGGTGCGGACCTTCTGCACCACCGGGTGCGTGGTCGGCAGCGCGTCGAGCGCCATGGCGCCTTCGCGGCCGTCGATGCCGTTCAGCTTCCAGTTCCAGTCCGGGTTGAAGTGATCGGTGACCTTGTCGGCCATCCAGCTGGCGAAGCCTTCGTTCAGCCAGATGTCGTCCCACCAGGCCATCGTCACCAGATCGCCGAACCACTGGTGCGCGGTTTCGTGCGCCTGGACGCTGTAGATGCTCTGCTTGCCGGAGGGGCTGGTCACGGCGGGATCGAGCAACAGGATGCGCTCGAAAGTCATGATCGCACCCCAGTTCTCCATCGCACCGAAGAACTGCGACGAGCCGGGGGCCGCGATGTTGTCGAGCTTGGGCAGCGGGAACTTCACGCCGAAGTAGTCGTCGTACCAGGGCAGGATCTGGGCGAGACCGTCGCGGGCATAGTCCGCCTTCGCGCCGCTGCCGGTGGGCGAGACAATGCCCACTTCCACGCCGTCCGCCGCCTTCATGGCGCTGCGCTCGAAGTCGCCCATGCCGAAGAACAGCAGGTAGGAGCTCATCTTCGGGGTGGTGCCGAAGGTCACGCGCTTGAGGCCACCGGGGAGCACTTCCTGCCCTTTTACCGGCATGTTGCTCACGGCCATGCGGTCGGCGGGGACGACGGCGGTGAGGTCGAAGGTCGCCTTGTAGCTGGGTTCGTCGAAGCTGGGGACGAAGCGGCGGGCGTCGGGCGCCTCGAACTGGGTGAAGATGCCGCGCACCTCCTTGCCGGTGCGACGGTCAGGATAGTCGAGCGCGAAGAGGCCCGAGGGCTGCGTGCCGATCTTGCCCGCATAAGTCACGTCGAGGCGGTACTTGCCCAGAGCGATGGCCTTTCCGGCGGCGAAGCGCAGGGTCTGGGTCTTTTCGTCGGCACTGGTCTGGAGCGCAATTTGCGTGCCGTTCTCGGCGACCAGCTTCGCGGCGGAGACGGTGAGACCGTTGCCGTTCAGAGTCAGCGAATCGCTGGCGGTGAAGACGGTGAGGTCGATCGAGACCTGGCCGGTGAACGTCAGCTTCTCGGCATCGGGGGTGACTTCGATGCGATAGTGCGTCGGGCGGGCGTTGCGCGGCAGGTCGCTCGGCACGCTCTCGGCCAGCGGCACCGGCGCACCCAAGGCGGCAGGCGGCACGGATGCGGCAAAGGCTTGCGAGGAGAAGGCCGCGGAAACGGCAAAGGCAATCACGGCACCGGCCGTGGTGAGGTTACGCAGGGTAAAACGCATGGTCAGGAAGGCTCCGAAAGACCGATCAGCGAAATAGGCAGAACGGGGGCTTTCGCGCGGTGATGCGCGCGCTGGATGTGCGCGTAGTAGCCTGAAGCGCTCGGGACCACCACCCGCCGTAAATGCTGTTCGTCGAGCAGAGTCGGTCGTTCGTATCGAACCCGGGACCGCTGCGGACGCTTGCTGTCCCGTCAGCCTCGTCGCGCCAGAATCATCGCGGTATCTGTTCCGCCATGGTCCTCGAAACGTACCAGCATGTCGGCAAAGCCGCATTCGTGGAACCGGCGCAGCACAACATCCAGCGAATATTCATTCATCTGCATCGCTGGCGCATCGACCGCCTTGCCGCGCAGCAGGTTCATCAGCGCTTGCCCGCCGGGTACGCGGTGGCGCAGTCGATAAAGCAATTCATGCCGCCAGCCGTGCCGACGCCGGATCGAAAACTGGATCAGGCAGCCACCGCCTGGGCCGACACTGTCAAGCAACCGGTCCAGCACCCTCAGCCCACGCTTGACCGGAATGTGCTGCAACACGATGAAACTGTTCACGAAATCGAACTGCCCCTCCGCGCGGGACAGGGCATCATCCGACAACAGGTAGTCGATCCGGCGGCCGACACTGTTGCGGCGCGCCTCCTCCAACATGGCCGGGGAGATATCGAGGCCGACTACCGATTCGAAATGGTCCGTCAACGGAAGCGTCAACCGTCCAACCCCGCAGCCGAAATCGAGCGCCCGCCCGCGCGGTAAAGCACCAAAGTGCGCCTCTATCTGTGCAAGCCAGTGCCGAATGAAGAGTTCACCGCTTTCGAAGAAAGTTTTGCGATTATCCTCTATGCTACCACCGCGGAAGCGCGGATCGGTAAGAACTGCGTAATAGGGGTCCCGTTCACCCCAAAGTCGCCAATTGCTATCACTGTCAGCCATACAACTGCCCTAGCCGCGATTCAGGCAATTGGCAAAACTGCGTTTCCACTTTTCATAATTTAATCTGAAACTTACGGACCACCCGGGCCGAACATGCAGAATCTTGCGAAAGCGGGAATTTCAGCCGTTCGGATGGTAGAAGTCGTAGATCGTCTGTGCCACCGCCGCGCTGACGCCGGGCGCCCGCTGGAGGTCCGCCAGACTCGCCGCGCGCACTTTGCCCGCCGTGCCGAAGTGCAGCAGCAGCGCGCGCTTGCGGGCCGGACCGATGCCGGGAATCTCGTCGAGCGGACTGGCGGTGATCGCCCGGCTGCGCTTGGCCCGGTGAGCGCCGATGACGAAACGGTGCACTTCGTCACGCAACCGCTGGAGGTGGAACAGCAGCGGCGAGTTCACCGGCAGCATCTTCTCGCGCCCATCGGGGAAGTGGAACACTTCGCGCCCCTCGCGTCCGTGGTTCGGCCCCTTGGCGATGGCGATGAGGTTCACGTCCTCGATGCCGAGTTCTTCCAGCGCGTCCTTCACCGCGCTCATCTGGCCCTTGCCGCCGTCGATCAGCACGAGGTCGGGCCAGGTGCCGCTCTCGCGTTCGGGGTCTTCCTCCTGCACCCGCCCGAAGCGGCGCGTCATGACTTCGCGCATCATCGCGAAGTCGTCGTTCGACTGCGCCTCGCGGATGTTGAACTTGCGGTACTGGCTGGTGAGGAAGCCCTCCAGCCCCGCCACCACCATCGCGCCGACCGCCTTGCTGCCCTGGATATGCGAGTTGTCGTAGACTTCCACCCGCTGCGGCAGGTCGGGCAGTTCGAGGAATTCCGCCATCTCGCGCCAGATCTTCGCCCGCGAGCCGCGCTCGGCCATGCGGCGGTCGAGCGCCTCCACGGCATTGCGCACGGCCTGATCCATCAGGCGGCGACGGCTGCCGCGCTGGGGCACCGAAATCTCGACTTTGCCGCCCGCCAGCTCGCGGAAAGCCTCGGCCATGAGTTCGGCCTCGGGCAATTCGCGGTCGACCAGAATCGTCCGCGAAGGCGGCACTTCCTCGTAAAACTGGGCGAGGAAACTCTGGAACACCTCCTCTTCCGAAAGCCCTTCGGTATGCGTCGGGAAAAAGGCGCGGTGGCCCCAGTTCTGGCCGCCGCGAATGAAGAAGGCCTGCACGCCGATCTGGCCGTTCTTACAGGCCATGGCGAAGATGTCGGCGCTGTCCATGCCCTCGGCGTTGATCGCCTGACTGCCCTGAATGAAGGTCGCCGCACGCAGACGGTCGCGCAGCATGGCCGCGCGCTCGAAGTCGAGCGCTTCGGCGGCTTCGGCCATCTGGCTCTCGATCTTCTTCTGCACCGCGCTGGACTTGCCGCCGAGGAAGTCCTTGGCCTCCTTCACCAGTTCACCGTATCCCGCCTCGTCGATCCGCCCGACGCAAGGCGCTGAGCAGCGCTTGATCTGGTAAAGCAGACAGGGCCGGTCGCGCCTCGCGAAGAAGCTGTCGGTGCAGGAGCGCAGCAGGAACAGTTTCTGGAGCGCGTTGATCGTGGTGTTCACCGAACCGGCGCTGGCGAAGGGGCCGTAATAGTTGCCCTTCATCTTGCGCGCGCCGCGATGCTTCATGATGCGCGGGAACTCGTGCTCAGCGCGCAGCAGGATGAAGGGGAACGATTTGTCGTCGCGCAGCAGCACGTTGTAGGCGGGACGGAAGCGCTTGATGAGCTGCGCTTCCAGCAGCAGTGCCTCTGCCTCGGAATTGGTGGTGACGATGGTCATGCTGCGCGTCTGGCTGACCATGCGTTGCAGGCGGATCGGCAGGCGTTCCCACTGCGTGTAGTTGGTCACGCGGTTGCGCAGCACGCGGGCCTTGCCGACATAGAGCACGTCGCCGCGCGCGTCCTGCATGCGGTAGACGCCGGGCTTGGCGGGCAAAGTGCGCACCACTTCGCGGATCGCCTCGACCCCGGTCTGGAGATCGGGCTGGTCGGAGCCGCGCAGCGCGAAAGTCGCCCGCTCCTCGTTGAAGCGTTCGGTGCCCTGGGGGTGTTCGGGAGTTCCGGCAGGTGTTCGCGCCATGAGCGCCAGATAGGACATCGCGGCCGGATCGGGTAGACCCGGCCGCGATGAATCCTCAGAACATCTTGCGCAGATCGATCCCGAGCACCCTGCCCTGCGGCTCGCGATAGGCGGCCTGATAAGCGATCGGCACGACGCCGTTCCCATCCGTGACCTTCTGCCGCGAATCGAGCAGGTTGTCGGCCACCAGCGAGACCCGCGCGCCCTTGAGGAACGGCATCTTCGCCACGAGCGCCTCGTTCCGGCCGAGGTCGGCGAAAAGCCGAAGGTTCACGTCGAACGTGCTGCCGAAGCGCAAGTCGGAACTCGACGGCGCGCCGCTGCCGTTGACGTGGGTGGGCGCTTCCCATTCGGCCTTGAGACGCAAGCCGTAGCCATTGCGGAACATACCGCCCTCGGCCTCGAAGGCATGGCGCGGCACGCCTCCCGCCGTGAGCGCCTCGCCGTTCAGCTGGTCGAACGGTGCAACCCCGTCCGCGAGGGTCACGCGGTCGGTGAAGCGCCAGGTGTGGTAGATCGAGAAGTTCCAGCGCCCGCCCTTGCCGCCAGGTCCCATCATCGGCGGCCCCGCCGGACGGGGCGCGGCATTCTGGCCGGGCTTGCCTGCGCCGGGAGCGCCCGGAGGAGGACCGCTCGGAGCCTGATCGCTGCCGAGCTTGCCCTGGAAATTGAGGCCCCAGCGGATGCGCGAACTCACTTCCTCATCGAAAGTCACGGCGCGCCGGTCGATATAGGTCAGGTTGCCTTTCTCGTCGCGCTCGACACGACCGGGGAATGCCGCCTCGACGGCAGGCGTCAGCATCGGAAACGCCTCGCTGACGTTCGAGGAACGATTGCGGAAATATTCCACCAGCAGGTTCGAGCGTTCCATGAACGGCAGTTCCCAAGTGGCCGACAGCTTGATGTCGCGCTGGGTCTCCTTGACGAGATCAGGGTTGCCGCCGGTCAGCACCGTCACCAGCGCCGTAGTGCGTTTGGTGAAGTCGTAGACCGAGACATTATAGCTCAGCACGTTCGGCGCGCCGAGCAGCGCCAGACTGGGCGCGGCTTCCTCGAACAGATAGCTGGCCTGGATCGTCAGCTTTCTGGTGGGCGACCAGGTGAGTCCTGCGCTCCAGTCGGTCAGCGTGCCGAAGTCCGAGAGATGGTTCAGCCCCGCGCTGAGATTGAGCGCCAGATCGCCGATCCCGCCCAGGAAATCGCCGCGACTGGTGAGCGGGAGTGCGAGATTGATGCCGCCCGAAAGGTCGCCGCGATTGAGCCGGACAGCGGGGCCGCTCGATGCCGTATCCGTGCTGCGGACCCGGCTGAAATCGTAGCCGCCCTTGACGGTAAGGTTGGCATCCCCCGCAGGCATATGGAACGGCATGCCGGAGAGCGTCGCCAGCGAGGACAGCGCCATGGTGCGGCTGCGCGCGAAGTCGCGCCCCGCCCCCGGCACCAGCGGCAGGGGACCGTCGATAGCGAGCGTCCCGGCCAGCGCATCCGCCTGCAAGCCGGAGAGATCGCGGCGCTTGTCCGTATGCGTCTCGGCGTCGGTATAGCTGCCGTCGCCGGTGACGTTGAACATCCACGAACCGATCATCGTATTGTAGCCGAGACCGGCCTCGAAGATGTCCGTCACCACTTGCGAGCGCAGCGGACCGGGCAGAGCACGCACCGCCTCGCTTCCGGACGGCGATTCCAGCGTGACGGTATCCAGCCCCGAAAGCGTGGTCATCTTCGAACGGGTGTAGGACCCGTTGGCGGTGATCGCGCCGCCCAGACCGCTTTCGCCGAGGCTCTGCGTCATCGTGCCGTTGAGCACCAGTTCGGCGTCGGCAGCAGCAAGGCTGCGATAGCGCGCCGGGTTCGGGTCGCCCGCCACCGTGGGCACCGAGCCGTCCGCCTGGCGCACGTTCCGCTCATTCTCGGTGAGCATCGAGGTGTCGGTATACTTGGCATTGAAGTTGTAGCGGCGCGGCCCGGCGATCTTCACCAGCCCGCTTTCGAGTTCGTAATTGTCGTAGCCACCGCGGGTCGGGCGGTTGTATTCGCCCGCCAGCGTGGTCGCCGAGAAGCGGTCCTTGAGGATCAGGTTCACCACCCGCTGGTTGGCGGGATAGCCGAAGCGCAGCGCCACTTCCTCGGGCAGGACTTCCATCTTGCGGATCGCCTCGGGCGGGATGTTGCGCATCTCGCGGAAGCTGGTGATGCGCTGGCCGTTGACGAGGATCACCGGCATGCCAGAGCCGCGCCCACGCCCGCTTCCGGTCTGGGGCGAGATCGCATCGATCAGGTCGCCGATCGAATCCGCGCCATAGGCGGCGATGTCACCCTCGTCGAACGTCGCGATCGGCGCGCTCGGAACCTCAAGCTGCCCGCGGATGCGCGGCGCGACGACGACGATGTCGCCGCTCGTCACTTCCAGCGGATCGTCCTTCTTCTCCTCATCCTCGGGAGGCGTGACATCGACCGGATCGCCCGACACCGCCGCGCCGCCAAGAGCTACCCCCGCCGCGGACAGCGGGACAGTTTCAGCCTGGGCCAGGGCCGGCAGGCAAACGCCCGCGACCAGCGACCCAAGCAGAGGGGCCAGATGCACGCACCGCAAATCAACACTCCGCCAATAAAAGAATTCACGCCATCGCGGCGAGGCTGATGCCGCGTCTGCGAAGACGCCGCAAGGTGCTGCCGGGTAACATTTTGTCGCGCCCTCCCGGCGAATTGGTTCGGGGAACTGTCCTGCGAAAGTCAAAGCCGCCGCGAAGACTTTCGATGCGGCATTTTTGAAACGCGGCCGGAGAAAAGCGCGCTACCGCTGCCCCGCCGGGAAGAGTTGGAACGGCAAGGCTTCCATTTTCGGTGAGTCGTGGCTATGGCGCGCCGCAATCATCAGCAAGCTTACGGGTATTGATCGCCAATGGCGAAAGAAGAACTCCTCGAGATGCGCGGCCGGGTCGTCGAACTCCTGCCCAACGCGATGTTCCGCGTAGAGCTGGAAAACGGCCACGAAATTCTCGGCCACACTGCAGGCAAGATGCGCAAGAACCGCATTCGCGTGCTGGTCGGCGACGAAGTTCTCGTCGAACTGACCCCCTATGACCTCACCAAGGGTCGCATCACCTACCGCTTCATGCCTGGTCGCGGTGGCCCCGGTCAGTACTGATCTCGCGTCTCCCGTGGGAGACCTGACCGCCCCTCGGCCGGACTTGCGGCTGATCCTTGCCTCGGCCAGCCCTCGCCGACGCGAGTTGATCGGCCGACTGGGGATTGCGCCCCACGCCGTCACCGCTGCCGACATCGACGAGACGCCCGCTGCCGGGGAAGTGCCCCGCGCCTATGCCCGCCGCATGGCGCGCGAAAAGGCGCTGGCAGCAGCAGATGACAGCGCGCACGTCCTCGCCGGAGATACCGTCGTTGCCTGCGGCCGCCGTATCCTGCCCAAGGCCGAGGACGAAGCCACCGCGCGCGCCTGCCTAACGCTGCTCTCCGGTCGTCGCCACCGCGTGCTTTCCGCCATCGCCCTCCGCTCGCCCGACGGCACTTTGCGCGAACGTCTTTCCGAAACGGTGGTGCGCTTCAAGTCGCTCTCGCCCGCAGAGATCGAAGCCTATATCGCCGGCGGCGAGTGGGACGGCAAGGCGGGCGGCTATGCCATCCAGGGCAGCGCCGAGGGCCTGATCGCGGAAATCGCCGGAAGCCATTCGGGCGTCGTCGGCCTCCCCCTGTTCGAGACCCGCGCCCTGCTGAAGGCCGCAGGATTCGCGATTGGCTGAGTGGCTCGTCGAGGACGGGATCGGCGAAGCGCGCGCGATCCTCGTCGAGAACGGCGAAGTGCTGGCGGCCCGGCTGCAATGGGACGGTGCTCTCGCCCCCGGTGAAGTGGCCGATGCCGTGCTCGTCTCCCGGGCCAAAGGCGCAAGGCGCGGCACCTTGCGCTTCCCCTCGAGCGAGGAAGCGCTCATCAGCGGGTTGCCGCCGGAAGCCAGCGAAGGCGCACCGCTGCGCGCCCAGATCACCCGCGCCGCCATGGCCGAGACCGGGCGCCTGAAACGCGCCCAGGCCAGGCCGACGAAACTTCCGCCCCGTCCCGCCCCGTCGCTGGCAGAAGCACTGCAAGAAACCGGCCATCCGGTCCGCACGCTCCGCAAGTTCCCCGAGGACCCCTGGCCCGAACTCTTCGCCGAAGCGCTCGGCGGCGAGATCGCTTTCGAGGGCGGCGCGATTCTCGTCATCCCTACCCCGGCGATGACGCTGATCGATATCGACGGCACCCTGCCCCCGCGCGCCCTCGCGCTGGCGGCGATCCCGGCTATCGCGCAGGCCGTCGGACAATTCGATCTCGGCGGCTCGATCGGCATCGATTTCCCCTCGCTGGAAGGCAAGGAGGACCGCCGCGCCGTGGACGAAGCGCTCGCTGCGGCGCTCGACCACTGGCCGCACCAGCACACCGCGATGAACGGCTTCGGCTTCGTCCATCTCGTCGCCAGGCTGGAGCGCCCCTCGATTCTCCACCGCCTGCGCCACGATCCCGCCGGAGCCTGCGCCCGGCTGCTGCTGCGACAGGCGGAGCGGGTACAGGAACCCGGCACGCTGCTGCTGACCGCCCATCCCCGCGTGCGTGCGCGGGTGCGCAGCGAATGGGAAGCCGAACTCGCCCGCCGCACCGGGCGCGTGCTGGCCTGGCGGGAAGACCCCGGCCTTGCACTGGGCGGCGGATTCGCGCAGGCGATCACGTCATGAGCGACAACACCACCGTAAGGGCCAATGCCAAGTGCCCGATCTGCGGCAAGCCGCGCAATGCGCAGCATGCCCCCTTCTGCTCCAAGCCCTGCCGCGACCGCGATCTGCTGCAATGGCTGGGCGACGGCTATGCCATTCCCGGACCGGCAGCACCGCAAAATCCGGACCCGGATATTTATCCACAAGACGATTGAAACGAGATCGTCATTTTAGGGTTGCCAAGCCGGTCCAGGTTCTTCATAGGCCCGCCACCAGCAGCGAACGGCCGCTTCGGCAGTCGGAAAATTCGCTGAAAAGCTTGGTTTTGCCCGGGTAGCTCAGTTGGTAGAGCATATGACTGAAAATCATAGTGTCGGCGGTTCGATCCCGTCCCCGGGCACCACTCTCTTCTGAGGGTGGTGCCTTTTTCTTTGCAGCTCCCCCTTAACGAATCGCAACAGGCGTTAGCCCCAAGGCTAATACGAAACCGATTCCGCTCCGCCCTTCCTATAAGGGTACATGTGGGCACACCGGCCGAAAAACGGGCTGAACCGGCGGAATTTTACAAGGCGAGGCGTGAAAGAAGCTGCGAAAGCAGGGTTTTTCGGACCTCGATTTCACCTATAAAGATGATGTTAACCATTAGTTGCCAGTTCTGACCGGGCAACAACGGGGATTGTCATGCGCATTGATGCCAGAAACCTTCTGGACCGATTGGGTCGCAACGAATTTGCCTACAAGGAATTCGAGGATCGGTTTTCCGACCTGGAACTCTGGCCGATCCTTGAGGCACTGTTGCGCGATCCGCGCCTTCAGACTCTCGACCAATCCGTTTCGGACGGCACGGTGCCGGAGACCGAAACTGTCGATCCGGAACTGGCTGCCGAGCCGCTGAAAAACCTGTTCAGCCGCTATGAGCAACAATCTGTTTCTCCATCGATTGCAAAACCTGTTGTTGAAGAGCCGGTTCGCGATGTACGAGCCATGTTGCGTCATTTGTCGGACCTTGGCGCCCGGGGGGAAATCTGATGCCGATGATCGTCTGTCACGGTCCCAAGGGGGGTACCGGAAACACTTTCGTGGCCGCTCACCTCGCCATGGGTCTCTCCGCCCAGGGCGCAGACGTGACCGTGGTGAGCATCGCCGCGCGCGATACGCTGCCGCTGCACTTCGGCCTGACGCCGGCCATTGCCCTCCCCGCCCTCACCGCGCCTGCTGACGAAGCCGTGCTGGTCGGCGGCATCAACTTGCGCAGCTGGCGCCGCGCGCCCGAAGATCTCGACTTCGTGCCGATGCTGAACGATCTCGGCTACTTCCAGCCCGGCAAGGACCGCGTGCTGGTGGTGGACGTGCCTTCCAGCGAAACCCGCCTCGCCCGCCGCCTGATCGACCATGCCTGCGCCCACGTCTGCACGATCAACGCCCAGCCCGACACCCTCGCGCTGCTGCCGCAGGTCTTCGGCGAAGCCGGTATCGAGGGCCTCGCCCGCACCGCCTTCGTCATCAATGCGCTGGACGAGACGCGCCGCCTCGGCCGTCACGGCTCCGCCTTCATCCGCGAACTGGCCGGCCCGCGCCTGATCGGCCGCATCCGCATGGACGAAGCGGTTCCCGAATCCATCGCCTCGCTCAAGATGCTGAGCCGCTATGCGCCCGCCAGTGTCGCCCTGTCCGACGTTCAGCAGATCGCGGAAGCCGTTGCCCCCACGCTCGATTCGACGACCCAGGCGTGGATAGCTCCGGTGAGCCGCGCCGCATGATCCGAAAGCTCGTTTCGCACCGCGCCGTCCGACTGCTGGCGATCGTTCCGATCGTCCTGATCGCGGCCATGGTGATCGGGGTCCCCCTCGACATCAATGCCCAGTGGATGTTCGCGGGCGTGACGATCTTCGGCACGCTCATCATGAAGCGCTGGCCGGGCCGCAAGGGTTCACTGGCGCTGGGCCTGCTCGCGGTGCTGATGTCCACGCGCTACATGTTCTGGCGCACGACGCAGACGCTGGCGTTCGGCACCCTGCCCGAATTCCTGTTCGGCACCGGCCTCTACCTCGCCGAACTCTATGCCTGGGTCATCCTGATCCTGGGCTTCATCCAGACCAGCTGGCCGCTCGACCGGCCGGTGATCGAACCCAAGGGCGATCCCGAGACCTGGCCCACGGTCGACATCTACATCCCGACCTACAACGAGAGCCTGGAGATCGTGCGCAACACGGTCTTCGCGGCGATGGACCTCGACTATCCGGTCGACCGCTACCGCATCTTCATCCTCGATGACGGCAAGCGTCCCGAATTCCGCGCTTTCGCCAAGGAAGCCGGCTGCGGCTACCTGACCCGCGACAACAACCTTCACGCCAAGGCGGGCAATCTCAACGCGGCGATGAAGAAGACCGACGGCGAATTGATCGCGATCTTCGACTGCGACCACGTTCCCACCCGCGCCTTCCTGCAGCTGACCGTGGGCTGGTTCCAGACCGACCCGCGCCTCGCGCTGATCCAGACGCCGCATCACATGTATTCGCCCGATCCGGTGCAGCGCAATCTCGCCTCGACGATGGGCGAGATGCCGGGCGAAGGCGACTTGTTCTATGGCCCGGTCCAGGGCGGCAACGACCTCTGGAACGCCACGTTCTTCTGCGGTTCCTGCGCGATCATCCGCCGCGAGGCGCTGATGGAGACCAACGGCTTCGCGGGCGAGACCGTGACCGAGGACGCCCATACCGCGCTCAAGCTGCAGCGCACCGGCTGGAACACCGCCTATATCAGCGCGCGCCTTTCCGCCGGTCTCGCCACCGAGCGCCTGGTGCTTCATGTCGGCCAGCGCATCCGCTGGGCACGCGGCATGACGCAGATCCTGCGCATCGACTGCCCGCTGTTCGGCAAGGGCCTGACCTGGCAGCAGCGCCTCTGTTACCTGAACGCGATGCTGCACTTCCAGTATCCGCTACCGCGCATCGCCTTCCTGACCAGCCCGCTCGCCTATCTGATCTTCGGTCAGAACATCATCCAGGCCTCGGCCTCGCTGATCTTCGCCTATGCCCTGCCACACCTGTTCTGTTCATCCGTGGCCAACGAGCGCACCCAGGGCGGCGACCGCCGCCCGTTCTGGGGCGAAGTCTACGAGACGATTCTCGCCTTCCACCTCGTCAAGCCGACCGTCATGACCTGGTTCCAACCCCGCAAGGGCAAGTTCAACGTGACCGACAAGGGCTCGCTGCTGGACAAGACCTACTTCGACTGGGACGTGGTGAAGCCGCACCTGATCTGCATCGGCCTGCTGGTCGGCGGCATCGCGCTCGCGGTCGGGAAATGGGCGTTCTTCCCCTACATGTTCAACATCCAGACCGATACGCTGGTGCTGAACTGCGCCTGGGCGATCTTCAGCCTCATCATCCTGCTCGCCGCCGTCTCGGTCGCTCGCGAGACGCGCCAGGCCCGTCAGGACATCCGCATCCCGGTGGCCCTGCCGGTCACCGCCTACCTCTCCTCCGGCCATACCTTGGGCGCGACCACGATCGACATCTCGATGGGCGGCGCCGCCCTCGCCCTGCCGGTGGAACTGCCCGCGCGCGAGGCCGAAGTGACGCACATGACGATGGCCATGGGCGATGAGGTGCTCTCGATCCCGGTTCGCACGATGCGCATGAGCGGCAACAAGGCCTTCGTCCGCTTCGAACAGCTGGACATGCTGGCGAACCGCCACCTCGTCCGCGCCGTCATGGGCCGGGCCGACGCCTGGCAGCCCACCGGCCCCAATCCGCAAGTCAGCGGCCTCCGCTCGCTGGCAGACATCATCCTTGTCGACATGGTGACGATCAAACGCATGTTGCGTCTCAATTTTGCCGAACGCCGCGCCATGGGCGCCATGGCCCCCAGCACGCCCGCGATCCCCGCCGACAAGAAGGCGAAGAAGAAGGCCAAAGGCCTGCTGCCGCTGGCCAAGGCCGCCGGTGTCGCCACCGCGCTGGCACTGGGCGTCGCGACGATCGTGCTCGGCAGCCGTGAAGTCCACGCCGCGCCGGTTCGGGCAGCTGCACCTGCCGCCACGCCCGCAGCCGATGGAGCGCCCGACGCCGCGCGCGGCGGCCTCAGCGAGCGCCTGACGCTCAAGGACATGCGCGTCGCCAGCCCGATCCGCCTTCAGGGCACGGCGGGCGAGATCGGCATTCCCTTCGGCATGCGGCAGGATCGCGTCGTCACCTCCGCCGTGCTGACGCTGCAGATCTCGTGGTCTGCACAGATGCTGGACGACATCAGCCAGCTCGTCGTCATCGTGAACGGCGAAGTGGTCCAGGCCGTGCCGCTGACCCGCGCCGAAGCGGGCGGCCACGCCCTGCGTATCCCGATCAACGGCGCCCTGCTGCTGCCCGGCGACAACCAGCTCAACATCCGCTTCCTCGGCCACTACGCCCGCGACTGCGAGGACCCGTTCCACAGCTCGCTCTGGACGAACATCAGCAACACGCGCTCGTTCCTCGACGTCGAATATCAGGCGCTCACCTTCCAGCCCGACCTTTCGCGCATGCCGCTGCCGTTCTTCGACAAGGGCCAGAACGTGCCGCTGCGCATGCCCTTCGTCTTCGCCGGACAGCCGCACAAGGGCGAGCTGGAAGCCGCCGCCGCCACCGCTTCGTGGCTGGGTTCGCTAGCATCCTATCGCGGCTTCTCGTTCAAGCCGGTCTACGGCTCGCTGCCCAAGGGCAATGCCGTGGTCTTCCTGAAGGCCGGGCAGTCGATCCCCGGTCTCGACATCGCCCCCGCCACCGGCCCGACCGCCGCGGTCGTGCGCAATCCGGCCGATCCTACCGGCACCCTGCTGGTGCTGATGGGCCGGAACGACGCGGACCTGCGGGTGGCGGCAGGCGCCGTCGCGCTCGGACGCGGCGTGTTCGGCGGCCAGCGCATGGCCTTCGACGGCGTGCGCATTCCCGCCTGGCCGCGCTACGGCGCGCTGCGCTGGATTTCCACCGACAAGCCGGTGCAGCTCGGCAAGATCATGTCTGCCTATGCGCTCCAGGGTATGGGCCTGCGCCCCGGCCCGCTGACCGCCAGCTTCCGCGTCGCGCCCGACCTGTTCTTCTGGCCCCGCGAAGGCGGCCACCTGAACCTGACCTATCGCTATCCGGTGGCCGACTGGCTCGACCAGCGCGGCTCGCGCCTCGACGTCTCGCTCAACGGCCAGTACCTCAAGACCCTGCCGCTCAGCTCGACCTGGTGGAGCAACCTGTTCGGCGGCTCGGGCGCGCGCGGACAGGATTCGTCGGCCAAGGTGGTGCTGCCGCGCTACAACCTGTTCGGCCAGAACGAGCTGGCGCTCGACTACAACCTGATCATCGCCGACAAGAAGAAGTGCACCGGCACCCTGCCGGAAAACGTCCGGACCTCGATCGATCCCAACAGCACGATCGACCTGACTTCGGCCTATCACGCGCTTCTGATGCCGGACCTCGCCACGTTCGCGGGTGCGGGCTTCCCCTTCACGGTGGCGCCCGACCTTGCCGAGACCACCGTGGTCATGGCCGCCAACCCCTCGCCCGCCTCGGTCGAGGCCTTCCTCGACCTGATGGGCCGCTTCGGCGATTCCACCGGCGTTCCGGTCACCGGCATCACCGTGACCTCGTCGGTCTCGGCTGCGGACCTTCAGGATCAGGACGTGCTGGTCGTGGGCGGCGTGGAACTCGCCTCGGCGGGCACGCTGTTCGACAAGGCCCCCGTTCGCTACGTCAACGGCCACCTCGAAGTGACCGAGCGCTCGCCGCTGCAATATGCCACCTCGTTCTTCGGCGGCACCGAGCGCAACGATCCGATGGTCGCCGCGCCGCTCGTCTACAATGCGCGCGGGTTCTCCGGCATCGTCAGCTTCCGCTCGCCCTATTCGTCCGACCGGACGGTGGTCGCGCTGCTGGCCGACAATGCCGCCGCCCTGCCCGCCCTTGTCGACGGCATGGCCGACAAGAAGATCAACGCCGCGATCCAGGGCGACCTTGCCGTCACCAAGGGCGACGGCATGACCAGCTTCGCCATCGGCGATCGCTACTGGGTCGGCTCGCTGCCGATCTGGATGAAGCTCGCCTACTGGTTCAGCCAACGTCCGATGCTGATGGGTCTGTTCTCGCTGCTGCTCGCTGCGGTCCTCGCCAGCCCCGCTTACCTCTACTTCCGCCGCCAGGCCCAGCGCCGCCTCGGCCAGCAGGACGATAACGCATGAATGCCGCGATGACCCGCCTGCGCCTCGTCGGCCTGGCGCTCCTGCTCTCCACCGCGACGACCGTTACCCATGTCGGCGTTACCCATGCCCAGGCGGCGGGCGTGGATGCGTTGCTGCAACAGGCGAAGTATTGGCGTTCCAAGGGCCGTGAGGACCTTGCCCAGCAGGCGCTGCGCCGCGCCAAGGCGCTCGATCCGGGCAATGCCTCGGTCAATCAGGCGCTGAACGCCAAGCCGGCGGCGCCCAAGCCAGCGCCGCAACCGGCTGCCAAGCCTGCCGCCAAACCGGCACAGGCCGCGCGCCCGACACCGACGCGCACGCCTGCCGCGCCGCCCGCCCAGCGCCCGACACAGGCCGCCGCGCCCGCCCGCAGCGCCCCCGCCCCGACCACTTCGGCCAATCGCGCCGGGCAGGCCCGCGTCGCGGGCTTCGACGCGCTGGAGGACGGCAACCTCGCCTCCGCCGCCAGCCAGTTCCAGCGCGCCCTCTCGGTCAACCCGCGCGACCCCGATGCGCTCGGCGGCCTCGGCCTCGTGCGCCTGCGCGAAAGCAACTTCGCGGAAGCGGCAAACTACCTCGAACAGGCCTCGCGCTACGGTAAGGCGAGCCAGTGGGCCGAAGGCCTCGGTTCCGCCCGCTTCTTCGCCGGTCTTGCCGATGCCCGCAATTTCGTGGCGCAGGGCCGCCTTGCCGATGCCCAGTCGGTGACCGAAGGCCTGATCCGCTCGGGCTATAAGGAACCCGGCCCGGCGCTCGAAATCCTCGCCGACATCTACGAGAAGCAGGGCCGCTACGCCGACGCCGCCGATCTCTACCGCCAGGCAAGCCAAGGCGGTGGCAGCGCCGACGACAAGCGTCTGCAGATGCGCGCCGCCCGCGGCCGTGCGCTCGCCGCCGCGGCCAACAACGACGACATGGGCGCCATGCGCGAGTTCCAGAACGGTCTGGTCCTCGATCCCACCGACCCCTGGATTCGTTACGAATTCGCCGAGTTCCAGATCAAGCGCGGCCGCGTGCCCGAAGCGGAATCGCTGCTGCGCTCGCTCACCTCGATGGGCCAGCCCGACGCGCTCTATGCCGCCGCCCTGCTCAACAACGACCTCGGCCGCGCCACCGAAGCCGCGCGCCTGATCGACATGATCCCCGAGGCACAGCGCACCGCACCGATGCGCAGCTTCGCGATCGGCGTGAAGACCGATGCCGCGATCGCCCGCGCCAAGTCGATGGCCGCGCAGGGCCAGCAGGCCCAGGCCCTCGCCTCGCTGCGCCAGCTCGGCGCGATGTCGGCGATCCCGGTCGGCAAGCAGGCCGCCGTCGCCAATGCGCTCTACGAATTGGGCGACGCGCAGGGCGCCGCCAGCGTGGCCGAGAACGCCGCGCAGGCGCCGATGTCCAGCGTGGCCGATTACGAAGGCCTGATCGGCGTGCTCGCCCGCGTCGGCCGCGACGATCTTGCCCAGCAGGCCCTGCAACGCGCAGGCGCGATGGCGGGCACTTCGGCGGAAGGCCAGCAGGCCTATGCGCGGATGAACGCGGCGCTGCTGGTCAGCCAGGCCGACCGTTCGCGACAGGCCGGTCGCTTCGCGGAATCCTTCGACATTCTCCAGAGCGCCTGGGCTGCCGCCCCCGAGAACATGGACATTCTCGCCGGTCTCGCGCGGCTCTACCAGGGCGGCCAGATGCCCGCCCGCGCCGCGCAGACCTGGCAACTGGTGCTCGCCCGCAAGCCGGGCGACAAGGACGCCCTGCTTGGCCTTGCCGAGACGGCGCAGGCGGCAGGCGACAACGACCTGTCGCGCCGCGCCCAGAACGATGTGCTCCGCGCCTTCCCGCAGGACTATCAGGTGCGCCTATCGCTCGCCAATGTCGAGCGCGCCCGCGGCAACGAGCGCGCGGCGATGGCCATGCTCAAGGAAGCCCGCAACCTCTATGCGCGCGGCCAGGGCGGCACTTCGATCGACGGCCTTGCAGGCGGCAATCCCTTCGCGGCGATGACCCCGGCAGGCGGATCGAACCCGTTCCGGGATCGCCCGGTGGCCACACCGCAGCAGGTCAACCCCTTCGCGCTCGGCGGCGGCACCCGTATTCCGAACAGCCGTTCGAGCGGATACGGCAGCGCCGGCACGCCCGCTTCCTATGCCGCTGCGCCCACCTATAACGCGCCCTCGGGTTATGGCACCGCGCCCAGCTACGGCGGCCAGAGCTATGCCGCCCCCGCCATGGCCTCGGCGGCCTATCCGACCACCGGCAGCAGTTACGGCGACACTGGCAGCTATGGCGACACCGGCATGGATGCCGGTTCGACCACCGCCTACTCGGCAGACCCGGTTATCGCCCAGATCCAGTCGCAGATCGCCGAAATGTCTCACGATACCGGCCCGCGCGTCGATATCGACACAGGCTACCGCCGCCGCTCCGGCGAGGCAGGCCTCAGCCAGCTCGACGAGATCAAGGGCTCGGCCCGCTTCTCCACCGATGCGCCGGGCGGCCGCGTCTATGCCAAGGCGGAAGCCTCGGTGATCGATGCCGGGCGCGCCAACCAGTCCGGCCAGGCCCGCTTCGGCACCAACGGATTGATCGAGGCAGCGTCCATCGTCGCAGAAGTACCCTCGGTGTTCCCCGCCGCCCAGACCCAGAACGCCTCGGGTGTCGCCTTCTCGGCGGGCTACGAAAGCGACAGCGTCCAACTGGAAGCGGGCACTACCCCGGTCGGCATGGGCAAGACCGAGGCGACATTCCGCGCCGCCGCCACGCCCAAGCTCTCGCCCACGGTGCGCGGCAAGGTCTTCGCCGAACGCCAGCCCGTGACCGACAGCGTGCTTTCCTATGCGGGCACCCGCGATCCCGTCACCGGCATGCGCTGGGGCCAGGTCATGCGCACGGCAGGCGGCGCGGGCCTGTCCTATGACGAGGACGGCAGCGGCGTCTACGCCGAGGGCCGCTACTATCGCTTCCGCGGCACCAACGTCGCCCGCAACAACGGTTTCGAGGCCAATGTCGGCGGCTATCTGCGCGCCTATCACGGCACCCGCGCGAACCTCACCGTGGGCCTCAACGTCAATTACCAGGGCTACGACAAGAGCCAGAACTACTTCACCTGGGGCAACGGCGGCTATTTCAGCCCGCAGCACTTCATCAGCGTCGGCCTTCCGGTGAACTACACGATGGAAGACGAACTCTTCGACATCCGCGCCTCGTTCACGCCCGGTTTCCAGAGCTACAAGCAGGATCAGACCGACCTCTATCCCATCAACGCCCCGCTCCAGACGGTGCTCGATGCGCTCAAGGATGCCAACAACGACGTGCGTTCCTATTACGACAGCATCAGCAAGACCGGATTTGCGGTTTCGAGCGACCTGTCTATCTATTACAAGCTGAGCCCGACCACCCGTATCGGCGGCGAGGCCAGCTACAACACCTTCGGATCTTACGACGAGTTCCGGAGCATGTTCGGCGTGAGACAGAATTTCGGGAGCACTGGCCGATGAAACTGCACGCATTCCCCTCTCCGCGCCCGGAAGGCGAACAGAGCGGCGCCGGAGGGCTGGCGCTCTTCGCGATGATGGCCGCCGCCGAAGTCTGCGAAGGCGCCCCCACCAGCCAGGCCCAGGGCTTCTTCGCGGCGATCGGGCGGCGTATGGCCGCGCTGGAGCCACTCGAAGGCGTCAGCGATGCCGCCGTGCTCGCCGCGCGGATCAACGGCTTCTGGCAGGACCTTGGATGGGGCGAAATCCAGCTGGCGGTGGGAGACGATGCGATCGTGGTCCATCACCGCAGCCTGCCCAAGGCCCTCACTGCCGACCAGCAGCACAACTGGACCACGATGCTGCTGGGCCTGCTGCAGGGCGCTTATGACGCCTGGTTCCGCGTGCTCGGCAGCGGCCCCGCGTTGCATACGGTCGCGCAGTGGCAGGGCGACATGGTCGAACTGCGCCACGGGCGCTGAGCGGCATTACGTCGATCAACGAGAAAGCATCGGCATGAATTTCCCATTCGATAGCGGCATGACCCGCCGCAACTTCACCCTGGGGGCAATGCTGGCCATGACCGCTGCCTGCAACACCGACGCCCAAAGCCGCGCCCCCGTGCGCGACGCCTTCTGGCGCACCTGGCGCGACATGTACCTGAGGCCCGAAGGCCGCGTCGTCGATACCGGCAACAACGGCGTCAGCCACAGCGAAGGCCAGAGCTACGGCTTGCTCTTCGCCTACAAGGCCGGCGATGCCGAAGCTTTCGAGAAAATCGCGGGCTGGACCCAGAGCCAACTCTCGCGCCCGGACATGGCGCTCCACGCCTGGCGCTACGATCCTTCCGCGCCCAATCCGGTGGCCGACCAGAACAATGCGACCGACGGCGATCTCGTCATCGCCTGGGCGCTGGCCATGGCCGGTCAGCGGTGGAACCGCGCCGACTATACCGCGCGCGCCGCGCAGATTCGCTCGGCAGTGCGCAGCCACTGCGTGATCGAGCGGCACGGCCGACAACTGCTGCTTCCGGGCATCCAGGGCTTCGTCAACGGCGACGAAGTGACGCTGAACCCCTCCTACTTCGCCTGGCCCGCGCTCGACGCTTTCGCCAAGGCGGACGGCCAGCAGGTCTGGGGCCGCGTCATCAGCGACAGCGAGGCGATCACCCGCCTCTCCCGCTTCGGCCCGCACCGCCTGCCGACGGACTGGGTGGTCATCAGCGCGCCGAACCAGGTCGCCCCGGCCCGCGACAAGCCGCCGCGGTTCGGCTACGACGCGATCCGTGTGCCGCTCTATGCGGCGCTGGGCGGGCGCCAGTCGCTGGTGCCTGACATCGCCGCCTACTGGCGCGGCTGCCTCTCCGCCAACAAGCCGATTCCTGCCTGGGTCGACGTGGTGACGGGCGAGGAAGCGAACTATGCGATGTCAGCTGGCGGCGCCGCGGTCGTGGGGCGGCTGCTCGGCAGTGCCCAGCCTTCGGTGCTCACCAACGACTATTACGCCGCCTCGCTCCAGATGTTGGCACGCTACCAGTAGGCGGCGTGCTCGCCTCTCAGTTAGTGCGGGCAGTTGACGTAATGGGAAGTCGCAAAAGCGCCAGAATCTTCGTTTTTAGTCGCAAATTGTCGCACTTGCGAAAACCCGGCTTGCGGGCGGCAACAATTGGCTGAATAGCAGCGCCGACAAGACTTTTGACGGTGCGCGACTTGAAAATCACGTCTTCTTCGACTGCGGCATTCCCCTTTCTGCGTCAGGCCGGTTTCAACGCCGGATTTGCCTTCATTTCGGTTGCCCTCCTTGCCGCCTGTTCGGGCGGCGAGAAGAAGGACGACAAGCGCCCCGCGCCGCAAGTCGGCTATATCGTGGTGCAGCCTGCCGCCGTTCCGCTCGCGGTCACGCTCAGCGGTCGCACTGTCGCCTTCGAGACCAGCGAAGTCCGCCCGCAGGTGACCGGCGTGATCGTCAAGCGCCTCTTCACCGAGGGCAGCATGGTCCGCGCCGGACAGCCGCTCTACCAGATCGACCCCAGCCTCTATCGCGCCGCCGTCAACCAGGCCTCGGCCGATCTCGCCAGCGCCCGCGCCACCGCCGAGGCCGCCAGTGCCAAGGCCCAGCGCTACAAGCCGCTGGCCGACATGGAAGCGGTCGCGAAGCAGGATTACATCGACGCCCTCGCCACGGCGCGATCGGCCAAGGCCTCGATCGCCCAGAACGCCGCCACGCTCGACACCGCGAAGATCAATTTGCGCTTCACCACCCTGCCCGCACCGATCAGCGGCCGCATCGGCCGCTCGCTCTCGACCGTGGGCGCCCTCGCCAGCGCCAGCCAGACCGATCCGCTGGCGGTGATCCAACGCATGGACCCGATCTTCGTGGACATGCAGCAGTCCGCAACCGACCTCACCGCGCTGCGCCGCAAGCTGGCCGCAGGCGGCGTCACGCCGGGCAGCACCCAGGTTCATCTTCGCTTCGACGACGGCTCGCAGTACCCCCTGTCCGGCACCGTCGAATTCTCGGACGTCACCGTTGCCGAGGATACCGGCACCGTTACCTTGCGCGCCAAGTTCCCCAATCCGGACGGCTTCCTGCTGCCCGGCATGTTCGTCTCCTCGGTGTTCGATCAGGCGACCGATCCGGGCGCCTACCTGGTGCCGCAGAACTCGGTCCAGCGCGATTTCGACGGCTCGGCCTATGTCATGGTCGTCGGTGCCGACAACAAGGCCGCCCGCCGCAAGGTCACCGCCGACCGCACCCAGGGCACCAATACCGTCGTTACCTCGGGCCTCCAGAAGGGCGACAAGGTCATCGTCCAGGGCCTGAACGGCCTCAAGCAGGGCGCCGAGATCAAGCCGGTTCCGGCCTCGACCGCACAGACCGTCGTGCCGCCCAGCGGCAAGGCCGGCAGCGCTTCTTCCGGCGCTTCTTCCGCCGGTAAGGGTCGCTGAGCCTCCCATGTCGCGCATCTTCATCGACCGGCCGATCTTCGCCTGGGTCCTCGCCATCATCGTCATGCTGGCGGGCCTCGGCGCGCTGGCCTTCCTGCCGAACGAGCAATATCCGGACATCGCGCCGACGCAGGTGAACATCCGCGCCACCTACAACGGCGCCTCGGCCGAAACGATCGAGAACAGCGTCACCCAGGTGATCGAGCAGCAGCTTACCGGCATCGACGGGCTGCTCTATTTCAACTCGCAGTCCTCGAACCGCGGCCAGGCGACGATCAGCGCGGTCTTCGCCAAGGGCACCGACCCCGACATCGCCCAGGTCCAGGTCCAGAACAAGGTCCAGTCGGCGCTCTCCCGTCTGCCGCAGGCGGTGCAGAACCAGGGCGTCACCGTCACCAAGTCCAACCCCGACCAGTTGCTGCTGGTCGCCGTCTACGACGCCACCGACAGCCGCTCCAACCAGGACGTGTCGGACTATCTGGCCTCGAACATCCAGGACCCGCTCTCGCGCCTCGAAGGCGTGGGCGACGTCAACGTGTTCGGCGCCCCCCACGCGATGCGCATCTGGCTCGACCCGACCAAGCTGGCCGCCGTGTCGCTGATGCCCAGCGACGTGACTTCGGCGATCACCGCCCAGAATACCGAGATCGCCGCCGGTGAGATCGGCGGGTTGCCCGCGCCCAAGGACCAGGCGATCGACGCCATCGTCACCGCCGGTTCGCGCCTCCAGACCGCCGAGCAGTTCCGCAACATCGTCCTCAAGACCAATACCGACGGTTCGGTCGTCACCATCGCCGACGTCGCCCGCGTCGAGATCGGCGCCGAGAACTACAATACGATCAGCCGCATCAACGGCCACCCCGGCGCCGGTATCTCCATCTCGCTCTCGCCCGGCGCCGACGCGCTGGCGACCGCCGAACTGGTCAAGACGGAGATGAAGCAGCTGGCCGAAGGCATGCCCGACGGCCTTGAATATACCTACGGCAACGACTCCACCGCCTTCATCAAGCTCTCGGTCGCGGAAGTCGAAAAGGCGCTGTTCGAGGCGATCGTGCTGGTCGTCATCGTCATGTTCGTGTTCCTGCAAAGCTGGCGCGCCACGCTGATCCCGGCGATCGCGGTGCCGGTGGTGCTGCTCGGCACGTTTGCGGTGTTCTACGTCGCCGGTTTCTCGATCAATACGCTGACCCTGTTCGGCCTCGTCCTCGCCATCGGCCTCCTGGTCGACGACGCCATAGTCGTCGTCGAGAACGTCGAGCGTCTGCTCGAAGAAAATCCGGGCATGTCCGCGCGCGAAGCCACCATCAAGTCGATGGAGGAAATCCAGGTCGCGCTGATCGCCATCGCCCTGGTGCTTTCGGCGGTGTTCCTGCCGATGGCCTTCTTCGGCGGATCGACCGGCGTGATCTACCGCCAGTTCTCGCTGACGATCGTGGTCGCCATGGTGCTCTCGGTGCTGGTCGCGCTGATCCTCAGCCCGGCGCTCACCGCCACCCTGCTCAAGGCCAAGGCGAAGGAAGGCGAAGAGAAGCCCGGCTTCATCCAGCGCCGCATGCCCTGGCTCCTGGTCCCCTGGGAGCGCTTCCACACCTGGTTCAACCGCAGCTTCGAGAACATGACCGAGGCCTATGGCCGCCGCGTGGAGCGCGTGATCGCGCACAAGTGGCGCTGGCTCCTGCTCTTCGGAATCGCCTGCGTCGCCACTTACGGCCTGTTCCAGCGCCTGCCGACCGGCTTCCTGCCGAACGAGGACCAGGGCACGATCATGGTCCAGTGGCGCCTGCCCGCTGGTTCGCCGCGCACCCGCACCGAGGAAGTGCAGCGCCAGGTGGAGGACTATTTCACCAAGTACGAGAAGGGCAACGTCGCCAGCATGTTCACGCTGTCCGGCGGCGGTCAGGGCGCCTCGGGCCAGAACTCGGGTCAGGCCTTCATCACGCTGGTGGACTGGGAGCAGCGCCCCGGCAAGAAGAACAGCGCCGACGCCATCGTCCAGCGCGCCAACGGAGCGTTCCGCGGCCTTCGCGACGCGCAGGTCTTCACGCTGGTCCCCGGCGCCATCCGCGGCCTCGGCTCGTCCGCCGGCTTCACCATGGAACTGCAGAACCGCAACGGCATGGCCCGCGCGGACTTCCAGAAGGCCCGCGACGAACTGCTCGCGAAAGCCACTGCGGACGAGCGCCTCACCAACGTGCGCCTGAGCGATCTCCCAGACGTTTCGACGCTGAAGATCAAGACGAACACCCCCGCCCTGACCACTTACGGCGTCACCGCCGCCAGCGCCAACTCGACCCTCCAGACCGCCTGGGGCGGCACTTACGTCAACGACTTCATCGACAAGGGCCGCGTCAAGCGCGTCTTCGTGCAGGGCGATGCGCAGTTCCGCTCGCGCCCCGAAGACCTTGCCAATTGGTTCGTGCGCGGCACGAGCGGGCAGATGGTGCCGTTCTCGGCCTTCTCGACGATCAGCTGGTCGACCGCGCCCAGTTCGTCCTCGCGCTTCAACGGCCTCCAGGCCTACGAATTCTCGGGCAGCCCGGCCCCCGGCGTCAGCTCGGGCACGGCGATGGACGTGATGGCGGAACTGGCGAGCCAGGTCCCCGGCACCGCCGTCGCCTGGGCCGGATCGTCCTATCAGGAGCGCCTCTCCTCGGGTCAGGCCCCGCTGCTCTATGCGCTCTCGCTGCTTGTGGTGTTCCTCTGCCTTGCCGCGCTCTACGAAAGCTGGTCGATCCCGATCGCGGTGATCCTCGTCATTCCGCTCGGCCTGCTTGGCGCGATCATGGCGGTGACGCTGCGCGGCCTTGAAAACGACGTCTATCTCCAGATCGGCCTGCTGACGACCATGGGCCTCGCCGCCAAGAACGCGATCCTGATGATCGAATTTGCCGAACAGGCCGAACGCCAGGGCAAGCGGGTGATCGAAGCCGCCCTCGAAGCCGCCCGCATCCGCCTGCGCCCGATCCTGATGACCAGCTTCGCGTTCATCTTCGGCGTGATCCCGCTCGCCATCGCCAGCGGCGCGGGCGCCAACAGCCGCATCGCCATCGGCACCGCCGTCGTCGGCGGCATGCTGACCGCCACGCTGCTTGCGATCTTCTTCATCCCGCTGTTCTTCGTGCTCGTGCGGCGCGGCGTGCGCGACGGTCTTGCCGCAGTCCGCAAGCACATCCAGGAACGCCGCCAGCCCAAGGGAGACGCCGCATGATCCGCTTCCGTCTCGCCGCCCTCACCCTGCCCGCGCTTGCATTGGGTGCCTGCTCGATGGCGCCCAAGTACGTCGCACCGACGTCGCCAGTCGCCGCCTCCTGGCCCGTCGGCGACGCCTATCTCGCCCAGAGCGAAGCCGCGCTGCCGCTGGTCTCCTACACCGAGATCTTCCGCGACCGGCGGCTCCAGTCGCTGGTCGAGCAGGCGCTTGCCAACAACCGCGACTTGCGCGTCGCCGCCGCCAATCTCGCTGCCGCGCGGGCGCAAGTGCGGGTGGTCCGGGCCAACCAGTTTCCCGCCATTGGCGTGAGCGGTTCGGCCAGCCGCACCGAGACGAACGGCGGCTCGACAGACAGCAGCACGAGCGGCGACCGCTCGTCCTATTCCCTGCAAGGCGGCATTTCGAGCTTCGAACTCGACTTCTTCGGCAAGTACGCCAGCGCCACGGCGGCCCAGCGCAACACCGCGCTTTCCACCGAAGCGGCGGCCCGCACCGTGCGGCTCGGCCTCGTCGCCGACCTCGCGCAGGCCTGGGCGACTTACGCGGCCGACAAGGACCTGCTGCGCATCGCGGAGGCGACCGCCGCCAATGCCGAGCGCAGCGTCACCCTCACCGGCGCCCGTCTCAAGGGCGGTGTCGCTCCGCGAACGGACCTGAGACAGGCCGAGCAAGTGCTTGAAACGGCTCGCGGCGATGTCGCCTCGCAGACGACGGCTCTGGCGCAGGACGTCAATGCGATCCGCCTGCTCGTCGGCACCGATTTCGACGAGAGCCTGCTGCCCGGCGGCGTGGACGAAGTGAACCAGTCGCTGGCTGTTCTGCCCGCAGGCACCAGTTCGCAAGTGCTCCTGCGCCGTCCTGACGTAGTGGAGGCCGAATATTCGCTGCGCGCCGCCAATGCCGATATCGGCACTGCGCGGGCCGAACTGTTCCCCTCGATCTCGCTGACCGGCCTGCTCGGCTTCGCCAGCGACGCGCTTTCGGCGCTGTTCGACAAGGGCGCCTTCGCCGCCACCGGCACGGCCGCCGCCAGCTGGTCGATCTTCAACGCCGGAGGCAGAAGCGCCAATGTCGAAGTGGCCAAGGCCCAGCGCGACGCTGCCCTCGCCACGTACGAAAAGGCGATCCAGACCGCCTTTAGCGAAGTCTCGGACGCTCTCGCCGATCAGGGCACGCTGTCGGAACGCCTGCGCGCTGCCTCAAGCTATACCGCAGCCGCCAGCGACACCGCGCGCCTGACCGAGGCCAGCTACCGCCAGGGCATCACCAGTTCGCTGGAGAACCTCGACGCGCAGCGCAGCCTCTACAGCGCCCGGCAGCAGGAGATCGCCGTGCGCCTCGCCGTCGCCAGCAACCGCATCACGCTCTACCGCGTGCTCGGCGGCGATCAGGCCACGCCGCCAAGCCAGTAGCATCAGGCAAGGAAGGCCTTCACCTTCTCCAGCACCAGTTCGGCATGCTCTTTCCGGCAGATCAGCAGGTCGGGCATGTAAACGTCTTCCCGGTTGTAGACGAGCGGGCTGCCGTCGATGCGCGAGACATGCAGCCCCCAACCGAGCGCGACGGCGGCAGGCGCACAGCTGTCCCACTCGTACTGGCCGCCGGAGTGGAGGTAGATATCCGCCTCACCCCGCAGGATCGCCATGGCCTTGGCCCCGGCCGATCCCATCGGCACCAGTTCGGCGCCGATCTCTTCGGCCACGCCGGTCGCTTCCCGTGCGGGTCGCGTGCGGCTGACGACCATGCGCAGCACTTCCGGCGCGGGCGGAACTTCGCCGGGCTGGTCTGAGCGCAGGACCACACCCGCGCCCGGCAGCGCCACCGCGCCCAGCACCGGCGCGCCGTCCACCGCCATGCCGACATGGACCGCCCAGTCGGCACGCTCCTCGCCATATTCGCGGGTGCCGTCGACCGGGTCGACGATCCACACCCGCTCCTTGGCGAGACGCTCCGCATTGTCCTTCTCCTCTTCGGAGAGCAGCCCGTCCTCGGGCCGCTGCGCGCGAAGGGCGTGGCAGAGGAACTGGTTGGCGGTCTGGTCCCCCGCCTTGCCCAGCGCCTTGCCCGAGAACAGGCCGGAAGCCCTCACGTCGAGCAGGATCTTGCCCGCCACTTCGGCCAGATGGGCGGCGAGATCGCCGTCATTAAGGCTCATCAGGCGTCTCCCAGCAGCGTATCGACGATGAGGTTCGCGGCCTCTTCCGGCGAGACGACCGTGGTGTCGATGCGGATTTCGGGATTGCGCGGCGCTTCGTAGGGGCTGTCGATCCCCGTGAAGTTCTTCAGCTCGCCCGAACGCGCCTTCTTGTAGAGACCCTTGACGTCGCGCGCCTCGGCCACCTTCAGCGGCGTGTCGATGAACACTTCGAAGAACTCGCCTTCCGGCAGCATCGAACGCACCATCTCGCGGTCCGCCTGGAACGGCGAGATGAAGGCGGTGATGACGATCAGGCCCGCGTCGGTCATCAGCTTCGAGACTTCGCCCACGCGGCGGATGTTCTCGATGCGGTCCGCCTCGGTGAAGCCCAGATCCTTGTTAAGCCCGTGACGCACGTTGTCGCCGTCGAGCAGGAAGGTGTGCCGGTTCATCCGGTGCAGCTTCTTCTCGACGAGGTTGGCGATGGTCGACTTGCCGGAGCCCGAAAGGCCGGTGAACCACAGCACCGCCGGGCGCTGGTTCTTGAGGCCCGCGTGCTGCTTGCGATCGATGTCCACCGCCTGCCAGTGCACGTTCTGCGAACGGCGCAGCGAGAAGTGGATCATGCCCGCCGCCACAGTGGCGTTGGTCATCTTGTCGATCAGGATGAAGCCGCCGAGCGTGCGGTTGTCGGCATAGGATTCGAAGACGATCTGCTTGTCGGTGGTCAGTTCCGCCACGCCGATCGCGTTCAACTCCAGCGTCTTGGCCGCGAGCTTCTCCATCGTGTTGACGTTGATCTCGTACTTCGGCTCGGCAACCGTCGCGGAGACCATCTGCGTACCGATCTTCAGCCAATAGGCGCGGCCGGGCACCATGGCCTCGTCGGCCATCCACACGAAAGTCGATTCGAACTGGTCGGCGGTCTGCGGCGGATTGTCGGCGACCGAGATCACCGACCCTCGCGAACAGTCGATCTCGTCCGCGAAGCAGACCGTCACCGACTGACCGGCGACCGCCTCCTCCAGGTCGCCGTCATACGTGACGACGCGGGTGATCGTGCTGGTCTTGCCCGAGGGCAGGACGCGAATCCTGTCGCCCGCCTTCACCGAGCCGGTAGCGATCAGGCCCGAGAACCCGCGGAAGTCGAGGTTCGGACGGTTCACCCACTGCACCGGCAGGCGCAGCGGCTTTTCGGCATCGACCGAGGAGAGAACCTCCACCGTTTCCAGATGCTCGACCAGCGGGATACCAGCGTATTGCGGCGCCTTGTACCACGGCGTCTTGTCCGAAAGCGTGGTGATGTTGTCGCCCTTGAAGCCCGAGATCGGCAGGGCGGTGAAGCTCTCGATCCCGATCGACGCGGCGAACTCGGTATAGTCCGCCAGGATCTTGTCGAAGACCTCCTGGCTGTAATCCACCAGGTCCATCTTGTTGACCGCAAGGACGATGTTCTTGATGCCGATCAGGTGGCACAGATACGAATGGCGGCGCGTCTGCACCAGCACGCCCTTGCGCGCATCGATCAGGATCACCGCAAGGTCGGCGGTGGATGCGCCGGTGACCATGTTGCGGGTGTACTGTTCGTGGCCCGGGCAGTCGGCGACGATGAATTTGCGCTTCTCGGTGTTGAAGAAGCGATAGGCCACGTCGATGGTGATGCCCTGCTCACGCTCGGCGGCAAGACCGTCGACCAGCAGCGCGAAGTCGATTTCCTGCCCCTGCGTGCCGACCTTCCTGGAGTCCGACTGGAGCGCATCCAGCTGATCTTCGAAGATCATCTTCGAATCGTAGAGCAGGCGCCCGATCAGGGTGGACTTGCCATCGTCGACGCTGCCGCAGGTGATGAAGCGCAGCATCGTCTTGTGCTCGTGCTGGACGAGGTATGCGTCGATATCGTCCGCGATCAGCTGGTCGGTGACGTAGACCGCTTCTTTGGTTTCAACGTCGGCCATCAGAAGTACCCCTGCTGCTTCTTGACTTCCATGCCGGCACCGCCGGCGTCCTTGTCGATGGCGCGGCCTTGCCGCTCGGATGTGGTGGTGAGCAGCGTTTCCTGGATCACTTCGGGAAGCGTCTTCGCCTCGCTCTCCACCGCGCCGGTCAGCGGGTAACAGCCGAGCGTGCGGAAACGGATCGAGCGTTCGACGGGAACCTCGCCTTCCTTCAGCGGGAAGCGTTCGTCGTCCACCATCAGCAACATGCCGTCACGCTCCACGGTCGGGCGCTTTTCGGCGAAGTAGAGCGGCACGATCGGGATGTCGTTCAGGTGGATGTACTGCCAGATGTCCAGCTCGGTCCAGTTGGAGATCGGAAACACGCGGATCGATTCCCCGCGCGCCTTCTTGGCGTTGTAGAGGTTCCACAGCTCCGGGCGCTGGTTCTTCGGGTCCCAGCCGTGCGAAGAGGTGCGGAACGAGAAGATGCGCTCCTTGGCGCGGCTCTTCTCCTCGTCGCGGCGGGCGCCGCCGAAGGCCGCGTCGAAACCGTACTTGTCGAGCGCCTGCTTCAGCCCCTCGGTCTTCCACATGTCGGTGTGGAGCGCGCCGTGGTCGAAGGGATTGATGCCCTTTTCCAGCGCTTCGGGGTTCTGGTAGACGAGCAGCTCCATGCCGCTGTCCCGCGCCATCTTGTCGCGCAGCTCGTACATCGCCTTGAACTTCCACGTCGTATCGACATGGAGCAGCGGAAACGGCGGCGGCGAGGGATAGAACGCCTTGCGGGCGAGATGCAGCATCACCGCGCTGTCCTTGCCGACCGAATAGAGCATCACCGGCTTCTCGGCCTCGGCGACGACTTCGCGGATGATGTGGATACTCTCGGCTTCGAGGCGTTCCAGGTGCGTCAGTGTCTTCATCGGATCTTCCTCTGCCTGGGCGCGTGCCCCTCGGCCTGTTCCAACAGCGATTGCAGGGATGACATTTTCGCGAACCTCCCATATGGGAGGTTATGGCCCTCACAAGCAACGACGAGACCGATCTGCTGATCCCGCTCTTTCGCGGAGGCACTGAAAATCCGCGATTTTCGACATTTCTGGAAAGACTGCGCCGTCGCACCCAAGCCGATTACGTCAGTCTGGTTCTCCGCATGGGGGAGGCCCCGCATGCCGCAATCGTCGAGAATTACGCCGGAATCGACCTGCGAACACATGCCGAAGGTCAGGAGCAGCCGGGACCGTTCGATCTCGACCGCTACCTCTACGACAGCCTGCGCCCGGGCCGGGTCTATTCGATCGGGGAGATGATCGGCCACGACCCGGCCGCCCGTGCCGACCGCGGCCGCCGCATGGCGAGGCTCGGCATCGGCGATGCGCGCGTAGTACGGATCGCTGGCGGCGAGCGCTACAGCGCCTGGCTGCTGATGGCCCGCGCGCGCGAATGCTCCGCCGCCGACAGTGCCCTGCTTTCCAGCCTGGCCCCCTACGTAGCCATCGCGGTCGAAAACCTGGTGGCGATGGACCGCGACCGGCTTTCGGCCCGGATCAACGCCGCGGGGCTGGAACGCACGGGAAAGGGCTGGATGCTGCTCGACGGCGAAGCGCGCGTGCTGGAGGCTGATCCGGCGCTCGCGGAATTCTGGCAGGCGCATTGCGGCGCGGTGCTGCGTCCCGGCGAGCGCGTGCTGGGCCTGGACCTTGCCGCCGAGCGCAAGCTGGCGGCCATCGCGGCGGACATGATTCAGGCCCCAACGCCCTCCGCGCGGCCTGTGCTGCTGCGGAACAATCCGCATATCGAGGCACTGCTGATGCCCGCCGGGAATGCCGAAGCCCTCGCGATTCCCGCGATCCTGGCGCTCTGCACCCTGCCCCGCCCGCATTCCGACCGCAGCGCCGAGCGCCTGACCGAAATCTTCGACCTGCCCCGCCGCGAGGCGGAACTGGCGATGGCGCTGGCCGATGGCCACTCCATCGCCGAAGCGGCGGAGCGCATGGGTCTGACGCTGGAAACCGCGCGCAACTACTCCAAGCGGCTCTATGCCAAGCTGGGCGTGCGCGGGCAGGCGGAACTGGTGCGGCGGGTCTACGAGAGCAGCGCGGTAATGATGTAGGAACCCGTCCGCCCTCAAGCGAGAGCGGCGGGTTCCTGCATCACAAGGTCAGGTCACCACGTCTGGAATTGTGCGCCCGGTATGGCGCGCAATTCCCGCGATCTCCTGCGCGGCGGCGATCTGCGGCTCGAGCATGGCGCCGGTATCCGCATCGAGATGGCCGGTGGCAGGCTCATAGCACTCCAGATAGACGCGCAGGGTCGCGCCCTGCGTGCCGGTGCCGGAAAGGCGGAAGACCACGCGGCTGCCATCTTCGAACAGGACGCGCACGCCCTGGTTCTCGCTGACCGAATGATCGACCGGATCGGTATAGGCGAAGTTGTCGGCATGAGAGACGGTGAGCGGGCCGAAAGTCTTGTCCGGCAGCGTCGGCAGCGCGGCTTTCAGTTCGCTCATGAGAGTGGCCGCAGCCTCGCTGTCGACCGCTTCGTAGTCGTGGCGCGCATAGTAGTTGCGACCGAACCGCGCCCAGTGGGTGCGGGTCAGTTGGTCGACGCTGATATCGCGCACTGCCAGAATGTTCAGCCAGAGCAGCACGGCCCAGAGACCGTCCTTCTCGCGCACATGGTCGGAGCCGGTGCCCGCGCTTTCTTCGCCGCAGATCGTCGCCATTCCGGCATCGAGCAGGTTGCCGAAGAACTTCCAGCCGGTCGGCGTCTCGAAGCAGGGGATGCCGAGCGCCTCGGCCACCCGGTCGGCAGCGGCGCTGGTCGGCATCGAGCGGGCGATCCCGGTCAAGCGGCCACGATAAGCCGGAGCGATCTCGATATTGGCCGCCAGCATCGCCAGCGAATCCGAAGGCGTGACGAAGCGCCCGCGACCGATGATGAGGTTGCGATCCCCGTCGCCGTCCGATGCCGCGCCGAGGTCTGGGGCGTCCGGCCCCATCATCGCGTCATAGAGGTCCTTGGCGTGGATCAGGTTGGGATCGGGGTGATGGCCGCCGAAATCCTCCAGCGGTATTTCATTCACTACGGTTCCCGCGGCAAAGCCCAAGCGGTTTTCGAGAATTTCGACCGCGTAAGGCCCGGTCACTGCGCTCATCGCGTCGAAGCGCATTGTGAAGCCGCTGGAAACGGCCTTGCGAATGGCATCGAAGTCGAACAACTCTTCCATCAGGTCGGCATAGTCCGCGACCGGATCGAGCACCTGTACCACCAGATCGCCGACCGTGACCTCGCCCAGGGTATCGAGGTCGATATCCCCGGCCTCCACGGTCAGCCAGCGATCGATTCCCTTCGTGCGGGCGAGGATCGCGCCCGTTACGCTTTCCGGTGCCGGGCCGCCATTGGCGATATTGTACTTGATCCCGAAGTCCTCGTCAGGGCCGCCGGGATTGTGGCTGGCGGAAAGGATCAGCCCGCCAGCGGCGCCGTACTTGCGGATCACATGGCTGGCCGCAGGGGTCGAGAGAATACCGCCCTGCCCCACGATCACACGGGCATAGCCGTTGGCGGCGGCCATGCGGATGGCCTGCTGGATCACCGTGCGATTGTGGTAACGTCCGTCACCGCCGATCACCAGTATCGCGCCTGCTTCCGGATTCACCACATCGAACACCGACTGGATGAAGTTCTCCGCATAGCCCGGCTGCTGGAACACGCGCACTTTCTTGCGCAGGCCGGACGTTCCCGGCGCCTGTCCCTCGAACGGCGTGGTCGGTACGGTAACGATGTCGGTCAAACCCAATCTCCATGAGGACGTGCGGCACAAGAACGTGAAGCGCGAATGCGCCTGCCGGTATAGATAGCCTCTACGACAATCGGGTTGCACGTCTCTTAAGTCAAATCGCCATCTAAATCAGACCGTTGTCGCTCATACTGAAGATACCGCCCTTCGCCACGACGAAATGATCGTCCAGCTTGAGTTCCAGCGCGGCCATGACCTGTCGGAAGGTGCGTGTGGATTGCAGGTCGTCGGCGCTGGGCTTGGGATCGCCGGAGGGGTGGTTGTGCGCCAGGATCAGACGACGGGCATCGAGATCGAAAGCCCGCCGCACGGTGTGCCTGAGCGGCAGTTCGCACGTCGACTGGCGCGTCCCGACATGAAACTCCTCGCCCAGGAACAGGCCATCGCCGTTGAAGAACAGCACCATGACGCACTCTTCGCGCCGCCCCAGCATGCGCCGCGCGAGATACTGGCGGAACGCGGAACTGGTCGTGTCGATGGGCTCGCCCAGTACCATCTCGTGCCCGGCAACGGCGGCGAGATCGCGCGCGGCACGGATCATCGCGGCGATGGCCTGGCGATTGAGACCCGTTTCGTCGATTTCCTCGGCCAGATTCTGCGCCGAGGCCGTGTAGATCGTGCTCAGTGATCCGAAGCGCTGGATCAGACGGCGGGCGACGTCCTCGCTCCGCTCACCGACGACCGGACGGAGTATCTGCGCCAGGACGGATAATTGCCCTGTCTTTTCTGCCGCCACATGTGACAGCCGAGTCCAAGCCCCATCGCCAGAAGCTGGACGTAGGAGGGCATGATCGCCATCACCTGATAGGCCGTCGTGTGGATATCCACGATCCCCAGCCGGTAGAAATGGCTCGAAAAGGCGATGATCTGCGCCCCACCTATCCATAACGGGTAGAACCTGTTGGCATGAAGCGCGACGTAACCGATCCCCATGAGGCTCGACGTGTCGATCGCCAGATGAACGACATCGACCCCGTAATAGACCAGCAGGTCGGTGCCGCGCCCCAGATGATAGATCCGGTCGGCGACGACCATGCCGAGCATGATCCCGGCCAGGATGCGCTCAGGCGCCGCGCCGCGCCGCCAGGCCACGAGGAAGAGAAGAAGATAGACCCCATATTGGAGGTAGGCCCGCGCGCCCCAGGTCAGCATCCAAGCCCCCCATGGCCATGCCGTCCGAAACGCGCGGAACCCGCAATTGGGCCTGGGCCGATTAGGCCGATTGAGCCATCGGCGCGCCGTCCACAAGCTGTGCCTGGTTCGGGCAGGCTTCCGGCTCGTCGGCGATGGCTTTCACCTCGCGGCCGATGCCCAGCAGTTCCTGATGAACGCGGATCATGTCGTTCTGGCTTTCGAGCAAGGTGCGCTGCGTCTTGGCGAGGCGCATCAGGGCCGTCTGGCCGGTGAAAGTTGCCACGCCGTCCGCCTGGCGGGCCAGCAGCATCGATTCCATCAGGCGGGCCGAAGCCAGCAGTGCGGAGTCGAGCGAGAGTTCGGCCTCGGGAAGCTGACGCGCGATCCGGGCAGTGGCAGCGGAAATCGTGATCGACATAAGGACCCCCATCCTGCGTCACCGGCCCGACCGATGCGCCTGAAAACGTCGTGGCTGGAGGCTGGATCAAAGCAGGCCGCTCAGCTTGGTCGCCAGGTCCAGACCGAACACCGCAACGAGGAGAAGTCCTCCGGCGATGGCAATCATGGCGGCCGTGCGGCTGAGACCCGCATTCGCTCCATCGAGCACCTCCGGAACGACCCGGGTGAAGTTCTCTTCCTGCCAAGGTGCCGTTATCTTGAACGTGGCGCCATCTGCCAGGGTGAGCCTTTCGACCAGTTCGTCCCTGCCCCGATCCTCATCGAAGAGGGGTATGGCCGGAACCTGAGGATTCTTCTCTGGTAGCGGATTACAGGCTTCGTCCTGCTCCGACTGATTCTGGTCCTGCTGGTACTGCCTGTAAGCGCGCGCCAGTTCGGCGCGGGGCGGGGAACCGGTGCGGCTGCGCACGCCCTCGATCCGCTGGTTGACCGCGCTTTCGGAAATGCCGAGTTCCCAGGCGATTTCCTTGCTCGTGCGGTTTTCGGCCACGAAGGCCAGAACTTCGTGCTGCTTGGAAGTCAGGGACGGAAAAACCGTCATGATGCGTTGCAACTGCGTCATGTCGCCGCCAGCGTCCGTTCGCCCAAGGTCCATAACGCTACCGAGCCACCCTCGTTCCGCCCTTCCCCGCAAACGTCATCCGTTTGTAGCGGAGTATGATCGTCTGCAATCGCACTATCAACCCGCTACAGGCAAGCTGTCACCGGTATCAATTTAACCACATCCGACCGATCTGCATGTGGCGCAAATCACGACATGGCGCCGAAAACGATTGCCTTACAGGCCGAATCGTCCCCCGACACAGTCAGACTTAGGCGACTAAGCTTAACCAATCTTACTCATGCAATGAGTCGCCCGATATCGGCCAGGGACCAAACACAATTGCATCGATAACGGATCGAGAAATGCAAAAGGCGCGCACCCTGTCGGTACGCGCCTTTTGCAGGTCATGAACGGCAAAGTGCCGGATGGAGCCGAGCGACCGGAAGACGGCAGCGATGCCGCCCGGCCGCTCCCAGCCTTATTCCTCGCCCATGCGCAGCGCAGCGATGAAGGCTTCCTGCGGAATCTGCACGTTGCCGTACTCGCGCATGCGCTTCTTGCCTTCCTTCTGCTTTTCCAGAAGCTTCTTCTTGCGGGTGATATCGCCGCCATAGCACTTGGCGGTAACGTCCTTGCGCATGGCCGAAATCGTCTCGCGCGCGATCACCTTGGCGCCGATCGCCGCCTGGATCGGAATCTTGAACATGTGGCGCGGGATCAGGTCCTTCAGACGCTCCACCAGCGCGCGACCGCGCGGTTCGGCCTGGCTGCGGTGGACCACCATCGACAGCGCATCGACCGGCTCGTTGTTCACGAGGATGTTCATCATCACGAGGTCACCCTCCTGAAGCCCGATCTGCTCATAGTCGAAGCTGGCATAGCCGCGGCTGATCGACTTCAGACGGTCGTAGAAGTCGAACACCACTTCGTTGAGCGGCAGTTCGTAGGTCACTTGCGCACGGCCGCCGACGTAAGTCAGGTCCTTCTGGATACCGCGACGGTCCTGGCAAAGCTTCAGGATCGAACCGAGATATTCGTCCGGCGTGTAGATCACCGCCTTGATCCACGGCTCTTCCATGAAGTCGATCTTCACCGGATCGGGCATGTCGGCCGGGTTGTGCAGTTCCTTCACGGTGCCGTCGGTCATCGTCAGGCGATAGACCACCGAAGGCGCGGTGGTGATGAGGTCGAGGTCGTATTCGCGGCTCAGGCGCTCCTGGATGATTTCCAGATGCAGCAGGCCCAGGAATCCGCAGCGGAAGCCGAAGCCCAGCGCCGCGCTCGATTCCATCTCGAAGCTGAAAGAGGCATCGTTGAGGCGCAGCTTGCCGATCGATTCGCGCAGCTTCTCGAAGTCGTTGGCGTCGACGGGGAAGAGGCCGCAGAACACCACCGACTGCACTTCCTTGTAGCCCGGCAGCGCCTCGGTGGCGCCCTGCTTCACGGTGGTGATGGTGTCACCGACCTTGGCCTGCTCCACTTCCTTGATCTGCGCGGTGATGAAGCCGATTTCGCCGGGGCCGAGTTCGGGCAGGTCGATGCGCTTGGGCGTGAAGCAGCCGACGCGATCGACGAGGTGGTCGGTGCCGCCCTGCATGAACTTGACGTTGAGGCCCTTCTTGATGACGCCGTCGATCACACGCACCAGAATGACGACGCCGAGATAGGGATCATACCAGGAATCGACCAGCATCGCCTTGAGCGGCTTGGTACGGTCGCCCTTGGGCGCCGGGATCTTGGCGACGACGGCTTCGAGAATTTCGTCGATGCCGATGCCCGACTTGGCCGAGGCCATGACGGCTTCGGAAGCGTCGATGCCGATCACTTCCTCGATTTCGCTCCGCACCTTTTCCGGCTCGGCGGCGGGCAGGTCGATCTTGTTGATGACGGGCACGATCTCGTGGTCGTGCTCGATCGACTGGTAGACGTTGGCCAGGGTCTGCGCTTCCACGCCCTGCGCGGCATCCACTACCAGCAGCGCGCCTTCGCAGGCGGCAAGGCTGCGGCTGACTTCGTAGGCGAAGTCGACGTGGCCCGGCGTGTCCATCAGGTTCAGCTCATAAGTGATCCCGTCGGAGGCCGTGTAGTTCAGACGCACGGTCTGCGCCTTGATGGTAATCCCGCGTTCCTTCTCGATATCCATGTTATCGAGCACCTGCGCGCTCATCTCGCGGTCGGAGAGGCCCCCGGTGCGCTGGATCAGGCGGTCGGCAAGCGTCGACTTGCCGTGGTCGATATGGGCAATGATCGAGAAATTACGGATCTGGGCGAGTTCGGTCATGGATGCGCCGTTAGCAGCGCTTGGACCATTTGAAAATGCGGTGCGCGCGCATTTTCAGCGTGTCAGCCAGCCCTGCGCAGCAAACTTTCGTCGTCGCTGCCAGAAAGCGTTTCGGCGCATGCGGGAGCGAAGACAACCGAGCCGCTGCCGTCCAGTTCGAGCGGGCGCAGGAATTCCACGCCCATGCTGTCTTCCCGGCACCAACGGGCCGTGGCCAGAACCACGTTGTCATCGGCCAGATGGAGGCCGAACTGGGTCTCCACCGGCACGTTCCAGAGGCCTTCCACCATGGCCCCGGTGCTGGAGATATTGCGGATCGTCCCGTGATAGATGTGGCCGCCGTGCTCCAGCACGACCTTGCGCAGCATCGTCCGGCGCGGCGCGCGGGCCGAGCGCGGGCCGGTGGCGACGGCAATCAGGCCGCGATCGAGCCGGGCCATGACTTCCGCCGCCGTCAGCGACTTTTCATAGATGAAGCCCTGGACATGGCTGCATCCGAGCAGGCGCACGAGGTCCAGTTCGTCCAGCGTCTCCACGCCTTCCGCCGTCGTCTCCATCCCCAGCGCCTCGGCAAGCCCGACGATCGAGGAGATGATCGCGCCGTTACGGCTGCCCTCGATGGTGGCGCCGCGCACGAAGCTCTGGTCGATCTTGATCTTGTCGAACGGCGCCTTCTTCAGATAGCCGAGCGAGGAATAGCCGGTGCCGAAATCGTCGAGCGCCAGCCGCACGCCGATGCCCTTGAGCGCGCCGAACATCGCCTCGGTGGACTTGCCCTCGCCGAGGAAGACGCTCTCGGTGATCTCCAGTTCGAGCCGGGCGGGATCGATGCCCGATTCGGCAATGGCGCGCGTGACCACGGCAGGCAGTTCAGGATTGGCGAATTGCAGCGGCGAGACGTTCACCGCCACGCGCACGTCATGCGGCCAGGCGGCGAGGTCGCGGCAGGCCTTGCGCAGTGCCCATTCACCGATTTCCGAGACGAGGCCGGTTTCCTCGGCCACCGGCACGAACTTCGCGGGCGAGAGATAGCCGTGCTTGGGATGCTTCCAGCGCAGCAGCGCCTCGAACCCGGTGATCCGCTCGGTCGTCGTATGGACCTGGGGCTGATAGTGCAGTTCCAGCGCGCCCGCATCGATCGCGTCGCGCAGGTCCTGTTCCAGCTGCTGGCGCTCGCGGGCATCGGAATGGAGATCGTCGTCGTAGAAGTGATGGCGCCCGCGCCCGCCGCCCTTGGCGGCATAGAGCGCAAGATCGGCATTGCGGATCAGCGCCTCGACGGTGGTTCCGTCCTCCGGACACATGGCGATGCCGACCGAAGCGCCGATCGTCACCCGCGTGCCATCGATGGTATAGGGCTGCGAGAGGTTCTCGATCACCCGGCGCGCGAGATGGCCGAGGCCCTCGTGCTGGTGATAGCCCGGCAGGATCACCTGGAACTCGTCGCCGCCGAGGCGCCCGACCCTGCCCATGTTGGCCACCGTCGCGCGCAGGCGCTCCGCCACCTGTTTGAGCAAGGCGTCACCGGCCGGATGGCCCATGGTATCGTTGACCTGCTTGAAGCGATCGAGATCGAGCAGGAATACGGCGCAGGCGCGGTTCTCGATGCGCGGCGAGTTGATGACCTTCTCCAGCCACTCCGACATCTGGAAGCGGTTGGCCAGCTTGGTCAGCGAATCGAAACGGGCGAGCTGAGTGACGTGCTGCTGCGACTTGCGCGTCTCGGTGAGATCAATGCCCGAGCCGCGAAAGCCGAGGAAATTGTGGAACTGGTCCAGCACCGGCCTGCCGTTGATCGACCACCAGCGCTCGTCCTTCTCGTCGGTCGCGGCGCGCACGGCGATGTCGTGGAACGAGGAACGGGTCGAGAGATGGAAGGCCAGCGTGCGCTCGCTGTCATGGTCCTCGGCGCGCAGGCGGAACAGGCTGAGGAAAGGTCGTCCGTAAAGCTCCGCCTGGGGGCAGCCCACCAGTTCGGCGATCCGCGGCGAGACATAGGCGATCATGCCGCGCCGGTCGGTTTCCCAGAACCAGCCCTGCCCGGTCTCCTCGTATTCGCGCAGGAGTTCCTCGGCCCGGTGCTGTTCGCGCTCCTGCGCCGCGAGCCGCGTCGATTCCGCGCGGGCCAGCCGCGCCTGCCGCATCGCCACGATCAGTCCGATGCCGGTGCCCGCCGCCAGCAGGCCGAGCGTCGCCAGCGAAGCCGAGTGGATCGAGGCCCCTGCCCATATGGCCACCGTCGCGGCAACGATCGAGGTCAGGCGGCGCTCGAGCAGCACCGTCGCCAGCAGGGTCAGCAGGCCGTAGCCCTTGATCGTCACCTGCCAGTTCAGCGCGGCGGCATCATGGGTCCACTGCGCGGCCGCAACGCCGAACAGCAGCATCGGCAGCGCCACCGCCAGCAGCATCAGCGGATAGCGCTTCCAGCTGCGGTGATGGAGCCGCCCTTCCAATGTCGCCAGCAGCGGCGCGCCCAGGCAGAGCAATATGGCCGCGAACGCCAGCGAGAGCGACAGCGGCTGCGGCGCGCTGCGGGACAGGACGCCCATCGCCACCATGTTGCAGACGATACCCGGCGCCATGAGTTCCCAGCGCCGCGCGATGAAGAAATGCAGCGGATCGCTGCTCGGCCCGCGCGGGCGCAGGAAAGCGAAATTCGGAACGGGGTTTCGGGTGTCTTTCTCGGCGCGCTCTACGGGCGCGCGGGATTTCGTCGCACTTTCGCGCGCGATTTCGTTCGACTCTTGGGTCCCCAACCACACCATTGCATCGGCTTTTGCCCTGCCCCCATTGCGAAAGTGTTAAGTTCCGGCAACCAAATCCATAATCGGGCAAATCCAATCCTTACCGGATATGTCACGAGAAGCCCGTCCCACCGGATTTCACTTGCCGCCGATCCGGAAGCATGTTTGCTTCACAAGTGGCGGGCGCACTGATCCAGTTTCCGTCCGCTTGGGAGAAAACATCCATGCGACATATCGCCATCGTCGGATCGGGACCGGCCGGGTACTATACGGCCGAGGCAGCGCTCAAGCAGTGGAGGGACGATGTCCGGGTCGACATCTTCGATTCCTCGCCCGTTCCCTTCGGACTGATCCGCACCGGCGTCGCCCCCGATCACCAGAGCATCAAGAGCGTCGCCCGGCGGTACGAACTGACCGCGCTCAGCGACAACGTCCACTTCGTCGGCAATGTCATGGTTGGTCGCGACATCTCCATCGACGAACTGCGCGAACTCTACGATGCCGTCGTACTGGCGACCGGCGCACCCAACGACCGCAAGCTCAGCCTTCCCGGCGAGGACCTGCCCAATGTCTTCGGCAGCGCGGCTTTCGTCGGCTGGTACAACGGGCATCCGCAGTTCGCCGAACTCCATCCCGATTTCAGCCATGAGACCGCCGTCATCGTCGGCAACGGCAATGTCGCGCTCGATGTCGTGCGGATTCTCGCCAAGTCCGGGGAGGAATTCGCGGGCAGCGATATCGTCGCCCATGCGCTTTCGGCGCTGGAAGGGTCGCAGATCCGGCGGATCGTCGTGCTCGGGCGGCGCGGGCCGCACCAGGTGACGATGACCCCGAAGGAACTGGGCGAACTCGCCAAGCTCGCGCGGGCCTGCCCCCGCGTCGATCCCGCCGACCTGCCGCCGCTGGCCGAAGATGCCGCGCTCGATCCCGGCATGCGCAAGACCATGGGTCACTTGCGCAGCTTCGCGATGGCGGGGGGCACGGCCAATGACAACGGCAATGGCGCGATCTGTCCCGACCGCGACATCGCCATCGAGTTCGACTTCTTCGCCGCCCCGCGCGCAATCCTCGGCACCGACCGGGTCGAGGGCATCGAGATCGAACGCACCAGGCTGGTCGACGGCAAGGCCGTGGGCACCGGCGAGACCTACCACATCCCGGCAGGCATCGTCGTCGCCTGCATCGGCTACCAGACCTCGCGCATTCCCGACGTTCCCTATGACGAACAGGGTGGGCGCTTCGCCAATGTCGAGGGACGGGTCATGCCCGGCCTCTACTGCGTTGGCTGGGCGCGGCGCGGGCCGACCGGCACCATCGGCACCAACCGCCCGGACGGCTTCGCGATCGTCGAGAAGATCGACGCCGACCTTGGCCCCGACGGCGGCACCGGCAAGCCGGGCCGCCTCGGCTTCGAAGCCCTCGCCGAAAAGCGCGGTATCGATTTCGTGAAGTTCACCGAATGGCAGAAGATCGACGAAGCCGAAGTCGCCAATGCCCGCCAGGGCGCTCCGCGCGAGAAGTTCGTCGAGGTCGACCGCATGATCGCCAAGGCCCATCCCTCGATTCAGGAGAGCTGATCACAAAAAAGGCCGGGGTTACGCCCCGGCCTTTTTGTTTGCCTTGAGCCAGTAAGCTCAGACCCGCATCGGCATCAGAACGTAGAGCGCCGGGCTCTGGTCGTTCTGGCGGATCAGCGTCGGCGCACCGGCATCGGCCAAGTGGAGTTCCACCGTGTCACCGTCGATCTGGCCGAGGATATCCTTGAGATAATTGGCGTTGAAGCCGATCTCGAAACCGTCCGAGGCATAGTCCGCCGGGACTTCTTCCGCCGCCGTGCCGTTATCCGGCGAAGTCACAGAAAGCGTCACGCGGTCCTGCTCCAGCGCCATCTTCACGGCGCGGGTCTTTTCGGTGGCGATGGTCGCCACGCGGTCCACGCCCTCGAAGAAGCTCTTGGGATCAATCTTGAGCAGCTTGTCGTTCCCGGTCGGGATGACGCGGGTGTAATCGGGGAACGTACCGTCGATCAGCTTGCTGGTCAGCACGACACCGTTTTCGCCGCCGAGCGTGAAGCGGATCTTGCTGGCCGAAAGGTCGACGAGCACGTTGGTGTCGAGCGCTTCTTCGAGCAGCTTGCGCAGTTCGCCCACGCACTTACGCGGCACGATCACGTCAGGCATGCCATCGGCGCCGTCCGGACGCGGCAGGGTGAAGCGCGCGAGGCGGTGGCCGTCAGTGGCGGCAGCCTTCAGTTCCTCGTCCGAGACGTGGAGGAAGATGCCGTTGAGATAGTAGCGCGTTTCCTCGGTCGAGATCGCGAAGCGGGTGCGGTCGATCAGCTGGCCCAGCGTGGCGGCCGGCACTTCGAAGCTGGTCGGCAGTTCGCCCTCGGCAATGACCGGGAAATCGTCGCGCGGCAGGGTCGGCAGCTGGAAGCGGCTGCGACCGGCCTTGACGACCATGCGGTTGTCCGAAGCGTCGAGGCTGACCTGGCTACCGTCGGGCAGCTTGCGGGCGATGTCGAACAGCAGGTGCGCGGAAACCGTGATCGCACCGGCCTGCTCTACCGAGACCGCGCCCAGGGTTTCGACGACCTGCAAGTCGAGGTCGGTCGCCATGATGCGCAAGGACCCGGAACCCGAGGCCTCGATCAACACGTTCGAGAGAATGGGAATGGTATTGCGCCGCTCGACAACGGACTGCACGTGCGAGAGACAGCGCAGGAGCGTGGAACGTTCGATTGTGGCCTTCATGGCAGCCTCAAGTCCCCCTTGGTCGGGCTAGGGATGCGCACATCCCGAATTTCAGGACGAATATCTCTAGCGAACGGAAAACAGGCGGCAAGCGACTATTGCCCGCCCTTTGGCGTTTCTGGGGATAAATGGGGGGATTTTGGACCTTTTTCAGGTCATTCGAACGCGAATTGCCTGCAGTGCATTCAAAGTGCTTCAAACAAGGCCTTACCCATGCAAGCCGATTCTTCCCGGCCCACATAGCGTCCATAAGGCGCAATCCGGCAATAACCGTGCCGTTCGTAGAAAGTCATCGCGCGGCTGTTGATCCTGCGCGTGGAGAGGCGAGCTTCGCGGTAGCCATCGGCCACGGCCGCCGCCTCCAACGCCTCCAGAAGCGCAGCGCCGCAGCCTTGCTCGGCATACATGCGCTTGATTTCGGCGATATCGCCATCCAGCGGGCGATAGGCGCCGCAGCCAATCACGGCACCCTCCCCGCCACGCGCCACGAGAAACAACGCACGGGGAACGAGGACATCGCCCGGATCGAACGAGGATGTGCCGCAATCGCCCGTGATGGCAGCCAGCGCCCGTGACAGGCGCGCCATCACGGCCGCGGCATCGGGATCGCGCGGATCGCAAGGTTCGACCCTCACCATCCGCGGCGATCCCGAGATCACGTCAGATCATCACCATGCCGCCGTTGACGTGGATCGTCTGGCCGGTGACGTAGCCCGCTTCCTTCGAGGCGAGGAACACGGCGGCAGAGGCGATGTCGTCGCCCTCACCCATGCGGCCCATCGGGATGCGGGCGTTCAGCGCGTCCTTCTGCGCATCGGGCAACACGTCGGTCATCGCGGTGCGGATGAAGCCCGGCGCGATGCAGTTCACGGTGACATTGCGGCTGGCGAGTTCCTGCGCAAGGCTCTTCGACATGGCGGTGATGCCGCCCTTCGCCGCGCAGTAGTTCATCTGGCCGGGATTGCCGGTGGTGCCGACGACCGAGGTGACGTTGATGATGCGGCCGAAGCGGGCCTTCATCATCGGCTTGGTCACGGCGCGCATCAGGCGGAAGGTCGATTCGAGATTGATCTTGATGACCTGGTCCCACTCCTCGTCCTTCATGCGCATCGCGAGGTTGTCGCGGGTGATGCCGGCGTTGTTGATCAGGATATCGATCTTGCCGAGCGATTCGAGCGCGGCGGGAACCAGCTTCTCGACTTGCTCAGGATCGCCCAGGTTGCAGGCGATGGCGACGTGGTCGACGTCCTGCAGGTGCTGCGGGGTGTGCTCGTCCAGCTCGTCGCGGAAGGCGCGCAGCTTGTCCGCGTTCGAGCCCGAGATGGCAAGGCGCGCACCCTGCGCGGCCAGCGCGCGGGCGACGGCGGAACCGATGCCGCCCGAGGCGCCGGTGACGAGGGCGGTCATTCCGTTGAGGTTGAACATCTTTTCAAATCTCCGTGAATCGCCTGCCTGATCGGCGGCGACGGCCCGCTGGACGGGGCCTTTCTTCAAACCTTAGAGTGCTCCGGGTCAAGCCCGGCGCGCCAATCAGAGGCCCTTCGCCAGTTCCTCGATCTCGGCCATAGTGACAGCGGAGATCACCTCCACCTCACCAGCCGAACGCTTGATCATCGGGCCCAGCACCTTGCCGCCGAGTTCGACGAACGTCTCGACGCCCGCCTCGCGCATGGCGATCGCGCTTTCGCGCCAGCGGACTCGGCCTGTCACCTGCTCGACCAGCAGGCGCTGGACTTCGGCAGGATCGGTGACGACCGAGGCGGTGACATTCGCGAACAGCGGCACGTGCAGGCTGCCCGGAGGAGTCTTGGCCAGCGCCTCCGCCATGGCATCGGCAGCGGGCTGCATCAGCGGGCAGTGGAACGGCGCCGACACCGGCAGCAGCACGCCGCGCTTGATGCCGTGGTCCTTCACCAGCGCAATCGCGCGCTCGATGGCTTCCTTGTGACCCGAGATCACGACTTGCGACGGGTCGTTGTCGTTAGCGACAGTGCAGACCTGACCTTCAGCGGCGGCTTCGGCCAGCGCGGTCGCCTTTTCGATATCAGCACCGAGCAGCGCAGCCATGGCGCCAAGGCCGACCGGAACGGCCGCCTGCATCGACTGGCCGCGCAGCTTCAGCAGGCGCGCGGTGTCGGCAAGACTGAAGGCACCGGCGGCGCAGAGCGCGGTATATTCGCCCAGCGAGTGACCGGCCACGAAGTCCGCCTTGTCGGCGAGCGCAATGCCGCCTTCCTTTTCCAGCACGCGCAGGACGGCGATGGCATTGGCCATGATCGCCGGCTGGGCGTTCTCGGTCAGGGTCAGCTCCTCTTCGGGGCCCTGCGTCATCACGCGGAAGAGGTTCTGGCCGAGCGCCTCGTCCACTTCCTGGAAGACCTCGCGCGCGACGGCGCTGGCTTCGGCGAGTTCGGCGCCCATGCCGACCTTCTGGCTGCCCTGTCCGGGAAAAACGAATGCACGCATCTTGGCGGCTCCTTCTGTCCGGCGGGCGGGCAATTGCGCCCTGCCGGTTTGTGAATCTCTCTATGTGGCGCGGCGCGTTATTGACCTTGCGGTCGTTCGGCAAGCCCGAACGGGACGATCCGGTTCATCGCGTCATGCCCGATATCGGCGCTGCCAAGGTAGGGAATGGAGTGATGCGCACACCAGTGGCGCACGATTTCCTCTGCCTCGATGCCGAACGGACGGTCGTTTTCCGGCACGTCGCTGACCCGGCCGAGGCGTAGCCCCGCCACGCCGCCAAGGTGCGCGGTGAGGTGGAAGAACAGCCGGTCGACGGCGTAGAGATACTCGGAGACTTCCTCGACCAGCACGACATGCTTGGCCAGCCCCGGCATCAACGGCGTGCCGCAAAGCATCGCCAGCGTCATCAGGTTGAACGCCACGCGCGGGTGATCGTCGCCGGTCGGCTCGACGCCCGAGGCATCGCCGGTCAGCCAGCGCAGCGCGCGGCGCACCGCTTCCGCCCCGCCCTCGCGCCGGATATCGGCCAGCATCGGGCCATGCACAGGCTTGCCGATGCGCGCGCGATAGAGCCCGCCCAATAGATAGCCTGCATCGGAATAGCCAAGGAAAGTCTTCGCCTGCGCATCGTGCGTGAACTTGCCGATAGCCGCTTCCGCCACCCGGCACGCGCCATAGCCGCCGCGCGCGAACCACACCGCGTCCACCGAAGGATCGTTCGCGCACTCCACCAGCGCCGCGATCCGCCGCGCATCGCTGCCGGCGAAATGGCCTTCCACTTCGAAGCACTGATCATGGATCACCAGCTCCACTTCTGGGAACTCGGCGGCCGCCAGAGCGACGACGGCCTCCGCATCCTCGCGGGTGATCGGGGTGGACGGTGCACAAACTGCGATACGGGTCATGGCTCCTTCCTATCGAGGTTGTCAGGACGAACAAGGCCGCATACCGAAGCGTCATGACTTCCGAGCATCACGACCTCACCTCTCATCCCTGGTTCTTCTGCGGCATCGGCGGATCGGGCATGTTGCCGCTCGCGCTGATCCTCAAGGGACACGGCGCGAAAGTCGCCGGATCGGACCGCAGTCGCGATCAGGGCCGCACACCTGAAAAGTTCGCCTGGCTGGAAAGCCTCGGTTTCGACCTGCACCCGCAGGACGGCAGCGGCATCACCGGCGCGGAGCAGACACTGGTCGCCTCGGCAGCGGTGGAAGACACGGTGCCGGAAGTGGTGCGCGCGAAAGAGTTCGGCTGCCCGCGCATGAGCCGCGCGCAGCTTCTGGCGACTTTGTTCAATGCCGCGCCCTTCGGGATTGCCATCGGCGGCACTTCGGGCAAGTCGACCGTCACCGGCATGACCGGCTGGATCATGACCCACGCGGGCCGCGACCCCACGATCATGAACGGCGCGGTGATGAAGAACTTCGCTAGCCCCGACGCACCCTTCGCCAGCGCTCGCGTGGGTCAGGGTGAGGTCTTCGTGTCGGAAGTGGACGAGAGCGACGGCTCGATCGCGCTCTATCGCCCGAAAGTCGCGGTGCTGGGCAACGTCAGCCTAGACCACAAGAGCCTTGAGGAACTGCGCCAGCTTTTCGGCGACTTCCTTGCCCGTGCGGACGTATCGGCGATCAATCTCGACGATGCGGAAACCGCCGCCCTCGCCCCGCATGCCAAGGCACTGGTTACCTTCGGCATTGTATCGCCGGATGCCCAGATCGGCGCGAGCGATGTGGTCGAAGGACCGACCTCTCTGACCGCCACCGTTCTGGATCGGCGGGATGGAACTTTGCATGCGCTGGCCCTGAAGGTGCCGGGTCGCCACAACCTCTACAACGCCCTCGCCGCCATCGCCGCGACCAATGCCGCCGGAGTTTCGGTGGCCGAGGCGGTCGAGGCGCTGGGCAGCTTCGTGGGTCTGGCGCGCCGGTTCGATATCGTCGGCACCTCGTCCTCGGGCGTGACAGTGATCGACGATTTCGGCCACAACCCGGACAAGGTTTCGGCCACGCTGGCGACGCTCAAGGCCCATCCCGGCCGCGTGATCGCGTTCTTCCAGCCGCACGGCTACGGCCCACTCAAGCAGATGGGCCATGAACTGGCCGAAGTGCTCGCGACCAAGCTGGGGCCGGACGACATGACGATCCTGTGCGATCCGGTCTATTTCGGCGGCACCGTGGACCGCTCCGAAGGCAGCGAACGCATCGTGCGGCTCATCGAAGCGGACGGCGGCAAGGCGGAATACGTGCCCTCCCGCGAAGACTGCGCCAGTCGTATAGTCCAAATCGCCCAACCCGGCGACCGCGTGGTCGTAATGGGCGCGCGCGACGATACGCTGACGGTCTTCGCGAAAGACCTGCTGGCCCGACTCTAAGCGCGCGGGATCAGTGCGCCTTGCCGCGAGCCTTCGCGGCGAGGTGCACCAGAACCGCGATCACCGCGCCCAGCACCAGACCTACCACCGCCGAAGCGACAGCATAGCCCAGCCAGCCCAGTGCACCGCCCAGCGGTCCACCCAGTTCGGCCAGCCAGTGCTGGAAGCCATGCGCGACATGCGCAGGCGCCGGAACGCCCAGTTCCTCCAGCCCGTGCAGGACGATCCCGCCACCGACCCAGAGCATCGCCAGCGTCCCGACCGAGGCCAGCACCGTCAGCACCTTGGGCATGCCATTGACCAGCATACGACCGAAAGCCTGCGTTCCCGCACCCTGCCTTTTGGCGAGGTGCAGCCCGATATCGTCCATCTTCACGATCAGCGCGACCGCGCCATAGACCCCCGCAGTGATGACGATGCCGACCAGCGCCAAAGCCACCGCCCGCGTAATCAGCGAACTGTCCGCCACTTCCGCCAAAGCGATCGCCATGATTTCCGCCGAGAGGATAAGGTCGGTGCGAATCGCGCCGGAGACCCTGCTCTTCTCGAACGCGGCGACATCCTCGACAGGTTCTTCCAGCGTCTCGCCATGATGCTCGCCGCCGAACTTCTCGATCACCTTTTCGGCACCCTCGAAGGCGAGATAGGCACCGCCAATCATCAGGATCGGCGTGATCAGCCAGGGCAGGAAAGCACTCAGCAGCAGCGCGATCGGCAGCAGGATCACGAGCTTGTTAAACAGGCTGCCCTTGGCGATCTTCCAGATGATCGGCAGCTCGCGTTCCGGAGTAAAGTCGGTGACATAGCCGGGGGTTACCGCCGCGTCGTCGATCACGACGCCCGCCGCCTTGCTGCCGGCCTTGGCGACTCCTACCCCAACGTCGTCCAGCGAGGCTGCGGCAGCGCGGGCGATCACCGCCACGTCATCGAGAAGAGCTACGAGGCCGGAAGCCATCTGAGAAGAAACCCCTGAGGTTGAGAATGCGCAAGCCATGCGGGGTAACGGTCCGGCGATCAAGCGAAACCGGACAAAGTCGTGCAGGCCAAGAGACTTGGGGACCGGAGCACCCCATGCAGCCCCGCCAGGCACCGGGCTTCCGATCAGCTTTTGCTTGCGTTCTTCGCCCGATACGCTAAGGGCGCGCCTTCCGTCTCGTGCGCCATGCCGCATGCCGGACGGGAAGGAAGAAAGCCGGAGGGGCCCCGCAATCCCGCGGACAAGCCAGCGATCGGTTAGACAAGATAAAGGAAGCTGCCGTGGCTCAGTATGAGCACGTGTTCCTGGCTCGCCAGGACCTCAGCCAGGCGCAAGTCGATGCGCTTGCCGCCGCCGCCACCGAGATCGTCGAAGCCAACCAGGGCAAGGTCACCAAGACCGAGACCTGGGGCCTGAAGAATCTCGCGTACAAGATCAAGCGCAACCGCAAGGCGCACTTCGTGATGCTCAACATCGAAGCTCCCGGCGACACCATCGCCGAGCTCGAGCGTCAGACGCAGATCAACGAAGACGTCATCCGCTACCTGACCATCCGCGTCGACGAGCATGAAGCTGGTCCGTCGGTCATGATGCGCAAGAGCGACCGCGAGCGTACGCGCCGTCGCGAACGTGAAGGGAACTGATTTCCATGGCACGTGCATTCTTCCGTCGCCGCAAGTCCTGCCCGTTCTCGGGCAAGAACGCTCCGGCCATCGACTACAAGGACGTGCGTCTGCTCCAGGGCTTCATGTCCGAGCGTGGCAAGATCGTTCCCAGCCGCATCACCGCGGTTTCCGCAAAGAAGCAGCGTGAGCTGAGCCAGGCGATCAAGCGCGCCCGGCACATCGGCCTGCTGCCCTACATCGTCAAGTAAGGGGGGCTAGACCCATGGACATCATCCTCCTCGAACGCGTCGAGAAGCTCGGCGCCATCGGCGATGTCGTTTCCGTCAAGGACGGTTACGCCCGCAACTACCTTCTTCCCAACAAGAAGGCCCTGCGCGCCAACGAGAAGAACAAGAAGGTCTTCGAAGCCAACCGCGCGAAGATCGAAGCCGAAAACGCCGAGCGTCGCTCGTCGGCCGAAGCACACTCGGGCAACGTCGAAGGCAAGCAGGTCGTCCTGATCCGCGCCTCGTCGAACTCGGGCCAGCTCTACGGTTCGGTCTCGGTTCGTGACATCGTCGACGCTCTCAACGAGCAGGGCGCCGAAGTCTCGAAGCAGATGATCGTGCTCGAACGCCCGATCAAGACCATCGGCGTGTTCGACGTTCGCGTGAACCTGCACCCCGAAGTCGCCGTGACTGTCAAGGTGAACGTCGCCCGTTCGCCGGACGAAGCCGACCTGCAGTCGCAGGGCGTCGACGTGATGGCCGCGATGTTCGAACAGGACGTCTCGGGCTTCACCGAAGCCTACGACCCGAACGCCGAACCCGGCGAAATCGCGGTCGAAGAGGAAGTTGCCGAGACCGAAGAAGAAGCCTGAGCTTCTGCTTCGCGGTAACGACCGTCGAGATCGAAGGCCCTCGCTCCCACCGGAGCGGGGGCCTTTCTCTTTTCACGCCGCTATTGCACTGCAATACAGATTGCGTAATTACGGGCGATGGAAACGATCAAAAGCACCCTCGCGGAACTGGTCCGCGTTTACGAAACCGCCGTCAGCACCCTGCGCGCCGACATTGCCGCCTTCGTCGAGAACGGCACCCCGCCCCCTTCCGAACGCCGTGAAACGCGCGCCTGGTCCTACCCGGAACTGCGCATCACCTATACGGGCGTGGAACGCGGCACGTTCTACAGCCGCTCGTTCGGCCGCCTGAACGAGGCCGGGACTTACGTCACCACGATCACCCGCCCGCGCCTCTTCGCGGACTATCTCGAGGAACAGCTTGCCCTGCTCCACGAGGATTACGAGGTGGAGATCGAGGTCACGCCTTCCGCGCAGGAAATCCCCTTCCCCTATGTCCTCGACGGCGTCGGCATGGGCAGCGTCACCCCGCAGGAACTGGCGGCCCACTTCCCGACCACCGAACTCGCCCTCATCGGTGACGAGATCTCGGACGGCGTGTTCCGCCAGTCGGCCGAGGAACCGCTGCCGCTGGCCCTGTTCGATGGCCTCCGCACCGATTTCAGCCTCGCCCGCCTGCAGCACTACACCGGCACCAGCGTCGAGCATTGCCAGCGCTACATCCTTTTCACCAACTACCACCGCTATGTGGACGAGTTCGTGGACTGGGCCGGGCAGCAGATCGGTTCGAACGGCTATACCGCCCTGTCGGGCGCGGGCGGCCTCTACCTCGACACCCCGGTCGACAATGCCCGCGAGCGCCTGTCGGACACCGCCTGGCGCCGCCACCAGATGCCGGCCTACCACCTGATCCGGCCGGACAAGTCGGGCATCACCCTCGTCAACATCGGCGTCGGCCCCTCGAACGCCAAGACCATCACCGATCACCTCGCGGTCATCCGTCCCGAGGTCTGGCTGATGATCGGCCACTGCGGCGGCCTGCGCGAAGGCCAGCGCATCGGCGACTACGTGCTCGCCCATGCCTATCTGCGCGACGACCACGTGCTCGATCCGGTCCTGCCGCCCGAGATCCCGCTGCCCGCGATCGCGGAAGTGCAGCAGGCCCTCGCCTCGGCGGCCGAGGCGGTGAGCGGCGAAGGCGGCGCCAACCTCAAGAAACGCATGCGCACCGGCACCGTCGTCACCACCGACGACCGCAACTGGGAACTGCGCTACACCGAATCCGCGCACCGCTTCAGCCTCAGCCGCGCAATCGGCATCGACATGGAAAGCGCCACGATCAGCGCCCAGGGCTATCGCTTCCGCGTGCCCTACGGCACCCTGCTCTGCGTTTCCGACAAGCCGATCCACGGCGAACTCAAGCTGCCGGGCCAGGCAAACCGCTTCTACGAGGAAGCGATTGCCAGCCACCTCAAGATCGGCCTCCAGGCCTGCGACCTGCTCCGCGCCGAAGGCGAGAAGCTGCACTCCCGCAAGCTGCGCGCGTTCAACGAGCCGCCGTTCCGCTGATCCGCTGCGGCCCACGGCCGCAACACTCCCACAGCAAGGGCGTCGTTCCGAAAGGAGCGGCGCCCTTTGCGATTCCAGCCGAAGTATCGGGCGCCGCACCTTTGCCGAGCAAGCCCGCGCCGCCTGCAACCCGACACGGATATGTCCCGTCAACCCATTACGGAGCAATCTTATAATTTTGTGATGGAAATGTGCACAACAAATCCATATAGACTGAGTAGAGTTTGAAGTAATTTCATGTTACGTGATTATTTCAATCAATTACATGAAAATTACACTCATGTATCATCCACCGCAATAATAGTTGCCTATCTACAACTGTGCGGGATTCAATAAAGATCGACTATTATTCCCTGATGACAGAACGTTCACCTTGGGAGCACACCCCCTGATCTGGGTCCGGCTTACGGCAAACCGTGTGCCGGAAACTGCAAAGGGAGTACCGAATGACATCCGAAATGAAGCGCCTGCTGCTGGCTTCCACCCTGCTGATGGGTCTGCCCGCCGCGGCTCATGCGCAGGACGATGCGCCCGCAAACGATGCACAGCCCGACGGCGGCGCCATCGTCGTGACCGGCTCGCGCCTGTCCAACCCGAACCTCGAGCAGGCGGCCCCGATCATGGCCGTTTCCGCCAAGGAAATCGCGCTGACCGGCCAGGTGAACGTCGAGAACATCCTCAAGGACCTGCCGCAGGTGCTGCCGGGTTCGACCGCCGCGTCGAACAATCCGGGCGGCGGCGTCGCCACTGCCGACTTGCGCGGCCTCGGTGCGGAACGCACCCTGGTTCTCGTCAACGGCCACCGCTACGTGTCTTATGACACCAACCAGATCGTCGACCTCAACACGATCCCGACCGCGCTGATCGAGCGCGTCGACGTGGTGACCGGCGGCAAGTCCGCCGTCTACGGTTCGGACGCGGTGACCGGCGTGGTGAACTTCATCACCAAGCAGGACTTCGACGGCGTCCAGGCCAATGCCAACTACCGCCTGACCGGCCAGGGTGACGGCGGACAGTACAACGGCGGCCTTCTGGTCGGCAAGAACTTCGCCGACGGCCGCGGCAACATCACGGTCTACGGCGACTACATGCGCCGCAAGTCGATCCTCCAGTCGGGCCGCAGCTACACTTCGGTGGCACAGACCGACGACGGCGAAGGCGGCCTGATGAACGGCGGCTCCAGCTCGATCCCGGCGGGCCGCATCGCGCTCGGCGGCAGCAACTACAAGTTCGGGCAGGACGGCAGCTACTCGGCCTATACTTCGGCCGATGCCTACAACTATGCCTCCGAGAACTATCTGCAGGTCCCGCAGAAGCGCGAGCTGCTCTCGGCCCAGGCCCACTTCGACGTCAGCGATCACCTGACGCTCTACGGCGAAGGCCAGTACATCCACAACCGGGTGAAGAACCAACTGGCCCCGACCCCGCTGACCGGCACCTACTCGCTCGACACCGATTCCTCGTTCCTCTCCGCGGACACGCAGGCACTGCTGAGCAGCCATGACACCGATGGCGACGGCTATACTTCCGCTGCAGTCTATCGCCGTCTTTCGGAAGTGGGCGACCGCATCTCGGACCTCGACAGCAAGGCCTATCGCGGCCTGATCGGCGCCCGCGGCCAGATCTCCGGCGACTGGAACTACGACGCCTACTTCAGCTACTCGCGCACCAAGCAGGTCGAGCGCCAGTACGGCAACGTCTCGGCCAGCCGCGTCCAGCAAGCGCTGCTGACCAGCTACGATTCGAGCGGCAACCTCGTCTGCTCGGACACCAGCAACGGCTGCGTCCCGCTGAACATCTTCGGCGCGGGCAACATCAGCCAGGAAGCGGCCGACTTCATCTCGATCGACACGGTCAACCGCTCGACGATCACCGAGAAGGTCGTCAGCGGCGCGATCACCAACAACAACCTGTTCGATCTGGGCGCCGGCCCGGCCGGCCTGGCCTTCGGCGGCGAATACCGCAGCGAGCACGGCAGCTTCAACCCGGACGAGGCGCTCGCCTCGGGTGACGTGATCGGCTTCAACGGCTCCGAACCGATCGCGGGCGGCTACAACGTCAAGGAACTCTTCGCCGAGTTCAACGTGCCCCTGATCGCCGACAAGCCCTTCATCGAACGCCTCGAATTCAACGGCGCGGCGCGCTATTCGTACTATTCGACGGCGGCCAAGTCGGTCGGCACCTTCTCGGCGGGCCTCGTCTGGGCGCCGATCAAGGACGTGAGCCTGCGCGGCCAGTTCTCGCGCGCGGTGCGTGCCCCTACGGTCAACAACCTCTACAGCGGCAATGCCCAGAACTTCGAGGCCGCGACCGACCCCTGCGCCACCTCGAGCGCGCTCACGAACGCCAATCTCAACGCCAGCTGCGCGGCATCGGGCGTTCCGACGAACCTGATCGGCACGGCCTACAACGGCGGCGATTCGCAGATCGAGAGCTACAACGGCGGCAATACCTCGCTGCGCGAGGAAACGGCGAACACCTGGACCTTCGGCACGATGATCCAGCCCCGCTTCATTCCGGGCCTGTCGCTGACCGTCGATTACTATCACATCAAGATCGACAACTACATCACCGCCGCAGGCACCTCGAACATCATCTCGGCCTGCTACGGCACCGCCGCGAACGGATGGACGCCCTACGACACCAGCTACTGCTCGCTGCTGCCGCGTGACGCCAACAGCTATGCGATCACCGGCGCGATCGACAACCTGTCCAACTCGGGCGGGATGAAGACCGACGGCATCGACTTCGACATGCAGTACGCGATCCCGCTGGCCTTCGGCGAGCACGGATCGAGCAAGCTGACCCTGCGCGCCAGCGGCACCCGCCTGATGAACTTCACGTTCAAGCCGATCGCCGCCCTCTCCGACCTGACTGTCGACTGCGCGGGCAAGTTCGGCCTGCTCTGCGGCAACGTCTATGCCAAGTGGCGTCTCAACGGCCGCGTGAGCTGGTCGACCGAGGGCAAGACGCTCTCGCTCGCCTGGCGCCACCTCTCGCCGGTCAAGGACGACGATGAATCGACGACCTACAGCGTCGAGAAGATCAAGGCCTACGACTACTTCGATCTCACCGCGCAGATCGACGTGGCCAAGCGCTTCACCTGGAACATCGGCATGAACAACATGTTCAACAAGAAGCCGCCGATCCTGGGTGACAACCAGGAGCAGTCGAACACCTACCCGACGACCTACGACGTCTACGGTCGTACGTTCTTCACCGGGATCACGGTGGACTTCTAAAGGCTCACGAAAAAGGGGAGCCGGCATGAGCCAGCTCCCCCTATCGGCCTCGAAACGGCCCCCGGCGACATCGCATCGCCGGGGGCCGTTCTCGTTTACCAGCCCTGCTTCTCGCCCTTGTTCTGCTCGTCGAGCCACTTCTTGAGCGGCGCGAAATAGTCGAGCATCGGCTTGGCGCTCATCTGCGGGGTGCCGGTGAAAGCCTTGAGCGCTTCCGGCCAGGGCTTCGACATGCCCATTTCCAGCATCTTGTTCAGGTTCGCACCGACTTTCTTGTCGCCGTAGAAGCTGCACCGGTGCAGCGGTCCCTTCCAGCCTGCCTGCTTGCAGGCCGCCTGATAGAACTGGAACTGGAGGATGCGGGCGAGGAAGTAGCGCGTGTAAGGCGTATTCCCCGGAACGTGGAACTTGGCACCGGCATCGAAGCCATCGTCGCTGCGCGCGGAAGGCGGGGTGATGCCCTGATAGTCGAGGCGCATCTTGGTCCAGGCCTTGTTGTAGTCCGCAGGCTGGATCGAACCGTCGAAGATACCCCAGCGATAGCGGTCGATCAGCAGACCGAACGGCAGGAACGCCACCTTGTCCATCGCCTGACGCAGCAGCAGGCCGATGTCCTTGTCCGCGCTCGGCACCTTGGCCTTGTCGAGCAGGCCGATCTGCACGAGGTACTGCGGCGTGATCGACAGCGCGATGAAGTCGCCGATCGCCTCGTGGAAGCCGTCGTTGGCACCGTTGAGATAGAGGAACGGCTGCTTGTTGTAGGCGCGCTGGTAGTAGTTGTGGCCGAGTTCGTGGTGGATCGTCACGAAGTCGCCGGAATCGACCTTGGTGCACATCTTGATGCGCACATCGTCCTTGTTGTCGACGTCCCAGGCCGAAGCGTGGCAGATCACCTCGCGGTCGGCGGGCTTGACGATCATCGAGCGCTTCCAGAACGTCTCCGGCAGCGGCGCGAAGCCGAGCGACGAGTAGAAGCCCTCACCCGCCTTCACCATGTCGATCGGGGTCTTGCCCTGCGCCTTCAGCAGATCGCCGATGTCGTAGCCGAGATCGCCCGAACCCTTCGGCGCGACCAGCGGATAGATCGTGCCCCACTCCTGCGCCCACATGTTCCCCAGCAGGTCGGCGCGGATCGGACCGTTCTTGGGCTGCACGGCATCGCCATACTTCTCGTTCAGCTTGTGACGCACATAAGTGTGCAGCGCGAGGTAGAGCGGCTTCACTTCCTCCCAAAGTCGCTGGGTCTCGGCCGAGAACTGCTCGGGCGTCATGTCGTAGCCCGAACGCCACATGGCACCGACGTCGGCATAGCCGAGTTCCTTGGCACCCTTGTTGGCGATCTCGACCATCTTCACGTAGTCGCCCTTCATCGGCTTGCCGACGTTATCGTGCCAGGTCGTCCACATCTCGGCGAACTCGGCAGGCGTGTGGGTCAGGTTGCCCATTTCCGCCTCGATGTCCGAACCATTGATCTCCTTGCCGTCCAGCGTGCCGCGGCCCTTGCCATACGTGGACGCAAGACGGGTGCCGATCGCGCTCAACTCCGTCGCCGCACCGGGCGTCGTCGGCGCGGGCAGAACGATTCCCTGACGCAGGATGCCGAGCTTGCGCGAAACGTCGGCATCGAGACCCGGCAGCTTCGCAAACTTCGCCGCCTCGACCGCGTAATCGACCTGCTTCTCGGTCAGCAGCCCGTTGGACTGCGCCGCCAGCGCGTCGGTATCATCGGTGAGATACGTATAGTTCACCCAGTTGATGCGGGCATTGTCGACCGAGAAATCGAACAGGTCCTTCTCGGCAGCGGCCACGAACTCGGCGGCGCCTTGCGCAGTTTGCGGGTACGACGGCGCGTCCTCGGCAAAGGCCGGCGCCGCCACGCCGAACGAAAGCCCGGCCGCGAGCGCGGCAAGCGCGGTGGATGCGAATTTCATGGGGTCGTCCTCATTTGTCTCTCTGATGGCGCGGGAGACTAGTCGCCCGCTGGGTGAGATCAACTGTTGAGGTAGGGAGAAAAGGGTAAAAGCAGGGGAGCAAAGCCCCCCTGCACCCCCATCACCGTCTAGGTCACGCGGACCAACAGCGTCGTGCGCCCATGTTGGCGTCGGGAGACTTAATGGCTGCGCCGCAAGGAGCGCACGACCGATAGGCGGCGCGCGACGCTGACATTCCGAGGGTCCGGGGGATCATCCCCCGGAATCTTCTTCTACTTAATCGAGCAGAAACTCAGCCATAGCCCTGCCCATATCCTTGAACGTCACCGAAGACATGTGATTGCCCGGCGTCTCGACATAGCGCCCCTGCGGCAAGGCCTCGGCCAATTCCGGCGCGGAGCCGTTGTCCCGATCTTCCGCCCCGCAGACGCAGAGCGTGGGCATCGCGATCTGCGCGATCACATCCGCCGAAGTATCGTCCACCGATCCCAGCAGCAGCCGCGCGGCCACGCGATCGATCTTCATCGACTTCATGAAGGCCTGCGCAACGAAGGCCTTGTCGCCGCGTTCGATGGTGCCGAAGCGGTCGATGGCATCCACGAAGTGGGCGCTGCGCCGCGCCCAGCCGGAAAGGCCGGTGAGGCCCATGCCGCCGAGGATCAGGTTGCGCGGGGCGAGGCCCGCGAGCACGCCGCGCACCGAAGTCCGCGCGCCGAGCGAGAAGCCGCCGAGGTCGTAATCGGTGAGGCCGAGCGCGGCGATCACCAGCTTGAGGTCCTCGACCAGCACGTCGGCGGGATAGGCTGCGGGGTCGTGCGGCGCGCCGCTCTCGCCGTGGGCGCGCAGATCGGGCATGAAGACCTCGAACCCGGCATCGGCGAGGATTTTCGCATTGCCGAACTTGATCCAGTTCACGTCGGCGCTGGAGAACAGGCCGTGGAGCAGCAGCAGCGGCCGCGCGCCGGTATCGCCCATGACATGCACCGCCAGATCGGTGCCTGCGTAACCTTCGATGACTTCCTTGCGCAGATCGCTCACTTAGGGAACCTCCAGTCCTGCCGCCTTCCAGCGCGAGGCGACGCTTTCGGTCGTCGCGCTGTAGTGCCTGGGCAGGTCCTTGGTATCGAGCCACGCGGGATGCAAGCTCTCAGCACCGGAATGCGCGGTGGGGCGGAAGAATTCCGGCGTGTCGAAGCTGCCGAGCGTCAGGTCCATCTTGCCGCTGCTCTCGATGAAGTCGAAGCCGAGCGGGGTGCCGCAATGCGCGCAGAACGGGCGATGCGCGATGGCGGAGCTTTGATACCAGTCCGGCTCCTGCGCCCATTGGACACCGGCCTTCGAGACCTGCACGAAAGCCGCTGCAAAGCCGCCGGTCGCCTTCTGGCAATAGCGGCAGTGGCAGAGATAGGCCTCGTCGTTCTCGACCTCGGCCTCATAGCGAATGCGGCCGCACTGGCAGCCGCCGGTCAGGGTTTGGCTCATGGACGGAGAGTAACCCGGAACACCCTGTGCGCGCCATTGCTGCCGCGAACGAAGCCGTGATAAAGCGCCCCATGGAAACGACAGAAGAAAACACGAGCGCCGAAAACCCGGCGCTGAGCCGGCCGCAACGACGCCTGCTGAAACGAATCTACAACAGCCGAACCGTTCCCATCATCGCCGATGACCAGCCGTTCCTGACATACAAGGAGGCTTCGCGCTATCTCCTGTCCCTGACGGATCACGCGCGCGAGGCCGCATATGCGCAGATGAAGGCATTCGCGGCGGATGAAGGCAGGTAACTCGCCGAACCGCACAAGAAAAGGCCTGCGAAGCGAAAGCTCCGCAGGCCTTTTTCTATCGGTTTGAGCCAAGGCCCGCCGGGTCAGCCCTTCTTGAGGTGACGACGGCCAAGCAGTTCGGCGATCTGCACCGCGTTGAGCGCGGCGCCCTTGCGCAGGTTGTCCGAGACGCACCACAGGGCCAGGCCGTTTTCCACGGTCGGGTCTTCGCGAACGCGGCTGATGTAGGTCGCGCTGTCGCCGACGCTTTCGATCGGGGTGACGTATCCGCCGTCCTCACGCTTGTCGACGAGCATGATGCCCGGCGCCTCGCGCAGGATGTCCTGTGCTTCCTCGGCCGAAATCTCGTTCTCGAACTCAATGTTCAGCGATTCCGAGTGGCCGACGAAGACCGGCACGCGCACGCAAGTGGCCTGCAGCTTGATCTTGGGATCGAGGATCTTCTTGGTCTCGACCACCATCTTCCACTCTTCCTTGGTGGAGCCGTCGTCGAGGAAGACGTCGATGTGCGGGATCACGTTGAAGGCGATCTGCTTGGTGAACTTCTTCGGTTCCACCGGATCGCCCACGAAGATCGCGCGGCTCTGCTCGAACAGCTCGTCGAGGCCCGGCTTACCGGCGCCCGAAACCGACTGGTAGGTCGAGACGACGACGCGCTTGATCGTCGCCTTGTCGTGCAGGGGCTTGAGCGCCACGACCATCTGCGCGGTCGAGCAGTTGGGGTTGGCGATGATGTTGCGCGCCTTGTAGCCGTCGATCGCGTCCGGATTCACTTCCGGCACGATCAGCGGCACGTCGGGGTCCATGCGGTAGAGCGACGAGTTGTCGATCACCACGCAGCCCGCGGCAGCGGCCTTCGGTGCATAGATCTTGGTCGGCTCGGAACCTGCGGCGAAGAGCGCAATATCCCAGCCGGTGAAATCGAAATGCTCGATGTTCTTTACTTTGAGCATTTTGCCGGTTTCGCCGAATTCAATCTCGGTCCCGGTCGAACGCGACGAAGCCAGCGCTGCGATTTCGTCGCAGGGGAATTCGCGTTCGGCGAGGATGTTGAGCATTTCGCGGCCGACATTTCCGGTCGCGCCGACGACGGCAACCCGGTAACCCATTTCAAGATCCTTCTAGCAAAATCCTGCGGCAAGGCGCGCGGCAGGAAGGGGGCCGTTACAGCGTGCGCTTGCCTGTGACAAGCGCCCTGCGCAAAAGACTTTCTTTCCGACGGTCAATATCGACCGAAAATTGCCGCAGGAACGACCTTTCCAGAAACGGAAAGAGCGTTCCGCGACATATTCAGTGCGCGGTGGCGGAAGGCGACGGCGTCTGCGAAGGCGCTGCGGCCAGTTCGTCCGCCTCGGTCCACTCGATGGCTTCGAGCGGCTCGGTCAGGGCCTTGGCCAGCACTTCGTCGACATGCGAAACGGGAATGATATCAAGACCCTGTTTCACGTTTTCGGGAATCTCCGCGAGGTCTTTGCGGTTCTCTTCGGGGATCAGCACGGTGGTGATACCGCCGCGCAGAGCCGCCAGCAGCTTCTCCTTCAGACCGCCGATCGGCAGCACCCGGCCGCGCAGGGTGACTTCGCCGGTCATGGCGACGTCCTTGCGCACCGGCACCCCGCTCAGCGTCGAGACGATCGACGTGACCATGCCGATACCCGCCGAAGGACCGTCCTTGGGCACCGCGCCTTCGGGCAGGTGGATGTGGATGTCCTTCTTCTGGATCGTCGAAGGCTTGATGCCGTAAGCGGGCGAGCGCGCCTTCACGAAGCTGAAGGCGGCCTGGATCGACTCGCTCATCACGTCGCCGAGCTTGCCGGTCGCCTTGATCTGGCCCTTGCCGGGCACGGTCACGCTCTCGATGGTCAGCAGTTCGCCGCCCACTTCGGTCCAGGCGAGGCCGGTGACGGCGCCTACCTGATGCTCTTCCTCGCCCACGCCGTGGCGGAACTTGCGCACGCCCGCGAACTCGGAGAGGTTTTCCGGAGTGATCGTGACCTCGGTGGCCTTGCCTTCGAGAATCTGGCGCAGCGACTTGCGCGCCAGCTTGGCGATCTCGCGCTCCAGCGTACGCACGCCCGCCTCGCGGGTGTAGTAGCGGATCAGGTCGCGAAGGCCGTCCTGGGTGAGCGTGAACTCACCCTTCTTCAACCCATGCGCCTCGACCTGCTTGCGCACGAGGTGACGCTCGGCGATCTCGACCTTCTCGTCCTCGGTGTACCCTTCGAGACGGATGATCTCCATGCGATCGAGCAGCGGCTGCGGCAGGTTCAGGCTGTTCGCGGTGCAGACGAACATCACGTCCGACAGGTCGATGTCTAGTTCCAGATAGTGGTCCTGGAACTTGGCGTTCTGCTCCGGATCGAGCACTTCGAGCAGCGCCGAAGCCGGATCGCCGCGGAAGTCCTGACCCAGCTTGTCGATCTCGTCGAGCAGGAACAGCGGGTTCGACTTGCCGGCCTTCTTGAGGTTGGTGACGATCTTGCCCGGCAGCGAGCCGATATACGTACGGCGGTGGCCGCGAATCTCGGCCTCGTCGCGCACGCCGCCCAGCGACTGGCGGATGAACTCGCGCCCCGTCGCCTTGGCGATCGACTTGCCCAGCGAGGTCTTGCCGACGCCCGGCGGGCCGACGAGGCACAGGATTGGCCCCTTCAGCTTGTTGGTGCGCGCCTGCACGGCCAGATACTCGACGATGCGGTCCTTGACCTTGTCGAGCGCGTAGTGATCGGCATCAAGGATTTCCTGGGCCGAGGAAATGTCGCGCTTGAGCTTGCTCTTCTTGCCCCAGGGCAGGCCCAGCAGCACGTCGAGGTAATTGCGGATGACGGTCGCCTCGGCGCTCATCGGCTGCATCGACTTGAGCTTCTTCAGCTCCGCCGTCGCCTTTTCGCGTGCTTCCTTCGACAGGCGCGTCGATTCGATGCGCTCCTGAAGCTCCTGAAGCTCGTTCGCTTCCTCGCCGTCGCCGCCGCCGAGTTCCGACTGGATCGCCTTCAGCTGCTCGTTGAGGTAATATTCGCGCTGGGTCTTTTCCATCTGGCGCTTCACGCGGCCACGGATTTTGCGCTCGACCTGCAGGACGCCGAGTTCGCCTTCCATGAAGGAATAGACCATTTCGAGGCGCTTGAGCGGGTCGGCTTCCGAAAGCACGGCCTGCTTGTCGCCCACTTTGGCGGAAAGCTGCGCGGCGATGGTGTCTGCGAGCTTCGCCGCATCCTCGATCTCGCCGAGCTGGTCGCCCGCATCCTGCGAAAGCTTCTTGTTGAGCTTGGCATATTCGCCGAACTGCTCGACCACCGAACGCATCATCGCCTCGGTCTCGGTGCCGTCCGCCTCGACCGGCTCGACGCGCTCGACCTGGGCCACCAGCATCTCGCCCTCGGCGGACTGCTCGGTGCGCAGGGTCTCCAGCTTCGCGCGCTCCTGCCCTTCGACGAGCACGCGTACGGTGCCGTCCGGCAGCTTCAGCAGCTGTAGGACGCTGGCGATGACGCCGGTGTCGTAAAGATCGTCGCGGTCGGGATCGTCGCAGCCCGGATCGAGCTGCGCGAGCAGGAAGATGTCCTTTTCACCCGCCATCGCCGCTTCGAGCGCGGCCACCGATTTCTCGCGTCCAACGAAAAGCGGCACGACCATGCCGGGAAACACGACGATGTCGCGCAAGGGAAGCAGCGGAAGCAGGTTCAAGGTCATTTCCATTTCAACACACACGCGGGGCAGCTGACAGCCCCCCGGCCTTTCCCAATACGACATGGGGCGCGGGACGATATGGGGTCTCTCTCGCGCCGCGCAATGGCGCCGCCGCCGAAAGACTGTGGAAGTGATAGTCGCACCACTTCCCCTTCTCCCTAGATCGCAACTCCGGAAAATACCGGAGGTTCGATCCAATATAGCGCGTTTTCCCGGAACTTCCGCCAGACATGACGGAAATCATCCCATGGAAACCGCGAATCGAGGCGGTCCGCAGCGAGAGAGACCGCTGGATCAGAACGGCATCTTGAAGCCCGGCGGCAGGCCCATGCCCTGCTGGGCCTTGGCCAGTTCCTCGCCGGCAACCGAGTCCGCCTTGACGCGCGCGTCGTTGTAGGCGGCAGCGATCAGATCTTCGAGAATCTGCTTCTCGCCGGGCTGGAGCAGGCTGTCGTCGATCGACACGCCGATCACGCGGCCCTTGGCCGAGCAACGAATCTTCACCAGACCGCCGCCCGAAAGCCCTTCGACTTCCATGGCATCGAGCTTGGCCTGCGCCTCGTTCATCTGCTTCTGGATGGTCTCGGCCGCCTGCTGTGCGGCCTGGAGCATCTCTTCCATCGACTTCATCTCAACGTCTCCAGTTGCGTCCGCCGCCGCCGACGGCAAGCGGACGATCATCTTCGATAACTTCGGCCTGCGGGAAAGCGGCCTTGGTCGCCAGCACCAGCGGGTGCTGATTCACGGCATCGCTTTCGGCGGCCTTCTTCGCTTCGGCCTGCTCGACCAATGTGAGCATGAGCGCGGGCGCACCCTCTTCCGAAACCTTGTAGACTTCCCAGCGCTCGCCCGTCGCCTTGGTCAGGCAGGTGCGCAGCAGCGCCGTGATATCCTCGCTGAAACCGGGCGGCTGCGCGTAGCGCAGCAGACTGGCGCCCAGTTCGATCACGCGCACCTGCATGCGCATGGTGTTCGCGGTCGAAAGCTCGCCCATATGCTCGACGTCCTCGACCAGTTCCTCCCAGCGGCGCAGGGCAATGGCAGCGGTGATCGGAGGTGAAACCGCGGCCGCCGGAGCGCCGCTCGGGGCAGCCCCTTCCCCGCCGCCTGCCGGAGCGGGCGCCGGAGCACGGGCGGCAAGCTCTTCCAGCTTCTTCACCAACGATCCGGGGTCCGGCATGTCCGAGGCATGCATGATCCGCAGCAGCGCCATCTGCACCGCCACCAGCGGATCGGGCGCCGATTTCACTTCCTCATGCCCCTTGAGCAGCAACTGCCAGATGCGGTGGACCTGCCCGGCCTTGAGCGCCTTGGCCCAGCCTTCGATCGCCTCGCGCTCTTCCGCCGAATGGGCATCGTGCGCGCCGCCCGCGACTTGCGCCACGGCAATGCGGTGCACCAGCGTCATCAGCCCGCGCATGATCGCGATCGGCTCGACGCCGAGCGCAAACTGCCGCGCCACGAGTTCGAGCAATTCCCCGCCCTTGCCATCGAGAATGGCGGTGATGAGGCTGCGCTGCACGCTCTTGTCCGACAGGCCGAGCATGTCGCGCACCTTCTCGGCGCGGACCTGGCCTTCGCCGTCGAGATCGGCATGGGCAATCGCCTGGTCGAGGATCGACAGACCATCGCGCACCGATCCTTCGGCAGCTGCGGCGACCATGGCGAGCGCCTCGTCCTCGGCCTCGACACCTTCGAGACCGCAGACCTTGGCGAAGTGCCCGGCCAGCATCGGCGCAGGGATTCGGCGCAAGTCGAAGCGCTGGCAGCGCGACAGCACCGTGACCGGCAGCTTGTCCACTTCGGTGGTCGCGAAGAGGAACTTCACATGGGCTGGAGGTTCCTCAAGTGTCTTCAGCAAGGCATTGAAAGCATTGCGAGACAGCATGTGAACTTCGTCGATGATGTAGATCTTGTAGCGCGCCGAGACAGCCGCATAGCGCACTGCCTCGATGATCTCGCGCACGTCGTCGACGCCGGTATGCGAGGCGGCGTCCATCTCGATCACGTCGATATGGCGGCCTTCGGCAATGGCCTGACACGGCTCGCACTGGCCGCAGGGGTCGATCGTCGGACCACCCTGCCCGTCCGGGCCGATGCAGTTGAGCGCCTTGGCGATCAGGCGCGCGGTCGAGGTCTTGCCGACCCCGCGCACGCCGGTCATCAGGAAGGCATGGGCCAGCCGGTCGCGCTTGATGGCGTTGGCCAGCGTCTGCACCATCGCTTCCTGACCGATCAGTTCGGCGAAAGTCTGCGGGCGGTATTTGCGCGCGAGCACGCGATAGGGCTGCGCCGGAGCGCCAGTGGACGCGCCGGACGGGGCCGGAGCCGCCGCCGCTTTCTTCTCGACCTTAGCCGATCCGCGCGGAACAGGCGTCGCTTTCGGCTCAGGGGCAGGCTCGGGCGCCGGAGCGGAAGGAGCGGCTACAGGCTCCGGTTCGCCGAACATCGACGCCTGACCGGCCTCTTCCAGCTCGGCCTGGGTCGGAGCGGCCGCTTCCTCCTCCTTGTCGTCCCAAGGGGGGGTATCGCCGAACATGTCGCGTGAATCGTCCATCGCCTGCCAAACTAGGGACTGGGGGCGAGAATGTCAGGGGAAAACCAATTTGCTCCACAGCGCAGATCGACGAAACAGAGCCAAAACCGGCCTTCCGGCGGGTCCAGCATCGATTTGTCGTGATGTGGGCTGAAGGAGCCGGGCGACCCGCCGCTATCCGTTGTGGCTGCTTCCTTCCGGACCTGACCAGGTTGGCGAACGCAAACGTCCACCCGACTCCCGAGCGGGCCTATGGCGGCGCGCGCCCGGTTTGTCCAGCCTGCCCGTCCGACTTTTTTGTGAGCCCATAACGGCATCGGCCCGCCCTTCCATCGTGGAAAGGCGGGCCGATTGCTCAGAAACCTGCTTCTTAGTGAAGGCGGATCAGCGGAAGTTGTCGGCGTAGGCCTGGATCTTCAGGCGGCGTGGCGGCGTGGCATGCACTTCGGCCTCGATGCCGTAGCGCGCGGCATAGGCCTTGGCTTCGTCCACATCGGGGAACTTCAGCGTAACCTGCTGGCGGGTATCGCCCGAACCTGCCCAACCCATCAGAGGATCGGGCTTCTTCGCTTCGGCGGGGACGAATTCGAGGACCCACTGGTCCAGCAGTGCCTTGCCGGACTGCATGGCGTTCTTCGGGCGCTGATAGATGCGTGCACTCATGGCCCAGCGCTTTGCCTCCGAATCAGGGAGAGAATCAAGCGCAAATCACTTGCTTCTGGATGCTTCAAACGCATTGCGCGTCTTGAGGCTCGGATCTTCGGTCCAGGGCTGGTCCGGCCAGCGATGCCGGGGATAGCGGCCCTTCATGTCACGCTGCACGTCGCGCCACGATCCGCGCCAGAATCCGGGCAAGTCGCGAGTCGTCTGGATCGGCCTCCCGGCGGGCGAGGTCAACTTCAGCAGCAGCGGCTGCGCAGGCTGCCCGAAGGTCGGATGACGATCCAGCCCGAACAGCGCCTGAACTCGAACCTCGACGCTGGGGCCGCCCTCGTCCTCATAGTCGATGGCATGGGTGCTACCCGCCGGACTGCGGAATTCCGGCGGCGCGAGCTTTTCGAGGCTTTGCTGGTCGTCCCAGTTGAGACGATTGCGCAAGGCTTCCGCCAGCGCGCCCTTGTCGATAGCATCGAGTCGCCGCCCCAGCAGCGGGCCAAGCCAGTCGTCCAGATCCTCCACCAGCGCCGCTTCGGACAGCGCCGCGATCCCCGCATAGCGCGCGCGGTGCAGCAGCGAGAGACTGCCCTTCCCGAACGGCACGAGATCGAGGCCCTTCTCCCGCACACGCTCCAGCAGGAAAGCGGAGATCGCCGCCGGATCGGGCGCGGGATCGGGGCCGCTCGCCAGAGTGATCGCCCCGAGTCGCCGTTCCAGCCGCGCCTCGACACGCCCTTCCGCCTCGTTCCAGCGCAGGACCGAGCGCCGCTCGATCCGCGCGCCGAGGCCCTGCTCGACCTCGGACATTTCCAGCGACGCGCCCGAGAGGATGCGCGCGCCCTTGGCCTGTCCCTGCGCATCGCCGATCACCAGCCACTCGCGCGCGGCAAGCGGCGAGGCAGGATCGAGCACATAGCCCCTGCCCCCGGCGGAGAGCCAGTGCTCACCGCTCGCATCGCGCCGCCGCGCCACCATGTCCGGACGCCCAAGCGCCAGCAGCACGCCTGCGGGAATGTCCTCGCCGTCATCCTCTCCGGAGATCAGCGAACGCGCGCGCCGCGCCCAGCCCGCCGCCAGCTTGCGCGAAGCTTCCGCGCGCGGCGAGCGGTCGCCGTCCCAGCGCGAGAGCCGCTGCGCCAGATCCTCGCTGCGCCCGCCCAGCCCGCGCTCCTGTAGCAATAGGGCCAGCTTCGCTGCAGTTCCGGCCGCGCCGCGCTCAGCGGCATGGAGAATCATCGCCGCCTGCGCCGGGTCCATCGGCAGGCTCGCGACCTTGCGTCCGAACGCGGTGATCCGCCCCTCCCCGTCCAGCGCACCGAGCGCCTCAAGCTGCCACCGCGCCGCATCGAGCGCGGGCACCGGCGGCGGATCGATCCAGGCCATGGCCGCCGGATCGCCCGCACCCCACTGCGCCAACGAGAGCGTCAGCGGCGCGAGGTCGCTGGTCAGCATTTCCGGCGGATCGAACTCGGGCCGCCCCGGATGCGCGGCCTCCTCCCAGAGACGATAGGCGGTGCCCGGCCCCTGACGCGCGGCGCGACCGGCCCGCTGCGCGGCGGAAGCCCGGCTCGCCCGGTGCGTCGCCAGGCGGGTGACGCCCGCCGCCTTGTCGAACTCGGCGCGGCGCGAGAGGCCGCTGTCCACCACCACCGAAACGCCCTCCAGCGTCAGCGAGGTTTCCGCGATCGCGGTCGAGAGCACGATCCGGCGGCGGCCCTGCGAATCGCGGCGGATCGCCGCGCGCTGGGCGGCCGGTTCGCATTGTCCGTGGAGCGGCAGGACCAGTGCCCCCGGCAGCTTCTCGGCGAGTCGCTCCGCCACGCGGTCAATCTCGCGCACGCCAGGCAGGAAGGCGAGGATATCGCCGTCCTGCTCGCGCCACGCGGTCAAAACGGCGGAGGCCATCGCATCCTCGATTCGCTGGTCCGGCGATCCGCCGAGCCAGCGAATCGCCAGCGGCCAGGCCTTGCCTTCACTCTCGATGACCGGAACGGTGCCGCCCAGCAGGCGGGCAAAGCGCGCGCCGTCGATCGTGGCGGACATCACGACGATGCGCAGGTCCTCGCGCAGGACCTGGCTCGATTCGACCGCCAACGCGAGGCCGAGATCGCTGTCGAGATGACGCTCGTGCGCTTCGTCGAACAGCACGGCGGAGACGCCGGAAAGCTCCGGATCGGAGACGATGGTCGAGACGAAGATCGCCTCGGTCATCACCACGACTCGCGTTCGCGCCGATCGCTTCACGTCGAGGCGGGTGACGTAGCCGATCGTCTCCCCGGCCTTCTCACCCAGCTGCTCGGCCATGCGTTCTGCGGCGGCGCGTGCCGCCACGCGGCGCGGGGAAAGCAGGATCACCGTTCCCGTGCACCAAGGCTCGGCCAGCAAGGCCGGGGCCAGCGCCGTCGTCTTGCCCGCCCCTGGCGGCGCAATCAGCACGGCGTGAGGGCCGTCACGCAATGCGGACAGGACTTCGGGCAATACGTAGTTGATGGGAAGCGTGCTCACGCATGCCTTCTTAGGGCCGGTGGTGGCGGCAGGAAAGTCTTCCTCCCACTGCCGGTCGAACCCGAAACGGATGAGACAAGGCGAGACGTCTACGCTTCATCAAGGAATTGTACCTAAGCAAAACTCTCAGGAGTTCTCGTTTTGCCCGACGCCAGTTCAATCCAGAGCAAGATGCACCGCGCCGGGCACTATCCACTGCCCGTCGCGCAGTACTTGCGCCTGCGCGAGCGGATACCCCCGCTCTACGGACTCTTGTCGATCAACGCGGGCATTCTGGCCTATACGCATCGCGTACTGGCGCCGGGTTATCTTACCCTCACGATTCCGGCGATCCTGATCGCCGGCTGCCTGATTCGCATGCTGGTCTGGCTGCGTCCGGTTACCCAGCACGATCTGGAGGCCGATGCCGCGCACCGACGCATGAAGCAGGCGGTCTGGCTCTCGCTGCTGCTCGCCACAACCTTTGCCATCTGGGCGCTCTGCCTCGACCGCTATGGCGGACCTTACGAACATGGCCATGTCGCGGTCTTCGTCTCGGTCACCGTGCTCGGCTGCGTGTTCTGCCTGACGTTCCTGCCCATGGCGGCCCTGCTGATCTGCGTCACGGCGCTGGGCATGTTCCTCGTCTACTGCATGACGACGGGATCGGAGACGCTCACCGCCGTGGCGATCAACATCGCCCTCGTCGCCGCCGTGATCCTCAAGATCCTGCGCGATACCTACGATTCCTTCGTCGAACTGGAGATGGCCCAGCGCGAACTACAAGTCGAGCGCCGGCAGGCGCAGGCGCTGGGCGACGAGAATGCCCGCCTGGCCCAGACCGACGCGCTGACCGGCCTGCCGAACCGGCGCTATTTCTTCGCGACGCTGGAAAAACTGCTGGAACGCAGCCACGATCAGGTCTTCTGCGTCGGCCTGATCGATCTCGACCGCTTCAAGCCGGTGAACGATACTTACGGCCATGCCCAGGGCGACCGTCTGCTTCAGGTAATTGGCGCCCGCCTGCTTGCGCAGTGCGATCCGGGCGTGACGATCGCCCGGCTCGGCGGCGATGAATTCGGCTTCATCGTTCCAGGCGGCCCCGACGAAGCCGAAGCGATTGCGCAGAAATTCTGCGCGGTCATCCGCATGCCCGCCCGCCTCGGCGAAGTGTCGGTGGCGGTCGGGGGATCGGCGGGAATCTCGATCTACCCGGAAAGCGCCCGCAACGCCCATTCGCTCTACGACCGTGCCGACTTCGCGCTCTACCACGCCAAGAACCATCGCCGCGGACAATGCGTGCGCTTCTCCAACCAGTTGGAAACGCTGATCCGTTCCGAACAGGCGCTGGATGCCGCCATGCAGAGCGCCGATCTCGTGCAGGAACTTTCGGTCGCCTACCAGCCGATCATCGCCACCGAGAGCAATCATCCGATCGGTTTCGAATGCCTCGCACGCTGGACGGCCCCCACACTCGGCGCGGTGCCGCCGGAACAGATGATCGCATCTGCCGAGCGCGTAGGCCGCGCCCGCGAGGTTACCGCCACGCTGTTCGGCCACGCACTGGACACGCTGGCCCTGCTGCCGCACCCGATCTCGGTCTCGTTCAATCTTTCCGGCCACGATATTTCGGACAGCGAGACGATCGCGACCCTGCTAAGCCATATCGAGCGCAGCGGCTGCGATGCGCGGCGCCTGCTTTTCGAGATCACCGAAACGACACTGATCGCCGAATTCGAAACCGCCCGCGCCGTGCTCGAACGCCTGCGCGCAACGGGCGCCCGCATTGCGCTGGACGACTTCGGCACCGGCTATTCCAGCCTTTCGTCACTGCATCAGTTGCCGCTCGACATGGTCAAGATCGACCGCAGCTTCGCCCCTCGCCTCGACGAGACGGTAGGGCGCCGCCTGATCTCGGCGATCCGCAACCTTGCGCGCGCGCTTTCGCTGGAATGCGTGATCGAGGGGATCGAGACCGAGGACCAACTGCTCAGCGCCCGGATCGCCGGGTTCTCGCTGGCCCAGGGCTTCCACATCGCCCGGCCCATGTCGCTGGAAGACATGCTCGGCAGGGTCGAGGCCTCATCCAAGGCCTGGCAGCTGGCTTGAAATTCGCTGAAAGCGAATTTTGCGGCACCAGCCCACGCCCCCACCCGACCTCCCAACGATAGTACCCTATGGGAGGTCGGGTGGGGGCGTGGGCTGGTGCCGCAACGAAAATGCCCCGGAAGGGCATTTTTCAAACATGCTTTTCAGATATCGCCCTTGGTGCCGTAGTCGATCCGGATGCGCACCCAGGTACCAAGCTGTTGCTTGCCGTTGATGCGCGGCGGGAGCACCTCGAACTGCCAGGCGGCGTTCAGCACCGCGCGTCCGAAGCCGGACCCGCGCGGCGATTCGCCGAGGATCTGGCAGTTCTCGACCTTGTAGTGCTCGATCGTCTGGCAGGCGATCATGCCCCAGCCGCTACGCGGGCGATTTTCGGGAAGGTAACCGCCGAGCTGTGCGTCGGTCGGACGGCGGAACCAGTCGGCATTGTAGAGCGTGGCGCCGCCCGGACCTTCGCCGGGACCGTAAGTTCCGCCGGAGCCGCCGCTCGGTGCGGCCGATCCCTGGGCAGGTTCGGGTCCCTTCATCTTGCCGATATCGGCGGCGGCGAAGTCCTGACGCGAAACCTTGAGGAAGGTAAAAGCGGGCTTTTCCTCGACCGGCTTTACGACCGGAGGAGTCGGCGGCACCTTTTCCTGAACGACCTTGGCCTGCTTGGTCTTCTCGGTCTTCTTTTCCTCGCGCTGCTTGGGCTTTTCCGGGGTGTCCCCGCCCTTGTCGCGGTCGTGATCGACGACATCGAACGTCGTCAGGGACGTCGTCTTCTCAACCAGTTGGGGAACGAGGCCGGTCTGGTAGATCGCCAGAAGCAGCGCAATGAGAATCAATCCCCCGGAGAGGATCGAAGAAACGAGGCGTTGGCGCGGCGAACCGGGCTGATAGCCCGATGTCACCATCTCGGATTCGGCGGGCATGGCGGCGTCTGAATAGGGCGCTTCCCATGCCACTGCAATTGCAGCGATGTTGCAGGATCATTGCGCGGCGAAGTCCCGTGCGAAAAAACCGCCGGACTGCGCCGCGAAAAAGGGAAATTCAGCCGTTCAGGCCAAGGAAGCGGAACGGCGCATGCTCCACGAAATCGCCGTTCACCTCCCCGGAGAAAGTGTGATCCTGGTTCGGTCCAAGATCGAGCCATTTCACCTTGCCGGTTTCCTTCGAGAAATCGATCTTCTTCAGATTCACCCAGAAGGTGTTCGGCGTCAGCGCCGATTCGAAGAAGTAGAGCCCCCGCTTGTGATCGAACACCGTGCGCCAGCGCGTGGAAGAGATATTGGGCTGTTCGGGCGTGTTGATGCCGTAGGGCACGGAGGCATTGCGGATCACACTGAACACCGAAGCCAGCGCCTTGTTGGGGTCCTCATCCTTGGGAATGGCGTTGATGTAGAAGGAGGCGCGCGCGAAGCGGTCCGCCGCGCGGTTCGTGCCGGGCAACATCACCGTGCCGCCGATTCCCTGCCAGTAGGCATTGAGCGCAAGCTGCCCGTCATAGGTCGGCGAGTTGGTCATGACCTGGTATTCGCGGCCATGGTGGATCACCAGCTTGCCCTTGATATATTCGAAAATGGCGCTGTCTCCGCTAGAGTCGGAGAGCGAGAGATGCACCGTGGTCAGGCGGTTCTCACCCGGCACATTGTCGGTGACGATGGTGAACGGCTCTTTCTCCAGCGCCGCCACGGCTTCCGCCACGGTCGCGAAGTTGTCTAGGGCATATTGCGCCCAGGCCGCAATCGTCAGGCCGGGTTTGCCCTTGCCGTCGAAATGCGGATACTCCGATTCGACGAGCCAGAGCATGTTGGCGTTGAGGCCTTTCTCATTCACGCCATCGGTGCTCGACACGTCATAGCCGCTGACGACGAGGCTGCCGTATTTCGCCGTCCATTTGATCGAGTTCGGACCAGCCTCCCCGCTGCGGGAAATTCCGCGCGGGAGTATCCATAAGTTGGAAACGATATCGCTCTTCCAGTCCATCGAGCGCGCGGTGATCACATTGCCGTTCGGGCCGAGATAGACCGCCCGCGTGCAGGCATCCGCGGCAGGACTTGCGACCAGAAGCCCTGGCAGCGCCAGCATGCCCAGCGCGCGGCCGAGTTTCGTCATCACTCGCATGGTCATTCTCCTCTTCGCGGGAAAGAAACGCGGTCAGAACAGCATGGAAAGGCCGAGCACCGGGCCGCGCTGCTGCATGTCCCAGACGAACCTGCCGCGCCCGGTGAAGTCGTCCTGGCTGTAATCCTCGTAGATGAAGCGATAGCCGCCGCGCAGGATCGTCCGCTGGCCCAGCAGGTGCGTGCGATAGCCCAGCATGGCGAGCGCATTGACGCTGACGTCGGACCCGGCACCGAAGCCGCCGACATCGCCCTGCACGAACAGGTTCCAGTGCCGGGACAGATCGGCATTCACGCGCAGGCCCGCGAAAGGATCGACCCAGCCGGCGCGCCTGTCCGTCTCCAGACCCAGCGGCGCCACGGCAGCGCCGGCCTTGAGGCGCGTCCAGCGCAGGCCCACGGTCGGCTCGAACGAGATCGTGCGGGCCGCATCGAACGCCGTTTCGCCGGACAGCGGCACGACCCAGGCCTTGTAGTAGAAGCCCCCCGCCACCCGCGTCGTGCGGATGCGCAGGTCCACCGGCACCGAGAGCACCTTTTCGGCCTGCGAGGTCCGGACGTGCTGGGCATCGAGATAGCCGCCCCAGCGGTCGTTCACGACTTCGATATTGCCCATCGCGGCCAGGTCGAGATGCTTGAAGATATCGCGGAACGGCAGGTGCGCGGGGGTCTGCAAACCGGCCAGCCCCAGATCGCCGCCCAGCGACGCACCCCAGACGTAAGGGCTGACGATCAGCGTCCAGCAGGTGCCCTTGCGGCCCGGCGCACGCTGAGGCGCAATGGATGGTTCCGGCTCTCCCTGCTCCGCCCCTACCGTATTGTCCTGCGGTGTTATGCCGGGATGTCCGACTTCCGTGCCCGCAGGATCGATGCCGAAAGCCTCCCCCCCGGCCTTCGCTTCGGAAATAGTGCAAAGGCCGGCAAGAAAACCGCCAACAACAACCATCCGAATTGCAAGCAGACTGGACCGCAGCATCGACGACCTCCCGAAACAGGAATTCGTAATACCCAAATCCTATAGGTATTTATTTATAGCTTCAACCGGATAGATTTTTTTGGCAAACCAAGATGCGACGCTGATGTCGCAATAGCAGGCCAGCAAATCAGCGTTACCGCTGTGACAACCTTGTTCCCGAGCGCATACGAAAACGCCGGGCAGAACCTGCCCGGCGTTCGATCCCTAAAAGGGTAGTGCGACAATCGGTTCAGTAACGACGCGCGATCGCGAACTCGACTGCCTCGCACATGGCATCGCGCGCAGCGCCTGCCGGGAAGATCGAGATCGCGTCGATCGCCCGCTGGCCGTAGAGCCGCGCCCGCTCGCGCGTGGCCTCGACGCAGCCGTGGCGGTTAATCAGCTCGACCGCGTGAGCAAGGTCTTCGTCCTCGGTGCGGAAACCGGCGATGGCTTCCTCCCAGAACTTGCGCTCTTCGGCATTGCCGCGCGCATAGGCCAGGATCACCGGCAGGGTCATCTTGCCCTCGCGGAAATCGTCGCCCTTGTCCTTGCCCGATTCGGCGGCCTCGGAATCGTAGTCGATCGCATCGTCCACGAGTTGGAAGGCGATGCCGAGGTTACGGCCATAAGCGTCGAGCGCCTGCTCCTCCGCCTCGGTCTTTTCCGCGACCACCGCCGAAATGCGGGTAGCGGCGGCGAAAAGCGCAGCGGTCTTGGAGCCGATGATCTGGAGGTAGTGCTCCTCGCTCGTCTCGATACGGCGCTGGGCGGTGAGCTGGTCGACTTCGCCCTCGGCGATGATCGAGCTGGCCTTCGAGAAGATCTTGAGGACCTTGAGGCTGCCGTCCTCGACCATCAGCTCGAATGCGCGGGTGAACAGGAAATCGCCCACCAGCACCGTCGCCGGATTGCCGAACACGATATTCGCGGCGGCCTTGCCGCGGCGCATGTCGGAACCGTCGACGACGTCGTCGTGCAGCAGCGTGGCCGTGTGGAGGAACTCCACGGCAGCGGCCAGCCGGTGGTGGCGCGTGCCCTGATAGCCGCAAAGCTCGGCGGCGGCGACCATCAGCATCGGGCGCATGCGCTTGCCGCCGCCCGCGATCAGGTGTCCGGCCAGCGCCGGAATGAGGGGAATCTCGCTCTGCATCCGGTCAAGGATGACGGCGTTGACGCTGTTCATGCCGGCAGCGGTAACCGCCAGCATGGGAGCGAGGGTTGGCTGCGACCCGCGTGCGCGCAGGGGGAGAACGTCGGCACTCATCGCCCCGCGCATTGCGCGTTCGGCGCCGTTAACGCAAGAGCGAATGCCATGAAGACGTGAAACGCGGCGACTGGAAGCGGCGGCGAACCCGTGCTAGCGGACCTCGCGATGACCCAGGAAACTCCCGCAGCCGACCCCGTTCTCGCCAGCTTCCGCGCGAGCATCGACAATATCGACGCCGCCCTCATCCACATGTTGGCGGAGCGATTCCGGATCACCCAGGCGGTGGGCGCCTACAAGGCCGAAAAGGACCTTCCCGCCTCCGATCCCGGCCGCGAGGAGCGCCAGATCGTGCGCCTGCGCAAGCTCGCGGAAGACGCCAACCTCGACCCCGATTTCGGCGAGAAATTCATCCGCTTCATCATCGATGAAGTGATCCGCCATCACGAGCGGGCCAAGAACGAGGCGTAATTCCCGCCGCTCGCGGGGAAATGGAGGGCCGATGATCGGCCCCCGGCGCTTAGCCAAGGCACCGAACCATAAAACTCCGTCGCCCCCGCGAAGGCGGGGGCCCCGCTTTCCTTGTTCCACAGCGCGGGCGTTGAAAAAGAAGCGGGATACCCGCCTTCGCGGGGATGACGGGATAAGTTGAGGCAACGGAAAGCTTAGGCTGTTCCGCTATATGCTCGGGCTTGGCGAAAGTAGCCGGACAACCCCGGCCTTCGCCTTCACAGGCGAAAACCGGATTGACGCCCGATAGCGCTTACTCGCCGACCAGATCCTGAAGCTTCGTCATCAGGGTCTGGATGCGCGTGGCCGCTTCGGTGAAGGTGGTCACGTCCTCGCGGTTGTTGTTGCCGCGTGCTTCCTTGGCCGCCTCGACATAGCCTTCGAGATCGGCTTCCAGCGCATCGACGATGATTTCGATCTCGTCCGACGACAGCGAAAGGTTGATGGAATCGGTCATGAGAGTGTCCTTGATCTGGTAAACCGCGCCAATGGGGACGAATGACCGGAGCCGCAACCACCTCCGCGCCGCTTCCCCCAAGAATTGGTTCTATGCATCGACCCGCGGCAGCTTGAGCTTCACCAGCAGACCGCCGAGATCCTCGCTTTCGTCGAGTTCCACGGTGCCGCCGTAGATTTCCACGACATCGCGCACGATGGCAAGGCCCAGCCCGGTGCCGGGCTTGCCGGTGTCGAGTCGGGCGCCGCGGTCGAAGATGCGGATGCGCTCGGCCTCGGGAATGCCCATGCCGTCGTCCTCGATCCAGACTTCGCAGAGCGGCGCGGTGCGGTCCGGATCGACCGTGACGAAGACGCTGCCACCGCCGTATTTCGCCGCATTCTCGATCAGGTTGCCGAGGATTTCCTCAAGGTCCTGCTTCTCCAGCGCGACCACCGCCTCGCGGTTGCCGTCGAGATCGAGGCGCGCCTGATCGTAGAGCCGCTCGACCGCGCGCAGCACAGCTTCGAGGCTCGGCCAGAGTTCCGCGCGCGACTGGCCGACCGCGCGGCGGCCGACTGCGCGGGCGCGCGCCAGATGGTGATCGACCTGCCGCCGCATGACCGCCGCCTCGCGGATGACGGTATCGGCCAGGTCCGGCGATTTGGCCGTCGCCGCGTTCATCACCACCGTCAGCGGGGTCTTGAGCGCATGGGCGAGGTTGCCCGCATGGGTGCGCGCTTCCTCGGCCTGACGCTCGGTATGGGCGAGCAGTGCGTTCAGTTCCTCGACCAGCGGCTGCACTTCCTGCGGCAACGGGTGATTGACGCGGCTGGCCCCGGTGGTGCGCAGCTTCTGGATCGCGCGGCGGACATGGCGCAGCGGGAACAGCCCGTACCAGGTCTGCATCCCCGCCATCAGCAAGAGGCCAAAGCCCAGCGCGACGAAGCTGTAGACGAGGATGCCGCGCACCATCTTGAGCTGTTCGTTGAGGTCCGCGCGGCTGGCGGCGACGGTGAACATCCATTTCGAATCGCTGCCCGGCAGGATGATCGAGCGCTCCATCACCCGCAGCGGCTCGCCGGCGAACTGGTCGCTGTCATAGACGTGCGGCTGCGCGTCGAAGTGGTCGGCGGGCACGTTCAGGGTGCGGTCCCAGAGCGAGCGCGAGGGGAAATCCTCGTGCCCCTTGGCGCGAATCTGCCAGTAGAGGCCGGAATTCGGCTCCAGGAAGCGCTGGTCTCCGAGCGGGCGGATGAAGAACACTTCCCCGTCCGGCCCGATCTCCGCCGAGCCGATCATGCCGGTCAGCATGTAGCCGAGCTGTTCGTCGAAATTGCGCGAGATGAGGCCGGTCAGCGTGCGATCGAGCGCGAGGCCGCCGACCAGCAGCAGGATGAAAATCCACCCTGCCGCGATCAGCATCATGCGCCGGGCCAGCGATCCGGTGTTGGACGCCTTCATGCGCGGACCGACCTGATTCAGGTTCTCCTCTTCGCGCACGTCTCCTTCCTGCACCTTACCGCTCCCGGCGTTCTTCAGCCGCGACCAGGCTCTGCGGGATCGTCGAGGCTGTAGCCAAGGCCGCGGATCGTCGTGATGACATCGGCACCCAGCTTCTTGCGGATGCGGGTGACGAAGACCTCGATCGTATTCGAATCGCGGTCGAAGTCCTGATCGTAGATGTGTTCGATCAGTTCGGTGCGGCTCACCACCTTGCCCTTGTGGTGCATCAGGTAGGACAGCAGCTTGTATTCCTGCGCGGTGAGCTTCACCGGCTCGCCGTCGAGCGTGACGCGGCCCGAGCGGGTGTCGAGGCGCACCTCGCCCGCGGTCAGTTCGCTGGAAGTATTGCCCGAGGCGCGGCGGATCAGCGCGCGCAGGCGGGCGATCAGTTCCTCGGTCTGGAACGGCTTGGCGAGATAGTCGTCGGCGCCGGCATCGAGGCCCGCCACCTTGTCCGACCAGGAATCGCGCGCGGTCAGCACCAGAACCGGGAAATTGCGCCCTTCCCGGCGCCACATGCCGAGCACGGTCAGCCCGTCTATCTCGGGCAGGCCGAGGTCGAGGATGACGGCGTCGTAGTCTTCGGTCGAGCCCAGGAAGTGGCCGTCCTCGCCGTCGACGGACAAGTCTACGGCATAGCCGGTCTGCTCCAGCGTGGTCTTGAGCTGGTTGCCGAGCGTGGGTTCATCCTCGACGATCAGGATGCGCAATTCGATCTCTCCCTAAGCGAGGGGGTCTGAAACAGGGGCCTCCGAAATGGGATTGGAGGCCTGGAGCGTCAAGCGACGGGAACCGGCTTGGTTCCAGCGCTTCGGCTTCGCTGTTAGCATTAGGCGTTCAATTATGAACGTAAAGATGAACAAGAACGGTTCATCCCCACCTCAATATGCCCAACCAGGGCGGATCGACATTTAGTTCAGGTGGAACCGAGAAGCGTGATTATCGAGCATCGGAGCGCAGCGGACTTTCGGTCCGTGAGCACCGAAGCGCAGAGAATCGCGCTTCGCAGGCCCGCATGAGCTGAATGTCGATCCGCCCTAACGCGACTGGCCGATCACGCGGCCCGTCCGGGCGTCGACATCGACGAAGAAGACCTTGCCGTTGCGGATGAACTTCAGCCGGTAAGCCATGGCGGCGGAATCGAATTCCGGGCCGAGATACTGCATCCCCGACATGCGCGGCAGGACCTGACGCTCGATGTCGGGCAGGGAGAGAACATTGCCCGCCCGGCGTTCGCGGCGCACTTCGCCCTGCTCGCCGCCGGGATCGGCAGCGTGGGCGGTGAGCGACGGTCCGACCATGCCAAACGCGGCAAATGCCAGCGAGGCTGCGACCGTCAGAGAGGAAAGGGACTTGTTCATATCGACTTGCTGCCTAACCCTCTGGCCTTGAACAAGTCCTGAATGTGGCGCGAAGGTGGCACCATGTTTTCACTGTTGCACAAATCCCACAGCGCCTTCGTCCGCCTTGCCAGCCCCCCGCTCTGCCCTGTAGGGCGCGCGTCATGGCACTTGCACCAATTCTCAGCTGGGAAAACCTCGGCCTGATCCAGGGCTCCGGCTGGCTCTTTCAGGACCTCGACATCAACATCGCCCCGCGCGACCGGTTGGCCCTGATCGGCCGCAACGGCGCGGGCAAGACGACGCTGCTCAAGCTGATCGCGGGCACGGTCGATGCCGACAAGGGCACCCGCTCGGTCCAGCCCGGCACCCGCGTGGTGACGCTGGAGCAGGACCCGTTCTTCACCGGCTTCGATACCTTGCTCGATTTCGCCATTCACGGCGACGACGCCCCGCAGCAGCACGAAGTGGAAGCCATCGCCGACCAGCTCGGCATCGATCTCTCGCGCGAAGCCAAGAGCGCTTCTGGCGGTGAGCGCCGCCGCGCCGCGCTCTGCCGCGCCCTCGCCTCCGAGCCGGATCTGCTGCTGCTCGACGAGCCGACCAACCACCTCGACCTTGCCGCGATCGACTGGCTGGAATCCTGGCTCCAGCGCTACAACGGCGCTTTCGTGGTGATCAGCCATGACCGTACGTTCCTGACCCGCCTGACCAATGCCACGCTCTGGCTCGACCGCGGCGGCCTGCGCCGCCGCGACATCGGCTTCGGCGGCTACGAAGCCTGGGAAGAGGAAGTCTACGCCGAGGAAGCGCGCGCCGCCCAGAAACTAGACGCCAAGCTCAAGATCGAGGCGCACTGGCTGGAACGCGGCGTTACCGCGCGGCGCAAGCGCAACCAGGGCCGCCTTGCCAAGCTCTGGGAAATGCGCGCCCAGCGTGCCTCGATGATGGGGCCGCAAGGCGCCGCCAAGCTGGCCGTCGTAGCCGACGACAGCAAGACCAAGTCGGTCATCGTCGCCGAGCACGTGACCAAGAAGTTCGGAGACCGCACGGTCATCAAGGACTTCAACTTGCGCATCCAGCGCGGCGACCGCATCGGCGTGGTCGGCGCCAACGGCTCGGGCAAGACGACCTTGCTCAAGGTGCTGATGGGCGAACTCCAGCCCGACGAGGGCACGGTGACGCGCGCCGCCACGCTCGACGCCACCGTGATCGACCAGCAGCGCAGCCGGATGAGCCCTGAAATGCGCATTCGCGACGTGCTGGCCGAAGGTGGCGACTGGATCGACGTGGTCGGCGTGCGCAAGCACATCCAGGGCTATCTCAAGGACTTCCTGTTCGATCCTGGCCTCGTCGAGGCGAAAGTCGGCACGCTCTCGGGCGGCGAGCGCTCGCGCCTGCTGTTCGCCCGCGAGTTCGCCCGCACCTCGAACCTGCTGGTGCTCGACGAACCGACCAATGACCTCGACCTCGAAACGCTCGACCTGCTTCAGGAAGTGATCGCGGACTACGACGGCACGGTGCTGATCGTCAGCCACGACCGCGACTTCCTCGACCGCACCGTCAACGTCACGCTCGGCCTCGACGGTTCGGGCCATATCGACGTGATCGCGGGCGGCTATGCCGACTGGGAAGCCAAGCGCCGCGAGCGCACGAGCGCAGGGAAAGCCAAGGCGAAAGGCGAAAACGCCCCGCCGCCTCCACCGATGCCGCAGAAGAAGGGCAAGCTCTCGTACAAGGACCAGCGCGACTACGAGCTGCTGCCGAAGAAGATCGAGGAGCTGGAAGCGGCGATCCTGCGCGACGAGGCGGCCATGGCCGACCCGGCGCTCTACACCCGCGATCCGGCGAAATTCGCCAGCCTCTCGTCCGCCATCGAAAAGGCGCGCGGCGAGAAGGATGCGGCCGAGGAGCGCTGGCTGGAACTGGCAGAACAGGTCGAAGGGTAAGCCGCGTTCCCACGCGGCCCCCTTCCCTAACGCCTCCCCGATCCTGTCCCTAACTACCTCGTCATCCCCGCGAAGGCGGGGATCCCGCTTCTTCAACGCCCGCGCGGTGGGACAAGAAAAGCGGGGGCCCCGCCTTCGCGGGGGCGACGGAGTGATATTTCACTATATCCCTCCACCAAACATCCCCCGCGCCTCACTTCCCTTTGAGACGTTCCGCGATGCGCTCGTCCACCCGCTTGTCGAGCATCGACAGCGGCATCACCCCTTCGGCGAGAATGGCGTGGAACCACGGCAGGGTGAAGCCGTCGCCCAGCGCCGCCTGTGCCCGCTGGCGCGCCTTGACCCAGGCCGTGTGGCCCATCTTGTACGAACAGGCCTGCCCGATCATCGTGCAATAGCGCTCGACCTCGCGCAGCGAGCGCGGGCGGGCGAAGCCGACGGTCTCGACCATGTAGTCCGCCGCCTTCTCGCGGCTCCAGCGATAGTGGTGGAGGCCGGTGTCGATCACCAGACGCGCGGCGCGGAAAAGGTAGCTCTGGAGATAGCCCGCGCGTTCCAGCCCGCTGTAGCCGCCCAGTTCGTCGGCAAGCTGCTCGGCGTAGAGCGCCCAGCCCTCGCCATAGGCGGAAATGAAGCTGTTTTTCAGCAGCATCGGCAATTCGCCGCCGGTCTGGGCATAGCCGCCCTGGAGGTGGTGGCCGGGAACGCCCTCGTGATAGGTCAGCGACGGCAGGGTATATTTCGGCCAGTCTCCCACGTCCTTGAGGTTGATCCAGTAGATCGCCGGACGCGAGCCATCGAGCGGCGCGCGATAGTAATAGCCGTTCGAGGCGCCGTCCTGGATCTCCGGCGGCACGCGGCGGATTTCGAGCGGCTGCTGCGGCGGATTGTCGAAGGCCTGCGGCAACTTCGCGTACATCTGGCGAATGCCCTCGTTGAGCGCCGCTATAAGCTCGCTGCGCCCGGCATCGGTGTTCGCGTAAAGCTGGTCCGGCCGCTTGTTCAGCGCATCGAGCCGGGCGCCGACCGCGCCCTGGGTGAGCCCGGTGGACTTGAGGATCGTATCGAGCTGCGCGGTGAGATCGGCGACCTGTTCGAGGCCGATCTTGTGGACTTCCTCCGGCGAATAATCGGTCGTGGTCGCCTGCTTCAGCGCCTCGGCATAGATTTCGTCACCCTGCCTGAGACGCCAGGCACCGTCGCCCGCCGCCGTGGTCGGGCGCTGCGCCTTCAGCAGCGCGATCTGCCGGTCGAGCGCGGGATGGACCTGCTTTTCGAGAATGGCCGAGGCCTGTGCCGCCCAGTCACCGGCGATCCCCTTGGCCGCCGTCCGCTTGGCCAGCGATGTCACCAAGCCGCTCTCGGCAGCAGGGGTATCGCGCAGTTTCGCCATCTGACCGAGCGCCAGATCGAGCGACCAGCCCGGCGCCACCACGCCCCGCGCGCCGTATTCCTTCTGGAGTTCGGTCTCGTCGTCGAGCGCGGTCTTGAAAGCGGAGAGGCGCGAGAGATAGGCCTCGGCATCATCCCTGGTCTCGATCGTGTGGCGGCTGTCGAGGAAATCGGGCAGCGAGAAATAGGCGCCGCCCTGCTGGGTGATGAGATAGGGCCGCTGCGCGCTTTCGAGGTCGAACCTATCCTTCGACACCACCCGCTGGCGCAGCTGGTAGAGCGCCAGTTCGCGATTGCGCCGCCCCGTCTCGCTGAGCGGCGCGGGATCGACTTTCTCGACTTCGGCGATCGCCTTGTGACCTCGTGCCAGTTGCGCCGCGCGGCCCTTGGTGCTGCCATCGGAAAGCCGGGACTTCAGGGCCGCATACTTGCCCTTGTCGAGGCCCAGCGAGCTGGCCATTTCCGGGCTTTGCGCCAGCGATTCGTAGAATAAGCCGTCGAGCTTCGCATAGAAGGCCGTGTCGGCCGCGTTCGGCGCGGTAACGGCGGCAATCGCATTGCGGGAAGCAAGCAGGCTCCAGGCCAGACCGGCGCCTGCCGTGGCCATGAATTCGCGGCGATACATTCTGTTCTCCCGGGATGCGGTGGTGACGCCGAAGGTGCCGTTCCTTTCGCGAGACCGCAACGAAACTCCGGTTTTGAAACGGATTAATTCACAGAGAGCCAAAGCCTTGTGCGAACAGACTCCAGAATGGCACTATGACAGCACTTGGAAAACCAGAACGGTTATGCGAGCCCTTTGAGGATGATAAACCGCATTCGCGACATTCGCCTGCAGAAGGGCCTGACGCTCGCCGACGTCGCCGCCGCCTGCCTGCCGCCGACGACCGCGCAGACCATCGGGCGACTGGAGACGGGCACGCGCAACCTCTCGCTCGCCTGGATGAACCGGATCGCCAAGGCGCTCGATATCGAGCCGGAACGCCTGCTGCGCAGCGAGAGCGAGGTGCCCGCCATGGTCATGGCCGTGCTCTCCGAAAGCGGTGCCGACAGCCCGCGCACCCGGCGCGAGGCGATCCTGCCGAGCGACCTTGCCGCCGATGCGCCGTGGATGGTGATGGAAGTCGAGCAGTCCTGCGGCGAATACCGCGCCGGGGATCAGGTCTGGCTGCGCCAGTCGCCGCCGCAGGACGCGCCGAAGCTGCTCAACCGCGACGTTCTCGCTCCCCTGCCCGGCGGCCGCTTCGCGTTCGGGCGCCTGATCGATGGCAGCCGTGAGCGGCTCACCCTGCTCCCCCCGGCAAGCGGTCAGCCGGTCGCTACGGTGGAACATCCCCAATGGCTGGCCGTTGCGCAGATGCTCGTCAGAAAGCTCTAACTTTCGCCCGGTAAAGGGAAGTCATGCGCATCCTCTCCATTGCCACGCTGTTTCCCAATCCGGTGAAGCCGTCCTTCGGGATCTTCGTCGGCAACCAGATGCGGGCCATCGCCACGGCAGGCGACGTGGACCTCACCATGGTCAGCCCGATCGGCGTGCCGCCCTGGCCGCTCTCCCGCCGCCATCCCTACGACAAGCTGGCGGCTATCCCGGAGCGCGGCGAGGTCTCGGGCCTGCCGGTGCTCTATCCCAAGTTCACCCTGATCCCGAAGATCGGCGGCGACAGCAACCCGGCCCGCATCGCCCGCGCCGTGCTGCCGCTGGTGCGCCGCCTCCATGCCGAGCAGCCCTTCGACCTCGTGGACGCGCAGTTCTTCTTTCCGGACGGCCCCGCCGCCGCCATCGTCGCGCGCGAACTGGGCCTGCCGCTCACCATCAAGTCGCGCGGCGCCGATATCCATTACTGGGGCCAGCGCCCCGCCGCGCTGAAACAGATGCGACAGGCCGCGCAGCAGGCCGCCGGGATGCTGGCGGTGAGCCGCGCCCTGCGCGAGGACATGGTCGCGCTCGGCATGCCGCGCGAACGCATCGGCGTGCATTACACCGGCCTCGACCGCGAGCGCTTCCACCCCATCGAGCGCGGCGCCGCCCGCGCGCTCGTCTCGGCCATGCCCAATCTCGGCATCTGGTCGCAGGGGCCGCTGATCGTCACCCCCGGCTCGCTGATCCCGCGCAAAGGCCAAAGGCTGGTGATCGAGGCGCTCGCCCGGCTTCCCGATGCCCATCTCGCGCTGGCGGGCACGGGCGAGGACGAAAAGCCACTGCGCGCCCTCGCCGAGCGGCTGGGCGTGGGCGAGCGGGTGCAGTTCCTCGGCCTCGTCGGCCATGATCTCCTGCCGCATGTGCTCTGCGCCGCCGATGTGCTGGTGCTGCCTTCCGCCAGCGAGGGCCTTGCCAATGTCTGGATCGAGGGCTTGGCCTGCGGCACCCCGATCGTCATCCCCGACATCGGCGGCGCCCGCGAGGTGGTGCAGGACGAGACCGCCGGTCACATCGCGGCGCGCACCCCCGAAGCCATCGCCGAGGCCGTCAGCGCCATCCTCGCCGACCCGCCGAGCCAGGCGGACGTTTCCGCCCATGTCAGCCGCTTCTCCTGGGGCGTGAATGCGCAGAACCTCGTCTGCTTCTGGCGCGACGTGCTGGCGGGCGAAGCGATCACCGCCGCCGCCTGATACGAGAAAGGGCCGCTCCTTGCGGGAGCGGCCCTTTCGTTTTTCAGCTATCGCTGCCTTTAGGGACGCGCGCCGCCTTCGCGGGCGAGACGGTCCTGACGGTCGATCTCGCTTTCCTGCTTCACGAACGTATCCGACTTCACGCCCAGCCAGATCAGGATCGGCGCGGACATGAAGATCGAGCTGTAGGTGCCGATGAAGATGCCCAGCGTAATCGCGGCGGTGAAGCCGAAGATCACGTCGGGGCCGAGGAACAGCAGCGACACGAGCATGATCAGCACCGAGAGCGAGGTCGCGATCGTGCGCGACAGCGTCTCGTTCACCGAGAGGTCGAGCAGCTCGTTCATCGGCATGCGGCGATGCTTCTTCATGTTCTCGCGGATACGGTCGTAGACGACGATCTTGTCGTTCAGCGAGTAGCCCAGCAGCGTCAGCAGCGCGGCGACGATGTTGAGGTCGAACTCCATCTGCGTCAGCGAGAACATGCCCACGGTCAGCAGGATATCCTGCACCAGCGCGAAGAGCGCGCCGACCGCGAACTGCCATTCGAAGCGAATCCAGATGTAGATCGAGATGCAGATCATCGCGAGACCAAGCGCGAGCATGCCCGTGTGGAACAGCTCGCCCGAGACCTTGCCCGAGACCGAGTCGACGCCGTCGACGCGGGCATCGGCGAAGTCCTGCCGGATCTTGGCGGTGATCTTGCGAGCCATGCCGTCGGCCAGCTTCGGATTGTCGTCCGCGCCTTCGGGCAGCTTCATGCGCACCGAGACTTCGTTCGGCTTGCCGAAAGTCTGGATCACCGGCTCGCCGAAGCCGAGAGCATCGACGCTGTCACGCAGCTTGCCGACCGGCGCGGTGGCGCTCTGTTCGAAGGTCACGCGGATCATCTGGCCGCCGACGAAGTCGACGCCGAGGTTCAGCCCGTGGGTGAACAGCAGCACGATGGACGCAGCCATCGCCAGCAGGTTGGTGATGAAGAACGGCCACTGCCAGCGCAGGAAGTGGATGTTCGTGTGATCGGGAATGAGCTTGAGGAGCTTCATGCGCCAGTACCTTTATACGTTCAGGTCGCTGGGACGGGCGCGACGCAGCCAGCCCGCAACCCACATGCGGCTCATCGTGACGGCGGTGAACACCGACGTGACGATACCGATCATCAGCACGACCGCGAAACCGCGAACCGGGCCCGAGCCGAAGGCGAACATCAGCACGGCGGCGATCGAGTTGGTGATGTTGGCGTCGAAGATGGCGCGGCTCGCCTCCTTGTAGCCCAGTTCCACCGCCTGCACGACGCGGCGACCGCGATGGCGTTCCTCACGGATGCGCTCGTTGATGAGCACGTTGGCGTCGACCGCGGCACCGATGGTGAGCACGAAACCGGCGATGCCCGGCAGCGTCAGGGTGGTGCCCAGCACCGCCATCACGCCCAGGATCATCAGCACGTTGAACACCAGTGCGAGGTTCGCATAGGCGCCGAAACGGCCATAAGTCAGGAAGATGAACAGCATCAGCAGCACGGTGCCGACGCCCATGGCGACGACGCCCTTCTGGATCGAATCGGCGCCGAGATCGGGACCGACAGTGCGTTCCTCGACGACGGTGAGATCGACCGGCAGCGCGCCCGAACGCAGCGCGATGGCGAGCTGGGTGGCCGACTGGACGTTGAAGCTGCCCGAGATCTGGGCGCTACCGCCCAGGATCGCCTCGTGCATGGCAGGCGCCGAAAGCACCTTGCCGTCGAGGATGATCGCAAAGCGCTTGCCGACGTTCTCGCTGGTCAGCTTGGCGAACTTCTCGCCGCCCTGCTGGTTGAAGGTGATCGAGACGACGGCCGCATTGGTCTTCGAATCGAAGGCCTGCTTGGCGTCGGTCAGTTCGTCGCCCTTGATGCCGCCGAGACGCTTCACCGCGAGGGCGGGGACGCCGCCTGCCGCGGGATCGTTGGGATCGGCATAAGGCACCAGCTCGTCGCCCGGAGGGACGATGCCCTTGGCAAGGTCGCTCGGCACGGCGGTCTCGTCGACCAGCTTGAATTCGAGCTTGGCGGTCTGGCCCAGCAGGTTCTTCAGCGCCTGCGGGTCCTGGAGGCCGGGAACCTGCACGTCGATGCGGGTGCCGCCGAGACGGCGGATGTCCGGCTCCTTGGTGCCGAGCGCGTCGATGCGCTTGCGCACGACTTCGACGGCGGTCTCCATCGCATTGCTGATCGCCAGGTCGATGCCCGCCTGGGTCGGCACGAGGATGAAGCGGGTGCCGTCCTGCACCGTGATGTCCCAGTCGCGCTGGCCGGTGAGGCCCGCGCCCGAGGTCAGCGGCAGGATCGCCTCACGCGCGGCATCGACCTGCGAAGGATCGCGCACGGTGAAGGCCAGCTGGCCGCCGGTGCTGGAGAAATCGCCGATGGCGATGGTCGGGCTGGCCTGGCGCAGGCGCGTACGCACGGATTCTTCCATGCCTTCGAGGCGCTGCTGCACGACCTGCTGGCGGTTGGCCTCCAAGAGGAGGCGGCTGCCGCCGGCCAGGTCGAGGCCGAGATTGATCTTGGGCTCGGGCAGGAATGCGGGCCAGCGCGCATTGGTCAGGGAGACCAGCGAGGGCACGGCGCAAAGGGCGATGACGAGCGTCAGGCCCCAGTACCAGAGCTTCTTCCAGGTGGGAAATTCGAGCATAGCCTGTGGCTTCTCTCCGAAAGAGCGCCCGGTCCGGGGCGCTCCATGCAGTCTGGCATGGCCGGGGCGACCCGGCGATGCCGGAAAATCAGTCGTTTGCGGGCTTCGAGCCGGCCGGCGGGATCACGTCGACGATGGTCGACTTGACGGCCTTCACGACCACGCCCTGCGCCAGCTGGACGTCGGCATAGTTGTCGTCGATCTTGACGATCTTGCCGACGAGGCCGCCTCCGGTCAGCACTTCGTCGCCCTTCTTGAGCGCCGAGAGCTTGTTCTTGTGCTCCTTCTGCTGCTTCATCTGCGGGCGCAGGATGAGGAACCAGAAGATCACCGCCATCGCCACGAACGGCAGGTACTGAATCCATGCCGGAGGCGCGCCCGCGGGAGCGGCGGCGGCGAGCTGGTTGAGAATCGAGCTTTGCATTGAACTGAAGGGCCTTCTCGTCTTTTCATCCCCGGCGCGAATCGCGCGCCGCATCCGATCTGCGACACGCCTCGCCGGGAAAATCCATTCAAGGACTTTGCCGGATGGGCGCGGTTAGCAACAAAGCGAAGAACTGGCAACGCGCGGCCTTCCGGCCCTGCCCGCCCATCCCCCGTGATGCGCCTCGCAGATAAGTATCCACAGGCGCGCTTCAACCGCGATGAAGAAAGTCTCACAGAGACGCTTGCGCTCTCAAAATATGCTGCCTATAGGGCGCCCTCCGGTCGGGACGTAGCGCAGCCTGGTAGCGCATCACACTGGGGGTGTGGGGGTCGGAGGTTCGAATCCTCTCGTCCCGACCAATGAAAAATGCCGCTTTCTGCTTCGCGCAGAAAGCGGCATTTTCGTTTCTGCGATCCCTGTAGCGTTCGGCGGACACGAGTTGGCTGCGCCTCCATCGGATCGCCCGCACGAATCGCGCCGCCAGAATGGGAGAATGCGATGACCCCTGAAAACGCCAGCCCCAACCACGAGCGCAATGCCGCCATTTACGTTGCCGTGATCGATGGCGCGACTTTTGGCGAACTGGCCCAGCGCTACGGCATCAGCCGGGTCCGCGTGCAGAAGGCCTACGCCCGCGAGCGCACGAATGCCTGGGAAGCGCGCAAGCGAGGGGAAACCAGCTACCTCGATCGCCCCATTCCACGGGACGTCTGACGCTTTCCCAGCGGCTACCTCAAGCCAGTTACTTGAAACCGCTCCAGTATCCATCGGCGATACCTGAATGAAATTGCCCCGCTTTCCCGGCTGCCAGCCAGCGCCGGAAGTTCTTGACTGAACAATGCGGCAGGGTCATTCGGAGCAATACTTCGAGTCAAAAAGTAGGGGGTGCAGATGAAGTTCACTCTTGCCGCGATAGGCATCGCGCTCGGCGCATTCGCCGCCTCGCCGTCGATGGCGCAGACTTCGACCTGCTACCGGCTCGGCAATATCGCCTCGTGTTCCGTCCAGCCGAACAGCGGCGAGAATCCGATCCAGCAGCGCCACGCGGGCTTCCAGGAAGTCGATCGCCTCCACAAGGAGAACGAGGACCGCGAAGAGGCCCAGCGGCAGCAGGGCCTGCGCGAGGAAGTTGGCGCGCTGGTGGCCGATGGGCGCTGCGCCGATGCCCGCAAGACCGCGCTGAGAGCTGGCGATTTCGCGCTGGCCGATCGGGCGGGCGCGATGTGCGCACCGGCCAAGAAACGCTGACAGGGCGCGTTTTCCTACATCCCAGACTTCGGTTATCTGGTTGCGGGCCACCATCCAAGGGAGTGCCCGCAATGCCCCTCTTCGATTCGATTCTCGCGCCGGTCTCGAAGATCATCGACAAGGTGATCCCCGACCCCGAAGCCCGCGAGCGCGCAAAGCTGGAACTGCTGAAACTCGAAAATTCTCAGGAATTGCAGCTACTTCAGGCCAGTCTCTCACCCATCGTCGCAGAAGCCTCCTCCTCCGATCCCTGGACCAGCCGCGCCCGGCCGAGCTTTCTCTACGTCATATACGCGATGATTCTCTGGGCCTTGCCGATGGGCCTGATCGGCGCGCTGAGCTCGGCGACCGCCCGCGCCATCGGCGAGGCCATGACCGCCTATCTGAACGGAATCCCCGAACCGCTCTACGCGCTCTTTGGCACCGGCTATCTCGGCTATTCGGCCATGCGCCAGTGGGGCAAGACCAAGGGCAGTGATCGCTGAAGACCGGGCGTTAAGACAAACCCAAGCCTTCGTCGCTAGCTATCCTTGCAGGGATGCGTCTTTCGCCATCCCTGCAAGGAGCCAAGAGTGTTTCGAAGCATAGCGCGCATCGCGCCGATCCTGATCCCGGCCCTGATGCTGGCCGCCTGCGGGCCGAGCCGCAAGGAAGAACTGGAGCGGCAACTCGCCGAGGCCAAGGCTTCTGCCGAGCAGGAAGCAAACGCCCGTGAGCAGGCCGAGCGCGAAGCCGCCGCCGCCCGGCGTCAGGCCAACGCTGCCGAACTCGCGAAATTCTACTCCGGCGACACAGCCGAACCGCAAGCCGAAGCGCCGCAAGCCGAGACGCCGCAGGACACTCCGGCGCAGAGCGCCCCGCCAGCCGCAGGATATCAGGCCGATGGCCGCCCCGTCGGCGACGAGATGCCCGCACCGCAGTAACCCGCCCTCTTTCACATGTTCCGCGCCGCCGGGTGTTTCCAGCGGGCCGGAAAATGCTCTAGAGCCGCGCCCGGATAGCAACCGCACCGGGAATTCGCGAAATGGCCAGCAAGCTCGTCTACGTCCTCAACGGACCCAACCTCAACCGCCTCGGCAAGCGCGAACCCGGCATCTACGGCTCGCAGACGCTGGACGACATCGGCGCGATGCTGGTGGAACGCGGCGAAGCGCTCGGCTGCACGATCGACATGCGCCAGTCCAACCACGAAGGCCACCTCGTCGACTGGCTGCACGAAGCCGAGGACGAAGGCGCCCATGCCGTGCTGATCAACCCCGGCGCCTATACGCATACCTCGGTCGCGCTGCATGATGCGATCCGTTCGATCACGGTGCCGGTGATCGAGGTGCACCTCTCCAACCCGCATGCGCGCGAGGAATTCCGCCACAAGTCATGGGTCGGCATGGCCGCCAAGGCGACCGTCGCGGGCTTTGGCGCGAAAAGCTACCTGCTGGCGCTGGAAGGTGCCGCGGAACTCTGAATCGCTTTACAGCGATGCATCTCGCCGGAATCGTCACGCACGGTGACGATCCGGTGGAGAGGCGCCGCCATGCGTCCATCGGCATCCGGCTTGGCGGAACCGTCGGTAAGAGCGACGACGCATTCCCCCTGCTCCGCCAGCGACAGCAGCATGGCGCGAACCTGATCCGCCGAGCCGGGTTCCGGCACCCGGAGCAGCAGATAATTGCCGTCCGTGCCGCCCATATCGGCGCCGGTCACATGGCGACGCAGCGCGCCAAGCGACGCCACCGGATGCCCCTCGACCAGCCATTGACCCCGACCCTGGCCCTGCCCCCGGTCGAACACCGGAAGGCGCGCCAGTTCCCCGGCCGGGAACTGCGCCTGCAAGGGAATCGCGCCCAGCTCGAAATCGGGCAGGCGCGGCTCGGGCGGGCGAGTGAACCACCAGAGGTTTCCGCCCACCAACAGCAACGCCGCGCCCAACAGGAGGACGCGGCGCGTTTTCTTCGTCATTGCCACGCGGTGTATCGCTCTCAGGCTTCCAGCGGAACGCCGGGCACGCTCTTGGCGGTGCGGATCGTCAGCGAGGTCTTGACGCTGTCCACATTCGGGGCGGGCGTCAGCTTGCTGGTCAGGAATTCCTGGAAGCTCTGAAGGTCGCGGCTGACGATCTTCAGGATGAAGTCGATCTCGCCGTTGAGCATGTGGCATTCGCGGACTTCGGGCAGACCCTTCATGTGGTCCTCGAAGGCGCGGAGCGATTCCTCGGCCTGGCTCTTCAGGCTGACGAGCGCGAAGACGGTGATCGTGAAGCCCAGCTTCGAGGCGTCGAGGTCGGCGTGGTAGCCTTGGATGATGCCCGATTCCTCAAGGCTGCGCACGCGGCGCAGGCAAGGCGGCGCGGTGAGACCGACGCGCTGGGCGAGTTCGACATTGGTGATCCGCCCCTCGTCCTGCAACTCTGCGAGCAGGCGGCGATCGATGTCATCGAGATTAATCATGCGAAACTTTCCTTGCGGGGCGCGCAGCGTGATCCGGCATGCAATATCCACTCGAAAACGCCGACAACCCTGTAATAATATTATCCCATAGCGTAATCGTCCCGCATTGCAACGCCTACAATCTACCGACTTACAGCGTCTGCACAGTTTGATAGAAGCCTGGTGACCTCGGCTTAACCTCTCAGCGGCTAAATCGGGCAGGATAGGGATAGGGCGCCTTCGCAAGCACTTGCAGGGCGCGTAACGGTCTGATTCGAAATTCGCGGAAGCGCGAATTTCGGTTCGGCACCGGCCCTCTCCCTCACCCGACCTCCCACAGGGTACGCTCGTTGGGAGGTCGGGTGAGGGAGAGGGCCGGTGCCGAACGATCCGAAACGACAGTTTCGGATCAGACACCAAGGAGCCGGAATGCACTTCGACGATCGCCTTGCCACGGTATTGCGCCTGCCGTCCTCCGGGGACGCGCTGGCGCGTATCCAGTATAGGCAGCTGATCGACATCCTCGGCCGCCTGCCCGGCGACGCGCATTCCGACGCTATCGAAGCCGGTTTTGCGCGGGTTACGGAACTGGCGGGGGTAATTCCAGCCGCCGACCGCGCGCGGCTGGTACGCCAGCCGCTCCAGCCATTGACCAACCCGCGCCTGCTCGCCCTGTTTGCCGAAGCGGAACCCGAAGTCGCCACGGCCGCCATCGGCACCGCCCGGCTCGACGAGGCTGGCTGGCTGGAACTCGTCCCCGCATTGCCGGTGCGTGCGCGCGGCATTCTGCGCCACCGCCGCGATCTCGGCATGGAAGTGGAAGCCCTGCTCGATCGCCTCGGCATCCGCGACCGCGCCCTTCCGCCTTGCGAAACCGCGCCCACTGCCAAGCCCGAATCGGCTGAGCCGCTGGAACTGATCGAAGAGGCTGCATTCCCCGAGGCAGAAGTCCTCCCTGCCGAACAGGTTCTTCCCGAACCAGCCCCCTTCACCGAGTTCGAGCAGGCCGCCAACCGAAGCGCGACCAATGCACCTCTCACGAATGAAGACGAAGCCGGGATCGGCGCGATCGTCCGCCGCATCGAGGAATTCCGCAAGGCCCGCGAGAGCCAGACGGCGGCGAGCGGCAATACTACCCGGCTGCCGCTTGCCGATTCGCCCGCGCCCGCTCTTGCCGCCATCGATTTCGCCACCGACGCGGAAGGCCGCATCTGCTGGGCGGACGGCGTCCATGCCAGCGCGCTGATCGGCCTCAATCTTCCCGCCCTCGACCCGGCGCTGGGCGAACCGCTCGATCCATCCGCGCCCTTATCGCCCAGCCCGCCAATCTCCAGCCCTTTGGCCTCGGCCTTGCTGCATGGCCCCGGCCTTGCGCTGTCGATGCGCCACCGCCAGCCGCTGCGCGCTGCGCGGATCGAAGTGACCGGCGCGCCTGCCGTCAGCGGCGGCTGGCAGGTCGACGCAGTGCCCCAATTCGATCCCGCCAGCGGTCGCTTCACCGGCTATGCAGGCCGCTTGCGCCGCCCCGGCAGGATCGCCCCCGTCGACGCCGCACCTGCAGCCGAACCGAGCGAAGCGGACCGCATGCGCCAGGTCCTGCATGAACTGCGCACCCCGGCCAATGCCATCCAGGTCGCCGCCGAGATCATCCAGCAGCAACTCTACGGCCCCGCCCCGCACGAATATCGCGCCCTCGCCGCCGCCATTGCCGGAGACTGCGCGCATATCCTCGCCGGGTTCGAGGAACTCGACCGGCTGGTGAAGCTCGAATCCGGCGCGCTCGGCATCGAATCCGGTGAATGCGATCTCGCCTCGGTGCTGACCGAGACGGTCGCGCGCCTCAAGGCCTGGACCGAGCCGCGCGGCAGCGGCTTCGTGCTGCCGCCCGCGGAAGCGCTTCCCGTTCTCGTCGCCGTGGACCGCATCGAGATCGAGCGCCTACTCTGGCGCGTCTTCGCGGTCCTGGCGGGCATGACCGCGCCGCAGGAGCTGCTGCCCGTGCGGCTTGCCGTCGAGAACGGCCGTATCACCATGCGGATCGCCCTGCCCTCGCTGCTCATCGCCCGCGACGCCCAGAGCCTGTTCGAAACACCGGTCAGCGAGCGCGGCCAGTCGCTCTCCACCGGCATGTTCGGGATCGGCTTCACCTTGCGCCTCGCCGCCGCCGAAGCCAGCGGTGCCGGAGGCGGGCTGGAACGAGAGGAAAACGAACTCAAGCTCTCGCTCCCCGCCATCCAGGAAGCGAGCCTTCGCGCAATTTGATGCGCCTCCTTTACCGAAGCGGAACACTTTACCGCTAGGCCATTCCTGTCACATCATCCGTCCATGTCGCCGCCCTGTCGGATGCGACCCGATAAGGGGCCGATCGAGGAAATGTCAGTGTTGCCGGGGCCAAACCTCCTCCTCCCGCCCAGTCCGGATGCCCTTGCCCACTTCGGCAAGGATTTCGGCCAGCGCTTCATCGTCACCGTCGACACCGAGGAGGAGTTCGACTGGAACGCGCCGCTGAACCGCGAAGGCCACAGCACCCGCACGATCCCCGCCCTGCGCATGTTCCAGGAATTCTGCGAGAGCTTCGGCATCGTGCCGATCTACCTCGTGGACTATCCGGTCGCCGATTCCGAGATAGCGGTGGAGGCCATCGGCGAGGCGGTCTCGGCCGGACGCGCCGAAGTCGGCGTCCAGCTCCACCCCTGGGTCAACCCGCCGTTCGACGAGGCGGTGAACGAGTTCAACTCCTTCGCGGGCAATCTCCCCTTCGAACTGGAGCGCGAGAAGTTCGCCAGGCTCCACGCCCGGATCGTGGAGGCCTTCGGCACCGCGCCGCTGATCTACCGCGCCGGTCGTTACGGCCTCGGCCCCCGCACCGCCGATATTCTCACCGAATTCGGCATCGCCATCGACACTTCGGTCCGCGCGCGGTTCGACTACAGCGCCTCGGGCGGCCCCAACTATCGCCAGCACCCCTTGCAGCCCTATCGGGCGGGCGACTTGCTCGAACTGCCGCTAACGACGGTATATTGGGGGCCGCTGCGCCAGCTCGGCAATACGATCTATCCGGCCCTGTGGCGCGCCCCGCGACTGCGTGGCGCCCTCGCCCGCGCCGGCCTGCTGGAGCGCATTCCGCTCACGCCCGAAGGCGTGACCGTGGAGGAAGCCCTGCGCGGCGTCGATGTCGCGATCGACCAGGGCCTGCCGGTGCTGGTGTTCTCGTTCCACAGCCCTTCGCTGGTGCCCGGCTACACCCCTTACGTCCGCGCGCCCCACGATCTCGACGCGCTTTACGACTGGTGGCGCACGCTTTTTTCCCATTTGCACCGCCGCGGTGTAAAACCCAGCCATGTTACCGACATCATCTCCAGTCTGGCCCTTGCACAGAACGAATTGCCGGGCTAACGCGCAATCCGCCCGGCGTCGTCGATGAAGCCGGGCGCGGCAGTTGGGGCCTGTAGCTCAGCGGTTAGAGCTGGCCGCTCATAACGGCTAGGTCGCGGGTTCGAATCCTGCCGGGCCCACCAACGGCCCCGAAGCGAAGGCTTCGGAAATTATCATCGACACCCGAAGGGTCGGGGAGTGGCGCAGCCCGGTAGCGCGCTTGCTTTGGGAGCAAGATGTCGCAGGTTCGAATCCTGTCTCCCCGACCATTTCTTCAAAATTTGCAAACGCTTAGCGCACCGCTCAGGTGCAGAGCGACTTCCCGTTTCCGCCAGTGACACCGCCTGTCGTGCCGGTGGGATTGAGCGAGCGGTTGTCGCGGATGATGAAGGCCGCTTCCTGCCTGAACTCAGCATCCTTTACGAACATCGTGCCGAACAGCGGCTGGTAGCGATAATAGACTTCCACATACATCACCGCCGAATTGGCGACCGGATGGATCTTCGCCCCGGTCTTGCCCATGCCGTTCAGCAGGTTGCCGGTCTTGCCGGTCCCAGCCACACCGTAGGACGAGGCGCGTGCCAGGCTGCCGCGGCAGCGCTGCCAGTGGATGTACTCGCGGCTGGTCGAGGGATCGACTTCGAGGCTGGAAAGGATGATACGTCCATTATCGACGAAGTTGAAGCTCGCACCTTCCGACAGCGCGCCCCACATGACCGAATCGACGTCCGTCTCCTTCACCGTCGGCGCGACGGCGGTGTTGTCCGTCTGGCCGAGGCGCGAGGCATTGTCCGCCACCGAGGTGGCGATCTCGCCGACCTGCATGTTGACCATCGCCATGTAGGCCACTTCGGTGCCGTACATGCCCAGCGTCAGCAGGATCGGCAGGACAAGCGCGAACTCGATGACCGAAACGCCGCTGCGATCGGCGCGCAGGCGCTGCGCTTCCCTGCGGATAGACGAAAGCGGCGCGATCACTTGCAGGTCCCCGCCGCCGAGCCATATTCGGTCTGGAGCGCGAAAGGCTGGTTCTTCTTCACCGCCGTGGCCGTAAGCGTGCGCGTGGCATTGCGATCGGTCAGGCCGGGCACGGGAAACAGCGGCTTGTAGGTCGCGCTCACTTTATAGACGACGATGTCGTTGGCGCCGCCGTTGCCGCTCTTGCCGATATCGGCGTCCCACTGGCCGTTGCCGTTTTCGTCGGTATAGGCCTCGCCATTGTCGCAGCGGCCGTTGTTGTTCTTGTCGGCCCAGACTTCCGGCCGGGCGATATCGGTGAAGTCGTAATAGCTGGAGCGCGAGAATTCGACCTCTGCCCCCGGCGCGACGCCTTGCACCGCCTCGCGCACATAGGCGTCACCCGTTGCAGTGTCGGCCGTTTCCAGCGTGGCATTGCGCGCCACCTGCTGCACTGCGCCCTGAAGCACGGAGCGAACATAGGCAGTGTGCCCGAGATCGAAGATGCCCATCAGCAGCAGCAGGAACACCGGCGCGATCAACGCGAACTCCACCACGGTCACGCCGGATGGGTCCTCCGCAATCCGGCGCAGGGACAGTCCCTTCCTCATTACTGGGTGATCCTCAACTCGCCCACTTGCTTGGCGATTTCCTGGAAGGCGCTGTCGAGTTCGCTCGAATTGCTGGCCAGATAGGAGCTTTCGTCGGAAGCGCAGGCCTTGAGATCATCGGATAGCTTCGAGGTGAAAGCGATCACCCAGACCCGGATGCCCTTGGCCTTCACCGCCTCGCAGACCGCGCGGAAGCGCTGGGTGTGCCGGGCGTCTTCCTGCGACTTGGAACCGTTGCTGGTGACCTTGCGGTCCCACCATTCCATGCCCCAGGCCTGCGGCACGTAGTTGGCAGTATCCATCTCGCCGTCGGTCATGAAGATGATGTGGCGCGATACTTCGCCGCCGTTGGCCGGCTTCAGATTGACGTTGCTCTGGAAGATGCCATCCGGCGAGAGCATGCGCCCGCCCCAGATCATGCCGATGTCGAGGTACGTGCCGCCCACGGCGGTCAGCGAATCCGCATAGGCATTGAAGTTGTCCTGGCTCATTTCCTCCAGCCCTTGCGCCTTCACCGGGCAATAAGTGCCTGCCGAGGCGCCGGTCTTGGAGTCCGCCAGCGTGTAGTCGCTCGAACTCGAACCCGCGCGGCGATAGGAAATCTCCGGCCAGAGCGGCGCCCACTTGGTCTTGTCGTCGGCACCGGGCGCAGAATCGATGTCGATGTCCAGCGCGCCCGAAGGCGAGATGCCGGTCACGCTGGAGTAGCTGAAGGTGTCGCTGTTGACCGTGCCGCGCTCGATGATGCAGCCCGACCAGGAGGTCGACTGGGCCGTGCCGTTATCGCCCGTGTAGGTCGTGGTCGAGGCGAAAGTCTTGAACAGGCTCGTGGGGCGGCTGGCCGCCGTATAATTCCATTCGATGAAATCGGACTTCGTCGTCGGTGCATCCACCCACTTCGACTTCGTATAGGTCGTCGTCGTATTGCCGTTCGACGTCTCGGTTCCGGAATAGACGTAATAGCTGGAGCGGTACTCCCGGCACTCATAGACCGTCCGGGTGACCGGCTGCGTGACCTTTACGGTGATCGTATCGCCCGACGTGGTCGTCGTCAGACTGGACGAGCCATTGTTACTGTAGCTGCCCGAAGCCGGTAGCGCCTTGTTGCAATTGCTCTGACTGTACCCCGTGTTGCCCCGGCGCCAGTTTGACGTGGAGACGTCCTGGTAGCTGGTCGATCCGGTCGATTTCGTGCCGCTGGAATAGTCGACGATCCGCGCGACCCGCGTCTGGTACGTAAAGCTGTCCACGATGTAATTCGGGCTCAACCCGGTCAGCAACCTGCCGACATTCACCGTCGAACTGTAGGGCACGAACCCGTAGCGCACCCGCGCATTGGTTTCCTTGGTCGCGGTGTTCACGGTCTTGTAGAAGTTCTTCACTGCCGAGCGCAGCGCGGCGATGCGGGTGGTCTTGTCGAGCGAACTCGCCATCGAACCCGTCGTGTCCAGCACCAGCATGACGTCAGCGTTGCCCATGCCCATCGAAGACGTGCAGCTTACCGCCACCGAGAAACTGTCGAAACCGAACAGGCGCATGATCAGCGTGTTGACGGTCGTGGTGGCCGCGCCCTTCACCGTCTGCCCGTCATCCTCGGATTCCGCGTTGAATACGGTGCCGGAGGTTTCCTGCGAAGCGTCGTCGAAATTGGTCGCGAAGTAGGCGTCCGCGGCATCTTCGGACTTCTTGTCGAAGCCTTCGGTCGTCACCGTCCGGCGACCGGCCAGCACGGCGGAGTCGCAAGCCGACTGCAACTGGTTCTCCGCCTTGTAGCGACGACTGAGATCGACAGCCGCCCCCACGATCAGCGCGGCCACCAGCATGCCCACCGCCGCCATCGGCAGCACGGCACCGGCACGGTCCGCGATCAGGTTCGAATGAGCTTTCAGGAAGTGACGCATCGCGCGAACCGTCTTTCAACAGGAAACGTAGTGGAATCGGAGCGTTTCTAAGGGAAACTGCTTAATGAAACCCTCAAGCCACCGTGCCTCTCGCCGGGGGTTTCCAGGGGAACATGCAATTTTGCGTAATCTGACGGGAACCGAAGCCTTCCCAAGGCGTTGAACACCTCGATCCGGGGACCGCGCCGAAGTTTGGGGGAAGCGCGGCCCACCTGCAGCCGGCCGTTCTCCTTGAGAATCATAATGTCGCCCAGCAAGGCCTTCAGTCCTCACGTCCAGCTTGCGCTCGTCATCATCATCGTCCTGGGGCTTGCCCTCCTGATCGACGCGACCATCCCGCTCGGCAGCGGGGTCAGCGTGCTCTACTTGCTGCCAACGGTGATCGCCTTCGTTGCGCGCCGCCCGATCACGCCGCTGCTCACAGCGATCCTCGGCATCGGCTGCGCGGTGGCGGCCTATCTGATAGCGCCGCAGGGGCTGGGCCTGGATGTGGCGGTGACAAACCGCGCGCTCTCGGGGGCAACCAACCTGCTGCTGGCGGGGATCGGCTTCGTGCTGATCCGCTACCGCAATGCCAATCGCCACCAGCAGTGGCTGCGCGAGAGCGAGGCCGACCTCGCCCGCGCCACCGCGGGCAGTCTCTCGCTGGGCGAACTGGGGAGCCGCACCCTCGCCTTCCTGGCCGAGCGTTTCGGCGCTGTCGCCGGGGCGATCTATGTGAAGAACGACAGCGCCTTCGGCAAAGTCGCCACTTACGGCGTGCCCGCCGGCGCCGCCCTGCCCGATGCCATCGCGCCGGGCGAAAGCCTGCTGGGTGAAGTGATCCGCCACGGCCGCACCGCCACGATCGAGCAGATTCCGGCAGGCTACCTCGCCTTCGGCACCGCGCTCGGACAGGCCAGCCCGGCGCGGCTGGTGCTCGGCGCCACCAAGGTCGACGGCACCGTCAACGCCGTGCTCGAACTCGGCTTCGTGAATGCGCCGGACGCGCGCGCCGAGGACCTCGCCGCCTTCCTCGACATCGTCGGCGGCTCGCTGGGCGTAACGCTTCGCTCGGCCAAGTACCGCGCCCGGCTGGAGCACCTGCTGTCCGAAACCCAGCAGCAGGCCGAGGAACTCCAGAACCAGAGCGAGGAACTGCGCGCCACCAACGACGAACTGGAAGCCCAGAGCAAGCTCCTGCTCCAATCGCAGGGCCAGCTGGAGGAACAGCAGGCGGACCTCGAACGCAGCAATTCGCAGCTGGAGGAACAGGCCCAGTCGCTCGAAGCCCAGCGCGACGAACTGACCCGTTCGCAGGCACGCCTGCGCAGCCAGGCCGACGAACTCGCACAGGCCAGCCGCTACAAGTCCGAATTCCTCGCCAACATGAGCCACGAACTGCGCACCCCGCTCAATTCGCTGCTCATCATGGCGCGCCTGCTGGCCGACAACCGCCACGGCAATCTCTCGGGCGAACAGGTCCGCTATGCCGAGACCATCGAGTCCTCGGGCAACGACCTGCTGACGCTCATCAACGACGTGCTCGATATCTCGAAGATCGAGGCGGGCCGTCTCGAACTCGAACCCCACCGGGTGCCGGTGAGCGCCCTGCTCGGCAAGCTGGAGAACACTTTCGGCGCCGCCGCTTCCGGCAAGGGGCTGTCGCTGACGATGGCCGCCGCCGAGGGCGTCGGCGAGATCGAGACCGATCCCCTGCGGCTGGAGCAGGTGCTCAAGAACTTCCTCTCGAACGCGGTCAAGTTCACCGCGCAAGGCGAAGTCTCGCTGACGGTCGCGCCCACGGCGCCGGGCCGCCTCGCCTTTGCCGTCCGCGATACCGGCCCCGGCATTCCCGCCGACCAGCAGGACGCGATCTTCGAGGCCTTCCGCCAGGCCGACGGCGGCATTGCCCGCAAGTACGGCGGCACCGGCCTCGGCCTGTCGATCTCGCGCGAGCTGGCCCATCTGCTCGGCGGCACGATCACGGTCGCCAGCACGCCGGGCCAGGGCAGCACGTTCACGCTCGAACTGCCGGTGGCCTTCAAGCCGGGCGACGCCGCCAGCACCCCGCTGATCCCCACTCGCTCCACCCCGACGCCAACCCCAGCGGCCAGCGCGACCACCGCCCCGCTCAGCCGCCGCGCGCCGGTGCCGCAGGACGACCGCGAGACGCTCTCGGGCGATTCCCGCGTGATCCTGATCGTCGAGGACGACCCCGCCTTCGCCCGCATCCTCTGCGACCTCGCCCACGAAGTCGGCTTCGAGTGCCTGATCGCGGGCACCGCAGACGAAGGCGCCCTGCTCGCCCGGCAATACCTGCCGCAGGCAGTGATCCTCGACATGCACTTGCCCGACCACACCGGGCTTTCGGTGCTCGACCGCATCAAGCGCGACACCCGCACCCGCCATATCCCGGTCCACATCGTCTCCGCCGACCACGACGACAATGCCGCGCTGGCCAGCGGCGCGGTCGGCTATCTGTTCAAGCCGGTCAGCCGCGACACCCTCGTCAACATGCTCGAAGGCCTCGAAGCGCGGATGGACCAGCGCCTGCGCCGAGTGCTGGTGGTCGAGGACGACCCCCGCCAGGCCGAGGCGATCCACCTCCTACTCGCCTCGCGCGATGTCGAGACGGTGGACGTCCAGAGCGCCGCCGACTGCCTCGCCCGCCTCGGCGAGGAGACCTTCGACTGCATGGTGCTGGACCTCAACCTGCCCGACATGTCCGGCCTCGACCTGCTCGAACGCCTCTCGCACGACGAGAGCGTCGGCTTCCCCCCGGTGATCGTCTACACCGGCCGCGAACTTTCCGAAGAGGAAGAGATGCGGCTGCGGCGCTATTCGAAGTCGATCATCGTCAAGGGCGCCAAGAGCCCCGAACGCCTGCTCGACGAAGTGACCCTGTTCCTCCACCAGGTCGTCTCCGAACTGCCGGACGAGAAGCAGCAACTGCTCGCCCGCGCACTCGGCCGCGATGCCGCGCTGGAAGGCCGCCAGATCCTGGTGGTCGAGGACGACATCCGCAACATCTACGCCCTCACTTCGGTACTCGAACCGCACGGCGTCCAGGTTCGCATCGCCCGGAACGGCATCGAGGCGCTGAACGAACTGGCCCGCACCGCCGACAGTGACGGCTCCGCCATCGACCTCGTCCTGATGGACGTGATGATGCCCGAGATGGACGGCCTCACCTGCACCCGCGAGATTCGCATGCAGTCCCAGTGGCAGAACCTGCCGATCATCGCCCTCACCGCCAAGGCCATGGAGCGCGACCACCGCGAATGCCTGGAGGCGGGCGCCAACGACTACCTGTCGAAGCCGCTCGACGTCGACAAGCTGCTCAGCCTCGTGCGCGTCTGGATGCCCCGATGAGGCCCATCGCAAGACGCGCCGCCGAGGCGGTGGAGGATATCGAGGTCGATCTTCTCGTCGAGGCGATCTGGCGGCGCTACCAGTACGATTTCCGCGACTATTCCCGCGCCTCGCTGCTGCGGCGGCTCCAGCGCGCGCAGTCGCATTTCGGCTATCCGCACCTCTCCAGCCTGCTCGACCGCATTCTCCACGATCCCGATAGCTTGAACGTCCTGATCGGCTTCCTGACCATCCAGGTCAGCGAGATGTTCCGCGATCCCGAATACTTCCGCACGATCCGCGAACAGGTGATCCCGCACTTGCGCACCTGGCCCTCGATCAAGGTCTGGGTGGCAGGCTGCGCCAATGGCGAGGAATTCTACTCGCTCGCCATCCTGTTCCGCGAGGAAGGGCTGGAAGAGCGCACCTTGTTCTACTGCACCGACATCAACCCCGCCGCTTTGGTGAAAGCCGAGGCGGGGGTCTACGAGATCGAGCGCATCGCCGGTTTCTCGCGCAACTATATCGAGGCAGGCGGCAAGGCCTCGCTGGCGGACTACTACACCGCCAACTACGGCGTCGCCCGCTTCGATCCCAGCTTGCGTCGCCGCGCGGTCTTCGCCGACCACAATCTCGCCAGCGACGCGGTGTTTTCCGAGGTCCAGCTGGTCTCCAGCCGCAATGTGCTGATCTACTTCGACCGCACCCTGCAGGACCGCGCACTCGGCCTCTTCGCCCAGTCGCTGCCCCCCGGCGGCTTCCTCGGCCTCGGTTCGAAGGAGACCGTGCACTTCTCCGCCGAGGGCGAGAGCTTCGCCGATTTCGCGCCGCTCGAAAAGATCTGGCGCCGCACGACCCACAACGTCCAGGAGCACGCCCTTGCTGAATGAGCCGCTCAAGATCCTGGCCGTCGACGATATCCGGGAGAACCTGCTCGTCCTCGAAGCCGCGCTGGACCAACCCGGCGTCGAACTCGTCACCGTCTCCTCCGGCTACGAGGCGCTGGAGGCGATGCTCCGCCACGATTTCGCGCTGGCCCTGCTCGACGTGATGATGCCCGAGATGGACGGCTTCGAACTGGCCGAACTGATGCGCGGCACCGAGCGCACCCGCGCCGTGCCGATCATCTTCCTCACCGCGCTCGCCACCGACGAGCGCCGCCGTTTCCGCGGCTACGAGGCAGGCGCGGTGGACTATCTGCTCAAGCCGCTCGACATGGTGGAACTGAATTCCAAGGTCGCGGTCTTCGTCGAACTGGCCCGCCAGCGCCGCGAGATCGCCCGCCAGCGCGACGAACTCGGTCTGGCGCTGGGCCGTCTGCGCGCGCACGGCGACAATTCGCCGCTGGCCGTGCTGGAGATCGACGCGAACCTGCGGATCGTCAGCTGGTATCGCAGCGCCGAGCGCGAAATCGGCTTTTCCGCGCAGGACGTGCTCGGCCTCAAGGTCGAGGATGCCCCGTTCCTCGCCCCTGCCGACCGCCCCGGCGTGGTCGAGGGCATGCGCGCACTGCTCGGCGGTGAGGATCGCCGGGAAACCCAGGTCCACCGCTTCCTGCGCGCGGGCGGCGCCTTGCGCGAGGGCGAATGGTACTGTTCCTCGCTGGCCGGAACCGGTTCGCGCGGGGCGAGCGTGATGATCGAGCTGCTCGACGTCACCGAACGCCACCGCGCCGAGGAAACCCAGCGCCTGTTGATCGGCGAACTCAACCACCGCGTGAAGAACACGCTGGCGACGGTTCAGGCCATTGCCTCGCAGGGCTTCCGCCATGCGCGCTCCGCCGAGGATTTCCAGCAGTCGTTCAGCGGCCGCCTCCAGTCGCTCGCCCGCGCCCATTCGCTGCTGAGCGCCACGACATGGGAACCCGCCGGTCTGCGCAGCCTCATCGCCGAGCAGGTCGCCATCGGCGCGGTCAGCGAGGAACGGTTGCGGCTGTCGGGACCGGATGTGGACCTGCCGCCCGAACTGGCGCTGCGCTTCTCGCTGATCCTCCACGAACTGGCGACCAATGCCCACAAGTACGGCGCCTTCTCGAACGAGACCGGCACCGTCGCGCTCGACTGGTCGCTGACGCGGGAAGTGCTTTCGCTGACCTGGACCGAACAGGGCGGCCCGCCGGTCCAGCCGCCCGAGCGGCGCGGCTTCGGCTCCACCCTGATCGAGAGCAGCATGAGCGCCGACGGCGCCCGCATCAGCGCCGAATATGCGCCCACCGGCGTCCGCTGGCACCTCGCCCTGCCGCTGGGCGAGGATGCTGCGCCCGAACCCGCCGCTCCCATCGAAACGAAGGCCCCGCCCGCGCCCGCTCCCACGCAATCCCGGACGCTCAAGGTCCTGATCGTCGAGGACGAGCCGCTGGTCGCCATGGAACTGATGATGGAGATCGAGGATTCGGGCGCGATTGCCATCGGCCCGGCCACTTCCTGCGAACAGGCCCTCGCCATGATCCGCGCGGCCGCGCCCGACCTCGCCCTGCTCGACGGGAATCTCAACGGCGAGCGTATCGACAGCGTGGCCGACGAACTGGCCTCGCGCGCCACGCCCTTCGCTTTCGTCAGCGGCTACGACCGCCAGCACCTGCCCGGCCGCCACAACCAGCGGCCGATGCTGGGCAAGCCGTTCCTCGGCCGCGACGTCGGCGCGATCGTTCGCCAGCTGGCCGAGGAAGTCGCCGCTCCGGCAGGCTGACTGGCGTGGTGGAGATCGGTTAAGGAAACTTTCAGGCGGAAAAGCGGTTTATTTCCCAAGAAACGAACCGAGGAAAAGGACCCTTCCGCCCATGGCCCTGACCCAGGACAGCACGTATCGCTCGAAGCGCATCTGGACCCCGCGCCCGCCGCAGGACCCCGGCCTGCGCCGCCGCTTCCACGGCCCGATCCAGCCGATGGACCAGCCCACCCTGATCGAGCGCCTGTTCGGCCACCGCTGAGCAGGATCGAAATCCGTTTGGAAATCCCCGCCACCCGGCGCTAGGTCGGGTCCATGCCCGAAACCGCATCCATCCTGTTCGTCTGCCTCGGCAATATCTGCCGCTCCCCGCTGGCCGAAGCCGCCCTGCGCCACGAAGCCGAGACGGAGGGGCTGGACATAGAGGTCGATTCGGCAGGCACCGGCTCCTGGCACATCGGCAAAGGCCCCGACCCGCGCTCCTGCACCGAAGCGCTGCGCCACGGCATCGACATCTCCGCCTATCGCGCCCGTCAGGTCACGCCCAAGGACTTCGACCGATTCGACCGCATCGTCGCGCTTGATGCGAGCAATCTCGCGAACTTGCGCCGGATCGCCCCTGCCAGGCACAAGGCCCGCCTCTCGCTGCTGCTCGATCACGTTCCCGGTCTCGAAGGACAGGACGTGGACGATCCCTATTACGGCGGCCCCGAGGGATTCGAGACGACATGGGCGCAAGTCAGCGCCGCCGCCCGCAATCTCGCGGCGGAACTCGCGCCGAAGCGGGGCTGACGGTCCGCCTGACGTTCGGCCTGATGTTCTGGACGCCGCAAGCGCCGTTTGCTTTTGCCCCTGCTTCCATTATATGCCCGCTCGAACGCCCCGGCCCAAGGTCCAAGCGACTATAGACGGTCCGGGGCTTGCTCTTTTACAGTTTCGAAGGACGAACACGCATGTCCCGTCGCCGCCAGATCTACGAGGGCAAGGCCAAGATCCTCTACGAAGGCCCCGAACCCGGCACCCTGATCCAGTACTTCAAGGACGACGCCACTGCGTTCAACGCGCAGAAGAAGGGCACGATCCAGGGCAAGGGCGTGATCAACAACCGCATCAGCGAGTACGTGTTCACGCGCCTCAACCACATCGGCGTGCCCAACCACTTCATCCGCCGCCTCAACATGCGCGAGCAGCTGGTCCGCCAGGTCGAGATCATCCCGATCGAGGTCGTGGTGCGCAACGTGGCCGCCGGTTCGATCTCGAAGCGCCTCGGCATCCCCGAGGGTGAGCCGCTGCCGCACACGCTGATCGAATACTACTACAAGGACGACGCGCTGGGCGATCCGATGATCGCCGAAGAGCACATCGCCGCCTTCGGCTGGGCCACCAATGAAGAGATGCAGGACATCTCGGCGATGGCGATCCGCGTGAACGACTTCATGGCGGGCATGTTCGCCGCGATCAACATCCGCCTCGTCGACTTCAAGCTCGAATTCGGCCGCATCTGGGACGGCGACTACAGCCGCGTGATCCTGGCGGACGAAATCAGCCCCGACGGCTGCCGCCTGTGGGACATGAACACCGGCGAAAAGCTGGACAAGGACCGCTTCCGCCGCGACCTCGGTGGTGAGGAGGAAGCCTACCAGGAAGTCGCCCGCCGCCTCGGCCTGCTGCAGGACGACAACGGCCCGAGCGAAGTCCTCGACCTGTCGAAGCACCGCAAGCTGCGCGGCAAGTAAGCCCAAGCAGTCATGCACGAGAAGGCCCGGCCACCGCGAGGTGCGCCGGGCCTTCTTGCCTCCGGAGCGGGCGAATTGCGGCACCGGACGACACCGCTCCCTCTTGTTATCAGCGGCTTGCTGCGCCACTTTCGCGCCATGCGAACAGCTCTCCTTGCCGCGCTTCTCCTTTCCGCGCCGCTGCCGGTCCTCGCCCGCGAAGCCGCATCCAAAGTCCCCGATACCAGCTGGGCCTTCGAAAAGAGCGACATCCCGCTCGACCCGGATTTCCGGTTCGGCCGCCTCCCGAGCGGCATGCGCTACGTGATCCGCCATAATGCGACGCCCGCCGGGACCGGCGTGGTGCGCATGGAAGTCGCCGCCGGTTCGCTCGACGAAAGCGACGCCGAACAGGGCTATGCCCACTTCGTCGAGCACATGGCCTTCAACGGCAGCAAGCGCGTGCCCGAAGGCCAGATGATCCCGCTGCTCGAACGCGACGGCCTCGCCTTCGGCGCCGACACCAATGCCTCGACCAATTTCGAGCGCACCGTCTACAAGCTCGACCTGCCGCGCAATGACGCCAAACTGCTCGACACCGCGCTCATGCTGATGCGCGAGACCGCGAGCGAGCTGACCATCTCCCAGGGGGCGATCGACCGCGAGCGCGGCGTGATCCTCTCGGAAATGCGCGACCGCAACACTTTCGGCCTGCGCAACGCCATCGATTCGACGCGGTTCTTCTACCCGCAGGCCCTCTATGGCAGCCGCTTCCCGATCGGCACCGTCGCCACGCTCAATGCCGCCGATGCGCAGAAGCTCCGGGCCTTCTACGAGCGCGAATATGTGCCCGCCCATGTCACGCTGGTCGTCATCGGCGATTTCGACGCCGCCGCAGTCGAAGCGGACATCAAACGCCACTTCGCCGACTGGACCGGCAATGCAGCCGAGCCCCAGCCCGATCCCGGCCCGGTCGATGCGAAAGACCGCAACCGCACCGGCATATGGATCGATCCGGCGCTATCCGAACGCGTCGTCATTCAGCGCAACGGCGCCTGGATGGACGAACCGGACAGCGTGGCCCAGCGTCAGGAAGGCCTGCTCCGCTCGGTCGGCTATGCGATCATCAACCGCCGCCTCCAGCGCCTCTCCCGCAATGCCGAGCCGCCGTTCCGCGGTGCGGGCTTCGGCACCGGCGACGTCTTCGAGACCGCCCGCTCCACCCGCCTCATCATCGACAGCGTGGACGGCAAATGGGCGGACGGCCTTGCCGCCACCGCCCGCGAATATCGCCGCGCCCTCGCCCACGGCTTCACCGCCGCCGAGATCGCCGAACAGCTCGCCCAGCTGCGCACCTCGCTGGTCAACGCCGCCGGTTCGGCCAATACCCGCAGCAACGCGACCTTGGCCGCCATCGCCCTCGCCCTCGTGGACGACCGCCTCGTCCCCACCACGCCGGCGTCCGCGCTCGAACGGTTCGAAGCCTTCGCCCCCACAATCACCCCCAAGGCCGTGCTCGCCGCCCTCAAGCGCGAGGCGCTGGCGCTCGACAAGCCGCTGATCCGCTTCGAAGGCCGCAAGGCGCCCGAAGGCGGCGAACAGGCGATCCGCACCGCCTGGCAACGCGCCACCCGCGGCCCGGTCCCGCGCGAGGACACACAGGCGCTGGCCGCCTTCGCCTATACCGATTTCGGCACCCCCGGCACCGTCGTCAGCGACACCCACGACCCGATCCTCGGCATCCGCGAAATCCGCTTCGCCAACGGCGTCATGCTGAACCTCAAGCCGACCGAGCTGGAAAAGGACCGCATTCGCGTCAGCCTCTCCATCGACGGCGGCGACCGCCTCGACACCCGCGACAATCCGCTCGCCACCGACATGGTGAACTGGCTCGACAAGGGCGGCCTCGGCAAGCACAGCCGCGACGACCTCGACACCATCATGTCCGGCCACACGCTCGGCTTCGGCCTCTCCAACGCGGCCTCCAGCTTCGACGCCCAGACCGCCACCACGCCGCGCGACCTCGAACTGCAACTCCAGCTGATGACCGCGCTCATGACCGACCCCGGCTATCGCTCCGAAGGCGAAGTCCAGTACCGCCAGCAGGTCAACAACAGCTTCGCCCAACTCCGCGCGACACCCGCCTCGTCGCTCGGCGCCGACCTCGGCGGCATCGTCTCGGACAACGATCCCCGCTTCAGCCTCCAGTCGGTCGAAGCCTACCGCCACCTGACTTACGCGAAACTCAAGCAGGACATTTCCGACCGCCTCGCCCACGGCGCCGTGGAAATAGGCCTCGTCGGCGATTTCGACGAGGACAAGGCCATTGCCATGGTGGCCCGGACGCTGGGCGCCCTCCCCACGCGCGAAACCGCCTTCCGCCCCTACCACGACCAGCCCCCGCGCACCTTCACCGCCGACCGCAGCCCCCGCATCCTGCGCCACACCGGCGCCGCCGACCAGGCGCTGCTGCGGCTCACCTGGCCGACCCGCGACGATTCGGACGCACTCGACACGCTCCGGCTCGAACTGCTGGAACGGGTCGTGCGCATCGAACTGACCGACAGCCTGCGCGAAGCCCTCGGCAAGGCCTACTCGCCCTCCGCCGGAAGCGCGCTCTCGCACTACTGGAAAGGCTACGGCACCTTCTCGATCAACGCCTCGGTCGACGTGGCCGACGTGGCCGCCAGCCGCGAGGCCATCGCCAAAGTCGTGCGCGAACTGGGCACGGCGCCCGTCAGCGATGACGTGCTGCAACGCGCTCGCGCGCCGCTGGCGGAAGCCTTCCAGAACGCACTCAAGGGCAACGCAGGCTGGCTCTCGCTGGTCGACCGCGCACAGACGCAGGCGGACCGGATCGAACGCTTCAGCAAGGCCCGCGAACGGTTGATGACGCTAACCCCCGCCGACGTTCAGGCGATGGCGCAGCGCTATCTTGATCCGGCTAAGGGGCTGGAAGTGCTGGTTTTGCCGGAGGGGGTGGAAGTTTCGAAGAAGTAAGGGAAAAGCAGGAGAGCCCTTCGGCGAAGCTCAGGATAAACATAGCCCCCCTGCACCCCCAATATCGTCTAGGTTACGCGGGCCAACTCCGTTACGCGCCCATGGCTGCGTCGGGAGACTTATTGGCTGCGCCGCAGGGAGCGCGCGACGGATAGGCAGCGCGCGACGTAGACATTCCGAGGGTCTGGGGGATCATCCCCCAGGACTTCCTCTTAACTTCAAACCGCTCCCGCCCCGATCGACTCAAGGGTTGGAATCAGCTCATCGAAGTGATCGATCACCGCCGTAGCGCCAAGTTCCAGCGGCGGGCGATCGTTGAAGCCGAAGCTCACCGCAACGCAAGGAATCCCCGCCGCCGCCGCTGCGTCGGTATCGTAAGTGGTGTCGCCGACGAAGGCAGCACGACCGCCTCCGGCCCGCTCCAGCATCAGTTCGATGAGGTCAGGCTTCGGCTTGGCCCGGCCCGGTCCGAGCGTATCGCCGCCGATCACCGTGAAGAAGTGGTGCGAGAGGCCCATCTCCGCGAAGATCTTCACCGCGAGCCGTTCCAGCTTGTTGGTCACGACGGCGATCTTCACCCCGCGTGCCGCGAGGCCCTGGAGCATCGCCTCGCCGCTCGGATAGAGCTTCGTTTCCACGGCGATATGGTCGCTGTAGAAGTCGATCAGCGCGAGGTGCAATTCGTTCAGCCGCTCGTCCGAGACAGAGCCGCCGGTGACGTCCAGTCCCTTGGCCAGCATCTTCTTCGCACCGCCGCCGACGAGGTCGCGCACCGCGTTTCTCGGGATCGGCGGGCGCCCCTCCAGCGAGAGGGCGTGGTTGAGCGCAACGCCCAGATCGCCGAGCGAATCCAGCAGGGTTCCGTCCAGGTCGAAACCGACGATGTCGAAGGGAAAATCTGTCATCCTCTTCTCAGTGGCTTCCCGCGGTGGAAACCGCAACAATTTGCTGGCAAGTGATGCACATGGTCGAACATTCCACGCCTCTCGCTATCGTCGTCCTCGCCGCAGGCAAGGGCACCCGCATGAAGAGTGACCTGCACAAGGTCCTCCACCCCATAGCCGGTCGCCCGATGCTGGAGCACCTGCTGGAAAGTGCAGCCGCGCTGGCGCCGGAGCGGCAGGTCGTGGTGGCCGGGCATGGCCGCGAGCAGCTGGAGAAAGCCCTCGGCAGCCGCGCTGCGATCGCCGTGCAGGAGCCGCAGCTGGGCACCGGCCATGCGGTGCAGCAGGCGGAAGCCGCGCTTTCCGGATTCGCGGGCGACGTGCTGATTCTCTACGGCGACGTGCCGTTCGTCGGCACCGACACGATGCGCGCGATGATCGAGCGGCTTCATGCCGACGATTCGCCTGCGGTGGTCGTGCTCGGGTTCGAGCCGGAGGACCCGCTCCAGTATGGCCGCGTGCTCGCCCACGATGACGGGCGCATCGCGATGATGGTCGAATACAAGGATGCCACCGAGGAACAGCGCGCCTGCCGCCTGTGCAATTCCGGGTTGATGGCGGTGAAGTCGGCGGACCTGTTCGACCTGCTCGCCCGCGTCGGCAACGACAATGCGCAGGGCGAATATTACCTCGTCGATATCGTCAACGTGGCGACGCTCGAGGGGCGGCCCTGCGCGGTGATCGTCACGCCCGATCCGGACGAAGTGGGCGGCATCAACAGCCGCGGCGAACTGGCCGAGGCCGAGGCCCGCTGGCAGGCCAAGCGCCGCGTGGCGGCGATGGCCGACGGCGTGACACTGATCGCGCCCGAAACCGTGTTCTTCGCCTGGGATACGAAGCTGGGCCGCGATGTCACCATCGAACCGAACGTCGTCTTCGCGCCGGGCGTCACCGTGGCGGACGGCGTAGTCATCCACGCCTTCTCGCATCTTGAGGGCGCGACGCTGGAAAGCGGCGTCACCGTCGGCCCCTATGCCCGCCTGCGCCCCGGCGCCGTGCTGCGCAAGGGATCGAAAGTCGGCAACTTCGTCGAAGTGAAGAACGCGGAACTGGGCGAAGGTGCCAAGGCCAATCACCTCACGTACGTCGGTGACGCAACGGTCGGCGCGAAGGCCAATCTCGGCGCGGGCACGATCACCTGCAATTACGACGGCTACTTCAAGCACCGCACGGTGATCGGCGAGCGTGCCTTCATCGGCTCGAACAGTGCCCTCGTCGCGCCGGTGAAGATCGGCGCGGACGCCATCGTTGCCGCGGGCAGCACCGTCACCCGCGACGTGGCCGATGGCGAACTTCGCCTCGTGCGCGGCGAACAGCTGGTCAAGCCCGGCTGGGCCGACCGCTTCCACGATGCGATGAAAAAGAAAAAGGCCGAAAAGTCGGCCAAATGATACGAAAACGGGCGGTCCTCACGGACCGCCCATCCTCCCTGACGAACTTATCCGATCAGGTCTGACGAATCAGGCGCCGATGGCCTGCTTCTGCGCGATGAAGTCCAGTTCGGTCTTCGCACCCTGATTGCTCGGATCATAGTCCAGCGACTGGCGGAACAGCTTCTCCGCTTCGTCGAGCCGACCCATCTCGATCCGGGTATAGCCCATGCCGCGCAGCGCCCGCGCCGCGACTTTGGCATCCTCGCCCGAAGTGCTCTTGTCGACGATCGCCCAGGCATGGGCGAAGAGGTCGTAGGAGCGCTGCCATTCCCGGCGGGACTTGAACAGTTCGGCATATTCGTTGGCGAAATGCGCATTGTCCGGCGCGAGTTCGGTGGCGCGGCGCAGTTCGGCCTCGGCAAGGTCGCCCCGGCCGAGATCGACGAGCGCATAGCCTTTGCCGAAATGCGCGTCGCAAACGGCACTGCTGACCGCCACCGCCTTGCCCGCGGCAACCGGCGCCGCGGCGGCATCCGACTGGCAGAGGCGCGGGCGGGCATCGCCGCCCAAAGCCTGTTCGCTCGCGAGAATCACCGAATCGAACATCTTCACCGCCTGCGCAGGCTTGCCGGCCCGAATCAGTGCGAATCCCTTGCTCACATCGTTGCGGCTATCGACATGGAGCGCGGTGTTCACCACTGCGGCACTCCCGCCGATGTCGCGCGCGAAAGCAGGTCCAGAGCAAGCCACGCCTAAACAAGCGACTGGGGCCAGCCCGATAAAAGCAAATGAAACCGACCTCTTGGTGAAGTTCATCGGTGTTATCCTCTCCAGGAACACCGATCACGCCCCAGTCGTGACCCCATAGGGTATTTGCCGGGCGATTTTCGTCGGAACAGTGTTCGTCGAAACAGATAGACTATCCGACAGGCGCAATTTGACAAGAACTTTCACGAATCCCAGATAGCGGGCAACCGATCTTTCCTGCCTGCCGGAGTTTCCCATGTCGAACAGTCCCTGGAGCCACAGCCGCAATTCCGCCATCGCCGACGATGTCGATTTCGAGATCAAGGGCGCGGAACTCCAGTTCGTCGAGATCGAGCTGGACCCCGGCGAAAGCGCCGTGGCGGAAGCCGGCGCGATGGTGTGGAAAGATTCCTCCATCGCCATGTCCACCGTGTTCGGCGACGGTTCCGAGCAGCAGGGCGGCGGCTTCATGGGCAAGCTGCTGGGCGCGGGCAAGCGCCTCGTCACCGGCGAGAGCCTGTTCACCACGGTCTTCACCCATGAGGGTCGCGGCAAGGCGCGAGTCGCCTTTTCCGCCCCGATCCCCGGCTCGATCGTGCCGATCAAGCTCGACGAGGTGGACGGCCGCCTGATCTGCCAGAAGGACGCCTTCCTCTGCGCCGCGCGCGGTGTTTCCATCGGCGTGCACTTCCAGCAGAAGATCATGACCGGCCTGTTCGGCGGCGAAGGCTTCATCATGCAGCGCCTGGAAGGCGACGGCTGGGTCTTCGTGCAGATGGGCGGCACCGTGATCGAAAAGACGCTGGCACCGGGTGAGGAACTCCACATCGACACCGGCTGCGTCGCCGCCTTCACGTCGGGCATCGACTTCGACGTGGTGCGCGCAGGCTCGGTCAAGTCGATGATCTTCGGCGGCGAAGGCGTGTTCTTCGCCCGCCTGCGCGGTCCCGGAAAGGTCTGGATCCAGTCGCTGCCCTTCTCGCGCCTCGCGGGACGGATGATGGCCGCCGCCGTGCCTTACGGCGGGCAGAACCGCGGCGAGAGCACCCTGCTCGGCCTCGGCGCGGTGAGCGGCATCGGCGCCCTGCTCAGCGGCGACGACTGAGAGAGGGATTACCTCTCAAGTCCTACCACTTTGCACACATTACCAAGCCTTCATGGTGGCGCCACCAAACGCCAACCATTATCGGTGTAACGGCAAGGCAAATTCCGTCTCGAACAAGGTACTTCAAGCGCATGTGTGGAATCATCGGCATCGTCGGCAAGGAACAGGTCGCGGATCGGCTCGTCGACGGCCTGCGCCGCATGGAATATCGCGGCTATGACAGCGCGGGCGTCTGCACGGTCGAGAACGGCCAGCTGATCCGCCGGCGCGCGCAGGGCAAGCTGATCAACCTCGTGAACGAACTCGCGCGCGATACCGCGCCGGGCCTGATCGGCATCGCCCACACGCGCTGGGCCACGCACGGCGCCCCCACCGCCGCCAATGCCCACCCACATGCGACCGAGCACCTCGCGCTGGTCCACAACGGCATCATCGAGAACTTCAAGCCGCTGCGCGAAGCCCTCGAATCGCGCGGCCGCACTTTCGAGAGCCAGACCGATACCGAAGTGGTCGCCCACCTCGTTTCGGAGCAGGTCGAGGCCGGGCTGTCGCCGGAAGAGGCGGTGAAGGTTGCCCTCCCCCAATTGCGCGGCGCCTTTGCCCTCGCCATCGCCTTCCGCCAGCACCCGGACCTGCTGATCGGCGCCCGCCTCGGCTCGCCGCTGGTCGTCGGCTATGGCGAGGACGAGACCTACCTCGGCTCGGACGCGCTTGCCCTCGCCCCGCTGACGCAGCGCATCTCCTACCTTGAGGAAGGCGACTGGGTGGTCATCACCCGCGAAGGCGCGCGGATCTTCGATGCCGACAACAACCCGGTGGAGCGCGAGATCGTCTCCTCCGGCGCCTCGGCGGTCGCCATCGAGAAGGGCAACTACCGCCACTTCATGCAGAAGGAGATCTTCGAGCAGCCGACCGTGGTGGCGCAGACCCTGCGCAGCTACATCCACCAGGTGGACCAGTCGGTCGCCCTGCCGCAGATCGATTTCGACCTCTCGGCGATCAAGCGCATCACCATCGTCGCCTGCGGCACCAGCTTCTACGCGGGCATGGTCGCAAAGTACTGGATCGAGACGTTCGCCCGCCTGCCGGTCGACATCGATGTGGCGTCCGAGTTCCGCTACCGCGATCCCGTTCTGGAGCCGGGCGGCCTTGCCCTGTTCATCTCGCAATCGGGCGAGACGGCGGACACACTGGCCGCGCTGAAGCACTGCAAGGCGGCCGGGCAGACCATCGCCGTCGTCGTCAACGTGCCCACCAGCACGATGGCGCGCGAGGCGGACCTGCTGCTGCCGACCCATGCCGGACCGGAAATCGGCGTCGCCTCCACCAAGGCCTTCTCGTGCCAGCTAGCCGTGCTGGCAGCGCTCGCCGCCCATCTCGCGGTCAAGCGCGGACGGATGGACCGGGCCGAGGAAACCGAAGTCGTCCAGCACCTGTTGCAAACCCCCGCCAGTCTCAACGCCGCGCTCGCGTTCGACGAAGAGATCGCCGCCATGGCACACCTCATCGCCCCTGCCCGCGACGTGCTCTATCTCGGGCGCGGTCCGGATTATCCGCTGGCCCTTGAAGGCGCGCTGAAACTGAAGGAAATCAGCTACATCCACGCCGAGGGCTATGCCTCCGGCGAGATGAAGCACGGCCCCATCGCGCTCATCGACGAGGCGGTGCCGGTGATCGTCCTCGCCCCTTCCGGCCCGCTGTTCGAGAAGACCGTCAGCAACATGCAGGAAGTGCGCGCGCGCGGCGGCAAGGTCGTGCTGATTTCCGACGCCGAAGGCATTGCCGAAGCGGGAGAAGGCTGCATCGCCACGATCGAGATGCCGCGCGTCCACCCGCTGATCGCGCCGCTGGTCTATGCCGTGCCGGTACAGCTCCTGGCCTATCACGTCGCCTGCGTGAAGGGCACCGACGTCGACCAGCCGCGCAACCTCGCAAAGAGCGTCACCGTCGAATAGCACCGTATCGGCGGTTTTCTTCCGTCGCAGGGGTGTTTCCTCCCATCGCGGAAATGCCCTATGGTTTACCGGGCGATAACCCTTCGCTCGGTAAGCCCTGAAATGTGAGAAAGCGGCCCCACGCCATTCAACCGCTCCCGAAGGAGCTGCCGGTCTCCGCGATCCTCGGGCTGCACCAGCCGGCGGAAGGAGATTGGGCGCGCCTGCGGGGCATCCAGTACTCCTGCCTCGGCCGGGCGCCGGTCGCACGTGCTGCCACGCAGCTGGCGGCGATGCTGGCCGCAGTCGCACTGCTGGCGCCGCGCCTCGACCTGACCCTCGTGCTGGCCTGGGCCATGCTCGTCTGTGCGTCGGTCTGGTACGGCGCCCGCATCGACCGAATGGTTTCCGCGGTCGAAAGCCGCAGCCTGCATCCCGGCGAGACCCGCGCCTACATCGCCGCCACTCTGCTCAAGGGGCTGGTCTGGTCGATCCCGGTCTGCGGTTTCGGGCCGTTTCTCGATCCTCAGGTCCAGGTCAAGCTCTGGACCGTGATCGCGATGCTGATGACGGCTTTCGCCGTGCTGATCCCCGGCATACCGCTGGGCACGCTGGTCTTCACAGGCCTTGTCGGCGGCTCTGCCATCCTCTGCTTTCTGCTGGTAGGCCTGATCGACATGGCACTCGTCGCCTCCGCCTTCATCGCCGTCCTCGTCGCTGGCGTGATCCAGTCCGCGCGGCAGTTCCTGACCGGGAAAGTCGCCGAAGCGGGCATGGTCGAGCGCGACGAAGTGGTCTCGCTGCTCCTGCGCGAATTCGAGGATGGCGAGGCCGACTGGCTCTGGCAAACCGATCCCGCCCGCCGCGTCCGCGCCGTCTCCCCGCGCTTCGCCTTTGCGCTCGGCAAGCAGGCGCGCGAGATCGAGGGCCTTTCGTTTCTCCAGCTCATCGCGGGAGCGGACTGGGAAACCGGCGATTTCCCCGCCAGCCTCCACGACCTTGCCGAGCGCCTCAAGCGCCGCGAGAAGTTTTCCAACCTGCTGGTCCGCGTCACCATCGGCGGCAGGGCGCGCTGGTGGGAGCTTTCCGGCACCCCGCAGATCGACGAGAACGGCCAGTTCGACGGCTTTCGCGGCGTCGGCTCCGACGTCACCGAAGCGCGGGAGAATTCCGACAAGATCGCCTGGCTCGCCCGCTACGATCCGCTCACCGGCATGCCCAACCGGCTGATGCTGGGAGAGGCTCTGGGCGAGGCCCTGTCCCATGCCGCGCAGTGGCGCCTGCGCTGCGCTTTCCTGATGATCGACCTCGACCGCTTCAAAGCGGTCAACGACACGCTCGGCCACCACGTCGGCGACCAGCTGCTCGCCCGCGTGGCGGAGCGGCTCAAGGAACAGATGACCGAACGCGAGGTCTGCGGCCGTCTCGGCGGCGACGAATTCGCCATCGTCGTCCGTGACGCTTCCGACCTCGGCTATGTCGAACGCGTCGCGCAGCGCGTGATCCAGAGCCTGTCGCAGGCCTACGAGATCGACAATCACACGCTGTTCGTCGGCGCCTCGATCGGCTCGGCCATCGGCCCGCGCGACGGCGAGGCGGTGGAGACGCTGATGCGCAATGCCGACCTCGCGCTCTACCGCTCGAAGGACGATGGCGGCAATGCGCACTTCTCCTATGAACCCGCGCACCATGCCCATGCCGAGGAGCGGCGCAAGCTGGAATCGGCCATGCGCACCGCCCTGGAGCGCAAGGAATTCGCGCTGCACTTCCAGCCGGTCGTCGATGCGCAGAACGAGACCGTCGTCAGCTTCGAGGCGCTGCTGCGCTGGAACAGCGCCGAACACGGCGCCGTCAGCCCGGTGAAGTTCATCCCGCTCGCCGAGGATACCCGGCTGATCCTCCCGATCGGCGAATGGGTGCTGCGCGAAGCCTGCCGCGAAGCGATGAACTGGCCGGACCATGTGCGCGTCGCTGCCAATGTCTCGGGCGAGCAACTGCTCGATCCGAATTTCGTTACCGGCGTCGTCTCGGCCCTTACCGAGAGCGGGCTACCCGCCGCGCGGCTGGAGCTGGAAGTGACCGAGAGCATCTTCCTGCGCGATGCCACGCTCGCCCGCTCGGCGCTCGAAAAGATCATGGCGCTGGGTTGCAAGGTGGCGCTCGACGATTTCGGCACCGGCTATTCCTCGCTCGGCTATCTGCGCAAGCTGCGCTTCTCGACCATCAAGATCGACCGTTCCTTCGTGCAGGGCGCGGCCACCGGCAATGCGGAAAGCCTGGCGATCGTCCGCGCCGTCGTGGCCATGGCCGACAGCCTCGGCATGTCGACGACCGCCGAGGGCGCCGAGACCGAGAAGGAAGTCGAGATGATCCGCAAGCTCGGCTGCCGCAAGATCCAGGGCTATTACTATGGCCGCCCGATGACCGCGAAAGACGCGCTCGCGCTGTTCCGCAACCACGCCTTTACGCCGGTGTGATGGCGGAGCGGCGCCGAAGCGCCCCCACGCCGACCCGAACCCTGGATCAGTAGACGCCGCCCTGCTGCTCGGCAAAGTCCTGCACGTCTCCGGCCCGCGCCGCAGCCGCCGCCTGGCGCGATTCCTGCACCCCGCGAATCTGCGCGACGAGGGCATCGCGGCGGCGGGCGAACTCATCCTCCGGCGAATACTGGCGCGGTTCGGTGTCGGGCTTGAAGGCCTCCCAGATCACCGCGGACTTGGGATCGTTGCCCGGCTCCGCGCCCATGACCTGCTTGCCGCTGACACGGTCGATCCGCACCATGCGGATACCGGCAGGCGCGACGAAGGGCTGCGTGCCCCAGCGCTCCTTGGTGGCCTGGACCACCTGCTTGAAGATCGGCGCGGAAATGCGGCCGCCCTGGGCATAGCCGCCCAGCGAGCGCGGCGTGTCGTAGCCGAGGTAGACGCCGCCGACATAGTCCTGCGTGCCGCCGACGAACCACACGTCGGTCGGGCCGTTGGTCGTGCCGGTCTTGCCGAACATCGGAATGCCGAGGTCGCGCAGCGTGACCGCAGTACCTCGCGTCACCACGCCTTCGAGCATGTGCACCACCTGATAGGCGGTCCCGGAATCGAGCACCTGCTTGCCGCGCCGCTGGATGCGCGGCATCGGCTTGCCGTCCCACTCGGGCATGTTGCAGGTATCGCAGCGGCGGTTGTCGGACTTCCAGATCACCTTGCCATTGCGGTCCTGCACGTAGTCGATCGGCGAGGAGGCGAACTGCACGCCGTTGTTCGCCAGCGCCGAATAGGCGTTGACCATGCGCGAAACCGTCGTCTCGCCCGCACCGAGCGCGAACGAGAGGTAGGGCTTGTAGTCGCCGATGCCGACCGTCTTGAAGGTCTTCACCACGCGGTTCATGCCGGTGTCGTTGGCGATGCGCACGGTCATCAGGTTGCGCGACTGTTCGAGACCCCAGCGCATCGTGTGGCTGCCCGAGCCGCCCTCGCCGCCGAAGTTGCGGAAGCACTTGTTGCCCAGCGAACCGCCCTGATAGACGCAGAAGGTGCTGTCGAGCACCTGCGTCGCCGGGGTCATGCCGTATTGCAGGCCGGTGGCATAGACGAAGGGCTTGATCGTCGAGCCGGGCTGACGCTCGGCCTGAACCGCGCGGTTGAAGGAATCGAGCCCGGAATCGAACCCGCCCTGCATCGCCATGATGCGGCCGGTGCCGGGCTGCTCGATGACCATGCCGCCCGAGACTTCGGGGATCGTCCGCACCGCATAAGTGCCCGAGGACACCGGCGCGGCGGCCACGAGATCGCCCACTTTGGCGAGTTCGGAAATGTTGGTCAGCGTGGAGATATTGCCGTCAGCAAAGCCGATCCGCCCGGTGGAGCCGCTGCGGTCGAGGATCACGCCGACGCGCCAGTCCTTGTAGTCGATCGTCTTGTTGGAAACGATCAGCTGCGACTGCCAGGTGCTCATGTCGTCGATATGGGCGATCGGCCGCGACCAGGCGCGCGCGCCCTGATAGCGCAGCAGACCCGCGCGCAAGGCATCGCGCACCGCGTCCTGCATCTGGTAGTCGAGCGAGGTACGCACCCAGAGGCCGCCGGCATAGACGCTGTTCGGACCGTCCTCGGCCTTCTCACCATACTGTTCGATCAGGCGGCGGCGCACTTCCTCGATGAAGTAGCCATTGCCGGTGGGGTAGGTCTCCACCCGGCGGGCGATCAGGCCGAGCGGCTGCGCCTTGGCAGCATCGGCATCGGCGCGGCTGACCCAGCCGTTGGTCACCATCTGGTCGAGCACCCAGTTGCGGCGCTCGATCGCCATGCCCTCGTACTGCTTGCGGCCGTAGCGTTCCGGCGCCTTGGGCAGGATCGCCAGGAACGCCGCCTCATGAAGCTGGAGCTGGTCGACGTCCTTGCCGAAATAGGCGCGGGCCGCCGCCTGCACGCCGAAGCTCTGGCGGCCGAGCGGAATCTCGTTGAGATAGAGTTCGAGGATCTGCTGCTTGTTCAGCACGCTCTCGATCCGGCGGGCGACCACCATTTCCTTGAGCTTGCGGGTGACGGAATATTCGTCGCCGATCAGGATGTTCTTGGCGACCTGCTGGGTGATCGTCGAACCGCCGCGCGCGCGGCCGCCGGTGCCGAGCTTGGCGGCATAGTCCACCACCGCGCCGGCAAGCCCGGTCACGTCGACGCCGCCGTGGGTCCAGAAGGTCTTGTCCTCGGCGGAGAGGAAGGCATCGATCAGCGGCTTGGGGAAATCGACGTAGCGCAGCTGCACGCGGCGTTCGCGGGCATAGCTGTAGACGATCGCACCATCGACGCCGCGCACCATGGTCGGCAGCGGCGGCTGGTATTCGAGCAGCTTGCTGGCGTCCGGCAGGTCATGCGTGAAGGCAACCCATAGCCCGCCCAGCGCGACGAGGCCGACCCCGCCGACATAGGTGAAACGCCGGAGCCACTTGCGCTCGCGCCAGGCCCCGCCGAATGCGGCGAAGGGCCGGGTGAAGCGCGAACCGGCGCCGCGATGGATGCGATAGTGGGCGTCCTCGGGCGGCTGCTCGGCGCCGTTGTCGATGATCTCGTCGGTCATTTCGACTGCCCTCTAGAGCATTTCGAGGTCAGGTGGAAACACCCGAGCGCCCGGAAAATGCGGCAACAACAGATTAATCGGAGACTGAGCCGCTCCGGTCGCGCGGTCCTAGCACGCCCTTTTCCGGCAAGGCCAGACGCCCGGCACTCTTTTCGTCGCAGCGCTGGCTCTGCCAGCAGTTCCGTTTCAAGCGCCCACCTTGCGCGCAAAATAGGCGCGGATGGCGCGGGCGGCAGCATCGGCCAGCGCCTGCTGCCCCTTGCGCGAGCCGAGCAGTTCGGCATCCGCCGGGTTGTTGATATAGCCGGTCTCGAACAGAATCGAGGGAATGTCCGGCGCCTTGAGCACGGCGAGCGCGGCGGTCTGGACTTCGTCGCGGTGCAGGCCGAGCCCGGCGCCGCGCATCTCGCGCAGGACCAGCTCGCCCACTTGCGTCGACCCTGCCTGCGTGCCGCGCTGCGACAGGTCGAGCAGGATCGCGCCGACCGTCTGGCTGGTCTGCGCCAGCGCCACGCCGTTGACCCGCCCGGCCTGGTTTTCCCGCGCGGCAAAGCGCTCAGCTGCCTCGCTCGATCCCTTTTCCGAAAGGACGTAGACGCTGGCACCGCGCGCGGAATCGGCATCGGCGCTGTCGGCATGGATCGACACGAAGAGGTCGGCGCCGAGACGGCGCGCGATGTCGGGCCGGTCCGGCAAGGCGATGAAGCGGTCGGCATCGCGGGTCAGCGCCACGCGGATGCCGCCGCTTTCGAGCAGGCGGTTGCGCAAGGCGGTGGCGATCCGCAGCGCCACGGTCTTTTCCTTGAGGTCGCCCTGCCCCGCGCCCGGATCGAAACCGCCGTGCCCGGCGTCGATCACCACGAGCGGGCGGCTGGCGTCGGGCGGACCATCGATGCGCGGCAGGTCCACCGGCATGTTGCCGTCGGGCAGGTCGAAACGGACGACGTAATCGAGATCGCGCGGCGAGAGCACGAAACGCGGACCAAGCACCCACAACGCAATCACCAGCGCCAGAGGCGCCGACAGGATCATGGCGAGCTGGATCGGGCGCGACATGGCCTTTGACTAGGATTCCACCACCCGCCCCGCAATCCCGCCACGACGCGCTTTTCCCCCGATTTCACGCCTCTGGCGGCAATTCCGGAAGCGATATGACACACAGTTCGGCAATGAACTTGCCGTACAGTGTCTTGAATGCTAGGCCGTTCCGACCCGGGATAAAAAAGCCTCGGTTCTCGCATTCCGGAAAGACGCCGCTTCGAACGGCGCCGGGCAGGACCGACGCATGACCGACAAGGCCAAGTCCAAGACCGACAAGGCCAAGTCCCGGCCGTCAAAAACCGGAAAATTCGTTCCGGATCGAACAGGTTGACGCGAGAGATGAGAAGCCAATTGCCGCCTTGCCAGCCGACGCCCGAACGGGCGGTGGCGGTGTGGGCGCAATTCTTCGCGTGTCCGAAATCGCCACGCGCACTTCCGCTCGCAGACACGCCCGCACGTCTCTCGGCACTCCGCCGCAAGACCGCAGGCACCCCCGCGCCCTCCGGCGCGGCAGACAGAAAAACCGTCGCACTCGGGGCGCTGGATTGCCCCGTTTCACAACTTACCCATGCCCGCTTGGAGACAGGCCGTTTCGAGGCAGGCCTTGCCGCATCCGGCAGGCCTCATGTCCTCACGGCGGGCTTCATCGAACAGACACGCGCCGCCCCGGCTGATCCGGCCAGGGCAGAGCGCGCACGGAGAATACACAATGGCAACGCGCATGCTCATCGATGCGCGCCACCCGGAAGAAACGCGGGTGGCGGTACTCAAGGGAAATCGCATTGAAGAGTTCGATTTCGAATCGGCCGACAAGAAGCAGATAAAGGGCAACATCTACCTGGCGAAGGTCACCCGCGTGGAACCTTCGCTCCAGGCGGCCTTCGTCGATTTCGGCGGCAATCGCCACGGCTTCCTGGCCTTCAGCGAAATCCACCCCGACTATTACCAGATCCCCAAGGAGGACCGCGAGGCCCTGCTGGCGGAAGAAGCCGCCCATGCCGAGGAAGAAGCCGCGCTGCGCGCTTCGGAAGGCGATGACGAGGACGAAGACGGCGGCGAAGGCTACGACGACGGCGGCCTGACCGAAGTCGACACGTCCGAGAAGGACCAGGTCGCCACGATCGAGGACGGCGCCGTCGAGAACGGCTTCGAAACCGCTGACGAAGAAGCCTCCGAGGAAGAAAACGGTGGCCGTGGCCGCCGTGGTCGCGGTCGCCGCCAGGGTGGCCGCAGCGGCGGTCGCTCGAAGGAAGCCGACGAACTGCGCGCCAAGCGCATGGCGCTGCGCCGCCGCTACAAGATCCAGGACGTGATCCACCGCCGCCAGGTGCTGCTGGTGCAGGTCGTCAAGGAAGAGCGCGGCAACAAGGGCGCGGCCCTCACCACCTACCTCAGCCTCGCGGGCCGCTACTGCGTGCTCATGCCGAATTCGAGCCATGGCGGCGGCATCAGCCGCAAGATCAGCTCGGCCTCGGACCGCAAGCGCCTGAAGTCGATCATCGCCGAAATGGACCTGCCGCGCTCGATGGGCTGCATCGTCCGCACGGCGGGCCTCCAGCGCACCAAGACCGAGATCAAGCGCGACTTCGACTACCTCGCCCGCCTCTGGGACGAGCTGCGCGAACAGACGATGCGTTCGGCCGCCCCGGCGCTGATCCATTCGGACAGCGACCTCATCAAGCGCGCCATCCGCGACATCTATAACCGCGACATCGAGGAAGTGATCGTCGAGGGCGAGGCCGGTTACCACGCCGCCAAGGACTTCATGAAGCTCCTGATGCCCAGCCACGGCCGCAAGGTTAAGCCTTACGCCGATCCCGTCCCGCTGTTCCAGCGCTTCGGCGCCGAAGACCAGCTGACCGCGATGTACGACCCGGTCGTGCAGCTGCGTTCGGGCGGCTACATCGTCATCAACCCGACCGAGGCGCTCGTCTCGATCGACATCAACTCGGGCCGCGCCACCAAGGAGCACGGGATCGAGCAGACGGCGGTTGCCACCAACCTCGAAGCCGCTGCCGAAATCGCTCGCCAGCTGCGTCTGCGCGACATGGCCGGCCTGGTCGTGATCGACTTCATCGACATGGAGTACGGCTCGAACGTCCGCAAGGTCGAGAAGGCGGTCAAGGAAGCGCTCAAGAACGACCGCGCCCGCATCCAGGTCGGCCGCATTTCCAGCTTCGGCCTGATGGAAATGAGCCGCCAGCGCCTGCGCACCGGCGTGCTGGAAGCGACCACCCGCTCCTGCCCGCACTGCGACGGCACCGGCCTCGTCCGCACCGCCAGCTCGGCGGGTCTCTCGGCGCTGCGCCTCATTGAGGACGAAGCAGCCAAGGGCAAGGGCGTCGTGGTTTCGCTCTTCGCCTCGACCGAAGCGGCGATCTACCTGCTCAACGCCAAGCGCACCGACCTTGCCGACATTGAGGACCGCTACGGCGTCACTGTCGAAGTGATCCCCGAAGGCGAGAACGAAGGCGCGAAGATGCGCGTGATCTCGTCCGGCCCGCGCAATGAGTTCGTGCCGCGCTTCGATCCGATCGCCGAAGACGTCGAGGACGACTTCATCGACGAAGAGGAAGAGTTCGAGGAAGAAGAGCGCGAAGAACCGCGCGGCCGGGGCGAATCCCGCGGCGAAACCCGTGACGAGGACGATGAAGGCGGCTCGCGCCGCAAGCGTCGGAAGCGTCGCCGGGGTCGCGGTCGCCGTGACGAGAACGGCTCGGAAGAGGCTTCCGAGTTCGAAGCTGAGGGCGAAAGCGACGTCGCAGCCGAAGACGGTGAAGCGGAAGCCGAAACCGACGGCGAATTCGCTCCTGCCGCGGAAGGCGACGAATCGGAGGCACCGCGCAAGCGTCGTCGCCGTGGCGGTCGTCGTCGGCGCGGACGTCGCGACGAGAACGGTGAAGGCGGCGAGAACGGCAGCCAGGAATCGGCCGAAACCGTGACCGAAGCCGAGGAACCCGTCGAAGTCGTCGCCGAAGTGGTGGTTGCCGCCGAACCGGTCGTCGAGGCCGAGGAAGCCCCCGCCAAGCCGAAGCGCACCCGTCGCAAGAAGGCCGAAACGGTCGAAGCCGTAACCGAAGCTCCGGTCGCCGAAGCGCCGGCTGCCGAGGAAGAGGCTCCGGCCAAGCCGAAGCGCACCCGCCGCAAGAAGGCCGAGACGGTCGAAGCCGTAACCGAAGCTCCGGTCGCCGAAGCGCCGACTGCCGAGGAAGAGGCTCCGGCCAAGCCGAAGCGCACCCGCCGCAAGAAGGTCGAGGAAACGGCCGAAGCACCTGCAGAAGCTCCGGCCGCCGAGGAAGCGCCTGCCAAGCCGAAGCGCACCCGCGCCCGCAAGGCCGACACTGCCGAGGCTACGGAAGCCCCCGTCAAGCCCGCGCGCAAGACTGCGACGAAGGCCAAGCCCAAGGCTGCCGCCAAGGCCACTGCCGAACCGGCAGCCGAAGAGCCGGTGGTCGCAGCCCCCGCCAACGACGAGACCGTCGCAGCCGAGTCTTCGGACGATGGTTCGGCCCCGCGTCGCGGCTGGTGGCAGCGCACCTTCGGCAACTGATGGCCGGACACTGACGGTGAGAGGGCGGCTAAAACCGCCCTCCTCCAAACCAGCCGATCAAAGGCCCCGCACGGCAACGTGCGGGGCCTTTTCTTATCCAGCTCCGCGTTTCGATCGCCCGCGATTCATTTGCCTCACACCGGGAATCGTTCGCCTGCCGCAATCCCGCGGGACCGATTTGCAACACCCTGAGGCCACGAAACCGCTATCATACGCACTCTGGCCCTTGCCCCACGCGGTTGAATCGCTAAGGGGACATTCACAGTCGCGGTTCGTGCCGCAGTGCAAGATCACGGGGATTTCTTCATGGCGAGCTTCACCCTCCCGGCCAACAGCAAGATCAAGAAGCAGGGCAAGGTTCACAAGGCTGAAGGCGCAACGCGCGTCAAGAAGTTCACCGTCTACCGCTACGATCCGGATTCGGGCGAAAACCCGCGCTACGACAGCTTCGAGATCGACCTCGACAACTGCGGCCCGATGGTTCTCGACGCGATCATCAAGATCAAGAACGAACTCGATTCGACGCTGACCTTCCGCCGGTCGTGCCGCGAAGGCATCTGCGGTTCCTGCGCGATGAACATGAACGGCAAGAACGGCCTCGCCTGCACCACCGCGATCGAGGACCTCAAGGGCGATATCCGCATCACCCCGCTGCCGCACATGGAAGTGATCAAGGACCTCGTCCCCGACTTCACGCACTTCTACGCGCAGTACGCCTCGATCCGCCCCTGGCTGCAAACGGTTTCGACCACGCCTTCGGGCAAGGAACGCCTCCAGAGCCCCGAACAGCGCGAAAAGCTGGACGGCCTCTACGAGTGCATCCTCTGCGCCTGCTGCTCGACCTCGTGCCCGAGCTACTGGTGGAATTCCGACAAGTTCCTCGGCCCGGCGATCCTGCTCCAGGCCTATCGCTGGCTGGCCGACAGCCGCGACGAAATGACCGGTGAGCGCCTGGACGAGCTGGAAGATCCCTTCCGCCTCTACCGCTGCCACACGATTATGAACTGCGCGAACGTCTGCCCCAAGGGCCTCTCGCCCGCGCGTGCGATCGCCGAAATCAAGAAGATGCAGGCCGAGCGTCAGGTCTGAGTCTTCGGACCCGACCTCCCTCAACCGCGCTGACCCCGTGTCGTTCGAACCCGCCCTCGCCGCAGGCCGTCCCTTCAAGGTAGGCGTGCAATGACCGCGATGCTCGAACGCTACGAAACGCTGGTCGCGACCGGCGAGCTTCGTTCCGATCCGGAACAGGCCGCCGCCGCGGAGCGATTGAACCAGCTCCAGCGCGAGATCTACAAGGCGCGGACGTCCACCGGCCTGTTCGGCAAGCTGCTGGGCAAGAAGGCCCCCTCTCCGCGCGGCCTCTACATGTGGGGCGGCGTCGGGCGTGGCAAGTCCATGCTGATGGACCTGTTCCACCAGACCCTCGACATTGAGGAAAAACGCCGCATCCACTTCCACGCCTTCATGCTGGAAGTCCACGCGCTGCTGCGCGAGGAACGCCGCAAGGAAAGCGGCGACCCGATCCCGCCGGTCGCGGCGACCATCGCCCGCAACGTGCGCGTTCTCGCCTTCGACGAGATGGTGGTGAACAATTCCGCCGACGCCATGATCATGAGCCGGCTGTTCACCCACCTCATTCTCGACGAAGGGGTGACGATCGTCACCACCTCGAACCGGGCGCCGAAGGACCTCTACAAGAACGGCCTCAACCGCGAGCATTTCCTGCCCTTCATCGACCTGATCGAGAAGGAACTGGACGTGCTGACGCTCAACGGCCCGACCGACTACCGCCTCCACCGTCTGGGGGGCATGGCCACCTGGTATCATCCGCTGGGCGAGCACGCCACGGAGCAGGCGCGCGAGGTCTTCTACCGTCTGACCGACTATCCGCCGGAAGACAGCGAGCACGTGCCTTCTGCCGATATCGATGTGGGCGGCGGACGCATGCTACACGTGCCCAAGAGCCTCAAGGGCGTGGGCGTGTTCAGCTTCAAGCGCCTCTGCGGCGAAGCCCGCGGCGCGGCGGACTATCTCGCGATCGCCCGCGCCTATCACACGGTCCTCATCATGGGGATTCCGAAGATGGGGCCCGACCGCCGAAACGAGGCCGCACGTTTCGTGACGCTGATCGACGCCCTTTACGAGAACAAAGTCAAGCTGATCGCAGCCGCCGATGCGGCGCCGGAAGATCTCTACGAAGCCGGCGACGGCCGCTTCGAATTCGAGCGCACGGTCAGCCGTCTCAACGAGATGCAGAGCGCCGATTACCTAGCCATGGGCCACGGCGAAGACTGAAATCGTTAACAGTTTGCGAATCAAACGTTAACGCGGACGCCTTCAAGGGCTTTCGCGTTAACCGATTCTTGTCCGAGCAAAGCGACTTCACCCCAAGTCGTTAACAGACCGGCGGCAATAAAAAACGCCCTGCTCCGATGCCGGAGAGGACGTCAGAATGTTCCCGGAACATGCCAGACCTGCATTAAAACCCTGATTTACTGGGTTTTCATACCCCATAACGAGAAAGTGCGGCACTTCTTGCGAAGTGCCGCACCCGATTGATTATTAGCGGCCGAGGCTGCCCCAGTTCCAGCTGTACATAACATTACCCCATGTGAACCGCCGCTATTTTGCGGCTGAGGACATGGATAACAATAGGTTAAGAAGTCATCAAGACTTTTTTAACCAGTTCGTCGCGGCTCTCTTCCCACGATCTGCGTGAGGAGGTCCCGGAACGGGACGGGACGGCTGACATAGTAGCCCTGGATCGCATCGCACTGCATGGCGCGCAGGATTTCGAGCGCCGCCTGGGTCTCGACGCCCTCGGCCACCACGACCCGGTCCTGCGAGTGGGCCATTTCGATGATGGACTGCACCAGCAGCAGGTCTTCCTTGTTCCCTTCCATCGCCTGGATGAAGACCTTGTCGATCTTGACCTCGGTAGCCGGAAGATAGCGCAAATAGTCGATCGTAGCGTTGCCGGTGCCGAAATCGTCGATGGAGAGGCGGATACCGGACTGGACCAGCTTCTGGAGCATCTGGAAGGTCCGCGAGCTGCGGTCGAGACGGTCGGTCTCGGTGATCTCCAGAATGAGCTTGTCCGCCGGCAGACCGTACATCGTGAGGATTTCGGCGATCATGCCCGGCAGCCCCGGATTACGGAGAAGCTGGGCAGAGATATTGACCGACATGCTCATGTCGAAACCATGGCGGCGGAGTTCGACCGCCGAACGCACGGCATCGTCGATCACGAACCGCGTGATCCGCTCGATCCGGTGGAATTCCTCGGCAATGCGGATGAACTTGTCCGGGCTGATCGGTCCGCGCTCGGGATGCGTCCAGCGCACCAGCGCCTCGGCGCCGGTCACGCGGTTGCTGGCGACGTCGAGCTTGGGCTGATAGGCAACCCAGACCTCGCCGTTGTCGATCGCCCGATCGAGCTGGGTAAGCAGCGAGATTTCCCACTGCGCCTCATGCTTGCGGCTGTCGAACTTGTAGACGAGCTCGTCGTTGCGCACGGCCTCCTCGGCCGATTGCATGGCGCTGGCGACGCGGCTCGACACCGGGCGGTCGAACTCCGAATCGATGCCGCAGTTGAACGAGAGGTCGATATCGAGTCCGCCGACCTGGATGCCGTTCTGGACGATTCGGTGCAGACCTTCGAGGTTCTCAAAGAGATCGAAGGTGCTGCGGATCGTCGAGAGCCACATGAACATGCCGCCCTCGTGGTAGACCGTAACCTCGCTGTCGCTGATGCGAATACGACGGACGATCTCGTTGGCGACTTGCCCCTCGACGTGTTCGGCGAAGCTGCCGATGATCGCGCCGTAATTGCGGATTTGAAGCGCCACGAGGATGCGGCTTGAAACCGCGTCGTACTTGCGCAGGACCTGTATGCTCGGCAGCCCCGAACCCGAATTGGTTTCTCCGGCGACCTCGACACGGTCGAGATTGCGCATGCGGAACACGGCCACGGCCGCCATCGCGATCGCGGGAACGATATCCACCTGGATGCGGAACTGGTCGAGTGCCAGAGGAGCAACGATCAGGACCGCGACCAGCCCCGTGAACCGATAGATATCGAGCACGCGGCCTCGGCCAAGCCCGGTCAGGACAACGCCCAGCACCAGAAGGAATGCCGGAAGCCAACCCAGCTCGATCGGAACGCCTTCCTTCAGGGTTTCCGCCGCGATCGCATGGAAAAACGCACCGGGAGCATAACCCTGCGCAGGAAGAGTGTGGAGGTCATGATAGACTTCCGCGCTCGGCGCGATGATCACGTCCTTGCCGCGAACCGCCGCCTTGTCGAACCGCCCCTTGAGGATATCGACGTAGCTAACCGTCGGGATGGTCGTGTAATCGATGGCATAGTCCGGACGAAACACACGGTCGCTGGGTCTAGTCACGCCGGCGATCTTCGCCGCCATGCTTGGTATGGTGCCCACCGGGCTGTCGGACGAAAATGGCAGGCTGATGCTCAGGTTGAAGGGATGATCCAACGCCAGGAGTGACACGGCATCGGCATGCTCAAGAAACGCGCGCGGCGGCGTGCCGGCGGCGTAATTCCCTCGCGGCCCATCCTTGGCCGGCATCGCGCCCAGGAACACACGGTTCGGAAACGCCTTTAGCGCTTCCAGGAACTGGTCGCGGCCCGCTTCCTTGTCACTATCGTTCAGGAAACGATCGATAAACACCCGCTTGACGCCCGCGCCCTGCAGGTTGCGGATCACATCTGCATCATTCCCACGCGTGACGTCGAGAACCTCCAGTTCCTCAAGCGTCTTGCCGTCCTGCAAGACCATGACGATCTCACCCTTGGACGGGTGCATGCGCAGCCAGGTGCGCCCGTTGACCAGCACATCCTCCAGCGGCAGCGCGGCGCCGGTCACGCCCAGGACGACGCCGGTCAGCGCCGCCCAGAAGACGATCCGGAACCGGGCGCTCTTCCAGATTTTCGCGATCCACGCGCGCAGGTCAGGCATGATTTCCTCGCAAATTCATCCCCTCAGCGCCCATTTGCAGGACATGGCCTTCCACAGCGGAAAGCGTCCGCATTTCAATCGTGTACTGACGACCTGCTCTCTTCATGGACGCCCTGCAATAATGGTGTCGCTGCCCGGACTAGAGCAAAGGTCCTAAGAAGAAGTTAGGTTAACCCGCCTTCACTATAGATTTTCGGAATCCCTGGTTAGCGCAGCTAAGTCCCGGGAAAAGAGGAAAAATCAGACTATGCCCAAATGGGTCAGCGATTTCTCCAGCATCAGGAGCTGCCATAGCAGACGCGAATGGTCGCTTCTGCCGGCAATATGCTCCTCGACCAGGCCGCCGAGGCGCGGCGCATCGAGCCAGCCGGTTCGGGCGAGCGTCGCGCTGGAGGCGATTTCCCGCGCCGATTGCGCCAGCGGCCCGCGAAACCACTGGGCGATCGGGGTTACGAAGCCCTGCTTGGGCCGGTAGAGAATCTGCTCGGGCAGGAAACGCCGCATGGTCCGCTTCATCAGCCACTTCCCCTGCCCGCCGCGCACGCGCAAGCTTTCGGGAAGGCTGGCCGCGAACTCGATCAGGCGATGGTCGAGCAGCGGCTCGCGCGCTTCGAGGCTGACCGCCATGCTCGCGCGGTCCACTTTGGTCAGGATATCGCCGGGCAGCCAGTGCTTGAGATCGGCATATTGCGAGCGGTCGAGGCCAGAGCGGGCCGGAGCGGCGCGCATCATGTCGAGCACGGACTGTTCGGCCCGGTAGTCCCCGCGCAGGCGGCGGAAATCGTCGGAATAGAGCCGGTCCCGCAGTTCCGGCGGGGTGAAGCCGATGGAGCGGGCATAGCCTTCCGCACTGTCCGCCGCCAGCGAGAGCAGCGTGGACTTCGCCCGTAGCGGACGCGGCGCCCAGTCCGCCTTCGGATAGAGCGACCCGAGCGTGCCGAACACTGGCCCGCGAATCGCCTGCGGGATCAGCCCGCGCACACGGTCCTCGCCGCGCTGGAAGATATGGCGGCGATAGCCCGCAAAGGCCTCGTCCGCTCCATCGCCGGAGAGCGCCACCGTCACCGATTCGCGCGCCAGTTGGCAGACCCGCCAGGTAGGCAGCGCAGAGGCATCGGCGAAAGGCTCGTCGAACATCGCCGCGAGACCGTCGATCGCCTCGAAATCATCGGGCGAGACCTGCCGGGCGCGGTGGTCGGTGCCGAACTGGCGGGCGATCTGCGCGGCATAATCGCTCTCGTCGAGCGCGGCGACGTCGAAGCCGATCGAGCAGGTCCTGACCGGCGCACCGCTCGCCTCGGCCATGAGCGCGACGACGCTGGAGCTATCCACTCCGCCCGAGAGGAAGGCGCCCAGCGGCACGTCAGCGACCATGCGCGAAGTGACCGCCTCGCGCAGCAGGTGGAGCAGTTCCGCTTCGAGGTCTTCCACCTTGCCCTTGCGGCGCTCGGCGAACGAAATGTCCCACCACTGGACCGGCCGGGGCAGCGGCGCGCCGTGGCGCAGCAGCAGCGAATGGCCCGCGGGCAGCTTGGTCACGCCTTTCAGGATCGAGCGCGTATCGGGCACGTAGCCCCAGGCGAGATAGTCCTCGACCGCCAACGGATCGATCTCGCGGCGCAACAGGGGATGGGCGAGCAGCGCCTTCAATTCCGACCCGAAGGCGAGGCTGCCGTCGCTGAGCGGCGCGAGGAACAGCGGCTTCACGCCCAGCCGGTCGCGGGCGAGGAACAGGGTCCGCGCATCGAGATCGTAGATCGCGAAGGCGAACATGCCGTGGAGGTGGGTGACGCAGTCCGGTCCCCAGCGCTGCCAGGCGGCGAGAATCACCTCGCTGTCGCCGTCGGTGCGGAACTGTGCGCCGGTGGCGCGCAGTTCGCGCCGCAATTCGCGGTAATTGTAGATCTCGCCGTTGAAGACCAGCATCGCCCGCCCGTCCGGCGAGGCCATCGGCTGGGGCGAACCGGCCACGTCGATGATCGAGAGGCGCCGGTGGCCCAGCGCCACACCGGGCGCGGTCCAGACGCCGCTGCCGTCCGGCCCGCGGTGCGCCAGCGCGTCGCACATGGCCTCTACCCGCGCCGGGTCCACCGGCTTGGGCGTTTCGAGATGATAGATACCGGCGATTCCGCACATAAGTGCTGGCCTAGCGGAGCCCGGTCACGCGGTCCATCCACGCGCCGGTCGGCCCGCTCGCGGCCTGGAAACGGACAATCGCATCGGCAGCGTCCCGGCCTTCCGACGAGAGGATCAGCATCGCCGTGGGACTTGCACGAAGGCGCAGGTTTCCGCCGATGACGGCGAGCTTGAGGCGGGTATTGCTGCCGCTCAGCAGGTCTCCGGTGCGATACCAGGTCACGGTGAGACGCTCGACCTTGCCGCCGCCCAGCAGGCGTTCACTGCGGCCTGCTCCGAAGGCGGGACCGGGTGATTGCCACGACCAGGCGGTGCCCGGCGTCAGGGCGCCCTGCCCGAAGCCGCCCGCTTCGCGGCCCTCGCCCTGTCCGGCGTAGAGCGCGACGAAGACATCGACCTTGCGGCCTTCGCTATCGGCATAGCGGCCGAGCAGGCGGTGGTCGGCGCCTTCCGCGCGCGGTTCCCACCAGATCGCCGGAGTGTAGTCCACGCGCTTCCAGCCGGGCACTTGCGGCAGGTCGATCCGCTGCGGCAGCGGCGCCGCGAGCGTGTCGCCGCGATGCGCCCAGGCCTTGGCGCCCACCAGCATCAGCGCCAGCGCGGCCAGTACGACCGCCGCCGGGACGCGCACGCGTTCGAGACGGCCCAGCATCGGCGCCTGCACGATGGCCTCGGCGTCGATCATCGGCGCATCGAGGGGCCGGTCGAAGAAGCGCCAGGCGCCCGCGATCACCAGCGCGAGCACCACCGCGAAGAACACCCAGCCGTAGACGATATGGTCGAAACCCGCCGCTTTCTCCACGCCGACGATCTGTGCGGCATAGATCGTGCCCCAGGCACGCACGCCGTTGGCGAAGATCGGCACGAGCAGGCAGGCCAGCATTATCCCTGCGCGCCGCCGCCAGCTGGTGAAGCAGACATTGGCGGCGAGCGCTCCGAAAGCGATCATAGCGATTAGGAACTTCACGCCGGAGCAGGCCTCGGCCACCTCGAAAAGGCCCGCAGGCGTATCGATGAACACGCCGTCGATGGTCGCGGGAATGCCGCTGACATGGGTGAGCGCGACGGTGATCTTGGCGGTGATGGTCTGGAGCACTTCGACCAGTTCCTCGCCCACCGGCACGAGGAAGGCCATGTAGCAGAGCGGGAAGAACAGCCCCGCCGTCACCCGCGGCCCGAGCAGCAGCGGCACCGTCGCGCCGAGCATCGCCACCGCGCCTGCCTGCCGCGCCAGATCGAGACCGGACAGCGCACCAAGCAGCCAGAGGAACGCCGCCCCCGCCATCAGCACCAATCCCGGCCACCAGCACAGCGGCACAAGCTTCGCCAGTTCGCCGCGTCGCTGCCAGACCAGCCAGCCGAGGATCGGCGGGATCAGCACGATGTGATTGTACGTCGAGATATCCCACCACTGGCGCGCCATCGCCGCCCAGTCGCCGAAGAAGGCGGCCAGCAGCACGAGCGCGGCAAGGCTCCAGCGGATCAGCGCCGGGCGCCACGGCGCTGGCACATTCTGCCAGTGCCAGCCCGAGGGCGCCTTGGCGGCCAGAGTCTCAGGCGGCATCGGTCAGGCTTTCCTTCTCCATGCCGATCATGCGCGGCAGTACGGCCAACGCAGCCTCCCAACTAGCATGGGCGCAAATCCATTCGCGCGCAGCCTGCCCCATGGCGCGGCTGCGGTCTTTGTCATGGGCAAGCGCGATGACGGCATCGGCCAGCGCCGCGTCGCTTGTCGCGACAAGGAAATGTCGTCCGTCCTCCGCCTCGATTCCTGTCGCGGCGCCCGGCGAGAGCACGACCGGCAGTTCCACCGCCATCGCCTCCAGCACCTTGTTCTGCACCCCGCGCGCGATTTCCAGCGGCACCAGCGCCATGTCGGCAGCCGCGAGCCAGGGGCGAATGTCCTCGACGCGGCCCCAAACATGAACGCCCTCGCGGCCATGGTGGGCGAGCAGCGCAGGCGGCGGATTGCGCCCGACCACGTGCAGGCCCGCATCCGGGCAGCGGGCGCGGACCAGCGGCAGGATGCGGGTGATCGCCCGCTCCACTGCCGCGATATTGGGGGCGTAGTCCATCTGGCCGGTGAACACGAGGCGCGGCCCTTCTATAGCCGACATGCGCGGCTCCGGCGCTACGCCTGCGGGGTCGAAAAGCGTGCTGTCGATGCCGTTGCCCATCGCCTCGACCGTGCAGGCCGGATCGTCCAGTCGCGCGGTGAACAGTGCCGCCTCGGCCTTGCTGACCAGCAGGGTGCGGTCGGCGCGGCGCGCGATGCGGGCTTCCTCGGCGCGGAGGAGGCGCGCTTCGCGGCGCTCCATCCAGCTACGGAAGCCGCGCCCCTCGGCGCCATAGGCCTCGAACTTGGCCGAATCGACATCGACGAGATCGACGATCACCCGCCCGCGGAAATGCCCGGGAACATATTGCGCCATCTGGCCGGAGAAGACGAAGATCGTCTCGATCGGGCGGCTGCGCAGAACTTCCTCGACCCATTGCGCCATGCGGCAGTCGTGAAAGGCTGTCAGGCTGAGCGGAAGGCCCTTGGCGAGTGCCTCGATTCCCGCGCGCGGCAGCGACTTGCCGCGTGCGAGCAAGAGATGGCTTGCCGCCAGCGCCGCCATATCGCCCTCGCAGGCATGGTCTGCCGCGTCGTCCGCGAAGCAGCCGAGATGCACCGGCGCCAGCGACGCCAGCGCCTTGAGCACATTGTGCGAGCGGATCTTGTCGCCCCGGTCCGGCGGGAACGGAATGCGGTGCGCGAGGAAGAGGATTTCGCCCATCAGCCGATGCCGCGCGCGATCAGCGGTCCGAGCCGGTTGGCCACGGACAGCGGCAGGCGCTGCCAGAGTTTGATCTGGAGCGAGAGCTTCGAACTGGTCGGATCGGCCTCGCGCTTCTTGGCCCCCGGTGCGGTCCAGGCTGCATAAGTCAGCGGCTCCGGCTCGAAGCCCCAATTGCGCTTGAAGTGGTAGGCCCCGCTGCCAGTCTTGGAGCGGCCGAAGTCGAACAGAGTGCAACCGCGCCGCCGGGCATGGAGCATCAGCTCGTAATACATCCGGTCGTTCGCGCGCAGGGCGCGTGCTTCGTGAGTGCCGCCGCCCCAGTAAGGCATCGCCGCGCCGCGATGGTAGAGGGTGATGACGCTGGCGACCGGGCGCTCCTGATGGCGCACGGTCAGCACATCGGCGTCCTCCCCGAAAGCATCGAGAACGGCATCGAGCAGGCCGCGTGGGAAAACCGGGGTGCCGAGATTGCGATAGCTTTCCGCGAAGACCGCATAGTGCGCCGCGCGGTCGCGCTCGGAGGTGCCGATCTCCACGTCGAGATCGTTCGCCAGCGCCTTGCGGACCTCGGCGCGCTGCTTGCGGGGAATGTCGAGCAATTGCGCCTCGTCATCCGCCGCCAGCGGGCGTGCGAAGTTGCAGTGGCTCTCAGTCCTGAGCGCCCAGCTTTCTCCCGCTTGCGGCAGCACGCCGCCGCGCAGTTCGATCGCCGGGCAGGACTGGCGCAGCGCCAGTTCCTCCAGCGCCGCGAAAATTGCCGCGACATCGGCGCCCTCAACCGCCAGCAGCCCGCCGCCGACCGCAAAGCCGGACGAGGCCAGCAGCCTCCCGAAGACCGGCGAATGAATCGCATCGAGCGGCAGGAAAGCGAAAATCTCGCCCTGCCGCTCCTCGATCAGCGCCAGCGCGCGGTTGCCCGTCGCCTTCGCGACCGAGACGAACCAGGCCGGGCGGTGGAATGGAGTCGCCTGCGGGTGGCGGGCGGTGAACAGTTCCAGCCGCGCAATTTCGCCGGGATCGTCGAGATCGACCAACCGCACCGCGCCCGCCACCGGAGCGAAAGGCGCGTTCATGCCGCCAGCGCTTCCTGTAGCGGCACTGCCCGCTCGGCCTCGCGCGCGGCGAGTTCGTCCATCCGCCCCCAGCGGAAATCGCCGATGAGCTGGCGCAGCTTGCCCGCCATGACGCCGAGATTGGTATAGTGCCGCAGGCGCGAGCGCAGCGGGGCATCGGAGACGCGCGGCTGGTTCGGGTCGATCTCCCAGGGGTGGAAATAGAACACCGCCGGACGGCCCGCGCGATTGACCTGCCGGATCGCCCAGCGCGAGAAACCGTAAGGCAGCACGCGGAAGAACCCGCCGCCGCCCGCCGCCAGCCGCCGTCCGGCGAACGTCGCGGTCGTCACCGGAATCTCGACGAGCGGACTGTCCGCCAGCGGGTGGAAGGCGAAGCGCGGCGCCTCGCGCCAGCCGTAGTGATCGTGCGCGATCGGCGCGACGCTGGAGCTATAGGCATAGCCCTGCTCGGCCAGCACCTCGAAGGCCCAGGGCGTGCGCGCGTCGATGGAGAAGCTGGGCGCGCGGTAGCCGCTCACCGCGACCCCGGCGGCGTCCTCGATCGCCTTGCGGCTCATGTCGAGATCGCGCGCGAACGTCGCGGCATCCATGCGGAACACCCGCTCGTGGTCCCAGCCGTGGCTGGCCATCTCGTGCCCGGCCTCGGCGATGCGGCGCAGCAGGCGGGGATGGCGCACCGCCACCCAGCCGAGCGTGAAGAACGTGCCCTTGACCCCCGCTGCGTCGAACAGCGCGAGGATATCGTCGCAATTGCGCTCGACCCGCGTGCGGATGGCGGGCCAGTCGGCGCGGTCGATCACCGTCTCGAAGGCGCCGACCTGGAACCAGTCCTCGACATCGACCGAGAGGCCGTTGATGGGTCGGGTGTCGTTCATGGCGTCCATCCTTGTCGGCTCGGTGCGAGGGCAGTCAGGCCGGAAACTCAGGCAGCCTGGCGCTGGCCGTCGCCGCCCTCGAACCATTCGATCAGCATCGTCAGCGTGTGGCGCAAGGTGCGTTCCTGCTCTTCCAGACGGGCCTCCAGCCGGGCGCTTTGCGCCGCCGCCTGAGCGAGCTGGTCCTGCAGCGCCGCAACGCGCGGGTCTTCGCCCGCAGCGCCCGCGTCCTTCTGGCGCTCGACATTCGCCGCCAGTTCGAGAACCGCGTGCTGAAGTTCATCGATCTGCGAATCGCGCCCGGCCAGAGCCGCCTCGATCAGCGCAATCGCTGCCTTGGCATCGAGCGCGTCAACGTGCGGTGCAGCGCCTTGCGCGGGCGCAACGGGCGCCTCATCCTCGGCAAGAGGCTCGCTCTGGCAGACGAGGTTGCGGGTGCCGTCCTCGTCCAGTTCGTCGAGCACGTCGTGCAGCATGTCGAGGTCGATCAGCGAACGCTGCTCCACCGCGCCGAGCAGGAGCAGGCGACTAACGATCTGGTTGATCCGGCGCGGAATGCCCCCCGTGGCCTCGTGCACTTCGGCGAAGACGCGGTGATCGAAGCCCGGATTGCCCTTCCAGCCCACGCAGTTCAGGCGGTGCTCGACATAGGCCTGCACTTCGCGCGGCTCCATCGCGGTCAGGTGATGAGTGGCGATCACCCGCTGGCGAAGCTGTTCGAGCAGCGGGCTTTCCAGCAAAGTCGTGCGGAATTCGGGCTGGCCAAGCAGCAGGGTCTGGAGCAGCGGGTGCGAACCGAGCTGGAAGTTCGACAGCATGCGCAGCTCCTCGACCGCGTCGATCGCCAGGTTCTGCGCCTCGTCCACGATCAGCAGGCAGCGGCGGCCCGCGCGGGCCTCGGCATGGAGGAAGCTCTCGATCGCGCCGAGCGCCGAGGCCTTGTCATGCCCGGCCACCGGTAGCCCGAAGGCCTGCGCGACGACATGGACGATCGCCTCGCCGTCGAGCGCGCTGGTGACGATGCAGGCGGCGGTGAGCCGCGCCGGATCGATCGTCGCCATCAGGTGCGACACGAGCGTGGACTTGCCCGCGCCGACTTCGCCGGTGATGACCACGAAGCCCTCGCCCTGCGCCAGGCCATAGCCGAGATAGGACAGCGCCTTGCGGTGCGTCGCGCTCTCGAAATAGAAGGCCGGATCGGGCGTCAGCTGGAAAGGCCGGCCCTCGAACCCGTAGAATTGGTCGAACATCCCTGCTCTCCTTCGCAATCAGAAGCTGTAGCGCAGGCCCGCCAGGGCCGACGCGGTCCAGTAGTCGTCGTAAAGCGGATCGTCGCGGGTCACCCCGTCGATCCCCAAGGCCACGCTCGCGCGCAGGCGGCGAGCGAGCATGCGATAATAGCCGAGCGTGGCGCCGTAGCCCGTGACATTGCCGGTCAGGGCGTCGCTGCTGTTCAGCCAGTTGGCGTAGACATTGGCCGACCAGCCCGCATCGCGGCCGAGCTGGCCGTTGAGATAGGCGGCGATCCACCAGTTCTCATCGACCACGCCGTCGGCAGCGGCAAGCACGGTGTTGCGCCCGGCGATGAAGTCGCGGCGGTCGTAACCGGCGCCGATGCCCGCGGTCATATGGCCGATCTCGCGCGAATAGCTCGCGGCGATCCCGCGTCCGCGATAGACCGCCGAGCGCACCGAGCCGAGCGCGCCCGAGAGGCAGTTGTTGCCGTCGAGCGAGATCACGCAGCCGCGCAGTTCGCCGGTCACCGGGTCGCGCACGGCCACGAAGTCGTCCGGCAACTGGTCGAGCGCACGATTGAGCTGGCCGCCGAAGCCGCTGATGCTGTCGTAGACGCCGACGCTCAATTGGCTGCGGTCGTCCGGCGCATAGGCCAGCGTGCCGCCGAAGCTGGTCGAGCCGTAGCGGCGGCCGATATGGGCCGACAGCGAGGTGCGGCGGCTGGGGCGCCACATGACCGCGACATCCCAGAGCAGCCCGCTGACATCATAGGACAGCTCGCGCGGGGCGCTCTTGTCGGTGACGTAGCGACCGTCGCGGCCGATCACCGGATTGCCGTCGGCATCGCGCAGCGCATCGCGGCTGGAGACTTCGACATCCTCGTAACCGATCGCGCCGACGACCTGCACGGTACGGCTGACCGGCACCGTCACCAGCGCCCGCGCCTGCATGTCGCGCACGCGCTGGTCGAGGTTGGAGACGTCCTCCTGATAGAGACTGCCCGCAACGCCAAGGCCCACCGGGGCGATCACATACGGCGCGACACCGGCCTGAACGTCGGCCATCTGGGTCACGCTCTTGTCGAACAGGTCCGCCGCCGCGCCGCCGGGCACGGCGACATAGGCATCGGGCTGCTCGACTTTGGTGAAACCGGCGCGGTAGTTCGCCGAAAGGTCGATATCCCCGGCGCGGGTCTTGAACGAGGGGCCGCCGTAGACCGAGTAGATATTGGTGCGGGTAGTGTCGTTCACCAGCCCGCCGGAGAGCGCCGAGCCGCCGTTCTCGACGCGCGCCTGGGTCGCGAGCGCACCCGCTTCCAGTGTCAGGCCCGGCGTGATCGTGGTATAGCCGCGCACCAGCCCGCTGATCGCATCGCCGTCCCGCGCCTTGCGGCCCCAGCCGATGTAGCGCTCGTAGCGGACCGAGGCCGAGAGCGCATTGTTGCGCCCGGAAATGCCCGCGTCCACGCCTGCCGCCAGCTGGGTGTAAGTCAGCACGTCGCTGCCGGGCGAAAGCTGCGCGTCGACGATCTGGTCGATCTCGATATAGGGCGTCACTTCCAGACGGCGCGGCTTGCGCTCGCCGCGACCGGACTTGCCACGCCCGCCTGCATCCGACGAAGGCGCGGTCGCCTCATCGGAACCGCTGCCGACCTGATCGTAGCCTACCGTCTGCGCCTGTACGGACGGCGCCGTCGCAGCAGCCAGCGCGACCAGACTCAGCGTACCCAATTTCATCGTACTCAGTTTCATCTGGCGGGACGTCATCCCTTGTACCCGTAATAGGAGCCGAAGCGGCGACCGCTCGGGCTGAACTGCGCGTCGTTCAGCAGAAGCTGCACGTTCGGGCAGGCGTTCAGCAGCGAGATCGCATCTTCCAGCGCGCCCTGCCCGGTCCGGTCGGCGCGCACGATGACGACGGTCTGGCCGACGTACTTGGCAAGCTCAGCGGCGGGAGAGGCCGCCAGCGCGGGCGGCGAATCGAAGATCACCATGCGGCGCGGCGCGTTCTCGGTGAGCCGCTCCAGCACCGCTGCGGTGCGCGACGAGGACAGGTATTCGCTGTCGTTGATCGTGGTATCGCCCGCAGGCATGACCCAGAGACCGGGGATATCGGTGCCGAGCACGCAGGCCGCCGGATCGATCGTCTCGTCCATCAGCGCGTCCATCAGCCCCGGCCCGCCGGGAAGCCCGAGCGCGGACAGAATCGAGGGCTTCGCGAAGTCGGCATCGACCAGCAGGACTTCGCTTTCCTTCTCCGCCGCAATCGAAAGCGCAAGGTTCAGCGCGCAGTAGGTCTTGCCCTCGCCCGGATGGGGAGAGCTGATGAGAATGCGCTGCGCGGCGGCTCCGGCACCCTGACGGCGCAAGTCACCGGCCTGGACCAGCAGCTGGCGCTTCACGATGCGGAACTCCTCCAGCAGCGTGGTGACGGTGCCCTCGGGCACGATCAGGCCCTGTTCGCGAAGCTGCTCGCGGTCGACCGGATGATGCTCGCCATGGAAAGCGGGCGCGGGCTGCGGGACGGCTTCGGCAGGCGCTTCGACGGGAAGTTCGGCACCGAGACCCGGCGGCGGCGCGAACGGCGCAGGCGCCGCTACGGGTGCGCTGACGGCCTGTGCATTGACGGCCTGTGCGCTAACGACTGGCGCGACCGGCTCGGCAGGAGCCGGAGCCGCAGCTTTGCGCGCGGGTTCGGCGGGCAGCGGGCCGGGACGCGCGATCATCGCGTTGAAATCGAATTGTCCGGCGGCGCGCTCGATCAGCGATTCGCCGGGAGCGCGGGTCTTGTTCTGGCCCGAGAGCGGGATCTTGCTGTGCTGGGTCATTGCCGTTCCTCAGGCCACCATGCCGCGCTGGATGAATTCGACCGCCAGCAGCACCACGCAAAGCACGCAGAGCGCCGCGCCCGCACCGAAGAAATACTTGAGGCGGCGGCGGCGCAGCAGACGGACCTGATCGGTCACGTTCTGCGAGATCGCGCCGAGCACCGGGAGGCCCGTCGCCCGCTCCAGCCCCGCCGTCGTGGCGAAGACCGAACGCACCTTGCCGAGCGCAAAAGCCCCGGCGCAGCCGCCGACGAGACCGGCCATCAGCACCCCGACCAGCAGCAGCGGACGGTTCGGCGCCACCGGCTTGCGCGGCGTCGTCGGCGGATCGACCACCTGGAACTTCACTGCCTCGCGCTCGGTCTTCACTTCGCCGCGCAGGCGCAGTTCCTCGCGGTCCTGCAGGAGCTTGTCGTATTGCTGACGCAACACGTCATAGTCGCGGTTGATGCGCTGGGCCTCGGTGGCGAGTTCCGGGTCCTGGATCGCCGAGGCAGTCAGCGAAGCCACGTCGGACTGCAAGGCCGCCTTGCGCGAAGTCAGCGCCTGGACATTGGCGAGCCGCTCGGCGCGGATCGACTGGAGCGAGGAATAGGCCGGATTGGGCGCCCCGCCGCCGCTGGCCGCTTCCTGCGCCGCCGCGCTGCGAAGGCCCGCGATCTGGTTGCGCGCCACGATCACGTCGGGATGATTGTCGGTGAGGCCGCGCGCCTTCATGCTCGCCAGTTCGGCCTGCGCGGTGGCCAGCGCTCCGGCGGCACCGCCTGCCCCGCCGCCCGCCACCGAGCGGGGGGTTCCGGCAAGCTGCCCGTCGATCGCCGCCAGCGAGCTTTGCGCGGCGGAAAGATCGGCTTCCAGATCGCGGAGCTGGGTGCGCGAGCTTTCCAGCCGCTGCGCCACCGCCGCGCCGCCGAGCGCCATTTCGGGATGCTGCGCCTCGAAAGCGGTGCGGCGCTGTTCGGCGGTTTCCAGTTCCTTCTCGCGGGCGCGGAGCTGCTGGTTCACGAACGTCAGCGTCTCGACCATGTCCCCGCGGTCGCCCGAGAGGTTCTCCTCGCGGAAGATGTCGATCAGCTTCTGCGCCACTTCACGGGCCAGCTGCGCGTTCTCGGCATCGGAGAACGAGGCGTAATTGGCGGTCGCGGTGATCTCGAACAGATTGTCCTGCTGGGCGACCACCGAGACGTTCTTGCCCAGCCCCGCCACCGCCGATTCCATCTGCTTGGGCGACTGGATGGTGTCGCCCAGACGGGTGCCGCGCACGACTTTCTCAAGATTGACCGCGCTGGTCAGGGTCTGGCGGATACGTTCGATATCGCGCTTCTTGTCGGCCACGCCGATGCCGACCTGCTCGGCCAGCGCGTCGTCGAGCTGGATGAAGATCCGCGCGCGCGACTCGTAAGTGTTCGGGATCAACGCGATCGCCAGCCAGCCGAGCAGGCAAATCGCCCAGGCCGCCGCCAGCGCGATCCAGCGCCGGTGCCAGACGCTGTGGAGCGCCGCCAGCAGTTCTTCGTAGAGGCCGTTCATCGCGCCGCGCCGCTCCCCTCAGGTCCTCAGAACATGCTTTCCGGGATGATGATGACATCGCCCGGATTGAGCATGACATTGGCCTTGCTCTTGCCCTTCTTCAGCAGGTCGCTGAGGCGCAGCGCATATTCGGTCTGCTTGCCGCTCGCCTTGTCGAAACGGATCAGGCGGGCGCGGTTGCCCGCCGCATATTCGGACAGGCCGCCCACCGCGATCATCGCATCCAGCACGGTCATGTTGGCGCGATAGGGGATCGAGGCAGGCTTCTCGGTAGCCCCGACGATGCGGATCTGCTGGCTGTAAGTGCCTGAAAACCCGTCCACGATCACCGAGACCAGCGGGTCCTGAATGTACTGCGACAGCTGGAGACGGATGTCCTCCGCCAGCATCGCCGGTGTCTTGCCCACGGCGGGCATGTCGGCGATCAGCGGGGTGGTGATGCGTCCGTCCGGTCGCACCTGCACTTTGGCGCCGAGTTCGGGATTGCGCCAGACGAACACGGTCAGCTGGTCGAGCGGACCGATCACGTATTCCTCGCTGGGCCCTTCCTGCATCGCCACGAACTGGGCGGGCGGAAGCTCCTGCTTCGGCGCGGCATGGGCGCAGCCGGACAGGACGACATTGGCGAGCACGGAGCCGGCCAGCAGTCCGGTGAAGCGGCGTTGCGACATAGACCAATCCCTTCAGGCGCCCGTCTCTTCCGCCGTACCAGACTGGCGGACCGGGCAAATTTCCAGCCTCGCCTATCGCTCAAAAGGGTGAACATTGCGTTAGTCGTGAGCCAGCGATTCCCGCGCGGTCCCGGAATGGGACAACATCGGCGTCGGGTTCTAACGGCATTACCCCATGTCTTGAACCGCCCCACCCCGTCGTCCCCGCGAAGGCGGGGACCCCGCTTTTCTTCGCGCCATACGCAAGGCAGCGGGGCCCCCGCCTTCGCGGGGGCGACGGGCTGGAGCGGCGGAAATCCCGCTAGACCAGCATTTCCAGCGCCGGTCCCTGCCCCAGAAAATTTGCCGGGCTGGCCGAGGCGCCGTAGGCTCCGGCGCAGAACACCGCGATCAGATCGCCCACGTCGGCACGCGGAAAACCGCCCTTGTCGGCCAGCTTGTCGAGCGGGGTGCAGAGACAACCGACGATCGAGGCCTCCTCCTCCACGGGCGCGTCGAAGCGCGTGGCGATGGCGGAAGGGTAGTTGCGGCGAACCACTGTGCCGAAATTGCCCGAGGCGGCAAGCTGGTGATGAAGGCCGCCATCGGTGACGAGGAAGACCTCGCCGTGGCTCTCCTTCCGATCGATCACGCGGGCGAGGTAAATTCCCGATTCGCCAACGAGATAGCGGCCGAGTTCGATGCAGAACGCGGTGCTCTGCAAGACCTCGGGAAGCTCCTCGAAACGCGCCGCCAGCCGCTCTCCCACAAGAGCCAGATCGACCGGGGTGTCACCCGGAAAATAGGGAATGCCGAGGCCGCCACCGAGATTGCAATGCGGCAGCGGCATGCCGCTTTCCTGCGCCAGCCGGGCCGCGAGGTCGATCGCCTGCCCCTGCGTCTCGGCAATCGCCGCGCCATCGAGGGCCTGGCTTCCGGCGAAGATGTGGAAGCCGCGCCACTCCGCGCCGCTGGCCGCGATCTCGCGCACCAGCGCCGGGACGCGCCCCGCATCGATGCCGAAAGGCTTGGCGCCGCCGCCCATCTTCATGCCCGAGCCCTTGAGGTCGAAATCCGGATTGACCCGGATGGCAAGGCGCGGCGTCAGGCTCAGCTTCTCGCCGATGGCCAGAGCGCGCCGGGCCTCGGCTTCCGATTCGAGGTTGAGCGTCACCCCGCCGCGGATCGCCGCTTCCAGTTCGCGGTCGCGCTTGCCGGGACCGGCGAAACTGACCGCCGCCGGGTCGATCCCCGCGCCGGTCACGATGGCGAGTTCGCCGCCCGAGGCGATGTCGAACCCGTCCACCAGCCCGTTCATCAGTGAGAGCAGCGGCACAAACGGGTTGGCCTTGACCGCATAGTGCAGCGCCAACCGCTCTGGCATGGCACTGCGCAAATCCGCCACGCGGCTGCGGATTCGCGCCGCTTCGTAGAGGAACAGCGGGGTATCGCCCGCCGCTTCCACCCATTGCGTCACCGGCCTGCCGCCGATCGCGAGAACGCCGTCTATCGCCGCAAAACCGGCGGGGATCGGACCGAGCGGCTTCATGCCGACAACGCCCCCGCCAACTCCGCCGCAAGCCCGTTACGGTCGATCTTGCCGTTCGGTCCGATCGGCATGGCCTGACGCCAGTGAATCACTTTGGGTTGCATGAAATTCGGCAGTTCCTGCATGAGTTTACGCGGCAATTCTGCCTCGGCGTCAGAAGTTCCGGGGGAAGCGCGAACCACGAGATGGACCGCATGCCCCAGCCGCGCATCGGCCACACCCAGCGCCACCGCTTCGGCAACGAGACCCGTCGCCAGCGCCGCCTCTTCCACTTCCTGCGGACTGATGCGGTTGCCCGCGCTCTTGATCATCGCATCGCGGCGACCGACGAAATAGAGCAGTCCATCGGCATCGCGCCGCACCCGGTCGCCCGACCAGACCGCCATGCCGCCATAGCGCGAGCCGGAAGGCGCGGGCCGGTAGCGTTCGGCAGTGCGCGCCGCGTCCTGCCAGTAGCCATGGGCGACCAAAGGGCCGCAATGGACCAGTTCGCCCTCCTCGTTGTCGGCGGCGATCTCTCCGGCCTCGTTCACCACCAGCACTTCGGCATGGGGGATTTCCTTGCCCATCGAGGTCGGATGAGTGTCGATCAGCGCCGGATCGAGATAAGTCGAGCGGAACGCCTCGGTCAGGCCGTACATCGCGAAAAGCCGCGCCTCGGGGAACAGCGTGCGCATCCGGCGCACGAGGTCCACGGTGAGCGCACCGCCGGTATTGGTCAGGCGGCGCAGCTTCGCGGCCACCTCTGCGGGCCAGTCGATCTCGCAGATCTGCACCCAGAGCGGCGGCACCGCGCCGAGGCTGGTGATATTGTGCCGGTCCACCGCCTTCATCACGTCGCGCGGCATCAGGTAGTCCAGCGGCACCACGCAGCCGCCCGCATGCCAGGTCGAGAGCAACTGGTTCTGCCCATAGTCGAACGAGAGCGGCATGACCGCCAGGACCCGGTCCTGCTGGGTAACGCCGAGATAGTCGGCCACGCTTTCCGCCCCCAGCCACAAGTTGGCATGGCTGAGCATGACCCCCTTGGGCCGCCCGGTGGAACCGCTGGTGTAGAGAATCGCCGCGAGTTCCTCGGGATCGGCCTGCGAGGGCGCCATGTCGCCGCCGAGCGCCTGCGCTTCGGCGAGCGCTGCGCCTTCCTCGATCCGGCGGCAGGCGGCGGGAACGTCGCCCTCCTCCAGCGAGGCCAGCCGCGAAGGCGTGGCGATCAGCAGCACGGCGCCGCTGTCGGCCAGGATATGCGCGACCTGCCCGTGCTTGAGCAGCGGGTTGATCGGCACATGGACAAGGCCCGCCCGCGCGGCGGCGAGCGGCAGCAGGCAGGTCAGTTCGCCCTTGGCCGCCCAAGACGCCACCCGCGCGCCCTTTTCCGGCACTTCGCGCGCGAGCCATGCCGCAAGGCGGGAGACACGGGTTCTTAAGGCCTTGTAGTCCAGCACGTCTCCGCGCAGCACGAGCGCCTCGGCCGAATCCTCTCCGCGCAGTGCGAGATGGTCGAGCGGCAGGATCATGGCGGGAAAGGCTCCACAAGGGTTTGGTACAGGTCGATTATCACCGCGATCTTAAGCAAGTGCAATCGGACGGCCAGCTAACCGCATGGCTTTCCGAGAGCAACCAGCGCGCGCCCTTCGACCGGCTGGCGTGGTTCGCCGGGCTGGCCGAGCATTGCGGACTGGCCCCGCTGATCGCTGTGGCGCGCGAGGGCGGCGATATCGCCGCCCTTCCTTTGCGGGGTGATGGCGGCCATCTCCACGCGCTGTCGAACTGGTACACCTTCCGCTATCGCCCCCTTGCCTCGCGGCCCGATGGCTTGCTGGAAGCGCTCGCGCGGGACCTTGCCGGAAAGGCCCGCCGCCTGACGCTTTCCGGGCTTCCCGACGAAGACCGCAGCGCCTCCCGCCTCGAAGCGGCGTTTCGCAACACCGGATGGCTGGTCCGCCGCGACATCTGCGACAGCAACCACATCCTCCCCGTCGATGGCCGCAGCTACGAGCAATACCTCGTCTCACGCCCCGGCAAGCTGCGCACGACGCTGAGGCGCAAGTCGGGCAAAGTCGAGACACGGGTGCTGGAGCATTTCGACGCTGAGGTCTGGAACGCCTACGAATCGATCTACGCCGAAAGCTGGAAGCCCGAGGAAGGCAGCCCCGCCTTTCTGCGCGCCTTTGCCGAAGCGGAAGGCAAGGCGGGGCGACTCCGGCTCGGAATCGCATTTTCCGAGGGCGCGCCGGTGGCGGCGCAGATGTGGACCGTCGAGCACGGCACCGCGTGGATTCACAAGCTCGCCCACCGCGAGGCGGCAAAACCGCTCTCGCCCGGATCGGTGCTGAGCGCGACGCTGTTCCGCCATGTCATCGACGTGGACCGGGTCGATCTCGTCGATTTCGGCACCGGCGACGATCCCTACAAGCGCGACTGGATGGAAGTGGTCCGCCCGCGCTATCGGCTGGACATGTTCCGCGCGGGCTCGCCGCGAAACTGGCCGACATTGGGACGGGACCTGCTGCGAAGCGGCGCGCAATACCTTGCCGCGACTGCGAAGCGCGGCTAGAGGCGCGGGGTAACGGAAAAAATGCCCGAAGAGAGGGGCCATGCAAGACGATACCGACCTGCTGCTGCGCCGCATCCTGGCGGACGTGCTGGGCCTCAAGCAGGGTCAGGCCGAGACGTTCGATGCCGATACCGGCCTGTTCGGGCACCTGCCCGAGCTGGATTCGATGGCGGTCGCCGGCCTGCTGACCGAGCTGGAAGACCGGCTCGACATCATCATCGAGGACGACGAGATCGACGGCGAGATGCTGGAGACCTTCGGCGGCCTGCTCGAATTCGCGAAAGCCAAGCGCGCCACGGTTTGACCTGTCGGGGTGTGATCCGGCTTGCGGGGAGCATGACTTGATCCCCGCGACATGGCCCTCAGACGTCCACGGAGGCGAGGAATTAGCCCTCGTTTTTGATCGTGCGCGCCCATTGCGCCTGCTGATCGTCCCCGCGCTGTTCGACGAGGGCAATCGCCTGCGCCGCTTCACGGTCGAAGTCATGCGTCGGCTCGGTCATGCCGGAATCGACACGATGCTGCCGGACCTGCCCGGCACCAACGAGAGCCTGCTCGGCCTCGAAACCCAGGACGCGGGGCTCTGGCGCGAGGCCATGCAGGCCTCCGCGCATCATTTCGCCGCGACCCATGTGCTGGGCCTTCGCGGCGGCTGCCTGTTCACGCCGGACTTGCCCGCCTTCCACTATGCGCCGGTCAAGGGCGCGCAGATTTTGCGGGGCATGCTCCGCGCCCGGATGCTCGCCGGACGGGAAGCCGGGCTTGAGGAAAATCGCGATTCGCTGACCGAGACGGCGCGGCGCGAAGGGATCGTGCTGGCTGGATATCCGCTCGGCGCTGCGCTTTTCCGCGACCTCGAAACGCTGGAGGCCGGTCCCGGACAGGTCATCGCCCAGGAGCGGGTCGGCGGCAGCGGCCTCTGGCTGCGCGCCGAGCCGGACGAGGATGCTGCCCAGGCCGACGCCCTCGCCGCGATTCTTATCGAGGCTCTGGAAGGATGACGCGGCGGCATTTCACCTTTGCCTGCGAGGGCGCGCAGCTTGTCGGGACGCTGGATGAGGCGGCGGGCGATACCGCGCTGCTGATCGTCTCCGGGGGCAACGAAGTGCGCGCCGGGGCGTGGAACGGACAGGCGCGTCTCGCCGCCAATATCGCCGCGCAAGGGTTCCCCGTGCTCCGCTTCGACCGGCGCGGAGTGGGCGACAGCGAGGGCGACAATCACGGTTTCCGCTCGAACGGGCCGGATATCCGCGCCGCGCTCGCTGCCCTCCGTCGGGAATGCCCAAATGTCCGCCGCGTGATCGGGTTCGGCAACTGCGACGCGGCGAGCGCGCTGATGCTGGCTGAAGGTGCGGGTCTGGACGCGCTGGTACTGTCCAATCCCTGGACCATCGAGGACGATGCCTCGGAAGCCCCTGCCGAAGTGGTGCGCGACCATTATCGCCGTCGTCTGGCCGATCCGGCGGCGATCCGGCGGCTGCTGACCGGCCAAGTGGCGATCGGCGGACTGGTGCGGAGCCTTCTTGCCGCGATGCGTCCGGCGCCAGCGGCTCCTGCCGGTCTGGCGCAGGAGATCGCGCGTGGGTTGTCGGGCTTTTCAGGCGAGGTTCGGCTGCTGGTCGCGGCAAGAGACCGCACGGGTCTCGCGTTTCTGGCGAACTGGGACAAGGCGGACACGCGCTTGCGGCAGTGCGCCGGGGCTACGCATAGCTATGTGGAACCCGAGGCACAGGATTGGTTGCTGGCGCAAGTGCTGGACGTGCTGACCGGCGAATAGGCACGTGCGCCTTTCGTCACCCGCAGATTTAGCAAAACAAGCTCCGTCGCCCCCGCGAAGGCGGGGGTCCCGCTTCCTTATCGCCACGCCCGCAAAGAAAAGCGGGGTCCCCGCCTTCGCGGGGACGACGGGGTTTTATTGGGTAAATCAAGGATTACCCACGCCCTGCAATGCGCACCCCAGGGTTAGGCGGACACAAAGGCAGACATTCCGCGGGTCCGGGGGCTCAGCCCCCAGAAACCCTTGTTTCCTTGAAAATCAGGCCTCGACTTTCGCCGCCTCGGCAAACTCACGATGCGCGAGATACCGCTCGGCGTCGAGCGCGGCCATGCAGCCGGTGCCTGCCGCGGTGATCGCCTGGCGGTAGACGTGGTCCATCACGTCGCCGCAGGCGAAGACGCCGGGGATCGCGGTCTTGGGCGTGCCCGGCTCGACGAGGAGGTAGCCGGTCTCGTCCATGGCGAGCTTGCCCTTGAACAGTTCGGTGGCGGGCGCGTGGCCGATGGCGACGAAGGCGCCGTCGGTGAGGATTTCGCTCTGCTCGCCGGTCTTGGTATCGATCAGCGCGAGAGCGCGCAGTTCGCCGTTTTCGGCGGGCATGAAGCGATCGACGCGCTTGTCCCAGAGGACCTTGATCTTGGGGTTGGCGAAGAGGCGGTCCTGCAGGATCTTCTCGGCGCGCAGGGTGTCGCGGCGGTGGATCAGGGTCACTTCGTCGGAGTGGTTGGTGAGGTAGAGCGCCTCTTCGACAGCGGTATTGCCGCCGCCGATCACCACGACCTTCTTTCCGCGATAGAAGAACCCGTCGCAAGTGGCGCAGGCCGAGACGCCCTTGCCAGAGAGTTCCTGCTCGCCGGGAACGCCCAGCCACTGCGCCTGTGCGCCGGTGGCGATGACGAGCGTGTCCGCTTCGTAGATGTCACCCGAATCGGCGGTCGCGGTGAAGAGCGGGCCAGAGAGGTCGACCGAAGTGATGATATCGTACATCATGCGGGTGCCGACGTGGACGGCCTGCGCCTCCATTTCCTGCATCAGCCAGGGGCCCTGGATGACCTCGCGGAAGCCGGGATAGTTCTCGACATCGGTGGTAATGGTCAGCTGGCCGCCGGGCTGGAGACCCTGCACCACGATCGGCTCCATGCCGGCGCGGGCGCCGTAGATCGCGGCCGAAAGGCCTGCGGGGCCGGAGCCGATGATGAGCATGCGGGTCTTGTGCGTCGTCGCCATGTGAAAGTCTCCGGCGTGAAAGGGGCGAATATCGTTGGGGGCGAGATAGGGGCAAGCACCCCGGTTTGCCAAGCGCCGCGCAGGGTAAGGAATATCTTGATCCCCGCAAATCCCGGCTAACCTGCCATTGAGCCGCCCCATTGACCTTGGCCGCGCGGCGCATCACGGTTCTGTCATGAAAAGCCAGCTCGGACCGACCTCGAACCGTTTCATCTCGCAGCGCCTGCGCCTCAACTATGTCGACTGGGGCAATCCGGAGGCGCCGCCGCTGATCCTCCAGCACGGCGGGCGCGACCATTGCCGCAGTTGGGACTGGGTGGCCGAGGAATTGCGGCACGACTGGCACGTGATCTGCCCGGACCTGCGCGGCCACGGCGATTCCGAATGGTCGCCCGAGGGACACTACGGCATGGACGCCTTCGTCTACGACTTCGCGCAACTGGTCCACACGCTGGGGCACGAGAGAGTGACCATCGTCGCCCATTCGCTGGGCGGCAACATCGCGACCCGGTTCACCGGCCTGTTCCCGGAGAAAGTGGAGAAGCTGGTCAATATCGAGGGCCTTGGCCCGCCACCGGGTCTCCGCCGCCAGATGGAGGAGCGCGGCGTGGGCGAGCGGCTCCGGCAGTGGATCGAGGACAAGCGCCGCGCTTCCGGCCGGGCGCCGCGCAAGTATGCGACCCGCAAGGACGCCTACCAGCGCATGAAGGAGGAAAACTCCTTCCTCTCCGAAGAGCAGGCCCGTCACCTCACCATCCACGGCGCCAGCCGCAACGAGGACGGCACCTGGAGCTGGAAGTTCGACAACTACCTCAACGTCTGGTCCGCCTCCGACTTGCCCACCGACGACGTCGTCGCGCTTTGGCAGGCGATCACCTGCCCGGTGCTGCTGCTCTGGGGCAGGAACAGCTTTGCGGAAAGCCCGGCCAGGGGCGGCCGGATGGACCTGCTGCCCAGCGCCACGCTGGTCGAGTACGAGAATGCCGGACACTGGCTCCATCACGACCAGTTCGATCGCTTCATGGGCGATGTGAAGGCATTTCTCGCTCCATGAAGGAGGGAGGCGGCCCCTCCCTTCCCTCTCAAACGAGCAGGAAATATCCCAGGCCGAGCCAGCAGCAGGCGCAAAGCGCAACGGCGACGATGAGGCCGCGCGCATCGTGCTCCTGATCGCTCAGCCTGCCGCTTTGCGCGGCATAGACGAGGCTTGAACTGATTCCGTAACTTACGCCGGCAAACCCATCAGAACGGCGATCGAACATACCTTCGTCAATGACGTTCATTCACAACATCCTCTTATGCGTGGCGACCTTGCCGCCGATTCAATGCCGTCCGCCTTTGTGGCGTAACGGCCCCGGATCATTCGCAGAATCGGGATGCTAACATCATCGCCGGGGCTTGCCCAGAAAAACAGAATCGCATGCGATCTCAGGCCGTTTCCCCTGCCCTCACGCAGGGCCGGAGCATGCTTCGCCCCCAAACCAAGGGAGGGGGTGCAACGCCTTGCCAAGCCCCGCTCCATCCATATACGACCGGATACAGCCGCTTTCCCTGGCACCCGCTCCGGAGTCTTCCCCCATGCGCAGGCCGCTTGCCTTCGTCCTCTCGCTGTTCATGGCTTTCGCCGCGCTGGTGCCGCACGCCTTCGCCCAGCAATCGGGTCCGCTGGTGCTGGCAGCCGCCAGCCTGCAGGAATCGATGAACGCCGTAGCCGACGCCTGGGCGGCGAAAGGCCATCCGCGTCCGAAGATCTCGTTTGCCGGGTCCTCCGCCCTCGCCCGCCAGATCGAGGCCGGGGCACCGGCAGACCTGTTCGTCTCGGCGGATGAGCCGTGGATGGACGAAGTTCAGGGCAAGGGCCTGCTGCGATCGAAGACCCGCGTGTCGTTCCTCACCAACAACCTCGTGCTCATCGCTCCGGCAGGCAAGCCCGTGCGCCTGAAGATCGCGCCGGGCTTCCGCCTCGCCGCCGCGCTCGGGCCGAACCGGCTAGCCGTGGCCGATCCCAATGCCGTGCCCGCCGGAGTCTATGCCAAGCAGGCGCTGACGCGGCTCAAGGTCTGGCCTTCGGTGCAGGGCAAGCTCGCCCCGGCCGAGAACGTGCGCGCCGCCCTCGCCCTCGTCAGCCGGGGCGCGGCGCCGCTCGGCATCGTCTACGCCACCGATGCCCGCGCCGAACCTGGCGTGCGCGTGGTCGATACCTTCCCCGCCGCCTCGCACGATCCGATCAGCTATCCGGTCGCCCTGCTCGCCGCCTCGCGCCACAAGGATGCCGAGGGTTTCCGCCGCTTCCTGATCTCCGCCGAAGGCAAGGCGGTGTTCCGCCGCTTCGGCTTCGGCACGCGCTGATCCTGCGGCGCTCGTGGCGATGCTCACCCCGGAGGAATGGCAGGTTCTGGTCCTGTCGCTGAAAGTCAGCGGCGTGGCGATGGCCGCCGCCCTGCCGCTGGCCTTCGCGCTCGCCTGGGTGCTGGCGCGCTGGCGCTTTCCGGGCAAAGTCCTGCTCGACGCGCTGGTCCACCTGCCGCTGGTGCTGCCGCCGGTCGTCACCGGCTGGCTGCTGCTGATCGCCTTCGGCACCAATGGACCGCTCGGCCGCTTTTTCGCGGAGTGGCTGGGGCTGACCTTCATCTTCCGCTGGACCGGCGCCGCGCTCGCCGCCGCGGTCATGGCGCTGCCGCTGATGGTGCGGGCCATGCGCCTCTCGATCGAGGCCGTCGACCGCCGCTTCGAAAGCGCGGCCCGCACGCTCGGCGCCGGGCGCTGGCGGACTTTCGCCAGCGTCACCCTGCCGCTGGCCATGCCCGGCGTGCTGGCGGGCCTCGTCCTCGGCTTTGCCCGCTCGATCGGCGAATTCGGCGCGACGATCACCTTCGCCTCCAACATCCCCGGCGAGACCCAGACCCTGCCGCTGGCGATCTACAGCGCGCTCCAGATGCCCGGCTCCGAGTGGCAGGTGACGCGCCTTGCCGTACTGTCGATCCTCGTCTCGGTCGTCGCCCTGGTGGCGTCCGAATGGCTGGCCCGCCGCAGCGGACAAGGATCGGCGCATCATGCCCTTTGACGTCGCCATCACCCTACGGCGCGGCAAGCTGCAGCTCGACTATGCCTTCCGCACCGAGAAAGGCAGGCTGACTGCCCTGTTCGGACCCTCGGGCGCAGGCAAGACCTCGTTACTCGACGCCATCGCCGGTCTCGCCCGGCCGAGCGAGGGGCACATCTTCGTCGAAGACACGGTGCTGTTCGACAAGGCCCGCCGCATCGACCTCAAGCCCGAGCAGCGCCGCTGCGGCTATGTGTTCCAGGACCTGCGCCTGTTTCCACACCGGAGCGTGCGCGACAACCTGCTCTACGGCTGGCGCCTCGCGCCGCCCGACCGGCGCTGGATGGACCTCGACACCGCGCTCGGCTTCCTCGGCATCGGACACCTGCTCGATCGGCGTCCAGCCACGCTTTCCGGCGGCGAGGCCCAGCGGGTCGCGATCGGCCGCGCCCTGCTCTCCGGCCCGCGCTTCCTGCTGATGGACGAGCCGCTCGCCTCGGTGGACGCGGAAAGACGCGAGGAAATCCTCACCGTGATCGAGCGCATCCGCGACGAGCTCGCCCTGCCGATCCTCTACGTCAGCCACGACCGCACCGAAGTGGACCGGCTGGCGAGCCAGGTAATCGCCATCTAACAGTCTGATGCGAAATTCACAGAAGTGTGAATTTCGGTTCGGCCGCCGCATTGCCCGCGCCTCGCGCGGCTCTATATCTGCACGGCACATTTTCCATGCTTGAAGAGGATTATCCCATGACCATCGCCATTGGTGACACGCTGCCCGACGTGAAGCTCGTCAAGGCCGGCGAAAGCGGCCCCGAACCCGTGCAGAGCGCGGAATTCTTCGCCGGCCGCAGGGTGGCGCTGTTCTCGGTTCCCGGCGCCTTCACCCCGACCTGCTCGGCCAAGCACCTGCCCGGCTTCGTCGACAAGGCCGCCGAACTGAAAGCCAAGGGCATCGACGAGATCGCCTGCACCGCCGTCAACGACGCCTTCGTCATGGGCGCCTGGGGCAAGGCCAGTGGCTCGGCCGACGTGACCATGCTGTCCGACGGCAACGGCGACTTCGTGAAGGCGATCGACCTCGTGATGGACGGCACTGCCTTCGGCATGGGCCATCGCGGCAAGCGCTTCTCGATGGTGGTCAACGACGGCGTGGTCGAGCAGCTCAACGTCGAAGCGCCCGGCGCCTTCGAGGTCAGCTCGGCCGACCACCTGCTCGGCCAGCTCTGATTACGCTGCACTGATGCAAAGAAGGGCGGTTTCCCTTGGGAAGCCGCCCTTTCCGTATACGCTGCATCGACATTCCCGCCTGTCTTGCCGCGCCCTCGACAGGCGGTTAGCCTCGTATCAAAGCGAGGAGTTCTCATGGCACGTTCGGTTATCGTCACCGGTGGTTTCGGCATTCTCGGCGCGGCCGTGGCCGCCGCCTTCGCTGCGGCAGGAGACAAGGTTGCCCGCATCGACTTCGCGCCCGAAGCCAGAGAACCGCTCGCAGGCGCACTGGAAATCGGCGGCCTGGACCTCACCGACGCGGCCGCTACGCAGGCTGCTCTGGACCAGGTGGTCGCGGCCCATGGCGGCATCGACGTGCTCGTCAATGTCGCGGGCGGCTTCACCTGGGAGACGCTGGAAGGCGGATCGCTGGCAAGCTGGGCGCGGATGCAGGCGATGAACCTGACGACGGCGGCGACGATCACCCAGCTTGCCCTGCCCCGGCTCAAGGCTTCGGCGGCAGGCCGCGTGGTCAACATCGGCGCGGGCGCGGCGATCAGGGCCGGTGCGGGCATGGGCGCCTATGCCGCCTCCAAATCCGGCGTCCACCGCCTGACCGAAGCGCTGGCAGAGGAACTTGCGGGAACTTCCGTCACCGTCAATGCGGTCCTGCCCAGCATCATCGACACCCCCACCAACCGCGCCGATATGCCGGATGCCGATTTCTCGACCTGGGTGCAGCCAGAGGCGATCGCCGATGTGATCGGCTTCCTCGCCTCCGACGCCGCCCGCGCGATCACCGGAGCGCTGATCCCGGTAACGCGCGGCGGCTGAAGTCCGGCGTTTTTCCGGGAACGCACAGGGCAGATCGCCACCGGCCCGTAGTTTCTCATCCCGTACGACTTCCACCCCCGCTCATCCTGAGCTTGTCGAAGGATGGGAGGCCTCGCGCCACGTCTCGGGGGGCTTCGACAAGCTCAGCCTGAGCGGGATGCAAGGTCAGCTTGAGAAAGTGGGATATGCTACGCCCCCGGCGGCGGCGTCTCAGTCCCGCTCACCGAACAGGCTACAGGCCACGGCATCGAGCCGCGCCACCACAGCCGGATCGCGCGCATCGGGCGCAGTGATCAGCGCATGGTCGAGCGCCCGGTCGATCGGACTGGGCGCGCGCTCCTCAGACAGACTCGCCGCCAGCGCCCGTAGCGAATCCCGCGCAACGCGGGCATTCCCGTGCATGACTTCGAGCACATGGCTGACCTCGACGCCCGCCTCTTCCTCGCGCCAGGAATCGTAGTCCGTGACCATGCCGAGCATCGCGTAAGGCAGCTCCGCCTCGCGGGCGAGCCGGGCCTCGGGCATGCCGGTCATACCGATCACGTCGGCGCCCCAGCCCCGGTACATGCGGCTTTCCGCGCGGGTCGAGAACTGCGGGCCTTCCATCGCGAGATAGCACCCGGCAGGATGGACTTTCGCCCCGGCCGCCTTCGCCGCCGCGCCCGCCAATTCCGACAGACGCGGACAGACCGGGTCCGCCAGGCTGACATGGGCGACCAGCCCGGTACCGAAGAAGCTGCCGACGCGGCCCGTGGTCCGGTCGATGAACTGGTCGACCATGACCATGTGGCCCGGCGCCATTTCCTCGCGCAGGGAGCCGATCGCGGAAAGCGCCAGCACGTCCGTCACCCCGCAGCGCTTGAGCACGTCGATATTGGCGCGGTAGTTCACCGCCGAGGGCGGGATCGCATGGCCCGCGCCGTGGCGGGCGATGAACGTGAAGCGCACCCCGCCGAGCCGCCCGGTCGTGACCGGCCCGGAAGCCGCCCCGAACGGACTGGAGACGGCAATCTCCTGCGCGTCCTCCAGTTCGATTCCTGCGGCGAGGCCAGAACCGCCGATGATGCCCAGATGCCAGAAGCTGCTTTTCTCAGCGCGCAAGGATACCTGCCATGATGATGTCGATCGTGTGTTCGCGGTAGCGGTCGCGCAGTTCCTCGGTCAACGAATCCTGATCGAAGCAATGCTTCAGCACCAGTCGTGCCGAGAAGAAACGGTCCACCGCGCCGGTCACGGTAAAGTAGAAAAGCTGCGGATCTATTTCACGGAACACTCCGGCCCGCACCCCGTCGCCGATCAGTTGCTCATAGGCCCGGTAGATCGGCGAGAGATAGGAATCGGCTATGCGCCGCGCCTCGGTATCGTCGCTCTCGCGCACCATGCGCATGGTCAGGCGGTTGATATAGGGCACCTCGTAGAACGTATCGACGACCTTCCACAGGTGACGCCGCAGCTTGGCCTCGGGCGACCAGCCGTCCTTGGCCACCAGCGCGTCCACGCTGGTGACGATCGCCTGCCAGTCCCGGTCGAGCAGTGCCTTCAGCAATCCCGCCTTGTTGCCGAAGTAATACTTCACCAGCGCCGAATTGAGGCCCGAGCGCAGCGACAGCTCCGACAGTGAGATGTCGATCACGTCGCCCTCGCGCATGATCGCGCTGGCCGTATCCAGCAGCTGCGCCCGCGCGCCCGGAGGCAGCGCGCCGTGTTCGGTCGAGGAAATGCCCTGTGCCATAACGCTGCCGCGCCTTACTTCGGACCCATGCGGATCGCGCCGTCGAGGCGGACGGATTCGCCGTTCATATAGTCGTTTTCAAGCATGAAGAGCGCCAGCTTCGCATATTCCGAAGGCTTGCCGAGGCGCTTGGGGAACGGCACCATCGCCGCCAGCGCATCCTGCACCGGCTGCGGCATTCCGGCCATCATCGGCGTCTCGAAGATGCCCGGCAGGATCGTGTTGACGCGAATGCCCTCACCCATGAGATCGCGCGCGACCGGCAAGGTCATCGCCAGCACCCCGCCCTTGGACGCCGCATAGGCCGCCTGCCCGATCTGCCCGTCCTGCGCCGCCACCGAGGCGGTATTGACGATGACACCCCGAGAGCCCGCATCATCCAGCGGATCGAGCGTGACCATCCCCGCCGCCGACTTGCTGATGCAGCGGAACGTACCGACGAGATTGATGAGAACCGTCTTCTCGAACTGCGCCATGTCATGCGCGCGCGGCGCGCCGGTCTCGCGGTTGCGACCGACGGTCCGGGAGGCAGGTGCGATCCCCGCACAGTTGACGAGAATGCGCTCCTGGCCATGCGCCGCGCGGGCCTCGGCGAAGCCCGCATCGACACTGGCATCGTCGGTCACATCGACCTTGCAGAAGATACCGCCGATCTCGGCCGCGACAGCCTCTCCGGCTTCGACATTGAGGTCGAATACCGCAACCCTGACGCCCTTTTCCGCAAGCGCACGCGCAGTCGCCGCGCCGAGCCCGGAGGCCGCGCCGGTAACGACGGCAGCCATGCTGCTGTCCAGAATCATTGCCTTTTCCCTTTCCCGCCCCCGCAAAGGAGCGCCGTTTCTCGCCGCCCGCGTTTTTCGGCGCGCCCTTAATTAAGCACACGGTTAAAAGGAGGCGAAGGCGGGGTCAATGCGCAAGCGGCCAAGGCCGCAGTTGCGATACAGGATTTCCACCCCATGCCGATTGCTGCAATTTTATTGCAGATCATGGCCTCCACACAACAGCTCTGTTACCGCAACTTTACCGCAGGAACGCGCGCGATTCGCAAAGGGAGGATTTCTTTAACATCACCGGCTGTTGCAGGAATGGCACAACGTTGCACCCAAATTGCGCGGCGCAGCAAATTGCATTGAATCGTGCCCCCACCGGCGCAACAAAACCTCCCATGGCAGCAATTCGCTTTCGGGCGTCAGCCTGCCTGCATCCGGGTCGCCCACCAGAGATTGGTCACGCTTCAAATGGTGGGCGGACGAAAGCAACAAGGGACACACAAACGTGAAAACCACTCTGAAGAAGGCCGCGCTGCGGAGCGCAACCTGCCTTTCGGCGTTCGCCGTCGTCTGCGCAGGCCAGGTCGCCCACGCGCAGGACGCATCGGCTGACGCCGCTGCATCGGGCGAAGAAGGCCCCGCCATCGTCGTTACCGGCTCGCGCATCGTTCGCCGTAACCTCGACACCGCAGCGCCCGTCGCCGTCGTCTCCAACGAAGAGTTCAAGCTCTCGGGTACCGTCAGCGTCGAGCAGGTCATCAACACCCTGCCGCAGGTCATCCCCGGCACGACCGCATTCTCGAACAACCCCGGTGGCGGCGTTTCGACGCTGAACCTGCGCGGCCTCGGCGATCAGCGCACGATGGTGCTGGTCAATGGCCGTCGCTGGATGTCCTACGACGCGAACCAAGTCACCGACATGAACACCATCCCGGCGTTCCTGATCGAGAACGTCGAAGTGGTGACCGGCGGCGCATCGGCCGTCTACGGTTCGGACGCCATCGCCGGCGTCGTGAACTTCCGCCTCAAGAACGTGCAGGGCATCGAAGCCGGCAGCCAGTACAGCCTCACCGGACAGGGTGACGGCCGCCGCTACGAAGCCTACCTCGCACTGGGTTCGGAATTCGCAGAAGGTCGCGGTCACGCCACCGTCTTCACCGAATACTACAACCGAAAGGCGATCTACCAGGGCGCCCGCGGCTACTCGCGCAACGTCCTGACCGACGACGGCGACGGCGGCTTTGCCTTCGGCGGTTCGGCCACGACGCCGCAGGGTCGCTTCACCTCGACCTATGCAGCCGCGAACTGCCCGACCGGCAACATCTTCTGCTCGCCCGGCGCCTTCTTCGAAAGCCCCGGCTCGGCCCGTCCCTACAACGCCGCAACGGATGCGTACAACTACGGTCCGGCGAACGCGCTGATGGTTCCGCAGGAACGCTACATGGTCGGCGGCTATGCCGATTATGACCTCGGCGGCGGCAACACCGTCTATTCGGAAGTGACCTTCGTCAACAACCGCGTCGACAACGAACTGGCCGCCACCCCGGTGACCGGCACGTTCCAGGTCAACATCGCGAATGTCTCGCCGTTCCTCACGGCCTCGCAGATCGCTTCGCTGAACCAGCTCGACGGTATCGTAAACACCGGCAACGTCGTGGGCGACGGGATCGTGCCGCTTTCGGTCACCCGCCGCGTTCTCGAAACCGGCAGCCGTATCAGCCAGGACGAGCGCAACGCGTTCCGCACCCTGATCGGCATCAAGGGCCCGATCAACGACAAGTTCAGCTACGACGCGTACTACTCGTACTCGCGCACCCGTAACTCGAACATCCAGTACGGCAACATCTCGCGTTCGGCCTTCCAGGCCGGTCTCGACGGTACCGACAGCGCGATCAACATCTTCGGTCCGGGCACCCTGACCCAGGACATGGTCGATCAGATCACGATCACCGCCCAGAACGGCGACGTTTCGACCCTCCAGGTCGCCAGCGCCTCGGTCAGCGGTTCGCTGTTCAACCTCGGCCTCGGCGGTGACGATATCGGCATCGCAGTCGGCGCCGAATACCGTAAGGTCGCGGCTGAATTCATCCCCGACACCGCGCTCTCCTCGGGCGACGTCATCGGCTTCAACGCCGGTGATCCGACCGCGGGCAGCTACAACGTGAAGGACTTCTTCGCAGAACTTCGCGTGCCGATCGCGGCGAACATGCCGGGTATCTCGCGCCTCGAAGCCACCGGCGCCGTCCGCTACTCGGACTACTCGCTCGGCAGGGTCGGCGGCGTCTGGGCCTATGCCGGCAGCGTCGAATACGCACCGATCCGCGACGTCACCTTCCGCGGCCAGTACCAGCGCGCCGTTCGTGCACCGAACGTGTCGGAACTGTTCGGTGGCCAGGCAGTCGGCTTCCCCGGCGCGGTTGATCCCTGCCGTCTGGCAGCTTCGGCTACCAACGTCACGATCCGTGACCTCTGCGTCGCCACCGGCGTTCCGCTCAGCCAGGTCGGCAGCGGCACGGCGCTGCAGCCCAACGCCCAGATCCAGGGCCTGTTCGGCGGCAACCCCGACCTGCACGAAGAAACCTCGGACTCGTGGACTGCAGGCGTCGTCGTTCGCCCGAGCATGGTCCCCGGCCTGTCGCTGACTGTCGACTGGTACAAGATCAAGGTGAAGGGCGCGGTCGGCACCTTCGGTGGCGGTCTCGCGAACACCTTGGACCTGTGCTACAATGTCATCCAGGACATCAACAGCCCGTACTGCCAGGCCATCGTCGGTTCGCGTAACGCGCTGGGTCAAATGGACGGCGAAAATCCGCCTGCGATCCTGAACGCCAACACCGGCGGCCTCAGCGTCCAGGGCGTCGACTTCGAACTGAACTACGTGAAGGAAGCCGAGTTCGGTCTCTTCGGCCAGACCTCGCGCTTCAACTTCAACTTCGCTGGCACCCGCTTCATCGACAGCAAGTATACCCCGGTTGAAGACAACCCGGATACGACTTACCAGTGCGCGGGCAAGTTCGGTACGCTGGCTTGCGGCAATCCGACTGCGAAGTGGAAGTGGGTCTCGCGTCTGTCGTGGATCGACGGTCCGCTGACCACCAGCTTCCGCTGGCGTCACCTCTCGAGCGTCAGGGACGACGACGATTCGACCGATTACACGGTCGAAAAGATCAAGGCCTACGACCTGTTCGACCTCACCTTCGGCGTCCAGGCGACCGAAGCGGTCAACATCAACTTCGGCATCAACAACCTGTTCAACAAGAAGCCGCCGCTTCTGGGCGACAACCAGGAACAGGCCAACACCTATCCGGGTACCTACGACCCGCTGGGTCGCGACTTCTTCATCTCGGCCAGCTTCTCGTTCTGAGGCAGCCGAGCCTGAAAGGTTCGAAAAAGGAGGGCGGGGAACTTCGGTTCCCCGCCCTTTCCTTTTTACCCACCGTTGCCCCTGTCGCTCGGCAGCCGACGGAAATAGTCCGCGAGCACAACTTTTGGCGGCCGCGGGAGAACCCGGACCGTCATGCACCGGCTTGGCGTGTCGCCCCGTCAGTCTATGCGGGTAATGTCGACCGCCACGGTCATCCGCCGGCCTTGCGCAAAGGGCCGCGTTCCATGGAACAGGGTGCTGGGGAACAATGCCAGATGGCCTTCGCGCGGCGCGATCTGCGTCCGCGGCGGCAAGCAGATCCCCATTTCCGGAGGCGCCCCGCCCAGTTCCAGCCACCCGCCTTGCGGGTCCGCGGCATCGACCGGCGGCAATTGCAGGTAGAGCGCCGAGGACAGCAGTCCTTTCGGGTGGATATGCACGCTGTGCCGTCCTCCCGGCCCCAGCCGCACCGACCATGAGCCGGTGATGGCGAAGTCAGCCTCGCGGTGGCGGAGCAATGGATGTGCCGCGTCCAGAGCCGGAAGGCCCGAGCGATAATGCTCGACCGCAGCGACGATCGCGTGGTGCAGTTTTTCGAGTTCCGGCTCCATCCGCTGGAACAGCGCCCCGCGCGTCTGGCTCCCGCCGCGCACCGATTGGCCGATAGGATGGAACGACCTGTCATGCAGGGATTCGAGAAATCCGATCGCCTCGTCGAAATCGCCGGGCGCCAGGTCCAGCGCGAGAAACTGCACGAGACCGTCCTGCCCATGCAGCCAGTCCTCGCGCGGATCGCCCAGCATGCGCCAAGCCAGGCTGCGCAGTGCCCAGCCTGCAATATCCTGCGGGTCTTCGGCCAGCGCCGCCGCCAGCAAGGTCTCCGCCCGCTCGGGATCGGCGCGGCGCAAGGCATGGCGGGCTTCCTCGACCTGCTGAAGCACTGTCGCGCCAGGTAGGGACGCGAACAGGGTTTCGGCCCGCTCAAGATCGCCCGCGGCACTGGCAAACGTCGCCGCCGCCAGCCTCACCGAAGAATCTCCCGGATGGGCGGCAAGTCCGCGCGCGGCGACATCGGCGGCGGCTGCGAACCTGTCCGCACCCGCCAGCGCCTCGCTCCAGCCGACATGGATTTCGGCATTTTCCGGAACCTTCGCCGCAGCAGCCCCATAGTGATCGGCAAAGGCGCTCGATTGCCCTTCCCCGTCCCCCATGTTGAGCCGCAGTTCCGCCAGATAGCGATGGGCATCGAGCCATGCCGGCATCTGCGCGCTGAGCGTATCGGCGATCTCGCGCGCCTCGTTCGTCAGACCCGCGGCTTCAAGAGCCTGTGCCCGCCCAAGCCAGAGCATGGCATCGCCGGGGCTGGCTGCGATGGCTCGGGCGTAGCGCTCCGCCGCATCGCCTTCGTCCCGCTCCAGCGCGACCCGCGCCCGGCCGTGAAGGGCACGCGCATGGCCCGGTTCCAGCGCGAGGCAACGCTCGTAACTGGTCGCCGCATGCGCGAGCAGTCCGGCATCGCGCTCTGCCGCAGCGCGAACCGACCAGTAACGCGGCTGCGCAGAGCAGACCCGTTCGAATCGCGCCAGCAAGGTCACCGCCTCGCGGTGATGGCCCGCACGCCCGTGCGCGATGGCCAGGTTCAGGGCGAATTCGGCATCCTGCGGCACCATCTGATGGGCACGGCGATAAAGCGTCTCCGCCCGCGTGGCATCGCCCATCCGCAAGGCGCTGCCCGCCGCATTGTTGACCAGACCGGGATCGCCGGGACTGGCCGAAATGGCGGCATCGAACAGCCGCCGGGCCTCATCGGCCCTTCCCGCCTTCTCGGCAGCCATGACCGCCTCGCGCAAGCCCGTTCCTGCCATCCGCGTTCCTGCCATTTCGGGCCCAGCCATTACCGGTCCCGCAGCCAGCCGGTGATCGCGAAGCGATGCGCAGGCGCGAACGGCGGCACATAGCTCACCGAATGCGGCTGGGGCACACGGAGCAGATTCAACGCATTGAAGCGCGGCTTCCAGCCGGTGACGATATCCCCTTCCTCATCGAGGAAATTGAGATAGCCGCCCCAGTCCGGCTTCCAGTCCGGGTCCGCGAAGTTCATGACATAGGCCACGCGCCAGCCCTCGCCGACATGGCTGTCGGTATGCACGCCAAGAAAGTCACCCGGCGCGAACAGGGTCGCCTGGGCATCCGCCTTCAGCAATTCGGGGATGCCGCAAATGTCGCGGGCGAAGTCGAGGAACGGCTGATCGTTGATATGTTCTAGCAGCAGGTCCTGCGGGCTGCCGCGGTCCCAGCCCTGCAGATAGGCGTCGAGGATCGGATAGTTGGCGAAGCGGACCGCATATTCGCCCGCCGCTGCCGCTGCGTGGATTTCCTCCGCCACGGCGCGCCGTTCGGTCGGCGCCATGGCCTGGATCGCTTCGGGCCGCAGGCTACGGTTGGGTTTGGTACCGGCCTGGAAGGCGAGCCCCCAGCGGGTGGCTGTCTCCAGCACCTGCCGGATCGTCCGCGCGGCTTCGGGCACGAGGAAATCGCGCACCTGCACGCGCCCCTCGGCGAGGAAAGTATCGCGCAGCGCCTTGCGGTCGAGCGCGGGGTTGAGCTGGAAAAGCGTGATCGTCATGGCCGTGGCAGGCGGATAGCACAGCCCCGCAGGGTTTCCCAAGCGCCCGCTTTGGTGCAAGGCACGACGATGTCCGAAAAGTTTTCGCTCCACCCCGAGATCGACGCCGAAGACCTTGCCGCCCGCTTCGCCCGCGACGGGCGCGTGCGCATTCGCGGCTTTCTCGATCCGGCCTGTGCCGAGCGCATGCACGCGCTGCTGCGCGGGCGCGAGGATTGGAAGCAAGTGCTCAACAGCGGCGACAAGCTGATCGAACTGGACCGCCAGACCCGCGCAGGGCTTGCCCCCGAACAGCAGGAAGCGCTCGACCAGGCGGTCTACGGCGCGGCACGCAGCGGCTTCCAGTACCGCTACGAGGCGATCCGCGTGCCGGACGAGGCACAGGCGCGCAAGGCCAGCAAGGACACCCTTGCCCGCTTCGCCGAATTCCTGTCGACCGGCGCGCCGCGGGACCTGCTGCGCAGGATCATCGGCACCCCCGCCGTCGATTTCGCCGACAGCCAGGCCACCGCCTATTCGCCCGGCGACTTCCTGACCGGCCATGACGATGCCTTCCCCGGCAAGAACCGCCACGCCGCCTATGTCTTCAGCCTCAACCCGGTCTGGCGCCTCGAATGGGGCGGCCTGCTGCTGGTGCACAAGGACGCCGACGAGGTGGAAGGCGTGGTCCCCGCATTCAATACGCTGGACCTGTTCCGCGTCGGCCAGATGCACAGCGTCAGCGAAGTGACCCGCGCGGCGGCCTATCGGCGCTATGCCATGACCGGGTGGCTGCGCAGCCGCTGAGAGCGCCGCTGAGTGCGCCGCGCTTGACCTTTCCGGCGCGATCTTCGAACACGATTTGCCATATTCCAGAAGTCAGGGGCACCCATGACCAGAAGCACCGGATTGCTTGCTACCGCCGCGGCCCTTGCCGCCATCGCCGCGCTTGCCGTTTCCCAGCCGGGCCTGGCCAGGGACGACGAAAAGGGCCTGCCGCGCTCGCTGGAAAAGCTCGCGGCCTGCCAGGCCATCACCGACAGCACCGCCCGCCTCGCCTGCTATGACCGCGAGGCCGGCGTACTGGTGGCATCGGCCACGCAGGGCGACGTCAAGGTGGTCGACAAGGAGGAAGCCCGCACCGTCCGCAAGTCGCTGTTCGGTTTCCCGCTTCCCAGCATCGGGCTGTTCGACGGCAAGAAGGACGAAAGCGAAGCGAAAGTCGACCAGGTGCTCGATTCGACGATCACCCGCGTCGAGCAACTGCCGCGCGGCAACTGGCGCATCACCATCACCGAAGGCGCGGTGTGGGAAACCGGCGAGCCGTCCTCGCGGCTGCGCTCCCCCCGGGTCGGCAACAAGATCCAGCTCGAAAAGGCCTCGCTCGGCGCCTACTGGATTCGCATCGACGGACAGAACGGCGTGAAGGGCCGCCGCGTCGGCTGACACGGCAGGACCGGGCACGAAAAGGGCGGGGGAAGCGATCGGCTTCCCCCGCCCTTTTCATTTAGCCGCGATCATTCCACCACGATCGCCAGCGCACCATCGCCATCGTCGATGCGGAGGTGCGAACCGTCAGGCACTTCGCCGGCCAGCAGCTTCTCGGCGAGCGGGTCCTGCAAGTACCGCTGCACCGCGCGCTTCAGCGGACGCGCACCGTAGACCGGATCGTAGCCCACCCGGCCCAGCCAGCGCTTGGCGGCATCGGTGAGGTCGAGCACGATCTTGCGGTCCTTGAGCAGCTTCTGCACCCGCGCCACCTGGATATCGACGATCGGGCCCATGTGTTCCTGGCCGAGGCGGTGGAACAGCACGATCTCGTCGAGACGGTTGAGGAACTCGGGCCGGAAATGCCCGCGCACCACTTCCATCACTTGCGGCTCCACGGAGTCCACGTCCTGCCCTTCGTCGAGCTGGGTCAGGTACTGGCTGCCGAGGTTGCTGGTCAGGATGATGAGGGTGTTGGTGAAGTCGACCACCCGGCCCTGCCCGTCGGTCAGGCGGCCATCGTCGAGCACTTGCAGCAGCACGTTGAACACGTCCGGGTGCGCCTTCTCGACTTCGTCGAACAGCACGACCTGATAGGGCCTGCGCCGCACGGCTTCGGTCAGCACGCCCCCCTCGTCATAACCGACATAGCCCGGAGGCGCGCCGATCAGGCGGGAGACCGCGTGCTTCTCCATGAACTCCGACATGTCGATGCGGACCATCGCGCTATCGTCGTCGAACAGGAAGCCCGCCAGCGCCTTGGTCAGTTCGGTCTTGCCGACGCCCGTGGGGCCGAGGAACAGGAACGAGCCGAGCGGCCGGTTCGGGTCCTGTAGCCCGGCACGGGCACGCCGCACCGCCTTGGACACGGCCGAGACCGCATCCTTCTGGCCAATCACGCGCGCACCGATCACTTCCTCCATCTTGAGAAGCTTCTCGCGCTCGCCTTCCAGCATCTTGTCGACCGGCACCCCGGTCCAGCGGCTGACGACACCGGCGATGTCGTCCTCGGTCACTTCCTCGCGCAGCAGGGCGTTATCGGCCTGGGCCTGGGCTTCGGAAAGCTTGCGCTCCAGCGAGGGGATCGTGCCGTAGGACAGCTCGCCCGCCTTGGCGAGATCGCCGAGGCGCTGGGCCTGCTCCAGTTCCACCCGGGCGGCTTCGAGCTGCTCCTTGATCCTGCCTTCGGCGGCGATCTTGTCGCGCTCGTTCTGCCAGCGAGTGGTCAGTTCGCTCGACTGCTGTTCAAGATTGGCCAGTTCCTCGCGCAGAGTGGCAAGGCGGTCCTTGGACGCCTCATCGGTCTCCTTGCCGAGCGCCATTTCCTCGATCTTGAGCTGGATGATCCGGCGGTCGAGCTTCTCGATCTCCTCGGGCTTGCTTTCCACTTCCATGCGGATGCGGCTGGCGGCCTCGTCCATGAGGTCGATCGCCTTGTCCGGCAGGAAGCGGTTGGTGATGTAGCGGTTGGAGAGCGTCGCCGCCGCCACGATGGCGCCGTCGGTGATCCGCACGCCGTGGTGCAGCTCGTACTTCTCCTTGAGGCCGCGCAGGATCGAGATCGTGTCCTCGACTGTCGGCTCGCCCACGAAGACCGGCTGGAAACGGCGCTGCAAGGCCGCGTCCTTCTCGACGTACTTCTGGTACTCGTCGAGCGTGGTCGCGCCGATGCAGTGCAGTTCGCCGCGCGCGAGGGCCGGTTTCAGCAGATTGCCCGCGTCCATCGAGCCTTCGGAAGCGCCCGCGCCGATCAGCGTGTGCATCTCGTCGATGAACAGGATGATCTGCCCGTCCGCGCCCTTCACTTCGTCGAGCACGGCCTTCAGGCGTTCCTCGAACTCGCCGCGATACTTGGCACCCGCGATCAGCGAACCCATGTCGAGCGCCATGAGCTGGCGGTCCTTGAGGCTGTCCGGCACGTCGCCATTGGCGATGCGCAGCGCCAGGCCTTCGGCGATGGCGGTCTTGCCGACGCCGGGGTCGCCGATGAGCACCGGGTTGTTCTTGGTGCGGCGGGCGAGGATCTGCACGGTACGGCGGATTTCCTCGTCGCGGCCGATGACCGGATCGAGTTTGCCGTCACGCGCGGCCTGGGTCAGGTCGCGGGCATACTTCTTCATCGCGTCATAGGCGTTTTCCGCCCCGGCGCTGTCGGCGGTGCGACCGCCGCGCAGATCGGTAATCGCCGCTTCCAGCGCCTGCGGGGTGAGATTGGCAGCCTTGAGCGCCTGCCCCGCCGAAGTCGTGGTGGCGAGCGCCAGTGCCAGCAGCATGCGCTCCACGGTGACGAAACTGTCGCCCGACTTGGTGGCGAGCTGCTCGGCCTGATCGAGCACGCGCACGGCATCGTTGTCGAGACCGGGCGTGCCCTGCGCGCCGCTGCCCGAGACGGTCGGGACCTTGGCCAGCGCCTTGTCGACTTCCTGCTGCGCGAAGGCCGGATTGCCGCCCGCGCGCTGGATCAGACCGGACGCCATGCCCTCGCTATCCTCAAGCAGGGCCTTGAGGATATGGTCGGGGCTGATGCGCTGGTGGTTCATGCGGATCGCCACGGTCTGCGCCGCCTGAAGGAACCCCTTGGCCCGGTCGGTGAACTTTTCGAGATTCATGGTATGAATTGCCTCCTGATCTCGACCATATAGTGTTGCCTTTATGCAACACAAGGCGTGCCGTCGTGATTTTCGGACACGATGCCGACGCCGCGAAAAAATCGTTGAAACACAAGAGCCGGAACCGGCCTGCGACAAAGATGGGTGCGCGGGCGATAATTGCCAGCCCCAAACGAGGCATGGGCGAATACGGGTTTGATCGTGTCCGTCCGGACTGACGGATCGACCTTGCGGACCATCGCCCAAACCAAAATCCTCGTCGTCCCCGCGAAGGTGGGGACGACGAGGATTTTGCAGGAATTGTCGCCAAGTCTCCGGCATCCCCGGCAAATCGCCCCTCTGGTCAGCCGCGAACAACGTGCTAGACCTTGCCCCATGCGACTTGCTCCTCGTTCCAGCGCCATCGCGCTTGCCGCCGCCCTGCTCCTCTCCGCCTGTGCGACGACTTATCCGGCCACTCCGCCGGCGCCCGAGCTGACCGGACCGCCCAATTACCCAACCTTTGGCAAGAATGCGGCCCCCGCCTCCCCCGCCGACCTCATCGCCAAGGTGGACATCCCCTACGAGAAGTTCGTGCTGGCCAACGGCCTCACCACGATCGTCCACACCGACCGCAAGGCCCCGATCGTCGGTGTGACCGCCTACTACAAGGTCGGCTCCAAGAACGAACCGCGCGGCAAGACCGGTTTCGCACACCTTTACGAGCACCTGTTCTTCGGCGGCTCGGCCAATGTGCCGGACTTCGACATTCCGCTGGAAGCCGCAGGCTCCACCCCCACCAACGGCTCCACCTGGTACGACCGCACCAACTATGTCGAGACCGTGCCGACAGGCGCGCTCGACGTGGCGCTGTTCATGGAAAGCGACCGCATGGGCCACCTGCTGCCCGCGGTGACCCAGGACAAGCTCGACAAGCAGCGGGGCGTCGTCCAGAACGAGAAGCGCCAGGGCGACAACCAGCCCTACGGCCTCTTCGAATATGCCCAGAGCGAAGGCCTGCTGCCGGTGGGCCACCCCTATCGCCACTCGACGATCGGCTCGATGGCCGACCTCGACGCCGCCACGCTGACCGACGTGCGCAAGTGGTTCACCGACCACTACGGCCCCAACAACGTCGTGCTGGTGCTCTCGGGCGATATCGACGCCGCCACGGCCCGCCCCAAGGTTGAGAAGTGGTTCGGAGACATCCCGCGCGGGCCTGACATCAAGCCGGTGGCCGCCGATCCGGTCACGCTCGCCGCGCCGGTCAAGCGCGAGATCGCCGATCAGGTACCGGTGCTGCGTCTCACCCGCAACTGGACCGCGCCGGGCCTTAACGATGCCGATACGCCTGCGCTCCAGATCGGCATGCACATCCTCGGCGGCCTCGCCAGCTCGCGGCTCGACAACGAACTGGTGCGCGGCCAGCAGCTTGCCGTCGCGGTGACGGCCTCTGAGCAGGTCTTCCAGCAGCTCAGCCTGCTGACCATGGCGATGGACGTGAAGCCCGGCGTGGACCGCGCCAAGGCCGATGCCGGCTTCGACAAGGTGCTGGCGGACTACTTGCGCGACGGCCCGACCGAGGACGAAGTGCGCCGCGCCGTCGTCAGCACCCTCTCCGGCGAAATCGGCGGACTTGAGCGCGTCGGCGGCTTCAGCGGCAAGGGCGCGACGCTGGCCGAAGGTCAGGTCTATTCGGACGATCCGGCCAAGTACAAGCAGGACCTCGCCCGCATGGCGGCGCTGACGCCCGCCGAGATCAAGGCGGCCCTCAACAAGTGGCTGTCGCGCCCGGTCTATTCGCTGGACGTGGTACCGGGAGAGCGCAAGGAAAGCGGCGATGCGATGGGCGGCTGGGGCGACGAGGCCCAGAAACCGGCACCACGCCCCGATCCCAAGACCAAGGTCGCCGCCGTGCCCGCCGGACCCAAGCGGGAAATGCCGCCACTCGGCCAGATCGGCGCGCTGACTTTCCCGGCCATCGAGCACGCGACGCTCTCGAACGGCATCGAGGTCGCCCTCGCCCGCCGCAGCGCGGTGCCGAAACTGGTGCTCTCGCTCGATTTCGACGCCGGTTACGCCGCCGACGCGCTGGATACCCCCGGCACCCAGGGCCTGATGCTCGCCATGCTCGACCAGGGTACCTCGAAGCTCGACGCCACGCAGATCGCCGAGGCGCAGGAGCGTCTGGGCGCCAGCATCTCGGTGGACGGCTCGCTCGATACCAGCAGCGTGACGCTTTCGGCGCTCTCGGCCAATCTCGCGCCTTCGCTCGACCTCATGGCGCAGATCGTGCGCGATCCGGCTTTCGCGCCTTCGGAAGTGGCCCGCGTCAAGGCGCAGGCCGAAGCCGAACTGGCGCAGACGCTCTCCACCCCCAGCGCGCTGGCGGCCCGCTCGCTCGGCGCCGAACTCTTCGGCACGCATCCCTATGCGCAGCCGGGCGACGGCCTCGGCAATGCCGCCTCGCTCGCCGCACTGACGCCGGACCAGCTCAAGGCCGCCCACGACAAGTGGCTGCGCCCCGATCTTGCGCGGATCACCGTCGTCGGCGATGTGAGCATGGACGAACTGAAGCCCATGCTGGAGCGCGCCTTCGGCCAGTGGCAGGCCCCCGCCGCGCCCAAGCCCGTCAAGCGGCTCGATGCCGCCGTGCCCAGCGTCGGCGCCAACCGCATCGTCCTGATCGACCGCCCGAACTCGCCGCAGTCGGTCATCATGGCCGGGCGCGTCCTGCCGATGACCGGTAAGACGCCGGACACCGAAGCGCTGCAACTGGCAAGCGACATCGTCGGCGGCGGCTTCCTCTCGCGCCTCAACAAGGACCTGCGCGAGGAAAAGGGCTGGAGCTACGGCGTGCGCAGCGGCGTCGCCCAGCCGGTAGGCCCGCGTTCGGTGCAAGTCGCGGCGCCGGTCCAGTCGGACAAGACGGGCGCGGCGATCCAGGCGATCATCGCCGACATGGGCGCCTTCCCGGCGACCAAGCCGGTGACGGCGGAAGAACTCCAGCGCGTAACCGAAGGCGCGATCCGCCAGCTGCCCAACCAGTTCGAGACGGGCGCCGCCGTGCAGGCCGCGATCCGCAAGAACGAACGCCTCGGCCGCCCGGAAGACTACTATGTCACCCTCGCCGCCAAGTACCGCACGATCGACGCCAAGGCGATCGGCAGCGCCGCCGCGCAGTACCTCCAGCCCAGGGGCCTGACTTTCGTGGTGGTGGGCGACCGCAAGGTGGTGGAACCGCAGCTCAAGGGCCTCGGCATCCCGGTCGAGGTCCGTGCGGCACCGGCGGCGCCGGAAGGCCAGGAATAACACGTCCGAGAATAAGGAGAGAACGATGTCGCTGCTCGGCGGAACCTACGAATGTTCGACCAAGACCCCGATGGGGCACCAGAAGGGCACGCTGACCATCGTGCCCGAAGGTGACACTTTCACCGGCCAGATCACCGGCGATCTCGGCACCATGGACCTGCGCGAGGGCCGGATCGACGGCAACCGGCTTAGCTGGAAGATGAAGATGACCTCGCCGATGGCCATAGACCTCGACTGCAAGGCCGAAGTGGACGGCACCGATCTCACCGGCACGATCAAGGCGGGGTTCTTCGGCTCGATGACGCTGACGGGTACGAAAACGAGCTGACGGAAGCGCCGCTAAAAAGCCCACCTCAATCAACCCCGTCGTCCCCGCGAAGGACAGGGGATACGAAAAAGGGCCGGGAAGCGGATGCGCTTCCCGGCCCTTTTCTTGTCGGTTGAAACCCTCAGCCCAGCTTGGCCTTGAGAATCTCGTTCACCACCTGCGGATTGCCCTTGCCCGCCATGGCCTTCATCGTCTGACCGACGAAGAAACCGAACAGCGCGACCTTGCCGTCCTTGTACTGGGCGACCTTGTCGGCATTGGCGGCGAGAATCTCGTCCACCTTGGCCTCGATGGCGCCGGTATCCGATTCCTGCTTCAGGCCTTCGCGCTCGACGATGATCCCGGCGTTGTCGCCGGTCTCGAACATCGTTTCCAGCACCTGCTTGGCGATCGAGCCAGAGATCGTGCCCTTGCCCACCAGAGCCAGCAGTTCCGCCGCCTGCTCATGGCTGATCGGCGAGTCTTCCAGCGACTTGCCCAGCTTGTTGAGCGCGCCGAAGAATTCGGAAATCAGCCAGTTGGCCGCCTGCTTGGCCACTTCGGCAGGCTGCTTGCCCTGCGCCGAAGCGGTTTCGGCCAGCAGCGCCTCGAACCAGGCGAACGTATCGACATCGGCGGTCAGCACGGCGGCATTGTAGGCCGAAAGGCCCAGCTCGCCTTCGTAGCGGGCGCGCTTGGCGTCCGGCAGCTCGGGCAGGCTCGCGCGGCATTCCTCCAGGAAGGCGTCGTCGAGTTCGAGCGGCAGCAGGTCCGGATCGGGGAAGTAGCGATAGTCGTGCGCGTCTTCCTTCGAACGCATCGAGCGCGTCGAGCCGCTGGTGGGATCGAACAGGCGGGTTTCCTGCACGATCTTGCCGCCGCTCTCCAGCACGTCGACCTGACGGCTCGCCTCGTGCTCGATCGCCTGCATGACGAAGCGCACGGAGTTGACGTTCTTGGTCTCGGTACGGGTGCCGAGTTCCTCACCGGGGCGGCGCACCGAGACGTTGACGTCGGCACGCATCGAACCCTGGTCCATGTTGCCGTCGCACGAACCGACATAGCGCAGGATCGTGCGCAGCTTCGACAGGTAGGCACCGGCCTCGGCGGGCGAGGTCATGTCCGGGCGGCTGACGATTTCCATCAGCGCCACGCCGGAGCGGTTGAGATCGACATAGGACATCGTCGGATGCTGGTCGTGCATCAGCTTGCCCGCGTCCTGCTCGACGTGGATGCGCTCGATGCCGATCACCTTGTCGGCGGGGATACCTGCCTTCTCGTCCGCCTCGATCGTCAGCGAGCCTTCGCCCACGATCGGGTGGTAGAGCTGGCTGATCTGGTAGCCCTGCGGAAGATCGGCGTAGAAGTAGTTCTTGCGGTCGAAGCGCGACCACTTGTTGATCTGCGCCTCGATGGCCATGCCGGTGCGCACGGCCTGACGGATGCATTCGCGGTTCGGAACCGGCAGCATGCCCGGCATCGCCGCGTCGATCAGCGAGACCTGCGAGTTCGGCTCCGCGCCGAATGCCGTCGCCGATCCGGAGAACAGCTTGGAGTTCGAGGTGACCTGCGCGTGGACTTCGAGGCCGATCACGACCTCCCAGTCACCGGTGGCGCCCTGGATGCGATAGGTTGATTCAGTCATCGTGTTTCGGTCCACTTCTGGAACGACGCAGCAACCCGTGCCGCTGCCTCGCCCCGTCATTCAAATCCCGTTCCGGCGTTTCGCGCCGTCGAGCGGGTCGGTCGTCCCTCCGTTTCGGTGCCCGGTCGCCCAGCATCTCCGCGATGCCGCCGACCAGTTCGAAGAGAGACGACCAGCTTACCACCACTTCTCCGGCTTGGCCGAGAACTGCGCGCGGGCCTCGATGGCGAGACCGGCGTTCAGCACGCCCTGTTCGTCGAAGGCCTTGCCGATGACCTGAAGCCCCAGCGGCAGACCTTCGCGGTTGAGGCCGGCCGGGACCGACATCGCCGGAAGACCCGCAAGCGAGGCGGGCACCGCGAAAACGTCGTTGAGGTACATCTTCAGCGGATCGTCGACGTTCTCGCCAAGGCCGAAGGCGGCCGAAGGCGCGGTCGGCGCGAGGATCACGTCGCACTGCTCGAAGGCCTTCGCAAAGTCCTGCGCGATCAGCGCGCGGACCTTCTGGGCCTGCGTGTAGTAGGCGTCGTAGAAACCGGCCGAGAGCACGTACGTACCGATCAGGATGCGGCGCTTCACCTCGGGGCCGAAACCGGCGGCGCGGGTCGCGGCGTACATGTCCTGAAGGTTCGCACCGTCCGGCAGATCGCGCAGGCCGTACCGCACGCCGTCATAGCGCGCGAGGTTCGACGAGGCTTCGGCAGGGGCGATGATGTAGTAGGTCGGCAGCGCGTACTTGGTGTGCGGCAACGAAATCTCGACGATCTCCGCACCCGCATCCTTCAACCAGGCAATGCCGTCGTCCCACGACTTGGCAACGTCTTCGTCCAGGCCATCGACGCGGTATTCCTTCGGAATGCCGACCTTCTTGCCCTTCATGTCGCCCGAGAGCGCAGCTTCCCAGTTCGGCACCGGGAGGTCGAGGCTGGTCGAATCCTTGGCATCGAAACCGGCCATGGCTTCGAGCATGATCGCGCAGTCCTGCACCGAGCGCGCCATCGGGCCTGCCTGGTCGAGCGAGCTGGCAAACGCCACCACGCCCCAGCGCGAGCAGCGGCCATAAGTCGGCTTGATGCCGGTGGTGCCGGTGAAAGCGGCAGGCTGGCGGATCGAGCCGCCGGTGTCGGTGCCGGTAGCAGCCGGGCAGAGACGCGCGGCGAGAGCCGACGACGAACCGCCCGAGGAACCGCCCGGCGCCAGCGCCGCGTTGCCACCGTCATTGCGCTTCCACGGCGAGATCACGTTGCCGAAGTAGCTGGTCTCGTTCGACGAGCCCATGGCGAACTGGTCGAGGTTGAGCTTGCCCAGCATGCCCGCGCCGGCATCCCACAGCTTCTGCGAGACGGTCGATTCGTACTGCGGCTTGAAGCCTTCCAGCATGTGGCTGGCGGCCGTGGTCTGCACGTCGAAGGTCGCGAACAGGTCCTTCATGCCGATCGGCACGCCGCCCATCTTGCCGAGAGCCTCGCCCTTGGCACGCTTGGCGTCGGTGGCCTGAGCCGCTTCGATCGCCTTTTCGGGCGTCGCGACGATGAAGGCGTTCAGTGCGGCCTGCGCCGCGGCGACGTTCGCGTTGAACGCCTCGGCCACTTCGACGGCGGTGAATTCGCCGCCCGCAACACCGTCGCGGATCTGCGCGACGCCGAGTTCAGTAAGGTCAGTCATTATTCGATCACCTTGGGCACGCCGAAGAAGCCGTGTTCGGCGGCGGGAGCATTGGCCAGAACGGCATCGCGCTTGTCGCCGCCGGTCAGCGGATCGGCATCGATCACGTCGTCGCGCAGGCGCAGCGTATTGGGGATGACGGCGGTCATCGGCTCGACTTGCGAAGTATCGACTTCGCCAAGCTGCTCGACCCAGGCGAGAATGCCGTTGAGTTCGGGGACCATCGCCTCGATTTCAGCCTCGCTCACCTTGATGCGGGCGAGGCTGGCGATCTTCGCAACGGTTGCGGTATCGACCGACATGGCTTTCCTTCAGATTTGCCCGGCAGGGCGCGCGCCGCGCCGGAATGTCAGGACCGGGCAGCTAGCACCCGTCCGAAAATGCTTCAAGCAGGGACGCCGCCACGCGGGGAGCGTCCAGCAGGCGCCTTACTGGCCCGAGCGGGCCGGTTGCGCCTGTTCACGAGCGTCTTGCTGCACCTGTTGCTCGGCGACCATCGCATCGATTTCGGCCTGGGTCTTGAAGTCCACCAGGGTCACTTCGAAGACGAGGTCCGAATTCGGCGGGATCGGCCCGCCGCCCTCGGCGCCGTAAGCCAGCTCCGAGGGGATTTCGAGGCGATAGGTGCCGCCGCGCTGCATCTGCACGAGGCCGTCGGCAAAGCCGGGAACCACACCGGCGACCGCCATCGGCATCTGCTCGTTCTGGTCGAACACGGTGCCGTCCTTGAGCATGCCCTTGTAGCTGACCAGCACATAGTCCTCGCGGGTGGGCTTGGCGCCCTGCCCCGCAGTCAGCGTGGTGACAGCCACTTTGCGGGCAGGCGCCGGAGCGATGCCGCCGGGTGCGGCAGCCGGTGCAGCCGACTTGTCCTGCGCCGCCAGCGGAGCGGCGGCAGGCAGGGCCAAGGCAAGTGCCAGGAGCGAGGAACGAAGGGTGACGATCATCCGAAGCGCCGCGATCAGTTCGTCGCGCCGCCGGGAGCAGCACCACCGGGGGCAGCGCCGCCCGGAATGCCGCCCGGAACTGCACCGGGCGCACCGCCCTGCATCTGCTGAAGCTGCTGCATCAGGCGCTGCTGCTGTTCGATCTCGGCGCGGCTCTTGAAGTCGAGCAGCTCGATCTGGAAGTTGAGGTCGGTATTGGCGGGGATCTGGCCCACGGCCTTGTCGCCGTAAGCGAGCTTGGCCGGGATCTCGACTTCGTACTTGCCGCCGCGCTGCATCTTCACGAGCGCCTTGGTGAAGCCGGGGATCACCTCGTTGAGGGCCATCGGCACCTGCTGCGCCTGGTCGAACACCTTACCGTCGGGCAGCGTGCCCTTGTAGTTGATGAGCACCACGTCCGCGATCGTCGGCGATTCGCCGGTTCCGGCGGTCAGCGTCTTGACGTGAACCTGCGGGGGCAGCGCGGCATAGGCGACACCGCCCGCGGCGAGCGCGACAGCGGCAACGCCGAGCCAGATCTTGCCCAGCGAGCCCTTGGCAATCGGCTGCAACGGAACGCGAGTGATCTCAGTCATGGTCTAGGGCCTCGTTCGGGTTCGCCCGGCGTCGGCAACTGCACGGCAGATGCACAAAGGGCGCGGATGGAATTTCCGCGCCCTCATGGCTCAAGCCGGTGCGGCATTCAAGCCGCAAGCCGAGCAATTTAAGATGTGCCAATCGCAATCGCGGGAAAGCGATCCGATTGAAGCGGCATGGCTTCGCTCACCAAAGAGCAGAAAGCGCCTGCCGCAACCCCGCACTTCAAAGGAGCACGGGGCCGATCCCAATCTTACTTGGAACCGTCACGCTCCATGCGCTTGCGCTCCAGCTTGCGGGCGCGGCGCACAGCGGCAGCCTTTTCGCGGGCGCGCTTTTCCGAGGGCTTCTCGAAGTGGCGACGCAGCTTCATCTCACGATAGACGCCTTCACGCTGCAGCTTCTTCTTGAGAGCCCGAAGAGCCTGATCGACGTTGTTGTCGCGGACGAGAATCTGCATAAACCGACACACCTCACAAATCGAAGGCACGAATTCCGCATTCCGACGCGGAAGGTACCTTGAAAGAAAAAACGTAATGACACCGAATCCCTGAGGGGTTCGGCTCGAAGTTGGGGGCCGCTAGCACTGCCAGCGCCGTAAGGCAAGCAATCTTGGCCATCGATTGGCCGAAAAGCGCCCTCCACCGGGTGTGGAATGCCCCGGCGGAGAGAACTTATACACCGATCCGGCGCGTCAGGCCAGTTGATCGACGATCAGACCCGCAGCCGAGACGCTGGCCGAAGTCGCGGCCGAAGCCGTATAGGTCGCGCCTTCGGCCTGCTGGGCCTTCAGGTTATCCAGAAACGCCTGCATCGCGGCCAGAGCCGCATCGGCCTCGTCGGACTCTTCCGTTTCGTCGGTCTCTTCGGTCGAATCGGTTTCGTCCGTATCGTCCGTTTCCTCGGTCTCGTCCGTCTCGTCGGCCTCTTCGACCGGGGCGCCGCCCGGAGGCCGACCGCCCGCACCCTTGGGACCGCCGGGACCACCCGGACCACCGGGGCCGCCTGCCCCGCCTGCTTCACCAGCCCCGCCGGTTTCGCCGCCGCCCTGCGACGGGCCCTGTGCGAAGAGCGCCTGCAGGGTGCTCGCCTGATCCTCGGTCAGAGTGCCGTTCTCGACCTGGTCGGAGATCAGCGAATCGATCCGGTCCTTCATCTGCGAAGGATCGAGACGGCTGCCCGAAGAGTCGGTTTCCAGCGCGTCGTCGATCGAATCGAGCGCCGATTCGAGCACCGTGGCATCGCTGTCGCTGATCGATCCGTTGCCGACCGCGGTCGAAAGCTTGTCGTCCATGTCCTGACGGGGGTTGATGAGAGCGCTCAGCGCGCTCGTCGACGATGATATCTGCATCATTATGTCTCCTTGCGGAGTGGGGTCGCACCCAATGACCTTTATAGAAGCCCCTGCAGCGATCCGGTCGGACGGAACGATTGGAAATCCGAGCATTCGCGGCTAAGGCGGCGCAATGCCCCAACCTTCCTTTCTCGCCGCGTCGGCCTTCGTCGCGCTGGGCGGTGGTTTCGGAGCCTGGCTGCGTTTCCTGACCGGCCTGGCCTGGACCGCCCTGCTCGGCCCCGCCCGTTCCGGCGCCTTTCCCTACGGCACGCTGACCGTCAACGTGCTCGGCAGCCTCGCCATGGGCCTGCTTGCCGGCTGGCTGCTCACGCCCGGCGGGGGCGGAGAAAATGCCCGCCTGCTCCTCGGCGTCGGCGTGCTCGGCGGCTACACTACCTTTTCCTCGTTCAGCCTCGATACCATTGCCCTCGTCTCGCGCGGGCAACTTGGTACTGCGGCTTTCTATGTCGCGATCTCTCTGATCGCGGGCTTCGCCGCGCTGTTTGCCGGCCTTTCCATCACGAAGGGAGTCGCCGCATGAGCCGCGACAATTCAGATTCCGTCCGCCAGTTCACCGTCGGCCGCGACGATGCCGATATCCGGCTCGACCGCTGGTTCAAGCGCCACCTCCCCGAAGTGGGCTTCGCGATGGTCTCGCGCTGGGCGCGCACCGGCCAGATCCGCGTCGACGGCAAGCGCGCCGATGTCGACACCCGCCTCGCCGCCGGACAGATCCTGCGCGTGCCGCCGGGCGGTGAGGCCAAGCCGGGCCTCGGCGGCTCACGCCCGCGCCGCGAACTGACCGAGGCCGAGATCGAACTCGCCGATTCGATGGTCCTCACGCAGGACCGCTCGGCGATCGTGCTCAACAAGCCGCCGGGCCTCGCCACCCAGGGCGGTTCGGGCATGAAGGAGCACGTCGATGGCCTGCTCGACGCCTATGCCGAGAAAGGCCCGCGTCCCCGCCTCGTCCACCGGCTCGACAAGGACACTTCCGGCGTCCTGCTGATCGCCCGCACGCCGGGCAGTGCCGCGTTCTTCTCGAAGCGCTTTTCCGGGCGCACCGCCAAGAAGATCTACTGGGCGCTGGTGGTCGGCGTGCCGAGCATCAATGACGGCATGATCGAACTGCCGCTCGCCAAGCAGCCCGGCAGCGGCGGCGAGAAGATGCACGTCGACGAGGAAGGCGGCCAGACCGCCAAGACCCGCTACCGCGTGCTCGACCGTGCGGGCAACCGCGCCGCCTGGGTCGAACTGCACCCGCTGACCGGCCGCACCCACCAGCTGCGCGTCCATATGGCGGCGATCGGCCACCCGATCGTCGGCGACGGCAAGTACGGCGGACAGGAAGCCTTCCTGTCCGGCACGATCAGCCGCAAGATGCACCTCCATGCCCGCCGCCTCATCATCGAGCATCCGGACGGCACCCCGCTGGACGTGACCGCCCCCCTGCCCGAGCACTTCGCCAATTCGATGGCCTCGCTCGGCTTCGACGAGGCGGACGGCGCCGAACTGCCCGAATCCGCGCCGGAGTTCACCAGGGACGACGAAAAGCGCGCCGCCAAGGCCCACGCCAAGCAGTACCGCAAGGAACGCCGCGGCGAACGCCGCTCGCGCCGCGACGGTGCCTCCGAGCGCCCCGGCTCGCGCGGGAAGCCTTCGGGCAAGGGAACGGGCAAGCCCGGTGCCAAGCCGGTTCGTGCAGGCGCCAAGCCCGGCGTCAAGGCAGGCCCGCGCAAGCCCGGCGGCGCCCGTCCCGGCCCCGGCAAGCCCGCAGGCAGCCGTCCCCCGGCGCCGCGAGGGAAGCGGTGAAGCTCGCCGTCTTCGACTGCGACGGCACCCTCGTCGACGGACAGGCGCCGATCTGCGAGGCCATGGAGGCGAGCTTCGCCGCCTTCGGCCTCGCCGCGCCGTCGCGCGGGTTGATCCGGCGCGCCGTGGGGCTTTCGCTGCCCCAGGCGATCCGCCAGCTCCTGCCCGAAAGCGACGAAGCCCAGCAGGACGCCATGGCGGAGGCCTACAAGCTCGCCTTCCGCCAGGCCCGCGAGGAAGGCCGCGTCTCGCAGCCGCTGTTCCCCGGCATCGAGCACTGCCTGCGCACCCTCCACGCGCGCGGCTGGACGCTGGGGGTCGCCACCGGCATGTCCGATCGCGGCCTCACCCACTGCCTCAAGGCGAACGGCATTTCCGACCTCTTCGTCACCCTCCAGACCGCCGACCGCCACCCCTCCAAGCCGCATCCGGCCATGCTGGAGGAAGCCCTGATCGAGGCGGGCGCCATGCCGGAGCAGGCGGTCATGATCGGCGACACCGCCTATGACATGAAGATGGCCAAGGCTGCCGGAACCCGCGCCGTCGGCGTCGACTGGGGCTACCACCACCCGCGCGAACTGATCGAGGCAGGCGCGGAAAAAGTCGCCGAAGCCCCGAACGAACTCCTGGAGTACCTGCTGACGTGAGCGAACCCGATCCCGCAAAAGCGCGCTTCGCGATCATCCAGCTCGTGCGCATCCTCGGCGCCGCCTGCGTAATCGCGGGCATGGCGATCGGCGCCAACAAGTTCGCCCTGCCGCTCTGGCTCGGCTACCTGCTCATCATCGGCGGCCTCGTCGGCGCCTTCGTCGCGCCCAAGGTCCTCGCCCGCAAGTGGCGGAGTCCGAAATGAAGCGGTTCTATAAGGAAGCCGCAGCCGCAGAGACCGAAGGCGGCTGGCGCGTCCTGCTCGACGGCAGGCCGATCAAGACCGCCGGTGGCCGCCCGCAAGTCGTCCCCACCCAGGCGCTCGCCGAAGCGCTGGCAGCGGAATGGGCGGCGCAAGGCGAGCAGATCGATCCCCAGTCGTTCCTCCTGCGCGACCTTGCCGACTTCGCCATCGACGCCGTCGCCGCAGACCGCGCCCAGGCCGTGCGTGATGTCCTGCCCTACGCAGAGACCGACACGCTCTGCTATCGCGGCGATCCCGAGGACGCCCTCTACCAGCGCCAGCTTGCCGTCTGGGAACCGCTGCTGGCCGAAGCCGAAGCGCGCTACGACGTGCACTTCGCGCGTATCTCCGGCATTCTCCACAAGCCGCAGCCCGCCGAGACCCTGGCCCGCCTCGAAACCGCCCTCGCCGCGGAAAACGACTTCGCGCTGGCGGCACTCAAGATGCTATCCAGCCTCGCCGCCTCGCTGGTGATCGCCCTTGCCGCGATCCGGCCCGATAGCGACGCGGACATGCTGTGGAACGCCGCCAACCTCGAAGAGGACTGGCAGGTCGAACTCTGGGGCGAGGACTGGGAAGCCGCCGAACGTCGCGCGGCGCGGTTCGAAGCGTTCAAGCTGGCGATCCGGCTGGCGGAACTTTCGCGGACCTGAAATAGAAAAGAATAATGCAGGGGTTATTACCCCTGCACCCCGTTACTGTCGAGGTCACGCGGACCAACGGCGTCGTGCGCCCAAGGTGGCGTCGGGAGACTTAATGGCTGCGCCGCAAGGAGCGCACTACGGATAGGTAGTGCGTAAGGTAGACATTCCGAGGGTCCGGGGGATCATCCCCCGGGTCTTCCTCTTACTTCTGCTCACCCTTGACCCAGGCCGCGACTTCCTGCGCCACCTTGTTCGCCGCCTGATTGACCGCCGGACCGACCGCCGCCGCTTCCGGCTTCACGCCCGGCACCACGGCTTCGAACCGCTTGGTCTCGATCGGCCCGCCGCGTTCGGTGCGGACTGCATCGAAGCGCACGACGACCGACGACGTCGGCACGTCGTAGCCCATGTCGAGCAGTCGCCCGCCGACCAGCGTCTTGCCGGTTACTTCGAATTCCACGCCTTCGACCACCAGCCGTCCGGTATCGGCGCGCAGCGTCTCGGCTAGCAGCGAGCGGAACTGGCGGCTGGGCTTCTCGATCCAGAACGCATCCTTGAGGTAGGACATCGTCGCAGCGTCGATCCGCACCGGCATGCGCAGGGCATCGAGGCTACGGTCCGCTTCGGGATCGAGCACGACGATCGCCTGCGCGATCTCGCCACTGCGCTGCGTACCGACCGGCGCGCGGTCCTCTGACGAAAGGCGGAACAGCACTTCCGGCGGCTTGGGCGCAAGGCTGATGCAGCCGGACAGCGCGAGGGCTGCCATGGCCGCGAGCGCGCCGCCGAGGATCGGGGTCTTGTGCCGAAGCTTCATCGCGGTTCCCATCGTCGTTCTCGTGCTCATGGCTTATAGGTGGGCAGCTTCTGCCCCTTGATGAGCGCACCGGCGCCCTGTTCGTCGATCTTCTCGGTCACGCTGCGCAGCGCCCTGCTGGTCGCGCGCAGATCGCGGATCGCGGCCTCGGCGGCAGGCAGGGTCTGGTTCGAGACCTTGTCGAAGGCAGGCTGCGCGTGCTGGAGCGTCTGGTCGAGCGTCTCCATCGACTTCTGCGCGGCGCCCAGCGTCTGGCGCAGCTGCGCGGCCAGCGAATTGCCCTGATCGCCCAGCAGGCTGTCCGCCTTGCCCGCAACGCCCTCGAAGGCGACGAGCGTCTTGGTGGCCTGGTTCAGCGTGCCCTGAAGCTCGGTCAGGGTCTGCTTCATCTGCGGCGTCGCGGCGGAGAGGTCCTTCGTCATCTTGTCGGTATTCTTGAGGATACCGGTGATCGAACGGCGGTTCTCTTCGGACATCAGCAGGTTGAGGTTCTCGGTCAGCGTCGCCAGCCGTTCCAGCAGCAGCGGCGCGTTGGAGAGGATTTCGCCGAGACCGCCGCGCTTGGTCGGGATCACCGGCACGCCTTCGGGACCGGGTTCGGTCAGCAGCGGAGCATCCTTCACCGCGCCTTCGAGCTGGATGTCGGCGACGCCGGTGAAGCTGCCCTGGATCGTCGCGGTGGTGCCGACGGTGACGGGCACCTTCTTGTCCACCTTGATGCGCACGCGGATGAAGCTGGGGTCCTTCGGCCACAGCTCGATCTCCTTGATCTGCCCGACCGGCACGCCCGCGTAATCGACGCCCGACCCCTTGGCGAGGCCGTCGACCGACTGCTTGAAGAAGATGTCATACTCGTTGCGCGCGGTATCGTTGATCCGCGCGATCCAGATGATGAACGCCGCCAGCGTCGCCAGCAGCACCAGCGTGACGGCTCCGACCCATATGTGATTGGCCCGTGTTTCCATGCTGTGTGCCCTATGCCCCGCTTTTAGTGGTAGTGTTCATGGGCGGCCCCGCGGGGGCGGAACCGTCCTGCGCGACAGGCGCGTCATGCTTCATCGCGACATCTTCCTTCGCGCAGAGCGCGGCACGGCCTCGAGGGCCGTTGAAATATTCCTGGATCCACGGGTGATCGAGCGCCAGTAGCTCGGGGATCGTACCCACGGCGATGACCTGCTTGTCGGCCAGCACCGCCACCCGGTCGCAGATGGCGTGGAGGGTGTCGAGATCGTGGGTGATCAGGAACACCGTCAGCCCCAGCGTATCCGCCAGTTCGCGGGTGAGGTCGTCGAAGGCGGCCGCGCCGATCGGGTCGAGCCCGGCGGTCGGCTCGTCGAGGAACAGCAGTTCCGGATCGAGCGCCAGCGCGCGGGCAAGGCCAGCGCGCTTCTTCATGCCGCCCGAAAGCTCGTTCGGATACTTGTAGGCCGACTCTTCGGCCAGTCCGGCCAGGCGCACCTTGAAGCGGGCGATCTCGCTGCGGAGGGTATCGTCGATCTCGGGATAGAACTGCTTGAGTGGCACTTCCACGTTCTCGCCCACGGTCAGGGTCGAGAACAGCGCGCCGCCCTGGAACAGCACGCCCCAGCGCGAGCGCAGGTCGATGTCTTCCTCGTCGGTGGAATCGCCCATGCGGTGGCCGAGCACGGTGATCTCGCCCGACGCAGGCTGCTGGAGGCCGATGATCGAGCGCATCAGCACCGACTTGCCGGTGCCGGACCCGCCGACGACGCCCAGAATCTCGCCCTTGCGGACCTTGAGCGAGAGGTTGTCGTGAATGACGTGCTCGCCGAAGACGTTGCTCAGTCCCTCGACGACGATGGGAAATTCGTCGGACGGGCGCTCAGCCTCAAGCGTCTCGGCTTCATGGTGCGCGGTTTCGGTCATTGCCAGCCGATCTTGGTGAAGAAGATCGCGAAGAAGGCGTCGAGCACGATCACGGTGAAGATCGCCGTGACCACCGCCTGGGTGGTCCGCGCGCCGACTTCCTCAGCGTTCGACGTCACCTGCATGCCCTGGTAGCAGCCCGCCAGCGAGACGATCAGCGCGAAGACCGGCGCCTTGAGCAGGCCGACCCAGACGTCGGTGATCGGCACCACTTCCTGGGTGCGCTGGAGGAAGGTCCAGAACGGAATGTCGAGCGCGAAATTGGCGATGAAGGCACCGCCGATGATCGCCAGGACCGTGGAATAGAAGCCCAGCAGCGGCATCATCAGCATCGCCGCTAGCACGCGCGGGACCACCAGCGCCTGCATCGGCGAGACGCCGATTGTGCGCATGGCATCGACCTCCTCGGTCAGCTTCATCGTGCCGATCTGCGCCGCGAAGGCCGAACCCGAGCGGCCCGCGACCATGATCGCGGTCATCAGGATGCCCAGTTCGCGCATGGCGAGGCGGCCGGTGAGGTTGATCGTGTAGATCTCCGCCCCGAACTGCGCGAGCTGCACCGCGCCCTGCTGGGCGATGACGATGCCGATCAGGAAGCTCATAAGCCCGATGATCCACAGCGAGTTGATGCCCACATGCTGCATGTGGTGCACCAGCGCCGTGCCGCGCAGCCGCGAGGGATGGCGGATCGCAGTGCCCAGCGAGGTGATGAGTTCGCCCAGGAAGCCGACCATGCGGACGAGGCCATGCCCCCAGCCGACCACGAGTTCGCCGAGTTCGCCCACCGTGCGCAGCAGCAGCGGGCGCACCGGCTCGATCTCGGCCTCTTCCTCGGGGACTTTGCCGATGGCGGCGAAAAGACGCTTGGCCTGCTCGCTCTGGCCGACGACTTCGAGCTTGTGCTCACTGGCATAGCGGCAGACCAGCCAAGCCCCGGTCGTGTCGATATCGGTGACGCCGGACATGTCGACCCGCGCGAACGGGCCGTGCAGCGTCGCCAGTTTCTCGCCAAGGTTCCCCAGCGAATGGACGCGCAACGGCCCCTTGAGCGCCACAGTCTGGACGCCGTCCTGGTCGTTTTCCGACAGAGTGAATTCAGCCCATTCCCGCATGTGCGCTCGTATTGGGGGAAAATGCCTGTACCGGCAAGGGGTTCCCCTGCCGCGACAGATTGTTGATTTCGCAATTGCTCGTCCGGGCTCACGCCCGGAAGCGGCACCGGCCCACTCCCCCACCCGACCTCCCACTCAGTGTATCCTAGATGGGAGGTCGGGTGGGGGAGTGGGCCGGTGCCGCAAGCTCGTCACGGATGTGACGAGCGCACCCCACAAATAACACCCGTACTTGCGCGCGGGGGCCTCTACTGGCAAAGCGCCGCGCCATGACCGACACTCCTGCAGCCGGGCCAGAAGCCGCCCTCGACAAGACCTTCGACCCCGCCCAGATCGAGGCGAAGTGGTACCAGCATTGGGAAAGCGAAGGGCTGTTCCGCCCCGAGCGTGCCGACGCGCAGCCGTTCACCATCGTGAACCCGCCGCCGAACGTCACCGGATCGCTCCACATCGGCCACGCGCTGGACAATACGCTGCAGGACATCGTGATCCGTCACGAGCGCCTGAAGGGCAATGACGCGCTCTGGGTGGTCGGCACCGACCATGCCGGCATCGCCACCCAGATGGTGGTCGAACGCCAGATGGAAGCGAAACAGGACAAGCGCGCCAACTACACGCGTGAGCAGTTCATCGAGAAGGTCTGGGAGTGGAAGGCCGAATCCGGTGGCACCATCACCGGCCAGCTGCGCCGCCTCGGCTGCTCGATGGACTGGAGCCGCGAGCAGTTCACGATGGACCCGCACTTCACCAAGGCCGTGGTCAAGGTCTTCGTGGACCTGCACAAGCAGGGCCTGATCTATCGTGACAAGCGCCTGGTGAACTGGGACCCCAAGTTCCGCACCGCCATTTCCGACCTTGAGGTCGAGACGCGCGAAACCAACGGCCACTTCTGGCACATCAAGTATCCGCTTTCGGACGGTTCCGGCTACATCCACGTCGCCACCACCCGCCCGGAAACGATGCTGGCCGACATGGCCGTCGCGGTTAATCCCGAGGACGAGCGCTACAAGGCCCTGCTGGCGCGCGGCGCCACCGTCACCCTGCCGCTCACCGGCCGCGAGATTCCCATCGTCGCCGACGAACACGCCGATCCCGAACTGGGTTCGGGCGCGGTGAAGATCACCCCGGGTCATGACTTCAACGACTTCGAAGTCGGCAAGCGCGCAGGCTTCAAGGCCGGCGACATGCTCAACATGCTCGATGCCGATGCCCATGTCTGCCAGACGCAGGACGGCCTCGTGCCGCCGCAGTTCATCGGCATGGACCGCTTCGAGGCGCGCAAGGCCATCGTCCAGTTCCTCGAAGACGAGGGCCTGCTCGAAAAGGTCGAGGACCGCGTGATCCAGACCCCTTACGGCGACCGCAGCGGCGTGGTGATCGAACCCTGGCTGACCGATCAGTGGTACGTCGATGCCCAGACGCTGGCCGGTCCGCCGATGGAAGCCGTCCGCTCCGGCGCCATCGAGATCGTCCCGAAGAGCTGGGAAAAGACCTTCTTCAACTGGATGGAAAACATCCAGCCCTGGTGCGTCTCGCGCCAGCTCTGGTGGGGCCACCGCATCCCGGCGTGGTTCAGCGAGGACGGCGAGATCTTCGTCGCCGAAACCGAGGAAGAAGCACAGGCGCAGGCCGGCAACAAGAAGCTGACCCGCGACGAGGACGTCCTCGACACCTGGTTCTCCTCCGCGCTCTGGCCTTTCGCCACGCTCGGCTGGCCTGATGAAGACGCGCCGCTGCTGAAGAAGCACTACCCGAACGACCTGCTGGTTTCCGGCTTCGACATCCTCTTCTTCTGGGATGCGCGCATGGCGATGCAGGGCATCCACTTCATGAAGGAAGTGCCGTGGAAGCGGCTCTACCTCCATGGTCTGGTGCGTGCTGCCGACGGCCAGAAGATGTCGAAGTCCAAGGGCAACGTGGTCGATCCGCTGGGCCTGATCGACAAGTACGGCGCCGACGCACTGCGCTTCTTCATGGCCGCCATGGAGAGCCAGGGCCGCGACGTGAAGATGGATGAAAAGCGCGTCGAGGGTTACCGCAACTTCGCCACCAAGCTGTGGAACGCCGCGCGTTTCTGCCAGTCCAGCGGCATCGTCGCCAGCACCTCGGTCAAGGCGCCCGCAGCCACGTCCGCCGTCAACAAGTGGATCATCGGCGAAGTCGTCGAAACCGTCGCCGCGCTGGACAAGGCCATGGCCGACCTGCGCTTCGACGCCGCCGCCAACGCGATCTACCACTTCGTGTGGAACCAGTTCTGCGACTGGTACATCGAACTGATCAAGGGCAACTTCGACGAAGAGACCAAGGCCGTTGCCGGCTGGGTGCTCGACCAGATCCTCGTCATGCTCCACCCCTTCATGCCCTTCGTCACCGAAGAGCTGTGGAGCAAGATGGGCACGCGCGAGCAGGACCTGATCGTCGCCGCATGGCCCGCGCCGGAAGCCTCGGTGGATGCCGAAGCCAAGGCCGAAGTCGAGTGGCTTATCGCCCTGATCGGCAACCTGCGCGGCGCTAAGTCCGAACTCGGCATCGCGCCGGGCGCACGCCTCACCGCCTATGTCGCCAATCCCTCGGACGCGACCCGCGCGGTGATCGGCCGCAACGGCACCGTGATCGACCGTCTAGCCCGTCTCGACGCGATCGTGTTCGAAGCCGCTCCCGCCGGTGCCGCCATGCAGGTGGGTGCGGGTGACGCGACGCTGGCGATCCCGCTGGAAGGCGTGATCGACATCGCCGCCGAGAAGGCCCGTCTGGAAAAAGCCATGGCCGCTTCGGTCAAGGAACGGGACTCGCTCGACAAGCGCCTGGGCAACCCGGCCTTCGTCGAGAAGGCCAAGCCCGAGGCGATCGAAAAGGCCCGCGCCGACCATGCGCACCATTCGGCCGAAGCGGAGCGTCTGGCTGCGGCGCTGGCGCGGCTGGGTTGAAGAAGTAAGGGTTGAAGCAGGGGGTCAACACCCCCTGCACCCCCAATACTGGCTTCCTTGCGCGCGCAGCTACGTGGTGCGCTCCTTGCCGCCGCAGGCAATTTTGTCTCCCGGCTCTCAGTGGGCGCGAAACGGATAGGCGGGGCGCGACGCAGACATTCCGAGGGTCTGGGGGATCTCCTGAGCTTGTCGAAGGGCCCCAGGACTTTTTTATTTTCCTACACCGCGCGCATCTGACACGTTCGCGCGCGTGAACACCTCGATCCTCCCACGCGATACCAGCCACAAGGTGACACTTTTCCTCTGGACCGTGTAAACTGTGTCAACCTCACCCCTTAAAACCGTAACCTTGCATTCGAGACCATCCGTGACGCTTGCCCTTGCCACCACCACTCCCGGCGAACCCGAAGTGTTCGCCTCGCTTCAGGGCGAAGGCGCCAGCATGGGGCGGCCGAGCACGTTCGTGCGGCTGTCGCGCTGCAACCTCGCCTGCCAGTGGTGCGACACGGCGTACACATGGCGCTTCACCGGCGACAATCGCTTCCACCGCGATGAACTGGCGTTCGAGCGCAAGGCCAATCAGGTCATGGCCGAGGAAGCCGACGTGGCGCGCATGGTGGCGGACTTGCCGCCCGACCGCCTTGTCATCACCGGCGGCGAGCCGCTGCTGCAAGGCCCGCAACTGGCGCGAATGCTGGCGGCGCTCGACGAGGCGCGGCCGGGCATGCATGTCGAGATCGAGACCAACGGCTCGGTTGCTCCGCATGCCAGCCTCGATGCGCGGGTGCAGCAATACAATGTCAGCCCCAAGCTCTCGCACAGCGGCAATCCGGCGGAACTGGCGCTGGTGCCCGAGCGGCTCGACGCCTGGGCCGCCGATCCGCGTGCCTACTTCAAGTTCGTGGTGGCGGAACCTGCCGACGTCGATGAGGTCCGCGCGCTGAAGGAGCGCCACGCGATCCCCGCCGAGCGGATATTCCTGATGCCGGAGGGCCGCTCCAGCGATGTGATCCGGCAGAGGTCGGGATGGCTCTCGGACATCTGCACGCAGGAAGGCTATCGCTTCACCGACCGCCTGCACATCCACATCTGGGGCGACACGCGGGGCACTTGAGGGGGCACATGAACGAGGCATCGCCGATCCCGCACGGGGAAACCGAACCTGAGGAAGCGCCCGCTCCCGCAAAGATGGCGCGGATGAAGGGCGACCTTACGCAGGGGCCGATCCTGAGGACGCTGCTGGTGTTCTCGATCCCGATGCTGATCTCGAACGTGCTCCAGACGCTGAACGGTTCGGTGAACGCGATCTGGGTCGGGCGGCTGCTGGGCGAGAGCGCGCTGGCGGCGACGGCCAATGCCAATATCATCATGTTCCTGCTGATCGCGCTGGTCTTCGGCTTCGGCATGGCGACGACGGTGCGCGTGGGCCAGCACTTCGGCGCCCGCGATATCGACGCGGCGCGGCGGACCTTCGGTTCCGGTGTGGGCTTCTGTCTCCTGCTCTCGGTGATCTGCGGGCTGGCCGGATGGCTGGGCGCGGACGCCCTGCTCCATGCGCTGGGCACGCCGGGCCAGAGCCGGATCGAGGCGCTGGCCTACCTGCGCGTGATCTTCGTGACGCTGCCGCTCGGCTCGCTCTCGCTGATGGTGTCGATGGGCATGCGCGGCGCGGGCGATTCCAGGACGCCGCTCTATGCGATGATCCTTACGGTGGCGCTGGACGTGATCCTGAACCCGCTGCTCATCATCGGCCCCGGCCCTTTGCCCACGCTGGGTATCGCCGGGTCGGCGGCGGCGACCGCTTTCGCGAATTTCGCAGGGTTGGTGTTCCAGCTCTGGACGATCTACCGCAAGGACCTGCCGATGCGCCTGCGCGGCGCGGAACTCGGCTACCTGATCCCGCGCGGCAGCGAGTTGCGCTATGTGATCCTGAAGGGTCTGCCGATGGGCGCACAGATGCTGCTGGTCTCTTCGGTGGGCCTCATCATGGTCGGCCTCGTCAACCGCGAGGGGCTGGATTCGGCGGCGGCCTACGGCGCTTCGCTGCAACTGTGGAACTATCTCCAGATGCCCGCGATGGCGATCGGCTCGGCGGTCAGCGCGATGGTCGCGCAGTCGCTGGGCGCGCACGACCACGGCCGCGTAGGCAAGGTGACCGAGATCGGCCTCGCCACAAACCTCGCGCTCTCGACGCTGCTGGCCACGCTTATCGTGGTGTTCGACCGCCCGCTGCTGGCGCTGTTCCTCGGCGGAGACAGCCCGGCGATGCCGATCGCCCGGCATATCCAGCTGGTCTGCACCGCCTCTTACGTGATCGTGTCGATCACCATGATCCTCACCGGTACCTTGCGCGCTTATGGCGCCGTGGTGATGCCGCTGATCATCATGTTCCTCGGCCTCTATCCGGGACGCCTCGGCTTCTACCATCTCGCCTATCCGCTGATCGGCAGCGAGGCGCTGTGGTGGTCCTATCCGGTCGGCTCGGCGCTGACCGTGGCGCTCACCCTCGCCTATTACCGCTGGGGCAAGTGGCGCGCAGCGTGCGATCTTTGAAACTTACCGCCCCTGCGCGCGCCAACGCTGAACCGTGCGCAGGACCATCTCCTCCTCGCCGCCCGAGACGTTCCACAGTTCGGTGAACGAGGGATCGGCGGAAGCCGGACGCTTGAATTCCTCCAGATCGTCGAACGCGGCACGGATCGGGATCGCCACGCCCTCGCCGCAGATCACGCACTCACGGTTGCGCAGCGCCGGGATCGAATCGAGGAACCCCCGCGCGCCTTCCGGCATGGCGGCGCGCACGAAAGCCTGGTCGCGGTCGTTGTTGAGCCGCATCGCGATGATCGTCCCGCACTGCGACAGCACGCCTTCGGCAAGGTCGGAAGGCCGCTGGGTGATGAGACCCAGCGAGATGCCGTACTTGCGCCCTTCCTTGGCGATGCGCGAGAGAATGCGGCCTACCGAGGAGCCGTCCGCGTTCTTCTCATTGGGAACGTAGCGGTGCGCCTCCTCGCAGACGAGCAGGATCGGCCGCGTCTTCTCCTCGCGCGCCCAGACCGCGAAGTCGAAGACCATGCGGCTGAGCACCGCAACGACGGTACTGGTAATGTCGGAAGGCACGCCGGACACGTCGATGATCGAGATCGGCCGCCCGCCCGAAGGCAGGCGGAACAGCTTGGCGATGAACTCCGCCATCGTGTCGCCCACCAGCATGCCGGAGAACAGGAACTGGTAGCGCGGATCGCCCTTGAGTTCGTCGAGCTTGTTCTTGATCCGCATGTAGGGCGCGCTCGAATGCCCCTTGTCGAGCTTGCCCATGTGATTGTTCAGGATCACCGACAAGTCGGAAAGCAGATAGGGGATCGGCGAATCCACGGTGATCTTGCCGATCTGCTCGGCCAGCCGGTTGCGCGAGCGCGCCTCCAGCAGGCACTTGCCGAGCACCTCGCAATCGAGCTGCCGCTCGTCGCCGCGAGTAGTGACGAGGATCTCGCAGTGCTCCTCGAAGTTCATCAGCCAGTAGGGCATCTGGAGGTTCGAGACATCGAGGATCACGCCGCTGTTGCGGAAGGCAGCGGCATATTCGCCGTGCGGATCGACCATGATGACATGGCCTTCCGGCGCTTGCTCGCAGATTCGATGAAGGATCAGCGCGGCGCTGGTCGACTTGCCGGTGCCGGTCGAGCCGAGCAGTGCAAAGTGCTTGCCGAGCAAGGCGTCGATATAGAGCCCGGCGCGAATGTCCTTGGTGGGATAGACGGTGCCGATCTGGATCGCCTGCCGCCCGTCGCTGGCATAGACCTGCCGCAAGTCGTCAGTGCTGGCGGGATAGACCAGCGCGCCCGGTATGGGATAGCGCGTCACGCCTCGGCGGAAACCGTGGATGCGGCCGGTCAGACGCTCCTCCAGCCCTTCGCCGAGGAAGTCCGCCTCGGCGACGATGCCGCCGGGGACCGTGGCATCGCTCTTCTGGTTGCGGATACTGGCCAGCAGCCAGCCCCGACCGACGCGCACTTTCACCTGACTGCCGACCTGCCCCGACATCGCGACCGAAGGATCGTCGTCCTGCGCGGAAACGCTGAGCCGGTTGAGATCGAAGGCAATGCGGGCGCCCGCGCCGGAAATTTCGAGGATGGCGCCGATCGGCTCGCGGCCAATCTCGCGCCCGGCCTCATGCTGCGCCTCGCCGCCCACCATTCGCATCTCGTTCATGTGCCTCCGCAGCAAGCCGTTTCACCGGGGTTGCTAGGCACTCGCGGTTAATTTCCGGCTAAACGCCCGATCACCGCAGCGCAAATAGACGACCCGCCAGCCAGCCCATCCCGACCGAGACCATCACCGCGAGCAGCCCGTAAGCGAAGCCGTAGTTCTCCGAAAAATTGGCGATGGCCCGCTCGAACCCCAGCTTGCGCACTTCCACCTGGCTGCTCGCCGAAGCCACCACCTGCCCACGGGACACCGCGTAAGTCTCGGCAGTATAGGTGCCGGTCGGCACTTGCGAGGGCAGCCAGATGCGGGCCTGATAGAGCACCTGCTCGCTCACTTTCACGCCGCCCTCTTCCTCGCGATAGAGACCGCTGCGGCGGTTGAGATCGACTAGGCCGTCGGAAAAGCGGGTCTGCTCGGCAGGATCGATGGCGCCGATCGGCGAGAGTTGCAGCCACTTGAGTCCGAGTTCGTAGATGGCGGCGGTCTTGTCGTCGACGATGTCCTTGATCGGCCGGGTCGACGCGAGGCCGTAGTAGGACGGCGCCGAGCGCAGTTCGGTGCTGTCGGCATTGATCCAGATTCCCGCCACTTTCTGCTTTTCGCGCAGGACGATGGACTGGGTCGGCCCTTTCAGCACGACGACGATATCGTAGTCCTGCGCGGCGCGGGAACCCTCGGGCGTCAGGATTGCGCCGAAGAGCAGCAGTTCGGTGCCGGTGAAGCCCTGCCGCAAGTCCACCTCATGCTGCGAGATTTCCGGCACCAGGATCGGATCGCGCGCGCCGCCAAGCAGCAGTGCCGCGACAAGCGCGATAGCCGGAGCCAGCGCGCGCCTCACAACGGGGAGACCGTGTAGATCTCGTCGGGCCGATAGCCGAGGCCGATCGCCATGCGCCCGGCCACCAACAGGACGATGACCGCCAGCACCAGGCGCAGCTTCACCGGACTGGCCTTCTGGGCGAACTGCGCGCCGAGCTGCGCGCCGGTGACGGACCCCAGCAGCAGCAGCGAGGCAAGCACGATGTCCACGGCATGGGTGGTCATCGAATGCATCATCGTCGTCGCCATGGTGACGAACAGGATCTGGTAGAGCGAGGTGCCGACCACGACATTGGCGCTCATGCCGAGGATATAGAGCATCGCGGGCACGAGGATGAAGCCGCCGCCCACACCCATCAACATCGTCAGGATGCCCGTGCCGATGCCGAGCAGCAACGGTGCCAGCGGGGAAATGTAGAGGCCGGAGCGATAGAAACGCCAGCGCAGCGGCAGGCTGGCGACCATCGGGTGATGCCGCCGCTTGCGCGCGGCGATGGGAACGCCGGAACGCTCGGCGCGGATGGTCTGGATGCTCTCCTTGGCCATCAGCCCGCCGATGCCGCCGAGCATCAGCACGTAGAGGATATTGATGACCGTATCGATCTGGCCGAGCCGTTGCAGCAGGCTGAACAGCGCGGCGCCGATACCGGTGCCGATGATCCCGCCCACCACCATGACCGTGCCCATGTGATAGTCCACCCCGCCGCGCCGGGTATGGGCGAAGACGCCGGACACGCTGGCGCCCGTCACCTGGCTCGCCGCCGAGGCCGCGGCCACGGTTGGCGGAATGCCGTAGAAGATCATCAGCGGAGTCGTCAGGAAGCCGCCCCCCACGCCGAACATGCCCGAAAGCAGGCCGGTGATCGCCCCCAGGCCAACGATGATGATCCCGTTGACGGAGAGATTGGCTATGGGGAGATAGACATCCATTCCACCCCTCTCGCTACCGCAGCACCGGCAGCGAGGAAAGCGGCGAATCAGAATCCTGCGGATAGAGTGAGCGCCGGTCCCGAACCCGGATCGGCATCACCCGCGACCCGGAACCGCCAGTCCACCGCCGCACGCCCGAACAGCCCCTTCCCGAGCGGGAGGGTCACAGTCGCGGACGGCCCCGCATCGAGCCGCCCAGCCCCCTTTTGCGCGCCGCCCCATAGCCCGCCGCCAAGCCGGGTCTCGACTTTGCCGAAGGAGAACAGCGTCCGGTCGGCCCGGAACTGGCCGTCCGCAAACGGCGCCGCGAACCGGCCTGCCACATAGCCTGCCTGCCCGTAAGCCTCGCCCCGCAGACCGCCCGGCAAGGCGAAATAGGGAAGCTGGGTCACGGCCATGGCCGCCGGCTGGAAGCGCCGCTCCCCGCCCTGTTCGGTCAGCCGTCCTTCCAGCGCAGCAATGACCGGCAGGCCCGGAAGCGGACGTGCCGACACGCCCAGTGCGGCAGCCGTCTCGCGCATGGCCGTACCCAGCGTGGCGGTGGTGCGCATGTAGGCGGTCAACTGTCGCGCGTCGCCGGGCGAAAGCCGATAACGCAGCACCGCGCCCGCCTGGCTCGCCCCGTAAGTCGCCGGAAGCGCGCCGTTGGCGAGCGGTCCGGCGCCGTCCTGCCGCAGCAGTGCCCAACTGTCGACCGACCACCGCCGGGGCCGCGCGACCGCGACAGGCACCGGAGCAGCGCTCGAAGACGGATAGGGCTGCGCAGCGAACTGCCAGACCGGCGGCAGACCTGCCGGTAGCCGCGTGTCCTCCATCGTTTCCGAACCGAACCGAAGCGCTCCGATCGCCGAGGGAAGTTCTCCGGCCGTACCATAGGCAACTCCCGAAGGCCCTTGCGGCAGGGCCCGACCTCGATCGGAATACCATCGATGCGGCCTCTCAACCCAGACCGGCACTTTCACGAACACGGGATAGGGCAGACCCGGTGCCGGGCCATAAACGGATGCCGGATAGAAGCCCGCACCGGGCTGCGATTGAGGCCCCGCTGCCATGTCCGCCTGGCCTGATCCGGCTATTTTCGCACCTTCCACCGACGACAGGCGCATCGTCTGAACACCCTTGGCCGCAACCGGCAGGGGATTATCCCAGGCCGAGATCCGCCCGCCCATCCAGCCAGCGAGCACGGCCAGCAATGCGATCAGCGGCTGTCCGCGAAGCCTCTGCACCACGCTCATGCCGCCGCTCCACCAGCGGAAGCCGGATGCGCATCGTGCCGGGTCTTGTCCCAGGTCACCTGCCCGCCCCGCAATGTCCGGATGTAGGAAGCCAGAGCATCACGTCCGGCCATGATCGCGATATAGTTCGCCACCGGAATCCGCAGGATCGCCCAGACGCCTTCGGGAAAACCGTATTCCCGCGTCGTCAGCGTCGCTCTCAGGAAACTGCGCCAGAGCAGACTGAACAGACCCGCCGCGATCATCCACCCAAGCAAGGGCGGCCCCGGCATGCCCGGGACATCCCAGCCCAGCACGCGCGGAATGCCGAGTATCCCTTCGACGAGGACAAGCGCATAGCTGCTCGCCAGGACGATGGCGGTCAATGGCCCTCGCCGGTCGCGCAGCGCCATCCAGGTATCGGCAGCGCTCCCCGCCCATCCGAGCCGCTCCCAGCCCTGAAATGCGATTCCGTGAATCCATCGCGTCTTCTGGCGAACCGATTCCTTCAATCGGGCCGGGAAGTATGCGCGCGTGGCGACGAGTTCGCCCGTCTCGTCCCGAACCCTCAGAAATCGCGAGCGTCCGCCCTCGCGCGAGACCAGCACGCCCAGCTCATAATCCTCGGTAAGGCATTCCGCCGCAAATGGCTCCAAATCGCCTTCCAGGCGGCGGCTGGCGCCGATACGTTCGAGCATGTCGCGCGCGAAGCCGCAACCCACGCCTGCCGCAGGGATCGCCGCGCCCAGCGCGTCGCGTACGACGAGCGACTTCGTATGCGCTTCGGTGAATTCGTCGACGTAATGGCCCCCAACCCAGCGCGATGCGGGCTGCGGTTCGGGGCGCACCGGAAGCTGCACGAAATCGGCGGAAGACAGCGCGGCATCGATCACCGCCAGTTCCGCGGCATGCACCATGTCTTCCGAATCGTGCAGGATCACGCAGCGGAAGCGAGTGCCGGACTGCGCCTCATCGTCGCAAAGGGCGCGGTAGAGCCGGTTCAAACAATCCGCCTTGGTCGTCGGCCCTGCCCGCTCGTGGATGATGACGCGCACCCTGGGGTCCATCCCTGCGCCTTCCATCGCCGCGCAGACGGTTGGCCCGTCATTGCCGTAGCAACCGATGTAAAGGATGAAGTCTTCCTGCTGCCATGCCGCAAGTGCGTGCCGGACCGTATGGCCGATCACCTGCTCTTCCTGCCAGGCCGCAATGAATACCGCCGCTTTCCCGCGAAGCGGCGCACGTACCGCTTCCCCCGAGATTCGCGTGGTTCTCGCGCGCCCCGAGAGCCGGAACCACAGCCAGCAACAGTCCATGGCCAGTTCGTCGGCAGTGCCGACCACCAACCAGAATCCGGCAAAGAGCAAAAGCTCGCGCTCGATCACAAGCAGGATACTCAACCCCTGCCGAATTAGTTCCATCAACCCCATCTTAGCCCCCGCTTTAGACCGGATCGATTCCATGCCGGAAATATCGAAAATCGCTTAGGACCACCGATTCTTCGGAATTTCATCGCGTCAGGCGGGATATGGGGAGGGGAGGAGACGCACCAATGAACATGCGTCTATTTCATAAAGTTAACTAACTTGCCCGTTACTGTAATAATCTGCCGGCCTCCCGAAGAAGGCCGGCGAGCACCCGTCACCAGCTGCCGATGTTCGGCATCGAGGCCCAGGGTTCGGCGGGGTCGAGGCGACCGTCCTGGAGCAGTTCCACCGAAATCCCGTCCGGCGTGCGGATGAAGGCCATGTGGCCGTCGCGCGGGGGGCGGTTGATCGTCACCCCGGCATCGGCCAGCGTCTGGCAGGTCGCGTAGATATCGTCGACCTGGAACGCCAGATGGCCGAAATTGCGACCGCCGGTATATTCCTCGAAGGAGCCGTCCTCGGCGGGCCAGTTATAGGTCAGTTCCACTTCGGATTCCTCGCCCGGCACCGCCAGGTAGATAAGCGTGAAACGGCCCTGCTCGCTCGAAAAGCGGCGCGTTTCCTTGAGACCGATCAGTTCGAAGAAGCGGATCGTCGCGTCCGGATCGGTCACGCGGATCATCGTGTGGAGGTACTTTGTCACGGGATTTCCTTCAATTCATCGCACGTATATAACGGTTCATCACGGATACAGCCGGGAAACAGCATGATCCGCAGGACTTCAGGGAGAAGCCGCGATGACCGACAATAGCCCGGAACGCCCCCGTCACTCCACCTCCTTCTTGCGCGAATCCACCGGCCAGCGCTGGATCGCGGCTTCCACGATCCTCGCCATCGGCCTTGTCGGCGGCGGTTACCTGCTGGGCGACGGGATGCGGCGCGCGCACCGTGCCGACCGCTCGGTCACCGTGCGCGGCCTCGCCGAGCGGGACGTCACCGCCGACCTTGCAACATGGACGATCGCCTATTCCTCCACCGCGGGCGATCTCGCCACCGCGCAGTCCGGGGTGGAGAACGACACCCGCCGGATCGAGGCCTTCTTCCGCGAACTCGGCTTTCCCGCCGACGCCCTGCAACCGACCGGCGCCAACGTCCAGCAGAGCAAGGACAACAGCGGCACCACCAGCTTCACCGTCCGCCAGCGCGTGACCTTGCGCAGCCAGGACGTCAAGCGGGCGCAGGATGCGGTGAAGCGTCAGTTCGAACTGGTCCGGCGCGGCGTCATCCTGGAGGAAGGCTCGGGCATGGCCTTCACCTTCACCAAACTCAACGCCATCAAACCACCGATGGTCGCCGCCGCCACCAAGGATGCACGCGCGGCCGCCGAGCAGTTCGCGCAGGACAGCGGCGCCGAGGTCGGCGCCATCAAGAGCGCGACCCAGGGCTACTTCACGATCGAGGCGCGGGATGGCGATTCGGGAGGTGGATGGGGCGTCTCCGATACGCCTTACAAGAAAGTCCGCGTCGTAACGACGGTCGATTTCTACCTGAAATAGAAGGATAAAATATCCCGCCGCAATGCCGGAACGGCTTGGCTCAGGAAGCGTGAAAGCCGATGCGGACCGCTTGTCGGCGGGGCCGCGGCTTTCTATAATCAGCGCGACGCATGCTAGCGAAGATCAGAAACCTGCTCGGCCGCGCTCCCAGCGCCCGCCTTCCCGAACTGCCCGCCGGACAGCGCGTCTATGCGATAGGCGACATCCACGGACGGCTGGACCTGTTCGAGCGCCTGATCGAGGCGATCGAGCGCGACGACAGCCAGCGCAGCGGCAGCCGCAGCCTCGTCATTCTCCTCGGCGACCTGATCGATCGCGGCCCCGACAGCGCCGGGGTGCTCGCCGCCGCCCGCGAGCTTGCCCATCGCCGCGATGTCGAGTTCATCCAGGGCAATCACGAGGAAATGCTGCTCGTCTCGCGCGACAAGCTGGATGCCTTCCGCAGCTTCCTGAAGTTCGGCGGGCGCGAGACGATCCTCTCCTACGGCCTCGATCCGGACTTCGTGCGGGAGGCCGAACTCGAAGACCTCCACAGCGCCGCGATGGAGACGATTCCGCAGCAGGACTTCGATTTCATCGACGGTTTCCGCAAGATGGTCCGGCTCGGCGACTATGTCTTCGTCCATGCCGGCGTGCGGCCCAATACACCGCTGGAAAACCAGCTCGGCCATGACTGCCGCTGGATTCGCGAGCCGTTTCTCAGCCACAATGGCGAATTCGGTGGCTTCGTCGTCCACGGGCACACGATCACCGAGGAACCTGCCGTACGCGCCAACCGCGTCGGCATCGATACCGGCGCCTATATGCACGGCCGCCTCACCGCGATCGGGCTTGAAGGCAGCGAGCGCTGGTTCATCCAGGCCTGCGAGGATGAAAACGGGATTTCCGTAAAAGTCGCCGCCGAAGCCTGAGCTTCCAGGAGGCGAACCCTGAAAATTGTCATAAAAACGCACCGGGGAGCCTGTAAGCCGGGTTCTGTACCTGGCGTGGTCTCCCCACGGGGGGACCTTACGCCGCGGTGGCAGCCATTCCTCTAGGCGACGCATTGCTGCGCCGCTCAAGCGACCAACCCGGGCTGCCTGGGTCCGAAACAGACCCGCTGTTCAAGACAGCGCGCAGCCCCTATTCGGTCTTGCTCCGGATGGGGTTTGCCATGCCGCTTACCGTTACCGGCAGCGCGGTGCGCTCTTACCGCACCCTTTCACCCTTACCTGCCGCGAGGGACGAACCCTGTTGGCGAGGCGGTCTGCTCTCTGTGGCACTTTCCCTAAGCTTCGCCGGGCCTGAAAACCCGACTCGCCCGGCGGGCGTTACCCGCCATCCTTGTTTCGTGGAGCCCGGACTTTCCTCGCGCGTCCGAAGACGCCCGCGGCTGCCCGGCTCCCCGGTGCGAGCGGTCACCTAGCACGGCCGTTGCCCCGCTCCAACAGCAGTTCCAACAGAATTGCGCCGATTTCGCCGTCGATCTCGCCGTCGATCAGTTCGGGCCGCCAGCGGCGCTGGAACGCCGTCACCGCCGCCCGCCCGTCCGAGATGTCGTAGCCGAAGCGTTCGAGCGCGAGATAGAAGGCACCGGGATTGTCGTAGAAGAGGTTCATCTTCGCCGCCGGGATTTTCAGCGCCAGCCCCAGTTCGCCAAGCCGCGCCCAGTCGAAGTACTCGCCGGGGTCCTGCTTGCGGGCAGGTGCGATGTCGGAATGGCCGACCACGTTGCCGCGCGGAATGTGGTTGCGCTTGACGATATCGGCAAGGAGCGGAAGCAGTGCTTCCATCTGCGCCTCCGGGAAAGGCCGGTAGCCCCATTCATGCCCCGGATTGACCAGTTCGATGCCGATCGATGCAGAGTTCACATCGGTCTCGCCGCGCCAGTACGAGCGTCCGGCATGCCAGGCTCGCTTGCCTTCCGGTACCAGCGAAGTGACGATCCCATCCTCGTCGATCATGTAGTGCGCCGAGACTTCCGCCGCGGGATCGCACATTCGCTCCAGCGCCTCGGCGGCGGACTTCATGCCGGTATAGTGCAGCACGACCATCGAGATCGGCAGCTTGCGCTCGTTGAAATTGGGCGAGGCGACGGTGCGATTGACCAGCCAGCGGTTCATGCCCCAACGCCTCCGGTACCTGTGGCTCCAGGACCTGCGCTTTCCCGAGGAGGCTTCGACAGGCTCAGCCTGAGCGGGTCTGGGAACATCGCATCACCTCCGACCACAATGGGTCTGAAACATCGCATCGCATCACCTACCGCTCACCCTGAGCTTGTCGAAGGGGCGTCCTGGGTTGTCGAAGGGTCAGGCTCCCGGCAGAACCGCGCCGAGGACCAGCGCGTCTTCGGCCAGGGCATATTGCAGCTTGCCGCCCTGCCCGTGCGCCAGTTGCTGGATCATCGCGGCAGGCGCGGTGCGGCTGGAAAGATCGCCTTCCGGCAGCGCCCCTTCGAGCGCACGGCCGACATCACGGTCGAAGGCGATGCGGGGTCCCGCCGCACGCACGACGATCTCCGTCACGCCGTCCCGGAATTCCGCCGCCAGTTCCAGAGTGCCGCCGCGCGGCAGCGCCTCGATGCCGATCAGGCCGAAGTTGAGCAGCGTCTTCACCGCAGGCTTGGGCAGCATCTCGCTGGCCAGCGCCCAGTTGAGCACGATGCGGGCATTGTTCGCCACCAGCGCATCGATCAGGGCGCGCGCCTCGCTGACCGGAACCATGTCTCCGAAGCCGCCCGCAGCGCCGAAGGCGAGGCGGAAGAACTTCAGCTTGTCTGCCGAGATCCGCGCGCTCTGGTCCAGCAGCTCGAAGCAGCGCTGGCGCATGTCGGGGTCCTTCTCGTCCGCGAGCAGTTCCAGCCCGTTGGTCAGGGCGCCGACCGGGCTGAGCATGTCATGGCACAGGCGCGAACATAGCAGGCTGGCAAGTTCGAGCGAACTGGTCGTCATGGACTGGGGACTTCCGTTATCGATAATCATTCGGGCGAGACATTCGAATTCAGGCCATTAGCGGCCACTGGTGCGACGATATGGTACGTCATCGGCGAAAATCCATTCCCGGTATCGCGCCAGAAAGCAACCTGCCCGTCCGCGATGATCGCCCAAATGCGCGAATCCCCGGTGGAATGTTCGCAATCCGTGGCGGAGGGCACCGGATGGCCGACCGGATGGGAGTGATAATAGCCCAGCACTTCCGGCCCGCCCTGCCGCGCCGCGCGGTGGGCGGCGAGCAGCGTGGCCGGATCGATCTCGAAATGGTGGGTGGGCCGCGCCGCGACATTGGCAGCGGGTATCGCGGCCTCTATCCGCTCGCCCTCTCCCGTCAGGATGCCGCAGCACTCCTCCGGATGGGCGCTTAAGGATTCTTCATGCAATCTTGCGATCACGTCACTTGTCACTTCGACATTCATCCCCAAATCCTACAGGCAATGGGGGCTCACGAAAACATCATCCAGGGTTTCATCGGCAGTGACGGCGGTCGCCTCGACAAGGCGCTGGCCGAAGCGAGCGGACTTTCGCGCGAGCGCATCAAGGCGCTGATGGGCGAAGGCCGGATCTCGCTGGCCGGAAAGCGGGTCTCGCAGGCCTCGCTCAAGGTCGCGGGCGGCACTGCCTTCGCGATCGACGTGCCCGAGGCGGCCCCGGCCGAAGCGGTGGCGCAGGACATTCCGCTGAATGTCGTGTTCGAGGACGAATATCTCATCATCGTCGACAAGCCTGCGGGTCTCGTCGTCCATCCGGCAGCGGGCAATCTCGACGGTACGCTGGTCAATGCCCTGCTCCACCACTGCCGGGGCCAGCTTTCCGGCATCGGCGGCGTCGCGCGGCCCGGGATCGTCCACCGTATCGACAAGGACACTTCGGGGCTGCTGGTGGTCGCCAAGACCGACAAGGCGCACGAGGGACTGGCCGTGCAGTTCGCGGACCATTCGATCGCACGCGCCTACCGGGCCGTCGTGTCCGGACGGCCGATCCCGGTCGCCGGAACCGTGCGCGGCGCGATCGCCCGCTCCAACGTCAACCGCAAGAAGATGGCGCTGGTGGAGGACGGGCGCGGCAAGCATGCCGTAACCCATTACAAGACGCTGGAAGCGCTGAAGAACGCGAGTCTCGTGGAGTGCCGCCTGGAAACAGGACGCACCCATCAGGTCCGCGTTCACATGTCGTCAATCGGCCATTCGCTATTAGGGGACCCTGTATATGGTCGTACACCTTCAGCGATTCGCCCGATTCTTCAGCGACTCGGTTTCACCCGACAAGCTCTTCATGCCGCGGAACTTGGCTTCGTCCATCCCGTTACAGGAGAGAACGTCCATTTCGTCAGTCCGTTACCCGACGATATGCGGATACTGATCGATGAACTGCGACACTGAAATCGGATTAATGTGCTATCTTTAAAAGGTGGCCCCAAGCTAAGACGCCTCGCAAGGGTCTTCGACCGCGGGCCGACCGGAAAGGACGGATATTGTGAGCAAGGAACGTAATCTCCCGGCGGTGCCGGCACTGGGCGGCGAGCAGAGCCTCAACCGCTACCTGTCCGAGATCCGCAAGTTCCCGCTTCTCGCGCCCGAGCAGGAATACATGCTCGCCAAGCGTTACAAGGAGCACGAGGACCCGGCGGCAGCCGGCCAGCTGGTAACCAGCCATCTTCGCCTCGTGGCGAAGATCGCGATGGGTTATCGCGGCTACGGCCTGCCGGTCTCGGAACTCATCTCCGAAGGCAACATCGGCCTGATGCAGGGCGTGAAGAAGTTCGAACCCGATCGGGGCTTCCGCCTCGCCACTTATGCAATGTGGTGGATCAAGGCTTCGATTCAAGAGTACATCCTGCGTTCGTGGTCACTCGTGAAGATGGGCACCACCGCCGCGCAGAAGAAGCTGTTCTTCAACTTGCGCCGGATGAAGAAGAACCTCGACGCTTACGAGGATTCCGATCTGCATCCGGATGACGTCGCCAAGATCGCGACCACGCTCGGTGTGTCCGAGCAGGAAGTGGTCAACATGAACCGGCGCATGATGATGGGCGGCGATGCCTCGCTGAACGTCTCGCTGCGCGAGGAAGGCGAAGGCCAGTGGCAGGACGTTCTCGCGGACGATCGCCCGCTTCAGGACGAGACCGTTGCGGATGCCGAAGAGGCGACCGTGCGTCACGCCATGCTGGTCGAGGCGATGGACGGCCTCAATGAACGTGAGCGCGACATCCTGATGGAACGCCGCCTGACGGACGACCCGAAGACGCTCGAAGAGCTGAGCCAGGTCTACCACGTCAGCCGCGAGCGCGTCCGCCAGATCGAGGTGCGCGCTTTCGAGAAGCTGCAGAAGGCGATGACCCGCATCGCCAGCGACCGCAGGCTGCTGCCCGCAGGCTGAGCTTCGGCTTCGGAAAAAAGAAACGGGCCGTCCGGAAGGACGGCCCGTTTTCTTATGAGCGATAGGAAAAGGGAGAAGCGGCGCCCCTCCCCTTCCTTTTTTCTCAGGCGTATCGGGCCTGCCACATGGTCGCGGCGATGCTCTCGCGCGTCAGGGCATCCGGTTCTGCGGTCGCCAGCCCTTCCGCCTGCGCCTGCGCGGCGACGGCAACGGCGATTTCGAGCGCCACGTCACGCAGTTCGGTGACGGCGGGAAGCAGGCCGCCCTTGCTTTCGCCCTCACCGCCGCCCAGTTCGCCGAGGCGGCGCGCGGCGGCCATGAACATGCCGTCGCTGACCGCAGTGGCCCCGCTGGCCAGGGCGCCGAGGCCGACGCCGGGGAAGATGTAGACGTTGTTGACCTGGGTGACGCCCGGCGTGCCGAAGGGGCTGCCGGTGCCGACGATCGCCTTGCCGCCGGTCCATTCGAGAATGTCCGCCGGATGCGCTTCGGCGCGCGAGATCGGGTTGGAGAGTGGGAAGACCACCGGACGCGCAACCTTTTCGGCCATCGTGCGAATGGTCCGCTCGTCGAAAGCGGCCTTCTGCCCCGAGGTGCCGATCAGCACGGTCGGATGGACATTGGCGACCACTTCCTGCAGCGAGATCATGTTCTGGCCGCTGACGTTCCAGCCCTCGATCTCGGCCGGATCGCGCGCGAGTTTGAGCTGCTGATGCGGCAGGCGCGGAATGTCGGACAGAATCAGCCCGTCGCGGTCCACCGCCCAGATGTTCGCACGCGCCGCCTTCTCGTCCAGCCCGTCGGCCATCATCGCCTGCACCAGCATCTCGGCCACGCCGCTGCCCGCCGCGCCTGCGCCGAACAGCACGACGCGCTGTTCGGCAAGCGGCACGCCGGTCTTGCCGATCGCCGCCAGCAGCGTGCCGACCGCGGTGGCGGCAGTGCCCTGGATATCGTCGTTGAAGCTCAGCAGCCGGTCACGGTAGCGAACCAGCAGGTCGTAAGCGTTCTTGCCCGCGAAATCCTCCCACTGGAGCAGCACGCCGGGGAAGCGATCGTCCACCGCGCTGACGAAGGCTTCGACGAAATCGTCGTAGTCCTGCCCGCGCACGCGCGGGGCGCGCCAGCCCACATAGAGCGGGTCCTCGCGGCGCGCGTGGTTGTCGGTGCCGAGATCGAGCAGGATCGGCAGGACTTCGGACGGATGCATACCGGCGCAGGCGGTGTAAAGCGCCAGCTTGCCGATCGGGATACCCATGCCACCCGCCCCCTGGTCGCCGAGGCCGAGGATGCGCTCGCCGTCGCTGACGACGATCACTTTCACGCGGTCGTAGGCCGGATCGGCGAGAATGTCGGAAATGCGGTCGCGATTGGGATAGCTCAGGAACAACCCGCGCGGGCGGCGCCAGATCTCGCTGAAACGCTCGCAGCCCTCGCCCACGGTGGGCGTGTAGACCAGCGGCAGCATGCGCGGCAGGTCGCTCTGCACGAGGGCATGGAACAGCACCTCGTTCGAATCCTGAAGCTCGCGCAGGAAGGCGTAGCGCTGGAAGTCGCTTTCCTTTTCCTCCAGCGCCTTGCGGCGACGTTCGATCTGGCTGTCGAGCGTGCCGACATGGGGCGGCAACAGGCCGTGCAGGCCGAACTCGTCACGCTCCTCGGCGGTGAAGGCGGTCCCCTTGTTGGTCAGGGGATCGGAAAGCAGCGCGCGGGCGGCAGCGTGACGGGTCGGGGACATCAATGACCTTTCATCAGAAACGTAGACTCAGCCAGCCCGCGAGAAAATCGGAGCTGCGGTAACCCGCATCGGTCAGCGCGGGGCCGGCTTCGAGATGCTCGTAGCGCCCGGTGAACGAGACACGCGGCGAAATCTGCCAGACCGCCTGCAAGCGGGCGAGTTCGGCGATCTTGCGCGCCCGGCCGTTCTGGGTGCCGGCAAAAGGTTGGCCGTTGGCCCGATAGACCGCATCGGTGACGCTGTCACGCCAGGCAAAGCGGTATTCGGCATTCACTTTCACGTTCTTCAGCGGCGAGAAGCTGAAACTGGGAGCGATGGCGCGAATGTTCGAGGGCGTCAGGTAGAGCTGGTAGCTGAAATAGATATTGTTGCCGAAAGGCGAATAGGCGTCGCGCAGCTTGCCGTCACCATAACCGCCGCCACCGCTGGCATAGTCCGCACTGAAGCCCAGGCGCGGCGCCGCCTTGTCCTTGCCGAGGCGCCAGGACTGGGCGAGCAGGACCTGCCAGGCATCGATCTTCTGATCCATGAACGTGCCCCACTGGTGGTTCACCGTCCAGTCGAGCTGGAGCGGCCCGGCATCGCCGTAGACGTGGACCCCGCCATACCAGCGCGTCGCCGGGCCGATCCGCCCGCCCCAGGTGCCGACGCCGTTGCGCCGCCGCCAGAGGAAGGGATCGACGAAGAGTTTCGAATCGCCCAGGAACGTCTTCGGCACGGCATAGCCCAGCGTCACGCCCGAGAAGCGGCGCTCGGGATCGCTCTTGTCGTCACCGATGCCGTCCTCGCCATAAGCGGTCGGGCGCAAGTCGAAGACGTCGGCGCGCAGCGCCTTGCCGCGCACCCAGGCCCGCACGCCGTTCAGCGTGTAGTGCATGGTATTGTTGTCGCGCTGCGAGGTCAGCAGATTGGCACCGTCGACGAATTCCTGGCGGCCGTAGCGGATGCCCACGTCGAGGCCCGCTATCTGCCCGTTCGCCTCGGCGAAATACTGCTGGGCGGCCAGACCGTTGCGGAAGTTGCTCGAAGGCGTGCCGAGGTTGCGACCGCTAAGGCCGCCATGCGCCAGTTCGCCGTAGAAGCGAAGGTGCGGGCCGACATGGAGGTCTGCCCCCGCGACGACGCGGCTGATGTCCTGCCGCTGCGCCTCGGCCTCGCGCAAGTTGGGGTTGGTGGTCTGGTTGACGCGGAGGCGCAGCTCGCCCGAGAGCGTCAGGTAGATGTCCCCGTCGCCATCGAGCGGCAGGAACTTGAGCCGGTCGAGCGGATCGTCGCGCTTTTTCGCGTCCGCCATGACCCGCCAGTCCTCGGCCCAGCGCGAGATGCTGTAGCCGTTGATAACGGCACCGTCGCCATTGGCGGAAACCGGGTAGACCGGGGTCTTCGCCTCTTCGGCATGGGCCGGAAACGAGGCGCAGCAAAGGGTGGCGGCCAGCAGCCGCTTGGAAACTGTCTTCATGTCCGTGATTCCTGTGCGGGGCTTTCGCCCCGTGTCGGGTCAGGTCAGACGAGCACGGGTCAGGCGAGTACCCGGCTCGGCTCGGCGGCAGGTTCGCGATTGGCGAGGACTGCGTTGAAGCGCTCGGTGTCGAGCTTGCCTTCCCAGCGCGAGACCACCACGGTCGCCACGGCATTGCCGATGAAGTTCGTAAGGCTGCGGCATTCCGACATGAAGCGGTCGACGCCCAGGATCAGCGCCATGCCCGCGACCGGCACCGAAGGCACGATCGACAGGGTAGCGGCCAGAGTGATGAAGCCCGCACCGGTCACGCCTGCCGCACCCTTGGACGAGAGCATGGCCACGCCCAGCAACAGCACCTGCTGGCCCAAGGTCAGTTCCACGTTGCAGGCCTGCGCGATGAACAGCGCCGCCAGGGTCATGTAGATATTGGTGCCGTCGAGGTTGAAGCTGTAGCCGGTCGGCACGACGAGGCCGACGATGCTCTTGGGGCAGCCCGCGCGTTCCATCTTCTCCATCAGCGAGGGCAGCGCGCTTTCCGAGGAGGAGGTGCCCAGCACCAGCAGCAGTTCGGCCTTGAGGTAGGAAATCAGCGAGAAGATCGAGAAGCCCGCAAGCCGCGCGACCACGCCCAGCACCACGACCACGAAGAGCGCCGAGGTCACGTAGAACGTCGCCACCAGCCCGGCGAGGTTGGCAAGACTGCCCACGCCATACTTGCCGATGGTGAAGGCCATGGCGCCGAAGGCACCCACGGGCGCGGCCTTCATGACGATCGAGACGAGCTTGAAGAACACCAGCGAGACGTCTTCGAGCAGCGAGAGCGGACGCGCGCCGCGCTCGCCCAGCATGGCCAGCGCAATGCCGAAGAGAATGGCGATCACCAGGACCTGAAGAATATTACCCTCGGTCATGGAGGAGAGGAATGTGTCCGGGATCATTTCCATCAGGAACCCGGTGATCGACGTTTCGTGTGCCTTCTCGGAGAAAGTTGCGACCTTCGAGGCATCGAGCGTGGCAGGATCGATGTTCAGGCCGTGACCGGGGCGAACCACGTTCGCGACGACCAGCCCGACGATCAGCGCCAGGGTCGAGAAGAAGAAGAAGTAGCCGAACGCCTTGCCCGCGACGCGGCCGACCGAGCGAAGGTCGCGCATCGAGGCGATGCCGGTGACGATGGTCAGGAAGATGACCGGAGCGATCACCATCTTGACCAGCTTGATGAAGGCATCGCCGAGCGGCTTCAGCGCTTCACCCGTACCGGGTGCGAAGTGGCCTACCGTCACGCCCGCCGCGATGGCGATCAGCACCTGCACATAGAGATGCGCGTACCAGCGCTTGGGTGCGGACGGCTCGTGCGTTTCGGACAACGTTGCGTGCATGGGTAAGGCCTTTCTTCCTCTCTCTGCCCGCTCAAGACTTATGCTTATCGCGGGCTGGCCAAAGACTGTTCGATTTCACGCTGCGGCCAAAGACATTTTTGCACTCGTTTTAAATGGCTGATTTTCCGGCCTTTGCGCGATGGGCACCAACCTCCCGAGCGCAGAAATCGGCACATTGCACTGCAGCGATGTGCAGAAATTTGCACATCGCTTGCCCGCGCTCTAGAAAGACGCGGTGACTCGCCGCCTCAACCTGACCTGGCTGCTCGCTGCCTGCCTCGCCGCGCTAATTGCGGCGGGCCTTGTCGGAGAGATCGTGCGCCAGCGCGCCGCCTCGGCCTTCGCCGCATCCGTCGCCGCCGATGCCCGCCTGCGCCAGGCCCTGCTCGACAGCGAGATCGCCCGCTTCCGCCTGCTGCCCCAGACCCTCGCCGACGACCGCGACGTGATCGCCGCCGCAGACCGCAAGCCCGGCGCCGACCGCCGCCTCGATGCCAAGCTCGAGGCCTTCGCGCAGCAGATCGGCGCCTCCGCCATCTATCTCGTAGGAGAGGACGGCTTCGCGATTTCCGCCAGCAACTGGCGCCGCCCGGACAGCTTCGTGGGCCGCGACTACCGCTTCCGCCGCTACTACCGCGACGCGCTGAAACACGGCGACGGCGCCCAGTTCGCGCTCGGCACCGTCAGCCACCGCCCCGGCCTCTATCTCGCGCGCAAGGCCGCCGGAGACTGCGTGATCGTCATCAAGCTCGATTTCGACCGAATCGAGGCACAGTGGCGCACCGCAGGCGGCGAGACTTTCGTGACCAATCGCGACGGTGTGATACTCGTCGCGAGCCGCCCGGACTGGCGCTTCGCCATGACCCACCCGATCGCTCCCGCCCGGCAGAAAGCGATCGCGGGCGACATCGGCACGCCCGGCCTGACCCCGACGCCTTACGCGATCGATGGCGACGGATTCCTGCACCGCTCCGGCGCGACCGCGCAGCTCCTACTCGCCACCAGCCCGCCCAACCGCGACCAGTGGCGGGTCAATCTCGCCCTGCCGATCCGCGTCGCCGTCACCACGCCGATGCGCAGCGCGCAGGCGGTGGCGGCGATCCTCGCGCTCGTCGCCGTCGGCGCGCTGCGCTGGCTAGCGCAGCGCAACCGCCGCCGCCGCGAACGCACCGCGCTGCTCGAAACCGCCGTCACCGAACGCACCGCCGAACTGCGCCGGGAAATGGAGGAACGCGCCGCCCTCGAACAGCGTGCGGCGCTGCTGCGCGAGGAACTGCGCCTCGCCAACCGCCTCGCCACCCTCGGGCAAGTCACCGCCAGCGTCGCCCACGAAACCGCCCAACCCGTCGCCGCGATCCGCAACTACGCGAGTTCCGCAGGCCAGTTGCTCGACCTCGGCGCCGCCGCCGAAGTGCGCGAGAACCTCACCGCCATCGACCGGCTTGCCGAACGCATTGGCGTCATCACCGCCCAGCTTCGCGGCTTCGCCCGCAAGGCCGGGACGGGCGAGACCGCCATCTCGCTGGCCGAAGTCCTCGACGGCGCGCGGCTGCTCATGAAGGAGCGTCTCGCCGCGCTGACCTTCGAGACACCCGCAATACCTGCCGATCTCAAAGTGCGCGGCGACAAGGTCCGGCTCGAACAGATCCTCGTGAACCTGCTCCAGAACGCCACCGAAGCGCTGGCGGCCCAGCCCGACGCCCGCATCACCCTCGCCGTCACCACCGAAGGCGAGACCCTGCGCCTCAGCGTTTCCGACAACGGCCCCGGCATCGCCCCCGAAATCGCCGACCGCCTGTTTACCCCCTTCGCCACCAGCCGCGCCGAAGGCCTCGGCCTCGGCTTGGTGATCGCGCAGGACATCGCCCAGGAATTCGGCGGCTCCCTGCGCCTCGCACCAAGCGAAACCGGCGCCACCTTCGAACTGCAATTGAGACTCGCCTGATGGAAGCCGCCACCCGCATCGCCCTCGTCGAGGATGACGAGGACCTCGCCCGCTCGACCGCGCAGCTTCTCCGCCTCGCCGGATTCGACGTGGAGAGCTTCCCCGCCGCCACCCCGGCCCTCGCCGCCATCACCGCCGACTGGCCCGGCGTCGTCGTCACCGACGTGCGCATGCCGCAGATCTCCGGCATCGACCTGTTCCGCCAGCTTCACGAGCGCGACCCCGAACTGCCGATAATCCTCGTCACCGGCCACGGCGACATCGAGATGGCGGTGCAGATGCTCAAGGCCGGTGCCTGGGACTTCCTGACCAAGCCCTTCGCCCCCGACACCCTGATCGCCGCCGTCAACCGCGCTGCCACCGCCCGCGCCCTGACCCTCGAAAACCGCCGCCTGCGCGCGCTGGCCGAGGCCGACGATGCCCCCGCCTTCCTCGGCGAAAGCCCCGCCATCCGCCGCCTGCGCGAAATGATCCCGGTGCTCGCCAATGCCGATATCGACCTGTTCATCGAGGGCGAGACCGGCACCGGCAAGGACCTCCTAGCCCGCCTGATCCACCGCAACGGCAAGCGCGCACGCCACCGCTTCCTGCCCCTCGCCTGTGCCGGAATGCCGGAAACGCTCGCAGACCCACTCTTCACCGCGTCGGGCCACGCCGAACCCGGCCTCGCCGCCGCCCAGCGCGGCACGCTCTACCTCGACGATATCGACCGCGCCCCCGCGCACCTCCAGGAGCGACTGCTCCCCTTCATCGAACAGCGCGTGCTGCGCCGCCGCGACGAAACCATGCCGATCGACATGCGCGTGATCTCCACCAGCCAGAACACCGCCGACGGCCCGCCCCCGGCGCTGCTCCCGCCGCTGTTCTACCGCCTCGCCGCGATGCGCCTCTCCATCCCCTCGCTGCGCGAACGCCGCGAGGACATAGCCCCGCTCTTCGCCCGCTTCGCCGGAGACGCCGCCCGCCGCACCGGCCGCGACCTGCCACCGGTAAGCGCAGCTGTACGGACGATGCTGGAACGCCACGAGTGGCCCGGCAACGTGCGCGAACTCGCCAATTTCGCGGAACAGTTCGTGCTGGGCCTCGGCGAATCCACGCCCACGCCGTCACCCTCAGCCGCCAAAGGCCTGACCGAGCGCGTGGACGCCTTCGAACGGGAGGAAATCATTGCCGCCGTGCTCGCGGCGAACGGAGAGATCGGCGCCGCTATCCGCTCGCTCGATCTGCCGCGCAAGACGTTCTACTACAAAGTGAACAAGCACGGGATCGATCTGGGGGCTTTGCGCCAGAAGGGGTGAAGTAGCAGGGGAGGAAAAGAAAAGAAAAGAAAAGAAAAGCAGGGGAGCATAGCCCCCCTGCACCCCCATTACCGTCGATGTCGCGCCCTGCACTATCCGTTAGCGCACCCCTTGCGTCGGGAGACTTACTGGCTGCGCCGCAAGGAGAGCACACCGGATAGGTGGCGCGCGACGGTGACATTCCGAGGGTCTGGGGGATCATCCCCCAGGACTTCCTTTTACCTTCAAACCAGTTCCGTCTCGATCCCGAGCCCCGACTTCAAAGTCAAAGTAACCGGCGTCCGCTCGGCGATATCGGCAAGCCGGGCTTTCTGCTCCTCATCCAGCCCGACGATCGAGAGCTTGCGCTCGATATGCATCTCTTCCTTCGAGCCTTTGAGCCGCAAGTCCACGTCCACCGAGACCAGCGGCCAGCCCTTGCGGGCCGCATACATTTTCAAAGTAATCGCCGTGCAGGCTCCGAGGCTGGCGAGCAGCAGGTCGTAGGGTGCCGGTCCTGCGCCCTGCCCGCCAAGTGCTGCCGGTTCGTCGGCGGTGATCGCGTGGCCGCCGACAACGATATCGGTGCGCCAGGGGGTTTCGCCGATATGGGCGGTTCCATGTGCCATGGTCCGGTGCTCCTCAGGCCGGAAGGGGGATGAATTCGTGCTCCTCGGGCACGCGGGCGAAGCGCTGTTCCTTCCAGTCTTCCTTGGCCTGCTCGATGCGGTCGAGCGAGGAGGAGACGAAGTTCCAGAAGATGTGGCGCTTTTCCGGAAGCGGTTCGCCGCCCAGCAGCATCAGGCGGGTGCCGCCCTTGGCGCGAAGCACCACTTCGGCGCCGGGCTTGAAGACCACGAGTTCGGTCTCCTTGAAGCTGCCGGTCTGGCCTTCCACTTCGACTTCGCCGCCGACGACGTAGATCGCGCGTTCAACGTGCTCGGCCTTCACCTGGTAGCGCGCACCGTCGAGCATGACGATGTCGGCATAGACCATGTCGGAGTAGGTTTTGAGCGGCGAGGTCAGGCCGTCGGAAGTACCGGCGATCAGCGTCAGGCGGGTTCCGGCGTCTTCGGTTACGGGAATTTCGTCGGCCTTGTGGTGGGCGAAGGCCGGGGCGATTTCTTCCGCTTCCTTGGGCAGCGCGATCCAGGTCTGGAGACCGAACAGCTTGCCGCCGCTGGCGCGGACTTCGGGGGAGGTGCGCTCGGAGTGGACGATGCCGCTGCCCGCGGTCATCCAGTTGACCTCGCCGGGGCGGATGGCCTGGGCCGAGCCGAGCGAATCACGGTGGAATATCTCGCCTTCGACGAGGTATGTCAGGGTGGAGAGACCGATGTGGGGATGCGGGCGCACGTCGAGGCCTTCGCCGCTGCGAAACACCGCCTCGCCCATCTGGTCGAAGAAGATGAAGGGACCGACCATGCGGCGCTGCGCGGTGGGCAGCGCGCGGCGAACCTGGAAACCGTCGCCGAGATCGCGGACGGGGGGAAGAACGACGAGGTCGACGCCTTCGATATCGGACGAGTGGACGGTCATGGGGCAATCCTTCCTTGCGCTTCTTTTGTGCGTTTGAGCGCCGGGGAAGAAGGTCGGCGCCGAATGGGGAAAATGCAATCTGGGAGATTGGGGAGCGGACGATTTCCGCCCGCTCCCGTTTCTCACGTTAGGCCCGTTCTTCTCAGGCAGCGTCGACCAGGACGATCTCGCTGTCCTCGATCGCCGTCACTCGCAGCACGTCGAGGTCGCTGATCGCCACGCCGTCACGGGCATTGGCGCGGACGTCTTCGATCTGCACCGCACCGATGGCGGGAACGAGGTAGGCCTTGCGATCCTTGCCCAGCGGGTATTCGGCAGTCTCGCCGGCCTTGAGCGAAGCACCGACCACGCGGGCATTGGTGCGGATCGGCAGGGCGTCGTTGTCGTTCTCGTAGCCCGAGGCGAGCGTCACGAACTGGCCCGAACGGTCACCCTTGGGGAAGGGCTTGGCGCCCCAGCTCGGCTGTTCGCCGCCCTTGGTCGGGATGATCCAGATCTGGAAGATCTTCGTCGTCACGTCCTCGAGGTTGTATTCCGAGTGGGTGATGCCGGTGCCGGCGCTCATCACCTGGACGTCGCCTGCCTCGGTGCGGCCCTTGTTGCCCAGGTTGTCTTGGTGGGTGATCGCACCTTCGCGGACATAAGTGATGATTTCCATGTCGCGGTGCGGATGCGGCGGGAAGCCGGTCTGCGGGGCGATCGTGTCGTCGTTCCAGACGCGCAGGTTGCCCCAGTGGACGCGGGCCGGATCGTGGTATCCGGCGAACGAGAAGTGATGCTTGGCGTCGAGCCAGCCGTGGTTGGCACCGCCGAGGCTGTCATAAGGGCGAAGTTCGATCATGTGCTGTCTCCGGGGGCGGCGGGGTTTAGGTGCCGTCCTGTTGAAACCCATATAGACTTGGTCCCATTTCAAGTTCAGAGGGATAAAATCGACATGACTGTTCGAGGAGATTGAAAAGTGAGTAACCCCGGTACGCCGACCCTGGACCAGCTTCGCATCTTCCTGGCCATCGTCGATACCGGCAGTTTCGCCGCCGCCGGGCGCAAGCTGAACCGCGCGGTTTCCGTTATCAGCTATGGCATCGCCAATCTCGAAGCCCAGCTCGGTGTCCTGTTGTTCGAGCGCGAGGGCACCCGCAAGCCGCAGCTGACGACGGCCGGTCGCGCCGTGCTGTCCGAGGCACGCGGCGTGGCTGAAGGCATCGACGGGCTGCGCGCCAAAGTGAAGGGCCTGCTCGACGGTCTTGAAGCGGAAGTCGATCTCGCCGTCGACGTCATGTTCCCGGCCGAGAGCCTCGGCGTGATCCTGCGCGCCTTTGCCGCCGAGTTTCCGACCGTGCAGCTTCGCCTCCATGTCGAGGCGCTCGGCGCGATCACCTCGATGGTCCTCGACGGGACAGCCGTGATCGGGCTTTCCGGACCGCTCTTTGCAGGCGTGGACGGACTCGAAAGCGTCTCGATCGGGGCGGTACCGATGGTTCCGGTGGCCGCGCCCGACCATCCGCTCGGCCGGATGGACCCGATCCCGCCCGGCGCGGGACGCGAATATACCCAGCTCGTGCTCAGCGACCGCTCGCGCTTCACCGAGGGCAAGGACTTCTCGGTCATGAGCCCCAAGACCTGGCGCCTTGCCGACCTTGGCGCCAAGCACGCGCTGCTGCGGCAGGGGATCGGCTGGGGCAACATGCCGCTGCCGATGATCGAGGCCGATCTCGTTTCCGGCACGCTCATCCGCCTCTCGATGCCCGACCATCCCGGCGGTATCTACCGCTTCGGCGGCATCTGGCGCCGCGACACGCCGCCCGGCCCGGCTGCGGCCTGGCTGCTCGACCGCTTCGTCGCCCAGTGCGAGCGCGACAGCGGCCTCGACGAACTTCCCGATATCTGATCGCGCGCGCTGGGTGCGCGAGAGCGTAAATATCCTTTCGCTTTCCCAGCCGAAAATCCAATATCCGAAATAGTCAAAAACGCGACCTCTTCCGAACATTGTCATGATCAGATGGCAAGACGATAACGAATCGGCTTGCGGTTATGAATTACCGTGCGACAATCATTGCCATAGCGCCGCGACTGGTCTTGCCTTTGTCGATTTCGCTTTTGCCGATGCAGACCGACCGGCGGCTCCGGGGAGTTCGCCATGCTTCATGAAGACCTGGGCACGACAAGCGCAGACAGATCACACGACTGGCCGTACCGTCACCTGCCGCCCTCTCGGCAGGCCGTTGCCCTCCCCGACATCACCGCCAAGGGCGGCCTCGCCGGATGGCAATTGCGAAAGGTGATCGACCATATCGAGGACAATCTTGCCGGCGGACTGTCCTGCAAAGACCTTGCCGAGGTCGCCCGCCTGAGCACCGGGCATTTCTGCCGCTCCTTCAAGAAGAGCATGGGCGAACCGCCGCATGCCTATGTCATCCGCCAGCGCATCCGACGCGCGCAGCGGCTCATGCTCCAGAGCGACGATACCCTGTCCGAAATCGCCTGCATGTGCGGGTTGACCGACCAGGCCCACCTTACCCGCCTGTTCCGCCGCATCGTCGGCACGACACCCAAGGCCTGGCGCACCTGCTGGAAAACGCGAAGGCTTGCAGGCTGAAATAGCATTTCGAATTATTCGAACAATACGATAAAATTTATCCGGATTTCCGGAAGCCTCTTTTCAGGGCAATTCCTGTCTCAACGAGGCACCCCGCAGCCGACCCGGCCGGACCCTCTCCAGACAAAGCCCGAAGGGGAAAAGCCATGAATACCGTAACCGCCAAGATCGCTCCCGCCGCCAACGAAACCGGAATCGTGAAGTTCCTGCCGCTCGTCGGCCGCATCCTGATCGCCGCCATCTTCATCCTGAGCGGCCTTTCCAAGCTCTCCGACCCCGCCGGAACGATGGCCTACATCTCCTCGGTCGGACTGCCCCTTCCCGCCGTCGCCATGGCCGGTGCGGTCGCGGTCGAACTGATCGGCGGCGCGCTGCTGATCTCGGGCTACCGCCTGCGCACGGTGGCTGCGGGCCTCGCCCTGTTCAGCCTCGCGACTGCCGTGTTCTTCCACTCGCAGTTCGCCGACCAGAACCAGTTCATCCACTTCTTCAAGAACGTCGCGATGGCTGGCGGCCTGCTCCAGATCGTCGCCTTCGGCAAGGGCCGCGACTGATCGATCCCGGACAACCGAACCAAGCGAAGGGGTTGCCGAAAGGCGGCCCCTTTCTTTTTGCGCCGGTCTCCCGGCCAGAACCGGACACGAACCAGAATCATTGACACCGGCGCGGCGCAAATCTACCGCGCGTTTCTTGCGATTGATTTGCAATATCCTGCTCTCGGGGGAAGATCGAGCATGGCCAGAAGCGCCGCCAATGCCAGGGGAACAAGCCGGGGAATCGGCCGCTGGAACGTCACGTCGCGCATCGTCGCGGCGATTCCCGCGAACTACCTGTTCACCTCGCTGATAACGGCCTGCCTGGCCCGGCTGCTCGCGCACGGTCTGGCGGTCAATCCCGCCGAAGCCAGCGTGGCCGCCACACTGCTGTCTTTCGCGATCTTCGCCACAATAGCCCTCTTCGCCTTCGGCCTGCGCTCGATCGCGCGGCTCTGGCTGTGGCTTGCGGTGGGAAGCGCAGCAAGCGCGGGCCTTCTCTGGCTTTCGCTGAGCATGGGAGGCCGGCTGTGAAGGAAGGTCTGCGCCAGTCGATGGCGCTGCTGCACACCTGGACCGGACTGCTGCTGGGCTGGCTGCTCTTCGCGATGTTCGCCACCGGCACCTCGGCCTATTTCCAGAACGAGATCACCCGCTGGATGCAGCCGGAAGTGACGGGCGACGCCGATCCGGTCACAGCGGCCGAAGGCGCCGTGCGCTTCCTCCAGCGCACCGTGCCCGATGCGAAGAGCTGGTACATCTCGCTACCCAATAGCCGCAGCGCCACCACCCAGGTCTATTGGCAACCCGGCGACGGCGCCAAGCCCGCGAAGCGCGGCGAGACCAGTGCCGTGCTGGATCAGAGCGGCCGGGAAATCTCCACCCGCGAGACCAGCGGCGGCTTCTTCCTCTACCGCTTCCATTTCGACCTGCACTACATTCCGGTGCTCTGGGCGCGCTATCTCGTGGGCGTGGCGGCGATGTTCATGCTGGTGGCGATCCTCTCCGGGATCATCACCCACAAGAAGATCTTCGCCGACTTCTTCATGCTGCGTTTCAACAAGGGCCAACGTTCCTGGCTGGACGCGCATAACGTGACCGCCGTGGTCGCCCTGCCCTTCCACCTGATGATCACGTTCACCGGGCTGGTCACGCTGGCGGTGATGTACATGCCCTGGGGCATTGCCGCGAACTACGCCGATCGCACCACGTTCCAGGAAGCCGTCTTCGGCAAGAGCGAGGACGTCGCGCGCAGCGGCAAGCCCGCACCGCTCGCTGCAGTTGCCCCGATCATGCACACGGCCTCCGCCCGCTGGGACGGCAAGCGCATAGGCTATCTGCGCGTTTCCAACCCTGGCGACAGCACCGCGCAGATCGCCATGTCCAGCGCTCCCGAAGGCACGATCGGCGCGCGCGGCGAGGAAGCGACCTTCGACGGCGTCACCGGTCGCCCGGTTGGCGAGAGCATGCCCAAAGGCGCCGCGCTCGCCACCGAAAGCGTGATGATCGGCCTCCATGCCGGTCGCTACGCCGAATACGGTTTGCGCTGGCTCTACTTCCTGTCCGGCCTCGGCGGCACGATCATGGTCGGCAGCGGCCTCGTGCTCTGGACGGTCAAGCGTCGCACGAAGTTGCCCGATCCCAGCCGCCCGCACTTCGGCTTCCGCCTCGTTGAAAAGCTCAACATCGCAACGATCGCGGGCTTCCCGATCGGCATCGCCACATACTTCCTGGCCAACCGTCTGCTGCCGCTGCAAATGGCCGAACGCGCCGAACGCGAGATCGACAGCCTGTTCCTGGCCTGGCTCGCGGTGCTGCTCTGGGCGCTGGTGCGCCCCTCCGCCCGCGCCTGGCCGGAAATGCTGGGTCTCGCCGCGGCGCTCTTTGCCGCCGTGCCGCTGGTCAATGCCTTCACTACTTCGCGCGGGCTGCCGGTGAGCCTGCTGGCGGGCGACTGGCTCTTCGTCTCGTTCGATCTGGTGATGCTGCTGCTGGCGCTCGGTTTCGCGATGGGTGCGCGCAAGGCGGCCCGCAAGCGCGCGGAAGGTCCGCGCGCCGCAAGACGCAAGCCTCGGGAGGCCGTGACGGCATGATCCACCTGCTCTGCCTGCTGCTGGGAACCGCCGCCTTCGCCGCGCTTGCGCTCTCGATGAAGCGCCACCAGCGCGACCTCGCCGGTCGCGCCCTCACCGAGCGCGAGAGCCGCCTCGCCCGCATTGGCGGCTGGACGCTCGTGGCGCTGGTCCTGGCGATCGACGCGGGCGCCTTCGGGTTCGGCTACGGCCTGATCGCCTGGGCCGGGCAATTGACGATGGGAGGCTGGCTCAACGTGGCCTGGCTGTGCTGGAAGACCAGCCCTTCGCACAAGAAGCGCTAGGCGATTCGCAGCCTGGCCGTTCCGCATGCGCCTGGACTGCGACGGCGATTGTGCCGCCGGGTCCGATAGTTGATCGAGCCGTCGCATCCGCGAAACTCGGCTGTTTCCTGTTACGGGAAAACGGGTAAGCTGGGTCCTGCAACAGCCCATTTCCTACCCGTTTCTCCAAGGAGGCGCGCCCCATGCGCAAGGATGCATCCCTGTACTCGATCGACGGTTCCCCGCTCTCGAATCCCCCCACGGACGAGACGCTGACCGATCGTCTCAATCGGGTTCTGGAGGTCCTGCGCGCCGAGTTCCCACAAGCGGTCGACATCGGCCTGGAGTTCGACGGCAAGCTCCACGCCCACATCGACGTGCGCGGCGGAGAGGAAGTCTGCGGCGTCGAATCGAAGCTGCCGAACCTGAACGACGGCATGTTCACCCATGTCGCCCACGGCGCGACGCCGCATCACCCGTTCTTCCACCGGATCAGCGCGATCGTCGTCGGCTGATCCTTTACGATTCTTCCCGCCGTGCTCGCTGCCAATTACGGTAGCCGAGCACGGCAAGGACGATCATTGCACCATAGAGCCCGGCGGTCAGCCATAGCCCCTTGAACACGAACATGCCGACGTAGAGCACGTCCACGGCGATCCACAGCAGCCAGCTCGCCGCGTGGCGCCTTGCCGTCCAGTACTGGGCGACGAGGCTGAAGCTGCTCAGCGCGCAGTCCATCCACGGCAAGGCCGCGTCGGTATAGCGACTGGTCAGCCAGCCGAACGCCACTGCCGCCACGGCGCCGATGGCCAGCCCCTTGCCCGCCTGAACTGCCGAGAGCGGCCTGACGACGATCTCCCCGGACTGCTCCCTGCCCCGCGCCCAGACGGTCCAGCCATAGAGGATCGCCGCGCCGAACAGCGCCTGCAGCACCATGTCGGCATAGAGCCGCACGTCGAGGAACAGCTTGAAATAGAGCGCGCAGGCCGTGAGGTTGACCGGCCAGCACAACAGTTTCCGCCTCGCCGTCAGCCAGATGCCGAGGAAACTCACGGCGACGGCGACGATCTCCAGTGCAGACATCAGGACAGTGCTCCGGTTTCGAGGTCCCGCAGGAAGCCCTGTCCCGGCGGGGAAAGAAACCAGTCGGCGTGATCGATGCAGTAGCCCTGCCACGCGAGTTCGGCCTGCATCCGATCCTCCAGAATGCCCGCGAAGTAATCGGCCTCGGACAAGGCGAATTCGATATGGACCAGCGGCAGCAGGCGGATCATCGTCGCGATATCGGCGCGGCTCAGCCGCAGCACCGAGCGATAGCCGTCCAGAAGCGCCAGTGCGGCTTCCCCATCCGCCCCCGGCTCCGGATCGAGCCAGGTCACGGCGCTGCGCTCGATGGCGGTAGCGAGATCGTGGAGCGCGCAAGTCTGTGTCGCCAGCCCGAAATCGATCACCCCGCTCACCTCACCCTCGGCGGACCAGAGCAGGTTCGAGGGGTGCCAGTCGTTATGCGTCCACAGCGCTGGCTGCTCCGCCAGCCGCTGCGTCAGCCCCTCGCCCAGCGACGCGAAAAGGCGCGCCAGTTCCTGCCGCCAGCACTTGTCGGCCAGATAAGCGGCCAGCGCCGGACGGGCGGCGACATAGGCCTCCGCCGCCAGAAGCGGATCGCGCGCGGGCAGGATCGTGAAGCTGCTGACCAGCGGATGATCGCCGCGCGGCCCAGCCGGGAAATCGCGCGCCGCCCGGTGCAGCCGTGCCAATGCCGCGCCCGCCTCACGGGCATGGCCCAGCGTCAGGAACGGCGTCCAGGACTGGCGGTCGCGATAGAGATCGAGACCCGGTGCCTTGCGCAGGACCTCGTAAGTCCACTCGCCCTCGGCAATCGCGCCCACGCCGTCCGCTCCGGCCACCACGTCCGGCACGGCTACGCCCGCCGCGCGCAAGTGCGCCATGAAAGCATGTTCCTCGGCTAGCGCAGCTGGTGTGCGCAGCCGCCAATGATGGCGCTTGAGGAAGAACGCGCCCCGCTCCGTCTCCACCAGACACGCCGCCGAAAACGGGCGGGGCGAATGCCAGAGCAGCGCGCCCGGTGTGCCGACTTCGGGAAAGCGGGCGAAGATCGCCTCGGCCTCGGCGGCAGTGATCGTCGGCCATCGCGGCACTTCGAGCGCCATGCCCATGCCGTGCACGAGATGTGACGAAATGCCGCTCACGATCAGAAGGCGCGGCTGAGCGTCGCCACGAAGGCCCGTCCGCTTCCGACGTAGTAGCTCGACGAGGAACCGGCGATCACCGTGCCGCCGCGCCCGACCGTATCCAGCGCATTGGCGGTGATCGCCTGCACGCCCGAAAGCACATGCGGGTTGGTCACGTTAATCGCATTGAGCCGCAAGTCCATGCGCTGCGCATCGATCAGGCCTGCCAGATGCACACCAACCGAGAGGTCCAGAGTGGCGTAAGGCTTGACGCTCTCGTCATTCATGAACGTCGCGTACTGGCGCCCGACATACTTGAGTGCAGTGCTGCCGAACAGACGGCCGTCATCGTAGGTCGTGCCGAGGGCAAACTGGAACTCGGGGCTGGAGACCGCGCGCTTGCCCCTGGTCGGCAGAAGATCGCCGCCGACCGCAAGATCGTCACCCAGCCGCGTGTGCAAGTATTCGCCCGAGAGATAAACGCTGACGCCCTTGGCCGGGCGATAGTCGATCTCGCCGTCGAGGCCGTAGGAAGTCTGGCTACCGCCATTGATCGTCGAATTGACCAGCGCGCCGCCGCTGTTCACCACCGTCGCTACCTGCCGGTTGCGGAAGTGGTAGTGGAAGGCGGTCAGCGAGAACGAGAGGCTCGGGCCGATGTAGCGATAGCCCAGTTCCTCCGAGACCGAATATTCGTTCTTCAGGCTCGTCGTGCCCGCGCTCACCAGTTCGCCGCCGTAATAGCTGTTGTAGAGCGCGAACTCGTTCGGGGTGCGGAAGTTGGTGGTCACGTTGGCGAAGAGCTGCTGCCGTTCATCCAACTTGTAGTGCACCGCCGCACGCGGCAGGGCGGCGAAGCTGTCCTTGCGGATCCGGTCCTGCGGTCCGGGCAGGTAGTTGCGGCCATTGCGCAGCACGTCCACGCCCTTGAAGCCCAGATCGACGACGAGGCGCGGCGTCACCGCGATGCTGTCGGCGAGGAAGAAGCCCTTGGTCACCGTTTCGGTCCGCGCGTTCTCGTAGGCGAGCAGGCGTCCGTCGGCAGTGCGGATGGCCTTGTCCTGATAGCCCCACATGTCGAACGGGCGGCCGTTCGCGTCGATCGAGGTGTAGGACTGGGTAACGCGGTCGGTGCCGTAGTCGAACCAGACCCCCGCCGTGATCGTATGCGCGCCCGCCGTAAGCGTCAGCTTGCTGACGTCGCCGACGCGGAACTGCTTGCCGGTCCAGTTGCCCATCACCGTTGCGACGCCGTCCACCGCGCCCGGCAGCGTGATCGGCTGGGCCAGTTCCTCGGTGCCGAGGAAGTTGCCGGTCTCGGCGAGCTGGGTGCCATAGGGCGCGTTGCCGTGGCCGAGCTGGAGATAGGCCGAACTGTCGAAGGCCAGACGATCGGACAGCTTCAGATGGACCGGCGCGGCGACGTAGAAGTTACGGAACGGCGCGCGGTAGAGCCGCCAGTAATTGGTGTTCCCCTCGCTGTACCGCTTGTCATAATTGAAGTCGCGGCCCGAGGTCTTCCAGTCGGCCAAGGTCGGGCTGGCGTAGCTCGACGTATTGGCATCGTTGTACGAGAACGAGATGCTGGCCCGGTTGCCCTCGCCCCATTCGCGCAGCAGCTTGGCATCGACGTGCTGGCGCTTGTCGAAGCCCGCACCGCGCCAGTTGTCCGCGCGGTTGTTCGAATAGGAGATGAAGGCCTTGATCCCGCTCGCCCCGAGCGTGCCGGTGTCGAAGCGCACGAAAGCGCGGCGCGCGTCATAGGACCCGGCCGAGAGATTGACCAGCCCGCCCATCTCCGGCTTCGGATCGTCCAGCGAGAGCGCCAGCGTACCGCCCGCCGCCGCGACCACGGGCGCATCGATCGCCGCAGCGCCTTGTGAAAGCGCGATCTGCCGCACGTTCTCGGCATCGGCGAACTGCGAGGGATAAGCGTAAAAATAGCCGATGTCGTTCTGCGGCGCGCCTTCCATCAGCACGCCGATCTGATCCTGCCCGAGGCCGCGCATGGTCAGGCCGGAACTGGTCGAAAGCCCGTAAGGGTCGCTGGAAGAGACGTTCGCACCCGGCAGCAGGTTGACGAGCTGGAAGGCGTTCAGGGTCGGCGCCTGCTTGGTGATGAAGTCGGCCGAGATCGCGCTGATCGCCTTGGGCGCGGTCTGGTCCGGCAGCAGGCCCTCTGGGTCGGGATGGCCGATGACCTGGATATCGGTGCGAGCGTCGGGCGCCTCGTCTGCCGTCTCGGCCGCCGTCTCAGCCATCGCCAGCGGCGCAAACAGCGCCAGCGCGGCGCCGCCGAGGGAAGTGAGGCTGCGAATATGTGTCGGGGTAAGGGTCATCGTCTTTCGTCCGCTCCAGTCGGAGGGACAACGGACGCTCTGCCGCCAGCCCTCCCTACGCCGGTGTCAACCGGATCAGGTTCAGCGGGTCGTGGTCTGCTGACCACCTCTCAGCCGCGCATGAGCGGCCCCCCGGGGATAGGGGCGCCCTACGCGCTCAGCGGGCTTGTGGAAAGCCTTATTGCATTGACGATCTTCCGGCGATCCCGGACAGGACCCCCACACGCAAACGGGAGCATGACATGAACCTGCTGGAGCACACGCTCGCAGCCCTCGCGGTCCAGGCCCTGCTGCGCCTGCTGACCGGCAGCTGGTGGCCGGGCGCCGCCGTGGCCTCGGCTTATTTCCTCGGCCGCGAAGTGGCGCAGGCCGAGTACCGCTGGATCGAAACTTACGGCCACGGCCTGCGCGCAAACATGCCGTGGTGGGGACCGTTCGACCTCAGGGTATGGCCCAAGCTCGATCAGTGGGTCGACTGGATCGGCCCGCTCGTTTCCACCAGTGCCTTGGCTATCGCCTTGCGGAAGCGATAGCGCATCAGCCTGCCGCCTCGGGCTTCAGGTAACGGCTGTAGACCCAGCCGATCCCGATCAGGCTGAAGCCGAGCGCGAGGAACGAGAGAATCCGCAGCAATCCGTCCAGCCCCGAGGCGTCGAACAGGAAGACCTTGCCGACGGCGGCGAGCATCAGCACCAGCGAGGCGAAGCGCCAGCTGCGCAACCGCTCGCGGATGCCCCAGCCAAGGAAGCCGAGCGCCAGCGCGATCGCCAGTACCGAGCGACCGATGTTCTCCACTTCGCCAACCGAGCCGACGTAGAGCAGGCTTCCCGCAAAAAGCTGACGCAGCGTCGCGAAGGCGAAGAGCAGGATCAGCGCCATCCGCAGCAGGTCCGCCGGAAGCTGGAAACGCGGCGCCAGATCCGGTGCGATTCGGGCGGCGAGCGAAGGCACCGCGAAGGGAATGAGGAAGGCGGGCAGCAGCAGGTTGACCAACGGCCAGGGTCCCACTTGCTGATGGCTCCAGAACGGATTCTCCGAAATCCAGTTATAAAAGAGCGCATGCACCAGCCCCATAACAAGGAAGCCCAGGGCGATCTCGCGCGCTGCGAACCGGCGCCAGACCGCCATGCCTAGTCCGATCAGCAAAGCCTCCCAGACGCAGCGTTCGGCAAGGCCGAGGCGGGCGAAGGCTTCCTCATCGCCAAGCGCAAAGACCTGTTTGAACAGGATGTGGCCGCCAGCGAGACCGAGCAGACCGACCATCGTCGCTCCGGCAAGGAAGGCCGGGCGCGACAGATGCGCACGGATGCGCCAGAACGCAAAGGCCGTCGCCAGCGCTGGTGCGACGAGGCGGCGCAGCGCTTCCGCCCATGTCGGCAGGTCGGTCACGAGGACCCACTTGCCCGCCATTACCGAGTTCGCGCTCGCCGTCAGCCAATAGGCCATCGGCTCCAGCGCCCAGAGTGCCGCGAGCACGACCAGCGTGCCCTGGGCCGCCTCAAGCGCCAGCACAGGCTTGCGCCCATTCACTTCGGCCAGCAGCACCAGCGCAGCCGCCAAGGCAACGGAAAGCCACGGCGCCGGGACCAGTTGCGCAACAAAGCCATAGCCAAGCAGCACGGTAAGCGGCTGCAAGCCGAAGCGCAGGCGCGTTCCCGCATTCCGCCAGGTGAAGGCAGCGGCGGCCAGGGTCATCGCTCCCCAATGCAGCAGGGCGCGGCCCGGATGCGTCACTGTCGCCGTCTCCACCAGACGGGACAGGGCGCCGTTCTCCGTCGAAACCGCCAGCACGACGACGACCGCCAGCGCCAGGAAACCGAGCGAACCGTGCTTCAGGCGATGGTCCCGTCCCGTCACGGCGACGCCCAGCAGTCCTGCCGCGACGGCCGGGAAGACGACCGGCACCAGCCATTCGGGAAGGCCCATCATACCGGCCACGATCAGCAGCACACCCACGCTGGAGGCCAGCAAGGCGAAACGGGCATCCTCGTGACGCGCCTCGCGCCGCCAGCCAAGTCCGGCGCCCAGCGCAGGCAGTGCCGCAAAGGCCAGCGCCAGCAGCGCGAAGCGGGTGTCGTGGCCCGCGGCAGACTCGTAGAACTTCGCGCAGCAGACCGCATAACCGCCGAGGGCAATGGCGCTGAGCAGGCCGACTTCGACGAAGCCGCCCCCTTCCCGCCACAAGTTCCGCAGCGCATAGCCGCCATAGATCGCCGCGATCCCGGCCATGACCGCCGTGAACAGACCGGCTTCAGGCGCGGGCCAGAACGCAGTGAGGCCGAGCGCCGTCAGCAGCGGCACCGCGACCGTCCGGCGCAGCATCGGCGTGTTTCCGGCAAGCCAGCAGAACGCCAGCGACAGCAAGCCGTAAAGCCCCCATGTCAGCGGCGCGAAGTGGCCGTTCGCCACCAGCAGCGCCAGCTGAAAGGCGCCGACGATTGCCGCCGCGCCGCGCAGGATCGGGGCCGCACGGCCCTCCAGCGCAAGGGCCGGAAGGCCGAGACCGATCAGCAGCACCAGCAGACCCATCGAAAGCGTGGAACCGCTGTCGAGGCCGCCCATGGCGATCGTCAAGAGGCTCCAACCGGCACCGCCGGTCAGCGCGCCGACGCCCAACCAGACCCAGCGCTGGCGGCGAGAAAGCAGGGTGATCGCACCGATGAGGACGGCGAGATAGCCCGCCAGCAGCGGCACGCTCGGACTGTCCGACTGGACGACCGCAGGCGTCGCAAGGCCGCCGACAAGCCCAAGGACCGCGCAAGGCGCCCCGAACCGCAGCGCCAGACCGAGCGCCAGCGCGGTAATCGCGAAAAGTCCCGCAAAAGCCAGCCCCGGCCCGACGAGACCATAGAGATTCGCTGCCGCCAGCGTCGCCGCATAGAGACCGCCCACGCCCGCTCCGGCAAGCGCCTGCGCCACCCGCTCGTCGCGCACGAAGTCCGCCCGCTGCCGCGCCAGTTCGCCGCCGCCGATCAGCGCCGCGCTGAACGTGAAGCCCAGCACAATGCGCACCAGCGGCGAAAGCAGCCCGGTGTCGATCGAGTATTTCACCATCAGCACCGCCGCCACGATCAGCGTGATGCCGCCCGCCCAGATCGGCAGCTTGCGGCCGAACAGGTCCTCGAAGCCGAGGCCCACCACCCTGCGCGGCGGCGGCGCGGTAATGACCGGCTCGGACACGGTTTCCGGGATGGAAGGCGCTGCCGGTGCCTGCGGCTGCGGTTGCTGTTCAACGATGACCCGCTCGACGGGCTCGGGAGGCAGAATATCCTCTAAAGGCGGCGGGACCGACACGTCCACCGGCTCCTGCACGCGCTCCAACTCGGGCAGAGGATCTGGCATCGAAACCGGCCCGGAAACCGGCGCCGCAGGCCGCCCCTCTCGCAGCAACCGCTCCACGCGCACCAGACGCCGCCGCGTTTCGAACAGCAGTCCGCCCAGAAAGATCGTCGCCAGCAGCAGGAACTCGGTCACGCCGTTACCCTCTCGATCACATTTCCCGCATGGAGGTATCGTGAAATCGAACACCGTACAATAAAAAATTAGACAGCGTTCTATTTCAGCGATATGAAGGCAGCACGACTTTCAGGGAAACGGACATGACGGGATTTCTGAAAAAGCTGATGCGCGATCTGGAGGCTCCGATCGAAGCGCGCGGCTTCGGTACGGGGTGGTTCTCCGGCTTCTTCGCCCTCATTCTCTCCGCCGCGGGACTCTGTTTCGTCGCGGCGCTGCGCTGGCCGGACTGGCTTGCCACGCCCGAACTCGCGCGCGTGCTGGCCTCTTCCGGTTTCCGCATCGTGGTCCATGCCACCTTGCTCGGAGCCTATGCCCTCGCCCTGCTCAGCCTGCTGCTGCGCCCCCGCAAGGCGCTGGGCCTGACCGCGCTGGTCGTCGCACTGGCGGGTACGATCCTCGGCGGCGCCTCGGTCCAGCCGCGCGAGATGCATGACTGGGGCATTTTCTTCGGCGTCGATTTCTTCGCGGTGAACCTCATCGCCACCGGCCTGATGTTCGCGCCGCTGGAGCGCCTCGTCCCCCACCGCGCCAAGCAGCGCCTGTTCCGCGCCGAATGGCGTGAGGACCTGTTCTACTTCCTCATCAGTTCGATGCTGGTGCAGCTCATCACCTTCCTGGCGCTGGCCCCGTCGAGCTACCTCAATGCCCACGGCACCGGCCTTTCCGGCATCCGCGGCGCGATCGGCGGCCTGCCCTGGGCGGTACAGTTCCTGCTGGCGATGTTCCTGACCGACCTGGCCCAGTACTGGTTCCACCGCCTGTTCCACCGCATACCGTTCCTCTGGGGCTTCCATGCGGTGCACCACTCGGCGCGCTCGATGGACTGGCTGGCCGGGGGCCGGATGCACTTCGTGGAGATCGTGCTGCTGCGCGGCGTGACCTCGCTGCCGTTGCTGACCTTCGGCTTCCTGCCCTCGGTGATGCAGGCCTATATCGGCATGGTCTACGTCTACTCCTCGCTGATCCACGCGAACGTACGGGGCGACTTCGACCGGCTTGGCCGCTTCCTCGTCGTGCCGCGCTTCCACCACTGGCACCACGCGCTGGAGGCCGAGGGGATCGACAAGAACTTCGCGATTCACTTCCCCTGGCTCGACCGTCTGTTCGGCACCCATTACTTCCCCAAGGGCAAGTGGCCGCAGGGCTACGGCGTGCCCGAGGCGGTGCCGAGCGGCTACCTCGCCCAGATGCGCTATCCCTTCGTACGCAAAGCGAGCTGAAAGTGGCCCGACGCTCCGACCATGGCCGCGAGGAACTGCACGCGCTGATCCTCGACACCGGGCGGCAGGTCATGGCGGAAAGCGGCTATGCCCGCTTTTCCGCCCGCGAGGTGGCCAAGCGCATCGGCTACTCGGTGGGCACGGTCATGCACGTCTTCGGCAATGTCGGCGCGCTCGTCATGGCCATCAATGCGCGGACGTTCCGGCTCTGGACCCAGTGGCTGGACGAGCGGCTGGAAGGCACGCAGGGCCAGGAGCGCATTCTGGTGCTGGTGCGCGGCTACTTCGATTTCGCGGCCAGCCACCGCAACTTGTGGTCTGCCATCTACGAGCACCGCGTTCCGGAAGGCGTGCCCATGGCCGAGGTCCTCGTGGCCGAGCGTGTCCGCCTGACCGGCATGATCGCTCGCGAAGTCGCCTCGGTACTCCCGGATGCGAATGCCGCGAAGACCGCCGAACTCGCCAGTTCGCTGATCGCCAACGTGCACGGCCACTGCGCCTTCCTGCTCGGCGGCACGTTCTCGCTGATGGGCGTCGAGCACCCTGCAGAACTTGCCGCCGCGCGCGTCATGGAAACGCTGCGCGCCAATGGCGCCCGGCTGACCGCCTGAGCGGGCCGAAAGCCGCCTCCTCAGATCAACGGCTTGCCGCCCGACTTGACGACCGCCCCACCCTTCATCACGAAACCGACGCTCTCCAGCACCTTCACATCGGCCAGAGGGTCGCCGTCCACGGCGATGATATCGGCATAGCGCCCTGCCTGCAAAGTGCCGACTTCGGCGCTGCCCAGCAGATCTGCCGCATTGCCGGTCGCCGTGCGGATCGCATCCATCGGCGTCATCCCCGCGCCCACCAGCAAGGCAAATTCCTGCGCGTTCTCGCCATGCTTCGACAGACCGAAAGTATCCGTGCCGAAAGCGATCTTCACCCCCGCAGCATAAGCGTCATGCAGGTTCCGGCGCAGCAGCGGCGCGATCTCAAGCGCCTTTTCGGCAGTGGACGGATTGAGCTGCTCGGGGTGCTCCTTCGCGCGCTGATAGACCCGCTCCCCGACCAGCATGGTGGGCACGAGGTAGGCGCCATACTGCCTAAAGAGCTTGTAGCTGCCTGCGTCGGCATAGGAACCGTGCTCGATGGAATCGACGCCCAGCGCGATCGTATGGTCGATCGCCTCCTTGCCATGGGCATGGGCGGCCACCTTCATGCCCAGCGCATGGGCGGTATCGATGACAGCCTTGATCTCCTCGTCCGTCATCAACTGGTGGCGGGGATCGTCGCCGATCGACATGACCCCGCCCGAGGGCATGATCTTGATGAGATCCACCCCCTCGCGCTTCAACCGCCTGACGGCCAGCCTCGCGGATTCGGGGCTATCGACGACATTGTCGGCGATATGCGGAATATCGGCGAACTCGGCGCGCAACCCGTTGACCGGATCGCCATGCCCGCCGGTCGGCCCGAGCGCCGCCCCGGCTACCCACAGGCGCGGCCCTGGCACCGCCCCGCCCTCGATCGACTTCTTAAGCGCGACGACGACTTGGGTATTGGCCCCGCAGTCGCGCACCGACGTGAACCCGGCCAGCAGGGTATTGCGCGTGAACACGGTCGCCTCGATTGCATCCTCGAAATCGCTGCGCGTCACCGTATTGCGGATCGGGTCTCCGGCATGCCATCCTGCCGTGATGTGATCATGGGTATCGATGAGACCAGGAAGCACCGTCTTGTCCACAAGGTCCACCACTTCGGCGCCTGACGGCGTAACGAAGCCTGGCTGGATCGCCGTGATGCGGTCATCGGTAACGAGAATCGAAACCTTATGCCGAGGCGCCGCCCCGGTTCCGTCGATGAAGCGTCCGGCGTGGATCACGATGTCCTTCGCCGAGGCTCCGCCACCAGGCACAAGCCCCGCCGCAATCAGCCACAACGCGGCCCCGGTCGCGTGCCTCACAGATTTGCCCCCTCGCATTCCCGCCCCTCTCGCTAACAGTCGTCCGCAGAGTTGCGCCGCCCGCGCCTTGCGTCAATGACTTATCACGGGCGATAATTGCGAGACCTATCCCAATACCGACCCCGAGGTAAGGCGCCGTCCAACAGCGGGTAAGGCATGGATCGGCAGCACCGGAAACGGCGGCCGTCAGGCGGAAAGATTTACACAGCGGTGTAACCGCTTCTTTGTATCGATGCTAAGAGATTGATTTTTGGTAGCGGAGGAGGGATCAGCCGACGGCACTTATTAGACTGAAATTTTTGTCAATTTCTAGAAATCAAGAAAAGCGCCACCCCCAATTCCACCCCCAACCAACAAGCAAATCGCCGAAGCGTTACATAGCTGAGCCGAACCGAATGGCGGTGGTAGCCATATTCGAAAATAATGGCCCTCCTTGGAGTGTGATTGCCCGCGCGTTCGTGTGGGCCTGATACGGTGCTCTGATCCCATCGGCCAGACTTCGCATTTTGCCGTCTATTCGCAAGCACGACCATCACCGTCTCGGTTCGATCCAGCCCGATATCCCGGATCGTCTCGTCGCAATGCGCTGCACCCGCAGCGGGAGCAGCGGCGCAGTTGGGATAGTAGACATTGCCTGCTGGAATTTTCGGAGCCCGCTATGCCTTGTCAGTCAACCGATCACATGATGGGCCAACCAAATCCCATACTGCATCGATGACGGCCTCCAACGAGAGGTTTTCAAGCTCGAGTGAGGCAGCATAAGCACGCCATTGCCGCTGCTTCGCGCTGTCCCCACTCATTTCGGACGAGAGCCCCGGTGGACGCTCCGACGGAACTGCAGTCTCGCGGCGCTCGAAGGTCGCGCGGATCGCAGCATCGAGGTCATTCGGGGCGATCTCTATCGCGCGAGGAATGGCCCACAGGTCATAGTAGTCCTTCATGCGCCCATTGATGACGCCCAACGCCACCATCGCCTGAAACTTCTCGGCGATGACGCTGGCGGGAGGATATGATCGTACCTGGGGTGCTGGTAGGTCGAGCAAGGTCGGATAATCGAGGTGCTGCGTAGCATCGGCCATGGCATCCCCGAAACCGATATCGATCGTAACCGGAATACGTGTCCGCTCGAGATAGGCCGCAGTCTTCAGACGGACCCCGCCATATTCCATCTCTTCACGGATGACCTCGGCGGACAATGCATCCAGATCAAATCCAAGGCCATCATCGCCCTCGCCCGCCATAATCTGGCGGAAGTCGGCTATCAGCCGTTCGGGATCGGGATCGCCATGACCGAGAAAATCGGCATCTCGCGTCACGCGGTTGTCGTCGTCGATCCAGACGGTGACGAGCATTCCGCCCTTCAGAATGAACCGATCGCGGTGCTCGGTCACGGAAAGGCGGTAGAGCAGGCGTTCGAGAGCAAAGCGTACCAACACTAAGTCGAAGACGCGCCCTTCCCTGCGAGCGATATTGAGCAGGCGATCCTTGACGGACTTCGCGATGTTGACGGGCGCTTTAGCCATTGGAGGTGAGCGCTTCGAGATAAGGCTGCATCGTTTTCCAGGCACCGCTGATCTTCGCGGCGTCAGCAATCATGGCCGGTGTCGCCTTGCGCAGCCGAAGTGCGGCGCGCAGGCTCTCGATGGCAACTGACCGGTCCACCAGCTTTGGGTTGCGAAAGGCATCCGCCAGCGTCTTCGAAACCGTGTAGATTGGCACTTGCACGCCCGCGATCGCGTGGTGCTCGATGCCGTATCGGAGGTAGGCATCGGTAAAACGAACCAGCCGTATCGGCGGGTAAGACTGCACTGGCGCCCAATCGCTGGCTCCGATCGCCATCCAAACGCGGCGGGGCATCTGGTCAGTCAGATCATGGAATGCGAGTGCAGAAACGAGCGCAACGATTCCTTTGGGCACTCTGAGTGCGGCTTCGGCAAGGATCTGACCTTCTTCAACGTCAGCATCAGGCTTTTGATAAATACCTCGCCCGATCCGTTCGATCTCTCCCGCTTCAACCGCCCTGGAGATAGTCTGGGGGTTGATGCCTGCCGCACGTAGCTCAGATGCGCGCAGCATCGCGCCCGCCCCCAGAAGGCGGAGCAGCCTGGCATTTTGCGGTTCAGAGGGGGCAGGCATGTAACAAATCCTCGAATTGAAAATCAGACTATCAGAGGTTTTGTTACATGTCACTTCAGATCGGTCAGCGAAGGAAGCCCGTTCTCAATGCTTGAAGCAATGCTCGCGATGCCAGTTCAAAAAGCTCGGATGTGGTCGATCAGCCATGTGCGCAGGAGGAAGCGCAAACCCCGTGCGATTGATCAGCCCTCGGATCGCCTCGCCGTCATTCGCTTGGCGGCTAACCAGAACCTCAAGGTCATCGGCGAGACTGATGAGGCCCCGATCGAACATCCAATGCACAGTTCCCGACAAAGCGAGGCCATTACTCACGACATCAGGACCACCCTTTTCGACGGGACGGATATGTGCCGCCTCCACCTCGGCCCTGCCACCACCATTGATGAGCTTTAGACCCGTGATTGCACAGCGGGCCTCATAGGCCGTCACGACCCGCCGCCGAAACAGACCATCGCGCACCAGGCGTGAGCCGAGATAGGCGACCCGATCGCGCTCAATCTCGTGAACGAATGGCACGCGCTCCTCACGCACCATTTCAAATTCGGCGCTAGATGCATCCGCTATCGCACCCACGCGCGGCAAGAATTCATCCTCCTCGGCAATGCCAAGGTCAATAATACGATTGAAGTCCCCATCCGAAAGAGGTCGCACCGCCGACTGAGCCCGTCCTGAGATCTTGCCAGCCTCATTCAGGACCCCATGCTCAACGATGCCAAGTGGACCGTTGAAAGGCACCATGTTGACAAAATCTAGATAGGACCCCGGCTCGATCAGCGCCAAATACATGCCAGGCGAGGAAGGGTCGGGCACTACCCGATCCACTTTCGCGACTGCGAAGTACCCTTTCGAAAACCGAATCTTGCTTGGTTCGTAATAGATGACCCAATCGCCGACGCAGGCGCTCACTCGGCTCAGATACTGCGGAGGAAACTGATACCGCTCAGCAGGGCTATCGTCATAAATCGAGTCCGAACGATGGATGAAGACACCTTTGGCCATCAGACGTCGATACCTGGATAAGCTAGGTAGGGAAACTATTAACCCTCTATGGCAGCGCCAAATTCCTAACTAACCCATCACATTGCTCGCAGCCCCATTGTCGCTAGAGCGACGTCAGGGAGAACGGTCAACCTCCTCGATTAGGCACCATCGCCCCTTGCAAACACCTCAGCGAACAAATCGCGGTCCCTAAGTACAGACGTTCGCGCCCCATGTCGGTCACTCAGCCGTCAAAAGCTGATGCCGAGGCGCCGACGGTCAGGTTCAGCCGCTCGCGACCTTTCCCAGTCGTTCAACAGCCAATTTCGCACTCTCAGGTGTGGTCCGTCAGTTCTCCTTCTTGCGGGCATCCAAGACAGGCCTTTTCCTGAACGTCATGCGTTAAGAATGAACGAGAACGACTCACGCGACAGGCGGCGTTCGTGGACGTGACGGGATAATGGCTCGTACCGTCATAAAGGCAGTTTAGCCGCAGAACTCCGATGTCATAAGATTGATATCATTTCCTATTTTCTCTTGCGTCGCTCGATTATCAGATTTCATTTGCGCAGGCGAACTGGTATCGATATCAGTTTAGGTATCGATACCAAAAAGGGTTCGAGGGAGTCGAGGAAGTTCAGGGCGCGCCAAAGCGTCCGAACTGCAGGAGGGGATACATGAAAAACACCGTACGTTTGACGTCCGCGCTTCTCGCAAGTTGCGTTGCCATGCCTGCACTTGCCCAGACCGAGATTGATCCAGCTGAAAACGCGAGCCAAGACATCGTGGTGACCGGCATCCGTGCCAGTCTGCAAAGCGCCGTCCAGATGAAGAAGAACACGATGGAAGTCGTCGACTCCATCACTGCGCAGGACATCGGCAAGCTGCCTGATCCGAACGTTGCGGAGACCCTGACGCGCGTCCCGGGCGTCCAGGCGTATCGGTTCGGCGGCGAGGCGTCATCTCCCGTGGGCAACGGTTCCGGCCTGACCATCCGAGGCCTCACGGGCCAGACCGGATCGCGCGTTGACGGGCGCGCCTACTTCACCGCAGGCAGCCGCGAATTCAATGTCGAGGGCGCGAGCCCAGGCATGGTCGCCGGCCTCGATGTCTTCAAGAATCCATCGGCCGAACATATCGAGGGCGCGATCGGCGGCCTCGTAAATATCCGCACACGCAAACCTTTCGATTTCAAGGGCCTAGCGGTATCCGCAGCAGCAGGCGGGCGCTACAACGATCTGGGCAAGAAGCTTACGCCCGAATACTTCGGAATGGTGTCGAACCGCTGGGACCTTCCGGGCGGCGGCGAGATCGGCGTGCTGCTCGCGGCAAGCTACTCCAAGAGCTTCAATCGCGGCGACAACACGCCAGCAGTCGGCGGCACCCAATTCCGCCGGGCGATCCGCGCGGACAGCGCCGAATACGCAGCCAATGTCGGCACCGGACTGAATCTCAATGGCGCCTATCTGGGCCGCGCGGATGTGACCTATCTGGCTGATGTCAATCCGGCCACCGTCTCGGCCAACGAGCGCCAGAACCTACTGACGTCAGTTGGCGTGCAGACCAACATTGCTCAGGAGGACTATGCGCGCACACGCAAGGGTCTCAATGGCGCCTTGCAATGGCGCCCGAGTCCCGGCCTCGAGTTCTACGTGGAGGGCAATTACAACTCGTACCTCTACCACCAGAACTATCGTTTTCTCAACGCAACCGATAGCCGGTACGCGCAAGATTTGACGACACAGGCATTCACGATCGACGAGATGCTGGCCAACCGCAACGCGAACGGCGGTTCGAACGACCTGCTGTCCGGTCGGCGCATCACCGGAGGCACGTTCCTGAATTCCGGACTGTCGACGACAGGCGGTGACGAACATCGCCGCTACAAAACCTTCGTGATCGCAGGCGGCACGAAGTGGGCAGCGAGCGAGCACCTCGACGTCGATTTCGATTTCTCCTACGTCAAAGCCGACCAGACACAGGACAACCGAGCCGTGACGCTGGCTTCGGCTGCCGGGTTGACCTGGGACATCGCGCGCGATCTCGGGCGTCCGCAACAAGTCGCGATCACCGGTCCCGACCTGTCATCGGCCAATTCCTGGGTGTTCAACAACTACTCAAACGCCACCAATCAGGCTTGGCATGATGACGGCATTTCGGCCGCGCTCGATCTGATCTACAAATTCGACAATTCCTTCCTCAAGGACATCAAGGTCGGCGCGCGCTATGCCACCCAGAAGGACCGCTACCGCAACTACTCGTTCAGCAACCGCAACTTGACCACCAACGGCCTGGCGCTCGCTGCCGATCGCTCAAACGCGATATCAGTGGTCTCGATGGCGGATCTCGTCGCGACATCCCCCACAAATTTCATGAATGGCGAGGCGGGCTACTCGGGCGGCTACCTAACGTTCTCACCCGATGCCCTGCTAGGCGATAACGTGCGCTCGCGTTTCCCCAACGCAGGTATTTTGCCTGAGGACGCGCTGCCCGAGATCTTGCTCAACCGCCGCTACTTTAGCGAGAAGAGCTACGCCGGATACGCTGTTGCATACTTCGGATTATTCGACGACCGGATCAAAGGCAATGCCGGCGTTCGCGTGGTCAAGACCGACACGTTCGTGCGCGCCATGATCGATCCGCTCAATACCGGCAACGTGGTGCCGAGCGAGAGTAACTCGTCGTATACCTATGCGCTGCCCAGCTTCAACCTGACCGGATACGTTACGCCCGATACGCTGGTGCGCTTTGGCTACGGCAAGGGTATCACCCGTCCCGAGTTTTCGGCACTCAATCCCTCGCTGATCATCAACACAGTGAGCGGTGTAGGCACGATCGGCAACCCGGACCTCAAGCCCCAGACGGCCAACAGCTTCGATCTCTCGTTCGAACACTACTTCTCGTCGGTGAACTACGTATCCGCCGCGCTCTTCTACAAAAAAATCGACGGCTTCTTCAGCGGCGTTTCGTCGTGCCAGAGCGTCTCCGGAGCCCCGACCCCGACCACCAATACCAGTTGCTCGGGCGACCAATACTTCATCACCCAGACCATCAATGCGGAGAAGGGAACCGCCAAAGGCATCGAATTGGCGGGCCAGACCTTCTTCGACTACGATTTCCTTCCCGACTTCGCGCACCACTTCGGCGTGCAGGGTTCGTTCACTTATGTCGAGACGAAAAATCCGCTGACGCTCAACAACCAGCGGGTCACGACCATGCAGCCCCTGACGTCAAAGTATTCGTACTCGGTGACCGGTCTTTACGAAGACGAGACGATCTCCGCGCGCCTCGTCTACACCTGGCGTTCAAAGGCAATCCTGTTCGGCCTGGCGGCGAACCCGATCGACGGGCGCTACATCCGAAGCTTCGGACTGCTCGATGCCTCGATCAACTTTAAACTTCCACACAACTTCTCGCTTGCGATCACCGCCTCGAACCTCACCAACGAGGCGGCCGACCGCTTCGTTGGCGAACCCGATCTCGCGACCGGGATCGAACGCCAGCATTTCATGAACGGTCGTAACTTCGGCGCGACGCTGCGCTACAATTTCGGAAGCTGACGCTTCCGGAACGAGAGGGGATTCCTCCCAACGGACCCTCTCAAGCCTGATGGGTCGTCGGCTCCTCCGCCGGCGACCCATTTTTTCATTGCACGTACCTCACCGCGGCAAAGCCGAGATCCGTTCCGCGTAGAGTCCGACATCGATATCCTCGAGCGACAGAGCTCCATCCGGTCCGCCGACATCCACGAGGCTGACATCGCGCACGGTCCTGTACGTATCGTATCCGGCGATGACGGGGCGGTTCACGCGCCCGCTGCGTAACCGGACGCGGCGCATCACAATGTTCTCGATCCCCCGACCCGGAGCCAGACTGTACTTCTGGTTGAAGACCACCCGGAAATTGAACAGTATCCCCTCCTCGATCCGATCGACGCGAATATCGTCGAACACCACATTGCGGACCAGGTTGTTGTCACCGTCGGTGATCGCCAACGCGCCCTGATAGTCGCGATCGTCCTCGTCGTGATCGAGGATATCGATGTTGCGGAATACCAGGTTCTCGATCGTGCGCGGTACATCCTTGCTTCCGTGAAGCCCGATATTCACAGGATGGGCGACGTCCGCCCAGAGCGTGGAGTTCTCCACGAGGTAGTTGCGTGCATCGCCATGATAGTCCCAGCGATCGGCATAGATCGCCACGGCATCGTCGGAGGTGCGCAGGAATGCGCCGTCGATGTGGACATCCGAGCAGGCCATCAGGTCGATGCCATCGGTCCAGCCCCCCGCACTGAAGGTGCGCAGGTTGCGGATTGTCAGCCCGCGCGATTGTCCGCACATCAAGGTATAATGACCTGGATTGATCACGATCGGACCGTCGATCTCGATGGCCTGCGAATGAAGGACGGTTATCCCCTCCTTGCCGCCCTTGAGGATGCCCGGCCCGACGATGCGCACGTTGTGCGCCGCGGCGACATCGACTTGCCCCTTGAGAATCGCACCACCGGCAAGCCGCACGTCGGTATTCGATTCAAACCGGAAACTGTCCTGTCCTCGCGGCGGGACATGGATGCCGGGACCAAATGTCACGACCTTGCGACCATCCTTGGGCCTCATGGCCGTATAGATCGGATTGGCAAAGAGATGGAGGTTATGCAGGCGATCATCGTCAAACTCGACCGACAGGTTGGCAGGGCCCTCCAGCTTCAAATAGGCGATCGCGCCGACGAGCCTGGCCTCTATTCCGCGTGACGCGGGCCGCACGGTGACGTGACGGACCGCGCCGTTGTTCTTCTGGATCGCCACCTCGACCGGGCCGCCGGTGCCGAACGTGACCATCGAGGCGGGCTGCGGCTTGTCGAGATCGACCATGACGCGGTATTCGTACAAGTCGCGCCATTCCCCTCCCGGCTGACGTACTCGCACAGTGAAAGTGTCGTCAAACGAGGTATAGTAGTCGCTGCCCGGCGGCGGCGGGTAGACCTCGAGGCTTCCGGGCGTAATGAGCGGCGCAGCCTGTGCGGAAAGTCCAAAGACTAGCGCGCCGAGCGCGACAACCGCCAGGGGCTTCACTGACCGATCTTCCACCAGTCGTACTGTGCGTATCCGACACTCGTCGCGACCGCGGCCGGCGTGCCGATGGCCGCCTGCGCGAAAAGACCGATCTGAGCCCCGACCCAGCGTCCCTGCCTGGCTTCGAACGTCGATCCGAGCTCTTCGTAACGCATACCGTCAAGACTGTAGGTAAAGCGTACCGCCATGCGCGTATCTCGAAGCATCGAGGGCCAGTAGGGCGCGAAGTCCGGTGGCGGCACATCCACCATGACCGGTTTGGCGCAGGCCCTTAGCCAGACACGATCCTGCTTCAGCACCGGCCCTGCTGTTTCGGTGATGGGTAGGCCAGGGCTCTCGCCGTCCTTGCGCACCTGCACTATCCGAATGCCTTCAGCCCGGTTCTCCAGACCGATCCATGCGAAGTTGAACCCGTGGACCGCCAGTCCGGCCCGCTCGCCGAGCCGCAGGGGCGCAAAGCGCATCAGCGTACTCGCGCAGAACGTCAATCCGGGAGCCTTCTGCGACAGCACCGCCCCGGTCTCATACAGGTCCGCAGATCCCGTCACCGACTTGAGCCTCAGCCATCCGTCCTCCACGCTGGCCCAGTCGCTCCCTGGATTGCTGCCAAACTGCCAGGCGAGAGAGTAGCCTCCCTCGAATTCATCATTGGCGACCGGAGCCGCGACCGGCTGCGTCGGCACGTCGGGTTTGCGATGTACCAGCACCGGTTCGCCCCGTCCGTCACCATCGGTATCGGCGCCGATGACCGGCCAACCGTCCTTCCAGCGCATCGGCTGGAGGTGAACGATTCGCCCGTAGGCATCGCGATCCTGGAAATGGAGGAACCAGTCCTCGCCGCCCGGCGTGTCGACCCACGCGCCCTGGTGCGGCCCGTTGATCGCCGTGCCGCCCTGATCCATCACATTGCGCCCCTCGTATGGTCCGGTAATCCTGCGACTGCGGAAGACGCCCTGCCAGCCGCCCTTGACACTGCCGCTGGGCACGAAAACGTAATACCAGCCATCGCGCTTGTAGAGCTTGGGCCCCTCGGTAGTCTGCCAGGGACGCGGCCCGAGACTTGTCGCAACCTTGGGCATTTGCCCTGCGTCGATGATGATGCGTTCGGGGCCTTCGGTTCTGCTCCCGTTCGCACTCAGCCGCCTGAGTGCGATGAGATTGGCCTTGCCCGCCCTGCTCTTCGCGAAGGCGTATGCGAGCCAGGCGGTGCCGTCATCGTCCCAGAACGGCGCCGGATCGATCGCCCCAGTGGTACCGTCCACCAGTACCGGCTCGCTCCATGGTCCTTTCGGATCGATCGCCGAGACCATGAAGATGCCGCGGTCCGGGTCGGGATAGTAGATCACGAAGCGGCCATCGCGATGGCGGATCGCGGGAGCCCACACTCCTCCCCCGCGCCGGGCGGTGCGATAGTGGTCGTCAGGCGGAATACGGCCGAGGGCATGGCCGATCAGCGTCCAGTTGACGAGGTCGCGCGAGTGTAGGATCGGCAGGCCCGGCACATCCGTGAACGAGGATGACACGAGATAGAAATCGTCACCGACGCGAACGGCATCGGGATCCGAATAGTCGCCCGCCAGCACCGGGTTGCGATAGGTGCCGTCGCCCTGATCGGCGATCCAGCGCCCCTCACCGGCGCTTACTCCGGCGGATGCGCTTGCCGTCAGACATGCGGCCAGGGCCGCAAGCGAAAGCGAGCTCGTACGAAGCATGATCTTCTCCCGGGTCAGGTTGCGGCCTCTTCGGCGAGCAGGAAAGCCCCGACCAATCCGGACGGCTCACTGCACGCAGGCGAGACGATCGTGCGCTCCATGTCCTCGATCGTGCGCAACGCATGGACATAGCCGCCCAGCAATTCGAGCGTGCGCGCCCGGATCAGCGGCAGCAGGCGCTCCTGCTTCATCACCCCGCCGCCGAGCACGATGCGCTCCGGCCCGGCCGTCAGGAACAGCGTAGCACACAGTTGCGCGAGATAGCTCGCCTCGACATCCCAAAATGGATGGTCGTGCGGAACATGGGAAGGCGTGAGATCCCACGCCGCAGCCACGGCCGGCCCCGCCGCAAGGCCTTCGAGGCAATCTCCGTGGAAGGGGCACAGTCCGGCGAAATCACCATGGTCCGGATGACGCCGGACCGGAATGTGCCCGGCCTCGGGATGCCCGATACCATGGACGGTACGGCCCGCACTCACGAGACCCACCCCGATCCCGGTACCAACCGTGACATAGGCGAGATCGCGCAGCCCGCCGCCGATCGCCGCGATCTCCGCGAGGGCGGCGGCGTTGACATCAGTATCCAGTCCGATCGGCACGTCGAGAAACTTGTGCGCGCGAGCGATGATGTCGGTGCCCTCCCAGCCCGGTTTGGGTGTCGCCAGGATGCGGCCGTAGTGCGGCAGGCCCGGGGCTACGCCGACGGGCCCGAAGCTGGCGATGCCCAGACCCGCCAAAGGCTCGAGGTCCGCCGCCGAGCGAAAGAACGCCTCCACATCCGCAAAAGTGGCATCTGGATCGCGCGTCGGGATGGTGGTGGTGCGAAGTGAGCCGCCACCCGAACTGCCTACCGCGCAGACGAACTTGGTGCCCCCCGCTTCGATCGCGCCGAAGATGGTCATGCGATAGTCCTTTCGCAAATGTCTTGATGGCTGCAGGCGCAGCCGGTTCAGTCGATCGGCGCGCCGGTCGAGGCGCGTTCGACCAGTGTCAGCATCTCGCGCACGTGCCGCACTTCTGGCCGTGCGCCGGTGCGTGCCTCGCGCACCTGGTCGCTCAGCAGCGCGACCGCGCGCGACGCCATATCCGAGATCGGCTGGCGTATGGTGGTAAGCTCGGGCCAGATGGTGGCGGCGATCTGCGCGTCGTCGAAGCCGGCAATGCTGAGGTCGCCCGGAATGCGCAGATTGAGACCATGGGCCACCGCGGTCACGGCCGCCGCCATGTCGTCGTTGCTGGCGAAGATAGCGGTCGGCCGATTGGGCTGATCGAGCAGCTTGTGCGCGGCATCGAGCCCCGAGCGGTAGTTGAACAGGCCCGGCGCAATCCATTCGTCGCGGATCGTCAGCGATGCGCCCGCCATGGCCGCGCGGTATCCCTGCTCGCGGCGCTGGGACGGCGAGTGAGCCGGATCGCCCTGGATGAAGCCGATCGCGCGATGCCCCTTGCCGATGAGATAGCGCGTCATGTCGAAAGCGCCCTTGTAGTCGTCGACGATGATCGCCGAGATGCCTTCGCGGGGGATGGCCGTGGCGAAGGCGAGCGGGATCACGTCCGCGCTGGCCGCGAGATCGAGGAGCGCCTGCGAATCGCAAAGCGGCGGCGGCAGAATGACCCCGCCGATGCGCGCCTCGACGAGGCGATGGAGGCTGGCGATGGCTTCCGCCTCGTTCGCGCCCGGCTCGATAAGGAACTGGCAGCCGCTCTCCCCGCTCTGGCGAAACGCGCCCATGAGGAAGGTACCCAGATTCGACGAGGAAGGATTGGAATAGATCGCCCCCACCCGTACCGCGCTCGAAAAGCTGCGGGCGTTGAGATTGGGCGAATACTCAAGTTCTGCGATCGCGGCATTTACCCGCTCGCGCATCGCCTCGCTGACATGCCGCTTGCCGGTCATCACCCGCGACACCGTCATTGATGACACGCCGGCATGGCGCGCCACATCATGGATCGTCACGACAGGGCGATGCGCACTTTTCGCGCCGCTATCCTTGCGCTTCGACTCATTTGTCATCAAATTGCCTCTCCAGGGCCGTCACGGCCGGCGAACACCCGATACGGTGACGCCCTTCCCTTCCTGATATCGATAACCGCTCGTGGCCATGTGTCAAGTTAGGGCCTTGCCAAACCGGAATCGCGGCTGCATACGTGATATCGATAACAGAGGGCAGCGCGTTCGCAAGGTCGAAGCAGCCGCCACACAAAGAACGAGGATGCCGTGCTTGCCAATCGACAGAGAAACTACGCTGTTCTGAGCGCCTTCCTGTTCGCGTTCTTCTTCGCGCAGGCCATGGCGATGTCGTTGCTGTCGATCTGGCTGACCCGCTCGCTGCACTTGAACGGGGCCCAGGCCGGGACGGTTTTTGCGGTCAATTCGATCGGCGCGATGCTGGCCCAGCCTGCCTACGGCTTCCTGTCCGATCGCATGGGCTTTCGCAAAGTGGTGCCGGTCGTGATTGCCTCGCTGGTGATCCTTGCCGGGCCCTTCTTCCTGTATGTCTATGCGCCGCTGCTGCGATGGAGCCTGCCGCTCGGCGCGGCAGCGGGCGGGATCTATCTCGGCTTCACCTTCATGGCTGGCAGCTATGCCCTTGAGAGCTACGTCGACCGTGTCGGCCGGCGCTATGGTTTCGAATACAGCCGCACCAGACTGTGGGGCTCGATCGGCTTCGCGACGGCTGCGGCATTCTCCGGCCGTCTCTACAACCTAGATCCGGCGATCAACTTCTTCCTTGCCAGCCTCGCCGGCCTGGCGCTGTTCCCGTTAATCCGCCTTGCCCGGATCGAACCAGACGAGGCGGCGCAACAGGCCGCCGACCAGTTGAAGCTGCGCGACACGCTCGCCCTATTCGGCCAAGCCCGGTTCTGGCGGTTCATGATCCTGATCCTGGGGGTCACCAACCTCTACCTCGTCTACGACCAGCAGTTCCCGTTCTACTTCTCCTCGCTCTTCCCCACGCCGGAGGAAGGCAACGCGATGTTCGGGTACCTCAATGCGGCGCAGATCTTCGTCGAGGCTGGGGGGATGTTCTTGGCTCCGCTCATTGTGCGCAGGATCGGCGCTACCCGCGGACTTCTGCTGGCGGCAATGATCATGATCATTCGCATCGCCGGATCGGGCTTCGCGATCGGTCCGGTCACGATCTCGATGTGCAAGATGGCGCACGCCGTGGAACTTCCGATCCTGGCCGTCTCGATCTTCCGCTACATCGCCTACCATTTCGAGAGCCGGTTCGCCTCGACGGTCTACATGGTCGGCGTCAGCTTCGGCCATTCGCTTGGCCTCGCCATCCTCTCGCCGCTTGCGGGCACCGGCTACGATCTGTTCGGCTTCCAGCACACCTATTTCCTGATCGCGGGCTTCGCGCTCTTCTTCTGGATCTGGTCGGCGATCTCCCTTGCCCCGACCCCGCCCGAATACACGCCTGTCCCCCTCAAGGACGGACAGGCGTCCGACACCGTCGCGATCGCATCCGCATCGGACGTTCACCGTTATGAGGATGCTCATTGATGAGTGAAGTTACCTTCGAGGCTCTGTCTCACCGCGCGCTCGAACGCCCGGGTCCGGACGTGGTCGACGCCTGGATCGCCGCGGCACTGGCGCGGGTCGATCGCATGCTGCCGCAGTTCGATACCCATTTTCCCGCGCCCTCGAGCGAGAGCGACATCTACGGCCCCATCGACAACGTCGAGTGGACCAACGGCTTCTGGACCGGAATGCTGTGGCTCTCGTGGGAATTCACGGGGGCGGACAAGTATCGCAAGATCGCGGTACAGAACCTCGCCTCGTTCGCCAACCGGATCGACAAGCGCATCAACGTCGACCATCACGACCTCGGCTTCCTGTACACCCTGTCCTCCTGTGCCGGTCATCGCCTGACGGGCGATCGCAACGCGAGGGATGCCGGCGTTGCCGCGGCGGCACAGCTGCTGGCGCGCTTCGACCCGGTGGCGAAGGTCATCCAGGCCTGGGGCGACATGGATGTGCCCGCCGAACGGGGCCGCATGATCATCGACTGCAACCTTAACGTGCCGCTGCTCTACTGGGCGACCCGCGAGACCGGCGATCCTCGCTTCGCGGCCGCGGCCGACCAGCATCTCGAGCAGGCCGCGCGGCTGCTGGTGCGCCCCGATGCCTCGACTTTCCATACCTACTACGTCGACACCGTCACCGGCGAACCACGTCACGGCAGCACGCACCAGGGCTACTCTGACGACAGCAGCTGGGCGCGCGGACAGGCCTGGGGCATCTATGGCTTCGCCCTCGCCTGGCGGCACACCGGCAGGCAGCACTACCTTGACCTCGCGTCGCGGCTGGCGAACCACTTCCTCAACCGTCTTCCCGACGATGGCATCTGCTGCTGGGACCTGATCTTCACCGATAACGAGGGTGTCGACAGGGACAGCTCGGCAGCCGCCATCGCCGCTTGCGGACTGCTGGAGCTGGCCCAGGCACTGCCGCTGTCCGATGCCCTTCGCGAGACCTACGAGGCTTGGGCCGTCGCGATCATGAAGACGCTCTCGGAAGACTATCTCGCGCCTCTCGACGGGTCCAACGCGCTGCTGCTGCACGGCGTCTACCACATGCCAAACAAGGCTGGCGTCGATGAAGCCTGCATCTGGGGCGACTACTTCTATCTCGAGGCCCTGATGCGCCTGCGTCGTCCCTGGTCGCCGTACTGGGCGTAACGCATGGCCTGGCGTAACCGTAAGATCAGACGCTCCCCGAAGTCGCCGCCCGATCGGCTCCGGCGCCGCGCGAGCCCAGCTCGCTGGGCCGCTTGCCTCGGCGCATTGGCGATAGCGGTCTGTGCGACGATGGCGAACTGCGCGACTAGGGCCGATGCGACTGCCTGTCCGCGCGAACCCGACAACGCGCGGCTCATCGTCCTGACGGACATCGGAAACGAGCCGGACGATTCAGAGTCGCTGATCCGGCTACTGCTCTATACCAACGAGATAGACCTCGAGGCGGTTGTCGCGTCGACCTCGGTCTGGCAGCATGAACGGATCCGCCCCGAACTCGTGGATGAGCGGATTGCCGCCTACGCGAAGGTCGCCGGAAACCTGCGCGTCCACGACTGTCGATACCCTGAAGCCAGCACCCTTGCCCGCACTGTCAAGCGGGGAAGCCCCCGCTACGGCCTCGCAGGCGTTGGCCCAGGTAAGGCAACCGACGGCTCGCGCGCCATTATCGCCGCCCTCGACCGCGACGATGCCAGACCGCTCTGGATCGCCCTGTGGGGCGGCGCAGTGGACCTCGCGCAGGCGCTGACGGACATGCGCGACACCCGCTCGCCCGAGGCCGTCCACAAAGCCGTCGCTCGGCTGCGGGTCTACGCGATCTCCGACCAGGACGATGCCGGCCCGTGGATCAGGACGAATTTTCCCGGGCTGTTCTGGGTCGGCAGCATCCACGCCTTCGGCGACTATTCGGCCGCGACCTGGCGCGGGTTCTCGGGCGATCTGTACAGACGGCCCGACATCGTCGCTCCCGCGCTGGGCGGACCCGACGGTCGACTGGTGACGAACGACTGGCTGTCCCGCAATATCCGCAAGGGTCCGCTCGGCACGTTGTATCCGGCTTGGCTCTACGCCATGGAAGGGGACACCCCGTCGTTCATGAATCTCGTGCGCAACGGTCTGTCTTCTCCGGAACACCCCGAATGGGGAGGTTGGGGTGGCCGCTACGGTCGAGTGTCGCCCGAGCAGGGCCTCTTCGCCGATGCCACCGATACCGTCGTGGGCATGGACGGCGTAACCTATCGCAGCGGGCAGGCCACGATCTGGCGGTGGCGCCAGGCCTACCAGAACGACTTCGCAGCGCGCATCGCCTGGACCCTGGCCGGATGCCAATCCTGTGCGAACCATGCGCCTCGAATCGCGCTGAACGGGACGCATTCGCCCTCCCCGCTTACGCTCGCCGTCAGGCCCGGTACAACGGTTACGCTCGATGCCAGCGGTTCGCGGGATCCCGACGGGGACCCGCTCGACTTCGCTTGGTCGAGCTATCCCGAAGCAGGATCGACATTCCCCGAGGCCGCTCCCGAAATTCGCGACAGCCACAAGGCGATCGCGACCGTTACCGTTCCATCCGGCGCCACGAAGCCGATCCACGTCATCCTGCAGGTGACCGATCGTGGATCGCCAGCAATGACCCGGTACCGCCGGGTCATCATCAATCCGGCGAAAGCCGTTGAAAGCATCAGTCAATGACTTTCCATCGCCCCTGTGCACGCAGTGTTGCGAAGGACTGGGAGATCACCGATTTCCGGTCCGCTTTCCATTCCATAGCCGGAGACCGGGTCGGCGAGGGCTGGGTTTCCGATGGCCCCTGCAACATCGCTGCCGAAGGGCCAATGCATGCGCTTGTCGCCCGCACCTCGTCGCAGGTGCGAGGCCAGGCCAGGAATTCGAACAACGTCAGACAATCCGATACCCCAAGGAGGGAAACCAGTGTTCTGCAAGACGTACCACGCCACCCATCCGGACATGATGGAGTGTGTCTCCAACGAGGAACTGCGCGACCGCTACCTGGTCACCGGCATGTTCAAGGCCGGCGAGGTCAACCTCAACTACTCGCACAACGAGCGCTTCATCATCGGCGGCGCAGTTCCGGGCGCGGAGCCGCTCAAGCTGCCGCTGCAGACCGTCCCCAAGAGTGCCGAGGGTAAGTCGTTCTTCGAGCGACGCGAAGCGGGCATCACCAACATCGGCGGCCCAGGCGCGATCACTGTCGACGGCCAGCGTTTCGAGGTGAAGAACAAGGAATGCCTCTACGTGCCGATGGGCAGCGAAGAGGTGATCTTCGAGGGTGAGGGCGCGCGCTTCTACATCGCGTCGGTCCCGGCTCATAAGGCGCTGCCGATCAAGCACATCACGCTCGATCAGGCCAACCCGCTGGCGCGCGGCGACCTCGCCAACTCGAACCAGCGCACGATCTACCAGCTCGTGATCCCCGGCGTGTGCGAGAGCGCGCAGCTCCTGCTCGGCCTGACCGTGCTGGAAGAAGGCTCGGTCTGGAACACCATGCCGCCGCACCTCCACGACCGCCGCTCGGAAATCTACCTGTACTTCGAACTACCGGAAGAGAACGACCGCATCTTCCACTACATGGGCGAGCCCGACCAGATGCGTCACATCGTGATCGCCAACGAAGAGGCGGTCATCAGCCCGCCGTGGTCGATCCACATGGGCTCAGGCACCAAGAAGTATGCGTTCATCTGGGCGATGGGCGGGGAAAACCTCGACTACACCGACATGAACGTGCTGGATATCTGCCAGCTCCAGTAGGAGCGGCTCCGGCACCGAAGGCAATGACGAATAATCAGGGACGCCGCACGCGGGGATCGCGTGACGGCGCCCGCAGTGGCGAGATGGTATCATGGCAATTTCCTTCGACCTGACGGGCAAGGCCGCGCTCGTCACCGGCGCCAACACCGGCATCGGCCAGGCCATCGCCGTCACGCTGGCCGAGGCGGGCGCCGACGTCGCCGTCGCGGGCCGTTCCGAGCCAACCGAGACGCTGGCACTGATCGCCGCGACGGGCCGCAAGGCGGTAAACATCAAGGCCGACTTGTCCAGCATCGAGCCGGTCGGCCGCGTGATCGACGAGGCAGTCGCGAGCCTCGGTAAAGTGGATATCCTCGTCAACAATGCCGGGATCATCCGCCGCGACGACCTGCTCCAGTTCTCCGAAGCGGACTGGGACGCGGTGATGGACACCAATCTCAAGACCCTGTTCTTCCTCAGCCAGGCGGCTGTGAAGGGCATGGTGGAGCGCAGAACCGGCAAGATCGTCAACATTGCCTCGCTGCTGACCTTCCAGGGCGGCATTCGCGTGCCCAGCTATGCGGCGGCGAAGTCGGGCGTCTCCGGCGTCACCAAGGCGATGGCGAACGAATTGGCACCCAAGGGCGTGCAGGTCAACGCGATCGCGCCGGGCTACATCACCACCAACAACACCGCCGCGCTTTCCGCCGACGAGACGCGCAACCGCCAGATTCTCGAACGCATCCCGACCGGACGCTGGGGCAAGCCGGAGGACATCGCGGGCGCCGCCGTGTTCCTCGCTTCCGAGGCATCGGACTACGTGACCGGCCAGGTGCTGGCGGTCGACGGCGGCTGGCTGGCGCGCTGACATGACCAGGAGCACTTCCGGTCATGTCGTCACCTTCGGCGAAGTCCTGCTGCGCTTCGCCACGCCGGGCGCGCGGCTGACCGTCCAGTGCGATGCGCTGGACATGGTCGTCGGCGGGGCCGAGGCCAATGTCGCGGCGGGGCTCGCCTCGCTGGGCCATGACGTGAAGATGCTGACGCGCCTGCCGTCGAGCCCGCTCGGCGACAAGGCGCGCGCGGCCCTCGGCGCGGCCGGTGTCGATACCACGCACATGGATCGCGATGTCGGGCGCATGGGTCTCTATTTCCTCGAGAGCGGAGCGGGCTTGAGGCCCTCGTCGATCACGTACGATCGCGCGGGTTCCGTGTTCGCAACCTCCAAGGCGGACCAGTTCGACTTCGCCTCCGCGCTCGAGGGCGCCCGACTGCTCCACCTGTCGGGCATCACGCCGGCGCTCGGCCCCGGAGGAGTCGCGCTTGCGCAAGCCGCCGTAGCTGCGGCCTCAAGCGCCGGCGTGCCCGTCTGTTTCGACGGCAATTATCGCGCGCTCCTCTGGGATGCATGGGAGAGTGACCCGCGCGCGATCCTCACCGACCTGATGCAGTCGGCCACCGTCATGATCGGCAACCACCGCGACATATCTCTGCTGCTGGGCAAGGCGTTCTCGGTTGCTGGCTCCGACCGGCGGCGCGAGGCGGCGCTGGCTGCTTTCGAGGCGTTCCCGAAGCTGCAACTGATCGCCTCGACGGCGCGGCACGTTGTCAATTCTGGCCACCACCGCATTGCGGCGCGCCTCGATGCGCGCGACGGTGCGCACCAGACGAACGAAGTTCACGTCACCGGCATCCTCGATCGTATCGGCACCGGGGATGCTTTTGCCACTGGTGTGCTGCACAAGTGGCTGCAAGGTGCGGACCTCGCCGAGACGGCGGAGGCCGGGCTGGCTTATACCGTGCTCAAGCATACCATACCCGGCGACATGAGCCTCCTGGGTGTGGATGAACTTGAAGCGTTCTCCGCCGGCGGCGGGGATGTGCGGCGGTAAATTCAAGATCGGCCCGAATTCCGCCCGATAAAGCAAACAGCAAGTTCTGGTATCGATACCCACTTGCAACCATCGACTGATATCGATATCAGATTCGTAACAATCAGACGCCCTTGGGAGAGCGCTCATGAGTTCCTTCACCTTGTCGCGGTACAGCGGCGGCGTTCGTACATCGATCAAGCTGGCGCCGTTACTGGTAACCTCCTGCTTGGCTGTTCCAGCGTTCGCTCAAGACGCTGCAACCGGTGCGAACGCACAAGAGCCAACTTTCGAAGAGATCATCGTGACAGGTGTGCTCAACCGCACTGCCAAGCGGGATGCCGCCGTCGCCATCTCGACAATCGATTCGGACACCGTGCAACGCTCGGCCCCGGTCAGCGCGGCAGACCTTCTGAAGAACGTGCCGGGCGTCTATGTGAACTCATCGATCGGCGAGGCGCGCAACATCGTCTATGCGCGCGGCCTGTCGGTCGGGACGCAGTCTGCGACATCGGGTTATTACTTCGTTGCATTGCTCGACGATGGCCTGCCCGTGATCGGCATCCAGGGTAGCGGCTTCCAGCCTGACAGTTTCTATCGTCAGGACCTTACTCTGAAGCGCGTCGAGGCGCTGCGAGGCGGCAGTGCGACCGTCACAGGGCCGAACGCGCCCGGCGGCCTGTTCAACTACATCTCCAAAAACGCCCTCACGGATCACGACGGCGGCGTGGCTTCGGTTCGCCTCGGTCTCGAGGGCAAGAACCAGCCCTATCAGCGTGCGGACGCCTACTATGGCACTGAATTCGGTGAAAGCGGCGTCTATGGCTCGATTGGCGGGTTCTACCGTCGTTCGTTTGGCGCACGGCCGACCGCCTATCCGTTCAACCGGGGTGGGCAGATCAAGGCATCGTTGGGCTGGAACTACGGCTCCGGCTCACTGGTCCTCTACGGCAAGTATCTCGACGATCACAACGGATCCTACGATTCCGAGCGCATCCCCTCGATCGGCTTCGACGATCCGCAGATCGCGCCCGGCCTATCGCGCTACGACAACTACACACTGGGCCGCAAATCAGCCTTCACCATTCCCGGATCGGGCGTCGTGGGCAGCCAGCGCTTCGATCCGGACAATCTCGACCACACCGTCGCGCGGACCGTGGGCCTCAAGTGGGAACACGACGTCGACGACACGCTCCAGATTAGCAACCATTTCCGGTTCAACGACAACCGCCTGAAGCTCAACCAGAACGGCGTCGGAACCTACGGCCTGGACAACCAGAACCTGTGGAACAACCTGGGCTTCAGCGCAGCAGGGCTCAGCCGCGTTCCGGGAACGATCACGGTGACCGGCAGCAACGGCCAGTTGCTCGCCCGCGTGGCCAGCGCCGCCACCGGCTACACGGTGCTGACCAACAACCTGCCCAACCAGCAGGTTCTGGCCAATGGCGTCATTTCGGGGACCGGCACCTCGACCGATTTCGACGAGCAGTCGTTCATCGACCAGTTGACGATCTCCAAGCGTATCGGCCGGCTGACCGTGACCGCCGGCGGATACCTCTCGCGCTCGAAGTTCGTGCGCGAGCTGCTCCCGCCCGGCGGCTACATCGCCCCGATCGAATCGGACATGGAAGCCGCGCAGGTCACCTTCACCGATGCCGCGACCGGCAATGTCTATCAGATGACCAACCCCGCCGGGTTCGGTTCGATCGGCACCGCACCGGTCCGCAATACCGTAAAAAATCGCTCGACCTCACTGTTCGGCGGCCTCAACTGGAAGGCGACCGACAAGCTCACGCTCGATGCCGGCATCCGTTACGAGCGCTTTGGTTACAAGGGCACGAACCTGCTCGCCTCGGCGAACCCGCTGGCGCGTGACCGCACCTACGGCGGCGTCGATGGCGATCCGCTGACGATCTACGACAATCTCGTGGGCGTGCTGAACCGCGAAGTGCCTTTCGACAAGAAACTGGATTTCGTGAACTACACGGCGGCAGCGAACTATCGCTTCTCCGATCGCTTCTCGGCCTACGTCCGCTACGCACGTGGCAAGAAGAACGGCGACGGCCTTTGGGGTGGCTACGATACGGTGTTCAAGGCCGAAAACCAGCCGATCACCCCTCCCCTAATTACGCAGTACGAAGCAGGGTTCAGCTATGCGAGCCCAGCTGTCCGGTTGACGCTGACGCCCTTTTTCACCCTCCTCGACAAGGTGAACGTTGTCGGCCAGGGCACCGACCTTGACGGCACGACCTACGTCACCACACCCGCCTTCAACAAGACGCGGGTCTACGGGATCGAGATCGAGGGCGATATCCGGGTGACGCAGCAGTTGCGCCTGACGGCTGCCGTGACGCTCCAGAAGGGCAAGGCGCTCGAATGGTACAACTGGAACATGGGGCAGACGGGCCGGGCGGACGACCAACTCGAAGCGTATCCCGACAGCAAGCTTGAGAACCTTGCGAAGATGCAGGGTCGCATTGGCCTGGAGTATGCAACCGGCCCATTCACGGCCCTCGTCAACTTCACCTATCTTGGCTCCCGGCCGTCCAGCTTCACCGGGCTGACGACATTCCCGACCCAGACCCAGACCGACCTCTCGCTGTCTTACGATGTGACGCCCGACTTCCGTCTCGGCTTCAACGTCAACAACGTGTTCAACGACATCGGCATCTTCTCGATCCAGAACCCGAACCTGCCGATTTCCGGGCTGACACAAGCACAGATCATCAGCATGTATCCCAATGCCACCACTGGCATCCTGACCACCCAGCCACGCTCGTTCTTCCTGACCGGAACGGCCAACTTCTGATGTCGTCGCATCTGTTAGGAGCCCCGCCGATGCGCAAATACGCCATTCTGCGCCGTCGTGTCGGCATGAGTCTTGCCGTCGTAGCCCTGTCTTGCACGCTGACCCCAGTCGTAAGCGCGGCGGAAGACGCGCTGCAGGTATATTCGGTGCCGAAGGGGCTGCTGTACTCGGCACACAACGACGACTTCACGGTTCGGGTGCGCAAGCCGGGCGGACCGTGGCAGGACCTCTACGAGTACCGTGTTCAGGTCGACACCGACACCAAGCAAAACGCTTCGATGGTGTATTTCGATTTTCAAGGCACCGTTGAAATCGAAGTGCAGAAGAACAATGGCCGCTTCGATACGGTCTCCGTCGCTCCATTGGCGAGCGCGGTGAAGCCGGAACGCCAGGGAAGCATCGTACACATGACGCTGACGCGTCCGGAGAGCTTCTCGCTCCAGTTCAATGACGACCGACTCCGCAACCTGCACATCCTGGCAGGGGCCATGCCCGCGGCCGCGCCGAAGGGGCCGAACGTGCGCGTTTTCGAGCCCGGGCTCCATCTCCCGCCCGAGGGCAGCGACGTGTTCCCGGTCAAGTCTGGCGAGCGCATCTATCTTGCAGGCGGGGCCGTCCTGAAAGGCTCCTTCGCACTCGAGGGCGTGAAGGACGTCAGCATATCGGGACGCGGGATGCTCTGGGATCCCGGGCGGGGGATCGACCTCGATAAAGCGCAGAACGTCGCGGTCTCCGACCTCATCCTAATCAACAGCGATCGCAAGGACGCCGCACGGGTCATCAACATCCGCAATTCCAGCAATGTCGCGCTGCGCAACGTCACCGGCTTCACCTCGGGCAAATGGTCGGACGGGATCAACATCTCCACCTCGCGACACGTCTCCGTCGATGGCGGCTATCTACGCGTGTCGGACGACGCCGTGGTGATATATGCCGTCGCCGACTGTCCGCTGTGCCGCCAGCGAGCGGAACAGACCGGTATTCCAGATATCAACCCGCCGGGGGACACATTCGACATTTCAGTTCGCAATCTGCGCATCTGGAACGATGTGGCTCACGCGCTTTATATTGGCCATTTTGGCGACAATGCCCACCCGCGCACAATCCGTGACGTGACCTTCGACAACATCGACATCGCCAATCTCGACGAGGACGATCCCGACTGGGAAGGGGCGATCGCCGCCTACTCGGGCGACAGCACGCTCATCCGCAACATCACCTTCAGCAACATCCGCATCGACAGGATCGAGGAAGGCAAACTCATAAACATCGTCGCCGGTAACAACGCCCGCTACAACAAGGCGCCAGGACGCGGAATTGACGGAGTGACCATACGCAACGTCACGTTCTCCGGCGAGGGCATGCCGAGCCAGTCGATCATATCGGGTCTTTCGGCCAAGACCGCCGTTCGCAACGTCACGATCGAAAACCTCAACATCGCCGGCCAACGCGTCGACACGCCGCAGGGGGCGGATTTGCTGGTCGGCAAGCACGTCGAGAACCTACAACTCCGCTGATACCAGTACGCCCCCGGGAGAGAGCACAAGCATGAAGACCAATCGCCGCACCGTCCTGGCAAGCCTTGGCGCTGCCGCTACTGGGATGGCCGCGACCATCCCTGCGGCGCGTGCCGACGCTCCGGCTGTGGATCAGCGCCTGACTATTTCATCCCCCGATGGACGCACCACGCTGGAACTGTTGATTCCGACATCGCGCGGCGAGCACCCGCGCTGGGCCGCCCGGCACGGCAATTCCGTCATGCTGGAGCCCTCGCGCTTGGCGCTCGTGCTTGCCGATGGCAAGCGCCTCGGGCCGGACGCGAGGTTCCTGGGCTCGGACATCATTGCTATCGATGGCACGTGGGATCCGCCGTACGGGATTGCCGCGCGCTATGACGGCAGGGCGAGCCAGTTGGAAGCCAGGTTCGAGGACCGCCGGACACGCATCCGTTTCGCAATCCGCCTGCTCGCGCACGACGACGGGATCGCTTGTCGCTTCGTCCTGATGTCCGCGCCTGGGCAGTCCATAACGCTGGGGGGGGAGCAGGTCGAATTCCGCATGCCAACCGGAACTCGCGTCTGGACCAGTCGCGACGAAGGCGAGTATGCCGTGTCCTTGCCGGGCCGCATAGCGCCTGTGCCTCATCCCGAATTGACCGCCAGCACCGACAAGGGCGCGCTGGCCGACACGCCGGCGCTGGCCCAGACTTCTGCAGGCCTTGCCATGCTACTCTGCGAATCCGACCGGTTGCACTACCCGCGGATGATGTTGGCACCGGGTGAGGATGAGCAGACTATGGTCAGCCGCCTTATGCACTTCCCGGGCCGCGCCACCGGCTATTCGGGGCCCGGCGACACCCACGCCGCACCCGTGTTCGCTGTTGAAGCGCCTTTCACGACTCCATGGCGAGTCATCATGGTCGGCGAGCATCCTGCGCTACTGATTGACAAGGCAGGGTTCATTCCCACGCTTGCCACGCCGGACAGGCTCGGCTCCGACGACTGGATCCGCCCGGGCCGCGCCTTCCGAATCCGCAAGCCCTATTCGAACGCAGGCGCCATGGAAGGCATCGCCTTCGCCCACGAACGCAAGCTCGACTACATCGAGTTCGACGCACACTGGTACGGCGACGGCACCGACCCCAGCGATGCCACCCGTCCCATCGACGGCCTCGACATGGAAGTCATCGTCGCCGCCGCGCGCCAGAACGGTATCGGCACCATCGTCTACGTCGACCGCGTGCCTGCGATGCGCCAGCTCGATGCGATCGTCGCCACTTACCGCAAGTGGGGCATCGCCGGGATCAAGTTCGGCTTCATCTGGGAAGGACGGCAGGAGGATGTGGACTGGATTTACAACCTCGTGAAGACCTGCGGCGACAATCAGTTGCTGGTGAACCTGCACGACAACCTGCGTCCCGCCGGACTGGAGCGCACCCTGCCCAACTACGTCGCTCTCGAAGGGGTGCGCGGCAACGAACAGTTCCCCACCGCGCGGCACAACGTCACCCTGCCCTTCACTCGCGCGCTGTCGGGTCCGATCGACTACACGATCTGCTACGATCATTACATGAACAAGACGACCAACGCGCACCAACTGGCTATGGCGGCAGTCTATTACAATCCCCTCACGTTCCTTTACTGGTACGATGCTCCGGGCAAGTACCGCACCGGAAGCTGGCCCGCGCTGCACTGGTTCGATGAATGCCCCACCACTTGGGACGAGACCTGCCCGATCGCCGGCGAGCCCGGGGAGTACGTGGCGGTCGCCCGGCGGAGCGGGGATCGCTGGTTTCTGGGCGCGATGACCAATGAACAGGAACGCACGATCCAGATTTCCCTCGACTTCCTAGGCGAAGGGCGATGGCAGGCGATGATCTTTGCCGACGGCGCCCGGGCGCAGGAACCCCGACTCACCCAAGTGGACATCTCCCGGCGTGATGTGAATGCCGCGGCCATTCTGAAGGTCGCAATGCAGCCAAGCGGCGGCCAGGCAATCCTTTTCGAGCGCATGACCTGACACAAAACACACAGCAACTGGTCCAGGCGCTACGGCTTGGACGGGGAATGGATGAGATGATGCGAAGCGCTCTGGCCACCCTGGCCGTGATACTGGCAACCGTGCCTGCGATGGCTCAAGGACAGGCCGAAACATCCCCTGCCACCCTGGCGTTCAATCCTGGCAACATCGCGCGGGTGAAGCAACTCGTCGCCAACGACCCCGAAGCCCGCGCGCGCTGGGATGTGCTGCGCAAGGCGGCGGACAAGGCGCTGTCCTCGCCGCCGCGCGGCGATCGCGAGATCGACAGTGCGCTGGAAGCTCTCGCACTAGCATTCCGTGTCACGGGTCAGGTAAAGTACGCGCAAGGAGCCAAGACCCTCCTGCTGCAGCGCGCGGCCAAAAAGGACTGGCTGACCGACGCCCCCCTCGCCCGCCGCGATCCGCCGTGGAAATCCGACCTCGGGATGGGTTATGCCGCCGCGAGCACCGGCATTGCCTATGACGCCGTTCGAGACACGCTTTCGCAGGCCGACCGCCAGACCATCGTCCAGGGAATCATCCGAGGCGCCATACTCCCGATCATGGACGACTGGGTCGATGGTGCAAAGCGTATCCATGCGCTCGATACGATGGGGCATAACTGGTGGGCACACATCGTCTTCGGCGCCGGAGTGGCGGCGCTCGCCGTGCGCGAGGATGATCCTCGCGGCCTCGAATGGGCCCGCCGCATAGACGAGGCGAGCGTGGAATGGTTCGAGTTCCCAGGCACCCGCATCGGCACCAAACCCCCCACTTTCGGTAGTGACGGCGCCTACTCGGAAACTGTCTCCTATGCCGAACTGGCATTGCACAGCTTGATGCTTTTCCGCCGTTCGTGGAACGAGGCGATGGGCAGCCCGCCCTCCTCCATCAGGGGACTCGACAAGGTCGCGGGATATTTTCTCGCCACCAGCTATCCTCGCAGCGAGGGGTGGGTGTCGCTCAATTTCGGTGACAGTCGCCCGCCAAGTTGTGGTTGCCACACGCTGGCCGACCTGTGGGCGCTTGGCGAACACAATCCTGAGTACCTGAAGTACATCGCCGGCTTCTCCGGCGTATCTGCGAAGGATGCCTGGAGGGATGCCACCAACCTCCCCTATTTCCCTGACGCCCGGGCCCGCGCTTCCGCGTCGTCGCCTATCGCCACATCGCGCACTTACGTATCTCGGGATCAGGGCCTGCTAACGATGCGAAGTGATTGGTCTCCCGATTCCACGCTCCTCGGGGTCAAATCCGGGTTTACCTGGAACCACAATCACGCCGATGCAGGCAGCTTCATCCTATACCACAAGGGTCGCACGCTCATCGCGGATTCCGGCCATTCAGGCTATTCGACGCCGGAATACGATGCCTACTACCGGCAGAGCGAGGCCCATAACGTTGTCACCATCGACGGGCACGCGGAGCCCGCCAGCGACCTGTACGACGGTTCGGCTTCAATGGGCACGATCGACCACGTTCTCGATACGCCCAACATTCGCTACGCCTGGGCGGATGCCACCGGACCGACGAGCCGATACTTCCAGCGCAATTACCGCAACATCCTCTGGATCGGGGACACGATCATTCTCTTCGACGACGTCCGCAGCCGCGATCCCGGCCAATTCGAGTGGCTGCTCCATCACGGCGGAACCGCGACGCGAAAAGGCAGGACCGTCGAAATTCGCGACGGGGACGCCGAAGTTGACGTCATTCCGCTATTCCCCACGACTCTGCCGGATGGCGGCTTACCGACCGACTATCCTTATGCACTGCGTCTCATCAGCCATGAGGGCCTCGCCGACGAGGACCCGAAAATAAAACAAGCCTACCTCGGCTTCCAGCCCGTCGGGAAAAGCGATCGCGAAAAGTTCCTGGTTGCCCTGCAGCCCCGCATCGACGGTAAGTCTGCATCACGGGTCGAACGCCTTGTAGGCATGGACTGGATCGGCGTCCGCATCACCGGCACCGATCGAATCACAGAGGTCTATTTCAACCTTCTGGCGGACGGACGGCTTCGCCATCGAAACGCCAATACCACGATAGCCGGCCTCGACACCGACGCTTATGTCCTGGCTGTCAGCCGCCCCGCGCGCCGTGAAGCAAACAGGAACCCTGACGAGATCACGGTTGTGGACGCCAGCTATGTCCGCCGCTCGGGCGCTGTCCTTTTTGACTCACTAGCGAAGGTCACCGCCCATCTCGAGATGGGATCCAGCACACAGGTTCAATTCAGCGGCACCCACGGGACCGTGCGCATCGCCTGCTCCGCGCCCGTGCAAGTGGCAGGCACAGAGCGGTCGGCCGCGTGCTCCAATGGCCAAGCCGTACTGCCGAGAACGAACTGATAGCCCCCACTCGAGCAACGGCGAGCAACCCTTCCGTAGTCGACCCTTGTCGGTCATTCAGCACCCATTTTTACGCTCTCAGGTACGGACCGGCAGTTTTCTCATTCGGGATGCCTTGGACTGGCCGGAAGGCGTCTGTCCGATTCGGAACCAAGTCGAGGGGATAGCTGACATTCACGCGGCGACGGCTCCCGCCGAAAAAGGGCATTCACATGCGTCCAGACGGGATCATACTGAAGCCACTTGACCTAAACACCTACCCGGCTAGCGCGCTGGAGACGCGATCAGCGGGGATGATGCATGACTGACGATCACGATGAGCAACTTGCTGCCGACATCCTGCTGTGCGCGGAATGTTTCAAAGATCGCGGACTCCGCCACATGGCAAGGTGGTTCGAGACCGAGGAGCGCTCATGTCCGAATTGCGGCGCAGTCTCCAAACATTGTCTGACGCGAGGCGACCTGCTTTGGCTATCCGAAACCTTCTTTGAGAAGGGCAGCACTGTCGTCATGGATTATGGCGGAGCGCCTACGATCGTTTTCAACGAGACGCTGCAAGGGTCACTGAACCCGGACCCGCCGCTGGCCGCCGATGTCAATCTGCTTCAGAACGTGCTGCATATCGGCTTTTTCCACTATGGGCCGCGGCTTTGGATGATCGGAAATATCGCCCCTTTGGAGGATCTGCAGGATGCTGCGCGACGGCCGGCAGTAATCGAACGGATTCTTGATCTCTATCCGACCGTCACGTTGACAGACACAGAATTCTATCGAGTTCGAAAGGCACCAGAAAATCCGGCCAAGCCGGACGAATATGACGCACCACCGAAAGAGCATTGGGGCAAAGGCCGACTCGATGCATCCGACCTGCCGGTTCTCTATGGCTCACAGGACGCGGAAATTTGCGTTCACGAGTGCCGCTTCATGGCGGGAGATGAACTCTACATCGCAACCTTGCGACCGAAGCGCCCGCTGAAGCTGATCGATCTCTCCGCCATTCTGCAGGAAGACTGCACCGAGTGCGAGAGCCTCGACCTGAGTGTCTTGATGTTGTTCCTCGCCCAGTCGCATGCGTATCCGATCACGCGGGAGATCGCCCGAGCCGTCCAGGCGCGTGGTTTCGACGGAATGATCTACCCGTCCTATTTCAGCGTCCTTCACACCGGCGGAAATCCGTTTGATACCGTTTACGGTCTCTCGACGCGCCGCTTTGGTCAATCTCCAGATTTTGAGAAGTCCAAGATCATCGGGAACCTAGCAATTTTCGGACGACCGGTGGCCGAAGGCTCGGTCGCAGTCGTCGGTGTAAACCGGTTGCTCATCGGTCAGGTGAAGTACAAGATGATCTTCGGGCCTGTGACATATTGAAGGAACGGTGGCTTCGTGCCGACCGCGGTCAATCAGTCAGCGTCGGATAGACGCCCGATTCAAGCCGTTCTAAGACTGAAGCTTGAATGACTGCTCGTGCCGGAATTAGTCATTCGCCCGCCGTGGAGCCGCCGGCCGGCTCCGCACTAAATCTCGGCCGTTCAGATTGATCCGCTCCTGTTACCGGAGATTCGCGTAGCCATAATGATTGCACATGGCACTCCTAAAATCCGCATGATGCGTGGATCCCGTCAGGTATCGAGGTTATCCCATTCGTCGCCGAGGACCCAGCGCAGCGCGCTGAGCTTTCCGCTCAACATGCCCCATTCGAAGTCGTCCCAGGGTCCAAGATTTTCGAGACCGACCTCTTCTTCTACCCGCTTTGCAGCTGCGAGCGCACCGGTCCAGATCGTGTCAAGGATCTCATTGGGTTTGTACGGATCACGCGAATACTCGCTTTCGGGCAGAACCTTGGTCTTGCCCTCGGCAATCATCTGTGCACGCAAGCCATGGCGGCTGTACCAGATCTGGCGCTCGAGCAGTCGTTCGGCAGCCAGAAGCTCGGACAGCTTGCGCGGCTCGATCTCGTCCTCGAATTCGGCACGGAGCTCCTCAACCCAGTCCGGCGCGATGTCGCCCAGCAGGTCGACCAGGTTGGTGGCATAGACCGATCGCTCGCCGTCGAAGAGGTCGGCGATGTCGGGATGCGGTGCGCGGTCGTCCGCGCCGACCGCACTGAAATCATGCTTGTTGTGGGTGACGAACGCGAAGGCGTCGTCTGACGTCACCTCATCGGCGGCGGCGGCAGCGTAGAGCTCGATCAGTACGGCATCCGCCATGCTATTCTTGGGCTTGTGGAACGGCGCACGTTTGCCGATCGCGCGTTCGGCGGCGCGAAGCAGCGCGTCGTCGCTGGTAGCAATATGTTCGGCGCCGGCGAACAGCGCCTCGATCTGGGCGATCGACTCATTGACCGCTTCTCCCAGGATGGCGATGCGATGGTCGATGTCGCCGAGCTGGACGAGCGCGGCATCCTTACCTTCGGCGTTTCCGAACCGGTCGACAGCATCGCGGACGCGGCGGAAGGTCGACGACAGGCTCTGCCCGCTTTCCCGGACAATGCGCTCCTTGTTCCGCGCAAACTCGGCCGAGACCTGGTCGGGAAGCAACAGGCGCAGGGCATCGGCCTTGATCAGTTGCTCGATCACGGCGAGCGTTGGCCGTTGCCGATAATCCTTGGCGAGATCGAGCCACACGCTGGTGTCGATCAACAAACGAACGACCCAGGTCTCTTCGGCACCGTCGACCGAGTCGCCCGCGTCACCCGTCGTCGAGACTGTTGGATCGGTCATTGCCCCGCCTCTTTCTTCCATTGGCGCTCGGCCTTAAAGTCGAAGTGCCGGTCGATTGCGCCTACCAGCGGCATCTTGAGGAACGACCACCCCGGCGCGAACGCCGGCTCGAATATGTCGCCTACGAGACCGTGATCGAACGCTTCGAAGTGGCTAGCGAGCGCAAGGTCGAGAACTTGGCGCAACAGGCGGGCAACGACGTTCACGTCGGCGACGGTCTCGAAGGCAAAGTGCTTGGTCGGAAGTTCGAGTGCCATGATCGAGGTCACGATCACTCGATCGGCATTGGCGATCTCGATCGCCTGGCGGCGCGCTTTGAGTCCATCGCTGCGCGGCAGCTCGCGAACATTGGGGCCATCGACGATCCATTCCAGCGGGTCTTCGTCGTCTTCGACTTGCTGGGGGAAGCAGACCCAAACGGTCTCGCCGGGTTGGCCAGGCCGCTTCGTCACGACCGGGATGCGCATCGCAAACGGCGTGTCGAGCACGAGGATGCAGCCGGTGTGGGATTTGTCGGACCCTGATTTCACCGCTTGGCCGTAGCGCGCGGTATACCAGCCTACGGTGCGGGCATAGATCGCCTTGAACCAGTCGCTCGCCATGTAGTCGAGGAATTTGCCGGGCTCGGTGATCCCCTCGCCCACCGCGACCTGCATCACGCAATAAGTCACGAAGTCTCGCGCGGCCCGCAAGGGCCGGTCGCGCAACGGCACCTCGTCGTTCGCCAATTCGCGGTCGATGACGTCGAGCGACTCTCCGAGCGCATCTTCGAAGTCCGGGGGCACACTCATCTCAGTCGTCAGCCGGAACGGCGTTACTGCAGCACCGCGATCGCTGGCTCGGTAGGACGACGCGCCCCGACCAATTCCAGCGCATCGATGGCAATGACACGAAGGTCATCGGGATCGACCCCTCGCTTTTCGACAACGAGGGCATCATCGCCGTGGTGCTTGTTGCAGGTCGCATCATCGCATGCGTCGAGCTTAGCAAGGAACGGGAAGCATGGATGAGCGCCACCCAATGTCCGGATGTTCTTCACGATCTGCCCAAGGTTCAAGTTGCGCGCGAAGTATGCCGAGTATGACCGCCGGAAATGCGTTTCCAGCACTAGCCGGATCTTGAACACGACATCGTCTGCTTTCCCTTGACGGCTGTCTACGAAGGCAGCGATTTCACCCACCAGTTTCGGATGGCTATCTAGGCACAGCTGTTCGAAATCAGCCGTCTTCGCTGTCGACCATCCATCGTTGTCGTACAGGTCGACGTGAATGGAAGCGCATGGCACGCCGACACAGCGCTGTTGCACCTGATGGAGCAGGAACTCGTCATGCGAAAGGACGATGACCTGCAGGGAACGCGAACACAGGTCCTTGACCCGCTCGATGGTTTCCCGGCGACGGTGGCTGTCGTGGCTGCTCAATGGATCGTCGATGACCACGGTCTTGGAAGCCAGCAGCGGGTCGTGGTCCAGCTTGGCGAGGAAGAAGGCGAACGCCAGCGTTGTCTTGTCGCCGGCGGACAGCGTGTTGCGGAACGTCGGTTCCGCATCTGAAATGCGTCCGCGGCCGCGCTTGATCGCCTCGCCCTTGATGAGCAGCCCATAGTCGGACTGCCCAGCGTTGCCCTGCATGCTGTTGGAAATTTCCGAAATAGTGAAGCTGGCGGCGAAGCGCGCAAGGTAGTGGTTGACCTTCGCGTGATAGTGCGCCGCTGCACTTTCATTCGCTTGCTTGAGCTTGCCCTGGATGGTGGTTCGAACAGCTTTCGCCCGAATATCCCGGTTCTTCGCGCGGCGATACGCTTTAATGCGGCCCTGAACGCCAGGGTCTTGGCGCGCGATGCGCTTCTTAATGTTGTCGCGGGCCAGCAGCGCCTCGCTCTCCGTTGTGTTGGATGCGACCCGCGCAGCACGGATCGTCTCGTTCATCGCTGCAATGGTGAAGTTGTAGGCATCGACCAGATTCCGTGCGGCAATGACGGCTCCTGCCGCTGCGCCAAGGTCGTCGATCTTCTCCATCACCTCCAGCGGTGAGGAGCGTTTGCGTTCGAGCAGGGTTCGGGCCAGCACATGGGCATCTGCGATTTTGGCCAAGCATTCGGCAATGTCGGGCAGTTCGCGGTCGAACCGGACGTAATCTGACCATTTCGAAGCCGCTGTCGCGTTCTTAGCGGCAGCAATGGTCAGCGCCCGACGAGACGCTTCCCCCAACTGCTGGTCAAGATCGGAACCGCAGACATTGATAGCGCTGAGATGTGCCTTGTAGGTCTCGCTGAAGATTTGGCCATAGATGCTGACCATCCCCTCGCTATCGACATCGTCGCGGCCACAGAGTGGGCAAGCGTCGTCGTGAATGTGTTCGACGCCATAGGTCAGCCAGGATTCGCCGTTCTTGTCGAAGCCGAACCGCTTGAAATGGGCGCGAAGTCGGTCCCGCGCGGCCGCATCGATGTCTGCAACCGTGCTCCCCAGAATTCGACCGATGTCGGCAGGGAGTTCGACGGGTGAGAGGGGTTCAAGGTCACTCAGGGCCGCGATCTTGTCGGCCTGCCGGATGGCGGCCAGCGTGCGCTCCGCTGCATCGAGGCGCTGCTCATATGCCGGGTTCGTACCAAGGGTGTAGAATTCGTCTCGGCCCATGTCGGTTGGCACGTCTGCGGTAAGCGCCGCGTCGGCCGCCTTCAGCGCCGCCGCCGTATTCTTGGCAATGACGTTGAACCGGTCGAGGTGCTTGGCATAGCGGACGCCGTCAGCCCCGATGATGATCGAGAACAAGCCCCGATCGTGCGACAGGTCAATTAGTTCGCCGGCGAAAACGTTGTCGGCGATGAACGTGGTGTCGAAGACCTCAATCGGCGCTCCCTTGGTGTTCCAGCGGCCGTCCTTGAACAGTACGCTCCCGGCGTTGGAGGTCAGGACGACATGTGGCGCTCCGCCGCCATTGCCAAGCGATTGGCGGCCCATGACGATCTCGGGATTCGCGTCGCGCGCGGCTCGAAGAATTGACGTCAGCGTGGATTTACCACGACCGTTGCGGCCATAGACCAGCGTCAGCTTGTCGAGGTTAGTTTCGTTCGGCGTCTTAAAGGCTCGAAGTACACCAACATTGCGAATCACGATTTTGGTCAGCATAGCGTCTAAAATTGAATGCGATCCGGGCGTAAGTCAAAGCGACATCAATCGCACAAACGGCATTTACTCACAGAGCAGTAGCTATGGACCTGGCATGGCCTAATTTGGGACAGTTGTTTGCAAAGTATTAACCGCGACGATTAGCCCCTGAAAACAGCTTCGCTGACGGAAGCGAGGCTGCCCCGATTTCTAGGCAGTCTGCTGCCGGATCGACGACGATCTCGGGTAACGGTGCCGTCACGTCGCTGAAGTCGATGCCCGATAGTCTGACCCGGCCTCCCAGGGTATAGGACGCTTGGCTTTCTGCCAGAGCAATACCAGACCACGCCTTTTGAGAGTGGCACAAATAGCGTGAATGGCCGAACGGTTGGGGTACCCAGATCAACTGGCATGAATGTCTGGAATGTTGGCGGCAATTAACACCAGCACCCTCAGGTACGAACGTCCGCTATTCTATAATGGCAGCTCTTAAGCGGACCGAGCACAAAGTCCCAACTCCCGCCATGCCAGTTTGCCAGGACTGTGCCTCACTCCCTCTCCACCAGCGCGCGAAGCTGGCTTACCGGAATGACGGTGATGCTGCCGATCTTGACGACCTGGATGGTCCCGTCGGCGATCAGCTCGTAGAGCTTGGACCTGCCTATACCGATCATCCGACAGGCCTCGGGAATGCGCACGGCGAGCGGCTCCGGGCGGCGCGGCATGCCGGCAGTGTCATCCCGCCCCCTCACTGGAACGACCTCAGCTTGCGAATGGCCGGATCAGCGCTCTCCTCGGCCGCATTGCCCGCCAACCGATCCGCAACCTCATCGATGAGCGTGGCAAAGAGCCTCGCCCCTTTGGACTCCGCCTCCTTCGAGATCGACATCTGCGCTCCCACGATGACCCGAGCGGCGCGGCTCAGCGTCGTGCGGCTGTTCGCGCAGTGGCTGAGCAGCTTCGATCCGAGGCACGAACCGCCACCGCGTGGCCTCTTGCCGGGTGGCTTCCAACGGTCGCGCCCGCATATTTACACCGATGCCGAGATCGGGTCGATTATCGCAGCGGCCAACGCGCTGCCATCGATCTATGGCCTGCGCGGGCTGACCTGCTCGACATTGTTCGGGCTGATCGCGATCACGGGCCTGAGGATCAACGAGGCGCTCGGGCTCAATCGTGATGACCTCGATGACGATCATGGCGTGCTGCGCGTCCGGCAAGGCAAGCTCGGCAAAGAGCGGTTGTTGCCACTCGATCCGAGCGTCGCTGCGAAGCTGATCGGCTATCTTGCCGAACGCGACCGGCTGATCGGCCATCCGGCCAAGCCGCTGTTCGTCACGGACAAGGGGACGAGGTTCACTGACTGCGCGGCCCGCTATAACTTCGCGCGGGCCTGCCAGCAGATCGGGCTTCGGGCTCATCAGCCATACTGCAAGCATGGTCGCGGGCCGCGCATCCACGATCTGCGTCATAGCTTCGCGGTCAAGACGATGATCGGTTGGTATCGCACCGGCAAAGACCCGGCGCGCGAGATGATCCGGCTGACGACCTATCTGGGCCATAGCAATCCCTCCAACACATACTGGTATCTGGAAGCGGTCCCGGAAATGCTTGATCTGGCGATGGTGCGAGCGACAGCCGATGGCCGGGAGGCAGCCCAGTGAGCGCGGTCGCCTTGCCTGCACTGATCCAGCGCTTCTTCACCGACCGGTTGTGCGTCCAGATGGAGGCGAGCCATCATACGGTTGTGGGCTATCGCGACACGTTCCGGTTGTTGCTCCGATATGCGAGCGCCCATCACGGCAAGCCGCCCGTCAAACTTACGGTTGAGGATATCGACGCCGATCTGGTCGCCGACTTCCTCGTCCATACCGAGACGGCACGGCGCAACACCGCGCGCAGCCGTAACACCCGGCTCGCCGCGATCCGCTCGTTCTTCCGTTACGTTGCGATGAGCGATCCGACCTGGCTGCTGCACTGCCAGCGCATCCTCGCCATGCCGAACAAGCGCTACGTGAAGCGCACGGTGACATTCCTCGACGCCGACGAAATGGCGGCATTGCTGGAAGCGCCGGACCGCACGACATGGGCGGGGCGGCGCGATCATGCGCTGCTGCTGCTCGCGGTTCAGACCGGCCTCCGAGCATCCGAACTGGTCGGCCTCACGCGAGGCGATGTTGTGCTCGGAAGCGGCGCGCATATCCGCTGCATGGGCAAGGGCCGGAAGGAGCGCGCCACCCCGCTCCGTCGCGAGACGGCCAAGCTGCTGGCGGCGTGGATCGGCAGCGACAAGGATGGGAGCAAGCCTCTGTTCCCGTCGATCCGGGGCGAGAGACTGAGCCGGGATGCGCTCGGACATCTGGTCCGCAAGCACTGCCTCACGGCGTCGCGCGCGTGCCCGAGCATCGGCGTCAAGCGGGTCACGCCGCATACGCTGCGCCACAGCACGGCGATGGACCTGCTCCATCACGGCGTCGATCCAGCGGTGATCGCGCTCTGGCTTGGTCACGAGAACGTCGAGACCACCCAGATCTACATCCACGCCGATATGCGGATGAAGGAAAAGGCACTCGCCCGCGTCGCTGCTCCGCCAACGCCGTCAGGCCGGTTCCGGCCCGACGACCAGCTTCTCGCCTTCCTGGAAGGGCTCTAATTATGCCGAACAGCCGCATGGCCGATGCCTGAAAAACCAGCCTTCTGCGGAGGTCATGCGGCATAATCCGGATTACGGCATTATGCCCCATTTCGTGAAGCGCCGTGCGGAACCAGTTCACCGGCTCATGGAAAGCTGCCTGCGGCGGGACCTGCACGTAATCCTTGCCCGGAGAGTAATAGGCCTCGTTTCCGCCAATCCTGAAATCGGCGCCGCTGGCAGCTATCAACCGGTCTACTGCGGCATGACTGAGAACCGGATCGGGCACCGCAGCCTCCTCCTCGAAGTCCTCCGGCAGCCCCTCGCATTGGTCGACATTGAAGACGACGAAGCGCTTTAGAAACGCGATCGTTCTTGCCTCCCGGTCCTCGCCGCGTGCCTTTTCCGCCTCGTCCCTGGGCGTGAAGCGGTCCGCATAGCAAACCACCGTGCCTTTCTCGCCGCGCCGGACATTCCCGCCCGCCGCCATGGCCTGCCGGTAGGTCAACCAGCGCTGCGAACTGAACGCGCATTCCACTGCCTCGCACCACAAGATGAGCACGTTGATCCCCGAATAGGCCCGCCCCGATGCCGCATTGCGCGGCATCATGCAGGGGCACCGGCACGAGTCCCAAGGCTGCACCCAGGGAAGCCTTCCCTGTTCGAGCTCTGCGATGATGCGGGTGGTAACTTCTCCATAAAGCGAGAGACGTTCTGTCCTGCTCATTACCCTACTCCTTTTCTACAACCGCCATTGACCGGCGCCGGGGTGGCGGGGGGCGGCAGGAGCGGACCAGGAGCCTCGCCAAGATGGCGGGGCGCACGCGAAGGGCCGAAACGCAGTGGAGGAGGCGGGCAAAGCCCGCCTTGCGGCTCGCCATGGCGTGGCTATCGGTCCGTGACGCCCCCCGCCAGCCAGAAGCAGGGCAAGCGCCGCCATGCCGCAGGCAGGGCGTCCGCATTCGGCCCGCGAGGGCCGCCCCTGTCAGGGATCGTCGCCCGCAGGGACGAGACGCCAAAGGCGGCTCGGTCGAGAAAAGCGAGATAGAGCCCGGCCGCGCGGGACGCGCGGGGACAGTCACCCGGCCCTAGCCGGTCCAGAATGAGCCCAAGGCAAAGCCGAAAGGCCGAAATTGATTTAGGAGTGGAAGACAGCCCTACGAAAAGTCATGATGAGAAATGGCTTCCGAACCAAGAACCCCAAGGCTCGCTGTCCTTATCGACGCGGACAATGCTTCCTACCGGATTGCGGACGGACTGTTCGCGGAGATTGCCAAGATCGGCGAGGCCAGTGTGCGCCGCATCTACGGCGACTTTTCCGGCACTCGCCTGAAATCCTGGTCGGACGTTCTGGCCACGCATGCGATCATGCCGCACCAGAATTTCGCGAACACCGTGGGCAAGAACGCATCGGACATCGCTCTGGTCATAGACGCCATGGATCTGCTCCATAGCGGCCGCTTCGAGGCATTCTGCCTGGTGTCTTCTGACAGCGACTTCACCCGGCTTGCCGCTCGCATCCGGGAACAGGGGATCGATGTCTACGGTTTCGGGGAGCAGAAGACGCCCGAAAGCTTCCGCCAGGCATGCAAGCGCTTCATCTACACCGAGAACCTGCTTCCGGAAGCCCCGACCTCCGACGAACCGGAACGACCGGATCAGCGACCTGCCTCGTCTGCCCGTTCGCCTTCCATGGCGGTTCCGCTTATTAGACGCGCTGTGAAACAGCTTGAAGACGACGACGGCTGGGTTTCGCTGGGCGGCGTTGGCCAGCGCCTGGCGGCGCTGGCCTCCGACTTCGACCCACGCACTTTCGGCCATGCCAAGCTCGGGGACCTGGTGGAAAAGACCGGAGCCTTCGAAGTCAGGCGCACGCCGGGCCGCGGCGTCCATATCCGGTACAGACAACCACCCAAACCCGGCGGCACCGGAAAGTCCAAGGCATAGACCATCGGCTCTACGCTCTACCAACCTGCATACCATCTGATCCCGGCGGCGCCGCTCGGTTCGGAACAGCGCCCCCCGTTGGCCTGTGAACCGCAAGGCCTGGCCAAAGCCACTTCTACCGCGAGCATCAGCAGGGTGGAAAAGCGGGATGTGCCCCTGAGTGGCATAGAACGTGATTTATTCCACTCAGGGGATTGTATTCGAATTACATCAAGCCGTAGCGGCTCACTCTTCAAAGCCGAATTCTCCTCGGCTCCGACCAATCTATGCGAACGTAACCTGATGATGCCCGGTGTCGGTCAGACCAAGATCGATGCGTGTTCCAACAAAGCGCCGGGCAATCTCTATACCCGTCAGCAGGTGTCCGCTGGGCTTCACGGTGGTGAATGACCCGGCCCCTGCCAGCGAGAACGGCAACACGAGCTGATCCGCCAGGTACGGGCCCGCGAAGGCACCGGATTCGACGTAACCCTTAAGCCGCCCGGCCGCGGTCTTCGCCAGACGTTCAGCAGTAACGCCGAGCTGTCCGAAACCGCTGGCAATCTCGGTCACCGCCTCCTTGCGCGCCTCGATCATCAGAATGATCCCCGGCCCCTGATCGGCCGGCAACTGGCGCAGTGAAAACGCTTCCTCCGGCCAATCCGGAAAATCCTTGCGGAGCCGTGCCACCATTCGCAGGGCGATCTCGCCGGGCAGCCCTGCGAACACCACCTGAGCCGAAGCAGCGCCCAAAGCCCCGGATTCGAGACATTCGATCGGGTGAAGCGGTGCGGGTGTGATGTCCACCTCGATACGGCCGCCGCCGCGCGGGTAGAAACCATGCCGCACCAGTCGTGCCTCTATTTTGGGGCCCATCCGGTTGATGACCGGCAGGAAGGTCCGCTCGATGAAATCGAACGGCGGTGCGAGCATGTTGTGGGTGCCGCCTTCCAGCACCAGCCGCGAAGGCCGTTCGGCCAGCACCAGAGGCATCAGCACGGTCTGGAGGACCAAACCGGTGCTGCCCGCCGTGCCCACCGAGAAATGGTATTCGCCCGGCTCGACCCGGCCCGGCCGGAACTCGATTTCTTGCGAGCCCACCTCAAGGCCTTGCACATCGGCATTGCCGATCCGCGCTGCAGCGTCGATCGCGGTTACATGTTGGCGCATCAGGCCGGGCTTCGAGCGCTTGCCGCGCACCTTGGTGATGCGGAAAGGCTTTCCGGTGACGAGCGAGAGCGCGCAGGAATTGCGCACGACCTGCCCGCCACCCTCGCCTTCGGATCCATCGATTTCGATCATGAGTTTACTAAGTCCAGAAAAATGTCTTCCGCCGTCCGGAACGCATCGGACGACACGGGTCGCTCGGGCAATTCGCCCCCGCGCCCCAGCTCGTCGCGGAAAAGCTCGCTGCGGATCAGGGCGTCGAGTTCGGGATAACGCCGGGCATTGCCCTGCTCGCGCGTTTCGCGCTTTGCGGCGACGAGATCCTCGATCATCTCCACGGTAGCGAATGAAAGATCGGTCACTGCCATGAGTTGCTGGAGATTCATCGGTGGCCGCCGCGAGGGATCGAGCCGCATGGCACGGATCGCAAGCGCCGGACGAAGCGCGTAAAAGTAGCGCTTCACGGGCACCGGCGCGTCATCGTCGGGCCAACGATCCACCGCATTGCGGCCCAGGCTGGCATAGTGCCGGGCAACGCCGCGCGGGTCGAAAACCATGTCCGCCAAGGCCGCCACTCGCGTCATCACCCGATGATCCGCGCGGTAGCGGATTGGCGATTGCAGCCACTCACTGCCAGTCGCGTTCGACTTCAGCATCAGCCCAAGCAGCTTGCGCAGATCCCAGCCGTTGAGGTCGATCACGTCGACGATGGGCCGCTCGATGACGTCGCGCGGCGGTCGCAGCGCCAGATAGGCATCGCGGGCGCGCACATAGACAAAGCGCACATCGTAGTCGCTGTCGGGCGAGGGAAAGCCCCAGGCCCGCGAGCCGGATTCCACCGCCAGCAACAAGCGCGCGCCATCATCCGCCTCGATCGCGGCAAGGCGCCGGTCGATTTCAGCCTTTACGGTCGGGTCGATTGGCCCGGTCACGGTATTCACTCCATTCGGTTTCGGGTACGGTGGCCCGCGTGAGGGGGATCACCCCTTCACGCAGACCACCTGTTTCAAGGTATGGACGATCTCGACGAGGTCGGCCTGGGCCGCCATCACCGCCTCGATCGGCTTGTAGGCACGCGGCGTCTCATCGATGACGCCGGCATCCTTGCGGCATTCGACGCCGGCAGTGTCGGCCACATGTTCGGCCAGCGACACTTGCCGCTTGGCCTCGTGGCGGCTCATCACCCGCCCAGCCCCGTGCGAGCAGCTGTGGAAGCTCTCCGGGTTACCGAGCCCGCGCACAATGAAGCTCTTCGCGCCCATCGAACCCGGGATGATCCCCAAGGTGCCCTTGGCGGCCCGCACCGCACCCTTGCGGGTGACCAGCACGTTTTCACCGAAGTGGTTTTCCCGCGTCACATAGTTGTGATGGCAGTTCACCGCCTCCAGTTCGGCATCGAAAGGCTTGGCGATCTTCAGGCGCAGCGCGGCGATGACTTGCGCCATCATCATGCGCCGGTTGAGCGCCGCGAAGTCCTGCGCCCACTCCACCGCCTCGACATAGTCGTCGAAGTGATCGGTTCCTTCCGGGAAGTAGGCTAGGTCCTCGTTCGGCAGGTTGATGTGCCACTTGCGCATGTCCTGCTTGGCCAGTTCGATGAAGAACGTGCCGATGGCGTTGCCGACCCCGCGCGAGCCCGAATGCAACATGATCCAGACCCGCGCCTCTTCGTCGAGGCAAAGCTCGATGAAGTGGTTGCCCGTACCCAGCGTACCGAGGTGCGTCAGGTTGTTGGTGTTCTTCAGACGCGGGTGCTTGTCGCACAGCCGTTCGAAACGCACGCCGAGCGTTGCCCAGGCTTCGACAATGGCAGGCGGCGGAGAACCCCACGAACCGCTGTCTCGCTTGCCGCGCCCAACGACGCGCCCATGCGGCACCGCCTGCTCGATAGCCGAACGGATGCCGTCCAGACTGTCCGGCAGATCGTGCGCCATCAGCGAAGTGCGCGCGGCCATCATGCCGCAGCCGATGTCAACGCCGACAGCCGCCGGGATCACCGCGCCCTTGGTCGGGATTACCGAGCCCACGGTGGCGCCGATGCCGACATGCACGTCAGGCATGGCCGCCACATGGCGGAAGATGAACGGCATCTTCGAGGCGGCGGCAAGCTGGTCCTTCGCCTTCTCGTCCACGGGCACGCCGCGGGTCCACATCTTGATGGGCACGCCGCCTTCGACCTGCCGGAATTCGAAACTGGTGTCGGTCATGGCCGATCTCCTTGAAAATACGTCATAGGTGCCGGCGACGAGAGGTGGCGAGACGTTTTTGCTGAGCTACTCCGGTTTCCCGGGGATGGCTTCGAACCATCGACCTCCTGCTCGCAGAGCAGGTGCTCTACCCGATGTAGTCCCGCCGGCATTCGCCAGCTTTGAATTGGGTCACGGCGACGAGAATTGGGAAGGACATTGCCCACAAGGGGCGCCGCTCTACCGCTAAGCTACAGGCCCGCCGAATGGTGGACCTGGCGGGATTCGAACCCGCGCCTGCATCGTGACAGGATGTAGTCCTTGCCCGGCATTCGCCGTGAAAAAATGGGTCGGCCGTGGCGACGAGAAATGGCGAGACGTGGTCCTTAAGCTACATGGCAAGGCGGGATTCGAACCCGCATCTCCCCGATCCATCCCATCGCGAGGTCGGGATGGATCGGGGCGCTTTACTCGTCGGACCTGCGCGTGGTGCCAATGTAGTCCCACCGGCATTCGCCGCAGCCTGAAGTGATGCATCCCGGCGACGAGGTATGGCAAAGACCGCTCTACCAACTGAGCTACCGCCCGTTTCCGGGCGGGCAGGGTTCGAACCTGCGACACGTGTAGTCCTTGCCCCATTCGCCGAGAATGCAATCGCCTTCGTTCTTCAAACCTCCGTTTCGTTCACGATTTCGACCCAGTCGCGCGTCTGCCCGGAGGCGAAACGCGCCATTGCGTCGAACACCGCATCGGTGAAGCCGCCGACATTCAGAATGTCCGCCCGGCTTTTTGCCTGCGTGCTGCCGTAAGGCGCGATGTCGATGCAGATCAGCTTCGCGCCCGGGTTGCGGGCCTTCAGCCGGTTCCACTCATCCATCGTCGCCGTGGCGCCGTGCCGTGAGGGATCGACCCAGGACTCGTTGTCCGAGACGATCACCACGGTATCGACCTTGGCTCGCTCACGGTTGAGCAGAGCCAGCGGCGCCGAGACATTGGTGCCGCCCCCGCAAACCCCGGCCAGCTTCGCGGGTTTCACCGCGACGCGGGCCTTGGGATCGAGCTTCAGCGGGACCACGTTGAACTCGAAGGGCAGCACGCGGGCCTTACGGTTGCCGCGCAGCATCGCCGCCGCGACCAGCGCCGCAACATCGATGCACCGCACTTTCGAACTCGCCCCCTTGCGATAGCCGGTGACCGGCGACGACATCGAGCCAGAGACGTCGGGACAGACCACGACATTGCCGGCAAGGACCGGAACCTTCGCAAGCGAGGATTCCAGCGCCTTTTCCAGCGCCGCCTGCACTTCCAGCGGCACGCCGTCCCCCACCTGCCCCATGGCGGCCATGAGTTGGTAGGGCATGACCCGCGCGCGGGAGAGCGCCTCGGCATCGCCGAGCCGGCTGGCCACCGCCTCGCTCACACCCGGCACCGTGAAGGCGCCGCTGCGGGCAAGCGTGTTGAGGTTCATGCGCAGCGCCTGCCAGCCCATCCGCGCGGCCAGTTCGCCCCACTGCTCCGCAGAGAGCGAGTACGCGGTCAGCCATTCGAACGGCACCGGCGGCAGCGGCAGCGATGTGTCCCGCTTCCACGCCTCGAACGCGGCGATTTCGGCCGGCAGTGCGGCAAGGTCATAGGGCTTGCCGATCAGCCAGCCGTAGAACGCGCGCCGCTCTGCTGACGCGGGCACCGGGTGAACCATCTTGACGATATCCGCCAGAGAGGGATCGTTGCCGGTAGCCGCCGCCATCAGGCGCTGCATCGATGCTGCCTCCAGCCACTCGCGCACGAGCCGCTTCGGGCGCGAGCCCAGCGAACGCCGCCCGACCTGCCCGGAGCGCATGATCTGCACGAACGTGCGCAGCATGCGGCCGTTGTCGATCACGCGCCCGAAAACGCGGGGCGCAAGATCGGGATCGGCCGTGGTCAGGTAGGCCGTCAGCAAAGCGGGCATATCCTTCATCGCGCCGGACTTGCGGGCATAGACCGCAGCCTTGGCCACGAATTCGGGCGAGACATCCGCAGCGGCAGCCAGCACATCGGCAAGCTGCGCTTCGGCGCCGGAGTAGAACCCGTCGGACAGCGAACCGGTAGCGGCCAGCTGAGCGAGCTTCGCTTCGGGGCCATAGGCATAGGCCACGCCGCCTGCATGGTTCACCACATCGGCGCGCGGCAGAAGCCGCGAGGCAGTGCCGGCAAAGAGGCGCTTGAGAGCCATTGTTGCAATTCCTTGTTCCGGGAGTGGAGGCAGCCGGCCCATTCCGGCCGCCCCGCTTTTCCCGTTTCATCGTGCCGGAGTGTTCGACCGCTCCGACGGAACAGTAGTTGCAGGCACCGTGCCAAATTCGATTTTGCGCCGAAGAAAAATTTGAAAATCCCGGAAATCTGCCAAATTTCCAGAGTCCGCTGCCGCTCCTGCCTGATATCGCCAAAAAGACGACGATCTCAGATTTGTATCCATTTATATAAATTGATATCTATGTATATATGCGATCAACCACCGTCATCGGCTTCCTCGGCTCCACGCTTGATGCGTCCAAGTTCGGCCCCTCGCGCTGGATGAAGTGGCGCCCCTCGGTGGCGTTGGCCATGCATGAGGATTTGCGCGTTGACCGCTTCGTGCTGATGCATGGCACGGGGCACAGCCGCCTCGCCGATTTCGTCAGCGAGGACATCGCCTCCGTCTCACCAGAAACCACGGTCGAACGCCACGTCGTCGATTTTCAGGACCCCTGGGATTTCGAGGAAGTCTACGGGAAGCTGTTGGATTTCACGCGCACCCTGAAGATCGACCCCGAAGCAGAAGACCTGCTGGTCCACATCACCACCGGCACCCACGTCGCGCAGATCTGCCTGTTCCTGCTGACAGAGGCGCATTACCTGCCCGGACGCCTTCTCCAGACCCAGCCCAGCCGTCGCGCTGACGGCACCGCGCCAGGCTCTTGGAGCGTGATCGACCTAGACCTGTCGCGCTACGATTCCATCGCCACCCGGTTCGCCGAAGACAGCCGCGAGAGCGCGTCATTCCTGAAGTCGGGGATCGAAACCCGGAACGCTGCCTTCAACACGATGATCGAGGAGATCGAGCAGGTCGCATCGCGTACCCGCGCGCCGATCCTACTGATGGGGCCGACCGGTGCCGGCAAGAGCCAGCTCGCCCGCCGCATTCACGATCTCAAGAAAGTGAAACGGCAAGTCTCCGGCCCATTCGTAGAGGTCAATTGCGCTACCTTGCGCGGCGACAGCGCAATGTCGGCCCTGTTCGGACACAAGAAAGGCGCCTTTACGGGCGCCGCAGCCGACCGCGCCGGCCTGCTGCGCAGCGCCGATGGCGGGATGCTGTTCCTTGACGAGATCGGCGAACTCGGGCTGGATGAGCAGGCGATGATCCTGCGCGCGATCGAGGACAAGCGCTTCCTGCCCGTAGGCGCCGACAGCGAGGTGTCCAGCGACTTCCAGCTTATCGCCGGCACCAACCGCGATCTGGCACGCTGCGTGACCGACGGCACCTTTCGCGAAGACCTCTTCGCGCGCCTCAACCTCTGGACGTTCTCCCTGCCCGGCCTCGCCGACCGACGCGAGGACATCGCCCCCAATCTGGACTACGAACTGGATCGCCACACCGAACGGGAGCGCGAACGGATTTCGTTCAACAAGGAAGCGCGCGGCCGCTATCTGACCTTTGCGATGTCCCGAGACGCGCACTGGAACGGCAACTTCCGCGACCTCGCCGCCAGCGTCACGCGGATGGCAACCTTTGCACCGAAAGGTCGCATCGACCTGGCAACGGTCGACAACGAAATCACCAGACTTGGGCGCCTGTGGCGAGGCCACACCGCCAGCAAGGACGATGGACTGGCAACAATCCTCGACGCAGAAAGACTGAACGAGATCGACCCCTTCGACCGCGTGCAGCTAGCTTACGTCCTGCAGATATGCCGCGAGAGCACGTCTCTATCCGAAGCCGGACGACGCCTCTTTTCCGCCTCCCGCGCACGCCGCAACAGCACCAACGATGCCGACCGGCTCAGGAAGTATCTGGGTCGTTTCGGGTTGGATTTCGCAGCGGTTCAATAGCATCCGTTTACGCGGACGAACGCGTTCGCTTCGCAGACATCGACGTTTTCGAACTCGCCAACTCGCCGCGCCGCACCCAACAATCATGCAAGCAGCCCCGGGCGGGACTTCGCACAAGGTGAGATGCCAGACCGGCTTCACCCCATCCGCACAAAACTCTTGCCAGACAAAGGTCCAGCCGCGGCATGAAAAGGGGCTACGAAAAATCGCAACCCCTTCAGTTCTGTAGCTGAAAGAAATCAGAACTTGGCGGAAACGCCGACCTTGAAATAGCGCCCCATGATGCCGTCCCAATAGGTCGTCACGCTATTCACTCCCGCCGGCGACGGATACGGCGCATTGGTGTCAAAGATATTATCCACCATGAAACGCAGCGTGTAAGCTTCGCTGATGTCGTAACTCAGCGAGCCACTGACATAGGCCACCGCTTTGCGAGTGGGGTACTCATAGGTGTTGGGGGCAGCATTGGGATCGACCTCGGACTTGCCGAAATACTGCACCTGGGTGAAGGCACCGAAGCCTCCGTTCTTGTAGGCAATGCTCGCCGTGCCCTTGTGCTTTGCATAGCCAATGCTGCCGCGGGTAATGTCGAGATCGCCCACGCCGACACGCTGCTCCAGCTTGTCCATGTACTGATAGCTGCCCTTCAGAAGGATCGAGCTATCCGCGCCGAGGAACGGCGTATCGAACACATAGGTCAGGTCTGCCAGAAGGCCGCGGTACTTGTACGATGCGGCGTTGACATATCCTGTCCGGATGAATTCGACCTGCCCGTCTGCACGCCGATCGATTTGCGAACAGATCGCGTTGGGGAAGCTGGTCGAATCGTAGCAAGCGGCCATCGTCTGGTCGGCATCAAGGCTGACGATGGCGTTCTTCAGCGAGACGTTGACCCAGTCCACCGAGAGCGAGAAACCGGGCAGAGCACGCGGCGTGAGGATCGCGCCGATGGTCCAGCTATTCGCCTTCTCGTTTTCGAGGTTGGTATTACCGGAAAGCGAACCGCGGCTGGTGAAATCCACGATATTGGACGTGAAGTTCGACGGCAGACCCGCCGCTGCACAGTTGGCGGCGCGGGCAGCCGGGTTCGGGCCGGTGGTGATGTAACGCGAATCGCACGGGTCTTCTGCCGTCGTGAAGATTGCGCTGGTCGGGTTGAACAGTTCGGTGATCGCCGGCGAACGGATCGAACGGGTAAAGTTGCCGCGAATGCCGAAGTCTTCGATAAAGTTGATCTTGCCCCCGGCGGTCCATGTGAAGTCCCCACCTGCCAGCGAGTTGTCCACATAACGACCCGCGCCGTGGAATTCAGCGGAACGCAGGAAGGACAGACCCATGTCGGGCGAGATGAGCGGCACGGTCAACTCGCCGAAGAACTCGTCGGTGTTGTAGCTGCCGCGAACAGGATCGATCGGGATGGAACGACCGTAGGACTGGCGATCCGCGGTGGGATCCGTCGGGTCGGGGATACCGTAGAAGAACACGCCGGGATCGAACACGGCCTTCTCGTTGCGATGCTCGTAGCCCGCCGCGAAGCCGACGCTACCAGCCCAGGTGTTGAACAGGTCGCCGGTAATATCTGCGGTGACCACCCACTGCTGGTTCGTCGCTGTGGGATGGGCAACGGTCGTCATGTAATCGGCGACTTCCGGACCGTTCTGATTGCCGAACGGGTTGAAGGCCACGCAGGTGCTGCTGACCGTCTGGATCGGCGAACTGGTCCCGGTGCATCCTGCCAGAGCGTTCTCGAAGTTCTGCTGAACGAGTTCACGGCTGCTGCCCCGCGTCTTCGAGCGGCCATAGTTGCCGATCACTTCCCACTTGAAGTTGCGATCGCCGACCGAGAAGTCGCCCTCGAGACCGCCGGTGATGCGGTAGAGCTCAACCGTGGTGCTGCCCAGTCCCGAGGTAATGTCGGTGTTGGCGCGGCCAAGGTAGAAGTAATCCTGACCGGCGGGAAGCTGTGCAGCAATCGTCTGGCGCGCGGCGTCGGAAAGGAACGGGTTCGAAAGCGGAATGATCAGGTTGCCGTCCGGCGTTCCTGCATCATCGAAGAGCCAGGTGTTATAGACGGGCTGTGCGCGCAGTTCGGTCCCCTTCGAACGAGCATAGTTGAACTCGGCGAAGACCTTGATGTTGTCGGTGACTTCATAGTCGGCGTGTACATAGCCGAGATAACGCTCGGTAGGCGAAAGCAGGTTGGTCAGCGGAACCAGGCTGAGACCATTGCCTCCGGCAGAATTGGTGGCGCCGTGAACTTCGCCGTAGTCAAGCGGAACGAGATTGCCGTTACGGTCGAACCTCAGCGTATTGCCGGCACCGTCCAGGATTTCACCGCCGAAGAGAGGCACGCTGTCCTCGCTGAGCGGGATACCGAATTCGGACATGGTGGGAATGCGACGGTCGCGGATGATGACCTGGCTATAGGGGCTGTCATCGATCGGCGCGGCATAGGCCAAGCCTGCAGCGGTGCGCTTGCGGTCGGTATAGAGCAAGCCTTCCTGCCGGTTCCATTCGAAGGATCCAACGATATTGCCGCGGCCACCGCCGAAGCTGGTGCCGGCCAGAATGCCGAGGCGATAGGAAGCCGCGTCGCCCTCATCCGAAATACCGGTCTGCGCATCAAGCTTGATGCCCTGATACTTCTGCTTGAGCAGGATGTTGACGGTACCGGCGATAGCATCGGAACCGTAGATCGGCGCGCCGCCCACGGCCACGGTTTCAAGGCGGTCGACAGCCAGGGTCGGGATGGTGTTGAAGTCGACCTGCGAGCCAGCCGCCACAGGACCGAAGATCGAGGTCGTGTTCGAACTGACAAAGCGGCGGCTGTTGACCAGCGTCAGGGTGCGCTGCGAGCCAAGGCCAAAGAAATCGATGAAGGTCTGCCCCGAACCGAAGCTGCCGGACTGCGCACCGACGCCGCTGCTGGCCGGCGGTCCGAACGCGGGGATAGTCCTGAGAGCATCACCGGCATTCGTGAAACCGCGGTTTTCGAGCAGATCAGAGCCAACGATGATGGTTGGCTCCAGCGTATCCACGCTGCGGCGGGCGATGCGCGATCCGGTAACGACAATCGCTTCGCCAACCGTCTCCTCGTTTTCCGCCGGAGGTGTGCTCTGGCCGTAGGCCGGACCGCAGAGCATGGCAAAAACCGAAAGTCCCGTCGCGCCGCGCAGAGCAGCTTTATGGAAGGATGTTTTCACGTTGTGTCCCTTGCTTCTTTCGTGCGCACAGCAGGAAGCGTGACCAGACCTGCTGCGACCCGGTGTCGGAAATCACCTTGCGCGAACGCATAGATTACCAGGAGGACATTTTCCGCCAAAAACCCTGATTATCAATTAAAAATTGCCGATAGTATATTTGAGGGATGAAATGTGGCGAAGAGGCAACAGAACTCATTCCAACAATATGGGAACGACGCATCTCGCTTGATCGACGCAATTTTTCTTCTGCCGCCCTATACCTTTCCATGAGCGCAATGCAGCTCCGGCAGCTTCGCCTACCAGCGCTTGGAAAGCGCCATAATTTACGTCAACACCGTTGGTTAACACAACGGCTACCACGAGATCACCTCAACGCCCCAAACCGGAGACAATTGCGCAGGATCCTCAAATCAGTGGTAAACTTCGAGAATGAAACGAGTTTACCGAACTTGTCCGAAAGAACGCCCGCAATGACCGGACCGACATCTCCAACCTCTCCATAACCCAACTTGAACAGTGCGTTTCGAAAATGTATTTTTGTTCAATGACATGCGCGCGCAGGCGCAAGTGTTACCACTACATTTTTGGGGTCGGTTGAGTTTGCAGAGGCTCAGGTTTGCGGTGGCAACTCGCTGATATTGGCCGGCAGCGCGATGCCGGTTGCCTTGAAGACATTCCCCACCTGGCCCGAGACGTGGGTACGGGTGGTAATGACCTTGCCGTCCTTTTCGATGGTGGCTTCCTGAAGACGATCGAGATCGTTGAGGAGCGGCTGCCATTCGGGCTGGAAGCCCTTTTCCTGACAAAGACGGGTGAGTTCCTTGGCCAGCGTCAGAGCGAGGAACGAGACAAACACATGGCCGCGGATAGCGGCATCGGACTGATGGAAGATGGGACGGGTATCGAAGCTCGCCTTGGCGACGCGGAACAGGGCTTCGACCTGAAGCAGGTCACGGTAGCGGATGGCCGCCTGCAGCGGGGTGATCCGGGCATTGGTGCGCAGCACGCTGATACCATCGTAGCGGGCCTCGTCAGCAAGCTTGCCCATGTCGATCTCGAAGGTCTTGCCGCTGGCCTTGAGATAGCGGCGATAAGCTGAGTTACCAACCAGGGCCTTGTCACCCTTCTTCAGCTGGGTCTGGAGGCCATCGATGATCGCTTGCCGATCGGCTTTGTCCTTCCTTGCCTCAGCTTCGTTGAGTGTGACGACATAGCGCTGGGCATCTGCGCCTTTGCCAACGCGCACTTCCTTGATCCACAGCTGAGTGTCTCCTGCCTGCCGCTCGAGAACCAGGGGCACCATCGGGGCCGTGTCGTTCAGCACGACATCGCGGATGACGCTGCTGGTGCGCTCTCGCGCACCCAGGATGTATTCCATGCCCAGCTCTTCAAGGGCGGCGATCGTATCGGCGCTGATCATGCCGCGATCGGCCACAACGCACGAGCGGGTGATGCCGAAGCGGGTGCGCAGGCGCGTGACGATGGGCATGAGCACCTTCACGTCAGCCGTGTTGCCCGGGACCATCTCGGTACAGATCGGACGCCCCTGGGCGTCGATCACGACGGCCAGGATCAGCTGGGCAAGCTCGGGCCGGTGGTCCTTGGAATAACCGCGCCGTCCCAGCGTGTCGCCGCCGGCGCCGTAGAACGAGAGCGACGTCGTATCCATGAATACAAGACTGAGGTCGGTGAACAGGTCTCGGCGGCGATCGAACAGCTTCTCCTCGATCACGTCTTTCACGCAGCGAGGTGCCAATCCCCCTTCTGCCTTCTCCTCGATCTCCTCGCCGAGCCAGGCCATGGCGCGATAGAAGTGATGGAGGGCAAGATCCTCGCTGCCGTCGATGGCGTAGCTCTCCATCCAGTCCAGGCAGGCTCGGTCCGAGCCGGAGACGAACAGGCGGTGCAGTGTGGCGACGAATACGGCGCGCTCCACGGCAAAGCCGAACTGGCGGCCTTCCAGCACCTCTTCCAGTACCGCATCGACACCAAGCCGCTGCCACAGGCGCCCGAACAGCAACGGGCCGCCAATCCTGCGAGCTGCGATCCGGCCTGCATCGATATCGGACAGAATGACGCTGCGTTCGGCGTGGCGGGCAATCGAGGCGGCCAGCCTGTCGAGTTCACCACTCGCGGCCAGCACATCCTTGCGGCCCAGAGCCTTGATCGTGCGCTGACGGACGGTTTTGCCCTCGCGCACACTCTCGACCAGGTAAAGATAGCGGTGCCCGCGAGCGACTCGTTCGACGACATACATGGTCAGGTTGTTACTACCTGCACCTGTGAAGATAAACCAAACCACCAGTCACAGGCGAAATGTTGTTAGCACACCCCATTTTGCCGCCAAATCCACTACCAGCAAAATCAGCTACTTAACGCCTGACGTTCCCCGCATGTTCTGCCAGCACTGTTCAACTTGGGCATAAGTGGCGGAGCTTCATCTGCGATGCGAACGCTTTGTGACCTTCTGGATCATCGGGCACGATTCCGCCGCTAAAATCGGCCGCGATAGCTCTCGAAGCCTATAGTTCACTTGGATATTAAATATACAAATTCATCCAAATCATAACTCAGGCGCACCATCCGATTCTTCTGACTTCGGCGACATCGTTTCGAACGCATACGAGGCAGAAAGTACATGCCGCATAAACCAGTCCATCTGCACGTTGATCTGGAACAGCCGGTGGCGCAATTCCCTGAAATTATGTGGCTCTCTCGGCGCCAGGTAGAGCGCTGCCTCCACGCCGAGCGCCGAGAGTGCGCGGTAATACATCACCGACTGTGCCGAAGGGACGCGTTCATCCTGCGCTCCGGCAAGGATGAGCGTGGGCGTCTTTACCTTGTCCACGGCAGCAAGGGGCGAGTAGTCCTGATAGAGGTCGCGGCGGGCGGTCGTTCCATAGGGCGGGGTAACGAACCATTCCTTGCGCTGCCAGCGCGTGTCCGAACCAAGGTACATAGAGGGCCAATCGACCGCGCCGGCACCGACCACCGCCGCCTTGAAACGATCGGTCACGGTCTCCAGCCGTGCCGTCATATGCCCCCCTGCACTCCAGCCCATCATGCCGAGCCGGTCGGGATCCGCCATGCCGCGCCGGACCAATTCGTCGACACCGGACAGCACGTCCTTGTCGGCATGACGGAAGTACCCCGCGTTCATGCCTTGGAGAAATGCATCTCCGTAACCGGTCCCGCCCCGATAATTGACGCTGAGCACCAGCACGCCTTTTGCAGTCAGTAGCGGCAGGAACCGGCCATAGGCAAAGACGTTGAACTGGTCCGCCGAGCGCGGTCCACCGTGGCTCTGCACAATCGTCGGATAGGCACGGCCCGGCACGTAGTCGAGCGGGTAGGTTACCAGGCCTTCCAACACCTGTCCGTCAGGTGCCGTCCAGCGGATCGCCTCTTGACGCGGCAGCCGGAAACGCGCGGCGATATCGTCGTTGAGATGCGTCATCCGCACCGGGCGGGGACGGCGCGGATCGATCCGCAAGACTTCTTCCGGCTGGGTCGCGCTGCGTTCAGTGTAAGTGAGCGTGCGCCCGTCACGGGACAGGGCGATGGCGGAAATCACGCTGTCGCTGCCCGCCAGCTTGCGCCAGCGGCCACCGTTAGCGGGCACTGCGTATAGGCCGGTGCGGACGCCTTCCTGTGCGGTGAAATAGACGGTACGGCCGTCGGCAGACCACAGCGCTTCCTCTATCGCCCAGGCAGGGCCGTCCGCAAGTTCTCGGGTACTTCCGCTCGCAAGGTCGATCACAAAGAGGTTGGCGTTGAACGTACCATAGTGGCCGTTCTTCGCATTTGCGCGAAACAGTGCAGTACGGCCGTCCGGCGAGAGGCGGGCGCCCATCTCCTGAAAGTCGTTATCGGTCAGGCGGCGATCCTCGGCGCCCTCGACATGCACCCAGAGTTCCGAAGCGGACTGGTCGTCCAACAGCCGTGAGACCGCGCGGCGATAGAGCAGCACGCGGCCATCGGCAGAGAAGTCAAAGCCCCTCACCTCGAAGTCCCCGGACATGACCTTTGCGGCTTTGCCGGTCGCAAGGTCTGCCTTCCAAAGGGCCCGGCGCGCGCCAGGCGCCTCGAAGGCAAACATATCGTCTCGCACCTTCTTGCGCGCGGCAAGTTCCTTGTCATCGGGAACGTCGGCCAGGAAATGGATCGACTTGCCGTCTGCAGCCCAGGCGAGATCGGCCGGAGCCGTTCGCAGCGTGGTGAGCTTTCGCGCCTCGCCGCCATCGACGGGCAGCAGGTAGATCTGGCTCACCTTGTCCCCGTCGCGCCGGTCGACGAAGGCGATGGTCCGGCCGTCAGGAGACCATGCCGCACTCGTCCCGCTGCCCGCCAGCATGCGCCGCGCCTTGCCAGAAGAGGTATCGACGTTCCACAATTCGGTCGACGTGCGGTTCTTTTTCCAGTCCGCCTGGGTGACCCGGTAGAGAATCGAGGCCCCGTCGTTCGCGGGTAGAGATGCGCCTGCGCGCGTGATGCTCAGGAGATCGACGGCGCCCATCGTCCCGGGTTCACCCGCCCATGCAGGAGCAGCGGAGAGGGTTGCGATCAGCAGGGCGGATCGGAACAGGCGGGAAACAGCAACCATGAGAATCTCGGAAAAAAAGGGCCCGGCGAAGCCTCGGCATCGCCGGGAGGGGATGGATTATCGGTTTAAGGGAGCGCGGATGCGCAGCCGCTCGGCCTAGAACTGGAACTGGGCTCCCAGCGTGAAGGCACGGCCGCTCACACCGTAGACAGAGCTGTAGTTGTACTTGTTGCCGCTGTTCGTTCCATCCGGCAGGAACGGCCCATACTTGTTGAACACGTTCCGGATCGAACCGTAGATGCGCAGGTTCGGCGCGTTCAGCGGTGGAGTAATCCGGAAGCTCAGGTCATGGCGCCAGTAGGCCGGGACATCGAGGAACAGCGGATCGGTGATACCCGCCGCAGCGAAAGTCGCTGCAGATTCGTTACTGTCCACGGCCTTGCCGATATAGACCGCGGTCCACTTCAACATGAACCGCTTCGAACTCCACTCGACACTGCCTTTGGCGGTGTCCTTCGAGGTTCCGACTTCACCAAGCCAGTCGTCCGTCGATTGACTGGCAATGCCCTGATACTTCGTGCCGAGTTCAAGCCGGTGATTGTAGTTTAGCGAAAACCGGACCCGGCCGGGGATCACCTCCGGACGGAACTGGAAGGCTACCGCCACGTCGATGCCGCGGGCGCGCAGTTCGTCGAGGTTTTCCTGCTCGTTGACGAGCCGCGTGATCTGCCCTTCCGCATCGCGAGTGATGGCATCGCAGAAGCGGTTACCGAAGCCGTTGGTGTCCGAATAGCATTCCAGCATCTGATTGGTGTTGGAAAGCGCGGAAATGGCATCCTTCACCTTGATGTCGTAATAATCGACGCTGGCTTGCAGGCCCGGAAGGAAGGCGGGGTTCACCACCACACCGGCCGTGAAGGTATAGGCGGTTTCCTCCTTGAGATCGGCATTGCCCGAGTTGGGCGCATTGACGCTGGTACTGTCCTGCCGGAACACGCCGTCCGCCGCGATGGCCGCCGCGATCCCGGCGTTGGCACGGCAATTGTCGGCGACCGTCCCGACCGCGGTTGCCGTGACCCCGCTGCAGAGGTCGACAACGGTATCGTAGTCGTCGCGGGGCGGGGAGTAGAGTTCCGTCGTATCCGGTGCGCGCTGGGCACGGCTGAAGGTGGTGCGCAGGTTCATGCCCCGCACCGGCTCCCACTGGGCACCGGCGCGATAACTCAGCGTCGTTCCCACGCCCGAAAGGTTGTAACGGGCAACGCGCAAGGCGCCATCAAGGCTGAGGCTATGCACAAGCGGGAGATCGCGTAGCAGCGGCACATTGGCCTCGGCATAGGCCTCGCCGACTTTCACCGTGCCCGCATATTCGGGAATATAGGCGAAATTGCTGTAGCCGCTGGCGGTCAGCTCGTCGGTGTGCGTTTCGGTGTGGTCGCGGCGCAGTTCGAAGCCGGTGGCGATTTGTACAGGCCCCGCGGGCAATTCGAACAGCGTTCCGGTCAGGTTTCCGCTCAGCGTGTGCTGGCTGTTGATCGACTGATACCAGACGTCCCCACGAATGTAGTCTGCTGCCGCGTCGCTGATCGAGCCGACCCCAAAGAGGTTGAGCGGGACGCAGCCATCCGCCCGCGCAGCCTCGTCGGCGCAGACGATCGAGCCGTCAGCCAGCTTCGTCGCATCGAGTGCATACTGAACGTGCTGGAAGTTCACGCCGTTGGTGCGCACCTGGTTTTGCTCGAAACGGCCAAAGCCGTAAGTCACGTCCCAGTTCCAGTCGCCGAAAAGTGTGCCCTCGAAACCGGCCCAGGCGCGCCAGGTCTCGCGCTTGTTGTCGATGGCCATCTCGCCCACTTCCGTGAGGCGACGACGAAAATCGATGCCCGAGCTGGTCGAGGCCGCCGCGATCACCGAAGGAACAAGCGGATTGCTGCGGGAAATCCGGCCCAGCGTGTACTCGTCATCGACGCCATAGCTCGACGAATTGTAAATGTAGTAGGGTTCTCGAACCGAATTGGTGGTGATCCGCGAATAGAGCACCGTCGCCTTTAACTTCAGGCTGTCGCTGAACTCGTAGCCCAGCTTGCCCGCCGCACTGATGCTCTCGCGCGGAACGATCAGAGTGCCGTTGGCTCGGGAATCGTAACCGTTCTCGGCTGTGACGAAGCCGGAATGCATGCCGCTTTCGTCATAGTAATAAGCGCCCCGACTGCTGAGAAAACGGCCGCCCGGCGTGTAGGTGCTGAGGTCTGGCGAAGTGACCGTATTGCTGGAGGGGTCGTAGCTGACCGATTCCAGCGCCCAGTCGCGATCCTTCGCACGCAGGGCATATTGCTTCTCGTAAGTCCCGGTAGCCATGACGTAGAGGCGGTCGTCGAGGAAATTCCCCCCGGCCGCGAGCGAATATTCCGTGCCGTCACCGCCGCCATCGTTGGTCGCGGTGCCGGACACCCTGCCCTTGATCCCCGTCAGGTTGCTGTCGGTGATGATGTTGACAACCCCGGCAATGGCATCGGACCCGTAGACCGCCGAAGCGCCGCCGGTGCTGACGTCGATGCGGTCGACCAGAAAGGTCGGGATGGTACTGAGGCTGACGGCATTCGAATTGCCGACATTGGACACCGTACGATGCCCGTCGATCAGCGTCAGCGTGCGGTTCTGCCCCAGCCCGCGCAGGCTGACCGTCGACAGGCCGTTGGTCTGCGTCGAAGTCTGTCCAGCCGAAAGGTTCAGCCCCTGGTCCACCCCTGGGACGTCCTGGAGCGCTTCGGCGAGATCGCGGTAGCCGTGCTCGGAAATATCTTCCTTCTGGAGCGCGACAACAGGGATCGGAGAGTCGAATTCGGTGCGGCGAATGCGCGACCCGGTCACTACCAGTTCGGGCATCTCTGCGCCGACGTCATCGGCAGCGGCAACCGTTTCCGTGGCAGGAGTAGGCGTCGGGGCGGGCTTGCGGACGATGAATATGCCTGAGCCGCCCTGCTCGATCACGAGCCCGGTACCGCGCAGCAACTGCGCCAGGGCAGCGCGTGTCGTAAAGCTGCCTTTCAGGGCCTCGGACTTACGTCCCTTGACGCTCGCGCCGTCGAAAATGACCTGCTGATGAGCAGCCGAAGCGACGCTGCGCAGGGCGGCGGCAAGGCTCTGGGCTGGAATGTCGAAGTCGATGCGCTGTTCCTGCGCGAATACCGGCACAGCCTGGACCGCCAGAATTGCAGCCACGACGCTTCCCACACCCCAACGGGATGCTGAACGAAATTTCCCCATGTTTGGCGACCCCTGTTTGAATAATTGTTGCCGAACGGTGAGACGCACCGCGCAGATACAGGGACAGAAGAAATTCCCGAAAAATTTCCGAGCCGCGCTTCCTGCCTTACCGCCTCTCAATCCTCCAACCGCTATCGGTCCCCCGGATTCGAACCGGATAGAGCGCGGAAACACCGTCGATGAAAGCGCCCGCATCACCCGTCCGGAATACACCGTTGACGAGAAGCTCCCCGGTCTGCTTGTCCACGAGCTCAATACGCTGACGCGAATAGCGGTTAACCCGTTCCACGGCATCCGCCAGTGTCTCGTTTTCGAAGACCAGTTCGCCGTCCTGCCACGCCTCGCCGGCAGCCATCTGGAAAGGAGCAATTTTCGGCTGTTCACTGCCCTCGGCCAAAGCAATCATCTCGTTGCCGGGAGTTAGCTGCGGCTCGCTCTTCAGCCTGCGCGGACGGAACTGTTCGTTCTGCTCTTTGCCGCGCACCGTCGTTCGGTTGACGACGGCCACATGCCCTTCGAATAATTGGACGTGAACGGCCTTACCCAGCAATTCGACGGAGAATGAAGTCCCTATCGCAACGACGATGCGGTTTCCTGCAGTGACCGTGAAGGGGCGCAAGGGGTCCTTGGCCACATTGAAGCGAGCGCGCCCACGCATGAGAACCAGCGAACGCCGATAATGGCCAAGATCGACGTCCACCGCCGAATCGCCATCGAGAGCCAGCTGTGACCCATCTTCCAGCAGCACGACGCGCTGCTCGCCGACACCTGTAACGTAATGTTCGGAACGGACGCCCCAGACCGAGAGTATGCCCACAAATCCCAGGAGCAGCGACGCGGCAATCGCGACGATGAACAGCGATTTGCGGACTTCACCGCGCCGATCCCTTCCGCCATCACGGTGCTCATAGTCGCAAAGCGCAGCAGTGCGCAGGCTGATGATCTCCGGCTCTTCCGCGAGACAATCGATTGTCCGGGACATACGTGCAATGTCGGCAAAGAGATCGGCATTCTCGGACACTGCCAGCCATTCGTCGAACCGAACCTGATCGGCTTCGGCCAAGGCCCCCTCGGTCAGGCTAATATACCAGAACGCGGCCTCCTCCGCGCGCAAACCGGCGGTATCGGAAATGCTGGAGTCCTTCATTTAACATCTCCCATCTGGGAGGCCAGCAGCGCCATTGCCTTTGCGATTTGCTGTTTCACGGCGCTCTTCGAGATACCGTAGCGCTCGGCGATGGTATCCTGGCTGAGTTGCTCGAATTTGTAGAGGACGAACATCGTGCGAGTCCGTTCCGGCAATGCCTCCAGCGCGCCGATTAGTTGTTCGACACTTTGGCGACCGCTCGCAATTGCATGTGGGTCCACGAATTCGACGTCACGCCGCTCCTCCGCCTCGACGAAATGACGATAGCGTTCGCGCACCCGATAGCGGCGATGGCGATCCGCAAGAAGATTCACGGCGATCTGGAACACAAAGGCATCGGGACGATCGACACCGGCATCGCAGCGCAGCATCCGCTCGAAGACTTCCTGCGTAAGATCCTCAGCCTCGGCGCGATCCCCGATCCTGCGCGAAAAAAACGACATCAGCACACGTCGCCAGCGCCTGTCGAACTCTGCGATGTCATTGCGTGGCTGTGCCCGCACCCAAAATCTCCTTGGTCTGCGCCAAGTGAGACGCGCGAGGCGCGATTAGGGACAGCAATTCCGCTAGTTCAAGAGGGTAGAGCAGCGATCGGTCGAGCGCCGCGCCAAGAGTGTCAGAAAATACCCACGCGAACCTGGGCCATCCATACACTGTTGGCGTCCTTCCAAGGATTCAACCACGAAAGGACGCAACTTCAGTGTAGCAAGGAAGTGTAACTGGAACCACTCACCAGTACACCATAATCAAAAATGGCGTAAATTGAGAAAACAAAGGTTTTTAATTTCATTATATAATAATATTGCAGAATTTCTTATGCAAGCATCGATTACCATCAATACTTGAAAGTAACGTCTGCAAGATAGCTCCGGCCATACTTCTCATAGCGCGCGATCTGGTCGGGATCATTGTTCCAGTAAAAGCGGGCCACCTGGTTGGTCAGATTGTTCGCCTGGAGGCGCACAGAAATGCTCTTGTTGATCGCGTAGGACACGCTCGCACCCAGCGTCGTCTCGGATTCGAGACGGGTCAGCTGTGAGGCATCCCAACCGTAGATCACGGTAAACGGACTGTGGTGCTTGAGCGCAACGCGGGCGTCGATGCCGTGGCCCGAGTACCAGAGGTCGAACTCGCCGGTGAACTTGGTGAGCCCCACCGCCGGGAACGGATTACTGGCGGGCGCCAGCTCCTTCATGTTCGAATCCACGTAGCTGGCGTTGGCGTAAAGGCCGAAGTTTTCGGTGCCCAGGAAGTAGAAGGGCATCTGGATCGTGCCTTCGACACCGGCGACATGGCCACCCTTGCCGTTGCCCGGTGAGGTAACGGTGTAGGTTTCGCCGCCGATTACCTGCTGCGTCTGGGTGTAGCCGACGTTGCTCGACACATCCTTGTAGTAGGCGGCGACGGCGATCATCGCATCCTTATGGAAGTACCACTCAAGGCTGAGGTCGCCCTGTGTCGCCATCAGCGGCTTCAGGTAAGGATTCCCGCCCGACGCGGTGTTTGTCGGCGGATAGTTGCTGAGCGCGAGGCTGGCGCGCAGTTCGTCCAGCGGCGGACGCGAGATGACGCGGGCAGCGCCGGCGCGCAGCTTGAGCGTGTCGGTCAGTTCGAAGTTGAGGTTGAGGCTCGGCAGCGCACGGAAGTACCTGCTGTTGTCATTGACCGGCGAATATTCGGTCACGTTCTGCGTGCCATCCCAGTAGGTGCGGCCCGAGAAGGCATTCGAATGGGTCGTGACGCTGACGAAGCGCACGCCGAGGTTACCGGTGAAGAAGGACCTCGCGAAGTCCGACATCAGGTAGCCTTCGAAGTTGTCTTCCTTGACGCGCCAGTACTTAGACTTGTCCTGCACCGGCGTGCCGATGGTGAGGTATTCGGCGGCCAGCGTCTTGTAGTTGCCCCAGACGAGCGTGGGTACGTCGAAGCCGTGGACGTCGAAGGCGGTGAGGTAAGAGGAATCGATCGTGCCGCTACCCGAGACCGACGCGCTGTAGGCATCGTAGCTCTTCACGCGGTTCGAATAGCGCAGGCCCGCGCCGAAGCCGGTGAAGAAGCCGCTGTCGAGATGGCGGTAGAAATCGACCTGGCCGGCGCCAAGGTCGTCCTTGAGGCGCTGCGGGCCGTCATACTGACCGCCCGAGACGACCTGGTTCGAAAGGTCGGCGGTGTCCGAGCTGACCGAGACGCTGGGCACCTGATTGCGGCCAGTGGCGAAAGTCGTGCTTTCGGGCCACATATCGACGTAGAGCGCGCCCCATGAGTTGTCGCGGCGCGCACGCGAGTACGAGGCGTCGAACTTCACGGTCCAGTCGCCATCGTCGTACTTGGCGTTGAGGCCGGTGACGAAAAGGTTCTTGTCCTCGGTGTACTTGGCGATCGCATTGGTGACCGACGAGTAGTTGTTCAGCGTGGCACCGGTGATCGTGTTGCCCGAGAGGGTGTAGTTGCCGTCCTGATAGATATCGCCGGGGGCACCGATGGTGCCGCCCCAGTCGCCCCAGCCGTTCGAGCGGCCGTACCACTGCTGCGCCTGCCGCTCGTCGATCTTCACCTTCGAGTAAAGGAGATCGAGGTTGATGTCCCAATCGGTGGTGGGCTTCCACTGGATGGCGCCGCTGGTAGACCAGCGGGTTTCCTTGAGTGCCTTGATCTCGGCCTGCGCCCCCCAGGGGGCGTTGACCGGATCGCCGTTCAGCGTGGGCGCAGAGGCGCCGTTGACGTCGTAGGTGTTGTAGCCCCAGCCCTGGAACGAGTTGTAGCCGTTCTTCTGGCGCTGGAAGGTGCCGCCGACGACGACCGCGAGGTTGTCGGTCAGGTGGCCGACGTACTGGGCGCTGCCGCGCGAACCCCAGCCCGAATAGCCAGGAATGTCCTTGCCGCCGTCGTTGTAGAGCGCGCCGGCGCGCACGGTCAGGGCTGGCCCCTGATAGTCGAGCGGGCGCACGGTGCGGATGTCGATGGTGGCCGCGACGCCGCCCGAGATGATATCGGCAGCCTGCGACTTGTAGACGGTCACGCCCGAGACGATTTCGGACGGGTAGATTTCCCAGCGGACGTTGCGGTCGGGCTCTGACGAGGCGACTTCGCGGCCGTTGATGAGGCCGAGCACGAGCCGCGGGCCGAGGCCGCGAACGGCCGCCTGGCTGGCGTTGCCGCGGTCGCGCGTGGCGGTGACGCCCGGCAGACGGGCAAGCGAATCCGCGATGGTGACGTCGGGCAGCGCGCCGATGTCCTTCGCGCTGATCTGCTCGGTGACGACGGTCTGTGCGCGCTTGGCGTTGAGCGCGTCGCGCAGCGAGGCACGCAGGCCGGTGACGACGATGGCGTCGTTTTCGGTCGCGCTCTGATTGGCTGCGGCGGTGTCGGTTGATTGTGCGCCGGTAGTTTGTGCCAATGCCGGCTGCGAAGGCGCCTGCACGCCAAGTGCGATGGCGAGCGCGCTCGACGCACGGAATGCGGTGCGAAGTTTCAGGTCCACGTATCCCTCCCAACAAGCAGATGTCTTATTTATCCGATAAATATATTTGTCGGACATAAGAGTCAATGCGAAGCGGATGCGGATAGGGCCGCCCTCGCCCGGGAATCGGCAGGCAGCAGATGCTTTCTTTTCATGGCGAGCGGGCGGATCGAAAACGTAGAGGGCCCGCGATGATTTCATGCGAAACGGTCGGAGCTGGCTAAACGCGCACTCCGACCGTTTCGCATTCAGATTACTGCGTGACCTTGGTGTAGGTCTTCGACAGGAAGTCCATCGCCGGCAGCACTTCGTGGCGCTTGAGGTCGAACCAGGCGGCGTTTTCCCAGTTCGATCCGGTGCCCCAGCGCGTCTTGCACTGGGTGGAGACCCAGTCCGGCGCCCAATAGACGACACCGTTGCCGCCCGCATTCACCACCGTCTGGGTCAGGTCCTCAAGGTACTTGAGCTGGCCCTGCGGCCTCCCCGGATAGCCGGGGATCAGCGAATCCGTGCCCAGCAGGTTGGTGGAGGCATCGGCGCTTTCCTCGGTGAAGGGATAGGCCGTCTCCACCACCATGACATCGGCTCCGTAGCGCTGGTGCGCGGCCGAGATCACCTTGGCGAGGCCCGACAGGTTGTAGGTCGACCACTTCGAATAATAGCTGATGCCGATGATGTCGTAATCGAGCACGCCCGCCGCCGTCGCCTCGTCGAACCAGGGCAGCACGTTTTCGGGCTGGGCGATGTGGAGCATGACCTTGATCGGCTTGCCGGTGGCCTTCGATGCCTCGCGCACGGCAGCGACGCCCGCGTTCAGCAGGCTGGCATTGCGCTTCCAGTCGATCGCCTTGCCTTTGACGCCGCCCATGACTTCGGGGTTGGTCTCGTTGCCGACCTGCACCAGTTCAGGCAGTTCACCCGCCGCGTTGAGCCTGGCCAGCACATCGCGCGTATAGTCATGCACGGCGGCGACTTGCTGCTCGGTGGTCATGCCCGCCCAGGCCTTGGGGACGATCTGCTTGTCGCCATCGGCCCAGTCGTCCGAATAGTGAAAGTCCAGCAGCACTTCGAGGCCCGCCGCATGGGCGCGGCGAATGGTCTTCAGCACATCGTCGTAATTCGAATAGTGCGTCCAGTCCGGGTTGTTCCAGATGCGCACGCGCATGATGTTGCCGCCCTTCTGCTTCATCAGCACGAAGGGATCGACCGGCTTGCCCTTCTGGCGGAAGACCGCGCCACAGTCCTCCATCTCATTGGCGAACGACAAGTCGGCACCGAGGTAGAGCTTGTCGGCGGCATGAGCCTGCGCGGCGGACAGCAGGGTGGCGGCGGCGAGAAACGCGCGAAACACTTTCATGGAATGCGGATCTTTCAGGAATGGAAGCTGAGGTCGAGGGCAGCGCTGGCAAGCCCCGCGCCCGAGACGGTGACGCGCACCGAGCCGCTCTGGCCGGTGCCCTGCACGATCGCCTGCGCCAACCCGTTAAACGCCTTGCGCGACGAGCCCTTGTCCGGCTCGGTCGAAGTGGGATTGCCGTTGCCGAGGCCGATGATCTTGCCCGGTCCGGAGACTGCGAATGTCAGCGCATTTTCGGCGGTGGGCACCACGTTGCCTGCCTTGTCGAGCACTTCCACGCGCAGCATCGCCGCATCGGCAATCGCGGCGGTGTAGCGCTTGCGGTCGGCCGTGACGCGCAGCTTGGCCGGAGCGCCTGCTGTCACCCGCGTGTCCTGCGCGGCGAGCTTGCCGCCGTTGTAGCCGCGCGCCTCCAACTTGCCGGGGGCGTAACGCACCTGCCATTCGAGGTGGCCGTTACGCGGCATGGGCTTGCGGTCAAGGCTCTTGCCGTTGAGGAACAGCTCGATCTCCTCGCAATTGCCATGCGCCCAGACCGGGATCGGCTGGCCTTCCCGGCCCGCCCAGTTCCAGTGCGGCAGCAGGTGGACCAGCGGCTGATCGGGACGCCACCATGCGCGGTAATAGTAGTAGTTATCCTTGGCAAAGCCGCAGATGTCCATGGCACCGAAGTAGCTGGAAACGCTGGGAAACGCCGGATAGGGCGTGGGCTCGCCGCGATAGTCGAAGCCGGTCCAGATGAAGCCACCCGCGATGTAGGGCGCATTGGCGACGATGGTCCACCACTCCTCGGCGGTCGAAGCCCACCAGGGGTGTTCGGTGTCGTAAGCTTTCACGATATGGCGCGCGGCATCGTTCTCATAAGCGCCGCGGGTGGAGACGGTGCTGCCCGTTTCGGTGCCGATCACCGGCTTGTTCGGGTGGCGTTCGTGCCAGGCCGGGATCTTGTCGGTGCGGTAGTTGAAGCCGACGACATCCACCGCTTCGGCAGCACCGCCGTCCCAGCCCTGATCCATCGCCTGCGTGGTGAGGCGCGTGGGATCGAGCGCCTTGCAGCGCGCCACCAGTTCGGCAGAAATCCGGCGGCCGCGCTCGCTGCCCTGATGGCCTTCCTCGTTACCCACCGACCACAGGATCACCGAAGGGTGGTTGCGCGAGGAGAGGATCATCCGCTCCAGCTCGTCCATCGCTTCCGGATTGGTGGTGTTGAGCCGCGTTTCCGCGATCATCATCATGCCCTTGCGGTCGCAGATATCGAGCAGTGCCTGCGCGGCCGGATTGTGCGCGCTGCGCCAGGAATTGACGCCCATCTCGATCGAGCGATCGACGCGCCATTCGTGCAGCGCATCGGGGATCGCGGAGCCGACACCGGCGTGGTCCTGATGGTTGCACACACCCATCAGCTTCACGTTCTGGCCGTTGATGGTGAAGCCCTTCACCGCATCGAACGTTACGGTGCGAATGCCGAACGGCGTCTCGTAACGGTCCACCAGCGTATCGCCGCGCAGCACTTCGGTGACCAGCGTGTAAAGCACCGGGCTCGCGGGCGACCACAGCTGCGGGGTACGGATATGCACGCCCTGCTCGATCTCGGTCTTGCCGAGCGGTTCAAGGTCCACCTGCTGATCCGCCGAACGCGCGGCCTGACGGCCCTCGGTGTCGTGGATCGACTGGCGCAGCGTAACCGACAGCTTGCCTTCGGACCGGTTGGCCAGCGTCGTCGCCAGAGAAACCTTGGCGCCTTCCGCGTCGATCTCGCTGCGCACGCAGGTGCCCCACTGCGGCACGTGGGCGGCATCGGCGCTGACGAGGTGGACATTGCGGTAGATGCCCGCGCCTTCGTAGAACCACCCCTCGCCCAGCGAGGCATCGACGCGCAGGGCGAGCTGGTTCGCCCCGCCCTCGTAGTCGAGGAAATCGGCGATATCGACCTTGAACGGCGCATAGCCGCTCTCGCTGCCGCCCGCCTCGAAGCCGTTGACGAAGACCTTGCAGGCGCGGAACACGCCGTCGAATTCAAGCCAGACCGCGCGGCCCTTATCGGCGGCACTCACCGGCAGGCGCAGGCGATACCAGCCCACGCTGTTTTCCGGGAAAGCGCGGCCGATGGCCTTGAAACCATGCGCGGCAACGGCATCGGCCTTGTCCTCAGGCGCGGGCGTTGCGGGCGGCGCGTAAGGCAGGTCCACTGCCCAGTCGTGCGGCACCGAAACTTCCGACCAGGCGCTTTCGTCGAAATCGGCCACGGCCGCCGGCGAGGTGACAAGGCCGGGCTTGGCATAAGTGCGCTGGTTGATACCCCAGTCGAAATCCTTCGCCATGTCCGCCGCATGACCCATGTGGAAACGCCAGCCCCGGTCGAGCAGCACCGAACGGCGAGGGTTGACCGCAGAGGCAGAGACAGCGGCAGCCGCTTCCGTGCGCGCCAGAGCCACTTGCGGCAGCGTTGTCGCGGCCAGACCGGCTGCGCCAAGCGCGATTGCCTTGCGCCGGTCGGTGGTCAGTATCTGGAGCCGAACAATTTGGGGGGTGTCGGTCATGTCTTTCAGGGGCTCTCTTGCGTGTCGCTGTGGCAGCTTGTTCTCGGCACAGTGGGGAGCCTGTCCGATCGCCGCGCGACCGGACCCTGCAGTTCAGGCTCCCAACTCTTGTTGTATTTGTATGATATATATGTTCAGAAGGGTCAACCACCCTGCCTGACTGTCATCCCGCCCTTGCGTTATGTTCGATGGCGTTCAGGGCATCGACAATGATCCGCTCCATCCGCGCCCGCGCCGCCTGCGGGTCACGCGCCAGAATGGCCCGCATCACCCCCTCGTGTGCACCGAGATCGGCGCTCCGCCCGACGATCCCGTTGGTGTAACGGATCGAGGTTTTGAGCGCAGTGGACACGACATCGCGGAACTGCCCGAAGAAAGGATTGCCCGAAGCCTTGAGAATGGCGACGTGGAAAGCCACGTCCGCCTCCAACTCATCGTCCTCCCCGGCCTCGGCCGCCTGCATGCGCGCGAAGCCCGCCTCGATCAGTTCGCACCCCTCGTCCCCCGCCTCTTGCGCGGCAAGCGCTGCAGCGGCGGGTTCGATGGCGACACGCAATTGGCTGAACTGCTTGAGGAGGTCGATTGAAAAGCGCCGCTCCAGCATCCAGCGCAGCACATCGGTATCGAACAGGTTCCACTGGCTAACCGGCAGAATCGAGGTACCCTGCCGAGGCCGCGCGGTGACGAGGCCCTTCGCGCTCAACATCTTCACTGCCTCGCGCGTGACCGAACGGCTTACCCCATTTTGCTGCGAAAGCTCGAGTTCGGTAGGAAAGGAGCGCCCCGTCCACGTACCTCCGACAATCTGAGAACCCAGGCGATCCAGTAGCCCATAAGTAAGATTTCGCCCCAGGGTGTCGCGGTTTTCCTGCGGGTCTATCGACATCACGGTCCGGGCATCCTCATAAAAATATCTCTTTAATCATATAAAAGTCAGCCGCCTCGAGTTTGGCAAGTATAAACTCGAAAACTGTGTTCCTCATACCCAGGGATGGCCGAGTTCCGGTTAATGGGCCGCAGACATCGAAGGCAGCCCCCTAAAAGGCATCGCTGTAATCAGCACCTCCCTGCCGACGGCTCAATTCTCGCGTAACCGCGGAACGACTGGAAAATTGATGATGTTATCGCGAGTTTCCACTTTCTTCCCGGCAACTCGCAAATTCACCGGACGTGCTCCACCACGCGAACAAGTGGCCTGAACTTTAGAAGTGCGATTTCGTTCAGCACCGGAAGCGTTCGCATCATCGTTTTGCGGCCGCTCGCAACCCTCGACATAATCGCCCCAATCCTGAAGCATCCGTGCTCTCTGAGCGAGATGCTGTGCGCTGTTGTAAGCAGCCCGAACGGTATCATCCTCTGCGTGAGCCAGAGCCAACTCGATCCAATCCGATCGATAGTTCTGGGATTCGTTTGCCCACGTCGATGCCAACGCCCGAAAGCCGTGGATGGTCTGTCGGCTCCGATAGCCCATTCGATAGCAGCCGTAGAGCATGGTGTTCTCCGACATCTCTGCTCCCTGTCGATCTCCTGGAAAAATGAACCCTCCGGGCGTCGCCTTCGTAGTGCCCCTTCGCCGCTTCAGAATCACAACAGCCTGGGCCGATAACGGGACGAGGTGCTCGCGCTTCTTCTTCATGCGCTCCGCCGGCACTCTCCATACGGGCTGCCGGCCATCCAGATCCTCGATCTCGCGCCAGACCGCACCGCGCACTTCACCAGTGCGAGCCCAAGTGAGCAACGTGAACATCATGGCGTCCCTGGTTCGATCACGCCGCCGGCTTCCATCTTCACCGTCGTACCCAGCGATGGCGCGAACCAGATCCGGAACTTCCTGTAGCGGCACGCGCGCCATGTGCTTCACGCGCGGACGGGGCTTCAGGGCGCCAAGTAGGTGTACAGTTGGATTCTCCCGCGCCCACCCTTTCACGATCGCAAACCTATATACTTGGCTTACGCATTGGTTGGCGCGCCGGCTGATATCGAGAGCCCCCCTCGCCTCGATCTTTCTGATCATGTCCAGAATCTCGGGAACGGTTATCTCAGTGAGAGGACGGTGACCGATCGCAGGAAAGACATCCCTTTCCATCCGGCTGATTACCCGCTGGGCGTGGGCGGCATTCAATCCGCCAGCGCGATTGGCGTGCCAATCGCGTGCTACCTTTTCGAACGTACGCTCTGCTGCCTGCTGTTCTTCCGCCTGCACCACACCCGGGTCTCGCCCCTCGGCAAGGCAGGCTCTGGCCTCGTCGCGCTTGGTCCGCGCAGCCGCGAGCGGAACGTCGGGATATTTCCCGAAGCTCAGCAGCTTTTCCTTGCCGCCGAATCGGTACTTCATCCGCCACAGCTTCGAGCCGTTCGGCTGGACGAATAGGTGCAATCCACCGCCGTCCGTCAGCTTGTATGCGCGGCTCCGGATCGCCGCGTATTTAACTTCAAGTTCCTTGAGAGCCATCTGGGGGTATCGCCTGTTTGGGGTGCAGGCAAAAAATACCCCCAATTCCACCCCCAATTCAAATCGACGTGGGCGGTCTTGCATGGACGAGAGTGGACGCCAGCGGAGCGCCGCGAACGCCATAAATGTTTGATTTTATTTTGAAAAAAGATAACCAAAGACGTCTACGGACAAAGCTGGACTGTCTCGGAAAATGGGAAATGGTAGCGGAGGAGGGACTCGAACCCCCGACACGCGGATTATGATTCCGCTGCTCTAACCAGCTGAGCTACTCCGCCAAACCAAGGCCGCCGCGTGGGTGGCTCGATCCGGTGCCGGGCATCGCTGCCGGGCAGGTGGCGTCCTCTAGGGGCAAGGTCGGGATCGGTCAACACCCAAAAATGCATTTCAGCCGCGAAAAGACAAAAGGCGGAGCGGGCGCCATATTCCCGCCTCCCAGGCGTAGAGACCGAAGCCCCGGAAACGGAAGCCACGCGGGGTCAGGGCCGGGCCGAGTTCAGCCTGGAGCGCGCGGGCGGCGGCAGGTGGCACCTTGTTCTGAACGGTGATGTGAAGCCGCAGCGGTCGACTATCCTGATCTGTCAACAATCCGTGCATGCGCTCGGCGATCACGGCGTGGAGGTCCACCATCTCCGGCGATTCGACCGAAAGCGCCGTACCGTTGCCCAGTTTCATCAGTCCGTCGATTCGCGCCCGCGGCGGGGCGGCACGGGCGAGATCGGCCAGGACGTCCACGAGCTCGCCTTCCACCGCAGGCGGCAGCGCGTGGAACAGGGTGACATGGGCGCGCAGGCGATTGCGCTCCGGCGGGTAATGCGCCCGGCGCAGGCCATCCGCCCAGCCAAGTACGTCGGGCGGCAGTTCGGCGGTGACAAGAAGCGGCGCGCCGGGCTTGCGCTCGGGTGCGAGAATTTCGCCTTCACGGTTCATGTGCCTGCTCCTTTGGCCCCTGCTCCTTTAGACCACTGCCCTCGCCCGAGCGGTCAATTGCCAGAACTGCGCCGCTCCGGCAAAGTGCTTGAAAAACCGTCCTGTGCGAAAGGAGCGGGCATGCGTAAGTTCTGGATCATCGCCGTTCTCATCCTGCTGTGGAACCTACTCGGCGACGCGGCTTACCTGATGCAGGCCAGCGCCGATATCGACGAGATCGCCGCGCGCGACCCGGTGCAGGCGCAAGCCTTTCGGGAGATGCCGGGATGGGCCTGGGGCGCCTATGCCGTGGCAGTGACCAGCGGCACACTCGGCGCGATCCTTTTGCTGCTGAGGCGCGGCTGGGCTTGGGCGCTGTTCGCGCTGTCTTTCGTGGCCGTGGTAATCCAGTTCGGCTGGAGCTTCCTCGGCTTCGACATGCTCGGCACGAAAGGACCTTCTTCGGCGCTGTTCCCGCTCGTGATCGCGGGGATCGCGCTTGCCTCGACGGTCTATGCGCGGCGCAAGCGGGCGGACGGGACGCTCAGGTAAGCGAGCGCCCCGTCTCTCTTCAGATTTCGCCGCGCGCGCGGCGGATCGCGAACCACTTCTTCACATTGGCGTTGTGCTGCGCCAGCGTGTCCGCGAAAGCGTGGCCGCCGGTGCCGTCCGCGACCATGTAGAGCGCGTCGGTCTTGGCCGGGTTGAGCACGGCAGCGATCGATTCGCGCCCCGGATTGGTGATCGGATGCTTGGGCAGGCCGACCATCGTGTAAGTGTTGTAATCGTTGACCGCCCGGATTTCCGACTGGAGAATGCGGCGGCCCAGCGGCTTGCCCTTGGTGATCGGATAGATGATCGTCGGGTCGGCCTGGAGCAGCATGCCCTGCTTGAGGCGGTTCGAGTAAAGCCCGGCCACCATGCGCCGTTCGGAGGGCTTGCCGGTTTCCTTCTCGACGATCGAGGCGAGGATCAGCGCCTGTTCCGGCGTCTTGACGACGAGGTTCGGCGCGCGCTTCTCCCACAAGTCCTTGAGCGTCGCGGTCATCGCTGCCTGCATCCGGCGCAGCACCGCCGCGCGCGGTTCGCCGTTCTCGAAGGCGTAGCTGTCTGGCATGACACTGCCCTCTCCCGGCATCGCGACATCGCCGCTGAGCTGGTCCTGCGCCTTGAGGCGCTCGTAGACCATGATCGAGGGCATGCCTTCCGGCACGGTGACGAAGCGGCGGATTACCTCGTCGCTGGAAAGGATCGCCAGCACGCGCGAGGGGCTGGCATGGGCGGGGATGGCAAATTCGCCCGCCTTGATCGCACTGCCGCCGCCGAAGACGCGGGCGCGCAGGGCGAAGCCGCTGGCCGAGCGGATCACGCCCTTCTCCTCCAGCCGCTCCGCAACGGTGGCGAGACTCGCACCGTTGGGAACGATGAAGTGCTGGTCCTTCGTCAGCGGGCCGGAACCGTACCAACCGCCCACGAAGGACCACAAGGCGATCACCGCCGCCAGGCCGATGGCCGCGACGAGTATCCATTTGCGCCGCGACATCATCGCCCGATATCCTCTCAGGTCAGTCGATCTTGCGCATCACCAGGCTGGCATTGGTGCCGCCGAAGCCGAACGAGTTGTTCAGCACCGCGCGCACTTCACGCTTCTTGGCGACGTGCGGCACGAGGTCGACGCCCTCGCAGCCCTCGTCCGGGTTGTCGAGGTTAAGGGTCGGCGGAACGATCTGGTCGCGCATCGCCAGGATGCAGAAGATCGATTCGACCGCACCGGCGCCGCCGAGCAGGTGGCCGATGGCCGACTTGGTCGAGCTCATCGAAACCGTGCCGAGGGCATCGCCGAACAGGCGGCGCACGGCGCCGAGTTCGATGGTGTCGGCCATTGTCGAGGTGCCGTGGGCGTTGATGTAGTCGATGTCGGCAGGGGTCATCCCGGCCTTCTTCAGCGCCATCGCCATCGAGCGATAGGCGCCGTCGCCGTCCGGATGCGGGGCGGTGACGTGGTAGGCATCGCCCGAGAGGCCGTAGCCGATCACTTCGCAGTAGATCTTCGCGCCGCGCGCCTTGGCGTGTTCGTACTCTTCGAGCACGAGGACGCCCGCGCCCTCGCCCATGACGAAGCCGTCGCGGTCCTTGTCATAGGGACGACTGGCCTGTTCGGGGCGATCGTTGAAGCTGGTGTTGAGCGCGCGGGCCTGCGCGAAACCGGCAATACCGATCGGGCAGATGGTCGATTCGGCGCCGCCCGCCAGCATGATGTCGGCATCGCCGTCCTTGATCATGCGCGCGGCGTCGCCGATCGAGTGGGCGCCGGTCGAGCAGGCGGTGACGACCGCGTGGTTCGGACCCTTGAGGCCGTACTTGATCGAGACCTGGCCCGAGATCAGGTTGATGAGGCGGCCATGGACGAAGTGCGGCGAGACGCGGCCCGGCCCCTTCTGGTCCAGCACCAGCGATTCGCTCTCGATGCCCGGCAGACCGCCGATGCCCGAACCGATCGAGCAACCGGCCATGAGCTTGTCTTCCTCGCTCATGTCGGTGAGGCCCGCATCTTCGAGGGCCTGGCCCGCGGCATCAATGCCGAAGACGATGAAGGGATCGACCTGGCGCTGGATCTTGTGATCGACACGCTTGCCGGCATCGAAGCCATATTCGTGGTCGGCCGGCTTCACTTCGCAGGCGATCGTGCACTTCTGGTCCGAGACGTCGAACTTGGTGATCGGGCCTGCCCCGCTCTTGCTGGCAAGGATGTTGGCCCAGGTGGTCTCGACGTCAGCACCCAGGGGGGTGACAAGACCAAGTCCGGTGACGACAACACGACGCATTCATGCTCTCCGAAAAAGCAATTTGGCCGAAAATGCGAACGGCACGAACCGAGACGCAGAAACGGCAACAGGCCCGCCCCCTTAGAGGTCGAGCCTGTCGAGTTCAATCCGGTTATGAACCGGGATCACAGCCGCCCGCGATCCGGCACGGGGCCGGAAGTCGCGAGAAAGGCCGAAAAGCCGGGCTCAGCCCTTGTTCTCTTCGATGTACTTGATCGCATCCGAGACGGTGCTGATCTTTTCGGCAGCGTCGTCAGGGATTTCGACGCCGAATTCTTCTTCGAACGCCATGACCAGCTCGACGATGTCGAGCGAGTCAGCGCCCAGATCGTCGATGAAGCTTGCTTCTTCCGTCACCTTGTCGGCTTCGACGCCCAGGTGTTCGACGACGATCTTCTTAACCCGATCGGCGGTATCGCTCATTGTAAACCCCTTCAAAAATTCGCGAGGTGTGGAATCTCGCCTGCCGCCCTAAAGACTGGGCGGCGCGCTGGCAAGCCTCGCACACGAGATAGGATCGCGACGCCGAAGCGCCATGTCCCGATTTACCCCCGCCCCGGCCATGTTTCCGGAATATTTCCGGACGATGCCCGAGGCTGGCGTGAGAAGACAGTCCCGGCGGAATAGCGGTTCCACCGGAGACTGCAACGATGTTTTAAGCCTTTTGGGGCTCCACCACCCGCATGTGCAGTTCGCGCAGCTGCTTGGCCTCGGCCTGGCTCGGCGCGCCCATCAGCAGGTCTTCGGCGCGCTGGTTCATCGGGAACAGCGTGATTTCGCGCAAGTTCTGCGCGCCGCAGAGCAGCATGACAATGCGGTCGACACCGGCCGCCATGCCGCCATGCGGCGGGGCGCCGTACTGGAAGGCGCGGTAAAGGCCGCCGAAGCGATCTTCCACGTCCTGCTGGGTCAGGCCGGTCATCTCGAAGGCCTTGACCATCAGTTCCGGCGACTGGTTGCGGATCGAACCCGAGGCGATTTCGTAGCCGTTGCAGACGAGGTCGTACTGGAACGCCTTGATCGTCAGCGGATCCTGCCCTTCCAGCGCTTCCATGCCGCCCTGCGGCATCGAGAACGGGTTGTGCGCGAAGTCGACCTTCTTGTTGTCCTCGTCCCACTCGTAGAACGGGAAGTCGACGATCCAGCACAGCTCGAAGCGGTCCCTGTCGATCAGGTCGAGCTGTTCGCCGGTGCGGATACGGGCGAGACCGGCCAGCTTCGCAGCCTGCTCTTCCTTGCCCGCGGCGAAGAACACGCCGTCGTTCGGACCGAGACCCAGCGCCTCGATCAGCGCGGCGGTCTTTTCCTCGCCGTGGTTCTTGGCGATCGGGCCGCCGGGGACGCCGTCCTTGATGTTGATGTAGCCGAGGCCGGAGTAGCCCTCGCCGCGTGCCCAGACGTTCATGTCGTCGAAGAACTTGCGGCTGCCCGCGCCTGCACCCGGAGCCGGGATCGCGCGGATCGTGCCGCCGTTCGCGACGATGCCCGCGAAGATGCCGAAGCCCGATTCGACGAAGTGCTCCGTCACGTCCTTGATGATGAGCGGGTTGCGCAAGTCCGGCTTGTCCGAACCGTAGTCCAGCATCGCCTGAGCGTGCGGGATGCGGCGGAACTCACCGGCAGGCGTCACCGGCTTGCCTTCGGCGAAGTCGGCGAAGACGCTCTGGAGCACCGGCTCCATCGTTTCCCAGATTTCTTCCTGCGTCACGAAGCTCATTTCGAGATCGAGCTGGTAGAATTCGCCCGGCAGACGGTCTGCACGCGGGTCCTCGTCGCGGAAGCAGGGGGCGATCTGGAAGTAGCGGTCGAAACCGGCGACCATCAGCAGCTGCTTGTACTGCTGCGGGGCCTGCGGCAGCGCATAGAACTTGCCGGGGTGGATGCGGCTCGGCACCAGGAAGTCGCGCGCACCTTCGGGCGAGGAGGCGGTGAGGATCGGCGTCGAATATTCGGTGAAGCCGATGCCTTCCATCTTGCGGCGCATGTCCGAGATGATCTTCGTGCGCTTGACGATGTTGGCGTGCAGCGTGTCGCGGCGCAGGTCGAGGAAGCGATAGCGCAGACGGATATCCTCGGGATATTCCTGCTCACCGGCCACCGGCATCGGCAGTTCCTCGGCGCGGCTGATGACCGTGGCGGAACGGGCGTAGACCTCGATCGCGCCGGTGGCGAGGTTGGCGTTCACCGTGGATTCGGTGCGGGCCTTCACCGTGCCCTCGATCGTGACGACCGATTCGACGCGCAGCGAATCGAGCAGTTCCAGCGCGGCGCTGTCGGTATCGGCGACGACCTGGGTCATGCCGTAATGGTCGCGCAGGTCGACGAAGAGCACGCCGCCGTGATCGCGCTTGCGATGCACCCAGCCCGAGAGGCGGACGGTCTGGCCGACCTCGGCAGCGGTCAGGGCGCCGCAGGTGTGGGAGCGATAGGGATGAGTCATGGCAGGCTCGCGCTTCTTCTGATCGGAATGAGGTTGCAAGCCGTGCCCCCTAGTCGAGTGGCGCGGCGATTTCCAGTTTCGAATCGGACATCGGCCTACGCCTGCGTCGATAACCCGAAATAAACCATTGCGGGCTTATGCCCTGCGGCAAAACGGGTTTCGCCAATGGATCACATGGACAACGCGCAGATTTCTGAAGTGGCCGAGGATGCCGCTCGGGCCGCCGACGCAGGTCCCGAAGCCTGGCACCTGCCACCGCCGGGACTCCACATGACCGGGACCCAGTTGCGCCGCCGCCTGGTGACACCGGAAAGCATCGCCGAACTGGAAAACGAGGTCGCCCCAAGCCTCCTGAACCGGGTGTTTGGCGGCCTGCTGCGCAAAAAATAGGCAAATTCGGCATTTGTCGGAGAATATGACGGTCCGGAAACATTGATCCCCCGCCCGGTTCGCGTTACCGCGACGGTCGAAATGAAAATCCACCCGCTGATAACGAAGACCGAAGACCTCGCCGCGCTGTGCGAACGCCTTGCGAAATCCGATTTCGTGGCGGTCGACACCGAATTCATGCGCGAGAACACCTATTGGCCCGAACTCTGCCTCGTGCAGATCGCCAATACCGAGGAAGCGGCCGCCATCGACCCTCTCGCACAGGGGCTCGACATGACGCCCCTGCTCGACCTGCTCACCGCCAACGAGGAGGTCCTCAAGGTCTTCCACGCGGGCGGTCAGGACGTGGAGATCATCTTCAACCTCACCGGCCGCACCCCGCACCCGATCTTCGACACCCAGATCGCGATGATGGCGATCAGCCAGTCCGAGCAGATCGGCTATTCGAACCTCGTCGAATCGTGGATGGGCCTGACCATCGACAAGGGCGCCCGCTTCACCGACTGGTCGCGCCGTCCGCTGACCGAGCGGCAGATCGAATATGCCATCGGCGACGTTACCCACCTCTCCAAGATCTTCCCCAAGATGCTCAAGCGCCTGATCAAGACCGGGCGCGGCGAATGGCTCGATCAGGAGATGGAAAAGCTCGCCGATCCCGAGCATTACCGCAACGATCCCGCCCAGGCCTGGAAGCGGATCAAGGCGGCGGGCCGCAACCCGGCCATGCTCGGCCGCCTCAAGGCCATCGCCGAGTGGCGCGAACTGGAAGCCCAGGGCAAGAACATCCCGCGCGGCCGCATCGCCCGCGACGAAACGCTGGCCGACATCGCCAGCCACCCGCCCAAGCAGCAGGCCGACCTCGCCAAGGTCCGCGGCCTCTCGCAGGGCTGGAAGGACAACGACATCGGCAAGCGCCTGATGAACACCATCGCCAAGGCCGAGCCGCTGACCGACGACGAACTCCCGCCCCGCACGCCCAAGGGCGCGCCGCTGGGTAAGGAAGGCTCGCTGGTCGCCGACCTGCTCAAGCTGCTGCTCAAGATCCGCGCCCGCGAGATCGACGTCGCCGCCCGCCTGCTTGCCCGCAGCGAGGACCTCGAACTTCTGGCCGCCGGCGTGCGCAAGAAGCTGCCGATCCTCGAAGGCTGGCGCTTTGAAGTCTTCGGCCGCGACGCCCTTGCCCTCGTCGAAGGCAAGCTCGCCTTCGCGGTAGAGAACGGCAAGCTCAAGATGACCCGCGTCGAGGAAGACGCTGCGACCGAAGATACGACAACGCCGGACGAGGCCCTGGGGGACGAGTGACCGTCTACCAGCCCACGCTCAAGCAGCTCCAGTACCTCGTCGCCCTGCACGAACACGGGCATTTCGGCCGCGCCGCCGATGCCTGCTTCGTGTCGCAGTCCACGCTTTCGGCAGGCCTGCGCGATCTGGAAGCGCTGCTCGGCGTGACGCTGGTCGAGCGCACCAAGCGCGCGGTGCGCTTCACGCCGCTGGGCAATGCGGTCGTCGCCAAGGCCCACCGCATCCTGCGCGAGACCGAGGAACTCTCAGACCTCGTGCAGTCCAGCGGCAAGCCGCTCTCCGGCGAAGTGCGGATGAGCGTGATCCCGACGATCGCGCCGTTCCTGCTGCCCCGGATGCTCCCCCGCCTGCGCCGCGAGCGTCCGAACCTCAAGCTGTTCCTGCGCGAGGAGCCGAGCCAGGCCGCGATCGAATCGCTGCACCACGGCCGCGCCGACTGCGTGCTGCTCGCCCTGCCCTACGCCACCGGCGAAGTGGACAAGGAAACGATCGAACTCGACGCCTTCTTCGTCGCCTTCCCCAACGACGATCCGCGCAATCCGCCCGCCGAAGTCGGCCCGGAAGTGATCGACGAACACCGCCTCCTCCTGCTGGAAGACGGCCACTGCCTGAAGGACCACGCGCTGGCGGCCTGCAACCGCCCGGAACTGCGCGCCTCGGCAACGATGATCGGCACCTCGCTGCATACCCTGGTGCAGATGGTCGACAACGGGCTGGGCCTGACGATGCTGCCGGAAATGGCGATCGACGCGGGTATCCTCAACGGCACCAATGTCGTCGCGCGGCCGCTGCTCTCACCCAATGCCAATCGCGAGATCGCTCTGGTCTGGCGGAAGAATTCGCCCCGTGCGGACGAGTTTCGTCTGCTCGCGGATGAGCTTCGGGCTGGGTAGTTTTTAGGAAAAGTAGAAGCGGGGGAGCATAGCCCCCCCTGCACCCCCAATACCGTCTAGGTCACGCGGGCCAACGCCGTTGCGCGCCCACGGCTGCGTCGGGAGACTTAATGGCTGCGCCGCAAGGAGCGCACTACAGATAGGTGGCGCGCAACGAGGACATTCCGAGGGTCTGGGGGATCATCCCCCAGGACTTCCCCTTCACTTCTTTACCCGCAGCACCTGCAAACCCAGCCCGAGCGCCGCGATCCCCGTCCCCAGCGCCGTAACCCCAGTCCAGCCCCAGTTGTGCCACGCGAGAGTCGCCGCGCCCGAGCTGGCAGCCCCGGCCAGAAACATCGTGCCCATATAGACCGTGTTGATTCGCGAGCGCGCTTCGGGGCGCAGGGCGTAGATGATGCTCTGGTTGGAAATCTGGCTCGCCTGGATCGCGAAATCGAGCAGCAGCACGCCCACGATCAGTCCGGCGATCGAGGTCCAGAACCCGAAGACCAGCCACGACACCAGCGTCATTGCGCTGGCGGCGACGATCACCGGGTGTGGGCCGCGGCGGTCGGCGATGCGCCCGGCGATCGGCGCCGCCAGCACGCCTGCCGCGCCGAGCACGCCGAACAGGCCCGCCACTTGCGAACCGAGGCCGAAGCGCGGCTCCTGCAAGTGCAGCGCCAGGATCGTCCAGAACACGCTGAACACGCCGAACTGGGTGCACTGGGTGAACGTGGCGAGGCGCAGCGCGGGAAACTCGCGCCAGAGGTCGCGCAGGGAAGCGAGCAGGCCGAGATAGCCGAGGCCCCCGCGATGGGGATGGCTGCGCGGAAGCTGCCAGGCCAGGAGGCCCGCCGTCATCAGCGCCAGCGGCACCGCCAGCCAGAACATCGCGCGCCAGCCGAAGGCACCGCCGACGAAGCCCGCCAGCGTGCGACTGAGCAGGATGCCGCAGAGCAGTCCCGCCATGACCGTGCCGACGACGGCGCCGCGCCGGTCCTCCGGCGCGAGATTCGCCGCGAGCGGGATGATCTGCTGCGCGACCGAGGCAAGCAGTCCGACGAGCAGCGAGGCGGCGAGCACCGTGACGCCGGTCGGGGCCAGGGCCACCAGAGCCAGCGCCAGCGAAAGCGCGATGCACTGCGTCACGATCAGCCGCCTGCGCTCCAGCAGGTCGCCCAGCGGCACCAGCAGCACGAGGCCTGCCGCATAGCCGAGCTGCGTCGCGGTGGGCACGTAAGTGATCGCCGTGCCCGAAATCTCGCGTTCCATCAGGCCGAGCATGGGCTGGCCGTAATAGATGTTGGCGACCGTCAGCCCGGCCGAGGCCGCCAGCGCGAAGACAAGGGCACGGCCGAAGGCACGCTCGCGAGACGGCTGCGGCCCATCGACATGGCTCTGAAGTGGGGCGGTGGAAGCGGGACGGGGCGCGGTGATGGGACTTTCCTTGCTGATGATGCCCCCATGGGCCGCCCTCTGCCGAGCAAGGACGATTGTACCAAACGCAACGAGATCAAGCCCGCGCGCAATTTTCGCAATTCGTCAATCTAAGGGGCGGGCGAAAGGGCGGGCTGGCCCTCAGTCCATGTGCTTGAGGCCGACCCGCAGATAGTCCCAGCCCGTGATCAGCGTCAGGGCGGCAGCGGCCCAGAGCGTCGTCAGGCCCACCGTATGGGGCACGTTGACCTCGATCGCGCCGAGGTCGAGATTCCACCACGGCATCGCCGCGCCCAGCACAAGAGCGCCGAGCGAAATCATCTGGAAGGTCGTCTTCCACTTGGCGAGGCGGCTTACCGGCACCGAGACCTGCAGGCCGCCGAGAAATTCGCGCAGGCCCGAGACCGCGATCTCGCGCACGAGAATGATCAGCCCGGCGATGACATGCATGTCGCCAACGTAAGGCCCGGTGAGGATGCCCTGCGCCGTCAGCACCAGAATCACCGTCGCGACCATGATCTTGTCGGCGATCGGATCGAGGAACACGCCGAGTTTCGACACCGTGCCGCTCGACCGCGCAAGATAGCCGTCGAAATAGTCGGTAACGCCCATCAGGCAGTAGAGACCGAAGGCCAGGCCGTAGCCGAACTCCCATCGCGGCCACCAGAGCAGGAAGGCCAGCAGCGGCAGCGCCACGATGCGCGAGAGGGTGAGGATATTCGGCAAGGTCAGCATGTTCCTTTGCCCATAGCCGCGATTCTTCGATTCGAGAATTGGCTTGTGAATCGCGCTGTTCCCGTCCGCCTCCTGCCCCGCCCGTTCGGCAAAAAACGGCTTACGGGGCTTGTGCCCTCGCCTTACCGCATTAAGTGTCGCCCCCATGATGAAGCGAGGCCGCCGAATTTCTCCGACATGACAACGACGACCCAACTCATCCGGGCCAGGCGTTTCCTGCCCCTGTTCGTCACCCAGTTGCTTGGCGCGTTCAACGACAACCTGTTCAAGAACGCCATGGTCCTGTTCGTGGTCTACGGCGTCTACAACTCGGAGGCTGCCGAGGCGCGATTCAGCGCGCTGGCTTCGGGCATCTTCGTGATTCCGTTCTTCCTGCTCTCGGCGCTGGCCGGGCAGATGGCGGACATGCGGGACAAATCGCGGATCATCCGCATCGTCAAGTTCTGCGAAATCGTCATCATGCTGGTGGGCGGCACCGGCCTCGCCCTCGCCTGGCAGGGCATCGCCCTTCATGCCGTGGCGATTCCGCTGATGCTGCTGGCGCTCTTCGCCATGGGCATCCACTCGACTTTCTTCGGCCCGATCAAGTACGCGATCCTGCCGCAGCACCTGAAGGACGGCGAAGTGCTTTCGGGCACCGGACTGGTCGAAGCAGGCACTTATATCGCGGTCCTGGCAGGCACGATCGTCGCAGGCTGGATCAGCGTGGATACCGCCGCCGCGATGGTCGTCGGGATCGCCGCCATCGGCTATCTGGTGGGCCGCCAGGTGCCCCCCGCCCCGCCGCTCGGCAAGCCGGAGCCGATCGACTACCACGTCATCCGCTCCTCGATAAACCTCGTGCGCACGACGATGCAGGACCGCCGGGTCTATCTCGCGATCTGCTCGATCAGCCTGTTCTGGGCGATCGGCACGGTGCTCTTCGTCCACTTCCCTCCGCTCGCCAAGAATATGCTCCACGCCAGCAAGGAAGTGGCCAGCCTGTTCCTGGTGATCTTCTCGGTCGGCGTCGCAATCGGCTCGGTGGCGATCAACGCGCTGCTCAAGGGCACGGTCTCGGCCCGCTGGTCGCCGCTTTCGGTGATCGGCATGGGGCTGTTCCTGTTGGCCTTCCAGGAAGTCTGCGCCTCGTGGCCCCCGCATGGCGGACCGGAAGCGTTGATGAACGTGGGAACCTTCGTGGTCCAGCCGCTGGCGATCCCGCTGCTGCTGACCCTGCTCGGCATCGCTGTCTGCGGCGGCATGTTCGTGGTGCCGCTCTACGCCTTCCTGACGACTTTCGTGGACAAGTCGCAGACCGCGCGCACCATCGCCGCCAACAATATCGTGAATTCCGGCGCCATGGTGGTCGGCGCGATGGCGACCGGGCTGATGTCGCTGCTGGGCCTGGCGGTCGTGACCCAGCTCATGGTGGTGGCGCTGTGCTGCGTCGCCTCGGCCTGGCTCGGCCTGCTGCTTTACCGCGCCGAGCGGGCCGCCAAGCGGCCCTGACGCCTCAGGCGATGAAGGTCGTCACCACGACAAGCGCCGCGCAATAGGCAGAGAGGAAACGCCGCCAGTCGCCGCCGCTCATCTCCCAGGCGGCCTTGGCCCTCGCATCCTCGGCCGCTTCGACCGCAGGCGACTTCACCCCGCGACAGACGTGACGGGGCAAGGAGCGCCGGAATGGATGACCGGCCTTACCGTGAGCGAGAATGCTGGCGCGTCGAGACATGGCGCGCAGCTTAAGACTTTGTTTACCTTTGACCACTCGTCCGAAAGAGGCATCCCGATCCGGGACGGAAACGAACGCGCCGCCGGATGAAGAACATTTAACAAGCCCCTGCACCAGAACGAAAAAGGGCGCCAAAACGAAAAAGGGCCACCCGAAGGCGGCCCTCTGCGGCATGTTTCCTGAAGAGGAACGTCAGATCCGGTCGCCGAGCGCGCCCTTGACCTTGCCGATGCCCTGCTGGACCTCGCCCTTCTTCTCCTGCACCTTGCCCTCGGCCTGCTGGGCCGGGTCGTTGCGGGCCTTGCCGAGAGCCTGCTTGGCATTGCCTGCGATCTCGTTGCCCAGGCCCTTGATGGTGTCCTTCAGTTCGCCCATGATCGTTGCTCCTTCTCGGTTCCGGCGGAAATCCGCCGTTTGCACATCGAAGGAACCCGCCAGACGGCGCGGAAGTTGCCGCCCCCTGCGTCGGACCGTGGCCTGAGAACGACGAAGCTCAGCCGCCCGCCAGCGAAAGAATATAATCCCAATCCTCGGGCGTCACTTCGGCAACCGACAGGCGCGACAGCCTGAGCATCTCCATCTCGGCCAGTTTGGGATCGGCTTTCATCTTCGCCAGCGTCACGGGGCGCGCCAGCTTGCGCACCGGCTTGACCTTCACCGCCGCCCACTTGCCCTCGGGATCGCTGGGATCGTTCAGGCCGGCCTCGCTGATCGTGACGATCCCGACGATCTCCTTGCCGATGTTCGAATGGTAGAAGAACGCCTCGTCCCCCACCTCCATGGCACGCAGGTTGTTGGCGGCGCGGTGGTTGCGCACGCCGTCCCAGGTGCCCTCGCCTTCCGACACGAGGTCCTTCCAGCCATAGGCGTCCGGTTCGGACTTCATGAGCCAGTAGCGCTTCGCCATGTCGTGCCTTTCGATTTCGCCTTCCGGCAATAAACTTATATGGGGGCGGCATAACGATTCAATCGGCGGAAACAACATCGGTGATTCGGCGCGCGTCGACAGCGCCGGTCACGGGCCGCCGAGCCTTGTTGGAAGACCATGATGAACCTTGCCCAGATTCCCGTCCTCAGCCTCGAATCCGACCGCGCCGAGTTCTCGCAGCGCATCGGCGAGAGCTTCCGCACTTTCGGCTTCGCGATGGTTCGCGACCACGGCATCGACCAGGCCCTGATCGACCGCGCCTGGGAACTGACCGCGCAGTTCTTCGCCCTGCCCAACGACGTGAAGCGCGGCCATTTCATCCCCGGCCAGGGCGGCGCGCGCGGCTATACCCCGTTCCGCACCGAAGTCGCCAAGGGCGCGACCGAGAAGGACCTCAAGGAATTCTGGCACATCGGCCGCGACCTTCCCGATGGTTCGCCTCTGGCCGCCTCGATGCCGCCGAACATCTGGCCGGGCGAAATCGAAGGTTTCCAGGAAACCTTCGCCGAACTCTACGCCCAGTTCGACAAGGCGGGTGCCGAGATTCTCTCCGCCATCGCCACCTACCTCGGCCTCGACGCCCGCTGGTTCGATCCGGCGATCGAGGACGGCAACTCGGTGCTGCGCCTGCTGCATTACCCGCCGGTCGGCGAAGGCGCTGGCGGCGCCATCCGCGCGGGCGCGCATGAGGACATCAACCTCATCACCCTGCTGCTCGGCGCGCAGGAAGCCGGTCTCGAACTGCTCGGCAAGAACGGCGAATGGCTCTCGGTCGCGCCGCCTGAAGGCGCGGTGGTCATCAACATCGGCGACATGCTCCAGCGCCTGACCAACCACGTTCTGCCCTCGACCACCCACCGCGTCCGCAATCCCGATGGCGACCGCGCCGCCCACAGCCGCTATTCGATGCCGTTCTTCCTGCATCTGCGCAGCGACTTCCCGTTCAAGACGCTGGACCAGTGCATCACGGACGAGAACCCGGACCGCTACCCGGTCAGCATCACCGCCGACGACTATCTTCAGGAGCGTCTGCGCGAGATCGGCCTGAAGATGTGATCCTTCATGCCTCCCGGCTTTGCCGCCGGGAGGCATGGCCCTTTCGCTATCACTGGATCGCTTTCGCTGGACCTGACGCCCCGCAGCGCATAAATCGCGCGCCATGCGGATCGATTTCACCAAGATGCATGGGCTGGGCAACGACTTCGTCGTGCTCGATGGACGCACCGGCGCGCTGCCGGTCGTCGACGCGGCGCTTGCCGCCGCGCTGGCCGACCGTCACACCGGCATCGGCTGCGACCAGCTGATCGTCCTCGCCCCGTCCGATCGCGGCGACTTCCGCATGCGGATCTTCAACAACGACGGCAGCGAAGTGGAAGCCTGCGGCAATGCCACCCGCGCCATCGGCCTGCTCCACGGCCGCCCCGCCAGCATCGAGACGCTCGGCGGCATGGTCGCCACGACGCCGACCGACAGCGGCATCAGCGTGGAGATGGGCAAGCCCCGTTTCGACTGGAACCTGATCCCCCTCAGCTACCCAATGGACACCCATGCAATGCCGGTGGCTTGGGAAGAGCTGGTCAATCCGATCGCCGTCAATGTCGGCAATCCGCATGTGATCTTCTTCGTCGCAGACCCCTACCGCATCGACATGGCCCGCCTCGGCCCGCTGATCGAGACCGATCCGCTGTTCCCCGAGCGCATCAACGTCAATGTCGCCGCTGTCACCGCCCGCGATGCGATCAGCTTGCGCGTCTGGGAGCGCGGCGCCGGTCTCACCCGCGCCTGCGGCACCGGCGCCTGCGCCACTGCCATCGGCGCGATGAAGCGCGGCCTTGTGGACCGCAAGGTCACCGTCACCCTGCCCGGCGGCCCGCTCACCATCGAATGGCGCGGCGACGACGAGATCGTCATGACCGGCCCGGCCACCGAATCGTTCCGCGGCTCCTTCGCGGCGGCGGACTACGGGATTCCAGATTGACCGTCGAAGTCCATTCGCTCGGCTGTCGCCTCAATATTTCCGAAAGCGAGACGCTGCGGGGCCTGCTGCGCGGAGCCGAAGACCTGGTCGTGGTCAACTCCTGCGCGGTCACGGCCGAAGCGGTGCGGCAGACCCGCCAGGCGATCCGCCGCGCCCGCAAGGAGCGCCCCGACGCGCGTCTGATCGTCACCGGCTGCGCCGCCGAAGTCGAACGCGCGATGCTCGCGGCGATGCCCGAAGTCGACGGTCTGGTGCCGAACACCGCCAAGCTCGACCCGCGCGCCTGGAACGTGCCCGTCGCCCCTGCTCCCGTCGAACGCCGCGCCTATACGCGCGGCTTCGTGCAAGTGCAGAACGGCTGCGACCATGCCTGCACCTTCTGCGTGATCCCGCAGGGACGCGGCCCCAGCCGCTCGCGCAGCGTGGCCGAAGTGCTCCACGACGTGGCCGTCCATCTGGACGCGGGGGTGAACGAAGTCGTCCTGACCGGCGTGGACCTCACCTCCTGGGGCGGCGATCTTGCCGATGATCCCAAGCATGCGCCCCGCCTCGGCGCGCTCTGCGAAGCGATCCTCGCCAAGTTCCCGGCCCTGCCCCGCCTGCGCCTCTCCTCCATCGACGGCGCCGAAGTGGACGAGGCCCTGTTCGAGCTGCTGGCAGGCGAGGCGCGGGTGATGCCGCATGTCCACCTCTCGCTCCAGCACGGGCACGACCTGATCCTCAAGCGCATGAAGCGCCGCCACAGCCGCGCCGATGCAGTGAAACTCGTCGCCGGTTTGCGCGCGCGCCGTCCCGAGATCGCCATCGGTGCCGACCTCATCGCCGGTTTCCCGACCGAGGACGAGGAGGCCCACGCCGCCAATCTCTCCATCCTCGGGGAATTGCAGGTCGTCCACGGCCATGTCTTCCCCTATTCGCAGCGCCCCGGCACCCCGGCGGCGCGTATGCCACAAGTCGATCCCGCCACGATCAAGGCCCGAGCCGCCGAGCTGCGCGCGCGGATCGCCGAAATCCGGGCCGAATGGCTCACCGGGCTTATCGGCCAGCCGCTATCGGTGCTTGCCGAAAGAGGCGCGAAAGGCCATGCGGAAAACTTCGCTGCCGTGCGCCTGCCCCCCGATGCGCAGCCCGGCACGCTGATCCGCGTTACGCCCGCAAGGGTAGTCGAAGGAATACTGGAATCATGAGTACCGAAGGCCAGCAGGCTGAGCGCGACTGGTCCGACCGCCTGTTTGGCGGCTTTCGCAAGACCTCCGAACGCCTGAGCGAGAACCTCTCCGGCATCGTCGGCAAGACCAGGCTGGAAGAAGCGCAGCTCGACGATATCGAGGATGCGCTGATCATGTCGGACCTCGGCCCCCGCGCCGCCGCCCGCATCCGCGCCCGCCTCGCCGACGAACGCTTCGAACGTGACGCCGACGAGCGCGCGATCATGGAAGTGGTCGCCCGCGAGATCGCCGAGATCCTGCGCCCGGTGGCCAAGCCGCTCGACGTCGTGGCCTTCCCGCGCCCGCAGGTGATCCTGGTGATCGGCGTCAACGGCTCGGGCAAGACGACGACGATCGCCAAGCTCGCGCACTTGTTCCAGGAGCAGGACTATTCGGTCATGCTGGCGGCGGGCGACACCTTCCGCGCCGCCGCGATCGGCCAGCTCGGCGTCTGGGCCGACCGTCTCGGCATTCCGCTCGTCAAGGGACCCGAAGGCGGCGATCCGGCCTCGATCGTGTTCGACGCAGTCAAGGCCGCGACCGATCAGGGCATCGACGCGCTGATCGTCGACACCGCCGGTCGCCTCCAGAACAAGCGCGAGCTAATGGACGAACTGTCCAAGATCCGCCGCGTGCTGGGCCGCCTCAATCCAGAGGCGCCGCATGACGTGGTGCTCGTGCTCGATGCCACCAACGGCCAGAACGCGCTCTCGCAGATCGAGATATTCAAGGAAGTGGCGGGCGTTTCCGGCCTCATCATGACCAAGCTGGACGGCACCGCGCGCGGCGGCGTGCTGGTCGCGGCGGCCGAGCAATACGGCCTCCCCATCCACGCCATCGGCGTCGGCGAGAAGATCGACGACTTGCGCCCGTTCAACCCGGACCTGCTGGCCCGCGTGATCGCGGGGATCGCCTGATGAACGCCGAAACCGCACCCGCCCAGAAGCCGAAGTCCAGCTGGGTCAATCTCGTCGTCGATTTCGGGCCGCTGCTGGTCTTCTTCCTCGCCTATCGCCATTTCTCTCCGGCAGGCGAAGGCGATACGATCGGCACCGTTTCCGCGGTCATCAAGGGCACGATCGCCTTCATGGTCGCCACCGTGATTGCGCTCGGCGTGTCGAAATGGCGGCTCGGCCATATCTCGCCGATGCTCTGGCTGACCACCGTGCTGATCGTCGGCTTCGGCGCGCTCACCGTGGTCTTCCACGATGCCTTCTGGATTCAGATCAAGCCCACCGCCGTCTACCTGATGTTCGCAGGCGTGCTGTTCTTCGGCCTGATGCGCGGCAAGCCCATGCTGAAATACCTGCTCCAGTCGGCCTTCGAGGGGCTGAACGAAGAAGGCTGGATGAAGCTGTCGCGCAACTGGGCGTGGTTCTTCGTCCTGCTGGCCGTGCTGAACACCGCGCTGGTCTTCACGGTCAGCTTCGACACCTGGCTTCAGGCCAAGCTCTGGGGCTTCACCGTGCTCTCGTTCGTCTTCACGTTCTCGCAGCTGCCGATGGTGCTGAAGCACGGCATGGGCGAGGCGGCGAAGGAAGAAGTGATCGAGAACCCGCCGCACGACTGAGACAATGAGGGGGCCGGATCATTCGGCCCCCTTCGCTCTCAAGATTCCGGACTTAGCTCCGCATTCACCGAAATCCGACGCGGCATGGCGACCGCCAGCGACAGGGCCAGCGCCCCGCCCCGCACGATCCGCCCCTTGCGCAGATAATCGCGCATCACCGCATCGAAACTCTGCGGCGAAGAGGCCTCCATCAGCTCCCGATAGCGCCGGGCTTCGGCCTGGAACGCACTCCAGCCCCTGCCCTGAGTCCCGACGCCTCCCGACCGCGCAAGGCGCTTGACGATCTTCACGAACTCGCGCGCCCAGAACTCGGCCACGGCGCTGTCCACCCGTGATCGCGCTTCCGGCAACCGCTGCGCCAGCGCCCGGCTGAACCCTTGCAGGGCAACTGCGAGTTCGTCGTTGCCGCAGCGGTCGAACCGGCCCCGACAATTGAGCTGGGCCATGATGCTGGTCTTGCGGGTGCGATAGTAGATCCACGGCTGGGCCATATAGACGAAGCTCTTCGCGCCCAGCAGCAGCCAGGGCACCGTCGCCACGTCCTCGAAACTGGCGCCCTCGGGAAAGCGAATCGCATCGCCGAACAGATCCCGCCGCCAGACTTTCGACCAGGCATGAAGCCGCCTCCGGGCGAAGGTCCCCGCGATCAGTGTCTCGGTGCACTGCATCGGCACGCCGCTCTCCACGCCGCTCCTGCCGCAGAACGTGGCGAAGGGCCTGCCCTTCTCCCGCACGTAGTCGCACAGGACGACATCGGGTCCATGCTCCAGAACCACATCGCGCAGCCCCGCGATGGCTCCCGGCAGCAGCATGTCGTCGGAATCGACGAACCACAGGTAGTCGCCCCGAGCCGCTTCCAACAGGGTATTACGCGTCACGCCGATGCCGCGATTTTGGTCGTGCCGCAGAAGGCGGCCGTCGATGTCGCAGCCGTCCAGCACATGGCGGCAGAGGTCCGCCGAACCGTCCGTCGAGCAATCGTCGACGATGACGAGTTCGACCCCGCCCTGCCCGGTCACCTGCGCGATGATCGAGGCCAGGCACGCTTCCACGAAAGGCCGGACATTGTAGACCGGCACCAGAATACTGAGCCAGGGCTGCTCCGGCAATTCACCGTGCGCAGCCGCACTCGTGCTACAGACATGGCCGTCACCGGCCACACCCGCATTCATCCCCGCCATCGAAATTGCCCCCGCAAATACCGGACGCGATCACTTGCGAATCGCACCGACAGCGCGCGCCTTAGAGCCATGCCCTGCACTCGGCCAGAGGGATGATCAGATTTCGAGCTGGCTGCCCAGTTCGACCACGCGGTTGGTGGGCAGGCGGAAGAATTCCATGGCACTGGCGGCATTGCGCATCATCCACGCGAAGAGCTTTTCCCGCCAGATCGCCATGCCCGGCTTGGCCGAGGGAACCAGCGTCTGGCGCGAGAGGAAGAAGCTGGTCTTCATCATCTCGAAGGCCCCGCCGCAGAAGTCGGCATGGGCGAGCGCCACCGGAATGTCGGTCTCTTCCATGAAGCCGTAGCGCAAGTTCATCCGGTAGAAGCCCTGGCCGAGGTCGGTCACCGAATAGCGCTCGGCAGGCTCGACATAGGGCACGTCCTGGACTTCGACAGTCAGCACCACCACGCGCTCATGAAGCACCTTGTTGTGCTTGATGTTGTGCAGCAGCGCCGAAGGTACGCCCGCATTGCTGGATGCCATGAAGATCGCCGTGCCAGGCACCCGCGCGGCCGAGCCGTGGGCGCTCTTGGCGAAGACGTTGAGCGGCAGGGCCGCCTCGGTCATGCGCTCGCGCATCAGGCGGCGGCCCTTGTTCCAGGTGGTCAGCAGGGTGAAGGCGATTCCGCCGATCAGCAGCGGGAACCAGCCGCCGTCCGGAACCTTGGTCGCGTTGGCGGCGAAATAGGCGCCGTCGACCACGAAGAAGGTCACGATCACCGGCACCGCCAGCCACAGCTTCCAGCGCCACAGCACGATCACCAGCACCGCCATCAGACAGGTGTCGATCAGCATCGCCCCGGTCACCGCGATGCCATAGGCCGAAGCGAGGTTCGACGAATTCTGGAACACCAGAACCAGCACGATCACGCCGGTCATCAGCGCCCAGTTCACGAACGGAATGTAGATCTGGCCGACCTCGTGCTCGCTGGTATGGCGGGTCGAGAGGCGCGGGATGAAGCCGAGTTGCATCGCCTGGTGGGTGATCGAGAACGCGCCCGAGATCACCGCCTGGCTGGCGATGAACGTGGCGCAAGTCGCCAGGATCACCAGCGGCAGACGCAGATTTTCCGGCGCGAGGTTGAAGAACGGATTCTTCATCGCATCGAGCGCCGCCGAATCGTCGAGGCCGAGGATCATCGCCGCCTGGCCGAAATAGTTGATCAGCAGGCAGGGCATGACGAAGGCGAACCACGAGAGGCGCAGCGGACCGCGGCCGAAATGGCCCATATCCGAATAGAGCGCCTCGGCGCCGGTGACGGCCAGCACGACCGAACCGAGCGCGAGGAAGCCCAGCACCTTGTCGGTCAGGAAGAACTGGATCGCGTACCACGGGTTCAGCGCCACCAGCACCGAGGGCATCTGCACCAGATGGTAGATGCCGAGGATCGCGAGGACCGAGAAATAGACGACCATGACCGGCGCGAACAGCGCGCCGACTTTGGCGGTGCCGCTCTTCTGGATCACGAAGAGCGCGATCAGCAGCACCAGCGCGATCGGCAGGACCAGCGGCGCGAGGCGCGTTTCGACGACGGTGAGGCCCTCGACCGCCGAGAGCACCGAAACCGCCGGAGTAATCATCGAATCGCCGTAGAACAGCGAAGTCGCGAAGACGCCGAGCAGGACCACCAGCGGGCCGAACCGGCTCTTGCGGATCACGCCCGAGATCAGCGCGACGAGGGCGAGACTGCCGCCCTGCCCCTTGTTGTCCGCGCGCATCAGCAGGCCGACATATTGCACCGAAACCACCAGCGTCATCGACCAGAAGATCAGGCTGACGACACCGAGGACGTGCAACTCGTCGATCGCCAGCGGATGCGGGCCGACGAAAGTTTCGCGAAAGGCGTAAAGCGGGCTGGTGCCGATGTCGCCGAAGACGACACCCACCGCGCCCAATGCCAGCTTGGTGATGTTTCCGGAGCCGTGTCCGGAACCATTTCCTTGTGCGGCAGGGGCTTGTTGCCCCTCTGCCGGATCGATCACCGTCGGGACGACAGCCGTGTCCGAACCTGTATCACTCATTCCAGCGCCCCGTAATGGCTTTGCCGCGTCGACATTCGCCCCCGCAACAAGCGCCCGCCGTTAGCAGCATGAAAGGAGCCTAGCAACGACCGTTAGCCGAAGGTTCATCGGCCTGACGGCATCGCTTGGGATTCGGCCTGAGGTTGGGCTTGAGTTTTTGGGCCAGACTGGCTGGCAATGAAGGCATCCAGCCGCTGGAGCTGTTGCGCCACCGGCAGCCGCCATTCCGCGTTTTCCGGCGCCTTTTTGACCAGATCGACCCAGAGCGCCCGCGCCTGCTCCAGTTGCCCGGACTGGGCCATGGCCAAGCCGAGGAAATAGGGCGGCCCCGGCGCCTTGGGATCGGCCTTGGCTGCCTGGCGATAGGCATAAAGCGCCGGCGGCGTCAGCACGCCCTCGGCATGGGCGACTAGCACATTGCCGAGCGCCACCCAGGCTTCGGAGTCCTTGGGATTGTCCTCGATCGCGCCGCGCAGAAGCTGCGCGGCGTCGCTGTAATGGCCGTTGCGCGCAAGGCCGTCGGAGATCACGACCCAGCGGTTGCCGGTCGGAATGCCGTCGCCGCTAAGCTTGGCGCGCGCTTCCACGAAGAACTGCCCGGCAGCGGGGTTCTGCGCTTCGGCCTGCGGTTTCGGCGCGCCCGCCTCGCCCGGCCTGCCCTGCGCGGCATAGCCGGCGACGCCTAGCATCAGTGCGGCAGCCACGGCCTCACGGCCGCCCTTGGGCGCCTTGAACAGGAAAGCGATGGCCGCGAAGGCAAGGATCGCCAGCAGCGCCACGAAAATCCAGGTCATCGCGAATCTCCCCGGCGGAAGCGCCCCCGCAGAAGCAGCACCGCCAGCGCCACCAGAACCAGCGGCACCGCGAAGAGCGGCCATGTGAGCGTGGTAAGCTGCGGCGCATAGCTGACGTAATCACCGTAGCGCTCGATCAGCCAGCCGCGAATCGCTTCGGGTTCCTCACCCGCCGCGATCCTTTCGCGCACGAGCGAGCGCATCGACCCGGCGATCGGCGCATCCGAATCGGCGATCGACTGCCCCTGGCACTGGAGGCAGCGCAAGGTCTCCATCAGCGCCTGCGCCTTCTCCTCCTTCGCCGGATCGTCGAGCTGGCGATAGGCGTAAGGCGCCGTCGATTGCTCCTCCTGCGCGGCCAGAGACCCGGCGAAACAGACTCCCAAAGCGAGCACGAGCGCGGCCAGAGACCGATGCACTGACCGAATCACCGGCGCGCTCACTGACCAGCCTCCTTCAGCTTTGCGAGGATCATCGGCACATGCTCGGGCCGAATCTCGCCGATGTGCTGGTAGCGAATCACGCCCTTGCCATCGATCACGTAAGTCTCGGGAACGCCCGAAGACCCGAGTGCGAGCTGCACTTTGCCGTCGTCGTCGGCGCCGACCCGCTGGTAGGGGTCGCCGTTCTCCTTGAGGAAACCCTGCAGGGCCTTGGCGCTGTCCCGCACCGAAATGCCCACCACCGGTACGCCCGCGCGGGCCAACGCGCCAAGCTGCGGCGCCTCGACCCGGCAGGGAATGCACCACGAGGCGAAGATATTGACGAGATGGGGCCGCCCGTTCGCGATATCGGCGCTGGCCAGCCCCGGACGATCCGGCAGTGCGGCGGGCAAGGCGAAGGCGGGCATGGGCTTGCCGACCAGCGCGCTCGCCACCGTCCTGTCGGCGGGGCGATAAAGCCCGATCATGACCAGCGCCACGAAACCGACAAACAGGACCAGCGGCAACCAGATCGCCCAACGCGGTGCCTTCGGACGCGATGGATCGCTCACGGCTGATCTCCTTCTTGTCCATTGTCCAGCAGGGCCATCCGCTCGCGGCGATAGGCAATCTTCTCGCGCGCGAAGATGCGGCGCACGTCGCTTGCGACCCGGCCTGCAAGCGCCAGCACGCCGCCCAGCGCGATCAAAAGACCGCCCAGCCAGATCAGCGTCACGAACGGCTTCCACCAGAGCCGGAGCTGCCAGCGGCTGCTTCCATCCTTCGCATCCGCCTCACCACCCAGCACGGCATAGAGCTGGCCGTTCCAGCGGGTCAGCAGCGCCGATTCGCTGGTCTGCTGCGGCGGCGCCCAGAAGCTGCGCGACTGGGGATCGATCTGCACGACCCTGCCGTGATCGCCGTAACGCACCAGCAGCCGCGCTTCGAGCGCGGTCCAGTTCGGCCCGGCCATCGGCTCCACGGCGTCGAGCTTGACCTGCCAGGGACCGACCGCAGTAACTTCACCGAGCTTCACCGCAACCAGCTTCTCCACCGAGAAGGCGCTTTCGCAGCTCATGCCGAAAAGCGAGACGGCAATCCCGAAATGCGCGATCACCATGCCCCAGATCGGCAGCGGCGTGCGGCGCAAGTTGCGGTCCTTCAGCGGCAACACGCTCGCCCAGCCGAGGCCCAGCGCCAGCGCGAATCCAAGCGTCGGCAACACGCCCACGCCGCCGAATGCGATCATGGCGATCATGCCCGCCGCCACCAGCATCGCCGGGATCACCAGCGACTTGCCGATGCGCGCGAACGAATCGCGCCGCCAGCGCAGCATCGGTCCCACCGCCAGCACCACCAGCATCGGCACCGCAAAAAGCGCGCCCATCGGGTTGAAGTAAGGCGGGCCGACAGAGACTTTCGCGCCCATCGCCTCGGCCACGAGCGGATAGAGCGTGCCGAACAGCACAATGCCGAGGATCGCCGAGAGCATGACATTGTTGAACACCAGCGCGCCCTCGCGGCTGACCGGAGCGAAGCGCTCGCCTTCGGTCACGGTGCCGGCACGCAAGGCGAAGAGCGTCAGCGCGCCGCCGATGTTGATCGCCAAGAGCGCGAGGATGAACGAGCCGCGCTCGGGGTCCACCGCAAAGGCATGGACGCTGGTGAGAATGCCCGAGCGCACCAGGAACGTGCCGATCATCGACATAGAGAAGGCGACGACGCCCAGCATCACCGTCCAGGCCCGCAAGGCGTCGCGCGCCGCTAGCACGCTGACCGAATGCAGCAAGGCGGTAGCCGCCAGCCAGGGCATCAGCGAGGCGTTCTCGACCGGGTCCCAGAACCACCAGCCGCCCCAGCCCAGCTCGTAATAGGCCCAGTAGGACCCGGCGGTGATGCCCACCGTCAGGAATATCCAGGCACCCAGTACCCAGGGCCGCATGGCCCTCGCAAAGGCCGGACCGACCTGCCGGGTGACGAGCGCGCCGATCGCGAAGCTGAAGGCCACCGAAAGCCCGACATAGCCGAGGTAGAGCGTCGGCGGATGGAACGCGAGGCCGAGGTCCTGCAACAGCGGATTGAGGCCGTTGCCTTCCTCGGGAACCGGAAAGAGCCGCTCGAAGGGATTCGAGGCAATCAGCAGGAAGGCATAGAAGCCGAGGCTGACGAAAGCCTGCCCGGCAAGAGTGGCCAGCAGCATAGGTTCCGGCAGATGCTTCTCGATCAATGCCACGAAGCCGCCCGCCACGCCCATCACCGTGACCCAGAGCAGCATCGAGCCCTCATGGTTGCCCCAGGTCCCGGCGATCTTGAAGATCAGCGGCTTCAGCGAATGCGAATTCATCGCCACCAGCTTCACCGAGAGGTCGGTGGTGGCGAAAACCGTTATCAGGCAGGCAAAGGCGATCAGCGCCAAAGCGCCCTGCACCACCGCGACCGGGCGGACAATCCCCGCCAGCGACGCCCCTCGCGACGTCAGCGCGAGCGCTCCGGCCACGAGTTGCAGCCCTGCAAGGGCGGCGGCGAGCCAGAGGGCGGCAAGACCGAGTTCGGCAATCATCAGCGCTGCCTCACTTGGTTTGCTGCATGACCTGTTCGGCCTGCTCCCTGCTCATGTCCTTCATTTCGCGCGGCACGTAGTTCTCATCATGCTTGGCCAGGAGGTTGTCGGCCACGAACGTGCCCTCCCTGCCCATGTGCCCCTCGGCGACGACGCCCGAGCCTTCGACGAAGAGCGAAGGCACGATGCCCCTGAAGCGAACGGGAACGCGCGCCTTGCCGTCCTCGACCGCGAAAGCGATCGTCACGCCGTCGGCCTCGGTCCTGAGCGAACCTCGCGCCACCATGCCGCCGAGCCGCACGGCACGGTCCGGTTCAGGGGGCTTGGCGACGATCTCCGCCGGAACGTAGAAATAGCTCGCCTGGTTGCGCAGCGCCCAGGCCGCCAGCAGCGCGGCGCCGATCAGCACCACGAGCGCGACGACCAGCAGCACCAGCCGCTGATGCTTGGCCTTGATCGCGCCCTTCACGGCAGTGCCGTTTGCAGTGTTCCGCTCCATGCTCAGCGCTTTCTCGCACTGTCGCGGCGCTTCTCGGCGCGCTTCATCGAAAGCAGCGACCAGCCGGCCATCGCCAGAGTGGCACCGATGCCAACGGCGTAGGCCGCGACCACGAAGGTCCAGGGATTCATGGCCTCGCGCATCAGATATTCGTGCCCGTCATTTCGTCTGTCGTCTTTTTCACCAGCTGTCGCACATTACCAGGCATCGCTGAGGGCCTTGCGCCGCAGCCGCGCCTCGGCCTGCTGATTCGCGAGAATCGCCCGCATCCGTGCCAGCACGCAGCCTGCGAAAAGCAGCGTGAACCCCAGCATCGCCAGCAGCAGCGGCCAGAGGAAGGCGCCTGCCATCGCCGACTTGCCGACCGTGATACTCGGCGCCTGGTGCTGGCTGTTCCACCAGATCACCGAATAGTGAATAATCGGAATGTTCACCGCGCCGACCAGTCCGAAGATCGCCGGAGCGCGGTTCTGGCCGCCATCGGCAGCCTCGCTCGCCTGCGAGAGCGCGATCCAGCCGAAATAGAGGAACAGCAGCACCAGCATGCTGGTCAGCCGCCCGTCCCATACCCACCAGGTCCCCCAGGCCGGTCGGCCCCAGAGCGATCCGGTGATCAGGCAGACGGCCGTGAACACCGCGCCCGGCACCGCGCAGGCCCGCGCGGCGATTCCCGCCAGCGGATGACGCCAGACCAGTTCGGTGAAGCTGGCCCCTGCAATGCCCATCCAGCCGGCCATGCCGAGCCAGGCCGCCGGTACGTGAAGATAGACGATCCGCACCGTCTCACCCTGAAGGCGTTCGGCCGGACCGAAGAACAGCCCCCAGCCAAGCGCACCGAAGGCGATGACGAAACCTGCACTCATGCAGAGAGGCATCAACCAACGGGCGATGCGCAGGAACCGGGCGGGATTGGCAAGGCCGTGCATGTCAGGGGGCGTTCTATCGTCCGCGAGGGAAGGAGCAAGTGGGCTATGCTAATATCCGGGCCCTAAACCCGGCAGACGCCCGAATTTTCGATAGAAGGGGAAAAATGGGGCGATTGATGGGGTTCGAACCCACGACCTCCGGTACCACAAACCGGCGCTCTAACCAACTGAGCTACAATCGCCACACGGTAAGCACGTGCCATATCGCCGGGCTTTCCGAAGTCCGCTCCGTGTCGCTATGCAGCGCTCGGTGCGGAGGGCGCCCTTTGCACAAGGTTTGGCGTCTTGCAAAGCAAAAAATTGGTTTGAGCGAAAACTCCTGCAATTTTCCCGCCCGGATCGGCCCGCTAAAGGTGCGTCATGACGGCTCCAGGCGAATCATCCGCGCAGATTCTGCTCGCGCACCCCGGCGTTCAGCGCTTTCCCTCATCGCGACTGGATCTCTTCGTCCTGCGCGATTTCCTGGCCCCTGCAGAATGCGACGAGCTGGTGGCGATGATCGAGGCGCAGCACCGTCCCTCGACGATCGCCAACTATAACGGCGACGATGCCTTCCGCACGAGTTCGACCTGCGACCTTTCCCGCAGCGAACCCGCCGTGGCGGCATTGGCCGACAAACTGGCGGCGCTTTCGCGAATCGACCTCACCCATGCCGAACCTCTGCAAGGGCAGCGCTATGAGGTCGGGCAGGAGTTCAAGGCGCACACCGACTACTTCGAGCCGAACAATGCCGATTACGACAGGTACTGCTCGGTCGCCGGGCAGCGGACCTGGACCTTCATGATCTATCTCAACGATGTCGAGGCTGGCGGCGCGACTCGCTTCAAGGCGATCGACAAGCTCATCCAGCCGGAGCGCGGAAAACTGATCGCCTGGAACAACCGCCGCACCGACGGCGCGCTCAATGCGGCGACACTCCATCACGCCATGAAAGTGCGCAAGGGCTTCAAGTACGTCATTACCCAGTGGTATCGCGAACGCCCCTGGGGATGAGGGGAGCGGGTGAAGGGGAGCGGCGGGCGGCCCCTCCCCTCTCCACGTCACGGCTTAGATCACTGGGGCGGGCTGACGACTGCGCAGGCGATACGGCCACCGGCGTTACCGGCAGGCTGGCTGGTGTAATCGTCCGGATCGGCATGGATCACGAAAGCCGAACCGTCGGCGTCGATCAGCGACTTGCCGCCCGCGCCCAGCGACACGCCGGTATTGAGCACCTGCACCTTGAGCACCCCGTCGGCACCGACATGCTGGTTCGGCATATCGCCGCCATGCGGCGCGCCCGATGCCATCAACCCGTGCATATGACCGCCACCGGCGAAATGGGCACCGGCAGTGGTAAACTTCTGCGCAGGCTCGCAAAGGCCCTTCTCGTGAAAATGGAAGCCATGGTCGCCCGGAGGCAGCCCCTTGAGGTCGGTGGAAACGAGGACCCCCGAAGGCGTTTCCTGAAGCGTGACGGTGCCCAGCGGCTTGCCGTCGAGACCGATGACATCGGCGCGAACCGACGCAGGGGCCGCCTTGTCCTGCGCGGCGGCCTGGCCAGCAAAGGCACCGGCTGCCAGGGCGGCTGCGCCGCATGCGGCAAGAATTCGGAAGGTACGGGTCATTACGCTTCTCCAACTGCGCGCCGGGAGCCCCGGCACCTGCATTTTCATGGTCACCGCTCCCCGCTTTCGACCGAATTCCGGACAGGCGCGGCAACACGATGACAAACCGTTAATCCTAATGACGGAGAATGGCTCCGAATTTTCAACGGGACGCCAAAGACATCGCTGAAGGACATCGCACAGTGAATGCACCGCTCGCAAGGCTCATGCCCGGCGCGACCAGAACCAGCACCGAACGACGGCGGGAACATCGGCGCCCTGCCCGTTATCAAGCTACGCTGGAAACGGCGCCCGGCGATATCCTGGAAGTCGAACTGGCCGATGTATCGACCCACGGCTGCTGCATACGCCGGCCCGGCCCCGACGATCGTGCAGACTGGCTGCGCCTGGGTGCTTTCGTAGCCATCCGCCTGGAAAACCGGGCACGCTCCGAAATGGCCGGACTACAGGCCGTCGTCCGCTGGGTGCGCGGCGATACCGCCGGAATGGAGTTTCTGCGTCCGGTTCCAGCCGAGCGGCTGGACTGGCAGGACGTCATGGACTTCGGCCTGGAAGACTGAACCTGCCGGAAACCGCGGCACCCCGACACTTGCGAATCAGACGCACAACAAAAAAGGCGGCCCGCAAGGACCGCCTTCTTCGTGTTCGTAAACGGGTTTCGCTCAGTTCTTCTTGAGCGAGAGACCGCCGAAACGCTTGTTGAACTGGGCAACGCGGCCGCCGTCCTGCAGCTGCGCCTTGCCGCCGGTCCAGGCCGGGTGCGACGTCGGATCGATGTCGAGAACCAGCGTGTCGCCTTCCTTGCCCCAGGTCGAGCGGGTCTGGAACGTCGAACCGTCGGTCATCTGAACGGTGATCGTGTGGTAGTCGGGATGCGTATCGGCCTTCATGTCGTATCTCTCTTCGCATATGGCCGGTTCCGACCGGCCTGCTTGGGAAAGCGGCGCCCTTACACGGGAGCCCCCGAAAAAGCAAGGGTCAAGGGGATGGCCGGAGCCTTCCCCCTACCCCGTCAGGCGTCAGCGATCATCGCGGTGAAGTTGACTTCGCAAGTCACCTTGTCGCCGATCGAGGCCTTGCCCCAGAACTTGCAGACGCGCGAACGCTTCTGGACGAAGCCGGCCCGCAGGTCGAGCAAGTTGCCGGGCGTCACCGGATTGCGGAACTTCGCTTCCTCGATCGCCATGAAATAGACGAGCTTGCCGGTTCCGGCCAGCCCGAGCGATTCGATGGCAAGGATGCCCGCCGCCTGCGCCAGCGCCTCGATCTGGAGAACGCCGGGCATGATCGGACGGCCCGGGAAGTGCCCCTGGAAGAAGTCCTCGTTGAAGCTCACGGCCTTGACCGCGTGGATCTCGTTCTCGTCGAACGAGACCACACGGTCGACCAGCAGCATCGGGTAGCGATGCGGCAGGGCCGCCAGGATCTTCGCGGTGTCGTAGACGAACTCGGTCGAATCGCTCATCGCTTTAACCCGCCGCTACCCTTAACGGCCTGAGGCCGCCGGAGCCGGCTGCTGCTGCGGAGCCGGTGCCGTGGTGTTGATCGTGGTCAGCGCGCCGTTCAGCGCGGTCAGCACGTCGGTGGTGATGTCCAGCGAGGGGTCGTAAGCGAGCGTCTGGCCCACTTCGACGAGCGCGTTGGCGCCGCGCTTCTGCATCGCGGGCTTGTAGAGGTTCTGGAGCTGCGCCTGGATCTGCTGACCGACATAGGCCTGGTTGCGCTGGATCTGCTGCTGCTGGCCCTGCAGTTCCTGGCCGGCCTGCTGTTCCTTCTGCTGGTAGGCCTGGATGCGGGTCTGCAGCGCGGCGTCGGGCTGCTTGCCGTTCAGCGCCTTGACGGCAGTTTCGAGACCCTGCGCTTCAGGCTGAAGCGAAGCCTGGAGCTGGTTGCGACGGGCTTCGAAGGCCTGGATCTGCTGCTGCAGCGACTGGTTGGCCGTCTTGCAGGCGTTGCATTCACGCGCAACGCGGTCGAGATCGACAACGGCAACCTTCGACGCGGGCACGGCCTGCGCCAGCGCAGGCTGGGCGAGAGCGACAAACGCCAGGCCCGAGGCGAGAGCGGCGGACTTGAGAAGCATGTTCATCAGAATTGAGTTCCCACGTTGAAAGTAAAGGTCTTGGTATTGTCGCCGTCGTACTTGAGCAGCGCCTTGGAAATGTCGATGCGGAACGGCCCGAAGGGCGAATTCCAGTTCACGCCGAAACCGATGGCCACACGCGGCTTCCAGGTGTTGCCGAGGAAGGACTCGGTGAAGTAGCTCGTCGTACCGATCGCCGTGTTAGCCGCGCCCGTGACCGTATTCGTCGCGCTCGTCGTGGTCGTGGTCGTGCCGTCGGATGCCGTCTGGGTGTAGAGCTGATTGCCGCTGGAATCGCGCGAACCGATGAAACAGCCGGTCTTGCAATCGCTCAGCGCCGGAGACTTGATCGACCACACGGCACCGGCATCCAGGAAGATCGACGGACGCAGCCCCATCTCGCGGGCACCCGAACCAAGCGGAATTTCCAGCTCGGCGCGGCTCATGTAATAATACTTACCGCCAAGCGCGTCGTCGGAATCCTGGCCGTTGACGGTGTAGTTGCCGTCGCTGTCGGCAGTGAGGTACTGACGCACCACACGCGGACCGACGCCGCGAATACCGAAACCGCGAATCTGCGGTTCACCAAGGTAGAAGCGGTCAGTCAGACGAATGTCGTTGCCGCCCCAGCCCTTGATCAGACCGCCCTCGCCCTGAACCGAGAAGATGAAGCCCTTACCCAGCGGCCAGTATTTCGCTGCATTGCCGCGAATGCGATAATACTTCACGTCACCGGCGAGACCGGCAATGTCCACGTTCGCCGAAATGGTTTCGCCGCGCGTCGGACGCATGCGGTTATCGAGGTTGTCGTAGATCAGCGATCCGCCGATGATCGAACTCAGACGCTTGCCGATGGCGTCGCAGAGATAGCGACCCGCGCGCAAGGGATCGCAAGTGTAGTTGCCGTTCTGATCGATCGTATAATACGTCCCCTTGTCCAGCGAGACGTCATCGTAGTTCAGCGTATAACGAGCGATCGCCGTGAGGTATTCGGTCAGAGGCACACCCGCACGAACCTGGAAGCCGGTGGTCGACTGTTCGTAGGTCGTATTGCGGTCGGAATTGTAGTAATTGAAGCTGTTGTAGTCGCGGCGGTAAACGTCGATGCCCAGCGACACGTTCTTGTCGAACAGGTACGGCTCGACGAAGCTGGCCTCGATCGACTTCGAGTAGGACGAATAGCTGCCCGAAAGGCCGATCGTCTGGCCGCGGCCGCGGAAGTTCCGCTGGCGGATCGAGGCCTGGAAGATGAAGCGCTCAAGGCTGGAAAAACCGGCCGAGAGCTGGAGTTCGCCGGTCGGCTTTTCCTCAAGGTTGGCTTCGAGGATGATGCGGTCCTCGGCGCTGCCAGGCTTCTGCTCGACCTCGAACTTCTCCTGGAAGTAGCCGAGCGACTTGATGCGGTTGGTCGAGCGCTTGACCTGGAGAGAGTTGAAGGCATCGCCCTCGGCCAGACGGAACTCGCGGCGGACGACCTTGTCCTGCGTCAGCGTGTTGCCGTTGATGTCGATCTTCTCGACGTAGACGCGCGGCGCCTCCTGGATCACGAAGGTCAGCCCCATGGTGAGGTTTTCCTTGTCGCGATCATACTGCGGGCGAACGTCGGCGAAGGCGTAGCCGAAGGCACCGGCGGTGTCGTTCAGACCCTCGATCGTGTCTTCGACCTTCTTCGCGTCGTACCAGTCGCCCTTGTGGATCGTCAGGTTCTTCGCGAGTTTGTCGCCGTCGAAGTCGCGCAGCTGGCTCTCGACCTTCACGTCGCCGAACTTGTAGCGCTTACCCTCCTCCACCACGTACGTGATGATGAAGTCCTTCTTGTCCGGCGTCAGTTCGGCCACGGCCGAAACCACGCGGAAGTCGGCATAGCCCTGCGTCAGGTAGAACTGGCGCAGCTTCTGCTGGTCGAAGGCCATGCGATCGGGATCGTAGCTGGTGCCCGAGCTGAACAGGCGCGTGAAGCGGGCCTGCTTGGTCACCATCTGCGCGCGCAGTTCGCCGGCGGAGAAGTGCTCGTTACCCAGGATGTTGATCTGGCGGACCTTGGACTTGTCGCCCTCGGTAATCTCGAAAACGATGTCGACGCGGTTCTGGTCAAGCATGACCATCTTCGGCTCGACGGTCGCGGCGTAGCGGCCCTGACGCTTGTAGAGCTCGATGATGCGGGCCACGTCGGCGCGGATCTTCGAACGGGTGAAGATCTGGCGCGGAGAAACCTTGATCTCCGGCAGAATCTTGTCGTCCTTGATGCGCTTGTTGCCTTCGAGGATGATGCGGTTGACGACCGGGTTTTCCTTGACCGTGATTGTCACGACGCCGTTGTCGTTGCTGACCTGCGCGTCCGAGAACAGCTCGGTCGCGTAAAGGTCCTTCAGCGCAGCGTCGCCCGCAGCCTTGGTGTAGGTCTGGCCGACGCGCAGCTGGATGTAGGACAGCACGGTCTGCGGTTCGAGACGCTCGGAACCCTTGACCTGGATCGTCTGGATCGTTTCACCCGCTTCCGTAGCGGGAGCCGCAACGGGTGCGGGTGTGGTTGCCGGTGCATTCTGGGCAAACGCGAGCTGGGGCGCTCCGGCGAGGATCGTGGTCCCCATAAGCACTATGGCAAGCTGCGGCGCACGGCGAGCTTCAGTGCTGCGACCCATTTCCAATCCGATCATTCTACGCAAATTCCCGTATTCGCTTTCGCGAGGACTTCGACCGACCCGCCAGGCTGCCCGTCATGACGACAGGTAATCGCGCCCATCTGCCCGATGGACGACGTCCAATCAAGCAGCCAATCCCGGCGGAAATGTGATGGCTGATGAATTCTCCAGGCTATCCCCCGAAATTCAGCCCCCGAAAATCGGAAGAGATGCCAGATCGTTGACCGTGACGAACAGCATCAGGGCAAGCACGAGTGCCACCCCGGTTCGGATCGCCCATTCCTGACTGCGCAGGCCCAGCGGTTTCCGGCGAACCAGTTCGGCCGCGTAGAAAGCCAGGTGCCCGCCGTCGAGCCCAGGAATTGGCAGGAGATTGATGAATGCCAAGTTAATCGAGATCATCGCCACGAAGCCCACGAACGGCTCCCAGCCGAGCGAGAACTGTTCGCCCGAATACTTGGCGATCTTGATCGGTCCGCCCAGTTCGCGAACCGAGCGGTCACCCGTCACGATCTGGCGGATTCCAGTGACGATCGTGCCCATCAGGCCGAAGCTGCGCTCCACGCCGATGCCCAGCGCCTGAACCGGGCCGACCTTTTCGAGACGGCCGAAACCGGACTCGACACCGATCCGGCCGACAGTGACCGACTGGCCCTTCTCGTCCTTCTGGACGGCGCTGCCGATCGTCAGCGGCAGGACATGCGCCTCGCCTCCGCGCATGACGGTGACGGTGATCCGCTGCCCGGCCTTGGGCATGACCAGCGGCGGCACTTCGCGGAAGCTGTTGATCGGGGTTTCACCGATAGCGACGATGCGATCGCCGATCTTCATTCCGGCCTGATCCGCCGGAGAACCGTCCATGATCCCGCTGACCACCGGAACCGCGAAGTCGAGCCCCAGATCGCCGATCCTGGCCTTGTTGCCGAAATCGTCGCTGACTTCTTCACCGGCGATCTTCACCGGCAGGACGACCGTGCTCCCCTGGCGCTCCACCGCGAGGTTCACGGTCTTGCCGGGGAAGTAGACGGTATGCTCGGGAATCTCGGTGACGCTGGAAATCTTTTCGCCGTCGATGGCCGTGATGCGGTCGCCGATCTCAAGCCCCGCCGCCTTGGCCGAAGAGGTCTCAGAGAAACCGACGATTTCCGGCTCCGCGATCAGGCGTCCGTGGGCATAGACGAAGCCCGCGAGGATCAGCACGCAGAGCACGAAGTTCGTCAGCGGCCCGGCAAAGACGATCAGCGCACGCTGCCACAGCGGCTTCACATGGAAAGTCTTCGCGCGTTCCTCAGCCGTCAGGCCGTCTTCTCCGGCAGAGGGTGCCGAGGCCGGGTTCATATCGCCTGCGAACTGGACATAGCCGCCAAGCGGCAGCATCGAGAGCTTCCAGCGGGTGCCGCGCCTGTCGGTCCAGCCCGCGATCTCCTTGCCGAAACCGATCGAGAAGGCATCCGCCTTCACGCCGAACAGCCGCCCGACCAGATAGTGGCCAAGCTCGTGGATCAGCACGAGCGGCCCCAGCACCAGCAGGAAAGCAAAAATCGTCGTCAGCAGGTTCGGCGATGCGGTCACTATTCAGGGAATCCTCTTCGGACCGCGTATCGTCACGCAGTCCCGGCCAGCATGCTTGCCCTTGCTCGCGCCTCGCCGTCAACCGCAAGTACGTCCGACAGGCTCGCAGGCGCGGGCGGAGAGTAGGCGCCGAGCACGTCCTCGACTTGTGCGGCGATGCGCGTGAACGGGATCTGACCGCCGAGGAAGGCGGCCACAGCCACCTCGTTCGCGGCATTCAAAACGGCAGGAATGCCGCCGCCCGCTTCCGCCGCCTCGCGCGCGAGACGGGTGGCGGGGAAGCGCACTTCGTCGGGCTTGCGGAAGGTCAGTTCACCGATTTCGGCAAGGTCGAGCGGTGCGCAGGGCGTGTCCATCCGCTCCGGCCAGGCCAGCGCCGAGGCGATCGGCACGCGCATGTCGGAAGGGCCAAGCTGCGCCAATGTCGACCCATCCCGGTACTCGACCATCGAATGGACCACGGACTGCGGGTGGACGATGATCCGCAACTTGTCGAGGCCGACCGGGAACAGGTAATGCGCCTCGATCAATTCGAGGCCCTTGTTGAACATCGTCGCCGAATCGACGCTGATCTTCGCGCCCATGTCCCAGTTCGGATGCTTCACCGCCTGTGCAGGGGTCGCCAGAGTCAGCCGGTCGAGCGACCAGTCGCGGAACGGGCCGCCGCTTGCCGTCAGCGTGATCCAGCGGACATGGTCGAGGCTGTTGCCCTGGAGGCACTGGAAGATCGCGTTGTGCTCCGAATCGATCGGCAGCAAGGTGGCGCCGTGGCGTTCGACCGCCGCCGTCATCACTTCACCCGCCGAGACGAGCGCTTCCTTGTTGGCGAGCGCGATCACCCCGCCCTGCTCGATTGCCGCCATCGTCGGCGCGAGGCCTGCACAACCGACGATGGCCGCGACGGTAACATCGGCACCGCGCGCCGCCGCTTCCACAAGTGCAGCCGCGCCACCGGAAGTCTCGATGCCGGTTCCGCTTAGGGCCTCGCGCAGAGCGGGAAGCCGTGTCTCGTCGGCAACGACGGCGAGTTCAGCGGAGAATTCGATCGCCAGCTTCGCCAGTTCGGCGACATTGCCGTTGGCGGTCAGCGCGGTGACGCGCCAGTCCGCCGGATTGCGGCGAACGAGGTCCAGCGTCGATGCGCCGATGGAGCCGGTGGCTCCGAGAACGGAAATGGTGCGCATGGTCGTCATCGCGGCTGGAAAAGGATCATCAGGCCTAGCACGAAAAGCACCGCCAGCAAGCCGTCGAGACGGTCGAAGAAACCGCCGTGGCCGGGAATGAAGTTGCCGGAGTCCTTCACTCCGGCGCGGCGCTTCATCCAGCTTTCGAAGAAATCGCCCGCCTGCGCGCAGACGGCGACGAGAATGCCGGTCAGCAGGCATGTCACGAAGAGCGGCAGCGCGTTCGCGGTCAGATACCAGCAGGGCTGCATGCCGAAGCAGGCAGGCGCATCGGCGGCATTGCCCTGAGGATGGACCGAGAGCAGCCCCTCCTGCCAGAACCGCGCGGCACCGAACAGCACCAGCGTCGCGCCGAGCACGCCGCCGAGCAGGCCGGACCAGGTCTTGGACGGGCTGATCGACGGGGCGATCTTGGGGCCGCCGAGGCTGCGCCCGGTGAAGTAAGCGCCGACATCGACGCCGATCACCGCCAGCAGAATCGTCAGCAGCGGGGCAAGACTGAAAGCGGGGTTGCGCAGGAACAGCAGCATCGCGGCGCCGATCCCGACATAGAGCATGCCGCCGAAATTGAACGCGGCGCGCTCACCCGGATGCTGCGTGCCGCCGCGCGCCAGCCTGACCCATTCCCACAATACGCCGAGCGCCACGGCGCAGACGAAAGCAGTCCAGACCACGCCGCCCAGCCAGAGCGCACCGCCGGAAACGACCAGCATGACCGCTGCCGAAACCGTCCGCACCCCGAGGTCGGACTTCTTCGCGGGATCAGCGTCCGCCATAACGTCGCTCGCGGGCGGTGAAGTCGTCGAGCGCCTGGCGCAGGTGCTCGGCAGTGAAGTCCGGCCAGAGCACTTCGGTGAACAGCATTTCGGCATAGGCCGCCTGCCAGAGCAGGAAGTTCGACAGGCGCACTTCGCCGGAGGTGCGGATCACCAGATCGAGCGGCGGCAGGTCAGCCGTATCCAGTTCCGCCGCGATGGTTTCCGGCGTGATCGGACCTTTGGCCGCCGCCTTGGTGGCGGCGCGGGCGATCTCGTCCTGCGAACCGTAGTTCAGCGCCACGGCCAGCGTCGTGCCGGTATTGGCGGCGGTCTTCGCCACCGCGCCTTCGATCAGTTCGACGACATCGGGCTTAAAGGCCTGGTAGTCGCCGATGATCTTCAGCCGCACGCCCGCCGCCGCGAACTCGTCGAGGTCGGAGAGGATGAAGCGCTTCATCAGGCTCATGAGGTCGGAGACCTCTTCCTCCGGCCGCCGCCAGTTCTCGGTGGAGAAGGCGTAGAGCGTCAGCGCTTCCAGTCCCATCTCGCGGGCGCCGCGCACGACGCGGCGCACCGCCTCCACGCCGCGCTGGTGGCCCAGCACGCGCGGCAGGTGGCGCTTTTTCGCCCAGCGGCCGTTGCCATCCATGATGATGGCAACGTGACGCGCGGAAACGGGTTCGCTCTTCGCCATCAAAGGGTCCTCAAGCCGGTGCCGCAAGGCCTCACTTGCCGAGGATTTCCTTTTCCTTGGCGCCGAAGACTTCGTCGAGCTGCTTGATCATGTCATCGGTCAGCTTCTGGACTTCGGTTTCGCCGCGCTTGCGCTCGTCTTCCGAGATTTCCTTCTTCTTCTCGTCGGCCTTGAGGTTCTCGATACCGTCACGGCGCACGTTGCGAATGGCGACGCGGGCCTTCTCGGCATAGGAACCGGCGAGCTTGGCAAGCTCCTTGCGGCGCTCCTCGGTCAGGTCCGGGATCGGCAGGCGCAGGGTGTTGCCATCATTGATCGGGTTGAGACCAAGCCCTGCCGAACGGATCGCCTTTTCGACGGGGCCGATGTTCGACTTGTCCCAGACCTGCACCGAAAGCATGCGCGGCTCGGGGGCCGAGATCGTCGCGACCTGGGTGATCGGGGTGTTGGCACCGTAGACGGTGACCATGATCGGCTCCAGCAGCGCGGTATTGGCGCGGCCGGTGCGCAGGCCCGAGAGGTCGTGCTTGAGCGCTTCGATCGCGCCGGTCATGCGGCGTTCGAGGTCCGCCTTGTCGTACTTGGCCATGAATCAGGCTCCTTTCTGGACGATCGTCTTGGTGCCGCCGCCCGCGAGAACGGTGGCAAGATTTCCCTTCTCGCGGATCGAGAACACGACGATCGGGATTGCGTTGTCGCGGCAGAGCGCCACGGCGGAAGCGTCCATAACCTTCAGGTTGTCGGCGAGGACGGTGTCGTAATCGACCGAATCGTAACGCTTGGCGTCCGGGTTGGTCTTGGGGTCGCTGTCATAGACGCCGTCCACGCTGGTTCCCTTGAGCAGGGCATCGCAGCGCATTTCGGCGGCGCGCAGGGCAGCGCCCGAATCGGTGGTGAAGTAAGGCGCGCCGACACCGGCGGCGAAGATCACCACGCGGCCCTTTTCAAGATGACGCTCGGCGCGGCGGCGGATCACCGGCTCGCAGACCTGGTCCATCTGCACGGCGGACTGCACGCGGGTCTCGACGCCGAGCTGCTCCAGCGCGTTCTGCATCGCCAGCGCGTTCATGACGGTGGCCAGCATGCCCATGTAGTCGGCCTGCGCCCGGTCCATGCCGCGCGCGGCACCGGCCATGCCGCGGAAGATGTTGCCGCCGCCGATCACGAGGCAGATCTCCAGGCCGGTTTCCTTGGCCGCCTTCACTTCCTTGGCAAGTTCGGCGACGAAATCCGGGTCGATCCCGAACTGCTGGCTTCCCATCAAGACTTCGCCCGACAGCTTGAGAAGGACGCGCTTGTAGGGGGAAGAACTCATGGCCGCACAATCTCCTCTGGGCATTTCGCCCGGCTTTAGGAGCGCACGGGCGGCTTGCCAAGGGGCGAGCTTGTGGATGAGCGCGACCGAGCCGGTGCTGCCTTGCCGCGACGCCTCCGCCTACCCCTTCCGAGACAGCCGCTCAATCAACTCGGCCCGACGCAAGTTCAGCCCATCGCCTCGGCCAGTTCCCGCTCCCGAACATCGTAGGCAAGCTGCGAGAGCGTGACGTCGGCCATGCGCCGCTCCGCCCAGTCGATCATCGCCTGGAGCGCCTCGATCAGTTCGCTGCCGAGCGGCGTGATCGCATAGCTGACCGTCACCGGCACGCTCGGCACGACATGGCGCGCGACCAACCCGTCACGCTCCAGCGAGCGCAAGGTCTGGCTGAGCATCTTCTGCGAGATGCCGTCGATCCGGCGCTTCAACGCATTGAAACGCATTTCGCCCGCGCCGAGAGTGGTGAGGATCAGCACGCTCCACTTGTCCGCAATGCGGTCGAGCAACTGCCGGGTCGGGCAGTTCGCTGCGTAGACGTCGGGCTGCCTGCCGCCGGTTTCCTCCGGGTAACCCGGTGCGATGAAAGTGCCTTCTTGCATAGATGAACTCCATGACACACTTGGTCACTATTGGAAACCAGTGGAGTATCCGGAATGAAGATTGCAGTCCTCGGCGCCAGCGGCCGCGCCGGATCGGAAATCGCCAGGGAAGCCGCCGCACGCGGGCATCAGGTTCTCGCCATCGCGCGCAACCCCGAAAAGATTCCGGCCATAGACGGCGTGACCGCAAAAGCGGGCAACGCCTCCGATCCCGAAGCCCTCGCCGCGCTCATCGCGGGCAGCGACGCGGCGATCAGCGCCCTGCACTTCGACATTTCCGCCGAAACCCTGCTCTCCGCAATCCGAAAGGCCGGAGTGCCGCGCCTGCTCGTCACCGGCGGTGCCGCCAGCCTCGAAGTCGCGCCCGGCCAGCGTCTGATCGATTCGCCCGAGTTCCCCGAGGAATGGAAGCCCTTCGCGCTGGGCGGCATCACCTTCCTCGACGCACTCCGGCAGGTCGAAGACGTGGACTGGACCTTCTTCTCACCCGCCGCACTGATCTTCGAAGGCCCTCGCACCGGCACCTATCGCCCCGGCACCGACCAGCTCGTCACCGACGAGGCGGGAGAGAGCAAGATCAGCTTCGCCGACTACGCCATCGCCATGGTCGACGAACTGGAAGCCCACAAGCACAGCCGGGCGCGCTTCACCGCCGCCTACTGAAGACGCAAACAGGCATAGAAAAAGGGCCGGGAAGCCATAGCTCCCCGGCCCTTTTCTTGTTCGGTATCCGCGAAGGATCAGCCAGCGACGGCAGCAGCCACTTCGGCTGCGAAGTCGGTGACTTCCTTCTCGATGCCTTCGCCGAGCTGGAAGCGGACGTAGTCCTTCAGCACGATCTTGGCACCGGCGTCCTTGCCGGCCTGGTCGACGACCTGCTGGATCGGGGTCTTGTTGTCCATGACGAAGACCTGCGAGAGCAGCGCGTTTTCCTTGGCGTACTTGGCGATCGCGCCGTCGACCATCTTGGCCTGCACGGCTTCCGGCTTGCCCGATTCGGCAGCCTTTTCTTCGGCGATCTTGCGCTCGCGAGCGATCAGCTCGGCATCGAGATCGTCGGCGTTGAGCGCCAGCGGGAAAGCAGCGGCGATGTGCATCGCGATCTGCTTGCCGAGCGCTTCGAGAACGTCAGCCGAGGCTTCCGATTCGAGAGCGACGAGCACGCCGATCTTGCCGAGGTTCGGCGCAGCAGCGTTGTGCATGTAGGGAACGACGAGGCCCTGAGCGACTTCGACGGTCTTCAGGCGGCGAACCTGCTGGTTCTCGCCGATGGTCGCAACGTTGTTGGTCAGCGCGTCGCCAACGGTGCCGCCGCCCGGATAGGCAGCAGCCTTGAGGGCTTCCACGTCGTTACCGGCAACGCCAAGAGCGACTTCGGTGGTCTTGCGGACGAAGTCCTGGAACTGGTCGTTCTTCGCAACGAAGTCGGTTTCCGAGTTCACTTCGACGGCAACGCCCTTGGTGCCGGTGACGGCAACGCCGACCAGACCTTCGGCAGCCGTACGGCTGGACTTCTTGGCGGCAGCGGCCAGACCGCGCGCGCGCAGCGCGTCGACAGCGGCTTCGAGATCGCCACCGGTTTCGTCGAGGGCCTTCTTGCAGTCCATCATGCCGGCGCCAGTGCGCTCGCGCAGGTTCTTCACGTCAGCGGCGGTGTAAGCCATCGCTCAAATCCTTTTGCTTGGTGGGGCCGCATATCACGACCTTAAAATGCCCAGGCCGCACCCGCGACCCGGAAATGAAACGCGCGCCAGGCCCATTGGACCCGGCGCGCGACAATTCCATGACGAAAAAGTCGTCGCCGGACCTATCAGGCCTCGACGGTCTCTTCGGCAACCGGCACGTCCATGGCGCCGATGTCGGCACCGCTGTTGACGAGCGCGTCACGACCACCCTTGGTGGCGGCCTGAGCGATCGCTTCGCAGTACAGGCGCACGGCGCGGCTGGCGTCGTCGTTACCCGGGATCGGGAAGGCGATGCCCTGCGGGTTCACGTTGGTGTCGAGCACGGCGACGACCGGGATGCCGAGGACGTTGGCTTCCTTGATCGCCAGCTCTTCCTTGTTGGCATCGATCACGAACATCACGTCCGGGATGCCGCCCATGTCGCGGATACCGCCGAGCGACAGCTCGAGCTTGTCGCGCTCACGGGTGAGCTGAAGGACTTCCTTCTTGGTCAAACCGGTGGTGTCGCCGGCGAGCTGCTCTTCAAGAGCCTTGAAGCGCTTGATCGAACCCGAGATGGTCTTCCAGTTGGTGAGCATGCCGCCCAGCCAGCGGTGGTTGACGAAGTGCTGGCCGCAGGCGCGGGCGGCCTGGGCGATCGGCTCCTGAGCCTGGCGCTTGGTGCCGACGAAGAGCACCTTGCCACCGGCCTGGACGGTCGACTGCACGAATTCGAGAGCGCGCGCGAAGAGCGGCACGGTCTGCGACAGGTCGATGATGTGGATGCCGTTGCGCGCGCCGAAGATGTACGGCTTCATGCGCGGGTTCCAGCGGTGGGTCTGGTGGCCGAAGTGCGCGCCGGCTTCGATGAGCTGCGACATGGTGACGACGGGTGCCGCCATAATAGAATTCCTTTCCGGTTGAACCTCTGGAAAGCAGGAACCTGGCGGAGGGGAAACCCGACCGTCAAAGCACCGGTATGTGCCCTTTCCATGTGGATTGCCCGAGTCGCCGAATACCGCCAATTCGGTATCGTTCGTCGAGCGGGGCCGCCCTTAGCGATATTCCCCGAAAAAGGCCAGCCCCAATCTGAACCGCGATCCGGCGTTTTGCTGAGGCAGTTCGTCGCAGAGCCGGGAAAGCGCGGTTTCCTGCCGGAAACCAACCGTCTTCAACCGTTTTTCCACAGGGTAACCCACAGCAGTCCGTCACCGCGAAAGCCCTTCGCGGCGGACCTCGCCGAAGAACCATCAAGCAACGCCTTTCGGGGGAGAGGACACAGGCCCAGGAACGCAGCCCATGAATGCCGTCATATCCATCCTGTTCGGAATCGCCGCGGCGCTGGCCGTCAGAACATTCCTTGTCGCTTGGCGGGAATTCGTTCCCGCACTCGGTAATGTTCGGCTTCGGGAGAAGAGCATGCGGCGGCCCGCGCCAGGATCGAAATCGCCTGCGAACCGGAGACCGCTGACAAGCCGCCCGGCGTCGCACCGTCCGGCGTAAGCAGCGGCTAGTGCAGGCGCCGTGAACCTTCCAGCCTGAAGGCGTGATCGATCGTGCGATCATCGGCCGGCACTTCGTTGGCGATAGCCTCCTCGATCAGATCGCTGGTGTGATCGATGATCGCCTGCATCTGCATGATGGCCTCGGCGATGGCTTCCCCGGAGCGGCACGAGGGCATGAGATCGACGATGATGACCAGCCCGTGCTGCGAATCGATCGAGAAGCGGCATCCCAGCAGACGGTCGTGCAGCCGCGCCAAAGTCAGGCACAGGGCCGGACCCGGCTCCACTTCCTCGAGAACGAGGCCCTTGATCTGTATCCAGTCGTCTACGCCGAACACGGACCAGACGCTGCCCGTCTCCTGATCGGTCAGAGCGAGTTCCTCGGAATCGATTTCCTCGATCTCGAACTGGTTCACTTCGCACCAGTCGCGCAGCCCTTCCAGCTCCGCCAGCGCACTGCGCGTATCCGCACTCATGCCGAAGCTCCCGCGAAGGCCAGGATCGCGCCGCGAAGACCGAAGGTTTTCAGCTTGACAGCGTGAGAACAAATTGAGAACAACGACATCACAGGAACATTAATAGAACGATTCTGAATTTTCCACAAGCTCTCCACAGGGGTCGCAAGCGCCGCCCCCGTCAGGATAACGGAAGATGCCGGGATCATGGACGATGGTTCGAAAGGAACGGTCATGACTGCTTTTGCCGCCTGTCTCTTCGCCGTGGCTGCGCTGGTCTCCGCCCAGGTCATCGCTGCAAGCTGGCGTCGCCATCTCGGCACCGCCCGTGCCCTCCCGGCGCAGCTTCGCGCCTGCGACGAATCGCTGACAATCGTGTGGAAGACGGCCGAACGCGTGCCCCTGCCCGCGCTCGCCATGCTCAGAAAGGACCGTCCGCTGCGTCCTCGCCGTCATCCGCAATGGAATGCGGCGGAACGGCCTGGCCTGGAGTGGCCCGGACTGGATTCTGGAGCGGAACTCGTCGCCTGAACTTCGCATAAGCGGCGATCCCGATCGGGATCAGCACCAGATAGACGAGTGTGATGACCGCCAGCGTGTACCACGGCTCGGTCAGCAGCGCGGCTACGGTCAGGCCCACCAGCGCCAGAACGCCAAGGCGCATGCTGGGCGGCGGACGCATACGGGACCAGCCCAGAGTCGGCAGGCTGGAAATCATCAGCACGGCCACGAGCACCATCCACACGCCGACCGCGATCGGATTGGCGAATTCGGATACGCCGGTCGCGATCCAGAGATAGATCGGCAGGAACGCCAGCCCCGCACCGAGCGGGGCGGGAACGCCGGTCAGGAAACCGGCTTCCTTGTGCGGCTGGTCCAGTTCGTCGAGCCGCGAATTGAAGCGCGCGAGGCGCAGTACGCAGCAGATCGCGAATGCCAGCGCGGCGATCCAGCCCATGCTGGGAAGCTGGTGCAAGGTCCAGAGATAGACGATCAGCGCAGGCGCGACGCCGAACGAGATCGAATCGGCCAGACTATCGAGTTCCGCACCGAAGCGCGTCTGCGCCTTCAGCAGGCGCGCGGCGCGGCCGTCGATACCGTCGAGAAGGCCCGCCAGAATGATCGCCTGCACCGCCCGCTGATAGTCGCCACCGATCGCAAAGCGGATGCCGGTAAGGCCCGAACAGAGCGCGGCGGCAGTAATGGCATTGGGAACGAAAACGCGCATCGGCAGCCCGCCGGCCAGGCGGCGATGCAAGCGCTGGCGATCACCGTCTTCGGCACCCACCTCTGCATCACCCCGAATTCCGCCGGGCTCGCCGTTCACTGTGCGATACCCTCGATCATCGGCGCCGAGCCGAGTTCGGCCAGAACCGTCTCACCGGCGACGATGCGCTGGCCCATGAGCACTTTCGGCTCGACCCCGGCGGGAAGATAGACGTCGACGCGACTGCCGAAGCGGATCAGGCCGATCCGCTGACCGGCGGCGATCATGTCGCCCGGCTTCACGAAAGGCACGATCCGGCGCGCGACCAGACCCGCGATCTGCGTGAAGCAGACGCGCAGGCCGTCGCCGCGCTCAACCAGGATGTGCTGGCGCTCGTTCTCTTCGCTGGCCTTGTCGAGGTCGGCATTGAGGAACTTGCCGGGAATGTAGATCACCCGGCGCACCGTGCCGCTGATCGGGCTGCGATTGATGTGAACGTCGAACACGCTCATGAAGATCGAGATGCGCGTCACCGGCTCGGTCGGCATCGGCTGCGAGCCGCTGCCATCCTCGACGGTCAGTTCGCGCGGGGGAGCGACTTTGCCGATCAGCGTCACCAGACCATCGGCTGGTGCCACGATATAGCGGTCGTCCTGCGGCGTCACGCGCACGGGATCGCGGAAGAACGCCAGCACGCAGTAGGTCAGCAGGGCGAGCGGCAGGCCGACGAGCGGCCCGAACACGATCCAGCCGATCAGCGCGACGACGCCCGAGATGGCGCCGAACTTGCGACCTTCCGGATGAACGGAAGGCCAGCTCCAGGACGCTTCGCCGCGTCCCTGATTATCGAGAATTTCTCCGGGCATCACCGTCCTCTAGTCACTGTGCACCGCCCCCGCAATGCCGGGAGGCGCGCCGCGTTCCCGTTCGCCGAGACTGGCGGGGATATTTCGTGACGGGGATAGTGTCCGGGGTCCCCGAAGGGAATGCTCTTTTGAAGAGAACCGGTGGTGGACAGGGCTGGATTCGAACCAGCGTACGCTTGCACGGGCAGATTTACAGTCTGCTGCCTTTAACCACTCGGCCACCTGTCCACACCAGTTACTGGCGGGGGTCTATCTATCGAAAGACCCGTTGTGTTGAAGCTCTGAAACCAGAGCCTCGCTGCCGAGGAGCGCGCCTATGTAGAACCCGGCCTTGCCTGTCAATGGGGGGAATGGCAGGAGCGGCATAGTTTTTTCGAATAAGGACAATTTTCATGACCAATCGTAGCGACCGGCAAGACGGTGACCGCGAAGGCGGCCGCTCCGGGAAACCGCTGCGCGGCCGCGCAGGCCGGATGAAGAACGGCCGTGGCAGCGGGCGTGCGAGCACCGGCATGGTTCGCCTCTGGGGCCGCCACGCCGTCGAGGCTGCCCTCAAGAATCCGAATCGCAGCCACCGCAAGCTCTGGGCGACTCGCGAAGGCGTCGAATCGCTCGACGGCGAACTGCCCACCGATTTCCCGGTGGAATGGGCGCAGCCCGCCGACCTCGCCCGCCTCGTCGCCCGCGACGCACCGCACCAGGGCCTCGTGCTCGAATGCGCGCCGCTCGATGACATCTTCATCGACGACGTGCTCGACGGCGATCCCTCGCGCCCGGTGGTCGTGCTCGACCAGGTGACCGATCCGCACAATGTCGGCGCCATCATGCGTTCGGCGGCGGCCTTCAACGCCTGCGCCATCGTCACCCAGGACCGTCATGCCCCGCCCGAATCGGGCACCCTGGCCAAGAGCGCCTCGGGCGCGCTGGAAGTGCTGCCCTGGGTCCGCGTCGTGAATCTCGCGCGCGCGCTCGAAGAGATCGCCGAGGCGGGCTACTGGCGAATCGGTCTCGACGGCGAAGCGCAGTCCACGCTTGGCGAGGCCCTGCCCGCAGGTCCGGTCGCACTCGTGCTCGGCGCCGAGGGTGATGGCATGCGCCACAATATCGTCCAGCACTGCGACGCCATCGCCAAGCTGCCGATCAGCGACGCCATGGAAAGCCTCAACGTCAGCAACGCCGCCGCCATCGCGCTCTACGCCGCCGCGACCCGGCCTGCGTAAGCGCATATCAGAGGGGCACAGATCATGAATTGCACCGAACGGCATCCATGGGGGCGCCGCCTCCTCGCAGCGCTGGGCGTCACCGCCCTCGCCTTGCTGGCGGCGGCCTGCATCTTCGCACCGGGTAAATTCACCTCAAGTCTGGACTTGCGAAAAAACCGCACGTTCACGTTCCGCTATGCAGGCGAAATCGTGATGGTGCCCCTTCAGATGTCGAAGCCCAAGCCTTTTGCGCCCGAGGACTGCCATGACGAGGACTACGCGGAACGCACTTGTACCGACGAGGAACTCGCCCAGCAGAAAGCCGACTGGGAAAAGTCGAGCGCCGAAAAGAAGAAGAGCGACGAGAAGGCCGCGCAGATGCTGACCGGTGGCCTCGACCCCAGCGATCCCAAGGCCGGGGAGCAGATTGCCGAAAAGCTGCGCCGACAGGTCGGGTGGAACAAGGTGGTCTACGTCGGCAACGGCAAGTTCGATGTCGACTTCGCGACGACCGGACGGCTCGACCACGACTTCGCCTTCCCCACCATCGAAGGCTTCGCGATGAGTAACAGCTTCGTCCAGCTCTCGCTGCGCCGGGACGGGTCGGTGCGAATGGAGGCGCCCTCGTTCGGTCCGCAGGGCGGTGCATCGGGTATGGGCGCGCTGATGGGCGACCTTGCTTCAGACAAGGAGAGCGAGGCCAAGCCAGGCGAAGTCCAGCCCGACGGCACGTTCACGCTGACCACCGATGGCGAGATTCTGGCCAACAATACCGACGAAGGACCGACTGCCGCACCGAACGGCAAGGCGCTGGCCTGGAAGATCGATGCCCGTAGCCCCGCCGCACCGACCGCGCTGGTCAAGCTGACGCCCTGATCCGGGCGCGGCGGGCGGCTCGCGCCGCCTGCCGCTCAATTACTCCCAAACGACAAACGCCGCGCCGACCCCAAGGTCGGCACGGCGTAATCTTTTCAGCCTGCGAGGCGTAGCAAGCTGCAAGGATGCTTAGTTGACAGCGTCCTTGAGGCCCTTGCCGGCCTTGAACTTCGGCTGAGCCGAAGCCTTGATTTCCATCGGCTCGCCAGTGCGCGGGTTGCGGCCGGTCGAGGCCTTGCGCTTGGCGACCGAGAAGGTGCCGAAGCCGACGAGGCGAACTTCGTCGCCCGACTTCAGCGCGCCGGTGATGGCCTCAAACACGCCTTCGACAGCCTTGGTGGCATCGCTGCGGGTAAGACCGCTCGTGTCCGCGACAGCGCTGATGAGATCGTTCTTGTTCATTATGGGAACCCCCTAAGCTTTCAATGGAAGGATGCGATGGGATATTCTGAATCGCCTCAGGACGGACGGAATTGAGCGGGTTTTACCCACGGTGTCAAAGCCTAAACAAAACCAAAACTGGCAGTTTATCGCGTTTTTCCGCCATTCAGATGACGATTTCCGAATTGTGCAGTGCAGCATGACACGGGCGCGGATCGCGGTACCGCCCCTGAAGCCGCCAGGAAGATGTGAGCCGATCTGGAACGCCCCGCCGTCTGGCGGATTGCGACCGGTTCGGCGAATGGAGTCAACTCGGTAAAGACCGGGTTAAACTGGCCACCGCTTTTCGAAAAGTATCGGCTGACCGGAAGTGCCCCGGCAGAATCCGGGCGCAAAAAAGGCGGTCCGAAATCGAACCGCCTCTCAAGCTGTCCGGCTCTCGCGAGCCAGACAATCGACCAGGGCTTATGCCTTGGCGTCGTTGACCCGGCGCTCGGCGATACGGGCGCGCTTGCCGGTACGACCACGCAGGTAGTACAGCTTCGCACGACGCACGACGCCGCGACGGACAACGGTGATCGAATCGATGTTCGGCGAGTAGAGCGGGAATACGCGCTCCACGCCTTCACCGAAGCTCATCTTGCGGACGGTGAAGTTCGAACCCATGCCACGGTTCGAACGCGCGATGCACACGCCCTCGTAAGCCTGGACGCGGGTACGGGTGCCTTCAACCACCTTCACGCCGACGCGGACGGTGTCGCCCGGACGGAAGGTCGGGATATCCTTGGCGGCCTTGGCAATTTCCTCGGCCTCGATCTGCTGAATCAGGTTCATGAACCTAAGTCCTCGTTTTTGCGCCGCGCACCAGAGGCAGACTGGCCCCGAACGTCACTGCGACGTTCCCAAAGGTCCGGCCTGCGTGACCGTGTATCTTCCTCCGCCTTTTGTTTCCGCCAGGCGGCGATCTTCGCATGATCCCCCGATCGCAGCACTTCAGGGATCGTGCGCCCTTCCCACTCGGTGGGTCGGGTAAATTGCGGGTATTCGAGAAGACCGTCCTCGAACGATTCCTCGGTCCCGCTGGAAGCCGCGCCCATTACGCCGGGAAGCAGCCGAATGCAAGCGTCTAACAGCAGGATTGCCGCGGGTTCGCCGCCCGAAAGCACCGCATCGCCGACCGACATCTCCTCGACATTGCGGCCTTCGAAGATGCGCTCGTCGAAACCTTCGAACCGGCCGCACAGGATGGTCACGCCAGGGCCCTGCGCCAGTTCACGCACGCGCGCCTGCGAAATCGGCTTGCCGCGCGGAGTCATGGCGATGATCGGCGCGTCGGGATTGATCGAACGGGCATGATCGATCGCGGCGGCCAGAACGTCCACCTTGAGCACCATGCCGGCGCCGCCACCGGCGGGCGTATCGTCCACGGTGCGGTGCTTGTCCTTCGTGAAATCGCGGATGTGGACGGGGTTCATGGCCCACTTGCCCTCCTCCAGCGCCCTGCCCGCAAGGCTGATACCGAGCGTGCCGGGGAACATTTCCGGATAGAGGGTGAGGACGGTCGCGTTGAAAGTCATGCCCCCGCGCAAAGCCCAATTCGGCGGCTGCGGCAAGGGGGAAGCGCCGGAATTGCGCCTTTCAGAGCGGTTCCCAGACTTCGGCAGGCAGGAATGCGCGGTCGCGCGCGATCTCGTCGCGGAACCATTCGCGCAGGCGCTCGATCTTGCGGACGCCCACGCGGTTCTCGGGATGGACCATCCAATGCGCATTGCCCGGCAGGTACATTGTCTCGAACGGCTGCACGAGACGGCCAGCCTCCAGATCCTCCCGCCAGATCAATGGCGTCATCAGCGCCACGCCGAAACCTTCGCGGGCCGCGCCGCCCTCCTGCAGCTGGTTATCGAAAGTAAATCCGCGCCGCGAAGGCGACGGCAGCTGCCCCACGCCTGCAACGGCGAACCAGGCATTCCACCAGGGGTCGTTCGGGGCAAAGCGCTCGACCTCCAGCAAATCCTCTGGTTGTCGAATACGATACCGTTCCAGAAATTCCGGAGAGCAGATAGGAGAGTAGTGCTGGCGGAACAGGAACTCGCTGCGAAGCCCGTCCCATTGCCCCATCCCGCCACGAATGGCGACGTCGTAATTCGATGTCCCCAAGTCGATCACTTCGTTGGCAAGCGACATGCGGACGGCGATATCCGGATGTCGAAGCTGAAATCGTCCGATGCGTGTACTCAGCCAGTTTGCGCCGAGGGAAACGGAGGCGTTGATCGCCAAGACATCCTCGTCCTCGCTGCGAATGGCCGCAAAGGCATCGGCCATGGCGATGAAAGCGCCGCTCAGAGCGGGTATCAAACGCCTTCCGGCATCGGAAAGATGCACCCTACCCTTTTCACGCACGAACAGCGGCTTGCCGACGCGATCCTCCAGTTGGCGAATCTGATAGGAAACCGCTGCCTGCGTCATGCCCAGTTCCTCGGCTGCGCGCGAGAAGTTCTCGTGGCGACCGGCAGCCTCGAAGGCGCGCACGGCAGTCAGGGGCGGAAGGCGTTCCATCCTCACATGATAAGGCTGCCTTATAACCTTCGCCAGAGGCTTTGTTGGCGAAGTCACGGCGGATCGCGCAAATTCCGGTCATCCGATGGAGGAACCGGACAATGCAGGATCAACATTTCATGCAGCAGTGGAACGCCGGTCATGACCGGTTTTCCGAAGGACTCGATCACGGACTGGCCAAGCTGGCCGGGAAGATTGCGGCACGCATTCGCCGCCGGGCGCCGCGCCGCCGCAAGCCGGAACAGCGCGGAACGGAAACGGCGCTGGCCCGCAAGGCCCGCCTGACTACGATCGGCGTTATCGGCGGCATTCTTACTGGGGCGAGTCTGGGCATGATGGCACCGTTGGTCCTCGCCATCGACTGCCCACAGACACCCTTCGAAGCGGCCCGCTCGTGCACCCAGGCCGCGCTTGCCTGAAAGCAAGAAAGGCCGCCCCGAAGGACGGCCTTTCCTTATTCTTCCGCGAAGACGGCGCTGATGACCAACCGTTCGTGATCCCACTCGGGAACGGCGGCGGGAGTCATCGGCACCATGAAGCGGCGCCTTTTGCAATCCTCGCCTGCCGGACGCTCGATCTCGATCACGTCACCCGCGCCGAAGTTCTCAACCGCGATACAGATGCCGAGTTCGTCACCCGCGTCGGAGACGGCGCGCAGGCCCAGCAGGTCGGCGTGATAATACTCGCCTTCCTCCAGTTCCGGCATCGACGCGCGGGGAACGGTGAGCGCGGTGCCGCGCAGCTTCTCGGCAGCCGTGCGATCCGGCACTTCCTCGAAACGCGCAATCGCACCGCCTTTGCCGTCATCGCGCAGCTTGGCGAGCGTCAGGGTGGAATCGTTGAAGGCGCGGTAGCGCTTGAGCGCCGCCACGCCTTCACCGAACAGCTTGAGGCGAACCTCGCCCGTCACGCCGTGCGCGCCAGTGATGGCAGCAAGCGTGACGGGGCGGTCTTGACCAGCCATCTGGATCGAACCTGAAGCTTAGGCTTCGGTCGATTCCTCGGCGGCTGCTTCAGCCGGAGCTTCTTCAGCGGCCGGAGCGGCAGCAGCAGCGGCGGCAGCTTCTTCAGCTTCACGCAGCTTCTCGGCCTTTTCCTCGGCGCGGTCCTTGGCCTTCTGGCCCGGCTCACCCTTCTTGGCGTTCACGGTAGCGGCGCGTTCCTTGATGCCGGCCTTGTCGAGCAGACGGGCAACGCGGTCGGTCGGCTGGGCGCCAACGCCGAGCCAGTAACGCACGCGGTCTTCGACCAGACGGACGCGGTTTTCATCGTCCTTGGCGAGGATCGGGTTGTAGGTGCCGACCTGCTCAAGATACTTGCCGTCGCGCGGAGCGCGCGAGTTGGAGACGACGATCTTGTAGTAAGGACGCTTCTTCGCGCCACCGCGCGACAGACGGATCGAAACGGACATTGCTCTACCTTTCCTTCAAATCTTCAAAAATTACTTCTTAAGAAACTTGCTGAGATCGGGCGCGCCTGCGCCCATTCCCGGAAGACCACCGGCGCCACCGCCGAGGCCGCCGCCCAATCCGGGCATCGCAGCATCAAGGCCGCCCTTGCCGAACATCGCGGCCAGCCCCTTGAGGCCGCCCATCTTCTTTATCTGCTTCATGGCCTTGGACATCTCCAGGTGCATTTTCAGCAGCTTGTTGACGTCCTGGACATTGGTGCCCGAGCCATTGGCGACGCGGATTTTGCGCTTGGCATTGAGCAGCGCCGGGTTGACGCGCTCCTTCTGGGTCATCGAACCGATGATCGCATCCATGCGCAGCAGCACGCGGTCGTCCATGCCCGACTGCGCCATGGCCGCCTTGGCCTTCTTCATGCCCGGCATCATGCCTGCCAGCGCGCCGAGGCCGCCCATCTTCTGCATCTGGCCAAGCTGCATGCGCAGGTCGTTCATGTCGAACTTGCCCTGCTCCATGCGCTTCGCCAGCGCTTCGGCGTCCTCGACCTTGACCGCTTCGGCCGCCTTTTCGACGATCGAGACGATATCGCCCATGCCGAGAATGCGGTTGGCGACGCGGCTCGGGTGGAAGACCTCAAGGGCCTCCATCTTTTCGCCGGTGCCTGCGAACTTGATCGGCTTGCCGGTGACGGCTCGCATCGACAGCGCCGCACCGCCGCGCGCATCACCGTCCATACGGGTGAGCACGACGCCGGTCAGATCGACTTCGCCGGAGAACGACTGCGCGACATTGACCGCGTCCTGACCCGTCAGCGAGTCGACCACCAGCAGCGTTTCACGGGGGTTCGAGATGGCGGCAACCGCCTTCATCTCGTCCATGAGCTGCGTATCGACGTGGAGACGGCCCGCGGTATCGAGCAGCAGTACGTCCACGGCCTGGAGCTTGGCGGACTGCATCGCGCGGGTGGCGATCTCGGTCGGCTGCTGGCCAGCGATGATCGGCAGGGTGGCGACGCCGACCTGCTCGCCCAGCACGCGAAGCTGTTCCTGCGCGGCCGGACGGTTGACGTCCAGCGAGGCCATCAGGACCTTCTTGCCCTGCTTCTCGCGAAGCATGCGCGCGATCTTGGCGGTGCTGGTGGTCTTGCCCGAGCCCTGCAGACCGACCATCATGATGACGACCGGCGGCGCGGCATTGAGATCGAGTTCGGCGGTTTCTTCGCCGCCGAGCATCTCGATCAGCGCGTCATTGACGATCTTGACGACCTGCTGGCCGGGCGTGACCGACTTCAGGACCGACTGGCCGACAGCCTTTTCGGTAACCTGATCGATGAAGCGGCGCACGACGGGGAGCGCGACATCGGCTTCGAGCAGCGCGATGCGCACTTCGCGCATGGCATCGCGAACGTCCTGCTCCTTGAGCGCGCCGCGGCCACGCAGCTTGTCGAAAACGCCACCAAGACGATCAGACAGGCTGTCGAACATGCCAAACTCCTTTTCGACGGCCACAGCCGCCAGAACGCCAAAAACGCCGGTGGGCGAAACCTCGCTGACCGGCGTGACGGAAACCTTATGCGAAAAACGCCGGCGGACGAAACCTCGTCGGCCAGCGTATCGCGTTTCCGCGAAACTGATATGTCGAAATAACCGATCGAAGCTGACTTTGAAAGGCTGTTTCGTAAGAAATGGTGGAGCCTAGCGGGATCGAACCGCTGACCTCCTGCATGCCATGCAGGCGCTCTCCCAGCTGAGCTAAGGCCCCATTCATTTCACCGGATCGACCTGGGAGGTTCGTTCCGTTTCCCGCGTTTCAGCCAGTCGCTGTGACTTGCCTCCGCTTGGGAGGCCGCCCTCTAGATGGGGTTCTCCGGGCTGGCAAGAGGAAATTTTCACGGGCCTGTCATTTTTAGAATAGAGGCCGGAAACGCGCGCTCTCGCCTTTCCATTGCCTTTCCCCATCCACCCCCGCTCATCCTGAGCCTGTCGAAGGATGGAGGCCTCGCGCCACGCCGCAGGGAGCTTCGACAAGCTCAGCCTGAGCGGGTTGAAAGCAATTATCTCAGAAACGAGAAAGGGCGCGGCTGCCGAAGCGCCGCGCCCTTTCCTGAATACGAAACCCGCCGAGACTTACTCGTCGCGGTCGCCATCGTCGTCACCGCCGCCGATGCCGAGATCGTCGTCACCGCCGAGGTCGACGTCGTTGTCCGGCGAATCGCCGTCTTCGTCGATGTCCAGATCGTCGTCAGCGAGATCCGAATCCTCGTTCTCGACGACTTCCTTCTTCTGGATTTCCTCATAGGGAATCGGCTGCTTGGACTTCAGCACCGGTTCCGGGTTCCACGAATGGCCGCACTCGATGCAGGTAACCGGGTCGTCCTTGCCCAGGTCGTAGAAGCGGGTGCCGCATTTCGGGCAGCCGTGCTTGGCGCCCCACTCAGGCTTTGCCATGAAATGTCCTCATACTGCGCGCCCGAAGAGTACGGGCGAGAATTCCGTGTCTTGATGGGAGTGACGGCACGCAAAATCAAGCGCTCCGGCACCATCAGGGCGCGCGCCTTGCCATAGGCCGCCCCCGCTGTCAAAAGCCCGGCGATTTTGCAGCCTTCCAGCCTCGAAAGAAGCACGCCCGTGAGCCACGACACCACCACCCCCATGCGCCCCCGCCGTTTCCTGCCCGCAGGACCGCTGAAAGGCAGTATCCGCGTGCCGGGCGACAAGTCGATCAGCCATCGCTCGATCATGCTGGGCGCGCTGGCCGTGGGCGAAACCCGCGTGACCGGCCTGCTGGAAGGTGAGGACGTACTGGCCACCGCCGCCGCCATGCGCGCCATGGGCGCCAGCGTGGAGCGCGTCGGTGACGGCGAATGGCGGGTGAACGGCGTGGGCGTAGGCGCCCTGCTCCAGCCCGAAGGCCCGGTGGACATGGGCAATTCCGGAACCTCGACCCGTCTCCTGATGGGCCTTGTCGCCAGCCACCCTATCAACGTGAGCTTCACCGGCGACGCCTCGCTCTCCAAGCGCCCGATGGGCCGGGTGATCGATCCGCTTTCGGAAATGGGCGCCAGCTTCGAAGCGAGTGAAGGCGGACGCCTGCCGCTGATCGTGCGCGGCGCTTCGCCTGCCGTGCCGATCACTTACCGCCTGCCGGTTGCCTCCGCACAGGTAAAGAGCGCCATCCTGCTCGCCGGCCTCAACACGCCGGGCGAGACCACCGTGATCGAGCCGGTGCCGACCCGCGACCACTCAGAACGCATGCTCAAGGGCTTCGGTGCCGACCTCACCGTCACCGTGGAAGCCGACGGCACCCGCGTCATCACCATCAAAGGCGAAGCCGAACTCAAGCCGCAAGTCATCGACGTTCCGGGCGACCCCTCCTCGGCAGCCTTCTTCATCGTTGCCGCTTTGGTGACGCCGGGCAGCGAAGTCGTGATCGAGAACGTAGGCCTCAACCCCACCCGCGCCGGGCTTGTCGAAGTGCTGCGCCAGATGGGCGGCCAGATCGAGTTCCTGAACGAGCGCGAAGTCGGCGGCGAGCCGGTGGCTGACCTGCTGGTGAAGCACTCGGCACTGAAGGGTATCGAAGTCGATCCCGAAATCGCGCCTGCCATGATCGACGAGTTCCCCGTCCTCTTCGTCGCCGCCTCGCTGGCCGAGGGCGTGACCGTCACCAGCGGCCTCGACGAGTTGCGCGTGAAGGAATCGGATCGCCTCGCCGCCATGGCCGCAGCGCTGACGCTGGCCGGTGCGCAGATCGAGGAGCGCGAGGACGGCCTCGTCATCACCGGCACCGGCGGCACTCCGCTGCCCGGCACCGCCAGCGATGCGCAAGTCACCACCCACCTCGACCACCGCATCGCCATGTCGATGGCGGTCGCAGGCCTCGTCAGCAGCGGCGGCGTGGAAGTGGACGATACCCGCCCGATCGCCACCAGCTTCCCCAACTTCGAGGCCCTGCTGGCCAGCCTCGCCGGATAAGGGCATCAGCGCGGGGATGGCAGATGGCATTCCCGCGCCGACCTTGCGCTGAACGTCCCAAGCCGCCATGACCGCGCGATGATTATCGCCGTAGACGGACCCACCGCTTCGGGCAAAGGCACCATTGCCAAGGCCCTCGCCCACCATTTCGGACTGCCCCACCTCGACACCGGCCTGCTCTATCGCGCGGTCGGCCGCCAGTGCTTCCTGGACGGCGGCAACCCCGACGATCCCGTGGACGCCCTCGCCGCCTGTGCCTTTCCCGAGGGCCTTCTGGCAGACCCCGAGCTGCGCTCCGAAGCCAGCGGCGGCCTGGCAAGCCGCGTCTCGATCCACCCCACCGTCCGCCAGGCGCTCTACGAACGCCAGCACGCCTTCGCCACGCAGCCCGGCGGCGCCGTTCTGGACGGACGCGACATTGGCACGGTGATCGCGCCGGAGGCCGAAGCCAAGCTCTTCGTGATCGCCTCGGTCGAAGCACGCGCCCAGCGCCGCTTCCTCGAAATGCAGGCCCATGGCCGCGACGTCACTCTGGAAGCGATCACCGCCGACCTCGCCGCACGTGACGAGCGCGACCGCAATCGCAAGGACGCACCGCTGGTAGCCGCCGCCGACGCCATCGAGATCGACACATCCGAGCTGAAGCGCGAGGAAGCCATCGCCGCTGCCATCGCCGCGGTGGATGCCCTGCGGGTCTCCTGACCCGCTACGATTGATAGCTTGGGTCTCCTGACCCGCCAGGATGGATAACCGAGGTCGATTGACTGCATTTCGGATGCGACGAAACCATGTCGTATCCGCCAATTTTCTTGCATTTCGCCCCTCATGGGCGTAGGGGCCGCCGGTCTGGAGAACCGCAAGGTTTGAAGGACGCCGTGGACGGCATCCGGCCCCCACGGCGGTTCGGCCCTTTTGGCCCGGGCCTCGCATGGTGCGAAGCGCGGAGGAAAGACCGGCGGATAAAACCGCTTGGCCGGAAAGAACTAAACAGGATTAAACCTTTAATGGCTACTTCTGCCAATCCCACCCGCGACGATTTCGCGAAGATGCTTGACGACCAGCTCGGCGGCGTTGCCGACGACGGTTTCGAAGGTCGCGTCGTCAAGGGTACCGTCACCGCCATCGAAAACGACAAGGCCGTCATCGACGTGGGTCTGAAGAGCGAGGGCCGCGTTGCCCTGCGCGAATTCGCCCGCGGTGAAGGCGAGCACGGTCTCAAGGTCGGTGACGAAGTCGAAGTTTACGTCGACCGCGTCGAGAACGCCGACGGTGAAGCGATGCTGTCGCGCGACCGCGCACGCCGCGAAGCCGCCTGGGACAAGCTCGAAAACGAATTCGGTGAAGGCAAGCGCGTTGAAGGCGTGATCTTCGGCCGCGTCAAGGGCGGCTTCACCGTCGACCTCGACGGCGCCGTTGCGTTCCTCCCCGGCTCGCAGGTCGACATCCGCCCCGTGCGCGACGTCACCCCGCTGATGGACGTGCCGCAGCCCTTCCAGATCCTGAAGATGGACCGTCGCCGCGGCAATATCGTCGTGTCGCGTCGCGCCGTCCTCGAAGAAACGCGCGCCGAACAGCGCAGCGAGCTGATCGACAAGCTGAGCGAAGGCCAGGTCATCGAAGGCGTCGTCAAGAACATCACCGACTACGGTGCGTTCGTTGACCTCGGCGGCATCGACGGCCTGCTCCATGTCACCGACATGAGCTACAAGCGCGTCAACCACCCGAGCGAAGTGATCGCCATCGGCGACACCGTGAAGGTCCAGATCATCCGCATCAACCAGGACACCCAGCGCATCAGCCTCGGCATGAAGCAGCTGGAAAGCGATCCGTGGGAAGGCGCAGCCGTCAAGTACCCGGTCGGCGCCAAGCTGTCGGGCACCGTCACGAACATCACCGAATACGGTGCCTTCGTGGAACTGGAAGCCGGCATCGAAGGCCTCGTCCACGTTTCGGAAATGTCCTGGACCAAGAAGAACGTCCACCCCGGCAAGATCGTCTCGACCTCGCAGGAAGTCGAAGTGGTCGTTCTCGAAGTCGATTCGGACAAGCGCCGCATCTCGCTCGGCCTCAAGCAGGCTCAGCAGAACCCCTGGGAAGCCTTCGCCGAGAAGCACCCCGTCGGTTCGCAGGTTGAAGGCGAAGTCAAGAACGCCACCGAATTCGGCCTGTTCATCGGTCTCGACGGCGACGTCGACGGCATGGTTCACATGTCGGACATCGCCTGGGGCATCTCGGGCGAAGACGCGCTGGCTCTGCACCGCAAGGGCGAGCAGGTTTCGGCCGTGGTTCTCGACGTCGACGTCGAGAAGGAACGCATCAGCCTCGGCATGAAGCAGCTTGAGCGTGGCGCTCCGGCCGCTGGCGGCGTTGCCGCGACCGGCGGCAGCTCGCTGCGTCGTAACGAAGTCGTCACCGTCACCGTTCTCGAAGTTCGCGACGGCGGTCTGGAAGTCCAGGCTGGCGACGATGGCGCCACCGGCTTCATCAAGCGTTCGGACCTCGGCCGCGACCGCGACGAGCAGCGCCCCGACCGCTTCCAGGTCGGCCAGAAGCTCGACGCCATGGTCACCGGCTTCGATCGTTCGAAGAAGCCGAACTTCTCGGTCAAGGCTCGCCAGCTTCACGAAGAGAAGGAAGCTGTCGAACAGTACGGTTCGTCGGACTCGGGCGCTTCGCTCGGCGACATCCTCGGCGAAGCCCTCAAGAACCGTTCGTAAGAACAGTTCGGGCTTCACCGCGAGGTGAACCAACAAAGGCCCGTCCGGAGCGATCCGGGCGGGCTTTTGCTTTTTCCCAATCCTCTTCCCCTCCCCCGACCGAGCGCCTAAATCCCTCCGCAAGGAGAGATCCCATGCTCGAAGTCCATCAGTTCCCCTGTCTCAGCGACAATTACGGCTACCTGCTGCACGATCCGGCGAGCGGCCAGACCGCCTGTATCGACACGCCGGACGCAGACGAATACTTGCGCCAGGCCGCACACAAGGGCTGGCAGATCACCCAGATCTGGAACACCCACTGGCACCCGGACCATGCCGGCGGCAATGGCGCCATCAAGGCCGCCACCGGCTGCACGGTCATCGCCCCCGAAGGCGATGCCGGGAAGATCGAGGGCGTCGACCGCCGCGTCGATCAGGGCGACGTGGTCATGCTGGGCGACTGGAAGGCGAAAGTCCTCGATGTCGGCGGCCATACGCTGGGCCACTGCGCCTACTATCTGCCCGGCGCGCATATCGCCTTCGTCGGCGATTCGGTCTTCGCACTCGGCTGCGGGCGCATGTTCGAGGGACAGCCCGCGCAGTTCTGGGAAAGCCTTCAGCGCATCAAGGCGCTGCCGGTCGACACGATGCTCTACTGCGCGCACGAATATACGGCGGCGAATGCGAAATTCGCGCTCCATGCCGATCCCGAGAACGAGGAACTGGCCGCCTATGCCCGCGATGTCGAGCGCGCGCGCGCAGCCGGACTGCCCACCGTTCCGACCAAGCTCGGCCGTGAACTCCTGACCAATCCGTTCCTGCGCGCCGACGATCCGGCGCTTCAGGCCCGCTGGGGCGGCGGCAATGCCGTCGAGACCTTCGCCGCCCTGCGCGAAGCGAAGAACGGCTTCTGATACGAAAAGGGGGGCAAGCAGCCCCCCTTCCCCTTACTTGTAGACGATGCGGACCTTGCCCGCCGCTTCCGCCGCCACCCGGCGCGCGGTATCGGTGTTCTCCGCCAGCGCCAGAGCGACGCCCATGCGGCGATAGGGGCGCGTCACGGGCTTGGCGAAGATGCGCAGGTCCATTGCCGCACCCGGCGTCGCCAAAGCCTCTGCAAGGCCCTCGCAAGCGAAGGAATCGCTGTCCCGGTCGGCCAGGATCACTGCCGAGGCACTCGGGCCATGGAGCGTCACTTCCGGAATCAGCAGACCGAGGATCGCCCGCGCGTGGAGGTCGAATTCGGAGAGGTTCTGCGAGATCAGCGTGACCATGCCGGTATCGTGCGGACGCGGCGAGAGTTCGGAGAAGATCACTTCCTCGCCCTTCACGAAGAACTCGACGCCGAACAGGCCGTAGCCGCCGAGATCGTCCACCACCTTGCGCGCCATGTCCTGCGCCGCGGCGATGGCGGCAGGCGCCATCGGCGTCGGCTGCCAGGATTCCTGATAGTCGCCGCGTTCTTGCCGGTGGCCGATCGGCGGGCAGAACGACACACCCTCGCGGCTGCGCACGGTCAGCAGGGTGATCTCGTAGTCGAAGGCGACGAATTCCTCGACGATCACCCGCTTGCGGTAGCCGCGCATGTTGGCAACGGCGTAGTCCCAGGCCTTCTCCAGATCGGCGGCATCGCGCACCGTGCTCTGGCCCTTGCCGGATGAGGACATGACCGGCTTGATGACGCAGGGCAGACCCGTGTGCTCGGCGCCCGTCAGCACTTCGTCGAGGCTCTCGGCATAGCGATAGCGCGAAGTGCGCAGGCCGAGTTCGACAGCGGCGACTTCGCGGATGGCATCGCGGTTCATCGTCATCTGCGTGGCCCGCGCGGAAGGCACGACGCAGAAACCTTCCGCCTCGACTTCGGCCAGCACTTCGGTGCGGATCGCCTCGACTTCGGGAACGATGAAATCGGGCTTATGCTTCTCGATGGCGGCGCGCAGACGCTCACCGTCGAGCATCGAGAAAACCTCGAAGTGGTCTGCCACCTGCATGGCGGGCGCGCCTTCATAGGCATCGCAGGCCACGACTTCGCAGCCGAGCCGCTTGGCCGAAATGACGAATTCGCGCCCCAGCTCGCCCGAGCCGAGCAGCAGGATCTTCGCGGTGAATGCCATGGCGGCGGTCCTTTCGTTAGGTTGCGCCGCCCTAGAGCAGCGTTCCCGAGAGAATGGCAAGGGCGATCGTGAAGTAGATCACCAGCCCCGTCACATCCACCAGGGTCGCCACGAACGGCGCCGAGGCGCTCGCCGGGTCGAAACGCAGCTTCTGGAGCAGGAACGGCAGCATCGAACCCGCCAGCGAGCCGAAGGTCACGATGCCCACCAGCCCCGCCGAAACGGTCGTGGCGATCAAGACCCAGTGGCTGCCGTAATCGTAGAAGCCCAGCGCCTGCCACGCGGCGATCCGCACGAAGCCGACTGCGCCGAGGATGCCGCCCAGTACCATGCCCGCGGGCAGTTCGCGCAGCGCCACGCGCCACCAGTCGCGCAGGCGCACCTGCCCCATCGCCAGCGCCCGGATGATGAGCGAGGTCGCCTGGCTGCCGCTGTTGCCGCCCGAACTCATGATGAGCGGGATGAACAGGGTGAGCACAACCGCGCGGGCGAGTTCGTCCTCGAAGTGCTGCATGGCGCTGGCGGTCAGCATTTCCGAGAGGAACAGCACGCTCAGCCACCCGGCGCGCTTGCGGATCATCTCGAAAAAGCCGGTTTCGAGGTAGGGCCGGTCGAGCGCCTCGACGCCGCCGAACTTCTGCACATCCTCGGTATGTTCGGCCACCAGCGCGTCGAGCACGTCGTCGACAGTGACGATACCGAGCGGACGGCCCGCCTCGTCCACCACCGGCAGCGCCAACAGGTCGTGACGCCGAATCAGGTCGGCCACCGCCTCGCGGTCGGTGGCAGGCGTCACCGTCACCGGCTCGCGGTCTCGGGCGAGGTCGATCGCGGGCGAATCGGGGGCGGCAGCGATCAGGCGGCGCAGCGAGATCGTCGCGTCGAGGCGCCCGCGTTCGTCGAGCAGGAACACCGAATAGACAGTCTCGCGGCTGCGTTCGACGGTGCGGATGAGATCGAGCACTTCCGCCACGCTGGCCGAGACCCGCGCGGCAACGAATTCGGTGGTCATCATGCCGCCCGCGCTGTCTTCCGGCCAGGCGAGCAGGCTGCGTAGCGACGTGCGCACATCGGGCGCGAGGGCGCCGAGGATCTGGGCGGCAATCCCCTCATCCATCTCCGCCAGCACGTCGGCGGCGCGGTCCTCGGCCATCTGGGCGACCAGATGCACCGCGCGCGGCAACGGCAGCAGCGGCAGCACTTCGGGCGCCGCCGTGAATTCGGGACGGTCGAGCACGGCAACCGCCCGCACGTCGGCCATGCGGCCAAGCTTGGCGGCAGCGGCCTCGGGCGCCAGCGCCTGGAGCATCTCGACGATATCGGCAATGTAGAGCCCGCTCTTGGCGGGACGGGCACCGGCGGTCACGCCGGCGAGGAGGTCGTTCACCATCTTCAAACCTTTCGTCCGCACGACCCGGGCGGACGATGGCCAGCGAGAACTAGCCAGCGCCCTTGGGGCGTGCGGTCCTACTGGAACTGTCGCTTGACATGTCCTCGCTTCCTGAAACACCGCAGCAACATCGGCTGCGCGGGCGTCGCTCTGATCTCAATTGCCTCGCCCGTCAACTCCGGATCGCATCCGGAGCGAACATGACCCTGATCGGCACACAAAAAAAGCCCCCGTGCAGCGCACGGAGGCCTCTTTGCTTCGTAGCCGATCCGGAAGGATCAGATACCGGCGATCGCCTGATCGACCAGCGCCTTGTCGGCATCGGCCGAGTGGTTGGCCTTGATCAGGCCACCGGCGGCGGCAGCGGCGGCAGCCGCAGCCTGCTGGCGCAGTTCGGTCACGGCAGCGCGTTCGACGGCGCCGATCTTGTCCTGGGCCATCTTCTCGCGGCGGGCGATGACGTCGGTCGTGTCGGCCTGGGCCTTGGCGACGATCGTCTCCGCTTCGTGGCGGGCGTGGTCGAGCAGAGCGGTGGCGTCCTTTTCGGCACCGGCGATCTTGTCGGCATATTCCTTGCGCAGGGCTTCCGCCTCGGCACGCAGGGTCTTCGCCTCTTCGAGCTGGGCCTTGATCTCGGCGATCTTGCTGTCGAGACCGCCGGAGATCATCTTCGGCAGGCCCTTCCAGACCATGATCGCGATGAGCACCAGCATCGAGGCGCTGACGACCGCGACCGGCGGGGCGACGCCCAGCAGCAGCGGTTCGGCGTGATGCTCGGTGCCAGCCTGGGTCCCGGCCATCTCGGCGCCCTCGTGCGAGGTGCCTTCAGCGACGGCGGTGTCCGTGGTGGACAGTTCCGTGTTCTCAGCCATGGACCAGGTTCTCCTTCACGGCGGAACGAACCGCGCCGTCGTCGAGCGTCAGGCCGGCGATGCGGCTGACGATATCGCGAGTGGCGTCGGCGGCGACGTCCTCGATCTCGGCGGCGGCTGAACGGCGCGCCTCGGAGATGCGGGTTTCGGCTTCGGCGAGCGTGGCGTCGATGGCCACCTGGGCGGTCGCGAGACGCTCGGTCGTGACGGCAGCGGCCTTGGCGCGGGCTTCCGCGATCAGGGCCTGCGCCTCGGCGCGGTTGGCGTTCTCACGCTTGCGCCAGGCTTCCTCCTCCGCATCGGCCTGGGCGCGGGCGCGCTCGGCAGCGGCGAGGTCGTCGGCAATCTGCTTGTCGCGCTGCGCAACCGTATCCATGACCTTGGGAACCATTCCCCGTCCGACGACGAAGAAGGTGAAGCCGAAGAAGATCAGCATCCAGAAGATCTGGCTGGAATAAGTCGCGGCTAGCTGTGCGATCTGAGGCATGGGTCAGCCCTGTCTCGAAGTGGCCGGTAGAATTCTTGCGTCCTCTCCGGCCGCCCAACCAAAGGGTTCGGGCAGCCGGAAGGGATCAGTGCGCGCGATCAGGCGAAGATCAGCAGCGCGGCAACGACGAACGACAGCAGGCCGAGAAGTTCGGCGCCGGCGAAGCCGATGAAGAGGCGGCCCTGCTGGGCGTCAGCGGCGCCCGGATTGCGCAGCGCGCCTTCGAGGAACTTGGCGAAAACGCTACCCACGCCGATCGAGGCGAGGCCGCAACCGATAGCAGCGAGACCGGCACCAAGCAGCTTTGCAGCTTCTGCGTCCATTTCAAAAACTCCCTTTGGAAAACTCGAGTGAGACTGAAAATCAGTGAAGGTTCTCTGCGTCGTTCAGATAGACGCAAGTGAGAAGAGCGAAAACGTAAGCCTGGATGCCAGCCACCAGCAGCTCGAGAGCGCAGATGCCGACCATCAGGATGAAGCTGGGCAGACCGGCAATGGCGAAGAGGCCGATGCCGGCATTGCCGGAGCTGATCACGAAGCTCGAAAGAACCTCGAGAAGAACGTGACCGGCCATCATCGCGACGAAAAGACGCAGGCCGAGGCTGAACGGGCGCACCAGGAACGAGATCAGTTCCACGCAGAAGATCAGCGGGATCATGATCACCGGAGTGCCGTGCGGCACGAACAGCGAGAAGAAGTGCAGCTTGTGCTTCGCGAAACCGACGATGAGGACGATTGCGAAGGAAAGCACCGCGAGAACGCCCGTGGCCGAGAAGTGGCTGGTGAAGGTGAAGGCGTGGAGGCCGATCACACCCAGCGGCAGCAGGCCGAGGAAGTTCGCGAAAAGAATGAACATGAACAGCGAGAAGATGTACGGAACGTACTTCTTGCCGCCGGGGCCGACGTTGGCGGCCAGCATTCCGTCGATGAAGCCGGTGAAGCTTTCAACGGCCATCTGCCAGCGGCCGGGCACGAGCTGACGCTTCATGCCGCCGGCAACGAAGAACGCCAGCGTCACGGCGGCGATCGCCATCCACAGCGTGCTGTTGGTGAAGGCGATGTTGTAACCGGCGATGCTCCAGCCTTCCGAGCCGAACAACGGCTGGATGCTGAACTGGTGCATCGGATCGACCTTCGCTTCGGCTGCCACGCGAATATCCCTGTCGCCAATGAACGACAGCGCCCCTGCTCATCCCTTTCGGGTCAATCCGGGCGCCGGTTCGAATTCCTGATAATGTTCCTGAAGGCGACGAATATTCCTGCGAATAGCATCACCATCAGACCCCAGGGCGATGTTCCGGCAAAGTGATCGATCACCCAGCCAAGGAACAGACCACCGGCAACCCCACCAAGCAAGTCGGCCAGGACGCGGTTACCGGCACGATAGGCATCGTCGGTTTCCGCACCCGCAACCGGCTTCTGACGCTGCGCTTCCCGCTCGCGAAGGGCTTTCAGCCGATCGTCCAGCGAATCGAGGCGCGCATCCTCGCCAATAGGGTCCCGTGCGGACGGCTCGTCGTTCATGTCCGGTCCTCCTCAATCGAATAGGAACGTAATGACGCGTTCAACGGCTGCCCGCCGAGGGCGCCGACCCCTTAGGGTGGGGTCCTTCCCGAGTCAACCATGAGGGGTCGCGCGCGGCAACAGTTGTTCACACGCCATGCCGTGTGCCCAAGTCCCGAACAGGTCTCGAAAATGGTAATGCTCGGACAAGACCGCAAGGACGGCGGCGAAGAAAAAATCGTCACGAGGGTTATCCCGCGCCCCCGCCTGTCGCCTTCAACGTCAAGCCGAACGCGGCCTCGTCGGTTTTCGGTCACACGCGCGTCAGGCATTTGACATACAAAAAGAGCGGCCGGGAATTCCGACCGCTCCTTTGTCAGCCTGCAATCATCGCCTGCCTGAAGCCCGGCGACATAACCGTCAGGGGCAGCGCGGATCGCGATCCGGTGCACCGGCACCGCGAACCTGCCACGAGCCGTCGGTCGCCTGGTACTTCTCGCCCGGCTGGGTCTGCGCGATCAGGCGGCAGGCGGTGGCGAAGGCATATTCCTCGATCGTGCTCTTGCCCGCGGCCTTCTCGGTATAGATGGCGCGGCGCTTGTTGTTGAGATCGCGGACCATGGCGCGGACATCGGCGGAAGCATTGCCGATCACGCCAAGGTAGCCGTCCTTCTGCTCGCCCACCTGCCCTGCGGCGCGCGCGGCGGCATAGGCCGGGTCGCGGCCATCCTGCGCCAGTGCGGCGCTGCCGGCGCCGAACGTCAGGGCGAGTGCACCGCAAAGGGTCACGAAGCTGTTCAAACGGGTCTTGCTCATCAGAATACGCCTTCGTTTTCCTTGATCGTGTTCTCCGCGTCCTGGGAGAGCCGATAGATCACTTCCTGCCTGATGTTGATGTTGAGTTCGATGACGATCGGCTTGTCCGGAGCGGATACGTTCACGCAGCCCCCCAGCGCCGATCCTAAACCCAGCACCAGCATCGCGGCGCAAACGGCGCGCCCACCGAACCGGAAACCCTGCCGCTGCGGGTCGTATTGTGCCTGGCTCATCATGGCCGGGCTTGTCGCAGCCGGAACGCTTCCGGTCAATTCCAGGGCCTTCATGGGTTATTCTCGCTGACTGGAGGCTGAATGGTGGCTGGCGCGGGACGAACCGAGTCCGGCGTAGACGAAGGTGAGGACGAGGACGAAGGTGCGGGCGGCACCACGAAAGGCGTGCCGTTCTGGATGCCCAGGGTGCGCGGATCGGTGACGTAAGTGGGGTCGTAAAGCGAGCGCATAGAGCCGAACAGACTGAAGAACGGGGCCTTGATCTTGACGATGAAGCGGATCGGCAGCTTGGCGATCTGGCGGGTGAGGAAGTTGCGCTGCGCCGTATCGCCCTGGCTCAGCCCGTCGAAGCTCAGCCGCGTGAAGATATCGCCCGCCAGCGAACCGCCGAGGCCGATCTCCATGTGCCTGTACTTGACCGATTTCAGCGCACCGAAGGCGAAATTGCCCATCGCCGAGAGGTCCTTGTAGGTCAGCGCGCCGAGGTAGCTGACGCTGCCGCCCGGATCGCGCGAGGCGAGGTAGCCGTCGACGATGCGCCCGCCCTGCTCGTCGAAGACCATCGGCACTTCGCCGTCGAACACGCCGCTGGCGCTGATATTGGTGAGTTCCAGATGCTGCACGAAGGTCGCGGCATCCAGCCCCTTCACATTGAGCTTGTAGTGCCGCGTCTCGGCCACGCCGATTCGCATGGTCGCCGGATCGAGCGTGAGCGTGCCCGCCATGAACGGCCAATGCGCACCGTTGAGGCGCAGCAGGAAGTTCGGCTCCATCTGGAACGAGAGTTCGCCGTCGTTCACTTCGATGCCGGGGTTGATCGAGGCGATCTTCAGCTTCTGGTCGGGCGCAGTGACGAGGCCGAGCAGATCGGTGAACACGACTTCGCCGGTCAGGCCCTTCACCGGACCGAAGGGCGCCGCGAAATCGAGAGCATCTGTGGCGAAACGTCCCTTGCTGGTCACGCCCTTCTCGTTCCAGTCGATTCGCCCGCTGCCGTGCACCTCGCCCTGAAGGTTGGAGACGATGCCCAGCAGCAGCGGCGAAAGCGCCTCGGCCTGCAAGTCCTTGTCGAAGGTGATCCCCGACACGGCGAGGTCGGCATGGCCACTCGCGGTGCCGAGGTCGTGGACGATATCGGTGCGGACCACCTCGCGGTCGCTCTTCGGCTCGCGCATCGCCGCCTGCGCGGTGATCACGTTGTTTTCCAGCCGCAGCGTGCCGTCACGGGCCACCAGCGGCTGGAAACGCGGCACCGACTGGCGATCGACGAGGGTGAAGCGCGCCTGGTCGATGCTCAGCACGCCGCCGGAATAGCGCCAGTTTCCGGCCGTCTGCTTGAGATCGAGCGGCACCGCCGCCAGCGCAATGTCGGCCTCGTCGAAGGCGCCGCCGATATCCTTGCCCACTTGCGCGTCGAGCGTGGCGAGCCGGAACCGCGAAGGTGCCTCCTGCGGGCCGAGGCTGACGTCGATCGCCTTTGCGGTGAGGGCGCCGGGCCTGCCCGCCAACTGGGCATAGCCGAGCGGACCGCTGGCGATGCGAATCGGCGTCTCGCCCAGCCGCCCCGACACGTCGAGCGCGGGAACGCCCGCCGCGATATCGAAGCCCTGCCCCCGGCTGCGCAGGATTGCCTGCCCCGGCGCCGGGCAGACCTGCAAGGCTCGCCGGTCGAGCGTGAGATTGGCGAAGGCAAGACGGTCGAAGCCGATCTTCGTGCAATTCGGCCAGACCGAAAGCGTGCCATCGGCGCCCCAGCGGCCGTCGACGGGCAGGACCAGGTTCTGCGCCGAACCGCCCGGCAGCGCACCGGAAAGCCGGGTCTCGCCGGTGAAATGCATCGTGCCGTCGGGCGTCTGGGTCAGCGCGAAATGGGGCACAGCAAGGCGCGAATCGCCTGCGCGATATTCCGGCATCTCGACCTGGAGCGCGAGCCGTCCGCGCGCGTCGCTCTCCATGCGGCCGGTCACGTTCGGCAGATCCTTGCCGCCGCTGGCGAAATTGCCTGTGACGACGGGACGGCGCGCGCCGAACACCGCCTGCACTTTCGACAGGTCGAGCAGCGAGGCCCCGCTGCCGCCGCGCAAATGCCCGCGCGGCAGGACAAGGCTCATGCGCCCGTCCTCGCGGCGCAGAACAAGGCTGGCATCGAGCCTGCTGCCGCGCGTCTCTCGGGCGAGCGCCGTGCGGACCTGTCGCAGGATCGGCGCGGCCAGCGTGCCTTCGCCGGACTTCTCCGCGCCTGCGAGCAGCGCGTCCACCGATTCGCCGAGTGCGAGATCGCGGCCCGTCACATCGCCGTCGAGATCGAAATGGGCGAAGCCGGCGCTCGCCCGCATCCGCCCATCGAAACCGAGTTCGGCCAGCCGCGCCTGCGGCGTCGCTAGCCCGCGCGCCTTTACCTCGAACTGCGCATTCAAAGCGGCTTTGCGGAAGGTGAACCGCCCCGATCCGGTCAGCCCTGACAGGCGATTCGCCGTGAACGAACCCGCACCGGCGTCGAGGCCGATCTTGCCTTCGCCGCCGTCGAGCAGGCGGTCCAGCGTGACGTCGAGCTGCGCACCGCTCTGCGCGAGTTTCAGCGACTGCTGCGGACAGGCGAGACCGGCCAGCCGCAGCGGCCCGGTGAAGCGCGGCCTGCCATCGGACACCCGCAGCTTGCCGTAGAGCGTCGTCCGCCCCGCTTCGCAGCCTCCGGCCGCCAGATGCGGAGAAAGTGCGGCGAGTTCGCCCTTGAAGCCTCCGCGCAGGCCGCCCTCGCCCGCCAGTTTCGCGGCGATCCGGCCATAGTCGCTCTCGATCAGCGCCCGTCCATCGACCACCGCGACGTCGTAATCGGGGAGCGCGTAATCCTTGGTCTCGCCGCTCGACTCCATCAGCTTGTCGAGCGAGCCGAGGCTGAACCGGCCATGATGGAGCGAGCCGAACAGGCGCGGGCGAATCACCGTGATCCGCCCGATTCCCGGCCAGCCCCAGTTGAGGCGCGTGGCGACACGCAGTTCGGCAATCGTAAGGTCGGGATGCTTCGGATCGCCGATCACGAGGTTGCGGACCACCTGCTCGGTCGGCCCCACTTCCTCGATCTCGTAAGTCGCCGGAAGCCCCAGCTTGGCCAGTTCGCCCGAGATCAGGTTCTCGGCGATATCCTCGCGCAGGAGCCACACGGCGCCCAGCCCGACCGCCGCGCTCGTGAGCAGGGCGAGCGCGATCGCCCGCCTGCGCTTGCGGCGCGGCGAGGACAATGGCGGGGGCGGTTCCGCCGATGCGGTAAGTTCGTCATGCTCCTGCGGCATTCGGTCCTTCACTTGCGCTCGCCGCTCGGGAAAGGCAATTGTCTGCGCACGTTATGCCCGACCGCAACAGTCTCTTCGATGAACCTGCCGATGCGGCGCCCGACGCAGGCCCCGACGCAAGCAAGGACGCCAGCGGACATCGCTCCAGGCTGCGCAAGCGACTGCTCGACGGCGGAGCGGAAGCGCTGGGGGATCATGAGGTCATCGAACTCCTGCTGATGCAGGCGGTTCCCCGCCGCGACATGAAGCCGCTCGCCCGCAGCCTGATCCAGCGCTTCGGCTCGCTGGCGGGCGTGCTCCAGGCCGATCCGCGCACTCTGGAAGGCCATCCCGGCATGGGCGAGGCCACCGTGGCGGCGCTGAAGATCGTCACCGTCGCCGCCACCCGCCTTGCCCGCCAGAAACTGCGCGAGGCCCCGGTGATCGGCTCGTGGCAGGCGCTGATCGACTATCTGACGATCGACATGGCCCACCTCACGCGCGAGCGGGTGCGGGTGCTCTATCTCAATGCCAAGAACATGCTGATCCTCGACGATCTCGTCGGCGACGGCTCGATCGACGAAGCCGCGATCCATCCCCGCGAAGTGATTCGCCGCGCGCTCGACATCGGCGCGACCGCGCTGATTCTCGTCCATAACCACCCTTCCGGCTCGCCCGAACCCAGCCGCGCCGACATCGACGTGACCAACCGCATCGCCGAAGCCGGGCGCCTGCTAGGCGTCTCGGTCCACGACCACGTCATCATCGGCCGCGAAGGCCATATCAGCCTGCGCGCCAAGGGCCTGATCTGACATGTGCGTCGCCGCCGTCGCCTGGCAGGCTCATCCGGACTGGCCGCTCGTCGTCGCCGGAAACCGCGACGAGTTCCACACCCGCCCCGCCGCACCGCTGGCGCCTTGGCAGGACGGCAGCACGATCATCGCCGGACGCGACCTGCTGGGCGGCGGAACCTGGCTGGGTGTCTCGACGCAAGGCCGCATGGTTCTCGTCACCAATTACCGCGTGCCCGAAGGCTCGGTTCCGGGCAGACCCTCGCGCGGCAAGCTCGTCACCGACCTGCTGCAAGGCCGCGAGCCAGAGTCGCTCACAGCAATGAAACCGTTCAATCTCGTCGAAGTGGCATCCGGCGAGGCGCGGTTCCTGACCAACTACCCGCAAATCGAATCGCGCCCGCTCACGCCCGGCATCCACGGCCTGTCCAACGGCGGCTTCGACCTGCCCTGGCCCAAGACCGTGCAAGTCGAGCAGGCCCTCGCCCAGTGGCTTGCGGCGGGGTCCGGCGATCCGGTTCCGCTGCTGGACAGCCTGCGCACCGAAACGCCCGATCCCCGCCAAGCCCGCCCGGAAAACGGCCCGGAACCGCGATTTGCCCCGGTCTTCATCCGCGATCCGGTCTACGGCACGCGGTGCAGCACGGTCATCGCCGTAAACCGCAGCGGCAGCGGCCTGATCGCCGAGCGCAGCTTCGCGCCGGACGGAGAAGTGACAGGCGAAGTCCGCATCGACTTTTCATGGACAATTGACCCGTCCTCTTCGGCCCAAACCCCTGTATGAATGGACCGGCCGACGGTTCGGTGCGACAGGGGACCTTATGCGACAACGACCAGCCGATCGAACGAGGCGCCCCATTCTTTCCCCATCCAGACTGCTCAGCGGCTACCTCCTGCTGCTGACCGCGGGATGCAGCACGGTCTCCCCACCCTCGCGCGATATCGCCTGCGACGCCGCGCTGCCCCCCAAAGTCACGCTCTCCGCCGACGGCCAGAGCGCCAAGACCACGCTTTCGGTGCTCAGTTACAACATCGAAGGCCTCGGCTGGCCCGCGCGCAGCGGCCGCAAGCCTTCGCTGATGGAAATCGGCCGCCACCTTTCCGAGATGCGTGCGGCAGGCACCGCGCCCGATGTCGTGCTGTTTCAGGAGATGTTCGGAGACCCGGCCAAGAAAGCGGTGCGGTCCTCGGGCTACCCCGCCATCGAATCCGGTCCGCGCCGCACCACCCGCGCGCGCGGCTCGACCAAGGAGAAACTGCCCGGTAGTTCCAAGTGGAAGCGCGGCGAACTCGGCCTCCACGTCTACGGCAGCGGCCTTGCCATCGCCTCACGCTATGCCATCGTCGATAGCGACCGGCGCGCTTATGGCCGCAAGTCCTGTGCCGGATTCGACTGCCTTGCCAACAAGGGCATTGCGCTGGCCCGCATCGACATTCCCGGCGTTCCCACGCTGATCGACGTCTACGACACCCACATGAACTCGCGCGGCGCCTCCAAGGCCCCCGCCCCGCGCAACCTCGCCGCCCACGACCGGCAGGCGCTGGAGGCCTCGGAATTCATCGACCGCACCCATGACGATGCAACGCCGGTGATCTTCGGCGGCGATTTCAACATGCGCCACTCCGAGCCGCGCTGGGAGAATTTCTCGCGCTACCAGTCGCTCGAACTGGTTCACCGAATCTGCAACGACCCTGCCTCGGGCTGCGACGTGCGCATGTCGTGGGACGGCGACGAGCCGTGGATGGACACCCAGGACCTCCAGTTCCTGTGGAACGGCGACCGCGTGCAGATTCGCCCGATCCGCGTCGAGGCGCTGTTCGACGGCAGGCCCGGCAGCCCGCAGCTTTCCGACCATGACGGCTTTCTCGTGACCTACGAACTTAGCTGGAAGGCCGCCGACACCCGCCGCCCCGGTTGCAGCCCGATACCGGGGGCGCTGGTCGCGGGGCGCTGAGGCACGCCTTCACGGCGCAGGCCCATCACGGCGCAGGCGCGGACAGGATTTCCAGCAGCTTCGCGCCGAAAACTTCCGGCGCCTCCACTTGCGGCGAATGGCCGTAATCGGGGAATTCGACGATCCGCGCGGAGGGCATCGCCGCCGCCGCCTGCGGGGCGGCTTGCGGAACCGAAGTCAGCTTGCCGCGAATCTCGGCGGGTGCCTGGCCTTTGCCGAAGACCGTCGTATCCTTCATGCCGATCATCAGCGTGACCGGCACTGCCAGCCTGCCGAACTCGTGGCTGACCGGCTGGGTCAGGATCATCTCGGCGGTCTTCGCCTGCGCCAGTTCCGCCGCGTCCTGGTCCGGCGTCGCATATTGCCCGGCCAGCATCTTCACCCAGCGATCATAGCGCGGGTTCCAGTCACCATGGTAATACGTATCGAGTTGGTACTGCCGCATGGCCGCATAGTCCTTGGCACGCTCGGCGGCGAGCAGCTTGTCGAGCGGGACATAGGGCACGCCTTCGGCCATCGAATCGACCAGTCCCAGCGGATTGACCAGCACCAGCCGCTCGACCGCCTGCGGATACATCAGCGCGAAACGAAGGCCGAGCATGCCGCCGGTCGAATGACCGAGCACTATCGCCTTCTCCAGCCCGACTTTCTCCATCAGCCGATGCGTCGTTTCCGCCATCATCGCGAAGCTGTACTGCGCCGAGACGGGCTTGGAGGACTTGCAGAAGCCGAGCTGGTCCGGGATCAGCACGCGGTAGCCCGCGCTTAGCAGCGTCTTCGCGGTATCTTCCCAGGTGGCGCCGCAGAAGTTCTTGCCGTGCAGCAGGACCACCGCATGGCCGTTCGGCTGCTCCGGCTGGATGTCCATATAGGCCATCGAGGCTTCCTCGGCCCCCAGCTTCACGTCCATGCGCGCGACCGGCCAAGGATAGGGGAAGCGCTCGAGGTCGGTGCCGAATTCCTCCAGCTTGATGTCCTGCGCCTCGGCCTGAAATGGAGCGCAGCCCAAGGGCAGAGTCATGGCGAGAATTGTCAGAAGCGCGCGTCGCATCGCGGTCCTTTCTGTTGCGAAGAGAGCCGGTGCGGCCTCTCTTCAGCCCTTCACGGATAAGCGCGTGAAGCTTCGAATGGCTCCATAGACCCGGAAAATCGTTTTCCTACAACCGCTAGGGCCGATATGCTCCCACGCATGCGCAGATCCTATCGCCCTTCCCTTCCGGTTTTCGCAAGCGTGGAAGGGCGATGGGAGGGCCGGATTTTTTCTCCCCTGGACCGTGTAAACCGTGTCAACCTGTGCGGGAACCGGCACTTGGTCGGTCCTGCTCGCCCTTGCCTTTATCGCAAGCCCGCCCTAGCGGCTCCCGGCAAGAGGCCCAGGCAGTAGCCGGCCCCCTCAAGGTCACATCCCGCTAGGTCACACTAGGAGTCGAACATGGTCCCCCGTTACGCCCGCCCCGCAATGACCGCGATCTGGGAGCCCGAAGCCCGCTACCGCATCTGGTTCGAGATCGAGGCGCACGCCGCCGTGAAGATGGGCGAAATGGGCACCGTCCCTGCAAGCGCCGGACAGGCCCTGTGGGACTGGTGGGGCACCAGCCCGAAGATCGACGTCGCCGCGATCGACGCCATCGAAGCCGTGACCAAGCATGACGTCATCGCCTTCCTCGACTGGGTGGCCCAGCAGGTCGGCCCCGAGGCCCGCTTCATGCACCAGGGCATGACCAGCTCCGACGTGCTCGACACCACGCTGAACGTGCAGCTGGTGAAGGCTGCCGACATCCTGCTGGAAGACCTTGATGCCCTGCTCGCCGCGATCAAACGCCGCGCCGAAGAGCACAAGTACACCCCGACCATCGGCCGCAGCCACGGCATCCATGCCGAGCCGGTGACTTTCGGCCTGAAGATGGCCGAAGCCTATGCGGAATTTGCGCGCTGCAAGAAGCGCCTGATCGCCGCCCGCGAAGAAGTCGCCACTTGCGCGATCTCGGGCGCGGTCGGCACCTTCGCCAACGTCGATCCGGCGGTGGAGCAGTACGTCGCCGACAAGATGGGCCTCGAAGTGGAGCCGGTCTCCACGCAGGTGATCCCGCGCGACCGTCACGCCATGTTCTTCGCGGTTCTGGGCGTGATCGCCAGCTCGATCGAACGCCTCGCCATCGAAGTGCGCCACCTGCAGCGCACCGAAGTGCTTGAAGCCGAGGAATACTTCGCGCCCGGCCAGAAGGGTTCGTCGGCGATGCCGCACAAGCGCAACCCGGTGCTGACCGAAAACCTGACCGGCCTTGCCCGCGTCGTCCGCTCGTCGGTTACCCCGGCCATGGAGAACGTGGCGCTGTGGCATGAGCGCGATATCTCGCACTCCTCGGTCGAACGCTTCATCGGCCCGGACGCGACGATCACGCTCGACTTCGCGCTCGCCCGCCTCACCGGCGTGGTAGACAAGCTGCTCGTCTACCCCGAGCGCATGCAGAAGAACCTCGACCGCATGGGCGGCCTCGTCCACTCGCAGCGCGTGCTGCTGGCGCTGACGCAAGCCGGCCTCACCCGCGACCAGTCGTATCGCCTCGTGCAGCGCAATGCGATGAAGGTCTGGGAATCGGACGGCCAGCTCTCGCTGCTCGAACTGCTCAAGGCCGACGAGGAAGTCACCGCCGCCCTGCCGGTCGAAGTGATCGAGGAGAAGTTCAACCTCGATTACCACTTCAAGCAGGTCGACACGATCTTCGCTCGCGTTTTCGGGAACTAAGCGCCTTTCCGACACTTCCCATGCCTCGCAATCGCGCTTAGCATCCGAAGCATTTTCAAGGCAGGTGCATACACCTGCCGACTCGGAAAATGCGATGAACAAGGATTTTGGGGCGCGATCGGGTTCAATTGGAACCGCCCGCGCCCCAAGGCGATTGCGAATGTCTTGGTACACGAATTGCCGGAGGGAACATGCATATAGTCCGCACGGTGCTGTGGGTCGCAATCACCGCGATCCTGGTCGCATTCATCGTCATGAACTGGACCTGGGTCGACGTGAACTTCTGGCCCCTCGACGGTGCCAACTACATGCACTTCCAGTGGCCGGTTGGCTTCGTCGCGCTGGTCTTCTTCGTGCTCGGCATGGCGCCGGTCTGGCTCTACCTGCGCGCGTTGCGCTGGCGGTTCCAGCGCCGCATCGCCAGCCTCGAAAACTCGCTGCGGGCCAACAGCGTGCCTTCGAGCGTTCCGGCAGCGGTTCCCGAAGCATCGCCTGCCGCAACCCTCTCCACTCCCGAACCTTCCCCGGAATCCTGAGACCATGAACAGCAATCCCGTCTATCTCGCCCTCGACCTTCCCCGCCTCGATGCCGCCGAGGCGCTGGCCCGCAAGGTTTCCGGGCATATCGGCGGGATCAAGCTCGGCCTCGAATTCTTCTGCGCCCACGGCCATCACGGCGTGCACGAACTGCACAAGCTGGGCCTGCCGATCTTCCTCGACCTGAAGCTCCACGACATTCCGAACACCGTCGCCGGCGCGATGCAGGCGATCCACGTCCTCGAACCCTCGATCGTCACCATCCACGCCGCCGGTGGCCGCGCGATGATGGAAGACGCCAAGGCCGCGGCGGGCGAGAACACCAAGGTCGTGGCGGTCACCGTGCTCACCAGCCTCGACGGCGGCGATCTCAATGCCATCGGCGTCGCTGCGGAGCCGCACGAACAAGCGCTGCGCCTGGCCGAACTGGCCCAGTCGGCTGGTCTCGACGGCATCGTCTGCTCCGGCCATGAAGTCGGCGCGGTGCACCGGCAGTGGAAGGACGGCTTCTTCGTGGTTCCCGGCCTGCGTCCCGACACCGATGGCAACGGCGACCAGAAGCGCATCATGACCCCGCGCGCCGCCCGCGATGCCGGTGCCAGCGTGCTCGTCATCGGCCGCCCGATCAGCCGCGCCGAAGACCCGCTGGCCGCGGCACGCGCGATCGAAGCCACGCTTTAACCTAAAATGTCCGGGCGTCGACGAACTGGATCGGCGCCCGATTCACCCAAACCTTTCACAGCGCAAAATGCACGGTTCAGCGCCGGGCAACCTCGTCCCCTCCAGATCGTTGATCCGGCCAATGGATGGCCGAATGGAGAGTGCGACCTCATGAATTCCCTGAACCTGCTTGCCGTCACCACGGCCGCGATCGTCTCGGCAGCGGCCGTACCGGCCATGGCCCAGGACTCCGGCCTGGTTCCCGCCATCGCCGCCGGGCACACCCTGCTGACCGTCAACGCCCAGGGTTCGTCCACCCGCACGCCCGATATGGCGAGCTTCTCGGCAGGCGTCACCACACAGGGCGCCACGGCCAGCGAAGCGCTCAATGCCAATTCCACGCGGATGAACCAGGTAATCGCCTCGCTGAAGCGCGCAGGCGTGGCCGACAAGGACATCCAGACCAGCAATCTCAGCCTGAACCCGGTCTATGCCCAGCCCAAGCGCCAGCCCGACGGCAGCTATGTCGATGGCCCCCGCGAAATCGTCGGCTACGAGGCCAGCAACACCGTCGGCGTGCGTCAGCGCAAGCTGGACGACATGGGCAAAGTGATCGATGCCCTCGCCAAGGCCGGTGCGAATCAGGTGAACGGCCCCAACTTCTCGCTGTCCCAGCCCGACGCTGCCCAGAACGAGGCCCGCGTCGCCGCGATCAAGGACGCCCGCGCCCGCGCCGACCTCTATGCAGGCGCCGCCGGGATGCACGTCACCCGCATCGTCTCGATCAGCGAAAGCGGCGGCTATGCGCCCGCACCGGTCATGTACCGCGCCAAGGCCGCGATGGATTCGCTCGCTTCCGCCCCGCCGGTCGCCGCCGGGGAGCTGGAAACCAACGTCAACGTCACGGTCCAGTTCGAACTGGCTCCTTGATAGGCAGACTTCAGGACGGGTCGCCATTTAGGCCAGGTGGAGCCAAGAAACGTGATTTTCGAGCACCGGAGCGCAGCGGACATTATGTCCGTGAGCACCGGAGCACTGAAAATCGCGGTTCGCAGGCTCGCATGGGCTGAATGGCGGCCCGTCCTAGTTGAGCATCATGTCCTGCGACTGAATATCATAGCCGGTCAGCGTAACTTTGCCTTCGTCACCCTTGCGATAGACGAACTGTTCGACGCCCGAACCGTGCTCGAATGTCGTCTGATAGGTCAGGGTGACGAAGGCTCCGCCAGTGGTGGCATTGGCATTCCAGCCCACCTGCCTGGCTTCCTTCACTTTCCCGAGCTTGCGGTGGACCGCATCCAGCACCTTTTCGAGCTGGCTCCGCTGCGCCCCCTGCCGCAGCGCCGGATCGGCCTGCCGCCAGATCGCGGGCAAGTCACCGGCGTCCAGCGCCTGGTGGAACTTGCCGACTTCGACCTCGGCGTCCTTGAACGACTCCTTCACCCCGCAGCCCGCCAGCATTGCGGCGGCGACAAATGGCATTAGATAGCGGCCCAGTCTGTTCATCGTCGGTCCCTTTGCTTCGGGACCGCAATCTAGGCCGGAAACGCGACATGCCAACTGCGGCGATCAAGATCTGCGGGATAAGCACCCCCGAATCCCTCGAAGCCGCGATTCGCGCGCGCGCCGCCCATGCCGGATTCGTGTTCTTCCCCAAGAGTCCCCGCAACGTCACCCCGGCCGAGGCCGCCTTGCTGTCGGATCGTGCGGAGGGACGGATCGGGAGGGTCGGCCTTTTCGTCGATGCCGATGACGCGACGATTGCCGAGGCCGTCTCCAGCGCCCGGCTCGACACGCTGCAGCTTCATGGCAGCGAGACGCCGGAACGCGCAGCCCAGCTTCGCGCCCGCTTCGGCATTCCCGTGTGGAAGGCGCTATCGGTCGCGACGGCGGAAGATGCTGCCCGGGCGAGCACATATGCGGGCGCGGTCGATCTCGTACTGTTCGATGCCAAGACGCCGAAGGGAACCCTGCCCGGCGGCATGGGCCTCAGCTTCGACTGGAAGCTGGTGGCGAACTGGAAAGGCCCCGTCGCCTGGGGACTGGCCGGGGGGTTGAACCCGGAGAACGTCGCGGAGGCCGTCCGGCTCACCGGCACGCCGCTGGTGGATACCTCATCGGGCGTCGAAAGTGCACCCGGGGTCAAGGATCTGAACCGCATCGAAGCCTTCGCGCGCGCCGTGCGCAGCGCCTCGGACTTCTGAGAGGCTCTTAAACAACAAGAAAGGGCGGCCCCTCATAGACCGCCCTTCCCTGGCTTACGCTCCTTGCAGAGCGGATTCCTTATACGGGCTTCGGCCCGACGAACTCGGTAGCTGCGTCGGGCCGAAATCCGATCAGAACTTCACGCCAACGCCGACCAGACCGACGTCTGCGTCAGGGGTGTTGTCGCCGACCAGCAGGTGCTTGTATTCGACCTTGCCGTAGAAGCGGTCGTTCAGGGCCTGCTCGACGCCGCCGCCGACAGCAACAGCGCTGTTGCCGTACTTGCTGAACTTCGACTGCCAGGTCGAGTTGGCATAGAGCTTGGTGGTCGGGGTGATCTTGAAGCCGGCGCGGCCGCCGACGCCCCACGAAACGCGATAGTTGTCGGCCAGGATCTTGTCCGCCGAACCTTCAACGCCCACGAAGAACTTTTCGCCCAGGTCGTAGTCGTAACCGACTGCAACGCCGCCGACTGCTTCGCTGTCGCTGCCGTCCCAGATGATGCCGGTGCGGGCTTCGACGCGCGCTTCGTTGGCCAGAGCAGGGGTGGCGGCGGCCACGGCAGCAACCGCGGCGAGCGAAACGAGTGCAATACGCATATTCTTAAACTCCAGTATGTTCCCGGCCCTCACCGGGGAGGCCCCGCTGCTCCCCCGAACCTTTCGCCCAGATGAACGAAAATTTTATAATTTCCGAAAATCGTCACGAAACTGCCACTTACAGACACTATCTTGCCAATGCAGTTATGCCTGTTGCAAGCTTTGCAATTGAAAAAGGGCATGGCGATCCCAACGGATGTTAGGCGCTGGACTTGACCGCCGCGCTCTGCCAATCGGCCGGATCATGACCACCCAAACGCCCGTGAACAGCTTCCGCACGCTCCCCGACGAGACCGGCCATTTCGGCCAGTTCGGCGGACGCTATGTCGCGGAAACGCTGATGCCGCTGATTCTCGATCTCGAGAAGGAATACCGCAAGGCACAGCAGGACCCGGCGTTCTGGGCGGAATTCGATGCGCTGATGAAGGACTTCGTGGGTCGCCCGAGCCCGCTCTACTTCGCCCCGCGCATGACAGACTATTTCCGCGCCAAGGCCCCCGCCGGGAAAGGTCCGAAGATTTACTTCAAGCGCGAGGAACTGAACCACACCGGCGCGCACAAGATCAACAACTGCATCGGCCAGATCCTGCTCGCGATCCGCATGGGCAAGACCAAGATCATTGCCGAGACCGGCGCGGGCCAGCACGGCGTTGCCACGGCCACCGTCGCCGCGCGCTTCGGCCTGCCCTGCAAGATCTTCATGGGCGCCAAGGATATCGAGCGCCAGAAGCCCAACGTGTTCCGCATGAAGTTGCTGGGGGCCGAAGTCGTGTCCTGCGAAAGCGGCTCGCAGTCCCTCAAGGACTCGATGAACGACGCGCTGCGTTACTGGGTCGCGAACGTCCACGACACCTTCTACATCATCGGCACTGCCGCCGGCCCGCACCCCTATCCGGAACTGGTGCGCGACTTCCAGTCGATCATCGGCAAGGAAACGCGCGAACAGATGCTGGAGAAGGAAGGTCGCCTGCCCGACATGCTGGTGGCAGCGGTAGGCGGCGGATCGAACGCGATCGGCCTGTTCCACCCCTTCCTCGACGATCCCGAAGTCCAGATGACCGGCATCGAGGCAGCGGGCCACGGCATCGACACCGACAAGCACGCGGCCTCGCTCACCGGCGGCAAGCCCGGCATCCTCCACGGCAACAAGACCTATCTGCTGCAGGACGATGACGGCCAGATCACCGAGGCGCACTCGATCTCGGCCGGTCTCGACTATCCGGGACTCGGGCCGGAGCACTCGTGGCTGCATGAGAGCGGCCGCGTGAACTACGTGCCGATCACCGATACCGAGGCGCTCGAAGCGTTCCAGCTCTGCTGCGAACTGGAAGGCATCATCCCGGCGCTGGAAAGCTCGCACGCGCTTGCCGCGCTGCCGCAGCTGACGGCGGAGTTGGACGAGGACAAGCTGCTCGTCGTCAACGTCTCTGGCCGCGGCGACAAGGACATCTTCACCGTCGCCGAAGCGCTGGGCGTGGAGCTTTAATCGATGACCCGCTTCGAAACCGCATTCGCCAAAGGCCCCGCGCTCGTCTGCTTCATCACCGGGGGTGACGGCGACACCGCCGCGAATCTCGACGCGCTGGTCGAAGGCGGCGCCGACGTGATCGAACTCGGCATGCCCTTTACCGATCCCATGGCCGACGGCCCGGCGATCCAGGAAGCGAACATCCGCAGCCTCGATGCCGGCACCAAGACCGCCGACATCTTCCAGATGGCCAGCGAGTTCCGCACCCGTCATCCGCAGGTTCCGCTGGTGCTGATGGGCTACGCCAACCCGATGATCGCGCGCGGTGCGGACTGGTTCGCGAACGAATGCGCCAAGGCCGGAGTCGACGGCGTGATCTGCGTCGACATTCCGCCCGAGGAAGATGCCGAACTCGGCCCGGCCTTGCGCGACAAGAGCGTCTCGCTGATCCGCCTCGCCACTCCGACCACCGACGCCGCGCGCCTTCCGGCCGTGCTCGATGGCTCCTCGGGGTTCCTCTATTACGTCTCGGTCGCGGGTGTGACCGGCATGCAGCAGGCGGCGCAGGGCTCGATCGAGGATGCGGTTGCCAAGCTCAAGGCCGCCAGCTCGATCCCCGTCGCGGTCGGCTTCGGCGTGCGCACACCCGAACAGGCGAGCGCGATCGCCAAGGTCGCGGACGGCGTGGTCGTCGGCTCGGCGTTGGTAGATCTGGTCAAGCAGCACGGCACTGCAGCGCCTGCCCATCTGCGCGCGCTGACCTCGGCGCTGGCCGAAGCGGTTCACGCCGAGCGCTGATCCGTCAAATTTCGTCATTGCGCAACGCATGACGACGCAGCAATTCCGTGCATCGCGGCAGCCGCCAAGGCTTGCCGCGATGTTCTTTTTCCGGACGAGTGCCATGAAAGACTTCGCCACCTCCGAAGACCCGCGCGTTCAGGCCCAGCTTGACCGTCTCGCCGCGCTCTCGCTTCCCCAGGGCCGCTTCGGGCTAGAGACGATCCACGCGCTGCTCGAACGGCTCGGCGATCCGCACAAGCGCCTGCCGCCGACTTTCCATGTCGCCGGGACCAACGGCAAGGGATCGACCTGCACCTACTTGCGTTTCATGCTGGAAGCGCAGGGCCTGAAGGTCCATTCCGCCACCAAGCCGCATCTGGTCCGCTACAACGAGCGTATCCGCCTCGGCGGCAAGCTGATCTCAGACGAGATGCTGGCCGACCTGCTGCGCGAAGTGCTCGACGCGGGCGAAGACCTCGGCCCCAGCTTCTTCGAAGCGACGACGGCGGCGATCTTCCTCGCCTTCGCCCGCGAACCGGCGGATGCCTGCGTGATCGAAGTCGGGCTTGGTGGGCGGCTCGACGCCACCAATGTCCTCGACCGTCCCGCAGCCTGCGGCATCGTCACCCTCGGCATCGACCACGAGGCCTTCCTGCTGCGCCCCGAAGACGGCGCCCCGGAAGAACCGCTCGCCCGCATCGCTTTCGAAAAGGCCGGGATCGTGCGCGGCCCGGCGCCGCTCGTCACGCTGGCCTATCCGGAAAGCGCCACGCTCGAAATCGAGCGCGCCGCGCTCAATGCCGGAGCGCCGCTGCACATGCGCGGGCGCGACTGGGATGCGGCGTTAAGCGACGTGATCGAATATTCCGACCGCCACGGCGAACTTGCGTTGCCGCTGCCCACTCTGCCAGGCACCCATCAGGCCGAAAACGCCGCTCTGGCCGTCGCCATCCTGCGCCATCAGGACCGCGTCACGGTCTCGCCCGAAGCCATGGCCGAGGGCATCCGCAGAGCGCATTGGCCCGCCCGCCTGCAGCACCTTTCCGCAGGCCCGCTGACCCGCCATGCCGGTGCCCGCGAAGTCTGGCTCGACGGCGGCCACAATCCCGACGCAGGCCTCGCCATCGCCCGCCATTTCGCAGGGCAGCGGCTCCATCTCGTGATCGGCATGCTGGCGAACAAGGACCCACGCGCGCTCACCGCGCCTTTGGCTGCGAGCATCGCCAGCATCCGCGCGGTGCCGGTGCCCGGCCATGACTGTCACGGTCCCGCCAGCTTCAGCCCCGGAGCCCTTGCCGCCGACAGCGTGGCGGATGCGCTCGCAGGCCTGCCGGACGATGGCTTGCCGGTGCTGATCGCGGGATCGCTCTACCTCTCGGGCGTGGTGCTTGAAGCCAACGACGAAGTGCCCGATTAAGCGGGCTTCTTCCGGGCCACCCGCCACCATTCGAGCAGGCACAGGACGATCGCGATCGTGCCGATCCAGGTGACGAGCACGAACATCCGGTAATAGCCCTGCTCCTGAATGAGCTGGCCCAGCGCGCCGCGCCCGAGCGTGCCGACGAGCAGGGTCAGCGACGACAGCAGCGCATATTGCACCGCGCTGTAGCCCTTCGAGACGATCGACGAGAGCCAGGCGATATAGGCCGCCCCGGCAATGCCGGTCGCAAGATTTTCCATGCCGATCGTGACCATCAGCGTGGCCAGACGCGGCTGGCCGCCCAGTTGCTCGACCAGCCAGCTGACCCCCAGAACATCGGCGATTACCGCCATGCGCGCGCCGCCGAGGGCGAGGTCGGCATAGAGCAGGTTCGTCGCAGCGGCGAGCACGGCGCCCAAGGTCAGCGTCGCCATGCGGCCCGCCACCGTCAGCAGCGTGCCGCCCAGCGCAAGGCCCAGCACGATCGCGCCAACGCCGAAGAACTTCGAGGCGATCGCCACTTCGTCCTTCGTGTACTTCAGCTCGCCGAGATAGAACGGATAGGCGAAAGTGCCCCAGATCGAATCGCAGAGGCGGTAGGTCAGCACCAGCGCCAGCGCCAGCACGAGGCCCCAGCCCATGCGCCCGACCAGTTCGGTCAGCGGCAGGATCAGCGCGCGATAGAGATGGTCCGCCGCGCGCGCGCCGCCGCCGCTGTGCGGCACGGCCTCGGGCAGCAAATGACGCCCGCTACGCTGGAGATAGACGAGCACGGCGGCAATCGCGGCAGGCAGGATGATCGTCGCGACGACGATCAACGGGCCGGTCTTCGCCACGAAGTCCACCGCATCCGGCCGCGCGCCGGGATCGCTGCCGAGCGAGCGCACCATGAACAGGCCGACCGTCACCAGCGCCCAGCCCCAGAGCAGGCCGACCAGCCCCAGCGCGATGCCGCGCACGCGCGGGCTGAGCTGGCCTGCCTCACGCAGTTCGAGCAGTTCGTCGCGGTCCTCGGCGCTCGGCGCGGTGGCGTCGGCATCGGGCGCGAAAAGGCAGACCACACCCGCCACCACGAGAATCAGACCCATGACCAGGAACACCGAAGTCCAGCCGATGCGCTCGGCCAGGATCAGCGCCAGGGCCCCGCCGACCAGCGCGGCGATGCGATAGCCCATCTGGAACACGGTGGAGAGCATGTCGATCGTCGCCACTTCGTCCGCCACGTCCACGCGCCAGGCGTCGATGGCGATATCCTGGGTGGCCGAGGCGAAAGCCCCGATCCCGGCAAGCAAGGAGAACAGCCCCAGCGCCGCGACCGGATCGAGCTGCGACAATGTCACGAGGATGATGCCGAGCAGGACTTGCGCCGTCACGATCCACTGCTTGCGCCGTCCGAGGCGGCGCAGCACCGGCAGATCGATACGGTCGAGCGCGGGGGACCAGAGGAACTTGAAGGCATAGGCCAGCCCGATCAGCGAGAACACGCCCATCGTTTCCAGATCGACATGCGCATCGGAGAGCCAGGCATAGAGCGTGCCGAGCAGCAGCGAATAGGGCAGGCCCGCTGCGAATCCGAAGACGGCCATGAAGCCGGTCTTGCGATTGCCCAAAGCGCGAATCACCGCCCCCCAGCCGGGTTTCGGGGCAGCAGTGGCTTCAGACATCCCGTTTTCTCCTCGTGAGCGAACCGCCGGCGACCCTAACGCATGGTTTCCCGAAGGGAAGGCTGGATGAAGCGGCGATCAACAGGTATGGGCGGGCGAATGTCCAAACCTCCTTTCAAGTCCGGCGGCCCGAAGCGCGGCGGCTCCTACCGCGATGGCGGCTCTTCCCGTGGCCCCGCCCGTACCGGCTCAGGCACCGACTCCGGCAGCCGCTATAACGCCCATTCAGGCCCCGGAGGTCGGCGCGGCGCCGACGGAGCCGGGCGCGAGGACGGTCGCCGGGACGAAAACGGCGGACGTGGCCGTGGCCCTCGCGACGGCGTTTCGCGCGATACGCGCTCTTCGCGTGACGACCGCCCGGCTCGCGGCGGGCGTAGCGATCGCGGCGAAATCTTCGGCCGCAACGAACGCCCCGTCCGCGACGAACGACGCTCACGCGACGAGCGTCCGAGCCGCACGGAACGACCGTTCCGGGACGAAGGCCCTGCCCGCGGCGAGCGTCCTGCCCGTGACGGTGCACCGCGCCGAGGCCCCGGCGCCCGCTCCGGCGAATTCACCCCGCGCGGCGGCGCCTATGCCGCGCGCGGCGGTCCCCGTTCCGCCGATAGCCGCTACCCGGACGCCGAGCGCCCCCGCCGCAAGCCGCCCCGTGCCGCTCCGCAGGCTGCCGCGCCGACGCCGAAGACGCCCGGACTGCCGGTGCGCGAAGGCGAACGCATCGCCAAGCTGCTCGCGCGCGCCGGTGTCGCCAGCCGCCGCGAGGTCGAGCGCCTGATCATCGAAGGCCGCGTCAAGCTGGGCGACGATGTCATCGAGACGCCCTCGACCGTGCTCACCAGCCTGCGCGGCATCACCGTGGACGGCAATCCGGTACGCGACGCGGAAGAAACCCGCCTTTTCGCCTTCCACAAGCCCGCCGGCCTGCTCACCGCGGAGCGCGACCCTGCCGGTCGCCCGACGATCTACACCGCGCTGCGCAATGCCCTGCCCGAAGGCAGCGGCCGGGTGATGCCGATCGGACGCCTCGACCTCAACACCGAGGGCCTGCTGCTGCTGACCAACGACGGTGCGTTCAAGCGCGAACTGGAACTGCCCGCCACCGGCGTGCCGCGCACCTACCGTGCGCGTACTTTCGGCGATATCTCGCAGGCACAGCTCGAAGACCTGATCGAGGGCATCGAGATCGAAGGCGTCGTCTACGGCAAGATCGACGCCAACATGGAGCGCCGCACCGGGCGCAACCAGTGGATCGAAATGACCCTGACCGAAGGCAAGAACCGCGAAGTGCGCCGCGTGCTGGAGCATCTCGGCCTTCAGGTCAGCCGCCTGATCCGCACTTCCTACGGTCCGTTCCGCCTGCTCGACCTGCCCAAGGGCATGGCCATCGAGATTTCCCCGCGCGATCTCGAAAACTTCCGCCGCTCGCTTCCGGGCAGCAAGGTATGAAGGGTGGCCCCATAAAAACAGGACTTCGCATCGTCGCCGGGGAATGGCGCGGCCGCAAACTGGCCGCGCCCGAGGGCGACACCACGCGCCCGACTGCGGACCGCACGCGCGAGACGCTGTTCTCGATGCTGGCGAGCCGACTCGGCACCTTCGAGGGCCTGAAAGTCGCCGATCTCTTCGCGGGATCGGGGGCGCTCGGCCTCGAAGCCCTGTCGCGCGGCGCCGCGCACTGCCTCTTCGTCGATCAGGACCCGGCGGCGATCCGCGCGATCCGCAGCAATATCGCCAACTTGCACGCGCAGGCCCAGACCGACGTGCGCGCCAGCTCGGTGATGTCGCTGGGCGCCGCCAAGGGGACGCTCGACCTCGTGCTGCTTGACCCGCCTTACGAGACCGGCGCGGGCAGCGTCGCGATCGACAAGCTCAACCGGCTCGGCTGGATCGGCGAGCAGACCTGGCTCTGCCTCGAAACCGGCAAGGCGGAATCGGTTTCCATTCGCGGCTTCGCGGTGGAAGCCACGCGCGATGTCGGCAAGGCCCGCCTGCATATCCTGCGCCGCAGCGAGGACTGACCGCGAAGCGGCCTTGCGCCGTTCACCCCCGTTCTCTAGATGTTCGCGGGTGAACGATCTGCAATCCCCCCTGCCCGAGCCTTCCTCCGACCCGCTGATCGAAGGGCTCAATCCGCCCCAGCGCGAAGCGGTGCTGACCACCGAAGGCCCGGTGCTGATGCTGGCAGGCGCGGGCACCGGCAAGACGGCGGCGCTGACGCGCAGGCTGGCCTATCTCGTACGCAACCGTCTCGCCTGGCCGAGCGAAATTCTCTGCGTGACCTTCACCAACAAGGCCGCGCGCGAGATGCGCGAGCGCGTCGGCCATCTGGTCGGCCCGGCGGTGGAAGGCATGCCCTGGCTCGGCACCTTCCACGCCATCGCCGCCAAGATGCTGCGCCGCCATGCCGAACTCGTCGGCCTGCAGCCGAACTACACGATCATCGACACCGACGATCAGCTCCGCCTGCTCAAGCAGCTGATCCAGGCCGAGGGGCTGGACGAAAAGCGCTGGCCCGCGCGGCAGCTCGCCGGATGCATCGACCGCTGGAAGAACCGCGGCCTCAATCCCGGCGATCTCGATGCGGCGGAGAACGAGGCCTATGCCAACGGGCGCGGGCAGAAGTTCTACCAGCTCTACCAGGACCGCCTGAAAGCCGTGAACGCCTGCGATTTCGGCGATCTGCTGCTGCACATGCTGAACATCCTGCGCACGAACCGCGAAGTGCTGGAGCAATACCAGCAGCGCTTCAAATACGTGATGGTGGACGAATATCAGGACACCAATCAGGTCCAGTACCTCTGGCTGCGCTTGATCGCTCAAGTTCGCAAGAACATCTGCGTGGTGGGCGACGACGACCAGTCGATCTACTCCTGGCGCGGCGCGGAAGTGGCGAATATCCTCAAGTTCGAGAAGGACTTCCCCGGCGCCAAGGTGATCCGGCTGGAGCAGAACTATCGCTCCACCCCGCAGATTCTCGCCGCCGCCTCGGGCCTGATCGGTGAGAATACCCAGCGCCTCGGCAAGACGCTGTGGACCGAGCGCCACGCGGGCGACAAGGTCCGCGTGATCGGCGTCTGGGACGCCCCCGAGGAAGCGCGCCGCGTCGGCGACGAGATCGAGCGGCTGGAACGCGAAGGCGCCCCGCTCGACCAGATCGCCATCCTCGTGCGCGCGCAGTACCAGACGCGCGAGTTCGAAGACCGCTTCATCTCGATCGGCATGAAGTACCGCATCGTCGGGGGCTTTCGCTTCTACGAGCGCGCCGAAATCCGCGATGCCCTCGCCTATCTGCGCGTCATCGCCCAGCCCGCCGACGACCTCGCCTTCGAGCGCATCTACAACGCCCCCAAGCGCGGTCTCGGCGCCAAGGCGCTGGAGGCGCTGCACACGCTCGCCCGCCGCCGGGGCATTCCGCTCGCCATGGCCGCGATCGAGATCGCCGATACAGACGAACTGCCCGCCCGCGCGCGCAACACCTTCCTTGCCCTGATGCGCGATTTCGCCCGCTGGCGCGACCTCTCGGGCACCGAAAACCCGGCCGACCTCCTGCGCACCGTGCTCGACGAAAGCGGCTATACCGACGCGCTTCAGGCCGAAAAGACGCCCGAGGCCAGCGGACGCCTCGAAAACCTCGTCGAACTCGCCCGCGCCATGGAGGAATACGAAAGCCTCGGCGATTTCCTCGAACATGTCAGCCTCGTCATGGACAACGAGGCGGCCTCGGACGAGGAAAAGGTCACGATCATGACCATGCACGCCGCCAAGGGGCTGGAGTTCGACAACGTGTTCCTGCCCGGCTGGGAGGAAGGCGTGTTCCCCTCTCAGCGGGCGATGGACGAAGGCGGGCTTGCCAGTCTGGAAGAGGAGCGCCGCCTCGCCTACGTCGCGATCACGCGGGCGCGGCGCAAGTGCACGATCCTCCATGCCGCCAACCGCCGCATCTACGGACAGTGGACCAGCTCGATCCCCTCGCGCTTCATTGCCGAACTGCCCGACGATCATGTCGACAGCGAGACCACGCTCTCGGGCGGCGCCTCGCTGTGGCGCGCGCAGTGGAGCGAGCACAACGATCCTTTCGCCGAAGTCGCCCGCGCCCAGCCTGCCCGCACGATCACGCGCGGCCCCGGCTGGCAGCGCGCCGCCGCGCGGGAATTCGATGCCGCCCCGCGCAAGATCGCCGAATCGACCCGCAGCGCCGCCAGCTTCGCAGCCAAGCCGCGCACCGATGTCGCCATCGGCAACCGCGTCTTCCACGAGAAGTTCGGCTACGGCAAAGTCACCGGACAGGAAGGCAACAAGCTGGAGATCGACTTCGAGCAGGCCGGTGCCAAGCGCGTGCTCGACAGCTTCGTGAAGCCGGCCTGATAGGCCCTCAATACGCCAAGACCCGCAACCTTTCGGCTGCGGGTCTTGCGATGTTTCGGTGACGGGCCGGGGACCTCAAAATCCCCGAAGCGCCTGTCAGGCCAGAGCGGAAACGCTCAGGAACTCAGGAATCGGGCCGTTCCAGCCGTCATCCACCGGGTCTTCTTCACGGCGACGCGAACGATTGCCGTCGGCCCGGCGCTCGCGGCGCTGCTCGTCGCCGCGGCTTTCCCGGCGCGGCGCGCGCTCTTCGCGGAAGGCAGGACGTTCTTCGCGGACTTCCTGACGCTCCTCGCGCGGTGCGGAACGCTCCTCACGAACCGGCGCACGCTCGCGCTTCTCGCGGCGAGGTTTTTCCTCACGGGTGCTGGGCTTGTCATCGCGAGCGCGAGTCTTCGGCGCCTCGGCCGCTTCGGCAGCGGGCATTTCGTAGACCGGAATCTTGCCGCCGGTCAGCTTTTCGACGTTCTCGATCGCTTCGGCATCTTCCGGCGACACGAACGTGAAGGCCCGGCCCGAAGCGCCGCCACGACCTGTGCGACCGATGCGGTGTACGTAGTCGTCGGGGTGCCAGGGCGTGTCGAAGTTGAAGACGTGGCTCACGCCCTTAACGTCCAACCCGCGCGCGGCGACGTCGGAGGCGACGAGAATGTTGACCGTGCCGTCCTTGAAGCGCTGGAGTTCGGCCAGACGGGCCGGCTGGTCCATGTCGCCGTGAATCTCGCCCGCAGCGAAACCGTGGCTCTTCAGGCTCTTGGCCAGTTCACGCACAGTGGTCTTGCGGTTGGCGAAAATGATCGCGGTCGAAACGTTGTCATTCCGCAGCAGGTGGCGCAGCACTTCGCGCTTCTTGCGCGTCTGCACGGCAACCTTGTGCTGGACGATATTGGTGTTCGTCGATGCCGGACGCGCAACTTCGATATATTTGGGGTTCGACAGGAAGCGATCCGCCAGCTTCTTGATGACCGGCGGCATCGTCGCCGAGAACAGCAGGGTCTGCCGGTTGGTCGGCAGCTTCGAGCAGATCGTCTCGATGTCCGGGATGAAGCCCATGTCGAGCATGCGGTCCGCCTCGTCGATGACGAGCAGTTCGCAGCCGGTCAGCATGATCTTGCCGCGCTCGAACAAGTCCATCAGACGGCCCGGCGTGGCGATCAGCACATCGACACCGGCGGACAGGGCCTTGAGCTGATCGCCCATCTGCACGCCGCCGATCAGCAGCGCCATCTTGAGGTCGTGGTTCTTGCCGTACTTCTCGAAGTTCTCGGCGACCTGGGCGGCCAGTTCGCGCGTCGGCTCAAGAATGAGCGAGCGCGGCATCAGCGCGCGGCGGCGGCCGTGGGCGAGAATGTCGATCATCGGCAGCACGAAGCTGGCCGTCTTGCCGGTGCCGGTCTGGGCGATACCGATCAGGTCCTTCATCATCAGGACCGGCGGAATCGCTTGCGCCTGGATCGGAGTCGGTTCGCTGTAGCCCGCGGTTTCCACCGCTTGCAGCAATTCGTCGGAAAGGCCGAGATCGGCAAAGTTCATAGACAGACAGGTCTCGTTGGCAGGAGTCTTGCGAGAAATACGGGGTACTTCGATAATGTCGCGGCGCGGCAGCGAGCCACGAATCAATCGATCCACGCGCATGCCAATCGTACACCTGCGCGCCGCCTATGCGGAAAATCCCGCAGAAGTCAAGGAAATCCGCGCATAGACAGCGATTCGGCCTAACAAACCGTCGCCATCTTCTCTCAGCGACCGGCCACTACCAACTGGCGAATGCGCGTCAGCTTGCAGGTCGTTCCGCTGCGCGACAGCAATTCGTCGCGATCGACGCAAAGCTGTCCGTCCGAGGTACGCGAGAGCAGAAATCCCGAATAGAATGCCCCGGCCCGGCAGCCGCGTTCTAGGTCTGCGCCCACCACCCGGCGGTCGCGCATGAACAGCAGCAGGCGGGTCTGGCCGTCGGGCTGGACCCCGGCAATGCCCGACATCGGCAGGCATTTGCCGATCTTGCGCTCCGAATAGCGCGGCGCATCGCCCCGCCCCGGCATGCCCATCAGCATGTCCGGCGGCGAAGGCATCTGCGCGCGCGGTGTGATGCGAATCGTCATGCGCTGCTCGATTCGCACCTGCCACGCGCTGTCCGGCTCGACATGTTCGAATGCCTCGGCAGCGAAAGGCCAAGCGCTTGGCGAATCGGGCAGCTCGTCGGGCCAGGCATAGCCCTGCTCCTCGGGCACAGGCGCCGCCGTCACTTCCCGGCGATCCTCATGCTTCGTGCGCGCGCCGCCGCCCAGGCCGACTGCAGGCAGCAGCAGCGCGAAGGGATAGAGCAGGACGGAGGCGAGATTCATGAAAAGGAACGGTCCCCAGGCAACGGTCAGGCGGCCCACGATCAAGTGGCCATAAGACAAGAGCTTGAACCAGCCCTTAACTCGGCGCAACGCGCGTAGCGGTCGATATCCCGCAAACTGCTGGGATGAAACCCTTTCGCGCCTGTGTCATATCGCACGCATGACGATGCCTCATTCCGACTTCTTCGCCGAAGCCCTCGACCTGCTCGGCCCGCGCGGGCTGACCACTGATGCCGATCTGGTGATGCCCTGGCTTACCGACTGGCGGGGACGCTATACCGGCAAGGCGCTCGCCCTCGCCTCTCCTGCCGATGTGCAGGAAGTGGCGGAACTGGTGCGGCTCTGCGCCCGGCATGGCGTGCCGATAGTCCCCCAGGGCGGCAACAGCGGCATGTCGGGCGGCGCCACGCCCGACGCCAGCGGCTCGGCGCTGATCCTGTCGCTGCGACGGATGAACGCGATTCGCGCGCTCGACACCGAGGCCCGGCAAGTCACCTGCGAGGCCGGCGTCGTGCTCCAGACCCTGCACGAGGCAGCCGAGGCGCAGGACTTGCGCTTCCCGCTTTCGCTGGGCGGCAAGGGTTCGGCGACGGTCGGCGGATTGATTTCCACCAATGCCGGGGGCACCCAGGTCCTGCGCCACGGCTCGATGCGCGCGCTGGTGCTGGGGCTTGAGGCGGTGCTGGCGGACGGACAGATCTTCTCGATGCTGACCCCGCTCAAGAAGGACAATCGCGGGTTCGACCTCAAGCAATTGCTGATCGGCTCCGAAGGCACGATGGGCGTGATCACCGCCGCCACGCTGCAACTCCTGCCCGCCGTGGCCGAGCGCGTGGTGATCTGGGCCGGGGTTCCCTCTCTCGGCATCGCCCGCAAGCTGCTGCTCCATTGCGAGACAGCGGCAGGCGAGGCACTGGAGGGCTTCGAAGTACTCCCCCAGGCCTGTCTCGAAGCCGTGCTCGATCATCTGCCCGACACCCGCGCACCTCTGTCCGAGGCCCATGCCTGGCACGTTCTGATCGAAGTCGTCGCCGATCGCTCCGCCGCGGCCACCTTGCGCGACCGCTGCGAGACGATGATGGCCGATGCCTTCGAGGCGGAATTGGTGGAAGACGCGGCGATGTCCGCCAGCGAAGCCCAGGCCGAAGCCATGTGGCTGATCCGCGAATCGATCTCGCCTGCCGAACGCGCCCGCGGCCCCGCCGTGCAGCACGACATTTCGGTTCCCGTCGAGAAGATGCCGGACTTCGTGGAAACGACGATCCCGATGATCGAAGCGAAGTGGCCAGGCACCGAAGCGATCGCGTTCGGCCACCTCGGCGACGGCAACGTGCACTACCACGTCATCGCCCCCAGCGTGACCGACGGCCCGGCCTGGCAGGCGAACGAAGGCAAGACGATCAGTCGCTACGTCCACGATCTCGTCACCGAATGGGGCGGCTCGATTTCCGCCGAGCACGGCATCGGCCAGCTCAAGCGCGACGAACTGGCGCGCCTCGGCGATCCGGTGGCGCTGTCGATGCTGCGCGCGGTCAAGCAGGCGCTCGATCCCAAGGGCCTGTTCAACCCCGGAAAACTGATCTGAACGGCAGAATTCGCGAGCATCGGGCAGCCCACCCCGCTTCGGCGGCCCGACTCGCCCAATATCCCCGTTTCCACGGGTCAGCGCGCTTGCGCGTGGGGCCTCCAGCCCCTAAAGCGTCGCCTTCAAAATTTCCCTGTCTTGCGGAGAGTAACGCAATGGCCACCGCGCCGCAGAATCCTGCCCTGCCCCTGTTCTACAAGGACCTCGTGCCGCTCAACTCGCAGCAGCACGCGGCCTGGAAGACCCGCTCCACCGACAAGGCGACCTGGCTCGTCGGCGTGAACTCGATCCCGCTGACCGTCGAGGAATTCCCGCAGGCCCAGCGCAACTTCCCAATCATCTTCACCGCCGGTGAGAATCCGGTTCCGCTGATCCTGATGGGCATGAACGAAGGCGTGAACGTCTACGTCGACGAAGACGGCACCGTGAACACGCCCGTCTACATCCCGGCCTATGCGCGCCGCTATCCCTTCATGCTCGCCCGCCTGCGTCCGGACGCCGAAGAGCTGTCGCTCTGCGTCGACCCGACCAGCGACCTCGTGGGCGAAGGCGAAGACGGCCAGCCGCTGTTCACCGACGCCGATCCGGCCGAGCCGACCGAAGTCACCAAGAACATGCTCCAGTTCTGCGAGAACTTCGAGATCGCCGGCACCAAGACCGCGAACTTCATGGCCGAGCTGGCCAAGCACAACCTGCTGATGGACGGCGAGTTGAACATCGACATCGGCAACGGCCAGCCCTTCACCTACCGCGGCTTCCAGATGGTCGACGAGACCAAGCTGCGCGAAGTGCGCGGCGACGTGCTGCGCCAGTGGAACCAGAACGGCATGCTGCCGCTGATCTACGCCCACCTCTTCTCGCTCGATCTCGTGCGTGAAATCTTCGGCCGCCAGGTCTCGCAGGGCAAGGGCCCGCAGGTTCAGCCCGCCCTCTGATAGAAGGCCGGCAGGACGCCCTATTCGGAGCGGGGGTTTATGACAATTTTGTCACACCCCCACTCCATTATGCGACGCTATCCAAACGCGCACTTGCAAAACATATGTCGCCTGCTTCATTCTAGGGGTTGAATGTGCCATCAAGGTTGCTATGTTAGGGCTACCTGATCGGCGCTACCCTCATGGCCCGGTCAGGCTGGTGCACATCGTGCACCTCCTCCCTGAACCTTGGCCACCTCGCGCATCGCGCGAGGTGGTTTTTTAATGCCCGCCGCACAGGCAGGCATTCCTCGCTAAATCAGCATCATCACAGTAACTGCCGCAAGCTATTCTGCGGCTTGCGCCCAGCGCCTGCCGCCAGGCCCCTGCGCCAGTTCGCAGACGGTCGCAGCCAGTCGGCGAACCAGTCCCGACAGCAGATCGATCATCGGCTCCATGCCCGCCCCCGGTTCCAGAAGCTGCGAATCGAGGTAGCAACTGCGATCGATTTCCAGCTGCATGGCGTGAATCGAATCGCCGGGCGCGCCGTGCCGGTCCAGCACATAGCCTCCGGCGTAAGGCCTGTTGTGCGCCGCCTCCCAACCCTCCGCGGCAAAATGCGAAAACGCCGCGCCGACGAGGCTGCCGTGGCAACTCGCCCCGAAGCGATCCCCGATGACGAAACGAGCCGGTTCGCTTCCCGGACGCGGCACGAGCGGCGGCATCGAATGGAAATCCAGCAGCAGCGCCGCACCCCATCTGTCGCACAGCGCCGCCAGCGCGCGGGACAGCGCTGCATGATAAGGCTCGTGCACGAGATCGATCCGCGCCTGCAGCTCCGCCTCGTCCAGACGCCCCCGCCAAATCTCGCCGAAACCGGAAAGACGGCGCGGGACGAGACCCAGCCCGCTGCGCACGCGGCGACTGGGCAACGGCCGGCGCCCTTCCAAGGGAGAAGTGCGCTTGACCATTTCCCAATCGATATCGTCCGGCGCGCGATTGAGGTCGACCATCGCCCGCGGCGCCTGGGCGAGCAGCAAGGGCGCGCCAGTCGCCTTCGCCACACCGCGGGCAACCCGGTCGACAAAGCGGTCCTCCAGTCTGACGGAAACCGTGCCGGGCTTGCGCATCCCTTCCAGCAGGCGGGCGGGATAGGCCCTGCCCGCATGCGGCACCGCAATCAGTACGGGTATCGCGGAAGGCTCCTGCCCGGAAAGGACGAATGCCGGAATGCCGGGAGCATCGGGGATGCGCCCTCCGGAACCTTGTTGCGAATCATTCTCGCCCGAAGGATCGATCATGTCTTCAAGCTGACCTTTTCGTGCGCGAGTGTCAAAGCGTCCTGTTCCCGGTCAGGTAAACATTCCGAACAAGAATTTTAACCGGACAAGGTATATGCCTTGGGGCATACGAGCGCGCGTACCAGCCTACGACACGCAAACAACGAATTTGGACACGAAAACACGATGATCCGCATCCTGCTTGCCGAAGACGACCAGGCCATGCGCACTTACCTCGCCCGCGCGCTGGAGAACGCCGGTTACGAGGTGCAGGCGGTCGACCGAGGCACCGAAGCCCTTCCCTATCTGCAGAACGAACATTTCGACCTCCTGCTCTCGGACATCGTCATGCCCGAGATGGACGGAATCGAGCTTGCGCAGCGCTGCGCGGAAATTTCCCCGATGACCAAAGTCATGTTCATCACCGGTTTCGCCGCCGTGTCGCTGCGCGCGGGCCGCGAAGCGCCCCATGCCAAGGTGCTGTCGAAGCCCTTCCATCTGCGTGATATCGTTATGGAAGTTCAGCGCCTCTTCGGTCTTTCCGAGCATGTCCGGCTGTAATTCCGGCTATCCACAGGGCTACCCACAGGCTCGTGAAACTTTTTTGAAAAAACCGGTTGCCAACCTCAGGCCTCACCGTTAGAGGCCCACTCCACCGAGCGGCACTACGGAGCCGTAACGGACTGACCGAATGGTGCGGGCGTATAGCTCAGTGGTAGAGCACTATGTTGACATCGTAGGGGTCGCAAGTTCAATCCTTGCTACGCCCACCATTCGGAAGTCCTCCTAAAAGCTGGAAATTGACCGCCTCGCCTAAGCGCGAAGCACAGCGACATTCTCATGTTTTTGCGTGAGTTTTGCGTGAAGTGCCGGACCAGCCATCCTCGTCAGATCTGAAACGACGTCATTGATCCCGTCTCGCACCGTCGCGAGATAGTCCGGATCGAACACGATGTAGTGGCCCGAGGTCTTCTTGATGGCCCGGTGTCCCAGCGCGATCTCCAACTCGACCAAATCCACGCGGCGGTTCGCCAGGATGCTCGCCATTGAGTGGCGAAGCAGCTTCGGACCCCACCCCGCCGGGATGCCCATCTTCTCCTTCGCCGAATCCCAAGCCGAGCGCACAGCCGCGACCTTGTACTGAGTCGTGACGTCCTTCTGCAGCTTGGCGTCGAACGCGGTCCGCTCGTTGCAGACGAACCAGTCATCCGTTGCCAGCAGCCACGAGTGCATCAAATCCACCACGGGGAGGATCGGACGGACCTTGCGCGTCTGGATGCGGCCTGCCTGGTTTAGGAACAGCAGCCGCTCATCGCGCATCCACTGCTCCCGCTCCGGCTGGATGCTGATGTCGAAAATCGCGTCCGGGCGCGCGAGAGTGCAGATCGCCGCGATCAGGTACCTGCGGAGGGGCAACAGCCTGTCGGCATGCCCAGCGTAGTTCCCGGCGCCCTGCATCGTGTAGTCGAGCAGCTCGCCGATCGCTTCCACCGACAGGCGGAACGTCCGCGCCGAGGTCACCTGCTCGCGCGTCTTGTGCCGCAGGGGCGGGACATACCGGGTCCGGCGCTCCTTGAAGGCATAGTTCAGCGCGGCCTTGAGCTTGATGACGCTCTCCTCGACCGTCGACGCCGACCGGGGTCGCGACTTGCCGTCGATCCAGTTGCCCTTGGCATCCTTCTTCTTCGCGACGATCGGATCCGCGACGCCCCATTTGCGAAAACGGGTCAGCAGCTTGTCGTCCAGGTGATCCGGCATGATCGGCGCCGCCAGACGGCCAGCCGTCTGCTCGATCTCGAAGAATCGGGTCAGTAGCTTGAACTGGGCCTTCGTGGCGGGCGCGCTCGGCAGGTGCTGGGCGTGCTCGATCCAGTAGTCCGCGACAGCGTCTTCGACGCCGTAGGCTTCCTGCTCGGCGACAGTCGGGCGATGGCTGGCAAGGAAATGCTCGTCGAGCTTGTCGCAGGCTAACCGAACATCCGACGTGCGCGTGCTGCGCCGCTGCTGGCGCCCTGCGGCGGTGTCGTACCACCAGATGTAGAACCGGTCGCTGGCCGGCTTCCCATCCGCCCCGCGGACGTAGTCGAGCCAGAAGGGCCCTCGTTGGTAGACACCACCTTTAACCGTCGACACCGCGCCTGTTCCTCCAATGCTTGCGCCTTCGCCTTCGCCACGTTGCTGAGCATGCCCAGCGTGGCGAGAAGGTCGAGATCGTCTGCGGAGAGCTTCACCCCTCCCCTGTTGTTCACTGCCCGCGAGAGCTTTCGGTCGAGCTTGACCAGCGATTCGCAGGACGTTTCCTCATGCTGGATCATGTCGCCTCCTTCGCCTCGATGATCTCGTGGTTGCGCGTGTTCGAGAACGGCACGAAATCGTCGAGCAGAACGCCGTCCTCATCCACCTCCGCCGCGCCAAACTGGGCCTCGATGATGTGGAAGGACTGGTTGCCGTCGATGTCCGGCATGTTGGCCTTTCCTGCGACAATCGCTTCCTCGCGGCTGGGGAAATCGCCCAAGGCGTAAAGCCCCTCGCCATCGACCTCGCCGTTGTACCCGGCCCACCAGTACCAACCCGGTTCGCTGCTCATGCTGCCCTCACTTTGCTGCTGCGTTGGAATTCACCAAACGTCAGATCGGGTCTGACGTCGCTGACGGACAGCCACTTCGAGTAGCGCGCCCTTCCTCGCGTGGTGGCGACGACCTCCAACTGATAGCCGTCGTAGGAGACGATCCAGCGCCGATGCTTGTCGCCGATGGCCTCGAGGTGCGCAGAAAGCGCAGCCCGGCCTTCATTGGTGACGAAGAAGTATTCCCCCTCGCCGCCCTTCCCGTCGCCCCGCCAGTGCGGGGATGCAGCCATATCGCGGCGCAGATCGGTGTCGCCGATCACGTAGAAGTAGTTGCGGTAGGATTCCGAGAGGGGATCGACCGGGCGGCCCAGCGCGTGGTCGATGTGGTCCATCGCCTTGTTTTCCAGATATCGGTCGACTTGGCCCATGCTCACCCCTCCCCGATCTGAGAGGGGGCGGAAGGATGCTCCATGAAGTGCGTCGGCTTAACCTCGATCTGGCGGAACTCATGTTGGCATTCATCGAAGCGCGCATTGTTGTAGAACAGTGCAGCGGCGAACCAACGGCCATTCCAACGGAAGCCATCTCCGGTGCAGCGATTGCCCTCTGGGCCCCATGCGAGGCGGCAGAAGAAATACTTACCCTTTACCTCTGGCGCGGTCTCGATAGGCTGCCAGGGGGATGCCCGGCGGTTCCATGACGAGATCGCCCGCGCTTCCGCGCTGGGATGGTCGAGCCTCCCATTGAATTCAGGCTTCCCGCATCCGCCACAAATGCAGGCGACCTTGCGGCCATCCCGGATGTGGATCGTCATTGCATTGGTGCGTCCGCAGAACGGGCACGGGAGCAGTTCGCCCGCAGCGATATCGGAGGTGGTGGTGCTCATCAGGCGTGCCTTTCAGCGGGTTCGCTCCATTCGACACCGTGCTCGGCGCCGAAGGCGTAGATGCGCTGGCCCCGAGGGATGCCCTTGCGCTTGTGAGTGGTGGAGACCTTCACGGCGTCCTCAGGCGGCCAGCCAAGCTTCAGCCGGTTCCAGATGGTCGCCGCCTTTATCCCGGAGCGCTCGCCCCACTCGGTCATCGTTAGGGTTTCCCCATCGATGGCGAGAAGGCGGTTGCTGCGCTGGTTGCGCGCCTGATCGACGCGGGGCGCCCATACGCAATTCCCCGGATTGTAGCCCTGGTCATTGTCGACGCGCTCCAGGGTCATTCCCTCAGGCGGCTCACCCATGTCAGCGAAGAAGTTGTCGAACACCAACCAGTGCTCGCACACCGTAATTCCGCGCGCGCCATAGTCGGGATACTGTTTCACGTTGGGATTGGAGCAGCGCGATTTCATGCCGCACCAGATGCGGTACACCTTGGTCTTGGCCATCCCATGCCGAAGTCTTGTCATGCTGCCAGCGCCTCTTCCCGAAGGGTGGTGACATCGACGCCGGTCCAAGTGCTCCACAGGTGGAGGGCGCGCGTCGTGAAGTCGGCGCGTTCGGCCTCATTCATGGCGCGGTTGCTGGTGGACCGGCGGCGGCGGTAGATCTCGCCCGAGGGAAGCACTTGCTCGTCGTAGAGCCGGAGCTTGTCGCGGGTGATGTCGTGCAGGTCCTGCTCGTCCAAGGTCAGGTTGTGCAGGTCGTTAAGCAGCGGGGCGACCAGCGCGGCGACGGACCAGTACAGGCCCCGGCGGCGCCGGTTGGCGGTTCCGCCCTTGATCTCGCAGCGAACCTTGCCCTTAATCTCGCGCATGGCATCTTCGGCCGTGCGGTTGGCAGGCTTGAGCATGCCGAGGCGGACCTCGAACAGAAGCGGTGGGCTGTCACTGGCCATTGGTTTCCTCCCAGTCTGCGCGGCCAGGCCACGCGCTCCAGTAAGCTGCGGCCATCGCGACGGCCGATTTCCCGCCGAGGCACTCGCGCTCGAAGGTTGCCCATCCTCGGCTATGCTGGCGGTTATGATGACCGCTGCAGAGCGGGATGCAGTGACGATCTGCCACCTTAGTCCCGATGCCCTTGCCGCCCGCGTGATCGACATGGGCGGCCTCCATCTTGCCGTCGCACAGTCCGAATCCGTCGGCGGCACACTGGCGGCCGCGCAGCCACTGCTTGAAGGATTCGGCTACCTTCCATGCCGGACGCGGGGCGTTGCGGCGGCGGGGGCGAATGTCGATCTTCATCGCGGCGCCCCTCAGAACGGAATGTTATCGTCGAGGTCGTCGCCGAAACCGCCTTTATCGTCGGCCCAGCCACCACGACCGGAGTTGTAAACCTCCTTGTCGCCCGACTGGTGACCCCAGTTGCCACCGGTCCGCTGGCCGCCGCGGTCATTGCCCTCACGCTGGCCGTTGCCGCGCTGCTGCTGGCGACCGCCCTGCCCTTCGCCGCCGCTGTTGGCGCCGTCGAGCATGGTCAGCACACCGTGCATGCCGCCGACGACTACCTCGGTGGAGTATCGATCATTGCCGTTCTGGTCCTGCCACTTGCGGGTGCGGAGCTGGCCCTCGACGTAAATCTTGGAGCCCTTGCGCAGAAACCGCTCGACAACGCTGACCAGACCGTCGCCATTCACGACGATCGAGTGCCACTCGGTTCGCTCCTTGCGTTCGCCGGTAGCGCGATCCTTCCAGCTTTCCGAGGTGGCGATGCGAAGGGTCGCGATCTGCCCACCGTTCTGGAAGCTCTTCACCTCCGGATCGGCGCCCAGGTTGCCGATGAGAATGACTTTGTTGACGCTTCCGGCCATGATCAGACCACCTTCTCTTCGCGAATGGTGAAGCCGGGGATGCCGCGCACGCGGGTCGCCTCGATGCGGGCGTCACGGGTTGCCCAGCGCTGGATCAGGCCGTGGAATTCGGCCATGAACTCGGGATTCTGCTTGTAGTGACCGTAGGCGAGCGCCCAGCTGTTCCGGGCGTCGATCAGCTCAGCGTGGTAGATCGAGCGTAGCGTCATCGCGCGCTGGCCCTCGCCAGCATCGACGCGGACCTTCTCCTTCGCCACACCCTCAGCTTCCCGCAGCAGAGCCTTGGCCCCGGCAAGCGCATCCTCGGCGCGGTCCATGACGGCGAGGTCCGTGGCTTCCTTCGCCTCGGCACGGAGGGCCATAGCCTCCTGCGCAGCAACGAGAGCAGCATCGGCGGCGGCTTTCTCGCGTGCCTTGCGTTCGTCCTCGGCCTTCTGGAGCCAAGCAGCGGACAAGCGACCGGTCGCAGCGATAGCCTTCGTCAGCTTGCCGTCCGGTGTGCCCTTGAGGCCGCTGGCGACATAGCCGTTCTGCCATGCCTGGATTTCGGCAATAGCCTCGTTGTGCGGCTTCTTCTCGGTGGTGGCGTTGTCCTTCACCAGTGCGACGGCGGTCTGCATGTCACGGTGCAGCTTGCCAACGGCAGCGGCCTGCCCATCGTTCTCGATCGCCGCGCCGTCCGCCCAATTCGTGGCCTCGGTCAGCAGGTCGGCAACATGGGTGTCGATCGCGGCGCGGCCATCAGCCTTCGGTGCCGGGGTTTCCTCGGGGGGATTGTTCCCACCGATCACGGCGCGCGGGTTGGCATCGTCGCTACCGGCCAGCACCTTCGCTTCAGCCTCGGCGGTCAGGCGATCGACGTGCTCCTGGAGAGCGTCGATTTCGGCCTTCCGCTCCGGCTCGTCGCGAACCAGCTTGTTCAGCGCGTTCTTCGCGTAGGGGAGCGGCATGGAGGCGATCTCTTTGTCGCCCTTGCTGGACTTGTACATCATGGTTCGGTCGCCTCTCAGTAAGGTATTTCGTCGTCGGCAAGGTCGTTGCCGGTAGCGGTGCGGTTGGTTTCGGCCTTGGCCGCTTCGGCAAGCCGCTGTTCGAGGCGATCGATCGCGTCGTTGTACTGGCGGCTGTTGAGGTGGCGCAGATCCTTGACCTTGTAGTGGTCGATCAGGGCGCCGGGCGCGGTGCTGGTGGCCTTCATCAGGTTGGCCAGCTTCGCCCAGGCGGCATCTGGCATACCCTGCTCGCGCGTTTCACCGTCGCGATTGCCGGACTGCTGCTTGCCGGTTTCCTCGGCATGATCGGCGTCGTCGCCGTGGAGGTCACCCTTGTGCCAGAGGTCCAGCGCCATTCCAAAGCGCATGCCCGCGTTGCGAATCGCGTCGCCGATGATCTCCTTGACGGCGTTCCCGCCAGTCTTTCCATCCGCACAGCCGAAGCCATAGCGGCTATGGCCATCGACGGTGAGCTTGATCCACATGCCGCCAGGCGTGACGGGCAGGCCCAGCGACGCGGGATCGGCAACAGGCTCCCAGCCCCAGCGCTCATCGGCATCGAGAAGGCGATCAGTTGCGGCAGCGTGGCCCACGTAGTCGAGGTGAACCACCTCCGGGTGGTGCCATCCGCCGCACTCAGGGCACCGAATGCCCTTGCGATAGTCCGCCTTTACCGCGTCGTTCTGAGCCTTCGTCGGCGCAGGCTTTTTGCTGATCTGGTGTTCGGGAAAGGGTTCGCGGAGCTTCGCCAGCGGCGACGGCTCGATCTTGGTCACAGCGTTCATGTGCGTGTCCTTGAGGTCAGTGCCAGGCAGTCATCAGCGCCCAGAGAGCGCCGAGGCCGGAAGCGATGGAGAAGGTGACGACGATCAGCGTCAGTTCACGGCGGACGGACATTACTGGCCCTCCCCGCTGCAACGGCTTTCCCACCAGATGACGAAGGCAATGCCTGCGACCGGAGAGAGGGCCACGATGATGCCGCCAGCCAGAGCGAACACGCCGTACCAATCGGTGAAGGCGAAGCTCAGCGCCGACGGGTTGTTGCGGAACCAGTGAGAGATCAGGGCATCCGTGCCGAAAAGAACGGAGGCGGCGACAGCCAAGGCGAGAACGAGCCGAGCCATCAGGCGCACCCCTCATCAATGCCAGCGTTCAGGCCAGCTGCGATGTTGTCGAGCATGGCGCCGAAGCGGGCGTTTCGAGCCTCAGCAGTGTCCAGTCGGGCGATGAAGTCGTCACGCGCGGCGCACTGTTCTGCGGCGTAACGGTCCCAGCTGAACCGGGCGTCGTCGGTAGCGGCGATGAGGGCGCGCTCGGTCTGTGCGAGGCGGCTCATGCGAACTCTCCCGTCAGCTGAGCAAGTTGCGCCTGCAGTTCGGCAACGCGGGCAGCCTTGGCTTCCTCGGCGGTCGGCAGATTCCGCTCACGATCTAGACCCATCTGGATCTTGTCCGCGAAGCTGCAATCAGGAGCCCAGAGGTCGCTATGCTGCGTCTTGTTGCTGTCGAAGTAAGCTGCGGTGCAGTAAGTGCCGGCGCCCGGTTCAGAGCGGGCGGCCATCGAGAGCATCCACACCGCGTTAGGCCGCAACACGTCGCGCAGGATAGCTTCGGCGGCATTCAGCGTTTCGCGCTGTTCGGAGGTAAGGGTCAGGTCGAGCATTATAAATCCTCCATCAGCGCGTCGCGGCGGGCCTCGCCGTGCCATTCGGCAGCAGCTTCCATCTCGGCGACAAAATTTTCGAAGCACTCGTCGTGCAGTTCCTCGTCGCGGCTGCCGTCCGTCCATTCTTCGGGCAGGGTGACGTTCGGGTCGGTGGGCTTGATTTCGACGATCTCCACCGAGGGGTCCTCGGCGGGATCAGTCATCGTCTGGCGCGAACCTTTGTGGTGCGTGTAGGTCACGCGGACATCAGCCTCGCGCTCGTCCTCGCCGTCCATCCACGAGATGAACGTGGTGAAGGTGTAGTGCGCGCTCATGCCGCAATCCCCCGAGCTTCGAAGTCCCACCGCCACATCGCGGTAGCCTCGTATTCCGAGTAGCCGTTGAACTTGTGGGGATCGCCGAAGCAGTCAGCGAGAACGTCCCGAGCGTCCGGACCCATGGCAGCAATGTACGCGCGCTTGTCGGCGGCATTCTCGAAGCTGCCCATGGTGTTGGAGGCATGCTCGGCGCGCAGGCGGTCGAGAACTTCGACGGGCGATCCGGTGATCACGAGCTGATCCGTGCCCATCACCAGACGCGGGCGGTGCAGGAACAGGTCGTAGATGTCGATGTTGGCGATTACCGCCAGGACAGCCGGGGTTTCGTGCCACTCGGCGCGGCGAACCTCAGCAGTGAAACGGGAATGAATGCCCATTGGGGTCTCCATCGGTGGTCCCGGCAGGTCTGCGCTTGCGGCTCACTGCTGGGCTGATGGAGATCGTTGTAGTAGGACTGGTCCTACCTGTCAATCAGTAATGTGGGACGCGTCCTACTTTCAGTCGTAGGAATCGTCCGGATACCATTCCGGCTCGACGTCAGTACCCTCTTCAGGCCCATCGATCGCTGGCACGGGCTGCGGCAGATCGGGCACCGTTCCATCAAACGACACGCGGGCGACCGCGCCGAAGCGCGTCGCCTCCTGAAAGATTGCGGTGATGGTGTGGCCCTGCCTGATCAGCTGGGCGATGCGGACAGCGCGCTGGGACGAGACATAACCCAGCTGCACGCCGCGCTCCGAGTAGACGGCGATCGCGTGTTCGTCGGCCGGGTTGTCGGGTTCCGGTCGAAGCTCTAGCGGGTCTCCGGGCGCACAGAGAGCAATCTCAAACCGGCGGCCGGGGCTCTTGCCCTTATTTGGAAAGTCCGCCCCGACTATGAGTAAGGATACTTGAGAAATCGGCAATGGATTCTGCTCATTCGGTGGGTGGTGTATCGGACCCGAAGTCCTCTTCTCCCCGAGCGATAGCTCCGGTCACCGACGATACTAGAATGAATATACTTCTATACAAATCATGCATAACAAGTCCGTTAAGGATTATTATAGACGAACATCCTGTTATACATAACGATCTTATAGTTTCGTCTTCCGGATAGGCTCCATACACAAAAAGACAAGTCAATGCCAATCCAAACGCCCAGAAAATTGTCCACGCATTAGAATTTATCTCGCTACGGGCTTTCCTGGCCGCCTTTTCAGCTGCGTCTTTATTTGAGGACGAGCCTATCATGCGACTGATCGTTAAATGAATGTTTGCGACCGAGGCAAAAGTGATGGTTAGCGCCACCACAAGAACCGATACCAGGTCTGGCCCCATGAAAGCTTTGACAAACTCGTTCTTCGGCAGGACGCTTGGCCTGCTAACGCTAAGGCTTCCCATGATCGCAATAAATGCGAAAAGGATGCCAATGCGCCAAACAAAAGAACGCTTATACTTCATCACCGAAAAGCCAGTTTCTCACACGCTTCATGAACGGGGCGTGATTAGGGGTGGGTAATTCTTCGTCCGGGACCTCTTTTGTCACCTTGCCGTTAGCTGTGCCATACAGCAGCCGCCGCTTTCGATCTCGAACTTCGGCGTCACCGCCCCCAGCCATGGCAATGCGAGCACTTGCATTCATATGATCTGTATCAGGATTCATTTTACCGGGCTCGGCTCGGTAGACGTGTTTCTGGACGTCAGGATGAGCCTCAATTTGAACCGCTTTCACGAAATTGTAAACTTCGTCGTCTGCGCTTAGCGCATTAGGAGGAATGAAAGTAAAGGCGATCTCGGCAATCTTGTGCCTCTCGCGCCGGATCACCTCGAAATACTCTCGTTCATCCTCAAAATGTTTCACATAAACAGACCAGTCTGCGATATCAGTCTTAGTCGAGATGTAATCAAAAAATGAAGTCAGTATAGGTTTCGGCGCACCAAGCTTGCGGTTGAATTGCATCCAAGCAGTTTGGTCCTTCGAGACTGAAAGTACAAACACTGCTCCTTCAAAGTTCTCAGCTTCGTATGTCTCAAGGCTTTCATCATGCAAAGGAACTGGAGCAGCCCGACGGAAAATGCCCCCAACATACGGCCCGTCAACCTCCAGAGGTATAAAGTCAAATCTTCGACCAGTCCGCGAATGTAGGAACGAACGCTCCTCGCCAAACGCGTCTATTAAGAACTGACTGCGGCTACGGTGAGACTCATCTGGACCAATTGCTTGCAACAAAGGGCCTTGCTCCGTACGCGCCAGTGAGATCCTTAGCTTTTCAAACTCCGCCATTCAGCCCCCGCTGCATTACAGTATAATTACTTCCTACGGCAATCTTACGGACTTCAAATTCCGCGCGCCAGCCAGATTGCCCTACCCTGTATTCGTAAATCAGCCGCATCAACTTCCATATCCGGCACCGTCGGATTATCGGAGATTACCAGCACCCGGCCACGGCCCACATTACGTAAACGCTTCAGTCCTGCTGCACCGTACACATCGATCCAATAGACACCATCCTGACGGGCCAGCTGGCGCTCCGTCGTGTCGATCAGGATCACGTCACCCCAATTCAGGGTCGGATACATGCTGTCGCCGATGCCGGTGACCAGCTTCAGGCGGTTAGATGGGGTGCGGGTGATCGCCTGGATGAACGCCAGGTCGAAGGTGACAGGCTCCGCCTCTACCCAGTCCTCGATCAGCGTTCCCGGCCCCATCGACAGGGAGAGGTCGAGTTTCTGGATTTGGACCACGTCGTCAGCCACGATCATCGGGTGATTTGATGGAGCCTCGGCGCCGACGTGTCCGATAGGAACCGGCTCAACATCTTCGCCACCGATCGCACGCTCAAAGAGCTCTCTCGGCTGACCGAGGACCTCGGATATGGCATTAAGCTGCGCGAGGCTCGGGTTCTTACTTTTTCCGCGATCGATGTCGTAGATCGGCTTTCCCTTGGTGCCGAACATCGCCTGCAGCTGCTTATCGTAATAGTCGCGCCTCTGCGGCATCGCCGCGACGGCCGCGCGGATAAACCGCTGTAGGGGAGTAGTGTCCTCTTGCATGTAGGGCGCATCCCACTTTCCGGGGGTTTCCGGAAGGCTGGGACTTATCCCACTTTGTCCTATTGACGGTAGGACCTGTCCTACGTTACAAGCGTGGGCATGTCCAAGCATCACCCTGACCTGCTGGCCGAGATCGAAGCGTTCGTGGCGAAAGCCGGGATGTCTGAGATCACCTTCGGCCGAAAAGCGATGAGCGATCCACACTTCGTGCGAGACCTTCGGAACAATCGGCGCCTTTGGCCGGAGACCGAGGCAAAGGTCCGCCGGTGGATCAAGGCGCAGCGCGCGCCGCGAAAGGCCGCAGCATGAGCGCGCTCTGGGTGAACGAGTACCTTCGGGAAGCCTTTGAGCTCATCGAAGCCGCTCACAGCGAGATACCCCGCACCAATGAGAGCCGCGACGCCCTTTGGCAGCTCTCTTGCGCGATGAGGAGCGTCGAGCAGGCCGACACCGCAATCGGCACCCTTGATGGCGCTGTGCCTTGGTCGCCGTCATCGCCGGAAGGTCGCCTATGATCGGCCTCACCAGAAAGCAGAGCAGCCTGCTCTCCTACCTTACGGGCTATATCGAGAGCACGGGCGGAGTAGCGCCGAGCTTCGACGAGATGATGTCGCACCTGCGCATCAACTCCAGAGGCACGCTGTTCAATCGGCTGCGCGCCCTCGAAGAACGAGGACGCATCCGCCGTTCGCCGAACCGAGCGCGCGCTATCGAGATCATAGACGTTGGACCGCTCCACGCCGTGTCCACTGCCGACCTCATCGCAGAACTCGAACGCCGCCGTGTCGGGTCCGTCCAGACCAATCCAGAAGTCGTGGGGGTCTGAGCCATGGCTGATGACTGGCAGGTCGGTGATCTCGCGCTCTGCGTCGACGACACGAACTTGGCGATGGGTCTGATCCGCAAGGGGTCGATCTATCGCGTGACGGACCTTTCCCACGGCGTCCACGTCAAGTTCGGGCCTCAGATTGCCCTCCACTTCGAGGGTGTCGACGACATCATGGGTCACGCGGCTATCCGCTTCCGCAAAATCCGCCCCCTGACCGACGAAGAGCGCGAAGCCTTCGAAGCGGACCTCCGCGTCCCCGGTCACGATCTCCCAACCCACACCCCGCATGCCCCTGCCCGCGAGGTCGTGACCCTGCCCGCCCGGTCTGAAACCCACACCCCCCTCCAAGGCCGGGCGGGCTCTTTCAATTTCGCTGCTCATACGCAGCCTAATGCACTCTGACAGGACGACAATCATGGATCGCAAGTCGCAAATCCTCGACCGCCAGAAGCGCATGTTCCGCATTGCGCAGGACCCCACCCGCTACGGCCTCACGCTCAAGATGATCGCCGCCGATGCGGACCTCGGCCTCGACAGCGTGCGCAACTACGCCGCTGGTGAGACGGTCATGCCGATGACGGCGCTGGACGCTCTGGTCGATGTCCTGCCGGACGAGCTGCTTTCGCTCCTGCTGCCCGCTGGCCACGCGATCGTCTCTGTCCCTGAAGGCATCTGCCACGACGAGATCGAGAAGGCGGCGCGCGAGTTCCTGGCGGCCAAGGGCGAGGCCCACCACCCCGATAGCCCCGGCGGCCGTGAACTCGCTGACTGCGAGGTCGTCACGCTCAATCGGAAGGCTGCGAAGCTCCGCGCCGTCGCCTGAGCCAGCCACTCCCTTTCCCCTCCCCACGGAGAACCGACATGCTTTCCACCGACCCCGCACAGATCTCCATCCCCGGCACCGAGCGCAAAGAGCATCGCGCCGCCGACGATCGCCTTCGCCTGCTGATCGAGCGCATCGAGCGCTTGGAGGAAGAAAAGAAGGGGATCAGCGACGATGTTCGCGACGTGTACGGCGAAGGCAAGGCCGTAGGATATGACGTGAAGATCATGCGCCAGATCATCCGCCTCCGGAAGATGAAACCGGACGATCGCCGTGAAATGGACATGCTGCTCGACACCTACAAGATCGCGCTGGGCATCGACTGATGCTGTCCCGGCTCTTCCGGCGCGCCGCTGCGCCCGTGCCGCCCACCACCCCGGTCGCGGCATCGAAACTCGCCAGCCACGGCGCCGAGAAGCGCCGGGCCGCAGCCCGCAAGATCATCCGCGATCGTGCCGACCAGATGCGCGCCGACATGCGCGCTCGCGGAATCGACAAGCCGGCCATCGATTGGAGTGCGCTGTGACCGCGATGTCCGAAAGCGAGTACCGACGCCGCTGCTATCTGCCTGGGCAGATCGAGGCCGCGCGCCGCAAGCTAGCCATGCTCGAAGCCGAGGCGCGCCGGTATGGCATGACCGAGCTTATCGAGCAGCCGAAGGCTACGCGCCAGTGAGCCGGGTGATCCCCCTTCCCTGGCCGGACAAGCGCCTTTCGCCCAATGCTCGCTCGCACTGGTCGCGGACCTCACGCGTCAAGCGCAATGCTCGGCAAGAGGCTGCGCTGCTAGCGCGCGCCGCCCTCGGCCCTGGCGTGAAGGCCATTGGCGTAGAACTGGCCGAAGCCGGGTCGATCCCGGTGAAGATCACCTTCTATCCCCCTGACCGCCGCTTCCGCCCTGAGTACCATTTCGCCGAGCCTGAAAAGCCCGGCCGGATCGAGGTGATCCTGTGAGAGAACGGCTACACGGCCACGAGAGCCGCCGTCGCAAGGCAATGAAGGCGTTTTGCCCGCAATGCGGCGCGATGCCCAATCACCGTTGCGTGGGAACGCGTGGCAACCTCCGCTCTGCCCTGCACCGCGACCGATATGCCGTCACTAGCGGCGAGGTGCCTGCATGAGCAATCACCTCACCTCCGAAGTGTACAAGCGCCAGGTGGGCAATATCGCCCGCAAGGCCGTCATGGTGCTCATGGCAGACAAGGCCAGCGATGACGGCTCCGGCATCTGGGCATCGAAGCAGCGCATGGCAGACGAGATCGGTGCGTCGAAGCAGACCGTCATCGCGACCATCAAGGCGCTCATCGAAGACGGTCTCCTTCGGGAGCATGGGCAGCGCCGCTGCGCCAACGGATACACCGTCGAATACGCGATCAATGTTCGCGCCCTTCGCTCGCTGCCGCTCGTAAAATCACATGCGGATGACCAGTCAGAGAATTTGACCGGTCAAGCTGCTTCACCGGTCAAGAGGACAGACCCCACCGGTCAATCTCCTTTACCCCACCGGTCAGAGAATTTGACCCAAACCACCCTAGAACCATCCTTGAACCTATCGGATGCTTCGCATCCTCAAGACACGCGCCCGCCCGCGAAGCCTTCCCGGAAGACTGAGCCGAAGGCCAAGCCGGCAATTCCCGACTGGATGCCTACGGACGCTTGGAACGGATATCTCGAAATGCGGAAAGGCATCGGCAAGGCGCCGACGGACTACGCGATCAGCCTGATGATCGGAAAGCTCGAGCGCTGGCGCGCCGATGGCCACGACCCAGCGACCATCTTGAATACCGCCACCGAATGCAACTGGACCGGCCTCTACGAACCCAAGGAAAACCGCAATGGAAACTCTCGGAACAACGCTGGCCCGCATCATGCCCGCAACGGCGGAAGGCCAAAGGACGGCGCCATCGCTGCGCTTGATCGAAAAATGGGACTGGACGGCGGCCCTAGCGAACTCCGGTACCATGACGATCGCGCAGGCTCGCCAGATCGCAGTCGCGCCCTTGCCGGTCCTCGTCGCCTGTTCTGAGCAGCAGTTCGACGAGTGCTTGCGCATTCTGCTGGCCAACCTGCCCAAGCGCAACTCCGACGACCTGAGCGGTGACCTCCTGATCACCGCCTATTCCGGCAAGCTCGGCGGTTTCTCGCGGGAGCAGATCGGCTACCTGACCGATCAGGCCTTGGAGCGCTGCGAGTGGTTCCCGACGATCAAGCAGTGCCTGAGCATCATTGCGGAATGGAAGCGCGATGACGACGCCCTGCGGCTCCAGGAACGAGCGAAGAGCATGGTGCTTTGGGAGCGTCAGGCCCGGTTCGACGAAATGATGGGTCGCCTTGCCGCGGGGACCGTCGGTCAGGACGAGATCGACGCGCTGCCGGACCAGTGGAAGGCGGTGGGCGAGACCCGATCCTATCTGCGCCGCGAGGATGACGGTCGGTACGTGTCGCGGGTCGATGCGCGCCCGGTGCCGGAAGCTGCCGCCGACCGCACGGAGACGGCTGCGCATACCCGCGGACCGTCCTGCCGCAAGTGCCACGACCTCGGTCGCATCCTCACTCTCGAAGGAGAAGAGGCTGATTGTCCGGAATGCGGAGTACCCGCCGCATGATCCGCGCGATAACCCGCTGGCTGGCCGAGCGCCGGGTAGCCCGACTTCACGCAGCCCTTGTCGACGAGGCGCGCGAAGATTGGTCGGTAGTCCAGACCTACAAGGTTCAATGCGTCTGGTCCGATCGCGACGACGATCTGGCCGGTTACTGGGTTTTCGCCGCCGAGCAGAATGGGCTCGGGGATCGGCGCGCCGTCATCGTCGCCCGCCCGCCAAGCCCTTGGCCGCAAGAGGGCGATCCAAAGAACAAGATTTGGGCAGGTTTGAAAGAATGGGAGGCCCGCGCCGAACGGAAGTCCATCCCTCGCAAGGAGATTGCTTGGTGAACGCGATCACCACCATCATCCCCGCCGGCGCCCCGGCCACCACCCAAGAGGAATGGATCGAGCGCGGCCGCACCCTCGCCGACCAGCGTCGTGAAGTGGACTGGGCACTTGGCGATTGGATGGCCGAGGGCAAAGAGGCTGGATACCTCACGCAATCCGGCTTCGACTTCCTGAGCGAGAACCTCGGCCTCGCCCCGAAGCGCCTGAAGGACGCGCTCAAGGCTGCAACGACGTTCCCCCCAGCCCTGCGCGACCGCACCCTGTCGGTAGACCACTACGCCGCGGTCGCCTCGCTTCCCCAGGATGAGGCCCTGCCCCTGCTGAAGCGCGCCAGCACCGACCACCTGCCGGTGAACGCTCTCCGGGAGCATGTGACCCAGCGCCGTTATGAGACCGGGGCCAACTTCGCGGACGACGACACGGACAGCACGCTCTGCACCCTGATCGTCCGCGCATGGAACCGCGCCACCCCCGAAGCCCGAGAGAGCGCCTTCGAGCACTTCAAGCTCGCCGCCTCCCACGGGTTCGCAATTGTTGACGAAGACGAGGCCTCCGATGTCGAAGAGTAAGCTCCTGCCCACCTCTGCACCGAAGCCCATCCCGCCGGAGTTCATGGAGAAGTTCAAGAAGCACGGATGGCGCCGGGTCGAACAGATCTGGGGCAAGTCCACGGTGCTCGCCTGGCGCAAGGCGATCGGGGCGAAGCGCATGGCTGCTGAGCGGAAGCGGTTCCTGAAGGAGGAAGCTGCGCGATGAGCGGCCCGCTACGGAACGAGAAGCACGAACGGTTCTGCCAGGCACTCGTCGGCGGGGAGACGCTAGGGCAGGCCTATGTCACCGCCGGTTACAAGCCGAACGAGAAGAACGCGGCCCGCTTGAAGAAAAATGAGGGGGTTACCGCTCGTATCGCCGAGTTGCAGGAAAAGGCGGCTGACATGGCCGTCCTGACTGCCGCAGACATCGCCCGCCAGCTCGACGAGGACCGTGCCTTTGCGAAGTCGGTTCAAGCTGCGGGTGCGATGGTCGCCGCCTCCATGGGCAAGGCCAAAGTCCTCGGCCTGATCGTCGACAAGACCCAGCACACCGGCGCCATCAACATCACCATCAACCCTGAGGACGCGGCCCTTTGACCCCCTCCCCGGAGACCAAGACCATGACTGAGAAGCTGATGCCGATTACGGACTGGATGGCCCGCAACAGCGATCTGGATAACCCCGAGGCTTTCATCCTGACGGCGCCCAGGTATTTCGCTGATGAAATGGCTGTTGCGATCCAGAAAGCGCTCAAGCCCCCCACCCCTGCCGCCGATGAGGTGGAGGCGGTGGCGAGGGCGATTGCGGAGAACGTCACTGTTCCGGGGTGCAACGATTTCGAAAAGATCGCCCGCGCCGCCATCGCCGCACTGCAAGCCCGGAGTCCCGAACCTGCGGGCGAGGATCCGATAGCGTGCCCGTCGGATATTGCCCGAAGCGTCATGAGCGATGCGCTAGGCATTCCCTTCGAGGAATGCAGCGCAGATAGCGTGGGGGCGCAATACATTCGCGAGGGCATCAGACGCTTCGCTAAGGCCCTCCGCCCCGCAACCCCGACCAATCCCGAAAGGTTGGTGGAGGGTTGGAAACCGATCGACAGCGCGCCGAAGGATGGATCGTGGTTCCTCGCCTGCGACGCAATCGATGGCGCCCATTATGCGGCAGCGTGGGACGGCGATGAGAACTGGAAGGCCAACTGCGGCCAGTACGTCACCGATACGCCGGAGCCGACGCACTGGATGCCTCTGCCCGCCGCGCCTTTGAAGGAGGGAGAATGATGGCGGTAGCGACACGCGAAATGCCTTACCCGCTCACGGCTGAGGAGCGGGCAAGGTTCATGTCCCGCGTGGATAAGCGGGATGCGGATGCTTGTTGGCCGTGGACTGGATCGAAGCCAGGGAAACTCGGATGCTTCCATCTGCGAGGAAGGGGTTTCAAGGCGACCCGTATTTCTCTCATGCTGCATACAGGCAAGCCAATCGAAATCGGATTGGTAGTCCGGCAAACATGTGGCGACGTAAATTGCGTCAATCCAGCCCATCTCTACGCGGGGACGAAAGAGACCGACACGGAGAAGCGCTTCTGGTCAAAAGTCGATAAGACCGAAGGATACGGCCCATGGGGCGACTGCTGGATGTGGCAGGGCACATTCCGCGAGAAATACGGCGTCCTCGGCGTTCGTGGGAAATTCATTCCTGCCCACCGGCTTTCGCTCATCATCAAATCCGGCGAGCCTGAGGATAGCGAGGCGCTTTGCCTCCACTCCTGCGACATCACCGGATGCGTCAACCCCAAGCACCTTCGTTGGGGAACGCAGGCAGAAAACATGGAAGACATGTTGAGCCGCGGGAGGGGAGGTTGGCAAATTGCCACAGGATACAAGGGCGGCAAAGGCATGAAGATCGGTGCCGAGATCATCAGCGATGCGCAGTTGAGCGCTGGGCGCGCCGCGATGGTCGGTGAATTCACATCGTGGAGCGTTCGCCATGCTCTTGCTCGGGCTGGCGTCGTCGATACCGACCGGGCCGCAGACCGACTGATGCAGGCTGAGCGGAAAGCCGGTCGCATTTCTGTTTCCCCAACCAACAAGCGGAAGTGGATCAAGCTATGACCTTTGACGCCGACAAGCTGCGCGCGCTGGATGAGGCACCCGGCCTTCAATCCGTCGATGCGCTCAAGCACTTCCTCTACCAGAACCGCGACGCCATCCTCGCAATGGCAGAGGACAATAAGCGGCTCAGGGAGGCGTTGGTGCCGTTCGCGGAATGCTGCGATCAGATAGCCGACACCGAAGACGGTGAGGAATGGGCGAAGTTCCGTCTGCTCATCAAGCACTATCGCGCAGCCCGCCGCGCTCTCGGAAAGGACAAGGCATGAAAACCTACCGCATCGAAATGAAGCACGGGCAGGACATGCGCCATGTCGAGGCTGACGAGTTTCGGCTAACTGAAGACTGGATCGTGTTCTACCGGAAACCGCCGCAGGGAGGCATCGCGGAATACTGGCGCGCTCGCCTCGATTACGTCGTCTCGATGGAGACCAAGGTATGAGCAAGATCGAGATTACGCAGCGGGATCGGAACGCGGCTGCGGCACTGATCGAAAGCCGTAAGGAGTTGTATTCGTCTGCCGAGTATTTGGCCGATGTTCGCGATGGTGAAGCAGGAGGAGATTTCTCAGAAGCCTTCGCCCGCCACCGCCACGAGGCCCGCGCCGAGGCGCTGGAGCAGGCGGCATTCGCTGCGCACGGCGCCATATTCGATTTGGCGCTGAGCGATGCTGGCAACGGTCAGAATGTGACGCCTGCTCAGTATTCCGAAGCAGCGATCGACGCAATCCGCGCCCTCCGCAGCGGTGAGAGGGAGGGAGTGTGAAGGTCAGCGAGCGCGATCTCTGCCACGATGCCGATCCCGAGCGCTTCGGGGTGGCGGTGTCCAAGTGCGAGGGTTTCACGCCTGACTGCTCATTCCACGGGCGATGCATGAACGGCGGCGATTGCTTCGCCAGCCCTGCGCATCTCTTGGCGGCACGGATGGTGGAATCGCTCCTGTCGAAGGATGGCCGCGCCGGTGTGCACTTCGCCTACCTCCGGCGGGTCGCCGAGATGCTGCGAGAGGACCGCGTGCACCTGTGAATGCCCACACCTCCATCGCTCCCGGCATAGGCCGCAACGGCGGCCCACCCATTGCCAAGCTCACCCCGAAGCAGCGCGTGGCCAACCAGCTGCTCGCCTCGGCCGCCCGCAACATCATGCTCCGCGGAGGCTCGCGCTCGGGCAAGACGTTCATCCTCTGCCGGGCGATCATCCAGCGCGCAATCAACGCACCTGGCTCCCGGCACGCGATCTTCCGCTTCCGCTTCAACCACGCGAAGACCTCGGTATGGGCTGACACCCTGCCGAAGGTGCTGAAGCTGTGCTTCCCGGCGCTACGCGTCCGTTACGATCGCACGGACTTCTACATCGAGCTTCCGAACGGCTCGCAGATCTGGATCGCTGGTCTCGACGACAAGGAGCGCGTCGAGAAGATCCTCGGCGCCGAGTATGTGACCCTCTACTTCAACGAGTCCTCGCAGATCCCGTGGGGCTCGGTTGAAATGGCGATGTCCCGCTTGGCGCAGAAGTGCGAGCTGGCCCCGGAGATCGCCGCCGCCACCGGCCGGACGCACCTCGCGCTCAAGGCCTACTTCGACTGCAACCCGCCGAGCAAACTGCATTGGTCCTACCAACTGTTCCGCGCCAAGCTGAAGCCGGGCACGAAAGAAGCTCTGCCAAACCCCGACGACTACGCCGAGATGAAGGTGAACCCTTCGGACAACGCGGACAACCTGCCTGCGGAATACTTCGACGTGCTGGCGTCCATGAGCGCTGCGCAACGCCTGCGCTTCGAGGCGGGTGAATGGGCCAGCGATGTGAACGGCGCGCTCTGGACACTGGAGGATCGGCAGACCGAGGGCGGCGAGATACCCGGCATTGATCGCTTCCGCATCGACAAGGGCGCCCTGCCCGACATGCAGCGCATCGTCGTCTCGGTCGATCCCTCGGGTACCAAGGGCGACGACGGGGGCGACGACATCGGCATCATCGCTTCCGGCAAGGGCATAGACGGCCGGGCCTATGTGTTGGAGGATGCCACCTGCAATCTGTCACCCGAGGGATGGGGCCGCCGTGTCGTCGAGGTGGCCGAGCGCTGGGGCGCAGACTGCATCGTCGCCGAGCGGAACTTCGGCGGGGCCATGGTGGGGGCTGTGTTGCGCGCAGCGGGCATCAAGACCCGGTTCAAGGAGGTCACCGCCACACGCGGCAAGGTGATCCGCGCCGAGCCGATCGCCGCACTCTACGAGCAGGGCAAGGTCAGCCACGTCGGCAACTTCCCGGACCTGGAGGACCAGATGTGCAACTTCACCGCCGCTGGCTATGTGGGCGACAACTCGCCTGACCGCGCCGACGCCCTCGTTTGGGCTATGACCGAACTGATGATGGGGAAGGCTGGGTACTCGATGGACAACCTGCTTTAATCATTTGGTATCCGCTTGCGTATAATGGACCAATCATGTCCAAGAACATCAGCACAGTTACGCTTAAAGTAGCAGAAATAGCCCAAGAGGATGTCTTCTCTGATGTCGTCAGAGTCGCGAAAAAACACCGGTCGTTCTCGTCCGCCGGACAGATCATATTGGTTTGCCATAATAATGTGTGCATCCCACTTGTTGCTCGGGGCGCTAGGGGCAATGTGCAAGATACGATATACATGGACTTGCGGTCTCGCCAAAAACTAAAGATCAAGCCAAATTCGGAAGCGGTTATCGAATTTAGGGATGCCAATTTCTGGCATGAATTCAGATGGGCTTGGTCGGCGACCGATGCGATGCCGCGCATTGCCGCCAGACTTGGCCTAGTATCTGTTGGCCTCGGGGTGCTGGGGTTGGCTCTTGGTGTTGTATCTTTGTTCACCTAGAAATGATGAACTTGGTGAACTTGCAACGGCGGTAAAATCAGGGCCGTAGCTCTCATACCCTCACCCACATGGCCTGGATCACCGATAGTCTCCGAGGCGCGATCGAGGCAGTCGGCCGCCTGAACCCCTTCACTCGCGGAGACCTCGCAGGCTCTACTGCTCTCCCCGGCATCTTCACCCACCAGCTTGCCATAGCCGCCTACATGGCTTCCGGCATGATGAAGAAGGTGATCTCGATCCCCGCCGAGGATCGGGTTCGCGAGTGGCGAGACTGGCAGGCCGACGCGAAGGTCATCGAAGCGATCGAGGCCGAAGAGCGCCGCCTCTCGCTTCAGGCTAAGGTGCAGGAAGCCGAAAACCTGCGCGGCATCGGCGGCGGCGCCCTCATCATCATCACCGCTGGCGACCATGCGAGCGAGCTCAAGCCCGATCAGGTCCGCAAGGGCGGTATCGTCGCCATCAACGTCGTCTCCCGCTGGCAGATCACTGGCAAGGACTGGATCAAGGACCTCGCGTCCCCGCGCTACGGCGAACCCACCATGTGGGAAATGCAGGGCGACAAGGGCGATCAGGTCCGCATCCACCCGAGCCGCGTCATCTGCTTTCGTGGCGCCCGCCTGCCCGCTGGCTCGGCTGTGGCCGACGATGAGGCGTTCTGGGGCGATAGCCGCCTTCTGCGCGTCTACACCGAGGTTACCCGCTCCGACGAGACACAGGCGTGGTTCGCTGCACTGGTCCGCAAGGCCAAGCTCCTGCGCATCGGTATCCCCGACCTCGACAGCCGCAACCCGGAGCAGCTGAACAAGCGTATCGAGGTCATTGCGCTTGGCGAGAGCAGCCTCAACGCCACGGTCTACCGCTCTTCGGGCGGTCAGGACGACGCAGGCGAAACGATCACCGACTATCAGGTGTCCTGGGCAGGCATCCCCGCAATGATGGACGCCTTCGACCAGCGCGTATCTGCCGTGTCCGATATCCCCTTCACGCGACTGCTCGGCCGCTCCCCCGCTGGCATGAACGCCACCGGCCAGCACGACATGGACAACTGGAACAAGGCGGTCGTCTCCGGTCAGAAGCTGGAGACCCGACCCTGCCTTGAGCAACTGGACCCGTTCCTGATCCGGTCGGCAGGCGCCGATCCGGCGAAGGTGACGTGGAAGTTCGCCCCGCTCTCGGTCCCGACCGAGAAGGAAGAGGCGGACACTTTCAACGTCACCATGGACGCGGTGACCAAGCTGCAAGCCACCGGCGCGATTCCCGACGAGGCATTCGCGAAGGGCCTTCAGAACCTGATGGCCGAGCGGGAGTACATCCCCGGTCTCGATCAGGCGCTTGCCGAGATCCCCGAAAACGAGAGGTTCGGGTTGAACCCGGACGACGACGGTACGGGCGATGACCCGTCCAAGCTCCAGGCCGGAAAGGAAGGTGATCCTGCGTCTGCCGGGGGCGGGACGAATGTGCCCGCCCGCCGTGCTGTCAGTGACGGGGGTGTGCCGACTGGCAACCTCCCTTTTGAGGACGGAAATAAGCACCACTGGGGACGCGGCGCTCGCGGCGGTCAGTTCAAGTCTGGACCTGGAGGGGGTGGATCACCGGGCGATTATGTCGGCAGGGCCATCGGCGGAGGGCGCGGGCAGAAGCAGCGACCGGTCGGTGACGTGTCGCCCTCTGCTGCGCGTCTCGTAAAGCAACGCACAGGGATCGACATCGCAGGAAAAGAACTGCGGCTCGATCATTCCGGTATCGCACATGCCTGGAAGAACCACGGCCCCGAAGGCAAGGTGCACGGCGCGAAAGCACTGACGAAGGGTGATCTCGTGCGCGCCGCCACCGGCCTCAACCAAGCAACCGACGTTCGTCCCGCCAAGTCGCGCGGCATGAACGGCCCTCGCTTCGAGGCGACCTATACCAACCGTCGCGGAACGATGACGGTCATCTACGAGACGAGTTCGAAAGCCGTCTATCCGATGAATGCATGGTGGGTGAAATGACCACGGGGTTTGATGAAGCGAGCCTCAAACACACGTCCGAAACGACCCGTGGGAAGCTGCATTGTAGCGACTTCGCGGTCAGCGCGCAATGACGTATGATCTCTCAGCCATGGCGCGCCGAGCCAAGCCGGGCATGCGCAAGCGCTCTATCGTCCTGCGCGACATCGATCCTCCGGGAACGCTTGCAACGAACCTGTTCCGGGCTGTGTATAACCCTGTGGTTCAAGCGTGGGCATCCGGTGCAGAACGCATCATCGCCGCCTATGCCGCCACCGTGTCTGAGATGACCACGGACGCCCCCGCCGACGTGCGCGCCGAGATCGACGGTGCTGCCGAGCAGATCAACCGGCTTGTGCTGCTGCTGACACCAGAGGTGCGAGACTGGGCTTTGCGTACAGAGCAATGGTTCCGTGGCCGCTGGCGAGGCGCAGTCCTTTCTGCCACCGGCGTGGATCTCGACACCATGATCGGCGCCGGTGACGTGCGCGCCAGCCTAGAGACCTCGATCGAGTGGAACGTCGCCCTGGTCAAGGACGTGTCCGACGTGACGCGCCAGAAGATCAGCAACGCCGTGTTCGATGGCCTGCGCAACCGGACACCGGCGCGCGAGGTGGCGAAGACGATCCGGGACAGCGTGGGCATGAGCCGCAGCCGGTCGACCCGGATCGCCTCGGACCAGCTCAACAAGCTGACCAGCTCCCTCGCGGATGAGCGGCGGCGTGAGGCGGGAATCGATACGTGGATCTGGCGGCACAGCCGGAAAGCCCACCCGCGCGCGGATCACCAGGCGCGGGATGGGAAGGAATACACTTATGATACGGCACCGCAGGATTTGCCGGGGCGCCTGCCCTTCTGCGGATGCAGGGCTCAGGGGATAGTGAAATTCGATTAACCTACTGGATTTAGGCTTGTTCCGTGGATACTTCCGGCCACCCAATGTTGGAATGGAGTATTTATGAAACTGGTATTTTTTAAAACACCCATAGGTGGTGAAGTGGGCGTCAACCCAGAACTCGTTACTCGAATCACGCCTAATGCGCTCGATTCGACCAGTGCGCTGATCCACTTCAGCAAAGACGACTATGTAACGGTCGCTGATAACTTCAAAGCCGTGGCCTTAAAACTGCAAGTCTGAAGACGAAATTTCATGTCTCGCGCGCGGCCTTCTGTGCGCGAGATAGAATTCCGCCTTCGATGCGTCGGCATTGCAGGATATGCCGGGCCAACTGACCTGCTGCGGGTGCCGTTTTCATGTCGTCGTCAAGTTTGATCGAAATCCTTCGTCATATACCAGCGACACTGTCCTCCAGAATATTCGTAGAAGTACTTCCCACTCCTGTAAAATTCACATTGGCCACCAGCGTAGGCATACAGGTATTTGTTATCGGAACCCGAAATGTAATGGGTGCATTGCCCACTCATCGTGTACAGGTATTTCCCTTGGAAATAACCGTAACAATTCCCCCCAGAGTACTCATATATATACGTCGCCATAGCCTCATATCCCTTCGGGAATAGTTATAAGGTTTCTCGACGGCGGTAAACCAGCCCTCTCCCTGACAATATTGTCGGGGTATGCAATTTCGGGACACTCTGACTCTTGATGCCCCGCGCCGTATTGAAGGCGGCGCCATGGCCGTTCGTGCACGCGCGGCCCGTACTGGAGTATATCAGTACGCGGGCACCGACGTAGATCCCGAGAACAAGCACGGCCACCGCGATACCGCCTTGGTCAACGTGCTCCGCGACGACGCCACCGTCTTCGACGAGAAATCCGTCCGCAGCTTCATCGGCAAACCGGTCACCGACGATCACCCTGACGCGCCGGTCACGACCGCCAACTGGCGTGATCACGCGCGCGGCACGATCATGGGTGCGATGCGCGACGGCGATTACCTCGCCTTCGACCTGCTGCTGACCGACGCCGAGGCCATCGCCAAGGTAGACGGCGGCAAGCGCGAGCTGAGCAACGGCTACAGCAGCGACCTCGAATTCGGCGACTTCACCGCAGCGGACGGCACCAAGTGCCAGGCCCGCCAGAAGTCCATCTTCGGAAACCACGTTGCGCTGGTCGATCGCGGCCGCGCCGGTTCCGAGTGCGCCATCAAGGACGGGTTCGCCGTCTGCGACGCCCTTCCCTCCAACATTCTCGATTCACTCACTCAGGAGAGCCCTGTGCCGAAGATCGTTCTCATCGACGGGCTTTCCGTCGACGTGTCGAACGCGGACATCGCCGCTACGACCATCACCACCCTCATGACCGCCCGTGACGCTGCCAACGGCAAGGTCGCAGGCCTCGAAACCCAAGTCGCCACCCTCACCGCCGAGGGCCAGACCAAGGACGCGAAGATCACCACGCTCGAACAGCAGGTGAAGGACGCGAAGCCGACCCCGGCCCAGCTGCGCGACGCGGGCAAGGCCCTGCTCGTGACCGCTGGCAAGGCCAAAACCCTCGGCGTCACCGTCTCCGACGAGATGGACGAAGCCGCGATCATGTCGGCCACCGTCTCGAAGCAGATGGGCGACGCCGCCAAGGGCTGGACCGCCGACCAGATCGCCGCCTCGTTCGCCGTCCTGACCAAGGACGCGAAGGTCGAGGACAATGGTGTGCAGCCGCTCGGCTCGCCTATCAACATGTCGGACGGCGCAGCGGCGTGGAACGACAACGTATTCCAGTCGGCCGGTGTGGCCATCAAGAAGGGAGCCTAAGCCATGGCAACTCTCACCGAGGGCATCCACACCGCTGGATTCCTGATCTCGGAGGCGCAGGGCATGTATCGCTCTCGCGACCAGGTTACGGTCGCGGGCGGCGCAGCCCCCGGCCTCGTCGCTGGCACGCTGCTGGGCAAGCTGACCGCAGGCGGAAATTTCGTCCGTTATGCGCCCGGTGCATCGGATGGTTCGCAGACTGTGGCGGGCATCCTTTTCGAGGGCGTCGTCGGCACGGCCAAGCGCACCATCGTCTCGCGCGACGCGCAGGTGGTGGGCGCTCACCTCACCTATTCGGCGGGCGCTGACGCCGCAGCCATCGCAACCGCCAACGCGGCCCTCGCCGCGCTCGGCATCATCGTTCGATAAAGGGGCCGAAAATGGCTGGAATGGACGTCTTCAACTCGTCGGCCTTCTCGATGACCTCGCTCACCGGCGCGGTCGACAAGATGGACTTCAACCCGCAGCTTCTCGGACAGCTTGGCCTGTTCGACGCAATGCCGGTCAACACCCGCGACATCTGGGTTGATCGCCGGGGCGCAACTCTCGCACTGATCCCCTCGTCGCCAGTCGGCGCGCCGCCCGCCGAGCTGGTGCGCGACAATCGCGATGCCGTGCCGCTCAAGACCACGCGCCTCGCCAAGGGCTTCACGATCTACGCGGAAGAGGTTCAGGGCATCCGCGCGTTCGGTTCGCAGACGGAACTTCAGTCGGTTCAGGGCGAGTACCTGCGCCGGATGTCCCGCGTCCGCAACGATATGGAACTGACCCACGAGTTCCACCGCCTCGGCGCGCTGCAAGGCCTGCTGCTCGACGCTGACGGCACCACCGTCATCTACAACTATTACACGGCCTTCGGTGTGGCCCAGCCTGCCGCAATCAGCTTCGCACTGAACATCGACACTACCGACGTGCGAGGAAAGTGCGCTCAGGTTATCCGCTCGATGAAGCGCGCGTCCAAGGGCGCCTTCACCCCGGCGACGAAGGTGCACGCGCTGGTCGGCGATGCGTTCTATGACGCGCTGATCAACCACCCGCAGGTGCGCGAAACCTACCTGAACTGGTCGGCCGCCGCTGACCTCCGCGGCAACAACAGCTTCGGCGACTTCGAGTACGGCGGCATCACCTGGCATAACTACCAGGGCACCGACGATAATTCGACCGTCGCTGTCGGCGTCGACAATGCCATCTTCTTCCCCGTCGGCGCGCAGGACGTGTTCAAGAAGGCGATGGCCCCCGCCGAGTTCGGCCCCTACGTCAACACGCCGGGTCAGGACATCTATGCCCTGAACATCCCGGACCTCCAGCGCGCAGCATGGTCGCGTGGCGAACTCTACAGCTACCCGCTGTACTTCAACCAGCGGCCCGATCTCATCGCCCGTGGCACGAGGACCTGAGCCATGAAGTACAAAGTGACCAACAACGACTTCCGCGCGAAGGCCTTCCAAACTCCGGATGGGGTCAAGCTGGTGGAGCCGGGCGATACCGCCACGATCCACGTTTCCCAGCCCATCGGCGAAGTCGAGGGGCTGAAGGCCAAATTGCTCGACGACGAGGGCTACGAGGATGTGGACGCGCCGGACATTTCGAAGATGACGGTGGCGGAACTCAAGGGCTTCGCTGAAACGAACGGCATCGACTTGGGCGATGCGACCAAGAAGGACGACATCATCGCAGCGATCGAGATAGGCCTCGAAGCCTGACCTGATCGCAACTTCGACGAAATCGGGCCGCCTCACATTGTCGCGGCGGCCCTTTCCCATGAAATGCAGGATCGAGGGACGCCTAAACCATTGTCCCGCCGGAAAGTTCCCGAGAATCGACTGGGACTGTTTGTTCCAGGACGGGACGATGGAATCGCTTGTCATCCACTACTGTTTGGCGCAGCAATGCATGGCGACCCGAAGGGGATGAGCGAAAGCGAACTCTCTGGATAACTACCCGGCCTATTTGTTAGGTCGGGTATTTTTTTGGTGCCTCGCACTCCACCAGGAGTGTGCACAATTACACGCCTGTTACAATATTTTCGTATTAAATCGTTATCACCGGTTCTATATTGGACACATACCCCGTCGGGTCGCACCAAGGGGGCGCCGGTGAGTGTCCAGGCACCACCGGCGCGTTCTCCATGCTGATGGCGGTAATTCCCCCGTCCCTTCCCGGCACTTTGCAGCATGGCTTACGCTCGCCTCCCGCTCGCCCAGTTCCAAGCAACCTACCCGGCCTTCTCCACGCTGACGGAGCCGCCCTATGCCGCATGGGCGACCAAGGCCGAGGCCCGCGTCGGCGAGAACTACGGCGATGAGCAGCAGGACGCGACCGAGCTTCTGACTGCCCACCTGCTGGCCCTCAACGGAATCGGCGGCGCACCGGGCGCGGCGATGCTGGCGGCCACCGGCGCGACCAGCTTCAAATCGGGCACCTTCTCGGCCAGCGTGTCGGATACCGTCGTCGCCCAGCGCGCCAAAGGTGGATACGCGGCCACGGTCTACGGGCAGCAGTTCGCCGAGATCCAGCAGCGACTTTTTGGCGGCCCGCGCTTGGTCGGCTGCACCGGAGTGCCCTGCTGATGCTGGATCAAGCTTTCGCGGACATCGGCCTTGCGTTCTCGCAGGCGTTTGGCGGTCCGTTCCACTCTGCCCGCACGATCGAGCAGACCGATCCGGTTTACGACGATGGTGGATCGATCATCGAGCCCGGCGGCGTCGAGCACCGGGAATGCAGCGTGCAGATCGACGTGGCCACGCAAGCGATGCGCCAGGCAGATGGCTTCGTGGATACGGATGTACGGTTCATCGTCCTCGCCGCCACGCTGGCGGGCTCGCTGGGCACCGAGGCGCGAATCGAGGTTCTGGAGGGGCCGTTCGCCGGTATCTGGTCGGTATCTTCGCTGGAGCGCGATCCGGTCGCCGCCGGATGGGTCGGTACGGGGCGCAAAGCCTGATGGCGAAGTCAGGCATCTCGGGGCGCAAGGCCCATGTCGCGCGTCTCAGGAAGCTGGCAAGCCCCCAGACGACCGCTCTCATAGGCAAGGCGTTATACGTTGGGGGCGATCTCGTCCGGACTGACGCTCAGATTTCTATCACCCAGGGAAGCGTCAGCGGCAGGAACCACGTGCCGTCTGTAGCTCCGGCCCCGCCGAATCAAGACACCGGCGTGCTTGCCAACAACATCGAAAATGTTCTCGTGAGCCCGGAGGAGGTCGAGGTTTCCTCTAACGCGCCCTATTCGGCAGCGCTGGAGTACGGCACCTCTCGCATGCCCGCGAGACCATTCATGCGACCTGCCCTCCAGGCGAACCTCAAGAACATCAAGCAGCTCGTCGAAAAGGCCAAGCGCGCAGCTATGCGCCAGAGCCGATCGAGCGCGAAGGACTGACCATGGCAATCGACCTAATCAGGCCCACAGAACGGGCTATAACCGTGAGCCTCAAAGCCAATGCACCGTTGCTCGCCATTCTCCCGAAAACTTCCATCGACCCCCAGCCCAAAACTACCGGCGTTGACGCGCAGGGGGCGCCGATCTGGCCTTTCGTTGTGGTCGAAGCAATGCAGTCACTCCCGCAGGGGCGCGGTTGCACCGCGGGCGCCGAGGTGAGCCTCTCGATTCATAGTTTCGCAAAGCCGCGGTACAATGCGGGCGGCGCCATGATCGAGACCGCAAAGGATCATGCGGCGCGCATTCATAGCGCAGTCGTCGAAGCACTGCACAACCATGCTTACGAGGTCGATGGGAGGCGCTACGGCCTGTCTGTGCGAGCATCTAGGATCATGCGCGACGGCGCCGAGGCTGACGCTTGGCACGGCGTCGCGACCGTGGTGGCCAGAGCGTACCAGGGGTGATACAAGTCCCAGATGCACGATGTCGATTACCTCGTCTTCAAAGCGATAGCGAAGATCCTCATCCGCAAAGGTATTATCACCGCTGAAGAGATGGAGGTCGAGGTCGACAATCTTCAGCGTGTCAGCCCGGATGCAGCCCATAATCTGGAAATGCTCTGGATGTCTGCCCATTCCATGACGGCATCCGAGTTCGAAGCGGAGTACCGGCGCAGGCAGATGCGTGAGCGCACCGCCTTGCTAGAGGGCAAGGCCAAGCCTGACGGCGGTAAAGCGGATATTTGAACGCCCATAATCTTCGGCAAACTGCTGGAGATTTCTTGTGTCAGAACCGAACCGGGCTGATTTCGCGCTGATCAGCGTCCTCGACACCGCCCCCGACACCTACGTGAAGCTTTGCGGCGTCGAATCCGTCACCATCAACCGCTCTGCCCAGACGAACGAAACGTACAGCCGAGACTGTGCCGCGCCGAACCGGCCGGGGCGTCGCAAGCTGCGCGTCACCGGGTCTTCGTGGTCGATCAGTGCGTCCGGCGCCGACAACATCGATATCGAGGAAGACTATACCGACGCCTTCGGTGTTCGGAAGACTTACAAGATCGACCTCTTCCGCGATGACGGAACCGATGGCGGCGAACTGATGGGCACCTACACCGGCAGCGCCATCATGACCGCCCGCAACCAGGGCTACACCGACACTCCCGGCACAACCGAGTTGACGCTCGAAGGCGAAGGCCTGCTGGCCTGGACGGTCGCGCCGTGAAATCCACCAGCGTCGATCTCGATTTCGCCGACGGCAATTACACATTCGCTCTCCCCATCCAGCAGGTGCTTGAGCTGGAGCGTAAGTGCGGCGGCAAGAGCATCTTCAAGATGTACGACGAGATCGGCGCTGGCCTCGGCATCAATGCCGGGGAGGCTGTCTACATGGGCGGCGGCGGCGCCATGTTCACCGATATACGCGAGACGATCCGCCTAGCCTTGATCGGGGGCAACTCCGCGTCGGTGAATGGTGGAGAAATCACCGTCGGCCCGCGGCTCGCAGTCCAGCTCGTGGACGACTACACCTATCCGGCACGCCCCCTTGTCGAGAGCCAGCGCATCGCCTGGGCAATCTTGAATGCGACGATCGAGGGCATCGACCTTAAAAAAAAAGCGGAGCCCGCCGCGAAGAAGCCGCGAAGCCGTTCCGCAAAGGCCAAGTCCTAACGAACTGCCAGGCGCTCGGCATCGACTGGAAGGCTGACAGCCTCAGCGATTATCTGGAAGCACTGGAAGCCCACAACGAGGCGCATGCAGCGCCAGGGTCAGAACCGAAAGCCCCCGGCGATCCCGAGCGGCTTCGGAGGTTTGTTGAGGCGCACAGAGATCAGGCGTAAGCTCGCATCTCATTGCGCGCTTCCGGTTTTTCGTCGGCAGGCCCCGCGTGTAGCGCGATGCCAAGCGCCTTGGTCACCTTCATGATTGTATCAAGAGAAGGGTTTCCGTCATCGCTGAGCGCCGCATAAAGCGACTGCCTGCTGAGGCCTGCATCTTTGGCCACCGCCGACATGCCGCGAGCACGCGCGACAACGCCAATCGCATTTGCGATGTATTTTGAATCACCACTTTGAAGCGCATCATCAATGAGACGCGCCTGCGCCTCAGGGCTCTCGAAATGCTTCGAAGCATCAAAGCTCTTAATTTTGAGTGCCATAACTTGTCCTCCTGGACTAAGCCTAGTCTTAACACCGCTACAATTCAGCGGCCATGTCCTTCGCCTTCTTGATGTCGCGCTTTTGGGTCTTCTTTTCACCGCCACAAAGCAGGATAATCAGAACTCTACCCTGAATCGTGTAGTATACCCGATAACCTGGCCCCATGTGGAACCGCATCTCTGTTACCTTGTCGCCCACGCGTTCGACATCGCCGAAGAGCCCCGATTGCGCGCGAATGATGCGGGTTGAAATAGCTTCCCGGACATCAGCCTCTTGCCGGTCCAGCCACTCATCAAACTCATCGGTGGTGGCGACCTCGTAGCTCATGTGTCTTCTATAGACGACAATTTCATCCATTTCAAGTGGAGTTTGAAATTTCGCAGTCATGAATTCGGCCGCCTGAAACGACCTGGGTCGGTTTCAAACCCCATACCGTTTATTCCCGCCGCTCGTAATGCAGTAGCGCCCGCCTCGCGGCCCAACGCACACCTTGCCACTGCGGCAGGAACACTCACCATCATCGCTTACACCCCGCGCACCAGCAGGCACTGAATAGCCACCAGAGCTGCGCCGCCTGGTCGTCGAACGGCGACGGTAGCTCGATCGGCTTGACCGGCGCCGCGCGTCCGCCGGTTCTTCCGCGCTGATGCCAATGACGGCCGCAGCCAGTAGCGACGCAATGAATGATCGTCTGTCCATGTAATCCCCCTGTGATGAAGGGGGTTTAGGTTGTGACGATTTTCGATTGCAGCCGATTCGGGCTCTATTTCAGAAAGTTAATCGTGCTGCCGAGGGCGGTTCTAGGACCGCCCTTACCCCTCGGCTTTAACAACCCGAGCTGCGCAGCCCGGCACCCTCACTTCGCCGACGGCCGTGTATGTGTCGACCGCGCCGAACCCATTCGTTGCGCGATATCGCATCGTCGCCAGCATTGTCCCATTCTCCAGGGGGCCATAGCTAGTTCGCACATGCTCAAAACTGGCAGGATTGCGAAGGTTCTGTTTTACCAGGCCAGAGAAGTTGCGCGCCTCACCATTCAGCCCCTTGCACCGATCTTCGGGCGCGACGGTCGGGGCAGAAGCAACCTTTACAGGAGATGGCTCGGGGCTGTTTGTGTTGATGCTCACTACGTAGGAGATTCCCAGCACTGCAGCCGCCACAACCAAGATGGGCCAGTTGCTGGATGTAGCCAGTTTCGGTTGCTCATGGCCGCAATAGCGGCAGACCGTGGCCTTATTCTGGATCTTCTCCGCACATTTCGGGCATCGCTTCATAACATCTCCGGACGGCGGTAATTGATATGCCTGCCGCCCTTTAGCCTATCGAGATGGCTGAAGACGACAAGGTTATCCTGCGGTTGCAGGCGGAAGTGGCACAATACCGTCGCGACATCCTCGCGACGACCACCCTCGTCGATTCTTCGCTGCGCAAGCAGGGCAATGCGGTGCAAAGCCTGGAGCAGCAGATGTCTCGCTCATCGGGCGTCATTTCAAGCTCTCTCGGCCTCCTTAAGGGTGCTTTGGCCGGTGTCTCTGCCGTGGCCCTTGCTAGGGCATTCCTCGACATGGCCGATGCCTCGAAGTCGTTGGAGGCGCAATTGCGGCTTGCGACCGCTGGCTTCGGTTCGTTCGCCCAAGCTCAGGAGGATGTTCGCCGGATCTCGGCGAATGCCCGCGCCGGGCTGGAAGACACCGCCTCGCTGTATGGCAGCTTCTCGCGCAGTTCCAGCGAACTCGGACGATCACAGGAGGAGGCGGCCCAAGCAACGGAGACCTTCACGAAGGCTCTAAAGGTCGGCGGCGCGGGAACCCAGCAAGTCCAGTCAGCCACGCTGCAAATGGGTCAGGCCCTCGCCTCCACGAATGTCCAATGGGAAGAGCTCGGGCAGATCCTTGAGGCATCGCCCCGCCTGGCGCGGGTGTTTACCGATTCCCTCGGCATCACGCGCCAAGAACTGAAGAAGATGGCCGAGGATGGCAAGCTCACTGGCGAGATGCTTTTCAATGCCCTCAATGACAAGTCTATCACGCGGGGCATTGATGCTGAATTCGCGCAGCTTCCGGTGACATTCGACGAGGCGATGACCTCGGTGAACAATGCCGCTATCACAACCTTTGGCGCATTCGATCGAGGCGGGCAGTTTTCGACCGCGCTCGCGAATTTCATCACGCAGGGCGCTGATGGGTTCGGCGATCTGGAGCAAGACGCGCTAGACCTCGGTGTGTCCGTTCGCTCAAGCCTTGAGGGTCTCGGCGATGTGTTCGATCCATTGTTCCAGGCGGCCAAGACAACGTTTGCGTTCATTCGAGAGAGCGCATCCGAGGTGTCCGATTACCTGAAGCAGAAAACGGGTGCCAGCATCGGCGTTGAGGGCCTGCTCTACAACATCGATGGCGCGGTCAGCCTGAGTGGATATGACCCCAACCTGCTTGGCAAGTACCGGAAAAGCCGTGACGCGTCCGCGAATCGTCTTCGCAATGAAATGGCGGAGCGCTCGACCGCTGATCTCGCCAATACGTACTTCGATAGGTTCGGCAATCCGCTGCAACGGAATGTCCCGAAGGCGGCAGGACCGTCGGACTCCGATCAGAAAAAAGCTGCCGCCGCCCAGCGCAAAGCTGAAGCCGAGGCCAGGAGGGCGGAGCAAGAGCGCCTCCGTGCAATCCGCGACGACGCTTCGAAAGCGCGTGACGCAGCGAGATTGCAAGATGATGTGAATGCCGCCAAGGCCGCCTTGGCGACGGCCACGGAAGACGTTCTCGCCTACAACCTTCAAGCGATCGATAGTGACGAGCGTCAGAGGCTCGCGGAGTACGAGACCCAACGCAAATTGGGCCGCATCAGCGAGCAGGAGCTTGCCGAGCGGACGGCCGCCGTGAAGGAGATTGCCGAACTCCAGCGCGAACGCGCACAGCGGATTGCTGACGAAAGCAATCGCCGAGACAATCTGGAGAGATACAACGCCTCCATCCAGGACAATAGCGATCTTCTCCGCGCGCAAGCCGACCTGGTGGCTACGCGCCAGGAGCGCAGGGACATCGAGCTCCGCCTACTCGACCTGAGCTATGAGCAGGAGCGTGCGGAGCTGGAGGCCGTCCAAAACAGCAATACCGCGTCCGACGCCCAAAAGGAAATCGCCGAACAGCGCCTCCGCATCCTGGACCAGATCAAGGGCTATGACGCAGAGCGCATCGGCCGGCAGTATGAATCGCCGCTTGAGCAGCGCCGCCGCGAGGCGCGCGATACTGCCGCGAACATGGGCGATGCGATCGAGAACATACAGATCGATGCCGTTGACCGCTTGGGCGATAGCCTGGCGAACGCGACCGAGGAATACATCAAGCTCGGCGGAGTGGCGGGTGACGTCATCAACTCGATCATCTCCGACCTGATCAAGCTCCAGATCAAGCAAGCCATCTTCGGGAGTGCGGGCGGCGGGCTGTTCTCCATGTTCGGCCTGGGCGGCGGCAGCAAGCTCTCCGGAGTGAACTATGTCACCCTCACCAGTGCGGCGAATTCGGTGAAGATCCCCGGCTTTGCAACGGGTGGGTATACCGGCGACGGCCCTGCCGACCAGGCCGCGGGAATCGTCCACAAAGGCGAATTCGTGGTTCCGGCGGATGCGGTGAAACGCATCGGCGTGCAGAACCTCTCGGCCATGGCAAATGCGCGATCGGCAGCTTCCATGGCGGGCGTTACCGCCGCTGGCGCCGCGGCGCGGCCCGTTCAGCAGACCGTGGTCGTGAAGGTTGAGGCCAACGATTACTTCGACGCGAAGGTGACGCAAGGCGCAACGCGGGTGGCGGCTCCCATGGCGTTGGCATCCGGCGAGCAGGCCCGGTCGGCAGCAGGTACGGACGCGGCGCGCGCGGCACGCAGGCGCATCCCCGGCAGGTAACGGCGGTAACAGCCACCACCCCAATCGCGCACCCTTTCAGGCGCAATGCCGATCTCCCTGCCCACCTGCCCGATGCCGACCGACTACCAGCCTTTGCTGCGCGACTTCGGCACGGTCCTGACGCCCTTCCTCGGCGGTCCCGAGCAGCGCATCAACCGCTTGGGCACCCGCTTCGGCCTCAAGGTCGAGATGCCCCCGCTGGGTGTCGAGGACGGCGGCATGGTCTACATCTCCCGCCTGCTCCAGGGGCGGCAGTCCACCGTCATCCTGCCCTGGCCGCTACTGGACTTCGACCCCGGCACGCCGGGCGCTCCGCAGATCAGCGCGGCGGTGGCGAGCGGCACCTCGATCCCCATCAAAGGCTTTGCTGCTGCGTACACGGTGAAGGAAGGCCAGTTCTTCAGCATCATCCATTCCGGCCGCCGTTACGTTTACATGTTCACCGCCGACGGCACAGCCAGCGCCGGGGGCAATCTGACGGCCTCGATCTTCCCCATGCTGCGCACCCCGCTCTCCGCGAACGATGTGCTTGAGATCGCCCAGCCCATGATCGAGGGCCTTGTTTTGCCCGGCGACGAAATCTCTTGGCAGATCGGCCTCGACAACGCCCGCGCCTTCTCGTTCTCCGTGATGGAGGCGGCGTAGTGGATCCGACCCTCAAGAACGCGCTGGCGCAGCCGTCCGTCCTTCTGTTCGGCGCCCTGCGCATCGAGCTTCCCAATTACACGATCCGATTGCTCGATGGCTCGGCCAGCCTCGTGATCGATGGCGAAACCTATGTCGGCCGTGATGAAACGTTCGGCACCATCGCCACCCTCTCCGACCTGAATGAAGAGATCGGCGACAGCGCGCCGGAGATCAGCGTGACGCTCATGCCGCCGGACCTTCCCGCGACCGCGGCGCTGGCGAACCCCGCGATGCAGGGCAGCGTAGCCCGCCTTATGGTTGGCGCAGTCGATCCGATCACCGGCCTGCTCCTTGGGCAGCCGGAGACCGTGTTCCTCGGCGAAATAGATGTGCCAAAGATCGACGTGGACCAGTCCGGCGCCCGCACGGTCGAATTCACCATCGTCAGCGTGTTCGAGCGCCTGTTCGAGGTCGAGGAAGGCCAGCGCGCCTCCAACGGTTGGCACCAGTCCATCTGGCCCGGCGAGAAGGGCCTCGAATTCATGACTGGCACCGACGTCAATCTGTACTGGGGAACTAAGGGGCCCAAGAGCTCCGCCACCGCCAAGGGTGTTTCGGTCATCACCGGCAATCAGCGGGTGGCAAACTCATGACCCCGCTCGAACGCCGCCACGCCGCGACCTTTGCGACTATGGCCAAGTTTCGCGATCAGCCTTTCGAATGGGGCAAGGTCGATTGCGCCCGCGTCGCTGCCTTCCATCTCAAGCAACTCGGCTACAAGATTTCGATCAGCAAGGCTGGTCGGTACACCACCCTGCTCGGCGCGGCCAAGGCCTTGAAGCGTCTGGGCTACTCCACCCTCGCGGAAATGGCCGACGGCCTCGGTCTGGTCCCGATCGTCCCCGCGCGCATGCTCCCCGGCGATATCGTCGAGATCGTGGCCGAGAACCCCATCGGAGCCATCGGCATCTATGCCAGCAACGGGAACGTCTTCTGCTTTCATGACGATTATCCCGGTCTGATCACACTCAAGCCCAAGCCGGAATCGATCCTGCGCGCCTGGAGCGTTCTGCCATGAAGACGCTGCGCACCGCCGGAATGGTCGTCGCCGCTGTTGCCCTCGTTGCCACGACTGCTGGCCTTGCCGCCCCGGCTGTCGCTGCAACCGCCACCACCGCGGCAACCGCAGGCGGCATTGCTGGCGTCTCGGCGGCAACCCTTGGCGCCATCGGTGCATATGGCGGCCTTGCTGCGGGCGTCCTGTCGGCCGTCACCGCTGTAGCCGCTCCCGGCATTTCGAACCAAGGCAGCGCCACCAGCTTCCAGACGAATCCCCAGAGCGGCCTGCCCTACGCCATGGGCCGCACCCGCATGTCCGGCCTGCGCATCTACGCCAATACCAACACCCGGCCTGGCTACACCAAGTTCAACGACCTGCTCTGGTTCGGCGCCCTGCTCAGCATTGGCGGCCAGATCGACAGCATCGAAAAGTTCACCGCCGACAATGAGGTGGTGACCTTCGACGCCAGCGGCAACGCGATCGGCACCTATCACGACTATCAGGCGCAGAAGGTCCACACCGGCGGCAGTCCGATGGCGTCGGCGCTGGCCCTCTCACTGGGCGGCGGCACCGCGCCGGGCTGGACCTCGCAGCACAAGCTCTCCGGCATCACCCACGCGATGTGGTGCCTGCGCTACAACAAGCAGGGCGAGATGTACGGTGCCGGTGCGCCGGAGCCTGCTTGGATCGGCAAGTGGGTCAAGGTCTACGATCCACGTCTCGACAGCACATATCCCGGCGGTTCCGGCGCCTGCCGTGCGCTCCAAGAATCGACCTATGTTTGGTCGGACAATCCCGGCCTCCATGCGCTGACCTGGGCGCTGGGTCGCTGGCAGAACGGTGAGCGCACCTGCGGCATTGGCGCGCCGATCGCAAACATTCGCGTCGCCGAATTCGTCGAATGCGCCAACGTCTGCGAGGCCAATGGCTGGAAGGTCGGCGGCGTCGAATGGACCACCGACAGCAAGTGGGACACGCTGAAGCGCATCCTTCAGGCCGGTGGTGCCCGCCCGACCCAAACGGCCGCAATGATCGGTTGCTTGGTCAACATGCCGCGCACGGCCATCGCGACGATCCAGAGCTACCATCTTCACGACGGCCTCTCGATCGCAGCGACCAAGACCCGCCGCGAGCGCATCAGCTCGGTAATCCCTCGGTATGTCGACGAGGATAGCGACTGGTCGGTCATCAGCGGCACCGCGATCACCGTCCCGGAGTACGTGACCGCCGATAGGGGTAAGCGCACCAAGGAAATCGACTTCCCGCTGGTTCAGGTATTCTCAGGCGCCGAAGCGAAGCAGCCCGGCCAGCTGGCGGCCTACGAGATCGTAAACAGCCGCGAGGCCGGGCCTTGGACGTTCACGACCGGACCGGAATGGATCGGCCTGAAGACCGGCGACGTGATCAACCTCAACGTTCCCGAGGAAGGTCTCGATAATCAGCCGGTGCTGATCACGCAGCGCGGCATCAACCCAGCCACGGGCAAGGTGACGTTCACGGCCGAGACCGAGACGCATGCCAAGCACGCCTTTGCACTCGGCGAGACCACCACCCCGCCCGCGCCGTGGTCGCCTTCCGCGCCGGACCTGAAGCCACCGGCACCGGTCGCGGCGGAATGGTCCGTCACTGGCACCACCTCCGGCGAAGGATTCCCTGCCTTGCTGGTGGCGGGCGAGAGCGAGATGCCCTCGGCTGACGCGATCGTGATCGACTACCGCCTGCATGCCCCCGATGAGACGCAGGCCGATGGCTGGACCAACTCGGCAATCCTTTCGGCGGTCGACGCTGTGCGCCATGTCATCACCCCACTGGAAAGCCAGACCGCATACGACGTGCGGATCAGTTACCGCGTGGGCGTGATCGACGGCGACACCACGATCTTCGAACAGGTCATCACTGGCGTCGGCAAGATCACGACGATCGAGAACCAGCTTCAGGACCAAGACGAAGCCCTCGCCCAGCTCGACGAAGACATTGAGCAGGCCGAGGCCAACATCGCCGCGGCGCAGGCGACGATCGCCACCCTGCAATCCGACGCAGCAGCCACGCAGGCGGCGCTGACGCAGGCGCAGAACGATATCCAGACCCAAGGCGCCCAGATCGTCGCAGCCCAAGGCGACATCATCGCCAACGCGAGCGCGATCTCGACCGTCTCGAACACCGTCTCCGCGCAGGGCTCCAGCATCACGACTTTGCAGCAGACGGTCTCGGGACAGGCGGGCTCGATCTCGACCCTGCAACAGACCGTGGCGACCCAAGGCGGCTCGATCACCACCCTGCAGCAGAACGTCACCACCCTTCAGGGCAGCGTGTCGACGTTGCAGCAGACGGTCTCGACGCAGGGTTCCACGATCAGCCAGAACTCGACGGCGATCACGACGCTGCAGGGCAACTATGCCAGCCTGAGCTCAACGGTATCGGCGCAGGGTTCGTCGATCACGCAGCTTCAGACCGCTTCGTCTACGCAGGCCGGGCAGCTTGCGACGCTGACCACAAGGGTAACCGCTGGAAACGGGAACCTTTTGCCGAACGGCGGCCCCGAAAACGGCACTTCGACGTGGGCCGGATCGGCAGCCGTCTTGACGATTGATACTCAGGTTGGGATATCGCTTCGCGTCAATTCGACGGCGGCTACTACCGCACTATATGGCCCACAGATCGCCGTTACAGCCAATCAGGTCTACACCGCATCCGCTGACACTCAGTATGTGGGGGCAGGCGCGGGTAATGGCACTGCGGGCGGTGGATACTTCCGCATAATGCTGAGTTGGCGCAACTCAAGCGACGTGGAGGTATCGGCGTCATACGGACCCTTGAGGGCCGCGCACTCATTCAACAATGGAGCAAATCGCCCTGCGAATGCCGTTACAGGTACGGCCCCAACCGGTGCTGCCACAGTCCGCGTTCTCATCGTCGGCACAAATGGCGGCACTGTTGGAACAAGCCCGGTTTATGTAGACGCCCGGCAAATAAAGCTTGAGCTGGGTTCGGTATGGACGCCGTACACCAATGAAGCTGGCGTTGCGCAAAGCTTTACAGCACTTTCCACACTCAACACGCAATACGCTTCTTTGAGCACGACGGTATCGACGCAAGGTGCATCGATAACGGCGAACGCGACGGCAATCACCACGCTGCAAACTCAGACGGCAACCCTAACGACGCAGGTATCTTCCGGCAGTCCGAACCTCCTAAAGAATGGCGGGTTCGAAAACGGTCTGACCTCGTGGTCGCAGGGTGCTGGCGCATGGGGCTGGTCAGGCCCCGGCTCGACGTGGGGAGCATATGTATATTGCGCAGTAAATAGCACAACATCTGCCGATAGATTCTTCTTCATTGATAGCGTCGACACAATAGGTGTTGAAAACACACAATACACCATATCAGGTGATTTGTGGGCGCAAGGTTCGTCGCAAAACTTGACTTATTTCGACATACTGTATTACGACGCCTCGGGTAATTCTGCTGGGCAGGTCTCTGCCGCAGGCAGAGTTGGGGCGATACCATTTGGAAACAGGTATTCGGGGACCTTCACAGTCCCTGCTGGCGTGGCTAGCGTCCGCATTCGTGTAGTATTCAAGGTGCCTGCCGGACAGCGCGGCGACGGCATGATCGCCAGACAAATCAAGTTTGAGCGCGGCTCTGTCATGACTGCGTACACGAATGAATCGAGCGTCGTTCAGTCTTTCCAGACCCTTACCACCCTGACCACCCAATACGCCTCCCTCTCGACCACCGTCAGCACCCAAGGCGTAACGATCACCCAGCAGCAGACGGCGATCACGACGATCAACGGGAACATCACGACCATCTTCGGCCAGTACGTGCTCAACGTGAATGCGGGCGGCCTCGTTGCCGGGATCAAATTGGCGAACAACGGATCGGCGACGAGCCTGCGCTTCCAGTCCGACCTTGTGAGCTTCGAGAGCTCCAGTGGGTCAGGTCAGCGCACAGAATACTCGGGCGGGAACTGGCGTGTCTATGACGCGAACGGAGTGCTTCGCGTGCGCCTTGGTGTGTGGTCCTGATGCCAGAGGGTCTGGAAATTTACGACGGGAATTCCGTCAAAGTGTTCGACATCATCGCGTCCGCAAGCGGTGCGTTTGGTTCGTTCTCCACTGCCGGTCAGCAGACCGGCACCTTCACGGATTCCCGCCTCGTCAACCGGCGGCTATCGCACTTCGTTGCGCAGAACAGCAGTGAATATGGCGGCCCAAAGGTCACGCTCGACAGCTCGACAGGCATCATAACCTGGGTTTATGAAATGACATTGCTAGGAGGGGCGACCGCGCCGACCATTCCCACTGAAACCGTCTTCTATGGCGGCTACTGATGGTCGCTGGTGCTGAAATCTTCACGCAGGACCAATGGCTCCAGCTAACCGACAAGCAGCGGTATTTTCGCTTCGAGCAGAAGATCCAAGTGGATGCCAGCAGTTGGGTTGGAGAAAGCGAAACCACAGTCTCCAAGACCGTGTTTGTTTCAGGCCTGACGCTCTCCGACATTCCTGTCGTTGCGCTGTCCAGCGTCAACGGAACTTTTGCTCGCGTTGAGAACGCTACCGGCGGGATCAATATCGTTTTATCGCAGAAGTCTGGAGGCACACGGGCCGCTGTCACCGTTTATCTGTTCTCGAATCGGCGGCCGCCAGATGCAAATTTCGGATTTGTCCTTTATGACGAGGGTGGGCCGCTATTCAGCGCGCTGACTCCGGTCCTACGGCCGGTCGGCGTGTTCGAGAATGGATCGTATGCCGGGGTTTCGCTGACAGGGCGAACCATTGCCCACCTGCCTCAGCGGCGCTCACGGATAGCCACCGTTGCCACATCGTCAGGGCAGCTTGGATCATGCTACCAGGTGGGCGGGTCGGCAGGGTACCAGATCACCCAGACCCGCACTTGGACAACCCGCATGGTCGCTATTAGCGGCACAAGCATCAGCGTTGACACCTCGACGACGACCACGAGCATCCCGCTTTTCTGCGGCTCCAGCCCCCAAACATCTAACACGGGAACACAGGCCGACAACCATCGGTCGTTGATAGTGGACGTAACCGGCATCTGACGGCGGTAATCTGACCGCCCTTCCCCCGGCATGCTCGGGCGGAAGGAGTTTTCATGCTGCACCTCAAGACTGCCGCTGGCGAGCGGCTTGAAATCCCTGCCGGATGCATCATCGCGGTCATGCGTCCGTGCGACGGCATCAACCCCAGCGCGATCATGTACGACATGGGTGCCGGGCCAGCGGTCGACCAGCTTTCGGATCAGTACGGCTTCGTAAAGAAGACCGTCCTCGATGCCGGGGGCATGATCAACCCGATCGAGGTCAAGATCATCGAGGCGGTGCTCGTCGGTGAAGGCGAGGAAGCCGCGACGGCTCTCCAGCAGGGCCGCATGATCTTCGCCCGGTCGCGCATCGAGGGTCGCCGCGAAGTGCTCGACGACCCCAACGGCATCCGCGCCGGTCTGTTCGTCAACCTGACCGGGCAGACCATGCGCATCAACGTGGCCGACACGCTCGACGAACTGGACGGTGTGGAGACGGACGACGTGCCGATCGACCCGCCAATCCCCATGCCTTTGCCCCAGGAACCGAACCATGGCTGATCAGACCGTGTCCGAAATCGACGCTCAGATTGCGGAGCTTCAACGCCAGCGCGACATCAAGTCGCTCGATGATTCCAAGCTGGTCGCTGCCGACCTCCGTGCAGGTAAGGTAGCCACGCTTGCCGAAGACCTCGAAGCCCGCATCGCGAACATGTCCCCGCAGACCGTGGCATACCAGCAGGCAAAGAACATCATCAGCGTTCTCACCGGCGGCCGCAACCTGATCGACGGCGATATTGGTCGCATTCAGGCGATCGTCGACGCCCAGGCCGAGGGCTGATCGCCGTGGATGATCCACGCAAGGCCGCCTTCGATGCCGTTCGCGCCATCTCCCGGCCCGGCCTGTTCAACGACCCCGGCAACGTCCTGGCCATGGATAATTTGCTCGACGCATTCGGAGCACCCCGCATGTCCGCAACCGACATTCCCGACGACTACTGGCCCATGCTCGCCAAGATCGAGAGCAACAATCGCCCGTACATCAAGGCGAGCACCTCCAGCGCGTCCGGCCTCTACCAGTTCATCAAGTCGACCTGGATCGGTGAGGGCGGCAAGTGGGGCGCGGACGCCAGCAAGGCCTTCGGCGGCCTCACCCCGCCGGAGAGCGAGCAGGCCGCGCGCGCCAAGACGTTCACCGAGAAAAACGTCGCCGTCCTCAAGGGCAAGGGCATCCCGATCAACAAGGCATCGCTCTACGCTGCGCACTTTTTCGGCGCTGGCACGGCAGCCAAGGTGATCGCCGCTGACGTGAACGCGCGCGCCGACCAGATCGCCGGGGCCGCGGCGACGGACGCGAATCCCTCGATTCTCAAGGGTAAAACCGTCGGCCAGTTCCTGACGTGGCTGCACGGCAAGACCGGCGAGTGGGCTCGCTGAGCCGCAGCGGGGGCACATGGAACACTTCTCGCTATCCGACTGGCTCACGGCAGCGGCCTACACCCTGCTTGCAGCCGTCGGCGGCCTTCTCGGGCACGCCATGCGCGAGCACGACAAGGGCAATAAGCTGAACTGGCTGCGGGCCATGACCGAAGCTGTTTCGTCCGGCTTCGTCGGCTTTCTTGTCATGCTCCTCTGCCTGGCGATGGGCCTCGACCCGCTGTGGACCGGCCCGATCGTCGGCCTGTTCGGATGGCTGGGGGCAAACGTCACGATCCGGATGCTCGAACGCATCGTCTACGAAAAGCTGGGGGTCAAACTGCGCGCCAACACCGACAAGAGGGTAGCGGCTGCGAAAGCTCAAGAGGAGGACAGGCCGTGAAATGGCTCATCAGCTTTCTGACCCCCTGGAAGTCCGAACTGTTCGCGATGGTCGGGGTTCTGGCCGTCTGCGGCATCGGCGCGACGATCGCGGGTTACCTGCACATCCAACGGCAGAACGATCAGCTCACCACCAAGGACAAGCAGATCGCGGACCTTGGCGTCGCCAACAAAGGTTTGTCCGCGCACGTAGCCGAGCAGGACCGTCTGCGCGCGCTGGAGCAGAAGAATACGCTGCTCCTCCAAGACAAGGTGGATCTCATCGAAAAGCAGGGCGTCGCCTCGGCAGCCCAAATCAAAGACTTGGAGCAAAGCAATGAAGAGGTCCGCCGCCTTATGGCTCAGCGCCTGCCTGCCGATCTTCGCAAGCTGCTCGAACAGCAAAAGTGAGATCGCATCGGCGCCGCCCCCGGTCTATCAGGGAATCCCCGCCGGGCTGATGGAGCGCTGCACCGTGCGGGACGTGCCGCAGGAGACGGTCGCCTCGATCATCGAGAGCCGGGGCATCTACATCAAGGCGTTCAACAAATGCGCGGCGAAGGTGGATGCGATCCGGGCGCATGATGCAGAGGCGCGGGCAGGCGAGTAGCCGATCAGCGCCTCTTTCGCGCCGAACTTTCGGCAAGCACCTCTTTCATCAAGATCACCGCCTTCTCCCGCGCCCTTCGATCGCGCTTTACCTCGTTCTCGATGCCGTGATCGGTCTTCATCGGGCGCCACACGCCCATGTGGTAATCGAAGCGGTTCCAGCCATCGCAGCCGGTCGTAAGACGGCATTTGCACCTTCGGTCCACCAGAGAATAGCGGTAGCTGGTCTTGGCAGCCAGCGCCTCAATGTCGGCAGGCGTGAACTCCTTCGTGGCCTTGCAGGCCTCGCACCTCACCCGGACACGAATGCCGGTTTGGATGATGCGACCAAGGTTTGAGTAGGCTTCCGACATGCCCGATCAAAGCGCCATCAGGCCGAGTCGGGTCAAGAGGTTTGTTCACTATCCGTTCTTGTTTTGGATCACTCGTCAGACCCGGCGCCCTCGTCCGCCAGGACGTCGAGCATCCGGTTGAAGAACTCCAGCAGGGCCGCCTCGTCATGGGGCCAGCCCATGAAGTTCGCATCCTTGAGGGCGCGCTCTACGTCGTCCTCGGTAGCTTGGCGGAGGGTGGATAGGTCGGTCATTCGATCAGCTTACCATCTTCCCGGGCCCGCGCCGAGAGGTAAGGTGGGGGCCACCTATAACCCCCACCAACCGCGCGATTATGGCCGCGCGCCACGCTCATGTTAAACGTGGCAGGCGATGCCGAAACGAGCAGTGAAGGCGTTACAGAAGGCAACGGCATCACCACTGCCCGGCGCGCCGCCTCCGGGGTTATACATAGACACGATGTCGTTGTAGCATTCGCCGTAAGACGAGTATCCCAACCCTTCGTAGGCATCCCCCTCGCAGCTCATGCGCGCCAGTTCTGCGACGTTTTCGCGAGTTCCCGTCGTATCACCGTAAACCGGCGGCGTGTAAACAGCGAACGCAGGTGTGGACAGCGAGAGTGCAGCGAGACCCATCAGCGACGCAACTAATTTTTTGCTTAACAATACCTTTACTCCACTATATCCGATTGATTCGGATCGGGAGCTAATCTTTCGCACCAGCGATCGTTATGCAAATCTGCGTGCGGTGAAAATTTTGTAATTTAGCGAATCGGCCACAGTTCAAAGCGGATCACCTCCCCCTCCCTAATAGCATTCAGCCATATCCCAACGAGGGGCGGATCTCTGGCAGCGTTCGATAGCTTCTCCGCCGGGTTTGACGCAGCCAAGTGGAAGGTATCACGGAGAAAGGTGGGAACAACCGCCCTTGCGACATGTTAATCCCGTGGTTCGGCGGAGTACCACCCCCGGTTCCACCGAGTTAGAGGTCGTCCCTTTTGCGGGGGGCGGCCTCTTTTCGTTAGCGCTGTGCCAACTAAACGATTCCGTCTGTCTTGAAGCCCAGATAGTGCATTCCCCTTACGAGCCCATCGAGCAATTCTCTTGCCCCGGCCTCGTCCAGCTGCACCGCAGGCCCCGACGCCGTATGTTGGTCGCCGGGATTGCCGATCCGTAGCACGAGGTGCTCCTCACCCGAGGGGCGATAGATTTCCACCTGTCGGCTTTCGCCTTCGCTGTCGTGATTGTCTGAAGGGTGCATCCCATCGGTGAAGAAAAGCGTTCCCATAGGTTCCCCTGCGTTAACTCATGCGCTTTTTGAAGTGCTGCCCAATGACGCCAACCAACAAGCCCGCGGTCATGATGCTTTGCAGATGGGACACATCCTCGCCCTTGAGCCATCGCCACTTCTCCGGTCCAGCCATGTGCCAAAGCCATGTCGCACCCACCAGCGTGATAGAGGTCGCGGCAATCCAGAGCGCGAATATCGCGATCCACTCGAAGTGGTCCCGGAAGCGCTGATTGCGGCTGTGCTCTTTCCGTTGTGCGTCGCGCTCGAGCTGCTCTGGCGTTTCACCACGCGAGAGAGAATCTACCTCTGCGATTGCCTTTTGAAGAGAAACCCCCTCGACTGCTGCCGCGATCTCGGTAGCAGGCAATCCGGGGATTTTCTTCGGCGGCGGCTCGCCGCTTATTTCAGGCAACGACCCCGGATCGTTCACGCGACAGTCTTTTGTAGTGCTCAGCGATCATCGGGTCAGGAATTCGAATACCGAAGGACCCATGACGATACATCTGGGCCCAAGGTGTGTTCGGCATATGGGTGATATTCGAAAGCTGAATACCATCCATCTTTCCGTACAAGTCGAAGACCTGCTGAACCATGTTGTCTTCCAGCGGCTCCAATTGCCCCGGAGGGGCCAGGAGATCACTGGTGACGTAATCGCGTCCAAACTGGCGCACGCCGTTATAGACGTCGCGCACCACGGGCCCGTACTGCCACGCCTCGACCGGCTGGTTTATCAGCGGCCTATCGTTCAGGCCGAGCATCCATCCGTGTGCGATGTAAACGAGCTTTAGAACCTGCATGGGGGTCAGCGACCGCCCCTGCTCTCTTGCGAGCTCAAGGAAGCGATTCGCGACGATGCGAGCATCAGCCATGTCGAACCCTTCTATTACACCCCGGCCAACTTTCGTCGGCCTGATGTGGCAAATTGCCAACATCTGCTTCGCGCATATATGCAGTCCAAAAGATTACCGCAACGTTCTTATTGACATCGCCCGCTCCATTTGCGTCGATCTGATTCTGCGTCACGACAGAAAGGCCGATTTTCGCGATTCCATCACCCCGCAAAGCCGCGGAATGGGACGGTTATACCATCATTCCAAGGCGACCGGACGCGAAAGCCTTCCCAGCATACCAGCTCGTGCTCGCCTTCGTGTCCTTTCTGAAGCAGGCAGAGAGACATTCGGTCCTCGCTGGGTGCGCCACAGTGCCCTGAGTTCAGCAGAAAGCCTTCGAGCGGGTATAAGCGGACGGCAGCGCTCACAGCGCGAGCCAGTCCAGTTCGGCCTCGTCGAGGGCCTCGAACATGTCGCCGTCCGCCTGGAGCATGCTCAGGCGCTTGCGCACCGCCTCGGGATCGCCGTCGCGCGGGAAGCCGCGATCTGCCATGGCGCCCTTGGCCAGATCACCAACGAGCCCGCCGCGCTCGGCCTGCATCAGCAGCCAGCGGCCGAAAGGCCCTCGCTCGGCTGGCGTAGCCGTCCGGCCCGCGGGTCGCAGGCGGCTGTCAGGCGCCGCTGGGGTGAAGGCCCTGTAGTCGGCGCCATGGCCGAAGTCGCTCGACATACCCTTCCCGCCGAGAATGCGCGTGATCTCGCGCCTGAGATCGTCGGGGGTGCTGTTTGGTGCTTCGCTCATAGCGGTTTCGCTCCTACTTGGCCGACGCGGCTATCAGGCGTTGCCACGCAGCCGGATCGTTCAGATCGATCTCTTCGACGCAGACCAGGTCGCGGGTTATCTCCACCTTCTCCTCAAGCCGCCGGAGCACGGCGGGGAAGATGTCCACGAGCTGGACGTAATCGTCGTTCGTCGCCTCTTCCCTGTCGGCCTGCGCGTACCGGTGCCGGGCCAGCCTGAGCAGGTCCTCATCAGTCAGGGGGAGCGTCAATTGGTCGTTTGCCATGGGGTGGCCCTCATACGAATCGAATGACTCGCTGTAGCATGTTCTCTATATGTTCGCATCATGGTTAGACGCAGCACACCCCAGCGGAAGGTCGACGATCGAGCCTTCCCCGTCCGCATCCTCTTCTATGAAAAGGATATTGCGGTCGTAAATTATATGCGAATCCACGACTGGCTGATGACCCACATGAGGCGCGGCGATTACGCCGAGCATGGCGGTCCAGAGCAGGGTTGCAGGACCATTGCCTACTACTTCCGCACCACGGAAGACGCCCACCGGTTCCGCTCGGCATTCGCCGACATCGAGCTGGCGGACCACACAGCCCTCGACAGCTACAATTCGCCCTTCGTCATCGCAGGGCGGCGGAAATATCCCCCTCCAGGCGACGGTTGACGTTGGCGCCCGCCAAGCGCAGCATTCGGGCGTGTGCAACCTCTACCGGATGACGAAACCCGCTGATGCAGTGGCGGCCCTGTTCCGCGCCAGGAGCGCCGGGGCACCTAACTTTGCCGCCGAGGTCTATCCGAAATACACCGGGCTTGTGATCGCCGAGGGCGAGGTGCGCGCCATGACATGGGGCTTCCCCCGCCACGCCGTGAGCAAGAAGACCGGTAAACCCCTGAAGCCCACCGCGACGAACAATGCCCGGGACGACAAGCTGCGCGGTAATCCGATGTGGCGGGACAGCTTCCGCGATCGGCGCTGCCTGATCCCGGTCAGCGCCTGGGCAGAGGCCGAGGGTGCGGCTGGGACCATGACGCGCACCTGGTACTCCCTGCCCGACCAGGAGCTGTTCGCCGTCGCCGGGATCTGGCGGCCGACCGATGAGTGGAGCAACGCCTACTCCATGGTCATGGTCGATGGCTGCGAGCAGATGGCCGACGTCCACGACCGCATGCCGACGATACTCGCGGAGGCAGACTGGGCGACGTGGACCGACGGGACGCCGGACGAAGCCTTTGCTCTGTGCCGGACTTGGGGTGGCCCGCTTGCTATCGACCGTACTGATTTGCCGTGGTTCACGCGCAAAGCGTGATGGATGACATCCTGCATATTACGAACTGGGGCACGGCCGCTGGCGATGACTAGCCCTCGTGCCGCAGCAACGCTTACAAGGAAAGCGGCGCTATAGCTCGCCTTCAGCTCGGAAAACATACTCAAATGGAGTTGGATTCTCGGCGTTGAATTTTAGGCCAGCAGTCGACTCAAAAGTGACCGCCGAGCGAATCGCATTAGCTCCCGCCGCGACGGCTGCGACTGGTACCGAAAGGCCCAGCGTGAGATGCCCAGCCCCGCCAAATAGCGCATTCTGAGGGATATTTTTGATAAGCTCCGTCCAATTGAATTTAATATCCAAATTGAAGTTTCGCTTGAAGAAGTTCGCTTCCCTAATCGCCTTCGCATGGTCGGTAAGCGCGCCCTGAAAGCGCTCCCACTCAATTTGCTCCTCTAGGCCACCGAACCCAGATTTTCCGACCTTTAAGGCCAACTCTTCAATGTGGTGACGAAGGTTCCGCAACTCCGCCGCACGCCTCTCTTTGTACGAAAGGACTTCATCATAGGATACGCTACGATCCGGCAAGGGCAGCGCATTAATTAGCTTCATCTGAAAAGCTGCTTGGTCGACTAGCGCTGATGGCGGGAACCCAACAGTATCGGTTCCTCGCGCCAACATCCATCGCCCAGGTTCGCGCTTGCTGTGAGCATCAAAAGTATCGCGGAGAGCGCGGTCGAAGACCTCCTGTTCGACCATCCCATTCATGACAAGTCGACTATGCTGGAGCTTCGGCCAATCCTCGAGCCCCTCCGGCTTCTCGGGGCCAACGTGAATGATCGAATTTTTAGGGTAATCGAGCCTGTCGAAAAAGAAGAGCGTTGCCCGTATCACGTCCGGATCGAAGCCCACATCTTTCGCTGAGAGCAGCTCCCCTTCGATCAGAGGGCGATTATGCGGGTATATGATGGCCCCTCGCTCTCCGTCTTTGAGGCGAGGAGATAGCTCCAAGCGTACCAGCTCCAACGGAGCGTTGAAATGGTTAGCCCCCGCTCCTGCCCCAGCCCACCTAAAAGCTGGCGGCTGCAAGCTGCCTCCTGCGTCACTCCAGCCTCGTCTACGACCGCTGGGCCAATACTTGCTCATAAATCCCTCCTCGCGCCCGCTCTCGCAAGTGGACCAGTGCATCGAGAAGAGGGGCCCCAGCCGAGGCCCCTCTCGCTTTACTTACGCTTTGGACCGTTTCCCTTAATGGGATCCTGCGATAGGGCCGACGCTGCGAGCGTCTTCACCTGGGCAGGTGTTGGCTTTACCCTTCCGGATAGTACACCGGACGCGAGGGATGATACCTTCGGGGAAGTGTCTTTGCTGCTTTTGCTCATATCAACATATCCTTTGCAGAATCTGCCGATGCTCCCCTTGACCCGCAGCACGCGCCTGAATCATACGCGGACTTGGAAATAGCGACCTCGGGGCACACCAGCTTCGTATCAGCTAACTAAGCCTCGTCCGATTTTGAGCTTGCAGGCTCTTGTCGGACGAGGCTTAGTCATAACCTGATTCTGCTCATTATGGAGCGGGTTGGACCAAACTTCCCACAGCTTAGAAAAGCACATCTAGCGCTTGCGGGCGCTCGAACGGCCATCATCCGGTGTCAGTCGTGTCAATAGACCCGGTTATCCTTCCGTATGCGGCTGGATCATAACCCGCGAGTCTGCCCCTTTTTCCAAGTCCGCTCTCGCTCGCATTCCCGGCAGCATATCGGGTTGCAGGAATCTATACCGCCTTCATGTCGAGGCCATAGGTGAAGCCGCTCCCTGACGGCGTCACCGTCGACCCGGCGTCGGTAGTTCGGCTGGACAGCTGCCGGGATGGGGGACACATAGCCGGTCATGCCGCGCTCCTTTCCTCGAAAATGGGCGCGTCAGCCACAGGGAACGAGCGCATGCGGAGTTGGCGGCACACCGCCTGCGCGATCTCCCGCCCCGTCATCAGCAAGGACATGTCACGGATCATGGTCGGCATGTTCGTGCGGCCCGTCGCGGCGATGCGGTGCCGCCTGCACTCGGCAAGCAGCTCCTCCCGCCAGCAGATCTCCAGCAGCCGGGCCGCGTGGGGTTCGGCGTGGGTGCTCCACCAGCGAGGGATCGACCAAGCGCTGTAGTTCGGCCTCGCCGCGCTTTCCGGGTAAGCCCAAATCGTGACGTTGGCGCCTGCCTGGTGCAACGCATCGGAAGGCACGAAGCGAGGGTTGCCGTTGCTATAGGGCGCGGTGTCGAACCACTTCTCGTCCGCTACGACGATGACCTCGTGCGCGGCGCGGCCGAACTGCCGCACCTGCTCCTCCAGCCGCTTCAGCGTGTCCTTGCGGGACTTGATCTCGACCAGGGTGAGCCGGTCCGGCTGGACGGCGGCCAGGTCGGCGCGGCACCCGCCCACCACCAGTTCGTGGATGATCCGCGCCCCGGGCATCATCTGCCGCAGGCGAGCGGCGGCGTAGTCGCGGATCTCGCGCTCTGCTGCCGACCCGCTCACGCCTCCGCTCCCGCGCAACTGGTTGCAAGGAGGCCGCGCATTGGAGGATGCGGAACCGTGACGTCAGCGGGGAAGTGGTGCGCTTGCCCCTCGACGACGATGCGGCGCCAGCCGATCGGGATCTGCCCGTGATGCTGGTGGCCTTCAGGGTACGGGGTGCCGTAAACGCCCCTCCACCACTCTGCCTTTCCCTTGGGCGCATGCCATGGCCGCCGAGCCTTCCATGCCTTCCCCGGCGTCGTGCCGGTCGGTAGTGTGGTGGAATATTCGAGGAGGTCTCCGAACTCGCGCTTCGAGAGTAGAACCGCGCCATTGACGAGCAGCTTCATCGGCTGGCCTCCTCGAAACCACTGACGATGCGACCCGCATAATTCCCGATCGTTTCCGGGTGGAGCACCAAGTACACCCCGCCCACGATGCAGGCCCCGAACCCGAACCAGGTCAGAAGCATGACGGCGGCAGCGACACGGCGGATGCGGTCTCCACGACGCTCCATTTCGCGCCAGCGCTTATCGAAATCTCGCATCACTCTGCCTCCTTGGCTGGGGCCGCAACCGGGGCAGTGAGCTTGAGGACGTGTTTCGCCAGCTTTTCGACGTTGGCGATGCTCGCGCGGTACCCACCAGCTCGCAGGCGGCCGAGGATCGCCTCGGCGTCGCTGCGGGCCTTTGCCGCCACTTCTTTTCCATCCTCCACAGACGCGGCGGAGAATGCCTTCTCTGCGATCCGCAGCAACTCAGCGCCTCTGCGGTACATGCCGGCTGAGGCCGGAAGCCCCGCGCGATCCTTGTCCCTCGCATGGCTTTCGAGGCCAATAGCGATGCATTCGGCATCAGAGAAGCCGTTGTCGTCCGGCTGAAATCCCTCGGGCGCTTCGACCGCCCTTTCGGGATTGCCTAGGGTGGGGAGCGAACGCAGCCGCTTCAGTTCCTGTATGCACAGCATGATCGATTCACCATGCTCGGGCGTCAGCATGTGGCTGTCGTCGCTTTCCATGAACTCGTCCACCGACACGATCGATTTTTCCAACGCAGCCGGGTCCGCGGGCGACAGCTTCTCAGTTTCTGCAGCCGGGGCGGTCTGGTGGTCGCAGGGGTCCATGGCGAAGCCGGGATAGTCCTTGTACCCGGTGTCGTCGCACATGCCGCACTTGCGGCGGGGAACGTCATCGACGCCCAGCCGGTGCTCGAAACCATTGGCCATGCTCGTAGCGTTGAACTTGGCGGAAATGATTTCCGGCAGGTGGAGACCGTAAGCGCGCGCCAGGCTGTCGAGGCAGATGATGCAATCGGCGATCTCGTCGCCGAGCTGGGCGACAGTGGCCCTGCTCCCCTTCCAGCCGCGCTCCTCCCGGACCAGCTTCTTGACGATGTTCTGCACCTCGCCCGCTTCCCCGCCGAACTCGTTCGACATGAAGAGAGGGTCTGGCCCATCGGATTGTGCCCACGCCTTCCAGCGCTCGCCATTCACCCTACGGAGCTGCTGGAGGAAGTCCTCCCCGGCTGATGCCGCAGCGCTCTGCGCCGAGCTGATCTTCGGCTGGTCTGTCATGCCGACACCTCGCCGGAAATGAAGGGTGTCGCGGGTTCGATCCTATCGATTCGAATCACCCTAATTTTTGCGTGAAACTTGCGTGAACTTGGCGCAGAAACCCGGTTTGTTCGAGTTCCGTTCTCATTGCCATGAGCGGCAAACCCACGGTCTTCCGCCATTCCCCTGACGATGCACTGCGTTGACATCGTAGGGGTCGCAAGTTCAATCCTTGCTACGCCCACCATTCGAGAGCCCCGCAAGTCTTTGACTTAGCGGGGCTTTCTCTTTTCGGCCTGCCGCCACAACGGTCAGATAGCCGGGGCCGGCAGCACATCGATACAATCGGGCCACAAAGCCCCGCGAGCCTTGCAGACGTCCATGCAAGCGGTGCAACTCCGCCTCCATGCAAAGCGGGCGGCGCGCCCCTGTCTCGCCTTGCCAGCCGCACTACGCCTGCCTAAGAGACCCCCAATTCTCATCTCCAGGGGAGTTTTCCGGAATGGCAAAAATCAAGGTCAAGAATCCCATCGTCGAGATGGACGGCGATGAAATGACGCGGATCATCTGGGAATGGATCCGTGAACGGCTGATCCTCCCCTACCTCGACATCGATCTGAAGTACTACGACCTCTCGGTCCAGAAGCGCGACGAGACCGGCGACCAGATCACCATCGACGCCGCCAACGCCACCAAGGAACATGGCGTTGCCGTGAAGTGCGCGACGATCACCCCCGACGAAGCCCGCGTCACCGAATTCGACCTCAAGAAGATGTGGAAGTCGCCCAACGGCACGATCCGCAACATCCTCGGCGGCGTCGTCTTCCGCGAGCCGATCGTGATCTCGAACGTGCCCCGCCTGGTTCCGGGCTGGACCGACCCGATCGTCGTCGGCCGCCACGCTTTCGGCGACCAGTACAAGGCCACCGACACCCTGATCCCCGGCCCCGGCAAGCTGCGCCTGGTGTGGGACGGCGAGAGCGGTGAGAAGATCGACCTCGACGTGTTCGACTTCCCGGCTCCGGGCGTCGCCATGGCGATGTACAACCTCGACGAATCGATCCGCGACTTCGCCCGCGCCTCGTTCAACTACGGCCTCAACCTCGGCTGGCCGGTCTACCTCTCGACGAAGAACACGATCCTCAAGGCCTATGACGGCCGCTTCAAGGACCTGTTCCAGGAAGTGTTCGACACCGAAGGCTTCAAGGAAAAGTTCGCCGAAGCCAAGATCGTCTACGAACACCGCCTGATCGACGACATGGTCGCCTCGGCGCTCAAGTGGTCGGGCAAGTTCGTCTGGGCTTGCAAGAACTACGACGGCGACGTGCAGTCGGACACCGTTGCCCAGGGCTTCGGCTCGCTCGGCCTGATGACCTCGGTCCTGCTCTCGCCCGACGGCAAGACCGTCGAAGCGGAAGCCGCCCACGGCACCGTGACCCGTCACTACCGCCAGCACCAGCAGGGCAAGGCGACCTCGACCAACCCGATCGCCTCGATCTTCGCCTGGACGCGCGGCATCGCCTATCGCGGCAAGTTCGACGAGACGCCGGAAGTGGTGAAGTTCGCCGAGACGCTGGAACAGGTCTGCATCGAAACCGTCGAAAGCGGCAAGATGACCAAGGACCTCGCACTGCTGATCGGTCCGGACCAGAACTGGATGACCACCGAGCAGTTCTTCGAGGAAATCGTCAAGAACCTCGAAACCAAGATGGCAAGCTGGGCCTAAGCCCTTCGCCTGATTGGAACTGAGTTCGAAGAAGACCCTCCGCCGCAAGGCGGGGGGTCTTTTGTTTGTGAGCGTGTTTCGCGAGACCAGGCCGACAAGGCGAAAAGAATTCACCAAACGGCCAGCGAAAGCCCGAAGCGCCCAAGATGCTCATTTCCGTTCCGGATGCCCAACCGCATACCCATCTTGCCAGTTGTTCTCTTTTTGTTCATTCTCGACGGATGCGAATCCACAAGGGCAGAGGCGCCGTTAGCGGCCAGGCGAGCAAACGCTTCAACCTCCCCCAGCGGGAGGCGGACGGCGACTGGCTGGATGCGATAGAGGACATCGACGGCCCTGCCCGCCATCCCGCAACCACGGTGACAGAAGAACACCCCCGCTCGATCCTCTCGTTCAACACGTCCCCCGACATTCCCTTCGACCGCTCGATCAACGCCTATCGCGGCTGCGACCAGCCCCTCAACGGTTGCACGTAAAAGGAATTGGCAACAAATAGCCTCTAAGCCCATGTTTGGAGGCACTTTTGGACGCTATTATCTACGTGCGCTGGTCGACCCGAAATCAGGACGACGGCGACTCACTCAATCGACAACTCGACCTCAACCGCGCTGCGTGTAGGCAGCGAGGCTGGGAGATTATCGAAGAGTTCGTTGAAGCCGGGAAGTCGGCCTACCATGGTCGCAACCGCGCTGAACGGGGAAAGCTTCGGGAAATTGAAGAGCGCGCCATACGCGGTGAACTCGCTGGCAAGGTGCTGGTCGTTGAAGCCATGGACCGTCTCAGTCGTCAGGCTCCTATGGAAAGCCTCAACCTACTGGTAGACCTGTGTAAGCGCGGCCTGACCATTTTCGAGGCAGGTTCGGGGCAGCTTTATGATGTTGAGCGCATCAATGCGAATTGGGGCAACCTCCTCGTCCCATTGGCCCGCGCTGGTGAAGCCCATGATAGCAGCAAGCTTAAAGCTGATCGCGTCCGAAGCGCTTGGCGCAAAACCCAGGATGCTGGCAGCACCAAGGAAGGCAAGGCCGATCCCAGACTTTGCCCAGCTTGGATGGAAGTCATCGACGGCCAGTTCACGCCGATTGAATCTCGCGCAGATGTGATCCGTCACTGCTTCCAGATGAGCCTTGATGGGAACGGTTACAAAGCTATCGCGGCATACGCCAATGAGCAGCATGAACAGCATGGCTGGCCCACGAGACGATGGGATATTCGGACTGTCTCGATCCTCTTCAAAGATCGTCGAGTGATCGGAGAATATCAGCCGAAAACTCGCGTTGGTGCCAATGACCGTGCCGAAGCTGGACCGGCTGTTAATCTATACCCCGGCGTGGTGCCTATCGACCTGTTTCATCGCGTTCAGGATGCGGTAAAAAGCCGAACCTCAACCGGAGGCCCACGCGCGAAAGCCGCAAACGTGCTCTCGCACCTTGCGCGGTGTACCTACATCAATCCCGGCGAAAACGTCCCCTGTGGTAGCAAGCTGACCATGCGACCCCAAAAGCGCGGACCAACTCAGATGGTCTGTAGCAGCTTCGTTCGGGGCCGAGGATGCGGCTGTAACGCAAGCTATCGTTACACGGACATTCTGAACGGCATCCTCGAACACGTCCTGCCCCTAGCAGCACGAATCACGAAGCCGGTCGAAAACACCGCAGCAGGTAAGATCGCTCTTGCCCGCGCAGAGATCGCGGCCAAACGCGCTCGCATTGAAAAGCAGGCAGACCGGGTATTCAACTCGGACGACGAATTTCTGGCCGCAGCTTACGAACGTGCCAAGGCCAGCCTAAAGGAGGACATGGTCGCGCTGAAAGCGATGGAGCAAGCTAGTGACCACAAGGAGTCCCAGCTTAATCCTAGTCAGATTGCGCAGGAGGTTCAAAAGCTGCGCGACAACATGGACGATGCTGAGACGCGGCAGAAGGTACAAAGCTACCTCGACCAATTGATCGACACGATCCTCATGGACCCCACCGACCGTAGCGCAACCATCGTCATGCTTGAGGGCCATTTCAACGTGAAGCTGGGCAAGCATGGCGACTTGATCGGCGTAGCTGATGCGCTCCGAATGCTTCAACCAATCCGACTGCCAGACGCGGACGGCAATATGGTGACGCTTGATCCGCGACCAGAGGGACGCGACACTGCCGATCCGGTTCGGGCAAGTGCTCCTGCTCGTATTATCGGGGGCCTCAATCCATTGCTCCAGAAAAAGACCGAGAGCGTGTAAGCGGTATTAAATCGACCGGAATCGAAAGAGCCCTTGCGACCGAAATCACAAGGGCTCCCAAAAGCTGCTTAATAGAGCGGATTAACCCTCTTCGTTGTTCAGATCATCTTCGTTGAAGAGGAACCCGAACTGGTCGAAGATGTCCGAGGACATTTGAGACACACGCTCATACTCGACACGAGTGTGAACGCCATTCTCGAAATACCCATAGAACTGCCAATTTGGTTCACAGTAGCAAGCATTCACCCCCCATCCGTTCTTTCGCAAGTAGCGATAAAACTCGATAGGCGGCTCGTTCCTGCTCATGAACTCAAGGGTAACTTCAGTCCCATCCACGTCGCCGCGATGAAGACCTTTGCCCCCAATGTCGCCTTCGCTCGGCATGTTCGAAAACATGCTCGGCACAGCTTCATTCACCACCGCTTTGTGAAGCTTTTCAGCCAACTCAGCCGTGGGGGCAGTCAATCCAACACTATTTTCACACCAATTTGCCATTTCAATTCTCCTTCACGGACCGGGTGTCCGATCTTGCCGCTCAGGAGATTGCCGTGGCTGGGGACTGACTAGCCGGGACAACTTAATAGAACGTAATCAGGCAAAGCCCTCAGAACGCTGGACAAAGCAGGCAATGGCAGGACGCCCCAGCATTGCTGCCGGGGCGCCTTGGTTCTCAGAGACCCTTACAGGGCATCAGTGACGCGGTAATTCCACTACATCGTCCTCGTGACCAACCTCTACACGGAACGCATCTCGGTAGCGTTCGACATAGCAGCGCACACCGTTGAACGTGATCGCAAAGCAGTCCTCTTCGTATTCCTCAGAGCAGTCGATTACGGTGATGAGGTGATCTGCGAGTGCGCCAAGTTCGGTAGTGTTAAGCAGCATTAGTCGTCTCCTTCCCCAACTGTATGTTGTCAGTCAGGAAGGAAATCAGCCACTCTTTGGCGTTGACAGGTATGGTTTCTGGAAGTCCAAAACCGCACCGTTCTACAGCACTATTGCGCATCTATTTTCTGGTTGATTTCTCCACCAGTTGACTTCGTATGTCCTTGGGCACTTCAATCAGAAAGGAATGTGCCTAATGGAATGGGTCAAATTGCTGCGTCCTGAGACGCGCATCAAGCTGCTTCAAAACTACAAGGATCAGCAGGACAAAAAGGGCACCGGGCGCGAAATCGACTTCGAGCCGGTCGCGAAGCTTTTCGTCCCTTGGGGCGCTGCGACCTTCCTCATTACAGAGTGCGATGGGGACGGCCTAGCGTTCGGACTTTCCGACCTGGGGTTCGGCACACCGGAACTCGGATATATCTCGCTGGACGAGCTGGCAGAGATCAAGGGGCCGGGAGGGCTCAGCGTAGAGGAAGACCTACACTTCCGATCCGACAAGCCCCTAAGCGGATACGCTGCTGACGCGCGCTCTGCGGGGCGCATAAGGGCATAAATAGAGGGGCAACACTTCGGTGTTGCTCTCCAATAAAACGGGAGCCCGTCGAGATTGTTACACTCGGCGGGTTCTTTTTCGCCCATACGACGCCCACAAAAAAGCCCCAGCATCTCTGCCGGGGCTGCTTTGTCACTCGGAGTGAGGTGTTAGACGATCTTCTCGTCCTTGCCCTTCCCTGCGCGCTTTGCGGCCATCGAAGCAGTGCGGCTGCGCACCTTTGCCTCGCCTTGGTCAAGCTGCGCTTTGAAGCTGCCCTTCACCACATCGGCCTTGATCGCTTCCAAGACCTCTACGAACTGCGCCTTAGGCACAACAACCTGCGTTTCGTCGCCCACCAGCTTGAGCGGGCTGTTAGCGTAGCGGATGCTGAACCCTACGTTGTCGCCCTTGACCTCAAACCAGCGGCGTCCCTCTTCCTTGGGCTTGTTGAACAGTTCGATCTGCTTTTCGATGGCCGCTGCGACCACCTCAGATGCGGTCTTCGGGGTGCGGGCGTTGGCCTTGCTGAAACCTTCAACTGCGCTTGCGGGCTTAACTGCCTTCTTCCAATCCAGTGCCATCTTACCGTCTCCTTGCTAACTTGCGCAGCACTGCGCTGCCGACTTCTGAGTTAATGTATTCACCTGATTGCCAGAGCAACCAGTTTTTTACAACTTAGCCAAACAGTGCGTTGCGCATCATGGTATCGGTTACGCCCACATACTTCATCGTGGTTTCCGGGCTGCTATGTCCGAGAATGCCCTGAACGACAAGGATGTTGACTTTGCTATCAACGAGCTTGGTGGCCATCGTGCGGCGTCCCGAGTAGCAGGAACCCTGAACTCCTGCGAGTTTGTAGATGCGCCGGATAGCAACGCTAATTCCATCGGCGGTAAACGCATCACCCTTTGCGTTGAGGAACACCCTCCCCCACTTGTTTCCCATATGGTCACGCAGGGCTTGTAGGATTTCACTATCAACGGGCAACGAACGTCCCTGCTTGCGCTTAGAGTGACCAAGCGGGATGCGCAATTCCTGACCGACAAACCAAGTGCTTTCCATCCCGGCAAGTTCCATCGGGCGCAGGCCAAGCTTCTTAGTGAGGAGCAGCATCAGCCGATACATTTCGGGGCGCTCCATCTGGTCAGCAAATGCGAACAGCTTTGCGAAGTCATCTTCGGTTATAACAGGTGCGCGCATATTCAACTCCATTTCTGCGTTACAACCTGTTTGTGTAGTCTCCTGAATCTCATTCCTACCAAAACCGCACCTGATCTCCAGAAAAGCGACGAGCCGTTGACTACTAAGTAGAGCAAAGCGTTTTACTTGGAGACACCATGGCTAACAGTTTTGATATCACGACGCGCCTTGCTGCCACCATCGACAAGAAGCACACCTACACCACCGTAGATGGCCGCACTGTCGTGGAATACTACATTCAGGATGAAGCAGCGAAAGCCAACGAGCTATTCGACAATTGGTTCATCAACCGCGCCCTGACATGGGGAAGCGACTATTGGCTGTCGAAGTGCCCCGGCGGCAACTGGCTCCTATGCTTCGCAAGCGCAGGCGAAGCTCTCTGGTTTGAAGCCAAATACGCTGGCAATCTCGGAGGTGCCGAATGAGCCTCGTCCAGACGTTCCTTGAAGCCCGCGCAGCATTCCTGACGCACAACAGGCACGACCTCGAAACCTACATGGCCGAACTCAGCGAAGCCGCTGCCACAAAGGCGCTCGTCGCCCTCGCGGAAGAATACGAGTTGGACGCGATCAGCAAGGCCGACATTCACGCGGTCAGCGGTCGCGCGGCAGCACAGGCGGTTGCTCACATCAACGTGAACGACCTACCCCCACGCTTCTTCCTGACTGAACCCTATTTCACGCTGCGCAAGGCAACGAAGACCCGCACGGCGGTGGTCGAAGCCGCGAAAGCTTTGGCGAGAGGTGTAGCGTGAGCCTTCTGACGACCATAAACGTGACGACCGTTAACCCCAGTCGCGCAGATGTTGAACGCTTGTGCTGTTGGGGCAAGCGAATCCAGCGAATGGGTCACTTTGTGATCGCCAACCATGTTTGCTCAGTAAGCGAAGACGGTAAGCGCGTGGTTCTTCACACAGAAGCCCGGTTCGTCGATCCCAAAGCAGCCGCTTGGTTCAAACTCGCATTTGGATGACCTGCCTGTCCAGCTAACTACTGGATGGAGACGAAAGAAACACCAAACTGCCTCACCAATGGTTGTATGGGCAAGGTCCGCAACAGGGTCCGAAACCTCTGTTACACCTGCTACAACAGGAACATGCGGGCTAACCGCGCCGCTCGCATTGCGAACGGGACTTTGCGACCGATCCTGTCACCCAGCAAATGGACAACGCGGTCAGATGGCTATCTCCAAGGCTGGGCTCCCGATCATCCGATTTCGATGAGCAGCGGCATAGTTCTTCAGCACCGCATGGTTGCTTACGACAAGCACGGGCCGGGTCCACAGAAATGCCACTGGTGCGAAATCCAGCTTGAATGGGGCGATGTCGATGTGGACCATCTGGATTGGGATAATCAGAACAACAGCCCAGATAACCTCGTGGTCAGTTGCGTGCCTTGTAACCGCAGCCGCCAACCTCCGAAGGTCAAAGAAGCTCAGGCACAAAGCCGAAGCCTACGATCCCTTGCCCGTCGGCTAAACGACTAGCCTTTACCGCACGTTAGGCATCGCGCCGTAATCGGAGGGCATGACCAATATCGTCTACGACGCGCTTTCGCGGAACCTCCGACTAGGCCGCACCACTCCGAGTGGCTGGCAGAACCTTGTTCCGGTTTGCTGCTCTCATCGCGGCCATCACGTCCGGCCAAACGAGCGCCGAACCCGCGCCGGGATCAAGTGGGACGCCGATGGGGTGGTATACAATTGCCACAACTGCCAATTTGCCGCGAAATGGTCTGAAGGCGGCTTGCTCAGCAGGAACATGGAACGCCTGCTTGAATGGTCGGGCATGTCCAGCGACGAGATTCGCGACCTCAAGTTCCTTGTGGCCCAGGAACGCTACTATGCGCAGCACGGCAGGCCGGTGCTCTACCCTGACGGCCTCAAGACGGTCCAAACTTGGATCGACGAGGACAGCACGGATTTGCGGCTGCTCAAGATCGCAGAATTCCTCCTGAACGCAGAGCCGCCCGAAGACCTCAGCAAGTTTTGGTGGACGCCCGACGACAACGGAATGGCGATGGACGGCTATATCGTCCAGCTTATGGGCAATTCCGATCAGCCTCGCGGTTGGGCCGCATTCCCATACCTCGACCCCTCACAACCCTACCGGACGCATGAGGGTGTGGAGCCCGACACAGAAGACGAAATCCCAGCAGAAACCCTAGCCGAAATGGAGCGGCTCATGAGTGAGCATCCCAACGGTTCAGATGAGCAGGTGACGCTCAAACCTTTACCGGGACAAGAGCAGTCATAAAGTCCCGAAGCCTTCTCTAAATTCTTATCAGTGAAACAAGAACCCTCATGACACAGACGCTTATTGAAACGACGCGCCTCAGCCCTTTCGCTGAACACGCATTCGACATTTTCAATTACGAGCATCAATCGCTCGTCCCTGAACTAATGACCCAGATGAAATTAGTGTGTGAGGACATAACTGATCCCGCATGGGAGGTCGCAGAATATCATCGACCTCTACCTACGCACTTTACTCGCGATAACACGAATGAATTTAAGGACACATCATTTCGCCTAGTAATAAAGCCATACGATGACGCTCATGCCGACATGGACCTAAGCATTGCCCTCCTCGATCATGAAGAAATCCGGGCGGAAATAGATTGGGATCGCCTCGTCGCGATGGGCGACAAAGCCGTCACCATGTTGGCCGAAAAGGAATTCCCGGATTTCAGTTTTATCCCGGAGCAACAGCATTATCACGATGTGCTTTCATCAAAAGCACAAGCCAAAGGCAAACTAGTCGTCCAACTAGAGGCTTGGCTTGAATATAGCTGGTCGCTGCGTTTGCTCCAGAAGTCCGAAGTTGTCAGGTATCTCATCGATAATGATAAGGACCACTCTTGGGAGCGAGTAACCGAGTTTAGAGAAGATGATGAGGATGATACTCTCCATATGGCGTGCTATCCTCAGCTAGTAATCCCTGACAGCAGAGTAGCCACTCATATCAAGCTTATGCTGTCTAAGTAGCACTCTAAGAAACATATTGCTATAGCAGCGCTACGGCAATACGATAGTCAGCGCAGCAGGTCGCACTGTAGCCCGGTAGATGGTCGCAACCATGGTCTACCGGGCTTTTATGTTCAAAGAAGCGGGTTCTTCTCTGGCTGCTCACTCCGAGTGGCATTCAGCCATGACAGCCTGAACAGCATCGCGTCGTTCGTATCGCGGAACATCACTCGGCAGAACATATCCCCGCTGTGAAGCTGATACGCCGAATAGGGAATGCTGTAGTGTCTATGAGCCGGATAAGCGTTCGGATCATTGGGGTCGTAAGTCCCAAGAAGACGAGTTTCTTCATCCTCATTCCAGCGGAGGTAATACATCGGGTTCTCTGCTTCGGGGTTTCCGCTGTCCACCTCGACTGAACCCCAAGTTAGCCACACCATAACGCGATCTTTCGCATTCGCGGTGATCCAGTCATGTAGGGCCTGAGGATCGCCGGATGGCATGGACTGCGCCGGTAGATCGAAGAACGTCGTTGCTTTGGTCGAATGCTGCTCAATATGCTGCGCGAACAACGCCCCATCTGCGTCGTCGTCAAATATAACGAACAGAGCGTGCGGCGTTGAAATCAGTCCGTGAAGCTCATTGTCGAGGTGATCCTGCCAATCAACCTTCTGTGCGCCAATTCGCGTCTGAACCCACGATTCCTTGGGGAACTCCACGATGCTGTCGTTGAGAAGCATGATGCGAACAGGCTTCCGCTCCTCCGCCTCAAGCCAGATATCTGTCCTGCCCTTGATGGTGTCGAAGAAGGCCGCAAACTCGATCTGGTCAAGCGTCTGCGTATCGGAAATCTTAAACGTGGTCGTCACTTCCCACCCCTTTCACTCAGAGTGGCAGTCCTAGGCCGCAGGCGTTAACCCACTGCTAATCCGCTAAATATCGAGCAATAAGGCTTGTCGCGTTCCTTCCTAGTCGAAGGAGATTCATAGGTCCGTGCTGTCGCGGGATCGTTCAGGCTGTTGCTGCTCTGGTAGGCTGCTCCCGATTGGTGAATATCGGCCGACAGAGTTAACGCGGGAGCGGCAACGCCGTCAGGGAGCATTGCCCGTTTAAGCAACAGAAAGACAGAAAAGGCCGGAGAACCCTCCGGCCTTTTACGCATCAATACGAGTGAAGCTTAGATGCCGCCTAGTGCGTAGAGACAAGCAAGCGCAGCAGTCACAATGGCTACAACCTCAGTGCTACGGTAGTTCCTGAAACGCTCATACATAACTGCTCTCCTTCCAGCAGTTTATGCGTTCGAGAAACTATCGCGTCATCCAAAGAATGGCAGTCTCCTGATAATTAAATGGACAAGGGAGACACCATGGCGAAGAAGACTCTAATCAACGATGAGATCAGGACTACCTTTGCGGAACTAGCCGCAGAGGGACTGAGCAATAACAAGATCGCACAAAGGATGGGCATTACCGCCTACAGTGCTGGAAAGCTTCGCAAGGACCATGAAACCAACATAGCGATTGATCGAGTGCGACTGACTGAGGTTCTACCAAAGCAAATGTCACAACTCGCAGATGCCGTGATTGGTTTGGCCGAAACTGTAGCGGAATTGCGCAACGACATCTGCGACGTGAACAGCACGAACAAGCGCATCTGCAAGGCGATGAAGAGGCTACAGGTCGAGAACAAGAACCTCAGGGAAGAACGCAGGAAAGCCCGCGAGGACGTGCGCAAGCTGAGGAGCGAACTCTGGAGGATCAGAGGCTACTAAAGCCCGATCTTCGATCCCGGCGGCAGTTCGATCAGTTCGATCTTATGGACGTGTAGCTTGGGATAGTGGCGCTTCATCATCGGCATGAAATCGTCGCAGAGCTTGGTAATCATCTCTACGTTCAGATGAGCCAGATACCGGGCCTGACGCACAAGGAATGACGCGGGGACCATGTAGGGCATGAGAGCCGTAAATTCCTCACGAGAAATATCGTAGGAACCGGCCTGGCCCTTGAATGCGGCCACCTTAGGAAGCCGCTCAAGAATCTCTTCGCGCCTCCGACCATAATCCACGAACGAACTGCGCACGGACTCATTTCGCGCCACGCATTCCGAGAAGTTCATCAGGAACTCCTCTTCCCGCATGAGCATCAACAGGTTCTGCTCCTCGTCCGATAAGTCGCGAACCATCGTCCGGTCATACCCCAGCACAGGAGCCTGAGTGCCGATGATGATTTGCGGGTCTTCCTGCGCGAGCAGCTTGTCCAGAGGCAGTCCCTTGGAATTGAGATCACGCATCGTTGTTCGTGCCTCACTGGCGAACGTCGAAAGCTTGAACCCGATTTGATAGATTTGCCCCTGTATCTTTTCTCGCGCATCTTTCCTCCGCTGCCATTCGACGAGGAAATACCCAAAGAGCGCGACAAACACGGCCAGCATCGATCCGATGCCAGAAACCCAATCGGCCAAAGAACCGCCCTCCATTAGTCCTGACCAACCTTCTTGGGCTTAAAGTCCTGTCCAGCGGGAACGCCAGCGAACCCACGCACAATCCAGCCGATCACGCACGAGATCACCCAGAAGCCGAAGGCAATACCCAGAACCCACGGCAAAGCCTCCACGAAGCGATCCCAGCCAGCAATCCAACGCTTCTTCCACTGGTTCGCTCTGGCATCCTCATAAGCGGCATTGCTAACCCTGAACGCCTCTTTACGAGCATTCATGTAACCAGTACCCTCTTGAGAGTATCCGTCTGTCATGTGGTAAGTGGGGGTCTTATTGGGATCACGACGAGCACCGGGCAATAAAGCAGATGCGGGAATAGGCTTATTGCCATCTTCCTGATAACCCGCGAACTCATAAAGAAGTCCGCCCTTAACTTCTCTAAAGCAAAGCTCTACGTCTTTGACTTTACCGATGTTAATACCATCAGTGATATATTGGCTATGGTCAGGATAGTTACAGGGTTTCTGTGTGTATGTCCATTCGCGATCAGGATTACTGCTCTCGAACGTCACATAGTCGGTAGAGCCACCGAGTAAGACATACCCAGCACCACCAAGATAAACGATACCCTGAAGCAGTTGTGTGATCCTACGACCACCTTCAAACCAATTGATTGCCATGTAAGCCCCCGTATGCGTGAGCTTTATTACAAGGCAGGCACCACGGCAATTGGAAACGCGAAGCCGTATGTAGTGAGCCGTTCGCCTATGATGTGATGCGGCATGTGGTGTGGGCTAATAGGCATCAAGGGCAGACTGTTGTGAAGCTTTACAACAGCAATGAGCCATTCCTGATTTTCAGACAATCAAGAGAAAAGTCACCGTTATGTCACCTTTTCTCTTATCATCCCGTCTACCCTGCCCGGCACTCTGGATCGCTCACTCTGAGTGAGACTCTTGGAGAACACTACCTGTCAACCTATCTTTCATGCTCTCTAGCATGTTTGGGTCGCTATCAGGTAATCGCTCTCCGACAATTCATAGTTACACTCAGACTGTCAGCAATAAAAGATATATCTTTGCTCTTGAGGAAATAATTTCAGCACGGTTCGCACCAAGGTATGGACAATCTAGCAAAACCATACCTGTCCTACTATGGTGTTGCGATTTGGTATCCTGATGCTATCGTGTGATAGTGAAGATGCGTCACTCAAGGTAATAGCCAAAACAGCAGAAAAACCGCAGTCAAGTCCATTGATTGGTTGACAGGTCACGAACCCTTGGGGGCACCCTACAGAGCCTCGTTATTGCGAGTGGATCGCAGGTGTTACCCGCTACGACACACGACCGTGATTTTTGAGTCCGGTTCACTCTGCGCAGCACTCTAAACTGAACTCTACATTTTAGGTTTGGCTGACGAGGTACAGCGGTATGTCCATGACCAGTAGTATGGAAAAGCTTTGCCATGCGCCTGTTTCCACGACTCCTGCCAGCTTTGAGGAAGTAGCGCGACGGCTTTGAGTTCGCCGCTGATCCGGTTAAGGGACCAGACCTTCATTGCGCCCTCGTCGTTACGGAAGTTCGCGTTGATGCTGGCTCGGCTGCGATCCTTAATGGTATAAGTCAGCGTGTTCTCCGGGGTCGTCACCTTCCCCGCGTCCAAGTCCACAATCCACGTCTGGGCAGGGTCCATAGTGAACGCATTAACGTCACTGTTCCAAAGGTCTTTAAGATATCGGTCTTTGGTCATCCCTGCTGGGTTCGCATATATGTCTGCGAAGGTATGTTCCGGCCCACGAACCTGTTGGCACGTCAGATACAGCGTTTCAGCACTCGCGACGCTTGGAACCATCCCAGCGACAGCAATTAATATCGTCGTCAGCTTCACCATCATTCCCCCTCATGCTCCACTTCGCGCAGCCGGGTCGCAAGATGCTGCATGAAGCCGATTGTGCTGTTCAATACCGCGGTCGCCCGTTGCTGGTCGAACTGTTCGCGTCTGTGCATCGTGTGATTGCGCCAAGCGTTCTTTACAACACGGAAATGGGCAGCAGCCTCAGAGTAAAATCCCTCATCGATTTTCCAGCCCTCGCCGTGCGTCTTGACGGACCGCTTGCGGATTTCGGACTCGATCTGGTTCAGCGCGTTGTTCCAATTGCTGGCCACGTCGAGGGAAAGGGCATTGCTCAACGCCTCCAAACCAATTTCCATGATCCGCATCGCGTGAAAAACGCTTGCTGTGTATCGTTCAAGCGCAAAGCATCGTGCGGCTTCCAAGATGTCAAACTCAGCGCTCGGAAACCTCAGCAGAACTTCCCGGCCAAAATCATCGAATGGCTTATCAAACCGCTCTGTCGCGGCGTCGTCCAGTAGCAGGCCTTTGAAATGCGATAGCTCATCCGAGAACACTTGAATGAAGTTCATCGCTTCATCGCCTAACTTCTCATACTCAGAGACGCGAAATGGGCCGGGGAAAGGGAGCATCCTTTGGATAGTGGCCCAAACTCGCTCTGATGCTCGGTAGGCCGTCCGAAATTTAGCCGCTTCGCAGGTGTCGCGCAGGATTTTTACGCTCGCTCCAAAGCCAAGGCGCCCGTCCTCATCGAATGGCACGGTATCGTATGGCTTTAGGAAAGCCGCGTAAGCCGCGAACAGCTTAGAACTGGAAGCAACGTGGCCCAGTGCTGTCATTATTCTACCGAGATCTAATTGAAGCATTCTGACCCTCTGACGTGAACCGTCGCGTTTGGTAGCCTGCCAATAAATAACGGCATGGCAAAGAACAACACACCGCCAGCCCCAACTTCTGAACAGGTGGCGAAACACCTAAAGGCTCAGCCAAAGAGCGTAAGTCAGCCTCCGCATACGCGCGACCCATGCGTCTCGATCGTCACCACTCGGGGTGAAGTGTCGCGGGTTCTGGATGCTGCGAAGGACGGCGAGACGGTCCCAACATACAAGCTGCGCAACAGCGAGGGCATCGTCCCCGATCCGCTGGCCCGCACTGCCGATCTTCTCAAGAAGGCCCACAAGGGCATGTCGCGCGAAGCTTTCGCCGCGCTCGTGGGATCTACCCTCGATCAACAATGCTTCCTCGCCCTCTATGGCGATATGTCGGATTACCAGCGCGCCCAGATCTGGCAGCGCATCCACAAGCAGGCATTCGACGAGCAGCAAGCGGCCCTCGCAGAAGCCCATCGCCGCCACCAGCAAGACCAGAAGCGAACGGATCAGCTTCTAAAGGCTCGTTCGCTACAGGAGCGCATTCACGACGCCGAGCGCAAGCGCGGCAAGGCATCCAATGTCCAGTAAACTCGCTGAGTATCTGGACCTCATCAAATTCATCCGTGAGGAAACGGTCTACCGTGGCGTCGATGGATTTTGGGATTGGCTAGCCACTGAGGACGAGGATTTCCGCGAAGACATAATCGGCGTCATGCAGGACCCCGCGTTCTCGCTGGAAGACCACCAGATTATGCCTCATTTGAATTGGCGTATCTGGATGCTGCGCATGGGTCGTGGTGCCGGCAAAACCCACGCGGCCAGTGCGAACACAAACCTTCTTGCTCGTGACGTTTTCCCCGGTGGCTACGGCATCTTAGTCGGCCCTACCGTTGACCATGTGCGCGAAACGATGATCGAAGGCACTAGCGGCTTGATCGCTACCGCCCCACTCGATTGCGTTCCCGAGTACCGCCCCCACTACAAGCGCGTCGAATGGCCCAACGGCACCCGCGCGATCATCATGACCGCCGATAATCCGCAGGGTATCCGTGGTCCTTCGCTGAACTTCGGTTGGGGTGACGAGCTAACAAAGTGGAAGCACTCAAATACCTTCGACAACCTGTTCCGCGCGGTCCGCGAAAAGCACGTCAACGGCACAAAGCTGATCCTGACAACCTCGCCTATCCGCGCTCAGGAATGGGTTAAGGCGATTGAATCTCGCCCGAACACCATCATCAGCACGGCTGCTTCGACGGCTAACATCCATCAGGACGAGGAGCACCTGGCCGAATTGGCTGAGGAAGCAAAGCTGGGCACGACGAAGGCCCGAGAGGAAATCCTTGGCGAGTGGACGACCGGCGAAAGCCAGCTTTGGTCGCGCGACGATATCGAGGCAATGGCGCTCGATACGAAGCTGAGCACCAAGCCCTTTGCTGAGACTTGTTCGCGCCGTTTCCTGAGTGTTGACCCCTCGGGCGGTGTAAAGGACGAATGGGGCATTCAGTTCATGGGCAAGAAGCCCAAGGGCGTCGTCATGCTCTACGACTTCTCGGAATTCATGAGCCTTGATGCTGGTTATCGTCGGGTAATCGAGTTGGCTAAGGAGTACCTGAAACCCGGCGACTTCATCCTGTTTGAAGACAACAACCAGAAGTCCGGTCCATCACTCCTGCGCAAAATGGCGCAGGAAGCAGGATTCTCTGTCCGCGTGATCCCTGTCACTGCTGATAAGAGCAAGTATGCCCGCGCAGAAGAAGCTTTCATGCATTGTAAGTTGGGTAAGGTCAGCTTGCTTCACCGATCCTCTAGGTTTGAGGAGCAGCTTGTTGAATGGGAACCCGACATGAAGAACTCTCCAGACCGTGGCGACGCCTTCACACAAGGCGTCAACCACGTTCTGGGTTCAAAGCCGAAAACTAAGTTCAGGGTTGTCAGCCTAGGCAGGCATTAACACCAAGTTACGCGCCGCTTGAATGAGACACGAGCATTGCCATTGGCAACCAGTTCCACAGCGTGAGCCGCTGCGGTCTTGATTTCCTCGACCTTATCAACGACAGCGTGGCCGCAGTCGCGACGCCAATAGTGTGCCAGCGCCAGAACAGTGGCGCCGTTTGCGTCATGCCCGGTTATTGAAAGACTAATATCCCCGTCGAAGGGCTTTCGATCGTCTGCTCGGACAGGACTCTCAACCTCGAAATATAAGTGGTAGCGTGTTTGATAGTCGCCTATTTCTTCCAGCTCGACTCTCAAGTTATTGATGCGAGTGGTCCAGCCACCCCACGACAAATCTAATGGCCCCCACCGAAGCGTCTTACGACCTGGCCCATGCCCCCCATCCTTGCTTTTGTCGTAACCGATGCCGACGTCAAATATACTTACGTCATCGTCGTTTTCGTCGAGTGCCGGAACTTCACTAGTTTCCAGACTGTCCATACATCCTCCATCTTTAAATTAAATGGCGACTCAAGCCGACAAAAGGATAACGCATCATCACACGCTTCATACTACACTTTGTTTTCGTTTTATTTAAATGAGATAAGACCGTGGGCGTACTTCGTGCCGAACCGCATCATGATTATTCATGAATAATTCCCACTCATTTTTGTTGAATAAATACCCTGTAGATCAACCAAATAAGGTGGCACAGTGGATTGGAATTGGCAGTTCTGGAAGTCTCGCGATTGGAGCAAGGTCGAAAGGCCGGAGGGAAGTCGCACTGTCAACTTCTCGGGAATGTATTCCTACGGCGGTGTCAGCAAAGGGTGGACGGACGAAGAGAACTTCGAAGCTCGCGTCAGAAAGCTGCTCTACAGATGCCCGGTAAGCCGACGCTGCTTTGAAATTCGATCCGAAAGGCTGGCAAGCATCACCCTCAAGATCGAGGGCGGCAACCGCGCCGCGAAGAAGGTGCTCACGCAGCCCAACTTCCGTGACCGCACGATCAACAACCTATTCCGCGTCGTGGAAAACGACCTTGGTCTTGGTGGCGACAATTGGCTGTTCCTAAACATGGACCTGAGCCTCCGCCCCGTTCTTGAAGCACTCCGTCAGGACTTCATGTTTCAAGAGCCAGCCGCCAGCAAAATCACCTACGATCCTGCGCGCCGCTTGAAGGGTGAAAACAACAGCAAACCAGAACTCATCTTCACGATGGACCCTAACGATTTCGGGCGCACTCAGTTGGTCGAACGCCTGACCGCAGATGGCAAGACCTATGAAGTGCTCCACGGTGCGCTCCTTCACATTGCCATTCCGAACCCTCTGAGCAGCCTACAGGGCACCGGAGCCGGGGACGCTATCTTGGGCGACGTAGAAACCCTGATGGCCGCTGTGAAGCTGATGTACGCCCGTCTGGAAAACGGCGGTCGCAAAGCAGGCTGGATCACCCTCCCCGAGATCGAGGGCATCGACGAGATGACCGATGACGATTGGGCGAAGCTGAGCAGCGCCATGGATAAGCTTCGTCAGGATGACGAACTCAAGGGCTTGGTCAACGGCGCGAACTTCATCGAGAACCAGATGACCTTTGCCGAACTCGATATCGTCGAGATTCAGAAGGCATTGGAACGTCGCATCGCAATGGCCCTTGGCGTTCAGCCCGTCATGCTTGGCTTTGAGGGCGAAGCCTCGATGGCGAACATGAGGACTGCGGATCGCACGTTCTACACAGGATGGCTGAAGCCTCGCGCCGAGTTCATCCTTGGACACCTACAGGCATTCCTCGCGGAAGAGTTGAACTGCCCAAATCTCGTCCTGACCATCGACGAAACCAAAATCCCATACCTTCAGGAAGACAAGTCTGAAGTTCTGGAAAGGATGGCGCGCAACGGTGCTCTTGAGTTCAATGAGTATCGAGTAGCGAACGGATGGGAGCCGAAGCCATGGGGCGAAAAGCAAATGCCCGTTAGCGGCGTCGGCAACATGGATGAGTCCAAACCGGACAAAGAACCAAAACCACAGCCTGACACCGCGAGACCGCGTGAAGTCGGACACAACGCCGATGTTAGCCGCCGGGCAGATCAGCGCGCCTAATAAATAACCAGAAGTGGAACTGATAGGACTGACGCACTTATGACGATGGAATTCAAAAGCTTTAAGGCTGCTCCTATCAAGGAGAACGAGGTAGAGGGACTAGCCTCCACATACGGCAATATCGACAATGTGGGCGATATCGTGGAACCGGGCGCTTACACTCGCACCATTGATGCTTTCAACAAGCGCAAGAACGGAATGCCTTTCCTTGCGCACCACCGTCATGACCTACCGATCGGCAGAATTAAGGAACTTCGCGATACGCCTGACGGTCTTTGGTTCAGGGGTGAGTTCTCCAAGAGCCGTGACGGCCAGAACGCCCGCGAACAGTTCCTTGATGGCACACTTGATAGCTTCTCCATCGGCTATCGCGTGCTCAAGAAGGAAGCTGACCGCGTAAACGATCAGCGAGTGCTTCGCTTGAAGGAAATCAGCCTTCACGAGATTAGCGCAGTCACGTTCGCCTGTAATGAAATGGCGCTGGTTTCGGCGGTCAAGGGTGACATTGCTTCCAGCTTCCCAACCTTGAGCCTCGAAGACCAGCAACTGGTGGCTGATTTCGCCGCTATGCTGGAAGCAAAGCACTCGCGCGTCCTATCCGATGAACAGTCTACAGACATCGTTGATGAGGCAGTAAAGTCACTGGAATCCGATCACGAGTCCGAACTTCAATCGGCTCTTGAAGGGGCGATGTTCGCGTACCGCATCAAGCAATACCGAAATCGATAAATAGATTTGTCAGCAACGCTGACCGGCACTCCGCACAGGACTCGCCTTCTACAACAGCAGGACTCGCCTTTCGCACTCCTCTGAAACTCAATTCAGAGGTGAAATGTGAACGAGAACATGAAAGCAAACATCGAACAGATGTTTGAGATTCTGTCCACCAAGGCAGATTCCAAGGATGTTGTAGATCAGGCCACTGTCGCCAACCTACACACCGAAATTAAGTCCATTCAGGACAAGATGGCTGAGCAGGAAGCTCAGCTTGAAGAGCAGGCAGAAGCGCTTGCCCGCAAGTCCAGCACCAAGACGTCATCGGTCGATCAGGAAGCTGCCGATCTGCGCGCTGCTACCTTCGCATTCGTGAAGGGCAATCATGCGGTCACTCATGGTGACATTAAGGCAGACGAGTTCTCGCGCCTTGTGAACCCTGAGGGTGGTCACACGGTCCCGGTTCACTTCGATAGCGAAGTTACTCGTGGTCTTGGCAAGACTAGCCCTGTTCGCGCCCTGTCGCGCGTTCTGGCCGTATCCGGCGATCTGGACCGCATCATCAAGTTCCGCACTGCTGGCGCAGCCAAGACCAAGTCGGAAAAGGACGCATTCGTTCGTAACACCGTCGATACCTTCGCGAAGCTGCGTTGGGGTCAGACACAGCTTTTCGATCAGCAGCGTCACACCGCTTGGATTTCCCAGCACCCTGAGAGCGTCCTCGCTCTGGCACAGGAACTTCAGGACAGCATCGTCCTCAACATCGCTGAGAAGGAAAGCGACCTCTTCCTGAATGGCACCATTCAGAACGGCGTTCAGGACGTTGCGGGCGTTGCTGCCACCAACTGTGGTCTGCTTGCTCAGACGCTTTCGACCATCGCTCCAACCAAGTATACCGATAACTTCGGCACCGTTGGCGCTGTGAAGTTCGGTCGTTCGGCTACCGCCAACATCAGCGACGGCGTGCTGATCCTCAAGTCCACCCTCCACTCGAACTACCTGCCAAACGCAAAGCTTGTCTTCTCTTCGTCGGTCGAACTCGCGATCATGCAGGAGAAGGACAACAATGGCCGTCCTGTCTGGAAGCCTGCTGACGCATCGGTCGCCGGTCAGTTCGCTGGCACCATCTACGGTCTGCCTTATGTCATCGACGACATGATGCCCACCATCGAAGAGGCTGTCGCAGACGGCACCCCAGCTATCCTGCTTGCTGACTTTGCGAAGGCATACACCATCGCAGACTTTGGCCGCATGAACTGGGCTGTGGACCCAATCACCGAACCGCAGTTCGTGAAGTACACCGCTTCGCGTCGCGTCGGTGCTGCGATTGTGGACTACAAGGCAATCCGCGCTCTGGTGCTGACCGCCTAAGTCTACGGACAAGGAACAAGAATGGCTCGTCGGAAACGGCGGGCCATTTCCTTGAGCAAATAAATACTCGCGTAACACCTAATAAGGGGGCGCAAGATGGGATTGGAATCCACAGGCCAGAACGCGAATAGCTGGCAGACTATCGAGCAGGCAAATCAGTTCCTGACTGACTTCGCCCATCCCATGCTTGGTTATAGTCCCGAACTTCAAGACGACGACGAGCCATACTTGATCGAAGCTGCGAAAGAGATTTCGCGCATGTGGGCTTTCAAGGGCGAACAGGTAGATCCGCTACAGGCTCTCGCATGGCCCCGCAGAGGTGTGGTTCTTGAGGGCAAGAAGCCCGGTCGCGATTGGTTTGCGCAAAACTTCCCTCACCTCGATCCTGACATGGAAGAGTACGCCTATTTCCTCCATTTCGAGAGCCCCGGTCTGTCCGCTGGCGTCTCCTACCTTCCAGAAGACCTCATCCCTCGTGAAGTGCTGGAGGCGCAAGCGATCCTCGCTGCTTTCAAGCAAAGGGGCATCACGCTTTGGCAGGACAACGGGTTCAACGCCGCTGAGGTGAAGGTCGATGGCGTTGGCACCATCAAGCCCACCAATGCTGTTGCTGCCGCTGACGCCGTGTTCATGCGCCTTGCGCGCTGGGGCTCGTTCAGGGGCGCCGGAATGGTTCGTCCTGGCGGTGCGCGCTAATGGCGATCTACGGCACATTCGCGAAGGCCGCTTCTCAGATTCTAGGCGGTGAGCTGGGCGGCTCGTTCGTGCTGCGCAGGACTTCTGGTGGTGGCTATGACGACAACGGCGATGCTATTCCCGTCACTCAGAGTGACAAGCGCGTTCGCGGCGTGGTCAAGGACAAGAAGGAATGGGACAAAGGTTCGTATCTGGGCAGCAGGCTCGTGGCAGTGCTGGACAACAAGATCGAGCCCAAGCCCGATGACCTCCTGATCGTCGGAAAGACAACCTACAGGATCACCGATGTGAAGACGGTTGCGCCCAATGGCGTGACGGTCATCAACTACGAAGCGGGGTTGTCAGCATAATGGCCCGCCGCTCAGGAATCCCGAACCTCGCAGCCGTTCACAAGAGCATCGAGCATGCCAAGAAGGAAATGCGCGCCACGATCACCCAGACGCAACGCAAGGTCGCCACAGATATCCTACAAGGGGTCATAGAAGGCACGCCTGAGGATACCAGCGTCACAGTAGGCGATTGGCAGGTCGGCGTTAACAGCAACCCTACGGGGCTCGTGAACACTGCCGATCCCGGAGGCAAGAACGCGCTGGCAAAGGGCAAGGCCGAGATTGCTGCCGCCCCTCTCGGATCAAAAATCAACATCGTGAACAATCAGCCTCACGTCGATGGCCTGAATGCGGGCAATGCCGTGTCCAAGCCTGCTGGCTGGATCGAAGGCTCGATTGACCGCGCAACAAGGGGGTCATGATGAGCCACGCACTCGACGCAAAAGCACTAACAGCACGCTTCAACCAACGCTGGAAGGCATACGCCCATTCAAAAGTCACGATGCTCTACGACAACAGCATCGTCACGAACCCTGCGCCAGAACGCTTCATCCGCTTCTCAATCCGCCCGTCAGGTGAAACAGACAGGGCGCTGGGCGATGGCCGCATTCGCATCGAGAACTATGGGCGCATTTGGATACAGATTGGCGTTCCTAAAACTGACGTGAATGACGCCGTGCTATTGGCCGACGACGCTACAGCGATCTTCCGCCGCTGGAACAGTGACGATGGACTTCTGCGCTGCCTTGCCGTCGAACGAAGCACCTCGATTGACGATAGGCACCACATCATCACTGTTAAAGTGAGCTATGACAGCACCCATTACAAGACTGTCGCATAAATACCCACGAGGCCAGCAACGGCCCAATAATAAAAAGAAGGAGCCCTGAATGGCTATTAACCCCTCTGATACCGAATGGTCCATCTGCGTTGCTGGTCCAGATGGTAGGTTTCCTACCAATCCCCAGTTCAAGCGCCTCGACACCAAGGTAGGATCGACCCTCACTGGTGTTGCTGACAGCGTCGTCAGCGAAACTCGCCGTAAGGGCCGCACCAACGCTGGTCAGTCCCTTGTTAATCCGCGCGTTGAAGGAACGCTCAACACGGAATTGACCTACGGCGATGCTGGTCAAGACATGCTGCTGGAAAGCGCCTTTTCGGGCAAGTTCGACGCGAACGGCAGAATGCTCGCTGGCACAACCGAAACCGTGTTCTGCGCAGAACGTAAGTGGAATGACGGCGCGACCGGCTTGTTCACTCGCATGTTCGGTCTGCTGGTCAGCGAACTCGCGATCAACGCTGAATCTGGCGGCATTGTAACCGCTGACTTCACCGTCCTCGGCCAAGGCACCGAACCCGTCACCGATGAGGAAGGCGAGGAACTGGCTTCCGCCCGTGCTATTCTGAGCGGCGCGACCTACTCAGCAGCAGCGACGAACGCCAAGTTCGCTGGCTCGCACGTCAAGAACATCACCATCGAGACGCTGGGCGAAGTCGATTACTCGACGTTCAACTTCACGCTCACTCAGGATCGCGCAGCGCAGACCAAGCTAGGTAGCGCATATGCTCGCGGTATTGGTACTGCGGGCAAGAGCAGCGAAATCGTAGCTACGTTCTACCGCGCAGACCTCGCGCCAGAAAAGCTGATTAAGAACGGCACCGATAACCCAGCAGTCGAAATCTCGTGGGAGTACACCATCGGCGGCGCTGGCTACAGGTTCACTACACTTGCTCAGCCCTCGTTCCCTGAAGACAGCGAGGACGGCGCTAACCAGATGGTATCTGTAACCTTTGCTCCAATCGGTCAGATTGTTGACGATCAGGATACAGACTTCATCATTCAGAAGCTGACCCCAACTCCTTAAGAGTTTCTGTTCGGTTAGCTTCGCGGGGCAGTGGTTCATCTCAGGTCCACTGCCCCGACCCATGACTACCAAGGGATAAATACCATGCGGCGATTAGCTGCGGGTAAAACCTGAGGTAATAACATGACGAATTTGAAGAAGCGTACTCCTGTCTCGACTGAATCCAAGTGGTTTGAGATTTATGATGCTGATGGCAACTGCTTTGGCAAGATCAAGGCAAAGCACCAGAACCTAAAGGCTCCTGCTTGGTCGCTGGCATTCATGCGCGCAGTCGATCAGCTCACTCAGAGTGAGCAAATCCGCATCGACAACCCAAAGACCGAAGCAGACGTTCTGCTGAAGCGTCGCCTCCTGCTTGGCGTCCTCGTTTCCAACTACGTGACCGATAGCGCACTGCTGGACGACGAAGGAAATGCGGCCGAGCACAACGAGGCTACCGTTCTAGGCTTCCTCATCGATCCAGAGAATTGGGACTTGGCTCAGGACTTCGACAAGTCCGTCTCCAACCCGAGCAATTTCAGGGTTGAGCAGTCCGCGAAGGAAGCCAAAAAAAACTAACTGACCGTCTGGCGTGGGAACTCAAGTTCGCCCCCGGTGAACTTGAGAACCACTACAACACCGCCCGAACGACGGACAAACCTAACCACGCTGTTTTCACCCACATTCTCAAGGATGAGCCTCGCGTCGGTGAGCAGCACAAATTCTATCTTACAGCCTACAAGCTACTCGCGCGTGACAGACCCCCCGCCGGTCTAGGTGGTGCTGGGCGTATTCCATGGTCATCGATGCTTCGTATGGCGCAGCACTACAAGATGACTTTCGATCAAACAGAAACCTTCATCGATATTATCGTGGCTATGGATGATGAAGTCCTAAACGCTTCGGGCAGAGACGATGAAAGCAAGTCTGCTAAGGTCAATCCGCCAAAGTGATGGCCAATAAATACAGGCAGTAATCCGTGGGGAGGTCTGCCTGTATGTCTGAAACTGTTGTCCGCATTGTTGTTGATAGCACCAATGCTCGCTCAGAAAGCCTCTCCGCCGAACGCGCACTTGATCGCTTTGGTGCCGCTTCCACCCGACTAGATCGAAACCTCGGCTCCCTCGACATTCGCATTTCCAGCGTGACGCGCAACATGCGCGGTCTTCGCGCTGCCTTTGCTGCGACCGGCGCTGGTTTCCTCATCCGAGAATTTACCAGCATGGCCGACGCGGCCACGCAGATGAACGCCAAGCTGCGCCTAGCGGCGGGAGAGCAATACTCCTACGCGCAGGCCCAGCGAGACACCCACGACATTGCGAAGCGCACTCGTAGTGAGTTGACCAGCACCACCACGCTCTACGCCAAGATGACGCAGAACGGTAAGGCGCTGAAGGCGACCCAGCAGGATATCGCCCGCGCCACCGAGACTGTTACGAAGTCCCTCAAGATCAGCGGTGCTACTCAGGGTGAATCTGCTTCGACCGTTCTACAGCTAGGCCAGGCACTTGCCAGCGGCAGGCTGAACGGTGACGAATTCCGCTCCCTGACTGAGAACGCCCCTCGCCTCATGCAGCTTGTGGCTGACGCTATCGGCAAGCCCCGCGGCGAACTGAAGAAGCTGGCTTCTGAGGGCAAGCTGACCAGCGAAATTCTGTTCAAAGCCCTCTCGGACAAGAGGTTCACGGCTGCGCTCGACGAGGAATTCAAGAATATCCCGCCCACGTTCTCGGACGCCATGACGGCGGTTAAGAACGCGGCTGTGGATGCCTTTGGGGCGTTCGATCAGGGCGGCCAGTTCAGCAGGTCCCTATACGACTTCGCGACCGACGCGACGGGCAACATGAGCAAGATCACGTCCACCATGCGTGATGCTGGCACCGTGATCGCGAACGTCTTCCGCGTGATCGGTGACAACGCTACCACCATTGGCGTCATCCTTGGCGGCGTGGTCGCATCCAAGATCGGCTTGTTCGTTCAGGCTATCGGCGTTCGCGCTGTCGGTGCCCTCGTGGCGTTCCGCAATGCCAACTTGGGCGCAATCGCAGGCGCAATGGCCCTCTCCCGCATTAGCCCGGTTGCTGGCTCTGCCACTGTCGCACTTGGTGGTCTTCGCGCTGCCGGTGGCGCTCTGCTAGGCGTTTTCGGTGGTCCGCTGGGCGCGGCTGTCACTGCGCTCGGCGTGGCGTTCACCGCTATGGCGATGAATGCTGCGACCACCGCAAACATCCTGAGCAACACGAACTCCATCGTCGCGGAAACGGACGAGATCATCAAGAAGATGACCCTGAGCGGCGACGACGCGAAGGACACTGTGACCGGCGTGGGCAAAGAAGCCAACGACGCAACACCCAAGATCAACGCTTTCGCTGGCGCAGTCGGAAATGCCGCCCAGAAGCTTTACGATCTCGCCGACGCTCGCCGAGCAGACAGCCTTGCGGCTCTGGAACAGCAGCGCACAAAGCTTTCGAAGGAATACAGCGAGCTTTACGTCAACTCCAAGGCTGGCCGTCGCGCTCCGCTGTCAGACCCTACTCCTCGCAAGCTAGGTCCAAACCTCAAGGCGCTTGGTCGCCTCATCAGCGGTGAACTTGGCGAGGCTACGGGCTTCGGCACACCTGACGCGGAAATCGACGAAGGCATGAAGCAGCGCAAAGATGCCATGGCTCGCATCGACCAGCGCATCAGTGACCTTGCTCGTGCCCCTCGTGAAAAGTGGGTTCGTGACGAAGATCGCAATCCCGGCGGCACTCTGACACTCGGCGCGGGCAAGCCCGCCAAGCACAAGAGGACCGACGCAGAACGCGAAGCCGAGCGCGCAGCCAAGGAAGCTGAGCGCATGAAGAAGGCCACGGAAGAACTGTGGCAGAACCTAGAGGATAACCGTTCGCTGGCGGGCATGATGCCCATCGAGGCCGAGAAGTATAACGCTCAGTTGGATCTCCAGAAGGCCAGCGGTAAGACCCTCGTGGAGTTGGAAAAGGAACGCGCTGCCGCAGGAAAGGACAGCCTAGAGACGATCCTGAACGAGACGCGCCAGCGCAAACTCATCGCTGACATGAAGGTCGCCAACGACAATGGCGCAGCAGAACTGGCCTACCAGAAGTCGCGACTGACAATGACGGATAAGCAGGCAGCTATGGCCGAGGCTGCTTGGGAGTTTGAGAAGCGCGCCCTTGAGGAAAAGCTGAACCTCAGCGACGAAGAATACCAGAAGCAGCTCGCCATCGTGAAGGCTCGCGCTGGCGAAACATACGAAATCCAGAAGCAGAACAGCCTCATCAAGAGCCGTGACGCCCTGCTCCGCGAATACAGCCCTGCGAACGCCGCCGACATGGACAGGCAGCAGATTGGCCGGGACCGTGAACAGCTAGAGCGCCTTCTCTACAGCTTCGAAATCTCCCCTGAGGAATTCCATCGTTCCATCGACGGCCTCGACCGCGCATTGGCAGAGGTAAACACTCGCTTCGGTTACGAGATGGGACAGAGCGTTGACCAGCTTGGCAGTCAGTTGAGCGGCGTCTTCGGGAAAGCCATCAGCAAGTTCGGTCAGCTTCTCGCCGGTCTGGCAGACGCTGCTCGCGGATCGTTCAGCGGTCTTGGCGCTATCGGCTCGGTGATCGACATCATCGGTAAGAACGGCGACGGCACCCTCAATGGTATCGGTCAGGCCGCATCCAAGGCATCGCAGAACACCCTAGACAGCATCCTTGGTCGCAACGGCCAGAAGTCGGCCCTGCTTAATCCGCTCAAGAGCCTAAGCGATGGATTCTCGGGCTTCAAGGGCGACATGAAGAAGGTTTTCACCGGCAAGGGTCCGGGAAGCGTCGCCGGCGCAATCGGTAACACGCTGGGTAAGGCTGCCTCCGGTCTACAGATGGGCCAGATGGCTGACGGCATCATGAAGTCCCTAGGCATCGCGTCGAGTAAGACCGGCGCGTCTATCGGTGGTGCTATCGGTGGCGTTGTTGGTGGTCCGCTGGGCAGCATCATCGGTGGCATCGGTGGCGGCCTGATTGGCGGTCTGTTCAAGAAGAAGAAGTACGGCACGGCCAACATCACGCTTGGGGCAGACGGCTATCTCGACAGCAGCACGACCGGCAACAAGGCTGCTTACAAGCAGGCAGCAACCGGCGCGGCCTCCTCAGTCATCAGCGGCCTGGACACAATCGCAGAAGCCCTAGGCGGGTCACTGACGGGCAATCCGAATGTCTCCATCGGCCAGTATAAGGGCAAGTGGCGCGTTTCCGACACGGGGCGCACAGGGAAGCTTAAGGGCAAGTACGGCGACGTTACCGACTTCGGTAAGGACGGCGAAGAAGCCGCTATCGAATACGCCATCAAGGTCGCATTGGAACAGGGCGTGCTCACCGGCATCAGCGACTTCTCCAAGCGCGTCCTGTCCGCTGCGCAAGACCTCGACCGCGCAACGAACCTCGCGGCCAAGTATGAGAACATCGTCAAGGAATTGGCGCGCATCGATGATCCCATTGGCGCCCCTCTTGCGGAATTGAACAAGGAGTGGAGCAAGCTGCGCGCGGAGATGGTCGCCAATAAGGCCACCGCCGAAGAACTCGCAAACGCTGACCGCTACTACATGGTCCAGCGCCAGAAGATGCTTGAGGATCAGCTATCCGACCTCAAGAGCCTCCGCGACAAGCTGATGGGCGAAGGCTCCGGCCTGACCAGCAAGCAACAGCTTGATAACAAGCTGACTGAGTTCGCCAAATTCCAGAGCGATATCGCAGCAGGTAAGAGCGTGGACACTTCTGCTCTCTCTACCCTTGGCGACGCTATCTGGGACTTGACCAAGGACACTTACGGCACCGCGACAGCACAGGCTCAGAACATCAGGAGCCAACTGCTCAGCGCGATTGATGGCGCAGCGAGCAACATCAACGATATCTACTCGGCTGACACTACCGGCAATGCGACCGCTCTTGACGCACAAACCCAGATGCTCGCCGCATCGGTAAAGGAAAGCGCGAAGCAGACCACAACACTAGAGCAGATTCTGGCCGTGCTTGAAGCATCAAACAGCAACAACCCATGGACTGGCGGAAGCACGGTCAACGGTAAGGCTGCTTAAATAGCATGATGGAGGTGGATCATGGCTATTGATCGCAATCGTGGTGCGTTCGTTCAGGACGAATATAGGTATGAGGTTGCTAAGAACGACGATATCAAGGCGAAGCAGTCTCAGGCCAGAGTGATCGAGATTGATACCAATCTCGATCTTGAAGCAGCAAAGCGTTTCGCTGATGAGATTCTATCTGAGCAAGGACCACTTGCTCAAGCTTATAGCTTCACCTTTCAAGGTGTCGATGTAATCAGCCCATCCGACTTTGACGGCTCACCTCCGACTTACCGTTGTAACTTCCCTAGCTGGCCGGTTGAATTGACTGACCTGCTCAGGGTGGTGAGTGTCGAAGTCAACTATGAAAGCTGGACAACAACCGTGCTCATCAAGGGAGCGATCAGATGATTAAACAGCCATTCCTCCTAGCTGCTGAGCCGATTACGTTCGAGACTACTGACTTCGAGATTCCTGCCACGCCGGGCCGCAACCTGACCGTGGACAACATGGACTTGGAGTATCGCTCAACAGGCGACATGCCCTACTTCATTCTCGGCTGCTCTGCTCCTGTTGATACCATCGCTGTCCTTTTCACTAACCAGCGCGATACCGATAGCGTCCGTGTTCGTGCCGGGGCAACATGGGATGGAACCGTGAGCGATCCCGTCTTTGACACCGGAATTCTGCCAGCCTTTCAGGGTACGAAGTTCGCCCCATATACGACAAAGACCATCATCGATTTGGGACAAACGGTTCAGGCTCCCTTCTGGCGCTTCGACTTCTCCTCTCCCGGCCATCCAGACGGACAAGTGAAGATCGCCCGGATCGTGATGGGAAAACGTTTCGAGATTCCGACCGGCATCAACTACGGCTGGGAAAAGCTGATGTATGACGACAGCCAGATAACCACCGCTCCGAACTACGAAGACGTTCAGGAATACCCTAGCCGTCCCGGCATCAAAGCGACGTTCGGGCAGTTGGACGAAGCCAGCTTCAACGAGTTGGACGCATTCAAGATGCGCGTTGGATACAAGAAGCCAGTCCTATTCGCACCAGAGCCAGATAATCTCGCCACAGCGCAGCATTGGACCGTCTATGGTCGTATGAAGTCCAGCAAGTGGCAGAACCCCTATAACAATTGGTGGGACGTAGATATCGAGGTGTCTGGCCTGAGGTCGTAAGGCGAATGGCTAAATCACGTTCGCGAGGTTGTGGCGCGATCCTGAGTTACAGGACTGCGCCACAAAGGCAAAATGCTTCACTCAACAGACTCAACCGTCAGTAATACTTGCCTAATCACTGAATATCAGGTATGAAAATAGCTCGCCTATATAGGCATCTATTACCAACTTCATCAAAAGTGAAAGGCAAGTGAAGATGAAAAACCGCAACCGCCAGCAAAGAGTTATGAACAAGTCGCTCTTGCTTCGCAGCAAGAATCGTCGTATACTTTGCGATTTTGCGGAATGCACATCACCTGTTAGGACCGTGAAGTGTGCTGTAAAGTGCTTCGCACCCGACCTGCGGTCGGCAGCACACTTCACGGTCCTAACAGGTGAGTGAAAGCTCTCGGTATCCTCGATTTTACTTGTTAGTTAGAAAGCCGTCAAGGCAGCAAGATCTGCTTTCCACATCGGCATAGCGCACCACCCGGACGCCCAGAGCCCCCCCGATAAATATCCGACAGGATATGGGGTGATAGAGTGCGTATTGTATTTGTCGCAGAACTGAACGCTTATGATCCGCGTGCTGATGAGATGGTCACGCTCCATGCCAGCACAGGCGGTCAAGGGCCAGTTGTCTACGACGACATTCCCTATGTGCCGTGTATCGCGAAACCCCCTCGCTATAGCCTTTCACTGAGCGACAACGGCGAGCCCGCCGAACCTACAGTGGAGTATGGTTCGCTCGGCCTATGGTTCAGTGCCGATTTGGCCAACGAGCATTGGCGCGGCTACGACTTCGACGGCTACCCCTGTACGATCATGTGGGGCGAGTACGATGCTCCGCTTTCGACATTCACCCGCATTCCTGCCGGACGAACTGGCGTCATCAACACGCCCAATCCCGGCCAAGGCGAAATCGACCTTAGCGGCCCTGAGTCTGAGTTGGACAAGGAAATCCTGACCGCTGAGTATGCGGGCAATGGCGCAGCAGAAGGCGCAGAGGATCACAAAGGCGTTCTAAAGCCATTCGCGGTGGGCGGCGTGGAGAACATCGAAGCCGATCCCGTGGACCTCGTTTATCAGGTCTATCAGTATCACGGCTACGGCCCCACCGATGGCGTGAAGGCCGTCTACGAAAACGCGCTCACTCTGGGTGAGCCCATCCGCCGAGTGAATTCCTATGAGGAACTAATCGGCCTAACCGCCGAGCAGCTTCCACCGGGCTCATGGGCTCATGCTCCCGCTGTTGGTATGTTCCGACTTGGCGCAGAACCAACAGGCAAGATCACGCTCGACGTTGGCGGTGCGCTCGATGAGAACGGCGAGCCCATGGAGACGTTCGGCAAGATCGCGCCTTGGATGCTCCACACCATCGGCGGCATCCCCAAAGCCCAGATCAACTTTGACAGCTTCGAAAGGCTGGATCGCGATTTCCCGCACAAGTGGGGCAATTACATCAATAGCCAGGACAAACCAGACGACGAAAACGAGAAGGCGGTAAAGGTCGTAGACTTCCTGCGCGAAGGCGCAAACCAGCTTGGCGCTTACATCATCAGCGACGAATTCGGGGTCTTCCGCGTCGGTCGTAATGTCACCGCGAAGGCACCACAGACCATTCAACAATACGGCACAACCTCGCCTGTCGTGGTCAATGGCAGCATCAGCAAACCGTCTGTGCCAAAGCGCGCATGGAAAGTCCGTGTTGGTGGTCGCCGCTGCTTTGTCACCCATAGTGACGACGAGATTTCATCGGCACTCAAGGATGCTATCGAGGAAGTAGCAGTCGGCATTGGTAAGGCTGTCAACGACGTAACAGAGAACGTCGATCTTATCCGTCAAGACTTCCGCAACATGGTCCGAGATTCGATGACGGAGGTGATCGAGGAGGTTCAAGCTACCAATCTGGAATACGGCGCTGGCATCGTCAAAGCTCAGACCGCACTCCACAATCAGAACCACATTGCGATTACCAAAATCGGCATCCGCGTCGATGAGAACGGCGCACTCGTAGCGGAACAGATCACCAACCTTACAAGCCGTGTGGAAGAAGGCGAAAAGACCGTCGAGGCAGGATTCTTAGAGGTTGACCGAACTATCGCCAGCGAGGTCGAAGCTGTCGTTGAGCAGTTTGAGACGGGCATCGCGAAATTCGGGGAAGACGTGGAGGCTGCGTTCGTCACAGAGCGCACAATCAGAGCGCAAGCCGATAAGGCAGAGCTTGAAGCCCGCGAAATCCTAGAGGGCCGCGTAGGCACCACAGAGGGCAAGATAGAAGAGTTTGAGCGCCTTGTGCTCGAACCCAACAACGCCACCCTTGAGAAGATCGAGGAGATGGGCGTCAAGATCACGACTGAAACCGGCCAGAAGATCGAAGCTGCTAAGCAGGAGACATTCACCGCGATTGTCGGTCCTGAGGGCGCAGCTACAGTCCAGATCGCAGGCGTCACTTCTCGCTTGGGCGCTGCCGAAGGCAAAATCCGTGAACTTGAGAACACGCAGGCCGGTCCCGATCAGGTCACAGCAGGCAGGATCACATTGCTGGAAAGCCGCCTGAGCCCGACGAACTCGGCCAGCTATGAACAAAACATCCAAACGCTTGTGAATCTGAACGGGCAGGCCAGCAGTTCGCTGACCTTCAAGGTACAGACGAACTCAGGTGGCCGCGTCGTGGTGGGCGGTCTTGGCATCTTCAACCAGAACGGCACCGTGGCAACGGCCATCACGACTGACTTCTTCGACGTATGGACGCCCAATGGTGCGCAGCGCATCCTTGGAGCCGATGCCTCTGGTGTCTACTTCGACAACGGCATCATCCGCCGGGCTCAGATTGGCGGCGCGCAGATCGACAACCTGACTGTCGATACTTTGAAGGTCGCAGGCAACGCGATCACGGCCAACATCTTCCATACCGCAGGCGATGCCTACTGCCCTGCCGGTGGCACAATCGACTTCCTGAACACCGGGTTCTGGAACATCGGTGACGCCTATGACGGCTCCGCTATCGTAACTGTGAAGTTCACCATCGACGCAACAGCCAATTACGACGCCGCTGCCTTCATCGAACTGTTCCTAGACAATGGCAATGGTGCTGGTTGGCGCTCTGTAGACGCAGGTATCATCGGCATATCTACCAACAATGGTAACACGTACTGGCGCGTTCCCGGAATCCTACAAGGTGGTGTTGACGGAGCAAACGTCCGCGTATTGGCGCGCATCAACTCAGGCACTCATACTCCTCGTTCGGTGGCTCGCGCCTTCTGGGTGCGTAACATCGCAATGACACTCATTGGAGCAAAGAGATGACCTACTATGCGTATTTCAAAGCCGATGGAACTCCGCTTTCGGTGGCCAATCACGAAACACGTTACCCAGAACCAGACGTTGTAATGTGTGAGGTTCCAGACTTTACGAACGGCAACGCCATCTACCTCGATATATCTGATCCAGATAATCCAGCAGTAAGGTACAAAGAACCTTTCGCGGTCGAGATTTCCTATAACCGGGTTTCTAATATCCCGGCTGGAACTCGCATCACTATCAATGAAGGCGAGTTCGTCATTGATGACGGATCAGCAGAGTTTGAAGCAGACATGCGAGAAGTGAAAGTCATCTGGCTGGATCATCCGCACTTTCTAGCAACCCATATTGAAGTCCAGACAGGACCGGAGAATGTATGAAGATCAATATCAAGAAGGGATATGCTGAACTACGCAAAGAGGCATACGGGACGCTAGAAGAGCAGCTAGACTACATGGCTCACCACGGAGCAGAAGCACTCATTGCCCGCAACCTCGCCATCAAGGTTCGCATCCCAAAGGACCAGTGATCCAGACGCCCGCATAAATATCGGAAAGATATCGCGGGAGCAAACATGGCGGATTTTGAGTTTGAAACAACCGGCCTCGTAAACGTCACGAATGGTTCGGTTGATGTAACTGGCGTAGGCACCAATTGGGTCGCAAGTTACCCCGGCTTGCTTCTCTGGCTCGATGGCCTGAGCTACCCCGTAAAGTCTGTGAACAGCCGCAACAGCGTAACGCTTGTTCACCCCTTTGTCGGCGCTACAGCAGCGGGCAAGGAATACGCGCTGGTTCCTGTCCATCCCGGAACGCTCAATGCTCAGAAGGCCGTTATCACGGTCCTTGAAGCCATCAACAACCTGATCGCGAACGGCGGCATCGGCGGTGGTGGCAATGGCGGCTCTGGTGGTCCCGGTATCACTGGCGCGGTCGTCAACAGTGCCGGTCATCTCATTATCACTCTGAGTGACGGGCGCACGATCGATGCGGGCATGGTCAAGGGCGCTGATGGTCAGGACGGCCAGGACGGCACCGGCAGCGGCGGCGAAGTGGCAATCCAAAGCGTGGTAGATCTTACGCAGTTCGCTGGCCTCCCAGCAGGCGCGAAGGGCGTGAAGCTGATCGTTCCCGTTGCTGACGGAGCGCCCACGGTCGCTCTGACCCAGCAAAGCAGTGTCGTTATCCCTCAGGGAAGCACCAACGCGGGTATCGGCATCTGGGCTTACCTCAATAGCAGCACGGGCACCCTCGGCATCACTCTTGGCCTTACGGAAGTTCCTGTTCCGCAACCCGGTGGCGGCAACGAGGATATTGACCTCTCGGGCTCCTCGACCTTCTACGCCGAATTTAACAAGATCACCCCGCTAGGCATCACCATCATCGGATCGCCTACCTCGCTGACCCTGAGCCGCGCCTTCACCCAAAGCAATCTCAAGATCATGCGCAAGGTAGACACGGACATTGTGACCCAGCGCAACGCAACTTGGCTGACTGGCGCAACCGGTTCGCCCTATCCGGTGAGTGGCACTGCGCTACCGGCCTCGATGGTCTTGGAAGCAGCAGGCGACGGAACACGCTCTTACGCGAATGGTCGCATCACGCTCAACAGGGGCGCCTACCTCAAGTCGCCTGCGCTCGGCCTCGAATTCAAATCCAGCAGCGATCCCTCGACCACCCAGACACCACCGAGCGTTCGCCTACATTACAAGGGCTCCGCTCCGGCCGGAACGCTAAAGGGCATCATGATTGGTCGCCTACAGGATTGGGGTGGCGGTGCCGCGACACATTCAATTCACTGGAACGAGCGCAGCGTTGAATTCTACTACGCGCGAAGCGGTGGCGGTAGCGAAAGCGTACTGAGCGATGAAGTCGCCATCCTGACTGGGCGAGATATCACGGTGGAAACCGAATGGGTCAATGATCCAAACGGCCCCGGCGGAACGGTTACGTTCTACGTGGATGGCGTTCAGTATGGCGCAGCAAAACCCACTGAATGGAAGCCTCGTATCACGGCAGCATCCGACTTTCAGGTCAACGCTTCGGTCGGCAACACATCTGACAGCAGCGATGGCGTGGTAGTCGAAAGCGTCGGCCTCACAATTGGCTTCCCAGATGTTTCCACTACATACCACACAATCGCCGACGGCCCTGTCACCGCAGACGACCTACAGAATCTCGTTGTTGACGCAACTGGTGTCACCACTCAGCAGCCTGAGCGCGTCCTTTCCTACATCGCGAACGGCAATCAACAGTATGACCTAACCATCGTCGTCGGTGGAATGGTCCTGCCATCCGGTCGCCCATATGCTGCTCGTCTTGAGGACTGGTCCACTGGATCACCTGTCACAGTCGGCACCCTGACCATGACCCGCCCAGCAGCACAGAACTGCCGCTTTGAAGACGACCTCTTGTTCGGCGCGCAGGGTTCTTGGACTGAGGTTATGCCAGTTGAGTCCCCACTCGTTATGGACGGAATCGCCTACGGCTGCGAGGGCATTCGTCAGGGCAATTACGTCATGTTCCAGTTCCTCTACTGGCTCGATAGGCCCGCTTCACCATTTGGTGATCCAACGGGCCTCGAAACCTACATGCGTCCGCACAAGTGGGTTGTGCTCGATAACGAGGGCAACGAACTCCGCCGCATTGAAAAACCCAACGGCGAACCACTGAACGCTCTCTCGAACAAGCCTGTCTGGGAAGGCCAGTATGACGGTCGTTCAATCCCTCAGGTCACTTCAAGCAATCGCTGGTATCCACACGGAACTGTCCGAAGTTCTGTAGTCTACCGCAATGGCAAGCCACCGGCATACGACCAGCAGTTCATTTGGAACCATCTGCCGGTCTATGACCAGCGCGTCCCGTTCGCGTCGCATACCGGCTTCTCCGTCAACGGTTTCGACCTTCGTATTGGGGCTGGTGGTGCAGGTGGCGACGGCCAGATGAACGGCTTCGCTAACTGGAAGCTGATGCCGCTTCGCTGGGGACAGTACGACTACGAAAGTATCAAGACCTACGCAGCCAACACGCTTGATCCATACAAGAACCTTTACACCGACATTGCGGCAACTCCGGTCGCCGCATTGTGGCTAGAATACACACCATTCAATACCATGGGTCGATGCCCTGTTGTTGGGCCGGGTGGTACGCGAGATGATCGCCAGATCATCGCTGAACCAGTAGCTCAGTACATGCGCGACGTGACAAAGGTGCGCCCTCACGATCATGCCCCTATCGCAGACATCGCACTGGACTACCTGACTGGTTATGCGAGTGACCCATTCAATGCTGTCAACGGCAGGACGCGTAAGCTTACGCCGCTTTACAGGGGTAACGCTCGTAAGAACCAGACGATGCGAAACCACTATTACGGTCCCGGCGAGGCGACCACTCCCGCCGATCAGGCGTGGTATGCGCAGGTAGGCCGACTGTCTGAATGGACGACCAACCGAAATCCTCTTCGTTGTAATATCCCCGGTAGTGGTAAGACGGCTGACCGCCCTTACTTTGGTGGCTTCGAAATCGACGCACTTCACGCTCACCAGTTCCCGCATTGGGGATCGCTACTCTGGCAGACGCCAGAGTTCGCGATGTTCGGTGTGAACTTCTCCGATCAGGTTCGCCTATATAGCAACTCGATCCTCGAAAGCGTTTGGGGGCCAACGAACTTCTCGGCGCGTGAGAGTGCGTGGCCTTTCATGCATGCCGCTTTGCTCTGGAAGACAGCTTCGACGAACTCGACGAGGCTCTATAGCCGTGCCGAAATCCTTGATTGGGTGGTCTTCGACTTCGAGACTTTCTACGATCAGTGGTACACATCGACACCGGGCTTCCTGAACCCGCCCTCGAATATCACCAACACAGACGGTTCACTCAATGATAACGCAGCTATCTTTGCTGCCGCTGCTAGGTTTGGCGTTTGTTATGTTGGTGGTGACGGTGTTGAGCTGTCAGAGTTCCAAGCCGGATACTGGCTCTCTGCGCTTCATGCTGCGCACAAACTAGGCTTCCTCGACGCTCTCAGCGAGGCGTCACCGAAGGCGGCGGCCATTGTGAACTGGCTGAAGGCCATGCATCGCAAGCGTATCGTTGCTCGCATGAACGAGGGTGACTTGCTCAACATGAACGGTAGCGATTATCAGGTTTGCTATTGGACAAGGGCGCAAATTAGTGCTGCCGGTGGCGACGTTTCCAAGCTGCCTCAAAATGTCACGCAGGTGATCGCGGCCAACCCGCTCAAGGCTCCTAGCTGGGATAAGTTCACGGATGGAACTACAGTCTACAGCCGCGACGGACAGGCCAACGATGCTAACTTAGCGGGTGCCGCGCTCTTGCTCGATATGGGTATGACAGGAGCGGACTTAGAACAAGCAGCAGCAAAGGCAGAGCAGCACTTCCAAGAGATGCTGACAAGCGAATCGGCACTTGGCTTTGCCGCCGCTGGTTCTGAGAGGTTCAAGTACCACCAGACAACCAACAACAGGCCCTACAAGCCTTAACGACACTCCGAACTGGCTCCTCCGCATAAATATCCGAACGGATGGAGGAGCCAGTAAGTGGACGAGACAGACGATTTCCTAATTCAGTATTTCCGTCCCGGCTCTGACGATGCGAAGTCGTTTGAAGAAGTCTGGGAGATTCTAGACGACGAAACACAGGAGTTGATCGATTTCGATCCTCCTGCCGCGTACCTCAGCATCACACAAGACGGACGAAGGTTGAAGCTATTCAGCCTTGGTGATGGTCTAATTTGGAACTCCGTTTCCAAGTCTATGCTTGTCATCCTCCGCAACAGCCAGCTTCGCTTCATCCGTGAGGATGGGAGCATGGAACTCGATTTCTGGATCGAGACACCAACCGGCGAAATCAAATCAATCATCACAAACGGAACCGTAACAGCGGTCAGGGTGGGTTAAGTGGCTAATCGAGTTCTGCGATACGATAAAGGCATCGTATCTGTTCCCGGCCCTCAGGGTGAGCAGGGAGAAATCGGACCAATCGGTCCGCAGGGACCAAAGGGTGATACCGGTGATCGCGGGCCTACTGGCCCCGCTGGCGTGGCCGGTCCTCGTGGTGACACTGGCCTTCGTGGCGAACCCGGCGCGACTGGTGCTGCTGGCGCTATCGGCGCAACCGGCCCTCGCGGTGAGCAAGGCTTGCGCGGCTTCGATGGTCCGACCGGCCCCGCTGGTCCCAAGGGCGACAAGGGCGATACCGGCGCAGCTTCCACTGTCCCCGGCCCACAAGGCCCAAAGGGCGATACCGGCGCAACTGGCCCTGCTGGCGCGCCCGGTGTGCCAGGCCAACCCGGAAGCAGCATTTCCGATTTCACCTACGACGCCGGAACGCTCAGGATTGAAATGTCCGACGGCTACACTTGGGAAGCTTTCGTCTCTGCCGGTAGCGGCGGTGGCTCTGGCACTCCCGGCGCTGATGGCATCAGCGTAGACAGCCTAGCCATCAATGCCAACGGCCACCTGATTGTCACTTTCAGCGACGGACGCACTCAGGACGTGGGCTTGGTCAAGGGCGCTGACGGCGCTGCCGGTGCTACTGGCCCCAAGGGTGATACCGGCACTGCCGGTCCAAAGGGAGATACGGGCGCAACGGGAGCCAATGGACAGGGAGTGCCCGTAGGCGGCACGGCAGGGCAAGTGCTGCGCAAGGTAGATGCGACGGACTACAACACCGCTTGGGCAACCCCATCTTCTGGCTCTGTCACGACCCTGAGCGTCACGACCGCGAATGGCGTTTCGGGCACGGTGTCGAATGCCACGACTACGCCAGCAATCTCGCTGACCCTTGGTGCGATCACCCCGACGAGTGTTGCGGCAACCGGCACCGTCACCGGCTCCAACATCGTGCGCGGCTTCAACGCTTTTTGCGGAGGGAAACCAGCGGCCAATGAAACGCTGTTCTTCTATCGCGCGCCATACGCCTATACCGCGACCGCGACTAACTCGACCGCCGACGCCCTCGTGGCCGCTACGGCCAGCACCGTATTCACGATCAAGAAGGGCACGACGACTGTAGGCACGTTCACGTTCGCCGCTGGTGCGACCACTGCGACCAAGAGCATCACGTCAGGAGCAATCGCTAAGGGCGACCTCGTTACCATCGTGGCTCCCGCAACTGCCGACGCAACGCTTTCTGACATCACTTTCAACGTGCTGGTGTAAGCGATGCCGAACGCAGTCTGGAACCCCCAAGATATGTGGACAGACCTTGAACTGTCCAACGACAACGCGACTGTCAGGAAGACGCAGACGGGTAGCTACCACGGCATCAGGGGCTTGGTCAGTTACACGACCGGCCTCCGATATTTTGAAGGCTTTGTGCCTGCTCGCGGTGAAGGGTCATTTGGCGTAGCATCAGCAGCCGCAGACCTGAACGCGCCGCTTGGATACGGCAGTGAACTCGGGCTCGGCCTCTACAATGACGGCACCCTTTATACCGGTGGAACTGGTTACGGCTCACCGGGAGGACTAGACGACAAGCGCGTAGGTTTCCTCGTCAATCCCGGAACGCGAAAGCTTTGGATTAGGACGAGCAGCACGGTTTGGTCACATGGCGGTGATCCATCGGCGGGCGGTGCCGGTATCGACTTCTCGCACATCAGCGGCGCGATCTTCCCGATGTTTACCGGATTTTACACCGACGACAGCACGACGCTTTTCAGCAACGCCGAGACGATTGAGTTCGGCCTGCCCGCTGGTGCTTCATTCTGGGGTGACGACGGGGGAACGGTCACGCCCCCTGCCCCCACGCGCAAGGCGATCCGATCAGTCCGCTGGTTCTAGGCCTCAGCTTAAATAATAGAAAACGGGTGGGGGATCGAATGTCTGACACAATCAAGAATGCCCTGCGCGGGGCCGTAGAGCGCGCAAAGCGATGCGCAGCATATCTGAGCGCCCGCGCCAGCGAAGGCTCTACGTGGGCCGGTATCACAACAGCAATCATGGGCGCTGCCGCTTTGGAGAAGCCCTACAGTTACATGGCGATTGCCGCAGGAGTGATCGGCGTCTTCGCGAAGACGAAGAAGGAGGGATCACCCGATGGTCAGTGAAACCAACGATGTGAAAAACGTCATCGACATTGTGAGCGCGGGGGTCGCGATGGGCACGATGGCGCAGGTGCTACCGACCGTTGCGGCTGTCGCGTCCCTCGTCTGGACAGGCATACGGATCGGAGAGTGGGCCTACGCCAAATGGCAGAAGAGGCATTTCAACCCTTTCGATCACTAAGAGTGGCCCGCCCTGCGCGGGCCATTTCCATGAGCATTTTCCTGCCAATCTCCGCTTGTCCGTTATACGCTCTAAGCGTATAGATAGGAATGACGGACAAGAACACAATCGCAGAGACGCAGGCTTACTTGAAGCAGGCCGACAAACTGGGAATTAGCCCTGAGGATCGCGCAGCAATCAAGCTGTTCCTCTCGGAAAATCCCGAAGCAGGAGACTTAATCCGGGGTAGCGGCGGCGTTCGGAAAGTGCGCTTCGCAGTTGGAAGCAAGGGCAAGAGCGGCGGCCTAAGGCTGTTTACGTTCTTCTGGTCTTCCGACTTCCCGCTCTACCTGCTGACGGTGATTGCCAAGTCCCGGAACGAGAATCTGACGGATGCTCAGGTGGCAATGCTGGCGAAGATCGTGAAGGAGTTGAAGGATGGACAATGAGGATTTCGCAGGCTTGGTCGATGGTCTGCGCGAAGCAGTGGACGACATTAAGGCCCGCAAAGGTTCGTATGTGAAGGAGGTGCGCGCAAAGACGCAGCTTAGTCAGGCAGCTTTCGCGCAGCGGTATCACCTGAATGTCCGCACGGTCCAGAATTGGGAGGGAGGCAAGCCCGTCGATAAGGTGGGACAGGTTTTGCTCCGGTTGATCGATCGTGACCCGGTAGCCGTTGATCGGATGCTCAACTCCTGAAATTATCAGGGTTCCTCGAACGATGGAGAGCCAGTTGGATTATAAGATCATCCGTTTCGACAACGGACACCGAGACGCGGGCAGCGAGGAATGGAAGAATTTCCCGCTGTCAGCCGTTCAGGATAAAGCCCGCCTTCTGGTCGATACGGGATTGGCCGAGCGGGTAGAAGTGCGTGACGAGAGCGACACGTTGGTCTTCCAATTCCCGCGCACGATGAAACCAGTACCGAAGTCGTAAGCCCGGTTCGCTCCACAACGAAGCCCGCTCAACATCCTGAGCGGGCTTTCGTCTGTCTACTGCGCTGATCCCAGCTTCCATTCCAGAAAATCCATCATCATCTGCCAGACGTCTTCTGGCTCGTGGCCCTGCTTCATCAGGTCCAGCGCGTTGTCAGCGGCCTCCTCATAAGCAAGCCATTTCGCTGCCTCTTTCGTCCTGACTTCCTCGGGGAGAAACGGATTGATGGAGTAAAGCCTCCAACGTGTTGCTGATGTGATTTTCAGCTTCATCCAATCTGTTTTTGAATTAGCGCTCATCGACCAACTCCGCAGTCAGGCTTGCCATCCTTTGTGAGACGCGGAGTGATCCCGCTTGCTCGGGTCGCATAAAGATCATCATAATGACGATCCAACATGACGTAGCGGCAACCTGTGGTCTCGTCGGTCCAGACCTGAACCCCATCGTCGCTGCCAATGCGTTCCCCGACCGGCGAGATATTACAGCCGGTTAGAAAGAGGATCAGCACCGTCAGGATTGCGGCAAACATCACGAGCGTTGGCAGTCGCGACTGTCGTTCCGACGCCTTCGGCCTGTAGACTGGCTGATATGATCCAAGCTGAAAGTGGGCCTCAAGTTCCAGGGCTTCATTCAGGGATTGAGACGCGACCTTTTCAGCCTCTTCCTCCCTGATGCGCTCTTTCTCTGCTTCGTAGCGCGCCCACTGCTCCGCAACAGTGCCAAACCTCGCATAGAATTCCTGCGCGACCTCTTCGTTGTCCGTCTTCCACGTGAAGGTCCAGTGCCCCAAGCTTTCGTCAAAGCAATCGGCCCTATCAAGAAACACGTTCTCAATATACTCGCTGTTCTCCGTCACCAATTCAAAAGCTGCGAATACGTTCGGATCACTATTAAGTGTTACGATTTTCCCACGGTAGGTGTATTCTACTTCATGGAACTGTTGGCGAAATGACCATACCGGACGACGATGTATGCTTTCGTTGTATGGCTCGATTATCGTGAGACTATGGACTTTCTTAATGGTCATTGTTGTGGCCCTTCAAATAGAAAACCTCTAGGAAAGGGCCACCTTTCCTAGAGGTCATTACATCATTGCTCTGCTACGCGCTTTGATGCTGAATCTCGTGAAACGCTAATGTGGCCCTCTGCGTTCGATCTATTTATCGAGAGCACTTTGTAGGCCGAGAACCGCTAGATAACCCGGCCTACCATTACATCATACTATCTCAGAGATAACTGCGTCACTATTAAACAACACCACCCCACGAAAGCTTTGCCAGCATAGCTATGTCACGATCACAAACCACTTCCCAGCCCGCGATATTGGCATACGCGATCCGCTTGGGTTTCAGATCACGCTCTATGAACCATTGGTGGATGAGTTTGAATTCGGCTTCATCGACGTGGAAGGTGACACGGAATTTGTCGGCCCACCGCTCCACCGTGAAATAGCATTCGGGTTGAATGAAATGCTCAGGAAACAGGTTGCTGATTCCGACCATCGATTTGCCGGAGCGACTTGGACCGTAGGACATGGAATTGCCGTTCACTGCGAACCTCCGAACGCCAGCTTGGCATACACGGCATCAGAGGACGCGCTAAACCAGAACACCGTGCCGGACATGATCTCGCTTTCGCGGTGGAACCATTGCGCCTGAGCACTGGATAGCGCCCATACGCAGCAATCCTCGGCGCGGTCGTCCTCGATGTAGACAGCCTCCCAGCCTTCAAGCTTCTCGGCCAACGCCTCAGGCATTTTGGTCAACTCATCTTCGAGGGACCAAAGCCAATCGCCAGACTGCCAGCCTACGGACGGTTGGCTGTAACTGTACCAGCTACCATGAGCGCGTACCTTTAGCGGGTAGTGAAAAGTCGTCATTTGCATTCTCTCCTTATGTTTTGTTCTACGGAGTTCGTTGGTATTTAGGCTTTGCCGTCTAACCTCTTTGCGGCTTCCTGACGTGCCCTGAAAGCGGCTTCCTTAGCGGCCTTCTCATTTGCGCGGCGCTTCTGTGAACGCTCCGTGCTGGTCATTGGCCTTTCGACTTCTGGACGACCGCGACGGCGAGGCCCTGCGATGCCATGGTCAAGCTGGCGCACCGAACAGCCGGGGAAGCGTTCGGCCAGCCATTCGGCATTGCCCTTGCTCCCGACGACAACCTCAACTTCCGCGATGGATGCTGGGTCACGAAGCGAGCAACGCATCATGGCCTGATAGTCGGCCTGATAGGAAATCATCGCATGTGATGCCTGCGCGTCGATACCGATGCTGTCGAGAAACGCATAAGCCTCGTCCCTGCGGTTCAGCGCGCTGATGAGCACCACACGATTACATTTGCGGTAGTCGGCGCGATCAAGACCGTGGGCGACACTCGGCAGGCGATCTTCGGCAGGGAAGAAGCCATCCTTGACCATCGTGTTCGCATGCCAGAGGAAACGCTCGTTTTCGAAGTGCTTCACTACGAATGAGCGCACCTTGTCGAGCGTCGTACCGTCATCATCGAACGACCTTGCGTGCTTCTTGCTCCAAGGCTTCTCGAACAGATAGCTGATCGTCAGACGTGGCCCTGAGGTGTGCTGCTGATAGAGCAAGCCCTTTGATAAAGCTTCGTGCTGCTTCCACTTAACGTCAAACAAGTGCTGCCAGAGCACGTACATTTCTGTCTGCTCGGCATTAGCGCCAAGGAAGGTCACGGACTTGTAACCCTCAACGAATGTCGGCTCTAGGATGACAAAGAAGTTCATCCTGCCTTCTGTGTCGGCATTGTTCCTGAGGTCCAGATAGCGCTCGGTGTCCACGTAGACTTTGTGGTCTAGGCTCTGGATCGGGCGCAGCAATGGCAGGAAGTTTTCGACGTTTATGTCTTCCTTGCGGTTGGCAATCAGCTTTTCGAGTTCAACTGGCGTCTTCGCAAGCACGACACTGACGCCCGGTTTCACCTCCTCAGATAGCTCTAGGTGGTCCGTTACGATGTGGTGCGTCAAAGCGATGTTCAGTGGGATATGCTCGAATACGCCCATGAATTCGTCGACGACGAGGTGCCAATGAGTGAGCAAGCCCTTGTCGCGGAAACGACGCAAAGCTTCATGGGTGATGAGCAGAATCTCGCCCTGATCGGGAACGCTCTGTGTCAGGTGCTTGCTGATCTTGGCGCTTACGTTCTCCCAATCGTACAGCTTGTAGATCGAGGTCACGCCAGCGTATCCGGCTGCCTTGATTTTGCGCTGGGTCTGCTTGATGAGTTCGATTGTGGGCTGCGCGATGAGATATTTCTGGCCGTTGTGGGCTTCGTTGATCGCGTGGTGAACTAGCTGGTGCGTCTTGCCCGAACCTGCGGGCGCGCTGACGTAGTGGATGACCTGGCTCATACTGCGCCACCCATTGCCAGCGTGAACATCAATGCCGAGTTAAAATCAGCGAATGAGAGTTGGTGTCTCGTGTGGCTGTCTGGAAGCAGTTCGCTTCGATTGGTAGAAGATTTGGACATTCATTTACTCCAGAAAACAATGAACCCGCTGCGCAGGCTCGAATTGCGCAACGGGTCTGATTCATTGTTTCTGGTAGAACAAGACTCTGCTGCCATAGACGGCAGCGTTTCGAGCCCTGCGTCTACAGTTCTATTTATAACAAATCCGATATTTCCGCGTCATTATAGAAGTGACGCAACGGCGCACTACCCGTACATACGCAACGATTAATATATACTAATAGGTTTTTCGTTGCGTCGATCTATTTCAGAAGAAAACGCGGATGGGACTTCTGGACTGGCTCGTAAGAGACAGGCCGAGAAGTCTCATTCGCAGGCAAGCCATCTGGGCGGCTTGTCCGACCTGAGGGCTTTGCCTTCCAATCAATCACCACATGCCAAAGCTTCTACTAGCTGACTGGCGGCATGACCGCGTTCGCGGCCCTACCGGCAATCCAGATAAATTCCCTGCCTCCATGCGAGACAAGCTCGCATTCCAGCCGGGTTTTATCTGGACTGCGGTTCCTCTGATTACGATTTGTTCTGGCCTTCCAATTCGTCAACATGCCAGAACGAAAGGATCAAAGAAACACGGCGTAGCCGCTTTTGGGGTGGTGCGCCGTTGCGTCGAAATCTTTGAGGAATAACCCGATATTAACGAATGCCGATCTACCCAGCAGTCATCGGGGGCAACCCCGAGTGCTCTTTGAAATCATCGTCAGGTTTTCATCTCCACTCACCTGTTGCCTCATGCTTGTCATGAGTAAAAACGCTGCGGTCACAAGCCGTGGAAATCTGGTTGAGGTTCGCCTCAGGCAGTGGTGGTGCTCACTCCTAGTGTGAGTAGGCTCAGCAGCAATGTAGGAGCCAGACCCAGCAGTGTCGCGATACTGTTCTTCCCTCGCATAGCCCTATGGTGCGTTGGTCGTATCTGCTCACCGGATGTCCTCAGTCAGCATTCGCGCTGGCTGGTTGATCGACAAGGTCAACAACCGAGTTGCCAACATCAGGTGATGTTGGCGGCCCTTAGGCCGTTAATTCGGTAGAAGGAAGCCGAACAATGACGAAGACCATCAACTCGACCAACTCTGTCAACACTCTGGTTCAGGGCTTCAAGGCAACTCTGCCTGAGTCGCTCGAAAAGCAGCGTGAGTTTGAAGTCTTGGGTTACCGCGTCGTCTGGAAGCAAATTGCGGAAGCGTACTTTGTTGCCCAGAAGATCAAGGCCGAGCCGAAGGCGAGCTTGGATGCTGCTCTCAAGGAGCGCAGCCTCAAAGCTTCGACCAAGCCCGGTGCGAACCCATATCTGCCGATTGTCCAGCTTCTCTACGGGAAGTGGAACGAAGAGGACGCAACCCTCTTCGAACCCAATCGGAGCGCAGAGAAGTACGCTTGCGTCATGCGCTACTTCAACAAGCGCGCATCGAAGTTCCAGACGCTCGAGGATATCGTTGACCACATTGAGGGGACCGAAGGTCATCTCAAGGCCATCGAGATTCTGGACCGGAAGGAACACCAGCAGGCGAGTGCGGCGACTTCCTCTGCGGAGGAGTTGAAGCGCGGCCTGTCTGTGCGAGGCGCGTTGGAGATTGGTTCTTTGAAGGACGTGCGAGAAGCCGTCATTGATCTCCCGGATGACGCCCAGCAGGGCCAAGTCTGGTTCAAGGTCGAAGGCGGCAAGGTTTACCTGATGGGCTTCAAAGCCCTTGAGGATGCTGCTCGTGACAACCTCGCGAAGAAGCGCGGGAAGGTGCTTTTGAAGGCGGCTCAGGTCGCCGCCAAGAACGCCGAACTCGCGGAAACCGAGTAAGAGCAAACCCCGGAAGGCTTAACCGCTTTCCGGGGTTCTTTGATTCCGACCACAAGACTGAGCAGCCCCTGTTGAGCATTCTGTCGTCGCTCTACTTAGCGACCAGACCAACCTTGTAGGCCCCTCCCCACCACGAAAGCACTTGCTGCCTCATGCGGGGATCGAACGAGATATGAACCCAACGGTTCTTCTCCATAATCAACTGATCGAACTTGATGCCTGACGCCGCAATGGCGCGACAGATTGCCATGGGATCACCGAAGGCCGGGCAGACGAAATCGACCGCGTAGCCGAGAGCATGGGCCGATGTTGGAGAGCCCCCGACAGCACGATTGACCGCCGCGCTACGAAAGCCGCTGTTCACTCGTATGGGATGACCTAGAAGCTTTCGAACAGCTTCCATTGCTTGTGCCGTCGCAGTCAGGCGCTTCAACTCAGTCGCGTTAGGATTGTTGGCAATCCCGGTAGTGGTCGTGGTTAGCTCTGCGAGCGTGAAATGAGGTGATAGGTTTGTCATAGACCTACTTAGCAGTCGCCCATAGACCCCAAAAATCGGCAGTTTCCAATAAATATATTGACAGCAAACAAAGCTGTTATCGCGTTGTATTGGAGACACAATGATCGAACCATCTATCCGCTTGAGCCTATTCAAGCGTCGAACCAAAAGCGCCAAAGTCCGTGAAACCTATGTAGGGACATTCTTCGGCACTGATGACTTCGCACCAGCTAGTGACCATATCTACAGCTTGATCGAGCACAGCAGAAAGCACAAGCAAGAGCACTACTGGTCATTCGCAAGCTACAAGCAAACCCATAGCAAGATCGACATTCAGGAAATGACCGCAGTGGTGCTGTCGTTCCCATACGAGATTAAAGCCCATCTTATCGCTAGGCTACAAAACTTCCCATATGTCAGCTACCTCATCCACGGCCAGCACGAGACCTATACCAAGCGACCAGAGGAACGACTGATCCTCGCAGTCGTGCTCGAAAGGCCGATTACCAGCCCCAACGATTACACGCGCATCGCCAGCCTGCTTGCCGACCAGATCGGAATTGAAGGCCATTCGGCAGGCGACTTCTCAGCAACCTTCTTGTTCGCTCCGTTTGCTCAGGTTTGTACGGAGCCGTCCATCAGCCTCGTGATCGAGGACCGCGTTTTCCTGAACGCTGATGAATTCCTGGCATCCAACAAAGGCGTCTGGACTGATGCCCGCGATTATCAGGCAACCCCCATCCAGACCGACGAAACCGGCCTCTTCCAGTTGGAAGGTGCTTCCGATGCCTGAACTTCCAGCCGCGCCGATGCCTGTGGAGGAGGTTGTGGATATCATGTCTACAGACCTCGCCACTCTGAGTGAGAGCAAGCCCGACTTTTGGGCGATCATGTTCGCTGCGCTGGATCGCGCTATCGAGGCTCACAAGCCCTGATAAGTAGAACGACTGAACAACAAACCACCAGAAGAAGTGGGAGAAAACCTGAGATGACTACACAAATTGATATTATGGCCGACGCTGACTTGATCGCCGCGCTAACCGCCTTGAACGCTCGTCTGACGATGCTCGACGATAAGATGCGCGCCCTTCATGACGATAACAGGGATGCCATTCGCCAGCTTGAGGAACGCCTAGATGTTGTGGGCTCGATCCTCAATAGCGTTCGTGCTGACCTCTACATCAAGGAAACCGAGCAAGCTTACAGTGACGCTTGGGACGAGGCGGTGAAGCTTTACGGAAAGCAGCCCGAAGCCGCCAAGGTGGTATGCGCCGAGATAAAGAATCTCGCTATCGGTGGAGATCAGTTGCCAACCTTCAAGGAAGGTCCGCGCATGAAGATCAACGAGAGGCCGCATCACTTCCCCTCCGTGGAGGAGCGCAACGAAGCTGCGATGGCCCTAATCAAAACCGCGTATGCGAGTTGGCTGAATGACCGCCTCGATCCGGTTCACCCGAACGATGTGCGCCATTTGGTATCTACGATTGGCGACGCGCTAGCAGGCAGGCCCCTAAGGGACTGATAAATAGGTACGCTTATAGTTGGTATGGGAGCCCGTCAGGAAACTGGCGGGCTTCTCCATGAGTCGCGGCCTTGCTTGATGTTCCACATTTGTTCTATCCTGAGCGCATGGAACGAATCGACCCCCAGCAACTCTCAATGGCGATCCTCAACGCCCCTGCGTGGGCTAGGGTTGGCATCACCATGCCCGACGAGAAGATGCGCGAGAAAGCCGCTGCCGAACTCGCTCAGTCAATCGTTGAGCGAATCGAGGACTATCCCGGCATTCCAGACCCAGACCAGCTAGACCTGTTCCCGTGACGTGGCAGCGAACATCAGCTTCCGTAGCCTCTACGACTTCCCTCGCCGGGATGCGAACCTAGAGGCGCTTTGCCGCTGTGGGCATAAGGGCGTGCTCGACGCAGGAAAGCTTGGGCAATGGTATGCGCTCCACGGTTGGAGCGTCGCGATGGAAATGGTTCCTGCTCATCTGCGCTGCCGCAAGTGTAAGCGCCGCCCGGTCAAGATACGCCCGACCCCGGCACAACCTGACCGGCCCGAGTGGATGTCTGATGATCGAAAATGGAAAGAACTCGCCCGGCGCTTACGAGGTTAAAATGATCGAACCAATCTCAGGACGCGGCGCTCCTAGCAACGCGGTAAGCAAGCGTTTCAACCTGCCCCAGCGCGAAGCTGATTTGGATTGGCTCGACGAAAGGGAAGCAATCGATGGTCCTGCAGGGAAACTACGCACGACCGTTCAAGAGCTTTTCCCGAAATCCATTTTGTCTTTTAATTCAAGCCCGGACATACCGTTTGATCGGAGCGTGCAACCGTATAATGGATGCGAGCACGGGTGCATCTATTGCTTCGCCCGGCCGACCCATGCCTATCACGATCTCTCCCCCGGTCTCGATTTCGAAACGAAGCTCTTCGCCAAACCAGACGCGGCGCGCCTGCTGCGTGCGGCGCTCGCCAAACCGAGCTATCGCCCGGCACCGATAGCCATGGGCACGAACACCGATCCCTACCAGCCGATCGAGGGACGCTACCGGATCACCCGCAGCGTGCTGGAACTCTGCCTGGAAACGCGCCACCCGGTCACGATCACCACCAAGTCCGACCGAGTGTTGCAGGATCTGGACCTGATTGCCGAAATGGCGCGGCATAGCCTCATATCCGTGGCCATATCGATAACCAGCATGGACCCCCGGCTCTCCCGCCTGCTGGAACCGCGCGCAGCGGCCCCCGCCAAGCGGATCGCGGCACTCGGCAAGCTGGCCGCCGCGGGCGTTCCCGCCCATGTCTCGATCGCGCCGGTCATTCCCTCGATCACCGATCAGTACCTGGAGGAAATTCTCGCAGCATCGCTGGACCAGGGCATCCGTCATGCCACCTGGATCATGATCCGCCTGCCGCACGAAGTGGCGCCGCTGTTCCGCGAATGGCTGGAGGCCCACTTCCCCGACCGGGCTGGCAAGGTCATGGCGACGATACAGTCCATGCGCGGGGGCAAAGACAACGATCCGAATTTCTTCACGCGCATGCGCCCCAAAGGCGTCTGGGCAGACCTGTTCCGCCACCGCTTCCGGCTGGCGATGACGCGCATGGGGTTTTCCCGCCCCGCCCACGCCTTCGACTGCTCCAGCTTTCGAAGACCGTCGCTGGACGGTCAACTCTCGCTGCTATAGCCTTTCGATCCTACCCTTTCCGGAGGCAGACGGCATGTTCCTGGCAAGTCTCGTTCTTTTGACCGAAGCAGCGCTCTCCGCCGCATCCCTACCGCCAGTCGCCCAGGCCGCTCGCCCTGTATTCCGGCAGCTTTCATGCGCCGGGGGCTGCCTCTCTCCCATCGAAGCCGTGACATATGCCTCATACCTCGGCGACAAGGCCGGGGTCGCGGGCATGTTCGAGATGCCGATTGCCGAAGTGGGGCAACAGAACGGTCTGTTCTACCTCAATTCCGAATCCGACTATCGCGACCGCAATTGCCTGACCGTGGCGATGACGCCGACCGCCATGCGGGAACTCGTCGGCACCACCGACCTCGACCGCATTCGCAAACGACTGGGAGGTCACCGCGTTATCGTACGCGGCGTGGCGCAAAGGGTGCGGATCGCGTTCAGCAGCAACGGCAAACCCTCCGACAAATACTATTACCAAATCCATGTCCGCGTCGGCGAAGCGAACCAGATTCGCGTGACGACCTGAAGCGGACGCCAGAAACCAAACGCTGGCTCGGACGTTTTTCTGCCCAACGACAGAATTGGACAGGATGTGGAATGGCCGATCAACCCGAGCGCATCGAGCGCGCACCTGAAGCCCCTTCGACGACGACCACGGTCATTCGCGAACGCGGCTCGTCCGGGGGTGCGACCGGGATCGTGATGGCGCTTATCCTGCTGATCGTCGTGGCTGGGGGAATCTATCTGTTCAGCCAAGGCACGAAGAACCACGCCGCAAACGACGATCCCGCTGCCGAAGCAGGCGGCAATCTCGGCACCTGAACAAGCCTGTCAGGCAGCGCGGCGCAGACCCTCGGGGCCGCGACGCGCGATCAGCGACACGTTGGATATTCCCGCCACGCTGGAAAGGTGTTCTGCGAAGTCACCGTCCAACGCGAAATCACGTCCTAACCGGACCTTCTGCTGCCGCCCTTGGCCCAGATCGAGCCTTGCCACGACTTCGCCGCAGCCCGGTGCTCCGGGACGCATCAGCATCGCCAGTTCCTGCACCGCGTCGACCCGGTCGATATCGAGCGTCAGCAGCATCCGCGCGTCCGCTTTCACCTCATTCAGCGGCCTCGCCCCCCGCACTGTCACGCGCGGCGGCTCATCCGGGCTGGGGCTGTCCAGTTCGACGGTGAGGAGCACGCAGGCCCCTTCCTTCGACCAGCGCACGAAGTTCTCGACCAGGCTTTCCTCGAAACACGAGGCCGAGAAATTGCCGGACTGGTCGGAAAAGTCGGCCATGACGAAATCCTTGCCGCGCTTCGTCTTCCGCTTCTGGACGTTCTCGACCATGGCCGCCATCACCCCGCCGGTGCGCCCGGCGCCGCCGCCGGTCATCAGGCTCGAATAAGTCCGCGCGCCATTGGCCGAAGCCACCGCGCGATATTGCTCGACCGGGTGCGCGGCGAAGTAGAAGCCGAAAGTCTCGCGCTCCTTCGCCATCTGGTCGGTGCGATTCCAGGGCTCGGCCTCCACGAGGCGCAGGCCCTGCTCGACATGATCGTCGCCGCCGAACAGGCTGTTCTGGTCCGAATTGCGCTCACGCGAGGAACGGTCGGCCTCGGCCAGTAGCGTGTCGGCATTGGCGAGAACTTTGGCGCGATTCGGCTCCAGCCCGTCGAAACCGCCTGCCGCGGCAAGGCTTTCGAGCTGGCGGCGGTTCATCGATCCGGCCGGGGCACGGCGGAACACGTCGTCCAGGCTGACGAACTTGCCGTTCGCCTCGCGCTCGGCGACGAGCGCGTCCATCGCCTTTTCGCCGACATTGCGGATGCCCGCCAGCGCATAGCGTACCGCGTGGCTGTCCGGCGTTTCCTCGACGCAGAATTCGGCTTCCGACATGTTGATATCGGGCGCGGCGAGCTGGATGCCGTTGCGGCGGGCGTCGTCCACGAAGATCGCCAGTTTTTCCGACTGGTGCATGTCAAAGCACATCGAAGCGGCGTAGAATTCGTGGGGGTAGTGCGCCTTGAACCACGCCGTGTGATAGGCGAGCAGCGCGTAAGCGGCGGCGTGCGACTTGTTGAAGCCGTAGCCCGCGAACTTGTCGATCAAGTCGAACAGTTCGTTGGCCTTGGCCGGTTCGATATTCGAAACTTCCTTGCAGCCGTCGACGAAGCGCTGGCGCTGCTTGTCCATTTCCGCCTGGACTTTCTTGCCCATGGCGCGGCGCAGAAGGTCTGCATCGCCCAGCGAGTAGCCCGCCAGGATCTGCGCGGCCTGCATGACCTGTTCCTGATAGACGAAGATCCCGTACGTCTCGCTCAGGATGCCCGAGAGCTTCTCATGCGGATATTCGATCGATTCCAGCCCGTTCTTGCGGCGACCGAATAGCGGAATGTTGTCCATCGGGCCGGGACGGTAGAGTGAAACGAGCGCGATGATGTCGCCAAAATTGGTCGGCTTCACTGCCGCCAGGGTGCGGCGCATGCCTTCCGATTCGAGCTGGAACACGCCGACCGTATCGCCGCGCTTGAGCAACTCGTAGACCGCCGTATCGTCCCACGCGAGGGTCGAGAGGTTGATCGAGATGCCGCGCCGTTCCAGCAGGTCGCAGGCCTTCTTCAGCACCGAGAGAGTCTTGAGGCCGAGGAAGTCGAACTTCACGAGGCCGGTGTCTTCCACCGACTTCATGTCGAACTGCGTCACCGGCATATCGGAGCGCGGATCGCGGTAGAGCGGCACCAGCTGCGCCAGCGGGCGATCGCCGATGACCACGCCCGCCGCGTGGGTGGACGAGTTACGCGGCAGGCCTTCCAGCTGCACGGCAAGATCGACGAGACGCTTCACCTCGTGATCGACATCGTATTCGCGGCGGAATTCGGCGACCGGCGGGTCCTTGGTCACGCCGTGCTGCTTGCGGCCATGAAGCGCCTCGGTCAGGGTCCAGGGGTCGGTCGGATGGTTGGGCACCATCTTGCAGAGGCTGTCGACCCGGCCATAGCTCATCTGCAGAATGCGGCCGCAGTCGCGCAGCACCGCGCGGGCCTTCATCTTGCCGAAAGTGATGATCTGGGCGACGTGATCGTGCCCATACTTGCTCTGGACGTAGCGGATCACCTCCCCGCGCCGGGTTTCGCAGAAGTCGATGTCGAAGTCGGGCATCGAGACGCGTTCCGGGTTCAGGAAGCGTTCGAACAGCAAGCCGAGCTTGAGCGGGTCGAGGTCGGTCACGGTCAGCGCCCAGGCGACCAGCGAGCCTGCGCCCGAACCACGGCCCGGCCCAACCGGAATGTCGTTGTCCTTGGCCCACTTGATGAAGTCGGCAACGATCAGGAAATAGCCGGGGAAGCCCATGCCGACGATGATCTGCACTTCAAAATCGAGGCGCTTGGCATAGTCGAGGAAATCCTCGGTCACCCCGCGTTCGGCCAGCTCCTTGTAGGCAGCCTCGCGCTCCTCGCCCTGCAAGGCCATGGCGGCGTCGAGTTCGTCCTCGGTGACCTCCGGCCAGTAAGGCGCGAGTCGGCGGGCAAGGCCGGCACGGGAATTGTCCGCCAGCATCCGCGCCTCGCCCTCAAGGTCGCCCGCGAGGCTGGGCAACAGCGGCTTGCGGCGCGGCGGCATATAGGCGCAGCGCTGCGCGACGACGAGCGTATTGGCCAGCGCCTCGGGCAGGTCCGCGAACATCTCCTGCATCGTCTCGACCGGCTTGACCCAGCGCTCCGGCGAGGAGCGCGGGCGGTCGGCGGCATCGACCTGGGTCGAATTGGCGATGCAGAGCATGGCATCATGCGCGGCGTGGAACTTCGCCTCGGCATATTGCGCGGGATTGGTGCCGACGAGCGGAATGTCGCGGGCATAGGCGAGCGCGATGAGGTCTTCCTCGCTGCCGTCCTCGGCCGCGTCGCCGGTGCGGGCGATCTCGATGTAGAGGCGGTTGCCGAACAGCGCCTGCAAGCTGTCGCAATAGCTTTCGGCGGCCTCCACCCGATCCGCCGCGTAAAGCCGGGCGAGCGCGCCTTCGCCGCCGCCGGTGAGGCAGATCAACCCGTCGGTATGACCACGCAAGTCGTCCAGTTCGACATGGGCTTCGAGATGCAGCGGCCGGTCGAGGTGTGCGCGGCTGACGAGATCGCACAAGTTGAGCCAGCCCGCCTCGTTCTGGGCGAAGAGCGCCAGCCAGTCGATCGGGCGGTCCTGCCCCTGCTTCACCGCACCGGGTCGGGCGACCGCGAGGAAAGTGCCGACGATCGGCTGTACTCCGGCGCCCTTGCAGGCCTGGGCATAAGTCGGCGCACCGTAGAGACCGTTGCGGTCGCAGATGGCGGCGGCGGGGAAATTGCGCTCCTTGGCGAGCTTGGCGGCGGCCTTGGGGTCGATCGCGCCGTCCAGCATCGTGAAACTGGAAAAGATGCGGAGCGGTACGAAAGGTGCGTGGGCCATCGGCGGAATTTAGGCATTGCCCCCATGCCCGATCAAGGCGCGTCTGGGGATAAGCCGGGGGATAGGGAGATCGGTGCCTCCAAAATGGCGCAGATTGACCTTGCCGGAACCCGACCACGCCCTCCTCCAAAGAGCGCCTTGATAACGACGGGAAATCGGCTCATGGTCGCGCACGTTCCTGTCCTTGCCGGACATTCCGCTCCGGCTTCTTCAAGAACCCTGAGAATTCATGCACATGCCGCGCCGGTTCCGGCGCTTAACGTCTTTTGTCCAAGCGACGGTTCTGGAGACGCGTGAATGAAGTTCGCCTATCTCGCTTTCGTCCCTCTCCTGCTGGCACCCGAAGGCATCCTGCCATCGGAGTTCGCAGCCTTGGCGCAGCAAAACCGGCCCGATGGGTCGCACGGCCAGAGCGCGAGACCGCCCGGCGGTGGAGGCAGCGGCGGTGCCAATCGTCCGGGTCAGCCCGGAGGTGGCCAACCGGGCGGGGGAAGACCGACCAATCCGGGTGCGGGCAGCAATCGGCCTCAGCCCGCGCCGCAGCCGGTTCCCCAGCCGCAACCCACCCGGCCCGGCGGCAACCACGGGCAACCTGGCCGCCCCGGCGCAGGCAATGACCACAGGCCTCCGCAAGGCGCCTACCGCCCCGGCCAGCCGGGCCATCAGCGTCCGCCCGTAGTCAGCCGTCCGCATCGTCCCGGCGCGGGCAGGCCTAGCACGTTCCGGCCGATGCGCGCTCCGGCCTATCGCTACCCTCGCGGCTACAAGTATCGCCGCTGGTCGATCAACATGATGCTGCCGGCGATCTTCCTGTCGTCGACCTACCTGTTCCAGGATTACGGCATGATCGGCGTCGGCCCGCCGCCCGCAGGTTATTACTGGGTCCGTTACGGTCCCGATCTCCTGCTGGTGAACCGCCGCAGCCGCCGTGTCGTCGATGTCATCTACGGCGCGTTCTACTGAACCACGCGAGGCGCTGCCTCAGTCCCTAGAGCAGCGCCTCGATGTCCTTTTCCAGCCGCTCGGGCTTGTCGGTCGGGGCATAGCGGCGCACGACCTTGCCATCGCGGCCGATCAGGAACTTGGTGAAGTTCCACTTGATCGACTTGCTGCCGAGCAGGCCGGGCGCCTCGCTCTTGAGCCAGGTCCAGAGTGGCACGGCATCCTCGCCGTTGACGTCGATCTTGCCCATGAGCGGGAACGAGAGGCCGAAATTCACCTCGCAGAACGAGGCGATCTCGTCAGCCGAGCCTGGTTCCTGCGCGCCGAACTGGTTGCAGGGAAAGGCGATGACCTCGAAGCCCCGATCGCGGTACTTGCGCCAGAGGTTCTCAAGCCCAGCATATTGCGGGGTGAAGCCGCACTTGCTGGCAGTATTTACGACCAAGAGAACCTTGCCGAGCCGGCCGGCGAGACTTACCGCCTCGCCGCCGGGCAGTTGCGCTTCGAAATCCGCGATCGTGCGCGGGTCAGCCGGTGACGCCATGGGGGAAATCCGTCCTTCGATAAAGACGGCGTATCTCAACGATTTCCAGCAGCCTGTCACCGTCCTTCTGAACGGAATAGTTGCCCTGGTCCGCTTCGGGCAAGTGCATGACGTAGCGGATCAGGTTGGCCAGCGTATCTCTGCGGATGGCCTTGAACACATTGAATACACCTCCACCGTCGGCCGTCTTGTGCAGTTCGGCACTGTCGTTCCAGCCGGGACCTTCGCCCGCCGGATGGCCTTGGATGGTAGTGGGAAAGTCGCTCATAAAACGCTCCTTTCGCGCGCCTTGCCTCTAAGGCTAAAACGCTTAGACCACGCAGGATGTTCCTTCGATGAACATCAGGTCAGCACCCCATCGTGCAGTCTTACCACGCGGTCCATCGCGGCAGCCAGACGCTCGTTATGAGTAGCCACGAGCGCGGCGCTGCCCTGCCCGCGCACCAGTTCGAGGAACTGGGCGAAGACCTTGTCGGCGGTTTTCTCATCGAGATTGCCGGTCGGTTCGTCGGCCAGCACCAGTCGCGGCTTGTTCGCCAGCGCGCGGGCCACGGCCACGCGCTGCTGCTCGCCGCCGGAGAGCTTGCTCGGGCGATGGTCGAGCCGCTGGCCAAGGCCGAGCGCGCCGAGCAGTTCGGTCGCCCGTGCCTCGCATTCCTCGCGCGACTTGCCGGTGATGAGCTGCGGCAGAACCACATTCTCTATCGCGTTGAAGTCGGGCAGGAGGTGGTGGAACTGGTAGACGAAGCCGATGTGATCGCGCCGCACCGCCGCGCGGCGGTCCTTGCCGAGCTTCGAGGCGTCGATCCCGGCAATCTCGATCCGACCGCCGAAGCCGCCTTCGAGGAGACCGATGGCCTGGAGCATCGTCGACTTGCCCGAACCCGAAGGCCCCAGCAGCGCGACGATCTCTCCCGGCTGGACATTGAGATCGACGCCGCGCAGCACGTCGATGCGGACACCGCCCTGCTCGAAGCTGCGGGTCAGCTTGTCGAGGCGAACTACAGGATCATTCATAGCGCAGCACCTGCACGGGATCGGTGCTCGCCGCCTTGAAGGCGGGGTAGAGCGTGGCGAGGAAGCTGAAGATCAGGGCCATCACGCAGATCACCGCGATCTCCACCGGATCGGGCCGCGAGGGCAGCTCGGTCAGGAAGCGGATCGAAGGGTCCCAGAGGTTCTGGCCGGTCACGATCTCCACGAAATGGACGATGGGCTGGCGGAAGTAGAGGAACATCATGCCCAGCAGCACGCCTGCCACGGTGCCGAGCGCGCCAATGCAGAAGCCGGTCGTCACGAAGACCTTGAGCAGCGAGCGCCGGGTCGCGCCCATCGTTCGCAGGATCGCGATGTCGCGGGTCTTGGCGCGCACCAGCATGATCAGCGAGGAGAGGATGTTGAACACCGCCACCAGCACGATGATCGAGAGCACCACGAACATCGCCACCCGCTCGACCGCCAGCGCCTCGAACAGCGAGGCATTGATGGTCTTCCAGTCGGTGACGATCGCCCGGCCCTTGAGCTGGCGTTCGAGCGGCGCGAGGATTTCGCCGACCTTGTCGGGATTGTTGGTGGTCACTTCGATCATGCCGATGGTGTCGCCGGTCAGCATGAGCGTCTGCGCGTCCTTGAGCGGCATGACCACATAGGCCTTGTCGTAGTCGTAGATGCCGATCTCGAAGATCGCGGCGACCCGGTAAGCGATCTGGCGCGGCACCGTGCCGAACGGCGTCGAGCGGCCGAGCGGATTGATGACGGTGATCGTGTCGCCCACTTGCGCGCCGAGATTCTGCGCGAGCTGAGCGCCAATCGCAACATTGTCGCTGCCCGGAGCAACTTCGGCGAGGTCCCCCGCCTTCACCTTGTCCATGAGCCGTGCAAGGTCTTCACTCGTATTACCGCGGACGAGGATCCCTTCGACCCGGCCGTTGAAAGTAGTCATCAGCGGCTGATCGATCAGCGGCGAGGCCCGGGTGACGCCCGGCGTCGCGCGAACGTCCTTGAGCACGCCCTGCCAGTCGTCGAGACGACCGCCATAGGCCTGGATGATGGCATGGCCATTGAGCCCGACGATCTTGTCGAACAGTTCGGCGCGGAAGCCGTTCATCACGCTCATGACGATCACCAGCGCGGCGACGCCCAGCATGACCGCGACCAGGCTGATGCCAGCGACAAGGGCAATGAAGCGCTCGCCCTTTCCGGGCAGCATGTAGCGCTTGGCGATGGTCCATTCGAAAGGGGATAGGATCAAGCGACGGGTCCGTCTGAGATCGGGCAGGTAAGCCCGGCATTAAGCACATGTCGGAAAGCTGGCAAGCTGATGGGGGTATCCGCGTGTCGGCAGGATGAACGGGAGCGCCTGAAAGGGTGCCCATCGAAGCTGACCAAACGTCCGGCGGGCGATTCGGCTCCCTTGGCATCGTCATCAGGCCGTCATCGAAGCCGCGCAAGGCCACCTCCCGCGCCGAGTCTCGGGCGTTTCGCTGCTGGGCCTTGCATTTGAAGCCAACTCGCTCCAAATGCGCGGGCGATTTGGCGCGACGGCAGCCCGGACGACATCCATGAACATGACACATCCCTTTCGAGACGCCGATGGGGACAAGCTGCGCGAAGAGTGCGGCGTTTTCGGCGTAATCGGCTCCAAGGACGCAGCGAACATCGCTGCGGCCGGGCTTCATTCCCTTCAGCATCGCGGCCAGGAGGCCGTGGGCATCACCAGCTTCAGCGGCGAGGAGTTCCACTCCCATCGCGGCCTCGGCCATGTGGCGCAGGTGTTCTCCCAGCGTGAGCTGGACACCCTGCCGGGTACCATGGCCTCGGGTCACGTCCGCTATGCGACGACCGGCGGATCGGGCCTGCGCAATGTGCAGCCGCTCTTCGCCGATCTGGCCGCGGGCGGTTTCGCGATTGCCCACAACGGCAACATTTCCAACGCAATGACGCTGAAGCGCGATCTCGTGTCGAAGGGGTCGATCTTCCAGTCGACTTCCGACACCGAGGTGATCATCCACCTCGTCGCCACCAGCCGTTATCCCACGCTGCTCGATCGCTTCGTCGATGCGCTGCGCATGGTGGAAGGCGCCTATTCGCTGATCTGCATGACCCCGGAAGGCATGATCGCCTGCCGCGATCCGCTGGGCATCCGCCCGCTGGTCATGGGCCGCATCGGCGATGCCACCGTCTTCGCCTCGGAAACCGTGGCCTTCGACGTGATCGGCGCCGAGTTCATCCGCTCGATCGAGCCGGGCGAACTGGTCCAGGTCGACCACAAGGGCACGATCTCCAGCCACCGCCCCTTCGGCAATCCGGCCCCGCGCCCCTGCATCTTCGAGCACGTCTACTTCAGCCGTCCCGACTCGGTGATGGACGGCCTTTCGGTCTACGGCGTGCGCAAGCAGATCGGCATGGAACTGGCCAAGGAAGCGCCGGCCCTCGCCGACGTGGTGATCCCGGTTCCGGACAGCGGCGTCCCTGCCGCCATCGGCTATGCCCAGCAGTCGGGCATTCCCTTCGAACTGGGCATCATCCGCTCGCACTATGTCGGCCGCACTTTCATCCAGCCGGGTGACGCGGCCCGCCATGCTGACGTGAAGCGCAAGCACAACGCCAACCGCGCCATCGTCGAAGGCAAGCGCATCATCCTGATCGACGATTCGATCGTGCGCGGCACCACCTCGATGAAGATCGTCGAGATGATGCGCGACGCGGGCGCCGCCGAAGTGCACATGCGCATTGCCAGCCCGCCGACCGAGCATTCGTGCTTCTACGGCGTCGACACCCCTGAGCGCTCGAAGCTGCTGGCCGCCAACATGGACATCGCCGCCATGGCGGACTTCATCAAGGCCGACAGCCTCGCCTTCGTCTCGATCGACGGTCTCTACCGCGCGGTCGGCGAGGAAAAGCGCAACAAGAAGCGCCCGCAGTTCTGCGATGCCTGCTTCTCGGGCGAATACCCCACCAAGCTGACCGACTTCACCGACCGTTTCGCCGGGGAGCGTAACGCGGCGTGAGCGATAATGCAGGCGGGAAGCCGTTCGAAGGTCAGGTCGCGCTCGTAACCGGCTCCAGCCGGGGCATCGGCGCGGCCACGGCCGTCGCCCTTGCGGAAGCCGGGGCGCATGTGCTGCTGACCGGGCGCGACACCAAGGCGCTCGAAGCGATCGAGGACCGGATCTACCAGTCGGGCGGCTCGGCGACGATCGCGCCGGTCGATCTGGTCGAGCCGGACGGCATCGCCCGCCTTGCCACCGCCGTCTCGCAGCGCTGGGGCAAGCTGGACATTCTCGTCGTCAACGCGGCAGTCCTGCCCGAACTGACGAGCGTGGCCGATATCGACCAGCGCGCCTTCAACAAGGCGCTCACCACCAACGTTCTCGCGACGCAGGCCTTGATCGCCAACTTCGACGGTCTCCTGCGCAAAAGCGACGATGCCCGCGTGATCGGCCTCAGCACCAGCGTCGCGGAAAAGCCCCGCGCGTTCTGGGGGGCCTATGCCGCCACCAAGGCCGCCAGCGACATGCTGCTCGACTGCTATGCCGAGGAAACCCGCAACACCGCGAAAGTGCGCGTCGCCGTGGTCAATCCCGGCGCCACCCGCACCGCCATGCGCGCTCGCGCCTATCCGGGCGAGGCCCCGGCCTCGGTCAAGCCGCCGGAAGTCGTGGCCGAGCGTCTGGTCGCCCTGCTGGGCGAGCCGTTCGAAACCCGCCACCGCGAAACCGTCGGCTCCTGATTTTAACCCTGTGGTAACCCATTCCTGATTTCCTGCCATGGTCGGGGCATCTGTCGCCCCTTTCATGACACGCTTCAGGAATGGGGGTCTCGGGACAATGATGACGAAAGCCCCGCGCGATATCTACGAACTCGCCGCGCAGGAAGACCGCAGCGCGGTTCGCCAGCGCATCTCGATTCCCGCCGGTTTCCGGGCCTCCGGAACCAAGGGATTCCAGACGGCGGTGCGCGATCTCTCACTTTCCGGCTTCTCGGCCACGGCGATCAGCCGCATCCATCCGGGCACTTACTGCTGGCTGACCCTGCCCGGCATGGAAGCCCTGCCCGCCCGCGTGGTCTGGTGGGAAGACGGCCTGGTCGGCTGCGCCTTCGAGCAATTGCTGAACCCGATCATCCTCGACAATGTGCTCGAGCAATGGCGCCGCGCAGTGCGCGACCGGAAGGCCTGAGCTTAGGCCTTCACCAGCGTGACCTGAGCAACGTCGATCCCGCCGCCCCTGAAGCCGCCCTCGCAGTACATCAGATAGAAGCGCCATAGGCGCACGAAGCGCTCGTCGAACCCAGCGGGCAGCCGCCCGTCCTTGACCGCCGCGTCGAAATTGCGCCGCCATGCGTGGAGCGTGCGCGCATAGTCCTGACCGAACCCGTGCCGGTCTTCCCACGAGAGGCCCCGCTCCTCGGCCAGACGGCGGAATTCCGGCTCGTGGATCAGCAGGCCGCCGGGGAAGATGAAGGTCTGGATGAAGTCCGCGCTGCGGGCATAGGCCTCGAATATCTCGCTCCGCATGGCGATGTACTGGATAGCCGCCCGGCCGCCGGACTTGAGATTGCGGGCCACGCAGTCGAGGAAATCGGGCCAGAACCGGCGCCCGACCGCTTCCACCATCTCCACCGAGGCAATTGCGTCGTAAGCGCCGCTGACATCGCGGTAGTCCTGCTTGAGGAAATCGACGCGTCCCCCTGCCCCTTCCACCCGCCCGTTCCAGCGGTGGCGGGCATAAGCGAGCTGTTCGTCGGAAAGGCTGATGGCATCGACCCGCGCGCCTTCGGTCTCGGCCAGGAACGCCGAGAGCGTGCCCCAGCCGCAGCCGATCTCCAGCACCCGCCCCGCTTCCGGCAGGGCGAGCCGGTGGGCGATGGCGCCTATCTTGTTGGACTGGGCCACGTCGAGTTCGGTCACGAACTGGCTGAGCGCATTGGGGCCGCCGTCTGGGCGCGGGAAGATGCCGCTGGAATAGAGCATCGTCTCGCCCAGCCACTGCTCGTAGAAATCGTTGCCGAGGTCGTAATGGGCGTGGATGTTCCGCAAGGAACCCGAGCGCGTATTGCGGTGCAGCCAGTGCAGGAACCGCGCGATGGCCCGCCACGGGCCTTGCGCGCGGCCGACATTGCCGAGGCTCACGGCGTTTTCCATGAACAGGGCGAAAATCGGCACCGGGTCCGGGCTATCCCACTCGCCCGCTTCCCAGGCCTGATACCAGCCGACCGAACCCGCCGTTGCCAGCCGCAGCAGCGCCCGCCAGCTGCGGATATGCACGGTGGCCGCGAAACCGGGCGCGCGTCCGCCGAGCAGCCGGGTTTCGCCATCGGGCAGAATGGTCTCGATGGAGCCGCGGTCCAGCCCCGCATCGATGCGATCGAGCACCCGCGACACCCCGCCGGACCAGAACTTCGCCAGCCACTGCGGGCCGACGCCGATGGAGCGGCCGCCTTCGACCAGCTCCTCTCCCCTGCCTGGCGCCTCTGCGTTCATGCCCCGAATATTATCCGTAAATCGTCCTCGGGCAATCGCTTAGGCGGACAGCTCATTTGACCTTGGTCTTAGCCCAGGCGGCCAATGCCCGCTCCCTTCCGGCGCGGTGTTCGACCAGTCGGGCGGGGTAGCCACGCGGCCGGTGCCCCGGCGAGGGATCGTGGATCTCGGCATCGCTCACATCGGCGAGTTCGGGCACCCATTCGCGAATATAGGTCGCCGCATCGAACTTCTCCGACTGAGTGAGCGGCGCCATGATCCGCACGAACATCTGCGCATCCACGCCCGAGCCTGCGCTCCACTGCCAGTTCACCGCATTGGAGCCGTAGTCGGCATCGACCAGCGTGTCCCAGAACCACTGCTCGCCCTCGCGCCAGTCGATCAGCAGGTGCTTGATCAGGAAACTGGCGGTGATCATCCGCACCCGGTTGTGCATCCAGCCGGTGTGCCAGAGCTGGCGCATCCCGGCATCGATGATCGGATAGCCGGTGCGCCCCTGCTGCCAGGCTTTCAGGTCCGACTCGGCCTGCTGCCCCGTGCGCCAGTGCAGATGCGCGAAGTCCTCCTTGGCGGAGCGCGAGCCATATGCCGGCAATTGCAGGATCACGTTCTGCGCATAGTCGCGCCAGCCCAGCTCGCCGAGGAAAGTCTCGACCGAGCCGCCCGCATCGGCCACCGCATGCCAGACCTGCGAAGGAGAAATCTCGCCGAAGTGCAGATGCGGCGAGAGGAACGAAGTGCCCTCGACCGACGGCAGGTTGCGCTGCGCCTCATAGGCCGAGGCTTTGTCGACGAAAGCGTGGAGGCGCTTCTTCGCGCCTTCCTCGCCCGGCTCCCACATATCGCGCATGCCGCCCGCCCAGTCGGGCTTGCTGGGGAGCAGGTTCCAGTCGGCCAGATCGTCGGACCTCGGCCATTCCGCAGGCGCCTCGATCCGGTGCGGACGCGGGTGCGCCGGGATCGGCGGGAGGCGCTCGTGCAGCGCCCGCCAGAACGGCGTGTAGATCTTGTAGGGCCGCCCGGAGCCGTTCAGCACCGATCCCGGCGGCGCCAAGTAGTTGCCGTGGTGAAGCTGCAGGTCGAGCAGTTTGCCGACCGCCTTCTCGGCATTGCGCCACCACGGCTCGTAGTGATGGAGGGCATGGACCGAGCGGGCGCCCACTTCCTCCGCCACTGCCTTCAGAACGTCCTCGCTGCGCCCCTTCCGCAGGATCAGGCGCGAGCCTTTCTCGCGCAGCGCCGCGTCGAGGCTTTGCAGAGAATGGTGCAACCACCAGCGCGAAGCCCCGCCCATGCGGCGATGTTTGGGGGTCTCGTCGTCGAGGACATAGACAGGAACGACAGGGCCTTGGCGGGCGGCCTCGGCGATGGCAGGCTGGTCCGACAGGCGCAAGTCGCGCCGCAGCCAGACGATGACAGGGGAATTCATGCTGCCGGAACGCTTTTCACTCATGCTCGTTCCCTAGTCCAATGCCAGCGTCTCCCGAAAGACCCGTCGCACCGCGCCATCGCATCGATCCGCGCAAGGCCCTGATCGCCGCGCTCGCCTGCTGGAGCGGCTTCGCGGCATTCGCCTGGGCCATGCCCGCAGGCAAGACCGCCCAATTCGACCGGCTGGGCCTGCTGTTCTGGCGCACCCACGACTTGCGCCCACTCGGCCCGACCTGGCTGCTCGAATGGGTCCGCGACCTCACCGCGATGGGCGGGTTCCTGCAGCTCAAGCTCTATACGATCTTCGCGGTGGTCGCGCTGTTCTGGCTGCGCTGCCGCCGCGAGGGCGTGCTGCTGGCACTGACCGTGCTGAGCGCCAGCCTCGTCAACGTCGCCTTCAAGGCCGTGTTCGGCCGCCCTCGCCCGGAGATCGTCCCGCACCTTACTGAGGCCGGAGGGGCCAGCTTCCCCAGCGGCCACAGCTTCAACGCCGCCTCGTCCTACATCGCCTTCGCGCTCGCCTTCGCCGCGCTAGCCCCGCGCGCCTCGGTGCGGTACACGCTGGTCGCGGCGGCCATGCTGCTGAGCCTCGCCATCGCCTGGAGCCGCGTCTGGCTGGGCGTCCACTGGCCGAGCGACGTCATGGCCGGATGGCTGGGCGGCGCCGGATGGGCCTTCCTCGCCAGCGCCCTGCTCTACCGCCCCGCCGCAACCGTGGTCCACGCCGCCGACGAGCTGACCGCTCCGGACAAGCTCAACTGACCGTCCAGGTCTGTCCCCGCGCGAGCAACTTGGCGATATCCGCGCTCTTGCCCGCGATCAGCCCTTCCCGCTCGGCAATGACGGCAGATTCGAAAGTCGGCGCCGGATCGTCGTAAATGACGCCGAGCGCCATCGGGAACGGGCCGAAGGGCATCTCCACCAGCATATGCGCCAGCGCGCGATTGCGAACATTGTGCAACAGCACCCCCGCCGCCTGCCAGTCTCCCTCCACGACATCCACCACCTTGAGCGACAGCGTCTCCAGATCGAGCGCGAGCCCCTTGGTGCCCTTGGCAAAAAGCAGCGGCTCACCGTCGCGGCACTGGACCTGCCGATCCGCCGCCACGGCCTTGTCGGTGAAATCGTCGAAGCGGTCCTTGTTGTAGACGATGCAATTCTGGAAAATCTCGATGAAGGCCGCGCCCTTGTGGAGATAGGCCGCTTTCAGCACCTCCGGTAAGTCCTTGGACACATCGTATCCCCGCGCCACGAAGCGCGCGCCGGAACCCAGCGCGAAGGCACAGGGACTGGCCGGGCGATCGACCGATCCGGCGGGAGAAGTCGGCGAAGGCGTGCCGGTACGGCTGGTCGGCGAGTACTGGCCCTTGGTCAGACCGTAGATCTCGTTGTTGAACAGCATGATCTGGCAATCGAGATTGCGCCGCAGCACATGCATCGTGTGGTTGCCGCCAATCGACATGCCGTCGCCGTCGCCCGTCACCAGCCAGACATCGAGCTGCGGATTGGCCAGCTTGATCCCCGTCGCCACCGCCGGAGCGCGGCCGTGGATCGAGTGGAAGCCATAGCTTTCGACATAGTAGGGAAACCGGCTCGAACAGCCGATGCCGGAGACGAAGACGGTGTTCTTCGGGTCTGCGCCGAGCATCGGCAGGGTGCGCTGCACCGCCTTCAGGATCGCATAGTCGCCGCAGCCGGGGCACCAGCGCACTTCCTGGTCGGTTTCCCAGTCCTTGAGCGTGGTCTCGATCGGGGTCATGTCGTTCATGATGCACACTCCCGTGTCAGGGCTGCTCGATTTCGGGCGCGGGAAACTGGGTCTCGTTGACCACGACCTCACCGCCTTCGTTGCCGGGAATCCGGTCGAAGAAGCGGCCGATGGCCTCCTCCAGTTCGGCGATGGCGAAAGGCTGGCCGCTGGTCTTGTTCAGCGGCACCGCATCGATCAGGAAGCGGTCGCGCAGCACCGTCTTGAACTGCCCGGTGTTCATTTCCGGCACGAGCACATGGTCGAAACCGGCGAGCACTTCGCCGAGATTTCCGGGCAGCGGCCAGACATGGCAGACATGGACATGGCTCACCGCCAGCCTCCGGCGCCGGGCGCGGCGCACGGCCTGATGGATTGGCCCGTAAGTCGAACCCCAGCCGACCACCACCAGCGTGCCCTGCGCCTCGCCAAGGCAGACTTCCTGCGGCGGAATAGTCCCGGCGATGCCGTCGATCCGGGCCTTGCGGGAGTCGGTCTGGAGCTGGTGGACGTCTGGGGCATAGTCGATATTGCCGCTGTCCACCGCCTTCTCGATCCCGCCGATCCGGTGCATCAGGCCGGGCGTGCCAGGCCTGATCCAGGGCCGTACCCCGCGCGCGTCACGCTTGTAGGGCAGGACGCGGTCGCCGCCGTTCTTCTCCTCCAGGAAGCGGACAGGAAACGGCGCGAAGGTCTCGGGATCGGGGACTTTCCACGGCTCGGAAGCATTGCCGATATAGCCGTCGGTCAGCAGGATCACGGGCGTCATGTACTGCGTGGCGATGCGGCAGGCCTCGATCGCACATTCGAAGGCATCGGCGGGCGAGCGCGCGGCGATCACCGGCAGCGGGGCATCGCCGTTGCGCCCGTAGACCGCCTGATAGAGGTCCGACTGCTCGGTCTTGGTCGGCAGGCCGGTCGAGGGACCGCCGCGCTGCGAATTGACGATCACCAGCGGCAGTTCGGTCATCACCGCCAGCCCCATCGCCTCGCCCTTGAGCGCGATGCCGGGGCCGGAGGAGGAGGTGACGCCGAGTTGCCCGGCATAGCTTGCCCCGATCGCCGAGCAGATCGCGGCGATCTCGTCCTCGGCCTGAAAGGTGGTGACGCCGAATTCCTTCATTTTCACCAGATGGTGCAGGATCGCGGAGGCCGGAGTGATCGGATAGCCGCCGAAGAACATCGACAGCCCCGCCAGCCGGCACCCCGCGACCAGCCCCAGCGAGATCGCCTCGGCCCCCGTGACCGTGCGGTACAGCCCCGGCTCGCTGGGGACCGGATCGATGTGCTGCTTGCGCAGGGGACCGGACAGTTCCGCCGTCTCGCCATAGGCATGCCCGGCATTGAGCGCGGCGATATTGGCCTCGGCCAGCACCGGGTTCTTCGCGAACTTGGCCTTCAGCCAGTCGACAAGCGGCTGCCGGTCGCGGTCGAACATCCAGAGCGCCAGCCCCAGCGTCCACATGTTCTTGCAGCGCAGCGCTTCCTTGTTGCCGAGGCTGAACGGCTTCACCGCTTCCAGGGTCAGCGCGGAAATATCGAAAGCCAGCACATCCCACTTGGCGAGGCTGCCGTCTTCCAGCGGGTTCTCGGCATATTTCGCCTTTTCGAGATTGCGCTTTCCGAACTCGCCGCTGTCGACGATGACCATGCCGCCCGGCTTCAGCGCCGGGATGTTGGTCTTGAGCGCCGCGGGGTTCATCGCCACCAGCACGTCCGGCGCATCGCCTGCCGTGGTGATCTCGCTGGACCCGAAGTTGATCTGGAAGGCCGAGACTCCGAACAACGTGCCCTGCGGCGCGCGAATCTCGGCGGGAAAGTCCGGGAACGTCGCCAGATCGTTCCCGGCGAGCGCGGTGGAAAGCGTGAACTGCCCCCCGGTAAGCTGCATGCCGTCACCCGAGTCGCCCGCGAACCGAACGACGACGGCTTCCACATATTCCGATGAGATTGTCGCCATCATCGTCCTCTCCAGGGAATGCCGGTCTTGCGCCGACGAAGCTTGTTTCCCTTCGCGCAGACTAGGCCCGCTCTCTGCCGCTGCAAAATGGAAAAACGCATTAGCCGACAAACCGCGCCCTGCTTCCAGCCGGACGCCTGCCTTCGGTTAGCAAACGGGGAACCATAAATGGCGCTGGCATTGCGTCCGGGCTTGGGTCATTCTACCGGCATGCGCTCCGGTCATCGTCTCAGATCGTCCGAACTCACGCTTCTCCCAACGAACATGGAATCCCGTTCACCGATGAAAGACTTCGCGTCCCTCCCCTACCGCCCCTGCGTCGGCGTCATGCTCGTCAATTCCGACGGCAAGGTCTTCGTCGGCAAGCGGATCGACACCAAGGAAGGCGACTGGTGGCAGATGCCCCAGGGCGGCGTCGACGACGGCGAAGACCTGAAAGCCGCAGCGCTGCGCGAACTCTGGGAAGAGACCGGCGCCACCGAGGCCCATGTCACGATCCTCTCGCACACGAAGGAGGAGCTGCTCTACGACCTGCCGGAAGAACTGATCGGCAAGCTCTGGAAGGGCAAGTATCGCGGCCAGCGCCAGACCTGGTATCTCGCCCGCTTCGAAGGCAAGGACGGCGATATCGACCTGGAAGCCCACACACCTGCGGAATTCTCCGACTGGAAGTGGGTCGATCCGGAACTGCTGCCGGAGCTGATCGTGCCGTTCAAGAAGCGCGTCTACCGCACCGTGTTGGAAGAATTCCGTGCGCTGATCTGATCCTTCGACAAGCGCAGGAATCGACAAGCTGAGGATGAGCGGGTCAGGGAAAAACACCCAACCCCGCTCAGGCTGAGCTTGTCGAAGCCCAGCCACAAACCTCGGTTCACAGGCCTCAGTTTTCGGAAACCACCGGCTTGGGCGCCGAAGCCTCGGCGGTCATGACGCGAGTCGCCGGAACCTTGGCGATGGCCGCAGCCAGTTCCTCGGTCTCGGCGCAATCTTTGCCGCAGAGCGTCTGGAGCCGCGCGAGATTGCGGCTGGCCTTGTCCGTCGCGCCCTTTTCCGCCAGCGCCATGCCTTCACCGGCCAGCGCCGCCACATTGCGCGGATCGCTGATCAGGGCCACGCGGTAGTAACGCAGCGCCTTGCCCTGAAGGCCTTGCTTGCGGGTGGCATCGGCCAGCGCCAGCAGCACCGAGACATTGCCCGGCTCGACCGTCAGCGCGGCCTCGAAAGCATCGATCGCCCCATTGACGTTGCCCGCGCCAATCGCCGCATGTCCTTCGGTCATCAGCGTCGCCGCGCGCGGATCGAGCGCGGCGGTCGGCGCGGAAAGGATCGCGCTGGAGGAAACGGCGACTACAAGGGAAAGAGCAATCGCGACAGGCGTGTAACGCATCAAAATGTCCTTGGCCGAGGGCTTCGTCCTCATCATGACGCGGACGCTATCACAGCCGTTCGAAGCGCGCGACGAAAAAGCCGTCGGTCCCGTCCTGCCACGGCGAGAGCCTGAGACCGGGACCGCGCGGGGTTCCGGCGGGCAATTGCGGCATGACCACCTGCCAGCCGGGGTTCCGCTTCAGGAAGCCTTCCGCCTGGCTCGCGCCTTCGTCGTCGAGCAGCGAGCAGGTGACGAAGACCAGCCGCCCGCCCGGCTTCACCAGACCGGCAGCGATATCGAGCAGGCGCGCCTGCACCGTCACATAGCGGGCGAGCTGCGCCTCGGTGAGACGCCAGCGCGCTTCGGGATTGCGGCGCCAGGTGCCCGTTCCCGAGCACGGCGCATCGACCAGCACGGCGTCGGCTGCACCGGCAAAGCGCTGGAGCGCCTGCACTTCCTTGTTCGGATCGAGCAGAACGGTCTCGATTCCCGTCGCCCCGGCCCGCTCGGCACGCGGCGCGAGTCGGGACAGCCGCGTGCGGTCCACGTCGCAGGCGACCAGCGTGCCGCTGTTCTCCATGGCGGCGGCCAGCGCCAGCGTCTTGCCCCCGGCTCCGGCGCAGAGATCGATCACCGTCTCACCGGGCTTGGCGACGACGGCCTCGCAGGTCAGCTGCGAGCCGGTGTCCTGCACCTCGATGGCGCCGTGGACATAGGCGTCGGACTGTTCGATGCTGGTTTCGGGCGGATAGCGCCAGCCATGCGCGGCCAGCGAGCGCTCGCCGCCTTCGGGGAGTTCGACACGCCCGCCGCGCAGCGTATTGACGCGAATGTCGAGCGGCGCGCGGTCGAGCAGTGCCATGGCATCGGCTTCGGCCACATCGCTTGCCGCAAAGCGCTCGACCAGCCAGCGCGGCGCAAGGCCCGCTTCGGCGACCGGCTCGCCCGGAACGATCGTGGCGGGCGCATGGCCATTACCGTCGAACAGCGCCGCGAGTTCCGGATCTTCCGCAGCGACGCGCAGCATGGCCGCGCGCCCCGTTTCCGGCACTTCGCCGCAGGCCCGGATCGCCCGATAAGTGAGTTCCCGGATCGCGCGCCGGTCCTTGCTGCCCGCGAAGCGGCGGGTGCGGAACCAGTCACCGATCAGCCGGTCGGCAGGTGCGCCACCCGCGCGCGCCGCCGCGATCACGAGGTCGAGAACCTCGATCGCTGCCTGAACGCGCGCACCCGGCGTCATTGCCCTGCCCTCGACGCTGCGGAAATCAGCGCGTCGGGTAGTTCGGCGCTTCGCGCGTGATGGTCACGTCGTGAACGTGGCTCTCGCGCAGACCGGCATTGGTGATGCGGACGAACTGGGCGTTCTTGCGCAGGTCCTCGATGGTGGCCGAGCCGGTATAGCCCATCGCCGCCTTCACGCCGCCGACCAGCTGGTGGATGACGTCCTTGGCCGGGCCCTTGTAGGCGACCTGGCCTTCGATGCCTTCGGGAACCAGCTTCATCTGGTCCTTGATGTCGCCCTGGAAGTAGCGGTCGGCCGAACCACGGCCCATCGCGCCCACCGAACCCATGCCGCGGTACGACTTGTAGGCACGGCCCTGGTAGAGGAAGGTTTCGCCCGGCGCTTCCTCGGTGCCCGCAAGCATCGAGCCGACCATGATGGTCGAGGCACCGGCGGCCAGCGCCTTGGCGGCGTCGCCCGAAGTGCGCAGACCGCCGTCGGCGATCACCGGCACGCCCGACTTGTCGGCCTCTTCGGCGGCATCCATGATCGCGGTCAGCTGCGGCACGCCGACACCGGCGACGATGCGCGTGGTGCAGATCGAGCCGGGTCCGATGCCCACCTTCACGCAGTCCGCACCGGCGTCGATCAGCGCGCGCGCCGCTTCGGCGGTGGCGATGTTGCCGGCGATGACCTGCGCCGAGTTCGACAGCTTCTTCACGCGCTCGACCGCGAGCGCCACGTCCTTGTTGTGGCCGTGGGCGGTGTCGATGACGACGACATCGCACTCGGCGGCCAGCAGCGCCTCGGTGCGGGCGAAGCCCTTGTCGCCCACGGTGGTCGCGGCGGCAACGCGGAGGCGACCGGCGGCGTCCTTGGTGGCGTCCGGATAAGTGACGGCCTTCTCGATGTCCTTGACGGTGATGAGGCCGACGCAGCGGAAGTCGTTGTCGACCACCAGCAGCTTCTCGATCCGGCGGGCGTGCAGCAGACGGCGCGCCTCGTCCTGATCGACGCCGACCTTGACGGTGGCGAGGTCCTCATGCGTCATCAGCTCGCGCACCGGCTGGGCCGGGTTGGCGGCGAAGCGCACGTCGCGGTTGGTAAGGATGCCGACCAGCTTGCCCGAATTCTCCACGACCGGAATGCCGCTGATCTTGTTCGCCAACATGATCGCCTGCGCTTCCCCAAGCGTGGCATCGGGCGAGATCGTGATCGGGTTGACGACCATGCCGCTCTCGAAGCGCTTCACGGCGCGGACCGCCGCGCACTGTTCCTCGATCGTGAGGTTGCGGTGAAGGACGCCGATGCCGCCGAGCTGGGCCATGACGATGGCCATGTCGGCCTCGGTCACGGTGTCCATCGCCGAGGAGATCACCGGAATATTGAGCGAGATGCCGCGTGTCAGGCGGCTGCGGGTATCGGCCTGGGTGGGGACGATGTCGGACTTGGCGGGACGAAGCAATACGTCGTCGAAAGTGAGTCCGAGCTGGATATCCATGAGCGCCACCATAACCTTTACCGGGGAGAATCGTGGCGGCCCATGTAATCAAAGGGGGGCGTCAGGGCTAGAGCCTTTTCGTACCGGGCCGAAACGGCGCCGGGCGGCGCCCTATTTCGTCTTCCTGCCCGTCGCCGGTGCCGAAGGCTGGACCGGATTGCTCGGCACCCGCCGCAAGTCGCCGAACCAGCGGCCCAGCGCAGTGAGCATCTTCACGTCGTCCACCGCCCCGCCCAGTTCCAGCGGATGGGCCATATGTGCCAGATCGTCGCTCGGGCGGTGATAATCGCCGTCGAAGAAGGCGCGCATGCGGTCGATATCGCCATAGGCGGTCGTCACCATGACCGCGGGAATATCGTGCTGGATCAGCGCCCAACCGTCCTGCCGCCGCAGATATTCGTTGGCATCGTCGTTCGCGCGCAGCTTGAAGCGCTCGGCCTTGGCGACTTTGGCGATCTCGCCGTCCAGCGCCGTCATGCCGCGCCCGACGATGGCGAAAGGCGTGCCCCTGGGGGCGATCGCGATGGAATCGATATTGAAGGCGGCGACGATCTGTTCCGGCGGCAGCGGCGGGTTTTCCGCGAAGGCATGGGCGCCCAGCAGCCCGAGTTCCTCGCCGGTCGTCGCCAGGAAATAGACGTCGCGGTCAAGCTGCGGACCGCGCGCCAGCCGCCGCGCCACTTCGGTCAGCGCCGCGACACCGCTGGCATTGTCGATCGCGCCGTTGCAGATCACGTCCTCGGCGGGCGCCTCGCCGCATTCTCCGAAGTGGTCCCAATGGGCCAGGAACAGCACCGCGCCCGATTCCGAACGGCGCCCCGGCAGCTTGCCGATCAGGTTGTGGGTGCGGATCGTCGTCTCGCGCGTGGTCGCTTCAAGCGAGGCGGTCACGTCGAGCACCAGCGGCACGAAATCGGGCTTGGCCGCCGCGGTTTCGAGACTGTCGAGCGTGCGCGAGGTGCCCTTGAGCAACGAGGCCATGGCCTCCCGCGTGATAAAGGCTTCGAGATCGCCGCCCAGGGTATCGTCCGAAAGCGCGTAGCCCGTCCGCTTGCGGCGCGCCGCAACCTGATCGAGACTTCGATCCCCGTCGAGCACCGTCAGTACCGCCGAAGCGCCCAGCGCCAGCAGGTCGTTCTGGCGCTCGCCATCCGGCGTGTCGCCGTCGAGCACCACCGCGACCCGGCCCGCCAGTTCGTTGCGGGTATAGTCCCGCCCCCGGCCCTTGCCGAGGAAAAGCATCGGCACATTGCGCACGAGGCTGCGCTTGCCCGACGTCAGCACCAGCACCCCATCGGGCGAGACCGTAGAACGCGCGCCCTTGCGCAGGAACCGCGCCGCCGAGGAATCGGGTTCGCGCGCGACGAGCGTGACCGGGGCGAACCATTCGTGGCCAGGGTCGTTGGTGCCGGAAACCAACCCGATGTCGAACCACTGCTTGCCCAGGTAGCGCAGGGTCTTCGCCTCGCCCGCCGTGCCCGGCTCACGCCCGTCGAAATCGTCGCTGGCCAGAACCTGGATATGCGCGCGCAGCCGTAAGGCCAGCTCCTGATCGGCGCGGGAGATCGCAGACAACAAGGGATTGCCGCTGACAAGCAGCGCGCCAAGCGTCACCGCGCCGACCGCGCGTGCCAGTCCTACCGTGAATCCCCTGTGCATCGTGCCTCAGCCTATACGACGGATTTCGCTGGGCTGTTACAATTTCTCGCTTAATTGCGAACGGGCGGTCGCATTTGTGACTGTGACGCCACGGAAGAGCCGGAACAACGCCGCGCCAAATTCGATTGAACAAGCCTCCGGGCTACGGCTAGTCTCCCGGTGCCAGCCTCCGGCAATCTTTCGAACAAGGATCAGACGCGATGCGGCTCGACGATTTCAATCCCGACAACATCCGCGTCAGCCAGGGCGGCGGGCGCAGTTTTCCCGGTGGCTCGGGCGGCAAGCTGGGCTGCGGGTCGCTGGTGATCGTGCTGATCGGCGCGCTCGTCTTCGGGGTCGATCCTGGACAGATGCTCGGCACGCTGGAGAACGTCCAGCAACAGCAGGCGCCTGCGCCTGCCCAGCCTCCCGGCCAGCCGCAGGATACTTCATCCACCTGCCGCCAGAACGCTTATGCGCTGGAGTCGTGCAACGCGCTGTCCTCGCTCAACACGACCTGGCAGCCGCTGTTCCAGAAAGCGAACATCGCCTTCGAGCAGCCGACCCTGCATTTCTACAACGGCTCCGACCAGTCCGGCTGCGGCGCCGCGCAAAGTGCGATGGGGCCCTTCTACTGCCCCGCCGACCAGGGCATCTACATCGACACCAGCTTCTACGACGAGATGGACCGCAAGCTCGGTGCCAGGGGCGATTTCGCACGCTATTACGTCGTCGCGCACGAGTACGGGCATCATATCCAGCACCTGCTCGGGCTGGACGGCCAGGTCCGCCGCGCCCAGCGACAGAACCCGCAACAGGCGAATGCGCTTCAGGTAAGCATGGAGCTTCAGGCGGACTGCTACGCCGGGGTCTGGGCGGCCCGCAACAAGGACCGCATCGAACCGGGCGACATGGAGGAAGGCCTGACCGCCGCCAGCGCCATCGGCGACGATACCCTGATGAAGAACGCCGGTCAGCGCGTCAGCCCGGAGAGCTTCACCCACGGCTCCAGCGCCCAGCGCATGGCATGGCTGCGACGCGGTCTCGAAACAGGGAACGAGGACGCCTGCGACACGTTCAACCAGCAGTAACTCGTTCAGAGGCGGCGCTTCCCTCCTTCCCCGTGGGTGCGACTGTGCCGCCCAAGGGGGCAATGGAGGAAACGATGCGCCACTTCTTGATTTTTGCGGCCATGGCCGGAACGCTGACTGCGACCACCGTCGAGGCGCGGCAGGACAAGCCGATCACCGATAACGAACCAGATGCCGTGGACGTGGCCAAAACGCCGGTGACGGACCTCAATCTCGACAAGACCGAAATTCCGCCGGTCCTGATCGCCGCCACCAAGAAGCCCTACGATCTCACGTCCCTGCGTTCATGCCGCCAGCTCGGCGCGGCGGTGAAAGAACTGGACGGCATCCTCGGCGACGATCTCGACCTGCCGCAGGAAGCGCGCGACCGGGTCAGCACCGGCAAAGTCGCGAAGTGGGTGGTCGGCTCGTTCATCCCGTTCCGGGGCCTGATCCGCGAGATTTCCGGCGCCAATGCACAGGAGCGCGCAGTTCTGGCAGCAATCCAAGCGGGCGTCGCCCGGCGCGGTTTCCTCAAGGGCGTCGGCGCCCAGCGCGGCTGCGCCTATCCCGCCTCACCTGCAACGCCTGCGATCATCCAGGCCAAGGCGCTTCAGCAGCACGAGGAGGATGCGAAAAACGCGAAAAAGAGCGACGCCAAGGCCGAACAGAAGTCATCGAAGGCCGAGCGCAGCACCGGATCGGACGGCGTCGCCTACACCTCGCAGCCCGTCGTTCAGAAGATTCCCTAAAGGCTGAAGGCCGGACTGCCCCAGCGGGCAAGTCCGGCCATCGTCAGTTCGTTTCGCCCTGCATTTCCGCCCGGGCGTCCGCCAATTCCTTGTCGAGTTCCGCAAGGATCTGGTTACGGATCATCGCATCCAGCCCGTGATTGGCCGCAACAGTCGCCTTGACCGAGGCAATCGCCCGAGCCGCTGCGTTCATCGCCTCGCGGGGGACACCGGTGCAGACGTAAGTGCTCGAAGCGGAACCTCGGTTGCCGCCTAAACGATCCGCCGGGCAAGTGCTGTCGATCGTGATCGTCTGCTGGATCTTCGACCCGCCCTCGCCGTCCTTGCGGACGATACGGATCGTCTGGATCTTGCCGTTCGAAGAAGTCGATTGTTCCACTTGCGGCATGTTGCGCCTGGCTTCAGCCATAGCGCGCGCGGCTGCGCGATCTGCAATCGCACGGGTCCGCGACAGATCGACGGGCGGCACGGGGGGAGCCGGGGGCGCAGGCGGCACGTCCACTTCGCTCACGCGCGCAGGCGGCGGTGGCGGTGTCGGTGCCCAAGGCGCTTCGGGAGCGACGACCGCATGGGCCGGTTCTGGTGCCTCGGGTGCTTCAGGTGCCTCCGGCGCATCCTGCCAGCCCGAAAGCGACGGCGCGGCCGGTGCCATCGGAGCGACGGGAGCGGCTGCCGCTTGCGGGGCTGCCGGTGCTTCCGGCACGTCCGGTTCCTCAATGGCCGCATAAGTGACCGTTGCCGTACAAGGCACCGCAACGACGGCGAAAGCGAACAGGCTGCGTGCCATCACCCGCCTTGCGGGCGAAACATCCAGCATCGCGAGCGCCTTGAGGCGCTGGATGATCGGCTTTTCCCCCGCCAAAGCGCCGGCGATCGGAGCGGCGAGCGTCAGGCGGCTTCCGGCGGCGAAAGAGGCGATCACGCGGCCGTAGCGGGCACGCGTCTCGCGGGTGCAGCCGGTCATGACACGCGCGTCGCAAGCGGCTTCCTGATCGGCGCGCAAAGCCCGCCAGGCGGCCCAGCCGATCGGGTTGAACCAGTGAAGCGCGAAAAGCGGTTGGAGAACGATCAGCGCCAGCAGATCATTGCCCGCATGATGCTCCAGTTCATGAGCGATCGCGAAGTCCGAGCTTTCCGAGTCGACTGTCGCGAGAAAGCCCTGCGGCAAGGCCACTACCCGGTCGCGCACGCCGAACGCCAGCGGCGAGGCAGCAGCCGATGTCTCGACGATACGGATATCGCCCGAATGGGCCACGAGCCGCGCATCGGCCATCAGTTCCGCACGCATCAGCCGGTAGTTGCGCAGGCGCTGGAAGAGAAAGATCGCCGCGCCGAGCAGCCAGACGGCGATCAGCACCGAGAACCAAGGAACTTGAGTGAGCAGGCCCGGTTCGACCGGAACCGCGGCCTGTGCCGGGACGGCGGAGGCAGGGGCCGCCGTGACCACGGTATCCACGACCGACGGCGACGCGGCGGAGGGCAGTACCGCTTGAGCGGTCGCGGTGATCGGCTCCACGGCGATCTGCGGCCGGGCGAACAGCCCCTTCGGCAGGGCCAGTGGCGGCAGCACCAGTCGCAGGACCGGCAAGGCCCAGAGCGCATAGGCGGCGCCCGGACCAAACCAGCGCGACACCGGGCGGCGAACCAGCAGCACCAGCGCCATCAGCACGCCGGTCATCACGAGCGTATCGGTAAGCCATTCGATCATGACTTCAGCTCCTTCAGGAGGGCTTCGATCTCGGCGATGTCATCTTCGGTCAGTGCGTCGGATTCCGCAAGATGCGCGAAGAGCGGCGCGGCCCGGCCGCCGAACAGGCGGTCGACGAGGCGGCGGCTTTCGCTGCCAACATAGGCCTCGCGGGCGACGCGGGGGGAGTAGAGGAAGCGTTTGCCGTCCGGCTCAGTGGCAAGCGCCTGCTTGGTCACAAGGCGCGATAGCAGGGTCTTGACGGTGGCAAGGCTCCAGCCGCGCGGTTCGCAGACCTGTTCGCAGACTTCGGCGGCGGTGAGCGGGCTGCGCTGCCAGAGCACCTCCATCACCGCATGTTCGGCATCCGAGATACGCTCGGGCTGGTCGCCGGATTGGACTTGAGTAGACTCGGGCACCTTGGCCTCCATCGTTTACATACGTAATCGACTACGTCTGTAAACATGAATGCCAAATGAATGGGTCACTGACTCAACTTACGCAGGGTATTGGCCAGCAGGATCAGGAATACGCCGCGCACCACCAGGCTGATCATGATGATGACGGCCAGGAAAGCCAGTCCCGTCGCCGGATTGGAGAACAACAGAATCAGGCCGAGCACGACATCGAGAACGCCGAGAAACAGGCGCCAACCCCGGTCATGGCGCGCCTTGAGCGCGAAGGCGATCTGGAAGCCGCCCGAGACGGTCAGCCAGGCCCCGATCGCCCAGACCAGCGAGAGCGCCCCGGCCACCGGATTGAGGATCGCGAAGATTCCCGCGACGAGCGCAAGCAGCCCCAGCAGCACTTCCACCCAGCGCGCCCGCTGCGACAGCGAAGTCAACCCTGCGGCGATGGCGGCAATGCCGTAGATCACCAGGACGACGCCGATCAGCAGCCCGGTCGCGACACCGGCCACCAGCGGATTGGCGATCACCACCAGCGCGATGAGCAGCAGAAGGATGCCGTAGGCCAGAACCCAGCCCCAGGCCTTGCCGGAAGCCTGGACCAGCGATTGCACCAGCGGGTCGTTCTCGATGCGGGGTTCGAGTAGCGGGTCCATATCCGTGGGATTCATGCGCCTGCCTCCTGCGCGGCCAGATGTCCGTGCTGGAAAATGCACGAAATGCCATCAGGTTGCGAATGAAAGTGCATCCAAAAGCCGGGACCATCGCCCCTGCACCCCGTCACTGTCGAAATCACGCCCTGCCCTATCCGTCCCGCGCCCATGGCGGCGCCGGAAGACATAATGACTGCGCCGCAGGGAGCGCACTACGGATAGGCTGGGCGCAAGGTAGACATTCCGAGGGTCTGGGGGATCATCCCCCAGGACTTCGCCCTTTCACTTCACGTGCTCGAATGAAAAACCGCAATAAAAAAGGCGGCGCACCTTCCGGTACGCCGCCTTTTCGAACTCTATCCGGCAAATCGGATCAGTACACGCGGGCCTTGGGCTTGATGTACTGTACGTCGTCGGTGAGCGTATATTCGTGGACCGGGCGGTAATCGAGGCGGATTTCGCCGCCCTTGCCGCCCCAGCCGTCGAACCAGCCCACGGTGTGCTTCATCCAGTTCGCGTCGTCGCGGTTCGGGAAGTCCTCGTGCGCGTGGGCGCCGCGGCTTTCCTTGCGCGCCTGGGCGCCGTGCAGCGTGACCGAGGCCTGCGAGATCAGGTTGTCGAGCTCCAGCGTTTCCACCAGGTCCGAGTTCCAGATCAGGCCACGGTCGGTGACCTTGATGTCGTTCATGCGCTGATAGGTCGCGGCGAGCTTTTCCTTGCCTTCGACCATCAGTTCGTCGGTGCGGAACACTGCTGCGTGGCCCGACATCGTGCGCTGCATCTCGGTGCGGACTTCCGCCGTCGACGAACCGCCGCTCGCATTGCGGAAGTGGTCGAGGCGGGTGAGCGCCAGGTCAGCCGAGTCCTTGGGAAGCTCGGGCTGGTTGGCACCGGCCTTGACGATTTCCTTGAGACGGTGGCCGGTGGCGCGGCCGAAGACCACGAGGTCGATCAGCGAGTTCGAACCCAGGCGGTTGGCGCCGTGGACCGAGACGCAGGCTGCCTCGCCGACTGCGAAGAGGCCCGGCACCACGGTGTCCGGATTGCCATCCGGGCCGATGGTGACGACTTCGCCGTGGTAGTTACAGGGGATGCCGCCCATGTTGTAGTGGACGGTCGGGACGACCGGCAGCGGCTGGCGAGTAAGGTCCACGCCCGCGAAGATCTTGCCGCTTTCGGTGATGCCCGGCAGACGCTCGGCCAGCACCTTGGGATCGATGTGATCGAGGTGCAGGTAAATGTGGTCCTTGTGCGGGCCGACGCCGCGACCTTCGCGGATTTCCATCGCCATCGAGCGCGAGACGACGTCGCGCGAGGCGAGGTCCTTCGCGGAAGGCGCGTAACGCTCCATGAAGCGCTCACCCTCGGAGTTGGTGAGGTAGCCGCCCTCGCCGCGTGCGCCTTCGGTGATGAGCACGCCCGCGCCGTAGATGCCGGTCGGGTGGAACTGCACGAATTCCATGTCCTGCAGCGGCAGGCCCGCGCGCAGCACCATGCCGCCGCCGTCGCCGGTGCAGGTATGGGCCGAAGTGGCAGTGAAGTAGCTGCGGCCATAGCCGCCGGTCGCCAGAACGACGGCCTGCGAGCGGAAGCGGTGGATCGAACCGTCATCCATGCAGAGCGCGATCACGCCGACGCACTTGCCGCCGTCCATGATGAGGTCGATGGCGAAGTATTCGATGAAGAAGTCCGCGTCGTACTTCAGCGACTGCTGGTAGAGCGCGTGCAGCATGGCGTGGCCGGTACGGTCCGCGGCGGCGCAAGTGCGCTGCACCGGCGGGCCTTCGCCCATGTTCTGCATGTGGCCGCCGAACGGGCGCTGGTAGATCGTGCCGTCGGCATTGCGGCTGAAGGGCACGCCCGCGTGCTCCAGCTCGTAGACCGCAGCCGGGGCTTCGCGCACCATGTATTCGATGGCGTCCTGGTCGCCCAGCCAGTCCGACCCCTTGACGGTGTCGTACATGTGCCAGGTCCAGTGGTCCGGCGTGTTGTTGCAGAGCGAGGCGGCGATGCCGCCCTGCGCCGCGACGGTATGCGAGCGGGTGGGGAAGACCTTGGTGATGCACGCGGTCTTCAGGCCGGCTTCGGCCGAGCCCATGGTGGCGCGCAGACCCGAGCCACCGGCGCCGACGACGACGGTGTCATAGACGTGGTCGATGATTTTGTAAGCAGGCGCGGACATCAATGAGCTCCCAGCGCGAGACGAATGACGCAGAAGGCGCCGAAGGCGATGCCGCTGCAGGCGGCAAGGTTCAGCGCGGCAATGCAGGCGAACTTGTTGGCGTGATCGTGGACATAGTCCTCAACCAGGACCTGGAGGCCGATGCGCGCGTGCCAAAACGTCGTGACGACGAGCAGGATCATCACCACGGCCGGAACCGGGCGGGCAATCCATTCGACCACGGTGGCATAGCTCAGATCGGGCAGAAGCAAGATCGAGACGGCCAGGAACAGGACCGAAAGCAGGTTGCCGATCGCGGTGAAGCGCTGGAGCAGCCAGTGGTGAACGCCGGTCTTTGCCGAGCCGAGGCCGCGCACGCGGCCGATGGAAGTTCCGTTACCCATGTTTCCCGTTCCTCAGCGAAGCAGCAGGATCGCCCAGAAGGCGACGGTGGCGAGCACGCCCAGGATCGGGCAGACGATCGACCAGGTCTTGTTCGTCTTGAGTTCGAAGCCCGCGCCGACATCGAGCACGAAGTGGCGAAGGCCGCTCATCATGTGGGTGAAGAACGCCCAGGAGATGCCGACGAGCACCACGTAGCCGGGAATCGAGGTCATGCACTTGGTGAGCAGTGCGTAAGCTTCGGGTCCGCCAGCAAGCGCCCCGAGCCACCACAGCAGCAGGGCGAGGCCGGCGAATGCCATGCCATCGCCCGTCACGCGGTGCAGAATCGAGACGAACATGTGAGGGCCCCAACGCCAGATCTGGAGATGGGGCGAAAGCGGACGGTTCCTGGTGCCGTCTTTGGCCATGGCTCTTTCGAATCCCTTTTGCCTTATGTAGCAGCCTCGAGGCTGCCCCTGTCGAAAGTCCCCTTAGACAAATCACGGCTTGGCGCAAGTTCCGCGAAGCACATCGCAGATGCATCCCGCACAAGCGTCCCCGGCGATCGGTCAACCGCCGGTTCATCGCGATACCCTTCTCTGGGCTGGCCACTGGTCAGAGCGGCGCAGTGGAATTAAAGCGCCGACAAAACATATCGTCCGCGAAAGCCGTGCGCGAATCGCGCGGTTTTCGGTCGTATCCCTTTCCGGTCGCTGACAGACGGCCGATGCCCATGTCCGCTTCGCCCGCCCCTTCCTTGCGAAAAGGCCGGGTTCGAAGCGCAGGAGATCCGTTCGTGAGTTGGAAAATCACCGCCTTCGCCCCGCGCGCCACTATCGAGGCCGCCCTCGTCGCCCATGAAGATGCCTTCGACTGGGATGAAGGCATCGTCCTGTCCGGCAGCGAGATCGCCGAGGACAAACCGGACGACTGGCAGCTCGAAGCCTGGTTCGCGGACGAGCCGGGCGAGGTGGAGAAGCAGGCCATCGCCGCGCTCTTCCCCGGCGACGTGCCCGAATTCATCGTCGAGGAACTGCCGGAAACCGACTGGCTGGTGACGAGCCAGCAGGGGCTGGAACCGATCCGCGCCGGTCGCTTCTATGTCCACACCCCGGATCACCCGGCCAGCGACGAACCCGGCGTCATCGATTTCGCGATCCCCGCCAGCCAGGCCTTCGGCACCGGCCAGCACGCGACGACCGCCGGATGCCTCGCCATGCTCACCCACATGAAGGCGCAGGGGCTGATCTTCCGCAACCATGCCGATATCGGCACCGGCACCGGCCTGCTCGCCTTCGCGGCGATGGCGCTCTGGCCGCGCGCGCTCGCGACCGCCAGCGACATCGACCAGGTCTGCGTCGGCGTGGTGGAAGACAATGCCGCCGCCAACGGGGTGAAGATGGGGCCGCGCGGCGGCGAACTGGTCATGACCGTGGCCGACGGCATGGACCACCCGCTGATCGCGGCGCGCGGGCCTTACGACCTCATCATGGCGAATATTCTCGCCGGGCCACTGGTCTCGCTGGCGCCGGACTTCGCGCGTTCGCTGGCGCCGGGCGGTAGCCTGGTCCTGGCGGGTCTGCTGGAAACGCAGGAAGAGGCCGTCCGCCGCGCCTGCCGCCGCGCCGGTCTGCGCCTTGCGGCGAGGCTGGTGAACGGCGACTGGTCGATCCTGTGGATGCGGGCGCGCCGGAGATAAGCGCAGGTGGTGACGGATGCGGGACCAGCCGGTTTCGCATCCGCGCACAGCGCTCTACTCCATTCGGCGCAGCCTATGCACGTTAAGACTTATAAACGCGGCGCATAAGTATCGGCAGGAATTTCTCCGAGCCTTTATCGTTTTAATTCATAGGACTAAGCGGGACCACGGGGCTAGCCGTTAACCCATCGAATTAACTTCGAATTAAGGGTTTCCACCAAGAATTAAGGCCAAGGGGGGCTGGTAACAACAGCTCAAGAGGCCAACATGCTTCAATCTGATCTCGACCGGCCGCGGCAGGTCGTCGGACCCCTGGGTGAAGCTCTCGACAAGAGCAGCCTGCCGCCGCGCGGCACTTCTCGCTGGGTCGTCCGCCGCAAGGCGGAAGTCGTGGCGGCAGTGAACGGCGGCCTGCTGACGATTGCCGAGGCTTGCGACCGCTACGACCTCACGCTTGAGGAACTGGCATCCTGGCAACGCGCCGTCGAGCGCGAGGGCATGGCAGGACTGCGCGCCACCCGGGTTCAACATTATCGGCACCTGCACGAGCGGCAATCGCGCCGCGCCTGACAGGTCGCCGAGAACAACAAGGGCCGCCGGTATCGCACCGGCGGCCCTTCTCGTTTCTTCAGCCCCTGCCCCCGACACACTCTTCGTCGCCCCCGCGCAGGCGGGGGCCCCGCTTTCTTTTCCAACCTCTCGTTTTGGCGCAAGAGAAGCGGGATCCCCGCCTACGCGGGGATGACGGGGTTGGGACATCGGAGCGTGGAGGCATGGGAGTTTGGGTCTCGTAGGACTGGAGCCTATCCCCCCTCTGGCGCCTTACCCCGCCGCCTTCACGATCTGCGCCCACTCCGCCTCGTCGATCACGCGAATACCGAGATCGGCGGCCTTCTTCAGCTTCGACCCTGCCCCCGGTCCCGCCACGAGAATGTCGGTCTTGGCCGAGATCGAACCCGCCGCCTTGGCCCCAAGCCGCTCGGCCTGGGCCTTTGCTTCATCACGGCTCATCGTCTCCAACTTGCCGGTGAAGACCACGGTCTTGCCCGCGACTTCGCTGTCCACCGTCTCGACGCGGTAGGCAGGCGGCGAGACTTCCGAGAGCAGATCGTCCCAGACCGCGCGGTTGTGCTCCTCGTGGAAGAAGTCGCCCAGCGCCTCGACCACCGCCGGGCCGATACCGTCGATCGAGACCAGTTCCGAATAGGCCTCGCTCCCCGCCGCGGCGGCTTCCTCACCTTCCTTGGCGTGGGAGGCTTCGGCGATCTCCCGCAGTGCCGCAAGCGTCTCGAAGCGCTTGAGCAGATCGCGCGCGGTCACCGCCCCGACATGGCGGATACCGAGGCCGAACAGCAGCCGTGCGGCATCGGGGCTGCGCTTGCTTTCCACAGCGGCCAACAGATTGTCCACAGACTTGTCCTTCCACCCGTCGAGCGCGAGAATCTCTTCGCGGCGGCGGCGGAGGCGGAAGATATCGGCGGGACTTTCCAGCCAGCCCCTGGCGAAGAACTCGTCGATGGTCTTCTCGCCCAGCCCTTCGATATCGAGCGCGGCGCGGCTGACGAAGTGCTTGAGCCGTTCGGTCCTCTGCGCCGGGCAGATCAGCCCGCCGGTGCAGCGCACATCGACTTCGCCTTCGGCGGCAACCGCCTCGCTGCCGCATTCCGGGCAGTGATCGGGGAAGTCAAAGGCCGGACGCTCCACCTCGCGGGTGAGATTGTCGACGATCTGCGGGATCACATCGCCCGCACGCTGGAGCACCACGGTATCGCCGGGACGAACCCCGAGGCGCCCGATCTCGTCGCGGTTGTGCAAGGTGACATTGGTGACGGTGACGCCGCCGACCAGCACCGGCTTCAGCCGCCCGACCGGCGTGAGCTTGCCGGTACGGCCGACCTGGATGTCGATCGATTCGAGCGTGGTCTCGGCCCGTTCCGCCGGGAACTTGTGGGCCATGGCCCAGCGCGGCGCCTTGGCCACGAAGCCGAGGCGCTGCTGCCAGTCGAGCCGGTCGACCTTATAAACTACCCCGTCGATCTCGAAGGGCAGGCCCGCGCGTCCATCGCGAATGGTGCGATAGGCGGTCAGCATCTCTTCCAGCGACCCGCAGAGCCGGAACTGCGGGGAGACCGGCAGACCCCAGGATTCGATCCGGCGGATCACCTCGTGCTGGCTAGTGCCGGGAACCCGGCTCGCCGCGCCCCAGCCATGGGCCCAGAACCGCAGCGGGCGCTTTGCCGTGACGCCCGCGTCCTTCTGGCGCAGCGATCCGGCGGCGGCATTGCGCGGGTTGGCGAACTGGCGGACCTTGCTCTCGTCGAAGGCCTCGCCCTTACTCTCGGCCAACGCGCGGGCTTCGGCCATCAGCGTCTGGTTGAGCGCGAGGAAGGCGCCCTTCTCCATATAGACTTCGCCGCGCACCTCGAAGACCTCGGGGATATCCTCGCCCTTCAGTTCCTGTACCACGTCGGGGATATGGGAGACGTTGGCGGTCACGTCCTCGCCGACCTGCCCATCCCCGCGCGTCGCGGCGCGGACCAGCTTGCCGTGCTCGTAGCGCAGCGAGCAGGACAGCCCGTCGATCTTGTCTTCCGCCGTCACCAGGACCGGCTCTTCCGCCGGGAGCGACAGGAACCGCCGCACGCGGCCGACGAAATCGGCGACTTCCTCGTCGGTGAAGGCATTGTCGAGGCTCATCATGCGAACCTCATGCGTCACCTTGGACAGCGGCGAGGCGGCGACTTCGTGGCCGACCTTGTTCGTCGGGCTGTCGGGGCGGACCAGATTCGGAAAGGCCGCCTCCAGTTCGGCATTGCGGCGGACGAGCGCATCGTATTCGGCGTCCGATATCTCCGGCGCATCGTCGGCATGGTAGAGGCGATTGGCGCGGTTGATCTGGCGCGCCAGGCGCATCAATTCGTTGGCGGCTTCGGCTTCGTTGCTTGCGGAACTGGTCATCGCGCCGGAATAGGCCAGAGTGCGGCGGCTGGGAATTCCCCTTCGCGGGTAATCCCCTTCCAACGGATGCAATTCTGCGCCGATGGAACGAGCTTTCGCTCCCGCTTTCCCAAAGGCGCCGCTATGGCTTGGCGATGCCGACGATCATTCCGCCTGAGACCCCTGCCCTGCCGGCCGCTTTCGATATTCTCGGCATCGCCGTCTTCGCGCTGACCGGCGCGCTTTCGGCCGCGCAGATGCGGCAGACTTTCGTGACGATGGCCTTCTTCGCCTTCATGACCGGGGTCGGCGGCGGCACCTTGCGCGACCTGCTGATCGGCGCCCCGGTGTTCTGGGTGCGCGATCCTTTCGTGGTCCCGGTCTGCCTGACCGTGGCGGTGATCGCCTGGTTCACCCCGGTCCGCTGGTGGCAGGGGCGGCTGCTGGAATGGGCCGACGCGATCGGCCTCACGGTCTATTCCGGCTTCGGCACGATCAAGGCGATGGCCTGGGGTGTGCCGCCGATCCCGGCAATCGTCATGGGCGTCGTCACCGGCTGTGTCGGCGGCATCGTGCGCGACGTCGTGGCAGGACAGCCCTCGATCCTGATGCGCCCGGAACTCTATGTGACGGCAGGTGCGCTGACCGCCGCGACGGCAGCGGCAGGCCTCAGTCTGGGATTCGCGCCGACGCTCACCTGGGCGATCGCCGCCAGTGCCGGTTTCGCCTTGCGCGGGGCGGCGATTCACTGGTCGCTGGGCTTGCCCGCCCACGAAGGCGCGGACTGAGGACCGGACGGCAAGCACCCGGCCCTCGATCCCGGCTTACTTGGGCACTTGCAGCCCGGTCCATTGCGCGACGAACGAGAGAACGTCGGCGCTTTCCTCGATCACCTTGTCGGTCGGCTTGCCGGAGCCATGCCCGGCGCGCGTCTCGACGCGGATCAGATGCGGCTTGTCGCCCAGAGGCGCGGCCTGGAGCGCGGCGGCGTACTTGAACGAGTGGCCGGGCACCACGCGGTCGTCGGTATCGGCGGTCGTCACCAGGATCGCCGGATAGGCCTCGCCCGCCTTGATGTTGTGATAGGGCGAATAGGCGCGCAGCACCTTGAAGTCGGCCTCGCGGTCGGGATAGCCGTAGTCGTCCACCCAGTAGCGGCCCGCGGTGAAGCGGTCGAAGCGCAGCATGTCCATCACCCCGACCTGCGGCACGCCCGCCGCGAAGAGGTCGGGTCGCTGGTTGAGCACCGCCCCCACCAGCAGACCGCCGTTCGAGCCGCCCTGCACGGCAAGACCGTCCTTCGCAGCGATGCCTTCCGCCTTCAGGTATTCGCCCGCCGCAATGAAGTCGTCGAAGACGTTCTGCTTGTTGGCCCGGCGACCGGCATCGTGCCACTCGCGGCCATATTCGCCGCCGCCGCGCAAGTTCGCCATGGCGAAAGCGCCGCCCGCCTGCACCCAGGCCATGCGGCTGGCGGAGAAGCCCGGCGTCAGCGAGATGTCGAAACCGCCGTAGCCGTAGAGCAGCGTCGGCACCGGCTTGCCCGCCTTCACCACGTCCTTGCGGCGCACCAGGAACATCGGCACCCGCGTACCGTCCTTGGAGGTGTAGAAGCGCTGCTCGACGACGACGTCCGCCGGGTCGAAGTCCATCGCCGGTTCCGCGAACGGCTCCGAAGCGCCGGTATCGAGGTTCATCCGGAAGATCGAGGCCGGGCGGTTGAAGCTGGTGAAGGAGTAGAAAGTCTCCGGATCGCCCGGCTTGCCGTGGAAGCCCGAGGCCGTGCCGATCCCGTTCAGCGCCAGCGCCCGCGCCGGTTTTCCGTCCAGCCCGACGATCTCGGCATGGCTGGCGGCATCGCGCATGTAATTGAGCACGAGCTGGCGGCCGACGATGCCCGCCTTCTCCAGGATATCCTCGCGCTGCGGCACGACTTCGGTGAAGACCGGATCGCGCGCCGCAAGATCGAAGCTCACCAGACGGTAACGCGGCGCAGCTTCGTTGGTGACGAACCAGAGCTTCTGCCCTGCCCCTTCCACGAGCCGCCAGTCGTCCTTGAAGCCGGTAACGATCGGACGCGCGGCCCAACCGTTCTTCGCCCGCTTCGACAGGTCAATCACCCGAACGTCGTAGCGGGAATCGGTGCCGATGTGCGAGGTGATGACGGCAAGCCGCCCGTCCTGCGTGACTTCCGCCGAGTGGCCGTAGTCGGGATGGTCGGGGGTCGCATAGACCAGCTCGTCCGCACTCTGCGACGTGCCGAGGCGGTGGAAGTAGATCGACTGGTTGTAGTTGAGGCTCTGGAACGCCGCGCCTTCCTCCGGTGCCGGGAAGCGCGAATAGAGGAAGCCCTCGTCACCGATCCAGGCGAGCGCGCTGAACTTCACCCAGCGCAGTTCATCTTCCAGGACCTTGCCGCTGGCCACGTCCATCACATGGAGGATGCGCCAGTCGCTGCCGCCGTCCTGCACACTGTAGAGCAGATAGCGGCCCTGCTGCGACGGCACCCAGGCGTCGAGCGCGGTCGCGCCGTCCTTGGCCCAGGCATTGGGGTCGAGCAGCATGCGCGCCTCGCCGTGAAGCGCCTCGCGCACGAAAAGCTGCGACTGGTTCTGGAGCCCGGTATTGCGCGTGTAGAAATAGCGCTTCCCCGCCTTCATCGGCAGGCCGAAGCGCTCGAAGTTCATCAGCGCACTGACCCGCTGCTTGAACCAGTCGCGCTGCGGCAGGGTTTCGAGATAGGCTTCGGTAAAGCGGGATTCGCGGTCCACCCAGTCGGCGACTTTGGCATCGTGGCGAACGTCGGCTTCGAGCCAGCGATAGGGATCGGCGATGCGCTCCCCGAAGAGGGTTTCGGCGACGTCGTCGCGGCGGGTTTCCGGATAGTTCATCGTCGTCACCGTCTTGGCCGATAGCGGCATGGCTGCAAGCAAACTCAACGTGGTTACGCACGCGATCGCACCTCGGGCCCCGCCGAGCCCACCCTTCCAAGGCATCCCATTCCCCTGAAACCAAAAAACAAAAGCGGCCGCGAGCCTAGCACTCGCGACCGCCCTTGCAATGTCCGGTCCGCCTTCCTGTGGAAAGCGGTCCTCAGAAGCTATCAGGCTTCTGCGTATTCTTCGGTTTCGGCGGCAACCGGACCCGAGTCCTTGCCCTTTTCCGAAACGTCGCGGTCAACGAGTTCGATGATCGCGATCGGAGCGGCGTCCGAAGCGCGGATGCCGGCCTTGATGATGCGGGTGTAACCGCCGTCACGGCCCTTGTAGCGCTCTGCGAGCACTTCAAACAGCTTGGCTTCCTGTGCTTCGTCAAGAATGCGCGCGTGCGCAAGACGACGGTTCGAAAGGCCGCCATGCTTTGCAAGCGTGATCAGCTTCTCGATGTAGGGGCGCAGTTCCTTCGCCTTGGGCGTGGTGGTCTTGATCTGCTCGTGCTTGATGAGCGCAGCGGCCATGTTGCGCAGCAGCGCAGTGCGGTGGCCGGACTTGCGCTGCAGCTTGCGGCCGCCCATTTTATGACGCATGATTTCTTCTCCGTTCGTCAGGCAGCCGTTTCAGGTACTGCCTGCCGGGCGGTGTGGTACGGCCACCGCCCAAAACCAGCTCACATATCGTGAAGCGCTGCCCTCAAGACGAAATCGTCGGAAGAGTCAAGAGCACATAGGGCAGGCTCTAAGCCGGAAGTGCAGGAATCCGCGGCCACAGGGTAAGAACGCCGATGATCGCCGCAACGATGGAAGCGATAAGCACCGCGCCTGCCGAAATGTCCTTGATGCGACCTATCGCCTCATCGAACCCCGGCTCGATCCGATCGCAAAGCACTTCGATTGCCGTATTGAAGGCCTCCGCCAGCCAGACCAGCGCAATCGCCAGAAACAGCCATCGCCAGTCCTCTGCCGAAACATCGAGGAACCAGCCTGCCGCGATGACGCCGAGAGAGGCGCCGAGATGAAGGCGGGCGTTGTGCTCATCCCGAACCAGGCAGCGCAATCCCCGAACCGCATAAGTGAAGCTCTTCAGGCGCGCAGCAAGGCTGAAACGGCTCTGCACCGGCAGCATCTCGGGTGAGAGCGCGTCGAGGGGTTCTGTCATGACGATATCCTAAACGGGTCCCGCCGCATCGCGCCAGAGGCTTCGGCACCACACGATCTCAAGGCAAAGAAAAAGGGCCCCGCATCGCTGCGAGGCCCTCTTCAATTCGGTATCGGGAGTGCCGATCAGCCGAGCAGTTCCTGCTCCAGCTTCTTAGCCATCTCTTCGATGTTCTCGGGCGGCCAGCCCGGGATGTCCATGCCGAGGCGCAGGCCCATCGACGAAAGGACTTCCTTGATCTCGTTGAGCGACTTGCGGCCGAAGTTCGGCGTGCGCAGCATCTCGGCTTCGGTCTTCTGGACCAGATCGCCGATGTAGATGATGTTGTCGTTCTTGAGGCAGTTGGCCGAACGGACCGACAGTTCCAGCTCGTCCACCTTCTTGAGAAGGTAGCGGTTGAGCTGGTTGGTGTCGCTCTCTTCCGAGGCGGCAGCACCGCCGGCAGCCATGCCGATCATCGGCGACTGACCAACCGGAGCGATGTCCTCGAAGTGGACGAACAGCGCCAGCTGGTCCTGGAGGATGCGCGCGGCATAGGCCACGGCGTCTTCCGGAGCCACGGTGCCGTCGGTCTCGACGGTGAGGCTCAGCTTGTCGAAGTCGAGCTCCTGGCCGATACGGGCGTTCTCGACCTTGTAGCTGACCTGGCGAACCGGCGAGTAGAGCGAGTCGACCGGGATAAGACCGATCGGCGCGTCAACCGGACGGTTCGACACGGCGGGGACGTAGCCCTTGCCGGTGTCGGCGGTCAGTTCCATGTTGAGCGTCGCACCTTCGTCGAGGTGGCAGATCACGAGGTCCTTGTTCATGACCTCGATGTCACCCGAGACGGCGATGTCGCCGGCCTTCACAGCCGCCGGACCCGTGGCCGAGAGCTGGAGACGCTTCGGGCCTTCACCCTGCATCTTGAGAGCGATCTGCTTGACGTTCAGGACGATGTCCGTGACGTCCTCGCGCACACCGGCAAGCGACGAGAATTCGTGCAGCACGTTCTCGATCTTGATCGAGGTGATCGCGGCGCCCTGAAGCGAGGAGAGCAGCACGCGGCGCAGCGCATTGCCGAGCGTCAGACCGAAGCCACGCTCCAGCGGTTCGGCAACGAACGTCGCCTTCAGTTTGGGGTCGGGTCCCGGCTTGATCTCAAGGCTGTTCGGCTTCTTGAGTTCCTGCCAGTTCTTGATGTTGACAGTCATGGACTTCCCCTGGGAGTGATGGCGGTTACGCCCCGAGGCCCGGTGGAGGGGCCTGGGACGTTCCGAAGCCGGACAGCGACCGGTTCGCCGTCCGGATTAGCTCGATCAGACGCGGCGACGCTTGGAAGGACGCACGCCATTGTGCGGGATCGGCGTCACATCGCGGATCGAGGTAATGGTGAAGCCGACAGCCTGGAGGGCGCGCAGGGCGCTCTCACGGCCCGAACCCGGGCCCTTGACTTCGACTTCGAGAGTGCGGACGCCGTGCTCGGCGGCCTTCTTGCCGGCATCGTCGGCAGCAACCTGGGCGGCGTAGGGAGTCGACTTGCGGCTGCCCTTGAAGCCCATCATGCCGGCCGAGGACCACGAAATCGCGTTGCCCTGGGCGTCGGTGATGGTCACCATGGTGTTGTTAAAGCTTGCGTTCACGTGCGCGATGCCGCTCGTGATATTCTTGCGCTCGCGGCGCTTAATGCGCTGAGGTTCGCGTGCCATATCCGTGTATCCTGTCGAAAAATCGCTGAGGGAAACCGACTGGGCCGATCGCTCGGCCCCAGCGGCTTACTTCTTCTTGCCGGCGATCGGCTTGGCCTTGCCCTTGCGGGTGCGCGCATTGGTGTGCGTGCGCTGGCCACGAACCGGCAGACCCTTGCGGTGACGCAGGCCACGGTAGCAAGCGAGGTCCATGAGACGCTTGATGTTCATCGCGGTTTCGCGACGGAGGTCACCTTCGACCGTGTGGTCGGCGTCGATGGTTTCGCGGATCTGCAGGACTTCGGCGTCCGACAGGTCCTGTACGCGGCGGCTGTGATCGATGCCGAGCTTGTCGGCGATTTCGAGAGCCTTGGTACGACCGATACCATGGATATAGGTGAGCGCGATGATAACGCGCTTGTTGGTGGGGAGGTTTACCCCGGCAATACGAGCCACTTAATTCTCCATGCTCCACAGGGAGCGCCCTAGGGACGACCCCTATCTCAACGCTTATTCACCCGCCAGGCATAAATGACGAAAGTCCGTCCGGCAGCATACATGATGCCAACGCCATCCGGACCAGCCGAAACCTTTTGAGTGAAGGGCGCGCATAAAACGATTCGCAAGGCAAGTCAATCCTTGCGAGTTATGGTCGCTCGATCCCGGCCCATCATCGAACCTGGGAGAGCGACTGCGCATAAACCGTGTACCGTATCCGCGAAGTTTAGTCAAAGAATCGGCAGGTGTTGCAAGGCGATATGGCGCTTTGCGGGAATCCACACCGCCAGTGCCGCACTTTATTGTGCCACCTCCGGCTCGATCCGGCCGCCGAGCTTGCGGGCGAGCCGCTGGATCTGGGAACCAAGCACGGCATCGACTGCCGGTGCGACTCGGGGAAGACCGGCTCGGAGATAGCCGCCAAGGACATATTCGACGACGATCCGCGTGCCGGCGCTTCCGCCACCTTGAATCGACGAAAGACTGAAGGTCATCGTGCCCTGCACAGCATCGGCCTGAAGCGGACCAAGCGCCCCGCTCATGCGCAGCAGCCTGGCTTTGTCGGCGTGGATGACGCGCATGTGCGCGACACTGCCGCGATCGCTCACACCTGCGCCCTCCCCTGCAGGCGCCGGAAGCCTTTCGCAAAAGCATCCGCCCGCGCGCGGATCGATGGTCAGATTGGCAGAATCACCGGAATAGCTGTGTGCGCCGTCCCACCACGATGCGGGGGCGACCAGAACATTCCATGCCTGGTCGGGAGAACCGGGCACCGCGGCGACATAGCGCAGCACGATGCCCTGATCCGAAGTCTCGGCAACCCGCGCCTGCGCGGATGGCCCGAAGAAAGCACCTGCCGCCAGAAGGGCGACGAAACCAAGCCGGGCGCTTCCCATTATAAGTCCCCTGTTACCGGCCGAACCTAAAGCCCGGCCGGTTATGTCAGGACTTGAAAACAGCTTCAATCGCTGCGGAAACGTGATCCATGTCCGCCATGCCGTCCACCTTGGCGACGATCCCGCGCGCCTCGTAGATCGGCAGGATCGGCGCGGTCTTCGCGCGGTATTCGGCCAGACGGGTGCGGACGGTCTCCGCATTGTCATCGGGACGGCGCTTGAACTCCGTACCGCCGCACTTGTCGCAGACACCCGGAACCTTCGGCTGCTCGAACTTGTCGTGGTACCCCTTGCCGCACGTGGCGCAAGTGAAGCGGCCGGTGATGCGCTCGACTAGCGCATCCTCGTTCACTTCCAGTTCGACGACGTGATCGAGCTTGCGACCACGTTCAGACAGGATCGCATCCAGCGATTCGGCCTGGGCGGCCGTGCGCGGATAGCCGTCGAAGATTGCGCCGGTGTCGGCACCCATCGCGTCGAGTTCGTCGCCGATCAGCGCCGAGACGATGGCGTCGGACACCAGTTCGCCGCGCTCCATCACCGCCTTGGCTTCAAGACCCGTGGGCGTACCCGCCTTGACGGCGGCGCGCAGCATGTCACCGGTCGAGAGCTGGCGCATGCCGTGCCGCTCGACCAGACGCTGCGCCTGCGTACCCTTGCCCGCCCCCGGCGGGCCCAACAGGATGATATTCACGTCTTACCCCTCATCTGTCCCTGAATGCGCCCTCAGCGCATACGGCCCTTCAGTTTCGCCTTCTTGATCAGGTCGCCATACTGGTGCGCCAGCAGGTGCGACTGGATCTGGGTGATCGTGTCAACGGTGACGTTGACGACGATCAGCAGGCTCGTCCCACCCATGAACAGCAGCGGCAGCCCGGTCATCGAGAGGAAATACTCGGGAACGGTGCAGACGATGGTCAGGTAGATCGCGCCGATCACGGTCACGCGGGTCAGCACGTAATCGAGATAGTTCGCGGTGTTCTTGCCCGGACGGATGCCGGGGATGAAGCCGCCGTTCTTCTTCAGGTTCTCGGCCGTTTCCTCCGGATTGAAGACGACAGCGGTGTAGAAGAACGAGAAGAAGATGATGCCGGCTGCATAGAGCAGCATGTAGAGCGGCTTGCCGTGACCGAGGTACTGGTTGAGCGCGATCACGATCTTGCCGCCGGTCGATTCGGGATTCAGCGACTTGCCCGCGAACTGCGTGATGGTCAGCGGCAGCAGCAGCAGCGAGCTGGCGAAGATCGGCGGGATCACGCCCGCGGTGTTGATCTTCAGCGGCAGGTGGCTGCGATCGGCCTGCATCATGCCGCGCTGGGTCGCGCGCTTCGGATACTGGATCAGCAGGCGGCGCTGCGCACGCTCGGCAAAGCAGATCATCAGGATCATCGCCACGATCAGCACGATCAGAAAGATGATAAGGATCGAACCGGTATCACCGGCGCTGTAGGCCTGGCCGACATTGCTGGCGAACGTCGGCATCTGCGCGACGATACCCGCCATGATGATCAGCGAAACACCGTTGCCGATACCGCGCGAGGTGATCTGCTCACCCAGCCACAGCAGGAACATCGTGCCGCCGACCAGCGAGATCACCGCACCGATTCGGAACACCATGCCCGGATCGACCACAGCCTGGAGACCGCTCGACGCACCATAGGCTTCGAGGCTGACGGCCAGGAACCAGCCCTGGATCGCGCAGAGCAGCACGGCGCCGTAGCGCGTGTACTGGTTCAGCTTCTTGCGACCGGCCTCGCCTTCCTTCTTCAGCGCGACGAGCGCCGGGTGGAGCGAGGCCGCAAGCTGCACGACGATCGAGCTGGTGATGTAAGGCATCACACCCAGCGCGATCAGGCTCATGCGCGAAAGCGAGCCGCCCGAGAAAGTGTTGAAGAGATCGAGAATGCCGCCCTGGGTCTTGCTGTAGAGCTGAGACAGGATCAGCGGATTCACGCCGGGTAGCGGCACGAAGCTGAGGAAGCGGAAAACGATCAGGGCGCCGATGGTGAACCAGATTCGGTTCTTGAGCTCGGTCGCCTTCGAGAAGTTGGCCAGGCTCAGTGTGCTGGCGATATTGTCGGCGCGTGAAGCCATGACGATGTTTAAAGCCTCGATAGTCGGTTCGGGTCTGCCTTAGCGACTGCAAGAAGGCTTGTCGAACCCCGGTTCTGGTCCGCCCATATAGACATTCGCGCCGTATCGTGAAGAGCTGCCTGGAAAGACAACGGGCGGGAAGTCGGAATAAAGAGAGGGCGAAGCGCATGGCGCCCGCCCTCTCCCTATGAGCATATCGCGGTTGCGATGCCTCAGGCCTCGGCGGCTTCCTTGGCAGGAAGGATCACCGAACCACCGGCCTTCTCGACCGCGGCGACGGCGCTCTTCGAAGCACCGGCAACGTTGAACTCGACCTTCTCGGTCAGTTCACCCTTGGCGAGGAGGCGCACGCCGTCCTTGCCGCCACGGGCCAGGCCAGCGGACTGGAGAACGGCGTGATCGACGACGCCCGAGATGTCGAGCTTGCCCGATTCGATCGCCTTCTGGATCATGCCGAGGTTCACTTCTGCGTAGTCCTTGGCGAACTTCTTGTTCGAGAAGCCGCGCTTCGGAAGACGCATGTGAAGCGGCATCTGGCCGCCCTCGAAGCCGTTGATCGAGACGCCCGAACGTGCCTTGGCACCCTTCTGGCCGCGGCCAGCGGTCTTGCCCTTGCCCGAGCCGATGCCGCGACCGACGCGGATACGACGGTGACGGGCGCCAGCATTGTCGCGGATATCATTCAGTTTCATAGTCTGCACTCGCTTTCGCTTTTAGTCGCGCTAATGGGAAGGCGCGCCCATAAGCGAAGCGCGCCTCGTTGTCACCCCCTCAAGAATCGGAAAGCAGCGTGGGACAGCTGGCCTCAGCTCCCGCGCAGGCGGATCATGAGTTTGGTGCCTCCGGCGACCACGCGTCCTTCGGGATCGCGAGCAGGCGTCCACTTGAGCTGTTCGCGGCCCAGCTTGCAGATGTCCGCATCGAATTCCGGCGAGACCGTCTTCGGCTCGAAAGTGCAGGATTTGACTGCGCCCTTGGGGTCGACGGTGAACTTCAATTCGTGCCGCGTCATCGAATCCTTGTTGAAGATCGTGCCGTACCGCTCGCCCAGCTTGGCAAGTTCGGCATTGAACGCGCCCTTGCTGCCGTCAAGCAGCGCCGGGTCTTCTGCAAGGCCTGCATAGTCCTGCTCAGGGACCAGCGCCTTCATACGCTGCACCATGGCCAGCCACAGCTGCGCGCGCGCGATCTGCATCGGCGAATCGCGATCGACCAGCGCCTGGCACTGCGCGCCTGAGGGGCTGGCATCGCGCGAGAGCAGGAAGCGCACGGCGGCGTCGCGGCGATAGGCCATGGCCCAGGCAAGCGGCGTCATGCCGAAGAGGTCAGGCGAATCGATCGTCGCCGGCGCGTCCAGAGCATCGCCCGTTGCCTCTGCCGATGGCTTTTCTTCCAGCAGACGGCGCAGCACCGCGACATTGCCCCGGCGCGCGGCGTCGGCAAGTGTCGGGTTCTCCGGCATCGGCCCGAGATCGGCATAACCGTAAGTCCGCTTCGGCCTCTTGGTAGCGGCCTTAACGACGGACTTGGCCTTGGCGGCGTCCTTGTCCGCCACCTTTGCGGTTTTCTCAGCCCCCTCTTCGCCCTCGGCTTCGTCCGGAACCGCAACGGCGCGGCAGACATCGCGATAGGGATAGGCCGGGTCGGCAATCAGCGTCTGGTTGAACGTGCGCGCGAACGTGCCGAGCTTGTCCTCACCCGCGGCGCCCGGCGCCTCGCTGGGCGCGGGCGTCGGCTCGGCATCTTCGCCGAAATAGGTCACGACGCGGGCCATGCGCGGGGAGAGCCCCCCTCGCAGCACGCATTGCGCGCCGAATTCGGCGGTATCGATGCCGTCCTGCGTCACGGCTGCCACGAGGCGGAAATCACCCGCCGCAGCGGCCTTGTGCGCTTCCGCTACGGGATCGGCCTTGCCCATGGCCAACAGCCCCTTCAGCGCCTTGTCGGCAAGGCGGTCTCGCTCCAGCGTGGCGGGATCGGCGAGCGGATCGTTGCACGCCGGCTCGGCTGCCGGGCTTTCCTGCACGTAAGTCTCGCCATTATCGCTCGGCTCGCTGCCTTCGCACGAGGAAAGGGCAAGAGCGGCCAGGCACAAGGATGAGGCCGCGATGGTCCTGCGAAGCAATGTATCCCCCAGGGAAATCCAAATCTGGCCGCGCTTAGCACAGGTCCGGGCGGTTAGGGGAGGTAGAGACGCAACCAATGAACGATTTTACGCCGCCTCGATAAGCACAGCGTAAACGAAAGCCCCGAAACGAGAAAAGGCCCCGACGTTTCCGCCGGGGCCTTTTCACTGTTTGCCTGAAGCAGGTCGATCAGTCGACCACCACAACCATGTGCGGCAGCTTGGCGATCGCACCACGGACTTCCGGGGTGTCTTCGCGCTCGACGACCTTGTGCATCTTCCCGAGGCCAAGACCGATAAGGATCTTCTTCTGGCTTTCGGGGCGACGGATCGGCGAACCGATCTGCTTGATCTTGATCTTCGCCATGACTGATTACTCCGCGATGGCTTCAGCAGCGGCTTCGGCCTCTGCTTCGCTTGCGCCGCCGCGACCCAGCAGGTCGGCAACCTTCTTGCCACGACGCTGGGCAACCGACTTCGGCGAAGTCTGGTTGACGAGCGCGTCGAAGGTGGCGCGGATCATGTTGTAGGGGTTCGAGGTGCCGACCGACTTGGTCACGACGTCAGCGACGCCGAGGCTCTCGAAGACGGCGCGCATCGGGCCACCGGCGATGATGCCGGTACCGGCCGGAGCCGAACGCACGTTCACCTTGCCGGCGCCGAAGTGGCCCTTGCCGTCGTGGTGAAGCGTGCGGCCTTCCTTGAGCGCCACGCGGACCATCTTCTTCTTGGCAGAAGCAGTGGCCTTGGTGATCGCCTCGGGAACTTCGCGAGCCTTGGCATGGCCGAAGCCGACGCGACCCTTGCCGTCGCCAACGACGACGAGAGCTGCGAAACCGAAGCGCTTGCCGCCCTTCACGGTCTTCGAAACGCGGTTGATGTGGACGAGCTTCTCGATGAGCTCCTCGCCCTGTTCTTCCTCGTTGTTGCCACGACCACGACGGTCGTCGCGACGGCCACGGCCGCCACGCTCGCCGCGTTCGCCACGGCCGCGACCGCGACCGCGACCTTCACGGACTTCCTGGCCTTCAGCGGCCGGAACGTCGGTCTGGATTTCGGTGTTTTCGTCAGCCATGATCAGAACTCCAGCCCGCCTTCACGGGCGGCTTCGGCCAGCGCCTTGACGCGGCCATGGAAGAGGAAACCGCCACGGTCGAACACAACCGAGGTAACACCCGCCTTCTTGGCGGCCTCGGCGAGTTCCTTGCCAACGCGAACTGCGGCATCGGTATCGGTGCCCTTGGCGCCAAGCGTGTTGGCGGCAGCTACGGTGTGACCCTGCGCATCGTCGATGATCTGCGCATAGATGTGACGGCCGGTGCGGTGCACCGACAGACGGGGACGACCACCCGCACGGGCCTTGAGGGCCGTGCGGACGCGCCGGCGACGGCGCTCGAAAAGGGAAAGCTTGGCCATTACTTCTTCTTCCCTTCCTTGCGGAAGATGAATTCGCCGCGGTACTTGATGCCCTTGCCCTTGTAGGGTTCGGGCTTGCGCCAGCGACGGATCTCGGCCGCGAGCTGGCCGACCTTCTGCTTGTCGATACCCGAGATTTCGACCGTGGTGTTATCCGGGGTCTTGATCTCGATGCCTTCCGGCACAGCGATGTCCACGTCGTGCGAATAGCCGAGCTGGAGCTTCAGGTTCTTGCCCTGAGCCGCGGCGCGGTAGCCGACGCCCTTGATTTCGAGGACCTTGGAGAAGCCGTTGGTCACGCCTTCAACGAGGTTCGAAACGAGGGTACGCTGCATGCCCCAGTGGCTGCGGGCAGCCTTGGTCTGGTTGGCGGGCTGAACGGCGATCGAACCTTCTTCGACCGAGTAGGTCACGAGATCCGACAGACCCAGCGTCAGGGTGCCCTTGGGACCCTTCACGCTGAGCACGCCGTTGTCGATGGCGGCAGTGACCCCGCCAGGGATCACGACCGGCTTCTTGCCGATGCGGCTCATTAGAACACCTCCGCCAGCACTTCGCCGCCGACGTTCTGCGAGCGGGCTTCGGCATCCGAAAGCACGCCGCGGGGCGTCGAGACGATGGTGATGCCGAGACCGTTGCGCACAACCGGGAGTTCCTTCGAACCCGAGTAAACGCGGCGGCCAGGCTTGGAGACGCGAGCGATGTGCTTGATGGCAGGTTCGCCTTCGAAGTACTTCAGCTCGATGCGAAGCTGCGGGTGCGCGCCGGTGGCGTCATCGCTGAAGCCACGGATGTAGCCTTCGCGCTGAAGCACTTCGAGCACGCGAGCACGAAGCTTGGAAGCGGGCGACAGGACGGTGTCCTTCTTCGCCTGCTGTCCGTTACGGATGCGGGTGAGCATATCACCCAGGGGATCGGTCAATGCCATTGCTTCTAACCCTTACCAGCTCGACTTGGTCACGCCGGGGATCATGCCCTTGTTGGCAAGATCACGCAGCTCGACGCGGCACAGGCCGAACTTGCGGTAATAACCGCGCGGACGGCCGGTCGTTGCGCAGCGATTGCGAACCCGGGTCGGGTTGCCGTTGCGCGGGATCTCGGCCAGCTTCAGGCGAGCAATGAGACGCTCGGTTTCATCGAGCGATTCATCGTCAGCGACCGCCTTGAGGCGCTCGTACTTGCCTGCATACTTCTTGACGAGCTTCTTGCGACGCTCGTTCTTGTTCACGGAACTCAGTTTCGCCATGGACTTAAGCTCTCTTCCTCAGCGGCTCACGCCGCTTCCTTCTGTTCCGACTCTTCAGCCGGGAACGGGAAACCGAACAGACGAAGCAGTTCGCGTGCTTCCTCGTCGGTCTTCGCGGTGGTGGTGACGATGATGTCCATGCCACGCACCTTCTCGATCTTGTCGTAGCTGATCTCCGGGAAGATGATCTGCTCCTTGAGACCCATCGCGTAGTTGCCGCGGCCGTCGAACGACTTCGGGTTCAGACCACGGAAGTCGCGGATGCGGGGCATTGCGATGGTGACGAGACGATCGAGGAACTCGTACATGCGCTCACGACGGAGCGTCACCTTGCAGCCGATCGGCATGCCTTCGCGCAGCTTGAACTGTGCGATCGACTTGCGGGCCTTGGTCACGACGGGCTTCTGACCGGCGATGGCTTCCATCTCGGCAGCAGCGGTCTGGACCTTCTTCTTGTCCTGGCTCGCTTCGCCGACGCCCATGTTGAGCGTGATCTTCTCGATCTTCGGCACTTCCATCACGTTCTTGTAACCGAACTTCTCGGTCATCGCCTTCGCGATTTCAGCGTCGTACTTCGAGCGCAGACGCGGAGTGTACTTCTCAGCCATCGATGGTCTCCCCGGACTTCACGGCCACGCGGACCTTCTTGCCGTCCTTGGTTTCGAAGCGAACGCGGGTCGGCTTGCCGTCCTTGTCGGCAACGGCAACCTTGCAGATCGCCATCGGAGCCGGCGTACGCTCGATGCCGCCCTGCGGGTTCTGCTGGGTCGGCTTGCGGTGCTTGGTAGCGACGTTCACGCCCTCGACCACGACCTTGGCGTCCTTCGGGAGAACCTGAAGCACGGTGCCGGTGCGGCCCTTGTCCTTGCCGGACAGGACGACGACGGAGTCACCCTTCTTGATCTTCGCGGCAGCCATTACAGCACCTCCGGAGCAAGCGAGATGATCTTCATGAAGCCCTTGCCGCGAAGCTCGCGCACGACGGGGCCAAAGATACGGGTGCCGATCGGCTCCTCGTTCTTGTTGATGAGCACCGCTGCGTTGCTGTCGAAGCGGATGACGCTGCCGTCGGTACGACGGACGTCCTTGCGGGTACGCACGATCACCGCACGGTGAACGTCGCCCTTCTTGACGCGAGCGCGGGGCTGCGCCTCCTTCACCGACACCACGATGATGTCGCCGACGCCTGCGAAACGACGCTTCGACCCGCCCAGCACCTTGATGCACTGAACGCGCTTTGCGCCGCTATTGTCCGCGACGTCGAGATTGGATTGCATCTGGATCATCGATCCGAGTCCTTCTCAACTGGCTTGCCGGAACAAGTCCGGCAGTTCCTAAAAAGACAGGCCCACGAGGGGCCCGAGTCGCCCCGACGGGCGAAGTGCGCGCATTTGACGCATTCGTCCGTCCAGGTCAACACTCTTGTCCGGCCCTGAGGCCGAGGCAGATCAAACCGGCCATGTCTTCAGGGACATGGCCGGTCCAAATCTTATACCTCGGCTTCGAGCGCGGTACCCTTGCTCGCCTGAAGACGGTCAAGAACCTTCCAGGTCTTGGTCTTCGAGAAGGGCTTCGTCTCCTCGATCCGGACGCGTTCGCCGGTCTTGAAGGCGTTATCTTCGTCGTGAGCGTGGTACTTCTTCGAGCGACGGATGATCTTCCCGTAGAGGGGGTGCTTCACCTTGCGCTCGACCAGCACGGTCACGGTCTTGTCGGTCTTGTCGGAAACGACGGTCCCGATCAGAATACGCTTGGGCATCGTGTTTCCTCCTTAGGCCTGCGCCGAACGCTCGGCCTGGAGCGTCTTGATGCGGGCGATGTCACGACGCACCTGCTTGATGCGCGCGGGCGCTTCAAGCTGGCTGGTCGCGGCCTGGAACCGCAGGTTGAACTGCTCGCGCTTCAGCTCGACGAGATCAGCGGCGAGCTGGTCGTCGGTCTTGGCGCGAAGGTCTTCGATCTTGTTAGCCATGATTCGACTTCCTTACTCGCCGCCAAGGTGCGAGGTGTCGCCGAGGCGAGCCACGACCTTGGTCTTGATCGGCAGCTTCATCGCAGCGCGGCTGAAAGCCTCGGCTGCGAGGGGGCCAGCGACGCCATCCAGTTCGAACAGGATGCGGCCCGGCTTGACGCGGGCTGCCCAGTATTCGACCGAACCCTTGCCCTTACCCTGACGGACTTCAGCAGGCTTCTTCGAAACCGGCACGTCGGGGAAGACGCGGATCCAGAGACGACCCTGGCGCTTGATGTGACGCGTGATCGCGCGGCGAGCCGCTTCGATCTGGCGGGCGGTGATCCGCTCGGGCTCGAGAGCCTTGAGGCCGTACGAGCCGAAGTTCAGGTCGGTGCCGCCCTTGGCATCACCCTTGATCCGGCCCTTGAAGGCCTTGCGGAACTTGGTCTTCTTCGGTTGCAGCATGACTCTTAGTTCCTGCGGTCATCGCGTGCCGGACGCACGCCGGAGGTCTGTGCCTCCATCATCAGGCGGTCCTGCGCCATCGGGTCGTGGCCAAGGATTTCGCCCTTGAAGATCCAGACCTTGATGCCGATGATGCCATAGGCGGTCAGCGCCTCGGCTTCGGCATAGTCGATGTTTGCACGCAGGGTGTGAAGCGGCACGCGGCCTTCACGGTACCATTCGGTACGCGCGATTTCCGCACCGCCAAGGCGACCACCGCAGGTGATCTTGATACCTTCGGCGCCGAGACGAAGGGCCGACTGAACGGCGCGCTTCATCGCACGGCGGAATGCAACGCGGCGGATCAGCTGATCGGCGATGCCCTGAGCGACGAGCTTCGAATCGACTTCCGGCTTGCGGATCTCGACGATGTTCAGCTTCACTTCGCTGCTGGTGATCTTCGCCAGCTCCTTGCGGAGCTTCTCGATGTCCGCACCCTTCTTGCCGATGATCACACCGGGACGGGCTGCATAGATCGAGATGCGGCACAGCTTGGCCGGACGCTCGATCACCACCTTCGAGATAGCGGCCTGGGGCAGCTTCGCGACGATGAACTTGCGGATCTTGAGGTCTTCCTCAAGCAGCTTGCCGTAGTCCCGGCCTTCCGCGAACCAGCGGCTGTCCCAGGTACGGTTGATCTGCAGACGCAGACCGATCGGATTGCTCTTATGACCCATGGATCAGGCCTCCTCGACTTCGCGAACGACGATCCGCAGGCGCGAAAACGGCTTGAGGATACGGGTGGACTTGCCGCGACCACGAGCATGGAAACGCTTCATGGTGATCGACTTGCCGACCGACGCCTCGGCGACGACGAGAGCGTCGACGTCGAGGTTGTGGTTGTTTTCCGCGTTCGCGATCGCCGAAGCGAGGATCTTGCGCGCGTCCTGGGCCATCGCCTTCTTGGAGAAGGCCAGGATGTTCATCGCGTCTTCGACCTTGCGGCCGCGGATCAGGGCGGCGACGAGGTTGAGCTTCTGGGCGGAACCACGGATGGTGGTGCCGACCGCAAGAGCTTCCTTCTCGCCGACGCGGCGGGGTGCTGCCTGCTTGCTCATTAGCGCTTGCCCTTCTTGTCGGCAGCGTGGCCCGGGAAGGTGCGCGTGGGCGCGAATTCACCGAGCTTGTGACCGACCATGTCCTCGTTGACCGAGACCGGGATGAACTTGTGTCCGTTGTAGACCTGGAAGGTCAGGCCAACGAACTGCGGAAGGATGGTGGAGCGACGCGACCAGGTCTTGATCGGAGCAGCCTTTGCACCGGCATCCTGCGCGACCTCGGCCTTCTTGAGAAGGTACAGGTCGACGAAGGGGCCTTTCCAGACGGAACGTGCCATCGTGTCTTACCTCTTCTTCTTGGCGTGGCGCGAACGGATGATCATCTTGTCCGTCTGCTTGTTGTTGCGGGTACGAGCGCCCTTGGTCGGCTTGCCCCACGGAGTGACCGGGTGACGGCCGCCCGAGGTACGGCCTTCACCACCGCCGTGCGGGTGGTCGACCGGGTTCTTGGCAACACCACGGGTCAGCGGGCGACGGCCCAGCCAACGGCCGCGACCGGCCTTGGCGAGGGTCTGGTTGGCGTTGTCGGGGTTCGACACGGCGCCAACGGTGCCCATGCAGTCGCCACGCAGGTAGCGCTGCTCGCCCGAGTTGAGGCGAACGATGACCATGCCGCGGTCACGACCGACGACCTGGACGTAGGTGCCTGCCGAACGTGCGATCTGACCGCCCTTGCCGGGCTTCATTTCGACGTTGTGGCAGATCGTGCCGACCGGCATCTGCGACAGAAGCATGGCGTTGCCGGGCTTCACGTCGGTCTTCTCACCGGCGATCACGACGTCGCCGACGGCGAGACGCTGCGGCGCGATGATGTAGGTCAGTTCACCGTCGGTGTACTTCACGAGCGCGATGAAAGCGGTGCGGTTGGGATCGTATTCGATACGCTCCACGGTCGCTTCCATGTCCCACTTACGACGCTTGAAGTCGATGAAGCGGTACTTCTGCTTGTGGCCGCCAGCGATGCCGCGCGAGGTCACGTGACCCTTGTTGTTGCGGCCGCCGGTCTTGCTCTTGCCTTCGGTCAGCGCCTTGAGGGGCTTGCCCTTCCAGAGCGACGACTTGTCGACGAGGACCAGGCCGCGGCGTGCGGGGCTGGTCGGGTTGTAATGCTTGAGTGCCATCGGAAATTAACCCCGCGCGCCTTCGGTGATGTCGATCGACTGGCCTTCGGCCAGCGTGACAATCGCCTTCTTCACGTCGCTGCGACGGTAAGCCTTACCGCGCCAGCGCTTGGTCTTGCCCTTGACGACCAGCGTGTTCACGCCGGTGACCTTGACGTCGAAGAGAGCTTCGACGGCGGCCTTGATCTCGGGCTTGGTCGCCTTATCAGCAACCTTGAAGACGACGGCGTTCTGCTCGGAGAGCAGGGTCGACTTCTCGGTGATGTGCGGCGAGAGGATCACGTCGTAGTGACGGATGTCCACGGTCTTAGCCATTGAAACGCGCCTCCAGCTTTTCGACAGCGGCGCGCGTCAACACCAGCGTATCATGCTTCAGGATGTCGTAGACGTTCGCGCCGACAGCCGGGAGCACGTTCACGCCGACGATGTTGCGGGCAGCCAGGGCGAAGCCCTCGTTGACCTGCTCACCGTCCATGACGAGAACCTTCTTGCCGAAGTTCGCCTTGGCGAGCTGACCGGCGAGCGCCTTGGTCTTGGCGTCGGAAACGTCGAGCGAGTCGACGATCACGAGACCGTTCTGAGCCTTGGCCGAAAGAGCCATCTTCAGACCGAGTGCACGGATCTTCTTGTTTAGCGAGATGTTGAACTCGCGGCGACGGGCACCGTGAGCCTTACCACCGCCGATGAAGACGGGAGCGGCACGGTCGCCGTGACGGGCAGTACCGCCACCCTTCTGGCGGCCGAACTTCTTGCCGGTACGGGCAACGTCCGAACGCTCGCGGGTCGCACGGGCGATGCCGCGACGGTTTTCGAGCTGCCAGGTGACGACGCGGTGCAGGATGTCCGCGCGCGGTTCGAGACCGAACACGTCGTCCGACAGTTCGATGTCGGCGTTGGCGGCCGAACCGTCGATGTTGAGGACCTGAACCTTCATGATTAGCCCTCCTGGCCTTCGGTCGCTTCGGGAGCCGCGGCTTCGGCCGGGGTCACGGCAGCGGCCGTATCATTGGTGTTGCTGGCCGACTTGATGCCGGCGGGGTACGGAGCCTCGGCGTGACGGTCGACCTTGACGGCGTCCGAAACGGTGAGCCAGGCGTTCTTCGAACCGGGGACCGAGCCCTTGACGAAGATCAGGCCACGCTCGTCGTCCACGCGGACGATTTCGAGGTTCTGCTGGGTGCGCTGACGGTCGCCCATGTGGCCGGCCATCTTCTTGTTCTTGAACACCTTGCCCGGGTCCTGACGGTTACCCGTCGAACCGTGCGCACGGTGCGAGATCGAAACACCGTGGGTGGCGCGCATACCGCCGAAGCCCCAGCGCTTCATGGCGCCCTGGAAACCCTTACCCTGGGTGTGGCCGCCTACGTCGACCAGCTGGCCGGGCACGAAGTGCGAGGCAGCGATCGTGGCGCCAACTTCGAGGAGGGCGTCGTCGGCGACGCGGAATTCCGCGACGCGCATCTTGAGGGGAACCTGCGCCTTAGCGAAGTGTTCACGCTGCGGCTTGGCAACGTTCTTCTGCTTTGCTTCGCCCGCACCGAGCTGAACCGCGACGTAGCCGTCACGATCAGCAGTACGAACCGAAACCACCTGACAGTCTTCAAGTGCCAGGACAGTGACGGGCACGTGGCGACCGTCCTCCTGGAACAGGCGGGTCATCCCGACTTTCTTGGCGATCACGCCTGTACGCATGACCTTTCTCCTTACAGAGGCGTACGCAGGACCATCCCTCGTACGCGTGTCCAACCCTGTTATGATACGAACCCCGTCCGGGTCAGGTGTTCCCTGCAAGCCCACTATGGACCGCGGAAACGAGACGGGGGACGCATTCCCGACGCTTCCCGAAGGAGACGGCGGAGGTATCCCTTGTGTCCCCTCTCGGGGCGCTGTCTCTGCGGGCTTTCGCCCGCAAAGCCGGCCTCATGGCCGACAAGGTAATCTGGATCCGAGGATCCGAAATTCACCGATCGTTTCAAGTCCGATCAAAAGACTGTCGGGGCAACCTGGAAGGTCACCCCGAAAAACCGGCTCAGGCCAGCTTGATCTCGACGTTCACGCCGGCAGCCAGGTCGAGCTTCATCAGAGCGTCGACGGTAGCTGCGTTCGGCTGCACGATGTCAAGCAGACGCTTGTAGGTGCGGACTTCGAACTGCTCACGCGACTTCTTGTCGATGTGCGGACCACGGTTGACCGTGAACTTCTCGATCTTGGTCGGAAGCGGAATGGGCCCACGAATCAGAGCGCCGGTGCGGCGGGCCGTGTCAGCGATTTCGCCAGTGGCCTGGTCGAGCACGCGATGGTCAAACGCCTTGAGGCGGATACGGATGTTCTGAGCTTCCATTACCTACTACCGATGAGAAAGAGCCATAGGACCAGAAGTCCCGTCAAATTCGAACCGCGCCCCTACACGGTGAAGGCGAGTCGGGCAACCCCTGATTTCACGCCGCCACGCAGGTTTCCAGAAGGCCGATGGCGCAGTTCGTCGCATCCGCCCTTCCCTGCGCCCGGTCCGAATCCTACCTTGACCCGGCGACGCCTAACAGAAGCCGCTTTCCATGTCCCCCATCGCCACGAAAATTTCCAGTGCGCTTGCCGCGCTGACCCTTGCATACCTGGCGCCCGGTGCCAGTGCAGCCGACAGATCCGCCTACACCCCCAGCGGAACGGGCACCCCCATCAACCTCGACGACACCGACGTGCTTACCGCCCACGCCGCTATGCCCGATGCCACGGGCGGCGCCGTGGACGATGCCTGCCGCGAAGCCGCCCGCGCAAGCAATGGCGGCAACGACGGCACGATCGTCGTCTGCTCCCACGGCGGCGACGGCACCAACCAGCGGGTTCCGGCCTCGAAGTCGCTGGACGAAAGCACCCGCACGGGCGCGGCCTACCCGCCGGACCTCTGGGACCTGCCGGGCTGCCTCGGCCCCTGCATCACAATCCCGTTCGGCCGCGTGCCGGAGCCGGTCTACTACATCGACCTCAGTTCCATTCCCGAAGCCCCCAAGGGTTCGGATGCCTGGAAGATCGGGCAAGGCGAATTGCGGGCGCGATAAAGGCGCCCGCCAAACTTCAAACCCCATCAACGCGAAAAGCCCGGCGCCTCTTTCGAGACGCCGGGCCAATCACGTTAGCCGAAGCTGACGATCGACGAATTACTTCGTGATCGTGGCAACGACGCCCGAACCGACGGTGCGGCCGCCTTCGCGGATTGCGAAGCGGAGACCTTCGTCCATGGCGATCGGAGCGATGAGCTTGATCGACAGCGAGACGTTGTCGCCAGGCATGACCATCTCGGTGCCCTCGGGAAGGATCACTTCGCCGGTCACGTCGGTGGTGCGGAAGTAGAACTGCGGACGGTAGTTCGCGAAGAACGGCGTGTGACGGCCGCCTTCGTCCTTCGACAGGACGTAGACTTCAGCCGAGAACTCGGTGTGCGGGGTCACGGTGCCCGGCTTGGCGAGAACCTGGCCACGCTCAACGTCGTCGCGCTTCAGGCCACGAACCAGCGCGCCGATGTTGTCGCCGGCTTCACCCTGGTCGAGCAGCTTGCGGAACATTTCGACGCCGGTGACGGTGGTCTTCTGCGTGTCGCGGATACCGACGACTTCGACTTCTTCACCAACCTTGACGATGCCGGTTTCGACGCGGCCGGTCACAACCGTACCACGACCCGAGATCGAGAACACGTCTTCGACGGGCATCAGGAATGCCTTGTCGGTGGGACGCGGGGGCTGCGGGATGAACTCGTCGACAGCCTTCATGAGCTCGAGGATCGAGCTCTTGCCGATTTCGTCGTCACGGCCTTCGAGGGCGGCCAGAGCCGAACCCTTGATGACGGGGATGTTGTCGCCGTCGAAGTCGTACGACGAGAGCAGTTCGCGAACTTCGAGTTCGACGAGCTCGAGCAGCTCGGCGTCGTCGACCTGGTCGACCTTGTTCATGTACACGACCAGCTGCGGCACGCCGACCTGGCGAGCGAGCAGGATGTGTTCGCGGGTCTGCGGCATCGGGCCGTCAGCAGCGTTCACAACGAGGATAGCGCCGTCCATCTGGGCAGCACCGGTGATCATGTTCTTCACGTAGTCAGCGTGACCCGGGCAGTCGACGTGCGCGTAGTGACGTGCTTCGGTCTCGTACTCGACGTGTGCGGTCGAGATCGTGATGCCGCGCTCGCGCTCTTCCGGAGCCTTGTCGATGTTCGCGAAGTCAACGGCTTCACCGCCGAAGGTTTCCGACATCACCTTGGTGATGGCGGCCGTCAGGGTGGTCTTGCCGTGGTCAACGTGACCGATGGTGCCGATGTTACAGTGCGGCTTGTTCCGCTCGAATTTTGCCTTCGCCATTTTCAAACCTTCTTTGCTTGAATTGTAATCTGCGGGAATGTGAGGCAGCGCCCGCCGAAACAGGCGCCGCCCCTAGAATGATCTTGCCGATTAGGCAAGCTTCTCCTTGACCTCGGCCGCGACGTTCGCCGGGACTTCGTCATAGTGGGAGAAGAACATCGAGTAGTTTGCACGGCCCTGGGTGAACGAGCGGAGCTGGTTCACGTAGCCGAACATGTTCGCGAGCGGAACCATGGACTCGACAACCTGAGCGTTACCGCGGCTGTCGGTACCCTGGATCTGGCCACGACGGCTGTTCATGTCGCCGATGACGTCGCCGAGGTATTCCTCGGGGGTGACGACTTCGACCTTCATGATCGGCTCTAGCAGCTTGATGCCGGCCTTCTGGGCGACTTCACGCATAGCACCGCGACCGGCGATTTCGAAGGCCAGGGCCGACGAGTCGACGTCGTGGTAGGCACCGTCGTAGAGGACGATGTCGAAGTCGATGATCGGGAAGCCGACCAGCGAGCCCGAGGCAGCGGTTTCGCGCATGCCCTTTTCGATCGCGGGGATATATTCCTTCGGAATGTTACCGCCCTTGATCTCGTCCTTGAAGGTGATGCCCGCACCGCGCTCGCCCGGCGTGACCTTGATCTTCACGCGACCGAACTGACCGGTACCACCCGACTGCTTCTTGTGGGTGTAGTCCACATCGACAGCCTTGGCGAGGTATTCGCGATAGGCGACCTGCGGAGCGCCGACGTTGGCTTCGACCTTGAACTCGCGACGCATGCGGTCGACGATGATGTCCAGGTGAAGTTCGCCCATGCCCTTGATGATCGTCTGGCCCGACTCGTGGTCGGTGGTGACGCGGAACGAGGGGTCCTCGGCCGAGAGACGGTTGAGCGCGACGCCCATCTTCTCCTGGTCGGCCTTGGTCTTGGGTTCGACCGACAGTTCGATAACCGGCTCGGGGAATTCCATGCGTTCGAGAACGATCGGCGCCTTTTCGGAGCAGAGCGTGTCGCCCGTGGTGGTTTCCTTCATGCCGGCCAGCGCGACGATGTCGCCCGCGTAGGCCTCGTCGATGTCCTTACGGTCGTTGGCGTGCATTTCGAGAATGCGGCCGACCTTTTCCTTCTTCTGCTTCACCGAGTTCAGGTACGAACCCTTCGAGAGCGTGCCGGAGTAGATGCGGCAGAAGGTGAGCGAGCCGACGAACGGATCGTTCATGACCTTGAACGCAAGCGCCGAGAACGGAGCTTCGTCCGACGGCGGACGGCTGTCGGGCTCGTCGCTGTCGACCTTGACGCCCTGGACGTCTTCGATGTCGAGCGGCGAAGGCAGGTAGTCGACAACGGCGTCGAGCAGGGGCTGGACGCCCTTGTTCTTGAACGCCGAGCCGCAGACGACCGGAACGAACTTGTGGTTCAGCGTGCCCTTGCGGATCAGCGCCTTCAGCGTGTCGACGTCGGGCTCGGTGCCTTCGAGGTAGGCTTCCATGACCGCATCGTCCTGCTCGACAGCGAGTTCGAGCAGCTTTTCACGATATTCGGCAGCTTCGTCAGCGAGTTCGGCCGGGATTTCTTCGTAGAAGAACTCGGCGCCGAGCGATTCGTCCTTCCAGATGATCGCGCGGTTGTGAACCAGGTCGACCAGGCCCTTCAGATCGGCTTCGAGACCGATCGGGATGTAGAGCACGGCAGGCGTCGCACCGAGGCGGTCGATGATCGACTGCACGCAGTACTTGAAGTTCGCGCCGGTACGGTCGAGCTTGTTGATGAAGCACATGCGCGGAACGCCGTACTTGTCAGCCTGACGCCACACGGTTTCCGACTGCGGCTCAACACCGGCAACGCCGTCGAAGCATGCAACCGCACCGTCGAGCACGCGCAGCGAACGTTCGACTTCGATGGTGAAGTCGACGTGGCCGGGGGTGTCGATGATGTTGATGCGGTAGTCGCCCCAGAAGCAGGTGGTCGCAGCCGAGGTGATGGTGATGCCGCGTTCCTGCTCCTGCTCCATCCAGTCCATGGTAGCAGCGCCGTCGTGGACTTCGCCGATCTTGTAGGACTTGCCGGTGTAGTAGAGGATACGCTCGGTAGTGGTGGTCTTACCGGCGTCGATGTGCGCCATAATACCGATGTTACGGTACATATTGAGCGGATGGCTGCGTGCCATGGTGATTTCCTTACCAGGAGTGTTTCGGGAGCGAGGCGGCCTTCAGATAAGACCTCGCCCCCTGAAATAAAAGTGTGACGCCCGGATGACTTCTCATCCGGGGCCACACGCTCACATTACCAGCGGTAGTGCGAGAAGGCGCGGTTCGCGTCCGCCATGCGGTGCGTGTCTTCGCGCTTCTTCACGGCATTGCCGCGGTTGTTGGCAGCGTCGAGCAGCTCGCCCGAGAGACGCGCCGACATGGTGGTCTCGGGACGGTTGCGGGCAGCCGTGATCAGCCAGCGGATGGCGAGGGCCTGGGCGCGCTCCGGACGAACTTCGACCGGGACCTGGTAGGTCGCACCACCGACGCGGCGGCTGCGAACTTCGATCTGCGGCTTCACGTTGTTCAGGGCATCGTGGAACAGCTGGACCGGGTCCGACTTGGCGCGGGTTTCCATGGTTTCCATGGCACCGTAGACGATCGATTCGGCGACCGACTTCTTGCCGTCGAGCATGAGGTTGTTCATGAACTTCGACAGGACCTGATCACCGAACTTCGGATCAGGCAGGATTTCCCGCTTCTCGGGACGACGACGACGTGACATCGTTGGTATTCCTTGTTCTTTCGGGCGGGAGCGTGAGCATCACCGGCCGGTAAATCGTGTACCGTGCGAGGCGTGAGACCCCGCGCACCGGCTTACTTCGGACGCTTGGCGCCGTACTTCGAGCGCGACTGCTTGCGATCCTTGACGCCCTGCGTGTCGAGCACGCCGCGCAGGATGTGGTAGCGCACGCCGGGAAGGTCGCGGACGCGGCCGCCGCGGATGAGCACGACCGAGTGCTCCTGAAGGTTGTGGCCTTCACCGGGGATGTACGAAATGACTTCGCGGCTGTTGGTCAGGCGCACCTTGGCGACCTTGCGGAGAGCCGAGTTCGGCTTCTTCGGGGTCGTGGTGTAAACGCGGGTGCAGACGCCGCGCTTCTGCGGGTTCTGCTCCATGGCAGGAACCTTCGACTTGGCCTTCTGCGGCTCGCGGCCCTTGCGGACCAGCTGGTTGATAGTGGGCATCTATACTCTTCTTTCAAATGGGAGTGCGATGGATCGCCGCCGAAACCATCGGCATCGACCCGTCGCACCCCGGAAGGTTCCGGGCCGGTACATCTGAAAGGGAAGAGTGAGATCACGCATCACACCAAGCCTGCCTGCTTGCGCCCGTCATCCCAGCGAAAGCTGGGACCGCTGGCCGCAAGCGCTACGCTCGCTGCACACGTGAGCCGAAAAACACTCCACCCGGCCAATGCACCGGATTACTTTGCCATGCGCCGTTCCGCCGGAAGGTCCGCGATTCGCGGAAACCTTACCGCCTTTCGCTCGCAGGACTGCGCCGAAAGGCCCGGAAATGCTGACATGGCAATGTTCAGCTCTATGTCGTTTCCTTCGGGAATACCCGCAGGAGATGCGCGCCCTTAGGAGATTTGCGCCCAAGGGTCAAGATTTACCGGCACCACACACAGGCCGAGCCAGAGCGACATCTCCGGCCTGCGAATATTTTTCAAGGCGTCCCGCGAAGGTCTCCGTCTCAGCTCTCGATATCGATCTGAAGGGACGAAGATGCCTCGCTACCTGCTTGCCTCCACCGCGCTTCTCGCCATGGCGACCGCCGCTCATGCTGAGGACGTGGCCACCAAGAAGACCACGCCGCTCCTCACCTCGACGATCAAGAACGGCGCCGCCGACGCGATCAACATCACCAAGGACGGCTCCGTCGTGCTGACGTCCGGCACCGCGGTGACGATGGACAGCAACAACAACGTCGCCAATGCCGGTGCGATCACGATCACCAATGCCAATGGCGTGCGCGGCATCGTCGCCAATGCCGGAACCACCGGCGACATCGTCAACACCGGCACGATCACCCTCGACGAGCCCTATACCCCGACCGACGACGACAAGGACGGCGACCTCGACGGTCCCTTCGCGCTCGGCTCCAACAAGATCGGCATCCGCACCGAGGGCGACCACACCGGCAAGATCACCCAGAGCGGCACGATCACCATCAAGGGCAACGATTCCGCCGGCATCTCGCTGGGCGGCAAGCTGACCGGCAATTTCACCCATGACGGCAAGACAAATGTACTGGGTGACAATGCCATCGGCGTGAAGACCGGCCAGATCGACGGCAACGTCCGCCTCGCCGGTTCGGTGCTGGCGCAGGGCAAGAACGCGATCGGCGCGCAGTTCGGCGGCGATGTGAACGGCGCCTTGGTCGTGCAGGGCGCGATCGTCTCGACCGGCTACCGCTATACCACCCCGCCCGCTGACCCGTCGAAGCTCGATGCCGACGATCTGCTCCAGGGCGGCTCGGCCATCGTGGTCGAAGGTAATGTGACCGGCGGCATCGTCCTCGCCGTCGCCCCGAAGGACAGCGATCCCAACAATGCCGACGAAGACGGCGACGGCATCCCCGACGCCACCGAGGGCGCCGCCAAGGTCGCCACTTACGGCAAGGCCCCGGCCATCGTGATCGGCTCCGCGACCAAGGACATCGCCATCGGCCCGGTCGCCAGCACCGCCAGCAAGTACGGCCTCCAGATCGACGGCACCGTTGAAGGCCACGGCCTCTACACCGGGATCGACGGCAACGGCGTGGCCATCGGCGGCCTCGGCGGCAAAGTGACGATCGCCAACGGCATCGGCATCACCGGCGGTATCGCCGCGACCTCCAAGGACGCGACCGCCACCGCCCTGCGCCTTGGCGCGGGCGCCAGCACGCCGCTGATCCAGAACGCGGGCACCATCAGCGCCTCGGGCGCGCGGGCCGTCGCGGTGCGCATCGATGCGGGCGCCAGCCTGCCCACCCTGCGCAACTCCGGCACGATCAAGGCCGCCGCGGTCAACGAAAACGGCGCAGCCACCGCGATCAGCGATGCCAGCGGCACCCTGAACCTCATCGAGAACAGCGGCACGATCTCGGCCACCGGCGCCAAGGCCGGTTCGGGCAAGAACATCGCCATCGACCTTACCAACGCCGCCGGTAGCGTGACCGTGAAGCAGACCCAGGTCGGCGCAGGCTTCACCGCCCCCTCGATCGTCGGCGACATCCTGCTCGGCGGCGGCAATGACATAGTGGACATCGCCGACGGCACCGTGACCGGCAACGTCGCCTTCGGCGGCGGCAACAACACCCTCGCGCTTTCGGGCGACGCAGTGCAGACCGGCAATGTCACCTTCGGCACCGGTTCGGACACGATGACGCTGGCGGGCACCTCACGCTTCGTCGGCACGGCGGACTTCGGCGGCGGCGCCGATACGCTGACCCTTACCGGCACGTCGGTCTTCTCCGGTTCGCTGGCGAATGCCGGAAACCTTGCGGTCAAGGTCACGGGCGGCATGCTCGACGTGAACAAGCCCACCGCGATCGGCTCGCTCGATGTCGGCAAGGACGGCATCGTAGCCGTGACGCTGAACAAGGCGGCGGGCCAGGGCTCGGCCTATACCGTCGCGGGCACCGCCTCCTTCGCGGACGGCTCCAAGCTCGCCATCAAGCTCGCCGACGTCTCCACCGCCGAGGGCAGCTATCAGGTGCTGACCGCCGGCACGATCCAGGGCCGCGACAACCTCGAAGCCGCGACCGACCTCGTGCCCTACATGTTCAAGGCCACGCTGGACGACAAGGCCGCCGCGAACACCATTGTCGTCGATGTCGCCCGCCGCACTGTAGCCGAACTCGGCCTCAACCGGTCGCAGGCCACCGCCTACAACGCGATCTTCACCGCCCTCAGCCAGGACGAGAAGATCGAGGACGTGTTCCTCGGCATCACCAACGGCGACCAGTTCCGCCAGGCCGTCGGCCAGATGCTGCCCGACCATGCCGGCGGATCGTTCGAGGGCATCAGCCTCGGCACCCGCACCGTCGCCCGCCAGCTGATGGACCCGATCAACCCGGTCTGGGGCGAAGGCCGCTTCAGCACGACGATGAACCTCTCGTTCTGGGGCAGCGACAAGAAGGCCGGTGCCAATGCCGCCTACAACCTCAACGGCTACGCCATGTCGCTCGGCGCCGAGTACCTGACCGGCATCGGCCGGTTCGGCGGCACCTTCTCCTACCTGTGGAACCGCCACACGAGCGGCGGCAGTAGCGAGATCAAGTCGAACTCCTTCGAACTCGCCGGTCACTGGCGCGGGCAGTTCGGCGCGGTGCAGAGCTACGGCCGCGCCTCGGTCGGCCGCTCGAACTACGACAGCGAGCGCCAGTTCATCGGCGCGATCGGCACCGAGAACGTCAGCCGCACGATCAAGGGCAAGTGGAACGGCACGTTCGTCACCGCTTCGGGCGGCGCCTCCTATGAGGGCGGCGGCAGCCACTTCTTCTACCGCCCGGCGGTCACGGTGGACTACGTGCGCCTGAAGGAAGACGGCTACACCGAAAACGGCGGCGGCAAGGCGCTCGACCTCACGGTCGCCTCCCGCACCAGCGACGAGCTGGGCGTCAACGGCGGCATGACCTTGGGCATCGACTTCATGGGCATGCAGCGCCGCGACGAGAACTGGTTCCGCGTGGAAACCGAAGGCGGCTGGCGCGAGATCGTCAGCGGCGGCATCGGTTCGACCACCGCGCACTTCGCGGGCGGCCAGAACTTCACGCTGGACGGCGACGAGGCGACGAGCGGCTGGTTCGCCCGCCTGCGCGCCGTCGGCGGCACGCTGGGCCTGACGATGGGCGGCGAACTCGCCGCCGAGGATCGCCACGGCCGCGTGGATCTCGCCCTGCGCGGTTCGGTCACCATCGGCTGGTGATCGCCCACCTTTGAGAAAGGCTGGAAGAAGCCACCGGCTCCGGCGCCCCAGCCGGGCCGGTGGCCGCAAGGAAGCGCCTCCCCCACCCCAACCCCGCGCCTTTCAGGCGCTCGGCGCATCCTTCGCCCAGCCTCCGGCCCCGGTCGTCCCGAAAGCGACCGGGGCCGGACCCTTTTTACCCCCAGTATTTCCTTTGGACCTTCCCGGCGGTTCCTGCGTTCCGTTCCGCATGATCGTCGTCCACCATCTTGAAAACTCGCGCTCCCAGCGTGTCCTCTGGCTGCTGGAAGAGCTGGGCCTGCCCTACGGATTGCGGCGATACGAACGGGACGAGAAGACCATGCTCGCCCCGCCCCAGCTCCGCGCGGTCCATCCGCTCGGCAAGTCCCCGGTGATCGTCGACGACGAGGGTGACGCGCCGCTCACGATCGCGGAGACCGGCGCCATCGTCGAATACCTCACGGAAAAGGCAGGCGGCAGGCTGGGACCTCCACCCACCCGCGAGGAGGACCTGCGCTACCGCCACTTCCTGCACTATGCGGAAGGATCGCTGATGCCGCCGCTGCTGCTCAAGCTCGTGCTCGGCCGCATTCCCCTGCTCGGCCGCCTGGCGCAGAAACGCATCCAGCCGATGATCGACGTCCACCTCGATTTCGTCGAACAGGAACTGGCGAGCCGGGAGTGGTTCGCGGGCGAGACCTTCACCGCCGCCGACGTGATGATGAGCTTTCCGCTCGAAGCCGCCCATAGCCGCGCCGGACTCGATTCTTCGCGACCGGCAACCCTGGCGTGGCTGGACAAGATTCACGCAAGGCCCGCCTATCAGGCCGCGCTCGCCAGCGGCGGACCTTACAAGTACGCCTGAAATCACGGGAATTGACTTCCTGCCATGCCGCGGAGCAAAGCCCGGGCCTGTGCGTTTCGAGGCGCGACCATTTCCGAAGGGGCAATTGCAGACATGACCATGAACCGGGCGCGCCTGGAAAACGGAGGGCTGATCCTCTTCCTTGCCGCGATCACCGTCGCCCTCACCCTTGTCGTGTCGAGCTTCATCGGCGCGCTGCTCTGGGCGGCCCTTGCGGCGCTGCTGTTCCAACCGCTGTTCCAGCGGCTGCTGGCTCGCTGGCCGGAGCGCCGCAACCTTGCCGCCGCCTTGGCCCTGCTGGTGATCTCGGTCGCGGTGGTGATCCCGGCGCTGGTCATCACCAGCCTCGTCGTCGAGCAGGCTGCCGGGGTCTATGCGCAGATGCGCGACGGCCAGATCAACTTCGCGGAATACTTCCAGAAAGTGCATGACGCCCTGCCCCTGCGCGTCCAGCACCAGCTCGACTCCTTCGGCTTCAACAGTTTCGAACGCGCCCAGGCCCGCATCAGCGAAGCGGTGAGCAACAGCGTCAGCGTGATCGCCAGCCGTGCCCTCGCCATCGGCGCCAATGCGGCCTCCTTCATGCTGGCCTTCGGCGTCGGCCTCTATGTCACCTTCTTCCTGCTGCGCGACGGCGAGCGGATCGGCCCTGCCGTCGTTCGCGCCCTGCCGCTCGAAGAAAGCGTGGCACGGCGTCTGGCCGAGCGCTTCGTCACCGTCGTTCGGGCGACGATCAAAGGCTCCGGCCTCGTGGCACTGGCCCAGGGCGCGCTGGGGGCGATCACCTTTGCGATCGTCGGCGTTCCCGCTGCCCTGCTCTGGGGCCTGCTCATGGCCATTGCCGCGCTGCTGCCCGCCATCGGCCCGGCCATTATCTGGGCACCGGTCGCGGTCTACCTGCTGGCGACCGGCGCGGTCTGGCAGGGCGCGGTCGTGATCGGATCGGGCGTGCTGGTCATCGGTATGGCCGACAATGTCCTGCGCCCGATGCTGGTCGGCCGCGACACCGGCATTCCCGACTGGCTAGTGCTGGTAACGACGCTGGGCGGCATCGAACTCGTCGGCCTCAGCGGCATCGTCCTCGGGCCGCTGGCAGGCGCCCTGTTCATGACCGGCTGGACGATCATGACCGAGCAGCGCTTCGATCGCTCCCCGGACGCAGAGCAGGAACCCCAAGCCTCCTGAACGGGAGCCTGCTTGCGCTTTCAGCGGCTGTTCAGCGCCCCGACTTATTCCTGAGCACACCGGAAGCCCTGCTTCGGCAGGGTTTCCTTCCCCCGCAATTGCCCAGGAGAAGCCGATGCGCATTTTCAAGATTTCCGCCGCTCTCGCCTTGCTGGCCGGCAGCCTCGGACTGGCTTCCACGACCAGCGCCCATCCCTACGACGGCCGCCACGACCGCGTGGAACGCGTGGCGCACCGCGACGACTATCGCCGCGATCACCGCCGTTACGATCGGCCCCGTTACGACAGGCACCGCTACAACGACCGTCGTGACAGGTCCTGGCGCCGCCACGAGGCCCGCCGTCACCACGCCTACAGGAATCCGCGCCGCTGCTGGACCGAATGGCACCATCATCGCCGCGTCCGCGTCTGCCGCTGATCTTTCGCGACCCCGGCCGGAAAGTCGGGGTCACCTCGTTCGGCAGCGATGCTTCCAGGCGAATTTCCCCGCCCGCCCCTCCCGACACGCTTATGCCTAGACTTTCGGGGGATACTCCGGGCGATTCATGGCAATTGACCCACCCCCGTCCGCCATGGTCTCTCGTTTGTGTTCAAGGTCTTGTCCTGAACGTGACAAACGATGTCCGCACTGCCTGACCCTTACCGACATGCGCAGGCGGAACAGCCAGGGAGCGCGACGTGCAGGAGCCGGGTACAAGACCACTTGTCCATATCGGATTCCACAAGACCGCCTCCACGCTGTTGCAGAACGCACTCTTCGCCCGCAGCGACCTAGGCTTCGAGCGGCTGGAGAACGACCGCTATCACGTCCAGGTCGACTTCGTGAAACAGGGCGCCTTCGACGATCTATCCCCCGGCCGTATCCAGAGCTATCGCCGCCGCAGCCGTGAGGCGCAGGCACGCGGCAATACCCTGGTCGTCTCTCACGAACGGCTCTCGGGCTATCCCGCCTCGGGCGGATACGATGCCAAATTGATCGCCGATCGCCTGAAGAACTGCCTGCCCGATGCCCGCATCCTGATCTTCGTGCGTGAACAGCGCTCGATGATCTTCTCCTACTACCTGCAATATATCAGTGACGGCGGCTCGCTCTCGTTCCGCCGCCTGACCACGCCGCTGCAATGGACGCTTTCCCGCAAGCCTGAGTTTGACTTCCGCTCCTTCGCCTATGTCCAGTGCATCGAGTATTATCGCCGCCTGTTCGGCGCGGAAAACGTGCTGGTGCTGCCCTACGAGGCGCTGCGTGACGACGCGTGCCGGGTCGCCCGCGAGATCGCCCAGTTCTGCAGACAGGATGCCTCGCTGATCCCACACGATATCTTCGGCGCCCCCGCCAACGAGGGCCTGCCGATCCTGATGCAGGCGCTGCGCCGCCCGCTCAATGCCCTGCTCAACCGCAACCAGCTTTCGCCCGAGGCCCCGATCCTGTTCCCGCGCTTCGACCGCTATTACCGCAAGCTGCGACCGCTGTTCGCCTTCAGCCGCGTGTTCGACGGGGCGCTGCGCCGCCGCCTGATGGGCCAGATCGAACGCGCGGTGGGCGAACGCTATGCCGAGAGCAACCAGCAACTCCAGCGCCTGACCGGCTACGATTTGCGCCGCCTCGGTTACAGCCTGCCCAGTGCCGAATCCCCGCTCGGCGAACCGGCGAATTTCGGTTCGACCGCCCCGTCGCCGAGACAGCCGCGCCCCGCCCTCCGCACGCCCAACCGCGTGGCGTGACACGGCCATGATCGACAATACGGCTTCGGCCCTGCCGCAGGGCCATGAGGTTGCCGGATCGGCCTTGACGGCGCCCGAGAATCCCCCCCGCGAAAGGGCGAAGGAGAATGCAGGCCTGCGCGGAAGCGGCGCCTTCAATCCCACCGTCCATGCCCTGCGCGGGGTGGCGGCGACCATGGTATTCCTCGCCCACGTCCTCGGCGGGGTCGGCCTCAATGTCTACCCGCACGATTCGAGCTACTTCGCCGTGATCGAGGCCCCCTGGAACTTCGGCCGCTGGGGAGTCTGGCTGTTCTTCGTGATCAGCGGCTATGTGATCCTGCCCAGCGTCCGGCGCTATTCCCCGCGCGAGTTCGCGATGCGCCGCTTTTTCCGGCTCTATCCGCTGTTCCTGGCCTTCTCGCTGCTGTTCATCGCGGTGAATGCCTGGAGCGATGCCTTTCCCGAGCTGAACGACTTCGGCTCGATCGTGTCTGCGCTGCTGCTGCTCAACCTGCTGACCCATACCGAGCAGCTCACCCCGAATGCCTGGAGCCTGAGCTACGAAGTCCTGTTCTATGCCATGGCCTGCCTGACCGTCCACGCCGCGATGCGCCGCAAGGACCGGCTGCTGACGATGCTGCTGGCGCTCGCCTGCGCCGGACTCGTCTACCGCTTCCCGGCGATGCTCTTCTTCCTCGCGGGCATCGGCGCGCGGCTGCTCGACGAGCGCGGCCTGCGCCCGCCCCGCGCCTGGAACCCGGTGCTGGAACTGCTGGCCTTCGGCGGCTGCCTCTATTTCGGCTCGATCCAGCACTACGACTTCATGCTGAAGAACATGGGCAACCCGAACGCCTATGCGACGCTGGCCTTCACCTCGGTCTATTTCTTCCTGGCGATCGCCCCCGGCAGCCTGACCGGACGCCTGCTCGACCGGCCCGCCGTGCTCTATCTCGGCACGGTGAGCTACAGCCTCTACCTCGCCCACCCCTATACCTATTTCGTCACCCGGCATCTCTTCGTGAGCCTGGGCCTGTTCCGTTCCGACTGGCCGCTGTCGCTGCTATTGTTCCTTACAGCCGTCATCCCGATAACCCTGCTCTTCACCCGGATCGTCTACCGCCTGCTGGAACGCTACCCTTACCAGTGGTACTTCCACGAGCGGATATTCCACCGCCGCACCGCGGAAGGAAAGGCCTAGCGCTTTTTCCTCGGTGCGCTCTTCTTCTTCGCGGGCGCTTTTTTCTGGGGCGCTTTCGGCGCGGCACAGGGCCAGGCCTTGCGGGTGGCTGCGAAGACCTGCTCGGACGCCGGGCCTTGCCGATCCTTAGGATTGTTCCGCAGGTAATCGACCGTCTCGGTCTTGAGCTGGCTGATCGTCACATCGGCGGGAATGCAGCTGTCCAGTTTGTTGACCTTGCGCGTGGTGTTGAAGGCATCGACGGCACCGGTGATATAGGCGATGCATTCATAGGTCTTCTCGACATAGTCGCTGCTGCCGCGCTCGCTCGTGCAGATCGCGTAAAGCTCGTCCCCGGTGTAGAACCCGGCCTGGGCCGCCACGGGAACCAGCCCGAGCGGAGCGATCAGCGCGATGCAAGCCAGCTTTCCGGAATTCATAGTCGAATCTCTCCAAACAAGGCCGGACCCTTGGGGCAAAGCCGCCCCTCGTCAATCGCCACGCTTGCCGTATGCCCGCAACGGCAATATGGAACATATACGATTCGTATATTCAGGATGGTTCAATTGGGTATCGTCAACATCGAGGATGAACTCCACGAGCAACTGCGCAAGGCCAGCAAGGCCTCGTACCGGTCGATCAATGCCCAGGCGGCTTTCTGGATCCGGATCGGCATGCTCTGCGAAATGAATCCCGGACTGACGTTCCAGGAAATCGTCGTGCGCGAACTGCGTGAGGCCGGAGTCGATCCCGGAAACGAACCCGGCAGAAGGCCGGTCGAAACCGGAGCAGCAACGCAATGATCAAGTCGCCTGCCGAAGTCGAACTCATGGCCGAATCCGGCCGCCTGCTCGCCTCCGTGTTCACCTGGCTGGACGGCCAGCCGCTCGCCGGGCGCACGACGATGGAGATCAACGACCTCGTCGAGGCGTTCATCGTGAACGATCTCGCCGCGCGGCCCGCCAGCAAGGGTCAGTACGGTTACGGCTTCGTGCTGAACTGCTCGCGCAACGAAGTCGTCTGCCACGGCGTCCCCTCCACCGGGGACGTGCTGAAAGAGGGCGATATCGTCAATTTCGACATCACCCTAGAGAAGAACGGCTTCATCGCCGATTCCAGCAAGACCTACCTGATCGGTGACGTCTCCCCCGCCGCTAGACGGCTGGTCCAGACCACCTACGAGGCCATGTGGAAAGGCATCCGCGCAGTGCGCCCCGGCGCCCGGCTGGGCGACATCGGCCACGCCGTCGAACGCCACGCCAAGCGCGCCGGCTATTCCGTGGTGCACGACTATTGCGGCCACGGCATCGGCCGGGAAATGCACGAGAAGCCCGAAGTCCTGCATTTTGGACGCCCCGGCACCGGCCTGCCGCTGCGCGAGGGCATGGTCTTCACCATCGAGCCGATGCTGAACCAGGGCCGCCGGACCGTCCGCACCGAGGACGACGGCTGGACCGTCGTCACCACCGATGGCAAGCTCTCGGCCCAGTTCGAACATACCGTCGCGGTAACGGCGGACGGTGTCCGCGTGCTGACCCTGCGCCCGGAAGAAAAAGCCGCCCGCGCCTGACCTTCTCAGGCAGGAGGTAGGGCCGCCGAGCGCTTGGGATGCTGCATCACTACCAGCGTCTTGAACGCACGGACATGCTCTTCGCCGTGGAGTACCCGGCGGGAAAAGGCATCGTAATGCTCCATGTCCTGCGCCGCGACCTGCAATACCAGGTCGTGATCGCCGGTGACGTACCAAACGTCGATCACCTCCCGCGCCTCCCTCAGCCGCGCGACGAGACCGTCCACCACCCGGCCCTTGTCGGTATCCAGCGAGACCAGCACCATCATCGTCACCAGCCAGCCCATGGTCCGCGGCGCCACGATAGCCATCTCGCGCTCGATCGCCCCCTGCTCTCGCAAAGCTCTTACGCGCCGGTAGCAGGCCGGAGCCGACAGCCCGACGATCTCGGACAAGTCGGGCATCGAAATCCGTGCGTCGCGCTGAAGCTCGGTCAAAATGCGCAAGTCGAACGCGTCGGGCATCGGGATCGGTCTCTCATCGAATAGCGGCGATAAATATTATCGCCACGCCGCAATCATAGAACACTTTTATCGCAGCCTAGCGATAAAAGCTGCGGCGTCTCCAACCGAGGGTTCCATGGTCTTTCGCCGCATTGCTGCACGCTCCACATCCAGCGATTTTGCACCGCTCGCTGCAGTGGGCGCCGCCATGGTGTCGATCTGCTGGGGCGCTTCGGTGGCCAAGACGCTGTTCCCGGTGATCGGCCCGGCGGGCACCACGGCGCTGCGTCTGTCGCTGGCCGCGGCCATCCTTTGCGGCGTATTCCGCGTGTGGCAGAGACCGTTCGACCGGCGCATGCTCCGCGCGGCGCTGCCTTACGGTGTCGCGCTGGGGAGCATGAACCTGCTGTTCTACTTCGCGATCCAGCGCATTCCGCTAGGCATCGCACTGGCGGTCGAATTCACCGGACCGCTTGCAGTCGCGACGTTCGCCTCGCGCCGCCGCGTGGACCTCGCCTGGATCGCATTGGCGGTAGCGGGGCTCTCCCTACTCCTGCCGCTGGACCTCTCCCGCGACGCGGTCGATCCGCTGGGCGTGCTGCTGGCACTGGGGGCAGGCGTGTTCTGGGGCGCCTACATCCTGCTCGGCAAACGCGCGGGCGAGACTCTGGGCGCCGCCGCGCCCGCCTACGGCATGACCATCGCCGCGCTCGTCGCCCTGCCTTTCGGCGTGGCGCAGGCGGGAACGACCCTGCTCCAGCCGCATGTCCTGACCATTGCCCTCATCGTCGCGATCTTCTCCAGCGCGATTCCCTATTCGCTGGAGATGTTCGCGCTGCGCCGCCTGCCGACCAAGAGCTTCGGTATCCTCACCAGCGGCGAACCGGCGGTCGGCGCACTGGCGGGCGCGCTGCTGCTGGGCGAGATGCTGCCCTTCGCGAAGTGGCTGGGCATCGCCGCGATCGTCGGTGCGACGATCGGCACGACACTTACGGCCCGACCGTCGGGCAAAGGGGCCGACAAAAGTGACGTCGATACGAAACCTGTAGTTAGCGGGTCCTGATCCTGCCTGCTTGACTTGCGCCCCGAGACGATTGCGCCCATGCGTCCCACATGCCGCAAGCTTCCGACATCCAGCTCGCCATCTTCTCCCAGGCCGTAGACGCTCTCGGCGGCCAGCGCGCGCTGGCGCGTCACCTCGGCATTGCCGAACGCGAGGTGCGCGACTGGATCTCAGGCGATGTCCCGCTTGACTACGCCACCCTGCGCGAAACTGCCCGGGCGCTTATCACCCATTCGGACATGTGCCGCCGCCTCGAACGCAAGCTCTCGCCTGCCTTCAGCGAAAACCTCACGGAAGTGCAACTCGCAGGTCTGGGAACCCCGGAAGGCAAGCGCCCCAACGCGGGTTGAGGCAAAGCGGCAATCGCGGGAAATGTACCGCGCGCGACTATCCGGGAATACTGATACCGCGCGAGAATCCGAACCGGCATTTTGCCCCGAACGACAGACTCTATGTCGTTCCGTACGGGCGGAAAAGGTGGTGAGCCCTGCTGGGTTCGAACCAGCGACCTACTGATTAAAAGTCAGTTGCTCTACCGACTGAGCTAAGGGCCCCCGTTGCCGGGATCAGCCGGTGAAGCGGCTGCGGAAGGCGTCACCTAGGGGCAGGGCGCGGCTTGGTCAAGCGGGCATGAAGCTGATTAATCGTAAGACCTGTCAAAGGGTCACGCCAAAGGCCCGCAATCCGCCGCGCCGGGCCGAGCACGAAATCCCGCTCGCGAAACGAGGGATGCGGCAGGATCAGGCTTTCCTCGCCCTCGCCGCCCGCCCAGGGGCCGCCGCTCCACAGCACGAGGTCGAGATCCAGCACCCGCGAGCCCCAGGCCTGTCCCTGGCGGCGGCGACCGAACTTGTGTTCGATCTTGTGCAGTTTGTGCAGCATCTCGTCGGGTTCGCGCTTGCTGCGCACAAGCGCCACGCCGTTGGCATAGCGTCGGCGCGAGGGACCGAGCGGAGCACTTTCGATCACCGGCGAAGCGGCCAGAACCTCGTACTTGCCGCTGTCGAGCGCCCGCAGCGCCGCGGCGAGCACGTTGCGGGGGCCGCCATGGCGCGGGTGGCGCATGTTGGAGCCGAGCGCGACGAGATACTGATGCTTGGCCAAGACCACTGCCCCCGATTATGCCGTAACTACCGAGGCTTGTATCAGATATCCTGGGCGATGCGCGTGTAGAGTTGCGGGCGGCGATCGCGGAAGAAGCCCATGCCCGCGCGGTGCTTCGCAGCGCGGGCGAGGTCGAGCGTGGAGACCAGCACGCCGGTCTCGTCCCGGCCGAATTCAGCAACGTAGTCGCCCCATTCGTCGGTGATGAACGAGTGGCCGTAGAAGGTCTGCTCGGTGCCGCATTCCGATTCGACGCCGATGCGATTGGCGGCGATCACCGGCATGCAATTCGACACCGAGTGTCCCACCATCGCCCGGCGCCACATCCGGCTGGTGTCGAGCGTGGCGTCATAAGGCTCGGAGCCGATGGCAGTAGGGTAGAACAGCAGTTCCGCGCCCATCAGCGCCATCACGCGCGCGCATTCGGGATACCACTGGTCCCAGCAGACGCCGATGCCGACCTTGGTGCCCAGCACGTCCCAGACCTTGAACCCGTCGTTGCCGGGGCGGAAGTAGTACTTTTCCTCATAACCAGGGCCGTCGGGAATGTGGCTCTTGCGGTAGGTGCCGATAATCTCGCCGTCGGTGCCGATCATCGCCAGCGTATTGTAGTAGTGGTGGCCGTCGCGCTCGAAGAAGCTGGTGGGGATGACGATCTTCAGCGCCTTCGCCAGCGCCTTCATCGCGATCACCGAGGGGTGCTCGGCGGTCGGGCGGGCGATGGCGAAGAGTTCCTCCTCCTCGGTCTTGCAGAAGTAGGGGCCGGAGAACAGCTCGGGCGGCAGGACGATCTGCGCGCCTTTGGCCGCGGCTTCCTCGACCAGCGAGGAGACGGCGGCGATGTTCTCGTGCTCGTCGGCGGAGTTGAGGGCGAGCTGGAGCGCGGCAACGGTGATTTCGGTCATGCGACGGCCTCTATCAGCCTCGCTTGCGGAACAGAAGGGTCATCCGGTCGCTCTCGCCGATGGTGAGATACTTCTCGCGGTCCTTGTCCTTGAGCGCCAGGGTGGGCGGCAGGGTCCAGACGCCGTCCGGCCAGTTCGCGGTGTCCTTGGGATTGGCGCTGATCTCGGACTGGGCGACGAGATCGAAGCCATTATCCTTCATGAAGCGGATCACGTCAGCCTCGCGCAAGTAGCCTTTCGAGCCGTCGGCATAGTCAGCGGGGGCGTCCGGACGGGCGCGGTGCTGTTCGATGCCGATATAGCCACCGGGCTTGAGGAGATCGCGCATGGCCGCGAACTCGCTACCCGCGATGTTCCAGCGCAGCAGGTTGTGCATCATGCGGGGTACGATGATGACGTCGAAAGTGCCCTTCTCGCCTTCGGGAATCGCGCCAAGGGTATAGGCGGCGAAGCGGTCGGCGGGCAGGCCGGTAAACTTGGCGACGCTGGCCGGATAGCTGGCCGCACCCTTGCGGATGCCGTCCTTCGTCTCGGGCTTGAAGGCGGGCGCCTCGGGATTGAAGTAAAGCCCGACGAGATGGCCCTGCTGGCCGAGATAGAGGCCGAGCAGGCGCGAATACCACTCGCCGCCCGGCGCATATTCGCCAACTTTCATGGTCGGAGCGACGCGGAAGAAGCTCAGGGTCTCCACCGGATGGCGATACTGGTCGCGCGCGCGGTCCTCCTTGCGCGAGGGATTGGAGGCGGCCAGTTCGAGCAGTGCCTCGCAGCCCTTGCAGGCTTCCGCTTCGGTGGTCTCCTCCGCAGCCGTCGCGGCGGCGGGCATGGCGATCATGCCAAGTAGGGACGAAAGGGCGATCAGGGCGCGGCGCATATCGATTCTCCCGTGGAACTCTGGTCGGCACTGAACCTAGTTTGCGCCCGCCCAATGACAAGCCGCTCAAGTGTACCTATCTAGCGACAAAATCCCCCTCATGAGGACATTCAAGACAATGGAAACGGCAATCGTTGCAGGCGGGTGCTTCTGGTGCACCGAAGCGGTGTTCCGCGACGTCATCGGCGTGGACTCCGTGGAAAGCGGCTATATCGGCGGCACCGTGCCCAGCCCCACCTACAAGCAGGTCTGCGGCGGCGACACCGGTCATGCCGAAGCTATCCGGGTGAACTACGATCCTTCGGTGCTGTCCTACGGCGACCTGCTCGACGTGTTCATGGGCACCCATGACCCGACGCAGCTCAACCGCCAGGGCAACGACGTGGGCACTCAGTACCGCTCGGCGATCTTCCCACTGAACGAGGCTCAGGCCGCCGAAGCCGAAGCAGCCCTGGCCCGCTCGAACGAGGACAATGGCGGCAAGGTCGTCACCACGATCGAGGGCTTTGCAGACGGCAGGCAGAACGACGAATGGTATCCGGCCGAAGACTACCATCAGGAATACTGGGATGGCGAAGGCCAGCGTAACCCCTACTGCCTGGCGGTAATCCCGCCCAAGCTGATGAAGCTGCGCAAGAGCTTCCAGAACAAGGTCAAGGCCTGACCTGAAAAACCGCCTCCCGTGCGAGACGACGGTGCAAGAGCGCGCCGTTAACTCCGCGTAAGGCATTCGCTTTCGGCGTGTCTCATGGTGAGACACGCCGAAACGGGCCATATCCAAACGACTTAAGACAAGTACTTAGCTCGCCTAACGATCCGTTTCATTGGCGAGTCCCTTTCATGTCCTCTCTCCGCAAGCTGTCGCTTTCCGTCGCTGTCGCCGCCGTTGCCTTCGCGGCCAGCCCCGTGCTTGCATCCTCGGGCATGATCGCCGGGATCGACGTGCTGAAGACCTGGAACCTCGTGGTGCTGGGCGATCTGACCTCCTCGTCCGAAGTCGAGGGCCGCACGTTCGTGGGCGGAAATCTCGACGGCAATTCCTCGAACTACCAGATCACCGCCCTGCCCGCTTCCAGCACCGGAACGCCGGGGCTGACCGTGGTGGGCGACGTCAACGGCGGCCACAAGAATCTCAACAACGGCTCGGGCGCGATCGTCGGCGGCAACGTCAACAGCGGCCTCAACCTCAACGGAGCGGCACAGACGGTGCAGGTCGGCGGGACGATCAGCAACACCAACGTCAACAACAACACCGTGACCTCGGGCCTCGCCGCCAGCAACCCGCAGTTTTCGCAGAACCTCTCGCAGCAGAAGAGCCTCATCGAAACCTCGATGGAAGGCCTCAGCCATTCGATGAGCACCGAGACCGCCAACAGCCAGCTGACCATCAGCGGCAATCGCGGCACCTTCAACGCCCAGCCCGGCGCGAACGGCGTGGCGGTGTTCAACATCTCCGCCGCCGACCTCGACAAGATCGGCGAGATCCAGTTCAACCTCAACGGCGCGGACACGGCGATCGTCAACGTCTCGGGCAAGTCGATCAAGCTGGACGACAACTTCCTGGGCGGCACCGCCAACCTCGGCGAACACGTCGTCTGGAACTTCCACGAGGCCGAAGACCTCTCTCTGAGCACGGCCTGGGGCGGCTCGGTCCTCGCACCGAGCGCCGATGCGACGACCTCCAACTACATCCAGGGTTCGGCAGTGTTCGGCAATCTCGTGCAGAACGGCGAGATGCACGTTGGCACCTACACCGGCGGCTATACGCCGGGCGATCCGGGCAGCTCGACCAGCTCGGGTGGCTCTTCCGGCGGCCCGACCGACGTTCCGGAACCGGGCATGGTCGGTCTCTTCGCGCTGGGGCTTGGCGCGCTGGTGTTCTGGCGCCGCCGCCGCCCCGTGGCGGTTTAAGGATAAGGGTAGAAGCAGGGGCCATCGCCCCTGCACCCCAATACGTCTAGGTCACGCGGGCCAACGCCGTTGCGCACCCACGGCGGCGTCGGGAGACCTATTGGCTGCGCCGCAGGGAGCGCACTACCGATAGGGCGCGCGCAAGGTCGACATTCCGAGGGTCTGGGGGATCATCCCCCAGGACTTCCCCTTCCTACTTCTGCCATCTTCCAACGAAGAACCCGTCCAGCCCGCCGACGTCAGCCAGCATCCCCGGATCGGTCCGCACCCAGCCCTCGGCGCTCGGCTCCAGCCCCTCCGGCAGTTCCGAAGCCGCAACCGGCACGGCCGTCAGCGAGACCTTGTCCGCCTGCTCCTCGCCCTCTTCCACTTCCAGCGAGCAGACCGCGTAGACCAGCTGCCCGCCCGGCTTGAGCCAACCCGAAGCCCGTTCGAGCATCTTTTCCTGGATCGCGGTCATCTCCTCGATCTGGCGCGGACCGATGCGGTGGAGCACATCGGGATGGCGGCGCGCGGTGCCCGTGGCCGTGCAGGGCGCGTCGAGCAGGATCGCGTCGAACTTTTCCTCAGGTTCCCAGGTGAGGGCATCGGCTTGCACGACCTCGGCTTCGACACCGACGCGCTTGAGGTTCTCGCGCAGACGTTCGAGACGACGCTTGGAATTGTCGAGCGCCGTGACCTGCCAGCCCGCCGCCGCCAGTTGCAGCGTCTTGCCGCCCGGCGCAGCGCAGAGATCGAGCACGCGCCTGCCCTCGCCTGCGCCGAGCAGCCGCGCGGGCAGGCTGGCGGCGAGATCCTGCACCCACCAGGCGCCGTCGCGGAAGCCTTCGAGATGCTCGACCGCGATGCCGCGCGATAGGCGGACATGGCCCGGCATCAGCGAAGTGCCGCCGAGGCGCTCGGCCCATTCGGCGGTCTGCGCCGGATCGCGCAGGGCAAGGTCGAGCGGCGGCGGCTCGGCGAGACCGGCGGCGATCGCCTCGGCGCGCGCACCCCAGCGACCCGCCACGTCCTCGGGCAGGCTGGGCACTTCGGGGAGCGCGACTTCGCGCTTGGTCAGGGTGGAGAACACCCCGTGCGCGAGGCGGCGCGGGCCGCCCATCAGCAGCGGCAGGCCGGTGGCGATCACCGCGTGCGCAGGGGTCTCCAGCCGCAGGACCTGCGCGAGCATGATCTGCAGCACTGCGCGAGCCTTGGCGTCGGGGGCGAGCGGCAGGCGGGTGGCGCTGTCGATCAGTTCGTCGAGATCGGTGCGCCAGCGCAGCACTTCGCCGGCAATGGCGCGGGCGAGCGCCCGGTCGGCGTCTCCGCTGACCCGCGCGAGGGCGGAGCCGCCCGCCTGGTCAAGCGTTTCGCCCCGCCGCAGCACGGCATCGATAAGGTTGAGCGCGGCACGGCGCGCGGGAAGGCCGGGAATGTCCATGCCCCGCCCCTATAGCGGATTGCGTTTTGACGCCACCTCCACCACATGGGTTCCATGACACAGCGCGCCACCAAGCGGCCCGAGGGCTTCACCAAGCCCGCCCACTGGACCAACGACCCCGCGCCCGAGGCCAAGAAAGCCCCGGCCGAGCAGGACGAACAGGACCCGGACGGAATCTCGCCCACCCGTTACGGCGACTGGGTACGCAACGGTATCGCCATCGACTTCTGACGAGCGGTCAATTCGCCTTCGCAGGGAGCAGGTACTTCAAGCCATGGGTGAAGCCACGCGGGGCAACGCTGACGTGATCCTCGTCATTGAGGACCTCCGACTGCATCCGCAGCGACGGAAAATTCCGCGACCGTAGCGTTCGATCCATGGCCTTCATGTCCGCAACCATGTCCACCGACGTTGAAAAGCGCGGATCGCCGGGCCGCCTTCCCTCGTACTCGCCGACATACATGTAGACCTGGGCTGGCAAGTCATGATGTTTGGCGGAATAGGCCGCTTCTTGCGCCGTCATGTAATGATGGTCGTACCAGAACGAAGGACTGCCGAGGACATAGCCACGGAAGAGGTCCGGCTCGCGCAGTAAGATATGTGCGCCAAGCAGTGCGCCATAGGAGTGACCGAGGAAGAAGCGCCGCCCCTCATCCGAGCGATAGTGCGCAGCGACGAACGGCAGGGCCTGATCGCGAATGTAGGCCGCATAGGCATCGGCCTGACCATGCACGGCATCTCTGGGCGAATCCGTGGTCCCCGCGCTCGTCGGCGTATAGTCTCGCCTCCGGCTCTGCATGCCGCCCTCTCCCTTGGCATAAGACAGGCCGACAAGGATGAACTCCTCGATGGCCGGTTTTTCAACATTGAGACGTCGGGCGATCTGCTTGATTATCGGAAAGGCATAATCGGCATCGGTGACGTAAAGCACTGGATAGCGGCGTCCCGGTTCCGAACCGTAGGACGCGGGCAAGGCAACGAAGAGCTGATAGGCGCGGCCCGACACCGGATCGGGTACGTCCCATACCTCGCTGCCGGAGACCTCGTAAGGATGCCCGCCACCTCGCTGCGCGCCGCTGGACACGACACCCGAAGCCGCCTGCCCCGCCTGTCCGGTCGCGCTATCGGTGCAGCCTGCGATGAATACCCCCGCCAGGCTGGCGAGAAAAACGTGCCGGATCATGAAGCCCCCTTCCAGAAAGACCGGCGTTCCCTCACGCCTTGCGGCGCGGAACCCGGTGCTTTCGGAAGCCTAGCACGCCCTGTCCGCGCGGCTTCGGGAAACGCCTTCCGATCGCCGTAAAATCGAGACATTTCAGCTTATTGAACCGCAAGAGCGAGTTCACCACTCCCGCGCCATGGCAGGCAGACGCTGAACCAGGAAGTCGATCCATGCCCTCGTCTTGGCAGCAGGTCGACGGGTGCGGTGGGTCACCGCATGGACCGCGCCGAGATCGAGCAGTTCGGCGCCGAGATCGAGTTCCACCAGTCGCCCCTCCGCAATCGCGCGGTCCACGAAGAAGCGCGGGCCGTAGACAAGCCCCATCCCCGCCACCGCCGCCTGCGCCAGGACCTGGCCGTTGTTGGCATGGAGCGTACCGCGCACCGCCACCGCCCGGCTGCCGTCGCGGCCGAAACCCCAGCGCGTCGCCCCGGTCTCGTTGCCCAGCGTATAGCCGAGGCAATCGTGCTGCCCGAGATCGTCGATCGAATGCGGCGTGCCGCGCCGGGCGAGGTAGTCTGGCGAGGCGCAGATCGCCATGCGCACCGGCGCCAACTTGCGCGCGACAAGGTTGCTGTCCGCCAGCCTGCCGATCCGCACCGCCACGTCCCAGCGCTCTTCCAGCAGATCGACCACGCGGTCGTTGAGGCCGAGTTCGACCGTCACGGCAGGATGGCGCGCGTGGAACTCGGTCACCAGATCGACGAGATAGGCGCTCCCGAATGCCGCCGGGCCGGAAACGCGCAGCAGCCCTTCCACCGCCGCAGACTGGGCCATCACCTCGGCATCGGCGTCCTCCAGTTCGGCCAGCACCCGCTCGGCCTTGTCGAGATAGGCCGCACCCACTTCGGTCAGCGCCAGCCGCCGCGTCGTGCGGTTCACCAAAGTGGCGCCAAGGCGTTGCTCCAGCGCATTGAGGTGCTTTGCTGCCATCGCAGGCGACATCGAGAGATCGCGCGCCGCCGCCGAAAGTCCGCCAAGCCGTATGGCCTTCACGAAGACCTCAATGCCCTTGAGCCGGTCCATTCAACACCTTAAGTATAAAGTCATTCAACGAATGGCATGATTATCACCGAATAGGTGAAGGTCTAGATGGGTTTTCGAAAGGAAATCTCCCCATGACTTCGACGAACCCCACGAATTCCGGCATCGCCTCCACCGCGCCCTATGGCGTTTTCGTCCTGCGCGTCGCGCTCGGCGTGCTGTTCCTCGCCCACTTCGCGCTCAAGCTGTTCGTCTTCACACCTGCCGGAGCGGCCGGTTTCTTCGGCAGCCTCGGCCTGCTCCCGGCGCTGGCCTATGTGACGATGGCAGCGGAACTGCTCGGTGGCCTTGCGCTGATTCTTGGTATCTATGCCCGCGCGGTCGCACTGGCCTTGATCCCGCTGCTGCTCGGCACCATCGTCATGGTCCACGGCGCCAACGGCTTCTTCTTCGATTCCAAGGGCGGCGGCTGGGAATATCCCGCCTTCTGGTCGGTCGCCCTCCTCGTCCTCGCCCTGATCGGCGACGGCGCCCACGCGCTCGTCCCGACCCGGCGCCCCTGAAACGAACTTGCGCAAGGAACACACGCCATGACCCGCCAACCCAGCTTCTTCATCCCCCACGGCGGCGGTCCCTGCTTCTTCATGCCGGACCCCCAAGGCAACTGGACCTCCATGGCCGAGTTCCTGCGCAGCCTGCCGGAGCGCCTGCCCGAACCGCCCAAGGCGATCCTGATCGTCTCGGGCCACTGGGAAACCCAGGGCTTCGCCTTCACCGGCGCCGAGCATCCGGACTTGCTGTTCGATTACTACGGCTTCCCGCAACACACCTACGAACTGCGCTTCGACGCCCCCGGCTCTCCCGCGCTGGCAGCCCGCGCCAGCCACCTCCTGCGCGAGGCCGGCTTCGCCGCCGCGCCGGACCCACAGCGCGGCTACGACCACGGGGTGTTCGTCCCGCTCAAGGTGGCATGGCCCGAGGCGGAAGTCCCCGTCGTGGAGATGTCGCTCGACCGCTCGCTCGACCCGGCCCTCCACCTCGCCGCCGGACAGGCCCTTGCCCAGCTGCGCGAGGAAGGCGTGCTGATCCTGGGGTCGGGCATGAGCTTCCACAACATGCGCGGCTACGGCAATCCGGCCTCGACGGAACCCTCGCTGGCCTTCGACGCATGGTTGACCAGTGCCGCCGAAGCCGATGCCGAAACCCGCGCCGAAGCGCTCTCGCACTGGGCCGAGGCCCCCGGCGGACGCTTCTCCCACCCGCGCGAGGAACACCTGTTGCCGCTGATGGTGGTGGCGGGGACGGCGCAAGGGGCGGGAGAGAAGGTCTATTCGGACCTCGTGCTCAGGACGGCGATTTCGGCGTTTCGGTTCGATTGAAGAACAAGGGGAAAAGCAGGGAAGCAAAGCCCCCCTGCACCCCCAATACCGTCTAGGTCACGCGGACCAACACCGTTGCGCGCCCATGGCTGCGTCGGGAGACTTATTGGCTGCGCCGCAAGGAGTGCACTACGGATAGGTCGGACGTAACATCGACATTTCGAGGGTCTGGGGGATCATCCCCCAGGACTTCTCTGTTGCCTTTCAATGCAACAGTTCACACCGATTCCGCCCACCTCGCTTGGCAGCGTAAAGTGGCCCATCCGCCGCAGCGAGCCAGTCCTCGACACTGGCGATCCTTTCGCTCAGCGGCGGAATTCCGAAACTCGCCGTTACACGAATGCTCGCACCGCCGGGGAGTGCGATATCGTGCTCCGCCAGCGTCGCGCGGAACCGCTCCACCGCCACCAGCGCATCGGCAGCCTCGGTTTCCGGCAAGAGCACAGCGAATTCCTCGCCGCCCAGCCTGCCGAGGAAATCGACCGGGCGGGTCGAGCCGACCACGGTGGCCGCCATCTCGCGCAGCACCGCGTCCCCGGCCGGGTGGCCATGGGTGTCGTTGACCTGTTTGAAGTGGTCGAGATCGATCAGCACCAGGCAGCTTGGGCGGCCGTAGCGGCGAAAGCGGTCCATCTCCAGCTTCGCCTTATCCACGAAGCCGCGCCGGGTGAGCGCTCCGGTCAACTGGTCGCGCTCGGCGATGCGACGCAGTTCCAGTTCGTTCATGACGATGCGGGCAAAATTGCCGAGGATGGCGACTTCGGCCTCGTTGAAATCGCGCACCTTGTCGTCGATCGCGCAGAGAACGCCGACGTTATAGCCCTCGGGCGTCAGCAGCGGGATGCCTGCGTAGCTGCGCACGCCGGGATCGGTGACGACGAAGGGATTATTGGCGAAGCGGGCGTCGAGCCGCGCGTCGGAAATGAGGAACGGCGCGGTCTGCTGGATGGCATGGGTGCAGAAAGAGACGTTGCGCGGGGGTCTCGGCCACGTCCAGCCCGCTGCGGGCCTTGAACCACTGGCGGTCGGCATCGACCAGCGTGACCGCCGCCATCGGCACGCCCAACACGGCGCGGACCAGCGAGACGACGTGATCGAAGGCCTGCTCCGGCTCGGTATCCAACACTTCGAGATTGCGCAGTGCGGCAAGGCGGCCCTGCTCGTCATTGAGGATGGTTGAGGACAGCATCGCGACGTTCCGACCGCGCCGCATCTCCAAGGACGCGGCAAAGTTGATCCAATGACCGGACAGCCCGGCGGTTCGACCCGGCCCGAACTCCGATCGCAAGCGTGAGCATGGGCCGCATGCAAGGCGATCATGCCGATTCCCGGCTGCGGCTCCCTATCCACGTAGACATCCCTAAAGCAGGATTAAATTCCTGAAAACGCCTGTCGTCGTGCGAGACATGCAATCTGCATCAAATTCTGCCGCTCGATGATCGGGCAATCCGGAGTATCAGGGACTTATCTCGATCGGGGTGCCGTCCGGCACCGACTCGTAGAGTGCCTCGATCTCGGCATTGGCAACGGCGATGCAGCCATCGGTCCAGTCGCCGGGGACACGGCCTATCGGCAGGGCATTGGGCTGACCATGGATCATGATCATCCCGCCTGCGGACCGCCCGCGCGCCTGTGCATAGGCGCGGTCCTGCGCATTGGGGTAAGAGATATGGAGCGAGAGGTGATAGGCGCTTTTCGGATTGCCCCAGTCGATCTCATAACGACCTTCGGGCGTGCGCTCGTCGCCTTCGAAGCGCTTGGGGCCGGTAGGCTCGTCACCCAGCTGAATATGCGGGATGATGTGGACGAGCCGACCGTCCGACCAGAGTTCCATCGTCCGCGCCGCTTTCTGCACACGGATCAGGTCGATCTGGGGAAGCTTGAGGGGCGGTTCCGCCTGAGCGGCACCCACCCCCAACAACAGCAGGAGCGGCGCGAGTTTCAGCCCGCACCGCATCCGCTCAGTCCTGGAAAGGATCGCGCACGAGGATAGTGTCCTCGCGCTCGGGGCTGGTCGAAACCAGTGCCACCGGGGTTTCGATCAGTTCCTGCACGCGCTGGATGTACTTGATCGCCTGCGCCGGGAGGTCGGCCCAGGAACGGGCGCCGGCGGTGGTGCCCTGCCAGCCGTCCATTTCTTCGTAGATCGGCTCGACACTGGCCTGATCGGCGGCGTGGCTGGGGAAGTAGTCCAGCACTTTGCCGTGGAGGCGGTAGCCGGTGCAGATCTTCACCTTCTCGAAACCATCGAGAACGTCGAGCTTGGTCAGCGCAATGCCGGTCACGCCCGAGATCGCGCAGGACTGGCGGGTGAGCACGGCGTCGAACCAGCCACAGCGGCGCTTGCGGCCGGTGACGGTGCCGAATTCATGACCGCGTTCGCCAAGGCGCTGGCCGGTCTCGTCTTCCAGCTCGGTCGGGAACGGCCCCGAACCGACGCGGGTGGTATAGGCCTTGACGATACCCAGCACGAAGCCGGTAGCCGAAGGACCGAGGCCCGAACCCGAAGCCGCCGTGCCCGAAACCGTGTTCGAGCTGGTGACGAAGGGATAGGTGCCGTGATCGACGTCGAGCAGCACGCCCTGCGCGCCTTCGAACAGGATGCGGGCGCCGGCCTTGCGGACCTTGTTCAGGCGCTTCCACACGGGCTGGGCGAACTGGAGCACGAAAGGCGCGATCTCGCGCAGTTCGTTGATCAGAGCTTCACGATCGACCGGCGGCTGGTTGAAACCGGCGCGCAGCGCGTCGTGGTGGGCGCAGAGACGGTCGAGCTGCGGCTCCAGCGCATCGAGGTGGGCGAGATCGCAGACGCGGATCGCACGGCGGCCGACCTTGTCTTCATAGGCCGGGCCGATGCCGCGGCCGGTGGTGCCGATCTTGCCCGAACCGGCAGCCGCTTCGCGCAGACCGTCGAGGTCGCGGTGGAGCGGCAGGATCAGCGGGCAGTTGTCGGCAATCGCGAAGTTCTCGGGATTGATCTCGACACCCTGGCCGCGCAGCTTCTCGACTTCGGCCTTGAGGTGCCACGGATCGAGCACCACGCCATTGCCGACGATCGACAGCGTGCCGGTGACGATGCCCGAAGGCAGCAGGCTCAGCTTGTAGACCTGGTCGCCGACGACCAGCGTGTGGCCGGCATTATGGCCGCCCTGGAAACGGACGACGGCATCCGCGCGGCTGGCGAGCCAGTCGACGATCTTGCCCTTACCCTCATCGCCCCACTGGGCGCCGATCACGGTTACGTTGGCCATGGATATACTCCTCCACCCTGCCACGGTGGATCCAATAACGCCCTTCGACAGGACTCGGCGATATGGATTTGCGTTGGGGCAGAAGTGCCCCGGCTTTTCGCCCGCGCCCTAGTGGCAAGGCGCATGGCTAGTCAAGGGTAGACCCACTCCGTCGCCCCGGATCGCAGCCGGGACGACACAAATGGATTATCAGAGCGCGACGGCCTCGCCGTTCACCAGCTTGTGCGAACAGCCCAGCGCAACCGGATCGTCGCTTTCGGAGAGCGCGGCCACGGTGGTCCAACCGATCGCGCGCTGCTGACCGGCAATGCGCGGATCGTGACCCAGCGGCAGGAACAGCTTGCGCTGCGCCTGCGGCTCGGCGCCGAGCAGGTCCACCAGCGGGTCGGGATAGAGCGAGAAGCCGGTCGCCGATTCCGGATGGTGCCCGGTCTGGCCGAGAATACGATAGGTACCGCCACGCCCGAGACTGCCCGAGATACCCTCGGCATAGATCGTGAAGCCGAACCACGACTGGTATTCGAAGCCATGACGTTCGGAGGGATCGAGCGTGATGCGCGCCTTGTAGCCCACGCGCGCGGCGATCTCGCGAAGGCCCGCGATGCGGCTGGCGAGCGCCCCGCCAACGTCGAAGGCGGCAAGCCGCTCGATGGCGCTGGCGAAGGGGCCGACAGCGTAGAGCAGCGGCAGGTAGGCCTCGCCGCCCACGTCCACCAGCCCGCCCGCGTCTTTGGCGTCGAGCATCTGGCGCACGGCCTCGATCCGGCCTTCCGGCAGCGGCAGCGCCTGTTCCGACAGCGTATCGACGAGATCAGGCATGGTGAAGTCCACCGAAATCCCGGTCGCCCCGGCAGCACGCAGCGCCTCGATCGCCAGTTCGACGATCTCGGCGGCGGCAGCGACCGAATCGGTGCCGATCAGCTCGGCACCAAGCTGAAGCCGCTCGCGGCGCGGGTCGAGGCCGTCACCCTTGATGGTGCAGACCTGACCCGAATAGGACAGCCGCAACGGACGCGGCGCCTCGGCCAGACCCGTAGCAGCGATGCGGGCGACCTGAGCGGTCATGTCCGAACGCAGCGCCAGCATCCGCATGGAAACGGGATCGACGAAGCGGAACATGCGGCGCACCTGCACGCCTGCCATGCGATGCGCGAGCGCCTTCTCGAACTCGATAAGCGGCGTTTCGACGCGCTCGTAGCCATGGCTCGCCAGCACGTCATGCGCCATGCGGCGCACCTGCTGGGAGGCCCAGGCCTGCTGAGGAAGACGGTCGCCCAGTCCTTCGGGCAAGAGATCGCGGTCGTTGTCCTGCATGATGGTGGCGCCCTTAACCGCACGGGCGGCAAATGTCGAACGGCACCTGCGTCTGTCCGGGCCTCCATCGCGCGAAATCGAAAGCCTGCGACAATTTGCGTGAAATTTCCTGTCAACAACCGTCCGGCATCAGGCTATCCCGCCCTGATCGTCTGGCGGGACGAGACAACCTGTTACAGCCCATTTCCTGCATGGGCCGGACCGCCAGGCATGCGCCGCGCCGAAAGCCGCAGCCGCCTTGCGCCCTGCCCCTGCGAACATACGGTCGAGGTCCATGCCCAAGTTTTCCCTGCTTCTTCTGCCCCTGCTACTGCTCCAGACACCCGCCCACGCCCAGATGGGCGGCGGCGACGATATGGGAGGAATGGGTGGGGGCGGCATGGGTGGTGGAGGCATGGGCGGACCCGGTGGCGGCGGCCCTCCGGGCGGCGGTGGTGGCGGCAAGCCCCGCATGCCCAAGCCGATCTCCCGCGCACATTACGACAAGATCGTCACCGCCATGTTCCGCGATGCCGATACCAATCGCGACGGGCTGGTGACGCTGCAGGAATTCCACGCCCTCGTGAACGCCCGGCGCGACGCGGCGATCAAGGCGCGCTTCGCCAAAGTCGATGCAAACGGCGACGGCACCATTTCGATCGCCGAATTCACCGCCTGGCAGCAGCAGATGGGTTCGGTCGCCATCGACGAGCGCGGCGCCCTGGGCGATCGCAGCGGTCAGGTTCTGGAAGTAGTCGCACCCGATTTCGGCAAGGATGATGACGACCGCATGTTGGCCGACCTGATCGAACCGATCTCCGGCACGCTCATCGCCAAGGCCAATACCAACTATGACGCCGGTGTCTCGCTGGAGGAGCTGCTCGCCTACGAAGGCGCGAAGTTCGAGGCCGCCGATGCGGACAAGGACGGCTATCTCTCGATGCAGGAACTGCGCCCGAAGAACGGAAGTCGCGAGGGGATGCCCGGTCGTGGCGGCATGCGCCCGATGGGACCGCCGCCTTCGGGGCAATAGGAGAGGTCCCGCACTCCGCTCATCCTGAGCCTGTCGAAGGATACTGGCCTCGCGCTTCGCCTGCGGGGCCTTCGACAAGCTCAGGCTGAGCGGGGTTGGCAGGTTCAGACTGAACCTGGACCTAGACCTTGATCAAAATCCAACCCAAACCCCGCTCAGCCTGAGCTTGTCGAAGGCCTGCCACCCCAAGAACGGAAAAGGGGCCGGCATCCGAAGACACCGGCCCCTTCCGTTGGGAGCTTTAAATCCGTCAGATCAGACGAACTTGAGCGCCTTGACCGTCTTCACGCCCGGAAGCGAATTGGCCGCCTTGAGCACGTCTTCCGACACGGCATTGTCGACCGAAAGCAGCAGCACGGCTTCACCGCCGGTATCGCGGCGACCGAGGTTGAAGGTGCCGATGTTGATCTCGTTCTCGCCCAGCAGGGTGCCGATGCGGCCGATGAAGCCCGGCGCGTCCTCGTTGACGATGTACATCATGTCGCCAGCCAGCTCGGCTTCGACCTTGATGCCGAACATCTCGACCAGACGCGGCTCGCGGTTGTTGAACAGCGTGCCGGCCACCGAACGCTCGCCCGCTTCGGTCTTCACCGAAACGCGCACCAGCGTGTGGTAGTCGCCTTCGCGCTCGGTCTTCACTTCGCGCACTTCAAGGCCGCGCTCCTTGGCGAGGAACGGCGCGTTGACCATGTTCACGGTGTCCGACTGGACGCGCATGAAACCGGCCAGCACGGCAGCGGTGATCGGCTTCTGGTTCAGTTCGGCAGCCGCGCCCTCAACGTGGATCGAGATGCGGGGAACCGAATCGCGGGTCAGCTGGCCGACCATCGAGCCCAGCATTTCGGCGAGCTTCATGTAGGGCTTCAGCTTCGGCGCTTCCTCGGCCGAAAGCGAGGGCATGTTGAGCGCGTTGGTGACGCCGCCGTTGACCAGGAAGTCGGCCAGCTGCTCGGCAACCTGAAGCGCCACGTTGACCTGCGCTTCGGTGGTCGAGGCGCCAAGGTGTGGGGTGCAGATGAAGTTCGGCGTGCCGAACAGCGGCGAGTCCTTGGCGGGCTCGGTCTGGAACACGTCGAGCGCGGCACCGGCAACATGGCCGTTGTCGAGCATGGTCTTCAGTGCGGCTTCGTCGATCAGGCCGCCACGCGCGCAGTTGACGATGCGCACGCCCTTCTTGGTCTTGGCCAGGTTCTCGGCCGAGAGGATGTTGCGGGTCTGGTCGGTCAGCGGCGTGTGCAGCGTGATGAAGTCCGCCTTTTCGAGCAGGGTGTCGAGATCGGCCTTCTCCACGCCCATTTCGACGGCGCGTTCCGGGGTGAGGAACGGGTCGAACGCAACGACCTTCATCTTCAGGCCGAGCGCGCGGCTGGCGACGATCGAGCCGATGTTGCCGGCGCCGATCAGGCCCAGCGTCTTGCCGGTGACTTCAACGCCCATGAAGCCGTTCTTCGGCCACAGGCCCTGCTGGGTCTGGGCGTTGGCTTCGGGGATCTGGCGGGCCAGCGCGAAGATCATGGCGATGGCGTGTTCGGCAGTGGTGATCGAGTTGCCGAACGGCGTGTTCATAACGACGACGCCTTGGGCCGAAGCGGCCGGGATATCGACGTTGTCGACGCCGATACCGGCGCGGCCGATCACCTTCAGGTTCTTCGCAGCGGCGAGGATTTCCTTGGTGACCTTGGTCGACGAACGGATCGCGAGGCCGTCATAATCGCCGATGCGGGCGATCAGCTGCTCGGGGGTTTCGCCGGTGATGACGTCTACGTCGCAGCCACGAATCTCGAAGATACGGGCGGCATTGGGGTCCATCTTGTCCGAAATGAGGACGCGGGGCTTGGTCATGGAATTATTCCTTCACTCGTCATCCCAGCGCACGCTGGGATCGCAGGCCGCAAGCGCGGCGCTCGGTTGAAAGCGGTCCCAGCTTTCGCTGGGACGACGTTGAAAATCAGGCAGCAGCCTTGACGGTGGCGTAGGCCCAGTCGAGCCACGGTCCCAGCGCCTCGATGTCGGCGGTGTCGACCGTCGCGCCGCACCAGATGCGCAGGCCCGCAGGGGCATCGCGGTATCCGGCGACGTCGTAGGCCGCGCCTTCCTTTTCGAGGACGGCGGCGAACTTCTTGATGAAGTCTGCATCCGCGCCTTCGACCGTAAGGCAGACCGAAGTCTTCGACCGCGTGCCGGAATCAACCGCAAGGTGGCCCAGCCAGTCACGCTCGGCGACGATCTTGTCCAGCGCGTGGGCATTGGCGTTCGAACGCGCCTTCAGACCTTCGAGACCGCCCAGACCCTTGGCCCATTCCAGAGCGAAGATCGCATCCTCGACGGCGAGCATCGAAGGTGTGTTGATGGTTTCGCCCTTGAACACGCCTTCTGCCAGCTTGCCCTTCGACACAAGGCGGAATACCTTGGGAAGCGGCCATGCCGGGGTGTAGTTTTCCAGACGCTCGACCGCGCGGGGGCCGAGGATCAGGACGCCGTGGCCGCCCTCGCCGCCCAGAACCTTCTGCCAGGAGAAGGTGGCAACGTCGATCTTGGACCAGTCGATGTCGTAGGCGAAGACTGCCGAAGTGGCGTCTGCGAAGGACAGACCTTCACGGTCTGCCGGGATCCAGTTGGCGTCCGGAACGCGCACGCCCGAAGTGGTGCCGTTCCAGGTGAAAAGCACGTCGTCGGACCAGTCGATCTTGTCGAGGTCGGGCAACTGGCCGTAGTCGGCGCGGAACACGGTGGGTTCCAGCTTGAGCTGCTTGACGGCGTCGGTAACCCAGCCCTCACCGAAGCTTTCCCAGGCCAGCGCGGTCACGCCGCGGGCACCGAGCATGGTCCACATGGCCATCTCGAAGGCGCCGGTGTCCGAACCGGGGACGATACCGATGCGATGCGTGTCGGGCAGCTGCAGAACTTCGCGCATCAGATCGATGCAATACGCAAGGCGCGTCTTGCCGATCTTGGCGCGGTGCGAGCGGCCGAGAGCTTCGGTGTTCAGTTTTTCGGGGGCATATCCGGGCGGCTTGGCGCAGGGACCGGACGAGAAGTGCGGACGCGCAGGCTTGCGGGTCGGAACAGCAATAGGCGCTTCCGCGCCTTGGGGAAGCGTAGTACCATCAGTCATTTCTGACTCTCCTTACAGAGAGCACGCGCGGCGTTGGGACCGCGTGGCCCGGAGCCGCATCTAAAGAGGGCGGGAAATTTGTCAAACGATTCTCCGGACCCTTGCGACAGATCGTTTCCCGATTTCGTCGTTTCGCAGCCGTTCGCTGCGCAAAACGCCCGGAATTCCGCGCGTTCGATATCCGGTGGAAAACTGCGCTCGCGCGATTCCAGCCTGGTCCTGCCATGGGTAAGGTCCGGTTCACCCAAGGCCCGGATGCTTGAGCCGGATGATGAAACCCAGCCCCCGTCTGCACCGACTGCTGTTCGCCCTGCCGTTCATCGCCGTTCTGAACGGTTGCATCGATCGCCCCGAGCATCCGCGCGGACGCGGTTCTCGGCCCTCCACCCAGTCGCGCCCCGCCGCGCCGCCGGTATCGCGGGATTTGCGCCAGTGCATGGCGACGCTCGACGCGCAGAACGCCGTGTTCACGCCGGTGACCGACAAGTATTATGGAAACGGCTGCTCGACGCTGGGCACAGTGAAGCTCTCGGCACTCAACACCGATCGCGCCACGGTATCCGTCACCAACCTCGGCCCGGTAACCTGCACGACGGCAACGCCCTTCGCCGCCTGGGCGCGCTACGGTGTAGACAGGGCCGCGCAGCAGATTCTCGGCAGCCGCATCCTCTCGATCGAGACTTACGGCAGCTACAATTGCCGCAACATCGCGGGCACGGCACGGCGCTCGGGCCATGCCACCGCCAATGCCATCGACGTTTCCGGCTTCGTGCTCGCCGACGGCCGCCGCATCAGCGTGCTGAACGACTGGAGCAACGGCACCCCTGCCGAGCGCCGCTTCCTGCGCGTCGTCCACGAAAGCGCCTGCAAACGCTTCGGCACGACGCTAGGCCCCGACTACAACGAAGCCCACCGGAACCACTTCCACCTGGAAGCGAACGGTTCGAGTTTCTGCCGTTAACGCGGCAGCTTGGGCACTACTTTCTGGCTTGAAGTGAAAGAGAAAAGCAGGGGATCATAGACCCCCTGCACCCCCAATACCGTCTAGGTCATGCCCAGCCTATCCGTCGTGCGCCCATGGTAGCGTCGGGAGACTTATTGGCTGCGCCGCAAGGAGCGCACTACGGATAGGCGGCGCGCGGCGCAGACATTCCGAGGGTCTGGGGGATCATCCCCCAGGACTTCCTCTTCTTCAAACCTTAGCCTGCTCCAACTTCGGACTCAGCACATGCACGACGGCCAGCGCCACCAGATAGGCGCTCGCGCAAATCGCGAAGAGCACCTCATAGCTATGCGTCGCATCGAGGATGTAGCCCGCGAAGAGCGCCATGCCCATGCCGCCGAACGCGCCTACCGTACCACCGATCCCGACCACCGAACCGACCGCACCGCGCGGGAATACGTCCGAGGGCAGCGTGTAGAGGTTCGCCGAGAACGCCTGGTGCGCCGCCGTGGCCAGGCCGATGACGAGCACCGCCGACCAGACGCTGTCGATGCTCTGCGCAAACCAGATCGGCAGGACGCAGAAGGCGCAGATCAGCATCGTGATCTTGCGGGCGAAGTTGGGGGTCTTGCCCGCCTTGATGAGCTTCGAGGAAAGCCAGCCGCCGCCCACGCTGCCGAGATCGGAGATCAGGTAGATTCCCGCCAGCGGCAGGCCGAAGGTCTTGAGGTCGAGGTCATAGCGCTCGAACAGGTAGCCGGGCAGCCAGAACAGGAAGAACCACCAGATCGGATCGATCAGGAATTTACCAAGCGCGAACGCCCAGGTTTCCCTGACCGTGAGCAGCTTGCCCCAGCCGATCTTCTCGACCGGGTCGGCGGGGTCCTGCTGAATCCAGGCGAGTTCGCCGCGGGTGACGCGGGCGTGCTCGGTCGGGTGGCGGTACATCGCCCACCAGGCGACGAGCCAGAGAATGCCGAAAATGCCGGTGACGAAGAAGGCCATGCGCCAGTCGAACCAGAGCACCAGCAGCGGCACGATCAGCGGCGTCAGGATCGCACCGACATTGGCGCCCGCGTTGAACAGGCCGATCGCGAAGGCGCGTTCCTTCTGCGGGAACCAGTCGGTCACGGCGCGGATGCCCGCAGGGAAATTGCCCGATTCGCCGATGCCCAAGCCAAAGCGCGCCATCGCGAAAGAAGTCACGCCGCTGGCGAAACCATGCGCCATGTGGCTGACGGTCCAGATCACCAGCGCGACGGCATAGCCTACCCGCGCGCCCAGCACGTCCACCACTTTGCCGAACGAGAGATAGCCGATGGCATAGGCGAGCTGGAACCAGAAGACGATTCCGGCAAAGTCGGATTCGGTCCAGCGGAACTCGGCTTCCAGCGTGGGCTTGAGTACGCCGATCATCTGCCGGTCGACGTAGTTGATCGCCGTCGCCGCGAAGAGCAGCGCGACGATCACCCAGCGGTAGCGCCCGGCCGTGGAATGAATGGCAGTGGGTTGGGTTACCGTCGTTTCGATCCCTGCGCCTTCAATCGGAGGGCTTTCGGTGATTTCCCCGGCACCTGCGTTCATCTGATCCTGCTCCCTTTTCGGCGGCACCGTTTTCGGGCCTGCCGATCGATCTCTCCCAGGCGGTCTATGCCGCCACGATCCTGCAACCGGCGCTGCCATGCCCTTCGAAACGGGCCAGCACTTCCTGCCCCGGCACTACCGGATGAACTCCGGTAACCGCGCCGGTCGAGATCCAGGCGCCGCCGCTGCAATCGATGCCGCGGGCGGACAGATTTGCCAGGAGGAAACGCACTGCGCCCAGCGGACCGTCCAGCATGGTCGCGGTCGTCGCCGAGGCGATCTCCACGCCCTCGATCTCGAAGCGGACGGTGATCGTCTCGAAGGCAGCGTTTTCCCAGCCCTCCAGCACCGGGCCGACCACTAGCCCGGCATTGTTGCCGAAGTCGGATATGGTCACCGGCGGCCCGTCGGCATTGATGCCGGGATAAGGCGAACTGGCCACTTCGATACCAATGTGAACGGCATCGAGCAGCTTGCGGGTCGCTGCGTCGTCGGCCGGAATCACGCCGTCCCAGCCGGATGCGACATGAAGCAGGAATTCCGCTTCCGCCGCCGCGAAGCCCTTGGCGAAAACCGGCATTTCGGGCACTTCGCCCACCGCCGCAGTGACCACGCTATCCGCAAAGATCGGCCCCGCCAGACGATCGGCACCGAGACGCGCATCTTCGGGCACGTTGATCCTGCCCACCTTCCAGCCCGCGACCTTGCGCCCGTCGATCCCGATGGCCAGGTCCTGGATGGCATAGGCCGCGGCGAGGTCGGAAGGCGCTTCGCCGGGGTATGTGGTCAGGGCGCGTTTTTCGCGCCGCGCCGCCACGAAAGCACCCGCAACCGTGCGCGCCTTTTCGTGAAACGCCTGTTCGTTGAAGCTCATCCCCATCCCTTCATTGTTCTTGTCGTGTGGTTAAAGGAAACCGGTGTCATTGGCAAATCAAAAGCGGACGGATCGCTCGCCATCCAGCACTATCAGAGCGTTACGCCGCGCTTCCAGACAGCGATGGCGCGCTGACCGCCGCGTTCCGAAGCGGTCGGTTCGCCGCTGGCTATCGCGCAGATTTTCCGCAGGAATGCGGCATCGGCCACCTCCTGCCCCTCCTCCAGCGCGATCGAGGCGTCGAAATCGATCCAGTGCGGCTTGGCCTCGGACAGGCGGCGGTTGGACGCCACTTTCACGGTCGGCACCGGGAAGCCCAAAGGCGTGCCCCGTCCGGTGGTGAACAGCACGAGCGTAGCACCCGAGGCCGCCAGTGCGGTGGAGGATACCGCATCGTTGCCCGGTGCTTCCAGCAAGGTCACGCCGGGGACGCTCGCCTGCCCGCCATAATCGATGACATCGGCCAGCGGCGCCGAGCCTGCCTTCTGCACTGCGCCGAGCGACTTTTCTTCCAGCGTGGTGATCCCGCCCGCAAGATTGCCCGGCGAGGGGTTTTCCGAAACTGGCAGACCCTGGTCGAGGTAATAACGCTTGAAACGGTTCACCAGTCCTGCCGCCGCCTCGAACACCTCGCGCGAGGTCGCGCGGTCGAGCAGGGCTTGTTCGGCGCCGAATATCTCGGGAATTTCGGTGAGAATGGCCTTGCCGCCCGCTTCCGCCATCGTCTCGGACAAGCGCCCGAGCAGGGGATTGGCGGTGAGGCCGGAAAACCCGTCCGAACCGCCGCATTTGAGACCAATGGTGAGCGCTGACAACGGCAATTCGCTACGCTCAGCCTTCGCCGCTTCCGCCACGAGTTCGTCGACGAGCGCGCCCGCCTCCTCGATCTCGTTGCCCGCCGACTGGCTGGAAAGCAGCCGCAGCTTGGAGCGCGCCCAGACCGGCACTGCCGCGACCAGGGCATCCAGTTGGTTCGATTCGCAGCCGAGGCCCAATAGCAATACGCCAGCCGCATTGGGGCTGGCCGCAAGGCCAGCCAGCAGCGCGCGAGTACCGTCGAGATCGTCGCCTAGCTGAGAGCAACCGTGAGGATGGGCGAAAGCATGGACACCGTCGATCTTTCCGGCGGCAATCAACTCCGCATGGCGCGCCTGCGCCTCGCGCGCGACCTGTTCGGCGGTCATGCCGACGCAGCCGACCGTTGGCAGAATCCAGATCTCGTTGCGAGTCGCCGCGCGTCCATCGGCCCGCAGATAGCCGCGCCAGGTCAGGTCGGTATCCGGCCTTGCAGCATGACTCTCCCCCGCACCGAGTTGCGGAGAATAGGCGAGTTCCCCTGCCAGCGCGGTCGCGACATTGTGGGTGTGGACATGGCTTCCCGCCGGGATCGCGCGGGTCGCGCGGCCGATCGGCTGGCCGTACTTAACCACCGTATCGCCCTCGGCAATATCGGCGAGCGCGAACTTGTGCCCCTGCCCCACTTCATCCCGCAAGGTCACGCCTTCCGCGATCTCACCGGCAGCGAGCGGACGCAAGGCGACGGCTACGGTGTCGCGGGGATGGATACGAATCGAGGCGGGGATTTCGAAGGACATCGTCTGACCGGAGCTAGGGAGAAATTGAGGACTTCCATCATATGGAAACCGGTGTCATCTTGCCTTTCCGCACGCAGGAAGGCAAGCGGAAGAGCAATTGTCCGAAAATGCCCATTCCGGGCATTTAGGGGCGGCACCGGCCCGCGCCCCCGCCCGACCTCCCATAGGGTACTATCGTTGGGAGGTCGGGCGGGGGCGCGGGCCGGTGCCGCCCAAATCCGCCTAATGCGGATTTCAGACAGCCAGAACATATCGGGCGAAACCGCGTGGCGGGGCCGTCAAAAGGGGCAAGGATGCCGGACGAAACCAAACGCGACACCAAGCCGACCATCAACGATGTCGCGCGCCTTTCCGGCGTGTCCAAGAAGACCGTCAGCCGCGTCATCAACAAGTCTCCCCTGCTGGGCCAAGCCACGCGCGAGAAGGTCGAGGCGGTTATCGCCGAAATCGGCTACGTGCCCAATCTGCAGGCCCGCGCGCTTGCCCTGCGCCGCAACTTCCTGATCGGGCTGATCCATGACAACCCGAACGCGCAAATGGTGCTCGGCGTGCAGGAGGGCATTCTCGAAGCCATTCGCGACACCGAGTTCGCGCTCGTCGTCCGCCCGGTCGATCGCCATTCGCCGACGATGCTCGACGATATCCGCCGCTTCATCGAACAGCAGCGGCTCTACGGCGTGCTGCTGCTGCCGCCGATTTCCGAAAACGACGGACTCGCAGAAGTCTGCCGCGATCTGGGCTGTACGCTGGTCCGCATGGGTTCGGCCCGGCTCGACGACGACAACCACCTCGTCGCCTCGAACGACCGCCATGCGGTGAAGGAAGCCGTGTCCTGGCTGACCAGCCTCGGTCATCGCCGCATCGGCTTCATCGCCGGGCCGGAGGGTTTCCGCTCCGCCCACGAGCGCGAACTGGGCTTCATCGACGGCCTCGCCTCGGCGGGTCTCAAACTCGACCCCGCCCTGTCCGAACGCGGCAACTACCGCTTCGAATCGGGGCGCCTCGCCGGAGAAAGGCTGCTCTCCGCCGAGCCGCGCCCCACCGCGATCTTTTCCAGCAACGACGAGATGGCGGCAGGCGTGCTTCACGCCGCCCGCGCCAAGGGCATTTCCGTGCCCGAGCAACTCTCGATCATCGGCTTCGACGATACCGCCATCGCCGCGCATATCTGGCCGCCGCTGACCACCGTGCGCTGGCCGATCCTGCCGATGGCCACCGCCGCCGCGCACAAGCTGATCGATCCCGGCGGTGCTTCCGAGCAACCCTCGCTGTTCCTGTCGGACCTCGTGCGCCGCGCCTCCGTGGCACCGCCCGAACGCACATCCTGAACACCTTACGGGCGGACATGGGGACAATCGCGCCCTTCGCATCATTGACACCGGTTACCAAGACCGGATAAGACTTGACCTGAAACGCAATAGCGTCCCACTATACGGAACCGAATTCCACAAGGGAGAGACCCCGTGTTCTGCAAGACCTACCACGCCACCCATCCCGACATGATGGAGTGCGTCTCCAACGAGGAACTGCGCGATCGCTACCTCGTCGGCGGCATGTTCGAGGACGGCAAGGTCAACCTCAACTATTCGCACAACGAGCGCTTCGTGATCGGCGGCGCGGTGCCCTCGCAGGGCCCGCTCAAGCTGCCCGCGCAGACCGAACCGAAAAGCGCCGAGGGTCATCCCTTCCTCGAACGCCGCGAAGCGGGCATCATCAACATCGGCGGCCCCGGCGCGATCACGGTCGACGGCCAGCGCTTCGAGATGCAGAACAAGGAATGCCTCTACCTGCCGATGGGCACCGACGAGGTGATCTTCGAAGGCGAGACCGCGCGCTACTACATCGCCTCGGTTCCCGCCCACAAGGCCTGCCCGATCAAGCACATCACGCTGGAACAGGCCAATCCGCTCGCCCGCGGCGACCTCGCCAATTCGAACCAGCGCACGATCTACCAGCTCGTGATCCCCGGCGTCTGCGAGAGCGCGCAGCTGCTGCTCGGCCTCACCGTGCTGGAGGAAGGTTCGGTCTGGAACACCATGCCGCCGCACCTCCACGACCGCCGCAGCGAAATCTACCTCTACTTCGACCTGCCCGAAGAGAACGACCGCATCTTCCACTACATGGGCGAGCCGGACCAGATGCGCCACATCGTGATCGCCAACGAGGAGGCCGTCATCAGCCCGCCCTGGTCGATCCACATGGGTTCGGGCACCAAGAAGTACGCCTTCATCTGGGCCATGGGCGGCGAGAACCTCGACTATACCGACCTCAACGTGCTGGATATCTGCCAGCTCCAGTAAAGGGCTGGCCCTGCTCCCCCGACAGCACGGGGAGCGCGTCGGCGAAGCGGTCTGCAGACGGCTTCGCCACGCTCGCAATGACGGGATTTGGGACAGGACGGAATTTATGGCGATTTCCTTCAGCCTCGAAGGCAAGGCCGCGCTCGTGACGGGCGCCAATACCGGGATCGGGCAGGCCATTGCCGTGGCGCTCGCCGAAGCGGGCGCCGACGTGGCCGTCGCGGGCCGCAGCGAACCAACCGAAACCCTCGCCCTGATCGCGGCGACCGGCCGCAAGGCGGTGAACATCAAGGCCGACCTCTCCTCGATCGAGCCCGTGGGCCGGGTGATCGACGAGGCAGTCGCGGGCCTCGGCAAAGTGGATATCCTCGTCAACAATGCCGGGATCATCCGCCGTGACGACCTGCTCCAGTTCTCCGAAGAGGACTGGGACGCGGTGATGGACACCAACCTCAAGACCCTGTTCTTCCTCAGCCAGGCGGCGGCGAAAGGCATGGTGGAGCGAGGAACGGGCAAGATCGTCAACATCGCCTCGCTGCTCACGTTCCAGGGCGGCATCCGCGTGCCCAGCTATGCGGCGGCGAAGTCTGGCGTAGGCGGGGTTACCAAGGCCATGGCCAATGAGCTTGCTGCCAAGGGCGTGCAGGTGAACGCCATCGCGCCGGGCTACATCTCCACCAACAACACCGCAGCCCTCCAAGGCGACGAGACGCGCAACCGCCAGATTCTGGAGCGCATCCCCACCGGACGCTGGGGCGACCCCAAGGATATCGCAGGCGCGGCGGTGTTCCTCGCCTCCCCGGCCTCGGATTATGTTAGCGGTCACATTCTAGCCGTCGACGGCGGCTGGCTGGCTCGCTAAGACCGATTCCATGACCGGACATGTGACCTGCTTCGGCGAAGTCCTGCTGCGCTTCGCCACCCCCGCGCACCGCCTGATGGTGCAGTGTGATTCGCTCGACATGGTAGTGGGCGGGGCCGAGGCGAATGTCGCTTCCGGCCTCTCCTCTCTGGGCCATGCGGTGCGCATGGTCACGCGCCTGCCAGCCAGCCCGCTGGGCGACAAGGCCCGCGCAGCGTTGGGCGCGGCGGGCGTGGATACACGCCACGTCACCGGCGGCGCGGGCCGCATGGGGCTTTACTTCCTCGAAAGCGGCGCAGGTCTTCGTCCTTCCGCGATCACTTATGACCGCACGGGCAGCACTTTTGCGACAAGCGCGCCGCAGGACTTCGACTTTGCCTCTGCGCTTGACGGCGCGCGGCTGCTGCACCTTTCCGGCATCACCCCGGCGCTCGGCCCCGGCGGTGTAGCCCTTGCCAAGGCGGCGGTGCGCGCGGCGCAGGAAGCCGGCGTACCGATCTGCTTCGACGGCAATTACCGCGCGCTGCTCTGGGAAAGCTGGGACAGCAATCCGCGCGAGGTCCTGACCGAACTGGTCTCCGCCGCCACGGTGATGATCGGCAACCACCGCGACATCTCGCTGCTGCTGGGCAAGGCTTTCTCCGGTGACGGCGAGGACCGCCGCCGTGAGGCTGCCGAGGCTGCCTTCGCCGCCTTCCCGAACCTCCAGATCATCGCCTCCACCGCGCGCCATGTGGTCAACGCCGCACACCACCGCATCGCCGCGCGGATCGACGCGCGCGAGAGCGGATACCAGACCGACGAGGTCGAAGTGACCCAGATCGTCGACCGCATCGGCACCGGAGACGCCTTTGCCGCGGGCGTGCTTCATGGCTGGCTGAATGGGGCGGATATTCAGAAAATGGCACAGGCCGGGCTGGCCTATACGGTGCTGAAGCACTCCCTGCCCGGAGACATGTGCCTGATCGGACCGGGAGAACTCGATGCCTTTTCCGCTTCAGGAGGCGACGTCAGGCGCTGAAGCCACGCGGCGCGCTGTGCTGGTCGGCGGAGCTATCGCGCTCGCCGCCGGTGCTGCGCCCCTTCGCGCCACGCCGCCGAAAATGGCGGTCGCAGGCCGCTATCGTGGCGTGGTCGATAACGGAATCAGCCAGTTCAGGGGCATCCGCTACGGTCGCGCGGCCCGCTTTGCCGGCGCCGTGGCCGAACCGTGGGATGGCCCACCTCTGGAAGCCTCGCGCTTCGGCCCGATCTGCCCGCAGCGTGGACTAGACGACCAGCCCCAGTCCGAAGACTGCCTGTTCCTTAACGTCTGGACGCCCGAGGCGAACCCTGCCGCGAAGCGCGCGGTCATGGTCTATTTCCACGGCGGCGCCTATACCACCGGCTCGGTCACCGATCCGCTGACGCAAGGCGCGAAGCTGGCGGCCGACGGCGACGTGGTGGTCGTCACCGTCAACCACCGGCTCAATGCGCTGGGCTATGCCTGGCTGAAGCCCTTCGGCGCCAGATACTCGGACAGCGGCAATCTCGGCCAGCTCGACCTGATCCTCGCGCTGCAATGGGTGCGCGCGCATATCGCCGCGTTCGGCGGCGATCCGGCGCGGGTCATGGTGTTCGGCCAGTCCGGCGGCGGCGCCAAGATCGCCACGCTCATGGCCATGCCAGCGGCCAAAGGCCTGTTCCACTCCGCCGCAACGATGAGCGGGCAGCAAGTGCAGGCCAGCGGCCCGATGCACGCCTGGGCGCGCACGCAGGCGCTGATGAGCGCACTCAAACTCGCACCCGGCGATGTCGAGGGACTGCGCACCCTCCCCATCGAACGGCTGATCGAGGGGCTGACCGCCACCGATCCGGTGATGGGCAGCGGCCCGGTCTACTTCGGCCCGGTGCTCGACATGACCAACCTGCCGCGCCACCCGTTCTGGCCCAATGCCGCGGGGCAGTCGCTGGCGGTGCCGATGATCCTCGGCAACACGCATGAGGAAACCCGCGCCTTCCTCGATCCGCGCGGGGCCAAGCTCAAGGGCCTCGATTGGAGCAACGTAGCCGAGCGCATGGGCCGCGAGGTGAAGATCGACCTCGACCCGCAATGGGTAATCGACCAGTATCGCGCCCGCGAACCGGGCTGGAGCGTGGAACAGGTGTTCTTTGCCGCGACCACGGCAGGCCGCTCCTGGCCGGGACAAGTGATCGAGGCCGACGAACGCGCCAAGGCCGGGGCAAAGGCCACATGGGTCTATCAGCTGGAACGCCCCTCCCCGGTCGATCCCCTGCGCGGCGCGGCGCATACCGACGACATCCCCTATGCCTTCGGCACGCTCAATGCACCGGGAAGCTTTTCGGGGACGGATGCCAAGGCCAAGGCGCTGAGCAAGGCAATGATGGACGCCTTCACCGGCCTAGCGAAGACCGGACGTCCGGGACTGGCGGACTGGACGAACTACGCCCTCCCCTCCCGCGCGACGATGGTGTTCGGCGATAGGGTCCGCATGGAGAACGACCCTCGCGGCTGGCAGCGCGAACTCTGGGCCAAAGCGCCCTACGTCCAGCCCGGCACCTGACTTCCTCCCCGGCACGGGGAGGGGGACCGCCCGAAGGGTGGTGGAGGGGCACAGGCCGATGCCGCAACGATCGAGACCGAGCGCCTTGCCCGAACCTGCCCCTCCACCATGCTGCGCATGGTCCCCCTCCCCGTGCCGGGGAGGAAGCTAGATCATCAGCCATACCACCGCGCCACACCCGACCACCTGCACCGCCACGATCGCACGCAGGCGATTGACGAAAGGCTGCTTGCGCGTCTTGTGCCGCAGGACATGGCGCGCCAGTAGCGCCCCCGGCGAGCCGCCGACCGCTGCGAAAGTCAGCAACCGCCGCTCGGGCACGCGCCTGCCGCCCGCCATCGCCCGCCCTTTGTCGAAGGCGAAGGCGAAGAAGGTCATGAAATTCACAAGGCCGAGATAGCCCGCAAGCAGCGCATTGATGGTCATGCCCGGCGCCATTCCAGCCCGGCGCCACCGCGTCCAGCCCAAAGCTATTCGCAAGACTGGCCGGATTGCCCCCAAACTGTCATCATGGCATGCAAGGGGCAATCGCTGTTACGGAGCAGATGTGAAGACCCAGGATATGCTCGAAATTCGCGAAACCGTCGAAGAACAGGAAAGCGGCACCGCCGAAGATCTTTCCACCCAGCCCGCGCGGTTCTTCAACCGCGAGAAAAGCTGGCTCGCGTTCAACGAGCGCGTTCTCGCCGAAGCCACCAATCCGAACTATCCCCTGCTCGAACGGCTGCGCTTCCTGTCGATCTCCGGCAGCAATATCGACGAATTCCTGATGGTCCGCGTCGCCGGTCTCGCCGGACAGGTGCGCCGCCAGATCGAGGAAATCTCGACAGATGGCCTCACCCCCTCGCAGGCGCTCGCCTCCACGCACGAGAAAGTGCTCGAACTCGAACAGATCCAGCAGGACACCTGGGCGGGTCTCAAGCTGCAACTGGCCGAAGCCGGCATCCGCGTGATCGGCGACGAACGTCTCGATCCCGAGCGCGAAACCTGGCTGCGCAGCTACTTCCTCGAACAGGTCATGCCGGTCATCACCCCCCAGGCGATCGACCCGGCCCATCCCTTCCCCTTCGTCGCCAACCAGGGCATCGGCGTGATGTTCGCGCTGACTCGCCTGGCCGACGATGCCCCGGTCATGGAAATGGTCCTGATCCCCGCCCCCCTGCCGCGCTTCGTGCGCATTCCGGGCGAGGAAGCGGCATGGATTTCGATCGAGGACCTGATCTGCCGCAATGCCGGCGAGCTGTTCCCCGGTTTCGCGGTGAACGGACACGGCGTGTTCCGCATCCTGCGCGACAGCGACATCGAGATCGAGGAAGATGCCGAGGACCTGGTGCGTTACTATCGCACCGCGATCCAGCGTCGCCGCCGCGGCATCGTCATCGTGCTCCAGCTCCAGGGTGCCTTCGACCCTTCGGCGGAGGGAGTGTTGCGCAACCAGCTCGGCCTCGACAAGGCCCTCATCATGAAGACCGAAGGGCTGATCGGTTTCTCCGGCCTCTCCGCGATCTGCGACGAGGACCGGCCCGAGCTGAAGTTCGAGCCTTATACCCCGCGCTACCCCGAACGCATTCTGGAGCATGACGGCGACATCTTCGCGGCGATCCGCGAGAAGGACATCGTCGTTCAGCACCCCTACGAGAGCTTCGAGGTGGTGATCGACTTCCTGCGCCAGGCCGCGCGCGATCCGGATGTGATCGCGATCAAGCAGACGCTCTACCGCGCCGGCAAGCAGTCCGCCATCATCTCGGCGCTGATCTATGCCGCCGAACAGGGCAAGTCGGTAACCGCCGTGGTCGAGCTGAAGGCCCGCTTCGACGAGGAGCAGAACCTGCTCTGGGCCAGCCAACTTGAGCGCGCGGGCGTCCAGGTGATCTACGGCTTCGTGGACTGGAAAACCCACGCCAAGACCTCGATGATCGTGCGCCGCGAAGGCGATATGAGCAATGGCGGTGGCTACCGTACTTATTGCCACTTCGGCACCGGCAACTATCACCCGATCACCGCGCGCATCTATACCGACCTCTCGTACTTCACCGCCGATCCGGCGATCGGGCGCGACGTCGGCCGCCTGTTCAACTTCATCACCGGCTACGTCGAACCCAAAGTCACCGAATGCCTGTCGATCTCGCCGATCTCGCTGCGCAGCACGCTCAACGATTGCATCGATGCCGAGATCGAGAATGCCCGCGCCGGCAAGCCCGCAGCGATCTGGGCCAAGCTCAACTCGCTGACCGACGCCGACCTGATCGACCGCCTCTACGCCGCCAGCAAGGCCGGAGTGGACATCGAACTGGTCGTTCGCGGCATCTGCTGCCTGCGTCCGGGGATCGAGGGCCTGTCGGAGAATATCACGGTAAAATCCGTGATCGGTCGCTTCCTCGAACACTGCCGCATCTGGGCCTTTGCCAACGGTGAGGAAATGCCCAACCGCCGCGCCCGCGTCTTCATCACTTCGGCCGACGGCATGAGCCGCAATCTCGACCGCCGTGTCGAAGTCATGGTGCCGATCACCAACAAGACAGTGCACGACCAGGTGCTCGACCAGGTCATGCTGGCCAATCTGCTGGACACCGAACAGTCCTGGATTCTCCATCCGGACGGCACTTCGGAACGCGTGGGCGAGAGCGACAACCCGTTCAATCTCCACCGCTATTTCATGACCAACCCGTCGCTTTCGGGGCGCGGTGCATCGCTTGCCAGTGGACGAAAGGTGCCAAAGCTCTCGCTAAGACGCGGCAACATCTGACATAGGGAGCGCAGGCAGCCCGCTCTCGGGCGATTCGTCTGAACGGAATGATCGGCATTAGCCAAAGCAGCGAAAAGCGCGCAATCATCGACATCGGTTCGAACACCGTGCGCATGGTCGTCTACAACGGGCCGCAGCGCGCTCCGGTCGTCATCCTGAACGAGAAGGTCAATGCCCGGCTCGGCCGCGATCTGGGCAAGACCGGGGCGATCAACGAGAAGTCGATGAAGACCGCGCTGGTGGCGCTTTCCCGCTTCGCGGGAATGCTGCGCCTGCTCGACGTCAAGGACGTGGAGTGCGTGGCCACCGCTGCCGCGCGCGATGCCTCCAACGGCAAGGCCTTCCTCGATGCGGTGCGCGAATTCGGCCTCTCGCCCCGCCTGCTCTCGGGTGAGGAAGAGGCCCGCGCCAGCGCCACCGGCGTGATTGCGGCTTTCCCCGGCGCCCACGGCATCGCTGCTGACCTCGGCGGCGGTAGCCTCGAACTCGTCGAGATCGCGGACGGACGCAGCACCGGCGGCATCACCCTGCCGCTCGGCACCCTGCGCCTACCGGACTTGCGCGCAGCGGGCGAAGAGAAGTTCGCCGAGACCGTGAAGAAAGGTCTCGACAAGGCAGGCTGGGATCGCGGACGCGGGCAGCCGCTCTACATCGTCGGCGGCTCCTGGCGCGCGCTCGCGCTGCAAGCCATGCGCGCGCTCGACTTCCCGGTGGACGACCCCCACGGTTTCGAACTGCCTGCCTCCGAAGCCCTGCGCCTCGCGCGGATTTTCGCCAAGGGCAAGCTCAACGACGTCGACCCGCGCATCTCCGCAAGCCGCCTCGCCACCCTTCCCGACGCCGCGGCGCTGATGGTGGAAGTGATCGCCCGGCTCAAGCCGTCCAAGCTGGTGTTCTCCTCCTGGGGCCTGCGCGAAGGCCTGCTCCACGCCCAGCTTCCCGCCGAAATCCAGGCGCAGGACCCGATGCTGGCCAGCGTCGCCGGGTTCTCCGCCTCGGCCCGCGTCACCGCCGAGGACGCCATGGCCCTCGCCCGCTGGACCGCCCCGGTCTGCCGCGAGGAACCACAGGACCGCCAGCTTCGCCAGGCCTCGGGCCTGCTCGCCCTCGCCGCGATGCGCACCGAACCGAACCTGCGCACCGAGGAAGCCATGACCTGGGCGCTGCGCAAGCGCTGGATCGGCCTCGACATGCACGGACGCGGGATGATGGCGATGACCGTCTTCGCCAACTCCGGCAAGACCGAGGTACCCGAACAGTTCACCCGCCTCGCCTCGCAGGAAGACCTCGACCGCGCGATCGGATGGGGCCTAGCGGTGCGTCTCTGCCGCCGCCTGACCGGATGTACCGCACACGGCCTCGCCCGCAGTTCAGTCCGGGGCGAGGACGGCAAGCTGGTCCTCACGCTCGATCCCTCGATGCGCCCGCTCTACAGTCCGGGCGTGGCCAAGGACCACAAGGCTCTGGCCGACTGGCTCGGGCTGGAGTGCGAAGTGCGGGATCCCAGTGGGATGGCTCTGGTCGATTGAAGGTTTAAGGTGAAAGCAGGGGGCCATCGCCCCCTGCACCCCCGGTACTGGCTAGCTTGTGCCTTGCCTATCAGTGCTGCGCGCATTGCGGGGTTTTCGGGTCTCCCGGCGAGAGGGCGCGCCGGAACGTGGCCGATCGCCTGATCTCCATAAACGGTGAAGCCCAACACAAGAGCCAGTCCATGCGCCTCATTCGCGCCGGGAGGCCCGAAACCCGGCAAGGAGCGCAATACCGCTAGGCGAGGCCGAACGTCGACAGTACCGGGGTGCAGGGGCGATGGCCCCTGCTCTTCCCTTTTCCTAACCTACAAGACTGGCACTCTCGGCAATCGCCGAAATCCCGCGCTTCCCCCCCTGCCGGTCGAGCTGCACGACGATATCGATCACCGAGGCCGCATATTCCAGCGTCTCCGCCCGCGTGAGCCCAATCCCCGTCTGCATCGACATCAGCGCGATCTGTTCGAGCGCACCGCGCGGGGTATTCGCGTGGACGGTCGAGAACGAGCCGGGGTGCCCGGTATTGATCGCCCGCAGGAACGAGACGGTCTCGCCGCCGCGCAGTTCGCCCAGCACGATGCGGTCGGGGCGGAGGCGCAGGGCCGCCTGGAGCAGGTCGTTCGCCGAGACCTTGGCCTCGCCGAGTTCGCCTTTCACCGCGATCAGGCCGACCCCGTTGGCCCCCGGCAGGCGCAGTTCGGCGGTATCCTCCACCAAAACCACGCGCTCATGCTCGGGGATTTCGGAGAGCATGGCGTTGAGGAAGGTGGTCTTGCCGGTCGAGGTGCCGCCGGAGATCAGGATCGTACGGCGGCGGCGGATGGCGTCGCGCAGGAAGGCGATGGGCTGTGCCATGGGGTCCGGCGTCGGCGCTTCCACCGGCGCGGCGATCGGGCCTCGGTCGTAGGCGTCAAGCGGCAGCTCGAGCAGGCGGTGGCGGCGGATCGCCATGGCCCAGTTGGCGCGGGTTGCGGGCGGGCCGACGAGTTGGATGCGGGCGCCGCTCTGGTTGCCATAGCCGGGCAGCGTGGCGGAGAGTAGCGGGTGCTCGCGGTTGATGCCCTGGTGGCTGATCCGCGCGACTTGCTCAGCGAGGCGCTGGAGCAGGCGGTTGTCCATTTCCGGCAAGACGATGTGCTGCATGCCGGGGTGCGCGGCGTCTTCCACCCAGATTTCGCCGGGGCGGTTGACGAGGATTTCGGTGACGGTCTCGCGGTCCAGCCAGGGCCGCAGCGGCGCGAGATAGGCGTCGAGATAGACCGAGCGAGCAGCCGCTTGCGGGGCCTGCGCGTCAGCCACTTGCGGCGCGCCCTGGAGGGTCAGGATATCGGCCATCGTGCGTCACTGGGCCTGACTGAAATCGAGGTCCTTGGCGGTGAAGACCCGGATCGGCTCACCCTGGCGGACGCGGATCGTCGGGCCGACTGTGCCGCTCTGCTGGACCGCCGCTGCCGCCGCCGACTGGCCGCCGCCGATCACGACGCTGGAGCCGCTGGTGGCAAGCGTCGAAAGTCCGCCGACGACCGAAAGCAACATGGCCGAGCCGAAACGCTCGAAGAAGTGGGTATTGACCTTGCCGGGAAGGCCGGTCTCGCCGCCGAAGGCGATGGCGGGCGAACCGAGGTTCACCGAAACGCCGTCAGGGCGGATCAGGCGGCTCCAGATCACGTAGGCGCGCTTCTGCCCGGCGGTGAGGCCGCTCTTGTACTGGCCGATCAGGCGCGAGGAGCGCGGGATCAGAGTGCGCTTGCCGTCGAAGCTGCGCACGTCGGCCGAGACGATGGCGCGAACGTAGCCGGGCACGTCGGTGTCGATCGCGGTTTCCAGCACGGCGGGAATCAGCGTGCCCTGCGTCACCGTGGTGGCGGGGTCGAATGTGCGCGAAGCGGAGGCTGTGCTGCCGGTGCCGCCGATGCGGGCGGCGAAATCGTCGTTGCCATTGCCGCCCGCCTTGGCTTCACCCGCGGGGGCAACGGCGGGGATCGTCACCGCGTTGCCGCCTGCGTCGAAGACGACGGTGGGGTTGGCGTAAGGATTGGCTTCAGGCGCGAGATCGGCGCCGGGGGCGACGGCGAGGACCGGCCCCGGGGCCGGAGCGGGCAACGCGGCGGGCGTCGCTTCGGGCTGGGGTGCGGCGGCGGCAGGCGTAGGCGCTGCGGGGGTAATCACCCCCGGCACCGGGGCGAGAGGCTGCGGCTGCGCGGTCGGTCCGTTGCGCACCGAATCCATCGACCAGAGCGTCAGTCCGCCCAGCGCCGCGACAATCAGCACACCGGCGGCAAGACCGAGGCCGTCGGCCTTCTTGCGCTGGCTGACCTGCGGCATGACGTTGCGCGTGGCCAGATCGATGACCTGCGCGCCCTCGCCGTCTCGCGGATCGGTGGCAGCGGCTTTGTCGAACCTCTCGTTCAGAGTGGAATTGGGCGCCATGGATCAGTTCCCCTGAGAGTTCGTTGCGCCGGTCGAAGCAGACGCAGCGGTGGCGACGGCGGTCATTCCGGTACTCGGTGTGGTAGTTGCAGCAGGTGCCGGGGCCGGGCGCGAGGCCACGGGTCGCGTATTGACCAGTTCGGCGCTGGCCTTGCCCGAGCGCAGGATGATGTTGTCCGGCACTTCGTCGATCACGATCATGGCGCCGCGCACGGCGTAGTTCACCGGGCCTTCGTCGCCCTTCTCGTTGGTCACGAGAATCGCCGGAACCGAGGATTTCTCGGGCCAGAGCAGATAGGTCGAATTGCCGTCGTCATAGATGCGGGCGGGCAGCAGCTTGGCCGCGCCGACGCGCTTCCATTCGAAATTGAGCGCCGCCGGATCGGTCGGCAGCGAGGCCGGGTCCCCAGCGGCCAGCGCCTGCTCGTCCGGATCGAGGCCTGCGGTCTGCGGGGCGCCGGGTACGGTTTCCGCCGGTTCGTCCTTGTAGGTGAAGCGCAGCATGTAGAGCGGGCGCGACTTGGGCGAAGCGACGAGATCGAAGAAATAGGTGTGGCGGTTGGTCACGACCGTCATGTTCGTGCGCGCACCGGCCGCCAGCGGCTTCACGAAGAGCAGGTCGGCGCGCTTGTTCGGGGTGATCTGCCAGGTCTGCGAATCGCCGACCGCGACGTTCTCGATCGCCTCGTTCCTGCCGAAGGCGATGGTCGCCTGAACGCCGGTGCGACCGTCGATCCGCACGACCTCGTTCTCGGCATAGGCATGCTGGACGAGGCGCTCGTCGGCCAGGGCGGGAGCCGCCGCAAGGCTCAGGGCCAGACCAGCCGTCGCGGCCAGGGCGCGAATCATTTGAACGTCTCCTTGGCCGCAGCACGGCCCATATGATTTTTTGAAGCCACGTCGTTGGAGGCGCGGAAGCGACTGCCGATGCCGCGCGCGCGGGAAGTCTGGCTCGCGCCGAGCGGCTCGATCCCGCCGCCCGAGACCTGGGTAATGACGGTGCGCCGGTCGCCCGCCGATGCGATAGCCTGTTCCGGCGCGGGTGCGGCAGCCATGGCGGCGGCACTGGCAGCCGACACTGCCGGAGTCCGCGAGGCCGTAGCCGCAGGCACGAAAGGCTGGACCTGTCCGCTGGCGGCCATGGCCGGAGCCGGAGGCGCCACGTTGTCGCGTCCACCGCGCGAAGTCTCGCTGCGGGCAAGACCGAAGACCTGCCAGCCAGACACCAGCGCGCCGGCGACCTTGAGCACCATGCCCATCAGCGCGAGGTGGACCGCCGCGACCACGAACAGCGCCATGGCGGCGCGCCCGTCGATCTCGCCCAGTTGTGCGCCCTGCACCAGCGCCGAGACGATCGGCACCAGCAGTTCGAGCGTGATGCCCCCGCCGAGCACGACGAAAAGCGGCGTCGTCGCGGTGAGCACCACGCCGCGCAGCCAGCCCGCAGTCAGGCCGCGGGTACCGCCGAACAGTGCCATGACCACGAAGATCGGCCCGAGCGCGAGCAGGATGGCAAGCGCAATGCGCGCCGTCAGCAGCACACCCACAGTGCCGAGCAGGAGCATAAGTGCACCCATCCACATGACGCTGTCGGGCGAGAACAGTCCGGCCGCGCCGCCGCCCGCTGCTGCTGCCTTTGCCGGTGCAGCGCCCTCGGCCGCACCTTGCGCCGCTTCGCCGCCACTCGGTCCGGCGTTCTGCGAGGCCTCGGCAATGGCGTTGAAGACCACGTCGATGCGGTCGCCAAAGATCTGCGTCGCCGATCCTTTCGCGCCCATCAGCTGCGAGGCGATCCAGTCCGGCCCGCCCACCGCGAGGTTCCAGACCACGCCCTGATAGGCAATCCAGCTCGTGGCGAACGTGAGCACGAGGCCGAGCGTCAGCATACGCGGCGTCAGTGCCGAGATGCCGAGGCTGGAACGCCCGGTCAGCAGCGAAATCGCGAAGAAGGCGATATAGAGCGTGAGCAGGATGGTCAGCACCGGGGCCATCGCCCCCTCGGCGCCGAACAGGCGGCCGAAGGCGGCGGAGGCCATTTCGTTGGCCACGCAATCGACCGCGCGCAGTGCCGGGGCGACCCCGGCGCTGGCGACTTCGGTAAGCTGTTCGCAGGCACTGCTCATGGCGCCTACTCCGCCGCCTCGATCCAGGCGGCGTCTTCGTCACCCTCTCCGGGCCACTGGAACCCGGTGAGCACCGGATACCAGGCCGAGGGATCGTCGCCGTAGCGCTCGCGCAGCTGGTCGAGTTTGCGCACAGTGCTCTCGCGGCCGGACAGTACCGTCAAGACCTCGGGCATGCCCGAAAGGTCGAGCCTTACGACGGCCGAGGCATCGGACTGGCGCACCAGGAAGCAGCGCGACTGCGCGGGCAGGGTCTTGATGACGTCAAGCTCGTGCTGCGAGAGGCCGAAGCCCTCGCAGTAATCCTCGTAGCGGGCGCGGGCGTTGGGCATGAACACCATTGTCGCGGTCTGCTCGACCAGCGCGGTGGCGATCTTGCTGTCCAAAGCATCGCGTGCCGACTGGGTCGCGAAGCCGACCAGCGCGTTGCGCTTGCGCAGGGTCTTGAGCCAGTCGCGGATGCGCGCGGCGAAGACTTCGTCGTCGAGCGCCTTCCAGCCCTCGTCGATGAGGATCATCGTCGGTTCGCCGTCGAGGCGCTCGTCGATGCGGTGGAACAGGTACATCATGACCGGCGTGCGCAGGCGCGGGCTTTCCAGCAGCGCGGTCATGTCGAAGCCGAGCACGCGAGCCGAAAGGTCGAGCCGGTCGTACTGGTTGTCGAACAGCCAGCCATGCTCGCCACCCTGAATCCAGGCGTCGAGGCGGCTGGCGAGGTCGCCCGGTTCCGGACGGCGCGCGCCTGCCAGCAGTTCGCGGAAGTGCGAGAGGCGGCGCAGCGTGGGGTCGTTGTGATAGGCCGCATCGACCGCACCGGCGATCGTCGCAAGCTCTTCCGGTCCCTTCGCTTCGAGCAGCACGCCCAGCCAGTCGCGCAGGAAGGCCCGGTTGGCGGCGGTGTCCGGCAGCGAAAGCGGGTTGAACCCGGTAGGATGTCCGGCGGCGACGCGGCTGTAAGTGCCGCCGATGCCGCGCAGGAACACCTCGGCGCCGCGGTCCTTGTCGAACAGCACGGTGCGGGGGCTGAACTTCTGCGCTTGGGCGGCGAGGAAGTTCATGACCACCGTCTTGCCGGAACCCGATGGCCCGATGACGGTGAAATTGCCGAGATCGCCCTGATGGAAGTTGAAGAAGAACGGCGTCGAGCTGGTGGTGGAGAGCAGCGTAACCGCATCGCCCCAGTGATTGCCGCTCGCCTGCCCCATCGCGAAACCGTGGAGCGAGCCGAAGCAGGCCATGTTGGCGCTGGAAATCAGCGCGCGCCGCACGATGAAAGCCTCGTTGCCGGGGAGCTGCCCCCAGAACGCCGGTTCCATGTTGACGTCCTCGCGCACCGCCACCGCACCGGCATCGGCCAGCGAGGCGGCGCACATCGCCGTCACTTCGTCGAGCGCGTCGAGCGTATCGGCCCGCACCAGCACCGAGAGATGGTGGTCTCCGAAACCGACCGCGCCAGTGCCCAGCGAATCGCGCGCGGCAGACATTTCACGACGCTCAGCCATGGCTTCCTCGTCGGCCGAACGCAGGCGGCGGATGGCGAGGTCAATGCGCTCGCGGGCGATCTGGCGGTCCGAAGGCGCGTAGCTCTCGGTCAGCACGAGTTCGCAGGGCAGGCGCAGCAGCGCGTCGGTCAGGCCCGGCGCGGTGCTGTCAGGGTAGTCCTTGAGACTGACCACCGAGCCGAACGAGGCGCCCGCCGCGCCGCGCAGTTCGAGCGCGTCCATGCCGAAGTTGATGCGGCGATAGGGCAGCATATGGCCCACATCGGTGCCCTCCACCGGCCTGCGCACCGGGCGCATCTCGCCGTTGTAGAGCGCCGAGAGCAGTTCCAGCACTTCCGAGCACTGGCCCGCCTGTCCCTCGTAGTCGCCAAGCAGACGCGCGCCATAGGCACCGAGCGATGCGACCATGGCCGAGGCGGCAGCGCGCAAGGCGCGGACATCGGCGGGGTCGGCTTCGGCGGGAGCATGGCCCTTGTTGCGCAGCAGGCGCGAGAGCTTGTCCGGCCAGCCTGCCTTGCCGCGCGCGGGACGGCGCACCAGGGTAATGAACTGGTCATTGACGAAGAGTGCACCCGAACCGGTGCGCGCACGCCAACGGGCGTCGATATGGGCGGCCAGCGGGTCCTCGAACCGGCCCTCCATGGCGATCTGCACGCGGCGGCGGATCACATGATGATAGAGCACGAAGCGCGCATCGAGCGCGGAGCGCAGCAGCACTTCGCGGGTGGCGACGTGGACGTTGAGTTCCTCGCTGTCGGCGGTCTCGAAGGCGAGGCCCGGCACCATCAGCGACAGCATGACCGAACCGTCGCGCAGCAGCACGACGTTTTCGTCCACCAGTGCCTGATAGGGCAGCCGGTCGCCGACCAGCGTTTCCTTGGCGCTCCAGCCCTTCAGGACCGATTTTCCGTTCTTCGCCATCTTCGTTTCCCCCGCCCCCCGCAAATCAGGGCGCGTAGCTGTTGCAGCCCCAGCGCTGCCAGTTCGGCACGCGCGGGCATTTGCTGACCTTGGCGATCCACAGGTCGAATACCCGGGGTTCGCGAAGACATGCGAGGTATCCGGTACCGTGGATCGCGAGCGCCGCTGGCAGCGCCCAGAAGCTCTTGGTGATGAGGAATATCTCCGTCGTCACCGCCGCGTTGATGATGAAGAAGCTGTACGTCACCCCCGCGAACATCTGCGGGCGGGTGAGCGCGCGATGGACCGGGAAGCGCGCGAGGCTCATCAGCCCGCCCTTACCCGGCCGCCGACTGGATGCCGGAGACGATCGCCCCGGCACCGAACAGCACGAAGCAGCCGATGATGACGGTCGCGCCGAAACGCCAGTTCATCCGGCCGGTGAGCATCATGAAGCCGACCGCAGCAACCGCCATCACCGCAACGGCAGTGGCGACATTGCCGAGCAGCGTGCCCTGAAGCCAGCCGAGCGCCGCCACGATCGGACCGGAACCGGCCGGATCGGCGCGCGTCGCCTGCTGTGCCTGGGCGATACCCGGAACAAGCCCGCACACGGCGGCAACCACGGCCGCGAAATGTGAGAAATATCCCCGTACTTTGCGGGTCTGAAGCTGAGTGTATCGAATCACCATGCCCTCCGTATGAGGGCGCAGTGCTCCATCTGGATGACAGCAATGTGACGACAAGACGGCCAATCTGGCAATCTTGTTGCAATTCATCGTCGAGAACTCGGGCCGTCCAGACGGGGCGCCGCAACCCTCACCACACCCTCTTGTACAGACAAACTTATACTTCAGATGCGTCCCGAAAGGCCAGCTTGTCCTGTTTTTGCGGAGCAGGAAACAACCCTGCCCGCATTACAGGAACTTGGACCAACCCGCCTTGCTCAGCGGGAAGCGCGCGCCGTCGTGCGCAGCAGGTTGTTCAGCGCAAGACGTGCGGCAGCGCGCGAATCGACCCACGTTCCATCGGCCAGTTGCAGATCGTAGCGATCCTGGCTGGCCACTGCCGCGCGGTAGCTGGCGAGCGCCTTTTCCGTCTGCCCGTTGGCGACATAAGCCGCGCCAAGGTTGATGAGCGTGGCAGGATCTTCCGACTTCGCAGCGCCGTTCGCTTCGAGCTTGCGGACGGCGGCATCGGCATTGCCGCTCGAAAGTTCGCTGTAGGCCACGTCGATCCGGTCGTTCAACGGCGTCGCGGGCGCGGCGGTGACGGCGGTCTGGCTGAGCAGGAGAGTGGCGGCAAGGGCAGAGAGGGACATGGCATTCTCCCGTCGTTTCGATCCGTTGGTAAATGCAACATCCGCGCAAAATTCGGCGCCGACAAGAAAATGACGTGAGTGTCATAAAACTGAAATCATGATCTGAAGCGACAGGAAATCCGCGAGTCGCGCAAAGGTTTGTCCGAAGACTGGCCGCTTTGGTCATATCATCGTCTTATATTCGCAGATTACTGTCACGATAACGCCAACAAACTGTCACCCCCCCTCCCTAGACCCCGCGCTCAGCGACGGCGGACTCGCCGCCTCGGCTCGACCTGACAAACGGGGGAATTCACGTGAAGACCATGCATGGCGCGCTGCTGATCGGTTGCAGTGCTCTCGCTCTCGCCGGCTGCGGCGCCGACGACATCTCCTCGCCGGGTGCCGGCAGCATCGAAATCACCAACCCCACGCCGACGCCCGCGCCGACGCCCACCCCGACTTCGGGTACCGTCGTCGCGGCCACGGAATGCCCCGGCTCGGCGGCCACCGGCGGTCTCGCGCTCACCAACGACGGCATCATCTCCGGCCCTGAAGGCACCTGGCGTGTCTGCACCCTGCCCGCGCTGGTCAATGTCAGCTCGACCCTGCCCAAGCAGGACGGCGTGATCTACCGCCTCAACGGCCGCGTCGACGTGGGCTGCGACGGCGGCTTCTCGGCACCGACGGCTGCCTTCACCACGACGACGGTCGCCTGCGGCAACCGCTCGCTGACCGCCGACACCAACGTCACCCTGACCGTGGAACCCGGCGTGATCGTCTATGGCGACAGCACCTCGGCCCCGGCCTGGCTCGCGGTCAACCGCGGCAACAAGCTGATCGCCGAAGGCACCGCCGCCCGTCCGATCATCTTCACCAGCCTCCAGAACGTGCGCGGCACCAACAACAACGATTCGATGGGCCAGTGGGGCGGCGTCGTGCTGCTCGGCCGCGGCATCGTGACCGACTGCTCGACCGGCATGGGCACGACTGCAGGCAACAACTGCGAGCGCGTCACCGAAGGCGCGGCCGATCCGGCCAACTTCGGCGGACGCGACAACACCTACAACGCGGGCAGCATGAAGTACGTGCAGATCCGCTTCTCGGGCTACTCGCTCGCACCGGGCAACGAACTCCAGTCGCTGACCGGCGGCGGCATCGGCACCGGCACCCAGCTTGAGTATATCCAGTCGGTCAACAGCTCGGACGACGGTTCGGAGTTCTTCGGCGGCGCGCTCAACATGAAGCACTACGTCGCGATCAATGCCGACGACGATAGCCTCGACCTCGACACCGGCGTTCAGGCGAACGTCCAGTACGCCCTGATCGTCCAGAAGCCGACGGCGGGCGACTCGTTCTTCGAATTCGACAGCAACGGCAACGAAGCCGACGCCCCGCGCACGAAGATCGCCATCGCGAACTTCACCGCCGTGCAGACCAGCGTCGGTTCGGGCAACAGCGGCAACCAGGCCTCGGCCCTGTTCCGCGGCAATGCCGACGTGACGCTCGCCAACGGCGTCGTCTACACCCCGACCAACGAGTGCCTTCGCCTGAACGGCACCTCGGCAGCCGGTTCGGCTGCAGCCTCGCTCGCCGCCTATTCGGTGGTGATGACCTGCGGCGGCACCACGCCCGTGCTCGGCACCGGCAGCTACACCGATGCCTCCGCAGCGGCAGCTTTCGGCTCCGGTTCGAACAACAACAATTCGGCCTTCACCTCGACGCTGACGAACACTTTCGTCAACGGCGCCGGTGAAACCGCGATTGCCGCCTATGCCAGCCTGGCGACGCTCTCCAGCTTCTTCACCAACCAGACCTACATCGGCGCGGTGAAGGATGCGGCGGACACCTGGTATCGCGGCTGGACCTGCGACACCACCAACGCGAACCTCGGATCGAACAGCGCCTGCACCGCGCTGCCCACGACCTGATCCGACCGCCCGCAGCCTAACGACGGGGGGCGGTCCAGACGGGCCGCCCCCTGCTCGCATCAGATAGATGTTCCAGGGGGACATACCATGACCAAGCCGCGGCTCGTCACGCTGCTGCTCTCCACTGCGATCCTTGCGCCGACTTCGGCCTGGGCGCAGGACAGCACTTCCGCTCCCGCCTCCGGCACCGCAGGCGCCGTTTCCGTCTCGCCAGCAGAAGAAGCCGCAGGCGAGGAGGCCATGCCCGACGTCTCGATCCCCGGCGGCGCGATCATCGTCACCGGCCAGCGCAACCGCAATATCGAGCGCGTGGCGCCGCAGGTCGTCTCGGTTCTCTCCACGGAACAGATCGCCCGCACCGGCGAAGGCGACATAGCCGGCGCGCTCGGCCGCGTCACCGGCCTTTCGGTGGTCGGCAACGGCTATGTCTACGTGCGCGGCCTCGGCGATCGCTATTCGCTGGCACTGCTCAACGGCTCGCCGCTGCCCAGCCCCGAGCCGCTCAAGCGCGTGGTTCCGCTGGACCTCTTCCCCACCAGCATCATCGCCTCCTCGCTGGTCCAGAAGAGCTATTCGGTGAACTTCCCCGGCGAGTTCGGCGGCGGCGTCATCAACCTGACCACCAAGTCGATCCCGGAAGAAAGCTTCCTGACCATCGGCGGCGGCATCGGCTGGGATACCGAGTCTACCAACAAGCTGGGCTATACCTATTACGGCAGCCAGACCGACTGGACCGGCTACGACAACGGCAACCGCTCGATCCCGCCTGCGCTGAAAGCCTACCTCGGCAGCGATACGGTGATGGGTTCCACCAGCGACCAGGCCAAGGAAATCGGCAGCGTGCTGTTCCGCGGTCGCAACGCGGTGGTCCAGAAGGTCGACAAGATGCAGCCGAACTTCTCGGCCGACATCTCGGCGGGCACGAAGTTCGAGATGGGCGAGGCCACGCTCGGCGTGATCGCCGCGGCGGGCTATTCGAACAAGACCCAGACCCGCGACGCCGTCCAGCAGCTGACCCAGGGCCTCAGCGCCAACCCGAACAATCTCTGGGAAGACTACCAGACGGTCAGCACCGACAACCGGATCATCGTCAACGGCATGCTCGGCGTCGGGCTGGAGTGGGGCGAGAATTCGATCCGCTGGACCAATGTCTACATCCACGACACCAGCAAGTTCACCCGCCTGCGCTTCGGCCATCAGGAAAGCAACCCGGCGGTCGACTACATCTCGCAGAAGACCGCCTGGTACGAACGCGCTCTGCTCGACAGCCAGCTGACGGGTGAGTTCAAGCTGGACGACAAGACCACGATCGACCTGCGCGGCGGCTTCGCGAACTCCAAGCGCCTCGCCCCGTTCGAGATCGATGCCGAATATATCCGCACCAACGACGGCACCCAGTTCGGCGAGAACTTCGTCAACACCCTGGGCACCGGCGCGGTCGATCCCACCACGATCAGCTTCTCGCGCCTCAGCGAGGACGTCTGGTCCGCCGGGGCCGACGTGGGCCACCAGTTCTTCGACGGCTGGCGCGGAACGGTGGGCTATGCCTACCAGCTCAACCGCCGCACCAACTCCAACCGCCAGTTCGGCGTCTATGCCAGCGGCGACCAGAACCTGATCCAGTCGTTCGGCCTGCTGCGCCCCGACGTGCTGCTGCAATCGGGCATGTGGTATCTGAATGAGGTCGGCGGGGTGAACTACAACCTCGAACTGCGCGACCTGACGGCGAACGTCGGCCTGTTCGACGCCCGCCTGCTCAACCATGCCTTCTACGGCAAGGTCGACGGCCAGATCACCGACAGTCTCTCGATCGATGCCGGCGTGCGCTGGGAATATGCAAAGGAATCGACGGTCCTGCGCCCGGTCGGTGCCGCAGCGATGCCTACGACCGACCTCAAGAACGAGTATTTCCTGCCTGCGCTGACCCTCACTTACGAGATCCAGCCGAGCATGCAGGTCCGCGTGAACGGTTCGAAGACGATCGCCCGCCCGCAGTTCCGCGAGCTGGTCTACCAGAACTTCTACGACCCGGACAGCAACCGCACCTATCGTGGCAACCCGTTCCTCAAGGACAGCCAGCTCACCAATGCCGAGGCCCGCTTCGAGTGGTACTTCGCGCGTGACGAGCGGGTGTCGCTCGGCGGCTTCTTCAAGCACATCAAGAACCCGATCGAATCGATCCTGGCCGGTTCGGAAAGCTTCATCACCACTTATGCCAACGCACCTGCGGCCAACCTCTACGGCGCCGAGCTGGAACTGCAGAAGCACGTCTATCTCGACAGCCTGGGCGGTTCGTTCTTCGAGAACCGCCGCCTGGTGGTCATCGGCAACTACACCTACACCAAGTCGAAGCTGAAGGTGAACGACACCGACACCACCGACATCTACGGCGCCAGCACCACCCAGTTCGCGCGGGACTATTTCCGCAACGGCGCGCCGCTGACCGGCCAGTCGGAGCATCTGGTCAACCTGCAACTCGGCATGGAAGACACCGAGAAGCTGTCGCAGCAGACGATCCTGCTCAGCTATGCCAGCAAGCGCTCGGTCAGCCGCGGTCTGGTCGGAAGCGTGCGCCAGCCGGACGTGATCGAATATCCGGGCCTGCGCATCGACCTGGTGCTGCGCCAGGGCATCCAGGTCGCGGGCAAGGAAATCGAGCTGAAGGCCGAAGGCCGCAACCTTACCGGCCGCAAGCACCTCGAATACCAGACCTTCGAGGACGGCCGCGTGGACTTCAACACTTATGCCCTCGGCCGCGTCTTCTCGCTTTCGGCGACGGCCAAGTTCTGACGATCTCACCAGGGAGGCGCCCTGCCCTCCCGACGGCAACTCACGGCCGGTCGCAGCAATGCGGCCGGCCTTTTTTTGCCTTTGCCATCCCGCCCCGCCCACGCTAAAGGCGCCGGGTCATCTGGGGAGTAGCCGCCTGCGCCCCCTTGTCCCGGCACCGCCGGACAAGACCAGCAGGACCTGTCGTCAACACACTTGGTCGAGAGACCATGGCGCACAGGAGGACGGAAGAGACCGTCCGGGCGAGACCAATGGCGTTGCAGTTCCGTCCGGCCGGGCGGGTTCTGCCGCGCTATTGTCTTGTCTGTCGCCCGGCCCCGGAGAATTACGTTGCCAGTTCTGTTTTCATCGGCCCTGCTCACCTCCACTGCCGTGGTGGCGCTTGCCGAGATCGGCGACAAGACCCAGCTCCTCGCCATCGTCCTTGCCACGCGCTTCAAGCGGCCCTGGCCGATCGTCGGCGGCATCTTCGTGGCGACGCTTGCCAACCACTTCCTCGCCGCGCTGGTGGGCGAGCAGGCCTCGGCCTTCCTCGACGGCCTGTGGTTCCGCTACCTCATCGCCGCCAGCTTCATCGCCATGGCCGCCTGGACGCTGATCCCCGACAAGTTCGACGAGGACGACGAGCCCAAGCCCAGCCGCTTCGGGCCTTTCGTCGCCACCGCCATCGCCTTCTTCCTGGTCGAGATGGGCGACAAGACCCAGCTCGCCACGATCGCGCTCGGCGCCCGCTTCCAGAGCGTGGTTCCGGTCATGGTGGGCACCACTATCGGCATGATGCTGGCCAACGTGCCCGCGGTGTTCCTCGGTAACGAACTCATCAAGCGCGTGCCGCTCAGCGTCGTGCGCACGATCGCCGCGCTGCTGTTCCTGGTGATCGGCCTCTGGCTGGTCGCCCAGACCGCAGGCTGGCTCGGCTGATCCTCCATCGGCGCAAGGTGACACTCAGGTTGACACAGTTGACACGGTCCTGAGAGGAAAAAAGTGTCACCTTGCGCCTTGCGCAAAGCACGGTGCCCGGCTGGGACGAAAGGCGGCGGAAGCAGGTCATGAGCGCGATTTTACCGGCCCCGCAACCTGTAGGAAAATCCGAAATTCCCGGTTCCTGCGCGGTGGACAGGCCGAACAATCGGCTGCAATAGGCACCTGTCCCCGCTCCGCCGCCAATCGAGAGTCGCCCGCCGTGATCCTGCCGAGCCGTCTGCTGCCCCGACGCGCCCGCGTGGCCCTGCGCCGCCATGGACCCGAAGCGCTGGTCTGGCGGCGACGGGTCGCGATCTTCGGCGGCGCCGTGCTGGTCGGTCTGATCGCGCTGGCCTTCGCGGAACTCGCCGACCGGGCGAATGCGCTGTTCCACCAGTTCGTGGGCCGCTGGTGGTGGGCGCCGCTGATCGCCACCCCGGCAGGCTTCGCCGCGATCGCCTGGCTCACGGTGCGCTTTGCGCCGCTGGCCAAAGGCTCCGGCATCCCGCAAGTCATGGCGGCAACCAAGAATCCGGAGGCCGCGCTGTCCACGCTGGTCTCGGCAAGGGCCGCCATCGCCAAGTTCTTCCTCACCATCGGCGGCCTGCTGATCGGCGCCTCGGTCGGGCGCGAGGGGCCGACGGTGCAGATCGCCGCCGCGGTCATGGGCCGGATGCACCGGCTCATGCGCATCCCGATCCGCTCTTCGGTCTATATCGCGGGCGGCGCCGCGGGCGTGGCAGCGGCATTCAACACCCCGCTGGCCGGTGTCGCCTTCGCGATCGAGGAACTGGCCGCCGCCTATGAGCAGCGCCTGACCTTGCTGGTCATGGCCGCCGTGCTGATCGCGGGCATGGTCAGCCTCGGCATTGCGGGCGACTACATCTATTTCGGCGCCATGCGCCAGACCCTGGGCTTCCAGGAAGCGCTTCTCGTCACGCCGGTCGCCGGAATCCTCGGCGGGGTGATCGGCGGGCTGTTCTCGCGGCTGATGCTGGCAGCCGGAACCACGCCGCTGCGGCCGATGGCCTGGCTGCGCGCCCGTCCGATCATGCTGGCAACGGCCTGCGGCACGGTCGTCGCCGTGCTCGGCACGGTTACCGGCCTGACCTGGGGCACCGGCTACGACACCGCCCACGGCATCATCGCCGGAGAGGACGTGCCCATCTGGTTCGGCGCCGCCAAGTTCACGGCAACGCTGGCGACGGCGGTTTCCGGCATCCCCGGCGGGATCTTCGCGCCCTCGCTGGCCATCGGCGCGGGCATCGGCGACCTGCTGCGCAGCCTGTTTCCCGGCTATTCGCCCGGCGCCGTCGTGCTGCTCGGCATGGTCGCCTATTTCACCGGCGTCGTGCGGGCGCCGCTGACGGCGGTCATCATCATCTCGGAAACGACCGCCGGGCGCGGACTGATGATGCCGCTCCTCGCCTCGGCCCTGATCGGCGATTTCGCCGCTCAGTCCGTCTGCAAGGAGAAGCTCTATCACGGGCTGTCCCAGCGCTTCCTGCGCGGACAGGCCGAAAAGGCGACCTGAGGCTCCCGCTCAGATCGCGTCGAACACGTAGCCCAGCGAGCGCACGGTGCGCAGCGGATTACCCGCGCCCACGCCCTTGAGCGCGCGGCGCAGGCGACCGATCCAGACGTCCACGGTGCGCTCGTCCACCGCCGGTTCCTGCTTGCCGAGCGCGGCGATCAGCTGGGTGCGGGTGAAGACGCGGCCCGGATGCTCGATGAAATAGCGCAGCAGGCGCAGTTCGTTCGGCATCAGCGAGATCGGACGTCCCTGCCAGCGCGCCTGGAACGCGGCGACGTCCACCGAGAGGTCGCCTTGGGCCAGCAGACGGCCATTGGCGACGTCCTGCTCGCTGATATTGGCGCCGAGCACCCGGTCCAGCAGGGCCGAGCGGGTCAGCGGGCCGACGATGTAATCGTCGGCACCCATGCGCAGCGCCCGCTTGCGGTCGTCGATATTGTCCTCTTCGAGGACGATCGTGACATGGGCATGGCTGGTCAGGCTGTCGGCGCGCAGGCGGCGGCAGAGTTCGAGACCGGACATCTCGGGCAGCACCCAGTCGATGAAGACCCAGAGCGCGCCTTCGATCAGCGGCAGTTCGGCAAAGTCGGTCCAGCGATGGAGCACCACGTCGAAATCGTCGTGCCGGAAGGCCGCAAGGCCACCGGAAAGCTCGCTAGCCAGCAGGATATCGATACGTCGCATGGCCCCCTGCGCGGTTACTACGCGCGGCTACTTGCCGTGCCAGTGTGACGAACAAGTGACATATCGATGACTTGCGGATGAAAAGATCGCGCCAAGAAAAGCCGCTCCGATGAAGTCTTTGTTGGGTGCGCCTTCGACATCCCTCGAAGGCTTGCGGCACGGCCCTCTCCCCCACCCGACCTCCCATCAAGGATACACTGAGTGGGAGGTCGGGTGGGGAAGAGGGCCGGTGCCGCCAAAATCCGCCTGCGGCGGATTTTCAAACAACCCTGTCATCGAAGTGACCCGCAACCGTCACGGGCGCGCAACGCGGAAATGCGATTCTCCGCGAAACTGGAACGGGCCATAACTGGAACGGGGGCGCAACGATGCGTAAAGATCTGGACACCCTTCTCGAACGGACCACCGGCGGCAACAGTGCCGGATTTGCCGGAACCAACATTCCCGCCTGGCTCGACTTGCCCGATCCCAAGGGCTTCCGCCCCAAGCGCAAGTACGAGACGATCTGGATTTCCGACGTCCACCTCGGCACGCGCGGCTGCAATGCCGAGATGCTGGTCGATTTTCTGCGCTCGGTGGAATGCAAGACGCTCTATCTCGTCGGCGACATCGTCGATGGCTGGCGCCTGCGCAAGGGCTGGTACTGGCCCGACGCCCACAACGAAGTGATCCGCCGCATCCTCAAGATGGCGCACCGGGGCACCCGCGTCGTCTTCGTGGCAGGCAACCATGACGAGATGCTGCGCGACTATGCCGGGCTGACTTTCGGCGGCGTGGAACTGGTGCTGGAAGCGGTGCACGAGACGCTCGACGGCCGCCGCCTGCTGGTCACGCACGGCGATGCCTTCGACGGCGTGGTGCTCTACGCCAGGTGGCTCGCCTTCCTCGGCGACAAGGCCTACGGCGCGCTGCTGCGGGCGAACATCGTGTTCAACGCAGTGCGCCGCAAGCTGAAGATGCCCTACTGGTCGCTCTCGGCCTATATGAAGAAGAAGGTCAAGAACGCCGTCCAGTACGTGTGCAGCTACGAGGAGGCCGTCGCCAACGAGGCCATCTCGCGCGGCTACGACGGGGTCGTCTGCGGCCACATCCACTGCGCCGAGATCCGCCAGTTCAGCGGCATCACCTACTACAACGACGGCGACTGGGTGGAGAGCTGCACCGCGCTGGTCGAGGACCTTCAGGGCCATATCGCGATCATCGACTGGATCGCCGAGACCGGCGGCCATACAGCGGAAGGGGTTCCTGCCCATCACGCCGAGGCAGCCGAGTGAGGCTTACCCTGGCGACCGACGCCTGGCTGCCCCAGGTGAACGGTGTCGTCCGCTCGCTCTCGGCCACGCTCGACGAGCTGACCCGGCGCGGGCACGAAGTGGAGACGCTCACCCCCGACCGCTTCTTCACCGTGCCGATGCCGGGCTATGCCTCGATCCGGCTGGCCATGGCGCCGCGCTTCGGAGTGCGGCGGATGCTCGACAGGGCACGGCCGGAGATCGTCCATATCGCCACCGAAGGCCCGATCGGCTGGGCGGCGCGCGGCTGGTGCCTGTCGCGCGGGGTGCCGTTCACTTCGGCCTTCCACACGCGCTTTCCCGAATATGCCGCCGTGCGCACCGGCCTCAGCGCCGAGCGCTTCTGGCCGATCATGCAGCGCTTCCATGCGCCCAGCCAGGCGGTGCTGGTCTCCACCGACAGCCTTGCGGAGGAACTCGCCGGGCGCGGCATCGCCCATACCCGCCGCTGGAGCCGGGGCATCGACCATGCCCAGTTCAGGCCCGAAGGCGCGCGCCATCCGGCGATGGCCGCCCTGCCCGGCCCGGTGCTGCTCAACGTCGGCCGGGTGGCGCCGGAGAAGAACCTCGAAGCCTTCCTCGACGCCGAGGTGCCGGGCAGCAAGGTCGTCGTCGGTGACGGTCCCGCGCTGGAAAGCCTGAAGCGGCGCTATCCGGAAGTGCTGTTCCTCGGCGCGCTCTCGGGCGAGAAGCTGGCGAGCGCCTATCGCGCCGCCGACTGCTTCGTGTTCCCCAGCCTCACCGACACTTTCGGCCTCGTGGTGATCGAGGCTCTGGCCTGCGGCACGCCCGTAGCGGCTTTTCCGGTGACGGGTCCCATCGACATCCTCGGCCCGGACGGGTGCGGGGTGGACGAAGGGCTGGACGCCCCGGCCGGCGCGGTGGACCGGGTGCTTGAAAGCGCCATCGTTTCGGCACTCACCGTGCGGCGCGAGGATGCGGCACGGCTCGGCGCCCGCTTTTCCTGGCAGCGCGCCACCGACCAGTTCCTGACGACGATCGGGATGGCCCTCGAAGCCAGCGAACGCCCGGCCCGCGTGGCGGCCTGAGGTTGCAAAAATCGCAACCTAGAGACACGGATCAGCAATGTTATAACATAATTGGCAGGACTATGGCGGCGGCACAAAGGGCTGCCTGCTCTGGGTGGCGCTGTTTCCATCCGAGGTCCCGTCATGCGTCTTCTGCCTATCCTGCTGCCCGTCGTCCTGGTTTCCGCCGCTCTCGCTGCCACCGCAACGCCCGCGCTGGCCGATGAAACCTATATCGAAGGCACTGGCGGCGTGATCTGGAACCACCGCGAGACCAATGCCGTGGCCGCCGTGACGGTCGGCCACGACGTCGATCTGAACGAGCGCTTCTTCGTGGGCGTGGAAGGCATCGCGGAAAAGGTCCTGGCGGATGATACCCGCGTGGTCTGGGGCGTGGGCGGCCGTGCCGGCGCGCGCGTGTTGCCGGGCGCCAAGCTCTATGCCGCTGCCAACTGGCAGTCGAAGGACTGCCGCGAGTGCAGCGACGCGGTCGGCCTCAGCACCGGCTGGGAGCAGGACCTCAACGAGAACGTCTACGCCAAGCTGGAGTACAAGCACGTTCTGGTCAGCAACAGCGAACCGGATTCGGATATCATCGCGGTCGGCCTCGGCTACAAGTTCTGAGGTCTGCTTGGAAAATGCCCGAAAAGGGCATTTTCAGAGCGGCACCGGCCCACGCCCCCACCCGACCTCCCACTCAGTGTATCCTAGATGGGAGGTCGGGTGGGGGCGTGGGCCGGTGCCGCTAAAATCCGCCTGCGGCGGATTTTCAAATCAAGTCACATCCATCGCATAGCCCGCCGCGCGGACGGTGCGGATGGGATCGGTGTCGCCGTCGCGGTTGATCGCCTTGCGCAGACGGCGGATGTGGACGTCCACGGTGCGCTCGTCGATGTCGGAGTCCATGCCCCAGACCCCGTCGAGTATCTGCTGGCGCGAGACCACGCGGTTCGGGCGCTCCATGAAGTAGCGCAGCAGGCGGAACTCGGTGGGGCCGAGGTGCAGCGCCTCGCCCGAGCGGCGGACGCGGTGGCTGGTGGCGTCCAGCTCGATATCGCCCCACTGGAGCACGTTGCCCGCCAGCGAAGGCCGCGCGCGGCGCAGCAGCGCCTCGATGCGGGCCAGCAGCTCGCGCGGAGAGAACGGCTTGGTCACATAGTCGTCGGCGCCGGTCTTGAGGCCGCGGATGCGGTCCTCCTCCTCGCCGCGCGCCGTCAGCATCAGGATCGGAATCTGCGCCGTGTCCTTGTCCTTGCGGAGCTGGCGGCAGACCTCGATGCCGGGGACATGCTCGATCATCCAGTCGAGGATGATGGCGTCGGGCGTCTGTTCCTGCACCATCAGCAGGGCTTCCTCGCCGTCACCCGTGCTGCGCACGTTGTAGCCTTCGGCGCTGAGGTTCCAGGTGAGCAGTTCGCAGAGCGCGCGGTCGTCTTCGACGACGAGGACGGAAGGGTTCACGGCAGGTTCCTCGTATCGTCGGTCTGGCTGTCGCGCTCGGCGTGGTATTCGCCGGTCGCGGCGTAGTAGACCATTTCCGCGACGTTCGTGGCGTGGTCGCCGATGCGTTCGAGATTGCGGGCGATGAACAGCAGCTGCGCGGCGCTGGTGATCGTCGCCGGGTTCTCCATCATGTGGGTCAGCAGCGAGCGGAACAGCGTGTTGTAGAACTGGTCCAGCTTCTCGTCGCGGCGGATCACTTCCTGCGCCAGCGCGGCATCGCGCGAGCCATAGGCGTTGAGCACGTCGCGGACCATGCCCTCGGCGATCTCGGCCATCATCGGCACGAGTTCGAGCGGCTCGATCTTGAGCCGGTTTTCGAGGGCATTGACGCGCTTGGCGATGTTCTTCGCATAGTCGCCGATGCGCTCGATCACGCCGGAAATCTTGAGCGCGGCGATCACGTCGCGCAGATCGTCGGCCATCGGCGCGCGCAGGGCGATGGTGCGCACCGCGAGGCGGTCCACTTCGGCTTCCAGCGCATCGAGACGCGCATCGGCGGCGACGACCTGTGCGGCGAGTTCCTCGTCATGCTGGGTCAGCGCGACGATGGCGTCGCGGATCGCGACTTCGGCGAGACCGCCCATTTCGGCGACGAGGCCGCGAAGCTGCCCGATCTCGCTGTCGAAGGCCTTGACTGTATGATCGACCATTTGGTGTTCCCTGAATTTCCCTGTTCTATAGCACCTTCTGCCTACGGATCATCCGTAGCGGCCGGTGATATAGTCCTTGGTCTTTTCCTCGCGCGGGGTGGTGAAGATCTGGCTGGTATCGCCATATTCCACCAGGTTGCCGAGGTGGAAGAAAGCGGTGCGCTGCGAGACGCGGGCGGCCTGCTGCATCGAGTGGGTGACGATGACGATGGCGAAGCTTTCCTTCAGCTCGTCGATCAGTTCCTCGATGCGGGCGGTGGCGATCGGGTCGAGCGCGGAGCACGGCTCGTCCATCAGGATCACTTCGGGGCTGACGGCAATGGCGCGGGCGATGCACAGGCGCTGCTGCTGGCCGCCGGACAGCGCGGTGCCCGGCTCATTCAGGCGGTCCTTCACTTCGTCCCACAGGCCCGCCTTGGTCAGCGAGCTTTCGATGATCCCGTCCATGTCCGCCTTCGACGGCGCCAGGCCGTGGATGCGCGGGCCATAGGCGATGTTCTCGTAGATCGACTTGGGGAACGGGTTCGGCTTCTGGAACACCATGCCGACGCGGGCGCGCAGGGCCACCGGGTCCATGTCGGGCGAGTAGATGTTCTCGCCGTCGAGCAGGATCTCGCCGGTGACGCGGGCGTCGGCAATCGTGTCGTTCATGCGGTTGAGCGACCGCAGGAACGTGGACTTGCCGCAGCCCGACGGACCGATGAAGGCGGTTACGATGCCGTTGTCGATCTCGATCGAGACATCGTTGATGGCCTTCTTCGCGCCGTAGAAAACGTCGACGTTGCGGGCGGTTAGTTTGGCGTTTGTCATAGTCCTACCAGCGCACTTCGAACTTGTTTCGAAGGTAGATTGCAAGGCCGTTCATCGCCAGCAGGAAGACCAGCAGCACGATGATGGCGGCGGAAGTGTTCTGCACGAAACCGGAATTGATCTCGTCGGACCACAGGAAGATCTGCATCGGCAGCACGCTGGAGGGATCGGTGATCCCGCCCGGCGGGGTGACGACGAAGGCGCGCATGCCGATCATCAGCAGCGGCGCGGTCTCGCCCAGCGCGCGGGCCATGCCGATGATGGTGCCGGTGAGGATGCCCGGCAGCGCCAGCGGCAGGACGTGGTGGAACACGGTCTGCATCTTGCTCGCGCCGATCGCCAGCGCTGCGTCGCGGATCGAGGGCGGCACCGCCTTGATCGCATTGCGGCCCGAGATGACGATGACCGGCATCGTCATCAGCGCCAGCGTCAACCCGCCGACCAGCGGCGAGCTGCGCGGCATGCCGAGCGTGTTGATGAACACCGCCAGGCCGAGCAGGCCGAAGATGATCGAGGGCACCGCGGCCAGGTTGTTGATCGAAACTTCGACCCATTCGATCCAGCGCGCCCTGGGAGCGAACTCCTCCAGGTAGATCGCCGCCAGCACGCCCATCGGGAACGAGAGCAGCAGGGTGACGAGCATCGTCAGCAGCGAGCCCTTGGTGGCGCCCCAGACGCCCGCGAGGTCGGGATCGGTCGAGTCCGAGCCGGTCAAGAACGACCAGTCGAGCCCGGAGAGGCCGTTCTTCAGCATGATGACCAGCAGCAGCGCCAGGAAGGCGAGGCTGAGGACGATCGCACCGAGGCCGATCAGCTTGAAGCGGCGTTCGGCGGCGTTGCGGCGGGAAATCCGGCGCAGGGCCTCCGGCGTCTGCCAGCGGGCATTGCCATCCCGCGCGGCACTGAGAGATGCGTTACTCATAAGCTTCCCGGAAGCGCTTCACCACGCGAAGGGCGATGATGTTGAGGATGAGGGTGACGATGAACAGCACCAGGCCCAGCGCAAAAGCGGAGAGCGTCTTGGGGCTGTTGAACTCCTGGTCGCCGGTCAGCATCTGGACGATCTGATAGGTGACGGTGGTCATCGAGGCGAAGGGGTTCGCGGAAAGGTTGGCGGCGGCACCGGCTGCCATGACCACGATCATGGTCTCGCCGATGGCGCGGCTGATCGCCAGCATCACGCCCGCGACGATACCGGGGAGCGCGGCGGGGAGCAGCACTTTCTTGATGGTCTCCGACTTGGTGGCGCCCAGCGCCAGCGAACCGTCGCTCATCGCGCGGGGCACGGCGGCGAGCGCGTCGTCGGCCATCGAGGAGACGAAGGGAATGATCATCACGCCCATGACGACACCGGCAGCCAGCGCGCTCTCGGTCGAGGGATTGGCCATGCCGAGCGAGGCGGCGAAGTCGCGGAAGATCGGCGCCACGGTCAGGGCGGCGAAGTAGCCGTAGACCACGGTGGGAATGCCCGCGAGGATTTCCAGCATGGGCTTCAGCCACTTGCGGATCGTCGGCGAGGCATATTGCGTGAGGTAGACCGCGCTCATCAGGCCGAGCGGGATCGCCACGATCATGGCGATGATCGCGCCGATGTAGATCGTGCCCCAGAACAGCGGCACGGCGCCGAAGCTCTCGCCCAGGTTGTCGCCGCGTGCCGAGCCGGGCGACCAGTGGGTGCCGGTGAGGAAGTCGATCGGCGAGACGTCCTTGAAGAACATCCCCGCCTCGAACAGCAGCGAGGCGACGATGCCGAAGGTGGTCAGGATCGCCATCAGCGAGGCGGCCAGCAGCAGGCCGAGCACGCCGCGCTCGACGCGGGTGCGCGCCGGATAGTTCGCGCGGATTCGGGTGAAGGCCCAGCCGCCGCCCGCGATGGCCACAACCGCCACCAGCAGCGCGCCGATCAGGCCGAAGCGGCCATGGGCATCGCGCACCGGCCCGGCCAGCGTGTTCGCCAGCGGGTTGAAGGCGACCGCCTCGGGATTGTCGGCAATGGTCTTGGCTTCGGCCAGGATCGCCGCGCGGCTCATCGCGTCGGCGGGAAGCTGCGCCGCCACGGGGTCGGCCATGACCGCCCCGTCGACCAGCCCCGGCATCGCCGCCTGCCATGCGCCCCAGGCGATCAGCGCCGGGAAGACGATCCACAGCGCGACGTGCCAGGCGTGATAGCCCGGCATCGAATGCATCGTGCCGCGGCCGGTATGGAGCAGCCGGGCCCGGCCCCGCGCGGCAAACCAGCCGACGAGGCCGAGGCCGAGGACGGCCAGAAGAACTCCGGTGAGAATCATGTATGGCCGCCCTTTGCGTCCCTGCCCGCGAAGGGGATTACTTCAGAACCGAGGGATCGAGCGGAGTCATCTTGGCGACGATGTCGGCGCTCTTGGCGCGAACGTCCTCGGGCGAGATGACCATGCCCTTGGCCTTGAGGTATCCGTCCGGACCCCACGACTTGGCCCATTCGGCGACATAGGCCTGGAGGCCCTTGATCGGCGCGAGGTGCTGCTTCTTCACATAGATGTAGAGCGGGCGCGCGCCGGGGTACGAGAAGTCCGAGATCGAGGCGTAAGTCGGTTCGATGCCCGACATCGGGATGCCCTTGATCGTGCCCGCGTTCGATTCGAGGAACGAGAAGCCGAAGATGCCGATCGCCTTGGGGTTCTGCGAGATCTTCTGGACGATCAGGTTGTCGTTCTCACCGGCGTCCACATAAGGGCCGTCCTCACGGATATCGTGGCAGATCGCCTCGTACTTGTCCTTGTCGCTGTCCTTGAGCGCCTTGGTGGCGGCGTCGGTCTTGCAGCCCGCTTCGAGGATCAGTTCCTTCAGCGCGTCACGCGTGCCAGAGGTCGAGGGCGGACCGTAGACGAGGATCGGTTCGGCCGGGAGCGACGGGTTGACGTCCTTCCAGGTCTTGGCGGTGTTCGGCTTGCCGAAGGGATTGGCGGCCAGCGCCTTGTAGATGTCGAGCGGCGTCAGCTTCATATTGGGGCCGTTCTTGCCCTCGGCGAAGGCGATGCCGTCGATGCCGACCTGGATCTCGACGATCTCGGTCACGCCGTTCTTCACGCATTCGTCATATTCGGACTTCTTCATCCGGCGCGAGGCGTCCTCGATGTCCGGGTGCTGGGCGCCGACGCCCGCGCAGAACAGCTTCATGCCCGCGCCCGTGCCGGTCGATTCGATGACCGGCGACTTGCCGCCCGCCTTCGCGGTCTGCTCGGCGACGGCGGTGGCGAAGGGATAGACGGTGGAGGAGCCGACGGCCCGCACGAAGTCGCGCGAACCCGCGCTCGAACCGCCCGAGCCGCCGCAGGCGCTCAGGGCGAGGACGGATACGGCAGCAAAGATGATGGTCTTGGTCGAACGCATGAATTTAACCCCTTGGGTTTTCTCTCTGCGACGCCCCTATTGGGGTAGGATGACACTTCCATGACAATGAAGTGACATAACTCGCGAAGCCGCGCAAATGCTGGGTTTTCGGCAGTGTCCGACAATGCCGCGAAGGACCTCGCGGCGGGCAAACATGACGGTGATACGACAACGGCGAATCGCCCGCCGTGATTCCCCGACTCCCTTCGACGAGTCTTCTGACAGCAACATTACGTCTGCATTCTGTCGCGAACAGACACCCGCATATCGTGTCCGGCGCGCCGGGTTCGGGCAGGTGCCCGTGCCCCGGTTCCCATTGCCGAGGGTAGGCACATCCTCCTCGGCTCCGGGACGACGCCCGGCTCCGTGCGACAGTCGTTTTCGATATGTCAGAAAGGCTTACGCATGGCCTCATGGACGACGAGCCGAAAGCACCGATGGCGCGGACCTCGCGCCGGACGATCCGACAGTCCCGATCCCGGCCGTCAACGCCCCGCCGGAGGGCGCGCTCCCGTCGTCATATTTGTCATAACGACAGTCACATTCGTCATCAAAGTGTCATTGGACGGCAATAGTCGGCCCCCGTCGCACCCGGCCCGTCGGTACTGCGCACTGGAGAATGCCCGAATGCGCCTCGTCATGGCCTGCGCAACTGCCGTCGCCGTCGTTCTTTCCGCTTCCGCCGCCCATGCACAGGCGATCTCGGCGGAAGAGGCCGAAGCCCTGCGCGCGCAAATCCGCACGATGAAGGCGCAGATGGAAGCGATGGAGGCCCGGCTCAACGCCGCCGCTCCGGCTGCGGATGCGGCTGCCGCCTCGACGCAGGCCCCTGCCCCGGCCGGAACGCCCGCCCTTGCCGCCGGGACCGCCGCTCCCGTCACCAAGGAAAAGGCCAAGGACGACACCACGATCGACTGGAAGGGCAGCCCGCAATTCGCGCAGGGCGACCGCCTGTTCAAGGTCAAGGGTCGCATCCAGGCCGACGCCAACTACGTGAAGGGTCCGGGCAGCCTCAACGACAAGGGCCTCGGCTTCTCCAACGAGATGCGCCGCATCCGCCTCGGCGCCGAGGGCGCGCTGGGCGCCGGGTTCGACTACAAGCTGGAACTCGAACTCTCCGACAATGCGGTGGATCTGGTCGATACTTATGTCGGCTACCATAATGGCCCGTGGCAGGTCCGGCTCGGCAACCAGAACTCGTTCCAGTCGCTCGACGAACTCACCGGCGACACCAGCGGCAGCGTGATGGAGCGCGCCGCCTTCACCGACGCCTTCAACTTCGAGCGCCGCCTCGGCCTCGCCGTCCAGTACGGCAAGGGACCGTGGCTGGCGCAGGCGGGCGTGTTCACCGACGATATCGGCGCCCTCGCCAACGACAGCGACGGCGTGGACGGCGGCGACGAGAACAACAGCTACGGCCTCGACGGCCGCCTCGTCTTCGCGCCGAAGCTCGGCGATCTCCAGCTGCACTTCGGCGGCTCGGCCCACTGGCGCCGCCTCGGCCGCTTGGCGGAAAGCGACACCCGCTATCGCCAGCGCCCCTATATCCATTCCACCAATACCCGCCTGATCGGCACACCGGTGATGAACGTCTCGGAAGAGGATCACTACGGCGTCGAGTTCGCCGCCATTCGCGGCCGCTGGCATGCGGCGGCGGAATACCACGCGCTCACCGCCAACCGCGTCGATGCCTCCACCGTCACCTTCCGCGGCGCCTATGCCGAAACCGGCCTGTTCCTGACAAAGGGCGACCATCGCGGCTACAAGGACGGCATCTTCCGCGTCGAGAAGCCCGCCCATCCGATGGGCGAGGGCGGCATGGGTTCGCTGCTGTTCACCTTGCGCTACGACTGGCTGGACCTCAACGACCGCGACATTCGCGGCGGCACCCAGAACGGCTACATCGCCGCGCTCGTGTGGGAGCCGATCCAGAACCTGCGTTTCAACGTGAACTATGCGCTGATGGACTACACCGGCGCCAAGGCCCTGCCCTCGGGCAAGACCGACTACAGCGCGCAAGTGATCGGCACCCGGTTCGAGCTGGACTTCTGAGGGCGCTGGCGAGCAGGCAAGAGCGCTCGGTCAGACTACCAATTGCCCCACCAAGCCCGTCGCCCCCGCGCAGGCGGGGGCCCCGCTTGTTCTTGCGGCCTTGCGCGGGGACAAGGAAGAAAGCGGGGTCCCCGCCTGCGCGGGGACGACGAGAGGGGGGTGCGGTGCCTCGGGCATGTTTTGCCAGTCCTGCCCTCTCCTGCCCCGAGCTGTCCTCTCCTCCAAACACCCACGTCATCCTGAACTCGTTTCAGGATCCATTGCCCAGCACGCCCCGACGGTGCGGGGAGGCGAAATGGATCCTGAAACGAGTTCAGGATGACGAAGCGTATTGGGGAACGGTCGCGCAGAAGCCGAAGAGCAACCCAAAGCGCCCCTCCCTCAGCCCGCCGCCTCTTCCTTGCGCAGCGGCAGCATCAGCGAGGCGGTGGTGCCCTGTCCCGGACGGCTGTCGATATCGAAACGGCCCCGGTGGCGCTCGACGATGTGCTTGACGATCGACAGCCCCAGCCCGGTACCGCCGACCATGCGGCTGCGGCTGGTATCGGCGCGGTAGAAGCGCTCGGTCACGCGCGGCAGGTGTTCGGGCGCAATGCCCTCGCCGTGGTCGCGCACCGTCACCAGCACCCAGCCGGTCGCGGTCGCCTCCAGGCTGACATCCACCGGCCCGCCCGCCTTGCCGTACTTCAGCGAGTTGTCGATGAGGTTGCGCAGCACTTGCGCCAGCTGGCCGCGATCGCCGGTCACCACCGCCTGCTCGCAGTTCGACTGGACATCGATCTGCGCGTCACCACGCGCCTCGCCCGCGATCTCGCGCGCCAGCGAGACCATCTCGACCCGCTCGGAGGGCACTTCGTGCTTCACCGCCTCGATGCGAGAGAGCGACATGAGGTCGGAAATCAGCGCCTGCATCCGCTGCGCCTCGTGGCGGATGGTGTCGAGGAAGCGCGTGCGCACGCTCTCGTCACCGCCCGCCTTGGGGTTGTGCAGGGTCTCGACATAGCCGAGCACGTTGGCCAGCGGCGTGCGCAGCTCGTGGCTGGCATTGGCGACGAAATCGGCATGCGACTTGGCCACGCTGACCCGCTCCGACAGATCGTAGAGGCTGACCAGCCGGTCGGCCGGCGAGACCACCCGGCAATCGACTTCCCAGACGCTGCCGCCGGTCGAAAGCCCGGTGACGCGGGCGATCCCGCCTTCGTCGCTGAGGATCGCGGCGACCGCGCGCGGCTCGCGGATGGCGATGCGCACGTCCTGGCCGACGATGTGCGCGCCCAGCAGCGCCCGCGCCGCGCCGTTGGCGAAGCGCACCTGCCCGCGCGAGACCATCATCGCGGGGGTCTGGAGATGTTCGAGGAGGTGGACGCCGTCACCGGCCATGATCTTCGCCTTCTTGTCCTTCGGAGCCGCCGTTTCGCGCGACATCGATCCTTCTCCATGCCCGCACCTGACGACAGGACAAAGACGCCGCCGCAACGAACTTGCGGAAAATCGCATTCTCTACGGTTCTAAAGAGTCCGTTTTGGAAATTCGCTGAAGGCGAATTTCGCGGCACCAGCCCACTCCCCCACCCTGCCACCCAACGGTAGTATCCTGCGGGTGGCAGGGTGGGGGAGTGGGCTGGTGCCGCAAGAAAATGCCTTTCGGGCATTTTTCAAACAATCTTTAAATACGTATGCACCCACTTCTCCCGTTCAATCCGTGCAAACGAGGTTGAGGTTTCGCGCACTCTCGCCTAGCACGACCCACGCAGTTCGTGTCATGCTGCAACCGCGAAGAGGCATCTATTCCTCGCGGGGCGCATGTCAGGAGTGCACAGGAGGAGGAGCCCGTCGATCCCCGGCGGAAAATGACCATATAGGTGGATAACCCCCAGAAGGTGGACTGCGCCCAGTGACCAATTCGATTTCGGCCCCATTCACGTCCGACCGCCTGCTCCTGTTCGGCGCCACCGGCGATCTTTCGCGCCGCATGCTCCTTCCCTCGCTCTGCGCGCTCGATGCCGAAGGCCTGCTCGATCCCAAGATCGAGATCGTCGGAACCGCCCGCTCCGAGCATGACGATGCCGAGTTCCGCAACTTCGCGCGGGCATCGCTCGAACAGTTCCTGCCCGCCGAACGGCGCGGCGGCATGGCCCGCTTCCTCAACCGCCTGACGTACCAGACGCTCGACGCCAACCAGATGGAAGGCTTCAACGCACTGGCGGCCAAAGTTGGCGAGCCTAAGGACGGCCTCTCGATCTTCCTCTCCACCGCGCCCAGCCTGTTCGAACCGACCATTCGCGGGCTTCAGGCCAGTGGCCTTGCCGGTGACAATGTGCGCATCGGCCTGGAAAAGCCGCTCGGCGTGGATCTTGCCTCCAGCAAGGTCATCAACGACGCCGTCGCCCGCGCCTTCCCGGAAGACCGGATTTACCGCATCGACCACTATCTGGGCAAGGAAACCGTCCAGAACCTGCTGGCGCTGCGCTTCGCCAACCTGATGTTCGAACCGCTGTGGAACGCGGCGCATATCGACCATGTGCAGATCACCGTGGCCGAGACCGTCGGCCTCGAATCGCGCGTCGCCTATTACGACGATTCGGGCGCGCTTCGCGACATGGTGCAGAACCACATGCTCCAGCTACTCGCGCTCGTCGCGATGGAGCCGCCGGTCAGCTACGACGCCACCAGCGTCCGCGACGAAAAGGTGAAGATCCTGCGCAGTCTGCGCAAGGTCGCCGCCAACGAGACCGTGACCGGCCAGTACCGCGCCGGGGCCATCGGCGGACAGGCCGTGCCGGGCTACGACGACGAACTCGGCAAGGATTCGAACACCGAAACGTTCGTTGCGATCAAGGCGCATATCGACAACTGGCGCTGGCAGGGCGTGCCCTTCTATCTGCGCACCGGCAAGCGCCTGCCCAAGCGCACGACCGAGATCGTCGTGCAGTTCCGCGACGTGCCGCACTCGATCTTCCATGGCCGCGGCGCGCGCACCGTGCCCAATCGCCTGGTAATCGGCATCCAGCCGAGCGAGAACATCACGCTCTCGCTCATGGCCAAGGTGCCGGGCCTCGATCGCAACGGCTTCGGCCTGCGCTCGATCCCGCTCGACATCGCCATGCCTGACGCTTTCGCGGGTCCGCAGCGCCGCATCGCCTACGAGCGCCTTCTGCTCGACCTGATCGAGGGCGAGCAGACGCTGTTCGTCCGCCGCGACGAAGTGGAAGCGCAGTGGGACTGGATCGATGCGATCCGGGCCGGGTGGGAGGAACAGGCACAGGAGCCGAAGACCTACACCGCCGGAAGCTGGGGTCCCTCCGCCGCCATCGCCCTCGCCGAGCGCGACGGCGTGACGTGGCACGAATAAGCAGGCTGGAACGGGCATGAACGCATCACGCACCCTATATGACTTGGGTGCGTGGGCGCCCCCTCATGCCCGGCCGCGCGAAATTCCCCGCAAACCGGTGGAAGATAGATGTTGACACCGGTTACCTGAACGCCTTCAAGCCTCGCTCGGGAGATCCCGTGGCGGCGGCTTCGGGAGGCTGAGACAAAAAAAGACAGACGGAAAGTGCAGGAGTAACCCCATGAGCAATCTCAGCCCGGTGGTCGCCCGCGTCACCGATCGCATCATCGAGCGGTCGAAGCCCACCCGCGAACGCTATCTCGCCATGGTCGAGCGTGAAGCCGGCCGTCATTCCGACCGCTCGTTCCTTTCGTGCTCCAACCTCGCGCACGGTTTTGCGGCGAGCGGCGAGGACAAGTCCGCCATCGCCACCGGCAAGGCGATCAACGTCGGCATCGTCACCGCCTACAACGACATGCTCTCGGCGCATCAGCCTTATGGCCGCTATCCGGAACAGATGAAGCTCTATGCCCGCGAAGTGGGCGCGACGGCGCAAGTCGCAGGCGGCGTGCCCGCCATGTGCGACGGGGTGACTCAGGGCTTCGACGGCATGGAACTCTCGCTGTTCAGCCGCGACACCATCGCCCTTTCCACCGCCGTCTCGCTGAGCCACGCGATGTACGACGGCATGACCCTGCTGGGCATCTGCGACAAGATCGTGCCCGGCCTCGTCATGGGCGCACTGCGTTTCGGCCATCTGCCCGCCGTGTTCATCCCCTCCGGCCCGATGCCGAGCGGCATCTCCAACAAGGAGAAGCAGAAGGTCCGCCAGCTCTATGCCGAGGGCAAGGTCGGGCGTGAGGAACTGCTGGCCAGCGAAAGCGCGAGCTATCACTCGGCAGGCACCTGCACCTTCTACGGCACCGCCAACTCCAACCAGATGATGATGGAGATGATGGGCCTGCACATGCCCGGCGCCGCTTTCGTGCCGCCCGGCACCTCGCTGCGTCAGGCCGTGACCCGCGCCGCCGTCCACCGCGTGACCGAAATGACCCGCAAGGGCGACGACTTCCGCCCGATGGCGCATGTCGTCGACGAGAAGGCGATCGTGAACGCCATCGTCGGCCTGCTGGCCACCGGCGGCTCGACCAACCACGCCATCCACCTGCCCGCCATGGCCCGCTGCGCCGGTATCCATATCGACTGGCAGGACTTCGACGAGCTTTCCGCCGCCGTCCCGCTCATCACCCGTGTCTATCCCAACGGTTCGGGCGACGTGAACCACTTCCACGCCGCGGGCGGCATGGGCTGGGTCGTGCGCGAACTGCTCGACGCGGGACTTGCCCATGAGGACATCCTCACCGTCTCGAAGGGCGGCATGCGCGACTATGCGACCGAGCCGACGATGGATGACGGCGAACTCAAGTGGAAGCCCGCGCCTGCGGTCAGCGGCGACGACACCATGCTGAGCACGGTGGCCAAGCCCTTCCTGCCCGACGGCGGCATGCGCCTCGTTTCCGGCAATGTCGGTCGCGCCACCTTCAAGACCAGCGCGGTCGATCAGGAGCGTTGGACCATCGAGGCCCCGTGCCGCGTGTTCGAGACGCAGGAAGGCGTCATCAACGCCTTCAAGGCGGGCGAGTTGGACCGCGATGTCGTGGTGGTCGTGCGCCATCAGGGCCCGCGCGCCAACGGTATGCCCGAACTCCACAAGCTGACCCCGCCGCTCGGCGTGCTGCAGGATCGCGGCTTCAAGGTTGCGCTCGTCACCGACGGCCGCATGTCGGGCGCTTCGGGCAAGGTGCCCGCGGCGATCCACGTCACCCCGGAAGCGCTGGCCGATGGCCCGATCGCCTATCTCCAGGACGGCGACATCGTGCGCCTCTCGGCTGAAGACGGCACGCTTTCGACCACCGCCAATCTCTCCGGCCGCACCCCCGCCCCGCTGCCCGCTCCGGCTGAGGGTATGGGCCGCGAACTCTTCGCGATGTTCCGCATCAATGCGGGCGGCGCCGAACAGGGCGGTTCGTCGATGCTGGAGGTCGCCGGATTGTGAACGACTCCGGGAGCACGCAGCTCGTCGCCGTCGATATCGGCGGCACCCACGCCCGCTTCGCGCTGGCTTCGGTCAGCGCCGAGGGGCAGATCACGCTGGGCGAACCCGTCACCCTGCACACCAGCGACCACGGCAGCTTCCAGCTCGCCTGGCAGGCCTTCCGCGAGCGCATGGGCGGCACCCTGCCCCCCGCCGTATCGATCGCGATCGCCGGGCCGGTCGGCGGCGAAGTGATCCGCTTCACCAACAACCCCTGGATCATCCGCCCCGGCCTGATCCAGGAAAAGCTGGGCGTGGAACGCTACACCGTGGTCAATGACTTCGCGGCGGTCGCCTATGCCGTGGCGCTGGCGCCGGAAGACCAGTTCCTGCACCTCGCCGGGCCGGACGTGCCGCTGCCCGCAGCGGGCACGCTCAGCGTGCTCGGGCCGGGCACTGGCCTCGGCGTCGCGCACTTGTGGCGCAACGGCTTGCCCCACGGCAAGGGTGGCTTCTATCATGTCCAGGCGACCGAGGGCGGCCATACCGACTATGCCCCGCTCGACCTGATCGAGGACGCGATCCTCGCCCGCCTGCGCAAGCGCCACAACCGCGTCTCCACCGAGCGCGTCGTCTCCGGCCCGGCCATCGTCGATATCTACCAGACGCTGGCCGCGATGGAGAACCGCGCGGTGCACGACGTGACCGACGTGGAAATCTGGACCGCCGGCACCAACCATTCGGACCCGCTGGCCGCCGCCGCCGTCGACCGCTTCTGCCTCGCGCTCGGCAGCGCGGCGGGCGACTGCGCGCTGTCCCATGGCGCCGGCGGCGTCGTGATCGCCGGAGGCCTCGGCTACCGTATCCGCGAAACCATTCTGTCCTCGGGCTTTGCCGAGCGATTCTGCGCCAAGGGCCGCTTTGCCGGCATGATGGCGCAGATGCCGGTCAAGCTCATTACCCATCCGCAGCCCGGCCTGTTCGGCGCGGCTGCCGCCTATGTCAGGGAGCACGTCCAATGAGCAGCCCGTCTGAAGCCGTCGAAAAGGTCATGCGTCTCGCCCCGGTGATCCCGGTGCTGGTGATCGAGGATATCGAACACGCCCTGCCGATCGCCGAAGCGCTCGTCGCAGGGGGCCTGCCCGCCCTCGAAGTGACGCTGCGCACCGAATGCGCGATCGAGGCGATCAAGGTGATGAAGCAGGTTCCCGGCGCCGTGGTCGGCGCGGGCACCGTGCTCTCGCCCGACGACCTGAAGCGCTCGATCGACGCAGGCGCCGAATTCATCGTCTCGCCCGGCCTCACCCCGATGCTCGCCGAAGCGGCCTACAAGTCGCAGATTCCGTTCCTGCCCGGCACCGCCAATGCCAGCGACGTGATGTTTGCCCTCGAATGCGGGTTCGACCGTCTGAAGTTCTTCCCTGCCATGGCGGCGGGCGGACCTCCGGCACTGAAGGCCATCGCCGCGCCGCTGTTCAAGGCCAAGTTCTGCCCGACCGGCGGCGTCACCCCCGAGAACGCGCCGGAATGGCTCGGTCTCGATGCCGTGCTCTGCGTCGGCGGAAGCTGGATGGTCCCCAAGGGCAAGCCGGATGTCGCCAGGATCGAGGCGGCAGCCCGCGCTGCTGCGGGACTCGCACGTTGAGCCGGGCGGCGCTGACCACGGTCGACGATCTCGACCGCAGGCTTCAGGAACTCCATGTCCTGACCGCCCAGACGCCGCTCTACAATCCGGTTTTCCAGCTTGGGCTCGAACTGTCGCGCCAGCTGGAAAACGGCGAAATGGGCCTCGACCAGATCGAGGCCCTCGTCGCCGAGATGGAGTGCGAAGGGCTGCGCGCCCGCGCCGCGCGGCTTGACCGCATGCTCGCCCCCATCGCCCCGGCCGAAAACGAAAAGCGGCTGGATGCCGCCGCCAGTGCAACCGAAACGGGGGAAGACTTCACCGCCTTCGCCGTGCGCTGGCAGCGCCCCGCCGCCCATGTCGTCTTCACCGGGCACCCGACGTTCCTGCTCTCCACCGCCCAGACCGAGGCCGTGACCCACGCCGCCTCCACCGGCGATCACAGCGAGGCCACCGTCTGCGCCGCCTCGCCGGACCGCGACACGATCACGCTCGACTACGAGCACGGCAAGGCGATGGAGGCCATCGCGCGGGGCCAGAAGGCCCGCGACCGCATCAACGAACGCCTGTTCGATATTGCCGCCGCCCGCTGGCCCAAGCGCTGGAAGGGCCTCAATCCGATGCCCGCGCGCTTCGCCTCGTGGGTCGGCTACGACATGGACGGCCGCACCGATATCGGCTGGTCCACCTCGATCCGCTACCGGCTGGAGGAAAAGGCCGAGCGCCTTGGCCGCTATGCGAAAAGCCTCGCGCAGGCCGCGCCGGAAATTTCGCAGCAGCTCTCCCGCGCCGCCGCGCTGACGCAGGACATGGTTCGCCGCTTCGCCGCCGACCTGTCCTCGCCCGAAGCCCTGTCCGAAGCCGCCAATGCCCTGACCGCCGAGCATCCCGACCGCCTCGTCAGCCTCGAAGGCGTGATCGCCCGGTTGGAAGAAGAGGCGCGCCACGCCGATCAGGATCAGGCGCGCACGCTGCTCGTGGCCGCTGCCGCCATGCGCGCAGACGGCCTCGGCATGGGCTGGATTCACTTCCGCGTGAACGCATCGCAGCTGCAGAACGCGATCCGCCTGCGCATCGATCCGGAAGGCAAGCTGAACCTCGCCAGCCAGGCCGCGCTGGTCCGCATGCGCGAGCTGCTGGCCGAAGTCACACCGCTCAAGTCCAACTTCGCGGCCCTCGCCATCGAGAATTCCACCGCCGTCCGCCAGTTCCTGGCAATGGCGCAGATCCTCGGCCATATCGATGCCGACGCACCGATCCGCATGCTGGTGGCCGAATGCGAGGAACCGACCACGATCCTCGCCGCGCTCTACTTCGCGCGGATGTTCGGGATCGACGAGAAAGTCGACGTCTCGCCGCTGTTCGAGACCGAGACGGCGCTCGAACACGGCGGCCGCTTCCTCGATGCGGTCTTGGCCGAGCCTGCCTACCGCGACTACGCCCACAAGCGCGGCCGCGTCTCGATCCAGACCGGTTTTTCCGACGCGGGCCGCTTCGTCGGGCAAGTGCCTGCCGCGCTCGCCATCGAGCGTCTGCAAGGCCGCCTGTCCGAAGCGATGGTGGCCAATGGCCTGACCGACGTTTCGGCGCTGATCTTCAACACCCACGGCGAATCGATGGGCCGCGGCGCCCATCCCTCCAGCCTCGAGGACCGCTTCCAGTGGCCGATGAGCCCCTGGGCGCGCCGCCGCTTCCTGCGCGCGGGCATCCGGCTGGAGCCGGAAGTCTCGTTCCAGGGCGGCGACGGCTACCTCTGGTTCGGCTCGGACGAACTGGCGCTGGCCACGCTCACCCGCATGGCCGAAATGCCGCTGTGGGGCGCCGATGCCGATGCGCCGACCGACTTGTTCTATCGCCGCACCGACCTCAGCCTCGACTTCTACCGCGCGATCCGCGGGGTGCAGCACGAGCATCTGGAATCGGCCACCTACAGCCGGGCGATCACCGCCTTTGGCCTCGGCCTGCTCAACGATACCGGCAGCCGCAAGTCGCGCCGCCAGTCGGACCTTGCCTCCGACCGCTCGATGAGCCTGCGCCAGATTCGCGCGATCCCGCACAACGCGATCCTCCAGCAACTCGGCTATCCGGTGAACGTGATCGCGGGCATCGGCACCGCGTCCGACGGTAACCGCGAGGAAATCGCGGGCCTGCTGCGCGAGAGCGAGCGCGGGCAGCAGTTGATGCGCCTTGCCCGGCACGCCAATGCGCTGGCCTCGATCAAGACGGTGGCGGCCTATGGCGAGCTGTTCAACTCAGCCTACTGGGCCAGCCGCCCCTATCGCGGCGACGAGAAGCACATCGCCGGGGCCTGCCTCAAGCTGGCGGAATACCTGACCAAGGACGACCGCACCGGCGTCTATCGCCGCCTCGCCTCGCGCCTTCGCGTCGATGCAATGAAGCTGCACTTCCTGCTCGACCTGCTGCCGGACGAAACCCCGCTGCCGGACCGCGAGCACACCCGCCGCAGCCTCGGCGTGCTGCAATCGCTGCGTATCGCCCTGTTCAAGCACATGTTCCTGCGCGCCGTCATGGTCCCGCAGTTCAGCCGCGCGAACGACATCAGCCGCGACGACGTGCTGGAGATGTTCTTCACCCTGCGCGTCGAGGACGGCCTCGCCCAGCTCCGCCGCGCCTTCCCGACGAGCTTCCCCTCGATCGACGACTTCACCGTGGACAAGCCCAGCGACTATCCGGATTCGAGCGCGACCGGCTATGCGCAGATCCACCGCGAATTCATCGACCCGATCGCGCGGTGCTATGCGCTGTCTTTGCGGATCACCACGGCGCTGGCGAACGAGTTCGGCGCCCACGGCTGACGGGCTTGGCAGGGCGGCGGCCAGATCGGTCGTCGCCCCGCCGCGGACTTACAGACGGAAACGATAGGTAGCACACCCCTGCCCCACCCACTCCGTCATCCTGAACTTGTTTCAGGATCCATCCCGCAGGCTCGTAAGCAAGCCGCGTCGTCGGCTAGCCGATCATGAAACTGCGCTTGCGGCCTGAAGGACCCTGAAACAAGTTCAGGGTGACGACGAGAATGGGCCTCTCTCAAAGCCCCTCAAACCATCAGCTTCAGTAAATTCTCGATCTCGCAAGTCGCGAAACCCACGGTGCTATCGGAAATGCCGTAAGGCAGCAGCAACCGCTCCCCCACTTTCAGCGCGCCGCAGGTATAGACCACGTTCGGCACATAACCCGAGCGATCAGCGTTCTCCGCCGTCAGCACCGGCTCCACCGTACGGGCAAGCACTTTCGACGGGTCCTTGAGGTCGAGCAGCGCGCAGCCCAGCGCATATTTGCGCATCGCACCGACGCCGTGGGTGAACAGCAGCCAGCCGTGCTCGGTCGGGATCGGGCTGCCGCAATTGCCGATCTGGATGAACTCCCAGGGATATTTCGGCTCCATCAGCAGCACGCCGTCGTCGTCCCAGGTGTCGAGCGCGTCGGAGCGCAGCAGGAAGAGGTTCTTGCCGTCCTGCCGCCCGACCATCGTGAAGCGGCCGTCGATCTTCTCGGGAAACAGCGCCATGCCCTTGTTGCGCCCGGCGCGCCCCCGGATCGGCTCCAGTTCGAAGCGGCGGAAATCGCGCGTGCGCAGCAGTTCGGAGCGGATCGAGGTGCCCGAATAGGCGGTATAAGTCCCGATCCACTCATAATCGCCGCCGCCGTGATCGAAGCGCACGAGCCGCAAGTCCTCCAGCCCGCCGCGCTGCTGCTCGGTGATCGGGAAGATCACCGTGTTCGACAGGTTCGATTCGGCATGACGATGGACCCAGACGGTCTCCTCGCAATCGACCTCCTCCTCCCGGTCCAGTTCTACCGACGTCGCGAACGAAGCCTGGGGCCAGAGGCAGAAGGTGCCGTCCGCCTCGGCGATGCCCTCGCGGAAGGCGATCGAGCTGATGTGCCCTTCCCCCACCGCACGCAGGCTCATGATGAAGCGCACCGAATCGCCCTGCATCCCCGACTGGTCGGGCGCTGGGACGATCGAGGGATTCATCAGCGCCGCCGCCGCGAAAGTGTACTCATGGCAGAAATAGGCGCCGATCAGCCGCTGGCGGGTCTCGGAAAATTGGGCGGGATCGAGTTCGAGGTTCTTCGCCACTTCGTCGAAGCGCTCGGCGAAAATCTTCTCGGTCTGCCAGTGTCGCTCCTTGAAGTCGCGCAGCACGCGTTCGTACTCGCTCGCCACCTGCTCCTCGCTGAGGCCAGCGACATCCTCGACCAGCCGGGTGGCACGGTCGCCGGGCGCGTTCTTGCCCTGCCAGCCGAGGTGGAAGGGCCGCAGCACGACTCGCGCCGGATCGGCGTAGAGGCGAGTCTCGAAGATATGGAGCGGTTCAGACCAGACGTTCTCGGGCCGATTCAAGCAATCCTCCTCCGAATCCGCCGCCTGATCCGCCCCCTAGGCCACTTCCACGTCCCAGCGGTGCCGAAACGGCAAGCTCGGCCAGAGCATAATGCGAAAGTTGGAAGGCGAGAATGGATTCCGCACCGCAATTGGCATTCGCGCCCCTCGGTGTGACCCCATCCCGGCAACGGCCCGTCGCAATATCGGCGAGCACTACCCCGCGATCGTTGCCGCCGAAGAACCAGTGCCACGCGGTCAGGGCATGTTCGCCCCAACACGCACTATGCGTCGCGGTAAAGGCGCTGCAGGCGGCCTCGATGGCCGCCTGCGCTTCCAGCGGCTGCTGGTCGAACGGCAGATAGGCATGGGGCTTTCCGAAGCTTTCCGAGCCGATCGGCCGGAACTGCCCACGCGCCGAAACCTGCTGCTTGCAGATCCATTCCAGCGTTTCCAGCCCGGCGGCGATCCAGTCCTCTTCGCCGAGCGCCAGTCCGGCCTCGATCAGCGCCTGCGGCAGGCGGGGATTGTCGTAGCCGAGCACCGCCTCGAACCAGGCCCAGTCGGGACGGCGACCATGGCCGAGCAGGCGCATCAGGAAGTCGCCGCCCTGCCGCACGCAGTCGAGCGCCGCCGCGTGGCGCGGATCGCGGCGCAGCACCGCGCAGGCGCCGAGCATCGTAAAGGCGCGCGCGCGCGGCGACTCGATCGCGGCGAGCGTCGGCAGCACGTCCTCGAACAGCTGGAGCGCCCAGTCCGACAGGCTCTGGTCCGGCGCCCGCTCGCACGTCTGGCCCAGCGCCCAGACCGCGCGGCCGTTCGAGTCCTCCGATCCCTCATCCTCGCACCAGCTGCGGTCGAAGCGCATGAAATTGCGGAAGCGGCCAAGTTCCGGGTTCCACGCCGACTGCACGAAGGCGGCATAGACGAGGCTCCACTTCATCCGCTCGGCCACCGGCAGGCCCCGCGCCACATTCATCAGCATGAGCGCGCGGGCATTGTCGTCGAGGCAATAGCCGTGGCGCCGGTCCGGCACGACGCCGACCCCGTGCTGGAGCATGCCGGTGCCGTCGCTCATCGCCAGCACCGCGGCGAGACCGGGCGTCGCGGTGATCGGGGGGATCGCAGGCTCGGGAGCACAGGCACGCGCGACGAGGCGCAGCCCGGCATCGGCAAAGCGCGGCCAGATCATCTCGCGACCCCGCGCCCAGGCGCGGCGCTGCATGGCTGAGAGGTCCGCCGGGCGGTCGAACAGGGCATTCACGGCCTCGGCGATGGCCTCGCTCGAACCCGGCTCAATCAGGCGGCCGATATCCTCACCCAGCAGTTCGCGGGCATGGACATAAGGCGTCGAGACCACCGCCTTGCCCAGCGCCACTGCATAGCTGAGCGTGCCCGAGGTCGATTGCTGAAGGCCAAGATAGGGCGTGAGATAGATATCGCAGGCTTCGAGCTGGTCCAGCAGTTCGTCGGTCTCCAGAAAGCGGTTTTCCCAGGCGATATGCGCCGAGACGCCGAGCCTTTCGGCAAGCGCCTGCAACTCCTCGCGGTAAGCCTCGCCCTCGTGCGCGACAAGGTTGGGGTGGGTCGCGCCGACGATGCGGTAGACCGCCTCCGGATGGCGGGCGACGATCGCGGGCAGCGCGCGGATCGCATGCTCCAGCCCCTTGCCCCGGCTGAGCAGCCCGAAGGTCATCAGCACCTTGCGGCCTTCCAGCCCCAGCTTTTCCTTGAATTCGTCATGGCGACCGAAGGGACGGTCGGGCGCCCCGTGCTCGATCACTTCGAGCACGTGCGCGGGGGCGCCGTAGTCGCTTTCCAGGAGGTCGCGCGAGTGGCGGGACATGACCATGATCCGCGACGCACGCGCGATCAGGTGGCGCAGGATCGCGCGCTGGCGTTCCGAAGGGTCGGACAAAACGGTGTGCAAGGTCAGCACCAGCGGCGCCGCAAGCCGGTCCACGAAGCCCAGCACCATCTCACCGTCGGGGCCACCGAAGATGCCGTACTCATGCTGGAGCCAGACCGCATCCACCCCCGCCTCGTTGATCCGGCGGGCGGCGCGCGCGTAGTCTTCGGGATCGTTGCAGGCGATGGTTCCGGCGAGGTCGCCATAGTCCAGATGCTGCGCGGGATCGTCGAGTGCATAGACGTCGATAGTCGTCTCGGGATGAAACTGACCCAGCTTCTCGAAGATGTCGGTGGTGAAAGTGGCGATGCCACACTTTCGCGGCGCGAAATTGCCGACCAGCGCGATGTGGAGCGGCTTGTTCGGGGCTTTCTCTACCGGCTCGCTGTCGGCAGGGATGGCGCCAAAGATCGAACGAACTTTATCGGAATCCGATTCACGTTCTAGGTCACGCGCTTGTTCACGAGGCATCAGGCTCATGCGCACCCCGCATCGATGGGAGGAGAATGCTCGATTAAAGCCCTAGAGTGCCATGAGTTTCCCGCTGCACTGCAAAATATTCGTCATAAAGCGGCAGGACGCCCGCCCTCGAAGCCGTGCGGAGCGCAGAAATCCGTTACGTTCACATTTGTGCAGTTGCGAATCGCATCTCCGCGCCATCGGATCGCGCCTAAAAGTATAGACAAAAAAGCGAGGCCCGCTTCTGCGCGGCATGGACTTGGACCGGGGGCTTTCCTATGTCCGATCTACGCGCAACAGAGAAACGACGGGAATACGATGCCCTCCGCCTCCAGCCTTTTCGCAGATCAGGATCAGACGCTCTTCCGCCTCGTCTCGGCGGCGATCGGCGCCGATGCCGCGAGTTCCGCCCTCACCGTCCTCACCATCGATCCCGCGCTCTCGGGCAGCGGCGAGACCGTCAGCCGCGCGCAAGTCGCGATGGCGCTCAACGCCGCACTCTTCGCCGATCTGCTGGAGCGCGTGCCGACCGCCGCGCGCTATGTGCAGTCCGTACGCGAGACGGGCGAGACGATCGCCTTCGACCACGGCGCCCTGCGCACGATCGACGGCGAGACCGGCGACCTGCCGCGCGGTCAGGAGGCCTTCGGACGCTTCCTGGTGCCGCTCGGCTACGAAGTGGGCGGGCTCTATCCGCTGCCCAAGCTGCGCATGACTGGCCGCGCCTATGTCCAGCGCGACCTGCCGGAGACGATTCCGCAGTTCTTCGTTTCCGAACTCCATGTCCATCAGCTTTCCGAGGGCGCGCAGGCCGCCTGCGCCAATGTTTTCGGCACGTCGACCGACCCGCTGGGCGAGGCTGAATGGGCCGCGCTCGATACGCTGGCCGCACAGGGCAGCTGCCCGTTCGACCAGGCCGTGATCGCGCTCAAGGGCGCGCTCGCCTGCTTCGAGCGTCAGCATGAGCCGCCGACGCTGGCCGACTACGAAGTCCTGCTGCCCGAGACCAAGGAAGGCGCCTGGATCGCCACCGAGGGCAATGCCTTCAACCACGCGACCACCCGCACCGCCAATGTCGCGGCGCTGGCCGAGGAACTCAAGGAAGACGGCTATCCGATGAAGCCCTCGGTCGAGATCTCGCAGAACGGCCGCGTGCGCCAGACCGCGATCCTCGCCGACAAGGTGGTGCGCCCGTTCCGCGAGGCCGACGGCAGCGAAGTGCCGCTGCCGGTGCCCGGCTCGTTCTACGAATTCATCACCCGCGATATCGATCCGGAGACCGGCAAGCTCGATCTCACGTTCGATTCCGGCAATGCCACCGGCATCTTCGCGGTGACGAGAGGTTCATGAGCCTGCTCCAGTCGTTCGATCCGGCCAGCGGCGCGCTGGTCTGGGAAGGCGAAGTGGCAGATAGCGCCGCGGTCGATGCCGCGCTGGAGCGCGCCCACGCGGCGTTTCCGGCCTGGGCCACCCTGCCGGTCACCGCGCGGGTCGAAGCGGCCTTGCGCTACAAGGCGGTGCTGGAAGCCCGCAAGGACGCGATCGCCGAGGTGATCTCCCGCGAGACCGGCAAGCCGCTCTGGGAAACGCGCACCGAACTCGCCTCGATGATCGGCAAGGTCGGCCTCTCGATTGCCGCGCAGGCCGAGCGCGCGGGCGAGAAGCGGCAGGACATGCCCTTCGGTGCCGCCGTATTGCGCCACCGCCCGCACGGGGTGATGGCGGTGCTCGGGCCGTTCAACTTCCCCGGTCACTTGCCCAACGGCCATATCGTCCCTGCGCTGCTGGCAGGCAATACGGTGGTGTTCAAGCCCTCCGAAATGACCCCGGCAACCGGGCAAGCCATGGCCGATGCATGGGCCGAAGCGGGCCTTCCGGACGGCGTGTTCCAGATCGTCCACGGCGCACGCGCCACCGGCGAGGCACTGGTTGCGGGCCATATCGACGGGCTGCTGTTCACCGGCTCGGCGGGTGCGGGCGCGCATTTCCGGCGCATCTTCGCGGACCGGCCCGACGTGATCCTCGCCCTCGAACTCGGCGGCAACAATCCCTTGGTCGCGTGGGACGGCGACGTGGACGAGGCCGCCTCGGTCGTCGTGCAATCGAGCTTCATCACCACCGGCCAGCGCTGCTCCTGCGCGCGTCGGTTGATCGTGCCGGACAACGACTTCGGCTCCGCGCTGGTCGATGCCGTCGCCGCGCTGGCGGATCGCGTCACCATCGGCGAATGGCACGAGACGCCCGAGCCGTGGTTCGGCCCGCTGATCTCGGCCGAGGCCGCCGAGGCCGCCAAGGCGCGCTTTGCCGACCTCGTCGAGCGCGGCGCCACGGTGATCCGGGCGTTCGAAGGCGTGGAAGGCCGCAGCAGCGCCTTCGTCACCCCCGGCATTCTCGACGTGACCGGCGTGGACGTGCCCGACGAGGAAGTGTTCGCCCCTATCGTGCAAGTCACCCGCGTGCCCGACTTCGACGCCGCCATCGCCGCCGCCAATGCCACCCGCTTCGGCCTTTCGGCGGGCCTCGTCAGCACGGACGACGCCTTGTGGGACCGCTTCGTGCTGGAAAGCCGCGCGGGCGTGGTCAACCGCAACCGCCCGACCACCGGCGCGGCAGGCTCGATGCCGTTCGGCGGCCTTGGCGAGAGCGGCAACCACCGCCCCAGCGCCTATTACGCCGCCGACTACTGCGCCTATCCGGTCGCCAGCTTCGAGGCGGCGAGCGTGGACGGCAACAGCGGCGCGCTGGTTGGTAAACTCTTGGCGGGCAAGCTCAGCGGATGACAGGCCTGACCGGAGCCGAACAGGACCTGCTCGCCCCGGTCGAGCGCGCGCCGATCCTTGCCCACACGCTCGACTGGGCGGCGATCAACAGCGGCACCACGAACCTTGAGGGACTGGCCGCGATGGCGAGCCGCCTTGCCGATGCCTTCGCGGCGCTGCCGGGCGAGATACGGCTGATCGATCCCGCCCCGGTCGAGAAAGTCGACAGCCAGGGCCAGACGCGCGAGGTCGTCCACGGACGCCACCTCGTGCTCTCGGTGCGGCCCGAAGCGGAGCGGCGGGTGATCCTCACCGGTCATATGGACACCGTCTATCCCGCCGATCACCCCTTCCAGACTTGCGACTGGCTGGACGAAAACTCCCTCCACGGCCCCGGCACTGCGGACATGAAGGGCGGCCTCGCCGTCATGCTGGCGGGCCTAAAGGCATACGAAAGGGCCGCTTACGAGCGCGCCGGTCCGACGCTTGGCTACGACGTCCTCATCAACAGCGACGAGGAAACCGGCTCGCTCTCCTCCGCCCCGCTGATCGCGGAACTGGCACAAGGCAAGCTGGCCGCGCTGACCTACGAACCGGCGCTCCCCGGCGGCCAGATGGCGCGCGCGCGGCCCGGTTCGGGCAATTACGCCGTCGTCGTCCATGGCCGCTCCGCCCATGCCGGTCGCAATCCCGAGGAAGGCCGCAACGCTATCCTCGCCGCCAGCGACCTTGCCCTGCGGCTTGCCGCGATGCGCCGCCCCGGACTTTCGGTGAACCCCGCCAAGATCGAAGGCGGCGCGCCCAACAACACCGTGCCGGACCTCGCCGTGCTGCACTTCAACATGCGCCCGGCCACGCCCGAACTCGCCGCCAAGGCGCAGGCCGCTATCAAGGCCGCCGTCGCCGAAGTCTCGGCCGCGCACGAAGTGCACATGCACATCCACGGCCACGTCTCGCGCCCGCCCAAGGCGATCTCGGACAAGACCGAGGCGCTCTACGGCCTCGTCAGCAAGGCCGCCGCCGACCTCGGCCAGCCGATGAGCTGGAAGGACACCGGCGGCGTCTGCGACGGCAACAATATCGCCGCCTGCGGGGTGCCGGTGCTCGATACCATGGGCGCGCTCGGCGGATCGATTCATTCGCCGGACGAGTACCTGCTGGCCGATTCACTCGACGCCCGCGCCCGCCTCACCGCTCTCGTCCTCCACAGACTGGACCGCCACGGAGTTCTGCCCGCATGACATTCCTCCTGCGCACCGCACAGGAAAAGGACCTGGAAGCCCTCTACCGCATGGCCAAGGGCACCGGCGGCGGCTTCACCAACCTGCCGCCCGACAAGCCGACGCTGGACGCCAAACTGAAGCGCACCGCCAAGAGCTTCGCCCGCGACAGCGACGAGATCGCCAACGACCTCTTCGTCTTCATCCTCGAAGATACCGAGACCGGCAAAGTGCGCGGCACCTGCCAGGCCTTTTCGCAGGTCGGCACCGAGTTTCCGTTCTACTCCTATCGCCTCGGGCGGATCACCCAGCATTCCAAGGAACTGGACCGCACCTTCCGCGCCGAGATGCTGACACTCTGCACCGATCTCGACGGGGCGAGCGAAGTCGGCGGCCTCTATCTCGATGCCACCGAGCGTTCGGCGGGTGTCGGCAAGCTGCTCGCGCGCAGCCGCTATCTATTCATCAAGGCGCACCGTTCGCGCTTCGGCGATACCACTTTGGCCGAATTGCGCGGCGCCATCGATGATGCCGGCAACTCGCCGTTCTGGGACGGCCTTGCCGGGCGCTTCTTCGACATGAGCTTCCGCGATGCCGACGAGTTCAACGCCAAGCACGGCAACCAGTTCATCGCCGATCTCATGCCCAAGCACCCGATCTACTGCGCCCTGCTCTCCGAAGCGGCGCGCCAGGTGATGGGCCAGCCGCACTATTCCGGGCGGCCCGCCATGCGCATGCTGGAGAACGAGAACTTCGCGTTCCAGAACTACGTCGATATCTTCGACGGCGGCCCGACGATGATCGCCAGAACCGACCAGATCCGCACCGTGCAGGAAGCCCGCACCGCCGCGATCACCGCGATCGCCGCAGCGGACGACACCGAAGCCAGCCACCTCGTCGCCACCGGCCGCCTCGCCGAATTCCGCGCCTGCCTCGGCAAGATCGACGCAGCGGACGGCGGCGTCACGCTGGATGCCGCCGCCGCCGCGCTGCTGGGCGTCGGGCCGGGGGATACTGTGACTTACGTCAACGCCTGAGGCGCTTCACGCAACTGCCCGTTCCCGTTTTGCAATGGTTCCGCCACGGTCAGGGGGCATATTAACCCCATGACCTCGCTTCCCGACACGCTTCGCTCCGCCGTGCTGCCCGACCCGATCCGCGCGGCGATCTTCGACATGGACGGGACCCTGCTCGATACCGAAGCCCTGCACGGCAAGGCTTTCGCGGTGACCGGCAAGGCGCTGGGCTATCCGCTCCCGGCGGAGCTTCAGAATGCGATGGTCGGCGTCCACCGCGATGGTTCGCGCCGTCTCGTCGCCGAGCACATGGGGCCGGACTTCCCGCTCGACAGTTTCTTCGACGAGGGCGACGTGGCTTTCGCGGCCATGCTCGATGCCGGAATTCCGCTGCGGCCCGGCGCCGAGGTCATTCTCGACCATTTCGCCAAGGCGGGCATACCGATGGCGATCGCCACCTCCTCGGAAGCGCCTTATGCGCAGCAGCGACTGGAGAAGGCAGGACTGCTGCACTACTTCGATGTCGTCGTCACCCGCAACGACGTGACCCAGGCCAAGCCGCATCCGGAGCCCTACCTGCTCGCCGCCAGCCGCCTCGGCGTCGATCCGGCGCACTGCGTCGCCATCGAGGACAGTCCGGCAGGGGTGCGTTCAGCCACTTCGGCGGGGATCGCCACGGTCATGGTGCCCGACCTGCTGCCCGCAACCGAGGAGCAGACCCTGCTCTGCGCGGAAGTGCTGCCGAGCCTCCACGCGCTGCGGGACCTGCTGCTGGCGCCTGCAGAGGGCTGAAAAATTGGATGGGGCATAGCTCGGCTCGCACGCTGGACCGAATCTCCCCGATCTCGCTACGGGCGGGCGGATGAGCATCATCGCCACCATCATGAATTCGACCACCGGCCAGCCCATCCAGAAGATGACTTTCGGCCGCATGCCCAAGCCCTGGGCCAGCTTCAACCTCGCCAGCGGCGAACTCGTCACCGCCGACCGCGTCCATGTCGGCAAGCCCGCGCCGGGCAAGTTCGTGGCGCCGGTCGAGGTCTGGGTTACGCCCAAGGCTGATCCGGCAGCCTGAGGCGTAGAGCCTTACCGAGCCCTACTTACGTTATCGGCCCTATCAGCCCTATCATCGTCGCCCCCGCGAAGGCGGGGGCCGCGCTTTTTTATGCGTCCTCGCGCTATGCCGGAAGAACAAGCGGGGTCCCCGCCTTCGCGGGGACGACGGGGCGCCCAGTCGCTCGTCAAACCCGGTCCAGCTGATGGTCGGGATGGGCGGCGACGAATGCCGGGTGCTCCCGGCAAGCCGCCTCGATCCGGGTCAGGTGCGGATAGGCATCGAGATCGCAGGAAAATCGCCGCGCATTGTAGAGCTGCGGCACCAGCACACATTCGAACAATCCGGGCGCATCGAACAGGAAATCCCCTGCCCCTCGCTGAGCAAGCCGCGCCTCCACGCCCTCGAACGTGCGGGCGATCCAGTGGCGATACCAGGCGTCCACCGCCTCCTGCCCATGGCCGAGATCGTGCTTCAGGTACTTCAGCACCGGCAGATTGAGCGGCGCATGGAGTTCGGTGGCGATCGCCATCGCCAGCTCGCGCGAGGCGAAGCGGTCCTCGACATCGCGGGGGAGCAGCGGCCGATCGGGAAAGCTCTCGTCGAGCCATTCCAGGATCGCCATCGACTGCGCGTAGACGCGCCCGTCGATCTCCAGCGCCGGAACACCGCCGTAGGGGTTTAGGCGGCGATATTCCGCGGAGCGCTGCTCCCCGTCGAGCAGGTTGATCGCAACCTGCTCGTATTCAAGCCCTTTGAGACCCAGCGCGATGCGCAGGCGATAACTCGTGGAGCTGCGCCAGTAGCCGTAGAGCTTCACGCTCTTACGTCTCCGCCGCGATCTTCTCGTGCAGCCACGCCGCGTGGCGCGGGGCCTTCTTGGTGCGCGACCATTCCTCCAGCATCTCCTCGGCCACGGCCTTGAGCTGGGCCATCTGGCCCGAGGTGCCGAACTGCCAGGCCAGTTCCAGACGGTGGCCGTTGGGGTCGAAGAAGTAGATCGACTTGAACACGCCGTGGTGCACCGGGCCGACCACCGACAGTCCCCGCGCCTCGGCACGTTCCTTGGCCGCGAGCAGGCCTTCCTCGCTCTCGACCTTGAAGGCGATGTGCTGGACCCAGGCCGGAGTCGCCTCGTCACGGCCCATTTCCGGTGCGTTGGGCAGTTCGAAGAAGGCCAGAACATTGCCGCCGCCGCAGTCGAGGAAGACGTGCATGTAGGGATCGGGCGCGCCGGTGGAGGGCACCTTGTCCTCGGCGATGGCGAGCATGAAATCCATGCCCATCACCTCGCGGTAGAACTCCACGGTCTCCTTGGCGTCGCGGCAGCGGTAGGCGACATGGTGGATTCCACCCAGTTTCGGGACCGCCACGGGGGTCTTTTCAGTCATCTTCACTCTCCCGGGAATTGGGGGCAGACCTGCGTGGGCCTGCCCCTCTCTCCCAACCTGTTTACTCCGCGGGCTCATCCACCTTCAACACGCCGCGGCGAATCTGGTCACGCTCCATGCTTTCGAACAAGGCCTTGAAGTTTCCGTTACCGAAGCCGTCATCGCCCTTGCGCTGGATGAATTCGAAGAACACCGGCCCGACGCGGGCTTCCGCGAATATCTGGAGGAGCAGGCGCGGTTGCCCGCCATCCACCGTGCCGTCGAGCAGGATGCCGCGCATCTTGAGTTCCTCGGCAGGCTCGCCGTGACCGGGGAGGCGTTCGTCGAGCATCTCGTAGTAGGTTTCCGGCGGCGCGGTCATGAACGGCACGCCGAGCGACTTCAGCCGGTCCCAGGCACCGATGAGATCGTCGCAGATGAGGGCGATATGCTGGATGCCCTCGCCGTTGAAGGCGCGCAGGAATTCGTCGATCTGGCCCTTTCCGCCCTCGGCTTCCTCGTTGAGCGGGATGCGGATCTTGCCGTCCGGCGCGGTGAGCGCCTTCGAGGTGAGGCCGGTATATTCGCCCTTGATGTCGAAATAGCGGATCTCGCGGAAGTTGAAGAGCTTCTCGTAATAGTCCGCCCAATAGGCCATGCGGCCGCCGTAGACGTTGTGGGTCAGGTGGTCGATCAGGTCGAAGCCCGCGCCCACCGGATGGCGATCGACGCCGGGCAGGTAGTCGAAGTCGATGTCGTAGATCGACAGCGCCCCATCCCCGTCACGCTCGTAACGGTCGATCAGGTAGATGATCGAATTGCCGATGCCGCGAATGCCGGGAAGGTGGAGTTCCATCGGGCCGGTCGCGACCTGCACCGGCTCCGCCGAGCGGGCGAGCAGTTCGGCATAGGCCGCGCGCGCGTCCTTCACCCGGAAACCCATGCCGCAGGCCGAGGGGCCGTGCTCGCGGCTGAAGAACCAGGCCGGGCTGTGCGGCTCATAATTGGTGATGAAATTGATCCCGCCCTGGCGCCAGAGTTCCACGTCCTTCGAGCGGTGGCGGGCGATCTTCGTGAAGCCCATGGCTTCGAACACCGGCTCCAGCACGCCCTTTTCCGGCGCCGAAAATTCGACGAATTCGAAACCGTCGAGTCCGATGGGATTGTCGAAGATATCGGTCATGAAGTCAGTTCTCCGAAGGGGGTTTCGCCGGGAAGCAGGTCTCCGGCGGGAATGGGCGGCGCCGCGCGCCAGGATTCGTAGACCGGGCCGAAGTCACGCGAGACGAGGTCCTCGATCAGCTGGGGCAGGCTTTCGAGGACGAAGTAGGTCTTCTGGAAGGAGTCGATCATGTAGCCGGTGCGCATGACGCGGACGGCCTCGAAAGGCAGGCGCAGGACCTTGGGGTCCTCCAGCGAGAAGCGCGTCTCGCCCGAGGAGGAGATGATACCGGCGCCGAAGACTTTCAGGCCGCCCTGCTCCCGCACGAGGCCGAACTCGATGGTGTACCAGTATATCCGCGCCAGCATGTCGAGCGCGTCCATCGCCATGGCCCGCGCCCCGGCCCGGCCGTAAAGCTCCAGGAAATCGGCGATCGTCGGGTCCAGCAGCATCGGCACATGGCCGAAGAAGTCGTGGAACACGTCCGGTTCGACGAGATAGTCGAGTTCGTGCTCCTCGCGCAGCCAGCGTGTTACCGGGAAGCGGCGATGGGCGAGATGGTCGAAGAACACCGCGTCAGGGATGAAGCCCGGCACCGCGACGAGCCGCCAGCCGGTCGCCGGGCCGAGGATCGCATTGGCATCTTCAAAACGGGGAATGCCCCCGGCGCAGTCGAGCCGGGCCAGCCCCTCGCGGAAGGCCGCGCAGGCATGGGTCGCCACCAGCGCCGACTGCCGAGCATGGAGGCGGCGCCAGCGTTCGTGCATCTCCGGGGTATAGGCCTGCCAGTCCTGCCGGACGGTGTAATCGTCGGCGGCCAGTTCGTACTCTCCCCGAAGCTCGCTCGATGATGTCTCGGTCGACGGCTTCTTCATTCCCGCGAGATTATCACAAGCCTCACGCCAGATTCATGCATTTGCGCGCGCCTAGAGACGCGATAAGAGTGGTTTTCACCAGAAACCATGCTCAGGGCAGGCGATTCATGCAGCTGGATCTATTCGACCGCAAGATCATCGCATCTTTGCAGGAAGATGCGCGGATGCCGGTGGCGCAAGTGGCGGAACGCACGGCGCTCTCGGCGACTCCGGTCAGCCGCCGGATCAAGCGGCTGGAGGACGACGGGGTGATCCTCGGCTATGCGCCGGTGCTCGATCCTCGCAAGCTGGGGTTTGAACTGGAGGCCTATGTCCTCATCAACCTCAATGCCCATATCGACGAGAACATCACGCGCTTCGAACAGGCGATCCGCGACAATCCCTATGTGATCGCCTGCCATGCGGTGACGGGGGACATGGACTATATCGTCCACATCATCGCGCGGGATGTGGAGCATCTCTCGCAGATCACGCTGAAGACGCTGGTGCGTCTTCCCGGCGTGCGGGATGTGAAGTCCAGCATCGTGCTGGAGGCGATCAAGGAAACGCGTGCTTTGCCGCTCGAGTGAGGGGCGCGGGGTTCCGCATTCTTCTGCGTTCTCGCGGGAGGCCGGAAGAACAAGCGGGGTCCCCGCCTTCGCGGGGACGACGGGGGTGTTGGCGCTTAGGTTGATCGAAGAACGGACTGTCCCGCTCTTTCGCTTCGTCATCCTGAACTTGTTTCAGGATCCATCTCGCCACCGAAACGGCCGGTCGTTCGGAGGAATGGATCCTGAAACAAGTTCAGGATGACGGGTGTAGTGGGGCGACCGCGTAATCGCGCCAAGGGTTGCGCCGGGAGACCTCAGACACCCCTCAAGAGCGCCCAAGGGCCCCGGCCCCCGCAAGGCCGCCAGTACACGGGGTGCAGGGGTGGTAAACCCCTGCTCTTCCCCTGCCCTCTTACCTCCCGAGCAAGTTCCGCGCCTGGCTGGCGATCTGCGCCAGCATGGCTGGGCTGAGCGGCACGGTATTCTCCGCCCGCTGGACCATTCCGCGGAAGGTCTGGATCGCGGCGAGATGCGCGCGGCCCCATTCCTCGGCAGCCGCAGCCGGGTCGGCCTTGCCCGATTTCGTCCCGGCAAGGCGCCGCAGGAAGTCTAGGCGCATCTGCTGGAAGTCCCGTGCGAGGCCGGCGACAAGCAGGCGTTCCCACGGATCGGAGGGGTTCATGATCGTCGCGCTGGCCTGGGCCCAGTCGAGGCCGAGGCCCGCGCCGATGCGGGTGAAGGCCCCGACCATCTGGCGCGGATCGATCCCGGTATCGGCGGCGAGTGCGGCGATGCCGACAGCGCCGTCGAGGTCGTAGAGGTTGGCAACCATGGCGGCTTCCGCCTCGGGCGCGCCGAGTTCGAGCAGCCCGCTGCGCAGCTTGCGCGAATGCGCGGCGATGCTTTCGCCAAGCAGTTCATGGGTGTCCACCGAGAGCGCGGCGACCGGCTTGCCGATCCGGGCGAGCACTTCGGCAGGCGCCGCCTGTCCGGCTCCGGCGCGCAGCAGGTCGGCCATATGGCCGCGCACGACGCCCGCGGTGCGGTCGAACAGGGCGATGCGCGCGTCCTCGGTCATCGGCGCGACTTCGAGCCGTTCCCAGAGCGCATCGAGATCGAAGAGCTGCACCGCCAGCGCGAAGGCGGCGGCGACCTGCGAGAGGTCCGCGCCCTCTTCCTCGGCGAGTTCGAAGGGATGGACGATGCCGAGGCGGTTGACGATGCGGTTGGCGAGCTTGGTGGCGATGATCTCGCCCGCCAGACGGTGGCCTTCGATGAAGCGCGCATACTTCGCCTGCATCGGCTGCGGGAAGGCGGCGAGCAGCATGGGCTGGAGCGTGGCGTCGGTGGCGAGATCGGACGCCTCGATCGCGGCCTGCAGCACCAGCTTGCCGCTGGAGAGCAGCACCGCGAGTTCGGGGCGGGTCAGCCCGCGACCGTCCTGCGCGCGGCGGCCCAGCGACTCGTTGTCGGCAAGGCCCTCGGTCTTGCGATCGAGGTTGCCGCCTTCCTCCAGGGTCTCGATCAGGCGGACGTGCGAGGGCATGGCGCTGGCCCCGCCGCGCTCGGCGATGGATAGCGCGAGGGCCTGGAGGCGGTTGTCCTCCAGCACCAGCTCGGCCACTTCGTCGGTCATCTCGCGCAGCAGTTCGACGCGCTCTTCCTCGGTGAGCTTGTCGGCCCGCTTGGCGGCGGCCAGCGCGATCTTGATGTTGACCTCGTTATCCGAGCAGTCGACGCCCGCCGAGTTGTCGATGAAGTCGGTGTTGATGCGCCCGCCGCGTGAGGCGAACTCGATGCGGGCGGCCTGGGTGACGCCGAGGTTGGCGCCCTCGCCGATCACGCGGACGCGCAGTTCGTTGGCGCTGACGCGCAGGGCGTCGTTGGCCGGATCGCCCACGGTGGCGTTGTTCTCGCCGGAAGACTTCACGTAAGTGCCGATGCCGCCGAACCACAGCAGGTCCACCGGCGCCCAGAGGATCGCCGAGATCAGCGATTCCGGATCGAGCTCACTCGCCTCGATGCCGAGCGCCGCGCGCACTTCGTCGGTCAGCGGGATCGACTTGGACTTGCGCGAGAAGACGCCGCCGCCCTTGGAGATCAGCGCCTTGTCGTAATCGTCCCAGCTCGAATGCGGCAAGTCGAACATGCGCCTGCGCTCGGCCCAGCTCTTGGCGGCGTCGGGATCGGGGTCGAGGAAGATATGGCGATGGTCGAAGGCGGCCACCAGCTTCAGCGACTGCGACAGCAGCATGCCGTTGCCGAAGACGTCGCCCGACATGTCGCCGCAGCCGATCACGCGGACCGGGTCGCTCTGCACGTCCACGCCCATTTCGAGGAAGTGGCGCTGCACCGAGAGCCAGGCGCCCTTGGCGGTGATACCCATGGCCTTGTGGTCGTAGCCGTTGGAGCCACCGCTGGCGAAAGCGTCGTCCAGCCAGAAGTCGCGCGATTCGGCGATGCCGTTGGCGACGTCAGAGAACTTGGCAGTGCCCTTGTCGGCGGCGACCACGAAGTAGGGGTCCTCACCGTCGAGGATCACCACCGCTTCGGGGTGGACCACCTTGTCCGCCACGATGTTGTCGGTGATCGACAGCAGGGTGCCGATGAAGATCTCGTAGCTCGCCTGTCCTTCGGCGGCCCAACCGGCGCGGTCGAGCGCGGCGTCGGGAAGCTGCTTGGGATAGAAGCCGCCCTTGGCGCCGGTCGGCACGATCACCGCGTTCTTCACGCGCTGCGCCTTCATCAGGCCGAGAATCTCGGTGCGGTAGTCGTCGCGGCGGTCGGACCAGCGCAGGCCGCCGCGGGCGACGGGTCCTGCGCGCAAGTGGATGCCCTCCACCCGGCGCGAATAGACGAAGATCTCGCGCCAGGGCAGCGGCTTGGGCAGGCCGGGGACGAGCGCGGAATCGAACTTGAAGGCCAGTGCCGTCTGCCCGGCGGGGGCGAAGGCATTGGTGCGCAGCATCGCCGCCACGACATCGCGGAAGGCGCGCAGCACGCGGTCGTCGTTGATCGCGCTGACATTGGCGAGACCGGCGCGGATCGCTTCCTGCGCCTGCGCCTTGGCCGCCGCGCGGTCGCCCTTGAACGCGGGGTCGTGAATACCGCGGAACAAGTCGACGATGCCCAGGGTCACCGCAGGCGCCCCGAGCAGGGCGTCCACCACGGTATCGATGCCGAAGTGCATGCCCGCCTGACGCAGATAGCGATACCAGGCGCGGAGCCAGTCGGCCTCGCGCTTGGACAGGCCGAGGCCGGGGACGAGGCGGTTGAACGGGTCGTTCTCGCCGAGGTTGTTGAGCACGCCCGCCAGCGCATCCTCGATCATCGGCGCGAGCTTCAGGACTTCGCCCGCATCGCTGCCGGTCGGCAGGGCGAGAGTGAAGTCGTGGATCGTACCGATGCGCCCCTTGTCGAGCGGGGTCGGCATTTCCGCGAGGACGCGGAAGCCGAAGTTCTCCAGCGCGGGCACGGCGTCGGACAGCGGCAGGCTGCCTTCCGCCTGATAGATCTTCAGCCGCAGCTCCGGTGCATCGCCGTTCTCATGCCGGTAGAGGCGCACGCCGCGGCTGCCGCGCAGGTCCGTCCCGGCATCGCCGACGACGAGGCTGCGCATGTGGGAAATGTCGATCGCGGCTTCGGCCGGGCCGTAGTCGCTGCGATAAGAGATCGGGAAAGCCTCGGCATAGCGCGCGGCGATGGCGGCGGCGCGGCCCGGCTCCAGCGTCTGGGCCAGACCGGCCTCGACCGCCTCGCCCCAGCCGCGCAGCATGACCTGGAGGCTGTGGTCCAGCGCGGCCTCGTCGAGCGCGTGTCCGCCCTCGCGGATGTCGAGGGTGTAGCGCAGCATGGCGAGATTGCCCGCTTCGACGCTGAGCGACCAGTCGAGCGTGGGGGCCTGTGCGGCCTCCTCGATCATCGCCTGAATCCGCTTGCGCATCTGGGTCGAAAGGGTGTCGCGGGCGATCCACACGAAGGCGAACAAGTGGCGCGAGAGCGGCGAGGCAGTGACCACCAAGCGCGGGCGCGGGCGATCGACCAGCGCCGTCATCGTCGTCGCCAGACGCTCGACATCGGCCTCACCGAAGCCGAGCACGAGGTCGTGCGGCAGGCTGGTCATGGCATGGGCCAGCGCCTTGCCGGTATGGCCGCCCGGATCGAAGCCGAGCTTGCTGCCAAGGCCCGCAAGCAGGCGGCGCAGACGCGGCACGCGGTCGGGCGCGACGGCCAGCGCGGCGCTCGTCCACAGGCCGGCATGAACCGACAGCGCGATGACCTTGCCGCCTTCGATCATCGGCACGAGGAACAGGTCGAGCGGGACGCGGCGATGGACGCGGGCGATGACATTGGCCTTGATGACCATCGGCGCGCGGACTTCCCCGGAGGCGAGTTGCGCATCGAAGGCCGCGAAAGCGCGTTCGTAGCTGGCATCGGACAGCAAGTCGCGGGCATCGCGCTTGCAGATGCCCAGCAATTCATCATGGCCGCCGTCGCGGCGACGGGTGACATGGCCGAGCAGGGTCAGCATGCCGCCGGCGAACCAGCGCAGCAGTTCCGCGCCCTCGGCATCCTCGGTGCGGTCGGCGTCGGCATCCATCGCCGCGACCATCTTCGGCCAGTCGGCCACGGCCACGCGCACATCGGCCAGCGCGGTTTCGAGCGCAGCCTGAAGATCGCGGCGCTGGCGGGCATCGGCGCGGTCGGTCTCTAGATAGATCATCGATTCGCGGCGGACGCTCTTGTCGGCGGTCTCCGGAAGCGCGACGAGATGCCCTTCGGCATCGCGCTCCACGGGGAGCACCGGGTGCGCCAGACGATCGATCACCAGACCGGCCTCGGCGATCACGGCGGCAACCGAATCGACCAGGAACGGCATGTCGTCGTTGACGATGGCAATGCGCAGGTAGCGGCGCTCCTCGTTCTCGGAAGCCATGTCGATCACCGGCACCCCGACTTCGCGGCGCGCGGCGGCAGCGAGCAGAACCTGTGCGGCCTCATCGATCCAGGCGCCCTCGCCCGAAGCATCGTCGGGCAGCAGCGAATCGCGAATGCGCCGGGCAATCGCGGGCTGAAGGGCCGAGGTCTTCCCGCCCGGCTTGATGGAAGTCCCAAGGGCGGCGGTCAGATCGTCTGCGCTCAACTGTATTCTCCCGCAAATCAACGGCATGCGGCAGCGTCGACGTCGCAGGTCGCCTGCTGCCACAAGACGATATAGGACCGGTCGAGCGATCCGGCACCCACAACCCGTCACGAAATGTGAAAAGAAGCGATGGTGCCTTTTCGGCGACACTCGGGACGGCATTACGCCCCGAAGCGACCGACCGGTCCGTTCGGTGTTCGGCGGGGTTGTAACGGGATTTCTCTGCCGCGCAACATTCGTTTAACCGCGCGAAATTGATTAATTTGCACCTGACCATCGATGCCGCACCGAGCTGTCCAGCCCGGCCCTGTCGCCGTCCAGGGCGAGCCGCAGGAACGGCGCGAAAGTGCCCCCGAACAGGCTGCGGCCACGCGGCTTCGCAGGCGACGCTCCCACCCCGGCGCCGCCGCGATAATCGACGAAACTGGCCACTTGGAGATCGGGCAGGACCCACCAGCTATAGGCCTGCCACGGCGCCTCCGACGGATTGGCAAGAACCAGCCCATGGCCGTTGAGCAGCCGCCAGGGACCGCCGATCCCGGCTGCCACCGCACCGTAAAGCCCGGTCGGCGCGGTAATCCCCGGCGCGAAGACGGAAGACTGGGTGGACCAGAACAAGTAGCACAGGCCCCGGTGGAAGACGGCGTGAGGCCGCTCCAGCTCGTTGCTCACGCCGCCGGCCTCGACGATCGGCGGAAGCTTCCGGAAATGCCCGTCCGGTTGCTCCCGCGCCAGCCCGATCACGCCGTTGAAGGCGCCCTGGTCCGCCGCCGCAGAGGCCGTGAACAGCAGGTAGCGCGCGCCGTCCGCAGCGCGGAACAGCGAAGGATCGCGGAAGGCTTTGATCGCGCCTCCTCGCCCCTCGCCCTCGTGACGGGTCATGTAATGACGGTCAGCCGGCGCGACGATCTCACGCGGCGCGGACCATGCCGCGAAGACCGCCTCGCCATCCTCCAGCCGCGCGGTGCTCTCGATTATGCGCTGGCGGAACGAGCGGCCTGTCTCGCCGCGCTCCCCCGCTGCCGTGAAGCGCAAGGTGACGAGGCCCCGCTCCAGCGTGGCCGAGCCGGACCACTCGCGGCTGCCCGGCGTGAAACCCTCGTGGAATGTCGGTCCGAGATGCCGGAAGCGCCCGTCCTTGCGGTGGAAGTGGTGAATGCGCGCATGGTCGTGGCGCATCTCCGGATCATCGAAGGCAGGCGCGGCAAGCGCGAACCACAGTTCCCCGCTGCGCCAGCGGCAGGGCTGCCCCTCGACATCGGCGAGCGGCCAGGCATCCCAGACGTCGAGACCGGGCGCGATGCGGCGCACCTCCGATGCCTCGATCCTCGGCGCCCGGTCGAAAGCGCCTTCCTGCAACCGGGCGAGGTCGGCAGCGGTCCAGCGCAGCGGCACATGGGCAAGTCCGGCGATAGACATGAACGATCCCCCCTGCTTGAGAACGGACTGGTCGAGAACGGGAATATCCGGAAAAGATTAGCAATGGATTGCAGGGGAAATGCGAAACTTCGTCAAGTCCGCACAATACCTTAGCCCTCACGCGCAAGAGGCCGGCAAGGCAGGGTATTCCCGGATTCCGGCGGCGCTCGTTCCGTTTTAAGGGAAGCATTCCGCGAAAGCGTAACACAGGCAGACACAAATGGACTCGGCCAGTTCGAAAGGATGCCCATGGATCGAGGAGGTCAGCCAAAACTGCCGCTGCTGCGCATCTGCGAGATGAATCTGGGCTTTTTCGGACTGCAGTTCAGCTTCGGCCTGCAACAGGCGAACATGAGTCCGATCTATCGCATGCTCGGCGCGTCCGAGGCCCACCTTCCCCTGCTCTGGCTGGCGGGGCCGATGACCGGGCTGATCGTGCAGCCCGTGATCGGGGCGATGAGCGACCTTACGGTCTCGCGCTTCGGGCGGCGCGTGCCCTACCTGCTGATCGGCGCAGTGATCTGCTCGCTCTGCCTGCTCGCGATCCCGCATTCGCCCGCGCTCTGGGCCGCCGCGGCCCTGCTCTGGCTGCTCGATGCAGGCAACAACGCGACCATGGAGCCTTACCGCGCCTATGTGGCGGATCGACTCGCACCGGACCAGCGCGCCACCGGATTTCTGACCCAGAGCGCATTCACCGGCCTCGCCCAGACCCTTTCGTACCTCACGCCGTCGTTTCTCGCGATCCTGATCGACCGCGATCTGCTGGGCGGCAACGGCGTGCCGATCGTGATCCGCGCCGCCTTCGCGATCGGCGCGGTGCTCTCGCTGTCGACGGCGATCTGGTCGCTGCTGCGGGTGCCCGAACTGCCGCTGCCGGAAAGCCGGCGCACCGCCCTGGCCGCGCGGCCGCTCGCGCCCGCCGCCCTGCTCGGTGAAATCGTCGCGGCGCTGCGCGCGATGCCGCCGACGATGCGGCGACTGGCGCCGGCCATGCTCTGCCAATGGTATGCGATGTTCGTCTACTGGCAGTTCATCACCGACGCTCTCGCCCGCACCCTGCACAGCGATGCCGACCCCTCCGGCCCCGCCTATCGGGCCGCGACCTTGACCGCACAGCAGCTCGGCGCGCTCTACAATGTCGTCGCCTTCATCGCCGCGCTGGCGATGATCCCGCTCGTCCGCAGACTGGGCGCGGCATGGGTTCACCTGGCCTGCCTCTGCGCTTCGGGTCTGGCCATGCTGCTGATCCCGGCGGCAGGGTCGATGGGGCAACTGGCCCTGTTGATGATCGGTATAGGTCTGGGCTGGGGCGCCATGATGGGCAATCCCTATGTGATCCTGACCAGCGCGCTGCCGCCCGAGCGCACCGGCCTCTACATCGGCCTTTTCAATATTTTAATCGTGATCCCCATGTTGATCGAGACGGTAACGATGCCATTGTTCTATGAATCGCTTCTGGCCTCGGATCCGCGCAATGCCTTGGCCCTGAGCGGAATCCTGATGCTGGCGGGTGCCGGTGCGATGCTTTTCGTCACGCATCCGCATCATCGGCATTGCGAAGAACGTGTATTTTCAACAGATCACCCGTCACCGCCGGGGGCATGAGGCCGGGGGAATAGGGCCGCGAGACTGAAACCGTCCGCGGCCGGAAACAAAAAGAGGATGGGATGGCGGATAACGACGATCAGACGGTCACTACCAGAGGCACTGAGGACGGCCGGGAGAAAGCCGGTACCGCCTCCACAGCGGCGGAACGGCATGTCCGCACGCTCGCCGATCTCGCCCGCCTGGCCGGGGTCTCGGCTGGAACCGTCTCCCGCGCCCTTGCCGGCAAGACCCTCGTCAACGCCGAAACGCGCGACCGCATCCAGGCCCTCGCCCGTCACCACGGTTTCAAGCCGAACCAGATGGCCAGCAAGCTGCGCACCGGCCGCACCGGGGTGATCGGCGTGGTGATCCCGCTCGGCCACGAAAAGCGCCAGCAGATTTCCGACCCGTTCTTCCTCACTCTGCTCGGTCACCTCGCCGACGAACTGACCGAAAGCGGCTACGACATGATGCTCAGCCGCGCCCTGCCCGACGGGTCTGCCGACTGGCTGGAACGGATCAGCGGCTCGGGCATGGTGGATGGGATCATCGTCATCGGCCAGTCCGACCAGTTCCACGTCATAGAAAGCGTGGCCCAGAGCTATCGCCCCATGGTCGTCTGGGGCCATTACCGCAGCGGCCAGACCCACTGCGCGGTCGGCACCGACAACGAAGAAGGCGGCCGCATCGCCGTCGAGCATCTGCTGGCCTCCGGCGCGCGCAATCTTGCGTTCCTGGGCCAGACCGGCGGAATCGAGATCGCTACCCGCTATCGCGGCGCGGCCATGGCTGCCGAAGCCGCCGGGGCGCCGTTTACCCACCTTGCGGTCGAACTGGCCAGCGAAGCGATGGGTCCCCAGATCGAGCAGGCGCTGGCGCAGCGCGATCGGGCGATCGACGGGATCGTCGCCGCCTCGGACCTGCTCGCCATGTCGGCGCTGCGGGTGCTGCACGACATGGGCCACGCGGTGCCCGGCGATGTCCGCATCGTCGGCTTCGACGATCTCCCGCTCGCCGCCCAGACGACACCGCCGCTCACCACCATCCGCCAGGAAATCGCCGAAGGTGCCCGCGCTCTGGTCGACAGGCTGAAAGCCCGGATCGAGGGGCAGCCGGTGCAAAGCCTGGTGATGCCGCCCCGCCTCGTCGTGCGCCAGACCACCCGAAGCTGAAGGCGCCGCACCCGCTGCGGACTTGCAAACCGCGCCGTCCTCTCTACTTCCCGCTTTCGAATGCCTGGCTGAATCGCTAGGCCGAATCGGCGGTAACGGCGAGGATGAGGGGGAAATTTCGGTGTTCGGGGACGTAAGCGGGGCGGCGCCATGCTGATCGGTATCGATCTGGGCACCACCAACAGTGCCGTGGCGATCTGGCGCGATGGCGAGGCCGTTCTCGTTCCCAATGCCCTCGGCGATTTCCTCACCCCTTCCGCCGTCTCGATCGCGCGGGACGGGCAGGCCTGGATCGGCCGCCCCGCGCTGGACCGGCTGGCCACCCACCCGCAGGACACCGCCACCAGCTTCAAGCGCCTGATGGGCACGGCCAGCGCCACGCGCCTCGGCGGTAAGGACTACAAGGCCGAGGACCTCTCCGCCCTCGTGCTCGGCGCGCTGGCCGGCGATGTCGAGGCATTGACCGGCGAGCGACCCACCGAAGCGGTCGTCACCGTGCCCGCCTATTTCAACGACCGCCAGCGCAAGGCCACCCGCCGCGCGGGCGAACTGGCAGGTCTGACCGTCCGCCGCCTCATCAACGAGCCGACCGCCGCCGCGCTCGCCTTCGGCCTTCAGGACAAGGGCGACCGCGAGCCGTTCCTGGTCTTCGACCTCGGCGGCGGCACCTTCGACGTTTCCGTGGTCGAGATGTTCGACGGCGTGGTCGAAGTCCGCGCCTCGGCGGGCGACAACCGGCTCGGCGGCGACGACTTCGACCATGCGCTGGCCGCCATGGCCGGGCCGCGCATCGATCCAGGCCACCGTCTGGACGCCCTGCCCGCAGCCCAGCGCGAGGCCCTGCTCAAGCGCGCCGCCGAAACCTGCCGCCGCGCGCTCAGCACCGCGGGCGAGGCGGAGTTCGCCCTGGTTCTCGGCGAGGAGCGCCTTGCCGCCACCATCACCGAAGCCGAATTCGAAAGCGCCTGCGAACCGCTGCTGCGGCGCCTGCGCGAACCCGTGGTGCGTGCCCTGCGCGACTGCGCGATCGATGCCTCGGAGCTGTCCGAAATCGTGCTCGTCGGCGGCGCCACCCGCATGCCGGTGGTACGCCGCGCGATCACCCGCCTGTTCGGCCGCTTTCCCAATGCCTCGGTCCACCCCGACCATGCGGTGGCGCTCGGCGCGGCGATGCAGGCGGCGCTGGTCGGACGCGACGCTGCGCTCGACGAGATCCGCATCACCGACGTCTGCCCCTTCACCCTTGGCGTCGAAGTGGCCGAGCAGGACGGCCACGGCGGCCTCCAGCGCGGGCTGTTCTCGCCGGTGATCGAGCGCAACACCCCCGTTCCGGTCTCGCGGATGAACACGTATTCCACGCTGGGCGACAACCAGAAGACGCTGGAATTCGGCATCTATCAGGGCGAGGCCCGCGAAGTGCGCGGCAATGTGAAGCTCGGCCATATCGCCATTCCGGTGCCGCCGCGTCCAGCGGGGGAAGTCTCGGCGCAAGTGCGCTTCTCCTACGACAGTTCCGGCCTGCTGGAGATCGACGTTCATGTCCCGGCGAGCGGTGTCGAGCGCAATCTCGTGATCGTCGACGAGGAAGACCGTCCCGGCCGCAAGGAACTGGATAGCCGCCGCGCCGCGCTGGCGAAGCTCAAGTTCCACCCGCGCGAGGACGCCGGGAACGTCGCAGTCATGACCCGCGCCGAGCGCTGCTACGAAGACCATATCGGCGATGTCCGGCAGGCGATCGGCCACTGGATCACCTTGTTCGCAGGCGCGCTCGACACGCAGGACCCGCGCCGCATCGCCGATGCCCGCGCGATGCTGGTCGCCCGGCTCGACGAAGTGGAAAGCGTGACGCCGCTATGAGCGGGACGCCCTGGTCCATCCTCGGCATCGGCAGAACCGCCGACGCCGCCGCGATCCGCAAGGCCTATGCCGTGCGGCTGAAAGCAATGGACGTGGACAAAGATGTCGAGGGCTTCGCGCAGCTGCGTCAGGCCCGCGACCAGGCTCTGCGGCTGGCGCGAAACCTCGCCGCCACGGAAGAGCCCGCCCAACCGGAACCGGAATCGGAGGAAGAACCGGAATTCGGCCCCTCGCCCGATGCGCCGCCGCGCTGGACTTATGCCGCGCCGCAGCTCTCCGGCGACTGGAGCCGCGCCGATCTGGCCGCCCGCCCCGGCGAGCCGGACGACACGACGATGCTCGGCCGCATGGCCTGGGCCGCCGCCGCCGTGCGCGAGGGCGTGAGCGGCGCGGGCATTCCGCTCACCACGATCGACCCCTTCACCGCCCCCTTGCTGCATGGCAATCACGCCGCCGACGACACGCTGGGCCTGCGTCCGGGCGAGACTCCGGCGGAACGACTGGCGATCCTGCTCGATCCCGAGCGTGAGACCGCCGCCGAACCGCTCACCGAGGCCGAGGCCCGGCAGGCGACCCGCGCCTTGCGCAAGATCCTGGACGATGCCGCGCAGGCGCAGATCACCCGCGCCCAGCAGATCGAGGACTGGCTGGCCGAAGTGCTCGCGCGCGGCTGGCCGCGTTCGGCACCGCTGCTGGAGGACGCCAATGCCGCCTTCGGCTGGGAGCGCGAATGGGCCGCCCACGACGCGCGCGCCGGTGTCGCCTTCCTCGGCGCGCGCCTGCGCGGCTATCGCTTCCAGCAAAGCGTGCTCCAGCCCGGCCATCGCTATCACAAGGCGTGGAACGAACTCGTCCGCCCTGGCCGGGCCAGCCGCTTTCGCCTGTTGCGCGGCCCGGCGCAGGGCGAAGTCGATAGCCTGCTGCGCGGCGTGCGGCAGAACTTCCCCGAACTGGAGACCCATTTCGCACCGGAACGTGTCGCTTCCTGGGAGGGCGGAAATCCTTTCGCCTCGGGCCTGCTGATCTTCTTCGGGGTGATCGCGCTCGGCGTCGTCATCGCCTTGGCCAACAGCTCTTCCGGAGGCGGTTCACTGGAGCACGACACCTGGCAGGCGATGCAGGCCGCCGTTCCCGAGGCTTTCGGGGAAGGCCACGATTCGTCCTGGCTCTGGGACAAGCAGCCGGAACTGGCAGGCGTGCTGAACGCCCAGGCCCGTACCCTCCTGGAAAACGGCGATAGCAAGGCGGCGGTCGTGGACAAGGTCGTGGAGATCGTGCGCGGGCGCAGCTTCTTCAACGGACGCGAACTGGCGGGCGGCGACCTCGACACCGCGATGCATCTGCGCCTCGCCCAGCTCAGGGCGGCACAGAGCCGCAGCGCCGCCACCTGTATCGATGTGCGCAAGACCGGCGTGCTCCACGGCGCGATCCCGCTTTCAGAGGAACTACGCGGACAGGAACGCGCCTTCGCGGCGCATCTCGCGGAAACCGGCAAGCTGGGCCGCCCCGAGGACCACGGCGAGCGTTCGGCCAGGGTGCCAGGCAAGCTGATCGATCAGGTCGTCGCCGCCACCCGGCTCAGCCGCGATACCGTGCAACAGGCGATGTCGGGCAAGGGCGACGATGCCGCCGGCTGCGCGGTCACGATCGCCCTACTGGACCGCACGCTTGTCTGGGAAGGCGAGAACCGCCGCGAGATTTTGATGACGCTCTAAGGCGTCAGAGCGCCAGTCCCGCCGCCCGCGCACTGGCCCAGGCCCACTGGAAGTTGTAACCACCGAGCCAGCCGGTCACGTCCGCCGCCTCGCCGATCACGTAAAGCCCCGGAGCCTTGCGCGCTTCCATGGTCTTCGACGAAAGACCGGCGGTATCGATCCCACCCGCCGTCACTTCCGCCTTGGCGAAACCTTCGGAACCGTCCGGCACGAACGGCCAGCGCGCCAGCCGGGCTTCGGCGGCGGCCAGCGCCTTGTCGGACATCGCGCCAAGTTCGCCGGAGAGGCCGAGCCTCTCGCAGAGCACGTCCACCAGTCGCTCCGGCAGGCCTTCGCCGAGCACTTTGCGCAGGCTGATGCGCGGACGTTCGCGCTTGGCTTCCCGAAGCCAGCCTTCGGCGCGGTCCGGCAGGAACTGGGTCGTCACCGTCTGGCCGCGCTGCCAGTAGCTCGAAATCTGGAGGATCGCCGGGCCGGAAAGCCCGCGGTGGGTGAACAGCGCCGCCTCGCGGAACGCTGCCTTGCCGCACCGGGCCACCACTTCGGTGGAGACGCCGGAAAGATCGCGGAACAGCGCCTCCTCGCCCGCCAGCGTCAGCGGCACCAGCGCCGGACGCGGCTGGACGACCTTGAGGCCGAACTTTCGCGCGAGGTCATAGGCCACCCCGGTCGCGCCCATCTTGGGGATCGACGGCCCGCCGGTGGCGATCACCAGTGCCGGCGCCGTGGCGACCCGTGTACCGAAAGCCACGCGGTAGAGGCCGTCGCCATGCCCGATCTCACCGAGGGCATCGCCGCAGTTCACCTCGACGCCGCCCTTGGCGCATTCCTCCAGCAGCATGGCGACGATCTGCTTCGCCGAGCCGTCGCAGAAAAGCTGGCCCAGCGTCTTCTCGTGCCAGGCGATGCCGTAGGCATCCACCATCGCGATGAAATCGGCGGCGGTGTAGCGGCTCAGCGCCGACTTGGCGAAATGGGCATTGCCCGAGAGGTAGCGGTCAGGCGCCGTGTGGATATTGGTGAAGTTGCAGCGCCCGCCGCCCGAGATCAGGATCTTCTTGCCCGGCTGGTCGGCATGGTCGAGCAGCAGCACCCGCTTGCCGCGCTGCCCGGCGGTCGCCGCGCAGAACAGCCCGGCGGCGCCCGCGCCGAGGACGATGGCGTCGTAAGTCTCGGTCACTGGTCGGATGCAATCCCGGTTTGTGTCGAGGTCGGGGTCGGGGCCAGTTCCAGCGCCAGCGCCTCGGCCACGCGGATGCCGTCCACCGCCGCCGAGAGGATACCGCCCGCATAGCCCGCACCCTCGCCCGCGGGGTAAAGCCCCCGTGTGTTGAGGCTTTGCAGGTCCCGCCCGCGGGTGATCCGCACCGGCGAGGAGGTGCGCGTCTCCACGCCCGTCATCACAACGTCGGGATGGTCGTAGCCCGGCACCTGACGGCCGAACACCGGCAGCGCCTCGCGGATGGCATCGACCACGAAGTCGGGCAGGCACTGCTTGAGTTCGGTCAGGTGGACGCCCGGCTGATAGCTGGGGATCACTTCGCCGAACTCGGTCGAGGGGCGGTCGGCCAGGAAGTCGCCCAGCTTCTGACCCGGCGCCTTGTAGTTCTCGCCGCCCGCCTTGTAGGCCAGTTCCTCGAACTTGCGCTGGAAGGCCACGCCCGCCAGCGGATCGCCGGGGTAGTCCTTGTCCGGATCGATATCGACGACAAGGCCGGAATTGGCGTTGAACTCGGCGCGCGAATACTGGCTCATGCCGTTGGTGACGACCCGGCCCGGCTCGCTCGCCGCCGCCACCACGCGCCCGCCGGGGCACATGCAGAAGCTGTAGACGGTGCGCCCGTTGGAGGCCTTGTGCGCGATCGAATAGGCCGCCGCACCGAGGATCTTGTTGCCCGCATTGTCGCCGTAGCGCGCGGTGTCGATCCAGCTCTGGGGATGCTCGATGCGCACGCCGATCGCGAAGGGCTTGGCTTCGATATAGACACCGCGTTCGTGCAGCACCTCGAATGTATCGCGCGCCGAGTGGCCAACCGCCATGATGACGTGGCTGGCAGGCAGGTACTCGCCGTTCGACAGGTGCAGGCCGGTGATCCGGCGCTCGCCGTCATCGCTCGCGGCGATCTCGAAGTCGTCGACGCGGGTGCCGAAGCGGTATTCGCCGCCGAGCTGCTCGATCGTCTCGCGCATCGACATCACCATCGTTACCAGACGGAAGGTGCCGATATGCGGGTGCGCCTCGGTAAGGATGTCGTCGGGCGCGCCGGCCTTGACGAATTCGGTCAGGACCTTGCGCCCGAGATGGCGGCTGTCCTTGATGCGGCTGTAGAGCTTGCCGTCGGAGAAGGTGCCCGCGCCGCCCTCGCCGAACTGGACGTTGCTTTCGGTGTCCAGCACCGAGCGGCGCCACAGGCCCCAGGTGTCCTTGGTCCGCTCGCGCACGGCCTTGCCGCGCTCGACGATGATCGGCCGGAAGCCCATCTGCGCCAGCACCAGAGCCGCCAGCAGCCCGCAGGGACCGGCGCCGATCACCACCGGACGCGGCCCGTCGAAGCCTTCGGGGGCGTGAGTGACGAACTTGTACGAGGTATCCGGCGTGGGCCGCACATGCTGGTCGCCGTGGTGGGCGGCGAGCACTTTCGCCTCGTCCTTCACCACGAGGTCGAGCGTGTAGACCAGCTTGATCGCGTTCTTGCGCCGCGCGTCATTGCCCCGGCGCACCACGGTGACGCGCTCCAGTTCGTCCGAGGCGATTCCCAGCCGCGCGCAGACGGCGGCGTCGAGGTCCTCGGAAGCATGGTCGAGCGGCAGGGTAAGGTCGGACAAGCGTAACATCCGCGCGCCCTTATACCCGTTCGGCCCGCGACGCCACGGATTTGCGGGAGAACCCGCCGCTATGTCTTCTTCCGCGCCGCGCGGACCGGCGCCCGCGCGAAGCTCCAGCCACCCGCATTGGGCCGCGCCACGAGGTCGCCGATCGAGGCCGGGCGCCCTTCGCCAAGGCTTTCCAGCAGCCGCGCCACGGCGCTGCCGCGCGGCTCCTCGCCGCCGAGTTCGGTGACGCAGCGCGCCAGCACGCGCAGCACCACCGCGCGCGGTGCCTGGGGGCGATAGCGCAGGCCCATCGGCTCCTTGCTCACGCAGGAACGCCATTCCAGCGCCGCCATCCATTCGAGCGCGGCATCGGCTTCGGCGAGATGCTCGGCGCTGCGGGCCATAGCGGCAACGTCCAGCCAGTCCGCCCCGGCGAGCGCCTTGCGGATGCGCACCCGGTCGAAGCGATCGTTCGTATTGCTGGGGTCCTGCACGGTCGCGACACCGGCCTGCTCCACCACGGCCCCAAGCTCGGCGCGGCGCCAGTCGAGCACCGGGCGCAGCAGCGGGATCGCGGTGCCGGGCACCACCCCGCGCCCGCGCGCGCCCGCCAGACCGGCGACGCCGCTGGCGCGGTTGAGGCGCATGAGCAGGGTCTCGGCCTGGTCGTCGGCATGGTGCGCGGTGGCGAGCGCAGCGAGACCCCGGCGCTCGATCCACGCCGCCATCGCCCCATAGCGTGCTGCGCGCGCCTCGGCCTGGACATTGCCCGGCGCGACTTCGACCTTCAGGGTTTCGTGCAGAACCCCGAGCCTTGCGCAGAGCGCCGCGACTCCGGCAGCTTCCTCGGCGCTTTCGGAGCGCAGCCCGTGATCGACCGTCGCCGCCTCCACCCGCCCCGGCAGGGCGGCATGAGCCAGCAGCAGCAGCGCAGTGCTGTCCGGCCCGCCGGAAACGGCCACGGCCAGCCGGGCGTCACTCTCGATCTCCGGCCAGACCGCCGCCAGCCCGGCCCGAAACCGCTGGACGGTCTCGGGTGTAAAGGCAGCGGTCAGCACCGGATCAGGCGCACTTGAGTCCATTGCGCGTGGAATCGTAGGTGCTCTTGAGGCGACCGGCAGCCTCTGCCGCATAAGTCTCGCTGAATTCTGCCAGCGCGATGCAGGCGCGCTTGCTGTCCTTGAGCTGCTTCATCGAGACGGCGAGGTAGAGCAGGCTGTCCGGCGCACGATCGCCGCGCTTGTCGGTCTGGTAGTTCTGAACGAACCACTTGGCGCCTTCCATCGCGTTGCCGTCGTCGAGATAGGCGCGGCCGAGCAGGTTGCGACCCCAGCTGGCGCGGGCGTGCTTGGGATACTTTTCAAGGTAGAGCTTCAGCTGCTGCTGGGCCTCGGGATAGAACTTCGCTTCCCAGAGGCGGAAGCCGTAGCTGTATTCGTCGTCGGCGGCATCGCCGGTCTGCGGCTTGACGATCGCGCGAACCGCCTCGATCCGCGAGTTCGACGGCGCAGCCGGACGCGAGGGAGCCGTGGCTATCGGAATCGGCGCAGGCGCGGGCGACAGGCCGGAAGCGGGCTGCTGCTGGATCGGCGCGGGCGACATCGCACCCGGCTCCGGCGCGGCGGCGGCACCGGCGGCCAGACGCGCTTCAAGCTGATTGATGCGATTGGTGTTCTGCTCGACTTGCGAAGTCAGCTGGCGCAACTGGCCTTCCACCGCGTCGATGCGGACAAGCACATCGGCGATCGGCGTCGAGGCGGGCTGACCCGGCATCGGCGTAGGGGTCGGCGTGGCGGGCGTGATCTGCGGTTCGAAGAACTTGCCGTCGCCGCCCGGAAACACCTTGCGCTGGAGGGCGCGCACTTCGGATTCCACCTTGTTCAGGCGGGCATTGGTGTTGTCCTGCGCCTGGGCGGGCAGGCTTGCACCCACCAGCACGAGCGCAACCACGCTCGTCGCGGCGAGGCGCATACGGCGCAGGTCCATGGAAAAACGGTTCATCGCCAAGTCTACTCCGTGTCAGGGCGCCCCGCGCGCCCTATCGGGTTCCGCGACGCCATGGACAGGAGAAACGGAACCGCTCGTTAACCAGAAATGTCTTGCAGACGGAATTGCCGCAAGCGCCGCCCTCTTGTCGAGGCAGGCTCAGTTGGAAGTGGTGGAAAGCGGTGCCGGAACCGAGGCGCCCGCGGTGGGAACCGCTGGCGCCGGAGTGGGTGCCGAGACCGGCGCCGTGGCCTGTCCCCGCGCCAGCAGGTCGGCGGGAAGCAGCGAGACGCCGGACATCACCGTGGGCTTGGTCGCCAGCGGTGCGAGCGCCTTGCCGCCGACTGTGATAGCCAGACCGTCAGGACGGCCAAGACGCAGTTGCGGCGCCTGCGCGCCTTGCGGCACGGTCCAGCTTTCGCCCTGCTTCAGCGTCTTTTCCAGCAGCTTGCCGGTCTTGTCGGTCACGCGCAGCCAGACGCCATCGACCGTGGCGGTCAGCACGACCGGGCCGTTCGTCGGTTGGGGTGCAGGCGCCGGGGCCTGCGTCGCGGCGACCGTGGCGGCGGGCTTCGGTGCGTCGGACGTCAGATCGGGAAGCTGCCCCTCGGGTGAGAGATAGCTGCTCCAGAATACCAGCAGCAGCGCGATCACCACCACCGCACCGGCTGCGGCAACCCAGGCAAGGCGCACGGAAGGCACGCGGGCCGGATCGCCCGGCTCGAAATGCGGCACGACAACCGGCTCGCGCACGCCTTCGGCATCGAGCTGGATACGGACCTGTTCGGCGATCGCCTTGTCGTCCAGCCCCAGCGCGCGGGCATAAGTGCGTGAAAAACCAACGGCATAGGTGCGCGCGGCAAGGTCGCCCAGCCGGTCTTCCTCGATGGCGGAGAGGTGGCGCTCGGCGATCCTCGTCTTGACGGCGATCTGCGCGAGGGTCAGCCCCGCCGCTTCGCGCGCCTTGCGCAAGGTCGCACCGACCGTGGACGACGACGTTCCGGCCGCAGCACTGGCCAAACCTTCGGACGGCCCTTGATTTTCAACGTTTTCCATTCCGCTCCCGAAGGGATGGTAGATCTGAACCTGACGGGAATCCACCAAACCGCGGAAGAATCGAAAGTCAATCACGATAGAACGGACAACTCGATTGCTTTGCGGTGGATGCGACCCCGTGCACGGCGGGTAACATCCTCGCAAGTCCGCTTTATGTCAATTCTCGCTCAAGGCGGGAATCGGGGGAAATCCGGAGAAAATTCGGCATTTCCCCAACGGCCTCTTGCCGCCGCCCGCCTTCGCGGGGGCGACGGAGGGGCTTATTTGAGAGCGCCGGATCGCTTCAGCCATGACGGAAGACGTCTGATCGCCCGGAAGAAACCTCAATCCACCGAGATATCGCGCTCGGTTGCCCATGCGGTGAGCGCCGCGCGCATGTCTTGCGGCGGATGGGCCAGCCACTCTGCCATGGCCGCCTCGATCTCACCGAGATCGATCTGACCGACGAGGTCCTTGATCGGCCCGACCGAAGCCGGGGTGATCGACAGGCGGCGGATGCCGAGGCCGAGCAGCGCCAGCGCTTCCAGACGGCGACCGCCCATCTCGCCGCAGACTGCGACATCGACATTGTGCCCTTCGACGCTGCGGACCACCCGGCGCAGGAAACGCAGGATCGCCGGGCTTACCCAGTCGTAGCGCTCGGCCAGCTTGGGGTTGGCGCGGTCGGCGGCGAAGAGGAACTGGGTGAGATCGTTGGTGCCGATCGACAGGAACGAGATTTTCGGCGCCAGCAGGTCGAGCTGCTCGGCCAGCGCCGGGACTTCGAGCATGATCCCGTAGTGGATCGCCTCGGGAAGCAGCTTCTTCTGACTGCGCAGGAAGGCCAGCTGCTTTTCGAAGACGGCCTTGGCCTGATCGAATTCCCAGGGCTCGGCGACGAGCGGGAACATCACATGGAGCGTGCGCCCGCCCGCCGCTTCGAGCAGTGCGCGGGCCTGGACCTTGAGCAGCCCCTCGCGTTCGAGCGCGACGCGCAGCGCGCGCCAGCCCATTGCCGGGTTCTCCTCGCCCTCGCCGTCGTCATGGCGGAGGTACGGCAGGGTCTTGTCGCCGCCGATATCGACGGTGCGGAACTTCACCGGCTTGTCCCCGGCAGCCTCCATCACGTCGCGATAGAGCCGCGTCTGCCGCTCGCGCGAGGGCAGCGTGGCCGAGACGAGGAACTGGAACTCGGTGCGGAACAGGCCGATGCCGTCGGCGCCGGTCTGGCTGAGATTGGCGATATCGTCGCGCAGGCCGGCGTTGATCGTGACCTGAATGCGGGTGCCGTCGCGCGTGGTCGGCTGGACTTCGCGCAAGGCGGCATAGGCGGCCTGACGCTCGCGGCTCTTGGCGAAGCGCGCCTCGAAAGCCTCGATCACCCCGGCCGGGGGACGGACCATCGCGCTGGCCTGATCGGCGTCGAGCAGGAGCTGGTCGCCCTCGCGCACGACGCCGCGCAGGCCGCGCACGCGCCCGAGCACCGGAATGCCCATGGCCCGCGCGACGATCACGACATGGCTGGTGAGCGAGCCTTCCTCGAGGATCACGCCCTTGAGGCGGCGCTTGTCGTATTCGAGCAGTTCGGCCGGGCCGAGGTTGCGGGCGATCAGGATTGCATCGTTGCGCAGGCCCAGCGAGGCGGCGGTGCCGATCTGGCCGGAGACGATCCGCAGCAAGCGGTTCGCCAGATCCTCCAAATCGTGCATGCGGTCCGCCAGCAGGGGATCGTCGATCTGGCGCATGCGCATGCGGGTACGCTGCTGCACGCGCTCGATCGCGGCTTCGGCGGTGAGGCCGGAATCGATCGCCTCGTTGATCCGCCGCGTCCAGCCTTCATCGTAAGCGAACATGCGGTAGGTATCGAGCACTTCCTCATGCTCGCCGCCCATGCCGAATTCGGCCTGGCTGGCCATGCGGTCGATCTGCTCGCGCATCTTGTCGAACGCGTGGATCACGCGCTGGCGCTCGGCCTCGGTATCCTCGGCGACGACATGCTCGATATTGACGCGCGGCTGGTGATAGACGGCCTGCCCTGAAGCGAGGCCCTTCACCAGCGTCAGCCCGCGCAGCTGCTCCGGCCCGGTCTGCGCCGCGCCCGGCCCGTGGACATCGACCTCGTCGATCAGGTCGGCATTGGTGATGAGCTCGGAGAGGACCATGGCGACCGTCTGGAGCGCCTCGATCTCGACTTCCTCGTAGCGGCGCGGCTCGACATGCTGGACGCAGAGCACGCCCGCCGCCCGTTCGCGGCGGACGATCGGCACGCCCGCGAAGGAGTGGAAGCGGTCCTCGCCGGTTTCGGGGCGATAGGAAAAGTCCGGATGCGCGGCGGCTTCGGCGAGGTTCAGCGTCTCGATCCGGTCGGCGATCGAGCCGACGAGGCCTTCGCCCACCGCCATGCGGGTGACGTGGACGGCTTCCTGCGCCAGACCGCGCGTCGCGAACAGTTCCAGCATGCCTTCGCGCAGGAGGTAGATCGAGCAGACCTCGCTGTTGAGGCATTCGCCGATCACTTCGACCACGGTATTCAGCTTGGCCTGGGCGTGATTTCGCGACGCCATGACCTCGTGGAGGCGGGTGAGGATGTTTCGTGCTGCTTCGACGGCGCCGCTGGTCATGAAACCCGAGTAACCCAAAGCGAGCGCTTTGGAAACGCGGTGCCGGTTAAAAGATGTGTTAGCGGGGAAAGGGAAGTTTGCACTCCCGCGATCCGGATCTTCAGGCCGGACTCGGCTGCCCCCGATGCGCCCCTCGAAAGGAGCTGCACCGGGGGCGCCTGGGGAAGCGTTATGCGCGCTTAATGGCGGGAGATCTCTTCCTTGATCCTGAGCTTCCGCTTCTTGAGGGCCTGAATCATGGCTGCGTCAGGTATCGGGCGGCTCATCTCGTCATGAAGCTGTCTTTCAATTCCAGCATGCTTGAGCTGCAGAGCGCTGACGTGCGAACTATCCATGGACGGTTCTCCTCTATTTTCGGGGGGTGGGCCGGCCCCCATGCCTGCGACCTCTTTTGGCGACTCGGCATGAGCAATCCGGCGCAAAACGGATGGAACCACATCCGGCCCATCTTGCGAAGACCGCTAATGCTTCATATCGGTGAATCGCGTGTCTGCTGCGTCGAGCAGGGCATGGAAAATTCGCATCCGCAGACTGCCATTCGAGAGTAGGAAATCCCGGCGTGACCGAAGAGGAAATGCGTAAACGCCTAGAAATCCTCAAGATCGAGCATCGCGATCTCGACGCGGCGATCGATGCCCTGGCAACGCCCGGCGCGGGCGACCAGCTGCAGATCGCACGCCTGAAAAAGCGCAAATTGCGGCTGAAGGACCAGATCGCGGTGATTCAGGACTTCCTGATTCCGGATATCATCGCTTAGCAGCTTCCCCCCCTTCCCCTCACACACTCGTCGTCCCCGCGAAGGCGGGAACCCCGCTTGTTCTTCGGACGTAGCGCAGAAACGCAGAAAGAAGCGGGAACCCCGCCTTCGCGGGGGCGACGGTGGGGCAGGCGGAACCTTCTCCCTTGCCCGATTTCGGCTCCCGCTCCGCACTCTAAGTACGGGAAAAACCGTACCGATTGGAGACAAGGGCCGGATTCGTCTCGGAAAATGCCGTTCGGACAGTTGCTCCGGACTCCTTGTTCGGAAATACCGGCAACGCATGCCGAACTCCGCAACCATAAATCCCCGCATCGTCGAGGCGCTCTACTGCGAGGCGCTGCTGCTGGCGGACGAAGTGCGCCATGTCTTCGACCTGCCGGAAGATGCGGGCAAGAACGAGCCGCTGCGCCTGGCGCTGTCGAGCGAGGGCCTGCGCACGACCACGCGGATGATGCATGCGATCGGCTGGCTGCTGAACCACCGCGCCTATTTCATGGGCGAGATCAGCCACTTCCAGCTGCGCCGCAACGGCCGCCTCTCACCCGACCTGCGTCAATCGGAAACGGCGGAACTAGCCCGCCTGAGCCCGGAGATCGCCGATCTGGTCGAGACCACCCAGCGCTTCTATGAAAGGCTGCTGCGGCTCGACAGCCGCTGGCGTCTTTCCGGCGAAGCGCAGCCGAGCGCGATCGAGCGCCTGCGCCAGCGTCTGGAACGACGGCTCGCGAGCTGAGAGACGCTCGACAGGTCCCTCGCCAATGCCCATATCGGCGCCATGGACGCGCTGAACGACATCGCAAGACCTTATGCCGAAGCCGAGCGGATCGCTCCGCTGGTGCGCCGCGTGCTGGCGCGCAACCCTTCGCCTTTCACCTACACCGGCACCCAGACCTATATCGTCGGCGACGGCGCCGAAGTGGCGGTGATCGATCCCGGCCCGGCCGATCCCGAACATATTGATGCGATGCTGGCCGCCGTCGGCAGCGCGAAAGTCGTCGCGATCTGCTGCACTCATACCCACCGCGACCACTCGCCCGCCGCCGCGCCGCTGAAAGCGCTGACCGGCGCGCCGATCGTCGGTTGCGCCCCGCTGACGCTCGACGACGACGGCCCCCGCGCCGATGCCGCCTTCGACCCCGACTACCGCCCCGACCGCGTGCTGGCCGATGGCGAGACGATCTCCGGCGAGGGCTGGACCCTGGAAGCCGTCGCCACGCCGGGTCACACGTCCAACCATGTCTGCTTCGCCCTTACCCAGACCGGCGCGGTGTTCACCGGCGATCACGTCATGGGCTGGTCCACCAGCGTCGTCTCCCCGCCGGACGGGGACATGACCGACTATCTCGCCAGCCTCCAGAAGCTTTACGAGCGCGAGCAGGACAGCGTCTATTTCCCCGCCCACGGCCCGGCGGTGGAGAAGCCGCGCCAGCTGGTGCGCGGGATGATCGGCCATCGCCGCCAGCGCGAGCGGCAGATTCTCCGGCAGATAGAAGGCGGTAACCACACCGTCGCGGCAATGGTGCCGCTGATGTACAAGGGCGTGGACGAACGCCTCTGGCCTGCCGCCGGACGCTCGGTGCTGGCGCATCTGCTCGATCTGGAACGCCGAGGCCTCGTGACCCGCTGCGGCGACATCTGGTCACTCCTCGCAGCCGATGCCTGACCCGCGCCATATTTTCCTTGGGTCTCGCCGCAAGCATCCCTAGATAGGCGCCAAATCCCGGCAGCCGAGCATCGGTAAAACGCCGGAGCGACCAGACAGAGGGATACCATGACCGTAATGCCCGCCGACCTTTCCGGTATCGACGTGCGCGCCGAAATCGAACGGCTGCGCAAGGAACGCAATGCGGTCATCCTGGCGCACTATTACCAGCGCCCCGAGCTTCAGGACCTCGCCGACTTCGTGGGCGACAGCCTCGAACTCAGCCGCAAGGCCGCCGAGACCGATGCCGACGTGATCGCGTTCTGCGGCGTGAAGTTCATGGCCGAAACCGCCAAGATCCTCTCGCCCAACAAGATCGTCGTGCTGCCCGACCTCGAAGCCGGGTGCAGCCTTGAGGACTCCTGCCCGCCGGAGAAGTTCGCCGCCTTCCGCGCCGCGCATCCCGATCACATCGCGCTGACCTACATCAACTGCTCGACCGAGGTGAAGGCGCTGTCCGACATCATCGTCACCAGCTCCAGCGCCGAGACGATCCTCCAGCAGATTCCCGCCGACCAGAAGATCATCTTTGGCCCGGACCGTCACCTCGGCGGCTATCTCAGCCGCAAGTTCAATCGCGAGATGCTGCTCTGGCCGGGCGTCTGCATCGTCCACGAGGCCTTCAGCGAGACCGAACTGCTCAAGCTCAAGGCCCAGCACCCGGCCGCGCCGATCGCCGCGCATCCGGAATGCCCGCCGCACATCGTCGACCACGCGGACTACGTCGGCTCGACCAGCGGCATTCTCCAGTACGCCAAGACCACCGATGCCGACACGCTGATCGTCGCCACCGAGCCGCACATCATCCACCAGATGCAACTGGCGATCCCGGACAAGACCTTCATCGGCGCGCCGGGTGCGGACGGCAACTGCAACTGCAATATCTGCCCCTACATGGCGCTCAACACGCTGGAGAAGCTCTACGTGGCCCTGCGCGATCTGGAGCCGCGCATCGAGATCGACGAGCAGCTTCGCCTCGACGCCAAGAAGAGCCTCGACCGCATGCTGGACATGGCCAGCGGCACCGTCGGCAAGGGCGATCTCGGCAGTCGTTGAGTCAGGGCGGCGTCACCGCGCGCCGCCAAAATCCGCCTAGGGCGCAAACAAACGAAAACCCCCGCAGGGCACAGGGCCTTGCGGGGGTTTTCGTTTGTCCGTCCGGATCGTCCCGGTCAGTCGACCATATCGGCGACAATGCGCCTGAGGTCCTGACGGGAGAGCGCTCCTTCACCGAGGCTCCGCGCGAAAGCGGCGGGCATGGCGGGAAGCGGGAAACGGATCGGGTCGGCGTGGACGCGCTTGAAGGCGTCCGGTCGATGGTAGTTCATGTTATCCTTATAGGCGGCCCGCAGGCCGCACCTTGTTATCTTCTGAAATTGCTGCGCCGCTTCGGCGGACCACCGGTCTGACCGGGCGTACGTTCGCGGAAGACGATCCGGCCCTTGGTCAGGTCGTAAGGCGTCATTTCGACGTGCACGCGGTCACCCACCACCGAGCGGATGCGGAACTTGCGCATCTTGCCTGCGGTATAGGCGATGATCCGGTGCTCGTTGTCGAGCACGACAGCGAAACGTCCGTCGGGAAGGATTTCTTCGATGAAACCCTCCATGGTCAGCAGTTCTTCCTTGGCCAAAGCATCCAGTCCGAAAAAGGGTTGCCCCAACACTGCCGCGCACAAGGCACGTTTAGGCCTTGAGGGCCAGGCAGCTGAAATGGGGAGAAGAGGCTGCCGGTTGCAGCCACGGTTCCCGTCGCAGGCGACGTAGCACCGCCCATATAGGCTATATCGCGAAAAATGCAAGTCCGGCGATTAGGGCCTGGGGGGATTCAGCCCCTGCGGGCCTGCGAACGGCGGCCTTTCGCGCTTCCGGTGCTCACGTACCAAAAGTACGCTGCGCTCCGGGTCACGAAAGTCCACCATTCTCGGCTCCGCCTGGACTGAATCCCAAAGGCCCTAGATGGTGAGTTCCCGCCATTCTCCGGGCGCCAGATCGCCGAGCGACCAGTCCCCGATTCGTTGCCGCACGAGGCGCAGGGTCGGGTGGCCGACCGCGGCGGTCATGCGGCGGACCTGACGGTTACGGCCTTCGGATATCGTCAGCTCGATCCAGCAATCCGCTACGGTCTTGCGGAATCGCACCGGGGGATTGCGGGGCCAGAGCTGCGGGTCCTCGATCCGCCGCGCCGAAGCCGGGCGAGTCGGTCCGTCGTTCAGCACGACGCCCTTGCGCAATGCTTCGAGCGCCGCCTCGTCCGGTTCGCCTTCCACTTGCGCGAGGTAGGTCTTGGCGGTCTTGAAGCGCGGGTCGGAAATCCGCGACTGGAGGCGGCCGTCGTCGGTCAGCAGCAGCAGCCCCTCGCTGTCGCGGTCGAGCCGTCCCGCCGGATAGACGCCGGGCAGATCGATGAAATCCGAGAGCGTCGCGCGCGGCGTGGGCGAACGCGCGTCGGTGAACTGCGAGAGGACATCGTAGGGCTTGTTGAACAGGATGAGGCGCGCCATCCGCCCGCCCTAGCAGCGCGCGGCGGGAGTGTCCCTGCAAAAGGCAGGTTCCACACTAACCCCGTCGTCCCCGCGAAGGCGGGGACCCCGCTTATCTTTGGGTTAGAACGAGAGGTTGAAGAAAGCGGGGCCCCCGCCTGCGCGGGGGCGACGGGGTTTTAGGGCGATCTGTCAGGGCCATCCCGCAATCCCCGGATCAGTGAGCCGCGACCTCCCCCCGCGTCTTCCACAAGGACCAGCCCACGCCGCCCGCGATCAGCGCCAGCGTCACGCCGAGGCTGATAAGCGGCGGGAACTTCGCGCCGCCCAGCACGAAATCGGCCACCAGAATCTTCGCGCCGATGAACACCAGCACCAGCGCCAGCGCGTACTTCAGGTAGTGGAAGCGGTGCACCATCGCCGCCAGCGCGAAGTAGAGCGCGCGCAGGCCGAGGATCGCCATGATGTTCGAGGTATAGACGATGAAGGTGTCGGTGGTGATCGAGAAGATCGCCGGAACCGAGTCCACCGCGAAGACCAGATCGGCAAGGTTGATCACCACCAGTGCCAGGAACAGCGGCGTCGCCGCCCAGACCAGCCTGCCCGCATCGTTACGCTCGCGCACGAAGAAATGCTCGCCGTAATGCGCCTTGGTCACGCGCATGTGGCGCGAAATCCAGCGGATCACCGGGTTGTTGCCGATATCCGGGTCCTGCTCCTTGGCGAAGAGCATCTTCACGCCGGTGAACACCAGGAAAGCGGCGAAGATATACATGACCCAGTGCGCCTGCGACACCAGCGCCACCCCGCCCGCGATCATCAATCCGCGCAGCACGATCACCGCCATGATGCCCCAGAGCAGGGCGCGATACTGGTACTTGGGCGCAATCGCGAAGAAGCCGAAGATCATCGAGATTACGAAGACGTTGTCGATCGAGAGCGCCTTCTCGATGAAGTAGCCGGTGAAGTAGGCGATGCCGTCTTCCGAACCCTTGGCCCACCAGACCCAGCCGCCGAACGCCATGGCGATGGCGATGTAGAACACCGAGAGCTTCAGCGATTCGGCAATGCCCATCTCCCGGTCCTCCTTGTGCAGGAAGCCGAGGTCGAAGGCGGTCAGAACGAAGACGAGGCCGGCAAAGGCCAGCCAGAACCATGCAGGTGTGCCCAGCACGTCAGTGAAGAGAAAATCCACGGGGGTTGCTCCCGAAGCTGGATGAAACAGGAAGCGCCGGCGCGAAAATGGGGGGGAACGCGCCGGCGCAAGGGTTACAGACTGCCTGCAACGGCTGCTGGGGGGGGTAGCAACCGCGCGAGTCTGCCCCTGAACTCCTGTTTCAGTCTCTTCAGCCTTGCGATCTCAAGGGGATCGGCAAAGCGTCTGCCCTGCGCGAGGCGCAGCAGGACGTCGAGCTTCTGGTTTCGCTCGAGCAGGCGGAACATCCGGTCGGTCATAGTCAAATCCCTATCGAACAGTTGGTGGTTCGATCGGATGACCCGGCGCAAGGTTCCTGTTGCCTGAGCTTTTTGGGGCTGAATGGGTCCCCGGAACCTGCATCGGTTTCACCCGATGCGGTCCGACATCACGAGGCGTTCCCCAGAGAAACGCCGCGCCAGAGGGGCCCGGCCCGCAAAGCGCACATAGCCATCGCGCCTGCGTTTTTCAACCCTGCCCCTTTGGCCTGCTTGACCGAATGTGCACTTATGATATTAAGGTGATATCACTTTAAGAGGGGAAACGCGCGATGGCCGATACGCATCTTCCGATCAATTCCAGCCGGGAAACCGAAGCCTCCAGCATGAGCGGCTACCTCATGCTGCTGGTCTTCCTCGGCGTGCTCGCCGCGATCGTCATGGGCGTGGTGACGCTGGCCAGCGGCGAACCCTCCCCTTCCACCGTGCTCGGCTTCCTGGTCTTCATCGTCCCCGCCATTATCGCCCAGGTGCTGATCGCCTCGGGCTTCTACATGATCCAGCCGAACCAGGCAGCGGCGGTGACCCTGTTCGGCTCCTATCGCGGCACCGACCGCGTCGCCGGGCTGCGCTGGGTCTGGCCGTGGATGGCCAAGCGCAAGATCTCGGTGCGCGCCAACAACGTTGTGTCGGAGAAGCTCAAGGTGAACGACTTGCGCGGCAATCCGATCGAGATCGCCACCAATGTCGTCTGGCGCGTCGCCGATACCGCGCAGGCGCTCTACGACGTAGACGACTACAAGGCCTTCGTGAACGTGCAGATCGAGGCCGCCGTGCGCTCGATCGGCTCGCGCTATGCCTATGACGATGTGGAAGATGCCGAAATCACCCTGCGCGGCAGCCACGAGCAGGTGAACGCCGAACTGCGCACCGAACTGATCGAGCGCCTGCGCGTGGCGGGTATCACCGTGGACGAATGCGGCCTCACCCATCTCGCCTATGCGCCGGAAATCGCCGGGGCCATGCTGCGCCGCCAGCAGGCCGAAGCCGTGATCGGCGCCCGCCGCAAGCTGGTGGAAGGCGCGGTCTCGATGGTCGAGATGGCGCTGGCGCAGCTCTCGGAAAAGAACGTGGTCGAGCTCGACGACGAGCGCCGTGCGGCGATGGTCTCGAACCTGATGGTCGTGCTCTGCGGCGAGCGCGACACCCAGCCGGTCGTCAACACCGGCACGCTCTACCAGTAGGATCGCGGGCGGATGGCGAGTCCGGGCAAGAAGGCCTTTGCCCTGCGGCTGGACCCGGCGCTGCACGAAGCGCTGGAACGCTGCGCCGCGGCCGACTTCCGCTCGGTCAATGCCCAGGTCGAAGTGCTGCTGCGCGAGGCGCTAGCCCGGCGCGGTGTGAAAGTGGAAGCCAGCCCCCCGGCCCGCCGGGGCCGCCCGCCTACCGCGCCCGACAGTCCGGAGAACGAGGCATGATGCCCGAACCACACAGCGACACCGCCTGGTTCGCCGCCCGCCGTTTCGGCCTTGGCGTCGGCTTGCCGATCGCCTGGCAGGGCTGGCTGCTGCTCGGGTCCTATCTCGCCGCGCTCGCGGGCATCAAGTGGCTCGATCATGCCGCCTGGTCTGGCGGCAAGCCCTTCGGCTTCGCGCTGTTCCTGCCCCTTACGGCGATCTTTCTGGTGATCGCGAAGAGGCGCACCGCACGCAAAACAGGTCCTGCCGAGATCGCCCTCAAGGATGAAGTCCACATGCCCCAGGAAGACACCCTGTTCGTCTGCTATCGCAGCGGCTGGAAATTCAATTGCCAGCCGCGCGGCCGGGCCGGATGGCTGGCCCTTGTGGGCTGGACGCTTCCGTTCCTGCCCTTGAGCCTCGGACTGGCATGGCTGCTGCTGCGCTTCCCGGAAAATGTGACGGCCATCGTCGTTGCCTTCACGCTGATCGTGGCGGTGTGGACCGCCGTCATGATGATCTGGGTCGTCAGCCACAGCGAGGTGGTGGACCTCAAGGCGGAGCCGAAACCGGAACGCCGCCACCGGAAGGATCGCCCTTGACGCAAAAGCTCTGTCCCGCCGTGGGACGCGGCAAAAGGCGGTGCAGCGTTCCGCTCCGCAGGCGCTAGACCGGTGCCATGAACCGCTCGACCCGACTCGCTCTCGCCTGCGGCCTTCCGCTGCTCGCCGCCGTTCCCGCCGCCACCTCGTTCGGCCAGTCGGAGAATGCCGCGCCCTACACCGTGGTCGAGACCGGGCGCAGCTTCACTCGCCTGCAGGATGCGGTGGACGCCATCGGCGAGGGCAACGGCACGATCCGCTTCGCCTCGCTGCGCTTCTCCGACTGCGCGGTGCAGAGCAAGGGCGAGATCACTTATCAGGCCGAGGTCCCCGGCCAGTCGGTGCTCGACGGCAAGGCCTGCGAGGACAAGGCGGCGCTGGTCCTGCGCGGGCGCGGCGCCCGGATCGAGGGGCTGGCCTTCGCCAATATCCGCGTGCCCGACAAGAACGGCGCAGGCGTGCGGCTGGAGCACGGCAACCTCTCGGTCTCGCAGGCCTGGTTCCGCGACAGCGAGCAGGGCCTGCTCAGCGGCGAGGACCCGCAGGGCACGATCCTGATCGACAAGTCCACCTTCACCCGCCTCGGCACTTGCGAGGGATCGGGCTGTGCGCATTCGCTCTATATCGGCAACTACGGCGCGCTGACGGTAACCCGTAGCCGCTTCGAGGCAGGCACCGGCGGCCACTACGTGAAGAGCCGCGCGGCGCGGGTCGAAGTGCTGAACTCCAGCTTCGACGATTCCGCCGGGCGCAGCACCAACTACATGATCGACCTGCCCGAAGGCGCCACCGGGCGCATCGCCGGTAACTGGTTCGTGCAGGGCCGCGACAAGGAGAACTACTCCGCCTTCATCGCCGTCGCCGCCGAGCACCGCAGCCACCCTTCGGCAGGCCTGATCGTGGAGGACAACAATGCCCGCTTCGCCCCCGGTATCGACCGCCACAGCGCCTTCGTGGCCGACTGGTCCGGAGAGCCGCTGAAGCTGAGCGACAACGCGCTGGGAACCGGATTGGCCGCTTTCGAGAAGCGCTGAGCGCCTTACTTCAAAGAATATGCCCGGTGCGGTCGCGCTTGGTTTCGAGATAGCGGGCATTGTGCGGGTTGGGCGGCAACTGGTGCGGCACCCGCTCGACCACGTCGACACCCACGCCTTCGAGCGCGGCGACTTTGGCCGGGTTGTTGGTCATCAGCCGGATCGCTCCGACCCCCAGCAGATCGAGCATCCGCGCCGCCACCGGGAAGTCGCGCGCTTCGGTCGGCAGGCCGAGACGGTTGTTGGCATCCACCGTGTCGTAGCCGAGGTCCTGAAGGCTGTAGGCCCGCAACTTGTTGACGAGACCGATGCCGCGCCCTTCCTGCCTCAGGTAGAGCAGCACGCCCCAGCCGCCGGTCTTCGCCTCATCGGCCATGGCCCGCAGCGCCGCATCGAGTTGCGGGCCGCAGTCGCACTTCAAGCTGCCGAGAATATCGCCGGTCAGGCATTCCGAGTGGAGCCGCACCAGCGGCGCCCGGTCGCCGTCCTGCTCGCCGATGACCAGCGCGACATGTTCGCGAAGATCATCCAGCGAACGGAAGGCGACGATCTCCGCCTCCTCGCAAGCCGCCACCGGCAGGCGCGCGCGCGAGGCGATGACGATGCGGCCGGTGTCCTTCCATTCCGCCAGATCGGCGGGCGAGACGGACTGCGCCTCGCCATCAAGGTCGGGCGCTACGAGGAAAGCAGGCAGGATACCGGCGAGCCGCGCCAGTTCCATCGCCGTGCGAGCGAGATCGATGTCCTCGATATGCTCGGCTGCGAACGGGCCTTTCATCGGGTGCGCCAGATCGAGCGCCGGGTCCGCGACGGCGCGGGCGGTTTCGAGATCGAACGGCTCGGCCGCGCGAATCAGCACGGGCGCCTCGGGAACGGCGGCCTCGCGCTGGTTGGCGAGCTTGAGCGTCACCGCCCGTGCCGCCGAGATCAGCATCCGGGGCGCGGTGACGCCGGGCGCGAAGCCGGTCTCGGCCGGGAGCAGAACGACACCCTCCCCCATCCGCACCGGCCAGCCATGGCGCAGCGCGTCCAGCGCCAGCGCGACGCGGCGTGCCCCGGCGGCGGGCAATTCAGTGCTCAGAGTTCGAACTCCGTGACGAGCGGAATGTGATCGCTCGGCTGTTCCCAGCGGCGGGTCTCCTCGACGAAGCTGTGCGCGCGCGCCTGCTTCGCGAGATCGGGCGAGGCCCACATGTGGTCGAGGCGGCGGCCCTGGTCCTTCTGGCGCCAGTAGCTGCGGTAGGACCACCAGGAATAGTTGCGCTCCGGCGCGGGGATAAACTCGCGGCCGAGATCGACCCAGCCGTGCGCATCCTTGAAGCGGGTCAGCGTCTCGACCTCGATCGGCGTGTGGCTGACGACCTTGAGCAGGGCCTTGTGGTTGTAGACGTCCGATTCGAGCGGGGCGATGTTGAAATCGCCGACGATCAGGGTGGGCCGGTCGATCTTGTCGGCCCAGCGCGTCATGCGTTCGAGGAAGTCCAGCTTCTGGCCGAACTTCAGGTTCACCTCGCGGTCGGCGATATCGCCGCCTGCGGGGATATAGACGTTCTCCAGGATCATGCCCTGCCCGGCGCCTTGCAGTTCCACGCCGACGTGGCGGGCCTCGCCGTTGTCCTGCCAGTCATGGCGGCTGAACTCGGTGAACGGCACACGGCTGACGGTGGCGACGCCGTGGTAGCCCTTCTGCCCGTGGATCGCCCGGTGGGTATAGCCGAGTCGCTCGAACATATCGTGCGGGAAGAGGTGCTCGGCGACCTTGATCTCCTGGAGGCAGAGCACGTCAGGCGACTGCTCGGTCAGGAAACGCTCGACCTGGTCGATGCGAAGGCGGACAGAATTGATGTTCCAGGTGGCGATCTTCATGCCGCAGGCAATAGGGATGCCCTTTGCGAATTTCCAGAGGTGGCGGTGAAAACAGGCTTGGGCGAAAACTGCCCGTGCCCCTCCACCACGCTTCGCGTGGTCCCCCTCCCCCAAGGGGGAGAAAGGCGCTCTTTTTCGGGCCTGTGGTTTGGTCCAGGTCGGAGCGAGAATGGTGCCGGTCGAGAACCGGAGCGGAGCGGCCTTCTGGCCGTGAGCACCGGAAGCGCAGACCGGTGCCGTTCGCAGCCCGGCATGGGCCAAACCACAGGCCCGAAAAAACAAAAACCCTCGGTCCGGGGGCAGAGGACCGAGGGTTCATGTAAGCGTTCGTCACGCTAAATCAGAGGACCCTTGTGGAGGCGTGGGCAACAGGGGGGAAACCCGCCTCGAGCCGCTCTGACCATCTCAATGTAGGTGCTCTTGGCTTGCTGGCAAGTGAACGGAATTCAGAAAAGTGTCGCATTCCGTCGCAACCAGCGGGCAACTCGCGACCAGGCGGTGCGCCTTATCGACGAGTGCGGGGCCGCGGGTCGTTCCAGCGGAAATCGTTGTCCGTCACCGGAACGCCGTAGCGCTGATTCGACAGCGCGATCGTCGTGCGCTTGTTCTGCGAATCGAGCGAGACCCAGTAGCTCAGCTCAAGCCCGCCCGGCGCCGAGGCCTTGCGGGTGAAAATCAGGGTGATGACGCCGTACTCGGGGTGCGAGCGGTCGCGGACCTCGATGCTGACGACGTTGGGATTGCCGGTCTGCTTGACGGTACCGAACTTCGCCACGTCGCGCTTGGGATCGAGCAATGCGCCGAGCGGGCTGTTGCTGATCGGCCAGCGTTGCACCTGCCGCACCGAGTAGTCGATCATGGTCAGCGCCTTGCCGTCGCTGACGATCAGCATCTGGGCACTCTTCTCGTACTGGAAGCGGATCTTGCCGGGACGCATCAGCGTCAGTTCGCCGGTCAGGCTCTGGCCGTTGCGGTCGGTCTGGACGAAGCTGGCCTTCATTGTCGAGATTGCACGAAGCGCCTCGACGGCCTGGTTCAGCTGCGCCGCGTCGGCAGACGGGGCCGCAAGCGCGGACGTTGCCGGAAGGAGGGCAGGAACGCAAAGCGCGGCCAAAGCGGCCGCGCTTACGCAAGAGCGAAAGATCTTGAAGGTGCGGTTCATGATGCTCCCATTGGGTTTGCAGGCTTGAACCGCCCCTTAATCGCAAAGTTCCCTAAGGGAACCTTACTTGATCTTGGCTTCCTTGAAGTCGACGTGCTTGCGCACGACCGGGTCGTACTTGCGGAAGGTCATCTTCTCGGTCGTGTTGCGCGGGTTCTTCTTGGTGACGTAGAAGAAGCCGGTGTCGGCGGTCGAGACAAGACGGATCTTGACGGTTGCGGGCTTCGCCATGGCGGTTTCCTGTATCTCTCGTTTCAGCCGCCCTGGCCGGCCGGCGTTCCGTTGAAAAATTTCAGGGCGGCAATCGAGCGCCGCCCCTCAAGGTTGCGGCCCATGCGATAGTGACGGCCCAAAGTCAAGCGTAAGAGTCTTTTCCACTGGGCTCTCGCCCAGGCAAAACGGCCATCCGGCCGTTTTGTGCGGCACCGACCCACGCCCCCACCCGACCTCCCATCAAGGATACACGGAGTGGGAGGTCGGGTGGGGGTGTGGGCCGGTGCAGCAAGCCATTCGCGGATGCGAATGGCGCACTCAACTAAGACTCGTCGAAGGAGTCGATGGGCTTCAGAACGCCGAATTTCTCGTTGTACGGCGCGTGATTCAGCTTCGGCATCTTGATCGTCTGCGGCTCTACCTTGGTGTCCGGCAGGCGGTCCAGCAGATCGCGGACCAATGTGAGCCGGCCGATTCGCTGGTCGTTGAAGTCCACCACCGTCCACGGCGCGTGCTTCTTGTGCGTGGCCTTGAGCATGACCTCGCGCGCCTTGGTATAGTCCTCGTAGCGCTCGCGCGCGGCAACGTCGATCGGCGAGAGCTTCCAGCGCTTGAGCGGATCGTCGAGTCGCTCGTGCAGCCGTTCCTCCTGCTTCTCCTGGTCGCAGGCGAGCCAGTACTTGAACAGCAGGATGCCGTCATCGACGAGCATGCGCTCGAACACCGGGACCTGCTGGAGGAAGCGCTTCACTTCCGATCCGGTCGCGAAGCCCATGACTTTCTCGACCCCGGCGCGGTTGTACCAGCTGCGGTCGAACAGCACGATCTCGCCGCGGGTCGGCAGGTGCTCGACATAGCGCTGGAAGTACCACTGGCCCTGCTCGCGCTCGCTGGGCGCGGTCAGCGCGACGGTGCGGCACTGGCGGGGATTGAGCTGGCCGCCGACGGCCTTGATCGCCCCGCCCTTCCCCGCCGTGTCCCGTCCCTCGAACAGGACGACGATGCGGGCGCCGGTGGAGGAAGCCCAGCGGGCCATGCCCACGAGTTCCTCCTGCATCGGCTCCAGCAGCTTTTCGTAGTCTTTACGGCCGAGCTTCTTGTGATCGTTCTCGGCCATGGTTCAAATCCCTGATCAGACCCGCGAAAGCAGGAAGAGTGCAAGAGCGCCCGCAACGATACGATACCAGGCGAAAGGTGCAAAGCCCGAGCGGCTGACGAAGGCCATGAAGGCCTTGATGACGACCAGCGCCACCACGAACGAGACGACGAAGCCGATCCCGATCTCGCCCCAGCCCACCGGGCCGGCGCCTGCCATCAGTTCCTCGTGATGCTTGAACAGTTCCAGCGTCGTCGCGCCGATCATCGTCGGCACGGCCAGGAAGAAGCTGAATTCGGCCGCCGTGCGGCGCTCGACACCCATCGACAGTGCGCCCATGATCGTCGCGCCGGACCGGCTGACGCCCGGGACCATCGCCAGGCACTGCGCCAGGCCGACGCCGATGCACTTGACGGCGGGCAGTTCGGAAACGCCGGTAAGCGGGCCGGGCTTCGCCACTTTCTCGATCCCGAGGATGGCGATGCCGCCGATGATCAGCGCCCAGGCGACCACCGCGGGTTCGCCCAGCAGGCCCTCGATGTAATTGTTGAACAGCAGGCCCAGCACGGCCGAGGGAATGAACGCCAGCAGCACGTTGCGCAGGAACCGGATCGAGGTGGGATTGAGCTGAAGCAGCCCCATTCCGACCGCCCAGAACGTGCGCCAGAACTGCACGATCACCGCCAGGATCGCGCCCAGCTGGATGACGATGTTGAAAGTGGCCCACTGGCTCGAATCGTACCCGAACAGGCGGGTGGCGAGGATGAGATGTCCTGTCGAGGAGACGGGCAGGAATTCGGTGAGGCCCTCGACTATGCCGAGGAGGATCGCGGTAAGGGTCAAGCTCATAGGCAGCAGGTCATGCCGGACGCATCGGTCAAGTCAACCCGCCGGGAGAAGCTGCGGACCCTATAGTCGTTCAGAAAGTACAGTTGGGCGCGTTTTGGATCAAAAAGGGGTTTCGGGAAAGTCAGGGGCCCGGTCCATGCCGGACCGAGCCCCCTGTTTTTAAGCGTTTTCTTACCGTTTTCTTACCAGATCCGCACGCGCTCGGCGGGCGGGAGGTACAGGGCGTCTCCGGGCTTCACATCGAAGGCCTTGTACCATTCGTCGAAGTTACGGACGATGCCGTTGATGCGGTAATGCGCGGGCGAGTGCGGGTCGGTGATGAGCTGCTGGCGCACCGATTCCTCGCGGTACTTGCTGCGCCAGACTTGCGCCCAGGCCATGAAGAAGCGCTGGTCGCCGGTCAGGCCGTCGATCACCGGGGCTTCCTTGCCGTTCAGCGAGAGCTTGTAGGCGCGGTAGGCCAGGCTGAGGCCGCCGAGGTCGCCGATGTTCTCGCCCATGGTCAGCTTGCCGTTGACGCAGGTCTTGCCGTCATCGAACGGGCAGAAGCTGTTGTACTGGGCTTCCAGACGGTCCTGGAGCTTCTGGAAGTTGGCCTTGTCCGTCGCGCTCCACCAGTCGCGCAAGTTTCCGGTGCCGTCCGACTTGGCGCCCTGGTCGTCGAAGCCGTGGCCCATCTCGTGGCCGATCACCGCGCCGATGCCGCCATAGTTGACCGCCGGATCGGCCGAAACATTGAAGAACGGCGGCTGGAGGATGGCGGCCGGGAAGACGATCTCGTTGAAGGGCGGGTTGTAGTAGGCGTTGACCGTCTCGGGCAGCATGAACCATTCGGTCTTGTCGACCGGCTGGCCGATGCGCTTCATCTGGTCGTCGTTCTCCCACGAACCGGCGGCAATCGCGTTGCCGAGCGGGTCGGTGGCCGAGAAGGTCAGGCCTTCATATTCCTTGTACTTCGCCGGGGCGCCGATCTTGGGATTGAAGGCATCGAGCTTGGCCTGGGCTTCCTTGCGGGTTTCCGGGCCCATCCAGGCCAGGTCCTTGAGGTTGACCGCCATGGCCTTGCGCAAGTTGGCGACGAGGTCGGTCATCGCTGCCTTGGCCTCGGGCGGATAGTACTTCTCAGCATAGATCTTGCCGACCAGTTCACCGGCCATGCCCTCGACCGCCGCAACGCCGCGCTTCCAGCGGGCGCGCTGCTCCGGCTGACCGCTCATGACCTTGCCGTAGAAGGCGAAAGTGGCATCGTCGATGTCGCTGGGCAGCACGGCGGCATTGCCGCGCAGGAAGTGCGCCGCGAGCCAGGCCTGCCAGGTGGCGACCGGCACGTCCGAGACGAGCTTGGCCACGGCGGGAACGCCGCCGCCGAACAGGGTCTGCGCCTTGGCGGGATCGATGCGCGCGGCCTTCAGCTCTTCCGGCGTCGGCGGCATCTCGGTGGCGAGCACGTAGCCCGCCTTGCCCGCGCCCATCGTGTCCATGAACGTGCGCAGCAGGCCCGGCGCGCCAAGACCCTCGAATTCGGCCAGGGTCAGCTTGTTGTAGGTGAGGTCCGGATCGCGGCTGGCGGCGCGGTCCCAGTCGGCCTGGGCGATGCGGGTTTCCAGCGCCACGACCGACTTGGCGGCGGTCGCCGGATCGGCATAACCCGCCTTGCCGAGCAGGAAGGTCAGGTAGTCGGTATACTTGGCGCGCAGGTCCTGCGAACGCTGGTCGTTCTTCAGGTAGTAGTCGCGGTCGGGCAGCCCGAGGCCACCGACACCGACCTGGAAAGCATTGATGTCGCTCTGCTTCTCGTCCGGACCGACATAGGCACCGATCGGCGAGGCGAAGCCGGGCGAGGCGAAGATCTTCATCAGATCGTCGGGCGTCTTGGCCGCGAAGATGCGCTCAAGATAGGGCTGCGCCGGGGCCAGACCGGCCTTGTTGATCGCGTCGACATCCATGAAGGCTGCATAGGCCGCCTCGACGCGGGCGGCATCGCTGCCGGGCGCGGGCTTGGAGGCGATCAGCTCGTCCATGATGGCGTGGACGCGCTGTTCCGAAAGGTCGCGCAGGGCAGTGAACGAACCCCAGTTGGTGCGGTCGGCCGGGAGCACGACGGCGGCTTCCCACTTGCCGTTCACGAACTTGTCGAAGTCGGCGCCGGGCTTGGCGGCCTTGTCCTGCCACTGCGTCTGGATGCCGGACTTGCCCCAGTCCAGCTTCGCCGGGTCGATCTGCATCGGGTCCGAAGAGGCAGGCGTTTCGGCCATGGCCGGTACGGCGGAAAAGCTGAGTGCGGTAGCGAGCGCCGTCGAAGCGAGCACCCGGCCGAGAATGCGGGTCATGGTCCCACCTTTCTGAATTGCATGACACGAACGGTCTGGCGACGAACCGCAACGGCCCGTCGATAGGAGCGCAACATAATTGCCATATTCGGCAACGCCAGTCCCGAAATGTCGTTCGTCGGCCCCGGTCAGACGTTCGTCGAACGGGTGAAGGCGGCAACAGCATCGGCATCGAACTGCAACGATGCCAGCCGCGCATAGAGGCCGCCCGCCCGGCTCAGGCTCTCGTGCGTGCCCTGTTCCGCGATGCGGCCGCCGTCCATCACCACGATCCGGTCCGCCTTGCGCACGGTGGCGAGACGGTGCGCGATCACCAGCGTCGTGCGGTTCTCCATCAGGTGTTCGAGCGCGTCCTGCACCAGCCGCTCGCTTTCGGCATCGAGCGCGCTGGTCGCCTCGTCCAGCAGCAGGATCGGGGCATCGCGCAGCAGCGCGCGGGCGATGGCGATACGCTGGCGCTGGCCGCCGGACAGGCGCGCGCCGTCCTCGCCCAGGAAAGTGTCGAGGCCCTGCGGCAGTTCGCGCAGGAACCCTTCGGCATTGGCGGCGCGGGCAGCCTGCCAGATCGCCGCGTCGTCCGCGTTCTGGTTGCCGTAGCGCAAGTTGTCGCGCGCGGAAGCGGCGAAGAGCACGCCTTCCTGCGGCACCAGCGCGATGCGGCGGCGGATTTCGGAAGGGTCGGCGGACGTCAGCGGCACGCCGTCGATCTTGATGGCGCCGCTCTGGGGATCGTAGAATCGCTCGGCCAGCTGGAACAACGTGGACTTGCCCGCCCCCGAAGGCCCGACGATCGCCACCGTCTCGCCCGGCTCGACCGAGAGGCTGAAATCGTGAAGCGCCGCCAGTTCGGGGCGTGAGGGATAGCGGAAAGTCACCCGCTCGAAGGCCAGCTTGCCGCGTCCCGGCGAAGGCAGGGCGAGCGGACGCGCCGGAGCGGTGATCGTCGGGTGCTCGCTCAGCAGCTCGGCCAGACGGCTGGCGGCACCAGCACCGCGCACGAGATCGCCGTAAACTTCGGTCAGCGAGCCGAAAGCGCCCGCAACGATGCCCGCCGTCACCACGAACGCCGCGATCGTGCCGCCGGTAATCGTCCCTTCGGCCACGCCGATCGCGCCGCGCCACATGATGACGGTGATCGAGGCGAAGATCAGGAACATGATCACCGCAGTCATCACCGCGCGCAGGGCGATACGGCGCTTGCCGGTCTCGAACGTGCGCTCGACCGCGCCGGAGAAGCGCTCCAGTTCGCGGCCTTCCTGGTTGAAGGCCTGGACCACGCGCAAGGCGCCGAAGACCTCGCTGGTGGTGGCGCCGATGTCGGCCACGCGGTCCTGGCTCTGGCGGGCGACGGCGCGCAAGCGGCGGCCGAAGGCGGCGATCGGCAGGATCACCACCGGAATCGCGACGACAAGACCCAGCGTCAGCGTCGGCGCCAGCACGAAGAGATAGGCCACCCCGCCCACCGCCATGATCGCATTGCGCAGCGCGACCGAAACCGTGGTGCCCACCACCGTCTCGATGATGGCGGTATCCGCCGTCATGCGCGAGGCGATTTCCTTGGGGCTGTTTTCCTCGAAGAAGCTGGGCGACAGCGTCAGCAGGTGGCGCTGCACGCGCAGACGCACGTCGGCGACGACGCGCTCGCCCAGCCACGAGACGCTGTAGAAACGGATCGCCGTCGCCACCGAAAGCACGGTGACGACACCCAGCAGCATCACGAACCACCAGCGGATCGCCGCAGGATCGGCGCCCTGGGCAAAGCCCTGATCGACGATCTGGCGGAAACCGTAGGGAATCGCGAGCGTCGAAGTCGCCGTCGTCAGCAGTGCCAGACCGGCCACGGCCATGCGTCCGGGGTAGTTGAACAACTCCCGCCAGACCATGCGCAGCGCGCCCAGATTCTTCCCGCGACCACTTTTCCCGCGACTCTGGCCCCGCGAAGCCGCGGATTCCTTGCCACCGTCGAAGCTGGCGGCGTTCTCGTTCTCGGGCAGACCTGCCTGCCCTGCGTTGGCGTCCATGGGCGCGGCCTTATCCTGTCCCCGGCTCAAGGAAAAGATATATGAAAAGGGCCTTTCCGATCAAAGTCTTCGCTCCAGGCGATCACCGAAACCGGGTTTACCGCATTGCGCAGGCAACGATTCGGTCCCAAATGGCCTTTATACCTAGCGAGGACGGCCTGGTCGCATTGCCGTTCGGGAGATGCATCTTGCTTTACAACGCCTACGAATTGCAGCGCACCATGCTGAGCGGCGCCGCCGCCTGGGCCTCGGTGGGTTCCGAACTTCTCAGCAATCCCGCCCTTCCCATGGGTTATTTCGGCTTCGGTCCGGTCATGGCATCGGCGCTTGACGTCTTCGCCCATGCCGCTGCGCCGCGCGGCAAGCCCGCTTTCGACATCGAGACCGTCACCACCGGCGGCAAGACTTACGACATCACCGAATCGATCGTGCTGCGCCGTCCGTTCGGCGACCTGATCCGCTTCACGCATCCCGGCCTTGCCAAGGATGCGCCCAAGCTGCTGGTCGTCGCGCCGATGAGCGGCCACTTCGCCACCCTGCTGCGCGGCACCGTCGCACGCATGCTGGAAAGCTGCGAAGTCTACATCACCGACTGGGCCGACGCGAAGCTGGTGCCCGCCGACGCCGGCCGCTTCGATCTTGACGACTATATCGACTACGTGATCGGCTTCCTGGAGCATATCGGCCCCGGCGCGCACATGCTGGCGGTCTGCCAGCCCTCGGTCCCGGCTTTCGCGGCTGCGGCGATCATGGGCAAGCAGCGGCACCCCTGCCGCCCGGCGACGCTGACCATGATGGGCGGCCCGGTGGATACCCGCGAGGCGCCCACCAGCGTCAACGATGTGGCCATGCAGCAGCCGCTCTCGTGGTTCGAGAACAACGTCATCGCCACCGTTCCGATCACGTATCCGGGCGCCGGTCGCAAGGTCTATCCGGGCTTCCTCCAGCTCGCGGGCTTCATGGCGATGAACCTCGGCAACCACATGATGAGCCACTACGGCATGTTCAAGCACCTCGTCGAAGGCGACGGCGAAGGCGCGGCGGCCACCAAGGCCTTCTATGACGAGTACCGCTCGGTCTGCGACATGACCGCGGACTACTATCTCCAGACCATCGAGCACGTGTTCCAGAAGCACTCGCTGCCCAAGGGCGAGTTCGTCCATCGCGGCGAGCGCATCGATCCTTCCGCGATTCTCGACACCGCCCTGCTCGCGGTCGAGGGTGAGCGCGACGACATTTCCGGCATCGGCCAGACCAAGGCCGCGCTCAAGCTCGCCACCCACCTGCCGGACAGCAAGAAGAAGTATCTGCTCGCCGAAAACGTCGGGCATTACGGCATCTTCAACGGCAGCAAGTGGCGCACCCGCATCGCCCCGGTGCTGGAAGACTGGATGCGCCAGCACGCCCGCAAGCCGCTGGAAGTCGCGGCCTGACGATTCCCCTGGCCCGGCGCGCGCATTTTGTCGCCGCCGGGCCAAGTCTGCGAATCGGCCAGCCCCCGCGTGGGTCGGTAAAGCGGTTAACCTTTGCGACAACCTGCCCTGCAGGCGGGAACCCGGCATCGATCGGACTGGAAAGTCCCGCGCATTCAGGTTAACGTGCCGGTATGGAACAGACGTTGGGTCGACGCGCTGTCCTCATGGGCGGACTGGCGGCGGGCGCAAGCCTGGCATTGCCGTCGCGCGTGCTGGCAGCAGAAAACACCGCAGGAACGGCGACGGGACAGATCGGTCCTGCCGGGCTGCCCGCTCTCGGCGGCGGGATGAACGGGGGCATGAGCACGCTGGACGCGGTGCCAAGCGCCCTCACCCCCTATCAGCGCCGCATTCTCGATGTCGCCTCGCGGCAAGTGCAGCGCGTGCGCGGGCAGATCTGGCGCACCGACCTCGTCGGCATCGCCGATTTCGCCCAGCCCTCGTGGAAACCGCGCCTCCACTTCGCCAATATCGAGGCAGGCACGGTGCGCTCGTTCCTGCTCGCCCACGGGCGCGGCTCGGACCCGGCGCACAGCGGCTGGCTGCAGAGCTTTTCCAACCTGCCCGGATCGGAAGCCACTTCGCGCGGGGCCTTCCTGACCTGCGAATGGTACTCGGGCAAGTACGGCACCTCGATCCGCCTCAAGGGGCTGGACAACGACAATTCGATGGCGCTCGAACGCGCGATCGTGATGCACCCGGCGTGGTACGTCGATGCCGCGATGATCCAGAAGTGGGGCAAGCTCGGCCGCAGCGAAGGCTGCTTCGCAATGAGCAACACCGACTTCAACGAGGCGCTCTGGCACCTTTCAGGCGGGCGCCTGCTGTTCGCCGACCGTATCGGGGAATATTGAATCCGGTTCATCACCGTATACTGAAATCCGCCGTACCCAAGCCTTCCCCGGCGGTTTATAGCCCGCTGAGGCGGGGTAGTGCGGATCGATCATGAACGGAATTGAAGATACCGACTGGCCGCTGTTCGGCTGGATCGACGATATCCGCGGCCCTCTGGCGCAAGCGCTGGAAAGCGACCGCCCCGCTGCGCTCGCTACACTCTACCGGGTCGAAGGCAGCGCGCCGCGCGGCCCCGGCGCGCAGATGCTGTTCGTCGCGCCCGGCCATGATGATGAAAATAACGGCGAGAATGGCGGGGAGATCGCCGCCAGCGGCTATTTCTCCGGAGACTGCATCGAAGGCGACGTGGCGAGCCATGCCATGCAGGTCCTGGCGGACGGCCGCCCGCGCCGCCTCCATTACGGCAGCGGCAGTCCATGGATCGACATCCGCCTGCGCTGCGGCGGCGCCCTCCATGTCCTGGTCGAGCGGGTCGAAGCGGACAGTGCGGCAGCGACCGAGCTGCTGCGCCACTCCGCAGCGCGCCGCGCCTGCCGCTGGCACAGTGACGGTACCGCGCAGCACGTCACTGCCGACGATGGCCCCTTGCTCGACCTCTCCGAAGCGCCCTTCTCGATCGCCCGCCGCTTCGACCCGCCCCGCCGCCTGATCGTCTCCGGCGGCGATCCGGGTGCCCTGGCCGCCGCCCGGCTGGCCGCCCTCTCGCAGTTCGAGACGATCCTGCTGCGTCCGGACGGCCCGATGGAGCCGCCCCCCTTTCCCGTCTCTCGCTACATGCGCAGCGATCCCGCAACCGCCTTAGCAGAGCTGGGGGTGGACCGCTGGACCGCCTATCTCGGCGCCACGCACGAGGATCACCACGATCTCGGCGGCTGCCTCGCCGCCCTGCGCGGCGGGGCGGGCTATGTCGGCATGATCGGCGCGAAGTCACGCGCGGCGGCGCGGCGCGGCGCGCTCGAACATGCCGGAGCGACCCCAGAGGAACTGGCCCGGCTCCATCTCTCGCCGGGAGTGGCGGGGCTGGGCAAGTCGCCCTGGGAAGTCGCCACGGGCATCATCGCCGAGATCATGCAGGCGCTGAACCCGGCGCGCGAGCGGGCATGACTTTCGCCGCCATCGTCCTCGCAGCGGGCGCCTCGCGGCGGTTCGGCGGCGACAAGCTCTCGGCCCCGCTGGACGGCGAGCCGCTGCTGTTCCACGCGATCCGCGCCGCCCGCGCCGCGCCGGTTTCGCGCGTGCTCGTGGTGGCGCGAGAGGGTCTCGACTGCGGAACATGGCCGGACAGCCCGCCGGTGGAAGTGCTGCGCATCGCCAGCGAGGCGCTGTCGGAATCGCTAAAAGCCGGGATCGCCGCGCTGCACGATGCGCAAGGCGTCTTCGTGTTCCTCGGCGACATGCCTCACGTCCCGCACGACATGGCCGCGCGCCTCGCAGCCGGGATAGGCGACGGTAGCGCCGCCCTGCCCCGCCACGACGGCAGACCGGGGCATCCGGTGCTGCTGTCCTCGCGCCTCTACCCCGAGATCGCGCGGCTCTCCGGCGACGAAGGCGCGGGACGCCTGCTGCGCGGATGCGGGGATGTGGCCTTCGTCGAGACCGACGATCCGGCGATCCACCTCGACATCGATCGCCCGCAGGACCTTGCCGCCCTGCGCAGCCGATAATCCGCGCCGAACCGTCAGGCGCTGCCGGTCTGGCTCGACAGCAAGGCCGGATCGATCCCTTCGGCCCGCCAGGTCGCGGTCCAGCGGTCGTCTACCGCCGTGTCGAACAGGATTTCCGGATGCGGGTCCGCCGCATACCAGCCGTGCTGCCGCATCTCGCCTTCGAGCTGCCCCGGTGCCCAGCCCGCATAACCCAGCGACATCAGCCAGCGCTTCGGCCCACGCCCTTCGGCAATCGCCCGCAGCACGTCCATCGAGGCGGAAAGCGAACAGAGCGGATGGACCTCGATCGTGTCGCTACCGCCCCAGTCGGTGGAGTGGAGCACGAAACCGCGCCCTGGCTCGACCGGACCGCCCTCATGGACTTCGCAATTCGGCGCGACACCGGGGTCGATGCCCAGTTCTTCAAGGATTTCGTGGAAGCGCACGCCGTCGCGCAGCCGGCCGATGCCGATGCCCAGCGCGCCGTTCTCGTCATGGACGCACAGGACGCTCACGCTGTGGTCGAAGCGGGGATCGAACATGCCCGGCATTGCCAGTAGGAGCCGTCCGGATAAGTATTGTTTCTCGGTCACATCCCAAGTGTAAGAGTGCCTCGGGAAAATGCCCATAGGGCATTTTCATAGCGGCACCGGCCCTCTCCCCCACCCGACCTCCCATCTAGGATACACTGAATGGGAGGTCGGGTGGGGGAGAGGGCCGGTGCCGCCAAAATCCGCCCGCGGCGGATTTTCAAACAAACTCCAAGCCCTTCGCGGGGGACGGCAAGCGGGTTGCGCTTTCCCGATACGCTGCCGGGCTCTATGCCCTCCCGGAATCAGGGAAGGAAAATCGCTCGTGAGCCTGCTGTTCGAACTGCCGGAAACCCCCTCCGTCCCCGTGCTGGGCGAGGAAGGCCGCTATCCCGTGCGCCGCATCTTCTGCGTCGGCCGCAACTACGCCGCCCATGCGCGCGAACTCGGCAACGCGGTGGACCGCGAGGCGCCGATCTGGTTCACCAAGGCCCCGGCAGCGCTTTGTCCTTCCGGCAGCGCGATCACCTATCCGCCGGGCACGCAGGACTGCCACTACGAAATGGAACTTGTCGTCGCGCTGGGCGGCCACGGCTTCGAGATCGCCCCCGAGCAGGCGATGGACCTCGTCTACGGCTATGCCTGCGGTCTGGACATGACCCGGCGCGACCTCCAGAACGCCGCCAAGGCCAAGGGCTATCCCTGGGACACCGGCAAGGACTTCGAGAACGGCGCCGTGATCGCCCCGATCACTCCCGCCGAGGTGTTCGGCGTTCCCGGCGAGCAGCGCATCACCTTCGCGAAGAACGGCGAGACGAAACAGGACGCACCGCTCTCCGAGATGATCTGGAGCCTGCCCGAGCTGATCGCCGACCTTTCCCGCCTCTATCACCTCGCCCCCGGCGACCTCATCTATACCGGCACCCCCGCGGGCGTCGGCCCCGTTACCCCCGGCGACCGGCTGGAAGGCCGCGTCGAAGGGCTGGAACCCGTAACTCTGGAAATCGAAGCTCCCTGACCTGACATGACCTGCCTGAACTACCGCGCCGCCCTCGTCACCAGCAGCGCTCTCCTTTTTGCGGCGCCCGCTCTCGCCGACGAGAGCGACGCACCGACCACCTCGATTCCGACCGCGCCGATCATCGTCACCGGCCACGGCCTCGAATCCGGCCCGGCGACCCCGGCCTACGATGTCCAGACCATCGAGCGCGACGCGGTGATCGCCAGCGCCTCGGGCCGGATCGAGGACGTGCTGAATTCGGTGGCGGGCTTCTCGCAGTTCCGCCGCTCGGACAGCCGCTCGGCCAATCCTTCCTCGCAAGGCGCGACCCTGCGCGCGCTCGGCGGCAATGCGTCGAGCCGCACGCTGGTCCTGCTCGACGGGGTGCCGGTGGCGAACCCGTTCTTCGGCTATATCCCCTACAGCGCCATTGCGCCGGAGCGGCTCTCGTCGATCCGGGTGACGCGCGGCGGCGGTTCGGGCGCCTTCGGCTCGGGCGCGGTGGCGGGCACCATCGAGATGACCAGCGCCGGTCCCGACCAGATCGGCACGCTGCAAGGCAGCGCCCTCGTCAACGACCGCGGCGAGACCCAGACCTCGGCCACCATCGCGCCGAAACTGGGCGCGGGCTTCCTTGTCGCCAGCGTCCAGTGGGACCGGGGCGAAGGCTTCTGGACGACGCCCCGCGACCAGCGCGTCCCGGCTTCGGCCCGCGCCGCCTATGACAGCTGGTCGGCCTCGCTGCGCGCCGTCGCGCCGCTGAGCGGGGACGTGGAACTCCAGGCCTCCGCCCTCGCCTATGGCGACCAGCGCACCTTGCGCTTCAAGGGCGCCGATTCGACCTCGGAAGGCCAGCAGGCCTCGCTGCGAGTGGTCGGCCGGGGAGACTGGCAGTTCGACGTGCTCGGCTACGTGCAGGCACAGGACTTCTCGAACGTCGTCATCAGTTCGAGCACGTACAGGAAGACGCTCGACCAGCACCGCACGCCGACCACCGCGATCGGCGGCAAGGCCGAACTGCGCCCGCCGGTGGGCGAGAACCATGTCCTGCGCATCGGGACGGACTTGCGCCTGAGTGACGGACGCCTGCTGGAACTTTCCTACACCGGTCAGCAGGATGTCCGCCGCGCGGGCGGCAACCAGTCCGACCTCGGCTTCTATGCCGAGGACGACTGGACGCTGGGCGACCTCGTGCTCACCGCCGGTGGCCGCGCCGACCGCTGGACCATCCGCAACGGCTTCTATCGCTCGGTCAGCCCCGCCGGTGCCGTGCTCAAGGACGATGCCTATGCGAACCGCTCGGGCTGGATGGGCAACGGGCGTGCCGGTCTGGTCTGGCACGCCAGCAAGGCCGTGAGCCTGCGCGCCGCCGCCTATACCGGCATGCGCCTGCCGACGCTCAACGAACTCTACCGCCCCTTCGTGGTCTTCCCGATCACCACCGAGGCCAATCCGAACCTCAAGCCCGAACGCTTGCGCGGCTACGAGGCCGGGATCGACCTGCACCCGCTGGAAGCCCTGACCCTCTCGCTCACCGCCTTCGACAACAAGGTGAAGGATGCGGTCGCCAACGTGACCCTCAGCGACACTGTGCGCGAGCGGCAGAACGTGAAGGCCATCCGCTCGCGCGGGCTGGAGGCGGCCGCCGCACTCGACCTCGGCCAGGTCCGCTTCGACGGCTCGCTGGCCTGGACCGACGCCAAGGTCCGCGCCGACGATCCCGACCTCGACGGCCTTCGCCCCTCGCAGACGCCGAAGTTCGCCGCCAGCGGCACGGTCGCCTGGATTCCGGCGGAAGGCTGGCGCGTCGCGGCAACGCTGCGCCATGTCGGCGCCCAGTACGAGGACGATCTCCAGAAATACGTGCTGCCCGCCGCGACGACGCTCGACGGCTATGTGCAGGTTCCGGTGAGCGATGCCTTCTCGCTCGTCCTGCGCGCCGAGAACCTGACCGACGAGACCATCGTCACCCGCAACCAGAACGGCTCGATGGACCTCGGCACCCCGCGCACCTTCTGGGCCGGTATCCGCGTGGCGCTCCGCTGATGCACGATAGGCCGTGCAGCAGCACCGCCCCGTCGCACCCGTCGCTCTGGTGCGACGGGGCGCGGGCGCATAAGGAGGCGCGATGCCGCGCCTGACCGTCAACGATCATCCGGTCGAAATCGCCATGGACCCGCAAGTGCCCTTGCTCTGGGCCTTGCGCGACGGCGCGAATCTCACCGGAACCAAGTACGGCTGCGGCGTGGGCGATTGCGGCGTCTGCACGGTCCTCGTCGATGGAGCCGCCTTGCGCGCCTGCCTCGTCACGCTCGGCGAGTGCGAAGGCCGCTTCGTCACCACGATCGAAGGGCTTTCGGCAGACCGCTCGCACCCGATGCAGCAGGCCATGGTCGCCGAGCAGGCGATCCAGTGCGGCTTCTGCACGCCCGGCATCGTCATCGGCGGCGCCGCCCTGCTGGCGCGCAATGCGAATCCGAGCGAAGCGGAAATCCGCGAGGCGATCCCCAATCTCTGCCGCTGCGGGGTCTATCCGCGCCTGATCGCCGCCGTGCAGCGCGCAGGCCGGGTCCTGCGGCGCGAGGAAACCATCAGCGCCGCGCCCGCGCCGGGCATCGCCCCGCGCGACGCGGCGCGCAAGGTGCCAGCCCTGGCCCCTCTGAAAACGACATCACCCGATCAACAGGAGAAACGCCCGTGAAGGCGACCATCTGGCACAACCCGAAATGCGGCACTTCGCGCAAAACTCTCGCGATCCTGGAGGAAACGCCGGGCATCGAAGTCGAAGTGATCGAATATCTCAAGACCGCGCCCTCGGCCGAAAAGCTGGCCCAGCTCTACCGCGATGCCGGGATCACCCCCCAGCAGGGCCTGCGCCTGCGCGGCACCGACGCTACCGAACGCGGCCTCTCCGAAGCCGACGACGCCACGGTTCTGGCCGCCATGGCGGCCGAACCGGCGCTGATCGAACGCCCGCTGGTGGAGACCGAAAAAGGCGCGCGGCTGTGCCGTCCGCAGGAAAAGGTCCACGAGATTCTGTAACCTCCACGTAACATTGGCCGACGCTTGCTTGCAAAGTCGGCCCCGATCTGTCACCGAATCGCCCTTCGCCGGACGACAACAAACGCGAGAGCTTCCTCAAGCATGACCAGTACCGAGCTTGCCCGAGAGGCGCTGCCCCAGCGGATCAAGCGGAAGATCAAACACAGCCTTGGGCCCTGGGGCGTGTTCATCGAAGGCTTCCTGCGCAATCCCGTGATGGTCGGTTCGATCGTTCCGTCTTCACGCTTCACGATCAATCGCATGCTGGCCCCGGTGGACTGGGCCAACTGCAAGCTGTTCGTGGAGTATGGCCCCGGCGTCGGCACGTTCTGCCGCCCGGTGCTCGACCGTCTCGGTCGCGACGGACAGCTGATCGTAATCGACACCAATCCGCTGTTCATCGACTATCTGCGACGCACCATCACCGACAGCCGGTTCATCCCGGTGCTCGGCTCGGCGGCGGACGTCGAGGACATCGTGCGCGCGCACGGCCATGAAAAGGCGGACTACGTGCTGTCCGGCCTGCCGTTCTCGACCCTGCCCGAGGGCGTGGGTCCGGCGATCGCGTCTGCCACCTACCGCGTCATCCGCAAGGGCGGCGCCTTCCTGGTCTATCAGTTCACGCCCAAGGCGCGCGAATTCATGGCCCGCCACTTCAAGCGGATCGACAACGGCATGGAGCCGATCAACGTCCCGCCCTGCTTCCTGTTCTGGGGCTGGAAGGACGAAGATTAAGGCGGCAGCGCGCCAGCAGCGAGGTGGCCTGACTGATACCCCGCTTGAAATCTCTCTCGTCGCCCCCGCGAAGGCGGGGGCCCCGCTTTCCTTGCGGCGCGACGAGAGGCCCGAGAACAAGCGCCCCCCCCGCCTTCGCGGGGGCGACGTGGGATGGAAACCGTAGGTCCCGAGGCCTCGAAGCATTCCCGATATAAAAAGGCCGGTGCTCCTCGCACCGGCCTTTTTCGTTTTACTCGAAGGTCTGCGTCACCCGCTCCTCGCTCGGTCCGGCGAGCTGGCGGTGCACTTGCGCGATCACCGCGACGAAGTAGAGCGCCATGATCGTCGCCATGATCGATTCGACCACCGCCGCCGTGATCCGAACCGCTTCACCCGGCGCCAGCAGCGTGACCGGTAGCGTCAGGATATTGCCGAAGATCATCAGCACCACCATGGCAAGGCCCAGCAGGGCATAGAACCCGAGCAGGCGCGCGGTATTGCCCTTGGTGAGCGTCCACGACCGGCCTAGCGCCAGAATCGGGTTGAGCGTCTTCTCCACCGCAACGACCGGCGCCGTCACCGAAAACCGCACGAACACCGCAATCGCGAAAGCCAGCGCGATGGCGAAACCGATCACCGCGCCCACGCTCCCGCCGATGGCGCCGAGCAGACCGGCGATGACGAGGACCACCGCGCCCAGCCCCATGCCGAGCAGGATCTGCGCCACCAGATAGGGCACCAGCCCCTTCACGCCCGCGCGAATCGCCTCGCCCACGGTCGGGCGGCGGTCACTGTCGAGCAGGCAGAGCAGCGAAAGCGTGCCCAGCGCCTGAAGCAGTGCGAGCGGGATCATCACCGGCAGAATCGTGCCGTAATAGGCCTTCACCGCCGTCATGACCTGCGGCCCATCCGCCCCGTTGGCGATCTCGGGCTGCGGGAAGAAGATCGCGAAAGCGAGTTGCGGCAGCAGGAAGAACACGCCCGCCAGCGCCAGCACGACCTCCCGGTTGGCGGAAACCGCTTGGGATGCCTGGGTCCAGGCCCTGTTGCTGTCGAACTTCATAACTGCTCCTGATGCCGCCAGATGAGAGCCGGCCTTTCAAAGTGACTTGATAACCGCAGGGAATGACGCCACGCAACGCGGCATGACTTTTCCGTCCACGCTTCCGGCCACGCTTCCCCCCACGCTTCCGGGCGATATCGAACTGCGCGTGAGCGCCGAGCCCGTGCCCTACCGCGCCGCGCTTGAGGAAATGACCGAGCGCAATGCGCAGATCGCCGCCGGAGAGGCGCGCGAACTGATCTGGCTGCTCGAACATCCGCCGGTCTATACCGCCGGCACCAGCGCCGATCTCACCGAACTGCTCGACCCGCGCTTCGAAGTCGTCGAGGCCGGGCGCGGCGGGCGCTATACTTATCACGGCCCCGGCCAACGGGTCGCCTATGTCCTGCTGGACCTGAAAAAACGCGCCCGCGACGCGCGCGGCTTCGTCCACGGCCTCGAAGGCTGGGTGATCGAGACGCTGAAGGACTTCGGCGTGGAGAGCTTCCGCAGCGAAGGTCGCATCGGCATCTGGACCCAGGACATCGACGGGCGCGAGGCCAAGATCGGCGCGATCGGCGTGCGCATCCGCAAGTGGGTGACGATGCACGGCTTCGCGGTGAACATCCGCCCGGACCTTGCCCACTTCACCGGCATCGTGCCTTGCGGGATCGAGGAATTCGGCGTCACCAGCCTCTCGCGACTCGGGCAGGAAGTGGATTTCGCCACTTGGGACGAAGCGCTGATCGCCCGCGCGCCCACTTTCCTCGCCGCACTCGACCGCCCCTGCCCCCCGGAGACGCCCGCATGACCCTGCCCCGGAATCTGGCGCTGCTCCTTGCGGCCTCCGGCTGCCTCGCCCTCGGCGCCTGCAAGAAAGAGGAAAGCCCCTCCCAGCAGGCGGCAGCGGGTGCGAAGATTCTGCCGCGCTCGGTAGGCGACGACATGCTGCCTTATGACACTGTGCGCTCGCAGTCCCCGCTCGCAGCGCCCGAAGCCTCCGGTCCGGGTGGTAGCACGCCGCGCGCTACCGCCAGCGAGGCCGCTACCCCGGAAGACACTGCCGCCAATGCGGCTGCGGCCGCAGCCGCCGATGTGGAAGCCGCAGCCGCAGGGCCTGTTCAGTAAGGATCGAAAACGATCAGGCGCTCATTACAGCGCCTTTTCGTAGACGGCGTATTCGCGGTTCACCTTGCTGTCGATGGCGCCCGCGATGGCAACCATGCCCTGGTTATCATCGAGCACCCAGCCGATCTCGGCGCGCTTCGCCCCGAACTTGGCGGTGGCGGCGCGGCGGATGTACTCGATCATCATGAAAGCGAGCTGGCTGGCGAGTCGCGAGGACTGGAGCTTCTTGCGCACGCCCATCAGCGGCACGCGCATATCCGCCGGATTCGGCTTCCTCAGCCAGAGCAGCAGCCTGATCAGGCCGAAGATGCCCGGCTTGCCCTTGGGGCCGTTGAAGCGCTTCTGCGCCTGGTTGAGGTCCGGCCAGGTCATCATGAAGGCCACCGCCTCGCCTTCGTATTCGGCGATGCGGATGAGTTCGGGATGGACCAGCGGCTTCAGCGCCTTGCCGGTATATTCGATTTCCTTTTCGGTGAAGGGCACGAAGCCCCAGTTGTCCGACCAGGCGTCGTTGAGGATGTCGCAGATCAGCGCCGCTTCCTCGTCGAATCGCTTGGGATCGACCTCGCGAATGCGGATCTTGGCGTTCTTCTCGCCCGAAGCGACGATACGCTGGACCAGCGGCGGGAAGTTCTTCGTGACGTCGAGGTCGTACGTGTAGAGCGTCTTCACCCGCTCGTAACCGGCGCCCTCGATCCAGGGACGATAGGCCGAATCGTGATGCGCCATCATCACCATCGGCGCGTGATCGTGCCCAAGAACCTGCAGGCCCGGCTCTTCCCAGACGGAGAGGTTCATCGGCGCCAGAACGCGGGTCATGCCCTCTTCGCGCAGCCACTGCTCGGCGGCGGCGATCAGCGCGCGGGCGGCTTCCTCGTCCTCGGCCTCGATCGCGCCCCAGTTGCCGGTGCCCCGGCCCATGCCCTGCTCCGCAGGCTGTTTCAGCGCCAGTTCATCGATATGCGCCGATATGCGCCCGACGACTTCGCCGCCCCGCTTGGCGAGGAAAAGCTGCCCGTGGGCATGGTCCCAGAACGGATTCTTGCCCGGCGTGAACTTGGAGATTTCCTCCGAGCGCAGATTCGGCACCCAGTTTTGATCTGCCGCATTGTGGCGATAAGCGTAATCGACAAAGGCGATCCTGTCGGCCTTGCTGGAAACGGGTGTGATGACTAGTTCGGCTTTGGCCACGATCCTGCCTTTGTTCCGCCTTATGGGAATTGCTTGGATCGCGACCTGCGGTCGGTCCCGGCATGTTGTCAAGCGGGACCGACCGCAGGACCGCCCGCAAAACACGCACCGGGCCGTTTATGCCCGGAGACTTTGGACTAGAATTGTATGATTGCCCAGGAAGCCATCGATCTGTCGCCAGCGGCGCCGCGTGAAGCGGCCTCTCGCCCCCGTTCGTCGGAAATCCCCGACGACAAGGCGATGCTGCGCGCCGCCGTCGAACTGACCCGCGACATCGCGACTGCGCGCCCCGGAATCTACTGGCCCGACATGTTGGCCTCCGCCGCGGTCGGCTATGCCGCGCTGGCAGGGGCCATCCTGGTCGGCAATGCCTGGGCCGCCGTGGCGCTGGGCCTGCTCTCGGCGCTGGCGCTCTACCGCGCGCTGCTGTTCATCCACGAGCTGACCCATATCCACCGCGACGCCCTGCCCGGCTTCCGTTTCGCGTGGAACCTGCTGGTCGGCATTCCGATGCTGATCCCCTCGCTGATGTACGAGGGCGTGCACACGATCCACCACACCCGCACCCGCTACGGCACCGTGGAAGACCCGGAATACCTCCCGCTGGCGCTGATGAAGCCGTGGAGCCTGCCGGTCTTCGCGCTCACCGCGATCCTGCTGCCGGTGGCCCTGCTGATCCGCTCCGCCGTGCTGGTGCCGCTCGGTGCGGTGATTCCGCCGCTGCGCAAGCTCGTGTGGGAACGCGCCTCGGCGCTCGCCATCAACCCGCAGTTCGCCCGCCGTCCGCCCGAAGGCAAGTTCGCGCGCATGGTGTTCTGGCAGGAACTCGGCAGCTCGGTCTGGGCCATCGCCGTGCTCGCCGCGAGCTATGCCTATGGCTGGCGTCCGCTGCTGATCGCGCTCTGCGTGGTCTCGCTGACGGCCTTCCTCAACCAGGTCCGCACCCTCGTCGCCCATCTCTGGGAGAACGACGGCGACGCCATGACCGTCACCGCGCAGTACCTCGATTCGGTAAACGTACCGCCGCCGGCCAAGTTCTCGGAACTCTGGGCGCCGGTCGGCCTGCGCTATCACGCGCTGCACCACCTGCTGCCCTCGATGCCCTATCACTCGCTGGCGGAGGCCCACCGCCGCCTCGCCGCGCAGTTCGGCTCGGGTTCGACTTATTCGAAGGCGAACTATCCGGGGCTGATGCCGCTGCTTGGTCGTCTCGCGAAGAGCACGATGGGCGCGCGCTGAAAAAGCCGGACAGCCTGAAACGAAAAAGCCCCGCATGGATAGCGGGGCTTTTTTTGTGGGCCGCTTATTCTTCAGTGCGGATCAGCACCGTCTCGCCGATCAGGGCGAAGAGCACGAACGGCGCCCAGGCCGCGATCAGCGGCGGATAGCCACCGAAGTTCCCCATCGCCAGCGCCGCATTGTCGAGCACGAAGTAGGCGAAGCCCAGCGCCATGCCGATCACCGCGCGGATCAGCAATTGACCAGAGCGCGCCAGACCGAAAGCCGCAACGGCACCCAGCAGCGGCATCAACACCGAGGAAAACGGCCCCGAAAGCTTGTGCCACCAGGCCGCCTCCAGTTCGCTGGTCCGGCGCCCGGCCACTTTCATCGCCTCGATCGAGGAGGAAAGCTGGAACAGATCCTCCGAATCGGCATCGACCTTGGAGAGCGTGATCTTCTCCGGCGTGATGCCGGGGGCAAGGACCGTGGGGCCGAGCCTGGTCGCGGTGGTCGTCGCCACCACGAAACGGCTCGGGTTCTCGAAACGCCAGCCGGGATTGGCGAAAACCGCACGGTCGCTGCGATACTGCTCGACGATGATGTCGCTGGCATCGCGGCGATAGAAGGTCACCCCGTGCAGGACCATGCCGGTACCCTGCCCTTCGAGGCTGGATGCCATCAGCAGGTCCCGGCCGTCGGCCAGATAGAGGTTCGCCTTGACGCCGGGGTCCTTGGGAATCGGCCCGTAGTTCACCGATTGCCAGGCATTCAGCGTCGCGGTGGAACGGGTGACGACGCGCTCGTTGAAGGCCAGGCTGCCCGCCGAGATCACCAGCGCCGTCAGGATCAGCGGCGCCAGCACCTGGTGCGCCGAAAGCCCCGCCGCCTTCATCGAGATGACCTCGCTGTTCTGGTTCAGCGTGGCGAGCGTGATGATCGTCGCCAGCAGCACCGAATAGGGCAGGAACCGGGCGATCAGCTGCGGAACCCGCAACGAGACGTAATAGAGCAGCTGCTCCTGCCCGTTGCCGGGATAGGCGAGGATATCGCCGCTCTCGCCCAGCAGGTCGAGCATCTGGAGCACCAGCACCAGCATGAACAGCACTGCCAGGATGCGCGTCACGAAAACACGCGCAAGATACCAGGTCAGCGTACGCGAAGGGAAGAATTCCATCTGCATCTCAGGAAGCGTCCGCAGGTTCGGGCAGGATCGGGCCGCGCTTCGTGCGCTTCAGCAGGGACTTGAGCCGCTTGACGACGATCTCGGCGCCCTTTTCCAGCCAGCCGATCGCCTGCCCGCCCGGAACGTAGGCGACGCGCCAGTACATCCACAGGATCAGCGCGGCGAAGACGAAGAACGGCCCCCAGAGGCCGAGGATCGGGTTCATCTTGCCCAGCGAGGCGACATCGGCCGCATACTGGTTCACCTTGTGATAGGCGACGACCATGACGATCGAGACGAACAGGCCCAGCGCCGAAGTCGAACGCTTGGGGGGAATGGCCAGCGCCACCGCCAGCAGCGGCAGCAGCAGCATCATGATCACTTCGACCATGCGGTAATTGAAGTTGGCTTGGCTGGAAATCCGCTCTTCCTTGGGAAGGTCCTTGTCCCAGCCGAGGTGGGCGAGTTCGGGCAGCAGGTATTCGCGGTCCGAGCCGCCGCGCTTGCGGAATTTCTCGATCTGCGGCAGCTCGATCGGCAGGTCGTGGCGCGTGAAGGAGAGCACGCGCGGCTCCTTGCCGGGAATGTCCTGGATGATCTGGCCCTGGTCCAGACGCAGGATGATCGTGTCCGGAGCACCCTTCAACGCCAGGAACTGCCCTTGACGCGCAGAGATGGCGAGGACCTGCCCCTTCTTGTCTACAACGCGCGCGAAGATGCCGATCAGTCGGCGGCCATTGTCCCGGCTCTCGTCCACGCGCAGGGCGATACGGTCCTTGAGCGCATTGAACTCGCCGACCTTGATCGAGGCGCCGAGCGCGCCGGACTTCAGCTCGTAATTCAGCTCTTCGTAGTAATAGCGGGACAGCGGCTGGAGATAGCCGACGATCGCGAAATTCAGCGCCGCCAGCAGGAGCGCCAGGATGTAGGGCACGCGCAGCAGCCGGGTATAGCTCAGCCCCACCGCGCGCATCACGTCGAGTTCGCTGGAGGTCGCCAGTTTGCGGAAGGCGAGCAGGATGCCCAGCATCAGGCCCAGCGGAATCGCCAGGCTGGCATATTCCGGCAGCAGATTCGCCAGCATCTTGAAGACGACGCCGATCGGCCCGCCCTCGGTCGCCACGAAGTCGAACAGCCGCAGCATCTTGTCGAGCACGAGCAGGGACGCCGCGAGCAGGAAGATGCCGAGCATCGGCACCAGCACGAGGCGAAAGATATAGCGATCGATGGCGCTGAGAAATTTCACGCTGAAAGTTTCACCGGGGGTGTCGTCATAAAACCGTGCACCCCAAGCCCTTAACGGCTTGGCGGCTAGGGGCAAAGCGAATTGTCTCGGCAGATCGCCTCTTCCCGGCACCTCGCCCCCCTCAAAGCGACAGTCCGGAACGCGGATGCGCCGAAACGCGCCGGGCATGGCGACGGTCAGGCAGGCGAAGCCCGCGAGATAATGCGGCCGATTCACATCATGTCACAGTTACATGGGCCGTCCGGCGATTGCATTCGCGGTGCCGATCTCCGCATGGCCGCTTGCCCGGCGACCGGCCCGCCGCCGCCATCCAACCTTCCAAGAAGCCCCCGAACCTATCGTGCTCACAGAACAATCCGAAGCGCAGGCGTTGATCGCGGCCTGGCGCAACATTCTCGATCTCGACGATCCGGCGCTGGAGCGGGAACTGCTCGGCTTCGCGCAGCGCGCCCGAACCGCAACGCGCGGCCAGGCGCCCACTCTGGTCAGGGAAGCCGTGCTCGTTCTGAGCCGATGGGGCCGCGCGATCAGCGCCGACTGTTGGCAGGCGCGCAAGGAACGCGCCACTCGCCTGCTGGACGACGGCATCTGCGGTCGCGCGGTGGTGACGTTGCTGCCCGCCGGGATGGATTACGAAGTCGAAACGCTCAGCCCGCTGCATGACTGGGCCAGAATTTCGGTCCCGGAACTGGAAATCTCTGCGCAGGCGACCGCTCATTCGGTGGCCGCAGCGCTCCTGGCAGCGCTATTCCAGCTTGCCGCGCAAGTCTTGAGGCAGGCGGCGCAAGGCCTGGCCGAGGGCGCCGAGCAGCCGATTATCGGCGAGCAACAGACCGCCGATAGCTGAGAGACTCAGGCCTTCTCCAGCGTACACTGGAGCGGATGCTGGTTCTGCCGGGCGAAGTCCATCACCTGGTTCACCTTGGTTTCCGCGATTTCATAGGGGAATATCCCGCAGACGCCCACGCCCTTCTGGTGAACATGCAGCATCACCCGCGTCGCCTGCTCCATGTCCATATGGAAGAAGCGCTTGAGCACGATGACCACGAACTCCATCGGAGTGTAGTCGTCATTCAGCATCAGCACCTTGAACTGGCTTGGCTTTTTGGGCTTGGCGCGGGTCTTGGTCGCAACACCGAGCTGGTCGTCGCCATCGGTGCCATGATCGGAATCCCGCTCATCGGAGCCATGTTCGCCTGCCCCGCTGACGGACAAGGCTCCTTCTGCCTTGGCGCGAGCAGGCACGGGAAAGGACAGTCTGGAATCGGCAGCAAGAGATAGCATGATGGGAGAATATCGTATTGCGGCGCCCGGAAACAAGATGCGGTGCCGAATTTGCAGATCGGATCGGTTCCGATAACGACAGAACGGTCGGATGGGAACCCCATCCGACCGTTCGAATGTCTGGCGAGAAGTCGCTTGGCGCGGGCTCAGGCCGCGACCTGGCGAGCCTTCTCGACGGCAACGCTGACGCGGCCGGAAATAGGCGCGATCGTGTCGCTGAACAGCTTGAGAGCCGCTTCGCTGTTCTTCGAACCATAGGCGACGGCGCTGTCGAAGTTCTTGCGCAGGATGTCACCCTGAAGCTTGAAGAAGTCCGTCGGCGACTTGGCGGCAGCAAGTTCCTTGATGTCGCCGGTCAGGGTTTCGAAAGCGGTGCGGCCTTCGGCCACGAATTCCGAACCGAAGCCCTGGAGGCCTTCGGCAAGGATCTTGCCCGATTCGATAACGGCTTCAACGTTGCCCTTGGCGAAATCGCCGGCTTCGCCGAACGCGACCGAGCTCTTTTCGAAAGCGGCCTTGGCCTTGGCCTGGGCTTCGGTCACGGCATCCTGGAAACCGGCGAAGTTAGCGCTAATGTCCATCGTTTTTTCCTCAAGGATGAAGGGGGTAAACAGTCCTGCAAACGTAGTGGTCTTGGATTCGGCGGTCTTTGCCGCCTTGGTCGTTGCCGTGGACGCGCTTGCCGCTGCGACAGGTGCTGCCGCAGGCGCGAGCTTGTTCTTGGCAACTTTGGTCACCGGTGTTGCGACGACGGCAGTCTGTTTGACCGGAGTCTTTTTGACCGAAGTCTTCGCGACCGGCGTTTTTGCGACCGGGGGCTTCACGGCGGCAGCCTTCACGGGCTTGGCCGGAACTTTCTTTGCCTTGAGCGCCGGAGCGGCCTTGGCGGCGGGAGCCGGCTTCGGCGTCGCTGCGGCGGGCGCCTTGGCTGGAACCGTCTTCGCCGGAGCAGCCTTTACCGGAGCCGCCTTCGCCACCACCGGCTTTGCCGGCGCAGGCTTTTCTGGAGCCGGCTTGGCAGCCACGGGTTGGGGAAGGCCGGGGAGCGGCGTCGAGGAGGCTGCAGCAGGAGCTGGGGCCGACTTGGCCTCCGCCGGCTTCACGGCTTCCGCCTTGGCGGCAGGCGCCGACTGAGGGGAAGTCGATTTAGGCGGTGTAATCGGAGTCTTGGCCGCTGCGGCTTCGTAAGCCTTTTCAGCGAGCGCATCGTCTTTCGTCTCTTCCTGGCCGGCCATGTGACACTTCCTGCTTTTCTGCTGGCGATCTGGTCTCGGGCGGATCGCGGACGGGCAGCTGGAAGTGCGGATCGACATCCGCGTTCAGACCAACCTCTCCCGACTGCGATTCGGAAAATCTCTTTGCTGCGATGCACAATATGGCGGTGCAGAAGCGAAGTCAATCGCGTTATGTTGCAGTGCAGCATGGCCGTGACAGCCTCTTCAGGCGCAGCAAACCAAGGCTTGCACACCGCTTGAGTTATCGGAACCAGGACCTTGTTCCTTCCTTCTGCGAACGTCTTAGCGCCCGCAAAAGTTCCGAAAAATACCGGAAAATCTGAGGGTAAGGCGATTTCTTCGCCGCAGCCGCGAGCGTGGAACCGCCGATCAGCCTCTCAACGTCAGCCTTGAACCGACAAGCAAACAGGGAAATATCGCCTGCGGGCCGCGAGGCAGAAACCGCCGATCCGGAGACGATTTTTTCGAGGCACCGTCCATCACGTTCCGTGCACGGCCCGGCGCCCGCCCCTCATCATCGCATGGTCACGTAACGGCCCGGCGCATCCTCGATCACCTTGTCGCCGCGGCCACCCGGCCGCCGCTTGCCGCGTGCGGCCACTTCGCTCTCGCCGAGTCCGCGTAGCCAGTCGGCCCAGTGCGGCCACCAGCTTCCCGGATGCTCCCGCGCCCCGTCCACGAACTCTTCCAGCGTGTCGGAGCGGCTCTCGTTGACCCAGTACTGGTACTTGTTCGAACTGGGCGGATTGACCACGCCCGCGATGTGCCCCGATCCCGCCATCACGAATGTCCAGGGCCCGGCAAGATAATGCGTCAGCTTCCAGACGCTCTCGGGCGGCGCGATGTGATCCTCGCGCCCGGCCTGGATATAGACCGGCGTGGCGATGCGGTGGAGGTCGATCGGCACACCGCAGGCCTGCATCGAATCCGCCACGACCAGCCGGTTGTCCCGGTAGAGATCGCGCAGATAGTCGCGGTGCCAGCCCGCCGGCAGGTTGGTGACGTCGCCGTTCCAGTGCAGCAGGTCGAACGCGGGATAGTCCTCGCCCTTGAGATAGTTCTTCTCGACGTAGCTCCAGATCAGGTCGTTGCCGCGCAGGACGTTGAACGTCGCGGCAAGATAGCGCCCGTCGAGATAGCCCTCGGGCGAGAGCTTGCCGAGCGTCTCGATCTGCGCATCGTCCACGAAGTTCTTGAGGTCACCCGCATCCTCGAAATCGACTTGCGCGGTGAAGAAGGTGGCGCTTGCGACTTTGTCGGCCTCTCCCTTGCGGGCGAGCACGGCGAGGGTCGCAGCCAGCGTCGTTCCCGCGACGCAATAGCCGATCGTGTGGACGGCAGGCACGCCCAGCCGGTCGCGCACCACGTCGATCGCCTCGATCTGCGCGGCGATGTAATCGTCCCAGACGAGATCGGCCAGCGAGGCGTCTGCCGACTTCCACGAGACCATGAACACGGTGATGCCCTGCTCCACCGCCCAGCGCACGAAGCTCTTCTTGGCGTTGAGGTCGAGAATGTAGAAGCGGTTGATCCACGGCGGGAAGATCAGCAGCGGCGTCTTCAACACCTTGTCGGTGGTTGGGGTGTACTGGATCAACTGATAGAGCGGCGTCTCGAACACGACCTTGCCCGGCGTCACCGCGATGTTCTCGCCCAGCACGAAAGCGCCGGGGCGGGTGTGGGTGAGCTGGCCCTTGCGCAAGTCGTCGAGCATATTCTCGAACCCGCGCACCAGGCTTTCGCCCTTTGTCCGGCTGGCCGCCTCCAGCGCGACCGGATTGGTCAGCGGGAAGTTGGCCGGACTGAGTGCATCGACGATCGCCCGCGTGGCAAAGAGCAGCTGCGCCTTCCTGGCAGGCTCCAGCCCTTCGGTCGCTTCCGCCAGTCCCATGATCTCCGCTGAGAGCAGCAGGTAGACCTGGTGGAGAACGGCGAAGAACGGCTGGCGGCGCCATTCGGGATCGGCGAAGCGGCGATCGCGCAGCGGGAGGTCCGGCTCTACCTCTCGTGCCTGTCCGCCTGCATCCGGGCCGAGGCCGTACTGGGCCAGCACCGCATTGATGAGCATCGACACCCCGTTCCACAGCCGCTGCTGCACTTCGGGGCTGGCCAGCGGCAATTGCCGCAGAACGCCCTCGCCGGTGGCGATCCACTTGAGCGGATCGGCATAATGGGGCGGGCTGCCCTTTGACTTGCCGAGCTGCTCGACCTGATATTCAGTCCATATCGTGTGCAGGCGACCGGCGATCTGCGCCCATTGCACCGCGCTTTCCGCCTCGGGCGAGCCTTCGGCGGGGACCATCTGGCCGAACAGGCCCGTGATCTGCTCGGCGATCTGTTGAGACTGGCTGCGGACCATTTCCGTGAACAGTTCGGTGGCATCAGTCGCCATAAGCGGTGCAACTCCGGTGCGGATCGGGAGACCCGGACGAATCCCCTCTCCTGCTGTTCCTATCGACTGCTCGCACGATCGCCAACCGGACAAAAGTTGCGCAATCCACCGTTTGCGACTCTCACTATTGCGCATCGGCCATTTGCGCTCGGGCTTTATTCCCCTACAGGAACCCGCGCGGCACTTTCGCCGCGTGTTTTATGGATTCTCAGAGGTCATGGAAGACGAGTTCTACCGCATCAAGCGACTGCCGCCCTACGTTATCGCCGAAGTCAACGCGATGCGTCATGCGGCACGCCAGGCGGGCAAGGACATCATCGACCTCGGCATGGGCAATCCGGACCTGCCGCCGCCCGCTCATGTGATCGACAAGCTCTGCGAAGTGGCCCGCAAGGAAGACGCGCACGGCTATTCGGCGTCTTCGGGCATTCCCGGCATCCGCAAGGCCCAGGCCAACTACTACGGCCGCCGCTTCAACGTCGATCTCGATCCCGAGACCGAAGTGGTGATGACGATGGGTTCGAAGGAAGGCCTCGCCAGCCTCGCCACCGCGATCACCGCGCCGGGCGACGTGGTGCTGGCCCCGAATCCCAGCTACCCGATCCACACGTTCGGCTTCATCATCGCCGGGGCGACGATCCGCTCGGTGCCGACCACGCCGGACGAGCGCTATTGGGAATCGCTGAACCGCGCCATGGCCTTCACCGTGCCGCGCCCGTCGATCCTGATCGTCAACTACCCGTCGAACCCCACGGCCGAGACGGTGGACCTCGCCTTCTACGAGCGCCTCGTCGCCTGGGCGAAGGAGAACAAGGTCTGGATCCTGTCCGACCTTGCCTATTCGGAACTCTATTTCGACGGCAACCCGACCCGCTCGATCCTCGAAGTGCCGGGCGCCAAGGACGTGGCGGTGGAATTCACCTCGATGTCGAAGACCTTCTCGATGGCGGGCTGGCGCGTCGGCTTCGCGGTGGGCAATGCCAAGCTGATCGCGGCGCTCAAGCGCGTGAAGTCGTACCTCGACTACGGCGCCTTCACGCCGATCCAGGCCGCTGCCTGCGCCGCGCTCAACGGTCCGCAGGATATCGTCGAGATGAACCGCAAGCTCTACCAGAAGCGCCGCGACGTGATGGTCGAGGCCTTCGGCCGCGCCGGTTGGGACATTCCCAGCCCCAAGGCCTCGATGTTCGCCTGGGCGCCCTTGCCGCCTGCCCTGAAGGAAATGGGCAGCCTCGAATTCTCGAAGCAGCTTCTGACCGAAGCGGAAGTCGCAGTGGCACCGGGCGTGGGCTATGGCGAGGACGGCGAAGGCTTCGTCCGCATCGCCATGGTCGAGAACGAACAGCGCCTCCGCCAGGCCGCGCGTAATATCAAGCGCTTCCTCGTCTCCAAGGGCGTGAATACCCCGGCAGGTTGATTTTCCGGGCTTACAGGCGGGCGATTACAGATTTTTCATAGCCCGCCTGTAAGAATTTAGGTGTTGTTCCATAGGGCATTTATCCCAGTATATAGGCCATGTTTTCACCTATGGCTCAGCAGATTGGGGGGGTATGACCTATCTGGGAAAGAGTGAGTGCCACGCGCCGCGGTTTCGCTGGCTGGCACCCGATACGATGCCTGAACGGCTGGACCTGCAACGCTGCGGCTGGGTCCTCGATCCCGACGGCGTACCAGCGACCAATTGCGTCGGCCTGATCGACGCTGCCGACCTTGACAGCGTGGGCTGGATGCAGGTGCTCTCGTGGCTCATGCCCGAAGCGCGGCGCTGCGTTCTCGTGGCCGGGGTCAGCGAAGCCCACGACCGCACCTCGCTTCTCCAGATCGGCTTCGGCGATGTCGTCACCGAGCGGATCGAGATCGAGGAACTCGGCGCCCGTGCCAACCGTCTGGCCCAGTTCAACGAATGGCTGCCCCGCACCCGCAGAGTCGGGCGCCTGACGCTCGACCTCCTCGCGCGCGAGGCTTTTGGCGACAACAAGCCGCTGAACCTCAACCCACGCGAATTCGCGCTGATCTGGCGCCTTGCCGATTCGATCGACCAGTTCGTCAGCAAGCAGGCGCTGATCTACGACGTCTGGCGCATGGGCTTCGTGCCGGAAACCAACAGCGTCGCGGTGCACATGTCGCGCCTGCGCCGCAAGCTGGCTTTCGTCGGCTTCGCCGGGATCATCGAGACATCGCCGACAGGCGGCTATCGCCTGCGCATGCCAGAGGAAGCGCCGCTGCCCGATCGCAGTCCCGACCGCGGGCCGGATCGCACAGTCGACCGCAGCCTTTCCTCTATGGAAGTGCTCACGGCGCGCCGCGAAGCGAAAGTCGCCTCGCTCGCGCACTGAACACCGTCAGTCCGGCTCGCGATTGCTGCGGGTCGGAGTTGGGGCCGGATTCGCTCCCGAGACCTGAAGCGCCGCAAGGTCTTCAGGCGTATTGACGTTGGCCAGATGCACAGGAATGTCGATCAGGCGCGCGCCGACAAGTGCGGCAAAGCGCTTCATCGAATGGCGATCGTCGCTGTGCAGCAGGGTCTCAAGCACCGCTGCCGCCGAAGCAGGCCAGATGCCGATCACCGGCTGCTGGGCAAGACAGGCGGGCGCCGGCCCCAGCAACGCGAGAAGGTCCTCGGGCAAAAGCACCGCGTCCACGCCGCAAGTCAGCACCGCGTCATACCCTTCGTCACGCGCGGCATGAAGCGCCGCCGCCAGGCCGCCCAGCGGTCCCATGCCGCTTCTGGGCCAATCGGGAAGCGTGGGCGCCGGGGCGGTCTCGCGGCCAACCACCACGACTTTCTCGCACCAGCCGGACAAGGCATCGACCGCCAGCGCGATCAGCGTGTGCCCGCCGAATTCGGCCAGCGCCTTGTCCGTGCCGAATCGGCTCGAAAGTCCGCCCGCGAGAACCGCTCCCAAAATCATCGATCCAGCCTCATGATACGCCTTTCCATGGCTACAGACGGAGTAACGAGATCATCTTAGGCGCGTTCCCGACCGCCGGGGCAAGCCCTTCACCGGACAGGCTTGCAATTGCGGGCAAGCTGTCCTCCAATTCACGCAATGAAGACGCTCGTCGATCCCGGTCGCCTGCTGGACCAGGGCCTTGCCCGCCTCCGCAACCGTTTCACGATCCCCGGCGCCTTTCCGCCCGAGGTCCTGGAGGCCGCCGAACAGGCTGCGCAAAAGCGCCCGTATGCCCGGTCCCATGCCGACCGCACCGCCCTGTCCTTCGTGACCCTGGACCCCGCCAGTTCGACCGACCTCGACCAGGCCTTCGCGATCGAGGCCAGCGGGCCGGACTGGCTGCTCCACTATGCCATCGCCGATGTCGCCTGGTTCGTCGAGGACGGCGATGCGCTCGACCGGGAAGCCTGGCAGCGCGGCACCACCACTTATCTGCCGGACGGCAAGGCCAGTCTCTATCCGCCCCTGCTCAGCGAAGGCGGCGCCAGCTTGCTGCCCGATGTCGAGCGCCCCGCCGTGATCCTCACCGTCCGCATCGATCCCGAAGGTCAGCCCCGGCTCGACGGCGTGGAGCGCGGCGTGATCCGCAGCCGCGCCAAGCTCGCCTACGACACGGTGACGGACGCCGACCTGCCCCCCGGCTTCCACGAGATCGCCCGGCGCATCGCCCGCGCCGAAGACCGCCGCGGGGCGCAGCGCGTCGATCCGCCCGAACAGGTCGTGGAGAGCAACGGCAACGGCGCCTTCGCGCTGGGCTTCCGGCCGCAATTGCCTTCGGAGCGCTGGAACGCAGCGCTCTCGCTGGCGACCAATCTCGCCGTCGCCCAGGCCATGATCGAGGCCGGGACCGGCCTGTTCCGCGTCATGGCCTCGCCCGACGCCCGAGCCGAGGAACGCCTGCGGACAACGGCACAGGCCTTGCGGCTGAACTGGCCCGCCGCCATGCCGCTCGCCCAGTTCCAGCGCCGCCTCGACCCCGGCAAGCCTGCCGAGGCGGCCTTCATGCTCGCAATCCGCCGCTCGGGTTCGGGCGCGAGCTACAAGGTCTACGACCCTGCCGAACTACCCTGGCACGCCGCCGTCGCCGCGCCATATGCCCATGCCACCGCCCCGCTCCGACGGCTGGCGGACCGCTACGTCCTGCGCAGCGTCCTCGCGCTGGCGAAAGGCGAGGCGATTCCACAGCCGGTCCTCGCGGCACTGCCCGAACTGCCGCCGGTCATGGCCCGCGCCGCCTCGCGCGATGCCCAGATCGACCGCTCGGTGATCGACCTTGCCGAAGCGACACTGCTCCATGGCCGCGAGGGCAGCACATTCCCCGCCGTCGTGACCGACGTGCGCGAGAGCAAAGTGCAAGTGCAGCTCAAGGACCTGCCGATCATCGCCACCACCACGGCGCCCGGCGCCTTCCCCGGTGCATCGCTGACGCTCCGCCTCACCCGCGCCGATCCGGTGGAGGGCACGCTGTCTTTCGAACCTGTCGATTAAAATCCGCGATTCTGGAAAATGGGCGTTGCGCAAGCCGCGATCCGTTGTTAGGGGCGCGTCTCTCCACACGGATGGCCCGATGGCGGAGTGGTGACGCAGAGGACTGCAAATCCTTGCACGCCGGTTCGATTCCGGCTCGGGCCTCCACCTTCCTTACATTTCAGCGATTTGCAGATTTATCTGCGAGACGCGCGCCTTCACCGCGAAGGCGCATGGGCCCTGCAGGACCGGACCGTCACCCCGAAACCAGGTCCGGGGCGACGTCCTGTAACCGGCCTCAGCCCAGCAGTTCCGCCATCTCCACCACGCGCTTCTCGCGCGCGCTGAGTTCAGCTGCGGCGCCGATGGCGACCGCCATCAGCCCGTCGCGTGCCGTCACCTGAACCGCGCCCTCGCCGCGAACTGCGCGGGCGAAAGCCTCGTGCTGGTAGAACGTCGCACCGTGGTGCGAACCGGCGTCCATCGCCGCCTCGTCCACCGCGACATGCCAGCGCTCGACCGACTTCGGCCCCGGCCACGGCACGCGCGGCGACCAGACGAGATCGCCCGGCGGGATCAGCACGTCGAGGCGGCCCTTGTCACCGGTCGCGCTCATCTCTTCCTGATGCTCGGCACCTTCCGCGAACATGCAGAGGTCCAGCAAGGCGCGGCTGCCGTCGGCGAAATCGACGGTGGTGAAGCTGTTGTCGATGATGTCCGGCTGGCGGCCGTCATAGCGCTCGTCGAGATGGTTCACGTCCATCGCGCCCGAGCAGTAGACGCGCACCGGCTCGGACCGGGTGATCAGGCGCATCAGGTCGAAGAAGTGGCAGCACTTCTCCACCATGGTCCCGCCGGTATTGACCGAGAAACGGTTCCAGTCGCGCACCTTGACGAGGAACGGGAAGCGGTGCTCGCGGATCGAAAGCATCTGCAGGCGACCGACCTTGCCGCCGTGAATCTCGTCGATGAAGGCCTTGGCGGGCGGCATGAAGCGATATTCCATGCCGGTCCAGAACACCGCCTTGCGGGCCTCGGCGCGCTCGACCACCCAGCGGGCATCTTCCATCGTCGTGCAGAGCGGCTTTTCGCAGAGGATCGCCACGTCGCTGTCCAGCAGCGGTTCCAGCACGTCGCGGTGCGTGAAGTTCGGCGAGACGACCACTACGGCGTCCAGCCCCGCATTGGCGATCATGCTGGCGCTGTCGGCATATTCGGCCACGCCTTCGGCCTTTTCGCCCAGCGCATCCTTCGCCCAGCCGAGCGAGGTCGGCTCGGGATCGGCGATGGCAACCACTTCGGCGCCTTCGAGGATCTTGAGATTGTGGATGTGCTCGACACCCATCATCCCGGTGCCGACAATTCCGTAACGCAGCGTCTCTACCATTTCACGACTCCATGTGCCATGTGGCGGCCCATGACCACGCCCATGACGACGCGCCTATCGGCCCAACCCGTCCCGCTCGGCAAGAGCGGAATTTCCGTTTTTCCGATTGCCTGGGGCATGTGGCGGCTCGCCCGACCCGACGGCAACGACGATATCGGCGCCATCGTCGCCCGCATCGAGGCCGCGCTTGAAGCGGGGATCACCTTGTTCGACACTGCCGATATCTACGGCTGCGACGCCGCGCTCGGCTTCGGCGGCGCGGAGCTGCTGCTCGGCAAGGCGCTCGCCGCCCGCCCCGACCTGCGCGAACGCATGACGATCGCCACCAAGGGCGGCATCGTGCTCGGCGTTCCCTACGATTCGAGCCCGGACTATCTGAACAAGGCGCTCGAAGCCTCGCTCGAACGCCTCGGCCTGCCCTCGGTCGAACTCTACCAGATCCACCGCCGCGACTTCCTCGCCCATCCGCGCGATGTAGCCGCGACTCTCGCCGCCATGGTCGAGAGCGGCAAGGTCAAGGCCGTGGGCGTTTCCAACTACAGCCCCGCCGAATTCGACGCGCTTCAGGCCTACCTGCCCTTCCCGATCGTCTCGACCCAGCCGGAATTCTCCGCCGCGCGCTATGCGCCGCTCTATGACGGCACCCTCGACCAGGCGATGGCCCGCGACGTGGCCGTGCTGGCATGGTCGCCGCTCGGCGGTGGCCGCCTTGCCGCCGGTTCGGAAGACCCGGTCGCCAAGCTGATCGCCGCACAGGGCGAGCGTTACGGCACCGATGCCGCCGCCGCCGCGCTCTCGTGGATCATGGCCCACCCCTCGCGCGCGATCCCCATCGTCGGTTCGCAGACCCCCGAGCGCATCCTCGCCTCGCGCGATGCGCTCAAGGTCGAATGGACGGCCGCGGAATGGTATGCCGTGCTCGAAGCCTCGATGGGAGCACGCCTGCCGTGACACGCGATCCATGCGAGATCAGCTGGTTTTCGGCGCTCTGCGACGATGACTACGAGTTCCTCGGCCAGCCGGACCCGATGCTGCGCTCCAGCTGGGAGCACTGCCGCAATATCGTGACGACGGCCGAGGAAGGCGGCTTCGACAACGTGCTGCTGCCCTCGGGCTATGCGCTCGGCATCGACACCACCGCCTTCGCCGCCGCCATCGCCACCCAAGTCCGCCGCATCAAGCTGCTGATGGCCGTGCGCATCGGCGAGATGTGGCCCGCCCAGCTCGCCCGCCAGATCGCGACGATCGACCAGATCCTTGGTGGCCGCCTCAACATCAATATCATCTCCAGCGAAATGCCGGGCGAAACCCTCGACGGCGGCGCCCGCTACGAGCGCACGACCGAGGCCATCGAAATCCTGCGCACCCTGCTCTCGGGCCAGCCGCTCGACCATCAGGGCCGCTTCTGGAACCTCAAGCTCGACGCCCCGCGCATGATCGCGCCCGGCGCGAAGTGCCCGCCGCTCTACTTCGGCGGCCTCTCCGAACCCGCCCGCGAAGTCGCCGCCAAGGGCTGCGACGTCTACCTCATGTGGCCGGACCGCATGGAGGCGGTGAAGGAAACCATCGCCGACATGCGCGCCCGCGCCGCGAAGTATGGCCGCACCTTGCGCTTCGGCTACCGCGTCCATGTGATCGTGCGCGAGACCGAAGCCGATGCCCGCCTCGCCGCCGACCGCCTGCTCTCGCGCCTCGACGCAGCAGAAGGCGCGGCGATCCGTGCCCGCTCGCTCGATTCCCAGTCGGTGGGCGTAAAGGCACAGGCCGCCCTTCGCGAAACCGCCAGCGACGACGGCTATGCCGAAGACAACCTCTGGACCGGCATCGGTCGCGCCCGCTCGGGCTGCGGCGCGGCAATCGTCGGCGACCCGGATCAGGTGCTGGCGAAATTGCAGGCCTATCGCGAGGCCGGGATCGATGCCTTCATCCTCTCCGGCTATCCGCACGCCGCCGAGGCCGACCTGTTCGCGCGGCATGTGCTGCCCCGGATCGATCACGGGCCGCTCGTTCTTTAAGAACAAGGGAAAAGCAGGGGGTCAACACCCCCTGCATCCCCATTACCGTCTAGGTCATGCCCTGCCTATCCGCCGAGCGCCCATGGCCGCGTCGGGAGACATATTGGCTGCGCCGCAAGGAGCGCAGGACGGATAGGTGGCGCGCGGCGTGGACATTCCGAGGGTCCGGGGCATCATCCCCCGGGTTTTCTCTTCCTTCTCTCCCTAGAATTTCTTGTTCGCCCCTGCCCCCCACCATCGCTAGACGATCCGCGATGCAAAAATTCCCCAAGCCCCGGACGCGCCGCGCATGACTCTTTCCCCGCGCCGCCGCTGGCTGCTCTTCGCGCTTGCCCTGACGGCGGGTGTGCTCAATCTCGTCGACCGCCAGATCATCTCGGTCCTCAAGCCGACGATCGCCGCCGACCTCGGCTGGAGCGACGACGATTACGGCACCCTGGCCGCGTGGTTCCAGGCGGGCGCGGCGTTCGGCTTCCTCGCGGCGGGCTGGATCGTCGACCGGTTGGGGGCGAAGTGGGCCAATGCAGCGGGCGTCGCGGCGTGGTCGCTGGCGGCGATGACGCATGGCTGGGCGCATAGCTTCAGCCAGTTCGTGCTCTGCCGCATCGGTCTCGGCGCGACGGAATCGATGGGGACGCCTGCGGGGGTGAAGACCATCGCGACGATCTTCCCGCCGAACTTGCGCTCGCTGGGCTTCGGGCTTTCGAATGCGATGAACAGCCTCGGCGCGATCCTGGCGCCGCTGGCAATCCCGCTGGTGGCGGCGGTCTGGGGCTGGCGCGCGGCTTTCGTGCTGGCGGGCGTGGTCGGCCTGTTCTGGGTCGGGGCGTGGCTTCTGGCTTCGCGGGGCGTGGACTTCGGCGACCGCCAGCCTGCGGGTTCGGGCAACCTGATCTCGGGCGACAGGCTGTTCCTCAAGGAAAGCCGCACCTGGACGATCGCGCTGGCCAAAGTGCTCTCGGACGCGACCTGGTGGCTGATGCTGTTCTGGATGCCGGACTACTTCAACCGGCAGTTCGGCCTTTCCGGCACCGACCTCGGCCCGCCGCTGGCGCTGGCCTATTGCGGCTCGGCGGCAGGCTCGCTGATCTCGGGCTTCGCGGCGAACCGCCTGCTGTCGAGCGGCTGGAGCGCCAACCGCACGCGCAAGACGCTCATGCTGATTTCCGCGCTCTGCGTGGTGCCGGTGCCGCTGGCGCTGCACGTCGAGGGTTATTGGCCCGCCGTCGGCCTGATGGCGCTGACATTGGCCGGGCATCAGGGCTTTTCCACCAACCTGTTCGGCCTGATCGCCGACGTGACCCCGCGGCACAAGGTCGGCCGGGTGACGGGCTTCGGCGCCTTCTGCGGCAATCTGGGCGGCACCGCGATCAGCAAGATCGCCGGTCTCGTGCTGGCGGCGGGGCTGGGTTACGGCCCGCTCTTCGCCTTCGCTGCGGTGTCCTACCTGCTTGCACTCGGCTGGATTCAGCTCACCATGCCCAAGATCGTCCCGGCAGAGGACGCCGGTTCATCTCGCGCATAGGGCGACTAAAGGAAAACTATCTTTCTCAACCTAAACGGTTGAGTATAGGTCCGCGCGATCCAGGGAGATTCCGATGACCATGACCCCGCTCCGCGCCGCCCGCACCCTGCTGCTGGCCTCCGCGGTTATTTTCCCGGCAGCTGCTTATGCCGACGAAGCCCCCGAAACCAATTCCGGCGAAATCGTCGTGACCGCGCGCTATCGCGACGAGTCGCTCCAGCAAGTGCCGATCGCGATCACCGCCGTCAGCGGCGAATCGCTGAACGACCGCGCGATCCACAACCTTCAGGACCTCAGCGCCACGGTGCCTTCGGTCGACTTCCGCAACGGCGCGTCGAACAAGGACCGCACCGTCTTCGTGCGCGGCGTCGGTACGATCAGCACCTCGCCGGGCGTCGAATCCTCGGTCTCGACCGTGCTCGACGGCGTCGTCCTGACCCGCCCCGGCCAGGCCACGCTCGACGTCGGCGAAGTCTCGCGCATCGAAGTGCTGCGCGGCCCGCAGGGCACCCTGTTCGGCAAGAACGCCTCGGCGGGCGTCATCAGCGTCGTCACCGCCGCGCCTTCGCAGCAGTTCCACGCCTATGCGGAAGGCTCGGCCACGACGGACGAGGAATATCGCATCAAGGCAGGCGTCACCGGCGGCATCGCCCCGAACGTCGCCGCCCGGATCGACGGCCTCTACGCCAACTATGACGGCAACGTCCGCAACGTCACCACCGGCAACGAGGTCAACGGCTACGAGCGCTACGGCGCCCGCGCCAAGATCGAGGCGACGCCGACCGACACCCTGAAGCTCACCCTCTCGGGCGACTATCTCTACTCGCACGACACCACCCCGAGCGGTGTCTATGCACGCACCAGCCAGATCGCCTATCCGACCGGCACCGTCACCAATTCCCCGGCACTGGCCGCGTTCCTCGCGAGCAAGGGCATCACCGCAGGCCCGGAAAACCGCGAAGTCAGCACCGACTTCGACACCGACGTGCGCGACAAGAACTACGGCGGCTCGCTGACCGCCGAGTGGGGCCTGGGCGACTACACGGTCACCTCGATCACCGCCTATCGCGAATGGAAGAACCGCCAGCACCAGGACTACGACGCGCTGTCCGAGCTGTCGGCCACCTTCCCCGAGGGCGACGACTACGGCATCGTCAACAACAAGCAGTTCTCGCAGGAACTGCGCCTGACCTCGCCCAAGGGCAAGTTCATCGACTACGTCGTGGGCGCCTATTACCTCCACGCCAAGACCGACGAAGTCTACACCCGCACGCTCACCCGCCTGATCTCGGGCGCGGAGAACGTCGTGACCGGCGTGGCGAACTACGGCGTGAAGAGCGACAACTACGCCCTGTTCGGCGAGGCCAACATCAACTTCACCCCCTGGCTGCGCGCCATCGCGGGCTATCGTTCGACCTGGGACGACCTCAGCTACTACCACGTCCGCACATCGACCAACGACCCGACGAACTCGGGATCGACCGCGCTCGACGTGGCGGGCATCCGCGCCTACCACAATTCGGCCGGTTCCACCTCGACCCGTGGCGATTCCTATCGCGGCGGTCTCCAGGCGGACTTCCTGCCGGGCAACCAGGCCTATTTCACCTACTCGCGCGGCTACAAGGGCCCGGCCTACAACGCCTATTTCAACATGCGTTCGCTGAATGCCACGACGCCGCTGGATGAAATCGCGCTGAAGCCGGAAACCTCGGACTCGTTCGAAGGCGGCATCAAGGGCTCGGCCCTGAACCACCAGATCACCTACGCGCTGGCGGTCTACTCGACAAAGTTCCACAACTACCAGGCCAACTACAACGACGTGGTCGGCGGCGCGCAGGTCACCCGCCTGATCAACGCCGGCACCGTCCAGACCAAGGGCGTGGAACTCGACTTCGGCCTGCGCCCGATTCCGGGCCTCTCGCTCGATACCTCGGTGGCCTATACCGACGCCAAGGTGCTGAACTTCATCTGCCCCGAAGGCGCCCCGTCGAGCTGCAACATCAACGGCGAAGTCCTGCCCTTCGCACCGAAGTGGAAGCTCTACAGCAACGCCGCCTACCGCTTCGCGCTGTCGAATTCGCTCGACCTCGAAGTGCAGTCGGACATCACGCTCAAGAGCCGCACCCAGTACCAGCTGACCCAGACGCCGGGCACGATCCAGCCGGGCTACTACATCTGGAACGCCAGCGTGGCGCTGATCGGCACGACCGGCGACTGGCAGCTGCGCGGCTTCGTGAAGAACATCACGAACCAGAGCTACTCGAACTTCCTCGCCAACGGCACGCTCGCCGGGATCGTCCGCTACGTTCCGCGTGACGACAAGCGTTATGCCGGGATCATGTTGCGTAAGGACTTCTGAGGGAAAGGGAAAAGCAGGGGGTTAATACCCCCTGCACCCCCATTACCGTCCAGGTCACGCGGACCAACTCCGTTGCGCACCCATGGTAGCGTCGGAAGACTTATTGGCTGCGCCGCAGGGAGTGCGCTACGGATAGGCGGCGCACGGTCGACATTCCGAGGGTCCGGGGGATCATCCCCCGGTCTTCTCTGTTCTTAAAGCCCCTCACCCCCAACCCAATGCGCATCCGCCAGATAGCGCGCAAGGTTCCACACCTGCCGCCGGATATCGGGCACCGCGACGATCTCCCAAGCCTCGCCCTTGGTAACCGGACCGACCGCGAAGAGCGTGTCCTGCGGCGCGCCCTCGGCATCGCGCACCCGGCCGAGGTGATCGACATCCAGCCCCAACCGATGTGCGTCCGAGCGCACTTTGCCTTGCGCGAGCAGGTCCTTCACCAGCGGTGCGCCGCTGCGCATCAGGTCGCCCTCGGGTCCGGTGCAGTTGATCGTGCGCGAGACTTCCAGCCGCACGAGGCCGTCCTTGCCGCGCGGGCGATAGGCCACCGAGACCCCGCGTTCGCTAGGTTCGGCGCTGACGAGCTTGCCGGCGACGAATTCCAGTCGTCCTTCCGCCTCGATCTCGGCAATGCGCTTCGCCACGTCGGGGGCGAGGCGGTGGCGGTGGACGTCCCAGTAGGGGCGCAAGTGGTGGAGAAACCGCCGCTGTCCGGCTTCGTCGTGGCGGCGCCAGAGGTTCTGGGTGTGCGGGCGCAGTTCGTCGACGGCGGCGCGCCAGCCGATCTCGGCAGCGCGATTGCGCACCCGGCGCACGAGATGCGAGCCACGCTCTTCGGGGGCGGGCACGTAGTCCACCGAGGGACCGCTTTCGGCATGGGCGAGCGGCTTGAGGCCCCGCCGCGAGAGCGCGGTGATCTTGCCTTTGAACCCGGCCTTGTCGAGCGAGAGCACCATGTCGGCGGCGGTGAGGCCGGTGCCGATCAGCAGGACGTGGTCGATCTCGTCCAGCTTTTCCAGCGTGCCGGGCTGCCAGGGATCGGTGAAGCGGCGGTCCTCGGGAATCGCGGCCAGCACCGGATGGGGCGATGGGGGGAAATTGCCGAGCGCCAGCACGAGGGCGCGGGCCTCGATAACGTCGCCGTCGGCCATGTCTACGATCACGCGGCCGTCCTCGAAGCGGGTGGAGCAGGCCTCGGCATTGACGATCAGGGCATCCTGTCCGGCTTCGGCCAGCGCGCGGATCAGCAGTTCGCGCAAGTAGAGGCCGTAGGACAGGCGCGGGACGAAGCGGTTGGCCTGCTCGTCGCCGCTATGGCCGATCCAGCGCAGGAAATTGGCCTGATCGTCGGGGAAGGCGCTCATGTTGGCGGCGCGGACGTTCAGCAGGTGCTCGGGCCAGCGGGTGCCGAAGGCTAGGCCCTTGGCGAGCTGGGCGTCCTTGCGCTCGATCAGGACGACGCGGACGCCGTTGCGCAGGAGGTTGATCGCCATCAGGGTTCCGCTGAACCCCGCACCGACGATCGCGACGGGAAGCGCGCCGTTTCCATTCTGACTGTTCAAAGGGCATGCTCCGTGGCGTATTCAGGGCCAAGCCTTTAGCGAAGACTTGCGGATATTATCAACTAGATTGGTTGAGAATATGACATGGCGGTTGAAGCGGCAGACGAGCCGCCGATGCTAGGCAGCTTAGCAGTACTTGCACGAAGGCCAAGGCCCCGCCATCTGACCTCTGTGATCGACCTTTTGGAACCACTGCCAGAACTCCTGCATGCCATCCGCGCCTGCCGTGTCTGCGACGGCGGGCTGCCGCATGAACCGCGCCCGGTCGTGCAGGCAGGCGCCGGCGCGCGCATTCTCGTGATCGGGCAGGCACCGGGGAGCAAAGTCCACGCCAGCGGCCGGGCCTGGGATGACGACAGCGGCGACCGCCTGCGGGAATGGACCGGCCTCGATCCCGTCATTTTCTACGATCCCGAGCAAGTCGCGCATATGCCCAGCGGCTTCTGCTATCCCGGCAAGGGTCAGGGCGGCGACCTGCCGCCGCGCCCGGAATGTGCGCCGCTCTGGCATTCGCGACTGCGCGCGGCCCTGCCCCAGGTTCGCCTGACCCTGCTGGTCGGCCAGTATGCGCAGAAACTCTACCTGCCGCGCGGCTTCGCTCCCAACCTGACCGAAGCGGTGCGGAACTGGCGGAACGCGCCAGAAGGCCTGTTCCCCCTGCCCCATCCCGCCTGGCGCAGCCGCCTGTGGATGGCCCGCAATCCCTGGTTCGAGACCGAAGTCCTGCCCGACTTGCGCGCGCGAATTCGCCGGGCGCTGGAGGCTCCGAAGGCCGACTAGCTGCGCTATTCCGGCTCGGGCAGGCTCTGTTTCCCCTCGCCCAGCTGGCGCTGCATCACGAAGACGTCGAGCCATTTGCCATGCTTCCAGCCCGCACCGTCGAGCGTGCCGACCGGGCGGAAGCCGGCGCGGGCATGGAGCACCACCGAGATCGGCTCGCTTTCGGCAATGACCGCGAAAGCCTGCCGGAAACCGCGCTTTTCGCATTCCGCCAGCAAAGCCTCAAGCAGACGCCCGCCGATCCCGCGCCCCACGCAATCCTGAGCGACATGGACCGTGGTCTCCACGCTATAGCGATAGCCTGCACGCGGGCCGTAGCGATGAGCGAAACCGAAACCGACGGCGCGCCCCTGTTCACCGTCCCGCACGACAAGGAACGGATAGCCCGAATCGAAGATATCGCGGATGCGACGGGCCATTTCCGCGCGATCAGGCGGCTCGGTTTCGAAAGTCGCAGTGCTTTCGAGCACATAATGCGCGTAGATTTCGGCAATGTCCGCGGCGTCTTCGAGCGAAGCGTCGCAGATGATCAATTCCTCGGTCATTGTCACGACAATGCCGCAAAGTCCCCGTCCTGCCAAGTTGCGGCACGCGGAACCTCCCCCTAAACGATACGGTTATGGCGACATTTTCCTCCAATCTGGCCATTCTGGGCGGCGGTCTTGCCGGATCGCTGATCGCGCTGGCGATGGCGCGGCATCGCCCGGACTTGCGCGTGCTGCTGGTCGAGCAGGGCGAGCGGATCGGCGGCGATCATGTCTGGTCGTTCTTCGAAACCGATGTCTCCCCTGCCCACCGCGACCTCGTGGAGCCGCTGATCGCCCGCCGCTGGAGCGGCTACGAGGTCCATTTCCCCGGCCACTCGCGCCTGCTCTCGACGCCCTATGCCAGCGTCACCAGCACGCGGCTGGATGCGCTGGTGCGTACCACGCTGGGGGCCGAATCCCTGCTGACCGGGGTATCCGTGGCCGAGGCAAGTCCGCAGGCGGTCCTGCTCGCCGATGGGCGGAGCATCGCCGCCGATGCCGTGATCGACGCGCGAGGCGCACACGGCCTGCCCCACCTGACCGGCGGCTGGCAGAAGTTCCTGGGGCAGATGCTGCGCCTCTCCGTGCCGCACCGGCTAGAACGCCCGGTGGTCATGGACGCCCGCGTCGACCAGCACGACGGCTACCGCTTCGTCTATTGCCTGCCCTTTTCCGAGCGCGAGGTCTTCGTCGAGGATACCTATTATTCGAGCGACCCCGCGCTCGATCTGCCCGTACTGCGCCAGCGCGTCGGGGATTACGCCGTAGCCATGGGTTGGCACGTCGATTCCGTCACTTATGAGGAAACCGGCGTGCTGCCGGTGATCGCGGGCGGCGATTTCGAAAAGTTCTGGAACGCCGCGCCGGACCTCGGTCTCGCCCGTGCCGGAACGCGGGCCGCGCTCGTCAACCCGATGACATCCTATTCCTTTCCCGATGCTGTAAGATTTGCCATGCACCTGACCACTCTCGACAACCTCTCCGGCGTCAGCCTAGGAAGGAGGAGTCATGCATGGGCCGCAAATCATTGGCGCGGGGGGCGCTTCTACCGGATGTTGACGCGCATGCTGTTCGGGGCCGCGCGGCCCGAGGAACGCCGGGCCGTGCTGGAACGGTTCTACACCCTGCCCGAGGGGCTGATCGAGCGTTTCTACGCGGGTAATCCGCGCGTGGCCGACATGGCGCGGGTGCTTTCCGGCAAGCCTCCCGTCCCGGTGGGCGCGGCGATCGCCAGCCTTGCGGGGCGCGGCTATCGGCTGAGCGACCTTGCCCCCAAGGGCACAATGCGATGAAGAAGGCCTGCGTCATCGGCGCCGGTTTCGGCGGCCTCGCCATCGCCATCCGCCTGCAAAGCGCCGGGATCGAGACCACGCTGGTCGAGGCGCGCGACAAAGTGGGCGGCCGCGCCTACTCCTGGGAGCGCGACGGCTTCACTTTCGATGCCGGTCCCACCGTCATCACCGACCCCGACGCCTTGCGCGAACTCTGGACCCTGTCCTCGCAGGACATCGCCGACGACGTCGACCTGATGCCGGTCATGCCGTTCTACCGCCTCAACTGGACCGACGGCATCACGTTCGATTACTCGAACGACGAGACCGCGCTGCGCCGCGAGATCGACCGCGTCGCCCCGCGCGACCTTGCCGGTTACGACGAATTCCTGCGCTATGCCGCCGGGGTCTACCAGGAAGGCTACGTCAAGCTGGGTCACGAGGCCTTCCTCGACTTCTCCAGCATGATCAAAGCCGCCCCGGCCCTCGCCCGCTACCAGGCCTGGCGCTCGGTCTATTCGATGGTCAGCCACTACGTGAAGGACGAGCACCTGCGGCAGGCGCTCTCGTTCCACTCCCTGCTGGTCGGCGGCAATCCGATGACCACCAGCGCGATCTACGCGCTGATCCACAAGCTGGAGAAGGACGGCGGCGTCTGGTGGGCGCGCGGCGGCACCAACAAGCTGGCACAGGGCATGGCCCGCCTGTTCGAGCGGCTCGGCGGCACGCTGCGCCTCGGCGAAAAAGTCGTGCAGATCCACACGCTCGGCGATCAGGTCACCGAAGTCGAGACCACAAGCGGCTGGAAGCAGCGCTTCGATGCGATCGCCAGCAATGGCGACCTGATGCATACCTATCGCGACCTGCTGTCCCAGAACCAGCGCGGGCAAGACATGGCGCACAAGCTGAAGAAGAAGCGCTTCTCGCCCAGCCTCTTCGTGGTCCATTTCGGACTCGAAGGCACCTGGCCCGGCATCCCGCACCACACGATCCTGTTCGGCCCGCGCTACCAGGGCCTGCTCGACGATATCTTCGAGCATGGCGTGCTGCCGCGCGACTTCTCGATCTACCTCCACCACCCGACCGTCACCGATCCCTCGATGGCCCCAGCAGGCAAGAGCACATTCTACGCGCTCGTCCCGGTCGCCAACATGGGCAAGCTGCCGATCGACTGGGCGGAAGTCGGCCCGATCCTCGAACAGCGCGTGCTCGCCGAAGTCGGCCGCCGCCTGATCCCGGATATCGACGACCGCATCGTCACCAAGTTCCATTACGCTCCGCCGGACTTCGAAAGCGATCTCGGCGCCTACAACGGCAACGGCTTCAGTCTGGAGCCACTGCTGACCCAGAGCGCCTATTTCCGCGGCCACAACCGCGACGACAAGCTGAAGAACTTCTACCTCGTCGGGGCCGGTTGCCATCCGGGCGCTGGCATTCCCGGCGTCGTCGGTTCGGCCAAGGCGACCGCGAAGCTCATGCTGGAGGGGCTGAAGTGAGCTTCGGCGGAACCGTCGTGACCGAACCGGCGCGCGCGCTCCATGCGCTGCGGCAGGCCTGGGGCTGGACCGATGTCGATTTCGCCGAAATCGTCGGCCAGAGCCTGATGGGCCACCTGCTGGTGATCGATCGCAAGGGCACCTACCATTACCTCGATCCCGACCTGCTGAGCCTCACCGCGCTGGGCGACGAAGCCGCTGCGCAGGCCCATATGGCGCAGGACGAGACGAAGCTGATCTGGCGCGCCGATGCGCTCGTTGATGCCGCCACGCAGCGGCTGGGCTTTACCGCGATGGGCGAAGTCTATAGCCGGACGGTTTCCGCGCTGCTGTCCGGCGATTACGGGCACGAGCATCTGGTGAGGATCAGCCTCGTCGAGCTGATCTACCTGACGGGCGATCTCGCCCGGCAGGTCCGTGATCTGCCGGACGGCACGCGATTCCAAGTGAAGGTTATCGAGTGATGAAACGTATCGCCGTCTACTGCGGCTCCGCCACCCCCGCCGATCCCCGTTACGTCCAGCTGGCCCGCGACGTCGGCGCCGCCCTTGCCTCGCGCGGCGTGGGCGTCGTCTATGGCGGCGGCCGCCTCGGCCTGATGGGCGCCGTCGCCGCAGGGGCGCTCGAACAGGGCGGCGAAGTGATCGGGGTGATCCCCGAGGCGCTCACCGGCAGCAATGGCAAGGGCGGCGAAGTCGCCAACCACGACTGCACAGAGCTTTACGTCGTCAAGACCATGCACGAACGCAAGGCCGAATTCACCCGCCTGTCGGACGGCTTCCTGGTCCTGCCCGGCGGCGTCGGCACCATGGACGAGCTGTGGGAAGCGGTGAGCTGGGCGCAGCTCGGCTACCACGACAAGCCGGTCGGCGTGCTCAATTCCCTCGGCTTCTACGACGGGTTGCTGGCGTTCAACCGCCACATGGCCGAAGTCGGCTTCGTGCGCCCGGCGCACCAGGGCATCATCCTTGCCGAGACCGAGCTGGACCTCCTGCTCGAACGCATGGAAGCCCACGAGCCGATCGTGCCGATCGTCAACATGGACCCCAGCACGCTGTGAGTCTTGCCGGTGCCGACTGAGAAGCTGCTCGAAGCGGCGCTGCGCGGCACCGCCGTCCGTCCCGGAGCGCTGGACCGCGCGCACCTCGTCAAGGAGGCGCGCCGGTCCATCCGCAAGGGATCGAAGAGCTTCGCGGCGGCCAGCCGCCTGTTCGACCGCGAGACCCGCGAGCGGGTCTGGCTGCTCTATGCCTGGTGCCGCGCCTGCGACGACATTGCCGACGAGCAGGACCACGGCCACGCCATCGGCCCGGTCCGGCTCGGCACCCGTCTCGCGCCCGAGGACCGACTGGCAACCATCCGCACCCTGACCGAACTGGCCATGGCGGGCGAGAGCACCGGCACCCCCGCCTTCGACGCGCTCGGCCAATTGATGCGCGAAGTGCCGCTGACGGCGGAGATGGTGGAGGACGTGCTCGCCGGTTTCGCGCTCGACGCCGCCGACTGGCGCCCGCGCTCCGAGACCGACATGCTGCGCTACTGCTACCATGTCGCCGGGGCGGTGGGGGTAATGATGGCGGCGGTCATGGGCGTCGCGCCCAAGGACGACGATACGCTCGACCGCGCCTGCGATCTCGGCATCGCCTTCCAGATCGCCAATATCGTCCGCGACGTCTGGGAGGACGACGCCAATGGCCGCTGCTACCTGCCAGTCGAATGGCTGGTCGAGGCGGACATTCCGCCCGGCGAAGTCACCAAGCCGCACTACCGCCATGCCCTCGTGCCGATGGTCGCGCGCGCCTGCGCTCTTGCGCGGGACTACGAGGCCTCGGCCCGCGTGGGCGCGACTCGGCTGGCCTTCCGCCAGCGCTGGGCCGTGCTCTCGGCGGCGAACATCTACGGCGGCATCGCCCGCGAGGTCGAGCGGCTCGGCGCCCATGCCTGGGACCACCGCGTCGGCACGACCCGCAGCGAGAAGCTGGGCCATGTCTGGTCGGCGCTGGAAGAGGCCCGTGCGGGCGGCGAACCGGCAGGCGAGGCGCCCCGTCCCGCGCTGTCGCGCCGGGAATTGCGGGCGCTGGCGCAGGCCTGATCCGCAAGAACGGCGCCAGCGCCTTTCAAACCCCTGTCCGCTCTAAACCCCTCCGCTCACAAGCTCGCCATAACAACACTCCGTCGCCCCCGCGAAGGCGGGGGCCCCGCTTCCTTGCGGGCGCACAGAAGAGAAGCGGGGTCCCCGCCTTCGCGGGGACGACGAGATTAAGGCCAGGGTTGGTGGGGATAGGAAGCCGGAAAACTCCAGCCCTCAACACGTCGCGGCCCTGTTTAGGCTCTGCGACGACAAATGCGGTGGACCCGAAAAACTCGCGAACGAAATGCGCCCAAGGGCGATTCGCGGTCGCGGAGCGACCATGCCGCGACTCGCCCGGCCCTACAACCTGCCGCACAGCGCCGATCTGCCGCCCGCGCCGCACCTGAGACGAACCGTTACGCCTGGGCATCTCCACGAAAGATATGAAAACCACGGCGAAAGGATGGGAGCCTCCCGCGCCTACGGGCGTTTACACTTCGTAACAATAAGGGAGAACCGCCATGCTCTTCACCATTGCTGCCGTCCTGCTGGTCCTCTGGCTGCTCGGCTTCGTCGTGTTCCACGTTTCGAGCGCGCTGATCCACGTCCTGCTGGTGATCGCGATCGTCGTCGGCCTCGTCCAGCTGTTCCGCGGCGGCCGGGCGGTCTAGCCGCAAAGGGGGGGCCCGGAGCCCCCCTCTTCGTTTTCGTTCAGGGACGCTTGCCGGGTGCGTAGTAGCCCGGAGGATAGTTGAGGCGCCGGAACAACTTCCCGCGCTCCGAATAGAGCACGAAGATCAGTGCCGTCAGCCCTGCTACCACCATCGAGGCCAGGATCGGACGCGGCGTGCCGTCATAGGCCTGCCCGATCAGCGCGCCCAGTACCGATCCCATGACCATGCGCACGAACGACATGATCGAGGCCGCCGCCCCCGCCGTGCGCGCGAACGGCTGGATCGCGATCGACTGGAAGTTCGAGCCGATGAAGCTCATCATGCACATCGAGAACGTCATCAGCGGGATGAAGACCCACAGCGTCTCGCCGCTCATGGCGAGCGCGAAGTGCAGCGCCGAACTGGCGATATAGCCGAACAGCGCCGTCTGCGAGACGCGCCGGGCGCCGAAGCGCTGGACGATCCGCGAATTGACGAAGTTGGTCGAGGCCATGACCAGCGCCATGCCGCCGAACACCGCCGGGAAGAAGAAGCCCGCGCCGAAGTGCTCGGCCACCAGCTGCTGCGCGCTGTTGATATAACCGAACATCGCGCCCTGCACGAAGGCCACGCCGAACAGGTAGCCCGATGCCTCGCGGGTGCGCAGGGTAAGCGCCATATTGGCGGCGATGACCTTGGGGCGGATTTCCTGCCGGTAGTCGGGATGAAGCGTCTCGGGCAGGCGCAGCGCGGTCCAGGCGCAGACGCAGGCGCCCAGCACGGCGATGAGGCCGAATATCCAGCGCCAGCCCGCCACCAGCATCACACCCTGGCCGACCATCGGCGCGATCATCGGCACCACCATGAAAGTCATCGACACCAGCGACTGCATGCTCGCCATGCGATCGCCCTCGAAACGGTCGCGGATGACCGTCATCGGCATGACCATCAGCGCCGAAGTGGACAGGCCCGCCACCGCGCGTGCGGCCAGCATCATCGGGAAGCTCGTCACCAGGGCGCAGGCCAGCGCGCTGAGGACGTAGGCACCGGTCGCGAAAAGCAGCACCGGACGCCGTCCATAGCGGTCGGCGATGGCACCGGGGAACAGCGAGCCCAGCCCCGTGCAGATCAGGAACACCCCGACGATCAGCTGGCGCTGGTTGGGATCGCCAACCGAAAGGTCGCGGCTGATCTCGCCAAGGGCGGGCAACATGATGTCGATCGAGAGCGCCTGAAGGGCCTGAAGCGCGGCCATGAGGACGACGAACTCGACCCCCCGCATCGGAAACGGCGCGGGATTCGCTGTGTCGGAGGTCATGCGCGGCGCATGCAGCACTTGGACGGCACTGGCCAGCGTTTTCGCGCTCCGGACGGCGCATTTGGCCGTCTGGGAACGTCTACGGGCCGTTCAGCCCTCGCGCACCAGCACGATTCTCGAACCGCTCTCGCCTGCCAGGCGGTCCACTTCCCGGTAGCCGAGCTTGTCCGCCAGCCGGAGCGAGGGCAGGTTCGCCTCGGCGATGATGCAGGCGGTGCGGCGGATCCCTCTCGCATCGAACCACTCCAGCGCCGCGCGGCCCGCTTCCGTGCCGTAGCCCTGCCCGTGAAAGCCCGAGGCCAGCGTCCAGGTCATCTCGATTTCCGCCTGCGCCTTCGGCCCAAGATCGCGCAGGAAACGGGCATGGCCGAGCTTGCCCAGATAACGGCCGGACGCCTTTTCCAGCACCGTGAACTGGCCGAAGCCCTCCAGCGTCCAGTGCCCGACATCGCGCTGGAAGCGGCCCCAGGCATCAGCGCGCGGTAGCGGGCTGCCGCCGATATGGGCGACGACATGCGGGTCGCAGAACATCTGCCGCATCGGCTCGAAATCCGCAGCGATCGGGGGGCGGAGCAAGAGGCGGTCCGTTTCCAGAAGCTGCCCTTCAATCACAGTAATCGGCCACCCATTGCCGCAGTTCGGCGGGAAGCCGTGCCGCCATCCGTTCCGGTAAATCATCAAGCGCGAAGAACCGTGCCTCGACGATCTCGCGCCCATCGACGCGCGGCTGGTCGTCGGTGCGCCCGGCCACGACATGGACATGGTTGCTGGCGCCGACGAGGTCCTCGGTCGCCACCGTCAGCAGCCGTGCCTCCGAAAGGTGGCAGCCGGTTTCCTCCCGCAACTCGCGCCGGGCCGCTGAGATCGGCTCTTCCCCCCGGCTCAGACCGCCGCCGGGCGGCATCCACTTGTCCGAACCGTAGGAGTGCCGCACCAGCAGCACCCGCCCCTCACCATCGAGCGCGAGCACCCGCACCCCGTCGAGACTGGGCCGCCACACCCGCCAGACCTGCTTGCGCGCCCAATGCGCGAGCCGGTAGAGCCTGCGGTGAAGCGGCGCGGGCAGGAGATGGAGCAGAGCGCTCAGCAGAAGCACGTCACCTTGTGCCGGGCGGTGCGCAGCAGGCGGGCGACCGGAAGGTCGTGCTCGCCCTTCACGGCGGCATCGAACACCGCACGCTTGTCGGCGCCGCGGATCACGAACATGATCTCGTCGCTGTCGGTCAGCGCCGGAATGGTCAGGCTGAGGCGGTCGAACGGAGCCTCGGGCGGCAGCGGATCGGGGGTCAGGCGGCGCACCGCGTGAGGATCGTCCACTTGCGGATCGATGTTGGGGAACAGCGAGGCAATGTGCCCGTCCCCGCCCATGCCGAGCCAGGCGATCGCAAAGTGCGGCGGCTGCGCCTCTTCGGTGAGGGGCACGATGCGCGCGCCCACGGGTTCCAGCCGGGCGCGAATCTTGCCGACATTGCTGGCGGGGTGGTCCTCATCGACGATGCGGTCGTCCCCCGGCCAGACCGCGATGCGGTGCCAGGGCAGGTCCATCGCCGCTAGCCGGTCGAAGATCGGGAACGGCGTGGAGCCGCCCGGCACGGTCACGGCGATGTCCTCGGGGCTGGTCGCCAGCGCGGCCCTGAGGCGCTCAGCAAACCATTCGGCAATGACGCCGTCGTCGGCGCCTTCGATCAATTCGAGTTTCGGCATGCCCTGATGCTTAGGCCGGTTTTGCCGATTGCGCGAGAGGAAGCGTCAGCGCGCCCCTACTAAAAACGGGCCGCCAAAAAAGGAACGGCGCCGCTTCCGCCAAGGAAACGACGCCCTCCTGTACCGGAACGAAACCCGCAAAGGGACAGCGCCTTCGCTCCGGTGGAAAGTGTTTTCAGGCCCTCAGGCGAGAATTTCGCGCAGGAACCATGCGCGCTGTTCGGCCTGGTCGGTCCAGTCGTCGATGATGCCGTCGGTGGCATTGTCGCCCGCTTCGCCGGCCAGTTCCTTGGTCGCCTTCAGCGTGGCGACATAGGCGGTGTTGTCCTGGAACAGTTCCTTGACCATCGCCTGCGCGTCGAGACCGGTGTTGTCCTCGTCCTTGATCGAGGTCTTGGCACCGATTGCGCCGATCGAGGTCAGCGTGGTGCCGCCCAGCTTGCGCACGCGCTCGGCGATCAGGTCAGTCAGGCCGAAAACTTCGGTGGCCTGGGCGTCGAACAGCAGGTGCAGATCGTGGAACTGCGGGCCGCGGACGTGCCAGTGGAAGTTCTTGGTCTTCACGTAGAGCGCGAAAGTGTCCGCGAGCAGCCCGTTCAGGCTGTCGATCAGAGCGGCCTTGGAATTGTCCTTGGAAGTCATGACGATGGTTCCCCTGGTTACTGGCTGGTGTGTCTGAACTCGTGATCTATGTAGAAGGGTGAACGCGGAAATGAAGCCCCGGTTCGCGATCATTTTCCGATCAGAGTATCGAAAATTCCCGCAGGAACAGCACCAGCGCCGCCACAACCAGTACAAGGCCGACGATCCGCCGTACCCACCGCGCGGCGGGATTGTCGAGAATCTGCGGGAAAGCCCATGCCATCCCGGCGAGAACGGCAGCGCCCAGCCCCCCAGCCGCGCCCGAGGCGAGAGGCGCAGCCATGCCGACGCCCATGCCGAAGATCAGGAACCGCGGCGCATCGGTGATCTGGCTCGCGAAGAGCACCAGCAGCAGCGCACCGAGCGAATTGGTCGGCTCGGCGGGACGGCGGCGCGGCACGAGGATCAGCGATTCGAGGCCAGCCAGCCCCAGCGCGATGGCCGCGAAGATCGCCCGCGCGGGCGGCGGCAGCTGAGCCAGCATGATTGCCGCGACCCAGGCGGCAAGCGCGGCAGTCGGCCCCGCACTCAGCAGCGCCACCAGCAGGACGCCGGGGCGCTGGCCCTGTCGTGTGGAGAGACCGGCAATGGTCATCTGGTCCCGCGCGCCGAAACCGGCGAGCAGGACCGCGATGAGCGTGAGATAGAACGCGGGCATCGGCGCCGCGTGCTTGGGTCAGCCCGCCTTCTGGCAGGCGACGATGGCGGTGATGACGTTCGCGGTGTCAGCCGGATCGCGCACGCAGATCGTGTCGAGACCCATGGCCTTGGCCGGGTAGTCGTTGCCGCCGGGGAAGATGGCGTCGCCGATGAACAGCATGTCCGCCTCGGCCACGCCGCTGTGCTCGGCAAGGCGGCGGAGGCCCCAGGCCTTGTCCACACCCGGCTGGGTGACGTCCACCGAAGTCGCGCCGCCGAGGTTCACCGAGACGCCGGGCAGGCGCTTCACCAGATCGGCCTGGATAACCTTGCGCTTGGCGAAGTCCGGGTCCCAGACTTCCTTGGCTTCGAGCGGGGCCTGCTGGCCGAGCGCGGAGAAAGTGATCTGGCTGCCGCGATCCTCGATCCGCTCGCCCCAGGTCTCTTCCGGGGTGAAGCCGGTGGCGGCCAGCGAGGCGTCGAAAGCCTCCAGAATCTCGCGTTTCTGCTCGTCGGTGAACAGTTCCGCGTAGACCGGCGTCCAGGCGACCTCTTTGTAAACATAGAGCTTGGCGCCGCTGGTCGGCATCAGCCAGAGCCGCGAACGGTCGGCGTGGGCGGGCAGGCGGCTGGCCACCTGCTTGTCGAACTGCGGCCAGTCGCCGCCGGAAATCACGGCGACTTGCGCCACTTCCAGCAGCGCGGCCATGAGCTGCGCCATCTCGTCGGTCAGCGGCTGCTTGCTCAGCGCCAGAGTGCCGTCGAGGTCGAACGCTACGATCTGCTTCATTACCTGCCTTTTCGCATTTGCGTGTGGAGAGGCCCTGCCATCATCGGCGCCGGAAGGAAATCGTGTTCCTGCGCCAATACGATGACAAATTCCGCGAAACGTGCCGGAAATTCCATGGACCGCAACGAGTTGCCTCGAAAACGGGGATATTTCCCCTTGTCCCGAAATGCAGGCCGGACCGCAGGCGTCATCGGCGTTGGAACCGGGCGCGGGACCGTTCGTTGCACTGCGGTATCCGGCCCGCCCGGCGCGCGTTTCGCCGTGACGGGGGTGGCCATCCTCCTGCGAAAGTGCAAGACTGACCGCAATGACCGATCCACGCGAAACCCCCTCGCTGGCGGAACATGCAGCATTTCCCCGCGATCTGCCGCCTCCTCCGTTCCTCGCTGCCCCGGCGGCCGAGCCTGTCGCGCTGTTCCTCGACTTCGACGGCACGCTCGTCGAGATCGCCGACCATCCGGACGGCGTCACCGTTCCGCCCGACCTGCCCGCGCTAATCGCCCGCCTTTCCAAGCGCCTCGAAGGCCGTTTCGCGGTCGTGACGGGCCGTTCGCTGGACGCACTCGAAGCCCTGCTCGGCCCGCTCGACGTGGCAGTGGCAGGCTCCCACGGCGGCGAATTCCGTCCGGCGGGAAGCCGCGATGTCGAGGCGCTGGCGCAGCCGCTTCCCGAAGAAGTGACCGCCCGCCTTTCCGCATTCGCCAAGGCCCATGGCGGGCTGCTGGTCGAGCCCAAGCCGTTCAGCATCGCCGTGCACTATCGCCGCCACCCCGGGGCGCTCCCCGCCCTGCTCGCCTGCGCCGAGGAAACGGCCGCGGCCTTCGCGCTGAAGCTCAAGCACGGCAAGCAGGTGATCGAACTCGCCATGCCCGGCTCCGACAAGGGCAGCGCAGTCCGCCGCTTCATGGATATGCCGCCTTTCGCAGGCGCGACCCCGCTCTTCGTCGGCGACGACGTGACCGACGAGGACGCCTTCGCCGCCGTTTCCACGCTCGGCGGCGCGGGCATACTCGTCGGCCCCATGCGCCAGACCCACGCCGCGTGGCGGCTCGGCAGCGTCACCGAAGTCCATCGCTGGCTCGCGGCCATCGCAGACACGAATTCACCCAAGGAGAACAGCCCCGCATGAGCGCGCTCGAACTCTGGCCCATCGGCAATTGTCAGGTCTCCGGCCTGATCGACACCCATGGCGCCCTCGTCTGGGGCTGCGTGCCCCGCGTCGACGGCGACCCCACGTTCTGCGCCCTGCTGCGCGGCCCCGAAGGACAGGACGCCGGGACCTGGCGCTTCGAACTGGAGAACCAGACTTCCGTAACCCAGCGCTATTCGCGCAATACCCCAATCCTCGTGACCCGGCTGGAAGACGCGCACGGCGGCGCGGTGGAAGTGATCGACTTCTGCCCGCGCTTCGAACGCTCCAGCCGCACGTATCGCCCGGTCGCCTATGCCCGCATCGTCCGCCCGGTCAGCGGCTCGCCGCGTATCCGCACGGTGCTGACGCCGATGAGCGGCTACGGCGCGCAACTGGCGCCGACCACGCGCGGCTCCAACCACATCCGCTACCTCGTCGAGCGCAACACCCTGCGGCTCACCACCAATGCCCCGGTCGGCTATGTGCTGGACGAGCGCTATTACCGGCTGGAAGGCCCGCAGCACTTCTTCCTCGGCCCCGACGAGCCGTTCACCGGCGATATCGAGCACGAGCTGGAATCGATGCTGCGCCACACCGGCGACTACTGGCGGCTCTGGGTGCGCGGCCTCGCCACCCCGCTCGACTGGCAGGATGCGGTGATCCGCGCCGCGATCACGCTCAAGCTCTGCCAGCACGAGGAGACCGGCGCGATCGTCGCCGCGCTCACCACCTCGATCCCCGAAGCGCCGGGCAGCCAGCGCAACTGGGACTATCGCTACTGCTGGATTCGCGACGCCTATTACACGGTGCAGGCGCTCAATCACCTCGGCGCGCTGGACGTGCTGGAGAAGTACCTCGCCTACTTGCGCAATATCGTCGACGATGCCGAGGGCGGCGCGATCCAGCCGCTCTACGCGGTCAGCGGCGCGCGCGAGATCATCGAATGGGAGGCCCCGGACCTTGCCGGCTATCGCGGCATGGGGCCGGTGCGGATCGGCAATGCCGCCTATTATCAGGTCCAGAACGATTGCTACGGCCAGATCGTGCTGCCCGCGATCCAGGCCTTCTCCGACCGGCGCCTGCTCCGGATCGCAACGAAGGAGGACTTCGCCAGCCTCGAGCAGGTCGGCGAGATGGCGTGGAAGACCCACGACCAGCCCGACGCGGGCCTCTGGGAACTGCGCACCCGCACGGCGGTCCACACTTACTCCAGCGTGATGAGCTGGGCCGCCTGCGACCGCCTGGCCAATGCCGCCGACTTCCTCGGCCTCGACGACCGCGCCGCCGTCTGGCGCGAGCGGGCCGGGACCGTGCGCAAGAACATCGACCAGCATGCCTGGCATGAAGTGGAGGCGCCCGAGTTCGACGACAGCGGCGCGGGCGGCCACTATGCCGCCAGCTTCGGCGGTTCGCAGCTCGATGCCAGCCTGCTCCAGATGGTGGAGCTGCGTTATGTCGAGGCCGACGATCCGCGCTTTCGCGCCACCCTCCAGGCGGTGCAGAAGGCGCTGCGCCGGGGCGAGCACATGCTCCGCTACGACAGCGAGGACGATTTCGGCCTGCCCGAAACCGCCTTCAACATCTGCACTTTCTGGCTGATCGAGGCGCTCCACCGCAGCGGTCAGGACGAGGAAGCGCGCCGCCTGTTCGAAGCCATGCTCGACCACCGCACCCAGTCCGGGCTGCTGTCGGAGGACATGGATTTCGAAACCGGCGAGCTGTGGGGGAACTTTCCGCAGACCTATTCGCTAGTAGGTATCATCAATTGTGCCGGGCAGCTGTCCCGGTCATGGCGGGACTGGCGCTGAGAGTTCGTTTGGAAATTCGCGATACGCGAATTTCGCGGCACCGGCCCTCTCCCCCACCCGACCTCCCACAGGGTACGCTTGTTCGGAGGTCGGGTGGGGGAGAGGGCCGGTGCCGAGCCGAAAATGCCCCTTTCGGGCATTTTCCAAACGGGTTTTCGATCCGGTCCCGCGAAGCGTGTCCGCCACCATCTCTTCAGGACGCGCCACAGGGGATTTGCAATGGGTAGATTGATCGTCGTCTCGAACCGGGTCTCGGTTCCCAAGGCGGCCGGGGCAGCCGGAGCGCAGGGCGGACTTGCCGTGGCGCTCAACTCGGCGCTGCGCGAGCATGGCGGCATCTGGTTCGGCTGGTCGGGACAGGAAACCGAGGACTTCACCGGCCACCTCGACATGCAGCGCAACGACGGCGTGACCACCGCGACGATCGACCTCGAACCGCAGGACATCGAGGAATATTACAACGGCTATGCCAACCGCACGCTCTGGCCGCTGTTCCACTATCGCATCGACCTGACCGAATACGATCGGAACTTCGGCGAGGGTTACGAGCGGGTCAACGCGCGTTTCGCCGATTCGGTGCTGCCGCTGATCGAGGACGACGACCTCGTCTGGGTCCACGACTATCACCTGCTCCCGCTCGGTTCGCAGCTGCGCGAGAAGGGCGTGAAGAACCGCATGGGCCTGTTCCTGCACACGCCCTGGCCGCCGACGCGCCTGCTGGTCTCGCTGCCGTTCCACGAGCGGCTGGTCGCCTCGATGCTGGAATACGACGTGATCGGCTTCCAGAACACCGAGTGGCTGGAGAGCTTCCTGCACTATGTGCAAAAGGAAATGGGCCTGAAGGTCGGCCTCGACAATTCGGTCGAATACAAGGGCCGCAAGGTGATCGCCCGCGCCTTCCCGATCGGCATCGACTTCGCGGAATTCACCGAGGCTGCGGAAGGAGCCGAGGCCAAGGAAGCCCACGACCGCCTGAAGTCCAGCGTGCGCGGCCGCAAGATCCTGATCGGCGTCGATCGGCTCGACTATTCCAAGGGCCTCGGCGAACGCTTCGAGGCCTTCGGGCGCTTCCTGGCCGACAATCCCGAGGATTCCGGCAAGGCCGTGCTGCTCCAGATCGCCCCGCCCTCGCGCGGGGACGTTGCCAGCTACCAGCAGATCCGCGAGGACCTGGAGCGCAAGACCGGGCATATCAACGGCGCCCATGCCGATGTCGCCTTCGTGCCGATCCGCTACGTCAACCGCGGCTATCCGCGCGAACAGCTCGCCGGGTTCTACCGTGCGGCGGACATCGGCCTCGTCACTCCGCTGCGTGACGGGATGAACCTCGTCGCCAAGGAATATGTCGCGGCGCAGGACCCGGACAATCCCGGCGTGCTGATCCTCTCGCAGTTCGCGGGCGCGGCGCACCAGCTCAAGGACGCCCTGCTCGTCAATCCGCATTCGATCGAACATGTTGCCGAGACTATCCGCAAGGCGCTCGACATGCCGCTGGCCGAACGCCGCAAGCGCCATGCCAGCCTGCTCGCCTCGGTGCGCGAGAACGACGTTCAGCGCTGGCGCGAGGATTTCGTGAAGGCGCTAGAAGGTGGCAAGCCCCAGAAGGCGGGTACGACGAAGCACAACGAGGCCGCGTGACGATAGACTGATGGATTGGTGGCAGGCACGCTCGGACTACCCCCGAAGAGCGTGCATTCATCAGGAAAACCTCATGAAAACCCCTGTTATTTGCAAAACGTCACTCGCCTGCCACCAATCTGACCTCTAACATCGCTAAGAAGGGAAATGCGGCAGGTGACTCTGCCGCAAGGTCACGCGGCAAAGTCGCGGGCCGCAGGATGACCAGGCGGGGTCCGGGAAAACCGGGACTGCCAAGAACAGGCATTTGGAAGATTATGAGCACGACCCTCTACGGCGAATGCGTGAGTGCAGGCGGTTCCACCACGGTCCGCATTTCCGACCTCGCCAGCCTCGGCTGCGCGGTGGAAACCGATGCGCCCGCTACGGCGATCGAAGGCGACCTGACCTTGTGGATCGGCGCCGTCGGCCCCTTTGCGGCGACCGCGATCCGCGAGGGCGCACGCAAACTCGCCGTCCGCTTTGCCGAGCCGCTGGACACCCAGATCGTCCAGCATTTCTCTCTCGCATAACGAAAAGGCCCGCCGGTGGGCGGGCCTTTCTCCACATTCCAGCCGGTGACGCTTCAGGCCGTAACCGGCCCCGCATCCCGCACCTTTTCCTTCGCAGACGTGCCGCGTCCCACCGAGAGATAGGTGAACCCGGCCTCGCGCAGATGCTCCGGCTTGTAGACGTTGCGCAGATCGATGAGCACCGGGGCCTTGGCCACGGCCTTGATGCGGGCGAGATCGAGCGCACGAAAAGCATCCCACTCGGTCACGAGGACGACCGCATCGGCGCCCTCGATGGCGGCGTAAGTGTCCGGCTTCATCTCCACTTCGGGCATCAACGGCTTGGCCTGCTCCATGCCCTCCGGATCGTAGGCGGCGACGCGCACCCCGGCATCGGCGAGGGTCTGGGCGATCGCGATCGCAGGCGAATCGCGCATGTCGTCGGTGTTCGGCTTGAACGTCAGCCCCAGCATCGCAACCCGCTTGCCGCGCGCCGCCTCCACCCCGCCGAGGGCATCGACGACCTTCCGGCCCATGGCGCGCTTGCGGGCGTCGTTGACCTTGACCACAGCCTCGACGATGCGGACCGGACTGTCGTAGTCCTCTGCCGTCTTGAGCAGGGCCAGCGTATCCTTGGGGAAGCAGGAGCCGCCATAGCCCGGCCCGGCGTGGAGGAACTTCGAACCGATGCGGTTGTCGAGGCCGATCCCGCGCGCCACGTCCTGCACATTGCCGCCGACTTTCTCGCAGAGATCGGCCATCTCGTTGATGAAAGTGATCTTCACCGCGAGGAAGGCGTTGGCGGCATATTTGGTCAGTTCGGACGAGCGACGGCTGACGAAGAGGATCGGCGATTCGTTGAGGAACAGCGGGCGATAGACCTCGCGCATGACCTCGCGGCCGAAGTCGTCCTCGGCGCCGATGACGATGCGGTCGGGCCGCTTGAAGTCACCGATGGCCGCGCCCTCGCGCAGGAATTCGGGGTTGGACACAACCGAGACCCGGTGTGCCGGATTGCAGGCGCGGATGATGCGCTCCACCTCGTCGCCGGTGCCCACCGGCACGGTCGACTTGGTGACGATAACCGCGTCGTTCGCCAGATGCTCGCCCACTTCCTGCGCCACGGCATGGACGTAGGACAGATCGGCATGGCCATCCCCTCGCCGCGAGGGCGTGCCCACGGCGATGAAGATCGCCTGCGCCCCGGCGATGCCCGCGGCAAGATCGGTGGTGAAGGACAGGCGCCTGGCCGCGACGTTGGATTCCACCAGTTCGGCCAAGCCCGGCTCGTAGATCGGCATCATGCCATGGAGCAGCCGCCGGATCTTGCCCTCGTCCTTGTCGATGCAGACGACTTCATGGCCGAAATCGGCGAAACAGGCACCCGAAACGAGACCGACATAGCCCGAGCCTACCATCGCAATCTTCATGGCGCTTCCAGTCCTTCCGAACGAGGGAGATGAACGGAGGACAGGTATCCCTGCCCCCTGCCCGCTCGGCAAGTCAGCCATTCGGGCAGCTACTTAGCCGAAATCTCTCTCGTTCCCGCGGGAGCGGAGCATTCGAGATGACCTCTTAACGCGGCACGATCCGCAGGTTGCCGATCTCGCCTTCGCCCCGACCGGAAAGGAACATCAGTTCCTGGCTTTCGCAGAGCGTGTCCGGGACGAAGAAGGGGGTGCCGCCGGGGCTCATTTCCCCGTTGCCCAGCCGCCGCCCGCTGCCGTCCTTCGCATAGCAGATGATCTGGAACACGATGGGCCGAGCGCCCGCCTCGGCCCGCGCCGCACCGTCGAGATGGGCTACATAATTGCCCGGCTTGAGCAAGGCGTTGCGCTTGGCGACGACGCTGCGCAGCGGCTCACGGTTGCGGTATTGCACCAGGATGCCGCCCTTGGCCTGCGTGAATGTGCGCTCCAGTCCCGGCTCCTCGGGATATTGCCAGTCGAACGGGCCGATCGGCGCGTCGTCGCCAAGGTCCTCGCGGAAGGCGAGGTCGGTCGGCTCGGTGAAGTGGCCGTTCGCGCAGAGATCGCGCCACAGGATCGAGGCGGACTCTGCGCGGCCCATGCGGACGAGGGCCAGCGTCTTCGGCGACAGCGCCGCGCAGTCCACCCGCGCGCCCTGGCGCGCCATGGAACCGGCCACTTTCCTCAGCGCATCTGGCCCGATCGCAAGGCCGGACCAGGGCAGGAAAGCATTGGCCCAATATTTCTCCGGACCCACTTGTGCCGCGAAGGCATCGGCACCTTTCGGACGCGAGAGGAGGTCGGCCGTCATGCCGCGAAGGCGGTCGTCGCTGATGCCGATTCGCCAGAGCGCGATCGTGCGCTGCGCCGCGATGTCCCACTTGCCGGCCTGCATCGCCAGGACCACCAGTGTTTCCTGCGTGAAGCGGTCGCGCCAGCCGCGATCGCCCGCCACGACAACCGCATGCAGCCCCGCCTTCTCGTCACCCTTCTTGAGGTGACCGAAGGCAAGCAGTCCCAGCCCTTCGGCCGGCACCGGACGGCGACGCACCATGGCGCGGGCATAGGCCAGACCGGCATCGACATGGCCGCTGCGGTAGGCTGCCTGAGCCAACGGCTGCAGCGAGGACGAGAGCAGCGACGGAGGAACCAGCATTGCCGCAGCAGGGTTGCGACGCCCTTCCCGGTCCAGTTGGACGCCGATCGCCAGCAGGGCGGCCAGAGCCAGGATCGCGAACCATGCCACGCGGCCGAAGAGCGAGGTCATCCCGGCTCAGTCCTTTTCGCCGTAGCTGTAATAATTGGCCGCGTAGTAGTCGTAGTCCTCGCTGCCGACTTTCGGTGCGAAGCGGTTGAGCACGACGCCCAGCATGTTCGCCTTGATGAGGGCCAGACGGCGCAGCGCCGACTTCACCGCACCGCGATGGAAGTTGGAGGCATCGACCATGAACAGCACCCCGTCGGCATGGTTTGCCAGCAGCGCCGCGTCCGAAAGACCCAGCAGCGGCGGCGCATCGATCACCACGACATCGAACTTGCGGCGCGCCTCCTCGATGAAGTGGCCGACCCCCTCGCCCGAGAGGATCAGCGCCGGATCGGGCGGCGTGGGCAGCGCCGACATGTAGCTGAGCGTCGCCACCTCACTGGGCTGGATCGCGGCATCGAGCGTCTTCTCGCCGGTCAGCACATCGGTCAGGCCGGTCGCCTGACGGTCGCTCATGAAGTTGTGCAGCGTCGGCCGCCGCAAGTCGGCGTCCACCAGCAGCACCCGCTTGCCGAGCACGGCGATATCATGGGCGACGGCGCGGGCGGTGGTCGACTTGCCCTCGGACTGGCGCGAACTTGTCACCATCAGTACGTCCGGCAACCCGCTGGCGGTCGAGTAGCGCAAGTTGGTGACGAGCGAGCGATAGGCCTCGCTGACCCGCGAGCGGCGGTCGTCGAACTGGCTCGCCACGTCGCCGCCCTTCTCCAGCGGGATCAGGCCCAGCAGCGGCATGCCCAGCTTGCGCTCGACATCCTCGGGCGAGCGGATCGCATCGTCGAAAATCTCGCGCAGCAGCACGGCCCCGGCGGCAAGCACCAGACCCAGCACCAGCGAGGCGACGATATTGACCAGAAGGCGCGGCGAATAGGGCTTGGCCGGCACTTCCGCGCGGTCCACCAGGGTCAGGTTGTTCGACGAGGCGCCCGCCGTCGCGTTGAGCTGGTTGAAGCGCGAAAGCAGCGTGTCGTAGAGCGTCTTGTTGGTATCGGCGATGCGCTTGAGCACCGCCAGCTGGACGCCGCGATCCTGCTCCTTCAGCGCCTCGCCGCGCAGCGAGTTCACTTGCCCGGTGAACGACTTCTCGCGCTCCATCGCCGACTGGTATTCGAGATAGGCGGACTTCTTGATCGAATCCGAAATGGCAGCGATGCGGCCGTCGTATTCGGCGATCTCGGCCTGCTTCGACTTGACGGTGACGAAGTCGTCGAGGTGGCGGGTGCGCTCCTCGGCAAGGCTCGCCTCGACCTTGGCCTTCTCGGCCAGCAGGTTCGACACCGCCGGATTGGCGTTGACCTCGGGAATCGCGAGCGGCGCGGCCTTGGCCAGGGTCAGCCAGCGATCCTGCGCGGCGATCCGGTCCGCCGTCGCCTTCGAAGCCGCGTCGTTGAGCTGGACGAGGCTGTTGTTGGTGACGGAGAGCACCGATTCCTGGTTCCCATCCTGCCCCTGGCTGGTCACGCGGATCAGCCCGGCGGCGCTGGCGTACTGGTTGAGATCGCGCTCCGACTGGGTGACCTTGGCGCGCGCCTCGTCGAGCTGATCGGCAAGGAAGCGGCGGGCATAGGACGAGCTGTCGTACTTCTGGTTGAGGTTCCGCTCGATGTAGCGCTCGCCGTAAAGCTGGGCCAGCTTGGCGGAATAGACCGCGCTGCGGCTGCTCATGCCGATGCTGGCGATGCGGCTGTCCGGCGGCAGCGTCACGGTGAGATTGCCAAGCAGTGCCTCGATCGCGGCTTCCTTGCGGATCTGGTCGAGCTTCTTGGTGCCGCCGGACTTGAGGACGTCCTCCTGCGTCGGCATGTCCTTGCCCATCGCCTCGTAGAAGGCGGGATCGCGGTCGAGACGGCCGCTCTCGACCACGCTTTCCGCCAGCGAGCGGCTCTGGATGATGCCGAGCTGGGTCTGCAGGAAGCGCTCGGCATCTTGGGCATTGGTGGCTTTCTGAAGCTCGCTGCCCTCGATGATCTGGTCCGTCTGGTCTTCGATCATGACGCGCACCTGCGCGCTGTAGCGCGGGGCGATCAGCAGGGTGGCGATCACGCCGAGCACCAGCGTCGCCGCGACGATGGCCGCGATCAGCGCCAGATTGCGGCGCACCATGCCCATGATGGTCTTGAGCAGCGCCGTCAGGTCCGGGCCGGACTCCTCGCCATAAGGATCACCCTGAGTGGGGCGTTCCAGTTCGACCCGATCGAGAAAAGCATCGTTCAAGATATGTCCCGCCATCCTGTTGTTTCCACGCGAGCGGTGATTGACCCGAAGTTCGTTCATAAGTTCAGGGAATCCCTAAAGATGGGCGGAAGGACGGTGGCCGTCCTTCTGTCCCTGTCGGCCCTCATGTCGCCGCGCCTTGCGGGGGGCTTCGCTGCGCGGCGTGCGGCGGCTCTCGGGCCGAGTCTCGGAATCTTCCCGGTCCGCATCGGCCAGCAACGCCAGCATGAGCGCGAAAAGGCACAGCATGGTCTGGCTGCGCAGGGGGTAGTCGGTGATCGACTGGAGCGCGACCAGCGCGAAAGTCCCGACCGCCGCAAGGCCGGTGCCGCCGCGGCGCAGCGCCTGCACGCCGAAACGCCCGAGCAGGACCGCCCAGCCCAGCACCAGTGCGATCCCGACCACGCCGGATTCCAGCGTCGCTTCGAGGAAATCGTCATGGGCGCGCTGGGCGCGGCCATAGCTGAGGTTTTCGAGTGCCTCGTCGGGCTGGAACACGTCGTCGAACGAGCCGATGCCGCTGCCGACCGGCCAATAGCGTCCGGCGGCGACCACGGTATCCTTCCAGATCAGCGGGCGCTGCTCGTCCTCCACCGCATCGAAACGACCGAAGGCGCTCTGCACCCGCTGGTTGCTTGCGAGCAGGCTCGCACCCCCCGCCAGCACCAGCACCAGCGCGCCCGCCAGCAGCACCGTGCGTCGGTTGAGGGCAGGACGGCGCCAGCGCAGCCAGCGCCACAGGGCGAGCGCGGCGGGCACCAGCAGCAGCGCCATGCTCGACCGCGAACGGGTAAGCACCACGCCGACGACCAGCAGCAGCACCGTGGCCGCGCCGCCAAGGGTCCAGATCGCGCGGATCTGCCGCAAGGGGAACACCGCCACCAGCGTCACCAGCGCAACGTTGAGCATCAGCCCGCCGGTGTTGCGGTTGGCGAAAGTGCCCTGAAGGTCGGGCGAGCCGTAAGTCTGCGCGTAGAGAACGAGATGGCGGTTTCCGGTCGCCAACTGCTGGGCGCCCAGCAGCACGGCAGCCAGTCCGCACAGGACAACGAGGATCAGCAGCCCGCGCTTGTCCTCGCGCGAAAGCTGCCAGGCCGTCACGAGGATCGCCAGCGCCGGAACGAGTGCGAAGAAGGCGATCGCGGTGCGGTTGGGATCCAGCGAGAAGGGCTTCCAGACCTGGCTGCCGCCGGTCAGTTCAAGCGATTGCACTGCGAACTCGCGGCCCGGCAGCGCCTGCCAGATCGCCGGCGGCAAGGGAACGATCTGCAAGAGCGGCAGCAGCAAGGTCGCCGTGACCAGAACGACGAGCGGGCGGGGTGCGGTGCGGAAGAAAGCAAAAACGGCCGGACCATTGAAGGCCAGAACGGCGAATCCCGCCAGTTGCACCACGAGATTGGCAAGGCCCAACGCCGACCCCCCGCCACCGAAAAGCAGCGCGACCAGCACCAGGAATCCGGCCTGCACCGCAGGATTGCCCGGTCGGATTTTCGGCACGATGGCACCGCGTTTCTCAGCTAACGACCCAGACAGAGCTTTTTCCTTATGATTGCAGTTCGGGATGCAAGACCCCTGCCCTCGATCATTTCGCTCGGCAGGTATCGGAAACTTCTCGGCCTTTCCGTTCAAACGGGCAAAGCCCCTGCCCGGAGCACGTTTCGTGCTCGCCATGACAGAACCAATTCTGACCTATTGCAGTATCCGATAAAGAAAGACTGTCGTACAGACGACCTAAAGACCGGGGACCGGAGCGAAAGAGACGCTGCCAGCAATCGCCGAAACCGGCACGTTTCTCTGCTTCATGAGTCCTCCTGGAACTGCGCTATACAGGTCAATCGTCTGGCTTGGACTATACCGCGCTGCACAATGAAGGGCAAATCCGCACGGGGGCGTTGATCTTCGATCTGCCCCCTCTCGTCGTACTTTCAAGCTCTTCCATGATAGCCGCATAAGCAGGTCCGCGAGTGTGTCGGGATGGAGATGATTGCGGGGATCAGTTGCCGTTAAGGCAAATTCCGTGCGTTTCGCAGCGCGAAATTTGCCTGGAACTTGCGCTGGGACGGCAGCTATTCCAGGGCCTTGCACCCGGTGCCGTCGCGGCGACGATGCTCGATTCAACCGGCGAAAGACAACCTTCGAACACACAAGGTAAAGTACATCAGCTAATAAGACTATTCACACAGTCCGAATACTGCTGGCGGAACCGTTCCTCACCGAAGCTGGCAGCATTGGCGATGCAGTCCTCGGGCCGAATGTCGCCCTCGCCTTCCACGAAACGATCGATCGCATCGACGAGGCTCTCGGGAGTCTGCTCCTCGAACCAGACGCCGGTTGCCGTGCTGCCGCCGAGCGGACGCACGGTTTCCGCCGTGCCGCCCTTGCCAAGACAGATCACCGGGGTTCCGCAGGCCTGCGCCTCTACCGGAACAATGCCAAAATCCTCCAGAGCGGCGAAAACGAAAGCCCGCGCGGTCTGGAATTCCGCGATCAGTTGCTCGAACGGGATGTGGCCGAGAATCTCGATATTCGGCCCGGCGATCTGGCGGACTTTCTTCATGTCCGGCCCGTCGCCGATCACCCGCAAGTGCAGGTCCGGACGGCGGTTGAAGGCCTCCACGATCATCTGGACCCGCTTGTAGGGCACGAGGCGCGAGGCGGTTACGAAATGATCGCCGCGCGCAGCATTGCCGGGCACGAAGTTGCCGGTATTGACCGGAGGATAGATCACTTGTGCCTCACGGCGGTAGATCTTCCAGATGCGCCGGGCGATGAACTGCGAGTTCGCGATGTAATGGTCGACGCCCTGCGCGGTACGCATGTCCCAGAGGCGGAAGCGGTGCATCATCTCGCGCGCGACCGCCCGCTTCAACCCGCCCAGTTTTCCGCCGACCGTGGCGATGTATTCGTGAGTGAGATCCCAGGCGTAACGCGCGGGACTGTGCACGTAACTGACGTGCAACTGTCCCGGCCCGGTGATGACCCCCTTGGCCAATGCCGCCGAGGAACTGAGCACGACATCATGCTCGGACAAGTCGAAGCCCTCGATGGCGCGGGTCGATTGCAGAAGAAGGAAGCGGTAATACTGCTCGACCAGCGGCAGATCGTTGAGACCGGACGTATGTATCCGGTGGTCGGCACCGAAGACATCGCGCGTGACTTCCTCGGGAAGGAAGTTGAACAGCGTGTAGATATCGCTTCCCGGCGTGCACTGCGCCATCTGCTGGAGCACCCGCTCGCCCCCGGAGACCACCGGAAGCCAATCGTGAACGAGTGCGATGCGCTCCCCCCGGATCACGGCCTGCGAGCCTGCTGCGGGAGCCTCGGCGACAGGAACACTGTGTTTCATCGGCAAGTGGTCCTTCGAATAGAATCGCGGCGCGATCAGTGCGCAGAAGCACTCCCGTCAGGAGAGAGCACGCCTGCCGCCTCTGCGCCGTTTCGGTTATAGAGAAAAGCCGGTCGGCCGTCCCGAAGGGATACGACCGAAATGGTCCAACGTTGATACCGGAAGCTTTGAAACATAGACATATTTCTCGCCTCCTTCGTATCGGCGCCGAACCGTTTCGGTGGCGCCGAAAGGCTAGTCGGACCCGAACAGGTCGCGCGAAAAGACTTTGTCCCTCACGTCGTCGAGTTCGGGCAGAATGCGGTTGGTGACGATCACGTCGGCCCGCCGCTTGAAGGTTTCCAGATCGGATTCGACCGGGGTGTTGAAGAAGCTCGTCTCGGGATAGCTCGGCTCGTAGAGCACGGTCTCGATGCCCTTGGCCTTGATCCGCTTCATGATGCCCTGGATCGAGCTCTGGCGGAAATTGTCGGAACCGGCCTTCATGACGAGGCGGTAGAAGCCGACGACCTTGGGCTTGCGCGACAGGACCGCGTCGGAAATGAAGTCCTTGCGGGTGCGGTTGGCCTCGACGATGGCGCCGATGATGGTCTGCGGAACGTCGTGGTAATTGGCCAGCAACTGCTTCGTGTCCTTGGGTAGGCAGTATCCGCCGTAACCGAACGAAGGATTGTTGTAGTGCGAGCCGATACGCGGATCGAGGCCGATACCTTCGATGATCTGGCGCGCTTCCAGTCCTCGCGACAGGGCATAGCTGTCAAGCTCGTTGAAGTAGGCGACGCGCATCGCGAGGTAGGTGTTGGCGAATAGCTTGATCGCTTCGGCTTCGGAAGGATCGGTAAAAAGAACCGGTACATCCTTCTTGATCGCGCCTTCCAGCAGCAGTTCTGCAAAGACTTTCGCCCGCTCCGACTGCTCGCCGACCACGATTCGACTGGGATGAAGATTGTCGTGAAGCGCCCGGCCCTCGCGCAGGAATTCCGGGCTGAAGATCAGGTTCTGCGTGCCCATCGCCTGGGCGGTCGCGGTGGTGAAGCCAACGGGGATGGTCGACTTGATGACCATGACCGCATCGGGCGCATGTTCCATGACTTCGCGGATCACCGCCTCGACCAGCGTGGTATCGAAGCGATTGGTCACTTCGTCGTAGTTGGTCGGCGCAGCGATGATCACGTAGTCGGCGCCTGTATAGGCCTCGACAGGGTCGAGTGTCGCCCGCAGATTCAGATCGTCGCGGCGGAGGAATTCCTCGCACTCGGTGTCGACGATCGGCGAGCGACCGGCATTTATCATGTCCACTTTGGCGGGAACCACGTCCTTCGCCACGACCTCATGGTTCTGCGCCAGCAGCAGCGCATTCGACAGACCGACATAACCAACGCCTGCAACAGCGATCTTCATTTTCGCTCCTCTGACCGGCCCGGCGGGCAGGCTCGGCAATTTCGTGCCGGTAACAGCGACCGGAACTTCCGAGGGGGGCATATCGGAAAGTTCCGGCCACTGAAACTGCTACCAATGGGCAGGCATGCTGTGCCGAGGATCGCCTGACGGTTCAAGCGCTTCGCCGAAATATGGGATAATCGGGTGCAGTAACGCGACGGAATCCATTTGCCGCTGCAAATTGACCTGTGCGGGTGCGACATCGTGATGCTGCGACGCACCCAATATTGCCCCAACAAAGCTGAATCCGGGAATCGAAAACGGTATGTCGTCTTCATGATGTGCGTCACCGATTCGGACAGACCACCGGTCAACCGACATTCCCCACCTGTTCATCTTGCAGACATCTTGTTGATAGAAAATAATAGTTTCAAGGACATTTACCAATGTCATGCCGCAATGGCTTCCTGTGAGGCAGCCGCAACCGACCATGCCGGAGAGCAGGATCGTCCCAGCCTGTGAATTGCTGCACCGCAAAAGCATCGGCACGTTCGAAAGGCGCGTGGAACGCCCGAATTTGTAGGATGGCACCGCGCATCGATAAGCGGCTCTACTGCCGATAACCGGATGCAAACTGTCGGCCACCCGTTCCCCACTTCGGACGCCTGCCCCCAAAGGTCACTTGCCAAGACTTCACCGCACCTGCACAAAGTACGGACATCTCCACAAAATCTGGACTTTAGCATGACTGATGACGTCGTCGGCAAGGCAGCCCCCCGCACGGCTTTGATTACGGGTGCCGCGGGTTTTATTGGGTACTACCTCTGTCGCAGACTGCTGGATGACGGTTTTCGCGTGATCGGCCTCGACAGCCTCAACGATTACTACGAAGTCGCCCTGAAGGAGCGCCGCCTGGCGATGCTCAGCCAGAACGAGCATTTCCGCTTCATCAAGGGCAAGCTGGAAGACCCAGACCGGCTGATGCAGCTTTTCGCCGACGAGAAGCCGGATATCGTCGTCAATCTCGCCGCGCAGGCGGGCGTTCGCTATTCGATCGACAATCCGCGTGCCTATGTCGAGGCGAACCTGATCGGCGTCTTCGAACTGCTGGAAGCCGCGCGCGCCTATCCGCCGCAGCACATGCTGATGGCCTCCACCTCCTCGGTCTACGGCGCCAATACCGAGATGCCTTATGCGGAAACGCACAAGGTCGACACCCAGATGTCGTTCTATGCGGCCACGAAGAAGGCCAATGAAGCGATGGCGCATTCCTATGCCCATCTCTACGACCTACCGATCACGATGTTCCGCTTCTTCACGGTCTACGGCCCCTGGGGCCGTCCGGACATGGCGCTGTTCAAGTTCACCAAGAACATTCTCGCGGGCAAGCCGATCGACGTCTACAACCACGGCGACATGAAGCGCGACTTCACTTATGTGGAGGACCTCGTGCAGGGCATCCGCCTGCTGATCGACAGCGCCCCGGTCCGCCCCGAAAGCGCCGAGGACATTGCCGAGCACGACAGCCTCTCGCCGGTGGCGCCGTGGCGTGCGGTGAACATCGGCAACTCGGATTCGGTGCAGTTGATGGACTTCGTCCGCGCCATCGAGACGGCGACGGGCGTGAAGGCCGAGATCAACATGATGCCGATGCAGCCCGGTGATGTGCCCGCCACCTGGGCCGACGCTTCGCTGCTCCAGCAGCTTACCGGCTACCGTCCGACGACTTCGGTGAAGGAAGGCGTAGCGAACTTCGTGGACTGGTATCGGGATTACTATCAGGTCTGATCAGTCAGAACTGGCGGAAAAAAGGGGGCTGCGTCACTGACGCGGCCCCTTTTTTCTTGCTCACACAAACAGCACCACACCCGCTCATCCTGAGCTTGTCGAAGGATCAGGCGCTGCGCCCTGCCGAGGGGCCTTCGACAAGCTCAGGCTGAGCGGGATTCCGGGTGGTGGTCCTGTCGTCCGCTCGGCGCTTTCGCAGTGGTTCGAAGCCCAAAATGCCCGCCACGCCGAGACGCCGCGATATCTCGAACAGGATCAGCGGCAGCACCACGCCTGCGGCGGTCGAGACCAGCACGACCGTCGCCACATCCTTCAGCCCGAGCCGCGTCAGCACCACGCGCATACCCGCCGCGAAGATGATGTGGGTGAGGTAGATCGGCATCGTCCGCTCGCCGAGTTTACGCCCGAAAGCGGGTCCGCTCAGGCAGATTCCGAGGAAACCCACGCAGGCCACGAAGCCGCAAAGGTAAGCGGGAACGGTGTCGAAGGGGGAGACCGCCAGCGCCCAGGCAACCGCTTCCGCCGCCACGAATGCGGCGAGGCAGGCCATGAGCGGCAGGCCCTTTTCCAGCCAGCGCGTGCCCGCCAACAGGCCGACGAAGAAGAACGGCGCGTGCTGGACGATCTGGCCGGTCAGGCCCTGCGGCTGCGCCAGCACGACCACTGCCATGCTACCCAAAGCGATGGCCGTCGCCGCGAGACGGCCGCGCAGGACAATCGCTGCCGCCTGGAACAGGAACAGCGCGAGCAGGAACCAGAACACGCTCTTGGGCGGGAACGGGTAGGTCAGCACTTCGAAGGGCGAGATCCGCCCCTTGTTGCCCGCGCCGGTCACGAGATGGACGCAGCCCTCGGCCCAGGCCCAGAGGCACATCGGCCAGAGCAGGTTCACGGCGCTGCGCGAAAGACCGCCGCGCAGCGTCTCGGGCGCCTTGAACAGCATGCCGGAGATCAGGAAGAACACCGGCATGTGGAAGAGATAGACCGCGCGGTCGATCGTCTCGAACAGGCGCGGTTCGACCAGCCCCTGCCCGTCCAGTCCGCGCCAGACATGGCCGAACACGACGAAGACGATGGCCGCACCGCGCGCGGCGTCCAGCCCCTTAATTCTCATGGGTTCCTCGCTGCGTCATCACAGGGTTCGGGGCTGCCAGGTGTTCGGTTTGGGAAGCAGGCGGATCGCCTTGCGCCCAGCATCTCGCGCGGTGTTCGCCAGCGCCGGATAGGCGCCCAGCGACGCGGCGAGGCCGATCAGCACCAGCGGCGCGGCGCCCTGGCAGTTGATCGTCGCCGAAAGGATCGCGATCACGAAGCCGATATGGCGGTCCGGCCGGGGAATGCGCACGAGCCTGCGGATCAGTTCCACCCCCATCAGCACCCCGAACAGGCCGAACTGGTAGAGGATGTAGAGGAACAGGTTGTCGACCGCGCTGAACGGCGAGACATAGACTCCGGTGTAGAACGCCGCCGGGCCGACCGAGCCGAAGCCGTGGCCGAGCAGCGCGGTGGCGGGGCCGCCGTCCACGATCATGTCCCAGACCCCCGGCCAGGTGACGTGGAGGCGCACGACCGTACTGCTCATGCCCACGGATATCTCGCCCACGCCGTCGATCGCCAGCAGCCACAGCCCGGCGAGCGCGGGCAGGAAGAAGCAGATCGAGAGCAGCGCGCCCAACGACTTGCGGCCCGGCCCGAGGTTCTGGAACCAGTGCCAGGGCCAGAAATCGACCAGCATGGCCACGGCCAGTGCGATCAGGTTGGTACGCGAGGTCGTGGTGTTCAGCGCCCAGAGCGTCGCCACGTAGATCAGCAGGCGCATTTGCCAGTTACGCGCCTGTCGCAGCACGATCAGCGCCAGCAGCAGCAGGATACTGGCCGAGGCGCTGCTGGCGGCGCCGAGCCCGGCGATGCGCTCCTGACCGTGAATCCACCACTCGCGGCCCGCTTCGCGCTCGACGCCGAACTGCGAGACCGAATAGCCGGTCCAGGGCATCGTCATGCGGGTATCGGCGGCGACCCCGGCGATGCCCATGACCAGCAGCACGAGGCAGACCGTGCGCCACCATTTCGCGTTGATATAGCCCGGCGGCAGCATGAGCACGGCGATCACCGGGCAGAGCAGCTTGAAGCCGGAGAACACCGCAACCGGATTTTGATAGACGACCACGCCGACCGCCACCTGCACGCCAGTCGCGGCGAAGAGCCAGATCAGCGGCGTCGGCAGGCGCAGGGTCACGGCGGCGAGCAGCAGCCGCATCAGAACCACCGCAATCACCGCGAGATCGGGAACGAACCAGAGCGGGCCAAGGCCGAAGCGGTCGAAGTAGTAGCGCGCCGCCCCGCCGAAGACCTCGCGCGCCATGATCAGCAGCACGGCACCGCCGGTCAGCACGGTCAGGAGCGCGGCGAAGCTACGCTTGTCGGACCGGCGCGGGGCGGGAGCGGGTCGCGGCGGAATGGGCCGAGGATAGGCGTCCGCCTTCACGCCGGGCTCCAGCCTTGACTATTGCGCATGATCCAGCCGCGACCGCGCCAGATCACCAGGCAGTAGACGACCCCTGCCGCACCGAGCAGGCCGAGACAGGCGACCGGCTCGCTGAAGCCCCTGAGCGGAACCAGCGCCGCGCCGAGCGCCAGCGAGAGTACGACCACGAAGAGCGAGGCGCGCGTCAGCAGCGGGGTGCGGACATGGCGGCTCACCACCAGATAGAACAGCGCGAAGCTGCCGATCTGCGAGATGGCGATGCCGATCGCCATGCCGGTGAGGCCCGCCAGCTTCACGCCGATGATGCCGCTCGGCACCAGCAGCGCCAGATTGACGGCGGGCGATATGATCAGCAGCCGGGTCTTCTTGACCAGTTGCAGCGCGACCGAGAGGTGGAAGGTCGTCAGCGCCTTCAGGATCGCCGCGATCGCCACGTAGGGCAGCAGCATCGCCACGGTGTCGCGGAACGAGGGGCCGACGAAGAGCCGTGCCACGCCGGGCGAGAGCGCCGCCAGGATAGCCGCCGCCGGGGCGCCGATCATCAGGTAGATGATGAAGTTCTCGGCCAGGATCTTCTCGCCCGCCTCGCGCCCGTCCTTCTCGAAGGCGCGGACGATGGCGGGATAGGCCGAGAGGTTGACCGCCAGCATCAGGAAGATGACGGTCTTCTGCATGAGGTCGACCGAGACCGAGTATTGCCCGACCGCCGCCTTGCCGAGCGTGGAGGAGACAATGTAGCGGTCCGCCACGGCGCTGGCATAGCCGAGGCCGGAGCTGACGATCAGCGGCGCGCCGTAACGCATGATTTCCTGGAGGTCGGCACGGCGGGCGCGGAAGGGCCGCAGTCCTCGCCAGGCGGCGTCGGTCACGTTGCCGAGCACTGCGCAGCCGATTTGCGCGCCGAGGATGCCCAGGGCCACGCCCAGCGCGCCCATGTCGAACAACCACACGAGCACCGCACCCACCGCCAGCGAGAGCGAGGAGCGCAGCGTCATCATCGCGAAGAAACGCCAGCTCAGCAGGCGCAGGCGCGCGGTGACGGTGCTGATCGCAAAGAGCATTTCCGAGAACAGCCAGAGCCACATGGCCGGCCACCAGTCCGGCGCGACGCCGAGGAAATGGATCTGGAACGCGCGCAGCGACAGCGCCACCGGCAGCAGCAGCAGGATCAGCCCGAGGCCGACCATCGAAAGCGCATTGGCGATGTCCGGATTGAGCTGGTGCTCGGCGGCGGGATCGTAGAGCAGACGCGAGGCAGTGAGGCGCAGCCACTCGAAGATCGCGGCATTGAGGAACAGCACCGTCGCCGAGACGAGCGCATACGTGCCGAACTCGGCGGGGCTGAGCAGGTGCGTCCAGACGATCAGCGAGAGGAAGTTCAGCCCGCTGGAAATGCCGAGCGCCGCGGTGGTGATCGCGCCTTTGGAAAGCTTCATGCGCCCCAATTTCATGAGCCGGGCCTTCATGCAGCCGAGAGGTCCTTGTGCTTCGGCGTCACGATCCGCGCCGGGGCACCGACCGAAGTGGCACCTTCCGGCACATCGCTGAGGACCACGGAATTGGCGCCGATCCGGCTGCCCCGGCCGATGCGCAGCGGCCCGACGACCACGGCTCCGGCATAGATCACCGCATCCGCGCCGATCACCGGATAGCCTTCCCCGCGCCCCGACTGGCCGAGCGTGACGTTCTGGTAGATCGTCGCGTTCTCGCCGATCTCGACGTTGTGGCCGACCACGATGCCCACCGGATGGGGGAGGTTGATCCAGCCCGCCGGGCGCGAAAGCGGGGAGATGTGGCAGCCGTAGCGCCAGTGGATGTAGCGCCGGATCATGGTCGCCATGGCCCGGCTCGCACCGCCGTGCGCGTGCAGGCGGCACATGCGCTGCCACAGCGAGACGAGGCCTGCGCCTTCCATCGCGCGTGTGCCGCTCATCGCAGCACCTGCGAGCGAGGCGGCAGGATGCGCGCGGGCACACCCACGGCGATATGTCCCGCCGGAACCGAAGTCTTGACCACGGCATTGGCGCCAATCACCGCGCCCGCGCCGATCTCTATATCGCCGATCACGGTGGCGCCCGCGAAGATCGTCGCCCCGGCGCCGATGCGCGGGCAGCGCCCGGCCGCACCGTCCTGACCGATGGTGACGTTCTGGTAGATCGTCACGCCGTCCGCGATCACGGCATTGTCGCCGATCACTACGCCCACCGGATGCGGCAGGTAGACCGCCTCGCCCACTTTCGTCGTCGGCGCGATGTAGCAGCCATAGGCGCGCCGGATATGTCCCCGGATCGCCCGTGCGAGCAAGCGCCCTGCCGGTCCCGAGGCCCAGAGCGCGCTCATGCGCTGCCAGGCGCGCAGCACGCCGCTGCTGGGACTCATCCGTCCCACCGGCAGGCGTGTCGGCACGGAAGGAAGCGGCGGCGCTTCCCCGAAGGTCACGGCCATTTCACGCTCAGGCCGCATCGAACAGCTTCTCCAGATGGCTCTCGTAGCGGTCGATCACCGCGCCCGAGGTGAAGACGCCGCCCATGTCGAGCGCGCCCGCGCTGTAATGCGCATAAGTCTCGGCCGGAAGTGTGCGGAAGTGCTGGATCTTCTCGGCCAGTTCGGCCGCGTCCTCGCCGTCGTAAAGCTCGCCGGTCTCGCCGGGCGTGACGACTTCGGGATTGCCGCCGACACGCGAGGCCACGACCGGCAGCGCGAAGCCATAGGCCTCGTAGATCACGCGGGGCAGCGGCTCGTTGTAGACCGAGGGGCAGATCACCACGTCGACCGCGCCGTAGAAGTCTTCCGCCGCCTGCCAGCCGAGGAACTTCACGCGCGGATCGCCTGCCGCCTGCGCCTTCAGACCATCGACATAGCCGGGTTCGCCGTCGCCCGCGATAACCAGCGACCAGGGACGACCGCCCTGCGGCAGCTGGCGGACGGCCTCGATCAGCTTCTCCACGCCCTTGGTAGGGGCGAGGCGGCCGATATAGCCGAACACCATCGGCGCGCCGTCGGCCAGTGCCCTCGCCTCGGGCACCAGCGGCCGGTCGTTGACGTTCCACTGCACCGCGCAGGGCTTGTCGTCCCCGAAGGCGCCGTGGCGGCGGTGGGTCTCGGCGACGAAGGCGCTATTGGACAGGAACATGTCGACATTGCGCGTCTGGCGGCGGTTGACGCCGGCCACCACCTTGCAGCCCGAACAGAGCGAGGTGCAGTTCTCGCCCGCGCGGTACATGCCGGAGCGGCTGCAGATCAGGTAGTAATCGCGCATCGTATGGATCAGCCGCGCGCCGCTGCGCTTGGCCTCGCGCAGGATCGCGGTGGAGAAACCGTCGATGATGCTGGTGTTGACCACGTCGGGACGAATGATGTCCAGCATCTGCCGCACGTCGCGCGCGGCGCGGAAGTTCCAGAGGTCCAGCGTGTGCCAGACCGCCTTCATTGCGGGCGAGCGGCGGCGCTTGTCGTAGGGCCAGTAGATGTTGCGGATCGGCAGGACGTGGAGCGTCGGCTTGCCCGGCCCGGTCACCCCGGCCTCCAGCCCCGCCCGCAAGGTCGCGGCTTCCTCTCCGCGCGGGGCGAGGCGCAGGATGTGCACGTCATGGCCGCGCTCGACGAGGCCCTCGGCCAGCGTCTGCACGGACTTGGCGCCGCCGCCCACCTGATCGGGCCGGTAAGAGCGGATGATGAAGAGAATTCGTCGGGACGTCATGGACGTGCTGTCTCCGTTGCGAGGTGCAGTGCTCATATCGCTCATGGGTTTTGCGGGCAGTTCAGCGCCGGTCGCGCGCCGCTGGAGGCGGGGCGCAGGCGCAAATAGACAGGGGCATTGCTCAGCCGCTGCTCGCCGGTGGGGAGGGCCTTGCCGGTCATGTCCAGAAGCCCTGCGAGCTTCCAGCCGGAAGGCACCAGCTTCGCCGGTTCCAGCAGGGCCGCGCCGGTCTTGGCCCAGACCAGTGCCTCTGCCGCGCTGCCGCCCGAGAAGATCGCGCCTTCCACCCCGGCGCGCTGGACCGGGCAGGCATAGCGCATCGCACCGAGTTCCTTCAGCAGCGTCTGCAAGGCGAAATAGGCGGGCTTGGGCGTGCCATTCGGCAGCAGCAGGCCGAAGTGGTGCTGGTCGTAGTCGGGATCGCTGCCCGCGTCCTTCCACGAATACCAGATGTTCGGCGCCACATCCGCCGCCAGTGCCGAGACCAGCGTGCGCACGAGGTAGCGCGCCTGCGCCTGATCGTCGACGCGGCCGACGACCGGGCGGCCCCATTCGGAATTGGCGATCCGGGGTGTCTTTACCTGCCCGCCTGCCGCGATCCGGCGGCGCAGGCCGTCCCAGAGCGCCGCGTCGCGAGTGGCGTCGCCGGTCATCTGGTAGGGGTGGACGCTGATCCGGCTGAAGCAGGTCACGGCCTTCGATCCGGCCAGCGCCGAAAGGAACGCGCCGTCCACCCATTTGGAAGCGGCGGGGCCATAGACTTCGGCGGAACCGTCGGCGCCGCGGATCGCCTGACAGGCAGCGAGCGCCATGCGGCCATAGGCAGCGGCATCCGGCTTGGGCGGCCAGAACCGGGGATGGTCCGGCTCGTTCCAGACTTCCCAGATCGGATCGTAGGCCGCAAAGGCTTTGGCAGCGGCAGCGGCCCAGTCGCTGTAGGCCTTGATCTGGTCCGGGGCGACCGGCGGCGAGGTGCGCCGCTCGTCACGCCCGCGCCACTGGATCTTGGTGAAAGGCGTGTGGACCGGGTTGCCGTAGTCGAGGATGAACAGCGGGCGCATCCCGCGCGCATGAACCTCGCGCGCGAACTCCAGATAGGCGCCGAAGTCGTAAGTGCCGGGCTTGCGCTCGGTCCCCGCCCAGCTGAAATCGCTGCGCACATAGTGCAGCCCCAGCGCCGCCACGCGGTCGAGATCGGCGGGGGTCAGATTGTTGCCCGCAATGCCCACTACTTGCCCGACAGGCGCGGCGACATGGCGCTCGGAACGAACGGCGGCGGGCTGGAGCAGCAGGGCAGCGGCCAGTAAGGCACCGGGGCTGAGCAGCAACGCCCCCGCCAGCACCCCGTTGCGCAGGCGCGCGCGCCGGGCGCGGCGCCGTGCCGAACCGAGGCCGCCGCTATCCTGCCACCAGCGCATCACCTGCCGAGCACCGCGGAATAAACATCGTTCACCTGCCGGTGCATGCGCTCCATGCCGAAGCGCTCCGCCACCGTGCGCGCGGCGCGCTTCTGGAGTTCGACAAGCATCGGGCCGAGGCTGGAGATTTCCTCCATCGCCGTGCAGAACGCCTCGGCATCGCCTGCCAGCCAGCCGTTCTCGCGATGGTCGATCATCTCTACGATACCGCCCGCCGGGTAGCCGACCACCGGCAGGCCCATCGACATTGCCTCCATCACCGAACGCGGCAGCGGATCGGGCGTCTCGGAGGGGACGAGCACGGCGTCGATGCCGTTGTAGATCGCCGCCAGTCCTTCGAAGCGGCCCTCGAAACGGACGAAGTCCTTGAGGCCGAGCGCCTCGGCCTGACGCTTCAGGCTTTCGAGATAGGGCCGGTCTTCCTCTTCCGCCTCGCCGCGCACCAGCAGGGTGATGCGTTGTCCGCGCCGATGCGCGGCGCCGAGCCAGTCGAGCGCGACATGGTGGCCCTTGAACGGATGGATGCGCCCGCAGATGCCGACGACCAGCCCGCCTTCCGCAGCGCGCGCATGGAAGGATTGGGGCACATCGTCGCGCTTTACGCCGTTGAACACCACCGAGACGTTCTGCGGCAGCGCCTCACCCGGCCAGCAGGCGCGGCTGACGAGCACGGTGTGGTCGGAGCTGCGCGCCAGACTTTTCCAGATCAGCCGCTCGGACCCGCGAACGGCGATGTCGCGGAGGTGGAACACGCAGGCCTCGCCGCCGAGCTTGCGGGCAAGCCCCGCGATGCAGTGCGCCTTCAGCCCGTTGCTATGCACGATCTGCGCGCCGTGGCGCTTGGTCACGTCCTTGAGCCTGCGCGCGGCGCCGATCCAGTCGCCCACCGCCGCGCCGACGCTGGAGGGTCGCACCGGCCGCCGGATCGCGGCGACCTGCCCGAAATCCACGACTTCCACCGGAATGCCCCGGCTCGCCGCCTGCTCGGAAACCGGACCTTCCGCCGGAACGACCAGCAGCGGGTCGACATGCGGGTTCGCCATCAGGTCGAACAGCGATCGCTCCGCCCCGCCCTTGAAGAAGGGCACGGGGGACAGGAAGGCGACTCGATAGTTCATAGGATCAGTCCCGTCGTTTTCAGGATACAACATCGCTTATCCTTTCGCCGCGCCGCCATGGCCGAAAGGCGAAAGGCAGCCGCCGCCGTCAGCGGGCCATCACCGCGAAGGCGTTGAAGAGCGGCGCCGTCTTCAGGAAGTCCTGCCAGAGCGTCTTGATCTTCGAATTGCCGACCACGACGAGATCGCCGTCCATAATGATCGGATCGGGACTGACGCCGCCACGAATGTCCTTCACGTCGAAGCGCGCGACCATGCGCTGCCCGTCGATGGTCCGGAAGATCACCACCTGATCGAGCTTCGCGGTGGGCGAAGGACTCTGCGCCTTCGCCAGCGCGCCCAGCAGCGTGGTATCGCCGGTCAGCTCGAAGGAACCGGGCACCTTGACCTCGCCCTCGACCGTGACGAAGCGCGGTGCCGGCTCGTCCACTGCGACCGCGACTTGCGGGTCTTTAAGGTATTTGCGCGCGAGAATGCCGGTGATCTCGTCCTTGACCTCGGGCGCGCTGCGGCCCGCTGCCTTGACCTGTCCGGCGAAAGGAAGCTGGATGAAACCGGCCTCGTCCACGCGCGCCTTTTCCACCGAGAGATCGGGTTCGCCAAAGACGCGCACCTGAAGAACGTCCTTCGGCGCGATCGCATAGACGGTGGGCGCCGGAATCGTTGCCGGAATGGTCCTATAAGCGGCCTCGCCGACCGGTACATTCGGGTTGCGAGTCATCGTCGACGTACAACCCGCCAGAAGCGTGCCGGAAAAAAGGACAGCGAGCCCGAGAAGCGTTCTTGTGCAGTGCACTTACGGTCGTCTCCATAAGGCCTAAGTCAATCACCTATTCGGGTAATCGGCGGAGCATAGGGGTGCAAGTGCTTGAGCCCTGTTCAAAAACGGCGAGACCCACTCCTAAAACGGCACGTCGCAAAACTCTTCCGCAAGTGCGAAATCGATCGGGGTGCGGTGGGTTCGAAAAGCTCATCGGCAACGAATCCGCGATGCGCCTACAAACGATCACAGCCGCATCGACGGTCGTTCATGTGGCATTCAACTGACGAAGGAAGCGTAAAATCAGTTAAATTTCAGTATTTCTCCTGAAAGCGCGCCTTTGATTGGTTAGCACTTGCGAAAGGATAGCGCCGCGATGGAGGCAGTTCAATTTGACGCACCGCAGCATGACGGCCTATTCCTTGAACCCGGTTGGTGAGACCGCCCCCCTTCTGCCCTCTTGCGCGGAGAGAATCGACCGTCCAACAGGATATTGAAAGACCTCATATTGAAAGACCACGGCAACCCGGTTGCCATGCAGCAGAGCGAGACCATGAGCGCCAAGATTCCCGTTCTCGTTACCGGTGGTGCCGGTTACATCGGCAGCCACGCCGTTCTCGCCCTCAAGGATGCGGGCTGGTCAGTCGCCGTGATCGACAACCTGACCACCGGCTTCCGCTTCGCCATTCCCGAAGGCGTGCCCCTTTACGAAGGCGATATCGAGGATGCGGCGCTGCTCGCGCGGATCTTCGAGGAACAGGGCATCAAGGCGGTGATGCACTTCGCCGGTTCGATCATCGTGCCGGAATCGGTCGAGAACCCGCTCAAGTACTATCACAACAACACCGCCAAGAGCCGCGCCCTGATCGACGCTGCCGTGAAGGCGGGGGTGCCGCACTTCATCTTCAGCTCCACCGCGGCGACTTACGGCATTCCGGAAGTTTCCCCGGTCACCGAAGACAGCCCGAAGCTGCCGATCAATCCCTACGGCATGTCAAAGCTGATGACCGAGATCATGCTGGGCGACGTATCGCGGGCGCATCCGTTCAACTACTGCGCGCTGCGCTACTTCAACGTCGCCGGGGCCGATCCCCAGGCGCGCACCGGCCAGTCGACGGCGGGCGCTACGCACCTCATCAAGGTGGCGGTGGAAGCGGCGCTGGGCAAGCGCGAGCATGTCGGCGTGTTCGGCACCGACTTCGACACGCCGGACGGTACCGGCGTGCGCGACTATATCCACGTCTCGGACCTCGCCAATGCCCATGTCCTGGCGCTTGAAGCGCTGGTCGCCGCGCCGGGGGAATCGCTGACGATGAACTGCGGCTATGGCCAAGGCTTCTCGGTGCTCGAAGTGCTGGACGCGGTGGACCGCGTCACCAACCGCACGATCGACCGCCGCCTGCAGGGCCGCCGGGCGGGCGATCCGGATTCGCTGATCTCGGACAATCGCCGCATCAAGGCGACGCTGCCCTGGGAGCCGAAATATGCCGATCTCGGCACGATCGTCGAACATGCCCTAGCTTGGGAGCGCCGCTTGACGGAATTGCGGCCCGAGTAGGCAGTTCGGCGTGCTGAACGGCACACCATAATTGCAAAAATAACCTCGTCGCCCCCGCGTAGGCGGGCCCCCCGCTGCCTTTCTGCGACCTATCGCCATGGCGCAAGAAAAGCGGGATCCCCGCCTTCGCGGGGATGACGGGTAGGGGCATGGATCACGGGTGGGGGCCGATATCGATTCCGGGTGAAATCGATATCGACCATGATGATCTCGGCCTTAGTGCGCTTGGAAGTTCAGCACCCGAACGCCTTTCTCAGAACGCCACGCTCAGCGACGCGCGGGTCGAGAAGTCGGTGGCGTCCTGGGTGCGCTCGGCGCGGGCGGTGATCTTCCAGGTGAAGTCATAGCCGCCCGCCAGCATCGAGACTTCGCTGACCCAGGCGCCCTTCAGGCTCTCGGGAGTGATGGTGAAGGCCTCGCCCGCGTCGTATGTGTCGCCGCCGTTGAACCAGGCCGTGGTGCTGCCCCGCTTGCCCGCAACCACTTCGCGCCGACCGGCCTCCACCTGGAAAGTCAGCGGGCGCCAGTCGGGCGAGATCGTGCCCAGCGAATAGGATGCGGTGAGCGTCGGCGTCACCGTGGCCATCTTGCTGGTGCGGCTGGCCACGCTGAGGGCGATCGCGTCGCTGTCCGCCGTTTCGCTGTAGCTGTTTTCCTTCAGCCAGAACTGCTCCAGCTCGACCTTGGGCTTCAGGTTGAAGCGGCGCGACATCTGGAAGCGGTAGGACGCACCGGCAAGACCCGAGAACATCCAGCCGCTCCACTTGCCGTCGGCCGAGTAGGTGAAGTCGGTATCGTCGATCGTGCCGGTGAAAGTCCGCGTCGAATCGACCGATATCTTCGAGGCCCCGATGCGCGCCCAGGCCATGAACGGTCCCTTGGCGGTGCGCCAGAACAGGCCGAGGTCGTGCTGGCCGACGCCGAGATCGCCGGTGCCGCCGTTATCGGTCACAGTACCATGGAGCCAGGCATAGGACACGCCGAAGTAGCCGAGGTTCGTCCGGCGCTCGACACCGGCGGAGAGGCCCCAGCCGTTCGCCTTGTAGCCCGCCGTCGAACCGGCATCCTTGGCGGTGCGCCAGTAGACCGGCTCGAACCAGCCACCGATGTCGGAAATCGTGAACAGTGAAGTCTCGTCCGAGAGGTGGCGCGCGGCCATGCGATCGCCATGGGTCACGGCATCGAAGACGCCGCCCGAATGATCGGGCAGAAGACCGGCGACCTGGCTCTGAAGCGTAGCCGAGTCCTCGACCTGGAGCAGGCTGGAGGTCAGGCTGTCGTCGTTCTGGGCCGTCGCATAGGTCGCATCCCAGGCCGAAGCCTCGCTGCGGGTGAGGCCCAGCTCATCGGTCGTCTTGCGCGCGATGGTGAGGTAGATACTGTTGGCGTCGGTCGAGACTTCGCCGTTGTAGATGAACGGCAGGTCCGTATCGGTAGCGTTCAGCGTGCCCTGCACGTCGAGGCTGCTGGCGGTGAGCACCGTGTAGGTGCCTTCGGCATCGCCGAGGTCGGTGACGGTGGCGGTGATCTTGGCGCCGTCCTCCAGCGTGGCATTGGCCACGGAATAGAGCGAAGTCGTGCCTTCCGCGGTATCGACGTAGACGCCCAGCGAACCGCCCGACTTCACGATCAAGCTGCCGAAGCTGATATTGTCGGAAGCGCTGGCCGCCAGCTTGGCGCCGCTTCCCACCGTCACGGTCAGGTTGTCGGCATTGCCGAAGTTCCCCGAATAGACCGAGCTGCCCGACAGGGTCAGCGTGCCGACGTTGCCGTCGAAGTCCATCGTCCCGACGAAGCTGGAGGTTCCCGCCAGCGTCGCCGTGCCGGTCCCGCTGCCGAAGTAGACATCGCCGGTATAGACCGTGTTGCCCGAGAGATTCAGCGTATCGTCGCCGTCCCCGAACAGGGTGTTGCCGGTGATCGTGCCCGACGAGGCATTGATGGTGTCGTTCCCCGAGCCCAGCAGGATATTGCCGACGATCGCGGTGTAGACGGTAGGATCGGTGTCGGTATCGTTGTCCTCGAGATAGTCGGCACTGGTCTCGGCATCGGCGTCGTTGAGGTACTGGTTGATGGTCACGCCGGTGGTGTTGGCGGAAAGATCGATCGCGGTGCGGGTGTCGGTGCTCGATCCGCTCGCGCCGATGTAGCCGGTGTTGTCGATCGTCGTCAGCGTGCCCGACAGGTCACGGATCGCAGTGGAGGAGCCTTCGCCCTGCGAGGTAATCGAGGCCGCGATCGAGCCGCTGTTGTACAGGCTGGTCACAGTGCTGCCGGCATTGATGAGCAGCGCCGTCGCAGCCGAATCGTAAGTCGTGGCGCTGAGGGTGCCGGTCACGCCGATGCCGTTCGTCAGGGTCACATTGCCCCCCTGCCCGCCGATCACCAGGCCATAGGCATCAGTATTGCTGTAATAGGCATTGGAGGCCACCGAGCCGTCGATGGCGATCGAGTAAGTGCCCGAATTGCTCGACACCCCGCCCACGGTGATGTCGCTGGTGCCGCCGACCTGGATCGCCGGGCCATTGCCATAGGCCATGACCGCGCCGGTGCCCTCGTCGTCATCGTCGACGCCGTCGTTGTCCTCGTCGTCGTTGGAGCTGTCGTTGTCGACCGGGGGCGCCGCGACATAGATGCCGCCCGCGACATTGCCGGTGATCTCCACCGCCGCCGCGCCCGAGCGCAGCGCCGCGCGCGAAAGCACCATCGTCGCGCTGTCGTCGTCGGTATAGGAAGCGCGCTGCGAGACGGTGCCCTGGATCGTCACGGTGCCGCTGACATCGCCGTCCACCAAAAGCGCCTGGGCACCCGCGCCGGTCGCGTAGACGGTGCCTTCCACCGTCACGTCGCCATCGACGCTCTTGGTCGAGATACCGACCGAGTTGTCGCCGATCACATTGATCGTGCCGGTGTTCTTGATGTCGCCCACATAGTCCGAATCGACGACGATGCCGCCCGAGTTCAGGCCCTCGACGGTGATCGTGCCCTCGTTGAGGATCGAGCCGCTGGTGGTCGCCCCCGACAGGACGTGGATGCCGTAGCGGTTGCTGGCCGAGGCGATGGAGCCATCGGCGATGCCGTTCGAATCGGTGTCGGCGGGAACGAAGTCCTCGGTCACCGCAAGCGTGGCATCCTCGCCCACGGTGATCGTCGAAGTGGTCCCGGCATTGACGGTGATGCCGGTGGCGCCATCGGCATCGTCCAGTGCCAGAGCGCCTTCGAGGTCGACGGCATTCTTGCTGTCCACGGTGATCGCGCTGCCGCTGGGCAAAGTGATCGTACCGTCCTCGGTCACCGTCACGTCGCCCGCGCTGGAGGTGACGAGCGCCTTGGTGGTGGAGGTGGAGACAGTCGTGGCCGCAAGCGAAGGCGCCGCGGAAAGCGCGAGTACGAGCGCGCCGATGCTGGAAGAGGTTTGCAGCGAGTTCATGATGAAGAGGTCTCTCGATGAGCGTAAGACTTCGGCACGGCCGGGACATTCCCGACCGTGCTGGAGTGTCGCCGGTCAAACGGCGGTCCCGGTTTCCCGCCTCAGGCGGCGATATCTGTGAGCCGCCTCAGGCGGCGATCCCGATAAGCGCGGTGCCGGTATATCCGGCAGTCAGGCTGCCGCTCAGCGTGGGCGTCATCTGCGCGATCTGGGCCGAGCTGTTGTCTCCGAAGACATTGTCCGAGGAGAGCGAGATCGCGTTGTAATTGGCGATGCTGGCGGTGTAGCGCGTATCGCCGGTATAGACGGCGGTATTGGTCGCGGCGGGCAGGGCCAGCTGCGAGATCAGGCTGGCGGTGCGGCCGGTGCTCGCGGAAGTCAGACCGCCGGTGAAGATCTCGAAATGGATATGCGGCCAGCGCCCGGAATAGCAGGCGGGGTAGATCGTCGTGAACGTCACCTTGCCCTCGGCATCGGTCACTTGCACGCCGCGCAGATAGCTCTCGGTGGTCACGCCGCTGGAATAGAGCGAATACTTGCCCGCCGCATCGCACTGCCAGATATAGATCGCCGCGCCCGCGATGGCGGCGCAGCCGTTGTTCACGTCCACCAATTGCAGCGTCAGTTCCAGCTGGACGCCGTCCGCCGTCGTGGTGGAATTGATGAAGCTGGAGCGGATGTCCGAGCGGACCACGCCGCTGACGGTCAGCACATTGGAGGTCGATCCGCTGGCGCTGTTGGTGCCGTCCGCCGGATAGGGTCCGTTGGTCTCGGTCGGGTCGGCGATGCAGCTGCTGCTGGAGGTCCCGCCCGAAGTCGTCGTGGACGAACTGGTCGAGGAGGTGCTCGTCGAGCTGGTGCTCGACGTGCTGGACGAACTCGTCGAGCCGGTCGAACTGCTGGAACCGGAAGAAGACGAACCGTCATCGCCCCCGCAGGCGGTCACGGTAGCAAAACCGCCCGCGCTGGCCAGGATGCCCAGCGCGCGGCGACGCCCCATCAGGTTCCTGCCGATCGTCTTCAGGTCGTGGGCAAGGCCGCCATCATGGTCATGGTCTTCCATCTCGAATCTCCCCTCGTGTCGCAACGCACGCGACGGGCCGGGAGACCGGCGTCGCGGATCAAGTCACGAGAAGGAGTGGAAGCGCGCCTTTGCGATCGGATTTCAGAAGCATTTCATCTCTGTCGCGGCACGGCTCATCGCCGGGCCGCAGTCTGTCACGCAGGTGAAATGTCTCCGGAAACCGACGGGACGAAAAGGTAGCCCTCGTTGCGCACGGTGCGGATGATATCGCCGCCGCCGTCGCCTTCCGCCAGCTTGCGGCGCAGGCGGGAGAGCTGGACGTCGATGGCGCGATCGTAGTGATCGCTGTCCTCGCCGCGCGACCAGTCGAGCAACTGGTCGCGGGTGAGCACCCGGCGCGGATGCTCGGCAAAGGCCTTGAGCAGGCGGAACTCACCGTCCGACAGCGAAATGACGCGATTGGCCGGATCGAACAGCAGGCGCAGGCCCAGATCCATGCGCCACCCGGCGAAATGGAGGCACTCGCCGGAATGGATGTCGTTGACCGGGCGCTGCTCGGGCATCGCGGAAGGCGAGACGATCCGCTCCACCGCCCCCATGTTGGCGCGGCGGCGCAACACGGTGCGGATGCGGGCCAGCAGCTCGCGCGGATTGCAGGGCTTGGCCAGATAGTCGTCCGCCCCCATCTCCAGCCCGACGATCCGGTCGACATCGCTGCCCACGGCGGAGAGCATGATGACCGGCGGGGCATCGGGACCGAGGCCGCGCAGGGCGGTAAGCCCGTCCTCGCGCGGCATCATCACGTCGAGCACGATAAGGTCGAAATGCCCGCGCGCGAGATGGTCGCGCATTTCGGCCGGATCGGCAGCCGTTTCGGTGGCATAGCCGTGCTTGCCCAGGAACTCGCTGATGAGCGAGCGGATGCCGTCATCGTCGTCGACGATGAGGATGCGGGTTTCGAGGTCCATCGGTGCGCGTTCTAGGATCATTGTGCGCCAATAGGAACCCCGTGTTCCACCCGGATTTCAGCCCGGATACAGCTTGCGACAAAATCGCGGCCACATTGCAATCTTCGTGAAATCCGCAGGCAAACTCGCACCGCAAGAAGCAGCGCCATGGACATTCAAGTTCGTCAGGTTCCGTCCTGGATGGACTGCAGCGCGGCACATGCGACACCCCCCGTCGTTTTCGCCGCAATGCTGCATTCCTCCGGAACGGCCGGAACCGCTGTTCGGTTAGCCACCGCCAAGGCGCCGAGCGGCGCCGGGTCCGTCGCAGCGACAGGTCACGTAGTCGCACCCGCCCTGTCCTGCGACGGCCCCGGAACCATATGCCCGATAGTGTCGTTGGGTCTGTTACCCGATACTGACACAAACCGGTGTTACCCGGCGCGGCAACGCACGGGTGCCGCCCGATGCGACAGAGTTTACCTTTCGGCACCGCAGGGGACACGGCTGCCGGACAGGACCCGAGGTGACCGTCCTCGCCAGTCGGCTTCGTGCCGCACGGCGGGGGCGCGGAGCGGGTTCGGTAGGGAAGTGTCCCTCTCTTCCGAGCCCGCCCCGCAAAATCGCCGGACACCCGCACCGATCAGTGATGCCGTGGCTCGAAATCGCCGCGAATTCGTGGCAATGGCTGGAATATGAGCCTGCCTCGCCCCGTCATGCCCCGACTTACCGGCCGACTCGGTCTGCCGCTGGCGATGCAGATGATCGTCATCCTCGTCTGCGCGCTGATCGGCGCCCAGTTGGTGACGCTCGGCCTCACAGTGATCCTGCCGCCCAGCCCGACTGCACGCTGGAACATCGACGAAGTCGCCAGCGCCCTCACCACCCAGGACCTCCCCGACCGGCTGGAGCGCAAGCCGATGGTCGGACCGCCCGATGTGAGCGGACAGGGCTGGCTGGTGTCCGAATCCTCGCGCGATGCCCTTGCCGAGCGTCTCGGGCGCGACAGCAGGGACGTCGTGCTGGCCTTCTATACCCAGCTTCCGGTCGGCGGTGTCGCGGTGCCGAGCAACACCCGCTCGCCGCTGGCGATCCTGAAGACCAAGTCCGTCCGCACCACCGAGATTTCCTCGCTGCTGGTCGGCTCGGCCGATGCCCAGTCAATCCCCGGCGGCCCGCCGCCCGGCGGCGCGGCAGGTCCCGGCGGCCTGCCCGGCGGGCACTTCCCCGGCGGCCAGATGCCGGGTGGGATGCCGCCGGGCGGAACGATGCCCCGCGTGCCCTCGATGCCCCATTCATCCCTGCCGAACGGCGGGCGCCCCGGCGGTCAGGTACCGGGCGCGGCCATGCCCGGCGGCAAGATTCCAGGCTCTCCGGCCGCTAATCCCGGCGGCGCCCGGCCAGGCGGCGCCAATCCAGTTAGCGGACGTCCGGGTGGACAGAATCCCGGAAACGGCAGTCCCGGCCAAGGGGCTGGTAATCAGTCCGGTGCCCCCGGCAGCTCCACCGGCTATCCCTCCAGCGGCATTCCGAACCAGGATGGCCAGCCCGGCCAGATCATCGCGCCCGGCATGCGTCCGGGCGGCGCCCTCGGCCCGGTGGGCAGCGGCACTTTCGGCTCGGGCCTGCCTGCCCCGGCCATGCCGAGCATGAACGACATTCCGCGCGCTACCCTGCCGATCGCCACGCCGGAACCGATCGCCCGGCCCACGCTGAGCAGCCGCCCGGTCACGGTCTCGATTCCCTTGCCGCCGGTCACGCTGGCCTCGCCGACTGTTGCACCCGGCGCTGCCGCTTCGCGCGCGGCCACAGGCACTGTCGAAAACGCCACCACGCCGCAGCCCGCGATCCCCGGCAAGCCGCAGCCGATCCCCTTCCGCCATTCGGGCGGCAGTTTCTTCGCGCTGACCTCACCGCCGTTCATCGAAGGCGATTTCGTCGCCGCAACCCGCCAGCCAGACGGTCAGTGGCTGGCCGTCGCCCCGCGCGCCGAGCCTTTCCCCAATGCCTGGCAGAAGCGGGTGATGCTGTGGTTCGCGCTGTCGCTGGCGATCATCAGCCCGCTCGCCTGGCTCTTCGCGCGCCGCATCGTCGTGCCGCTCAAGGACTTCGCGCAGGCCGCCGAACAGCTCGGGCGCGATCCTTCGGCAACGATCCTGCCGCTGTCCGGCCCGGCCGAGATCGGCCGCGCCGCCAATGCCTTCAACCAGATGCGCTTCCGCCTGCGCGCCTTCGTGGACGACCGCACGGCGATGGTCGGCGCCATCAGCCACGACTTGCGCACCCCGCTCACCCGCCTGCGCTTCCGCATCGAGGACGTACCCGACGACCAGCGCGAAGGGCTGCTGAAGGAAGTGACCGAGATGGAAGCGATGATCAGCCAGGTCATCGCCTTCATCCGCGACGCCTCCACGCCGGGGCCGCGCAAGCGGGTGGACTTCGCCGATCTCATCGCCGGCAGCGTCGCCGATGCCCAGCTCGTGGGCGGAAAGGTGACGATCGAGCACAATGTGCACATCCCGGTCGAGGTCGACCCGGTCGGCATCCGCCGCCTGCTCGGCAACCTGCTGGAGAACGCCATCAAGTACGGCGATAGCGCCAAGGTCCGCGTCAGCCTGCTCGACGGCGAAGCCGTGGCCGAGATCGTCGATGCCGGTCCCGGCATTCCCGAGGACGAGTTCGACCGCGCCTTCGAGCCGTTCTACCGCTCCGAAACCGCGCGCAAATCGGGCCAGAAGGGCACCGGACTGGGCCTTGCGGTCTGCCGCTCGATCGCCCGCGCCCATGGCGGCGATGTCAACTTCGTGCATGGCGGAGACGGTTTCGCCGCGCGCGTGACCGTGCCGGCGGCCTTCGACCCGACCCTGCGAAAGGCCGCCTGATGCCGCGTCTGATACCGGCATGCCTGCTCGCGGCGGGCATGACCGCCCTGCCCGTCGCTCCCGCCGCACTGGCACAGGACACCGCCGCCGAAACCGTAACGGAAGCCGAAAGCACGGACGATACGGCACCCGAAACGCCGAAACCCGCACCCTGGACGGTCACTGCCTCGGCAGGTGTGAGCAACCGCGACGACGGCCCCGACGGGTCGTGGCAGGCGCTCTCGCTGACGCGGCAGGTCGGGCGCGGCTATGTGCGCGGCGGGCTGATGCGCTACCACGGCACATTGATGCAGGCCTTCACCGCGCTGCCTTCCGACTACTACGTCGGCACGCTCGGCGCGGGCGGCAATTTCGACAACTGGGTGGTGGACGGCTGGGCCAGCTATGGCCGCCAGGACTACGGCCGGATCACCACCGACTGGGGCACGCGCCGCGAGAGCACCGGCGCCAGAAGCAGCGCCTATTACGCGGTGGGCGGCGATTTCGGGCGAATCTTCCCGCTCTCGCCGCGCTGGTTCGTGACGCCGACGGTCGTCGGCTCCTACGCGCTGGGCCGCCTGTTGCGCCCGGCCCCTGACTTCACCGGGCTGGTCGACCTCGAAACCCGCGAGCCGACCTGGACGCTCGGCAGCACCGTGCGCGTGGACCATGCCTTCGGCCGGAACGCCGATCACTATGCCGGTCTCTCGGTCTCCCGCAACTGGACGAGCAATGCCGTCTCGCAAGTCACCGGCGGCCAGTTCGAGGACCTGAACGACATTCCCCGCTCCGGCCTGCTCGATGCGCAGCACTATTCGGACGCCTGGTGGGAAGTGGGCGTAAGCGCCAACATGAAGCTGACGGACCGCCTGCACCTCGATCTCTATGCCTCGCGCAGCTTCGATGCGCTGGCGGGGAACACGACTTCTGCAGGGATTTCCTTGCGCAAATCGTTCTGACATTCCTCCCCCGGCGGGAGAGGGTCACGCCGCTCGGGCGATCACCACGGGGATCGACTTGTAGGCCGGGGTTCCGCTGACCGGATCGAAATCCTCCAGCGGCACCAGACAGTTCGCCTCGGGATAATAGGCCGCCAGCGAGCCGCGGGCGATGGCGTGCTTGACCACCGTGAAGCCCTTGAGCACGCGCCCCGCCGTCGTGGTCACATCGACCAGATCGCCATGTGCGAGACCCAGCATGCCCAGATCGACCTCATTGGCGAAGATCACGTCGCGGCGGCCGGTCACGCCGCGGTAACGATCGTCGAGGCTGTAGATCGTGGTGTTGTACTGGTCGTGGCTGCGGATCGTGGTGAGCAGCAGCGGCCGCGCGCCTTGCTCCACTTCCACCGGATGGGCGATGAACTGCGCCTTGCCGCTGGGGGTGTTCCAGACGCGGTGATCCGGCGCGATGGTCAGGCGGAAGCCGCCCGGCTCGCGGACGCGGCGGTTGAAGTCGTGGAAGTCGGGATAGACCTGCTCGATCCCCTCGCGGATGCGGTCGTAATCGGCCACCAGCGCGTCCCAGTCGATCAGGCTGCGTGGCATCGCCGCCTTGGCGAGACCGGCAACGATCGCCGGTTCCGAGCGCACCAGCGGACCCGGCGCCTTCAGCTTCCCGCGCGAGGCATGAACCATCGACATGCTGTCTTCCACGGTCACGAACTGCGCCCCCGTGGCCTGCTCGTCCAGCTCGGTGCGGCCGAGACAGGGGAGCACCAGCGTCTCCTTCGCGGTGAGCAGGCAGGTGCGGTTGAACTTGGTGAGGATGCTGACCGAGAGATCGAGCTTGCGCACCGCCGCGAAGCAGGCCTCCGGATCTGGCATGGCGACGGCGAGATTGCCTCCGAGACCGATCAGCGCCTTCGAGCGCCCGTCGCGCATGGCCTCCAGCGCTTCGACGGCATTGTGGCCGTGCTCGCGCGGCGAGGTGATGCCGTACGTCGCATCGAGCCGTTCGAGCATCGCTTCGGCGGGAATCTCGGTGATGCCCACGGTGCGGTCGCCCTGCACATTGCTGTGACCGCGCAAGGGGCAGATGCCTGCACCGGCCTTGCCGAAATTGCCGCGCAGCAGCAGCAGGTTGGCGATCGACTGCACGTTCTGGGTGCCGTGGCGATGCTGGGTGATGCCCATGCCGTAGCAGACGATCACCCGCTCGGCATTGATGTAGACCCTGGCCATCGACTCGATGGCGTCGCGCGTCAGGCCGGATGTGGTCTCGATCCAGTCCCACGAAGTCGCTTCGAGATCGGCCCTCAGCGCATCGATCCCCTCGGTATGCTCGGCGATGAAGGCATGGTCGAGCGCGTCGGCCTCGATCACCAGCTTCATCATGCCCTTGAGCATCGCCATGTCGCCGCCGATACGGACCTGATGATAGGCCGAAGCCAGCGGCGTCGCGTGGGTGGACAGCATCTCGGTGGGATGCTGCGGCGACTTGAAGCGCTCCAGCCCGCGCTCGCGCATCGGGTTGGCGACGACGATCGGCACCCCCCGCTTGGAGGCGGCAGCGAGGGTCGAGAGCATGCGCGGGTGGTTGGTGCCGGGATTGTGGCCGATGCAGAAGATCGCATCGGCATGGTCGAAGTCTTCCAGCGTCACCGTGCCCTTGCCGATGCCGATCGACTTTGGCAGCCCCACGCTCGTCGCCTCATGGCACATGTTCGAGCAGTCGGGGAAGTTGTTGGTGCCGAACTCGCGCGCGAAGAGCTGATAGAGGAATGCCGCCTCGTTGGAGGCACGGCCCGAGCAGTAGAATTCGCAGGCATGGGGATCGTCCAGATCGCGCAGCACGGCACCGGCGCGGGCAAAGGCCTCGTCCCAGCTTAGGGCCACGAAATGGTCGGTCTCGGGATCGTAGCGCAGCGGCTCGGTGAGGCGCCCGGCGTCCTCCAGCCTGTGGTCGCTCCAGGTCCAGAGTTCGCTGACGCTGTGCTGCGCGAAGAAGGTGGGATCGACGCGCTTGACCGTCGCTTCCCAGGTCACCGCCTTGGCACCGTTCTCGCAGAACTCGAACGAGGACGTGTGCTTGGGGTCGGGCCAGGCGCAGCCGGGACAGTCGAACCCGTCGGGCTGATTCATCTGTAGCAGCGCGCGGGTATCCGGGCTGGCCTTCATCTGCTCGCGCACCGTGCGCGCGACGGCGCCCAGCGCGCCCCAGCCGCCCGCCGGCCCCTTGTAATCGCCGATGCCTTCGAGATTGCCTTCCGCAGTGTGATTTTCGGCCATGAACCCGGTTCCTTTTCGCCTGTCCGGCATAGCCAATGGAACGCGCGAAAAACAGCATGGCTGCGCTCAAGTGCCGCCGCGAAAAATGCAAGGCCGCGTCACGGACACGACCTCCCTCGCCGAGGGCCTCAAGTTCAACTTCATCTGACCGGCGCGTTCGGATAAAAGGACGGAGCGCTCACCTTCCAGAAGGCAGGAGCCATTGCGATGCCACAGGAACAAGTGACGGTCGTGATCCCCGCTTATCGCGCCGCCGATTCCATCGAGAGAGCGGTATTGTCCGTCTTCGCGCAGCCCGGGATCGCCTGCCGAGTGATCGTGGTGATCGACGACGAGGAAGGCCCGACCGAAGCCGCCACCAAAGCCACCCTCGCCTCGCTGGACGTCAAATCGCTGACGATCACGATCAACCCCGGCAATCTGGGCGCGCAGAAAAGCCGTAACCGGGGCCTGAAGGCCGTGACGAGCGACTGGGTCATGTTCCTCGACAGCGACGATTTCGTGATGGGCGACCTGCTGCGAGGCCTCGTTCAGGCGCTGGAACAGGGCGCCGATGTCGCTTTCGGTCCCTGGCTGCTGCTCGACGAAAGCCGGGGCCGGGCCGAGCGGCATCAGGAACGGTATATCGACGCCGCCGACCTACTCGACCGCTGGCTGGTGCGCCGACAATGGACCCCGCCCTGCGCGGTGCTCTGGCGTACGGCGTTCCTGCGCGGGATCGGCGGGTGGAAGGAAAGCGTCCGCCGCAACCAGGACGGCGAACTGGTCTGCCGCGCCCTGCTCGCCGGGGCGCGACCGGGTCATTCGCGACAAGGCTGCGGCGTCTATGTCCAGCACGATTCGCCACACCGAATCTCGCTGAGCCGCTCCACTTTCGGTGACCTGATCGCGGTGGCGGAAGGTCTGCTGGAACAGCCGACCGAAGCCATCGAGGAAGCCCGCAGGCGCAAGATTCTGGGCGACTACTTCTACTGGCTGGCCGATGGCGCCTTCCGCCGCGGCGACCGCGAACAGGGCCGCCGCGCCCGGCAGCGCGCAGTGGAACTGGGAGGGGCGCTACCCATGGGATCGCCGCTGCTGCTGCTCGGTGCCACCGTACTCGGTCTCGAAAACTTTCGGCGGGTGGCGTCCTGGGGCGCACGGAATCGCACCTGATCCCTCTGCGCGCCGAAGGTCGCACCACTGCCCCTTTCGGATAATTGCATCGCCGCGCGAAACCGCAAAGCATGGCGGCCCGCTCTCCGCCCCCTCCAGCAGAAGGGCATTCGATGCCAGCCTCCCCCCCAGCTGCCCGAGAACATCATTGGGATGCCGTCCGCGGCGGCCTCATGCTGCTCGGCATCCCCTATCACGTCGCGCTCGCCTATCGTCCGGGACGGGCCTGGATGGTGCCGGTGATGGAGAGCGATCCGCTGATGACCGACCTCGCCCATGTCATCCATGTCTTCCGCATGCCCGCTTTCTTCCTGATCGCCGGCTATTTCAGCGCCCTGCTGCTGGCCCGCCGGGAGGCCCGCGCCTGGCTGCGCGGCCGCTTCGTCCGGCTCGGGGTGCCGCTGCTCGTCTCGCTCGTCACCATCGTCCCGGTGCTCAACTGGCTGGCGGCGACGGTGCGACCGGACAGTCCGCCCGGCCTTGCCGCACTCTATCCCACGACCGGCACAGTGCTGCGCCATCTCTGGTTCCTGGTCGTGCTGCTCTACCTCCAGTCCCTCACCGCGCTGACCTGTCTCATCGCGCCGAAGCTGCGGACCATGGCCCTGCCGGAGCGCTGGGACGCTCTGGCAGCCCGGCGCTTCTTTCCGGCCTTCCTCCTCGCCGCGACCGGCCTGGCCGTCTACGGCGCGCTCGTGCTGGGCCTCGCCCGCTCCGCCCTGCCGGAAGACGGCCTCGCGCAGGGGCTATTGCGCATAGCCGACTTCGTGGCGGCGCTGCCCTTCTTCGTCATCGGCATGGTGCTGCACCGCGCGCCCGCCGTCCGCGCCGCTTTCGACAGGCCGCGCCTCGCCGTGATCGCGCTGACCCTAGCCGCCACCGCCGTCGCGCTCCATGCCGACCACCAGCGCAACTGGATTCTGGAGCGCAGCGCCGGCGGGTTCGCCGCGCTCGGCTGGGCGCAGACGCTGATTGCGCTGGGCCGGACCTTTTTTCACCGCGAACGCCGCGGAGTCCGGATGGTCGTGGATTCCTCACTGGTGGTCTATCTGTTCCACCTCCCCATCGCCATCGCCCTCACCATCGCCGGTTACCGGGTGCAATGGGGCGTCTGGCTGGAATGGTCGCTGATCAGCGCGGCGACTTTCGCCGCCGCCTTCGCGATCTGGCTGATCGTCCGCAGCGTGCCGATGCTGAATTTCCTTTACGCCGGAGTGCTGCCGCCTCGCCGAGCCGCTACTGCGGGAACGCCGTCCACTGCCACGCCGTAAACGGCCCCTCAGGCCCGGCTACGCCGCAGCCGCTCGGGCAGGAGGTTTGCAGCGAGACTCAGCATCTCGCCCATGGCCCAGCGCCCGCCCTTCGTGCAGGCCTGCGCCGCAGCCGCGCCGCCGTAACTGGCGATCACCGCCAGAGCGATCAATCCCACGGCGGACATATTGCCGCCTTTCGCGGCCTGAACCACAGCCCAGGCAAACAGCCCGCCGACCAGCGAGGGCAATTGCACGAAGTACATGAAGGACTGCGCGATCGGCGTATCCTTCGTGGCGAAGTAATAGAGCAGCGGCTGCGAGGCGAGCTGGCCGAGGAAATAGGCACAGGCCACGCCCACCGCCCCCCAATGGACACCGATCAGGAAGCTGACGATCGAGACGGTGCTGGAGAACATCCCCCAGTACATCATGCGCCGGGCATTGCCGGAACTGATGTAGAGCCATCCGGTCGTATCCGGCACGCATTGCACGATCGCGGTCAGACTCAGCCAGAAGAAGATCGGACTCGCCGCCGCCCAGCGCTCGCCCAGCAGCAGCGGCACCAGCTCCTCGCTGCAGATCGCCGCCGCCAGGATACCCGGCATCGCCCCCAGGACCATGGCCCGCAAGGCCAGCTCGTAAACACGGCGATACCGTGCGGGTTCGTCGCGCACCCGGCTCAGCACCGGCAACATGATCCGGCTGAGCGGCTGGTTGATGTTCTGCAAGGGGAACAGCATGAGCTTGTAGCTACGGTCGTAGAGTCCCACCGCGTTCGCCCCCTCGGCCTTGGCGATGATGACGTTGTCGAGGTTGCGGGCGAAGAAATTGACCAGGTTGAAGCCCGTCAGGTTCGCACCGAAGACCGCCAGCTTGCGCACCCCGGCAAAGGAAGCGCCAAGCCGGGGGCGCCACTTGCAGGCCCGCCACATCATCGCCGTGCTGATCGCCGCATTGAGCATGATGCCCATCCAGATCGCCCAGTAACTCCGGAGGATCAGCGCCGCCAGCGCGGTCAGCACGAAAGTGCCGATGGACACGATCACATCGTTCACGCTCAGCGCTTGGAAGCGCATCTCGCGATTGAGCAGGGCCTGGTGTTGCAGCTTGAAGCCGGTGATCAGGATCGTCAGCCCGGTGGCCGCAGTGACGTATCCCGCCCGCGCATCGCCGTAAAAAGCGCCGACCGCAGGCGACAGTACGACCATGACCAGCGCAGCCGCCGCCGAGACCAGCACATTGAGCCAGAACAGCGCGTTAGAATGCTCCGGATCGAGGTCTCGCGCCTGCACCACGGCCTGTGCGAAACCCAGATTCTGGACGGTCATGACGAAGCCGGTAAGCGGCGCCACCATGGCCGCCACGCCGTAGTCCGAAGGCGAGAGAATGCGGGCGACGACGATCGTCGTCGCCATCGTCGCCAATATCTTCACGAGTTGGGAGACGGCGGTCGATGCCACGCCGCGGGTGGCACGACGGCCCATTTCCTCGGTTTTCGCCATCGTCCGCCTTGCTCTTCCACCGCTGCCAGGACCGATCGGCGCGACGTGGTAGGGAAGATGGCCGAACGGCTTCCCCGCGATACGCCCCGCCGGAAGCCGCAGATTAGCCGCGCGCCCGGCGGCGCACCATCACCACAAAGAGCCAAGTTTCGGGAATCTCACGAGTTCATCGGATTATTCCAGCACCACTGCTCACCCCGAAGGTTCGGGCCTTGCCCGAAGGGGGTGCTCCGAAAGGCGTATTGCGCCTCGGCTGCCGAAATTTTCGAGGAAATGGAATGTGCAAGGCACATACGACTAGGGGCCGCCTTGCGGCGGCCCCTGCCGTTTCTCAGCTGCCTGAGAAATGGTGCCCAGAAGAGGACTCGAACCTCCACGCCCTTGCGAGCGCCAGCACCTGAAGCTGGTGCGTCTACCAATTCCGCCATCTGGGCACGGAAGCGAGGGGGCCGTTTGTGCCGTCCTCGCCGGGTAGGAGGGCGCCTCTAAGCGGGTCCTCGATTCGTGTCAACGGCCCTCCTTCAACTTTTTTCAAATCACACGAAAAAAGGCAAAATCCCGGTCCAGCGCCTGCCGCCGGTTGCTCGGGAACCGGGCTTGTGCCAAGGGCGCTTATCATGCGCGAAACCGGCGCAGGCGGCTATTTTCTCCTTCAGCCGCGCCTGCGCCACGCTGAAGGACCCGTTCTGATCATGAGCCAAGCCACCGACCCTCTCTACGGCAAGATCGTCACGCTGCTGGGCGGCAGCGGCTTCGTCGGCAAGCACGTTGCCCAGGAACTGCTCGCCCGCGGCGCGCGTCTGCGTATCGCCAGCCGCAACCCCAAGAAGTCCTACGCCCTGAAGCCGCTCGGCAATATCGGCCAGGTACAGTTCGCGGGCGTCGACGTGACCAAGCCCGAATCGCTGGCCGAAGTGCTGGCCGGATCGGATGCCGTGGTGAACCTCGTGGGCGCCTTCACCGGCAATCTTGACGCCGTGCAGGGTGAAGGCGCAGGCCGCATCGCCGCTGCCGCCAAGGCCGCCGGTGCAACGGCCTTCGTCCACATCTCGGCCATCGGCGCGAACGCCTCGTCCAGCGTCGCCTATGCCCGCACCAAGGCCGAAGGCGAGAAGGCCGTGCTGGCCGCCTTCCCGGCCGCGACGATCCTGCGTCCCTCGGTCATGTTCGGCCCGGACGACAACTTCCTAATGATGTTCGGCAACCTCGTCTCGCGCCTGCCGGTCCTGCCGGTCTTCGCCCCGCAGGCGCAGCTCCAGCCGATCTTCGTGGATGACGTCGCACTCGCCGTCGCGGAAACGCTGAGCGCGCCCGAAGTGCACGGCGGCAAGACCTTCGAGATCGCCGGTCCGGAAGTGATCTCGATGGTCAACCTCAACAAGCGCATCGCCGCAGCCGCCCAGCGCGACCGCAGCTTCGTGGAACTGTCCGACGGCATCTCCAGCCTGATCGCCGCGCTGCCGGGCACGCCGATCAGCGGCGACCAGCTCAAGCTGCTCAAGGCCGGCAACGTCGCCAGCGGCAGCCTGCCCGGTCTCACCGACCTTGGCATCGCCCCGCGTCCGCTGGAACTGTTCCTCGACCGCTGGATGACGCCGTTCCGCAACCACGGCCGCTTCGGCACCAAGGCTGCAGCCTGAACCTTCCCAAGCGGGAAACGGAAAAGGGGCGGGAAGTTCGCACTTCCCGCCCCTTTTGGCGTTCTGGTCTCTGGCTCAGAGCTTTCCGAACTTGCCTTCGTAAGCGCCAGTATCGCCGCTGGCGAGAAGGCGCGCCTGCTCGACCCAGTTATCGCGGCGCGGGCGACCCGCGAAGGCGCCCAGCTTGCCGTCGAGTTCGTCGAGATCGGCATCGCTCCAGGCCGCGATCTGTTCGAAGCGGGTGATCCCCAGCGCATGAAGAAGGGTCAGCATCTTGGGGCCGAGGCCCTTGATCTTGCGCAAGTCATCGCCCTCAGGGGTCGCAGCGACGGGCGCTGCTTCCGGCTCCGCCGCGATGGTTTGAGGCGGAGCCTTTGCCGCGTCCACTTCCTCTTGCGCGGCCACCGCAATCACTTCGCCGATACCGGCCATCGTTCCCGCCATGGCCGGGGGATCGATGTGGACCGGAGCCGTGAACTGCGCGGCGGGCGGGGCATCGTCTATCAGCGCCTGGTTGCGCTGTGCCGGGGCCGCACCTTCGTCCAGCACGTCGGGACGGTGCTGGCGCGGCGCAGGCTTGGAGGCGCGCGCGAACAGCCAATAGGCAATCGCGATGCCGACCAGCAACGCAACGACGAATATCAGCCAATTGGCCGAAATCATTTCCACCACAACTTATCCCTTCCGGTTCCACACCAGCCAACCGATGCCGAAGCCCGCCATATAGGTCAGCAGCACCGAAACGGCCATCTCAAGCCATAGCGGCATCGGCGGCTCCTTTCATCGTAATTTGCGTCCTCATTCCGCACCCGGCGTATCGATCGGCGTCGGCTTGATCGGCGCACTCGCGATCACCGAGAACTCGATGCGGCGATTGGCAGGGTCGAGCGGGTCCAGCCCCTCGATCGGCGTCTTCGATCCCAGCCCCGCAGCCCGCAGCCCGTCGGCGGGAATGCCGCGCCCGATCAAGGCCCAGCGCACCGATTCCGCCCGCGCCAGCGAGAGCGCCTTGTTCGCCTCCGGATTACCGGTGGCGTCGGTATGGCCGGTCACGGCGATGATGCTGCCGAGGCAGGGGCGCAGCGCTTTTGCCACTTCGTCGAGCAGACGCTCACTGACCGGGTCGATCCGGGCACTCGCTTCTGTAAAGCGGATCGTGCGCGAGGCGAGGATGGCCTCGACATCGTTCTGGCAGCGCAGCTTGGCCACCTGCCCCTCGCCGTCGCGGGTCCAGCGGATGCCGCCGATCCCGGCCACGTCATCGACCGCGGCGGCGACCCGCGTGCGGGTCTCGGCATCGAGGTCCTTGCCGCCCGACAGCACCGGATGGCGGGTCAGCCAGCCGTACCGGTCGCGAAAAGCGAGAGTGACGCCCTTGCCCCCGGCGCGGTCGCGCGCCGCCTCGGCATCGTGCTGGAGGCGGCCGATGAAGACCGGGCCTTCCATGCGGGTCGAGACGAAGGAAAGTGCCAGACAAAATGCGGCACCGGCGGCAACGATGGAAGCGCGGCGGGGATTCATGCGGGAAAGCCTAGAGCAAGGCTCTCCGCTGCGAAACCACCTGAGAGACGGAAATCACGCGGTTTTGGTCTTCTGGAACAGCTTGCGGTCTTCGGGGCCGAAAGCCTTCTTCCAGATCACCAGGAAATAGGAGCCGAGGATCGCGGGAATGCCGAAGGCCAGCGCCGCCCATTCCGACAGGAACCGGGTAGCGAGATAGCCCAGCACCACCGCAGGCGCCGCCGCCCAGACCAGCGCCCAGCGCCAGTTGTTGATCGGCTCCTTGAGGTAGCCGGCCAGCATCTTCGACTTCACCAGCGAGGCGAAGCCCAGCGAGACCATCAGCGCGGCCGCCGCCGTGGCGGCCTGGAACAGCGGATTGTAGCCCAGCTTCTGCATCGCCAGAATCCCGCCCAGCGTCAGCACCGCCTGCAGCGCGATCGTCACCACCGAGACCACGAGGTTGCGCATGCGGGCGACGTAGACGAGCGCCGCCTCGCTGACGACGGCCGTGGCCGCCACCACTTCGGCGGCGAGCAGGAAGGCCAGCGCTCCGGTGCCGCCGACGAACTCGCGGCCGACGAGGCCCATCACGCCCGCGCCCGGAATGCCCAGCGCCAGGGCGATGCCGGCCTGCGCGGCGGTGATCCAGAAGCCCACCTGACAGACCTGCCGCGCGATCGCCGCATAGTCCTTCTGCTTGAGATTGCGGGTGATGACCGGGCCGAGCACCGGCTCGAAGCTGGTCTTGAGCTTCTGCGGCAGGCTCGCGACCTGCTGTGCGGCATAGTAGACACCGACCGCCGAGGATGGCGCCAGGAAGCCGAGCAGGAAGATGTCGACGCGGCGGGTCGCCCATTCGATCGTGTCGGCCAGCGCGATCGGGGTCGAGCGCAGCGCCAGCCGCCGCATGTCGCCGAAGCGCGGACGCCAGCCTTGCGGCAACCCGTATTCGCGGATGAAGGGAATGAAGGCGGTGATTGCCGCCGCCAGCACCGAGCCGATATAGGCGATCGAAAGCCCGCTCTCGGGCGCGACCCAGATCATCGCCCCGGCAAGGATCGAGATCGTCCACGGCTCGACTATCGCGCGCGACCAGACCGTGGGCGTCACCCGTAGCCGGTAGGCGAGCGCCGCCAGCCAGATCTCGGTCATCGTCAGCGGCAGGATGGCGATCACCATCAGCCGGTCGATCTGGGTATAGTGCCCGCCGGGGAACATCGGCGCGGGCACCAGCCAGAAGAACAGCGCCGCCACGCTCGATGCGATCAGGGCGATGACCATGCCGTCGGCGATCACGTTGGCCGGATGGGCCTGCCCCTCGCTGTCCGACAGGCGCTGCGCGAGGCCGCGCTTCTCGCCCATCGTGCAGATCATCGAGGTCAGTTCGATCACCACCAGCGCCGAGGCGAAGCGCCCCAGCGCCGCCGGGCCGTAAACCGAGGCGCGACCGGCGATGAACAGGAAGGGAATGCGCGCGGCAAGGCGCAGGAAGAACCCGAAGAGATTGGTGCGGCCGCCCTTGGCGAGCGCCGCGATATCGTCGTGTTCCTTCTTGGCCTGCTCCGCTGCGGTGCGGCTGGCGACGGCGTCGGTCAAGAAAGCGGCTCCTGCTCGGCACGCAGCGGGCGGGCGAGAATCTGGGCGACGACCTCTCCGGCCGGGGCCTTGCCTTCCAGCAGGCGGCAGACGGCCTCGGCGATCGGCATCTCGATGGCATCGCGGCGGGCGATTTCGGCGAGAACCGGCGCAGTCGCGGCGCCTTCGGCCACGGAATTCTTGCCCGAAAGCGCTTCGGCGGCGGTCAGCCCCTGCCCGAGCGCGAGGCCGAGCGAGAAATTGCGGCTGGAGGTAGAGGAACAGGTCAGCACGAGGTCTCCAAGGCCGCAGAGGCCCGAAAGCGTTTCGCCGCGGGCGCCGCGCGCCAGGCCGAAACGCAGCATCTCGGCATAGCCGCGCGCGATCAGCGCCGCGCGGGCATTCTGGCCGAGTTTGAGGCCGTCGACGACACCGCAGGCGATGGCGAGCACGTTCTTCACCGCGCCGCCGATCTCGGCCCCGATCACGTCGTCGGAATAATAGGGGCGCAGCGCAGGCCGCGCGATGACCGGCGAGAGCCGCTGCCACTGCGCCTTGCCGCCCGAACAGGCCAGCGTCACTGCAGTCGGCAGCCCGGCAGCCACTTCATGGGCGAAAGTCGGGCCGGAAAGCACCGCGATCTCGGCAGTCGGCACGGCGCCTGCCGCGACTTCGGCCATGAGCCGCCCGCTGCCCGCCTCGATACCCTTGGCACAGAGCACCAGATCGCCCGCGAAGCCGAGCGCCGGAAGCTGCGCCAGCACGCCGCCGAGGAACTGCGCGGGAACCACCGCAAGCAGCACCGGCAGCGCCGCCAGTTCGGCAAGGTCGCTCGTGGCGCGCACCGTCTCCGCCAGTACCGCGCTCGGCAGATAGGTCGCGTTGCGCTGCTCGGTATTGATGCGCTCCACCAGCTCCGGCTCGCGCGCCCAGAGCAGGACTTCGCTGCCGTCGCCCGCGAGCGACTGCGCCAGCGCGGTGCCCCAGGCACCGGCGCCGATCACGCCAATCTGAGCTGTCATGCCTTCACCCCCGCGCCGCGCACGGTCTCGGCATCGGGATCGAGCGGCCAGCGCGGGCGCGCGGCAACGTCGAGCGGGTCTGACTGGCCCATCGCAAAGCGTTCGACGCCCGCCCAGGCGATCATCGCCGCATTGTCGGTGCAGAGGCCCAGCGGTGGGGCCACGAAATCGAGGTCGTAGTCGGCGGCCAGCGTTTCGAGCGCGCCGCGAATCGCCTTGTTGGCGGCGACGCCCCCGGCAACGACCAGGGCATTGACCTTGCCGACCGAATCCAGCGCGCGCCGCGCCCGGTCGATCAGGCAGTCGATCGCGGCCTGCTGGAACGAAGCGGCGATATCGGCATCGGCATATTCGCCGGACTGCTTGGCGCGCATGACCGCGCTCTTGAGGCCCGCGAAGGAGAAATGCGGCTCGTCCGAGCCTTTCAGCGGGCGCGGCAGCGGCACCGCTTTGGGATTGCCCTCCAGCGCCAGCCGCTCCATCGCCGGGCCGCCCGGATAGCCGAGGCCCAGCAGCTTGGCGGACTTGTCGAAAGCCTCGCCCAGCGCGTCATCAATGGTCGTGGCGAGACGGCGGAACTTGCCGACGCCTTCCACCAGCAGGATCTGGCAGTGCCCGCCGGAAACCAGCAGCAGCAGATAGGGATATTGCAGATCGCCGTCGGCAAGCCGGGGCGAAAGCGCATGGCCTTCGAGGTGATTGACGGCGATCAGCGGCTTGCCGGTCGCCATGGCCAGCGCCTTGGCGGTGACGAGGCCGACCATGACCCCGCCGATCAGGCCGGGACCGGCAGTCGCGGCGATGGCATCCACATCGTCGAGCGTCATCCCGGCATCGGCCAGGGTCGCCTCGATCAACGGCGCGATCTTCTCGGAATGGGCGCGCGCGGCGATTTCGGGCACGACGCCGCCATATGGCCGATGCGCCTCGTCCTGCGAAGCGATGCGCTGGGCGAGAATCGTGCGGTCGCTGGTGACCAGCGCCGCTGCCGTCTCGTCGCACGAGCTTTCGATGCCCAGTACAGTCCGCATTCCAACTTTCCCTGAACGACCCTTCCACTGGACGACATTGCCGGGTAGCACAACCCGCCGATGACGACGCAAACAGACACGCAAAAACAAAACTTCCGCCTCGGCACCCGCCGTTCGCCGCTGGCGATGGCTCAGGCCGAGGAAACGCGCGACCGGCTGGCCGCCGCACACGGAATCGATCCCGCGCATATAGAGATCGTTGCCGTCACCGCCAGCGGCGATCGCATTCAGGACCGCGCATTGGCGGAAATCGGTGGAAAGGCGCTGTGGACGAAGGAGCTGGACGCCTGGCTGGCGAGCGGTGAAATCGATTTTGCCGTCCATTCCGCCAAGGATGTCGAGACAATTCGCCCCGAAATGTTCGCGATCGGCGCGATTCTCCCCCGCGAGGACGTGCGCGACGTGCTGGTGGGCGCCGAGAGCATCCGCGCGCTGCCGCAGGGCGCCGTGGTCGGCACCAGCGCGCCGCGCCGCGCCGCGCAGCTGCTCCACGCCCGTCCGGACTGCAAGGTCGTGACCTTCCGGGGCAATGTCGCCACCCGCCTCGCCAAGCTGGCCGCCGGGGAAGCCGATGCGACCTTCCTCGCCGCCGCCGGATTGAAGCGCCTTGGCGAAACCGGAACCGGCCATCCGCTGGACGCGGAGGACTGGCTCCCCGCCCCCGCCCAGGCCGCGATCATGGTCGAATGCCGTGCCGGCGATGCGCGCACACTGGCCTTTCTCGCCGCCGTCGATGACGCGGAGAGCCGCGCCTCGGTGCTTGCCGAACGCGCGTTGCTGGCGGGCCTCGGCGGAAATTGCCATAGCCCAATCGCCGTCCTCACCCGCCACGAGGGCGAAGCGCTGATCATGCGCGCGGCGCTCTACAGCCCGGACGGCGCGGAAAAGGTCGAGGGCGAGGCCCGCTTCGCCGCCGGCGATCCCGCAGGCCCGGCCCACCTCGCCGCCGACCTGCTCGCCCGCGCGGTTCCGGCCATCGCGGTGCATTTCAGCGGCGCCGCCTGAGCCCCCTGATGCCGCCGGTCATCGTCATCCGTCCCGAACCGGGGACTTCGGCAACGATAGCGGCAGCGGAGAAACTGGGGCTTCAGGCTCACGGCTTTGCGCTGTTCGCAGTCGCGCCGCTGCCATGGGATCCGGCCCCGCGCGAGGAAGTAGACGCAGTGCTGCTCGGCAGCGCCAATGCCCTGCGCCACGGCGGCGCGGAAATCGGCCGCTATCGCGGCCTTCCCGCCTATGTGGTCGGCGCGAAGACCGCCGAGGCCGCGCGCGTGGCCGGACTGAAGGTCGTGAGGATTGCCCACGGCGGCCTGCAATCGGTCATGGCCCACCTCGCACCCGAACATAGCCGCCTGCTGCGCCTTGCCGGACGCGAACGTATCGAACTTGTCCTCCCCGGCGGCCACACGATGATCACCCGCGAGGTCTATGCCAGCACACCGCTCGCCATGCCTGCCGAATTGACGGCACTACTCGAACAACCGGCGGTCGTGCTGCTCCATTCGGGCGAGGCCGCCACCCATTTCGCTGCCGAATGCACGCGCCTCTCGGTCGACCGACGCCGGATCGCCCTCGCCTGCATCGGCCCGCGCGTGGCCGAGCGGGCCGGAAACCATTGGATTTCCGCGCGCAGTGCCCAGACACCCGACGATGCCGCACTGCTGGCCTTGGCCGCCGAGATGTGCAAAGACTTCCCCTCGGGATCGTAAACTGACAGAACCAAACTTGATGCAGGACTTCACCTCGCCGCAAAATCCTCCGGCGCCCATTTCGGCTACCGGCTCTCGTTCACGCGGGGGGGTGTTCTTCGTCGCCTTCATCGCCTTCCTGCTGGGTGGCGCTCTGGTCGTCTGGGCCGCGCAAGACGGGCTGCTGAATAAATTGCTGCCCCAGCGCGCCGAGGAACAGGCGCAGGATCAGCAACAACCGGCAGCGGAACCGGCCCCGACACCGGCGCCCGCGCTTCCCGCGGCCACCGCGCCCGCTTCTCCCGAGCAGCTTTCCTCGCTCAGCTCGGTCGAGGGACGGCTCGCACTGCTGGAGGACCGCCTCTCGCGGATCGATTTCCAGACCGATGCCGCCTCGGGCAATGCCGCCCGCGCCGAGGGCCTGCTGATCGCCTTCGCCGCGCGCCGCATGGTCGATCGCGGCGAGCCGCTCAGCTACGTTGCCGACCAGTTGCGCCTGCGCTTCACCAATGCCCAGCCGCGCGCGGTGCAGACGGTGATCGAGTTCTCGAAGAACCCCGTCACCATCGACGAACTCTCCGCTCGCCTCGAAGCGCTCTCGCCCGAACTCAGCGAGAATCAGAGCAACGAAAGCCTGTGGCAGAAGGCCCGCCGCCAGTTCTCCGCGCTCTTCGTGGTCCGCCGCGAATCCTCAACGCTGCTGACGCCGACCGCCCGCATCGACCGCGCCCGCCTGATGCTGACCGCGCGGCGCATGGGCAATGCGATCAGTGAAGTCGAGCGCCTGCCCAACGCCCAGGCCGCGCAGACCTGGATCGCCGACGCCCGCCGCTTTCAGGACGTGCAGGACGCGCTCAACCTGCTCGAAACCACCGCCATGCTGGAACCGCGCCGGTTGACGGACGCCGAAGGCCACGCTGTCGATCAGCCCAGCCCGCTGGCGACACCCGGCGTGCTGCCGACCGACCTGCCCTCGGCGGATGCTTCGGAAGCCGTTCCGTCTGAATAAGAACAAGGGTGGATGCGAGGGTTAACACCCTCGCGCTCCCCTGACTGTCGAGCGAGGCGCCCCGCACGCTTCGTTGCGCCCATATCCACCGTCATCCTGAACTTGTTTCAGTATCCATTTCTGAACATCGACGGCGGGTCGATCGGCACGATGGATCCTGAAACAAGTTCAGGATGACGCGTCTTTTGGCTCCAACGTCGCGCCCTGGCTCCCTACCCCCTACCCCTGCAAAAGCTCGGGCAGCTTGCCCGACATCCCCCGCGCCTCGTCCATGAAGAAGCGCTTGAGGCTCGGCAGGCGCTGCACCGCGCCCATGCCGAGGCGGCGCGCCGCGCTGGGCAGGCGGCCGGGAATGCCGAACAGGCGAGTCAGCCCGTCCGTCACCGACATGACCATGAAAGTATCGAGGCTGCGCCACTTTTCGTAGCGCGCCAGCAGCTGCGCATCGCCCGGTTCGAGGCCCAGACGCATGCCTTCGGTCAGCACGTCCACCAGCGCGCCCACGTCGCGCAGACCGAGGTTGAGGCCCTGCCCGGCAATCGGGTGCATGCCGTGGGCGGCATCGCCGATCACCGCGAGGCGCTCGTCGATCACATGCCCGGCATGGTGGAAGCGCAGCGGATAGCTCATGCGCGGCGCGGAGAGCGTGATCTTGCCGAGCACACCGTGCATGCGGCTTTCCACTTCGTGGAGGAACATCGCGTCGGGCATGGCGATGATGCCCGCCGCATCCTTTTCCGCCACGGTCCAGACGAGCGCGCTGCGGTGGCGGCCCTGGTTGTCGTCGAGCAGCGGCAGCAGCGCGAAAGGTCCCGCCGGATAGAAGATTTCCCAGGCGGTGTTCGCGTGAGGTTTCTCGTGGAACAATCCGGTCACCATCGCGCGGTGATGATAATCCCACTTGGCCAGCGAGAACCCGGCCTCGTCGCGCGTCGGCGACTGGCGACCTTCCGCTGCGACCAGCAGGCTCGACCTCAGCACGCGGCCATCGGACAGTTCGACCTCCACCCCATGCGGCCCGCGATCCCGGCGTACGGCCTCGGTGCGGACGTGCCAGGCGATGTTCGGTTCTTCCCGCGCGGCGGCGAAGAGGGCGAGACGCAAGTCGCGATTGGCGAACATGCGGCCCAGCGAGCCTTCCTCGGGCTTGGGCGTGAAGTCGATCCGGCCTGGCTTCATCGAATCGGTGACGGCAATCGAATCGATAGGGCAGCCGAGGTCTTTCAGCGAAGGCGCGAGATCGATGTTGGTGAAGAGATTCCAGCTCGCGGTCGAGATCGCCGAGGCGCGGCCATCCGCGCCCTCGGCGGTCAGGTCGGCCGGGTCGGCCCGGTCGATGACATGGCTGGTGATACCCGCCCGGGCCGCGGCGAGCGCCAGCGTCATGCCGACGAGGCCGCCGCCCAGGATGATCAGGTCGCGGTATTCCGCCTTTTGGTCTTGTGTCGCTGCAGAGTCGTTCATCGACGGCAGCTATCGGCCTCTCCGGCGTCGATGTCGAGACACCTTCCGTCCCAGGTGCCCGCAGGCGCGGTCAGGCCGACCGTCGCGGCAAGGGTCGGGGCGATGTCCACCGTCTCCACCGGGGTCGGCTGCTCGAAGCCGACCATACCCTTGCGCCAGAACAGCATCGGCACGCGGCGGTCGTAGTCCCAGGGGCTGCCATGGGTGGCGACCTTGAGAGGCGCGGGCTTGCCGGGCACCACCGCGCGCTTCGTCAGCATCTGCACTTCGCCCGAACGGCCCGGCACGAACGAAGCGCGGACTTTCTGCTCCATCGTCCAGTCCTGCGGATTGCCCTTGGGTTCGGGCCACTGCATGATCTGGTCCTGGGTATAGACCGCGGCGATCTGCGGATTGGCCTTCAGGCGGGCGACGAGCGCGGCCATGACCTTCTGCTTCTGCTCCGCCGTCAGTTCGGCAGAGAACCAGACGCTACCCGATTCGCCCGCGCCGTAGAACAGCGGGCCGTTCTTCACGGCAACGCCGGTATCCTGCGAAACCGCGGCGGCGAGCTTGTCGGCGGAAAGCGCCGGGTCGATGCGGGTGGCCTCCGGATTGCCGCGCAGTTGCTGGCGCTCGGGCGCATCGAAGCCGCCATGGTCAGCGCTGAGCACGACCTCGTAGTCGATGCCGCGCGCGTCGAGACCGTCGAACAGGGTCGCCAGCGCTTCGTCGAGCACGTTCATCTGGATGCACATTTCCACACCCTCGGTCCCGAAGGCATGGCCGACCTTGTCGGTGGCAGAGAAGCTGACCGAGAGCACGTCGGGCACGGCGTCCTTGCCCATGCCCAGCTCGTCCACCATGCGCACGGCCATCTCGGCAGTGGCGGTGTCGATGCGAGGGCCGTTGGCGTAGGACTTGTAGTCGCCAGCCGCCAGCGGGAAGCGGTAGGTGCCGATGGTGAAGTTCTTGATCGGCGTCGCCCGGTCGACATTGCCGCACCAGCCCGGCACCGACAGCGCCCCGTCACCGGCGGCAGCGCGCTTGGCCATAACCGCGTTCTGGGCTTCGACCGCCTTGCTGATCCGGCGGTTTTCGAACGTTGTGAAGCCCTTGGTGCCGATCCAGTAGACCGCATCGGTATCATGGCCGCTCATCATCACCGCAGCGCGGTCCTTGGCGGAAACGGCGGCGTTGATGGTCTTGGGGTTACGCTTCTTCATGAGGTCGCCCAGCGTCGGCGCCTTCAGGTGCGCGGGGCTGACCACCGGGTTGTCCGGCGTGGACTTGGGGTTGGTCTCATCCTCGACGCAATAGACTTCCTTCTGAGCGCGGGCGATGCCGGGCTGATACCACGAGTTCGCGGTGATGCCGCTGCGCGCGGGGTGCACGCCGGTCAGCAACGTGGAGTGGCCGGGGCAGGTCTCGGTGGCGGCGTGCGACTGGAAGCCCGAGGGGAAGACCGCGCCCTGCAGCAGACGGGTGAAGCCCTTGGTGAAGTGCTCGCGGTACTGCGCGAAGAGGTCGGCGGAGAACTGGTCCACCGAGATCGCCACGATCAGCTTCGGCTCACCCTGCGGTGCGGTTGCGGGGGCCGCTGCGGCAGGCGCTTCCTGCGCCATGGCCGGGGCCGAGGCAGCGAGAGCGGCGGCAAGTGCCAGCGGGGCAAGCGACAGGGAGAGCGGACGCATCGGGGGTCTTCCTTGAAATCTGGGTACAATCGGCGCAGATGCACCGATGTCTGGAATGCGCGTGCGACGCAAGCGCCACCCAACGCACGGGAGTCTCATGGAAAAGCGCCGCTACCGCCTGTTTATGGCACTCATGTGTCAGATTCTGGCGCTCCTGCTCATGCCGCTGGCCGCGCAAGCTGCTCCCGCGCATATTGCCGCCGAACTGGTGGCCGGTCCCGCGAGCGCGCCGGGCGGCGAGACGACGATCGCCATCCACATGTCGCCCGAGAAGGGCTGGCACGGCTATTGGTCCAATCCGGGCGACGCAGGCCTCGGCATGCAGCTCGACTGGACCCTGCCGGACGGCGCCAGGGCCGGAAGCCCGCGCTATCCAGTGCCGCAGACGCTGGTGGTCTCCGGGCTGATGAACCACGTCTACGAGAGCGACTACGCGGTGCTGGTGCCCTTCACGGTGCCCGCGAACGCGGTACCGGGCAGCCGGATTCCGGTCCATCTGCGCGCGCAGTGGCTGGCCTGTACCGAGCAGATCTGCGTGCCCGAGCAGGCCGACCTCGCGGTGGAAGTGCCGATCGCTGCCAAGACTGCCCCCGAAGCCGACCCGCGCTTCGCGGAATGGCAGCGCCGCCTGCCCGCCCCGCTCGATGCGGCGGGCACCTTCAGCCTCGACGATAGCCATGTGCGCCTCGCCATTCCCCTGCCCGCCGCGACGCCGCTGGAAAGCCCCCATGTCTTCGTGGGCGAGGACAAGCTGATCGACTACGCGGGCGCGCAGCAGTTCGCCTGGAAGGGCGACCTGCTGATCGTCACCCTGCCCCGCGTCAAACTCGACCCGCGCGGAGCGGACATGCTGACCGGCGTGCTGCGCCTCAACGGCGCCGGAGACGGCATCGCCTTCACCGCCCGCCCAGGCACGGTGCCCGCCGGAGGCACGCCGATCGCGAACGATGCCGCCGCGCCCGAACTGCCCTCGCTGCCGCTGCTGCTCTTGGCGGCGCTGGCGGGCGGGCTGCTGCTCAACGTAATGCCCTGCGTCTTCCCGATCCTCAGCCTCAAGGCGCTCAGCCTCGCCCGCGCGGGTGAGAGCGAGGCCCATGCCCGGATCGAGGGCCTCGCCTATACGGCAGGCGTGATCCTCGCCTGCCTCGGCCTCGGGGCGCTGTTGCTGGCGCTGCGAGCGGGCGGCGAGCAAGTCGGCTGGGCCTTCCAGCTGCAGGAGCCGCTGGTCGTCGTCGGCCTGCTGTTCCTGGCGGCAGCGATCACCGCCAACCTGCTGAGCCTGTTCGAATTCACCGTACCGGGATTTGCCTCGGGCGGTTCGCCGTCGAGCTTTACGCGCGGCGCTTTCGCTACAGGGCTGCTGGCCGCTTTCGTCGCCACCCCTTGTACCGGCCCGTTCATGGCGAGCGCCATGGGCGCGGCACTGCTGCTGCCGGTCCTGCCCGCGATGAGCCTGTTCGCCGCGCTCGGCCTCGGCATCGCCCTACCCTTCCTGGCGGTCGCCTTCGTTCCCGCGCTACGCAGGCGCCTGCCCAAGCCGGGCCGCTGGATGGTCACGTTCCGATACTGGATGGCGCTGCCCATGGGCCTCACCGTTCTCGCCCTCGCCTGGCTGACGTGGAAAGTTGGCGGGACCGGCTTCGCGCTGGCGGCGCTCGGCGGCCTGCTGCTGATCCTCGTCGCGCTCTTCGCGGCGGGCAAGGCGCAGCGCCGGGGCAAGTCGGCAAAGTCTGCCGCGCTGGTCGCTGCCGCTCTCGCCGTTCTCGCGCTCGCGCTGCTGCCGCAGCCCGCACCTTCCTCGGCAGCTTCGGAATCGCTGCTGGCGGCCAAGCCCTTCAGCGAGGAGGCCCTCGCCGAGGCACGCGCCTCGGGCAAGCCGGTCTTCGTGTGGATGACCGCCGACTGGTGCCTGACCTGCAAGGTCAACGAGCAGGTCGCCATCGAACGCGAAGACACGCGCGCCGCTTTCGAGAAGGCCGGCGTCGTGGTGCTGCGCGGCGACTGGACCCGGCGCGATCCGGAAATCACCCGCTACCTCACCGCCCAAGGCGCAGCAGGGGTGCCGCTCTACGTCTGGTACGCGGGGGGATCAGGCAAGGCCGAGCAGCTTCCGCAAGTGCTCACGCCCGAATTACTCGCTGGAAAGGCCGGGGCTTAGCTGGTCTCGTGCCGAAACAGGCCCATGAACAGCACCGCGCAGGCAATATGCGCGGCGGCGAGACCGGCCAGCCACCCCGGCATCATCGCCGAAAGGCCGAAGAAGGACGAGGCGGCAGAGGCCAGCGAGGCGAAAGGATAGCCGTGAGACATGCCCATAGAGAGCCGGTCTCGCGGTTAATTCCGGATTTCGCGAGACGGTTTCTTTTGCGTTAAGAACAGAAATTTCCGGCGGACTTTCAGTGGCTTGCACGATCCGCCGGAAACCCGATCAACGCGCAAAGGCCTTGAGTTCGGCGAGGCGGATCGCCTTCCCGCCCGCAGGCGTCATGACCACGCGGAGGCGCTCGGCCTGAACCGACGTCCAGGTCAGCCGCGTCACGCCATTCGCCAGCGGCGCGGCGGCGGGCTTCGCCACCACCTGCCAGCGACCGTCCTGCCACGCTTCGACCCGGACCTTGCGCGGCGCGGCGAAGGTCCCGCCATCGGCAAAGAACGCGAGTTCGGCGGAACCGAGCGAGACCGTCTTGCCGAAGTCCACCGCATACCACTGCTCGCCGCCGCCCGACGCGGAATCCCAGCCGTTCGGCAGTTCCGGATAGAACCAAGCGCGACCGTCGATGCCGTCGTGGAGCTTTTCCGCATCCGTGCCCGAAGAAGCGCTGGCCTTGGGGAAATTGCCGCGCACCAGCTGCACGGCGAGATTGATCTCGCGCACGACGGGGGCATTGGCCTTGCGGGCCAGCGGCACTTCGACCCGGCCAAGGTCGTCGCGGTGCGCGACTTCGCTGCCGTCCACCGCGATCGTCAGCCCCTTGCGGCCATAGCGCTTGCCGTCCATGTCCCATGTCACCGAGACCTCATGGCCGTGATAGGGCACGCGCTCGATGTGGAACCAGCCGAGCGCCTGCGGATCGCCCGCCGCCGGCAGCAGCGGGTTCACTTCCAGCACGTCGTCCGCGCGGGGGCGGATGCCGACGAGGCCGGTCAGGATCAGGTCGAGATAGCCCGAGTGGAAGTAGTGATGGCTGCGGTCCAGCCCGACGATCGGCTTGCCGGTCTCGGGGTGGTAATCCTCCTCGAGGTCGAGGCGCGCGCTCTTGCCGCCCCCCTGATAGTGTAGCTGCGTATACTGGCGCAGCAGGCGCATGTAGTCGCTGCGCGTCACCGGCCCCTTCTGGCCGTAGTGATCGAGCAGGTTGGCCATGCCGGTCAGAACCTGCGTGGTCTGGTAGGGCCAGATCGGGCCGTTCCACTGGCACTCGGGCGCGGTGCCGAGGTAGCGGTACTGGCGCATGTAATACTGGTAGTCCTGCTCCACCGTCCGCATGCCCGCCTTGCCCGCGAGCGAATTCGGATCGAGCAGATGCGACCATGCACCGGAATACTTCGCGTCGTCCGGAACAAGATCGAACATCCACGGCAGGTAGCCGACCAGTTCGCGGTTACGGATCTGGTCCCAGTATTTCACATGCTCGTTGGAGACCTGATAGCGATCGACGAAGTGGCCGAGCTTCGGAGTCCACAGGTCTTCCAGCACGCGAGTGCGCAGGGCCTCGGCGCGGCCTGCATATTCCTTCGCCATGGCGGTATCGCCCGCCATCTCGGCCATACGCGAAAGCGCGCGGGCATTGGCGAACATATAGCTGTTGACCGAAGGCCGGAAGGAATCGCCGCCCCGGAATCCGTCCTTGCCGCCCGAGGCGTCGATCGAGGACACGGTGTACTCGGTGGCATCGAGCAGCGGCTCGACGAAGTAGAGGCCCTTGGTGAAGTCGAACTTCTCGTCCCACAGGCGGTAGATGTGGCGCATCGTCTTGAGGTGCGCGAGCACCGCCTCGCGGTCGCCGTCGACGAGGTAGCGGCCCCAGACCGAATCCGCCATGTGGTCGGTGAAGTGGCGGTCGTTGCCGCCTTCGTACATGAAATCGATGTAGTCGCCGGTGAAGCGGCGGTCATTCAGCCAGCGTCCCTCGGCGATATGGAAGCCGCTGGCGTCGTTGAGGCTGGCGAAAGGCTCGCGCTGCCAATCCACGTCGTCGGCGAATTCGGTGGTGATGTAGCCTTGTGCACCAAGGTCGCGCTGGTGCGCGCGGAACAGGCCCCAGCGGTAGTAGTAGACCGCATCGATCTTTGGATCGGCGCTCTCGAAGAAGGGAATGCGCGGTTCGTACCAGGCGGCGTCGTTGCCGAAGCGGGCCTTGGCGATGGCGGCCGTATCGAGCTTGGGCGACGCCGGGGCAACAGCAGAAACGGCAGAGGTCTTGGAAGATGCGGCGGGCGGCAGGCTGGCCCCGCTCGCAAGAAGTGCCGCGGTGGCGAGGATCGTCCGGATGTTTCCGCGCATCGTTACCCCTTCATGGTCTGGCGAGCGTCAGTGGCAGGAAAATAAAGAGGCGGCCGTCCCCCCGGGCCTGTGTTGGGAGAGGAACCCGGAGGGACGGCCGCCCATGGCCGGCCGCGACACGGAATGACGTGTGTCGCGGCCTGCCTTGTCAGATCAGAACTTGAAGCGCGCGCCGAACTCGAAAGTGCGGTCGTAAGTGCGCGTGTCACGCGGGGTGCTGGAATAGACGCCGGTCAGCGAGTTCAGCCCCTTGAAACGATCCTGATAGGTACGGTCGGTGATGTTCGTCGCATCGAAGGTCAGCGTGAACTGCGGCGTCACATCGTAGCTCATCGAGAAGTCGAGCTGGCCGGTCGGGCTGGCGACGACGGAACTCGCCTGCGTACCGCCCGAGTTGTAGCTGTCGACGAAGCTCGAGCGCCAGTTGTAGGCCAGGCGCGCCGAAACGCCATACTTCTCGTAGATGGCAACGAGATTGTACGAATACTTCGACACGTTGACGAGACGCTGGGTACCGCCATTGATCGGGTCGTCGTTCTTGCCTTCGATGTAGGTGCCGTTGATCTGCGCACCCAGACCGCTGAGAGGCCCCGGCAGGAAGTCGAAGAACTGCTGGTAAGCCAGTTCGATACCCTTGAGCGTACCCTCCACGCCGCGCGGACGGTTCACCAACCAGGTCTGGCCCTGGTACTGCTCGGGAGCCGAGTAGGTCTGGATGTAACCGTCGAACTTGCGGTAGAATGCGGCAGCCGTGATCGATGCATTGTTGCTGATATAATATTCCAGCGTGGCATCGTAAGCGTCCGACTTGATCGGCGCGAGATCCGGGTTACCGCCACCGCCAGTGCCAGCATAGCCCTGGTTGCCGGTCGAACCGCTGGGCGTGTAGGTAACCAGCGGGTTGAGATCGGCAAAGTTCGGGCGGGTGATGGTCTTGCCGGCCGCCAGACGGAGCTTCAGGTTATCGGCCAGACCGAAGCGGATGTTGATGCTCGGCAGAATATTCACATAGTTCTGCTTGCTGTCGATTCCGTTGCCGGCCAGGTTCTGTACCGTGTTGACCACGCGGGCACCGACCACGCCGTCGACCGGCATGGCACCGATATCGAAGCGGTAAGCGGCCTGGCCGTAGAAGGCATAAGTCTTCTCGACATCGAAGAAGGCGAGTTCAGGCGTGTAAGGACGATCACCTGCCGCCTGACCGAACAGAGCGCGGACGGCATCGCTGTTGTTGAGCAGATAGTCGCCGTTGGCGTCGAGGAACGAGCCGATACCGGCACGGCCCTTTACGAGGCCGCTCGGCGACAGGTCCCAGAAATCTTCCGGAAGCGTGCTGACGAGAACCGGGTTGGCCGCGGCGATCGGCACCGAAGCCGTAGCCTGCGAACTCACGCGGCGGTTGGTGTAGCGGGCGCCGACCTTGAAGCTCGACAGGAAGCCGTCATCGAAGCGATGCTCGAGATCGGCGCGCCATGCCCACTGCTTGCTGACGGCAACGCTGTGGTTGTCGAACAGCGTGCGCAGCGTGAAGTTGGCCGGATCGGTCAGGTCCACACCCTGGATATCGATGTAGGGCGTGCCGCCACGATCGAATTCGTACACCGCCGTCGGGGCGTTGAACGAAGTGTCCACGATCATGTTGCGGTTCTTGATCGTGCTGCGGCTGTAGGTCAGCTCGGTCGAGATCGTCGTGTTATCGTCGGCATCGTACTTGAGGCCGCCGTTCACCTGCCAGGTCGTCGTCTTGTCCTGATAGGCCTGATTGCTGGTGATGGTGTAGGCATCGTTCACCGTCACGCCGCTGGCGAGATCGGGATAGTCCGCGCTCGGGGTAACGGATGTGACGTTGCCCGCCTTGGGCAGGCCGACGAAGAAGTCGGTATCGTAACGGTTCTTGTACTGGGTGTAGAGACCGTCGACATAGACTTCGAGGTTGTGAGCCGGGCGCCACTGGAACGAACCGTTGTACGCCATGCGCTTGCGGTCGCCGTTGGTGTAGAGGCCGCCGACGGTGTCCGGCACACCGACCATGTTGCCCGTGGCAGGATCGGCGATCGGGTTCGACACGAAGTCGAACGCCGTGTTGTCCTCGAAGCGGCGGCGATTGTACGATGCCGAAAGCATCAGGCCCATTTCGCCGATCGGGGTTTCCCAACGATCGCTCACAAGGGCGTTACCGAGGTAGCCCCACTTGTCCGACTGGTCCGAATAGACCGCGCGGCCGCCACCGGCGATTTCCAGGCCGTTGAAGTCGAACGGACGACGCAGGCGCACGTCGATGACACCGGCGACACCGCCTTCGACGAGGTCGGGCGTGCTGGTCTTGTAGACGTCGACACCGGCCAGCAGTTCCGCCGGGATGTCCTGGAGCGATACGCCGCGCGCGGTCCCGGTGAAGGCTTCGCGGCCGTTCAGCAGCGTTGCGGTGTTGGGCAGGCCGCGGATGAGAACGGTACCGGCTTCACCGGCGCCGCGCGTCACCTGAACGCCGGTCACGCGCTGGAGCGCGTCGGACACGGTGTTGTCCGGCAGCTTGCCGATGTCCTGAGCGACGATCGAGTCGACGATCTGGATCGAGTTTTCCTTGATGCGCTGCGCACTCGCCAGCGACGCGCGAACGCCGGTGACGATGATCTCTTCGGTCTGCGCAGGCTGATCGTCGGACTGAGCGGCATCCTGGGCATGAGCGACCGTGGCGAGGCTCATTGCAAAAATGGATGCGGTGCAGAATGCGAATGGCTTGAGTGCCATGGATCAACCCTCCCAATGGGGCTGGCCGATACCATGCCCCTTCAATTACTCTGACTAATTATTAGTCTGACTAATGCGTTGCAAGCGGAAAAGCGGGAAGGCTGTCAAAAAGCTGGGACGGGTGTGGCAGAATGGTCGCAAAATCGGCCGGAAAGCAAGCTTTCCGGCCGATATACAAGGGTTCTTGTCTGACTTGTTGCCGGTCAACCAACGAGCCAGCTGGTGCTCGGATCGTTCTTGTCCGCCAGCTTGATCGCATCGCCGGAGAAGGCCAGTGCCTTCGACGAGTCGGCCTTGGAGACGAAACGCACGGTATCCTTGGCCTCTCCCGCCTCACGCAGGAAAAGATCGGCGCTGTCGAGGGCAGCGAGGGTGACCACGCCGTCCTTGCCGACCGTGAAGCCATGGTCGCGCTGGAGGATCGGCGAGAGATGCACCGCGCCGTCGGTACCGGCAACTTCGCGGAACTGGGTCTGCGGAATCGGCAGGCCCTTAGCGAGGACAAGCTTCGTGCCGTCATGGCCGAGCATCACGTCGCGGCGCACGGCGGGGGTGAAGCGCTCGGGCAGCGCGCCGTTGCCGACCGGAACGCCGAAGTCCGGCGCCCCGTCGGCGCCGTAATAGATGCGCTGGACGCGGGTGTGGCGGTCCGGGTTGAGCAGCGGGTCGCCTTCGATCTTCTCGTAGTCCCGGCCATGGTAGACGAGGATGTCGTTACCGTGCTCGTCCACCGTAAAGCTGTTGTGGCCGGGGCCGTAGACCGAGGTTTCCGGGCAGGTCGCGAAGACCGGCTTCTGCGACTTGGTCCAGGCCTTGGGGTCCATGAGATTCGCGTTCTCGTCGATCGTCAGCATGCCGAGGCAATAGACGGCGCCGGTGCCGCTGGCCGAGTAGGTCATGAACAGGCGGCCGTTCTTCGCCAGGACCGCGGGGGCCTCGGCCACCTTGTAGGCGCGGGTTTCCCAGTCGAGCGTCGGCACGGTAAGGCGGACCGGATCGGCCGAGAGGGTCAGCGCATCCTTCATCGGCGCGATGTAGAGGTTGGAATTGGTGTCGATGCCCTCTTCGCGCTGGGCCCAGGCGAAGTAGCGCTGGCCCTTGTGGACGAAGCTGGTGGAATCGAGATTGAAGCTGTCCCACGGCATCTTAAACTCGCCCAGGACCGACCATTTGCCGGTCATCGGGTCGGCGCCGTCGCAGACGATCGCATAAGTGCGGATGCGGAACACGTCCTCGCCGCCGCCGCTGGGACCTGCCGCGAAATACATGACCCACTTGCCGTCGATCAGGTGCAGTTCGGGCGCCCAGAGGAAGCCGGACATCGGGCCGGTCTTCTCATGGCGCCAGAGCACGCGTTCCTCGGCGGTGGCGAGGCCCGCTAGGGTCTTCGAACGGCGCAGGATCAGGCGGTCGTACTCGGGGACCGAGCCGGTGAGGTAGTAATTGCCGTCGTCGTGGCGGAAGATCTGCGAATCGGCGCGGTTCTTCACCAACGGGTTGATCGGCCCCTTGAGCGGGTCGGTGATGCCTGCCTTCTCGTCACCACCGAGTGCGGCTTCGCCCGCGCGGTTGCAGGCGATGGGCAGCAGGGCGGCGCTGGCGGCGAAAGCGCGGCGCGAAAGGGAAAAGTTCATGAGGTCCTCTCCTTGAAATCTGTTTCGTGTCGCCGCTCGAATTGTCCGGCGATCAGAAAAAAGGGCACCCCGATCGGAATCGGGGTGCCGTCAGGTGGGTTCAGTATTCGGCAAGAGGCCAGCCGTCCGCATCCCAGCGGATCGGGGCAATGCGCAGCGTGGGCGCGCCGTTGGCCTGCTTGTCGTAAGCGTGGTAGACGACGTAAGTGGTGCCGTCCTTGTCGGTGAAGGCGCCCGCATGGCCGGGGCCGCGGAAGCGCTGCTGCTCCTCCAGATCGGCGCGCAGGAAGATCGTGCCGCGACCTTCCATCATCGCACTGCCGTCCTTGCCGAGGTAAGGCCCGGTGATCTTCTTCGAGCGACCGACGACGGTGTAATAGGTGCTGTTCACGCCCTTGCAGCAATAGTCGTAGCTCGCGAGCAGGTAATAGTAACCGCCGTGGGGAATGATGAACGGCGCTTCGACGGGCGCCGGGCCGCCTGCCGGGGCAAGGCGGCGGGCAATCGAATAAGGCTCGGTGCCGGGCGCGACCTTGCCGGTCTTCGCGTCGAGCGGGAAGAGCTTGATGCCGGTCCAGAAGCTGCCGAGCGAGAGCCACTGGCGGCCCTGCGCGTCCTCGACGAAGTTGGGGTCGATGGCATTGAAGTCATCGTCATGCGTAGACATGACGACAAGGCCCTGGTCCTTCCAGCCGTAGCCCTTGGCTTTCGGATCGAGCGTCTTGCTGGTGGCGAGGCCGATGGCCGAGCGGTTGGAACCGAAGGTCGAAACCGAATAGTAGAGCCGGTATTCGCCGTTCACATAGGAGATGTCGGGCGCCCAGATACCTTCGGTGCCGGGGATCGCCTGCTTGGCCCAGGCCGGAATCTCGGCGAAGACCGCACCCGCGTCCTTCCAGGCCTTCAGGTCCTTCGAGGTCTTGATGCCGACATAGCGGCCCACGGTGCTGAAGACGTAGTAGGTATCGCCTTCACGGATGATGACCGGATCGTGCACCGTGAGGTCGCCGGTCAGCTGGGAATTGAGCGTGGCCGGCTTTTCGCCGCCCTGCACTTGCGCATCCGCCGACCCGGCGACGGCCAGAACCGCAAGGCTGGCGATACCGAGGAATTTCCTGAACACGCTACTCTCCGAACTTGTCTTGTTATGCTGCGCAGGCGTTCCATGCGGCGACGATCTCGGCGGCCTTGGCGCCGACCGTCGCGGCATCGAAGCCGGGCTTGTAGAGGCTGCCGCCCACGCCGATGCCGTAGACGCCCGCCGCGCGGTATTCCGCGACATTGGCTGCGCCCACGCCGCCCACGGCCCAGACCCGGCTGGTCTTGGGCAGGACTTCGCGGATCGCCTTGATGTAGCTGCTGCCCAGCACCGAGCCGGGGAACAACTTGAGGTCGCTGGCGCCTGCCGCCACGGCGGCGAAGGCCTCGGTCGGGGTCAGGAAGCCGGGCAGGACATCCATGCCGAGTTCGATCGAACGCTTGATGACGGCCGGATCGACATTGGGCGAAACCATGAAAGTGCCGCCAACGCCCGCTAGTGTCTCGGCAAGGTCGGTGCCGATCACGGTGCCGCCGCCGATGGCCGCACGGTCGCCCAGCGCTTCTGCCATGGCGCCGATGGAGCCTGCCGGATCGGGCGAGTTGAACGGCACTTCGATGATACGAACGCCGGCTTCCACCAGCGCGGTGCCGATCTCGACCGCCTCGTGGGTCTGGATACCACGCAGGATCGCTACAACGGGTGCATGGCCTGCGGCCAGAACGTCTTCGATCTTCATGCCTTCTGTCCTTTCGCGATGGCGAGCCCGGCGAGAACCGCCGCATCGCCATCGATCTTGCGCGACGAGCCGCCTCGGGCCGCCAGCGCGCGATCATAGAGCGCGGAAAGCGCCGGGTCGCCGATCAGTACCACCGTAACACCGGAAGGCACCTGTGCGGCGACTTCGCCGCCGATCAGCAGACCGGAGATATAGCCGCGCGACCAGTCTTTCGAGCGTCCATCGAGCATCCGCGCGGCGCGGGCTTCGAACAGGGCGCCGGTCAGCGGTTCCTCGCAGCGCTCGACGCCGCGTGCGAAACCCTCGTCGAACGTGCCCTCACCCGGCGTATCCGGCCCGGTCAGGGTAGACTGGCCCGCCAGCAGCGCATAGAGTTCGCCGGTCGGGTGGGTGCGGAAGCCGACGATGGTGCCGTTCACCACCGAGACCCACTTGCAGTGAGTGCCCGGCAGCGCGACCAGATGCTCGCCCACACCAAGTTCGGGGTGGAGCGCGAGGGCGCCGAAGACTTGCGCCTCCTCGCCCCGCATCACTTCGGGCACACCCTCGGAATCCTTGCAGCTCAGCCCCGGAAGGACCGAAACCGGGATACCGGCCACTTCGAGCCGCGTGCGCGAGGACAGCCACTTGGCGGCGTCCGCCGGGCTGGCCGCATAGCCTGCCGCGACGAGCGCGCCGGGCGCCCCGGCCATGCCGCAAAGCACGACTTCGGAGAGCGGCCCTTCGGCCTTCCAGGTCTCCAGCCTCTCGGCCAGAGCCGCTTCGGCATGGCCTTCGAGCGCGCCCGGCCCGCTGAGCCGGGCGACCACGTCCTCGCCGTCGAGGCGGAACAGCCGCAGGCGGGTGGTGCCCCAATCGCCGAGGACGTGGTTCACGCTCATTGCAGTTCGAGCACCACGACCGACTTGGCAGGCAGGGTGACGACAAGATTGCCGCCCTGCACGCTCGCGCCGGAGAAGGCCTCGGGCTTGACCGCGTTCGGCGCATCGAAGGTGTTGTGCGAATTGATCGCCGGTGCCGTAAGAATACGGCCCGTGACCGCCGAAGCGTTCACGCCGTCGAGCTTGATCGTCACCGTGTTCGGCTGGTTCGGATCGAGGTTGGACAGGCCCACATGGATCTTGCCGTCCTTCGCCTTCACCGCCGAGCCGCTGACCGCAGGCATCGTGTACTGGTCCTTCGAGTACCAGGGCGACTTGATCTGGATCGGCAGCACGGTGGCATCCTGCCACGGCTTGTACATCTCGAAGACGTGATAGGTGGGCGTCAGCACCATCTTGTTGCCATCGGTGAAGATCATCGCCTGGAGCACGTTCACCATCTGCGCGATGGCGGTCATGCGCACGCGGTCGGCGTGCTTGGCGAAGATGTCCAGGTGAACCGAGGCGATCAGCGCGTCACGCAGGGTGTTCTGCTGGCGCAGGAAGCCCGGATGGGTACCCGGATCCTGAGCGTACCACGAACCCCATTCGTCCACGGCCAGGAAGAGCCGCTTTTCGGGATCGTACTTGTCCATGATCGCCGAGTGCTTGGTGATCAGCTCGTCCATGTGGCGCGCGCCGTTCAGCGCATCGGCCCAGCCGTTCTCGTCGAAGTCGACGGCAGGCGCACGCGGCGGCCAGCCACCGGCGGGGTGGACGTAGTAGTGCAGCGAAACGCCGTCGAGACGATCGGCGGCGACGCGCATCATCGTCTCGGTCCAGTTGTAGTCGTCGACATTGGCGCCGGCGGCGACCTTCAGGATTTTGGTGCCCGCAGGCGCCTTGACGAAGGTGGCGTAACGGCGGGTTTCATCGGCCGCGAATTCGGGACGCATGTTGCCACCGCAGCCCCACAGCTCGTTGCCGATGCCGAAGTAGGCGACCTTCCACGGTTCCTTGTGGCCGTTCTTGGCGCGCAGCTGCGCCAGCGAACCGGCAGGCGCGGTCATGTATTCGACCCATTCGGCCATTTCGCGCGGGGTGCCGTCACCGACGTTGCCGGCGATATAGGCTTCCGCGCCGACCTGGCGCAGCAGTTCGAAGAATTCGTGGGTGCCGACGGTGTTCGGCTCGGTCACGCCGCCCCAGTGGGTGTTGACCTTGACCGGGCGGGTGTTCTGCGGGCCGATGCCTTCACGCCAGTTATATTCGTCGGCGAAGCAGCCGCCCGGCCAGCGGATGACGGGAACCGCAAGGTCCTTGAGCGCGCTGACGACGTCATTGCGGAAGCCGTTGGTGTTCGGAATCTTGCTGTTCTTGCCGACCCACAGGCCGCCGTAGATACCCGTGCCGAGATGCTCGGCGAACTGGGTGAACACTTCCTTGTGGTAGACCGGGCCGGGCTTGTCGGCTTCGATCGTCGCGGTGGTCGGCTGGCCGTTGGTGTCAGCCTGTGCCGTGCCTGCAAGCGCGGTGGCGCTCAGCAGGACGGCAGCAGTGGTGAGGCGAAGCGCCTTCAGCATTTTCAGTCCCCTCCCTGGGATATCAGTCGTGGAATTCTTCAACGAGTTCGCGCTTGCCGCGCAGGAATGCGTCGGCAACGAGGCGCAGCGGCGCGATGTCGACATCGCTGCGGCCGCCACGGATCAGGTTGGCGAAGCGCGCGTAGAGGCCCGGATATTCGAGGTCCTCGTTATGCTCGGTGCCGGTGGACAGGGTGAGCACGGCGCCGCCATTGGCGAGCTTCAGCGTTCCCGCATCGGTCTCGACAATGATGTCCCACGACTGCGGGCCGGTCTGGCGCCAGTCGAGGTCCATGTGGATTTCGGCACCGGCGGTATCGCGGAACTCGATGTCGGCGGCGATCGGCGCGGCGCGGTTGGCGGGCAGGCTGAGCGTGGCTTCCTTCAGGAAGAACGGGCGCGGCATGATGTGGGTGGCGATCGAAAGGGCATTGATGCCCGGATCGAACACGCCAAGGCCGCCCGGCTCCCAGATCCAGTCCTGACCCGGATGCCAGACGCGCACGTCCTCGCGCCAGACGATCTTGGCGCTGAGGATGGTGCGCTCGGCCAGCCAGGCGCGGGCCGGAGCGACACCGGCAGCGTAGCGCGAGTGCCACGAGGCGAACAGGGTGACGCCCACCTTCTCGGCGCGGCTTTCCAGCGCGGCCACTTCGGCCAGGGTCGCGCCCGGCGGCTTTTCGAGGAACACGTGCATGCCCTTCGACAGCGCCAGCGCGGCGAGGTCGTAACGGACCTGCGGCGGGGTGCAGAGCGCCACCGCGTCGATCGCCGGACCGCTCTCGATCAGCTCTTCAAGGCTGCTGAAGTGCGGGATGCCTTCGGGGCCGCGATGATTCGGGCTGACCGTGGCGCCGATGCTGAAGTTCGGGTTGCCCTCGATCGCGGGGATATGCTGGTCGCGGGCGATCTTGCCGACGCCAACGATGGCAATGCGGATCGGGTCCATGCTCAGAGCGCCTTCACGGTCGTCGTCGGTGCGGCCGGGGCGGCAGCGCGGGCGAGCGGGTTTGCTACCGGCAGGGTGAACGGCGCGGCCGAGATTTCGAACACATCGCCTTCCTGCGTGGTCACGCCGTCGCTGAACGAGAGCGTGGCAGTGCCGAAGAAGTGGACGTGCACGTCGCCGGCGCGGCGGAACAGGTCGTACTTGAAGTGGTGATGCTCAAGGTTGGCAAACGTGTGCGACATGTACGCCTCGCCCGAGAGGAAGGGCTTTTCCCAGATCGTTTCGCCGTCGCGGACGATCTTGCTGGTGCCCTCGATCTTCTCCGGCGGGGTGCCGAGCAGCAGTTCCGGGCCAAGCGCGGCCTGACGCAGCTTCGAGTGGGCGAGCCAGAGGTAGTTGTGACGCTCGGTCACGTGGTCCGAGAACTCGTTGGCGAGCGCGAGGCCGAGGCGGTACACGGTGCCTTCTTCACCGACGAGGTAGATACCGGCGAGTTCCGGTTCTTCGCCGCCGTCCTTGGCGAACGAAGGCATGGTCAGCGCTTCGCCGGGGCCGACGAGCAGCTGGCCGTCGCCCTTGTAGAACCATTCCGGCTGCTGACCTTCGGTGCCGGCGGCGGGCTTACCGCCTTCGAGGCCCTCAAGGAACATGCGCATGGAATCGGTGACGTGCTCACCCGAGGCGGCGGCAGCGTGCATCTTGTTGCGGCCTTCGGCCGAACCGAGGTGCGTGAGGCCGGTGCCGGTCATCAGCAGGTGAGCCGAATCGTCGTGGTCGATCGGGGCCAGCAGGGTGCCGGCCGCGAATTCGGCGGCGATATCAACCGCTTCGCCCGCAGTGCAAGCCTTGGCAGCCTCGGCCAGCGTCACACCATCAGCAATGGCGCGCAGCGCGAGTTCGCGGGTGGTGGTGACGCCCTGAAGGAAGTGGGCGGCAGCGCCCTCGGCAAGGATAACGGAGCGCACGCCGTCGGGCGCGCGATGCTGGAGCAGGCGAAGGTAGGTCATGGATCTCTCCCGAAGGGACTGGCCCTAACCGCGACGCGCCTTCTTGGGGGAGCGCGCCGCGGGTATTGGGTTGGACTGATTAGAGGGTAAGCGTGCCGTCGATCAGGCGGGGAGCGCCGTCACCGTAGGCTGCGTCGCGCAGTTCTGCCGGAAGCAGGCCCTGTGCGAAGTTCTGGTAGCTGACCGGACGCAGGAAGCGGTCGATCGCAAGGCTGCCGACCGACGTGGTGCGCGGGTCGGTGGTCGAGGGGAACGGGCCGCCGTGGACCATCGCGTGGCACACTTCGACGCCGGTCGGCCAACCGTTGACGAGGATACGGCCGACCTTGCGTTCCAGCACCGGCAGCAGGCGCGAAGCGGCGGCTTCGTCGGCAGCGTCCATGTGCAGGGTGGCGGTCAGCTGGCCTTCGAGGCCTTCGAGCAGGCCGGCGAGTTCGGTTTCGTCCTTGCAGCGCACGACGATCGACGCAGCGCCGAACACTTCGTGGCCGATGGCCTTGTCCGCCAGGAACTGCGCAGCCGTGGTCTGGAACAGGATCGCACCGCCGGTGGTCTTGCTGCCTTCTTCGCCCTTGGCGATGGTCTCGACGCCCGCGTTGCCTTCAAGCGCTTCGACGCCCTTGGCATAAGCGGCGGCGATGCCGGTGGTCAGCATGGTCTGCGGCTTGGCTTCGGCAACACCGCCGGTGGCGGCAGCGACGAAGGCGTCCAGACCTTCACCCTCGACGGCCAGGATCAGGCCAGGGTTGGTGCAGAACTGGCCGGCGCCCATCGTCAGCGAACCGACGAAAGCGGTGCCGAGTGCTTCGCCGCGCGCCTTGAGCGCTTCGGGAAGCAGCAGGACCGGGTTGATGCTCGACATTTCGGCATAGACCGGGATCGGCACTTCGCGGGCCGCAGCCAGCTTGGCGAGGGCAAGACCGCCACCGCGCGAGCCGGTGAAGCCGACGGCAGCGATACGCGGGTCCTGAACCAGCGCGGCACCGAGTTCGTTCGACGGACCGACGAGGTGCTGGAACACGCCTTCGGGAAGACCGGCGTCCTTGACCGCCTTGGTGATCGCGGCGGCAATCAGGCTGCCGGTGATCGGGTGGGCCGGGTGACCCTTGACCACGACCGGGCAACCGGCGGCGAGCGCCGAAGCGGTGTCACCACCGGCGGTCGAGAAGGCGAGCGGGAAGTTCGAGGCGCCGAACACGGCGACCGGGCCGACCGGGATCATGCGCAGGCGCAGGTCGGGACGGGGCAGCGGAGCGCGGTCCGGCAGAGCCGGATCGATGCGCAGCTGCTGCCACTGGCCCTTGCGGACGACATCGGCGAACAGACGCAGCTGGCCCATGGTGCGGCCACGCTCACCTTCACCGCGACCGCGCGGCAGACCGCTCTCGGCCATGTAGGCTTCGATCAGCGGCTCACCGATGGCGAGGATCTCGTCAGCGATTCGCTCCAGGAACGAAGCGCGGGTTTCACGGTCGGTAGCGCGGTAGGTATCGAAGGCTGCGGCAGCTGCGGCGCAGGCGGCAGCGACATCGGCAGCGCCGTTCACGGCCAGCGGTTCACCCTGAGGTTCGCCGGTTGCGGCCACGATGGAACGGAATTCGGTCATTTGGGGTCTCCCTATTTACTCCGACATATTCTCAGCGCACAGGAAACGCAATGTTTGTCGTTCCTTCACGTGAGAAGGACTGTTAGGTTCCATCGGAGAGGTGCCAATAACAGTGTCAAAAGCCAATTTTGTGAATGATGAAGAAAGCGCGAGGCCCGCAGATGAGGCCCGCGGTCCCGGACGCCGTCTGCACGGCGCGATAGCCCATAAACTGGGAACGGCCATCTTGTCCGGCAAATATGCACCTGGGGACATTCTTTCTGGCGAAGTGGCTTTCGCAGAGGAGCTGCAAGTCTCGCGCAGCGCCTACCGCGAGGCCATTCAGGTGCTGAGCGCGAAGGGTCTCGTCGCCAGTCGCCCCAAGGCCGGTACACGCGTGCTGCCGCGCGATCGCTGGAACCTGCTCGACCCCGAAGTGCTCGGCTGGGCCTTCGCCGGCGAGCCGGACATCGAATTCGTCCGCAGCCTGTTCGAACTGCGCGCCATCGTCGAGCCCGCCGCTGCCCGCCTCGCCGCACAGCGCCGCGACAAGAACGACCTCAAGGCGATGAAGGACGCGCTGGCGGCGATGCGCCGCCACACCCTCACCACCGAGGCCGGGCGCGCTGCGGACCGCGATTTCCACAATGCGATTCTCCAGGCGACGCGCAATGACGCCCTGCTGGTGCTCAGCGCCTCGATCGGCGCGGCAGTGAACTGGACCACCCAGTTCAAGCAGCGCGCTCGCGCCCTGCCCCGCAACCCGATTCCCGACCACGTGCGCGTCTATGATGCCATTGCGGCAGGCGATGCTGCTGCGGCGGCGGAGGCAATGAACGTGCTGGTCGATCTGGCGCTGGAAGACACCCGCAGCGCAATGGTGAAGGCGAGCGGGGCGGAGTAGCCTCCTTAGCCCGCCTTTACTCACTACTCCTGGCCCCACCCCTGCCCTGACCCATCACGAACCAAACCCCATCATTCCCGCGAAGGGCGGGGGCGATGGAGCAGATTGTTACGGTCCAAGCCGCAAACGGACACCCAGCTATGAAAAAGGCCCCGGCGAGCGATCGCCGGGGCCTTTTTCGTAAACGCTAGACCGTCCGATTACTCGGCGGGTTCCGGAACGAGGTCCGGCTCCCCATTGGTCGCCTTGCTGCCCCACAGCGCATAGAACAGCACGTAGAGTTCGCAGACCGCCGTCAGGATGAAGGAGTTCTGGAGACCGAAATTGTCGGCCAGCCAGCCCTGCACGATCACCAGCGCACCGCCCGCGATCGCCATCACCAGCAGGCCCGAGCCTTCCTCGGTCAGCGGGCCAAGACCCTTGATGCCGAGGGTGAAGATGGTCGGGAACATGATCGAGTGGAACAGGCCGACGAGGATCAGCGACCACATGGCGACCGGGCCATGGGCGAAGATCGTCACGACCATCACCGCGAAAGCGCCGACCGAGAAGAACGCCAGGACCTTGCCGGCGTCGAAGCGCTGCATGATCGCGGAACCGGCGAAACGGCCGACCATCATGCCGCCCCACAGGAAGGTGAGGTACTTGCCCGCCTGCTCGTGCGTCAGGTTGGCGATGTCGGGCTGGCTGACGAAGTTCACGAAGAGGTTCGCCACGCCGATCTCGGCGATCAGGTAGATGAAGATCGCGGGAATGCCGAACACGAGGTTGCGGTGATTCCACAGCGAAAGGTGCTTGCGCTGCTCCTTGGCGAGGCGCGAGTTGGCCGAACCCATCGCGGGCAGCGGGAACTTGGCGATCACCACGGCGAGGATCACCAGCACCACGGCGACGAGCGCGTAAGGCAGGATCACCGAATGGGCGTCAGCCAGACGCTCGGCATCGGTCAGCACGGTTCCGGCGGCCGAAGTACCGCTCTTGGAACGGCCGAGAATCAGATAGGCGCCGAACAGCGGGGCCAGCATCGTGCCCGCCGAGTTGAGCGCCTGCACCAGATTGAGGCGCGAAGACGCGGTCTCGGGCTTGCCGACGACGGCGACATAGGGATTCGCCGCCACCTGAAGCAGGGTAATGCCGCTGGCGATCACGAAGAGCATGAGCAGCGTGACGCCGTAGGACGGAATGCTCGCCGCCAGCATCATGCCGAGCGCGCCCGCCGCCATGATCAGCAGGCCGGTGACCAGCGACTTCTGGTAGCCGATCCGCTCGATCAGCTTGGCCGAGGGAATCGAGGCGACGAAGTAGGCGATGAACCACACCGATTCGATCAGCGTCGTCTGGGTGTAGCTCAGGTCGAACACGCTGCGCAGGTGCGGCAGCAGCGTGTTGTTGATGACGGTGATGAAGCCCCACATGAAAAACAGGCTGGCAAGCAGCGTCAGCGCCGGGCCGTAGCGGACGCCCGCTGGCTGCGCGTGAAGCACCGGGGCATCTCCAGATGAAACCACTGGGGGCATGACTATCCTCTCTAAACCAGTGAACCGCTGCCGTGCCCTGCGGCAAACCGGCTTGCGCTCTTTCTATTTGTCGGACTATATGCGGGAAGCAATATCGTCAATGGGCGTCGTCGTCTGACAGCGTCCGGTAACACGTTGCGGAAACGACTTACAGGAAAGATATGGGAGCCAGGATAATGAGGAAACTGCGCAAGGCGTTGATGGCAATGGCGATATCCGCCCCGGCCTTGGCTCTTTCCAATCCCGCACTTGCCGCCGATGCCTCGCAGGCCCCGGCAGGCACACTTGCCGACGGCACCCCGGTGGGCGCGGTCACGCTGAAAGCCGCCAACGGCGTCTCGGCGACGATCCTGACGTACGGCGCCACGCTGTGGAAGATGATGGCCCCGGATCGTGACGGCAAGTCCGCCGACATCCTGCTCGGCTATGACGATATCGCCAGCTACGAGAAGCGCCCGAACTACTGGGGTGCCACCATCGGCCGCTACGGCAACCGCATTGCCGACGGCAAGTTCACGCTCGACGGCAAGACCTACCAGCTTCCCCAGAACGACCACGGCCAGTCGCTGCACGGCGGCGGCAAGGGCTGGGACGTGCAGAACTGGAAGGTCGAGCAGATCAAGTCCGGCCCGGTGGCGACGGCGGTGTTCTCGCTCGTCAGCCCCGACGGCGATTCGGGCTATCCCGGCACGGTGAAGACCAAGGTCACCTACTCGCTGGACGAGAAGGGCAACCTCCAGATCGTCTTCGAGGCGACCACCGACAAGCCGACCGTCATCAACCTGACCAACCACGCCATCTTCAACATGGCCGGTGAAGGCAGCCCGCGCGATGCCATGCAGGAACTGCTGACGATCCCGGCGGGTCACTACACCCCCGTGAACGACAAGCTGATCCCGACCGGCGAACTGCGTGACGTGACCGGCACCGTATTCGACTTCCGCAAGGCCCGCCTGGTCGGCGAAGGCATCCGCGACGGCAAGGACGAGCAGATCGTCATGGGCCGCGGCTACGACCACAACTTCGCGCTCGACAAGGGCGTTACCAAGACCCCAGAACTGGCCGCCCGCCTCGAAGACCCGGTCTCGGGCCGCGTGCTCGAACTGCTGACGACCGAACCGGGCGTGCAGTTCTACGCAGGCAACTTCCTGGACGGCACGTTCATCGGCAAGAACGGCCACCTCTACCGCATGGGCGACGGGATCGCGCTGGAACCGCAGAAGTTCCCGGACTCGCCGAACCACCCGAATTTCCCGTCCACCCGCGTCGATCCCGGCAAGCCCTACAAGCATGTCATGATCTACCGCGTTTCCACTTCTTCGCGCTGACCTCGAAAAGAAACGATCGCCCATGACCGACAACAAGACTGCACCGAAGCTGCGCTCGCGCGCCTGGTTCGACAATCCCGACAACATCGACATGACCTCGCTCTATCTGGAGCGTTACCTGAACTTCGGCATCAGCCTTGAAGAGCTTCGCTCGGGCAAGCCGATCATCGGTATCGCCCAGACCGGCAGCGACCTGTCGCCCTGCAACCGCCACCACATCGTGCTGGCCGAGCGCATTCGCGAGGGCATTCGCGAGGCGGGCGGCATCGCGCTGGAATTCCCGGTCCACCCGATCCAGGAAACCGGCAAGCGTCCGACCGCAGGCCTTGACCGCAACCTGGCCTATCTCGGCCTGGTCGAAGCGATCTACGGCTACCCGCTCGACGGCGTGGTGCTGACCACCGGCTGCGACAAGACCACCCCGGCGCTGCTGATGGCGGCCGCGACCGTGAACATCCCGGCGATCGCGCTTTCGGTCGGCCCGATGCTCAACGGCTGGCACAAGGGCGAGCGCACCGGTTCGGGCACGATCGTCTGGAAGGGCCGCGAAATGATGGCGGCAGGCGAACTCGACGCCGACGGCTTCATCAAGCTCGTCGCCTCGTCGGCCCCGTCGACCGGCTACTGCAACACCATGGGCACGGCGACGACGATGAACTCGCTCGCCGAAGCGCTCGGCATGATGCTGCCGGGTTCGGCCGCGATCCCCGCGCCCTACCGCGACCGCCAGGAATGCGCATGGCGCACCGGCAAGCGCATCGTCGACATGGTTCACGAGGACCTCAAGCCCTCGGACATCCTGACGCTCGACGCCTTCCATAACGCCATCGCCGTCAACGCCGCCATCGGCGGTTCAACCAATGCCCCGATCCACCTTGCCGCGATCGCCCGCCACATCGGCGTCGACCTGCCGCTGAAGGACTGGGAACGCATCGGCCACAAGATCCCGCTGCTGGTGAACCTCCAGCCCGCCGGTGAATACCTCGGCGAGGACTACTACCGTGCAGGCGGTGTCCCCGCCGTGGTCGCGCAGCTCATCAAGCAGGGCCTCATCCACGAGGGCGCGATGACGGCCAACGGCCAGACCATGGGCGACAACTGCCGCGACGCCACGATCGAGGACGAGAAGGTCATCAAGCCCTTCGACCAGCCGCTGGTCGAGGAAGCGGGTTTCCTGGTGCTGTCGGGCAACCTGTTCGACGCCGCCATCATGAAGACCAGCGTGATCTCCAAGGAGTTCCGCGACCGTTACCTCTCGAACCCCGCAGACCCGGATGCCTTCGAAGGCAATGCCGTGGTGTTCGACGGTCCCGAGGACTACCACCACCGCATCGACGATCCGGCCACCGGTATCACCCCCGACACCCTGCTGTTCATGCGCGGCGCCGGTCCGATCGGCTATCCGGGCGCGGCGGAAGTCGTCAACATGCGTCCGCCTTCGTACCTCATCACCGAAGGCGTCCACTCGCTGCCGTGCATCGGTGACGGCCGCCAGTCGGGCACTTCGGGCAGCCCTTCGATCCTCAATGCCTCGCCGGAAGCCGCGGCCATGGGCGGCCTCGCCCTGCTCGAATCGGGCGACCGCGTGCGCATGGACCTCAAGAAGGGCCGCGTGGACGTGCTGATCTCCGACGAGGAACTGGCCGCTCGCCGTGCCGCTCTCGAAGCCAAGGGCGGCTATGCCTACCCGGCCTCGCAGACCCCGTGGCAGGAAATCCAGCGCTCGGTCGTCGGCCAGATGGATACCGGCGCGATCCTCGAAGGCGCGGAGAAGTACCAGCGCATCGCCCAGACCATGGGTCTGCCGCGCGATAACCACTAAGATCGAAATCCTGTCCGGCCTAGCCACCGGATGACCTTTCGGCCCCCGTCCCTGCCTGTCCCCTTAAGGGAAAGGACGGGGCGGGGGCCGATCCATAAACATCTGGCCATTTCCACGGGAGAGTTACATGACCCTTTGGCGCAAGATCGATCGCGAAGTGTGCGATACCCTCGGCGAAGGCGCGCTCTGGAGCGCGCGCGACAATGCTTTCTACTGGGTCGACATCCTCGCCCCCGCACTCAATCGCCTGAGCCTTGCCGACAACACCGTGACCCGCTGGGACATGCCTGCCCGCCTCGGCTGGGTCGCCCCGCGCGCGGAAGGCGGCCTGATCGGCGGCTTCCAGGACGGCGTGGCGAACATCACGCTCGATCCGCTGACGATTTCCGAGCGCAACGACCCCGAGCCGCACCTGCCCGGCAACCGCATGAACGACGGCAAGGCCGACCGCCACGGCGCGATCTGGTGCGGCACGATGGACATGGCCGAAAAGGACGTGACCGGCTCGCTCTACCGCCTCTCGCCCTCGGGCGAATGGCAGGTGATCGACACCGACTACACGGTGCCCAACGGCCCGGCCTTCTCGCCTTGCGGTAACTGGATGTACCATGCCGATTCGGGCCGCCGCGTGATCTACCGCTTCGCGGTGGACGAGAAAGGCGCCAACAACCGCGAAGAGTTCATCCGCTTCTCCGAGGAAGACGGCTATCCCGATGGCATGACCACGGATGCCGAGGGCTACCTCTGGACCGCCCATTGGGACGGCGGCCGGATCAGCCGCTTCGCCCCTGATGGCACGCGCGAACGCTCGATCGAACTGCCGGCGAAGCGCATCACCAACATCGCCTTCGCGGGTAAAAAGCTGGACCGCATGTTCGTGACTTCGGCGGCGACCGGCTTACCCGATTCCGAATTTGATGGGGCGCTGTTCGAAGTCGAATCCGGCGTCACCGGCAATCCGGCCGGAATTTACCTCGGCTAACGAAGCGGCGGGGTGGAGAACCTCTACCATACTACCCCGCCACCCTCGACAAGCAGAACAACCCTCTACCCCCAAAACAAAGTGTGGCGATCTTCTTCGACTTCGAAAAAGGCCAGATGCACTGTATCTGTTGGGACATCGGGCTTTCCTAAACAGACAGCAGATTGGACTTGTCGAAGACCCGTCACCTATCCTTCAACTGCGTCGGGCAGTGCCGAAGTGTGCGCTTCCAGCCGTCCTTCGCCGAGATAGACGAGAGCACAGCTCGAACTGCCCGCGCAGAACCGCTGCACCGGCGCCAATGCGCGGGCGCCGTAGCGGTAGGTCAGACCGCCTTGGGTGATCTCCAGCCCGGACATGTCGCGAACCCGGTGCTCATGGGCGAACAGCACCGCCTTCCCCTGTTGCACCGGCGCCCAGAAAGACCATTCGTCATAGAGACGATGATGATAGCGGAACCGCACATCTTCCGAGGCACGATTGTCCAGCGAGGTCGGCCAGTTGTTGCAGCCGCCAAGCGAGGCGCAGACGGCCAGGAACAGCGCAAGTCGTATCGTCTTCATGCCGCAGCCGTAGCCCTATTCACCCCGCCACCGCACGGCTTTTCGCATGTGCGAGCATTTTATCGACAGAAACGTTCAGTCCACCGCGACTGATCGGCCATTCCGATCAAGTCAATCGGATCAACGCCCTACACATCGTCACACTGTCGGCCTATCTCCCTCCTCGAACTTCAACACCCAATCGAGGGAGCTTACATCCATGGGTATCGTCGGCAGCCAGATCAAGCCGTTCAAGAACACCGCCTTCCAGGCCGGCAAGGACTTCTTCGATGTCACCGAAGCGGACATCGCCGGCAAGTGGGCCGTGTTCTTCTTCTACCCCGCTGACTTCACTTTCGTCTGCCCCACCGAACTCGAAGACCTCGGCGAGCAGTACGCAACCCTTCAGGGCCTCGGCGTCGAAGTCTTCGGCGTTTCGACCGACACGCACTTCAGCCACAAGGCCTGGCACGACACCTCGGACAAGATCGGCAAGATCCAGTACGCCTTCCTCGGCGACCAGAACCACGCCCTGACCAACAACTTCGGCGTTCTGCGCGAAGGCGTTGGCCTTGCTGACCGCGCCACCTTCGTGGTCGATCCGGACGGCGTGATCCAGCTGGTCGAAATCACCCCCGAGGGCGTGGGCCGCAACGCCGCCGAACTCGTCCGCAAGATCAAGGCTGCCAAGTACTGGCGCGAGCACCCCGGCCAGGTTTGCCCGGCCAAGTGGGAAGAAGGCGAAGAAACCCTCGCTCCCTCGCTCGACCTGGTCGGCAAGCTCTAAGACCCACGCGAACCTTTAGGGTCGCGTACTGACGGTGTGCGGCCCGGAGTTCCCTCTTCCGGAGCCGCACCCCGTGCGCCTCCCACACGGAAAAGCCGGAACCCGGACCGCCCCGTTCATCACGAAATTCGAAGGACCCAAGACCATGCTCGACGCCAACCTGAAGCAACAGCTCTCGCAATATCTCGGCATGCTGCGCGAGCCGATCGAGCTCGTCGCCTCTCTGGACGACGGGCAGAAGTCTGCCGAGACCCGCGAGCTGCTCGAAACCATCGCCTCGCTCTCGGACAAGGTCACCGCCACTTTCGACGGCGACGACGCCATGAGCGGTGGCCGCCGCCCCAGTTTCATCATCCGCCGCGCGAGCGACGCCAGCGCCTGGGTGCGCTTCGCAGGGCTCCCGCTCGGCCATGAATTCACCTCGCTGGTCCTCGCCCTGCTCTGGGCCGGCGGACACCCGCCCAAGGTTTCCGAAGAGGCGCTCGAAATCGCCCGCGCCATCGAGGGCGAGCACGAGTTCGAGATGTACTTCTCGCTCTCCTGCCACAATTGCCCCGACGTCGTGCAGGCGCTGACCCTGCTCTCGCTCAACAACCCGCATGTGAACGCCACCCTGATCGAGGGCGGCACGTTCCAGGCGGAAGTCGAGGAACGCGGCGTCATGGCCGTTCCCGCCGTCTTCCTGAACGGAAAGATGTGGGGTTCGGGCAAGATGAGCATCGAGGAAATCCTCGCCAAGCTCGACACCGGCGCCGATGAGAAGGCCGCCGCCGTGCTCGCGGGCAAGAAGCCCTTCGAAGTGCTCGTCGTCGGCGGCGGTCCTGCCGGTGCCTCGGCGGCGATCTACACCGCGCGCAAGGGCTTCTCGACCGGCGTGGTCGCGGAACGCTTCGGCGGCCAGGTGCAGGACACCATGGGTATCGAGAACTTCATCTCGGTTCCCTATACCGAAGGCCCCAAACTCGCCGCCGCGCTGGAAAGCCATGTCGCCGAATACGACATCGACGTGATGAATCTCCAGCGCGCCGAAAAGCTGATCCCGGCGAAGGAACTGGGCGGCTATCACGAAGTCGTCTTCGCCAACGGCGCTTCGCTCAAGGCACGTTCGCTGGTGCTGACCACCGGCGCCCGCTGGAGGAACCTGGGCGTGCCGGGTGAGGCAGAGTACAAGAACAAGGGCGTGGCCTATTGCCCGCACTGCGACGGCCCGCTGTTCAAGGGCAAGCGCGTGGCGGTGATCGGCGGCGGCAACTCCGGCGTCGAGGCGGCGATCGACCTCGCCAACATCGTCGGCCACGTCACCCTGATCGAATTCGACTCCAAGCTGCGCGCCGACCAGGTCCTGGTCGACAAGCTGCAGTCGATGAAGAACGTGGTGATCCTCACCAATGCCCAGACCACCGAGGTCGAAGGCGACGGCGACAAGGTGAACGGCCTCGTCTACAAGAACCGCGAGACCGGCAAGGAACAGAAGGTCGATCTGGAAGGCGTGTTCGTTCAGATCGGTCTGGTGCCCAATACCGAATGGCTGAAGGACTCCGGCGTCGAACTCACTGCTCGCGGCGAGATCGTGATCGACGACAAGGCGGCCACCAACCTGCCCGGCATTTTCGCGGCAGGCGACGTGACCACGGTGCCCTACAAACAGATCATCATCGCCATGGGCGAAGGCTCGAAGGCGGCGCTGTCGGCCTTCGACTACCTGATCCGCAACGCGGCCCCGGAAGAGATCGTCGAGGCTGCCGAAGCGGCCTGATCGACGCGACGCTGAAAAGAGGAAGGGCGGGAGTCGAAAGACTTCCGCCCTTTTCCATTACGTATCCTCAGCCAAGTTCCCTTGTCGCCCCAGCGAAGGCGGGGGGCCCGCTTCTTCTTCCATCAACGACCATAGGAAAAGAAAGCGGAGTCCCCGCCTTCGCGGGGACGACGGACGTACGGGGGAGTGCGTGGAAGAATGGCCGCGAAAACCCCGCGCTCAGTGCCGGAAGAACAGCGAAACCGAAGCCACGTGGTTCACCCGCGTCCGCCCGCGGGTCTGGTCGATCACCTGGTTAAGATAACCAAGTTCCACCGTCGTCGCGCCCTTCACGCCGAGTTCGACGCCGACGAAAGAGCGCAACTGGTCGAACCCGCCGCGCGCCCCCCAGTCGGTATCGTTAAGCGCGACGAAACCCTCGGCATAAACGAGCGCGTTCACCGTATTGCTGCCCGGTTTCAGCGGCTTTTCGTAGCGCAGCATTTCGCGCAGGCGCCAGCCCGTATCGCTGCCGTCCGAACGCCAGCGCTGTTCAAGCCGCGTGCGGGAGGTCAGTTCGCCGTCCCAGGGCTTACCAACGAACCAGTTGAGCTGCTGGAAACTGCGCTCTTCGTTCATGTCCCTGCTGCCATCCACCGGCAGCACGACATGGGCATAACCCTGATAGAGTGTGACCGCAGGCGAGAGCTTCAGGCCCACCGCCCCGCGCAGCAGAAGCTGGTCGAGCCGCGAGGCACCGTCACCCATGCGCGGCTGAAGCTCCGCAAAATAGACGACGTCGCCGGTAATCGGCCCCATCGCCGTAAGGTTGATCCAGACCTGCTCGTCCTCGTGGGTTTCCGCCGAGGCAACGGCAGCAGTGAACGACGAAGTAAGTGCGAGGCAGCAGGCAATAACGCGGCGCATGGGAACCCAGATCGAAGAAACAGATATGCTCCTTATGAATCGATCTTTTCCGCCCCATGTCCAACAAGTTTTTGCTGATGGCTAGGATCGCCCAGCACAAGCAGAAAACACCGAACCTTCAGGGAATACCGCCGGTTCTCACGTGAGCCGATTGCCTGCGCTTGGCCGATACCGATCAACTCAGCAGCAATAAAACGTTCCGCTGGTTTTGGTTCGACTTTGCGAAAATTCCATTGCGAAGCGCATCGTTCAGGCCTGCTGGAACGCGCGATCGATCGCATCGGCCGCTCCAGCCCGGCGCAAGTACCCAAACCATTCTTGGCCGAGTTACTGAATGGGCCAGCAGCGTTCGCTTGCGCGAGACTATGACTCACACCTGAATCGACCAGCCATAAGGACGCAAGTGAGAGATCCTTGGCGGCGTCACCAACGGGTTTTCCAACTGCCTCATCGGCGAACGGCGCTCGATCAGCCCCCAATCTTAAAAATCATCGGGTGAGCATGCCAACGAACTGGCGGCCAACCACACGTCCAACGCAATCGGCATCGCCTTCAAAGCTGCTCTGGCAAGCTAAAGTGGCAATCCAATCGAACATCGTGGCGTCCATTTGCTTAAAGCTGCACCTTGCTCAATGCAGACGAAGCCCCGACGACTCTGAAGATTGCACGCTTTGTGTTGCGTCCGGCGCTCCAATCGCAATAACAGTTCCGACACATAGCCATGAGCAGGGCAAGAGAGCTCGTCGCCGCTTCGCAAATCAGCTCCTCCGAGCCATCCGGCATGACCAAGGTGGCCATGCAATTTCCACCCAGACCGCGAGACCAGGTGAAAACCTCGCCTTCGCCAATCAGGGCAAGCACCGCGCTCTCGATCGCACTGCAAGCAAGCATGGCTTCGACTTCGGCAAACTCGGCACTTTCCCGTTCCTGCGTGCGCAAGTCGGGCCGGAACAGAAGCATCGCCTCGCGAATGCGATCCATTCCCTCGCCAGGCGCACTGCTTGCACAGGCTTGGCAGGAGTGCGCAATTGCACGGTCCATGCCACGCTATCAAAACCAACCTGATCCACGGGACTCGCCACCGTCTCATTGGCTGACGTCCGCCAAAGTCACCAAGTGTTGCGAACTGTAAATCCGCACAGGCTGCAAGGTTCTTGCCGCGCCGCGCCTTGCAACAATCTTACCGGAGCTGGTGAAACACCCTTTCGTGACACAGCCTCTCGACAGGAAAATCCGCTTGCTTTGATTAAAACTCTGAAAGGCAAACGTTAGCAAACCATCGCCATCCTTGCTCCCCGCCCCGATGTGCATACCCTCATCGCATGGGAGACAGGATGGAAAAGGGCCGCACCGCCCGCTTTCTGATGGCTGGGATACTCACCCTGGCGCTGTTTTCAGCCGCCTCCTTTGCCCCCACACAGGCACAGGCACCGTCAGTGGAGAGCGAAGACATCATCGTGATCGGCCGCAAGATGCGCAAGGTCAAGCTCAACTACGCACTATGGGGGGCGCACATGAAACAGTGCGATGTCGAGATTTCCAGCGGGGCCGAGCATATCGACCGCTTTGTCTGTACGGTTCTAAATGCCTGTATCAAGGACGGATTTCGCGATGCAAATTCGGCCAAGGCCTGCCTTGATGAGCGGATCGCCTCGGTCGCCTACCGACCGCCGCGATGGCTACCTGCAGAGCACAAACCAGCTGAAGACGAACCGGCCAAAAACGAACCGACTGGCATACGTCCACCCCACCCCGTCGCCCTGTCCTCTCCGAAACCACCCGAACCGTCCGACGCGGAAATCGTCGTGACTGGCGGAAGGCCGCATGTCGCGCCGGGTCTTTGGCGGATCGACCAGTCTCCGACCTTCAGCGAGACACCCGATCCCAAATTCCAGCCTTTACCCAAGAGGGTCTATACCGTCTGCATCGCGCACGAAAATCGTGACACAGCACTGGAAACGCTCCTCTCCGCCGCAATCGGCCCGTCGGACGAGGGCCTCTGCACGATGTCGACCGTCCGCGTAAAAAGCCGCAAGGTGACCGGCGGCAAGACCTGTAGCTATGGCTTCGGGTCTCTCAGCTACGACCTTCACGGCAAAGTGAACGGCAAGACGATGGACACAGCCCTATCGATATTCGCCGAAAGCAGGTCACTCAAAACGCGATATCGCAGACGCATCACCGGCACGCGGATCGGCGACTGCCCGGCGTGACTGTCACGCGCTTGGTGTAACCTTCCCGCTTGCCTTGCGCTCTGCAAACCAGGGCACCATGCGCGCGATCGCCTCTTCCACCAAAGCGGTCGAAACCGCGAAGCTGAAACGGATGAAGCGGTGGCCGTCGACCGGGTCGAAATCGACGCCTGGCGCGGTGGCAACCCCGGTGTCGCGCAGCAATTGCTGGCAGAAACCAAGGCTGTCATCGGTCAGGTGGCCGATATCGGCGTAGATATAGAAGGCTCCGTCCGGCGGTGCGATCCGGTCAAGCCCGAGACTCGGCAGCGCCGCCAGCAACAATTCCCGGTTCCGAGCATAGTTTTCGACATGGCCTTCCAGTTCCGCCGTCTCGTCCATGGCAATGAGGCCGGCGTGCTGGGAAAGCACCGAAGGCGTCAGGAACAGGTTGCTCATCCGCGCCCGCGCCGGACCCACGCATTCCTGCGGCACCACCAGCCAGCCGAGCCGCCATCCAGCCATCGAGTAGTACTTGGAAAAGCTGTTCACCACCACCGCTTCGGGCAGATGCTGCAAGGTGGACTGGGCCGTCACGCCATAGGTGAGACCATGGTAGATCTCGTCCGAAATCACGCGGATGTTCTTGCGGCGGCAGACTTCGGCAATGGCCGCAAGCTCCTCGGGCACGATCACGGTGCCGGTGGGATTGGCGGGGCTGGCAAGGATCAGCCCGTCCGGCGCGGGATCGAGCGCATCGAGCGCAGCCGCGGTCACCTGATAGCGCTCGGCCGGACCGCAGGCCATTTCCACGGGTTCGAGATAGAGCGTCTTCAGCGTGTTGCGATAGGCGACATAGCCCGGCCGGGCCAGTGCTACACGCGCGCCGGGCGTGAAGAGACTGGACAGCGCCAGCACGAAAGCCGGCGAGGCCCCACACGTGAGGATCACCTGCTCGCGGCCGACCTCGACACCGTAAGTGTCGTGATAGTGCCGGGCGATGCGATCCAGCAGCGCGGTGCTTTCCCAGTAGCCGCCCGGATCGCTGTCGAGCACGCGGTGGGCGGCGGCGATCGCGGCGGCGGGCGCTCCGGTGGAGGGCTGCCCATACTCCATGTGGATCACGTCGCGCCCCTGCTCCGCCAGTTCATAGGCAAGACGGCCGATGGCCATGGCGTGGAACGGGTCAACCTGCGCGATCTCGGGAGCTTTCATGGCGGCGGTGCTAAAGCGTTTTCCTCCCGAGTTGAAATGCTCTTGTTGCACCCCATCGTATTTTTGCAGCGCACAAGCCCGGCGCCACGGGGGAAAGCGCGTGGCGGGTCGCCTTAATGCGCCCGTCCGTATGAAGCGTGATCTGCCTCACGGCGCCCAAGCAGCGAACCTGCCATAACCGCCCTGTTCGAATCAGCGGCGGCAACGTCTCCGATGCGGACACTGCTGCGAACCGGCCGACCCGTGATGCGACCCCACGGCAAGGCTCTCACGGCAGGCGATTTTCGCATAACTCGGCGGCAGTCTGGCCGATATCGGCCGAACCAGTCCCCTCTGGAACCAGTTTTCTGGAGACTGCCGCTGGCTTTGTAAGGTTTCCCATCCGGCCGCGACCGGATCGCGGTGCCGGACCACGTTCGCCCAGAACGCGATAATCCCGGGGGGGAAGTTATCGCAGGGGGTGACCTCCCTGTCGAGGTCTGGCGTTTCAGTGGGCCGGCACCGCGCCTCTCCGCAACGATCACAACCAGAACGCTCCACGGCTTGCGGAGCGTGCATGGCTCACGTCGCGTTCACACAAAATCATGCCGCGACGATCGCCCAAGATTCGCAATATGCATAAGAATACGGTGCCATCGCGATCTGTATAAGAAAGGCCCTTGCACGCAGCCCCACTCCCCGGTAAAGGCGCCCCCTGCCCCGGAATGGGATTACCCGCTCCAATCAAGGCAAGCCGCTTTAGCTCAGTTGGTAGAGCACATCATTCGTAATGATGGGGTCACGTGTTCGAGTCACGTAAGCGGCACCATAATTCCCTTTGTCAAGCGTTTTTTCGCTCCAAAAAACCCCGGAAATCAGGTATAATACGACATCGGCTTTCCGGTGGCGTCCCCCTCTGTCCACCTCCATCCAGGTGAATTGGGGGCCCCGAATCGGGGGCCTTTTCGATCCTCTCGATTCGGGGCCCCCAGATGCTGACCACAACCCAGATCAACGCCCTCAAACCCCGCGAAAAGGCTTATAAAGTCGCGGACAGCAAAGGGCTTTACGTCCTCGTCAATCCCAACGGATCGCTGCTCTGGCGGGTCAAATTCCGGTTCCACGGGATCGAAAAGAAGATGGCGCTTGGACGCTATCCGGATGTCGGCCTCAAGGAGGCCCGGGAAAAGCGAGATGAAGCCCGCGAGCAGCTCGAAAGTGGCGTCGACCCTGTCGCGGCCCGGACGCAGGCTAAGGTGGAAGCGGAGATCGCCGCTCGCACCACATTCCGTCTGGTGGCCGACGAACTGATCGAAAAGATGGAGTTGGAGGGTAAGGCCGCCTCGACACTCAAGAAAGCCCGGTGGTTCGTGGATGTCCTGGGCCCGGCCATTGGCAACCGCCCAATCGCCGACATAACTGCACATGAGCTACTCAAGGCTCTTAAGAGGCTCGAACGGAAGGGGCATCATGAATCGGCTATTCGCGCCCGATCGTTCGCTGGACGCATTTTCCGATATGCAGTCGCGACCCTACGAGCTCAGCACAATCCCGCCGACATCCTGCGCGGAGCTCTGATTAACCCCAAGGTAAAGCATCACGCCGCGATTCTGGAGCCGGCTCAGTTTGGCGAGCTCTTGCGCGCAATTGATGGGTATGGCGGAAAGATCGAGACCAAGCTGGCACTACAGTTGCTGCCACATGTCTACCTTCGGCCGGGGGAACTCAGGAAGGCTGAGTGGCCGGAGATCGATTTTGAAGCTGCGGTGTGGCGCGTGCCTGCCGAAAGGACGAAGATGCGCAAGCTGCACACCGTGCCGCTCTCAACTCAGGCTCTCGCCCTCCTGAGACAGCTTAGGGATTTCGGGAATTCCGGCAGCTTTCTGTTCCCTGCGAACAAGACCTTTTTGAAGCCTATCTGCGAAAATACCCTCAATGTTGCGATCCGTCGGTTGGGGTACACCGGCGACCAGATGACCTCGCACGGTTTTCGCGCGACTGCGAGCACGTTGCTCAACGAATGTGGTCTCTGGCATCCGGATGCGATCGAGCGGTCCCTTGCACACCGTGAACGCGATCTGGTGCGTGGTGCATATCACCGCGGTGCTCATTGGGAGGAGCGAGTCCGCATGGCGCAATGGTGGTCCGACCATCTCGTGGAGCTCAGGGACGGCGCCTAGGTTCTGCACCTCAAGTTCGGTACGTGATCGCAAGCTTGCTGGTCAGCGAGCGAAGGTCCTTCTTTGATGCCTGATGCGCTTCGGTGGGGTAGTACCGCAGCGGCTTTTTCTTTGCGCATCGCTGGCTAGGATGGGCAGCGATCAGCAGCAGGAAACCCTGGATGGCCCGTACCTACTCTCGGCGTGAGTTCTACGATCTCGTCTGGTCCAAGCCCATCACCCACATCGCGAAGGATTTCGCGCTTTCAGATGTCGCGATCCACAAGATCTGTCGCAAGCACGAGATACCGACACCGCCACCCGGCTACTGGGCCAAGAGAAACGCAGGGAAGAGCGTCGTGCAAGCCAAATTGACGAAGGCGTCGCGAACTACGCCCGACAACGTCACGATCGCTGCTCCCGAGTTGCGCGGTGAAACTGCTGCGGTAGCAGCGGCCCGCGAAACGGCTCGCGTGCGCGCCAGCGATGAGCCTGTCGGCGCAGTATCGCACCCCATTATCGAAAGAACTCTTGCGGGACTGCGTGCCGCTTCGCCCTCGCACAGGGGCCTTGTGAGCGTTGAAGGCCCTGACGTCATCAAATGCGAGATTGCTCCAGCCTCGATTGATCGCCTGGGTGAGATCCTCAAGCGGATCATGGCGGCGGTGGAGCAGCAGGACTTTCATCTCGAAGTTGGCGAGCGGCGTGCTTGCTTCCATGGAGATGGCGAGACGATCGAGCTGTCGGTTACCGAAACCTTCAAGCGCGAAAAACATAAGCCGACGGCGGAGGAGGAGGCAGCGGAAGCGGCCTGGAGACGAAAAACGGAGCGCCGGCGAGGAAACCCTTGGGACTGGGAGCGCGTGCCATACCCCACTGTTCCCGAGTGGGATTACATCTGCACCGGGCAGCTCGGCATCGAAATGGAAGGCACCTATGTCGCCAGCGGTCAGGAGCCCCGCAAGACCTTTCGAGACGGTAAAGTCCAGAAACTGGAGACCCTCGCAAGCGACATAGCTGTCGCTCTTGCGGTGCTGGCCGTAGTAAAGCGTGAAGCACGCGAGCGCCGTGCCGAAGAGGAGTTGGCGCGGCGGGCAGCCCAGCGAGAGCGAGAGCGGCCCTTCCGCGAAGAGTTCATCGCCGAGCGGCGACGCGCGTGTCTCGACGGTCTGCTTGAAGATATGGCACGGCTGGAGAGGCTGCGATCGCTGGAACAGAGCCTGTCACGAATGGAGGCAAAGCCGGAACACGGTCGCGTCTCCACTTTCGTGCCGTGGCTTCGCGCCGAGTTATTGCGGCGAGAAGCCATGCTCTCGATCGACGGCATGGAGGCACGTTTCCAAGCCGAGCGCATCTTCGGTGAGGATGACGACCACGGTTTTCAGTCCAACGCGTGGCGGAGCCAATGGTCGGTTTCGGACGTCGGCTGAAGGCGCGACCGTAATCTTTTCAATGAGGTAAAGCTGCCCGCACAAAGTCTGATAGGTTCGGGATACCCACCATTGCGGCGACTGGCACCGCGCGGCGTTCGGCCACGAGCACGTCTCCGGCTGCGGATTGTAAAGTCATGAAATGTTTGCAAGGCTGAGACCCCCGGCACCCATGAGGGTCGGGCGGCGCTCGGAAGAATACATGAACCAAGGCATGGTAGAAAACAGGGCTCCCGAAACAAGTCACTCGGTGCGCGTCTACACGCGGTGGCATCAGCTCGCCGTTCCGTTGGGCTTTTCCCTGGGCATTTTCATAGGAATCTTCGCGGTTTATCAGTATCATTTGGTGTTCGGCGCCATGGGCCTGGCGCTCTTGGGTATCGTTGTCCCGCCGATGGTCGCAGGGCTCGGCTTTCCGACCCGCGACAGTCTGACCATCGGTTCGCTGGGGCTGGAGTTCGCACGGCGGGGGCCGGTTTCGTTCGCGGCAATATCCGGATGGAGCGCGGAGGACTATGTGAGGCTCAGTCGCAGGAAAGGACCGACGCTGATCATCGTCGCTCAAGATGCTCCCGCGCGCAGGCGCCTCCACGAAGAATTCCGGACCGGACTGCGACTTTGGCAGACAGGTCTAGCGGCCGGCGCCTCCAAGGCCGGAGAAGAGCGCTTCCATGGCGGTTGGCGCGGACGTGCGGTGGGAGCGGCGATCGTTGCGCTGTCGCTGGCGGTCATCGTGCTGTCGCTGGCGATGCGGGAGCCTGCCTATCACCTCGTGGCGGTCGGCGGTCTGGGCGGGGCATTCGGCGGCGTGATGCTGGCAGGCATCAGGCCTTCCTGAACGAGTTTGTAATAGCCGTTCGCAATAAGAGGGCGGCACATAGAACGGGTCCAGATATTCTCAAGACTGCCATCTGAGACGCCGGCCAAAATTACTCTGATAGAAATGAGCGGGCGTTGGCGGCCAACTTCACGACGCGGGATGATCAACGGGTGCCTGTTAGGGAAATGCCGAAAACGACCATTTTGGACGCTCAGCACCCGTTTCAGTCCTCCAGGTGAGGACCGTCCGCAATCCGGCAGGTGTCGACCAATATGAGCCGTTCCGACGAGGGGCTGCGATTGTCAGCTCTCACCGGAACCGGTCGATCCATTCAGACAGAGGCCTCCTGCCCCTTCAAATTACCTCCAATGTCGAAGCATCACGCGGCATGCCGATCCAGACTGCGCCTAGTCATCATGTGAGCAAAGACCGCTTGTGCCTTTAAGTCCACTTCGTTCGGCTCATAGCTTTGGGGGAGGCCGGTTCTATCATCGTAGAGGAAGTTTGTTATCGCCACGCGAACCGCATCGCGCGTCGCCTGCTTCCCGGCAAAATCCTGCATGGTGTTCAATTGCTGTTTCAAGATTTCATATAGCCCAACGGCGACCTTCTTCAGCTTGACGATGTCGCTCTTTTCCAAGTCAGGCTTCATCAGCAAATCGAACAGGGCCAGGGTTTCTTCGTCCAATCCTTCGCGCACTGCACGGCGCTGTTCGCCATCCAGTTCCTCCGCCAGCACCAGGAGCGCCGCGAAGGTCCGCTCGATGTTCACGGCATCCTTCTCGCTGTTATAGTCCGAGACCAGTTGCTCATAATGTTTCTGGAAATCGGTGCGCAGCGGATTTTGGCGTAGCATCATTTCCAGCTTTTTCTGGATGGCATCCTTCAGGCTTTGCACGGTCGTGTTTTTGCGAGGGCTGCGTTCAAATTCCTTCTTCAGCTTCTCGAAGTCTATCCGGCTAATGTCATACAGCCGATAATCTTGATCGTTGTGATCAACCTGCGTTTCGATGCTGGCATTCACCACAGCATGCAGTTCGCGCATGATATCGGAAATGTCGGCCTTCTTCACATCCTCGTCCAGGCTGTTGTAGATGACCTTGATTGCCGCAAACCGCTGGCGGTAGGCATTCACGGCCCGGAAGTTCACGCATGCCTTGAATTTCTTGAACACCTCGCGCGCCATGATCTGAAACCGTTTGCGGCTTTCGTCATTCTCGTTGACCGCTTCCTTGGCGTCGATGATCGCTTTGTTCCGATCAAATCCGACCTTCTCCAGAATGTCGAGCAACCGGAAATCACGCGCGGCCAGAAATCCTTCCGCCGCCTCGATCGCCTCTTCCAGATCGGCCAACAATTCTTCAGGCGGTCGAACCGGATCGACTTCCGGAGGGAGATCGCCCGGATTGCCCAGGCCGCCCCCCGGCGTGCCGGCATAGGTAGCCAAGGCCTTGCGCAAATTCTTTAATATGCCGCAATAATCGACGATCAGGCCGTTATTTTTCCCTGCACTGACCCGGTTGGCCCGTGCGATAGCTTGCATGAGCGTGTGCGCCTTCAACGGCTTGTCCAGATACAAGGTCGATAGGCTCGGTACATCGAAGCCGGTCAGCCACATGGCGCACACGATGGCGATACGGAACGGATGGTCCTGTTTCTTGAAGGCTGATTCCAGATCGATGCGTTTGCCGTCGTCCGTTTCAAAGCCGTTCTTGATCAGCGCCCGGTGCGGTACGATGTCCAAATCCCATTTGCGGAACTTGTCGACTTCGCCTTGCTCCTCCGAAACCACCACGGCTGCCCTGGTGGCCTTGACCCAAGCAAGCTGGCGCTGCCGGTCGGCCAGATCCTGTTCGTCAGTCGCCTGCGCCAATTCCTTTTCAAGGCTGGCGATCCGCAAATCCCAATGCTTCGCGATCAGCGCGTGCATGCGGACGCACGTCACCTTATCGATGCAGACCAGCATGGCTTTGCCGCTTTCCCATGCGGTCGTGTAATGCTCCACGAAATCCGCTGCGACCTTGTCCAGCCGGGTTTCCGCGGTGATGATATGATATTCGCGCTTGAGCTCATTTTCGAGCCGTTCAGTTACACTGGGATCGTCCAGTTCCAGCTCTTCCAGCTTCGCGGCGATCTTCTCATTCAGGTCATTTGTGGCGACACCCAGCTTGTCCCCGCGCGCATCGTAATAGAGCGGCACGGTCGCGTTATCCTCCACCGCGCGCTGGAAATCATAGGTGGAGATATAATCGCCGAACGTCTGCTTGGTCGTCTCGTCGCCGCTCATCAGCGGCGTTCCGGTAAAGCCCAGAAAGCTGGCATTGGGCAGGGCGTTGCGCATGTTGAGCGACAACAGGCCGTTTTGCGTCCGGTGCGCTTCGTCGGTGATGACGATGATGTCGTCGCGATCCGAATAGGGATCGATGGGATTCACATCCTGATTGAAGCGGTGGATCAGCGTGAAGACATAGGGCTTCTGCACCGCCAGCAGTGACTTCAGCTCCGCGCCGGTGCCGGCCCGTACTTGCGCCTTGTCATTATTGACTAGCCCACACCCGGCAAAGGTGCCGTAAATCTGGCTGTCCAGATCGATGCGGTCGGTGCAGACGAGGAAGGTGAAGTTCGCCCCGATCTTGCGATGCACCTTCTGCGTCAGGAAGGCGATGGAATAGCTCTTGCCCGAGCCCTGCGTGTGCCAGAACACGCCCAGCTTGCCGTCGCGCGCCTTACGATCCTTCACCGCGGCGATGGCGCGGTTGACGCCCAGAAACTGGTGGTTGCGCGCCACGATCTTGACCATCCGTTCGCCGCCATCATCGAACAGGATGAAGTTTTCCAGAATGTCGATGAAATTGGCCTTGGCGCAGACGCCTTTCAGCATCGTTTCCAGATCGACAACGCCCGGTTCGTCTTCTTCCAGCCGCTTCCAGTCGTTAAAATGTTCATAGCGGCTGGAGAGCGAACCGATCTTCGCCGCATGCCCGTTGGTCAGGATGATGAAGGCATTGTGGTGGAACAGGTGCGGGATCGTGTCCTTATAGTCGGACAGATTCTGCTCGTAGGCATGGCGAATGTCTTTATGGACCGCCTTGCACTCCACGAACAACAGCGGCAGGCCGTTGACGAAGCCGACAATGTCGGCACGGCGACGATACAGGTCGCCCTTGATCCACAATTCCCGCACACACAGGAAATGGTTGTTCTCGGGCGTGTCGAAATCGATCAGGCGCAGCCGCTGTTTGACCAGTTCGCCCTTCGCATTGCGGAAGCTGGCCTGCACGCCATCCTTGACAAGCGCATAGGCGTCCCGGTTGATAGCCATCAGGCTCGACCCCAGCGGCGCATCAGTAATCTGGCGCAGCGCATCGGCATACGCGGAGTCCGGCAGGCCGGGATTCAGCCGGATCAGCGCCTCGCCCAGATGGCGGGTCAAGATGACATCCTGTTCGGAGGCGCGGCCCAGCGTTCCCTCCGCGCCCAATATTTCGGTGTTGAACGCATACACGCTGTCCCAGCCTAGCGCATCGGCCAGATAGTCGGCCATGGTCGCTTGAACCAGCGTGTCTTCGTTCAACGGCCTCATAGGGCGATCGCTCCGCTCATCAGCTTGGGGAGGAGTAGGTCGCGGGCTTTGGCGAGTGCAGCGTTCATAGCCGCCAACCGTTGGTGTTGTTCAAACATAGCCTGTACCGCCTCTTCAAAATCGACCATCAATGTCGATGACGGCATTAATATCTCGAAATTAGCAACCGTATCTTTTGTGATGGCTTCTCGTGTTGCCCCTCCAGCTCTTGCGATACTGAGGAGAATTTCTTTGTTCCGATTGGAGTTGATGGCATGCGTCAGGAAATTTGGCCCACACTGCAACGGATCGTGCCTAACAATCATCACATGTTGATTCACTCTGGCGGGCAAGTGACGCTCTGGCACCTGACAACACCTACCGACTGACGCGCCGGTTATATTCAGAAGCACGTCGCCCGGTTGAAGCGTTACATTGTTCAGTTTTGCCGCTTGTTCATCACTGATGAATGTCAGGCCATCGTCTTCGAACAGAAAATCATAGACATTCTGGCTCCTGATTAGCGTGATCCCGCTATCCTGATAGGCAGCGCTACCGCCGCGCGGTGTCGCACCGCTACCGATCTTCGTCGTGATGCGCCCGATCCTTTTCCGTTCCCATCCCTCCGGCACGCCGTTGATGATTTTGACATGTTCATGGCCGGGGAAGCGGAAGCGGACGAACCATTCTTTGTAAAGATGCTGTGCGGCCTCCTCCAACAAGGCAATCCGCCGCCTGTTATTCTCGATCAGGTCATCATATGCCGATAGCGTCGTGACGATACGTTGTTGTTCAGCCAATGACGGAAACCGGATTTCCAGCTTGGCAAGCTTTTCTTTAGGTAAGTGCTTGATAGTCGAGCCAGTGAATAGGCCGCTAAAGGCATTGCTCCGCCCCATTTGTAGGAAGGTGTAATAAAGGAAACGGCTATCCAAGCAACTGTGAGGCCTGATGCGATGCAAGGCCTTTTGATACATCATACCGGGAACTTGCTCTTTCCATATCGCACAGCGGCCCGGTTCACCTCCTTCGCACATGACGATGTCGCCATGGCGCAACCCAAACCGATCCATCTCGTGATCTTGGAACCGCATTTCACGAAGATCATTTAGTTCGAATTCGCCCCAGCGCACATTTACGTTCGCCAGATATGGCAACAGTTGCCCACGATTTTTCTTTTGGTCCAGCATCTTGCCAAGATTGAAATCGGCAATGAGTGAAAGGGGGCGCGACGCCCAGCTCACGATCCCAGCCCCACAAAATTCGCCTGAATCTGCGCCGCCAGCGCCGCCGCCTCGTCATTCAACCCCGCCAGCTCGATATGAATATCGCGCATCACGCCTTCAAAATCGAAATCTTCATCCTCTTCTTCCGGGGCCACACCAACATAGCGGCCCGGCGTCAGCGACCAGTCGTTCGCCGCCAGTTCCGCCCGATCCACCAGCTTGACCAGCCCCGGGACCGCGGCCAGCCGCGCATCGGGAAAGCGGCTCAGCAGCCAGTGCGCCTGTCGGTGGAAATAGCGCACCAGTTTCAACTGATCGACGGCATCGCCCCGCGCCTCCTCCAGCCGCTTGACCGGGCTGGCCTTGCCGCGCTTGCCGCCCGTATCGCGATGCGCCTTTTCCGCCAGCTTGAACAACTGGTCGGCCTGCTTCACCAGATCACGGCTGGTTTCCGCCAATGGCTCCAGATCGTCATGGCCGTCATGTAATTCGGCAATGGCGACCGTGCCGTCGGCCCATTCGTCGCCCAGTGATTTGGTCGCTGCGACATAAGCGCCCCAATCCGCCTGAAAAACCTCGCGAGCGTTGGTCAAATCTGCGGGCGCGCCTTCGTCCAGCGTCTCGATCAGTCCGTCCAGCGCGTCCAGAAACAGCCCCATCGCCGCGTCGCTCGCCAGCGCCTCTGCCATCGCCCGGTTCAGATAGGCGGCGACCAGTTCCCGGAACCGCTCCTCCTGCCCACGATAAAGCCAGAAGATCGCCGTCAAATTCTGCGACTGTTCGGGGGAGAAGTCGAAAACCTTGCGGGTCACCTTGCGGAACACCTGGCGCGCATCGAGCATCAGCACCTTGTCGACATGCTCCGCCGCCTTCGCCTTGTCGAACATCCACAATTCGCAGGGGACGGTGCGGGTGTAGAAGAAATTGCCCCGGATCGCGATCATGGCATCGACATGGCCGGTCTCGATCAGCTTTTTCCGGACCTTGGCTTCCTCTCCACCCGCGCTGGACGCCTGGCTCGACATGACGAATCCCGCGCGGCCCGCATCCGACAGATAGCTGTAGAAATAGCTGATCCACAGATAATTGCCGTTGGAAACCTTCTTTCCTTTGTTCACGCCGGGCAGGCCGAACGGCAGGCGGGGGTCTTTCCTGATCTTCTCGGCGTCCACCTCGTCCACGTTGAACGGGGGATTGGCCATCACGAAATCGACTTTGCCCACCAGTTCATGCGCGTCGGCATAATACGTGATGCCGGGTTCGATCCGGCCCTCCAGGCCGTGAACGGCGAGGTTCATCTTGGCGAGCCGGATGGTCGTGGCGTTCTTTTCCTGACCGTAGAAGGTGGCGACCTTGGTCGGGTCTTGCTGCATCTTCTCGATGAAGTGGGCGCTTTGGACGAACATGCCGCCCGAACCGCAGGCGGGGTCGAGCACGCTGCCATGATCCGGCTCGATCGCGTTGACGATCATCTGCACGATGGATGGGGGCGTGAAGAACTCGCCGCCGTCATGCGCGCTCTGATCGGCAAACTGCGTCAGGAAATATTCGTAGATCCGCCCAAAAACGTCGCCCTTGGCATTCTGGAGCGCGGGATCGTTGAAGATGCGCAGCACGTCGCCCAGAACGTCGTTTTCCAGTTGCTGATACTCATTTTTGGGCAGCACGCCCGCCAGCGCAGCGTAGTCGCCTTCGACTGCTTCCATTGCCGCAATGATCGCGTTTGCGCGATCCGCGCCATCCGGCAGGCTGGCAAGATGATCGAACTGCGCTTCGGGCTGGAGGAAAATCGCGCCCCGGCTGGTGAAGTCTTCCTTCGTCAGGGGCCTGGTCACGCCGCCGCGGCTCGGCAAGCCCGCCTCGATCACCGGTTTAACTGCCAGATAGCGGCTGTAGGCATGGCGCAGGAAGATCAGGCCCATGACGGGCAAGAAATACTCGTTACTGGCAAAATCACTGTTGGCGCGCAGTTGATCCGCCGCCGTCCATAGGCGCTTTTCAAGTGCTTCGATATTGGAATCCATTACGCTGCTCTGCTCCCATTCGCTGGACCGGGGAATAGCAGCCACGCATTCATCACGACAGAGGCATGATGCCATTGCCGCTTTTTTCCGGCAGAGCGGCAATGAGTTGCGGTGCGTCAGCATCATTCAGTGGGTCGACTATCAGAATGTGGGGCGCCGCTTCGGCTGCCACGCCCATGGCGAAGTTATGCCGCGTCCTGATCTGACCAAGGGGGCCGCCACGCCGCAGCGTTCGCCGCCTTGGTATATTGCGCTGCGAACCGACGTCGCCGACGCGCTTCCAGCGCCAGCCGCTCGCGTGGCGCAGGATGCGGACCTCCAACCGCATCCGCTTCAGCACGCGGGTCGGTCGGACGCCGCCAGCGTGCGAGCAGTAAAGCTGTCGGGCACTGTCAGATTAAACGCACCTTCAGCATTCGCCGCTAGTTCGATCGGTCTGTCAGTCTTCGAGGTCGCTCGCTTCGTTCCCGGGTTTGCTGAGGTTTGCGGAGGCAGGCAACCAGAACCTGTGTGCCTTGGCGGCGTGGTACGGTTGCTTTGACAGCATTTACCGGAGAGCTGCAGCGAGTTTGCCGAGCCCATTCAAAGCCCTAAACCAAGGCGTTGCGCACACCGCGAAACCGACCCATTATGGACACTCAACGGCGTATTTTTCGTTCTCAAGTCCGGACGAACTGCTTGATCGGCAATTGCCGATCAAGTCAGGCGATTGAGAGATGGAATTGACCGGCCCCTGAGCGAGTTAGACCCGCTTTTTCGAATTCATGATCTCCTTTCGGGACTAAAAAAAGCCAGCGGTCCAGGCACCATCGACTGCAAGTTCCGCTCCGCGGATGTAGGATGCCTCATCACTGACGCGAAACAGCGATGCCTTGGGGACTTCGATCGATTGGCCAACGCAGCCCATCGGCAGTTCCAGTTGCGCAGCAATTGCTTTTGTTTTTCGCTTGGAAGAATCCAGCATTGGCATTTCGATCGCGCCGGGAGGCACGGGATTACCCGGATGTTACGAGGCGCCACTTCCATAGCCGTTAGACGCCAGCACTACTTGCAGCATCCCCTTAATTAGGCAAAGCTGATCGCACGCTCGAAGCAGGCTCAACGGTATTCATGACAAACGATAAGATCACGATTGACTTTGCAGACACGGCGCAGCTGGCAGACGGCCATTACCGTGTTTTCTACGGCATGCAGCATGGCAAGCGGGTTCGGGTGCTCATTCGTACTGATGATTGGGAGCGATTCCTGCAGGCTCATGACAATGAGGATGGGAACGAGGCGCGTGCGGATTTGGCGCGGATCGCCGCGAGCTTGAAGCCGTTTCGAATCGAAGTAGACGGTGTACCCGAATATAAGGTCGAATACGGCCGTCATCCCTCTATGTAAGGGAACCAACCGGCGAACGATGGCTTCAGCGGTTCGTGGTCGTACGTTTGCCAACGGGGTTTGCCCAAATAGGGGCACTGCAGTCCTAAGTTCGAAACTGGCCCTTTGTCCACTTTTAGGCAACGATTTGCGCTCCCTAAAAGTGGATGGTGTGCTTATCCATCCATTGGCTCAAGTGGCCCGCCTTCGAATAAGGAGTCTCAAGGACGAAATCGCGGGAAGCAATCAGACCGGTCAGGAGGGAGCTGGACACCCGCAATAACCCTGGATCTAGCAAAATCCTATCCGACAATTTCAATTGCTTGGCGTTGGAAAGCTCAAGAAATCTGAGGTTTTTGCGGATGTCCAGCTACGTCAATCTCCGATATGTGCCGAACGGAGGTTATCTGCCGCTCGGCGAGCCGCAAGCTTAAGAAAAGGTGGGTGGTTCCGATCCCACGGCAATATCCTTGTGTTTGACATCCAGCAACGGGTGGCGCTTGGCGACCTGCTGCGGGCTTCCGGGGACTAACGCGATATGGGCCGTAGCGACTGCCGGCCGTTGTGCACCCCGTGAGAGCGGCTCCTTCCCCGGCCCTCCTCCACCGCCTTCGCGCCGCGAGACCCGGCTCCGTGCACCACGACCGGCGTCCAATCAACTGGGCATCCCGACCGATCGAATTGCGCCTCGAGCTCACCTTGTGTGATGGAATGGTCGGTGCAATAGATCAGCGCGAAGTGATGCCTCCAAGCTTGATCCCCTCGATAGCCGAACATGTCCTCGAAGATCCCCGGCGTCTCCGAACGGGTTTCCCTCTCGGATGTCACGAACTTCACCTCGATTAACACACCGAGAGAATCTACGCCGATGTCCGCCTTAAAGGGCTTGATCACCTGCGATAGTTCGACCTGCCGGCGCGCGCTCGGGTGGACTAGCCTGATGAATTCGAAGAGCGCCTTTTCGACATCTTTCTCCGACTTAGGAATGACTTTAGCGCGCGTCAGGATCGTCGACGTCAGCCGCAGGATGCCGTCGATTTGGGCCACAGGATCTATGCCCGTCGGCGCATCGGACGGCCCAAGGCTAGCCTCGACGTCCAATAGCGTGCGAGCCAAAAAGTTCAGCGGCTCGCTCACCTGCGTCTCGGGATCCCACTCAGCATGGTCAGTATCGCCCAGACCGCCCTCGAATTCGCGGAACGAGGTGAGATATTCTCCCAGAAACACCGGCACCTCAAGCTGCTCAAGGAGTAGGATCAGGCGACTATGCGCGCACAAAAGCATACGCTCTAACAGGTCGCGGAAAAAGGAACTTCCCTTGAGGCCGTTGAGGTGATTCAAGTCGCCTCGACCGAGGTTGAAGGATTGAAGATGCGCGGCGGCGATCACCGGAGCGAAGGGCTGTTTTCTTACGTGAGCTGCGAAGCTCGGGTACCGGCGGATCATCCGCTGCGGGCAATCCGTGCAATTGTCGACGAGGCGTTTGAGGTGATGTCGGGGGATTTCGACGCGATGTACTCGCGTATTGGCCGGCCGTCGATCCCGCCCGAGAAGCTGCTGCGTGCGCTGCTGCTGCAGGCCTTCTATACGATCCGCTCGGAACGCCAGCTGATGGAGCAGATGGATTACAATCTGCTTTTCCGCTGGTTCGTAGGGCTGGCGATGGATGCGCCGATCTGGGATGTGACGGTCTTCACCAAGAACCGCGAGAGGCTGCTTGGCGGCGATATCGCCGCCAAGTTTCTGTCCGCGATCGTAGGGCAATCGCGCGTGCAGGCGCTGCTGTCAGACGACCACTTCTCGGTGGACGGTACGCTGATCGAAGCCTGGGCGAGCATAAAGAGCTTCAGGCCCAAGGATGACACCGCCTCGGACGGTGACGACGACGACAGCGCTTCGGGTACCGGACAAAACGGTCACGCCAAGGCCAAGGGGCGCAATGCTGAGCGCGATTTCCATGGCGAGAAGTGGAGCAACCTCACCCACGCCTCAACCACCGATCCTGATGCCCGGCTATTCAAGAAGGCACGCGGTCAGGCCGCGAAGCTGTGCCACATGGCCCATGTCCTCATGGAAAACCGGCACGGTCTGGTTGTGGATGCAACGCTCACCCATGCCACGGGCACGGCCGAACGGGAGGCCGCGCTGACCATGCTTAGCCGTATGAAGGGGCGTCATCGCATCACGCTGGCGGCAGACAAAGCCTACGATACCGTCCACTTCGTCGCCGCGTTGCGCGAGATCGGAGTTACCCCGCACGTGGCACAGAACGTCAATGGCAGGCGCTCCGCCATTGATGGGCGCACCACCCGCCACCCTGGTTACGCGGTTTCTCAGCGGATCAGGAAACGGATCGAAGAGGTCTTTGGCTGGGCCAAGACCAGCGGAAACCTGCGCAAGACCCGACATCGAGGGCAAGCCCGCGTGGGGTGGAACTTCACATTGACCGCTGCGGCTTACAATCTCATCAGGCTACCAAAGCTGCTGGTGGCAGCATAACTGTGCCCGAAATCCGCAGAAAGAAGGGTCCTGGCAAGCGCGGCAGTCAACAGATACCGATGACACCACCCCGTTGGCGCTAAACCTAATCAAAATCAGGCGCTCAAACGGTCCGAAACTGACTTTTTCCGCGGCGTGCTAAGGCCTCTTTCTCGGCGGCGAGCTCCTCCTCGGCTGATGGGTGGCCGTCTTCTTCAGAAACTCCCCAGGCTGCGGCCTCGATAGCGCGAAGCTGGCGGCGACACCTGTCGAGCTGGTCGCGTACGGCTTGCCATACCTTGGGGGGCACTTCGCGACTGGTGTGATGAAAGTAAGTCATTGCTCCAGACTAGGTAAGCGGTCAAAATCCCCCACATTTTCAGAAGCTCTGAGTTTGGTAGTTTCGTCGCATTGAACGGCGAGGTTACCAGTGAGTGATGAAACTGATTTCGAAACATGTTTCGAAACGAGCGCCCCGGGTCAGGTGCAGCGGCTTGACGTGATCGAAAGTGCGCGGGGCAAGCGGTACTGGACGCCCGAGGCGCGGGCGCAGATCATCGCGGAAAGCCTGGAGCCGGGTGCCAATGTGTCAGCGGTGGCGCGCCGCCACGGGCTGTTTCCCCAGCAGTTGTACACATGGCGGCGCGGATTGCGGGAGCGCGCGGAGGCGATGACCTTTGTGCCGGCAATGGTCGCGCGTGGGAAGGTCGACGAGCTGTCCAGCGCGGCAGTGCCACCAGTCAGCGGACAGATCGTCGTCGAGGCAAGCGGGCTGTTGATCCGCATCCCGCCCGACGTGAGCGCGGATCACATCGAGCGGGTATTGTTGGCCGCGCGGGTGAGCGCGTGATTATCCCGCCCGGCCCCCTGAAGGTACTGGTCGCAACGCAGCCCGTGGACTTCAGGAAAGGAATGGTGGGCCTTGCCTCGCTGGTCGAGCGCGAACTCAGGCTCGATCCCTTCTCAGGTATGCTGTTTATCTTCCGAGCGCGCAGGGCGGACCGGATCAAACTCCTGGTCTGGGACGGCACCGGGCTGGTGCTGGTGACGAAGCGCTTGCACGATGGGAAGTTCCGTTGGCCACGCCCGGGAGACGGGGTGATGAAGCTGTCAGCGGCGCAAGCCTCGGCGTTGATCGAGGGGTTGGACTGGTCGCGCGTGCACGTGCCGCGCGTGCCCAAACCGCTTCATGCGCAGTAGGCCGCATGCCTGATTCTGCTTGGCGCAAGGCTGTTCCTCCCGAGGCAAAATCCCCTAGAATGCAGGTGTGGCGGCGCATCCAGAACTCCCCGCAGCGACCGGCGCAGAAGCCGGATACGATGAGCTTCCCGACGACGTCGAGCAGCTCAAGGCGATGTTGCTGGCTGAGCGCGCCCGCGCAGCGCGGCTCGAGCATATCCTCAAGCTGATCAACCGCACGACCTTCGGCAAGCGTTCGGAGAAGCTTCCTGCCGATCAGCTCGCACTGGCGCTGGAAGACCAGGCCGTGGCCCTTGGCGAAGCCCAGGGCCTGCAGGATAAGACAAACGAAGAAGCCGAGCGTCATGGCCTCGTGCCTCGCAAACGCCGGCCCGCCGATACACAGCGCGCATCGCTGCCGGCGCATCTGCCGCGCTTCGAGGTGGTGATCGAACCCGACAGCCTGGAATGCGCCTGTGGCGGCGCGCTGCACAAGATCGGCGAGGACCGTGCGGAACGGCTCGACATCATCCCGGCGCAGCACCGCGTCATGGTGACGATCCGGCCGCGCTATGCATGCCGGTGCTGTACCGATGGCGTACACCAGGCCCCGGCACCGGCGCGCGTGGTGCCGGGCGGCTTGCCGACCGAAGCGCTGATCGCCGATGTTCTCATCAACAAATACTGCGACCACCTTCCGCTTTACCGCCAGTCGAAGATCTTCGCGCGGCAGGGCATCGAGATCAGCCGCGCCACGCTGGCCAACTGGGTCGGCCGGGGCATTGCGGCGCTGCTGCCGATCGTCGACCGGATGCGCGTGGATGCACTTGCACGATCACGGCTGTTCGTCGACGAAACCACCGTCAAGGTGCTGGCACCGGGGACCGGCAAGGCCAAAACCGGCTACATGTGGGTCATCGTCTGTGACGACCGGGCCCATGGCGGTGCCGATCCGCCGCTGGCGCTCTACACCTATATGCCCGGCCGCGGGGCCATGTGGGCCAGACAGCTGCTGGGAGCCTACCAAGGCATCCTGCAGGTCGATGCCTGGCAAGCCTACGACCAGTTTGGCAAGGACGACCGCGCCAATGCTGGCGTCTGGAAATCCTACTGTTGGGCGCACCTGCGACGTAAGTTTGTCGACGCGGGCAGTGATGCTCCGATCGCGCAGGATGCGTTGCAGCGCATCGCGAGGATTTACGGCATCGAAAAGGACATCCGTGGTCGCCCGCCCGAGGAGCGCCTTGCTGTACGGCAGGAGCGAAGCCGTCCGCTGATCGATAGCCTCCATGCTTGGTTCACTGCCATCAGCCCCCGCATCATGGCTGGCTCCGCGACAAGCGACGCGATGAAATATGCGCTGAAACGTTGGGCGGGCTTCAGCCGGTTCCTCGACGACGGACGGATCGAGCTCGACAACAACGCCGCCGAACGTGCCATCCGGCCAGTGACTCTGCAGAGAAAAAATGCGTTGTTCGCCGGTCACCAACTCGGCGCCGAAAATTGGGCGGCCATCGCCTCGCTGGTCGAAACCTGCAAGATGCTGGACCTCGAGCCCTACGCCTACCTCTCCGATGTACTCGCCCGAATCATCAGCCGCTCCGACACCGATCCGATCGACGATCTGCTCCCATACAACTGGGTCAATACAAACGCCGGGCAAACCATGTTCGAAATGAGCAACATCGTCACCGCTGCTTGATCACCGAAAAGACATCGCCAAACCTGACGGGGTGGCTCCACCGCCACGTGGGAGATTTTTACCGCTTACCAGACTAGAATACGCCGGCCAAAATGTAAGCGTCACGACCCTTTGGAGACGCTCAGCGATCGAATCTCGGCCCCTAGGTGCAGAGGGCAAAACTCGCGACCAGATATAACTGTTCACCAAGCATGCTGCCAACGTCTGGATCAGACAAGAATCTGCCATATAGCAAACGGGCAAATTTTGCAATTCGTAGCCAAACGACCCGACCGCTGAAAGCGAACACTCCAGAAGACCGGCTATATACCTTTAGGCGCCGTTCTTCTTCTTATCCTTCCAGGCGTTGAAATCGGCTTTGTGTTTTTCGATAAAGTTACTGCACCCAAGTCGGTCAAAGGTCTTTGGCAGATTTAGCTTTAGCGCGACCGCGATATCTCTGGCGAAATTCGCCATGGCCTCGGTCGGAGCTTGCGTTGCTTGTTCGGACTGCTGAATTGAGATCAGTTCGGTAATCTGGCTCTCGCTGTCTAGTCTGACCAAGATTGGCGGGATGTGGACTGCCGCGAAGCATTTCCCCTGTGCGTCTTTGGCATTTATTAGCAAATCGGTTTCGCTTTCGATTATAAAGTCAAAAAAATCCACCGCCGTATTGAGAATCGGATCCGGACCTCTTTCGATTTTCCACCCGTCGAAGATTTCAAATGCTGGATTATCTTCATTCCAGATTCCGCGATCCTGCGCGGCAAAAAATGGCGCGAAGGCGTCGTAAATCGCATCTACGCGATACAGGCAAGCAAGCTCAAGATCTTGCGTTTCGAAATAGAAGCAAATCCATGTCGAAATATTCGACACTCGTTGAAATTCGTGCAGTTCTACAATCTCTGACCAGCTCAGGCGAACATACATAACTTGGAACGACTCTTCCGGTTCGTTCCAGTTATTTCCTTCGAGAACGATTGAGCGCTTGCGTTCCTGATAGGCCTTCACGTCGACGGCAACCGTGCCGATCCCATCAAGGAAAATAAGAAAGTCGGGTCTATGTAGGGGGCGCCGCGGTCTGGCCATCTTGGCGCCATGGGCGGACAATCCCTGAGCTTGATCGATGAAGACCCAAGGACATCCCTGGCGGGTCAGCCAGTCTGAAAAAGCCTGTTCACTCACACTCATTTCATGCTTGTTCGCCAAGATTCTGCCACCTTTGCTCATTTGAGATCCATCATCCTTTATCAGCGTATTCCGTCAAGCAATCGGCGTTGGCCGCCGTAGGCGATGGCATTGAATCAGTTCGGACTTGCGAGGAGCGCCGCATACAAAGCACAGGTCGTCGAGCACATCTGCTCCTTTAGGGCGGTTATCGCGTGAACAGGGCCTATCTGTCGGGATGCGTCCGCCACCTATGCGCGGAGTTCGACAAATTATGGGCCGCCTTCATCACTTGTCGCCCTAATCGAAAGTCCATAAAGATGAACCCAACCCCCCTGCGGACCAGGTCGAAGAGTAAGAGAGTCTGCTTCTGGGTTCATAAAGCATAGGTCGAAAAGGCGAGATCTCGCCCGTAGCCAAATGGGCAGGCGACAGGCATGCATTGCTTGCCTGTTTGATATCGGCTTTCGTCGCCAACGATGAACTGGATACAAGGCTGGCTCTGTTCGCGGTCAAATGTGGCGGCGGGAAAATTTGGTATGTTAGGTCATTCGCGCTTACGAAAGTCAATACACGGGGGCTCTACGCCCCTTTTCGTCTTGTCATTTACAGCGCTGGCGGTGGCGCGCCCGGCTCCTCAAGCCCATATACCCGGCAAAGATCATAGGCCTTGCGCGCAGTCTCCGGATCATCATCCCAGAAGCGGCGGAACGATCGCAAGCAGTTTGCATGCGGCATTCGCGGATCTGCCGTCAGTCTCAGGACGGCATAGTCGCTGTCGTCTGCTCGGCCTTCCGCCAGGGCAACCAATGCGGTTCCGAGCAGCGCTATCATGCGCGCCCGCTCCCGATGCAGGTCTTCACGGCCATTGAGGTCGAAAAAATCGATCATCACCTGAGCTCGACGCGCGCTTCGGCCGCGCTTGCGCCTCGGACATGCGGTGGTGATGACAAATGTGATCAGATCTTCAGGATCTTCGTCATCGTCTCCTATGGGGTAACACAGCAACGGCCTTTCTGCCGTAAGCTCGTCCAACGAGGCGTCAGCCTGCCCCCGAACACCTTCTACGGGAAAGAAGTCCACCTTGAAGATGGAGTTACAGATTTTGCAGGCCGCAGCGTAATTGCCAAGATCGTAAGCAAGCCAATGGTAACCAGCTCCTGCAGAGCCCGTTGGGAAACCATACGTCAGCTGAGAGTGCCGGGATGGGTCCGGCCAGAGCGACACCGCGGACTTGGGCCGGAAATGCTCGAGGTCATACTCGATGCGCCCATATTCAGGACTGGCGAACTGACGTTCGCAAAACAGGCATTTGTTTTGCTGAAGGGTGATGAATACCGGCTTGACCACACTCCAGATCGAACTGTCTTCGGCATACGCGCCGGCCAGCCGAAGCGCGTCCGTCCTTTGCTGAGCCTTCTGTATCCAGCGCGCATCGATGTCAGATACGGCAGCCTCGATATCGGCGCGCGTCGACGAGTAACGGATCACGCTGACGGCTCGCTCCGGTCCGTATCTGCCAAGCCCGCCAAACGTTCAAGATAATCGAGCGCTGCCGATGAATCCCCATCCGCGACCCGTCTGAATAAGTCAGACGCCTGCCTCTGGAAGGCCTCCGGCCGGGTGGTGTTCAGGCCGAAATAGGATGACAGCAGGATCTGCTCCATACTTCTGCCGAACACGAATTCGCCCAACTGGTTGACCGTGACGGTACCGTCGACAGCGCGCTCGGTCACGAAGACATTTTCGCGCCTGACCGTGCTGGCGACAAGAGGGCTGTGCGAGGAGACGATGAACTGGATAAGAGGGAACGCCAGACCCAGCAGCGGCACGATATCTCTTTGCCAGGCGGGATGAAGGTGCAGATCGATCTCGTCGACAAGCACGATGCCAGGAATGTCTTCAAGCGCTGCTGACGTGGGCGCGACATCGACGAGATGACCGATCAGATCTCCAACCCAGCCAATGAAGGCCTTGTAGCCATCCGAGAGAGACGAAAAGGGCGTGGGCACACCTTCGAAGTCGAACATGAACTGGCGTTCCTCACGATCGAAATCACCGCGAAACTGAATGTCGGAAGGAAGCAATCCCGCCAGCGTATCCACGGCCTGATCAAAGCGGACCTGGTTCTCTTCCCGGAGTGGCAATAGCCAGTTTTCGAGAGGGCGCAGTGTGACATGGTCCTCGAACAAGCCGGCGACGCGCTGATAGCGAAGGCCTCGCGATCGCCGCGCAGTACTCTCGCTGTAGCCCCCTGTCTCCACCCGACGCGTGGCACCATAGCCAGCAACGAACATATCGGCCGAGAAGTCGTCATCCAACAAATGCGCAATGTCGGGATCGGGGTCCGGAACCAAGCGATCGAGGCTGCCTCGACCACCTTTGGTCTCCAAGCTGGCCGACAGTTCGATAGTGCCGTGTCTCGCGCCGGGCTGGCGCTCTGGGGGCACCCCGAGTACCTTCAGGCGGGCCACGTGAGGAGGACGCCCCCCTCGGGCCGGCCGCCGGACGAGGCGATAGGGCACAAAACCAGACTCAGCGAGTGAAGATGCCAGAATGGAAATCGCAACCGCTCGCAGGACCGAGGACTTTCCGCCACCATTGTCGCCAAGGATCAGATTTATGTTCGGTATTTCCGAAACCGGCTGGCGCGCGCGCCCTGGATACTGGAGATCGAGCACGGCATCGCCGAAACACTTGAAGTCGGAAATGGTCAATCTCTTGGCGTACATCTGCTCTTCCCGGTCTCGGTGCTTGCAACGCTAGCAGCGATGAGCGTTTCGCGAAACTGCGCTTTTTAGCCCTTTTCCGATACCTTTGCGATCAATTGGGCACCTGGGCATCTTGACCGTTTCTCCTGCCAACCGCTAACGCGTCGGCTCTGATCTAATAGACCAAGGGAGAGATCAGGGGCACGTGAGGTGAAGTGGTGAGTGATCGGGCAGCAGACATCAAGGAAGGCGCTCCGAGTGTCGTGTCGGCCCGTCCGCGCGAAGAGAGGCGCCAGATCGGGGCCTTCTACACGCCTCCGGTCCTTAGTCAGATGCTGGCCGACTGGGCCATTCGACTACCAACCGATACCGTTCTCGAGCCCAGTTTCGGAGGTTGCGGTTTCCTGGCCTCGGCCCGCACCCGCCTGAAGGATATGGGGGCGACCACGCCTGAAGCGCTCATCTTCGGATGCGACACAGATCCCGTGGCATTCGACTACCTGAACGGAGATTTTGCAGGGTGGGATCCCGCCAACAGGCTTGTCCTGCGCGATTTCCTCGAATGCCGCGACGTTCCTGGCTGGCCTGCCAAGTTCCAGACTGTCTTGGCAAACCCGCCCTACATCCGGCATCAGAAGTTGGGCGCTGCGGCGCGCGAGACAATCGCCAATTGGTCAGGAGCGATCTCTGGCGTTGGTGGCCGCGCCGGCCTGTGGGCTTACTTTATATCGCACGCCATCGGATTGCTCGAGGTGGGGGGACGTATGGCCTGGGTCCTGCCGGGCGCGTTGATGCAGGCCGACTACGCACAGCCCATCCGCGAATTCTTTGCCAAACGCTTCGACCGATGCGCCGCATTCATAGTGCATGAGCGCCTGTTTCTTGAAGAAGGCACCGATGAGGAGACCGTGATCATCCTCGCTGACGGTCTGCGTGAGGACGAGCGCGAGGACGGCTGCCTGGACGTCGACGATGCGACGACGCTCACGGAGCTTCGAGCGCTTATTGCGCGCTGGGATGTGGGCGAATGGCAAAACGTAGGCCGGGAGTCCCGCCCTGCCCTGATTGGCTGGCCGGATGGCGCACGAGTCCTATATGATCAATTGGACGCCCACGCCATAGCGCTTGGCACCCTTGCGTCGGTTTCGATAGGTCTGGTGACCGGAGCAAACGATTTCTTCGTGCTCTCAAGGAGCCAGGCGAACGAGGCCGGCTTGACCGAAGCCGATCTCGAGCCTGTCCTGCCCAAGTTCGTTGCTGCGCCGGGGTGCAGGTTTACGGCTGCTGATCACGGCGCCTATCTCGACAGGGGCAGCAAAGGCTGGCTGGTCAGCTCCCGTGGACGCGAAGGCAATCCGCGTATTACGGCTTATCTCCAGACGTTCGATCTGGAGCGAAAGCAAAAGGTCAGCACGTTCAAGAAACGCCCATGCTGGTCTGAGACGTCCGATGGAAAGCTGCCCGACGCGTTTCTTCCTGTAATGCATCACGCGGGACCGCGTCTCGTTCTCAACGAGCTGCGGTGCTCGTCCACAAACACGGTTCATCGTGTGACATTCAGCGATACACTGCCCCCGGCTCGGCGCATGCTTGCCTGTCTGAGCATGATGACCACCTTTTCGCAAATCTCTGGCGAGATCGTGGGGCGGCGGTACGGCTCGGGTGTTCTGAAGCATGAGCCAAGAGACGCCGAAGGCATACGGCTATTGATGCCTGACCTTTCGCCCGACGTCATCGAAACGGCTTTTGCGGCCGTTGACAAGGCACTGCGTGGGAACGATTTTGCTGCCGCCATGGCTCTGGCGGACAAGGTGATCTGCGGCGCCATCGATGCCAAAGCGCTCAAGAAAGTGAGCCTCCTTCATTCGACCTTGACCAGCATCAGGAACCGCAGAAGGCCAGAACGGCGGCGAAGCGACCGATAAGAGCAAATCAAGCCAAGGCCCACCGGTCGGCCCACATGTCAGCCAGAGCGGTTGATGTGCTGTTGCCGAGGCATCGCGTCAATCGCTCGACATAGGGCTGGTAGCAAAGCTTCTGCAGTGTCCGCACGGAATCACACCAACCACCGTCGTCGCGCAGGTTGCGGCGCCAGGCGTCCACGTAGAAGTTCGCAGCAACGGTCTCGCAAAAAAGCCCTACCTCCATGGGGGGATGGCACCAACGAGGCCCTTTCAGCGGATGGTCGAGATGCCGGGCCCCAGGGTTATGACCGCCGTACTGCAAATGGTAGAGCGGACCGTCCTGCATTCCTCCAGAATTCTCGTTGGCCAGATCCAGATGCCAGCGGGCGATGGGATCGCCCTTCAGATCATGGACCTCCAACGCCATATCCAGCCGTCGAAACAACGACATACCATCTTGCGCCTCCGCAGTTTCGATAGCGACGACGATTGACGGGGTCACCTCGCGCCCGTTCTTATCTCGGATACGGGAGAATACCAGCGGGCGGCCGTGATCAATCGTAAGGTTCCAGGACAGGCTGTCCCGTCCCTTTTTGACCTGCCCCGCCCGATCCCGTAGCACACCGACACCGTCCTGCGTCAGAATACCGTTTTCGCCCAGGCGATCTGCTATCCGCCTGAGCGCGCCGGCGACCTTTTCAGCGCTTATCATCGCAAAATACCGCCAGTTTCAATGTTCAGTACGTTCAGCGACCTTGATGACGGCGACCATCTCTTCATCAGTCTCGTCAATGGGTATTCTGGCGTCGTCGTGCCTGTCCAACTGAATGCAATCCCAGCAGATTTTACGACGTCTTGCATATCTGGGCAATTGCGGCTGGAACGATGTGACGGTGTGGCGCATCTCCACAGGTCGCCTGCAGACCCCACATGCCACGGCAATCAGCTCATCTGTCGCATCGTTCCAAGGGGAGTGGGCGGGCACGACCGTGGTCCCGAACCGATGGTTGAGCAATCCCGCTCGCTTAGCGGCCGACAGGGACGTGGCCTGTCCTTTGAAGGTATCGTGCGCCCACTCTTCAAGGCGATGCGCCCACCATCGCCGCCAACCTGTTGACAGCAGTCCGTCGTACTTCAGCCCTGCATCCTCAAGTACCGCGATCAATCCTTCAAAACTATCTTGCTCAATGCCCAGGATCGCGGCCGCGTCCGCGTCGTCCAAAAGGAGGCCGGGCTGTAGGATTATGGTTTTGAGGACCGTCCTCACCACAATGTGAGGGGCCGCTGCCGTTTCTATCGGGAATTTCAGGTCTTGCGAGAGAACCTGTTCTTCCTCGCTCTCGTTCAGGGACAGGATCGCAGCGACCTTGAAGTCAGGCGCCATCGACCTGAGGTTCGAATAGGCAGCGCCAAGAGCAATCAGCTCCTGCTGCACGTCGCTACGGTTCTTCTCGATCTGTTCCTTGGGGTAGACCCGATCGAACAGATCGTGCGCAGTCCTGTCAGGTTCGTAGACGCTGGAAATGTTCATTTCCGCCGAGACCAACACAATGCTGAAATCTGAGCCCGGTCGACTGATAGATTCATCCCGCAGGTGCTGGGCAAGGGCACTGCCCTTGTAGCCATCAGTCGGATCGATCTTGTCGAAATCCTCGTCGAGCCGATAATCAAGGGCAACAACAAGAGGTGCTTTCGCGATGATCGCCTGCGCAAGGTGTGTAAGCCGGTCGACCTGCATGTATTCGAAGTCGAGCGTATCACGGGTTGTGATCAGCGCTGCGACGCTGCGATCCTGATCATCGACAAAGATCCCCTTCATGGTCATGACGCACTCACAGACGACTTATGAGCCAGGATCCGGAATTCCATGCGGCAGGTGTATCCTTCGGACGGGTCTGCAACGCCAACGCTGCCGCCATAACTGCTCGCAATATCCGAGACAATCTTGAGACCGAGACCCGTGCCAGGTCCGGCAACTTCATCCTTAGCCGAGCCCCCGGTCGTTGTGAAGAAGGCGTTGAATACCTTATCCCGGTCTTCTGCGGCAATACCTGCACCATTGTCCTCGAAGGCAATCACGATGTGCTCGCCTTCCAGCCGCGCTTCGACCCGAACCTTGCGGGGCGAAACCTTGGCACGAGCCATCGACTTGATGGAGTTCGTGAGGAAGTTCAGCAGCACGGAATCGAGTTCGCTGCCATGCACAGGCGCCGTGCGGATATGCTTTGGTTGAACATCGACGGCGAACTCGACTTTTTGCCGACCCATGTAATCGCTGAACTGTTTCCGGAACCGCTCGATCGCACCAACGACCGATAGGTCCCGCAGCGCGCGCACTTCGGTACTGGTCATAAGTCCAGCGATGTATCCTCCGATGTCGAACAATCGGTCAGCTGCGTGTGACAACTCGATCTGACGCTCGTCGAGTTCAGTCCGCGCATTTCCATCGGGCAGTTCCCCGATCGCTTCTTTCATCAGAATGATGTTGGATGCCATCGCACCGCGCGCGCCCTTTACCTCATGGCCGAACACGCTGATTGAAAGACCAAGGGACGCCAGAATGCGCAGCATTTCTTCGTACTCGAGAGAAGCAGCACGACTGGCTTCGACCTCCTGTTCAAAAGCGATCTGCGCAGCCTCGATCTCGGCCAACTGCGCATCGGTGACAGGCCGCGGAGCAATTGCGGGTGCGCCGTCCGGGATAGCGGCCGGTGGCACGCCCTCACCGTCCTCCCTTTGAGACGAAGAGTTCGCGCTACGAAGATCTTTGAGCAGATCGGATGGACGCTTTCGTGAGACGAAATCCGGCGCATGGGCCGTGAGTTTTCGCTCACGGATTTCGCCGACGCGCGTGATCGCCCACTCTAGGGCCCAGCGGACGAAGGAACGGAGTTCGTCAAACGCTTCGTTCTCAAGCAGTCCTTCGCGGCTGCTGGTTTCTTCGAAAAGAGGGTTTTGCTTCGCGCTAAGCCTGACCTCTCCGAAGAAGTTACGATTGGATGCAGGCAACAGAATATTGCGGCGAGCAGTGTCAGCATCGAACCCAAGCCAGTCATCCTTGGGTTCGCCGTACGGGAGCACGCGAAACCCGTTTCGGTAAATACGGACACCGCCGTACTCCCGCCCCATTCGCGTGGCCACATCCTGACTAAGGCCGGACAACATGTCACGCGCGTAAATGAAGTATCGCGTTTCGGCTTGCAACGCGCCAGTCGCCAGATAGCGCTCATCGCTTGTTGCCTGCGCATCGAGGCCCAACTTCTGCGAATGCAGATACACCCTGCCAACGCCCTCCTCGTCGATGGTAGCCGTGATCCTGGCAAGCGCCAAATCGAGGAAGGACTTCTCGATGGAAAACAGCTCTTCCTGCGTTTCCTGGCGCACACCATTTATCGTGACCTGGAACCCCGGGTCGCGTTCGGGCGCGTCGGGCGTAGCAATCGCCGCATCGGCGGCGTCCTTGGAACTGCCTTTAGGGGTTGAGAGATCTGCCTTTTCACGCGCAGCTGCTAGATCAAAAGGCGGCTGAAGGAGCACGACCGCCCGCCATACCTTGTCGATCGCCATTTTGGGCCAGGAATCGCGCAGGTCGACAATTTCCAAGCGGGTTCCATGCTCGTCGGCTTCCTTCTGGAAACGCTCGATCGAACTGAAGACGTCGTTGAGGTCGCGCCCCGGCGTGAAGGCGGCATCCCAGTCAAAATGGACACGATAGCCCTGAGTACTCCCTTCCGGCTTGGTCGTAAGCACAAGCCTGCGGCCGAGGCGCTGGACTGCGAAACGCCCGATACCCTTCTTCCCGGCCCGCGTTCGCCTGTAACGCAATGACACGGGCTCTTCCGTCTTAGAATTGGTAGAAATTCTCATCCATGCAGCACGAATGACCTCTTCGGTCATTCCAAGGCCGTCATCCTCAATGGTCAGAGTTCCGCCGCGGGATTTCTCTCCTTCGAAGCTGAGGGAAACCGTCGATGCGTCAGCATCGAAACCGTTCTTGATCAGTTCGGAAAGCGCTGTTTCCTGCTTCCCGACCAGATGCTCCCCGAGGCGCTGGATGTGTGCTGCATCAACCGAGAAACGTACGCTCGAAGGATCGCTGTCAACGACCCGTCGACTAGCGTCCTCTATCCGCTTCCAGTCGGGCGCATCTTTAGCCAGTTCTTCCGCAATGATCTTACGGTTTGCCGCTTCATCCGACATCATTCACCGCCAAAACTGCAAAGAGACCAACCGCGTTGAAAACCATTGAAAAACCTGCATTTCGGCTACGCCAAATCGATGTCACGCTTCGACGTTAGCGACATGAGATCAGTTTAGGAAGTGGAAGTGCAAAGCCCTACGCTTCTGAACCATGGCCCGTTTTACTGGTACGAAGATGAGTCAATCCGATTTGCAGTCAGCTCTGCTTAGAGTCCGTTGAAAAAAGCCCGCAGGGGCATTTTCGTAGCGGTACCGGCCCTCTCCCCACCCTGCCGCCCGCAGGATACTACCGACGGGTAGCGGGGTGGGGAGAGGGCCGGTACCGCAAAATTCGCATTTCGCGAATTTTCAAACGGTCTCTTACAACGGAACCTTCCGGCCGGGCAGGACGTCGGTCAAGAAAAGGATTATCCGGTTGCAGATGATCAAAGTTGTCTTACATTCCCGCTCTCGAAAGACAGCTATTGCTTAGCGGCCTTCTCAAAGTCTAAAGTCGCAAATGTTGTTTAATTAATCTTCGCATTGCCGTTTCTTTTTCTCGTTCCAGATTGAAAATATTTGCCTTCTTGGTCACTCTCCTGCATTGAAGCGGTCATCCGACTTCGTAGCACCCAGGATGGGGGCTACATCAATTACGCGGCGTCCCAATCAAGGACGCTCGATCAGCCGCCGCAATGTTCGCATTGGCACCAAGGTGATAGCGCCGACCTTGATGGTCTCGATGTAACCGTCGGCTATCATCTGATAGAGCTTCGAGCGGCCGATCCCGGTCAGGCGGCAAGCTTCAGGTATCCTGACGGCCAAGGGCTCGGTCAGCGCCGGATGGACGTGCTTGCTGCTTATTGCCCGCGACCTTTCTTCGTGCATCATTTCGCTCCTTTGCTCGGGATCCGACCTTCACCCGCCTTTTCGCCTCCGCTTCGAGCGGCCTGCTCCGCAACCAGCCGGACGAAGGCGTCATATCGAGCCTGACCCAGCTTTCGGGTCACCGCATCGAATCCCGGATGGTGCGCCGTCAGCGTCAGTTGATGTCGCACGAACAGCCCAACCACTTCGGTGAGGTAATCGAGCCTCCGCTCGATCCGCTCGACCACCCTCACCTGCTGCGCCAGATTCTTCCCGAATTGTCTCTCCGCCTCGACATCCTCACGTCGCTCGAACCAAGTGCCAAGCGCCTCGGTCATGATCGCGGTCTTGGAATTGCTAGGCTCCGCGGCCAGCGCGTCGAGGCGCGCCGAGAGGTGATCGGGCAGATAAAGCTGATGGCGGGTCTTGCGCGTCTGCATGCCCGCCAGGATGCCAGCCGGGCAGTCGTCGAGAAAGACACTCTCTGGTGCACGCAGGGTACTTTCCGCGGCATCTCGTGACCATCATGAGATTTCGGGCCCACCGCGATCGAGCCCGCGCCGCCAGGTGATTCCCGCTTCGCGCATGATCCCCGACACCTGCTGGTTCAGGTTCCTCTCCAGTTCGGGGCGCCAAGGCACCAGCGTAAATTCCCGCGACTTCTCGATCAGGGCAAACTTCTCACCGCCGACCTCCACGGCCCGGCGATAGGTGCCTTCGATATGGGTATGCCGGTGTTCTGCGAAGGGAATGCCTAGCTCGTCCGCGAGCTGACCAGCCACGCGGCGAAGCTCGCGCTGCTGAAGGTTGGCAAGGAGGTTCGCCTTGAAGCGGATCGTGTTGCCGTCCTGCTCGGCGAGATCCTGCTCGATCAGCCACTGCCGGCGCTGCTGAAGTGCGCCGCGCACCTCGCCCCCCATTCGGCCCTGAAGCTGCTCGGGATCTTTCGCAACGCATTGCCGGTCGAGCCAGGTCGGCCCATCATGCCGGACCAGTTGCTCCAGAGGCCGTTCGGCCAGAACCTCCACTGTGACCGGACGGTTTTGCTTCAAGCGCTGTTCGTACTGCTTAACCCGCTCAAGATGATCTGCCGGGATTGTCCAGGTGCCGTCGAGTTGGCGTTCCACCCCGCCCTGTGCACGCCGAATGGCTTCCAGACGCCGCACATGGGCCTGGGCATAATCGTGGGTGGCCGTGCGATCGTGGGCAAGGTGCTTCGCGACGCTGTAGGCCCCGCCATTGGCAGCGGCGATTTCGGCAACGGTGCGATCTGCAATACGGGTGCCGAAGCGCGCCTGCTCGATCCTGACCAACCGACCCTGCATGGCACCGTCCGCCAGTTCGTGTCCAAGGTCGACATAATGGGTGCGGCCGTCGGTGGCCTCGACAATCATGTAATGGCGATCCCGGTGCTCGTCGGAGAGCCCGCGAGCCTCAATACGCCCGACGATGGCGCGGTCCGTGCCGGGCTCGAAGATGGTATAGTCGTGGGGGGCCAGTTCCGGGCGCGCTTTCAGGCGCTCATGCATTGTGGCGATGATGTCGCCGCGCCGTCCCATCGTCCGCAGGGTACTCTCGATATCGGGATCGAGGCGGTAGCGGCCCTTCTCCTCTTCGATTGCGAGCCCCATGCGAGCGAGCGTGCCAAGGCGCGCTGCGCGCAGGCCCTGCTCGACAGGATCACGGTGCCAGGCGGGCGCCAGTCCTTGCTCATCGAGCGAGGTCAGCAAAGTTCGATCGAGGCGGGTGAAGCGTTCGGCGGTAATCTCGGAGCGCCGCGCTTCCTGGATTTCCAGTTCGGTGCGTGGCCCGAGATCGAGGCTGACGATCTCCGAAGCACGGGCGGCAATACCGCTGCTGATATAGTCGCGGGCGATGACCAGGTCCTTGCCGCGCTCGTCGACGCCGCGCACGACGATGTGGGTATGAGGATGGCCGGTGTTGTAGTGATCGACTGCCACCCATTCGAGGCGGGTACCCAGGTCAGTTTCGACCTGCTGCATCAGCCGGCGCGTGAGGTGTTTCAAATCCTCGTAGTGCTGGCCGTCCTCGGGCGAGACGATGAAGCGGAACTGGTGGCGATCGCCGGCACCGCGCTCGAGAAAGGCCTTGCCATCCGCCACGTCGATTTCCGGACCGTAGAGCGTGCCGCGTTCGCCCTCGCGGGTGGTGCCGTCACGCTGAAGGTAACGCAGGTGCGCGACGGCGGCCTTCGCGCCCTTCCCGGCCAGCTTCACATACCGGGTCTTGACGATGACCCGGCGCGAGCGCGGCCCGCCAAAACGATCGCCGCTTCCCAGCAACTTTCCGGTAACGCCGCCACGGCCAGTCCGGCTACCGGTGAAACGCCCCTTCCCGCCACCCGAGGTTCGCCGCGCGCCTCCGGCCTGATTGACCGCACGGCGCAGGTCGTGGCGAAGAGGCCGTTCCTTGCCGACATGGCCTAGCCATACCTGGAAGTCGTCATCCATCGCGCGTACCTCGCTGGCAAAGACCTCGATGAAGGATTGCGCGCACGTGGCTTCAAGGGCCTCCATCGCCGTACAAGCCCAAGCCATTCAAATCCCACCATTTCCGAGGCCGAACCTCCATCAGTGGAGGCAAGGGTCAGTAATTCCACGCCCCGAGTCTCTCAAAAAACGATGTGCAGACAATGAGTTGGGTCGCTGCGCGAGACGACGCCTTTTAACTTGCCCTGCCCCCTTCTTACCCTCTCCTGCCCTCCACACCCTCTCCTCTGCCCTATTCTCCGGAAGCGCGAGGCCACCTTCCCACGGCACGCGTACGGCAACATCAAGAACCCTGCTTGTTGCTACTTTCACAGGTCTGCGGAGGTATTCAGCGGCCGTTTCGGACGGGGCCTGCTGGGTGATATCCGGTCAAAGCTCGCCGATTTGGTCTCGCTTGCAGATGCCGCCATATACTCCTTTCCGGGTGTAACCAGGCCGGCAAAGGAGACGAATTCAAACAGCGAACCAATCGGATCACACCAGCCTTACGCTCCGAAAGTTCGATAGGAAAAGGGCGCCACCGATCACGGCGGCGCCCTGAAATGGACGCTCGATTTGAAGGAACCAGAGCGCCTAGATGTGGCTGCCTTTCTTCCTCAGATGGGTCTCGCAGGCCTCTTTCGTCAGCGCATGGAGCATTTCCACGCGCTGGACGACCCACTCCAGTTCGACGTCCCGGATCGTGTAGTAAGGCGAGTATCTTGCCTTGACGTAGGCCTGCTGAAGCAGCTCGAAACATCGCCGAGCGAACTTTGTGTCTCGCGGCCACACCGGGATCAGATCGCGGGCGATGTCCTCGCTCTTGTTCCGCAGAAACTCGATGTTGTGCGATTTCGGGCTGTAGAGTGTCAGCGTCAGTAACAGGGCGTGGTAGGCGTGCTCGGTCGCCTGATGCAGCATGAATGCACCATGGTTTTGTCGGCCCTTCGAGATGTTGTATTGCGCCGAATCCAAGAAGCCGACCGCACTCTCAAACCACTGCTTGTAGTTCTGCTCAGCCTCCGAAAAGGCCACCGCCGTATCCAGCGGCTTGGGCATCGCGAAGTGCTGTTCTTCCAGCGAATAAAGGACCACGCCCTCGCGCACGACATCCATGAAAAAGGGGCGGCTACGCGAGAGCTGGCCGTTCACATCGGCCGTGCTGTGGACCACCATGCCCACCGGCGCCGAGATACGCTTAGCGATGCTCCATTCGCGCATCAGATGGTCCTGCGCACGGTGCCAGTATTCTGGATCGGCAAGCCGCTCGTCGTTGACGATCACGAGGATATCGTAGTCGGAATAGTACCCGCCTTCGTGATCCTCGATCCAGTTTCCCCGGGCGTAGGAGCCATAGAGAATGACCTGAGCGATCCGCCCTTCCCGCTTCCATTTCTGGGTGGAAAGCGCGCGTGCATCCTCGAATTCCGCAAAGATGATCTGCACCACGCGTTCGAGATCGTGGCGCTTGCGGTCGGGGAGATGGTCGAGATCGGTCTTCATGGGCTTGGCTCGACTGTGGTCGTAAGGGGCGGCAGGTGCAAGGAAAAGACGGCAGGCTCATGGCCCGCCGCCTTCTTCCAGTATGCGCGTAATTAAACCGATGGACCTGCTCATCCGCCTCTCGATGTCCTTCACCGAACGGCCGGTGCGCCGGGCAATTTCCACGTAGCTCATGTTGTCGATGCGCGCAGCGAGGAACACTTCACGGTCCACGCCGGGCAGCGCCGCCATGGCCGCCTCCAGCCGCTCCAGCAGTCCGGGCGGCGGCTCCCCCAGTGCCTCGAGGTCGATGGCCGGCGGCACGACGGGCTGCGAAGATGGAGCTTGATGGGCAGCCCACCCCCTCCGCCACCAGAGCGAAAGCCGCGGCCCCCTCATGCCGCGTCATCCCCGAATGCGAGGAGGAAATCGGCCGCCTTGCTGGCCGCACTGGCCGCCCGAAAGATCGCCTTTTCATCAGCGCGCAGAACCTCGAGCCAGGAGCCGATATAGTCGCTGTGCCGCACCGTCGGATGGATGCCGAGCGAAGCGCAGGCAAAGGCCGCCGTCATCTCCGCGACCAGCTCTTCCTTGGCGTAGGAGGCCGATCCAAACCGCCCGGTATGATCCCGGTTCAAACGGCTGGTATGCCCGCTCCAATGCCCCAGCTCGTGGAGCGCCGTGCGAAACCAGTTCACCGGTTCATGGAATGCAGCCTGTGGCGGGACTTGCACATAGTCATGCTTGGGAGAGTAATAGGCCTCGTCCCCGCCAATCCGAAAATCAGCGCCGGTAGCGGCAATCAGCCGGTCGACCTCGGCAATCGCCATAACCGGATCCAGCACCGTATCGGCCTCCTCAAACCGCTCCGGCAGCCCTTCGATCTGATCGACATTGAAGACCACAAACCGCTTCAGAAAGGCGATCGTGCGCGCCTCGCGATCCTCTCCCCTCGCCTTCTCGGCCTCGTCCTTGGGCGTGAACCGATCAGCGTAACAGATGACCGTCCCCTTCTCGCCGCGCCGGACATGCCCACCTGCTGCTTCGGCCTGCCGATAAGTCAGCCAGCGCTGCGAAGCGAACTCGCGTTCCACCGCTTCGCACCACAGGATGAGGACATTGATCCCCGAATAGATCCGCCCGGACACCGCATTGCGCGGCATCATGCAGGGACACCGCGCGCTGTCCCATGGCCGCACCCAGGGAAGCCGTCCCTCTTCAAGCTCGGCGATGATGCGGAACGTGACCTCTTCATACAGGCCAAGACGCTGAATCTGGCTCATTACCCTACTCCTTTTCTCAACCGCCATGACCCGGCGCCGGGGTGGCGGGGGGCGGCAGGAGCGGACCAGGAGCCTCGCCAAGATGGCGGGGTGCACCCGAGGGGCCGGAACGAAGAGGAGGACCTGGGCAACGCCCAGGTTGCGCCGCGCCATGGCGGGGCTATGGGTCCGTGACGCCCCCCGTCACCCTGGAGCCGAGGCATACGCCGCCGGGCCGCAGGCACGGCGACAACATCCGGCCCACCGGGCCGCCCCTGTCAGGGATCGTCACCCGAAGGGACGAGACGCCGTGAGGCGGCTCGGTTGAGCAAAGCGAAATAGAGCCCGGCCGCGCAGCGCGCGGGACAGCCGGACTTCAATCTGCATTATCCACTCAATACAAATTCAGGCCCCTGCCTACGAAGGACGACCATGTCGCGCTACTATCCTGCATGGAACGGCATCCAGGTTCTGCCTGAAGACCTCACCAAGTTTGCCTGGTCCGAACCCATGCGTGACCTTGCCGCCAAAATCGGCATGTCCGACGTGGATCTCAGAAAACTGTTCGTCTCGATGGGGCATCGTCGCCCGGCCCAAGGGCTAACGGTTGTCAACACACGCCGGTCCTTCGAATGCCCTGAAGCATGCAAAAACAAGGTATGAAATTCTGCTCCAGGACTCGAACTTCTGCCAATTTGTACAAAAACTTTTTTGGGGGCCTATCAGGGGGCCTACTAGGCTAGTCTGAAATATAAACCATTTTTATACAGCAAGTTAGACATGAATTTCGAGTCACGTAAGCGTAATCAAACCCCCATCACTGAAATCTCACGAGAAATCGCCATGAATGAGCACGACGAACCCGAAGATCAGGGCACGCATCACGCAAGCGCACCACTTTTCCCTCTCAGATCGTCCCAAACGCTCGCAAAAATGGCTGAATTCTGGCATTCTTGAGCCTCACCGGTCTAAGAGTTTGTCAGACAGTCCCAGGCCATCTTAAGCAAAATGGGGCCACGAAATGGCACCAAAACCTCCTTGAGAGGACTCACAAGGATGGCCCACCAGAACGGCACTCTTACGCGCTTCGACCTTTCGAGGAGAATCGCGCGTGGCACTTACCGAAAGCGGAAGCTGTCGTTTCCGGTTTCTAGGATGTGGCAGTGGTTGGTTAGGCTCAATTTCTGGGCTTTAATTTCTCATAGCATGGCGCACCGCCGAATATGCGTGTAGCCGCAGCCTTATAGGAGACGAGTGGGTCGCGTGCGACTTCTTCGTCCTGCGGTTCCAATTCCATGCACCCCGTTCCTTAGAGTCTACCGCGCGAAGTGAGCCTGCCCTACTGATGGATATGCCCGACCCCACCCTTCACGACCTCGGTTGGAGAGCGAGTTTCAGCAACCAACTGCAGGAGGATGAACGCAGCGATGAACTTTGCCCGGCGCGTGTCATCGCAGTTCATCGTGGCTGGATAGAGGTTGCAGGTAGCGGTCTCACCGGGATGATCCCGTCCGCACTGCCATCAGCGGAAGATGCTGAAGACCGCGCCACGGTCGGGGACTGGCTGATAGTCGATCGGGCGAGGCTGGAGCCGGTCAGGATCTTGGACCGCATCAACCTTTTCAAGCGGCAGGCCCCGACGGACAAACGTCGCCTCCAGTTGATCGCCGCAAACGTCGATACGGTGTTCGTGGTCACATCGTGCAACCACGACTTCAATGTGGCACGGCTCGAGCGCTATCTCGTCATGGCGCGTGAGGTTGGCGTGACGCCGGTGGTGGTTCTGACCAAGGCTGACCTGGCGGCCGAACCCCAAGAGTTCGTGGACATCGCCCGGGGGCTGCAGCCCGGCCTGCAGGTTGAACTGATTAACGGGCGCGACACCGGCAGCGTTGCGGGGTTGGCGCCGTATTGCGGCAAGGGCAGAACCGTCGTACTGCTGGGCTCGTCCGGTGTCGGCAAGTCGACGATGATCAACAGCATGCGCGGATCAACCGACATCGCGACCCAGCCCATTCGCGAAAACGACGGCAAGGGACGGCACACGACGACAGTGCGACAAATGCACCGTCTCAATGGTCCGATCGACGGGGGCTGGTTGATCGATACACCTGGCATGCGCGAGTTCAATCTTCCGGAAGCCGCTGACGGAATCGCCGAAGTGTTCGACGATATCACTGCGTGGACCCCGCAATGCCGCTTCACCGACTGCAAGCATGTCTCCGAGCCTGGCTGCATGGTGCAGGCAATGGTGCGCAGCGGGATGCTGAGCCCTGCCCGGCTGCAACGCTGGCGCAAACTGGTTCTTGAAGATTCCGGAAATTCACAGAACACCCCCGACCGTCGACGGGGTTCGACCAACGCCGTCAAAAGGAATAAGAAAAATGGCTGACCTCTATCTCAAAGCTCTGGAGTCCGAGCGCAGGAGTTTGTGGGCCGAATGCCGTTTGAAAGGGCTTTCGAAGGACACACCTGAACGGCTCCGGATTGCCGAACTCGATAAACTTCTGGCCGAGCACAAAGCGAAGAAAGCGAGCTAGGCAGTAAAGGATAGGGTGCCGGGGTGGCCAAGGCAGTCTGCAAATCGCCTGACCCAATCCGCAAATGACTTGATCCATAGGGCCCGTATACGGCGGATCCTTCCATCTTTCCTGTTTCCAGCATTGTGTGGGTTTTAGAGAATGGTAGCGTACAAGGAGCCGGACATCGAAGCTCGGCGTAACGCCGCGGCAGAGGCGCGGGCCAAGGCATTGGCGAAACTGAAGGCAAAGCCCCCGATTGACCCGGTGGTTCAGGCGGAACGGATTGCGAAGGCGCAGGTGCGTGAACAGGCGCAGGCCGAGAAACGTCGGGCGGCAAAGGAAGCTCGCGAGCAAGCCGCTTTGGACAAGGCGGCACGGATCGCAGCAGAGCGGCCAGCGCCGGAACCTACCGAAGCGGAGCGAAAAGCGGCCCGCGACGCGCGTTACGCCGCTCGCAAGGCGCGCAAGAAGTAATGTCACTGAAGCGCGCGATTAGTTTCCGTTGTGATCAAGCCCGTTTTTCGACCCACAATCGGTCCACTGTGCCGAGCAAATTATGCTGGCAGGCCAAAAAACCGCCGGTCGGCTTGCGCCCCAAATTTGTCGCTTCCATGTGTCGTACACATCAATGGTTCATCGCAGTGCCTGGCGCCGGGAGAGCAACTGCCATGACCGTCCGACTTCCCCGAATCCGGACGATAGAACAGTCTCCATCTCCGTCGGGACGGCGATCCTACCGGTAACATTCTGCTCAAGGCAATGCGGGGGTCAGTTTCTCAGTTCGCCTGACACCACGGGCAGAGCAATCCGCTGTGCATCAGAGACCGGGCACTCGATGACAGGTTATCAGCGTGGGAACGGACGGTGCCCCTAAGCGCACTAAGTCACCGGCCGCAGTGCTATTCACGGGCGCTGACGGGGCTATCGGAGGCAAGTGGGAATGCAACAGCGGCGGCTCGGCATACGTTCGGTGGACGAGCGCCGGTGGGTTCACGGGCACAGACGGCCCCATTATCTTTACTTCGATGGGCTGCGGGGAGAAGAATAAGGGAGACTTCGCAGGGAAATTCTGGCGGCTCATGGGCAAAGCCAAACGATGGGAGCGCTCCGGCAAAATGCTCATTATTTATGCGACTGGCGGGAGCGCCGCTCGTTTGCGGCTAATCTCAGAAGTTCGCTGATCGGAACGGCAACCAAGTGGTGGCGCCCTACTGGAAATGGAACCGCATGCACCTCACCGAAGGCAAGTTCCCGGACGACGGCGCTTCACCCCCGACCGGATGCGAGTGCTGGTCGCGGGCTCGTTGATCACGTCTGCCATGTGACCGGCCATGCGCAGTCCCGGCGGCGAGCGACGCCGTCCTGACATCACCTCGTCGCAGGCGACCGGCGACGACCGAAGGCTCAGCCACACCCAAGTTGAACAGTGCTGGCAGAACATGCGGGGAACGTCAGGCGTTAAGTAGCTGATTTTGCTGGTAGTGGATTTGGCGGCAAAATGGGGTGTGCTAACAACATTTCGCCTGTGACTGGTGGTTTGGTTTATCTTCACAGGTGCAGGTAGTAACAACCTGACCATGTATGTCGTCGAACGAGTCGCTCGCGGGCACCGCTATCTTTACCTGGTCGAGAGTGTGCGCGAGGGCAAAACCGTCCGTCAGCGCACGATCAAGGCTCTGGGCCGCAAGGATGTGCTGGCCGCGAGTGGTGAACTCGACAGGCTGGCCGCCTCGATTGCCCGCCACGCCGAACGCAGCGTCATTCTGTCCGATATCGATGCAGGCCGGATCGCAGCTCGCAGGATTGGCGGCCCGTTGCTGTTCGGGCGCCTGTGGCAGCGGCTTGGTGTCGATGCGGTACTGGAAGAGGTGCTGGAAGGCCGCCAGTTCGGCTTTGCCGTGGAGCGCGCCGTATTCGTCGCCACACTGCACCGCCTGTTCGTCTCCGGCTCGGACCGAGCCTGCCTGGACTGGATGGAGAGCTACGCCATCGACGGCAGCGAGGATCTTGCCCTCCATCACTTCTATCGCGCCATGGCCTGGCTCGGCGAGGAGATCGAGGAGAAGGCAGAAGGGGGATTGGCACCTCGCTGCGTGAAAGACGTGATCGAGGAGAAGCTGTTCGATCGCCGCCGAGACCTGTTCACCGACCTCAGTCTTGTATTCATGGATACGACGTCGCTCTCGTTCTACGGCGCCGGCGGCGACACGCTGGGACGGCGCGGTTATTCCAAGGACCACCGGCCCGAGCTTGCCCAGCTGATCCTGGCCGTCGTGATCGACGCCCAGGGGCGTCCGATCTGTACCGAGATGGTCCCGGGCAACACGGCTGACGTGAAGGTGCTCATGCCCATCGTCACGCGCCTGCGCACCCGCTTCGGCATCACCCGCTCGTGCGTTGTGGCCGATCGCGGCATGATCAGCGCCGATACGATCGCCGCCCTTGAAGAGCTGGGCATGGAATACATCCTGGGTGCGCGAGAGCGCACCAGCAGCGTCATCCGCGATGTCGTGCTGAACGACACGGCCCCGATGGTGCCCCTGGTTCTCGAGCGGCAGGCAGGAGACACTCAGCTGTGGATCAAGGAAGTGCGCGTTGGCAAAGGCGCAGATGCCCAGCGCTATGTCGTCACACTCAACGAAGCTGAGGCAAGGAAGGACAAAGCCGATCGGCAAGCGATCATCGATGGCCTCCAGACCCAGCTGAAGAAGGGTGACAAGGCCCTGGTTGGTAACTCAGCTTATCGCCGCTATCTCAAGGCCAGCGGCAAGACCTTCGAGATCGACATGGGCAAGCTTGCTGACGAGGCCCGCTACGATGGTATCAGCGTGCTGCGCACCAATGCCCGGATCACCCCGCTGCAGGCGGCCATCCGCTACCGTGACCTGCTTCAGGTCGAAGCCCTGTTCCGCGTCGCCAAGGCGAGCTTCGATACCCGTCCCATCTTCCATCAGTCCGATGCCGCTATCCGCGGCCATGTGTTTGTCTCGTTCCTCGCTCTGACGCTGGCCAAGGAACTCACCCGTCTTTGTCAGGAAAAGGGCTTCCAGCCCGAATGGCAGCCGCTCCTCAACGATCTCGATCGTCTTCAGGAAGCCACCATCGAAAAGGACGGCAAGGTCATTACCACCCGTACCCACGTCTCGGGCCAGGTGGGGAATGTCTTCAAGGCAACCGGCATCGCGCTGCCGGCCAATATCAGCGAGTTGCCACCGCAAACCTGAGCCTCTGCAAACTCAACCGACCCCAAAAATGTAGTGGTAACACTTGCGCCTGCGCGCGCATGTCATTGAACAAAAATGCATTTTCGAAACGCACTGTTCAAGTTGGGCCACAGAAGCGCGCCCGAGCCTTCGGTCGTCATATGTAAATGCTGATCGAATATTCCTCAGAAGTGCTGGTGCAAAAATCCCCAGCGCGGATTTGGTGATCAGCCATTGAGATGATCGACAGCTCCATTTTTAGGCGGCCTGCCGCGACGCCTTGGAGCGGGCGGCGGGGTGAGATTGGCGTGGGCGCGTGTATGCTCGGGGATCAGATCGGCATGTTGCCGCAATCGGTAGCTTGCGCCTTCGATCTGAACGACGACGGCATGGTGAAGCAGTCGGTCCAGTAGCGCGGTGGCCACGACGGGATCACCGAAGACTTCGCCCCACTCGGCGAAGCCGCGGTTGGAGGTTAGGATCATTGCGCCCTTTTCGTAGCGGGCGTTGACGAGTTGGAAGAAGAGGTTAGCCCCGCCCGGAGTGATGGGCAGGTAGCCGATTTCGTCGACGATCAGAAGCGACGCGCGGGTGTAGAAGCGGATTTTCTCGACCAGACGACCTTCGCGCTCCGCCTTGGTCAGCGCTTCGATCAGCTCGGCCAGCGAGCAGCGATAAACGCTGCGCCCGGCTTTGACCGCTGCCACTCCGATGGCGGTGGCCAGATGGGATTTGCCCGTACCGGGCGGCCCGAGAAAATGGAGAACTTCCGCGCGGTTGATGAACTCGAGTTGGGCGAGTGCGGTGATGCGATGCCGGTCCAATGAAGGCTGGAAGGAGAAGTCGAAGCTTTCGAGCGTCTTGACCGGCATGAGGCGGGCGGTGCGCAATGCCACGCCGATACGCCGCCCCTCCCGCAAGTTCAGTTCCTCGGCCAGAAGGTCGTCGATGGCCTCGATCGCGCTGATTTCGCCCTTTTCCAGCCTGGCCAGCGTGTGATCGAGCGTTTCCAGGGCACGGGCCATGTGGAGAGCCAGCAGGCTCTGCCGGATGCGGTCGGAGACGGACATCACGCAGCACCTGTGGCATTGAGAGCAGCCAGACGATCACCTACGGCGCCGTAAAAGGTCAATGGTCGCTGACCGACCGGCTTGTCCGAGGTTGTGGGCAGGAGTTGTGCGGGTTTCGCCGCCTGTGCCTTGCGATGCCCGGGCTCGACCCGCCTGCGGTTCTTGCCCTCGATCACGGGATGCTGGGCAATCAATTGTCCTTCCTCGAAGATCCGCACCTCATGCGTGTGATGCTGGACTTCGACCACGCGGCGGCGAGTGGTATCGGGTACGCTGTAATAATTGCCAGCCACCGCGACCATGCCTTCCCGGCTGATCCGCCGTTCGACCGTCAGGACCGTGTCGTAGCGCATGCCGGGCAGCGGCAGCAGATGAGGCTGTTCCTGCTCAAAATGCTCCTTCACGATCCGCCCGGTGGTCGCGTGCTGCCTGGCATTGGCGATATCGGCACGCCATGTGCCGAACTGGGCGTTCAGATCGTCGAGATCACGAAAGCTGCGGCCAAGGAAGAAATCCTGCCGGATATAGCCGAACGGCCTTTCCACCTTACCCTTCGTCTTGGCCCGGTAAGGCTGGCAGGCTTTCGGGGCGCTGCCATAGTGGGCCAACAGCGCCACCAGCGAGGCGTTGTAGGTGACCACCCCGGCAGCGTCCTCGCCGATGACGGCGGTCTTCATGCGGTCGTAGAGAATTTCGCTGCAGCAGCCCCCCATCGCTTCGAAGGCGGCGATATGGCAGCGCATCACCGTTTCCAGCCCCTGGTTCGGGCAGAACCGCCCCCAAAGCCACCGACTGTGCCCCAGGACCATGCTGAACAGCCAGACCTTGCGCACGACACCAGGCTCGCTGGTGAAGATCGTCTGGAATTCGGCAAAATCAACTTGAGCCTGTACGCCGGCGGCGGTTTCGAAGCGCCGCTCATAGGTCTTGGGCACGGGCGGCCGGACCTCGCGCAGATATTCGGTCAGGGAGGAATAAGCTCCCTTGAACCCCATCTCTCGGATTTCGCGATGCAGCCTGCGTGCTGAAAGGCCGGGATAGCTCTCCAATCGTTCCAGCAGATGGGCCCGATATGGCTCGACGGCATTCGCTATGGGTTTACGTGGCGAATAGGTTGGCGCCTCCAGACCGTTGGCCAGATATTTCTTCACGGTCTTGCGGTCGAGGCTGGTCTGGCGCGCGATGGCGCTGATGCTCAGCCCCTGTCTCTTGAGTTCCTGGATCAAAACGACCTCCCTCAGTCCTATCACCTGCTCGCCCTTCCTTCGGCATCAGCAGGGATAATTGTGCCGCCTGATCGGCATGGGGGCATGCCCCCATGCCGATCAGGCGCAGTCCTCAAACTGGGGAATTTTCAACCAGCACATTTGGGGAGATTACGACCAGCACTCACATCATAATGCGAAAAACCACAACGCACTGCTGCGCTGAGACGCCTTGAGACGCGGCAGCCGAAATCGCCGGGTCCGGTGCTCAAATTTTTTCGGTGTCCAAAAGGTCCCATGACGTCCCATTCGATGCAGCTCGGGGAGCCTGGCGCGATTACGCGCCGTTCTGCGCGGTTCAGTGCACTTGCAACCGCCTCAGTTTAGCCCAATCTTGCTGGTTGGCCGGCCAGTCCACCTTATCAAATCGGAGGACATGCCACGTGACATGATGCCCCCTGATTGTTTCCTGCGCCTCAATTCCGTGCTCGACCGCACGGGTCTGTCTCGCGCGACGCTCTACCGCCAGGTCAAAACCGGAACCTTCCTGGCGCCGGTCCGCATCGCTGCGCGGCGCTGCGGCTGGCGGGAGAGCGCCGTAACCCAATGGATGAACAATCAGACATCCAATTCCAATGATTGATTTCCCGCGCCGCTCCCGGAGCCCGCAGGACCTTAAGACCGATTTTGAACTAATCGTCACTTTCGACAATTTGAAAAGCAGCCTCTAAATGGAAAGGATAAGCATGTTCGAAATCCTGCCCCTTGAGCTCCACGGGCCGTGGTTTGTCCGAGTAATCGAAAACAAGGTCGCCGTCGGAGTGTTCTGTTGCTCCGAGCATGAGCTTAATGACCTAATTGACGAGTCAACAGATCCCCACGGATGCGAATACAAGTTGCTACCATCGGGCGGATTCATTTTTGGAGGCACGCCTGTTCTCCATCTACCCGATGAAGATGACATTAAGGATGCCATGATGGCAGAAGCGTCTCTCACCGAAAGCTGGCACGAAGTATATGAAAGTGAGGGGCCTTGGCATCGCATCTACACCCCAGACTTCGCGAACGACGATTAAGCCTCGATAAAAGTGTCTCGCATCTCCGTGTTTACACTGACTAACTTCCAAACTGCCACGGCGGCGTGCGGAACATAGTTGCCGAGAACAGGGGAGATGTCAGATGGTCGGCTAACCACGTTTGCAATCGCGCAAGAGACTGTGACGCGAACCAGTCGGGATCGGTTGCCGCGAACTGGCGAACGAAAGGCATAATAGCCGCGTCGGCAATTCCGCGTGTCGTGCCGCAAAGCTGGGGACTCTGGACCAGGCGTGCATCGAGTTCGAGTAGAAAGGCGAGACCGCTCTCTCGGTGCGCGGCGGCATCGCTGCCGTGGCGTTCCGGGTATTTGTAGCGATCAAGGTCGTGCTTGAACGGTCCGTCGTTAACGGCGATCAGCGCTTCGTCGTCGCGTGCGAGCCAACCTTCGGGATCATTGCGTTTCAAGGCCCAACGCATGATGTCGAGGCTCTGATCGATCACTCTACCATCGGGCAGTACGAGAACCGGCACCGTTCCCTTGGGCGAGGCTTCCAGCATTTCCGCCGGCTTGGCCGAAAGCTTCACTTCGCGCAGTTCCCAGGTCATGCCGCTTACCAGCAGCCCCAGCCGCGCCCGCATCGCGTAAGGGCAGCGGCGGAAGCTGTAGAGGATCGGGTCAGTCGGCATTGTCATCGACGGCATGCTCCGGCCTGCGCACGGCGCCGACGTGAAGTTCGCCGCGTGCCGCAGCGAGGTTTTCCTGGCGGTGGCGCTCGCGATAGGAGGCACGCTGTTCGTCGCTTCGCTCATGGTGGCAGGCCGGGCAGCTCACGCCCTCCTCGTAGAGCGGCGAGGCCTGATCCTCGGCGTTCACCGGCCGGCGGCAGGCATGGCATAGCGCGTGGCTGCCCTGCACCAAGCCGTGGCCGATGGTGACGCGCTGGTCGAACACGAAGCACTCGCCCTGCCACAGGCTCTCTTCCTCGGGCACCGTTTCCAGGTACTTGAGGATGCCGCCCTTGAGGTGGAAAACTTCCTCCACGCCTTCCTGCTTGAGGAACGCGGTGGATTTCTCGCAGCGAATACCACCGGTGCAGAACATCGCGACTTTCGGCGGCTTCCCGCCTTCGCGCTTGGCCGCCAGCAGCTTCTCGCGCTCGGCGCGGAACCACTCGGGGAAATCGCGGAAGGTCGCGGTGTGCGGGTCGATGGCGCCTGCAAACGTGCCGACCGCCACTTCGTAGTCGTTGCGGGTGTCGATCACGATCGTGTCGGGATCGGAGATCAGCGCGTTCCAGTCCTGCGGCTCGACATAAGTGCCGACCACCGCGAGCGGATCGATATCGGGCTGGCCCATCGTCACGATCTCGCGCTTGAGGCGGACTTTCATGCGGTGGAACGGCATGTCCTCGGCACCCGAGAGCTTTACGTCGACGTTCGCGCAGCCCGGCAATGCCCGCACATGGACAAGCAGGCGTGCGATGCCTTCGTGGCTACCGGCGACCGTGCCGTTGATACCCTCTGCAGCGAGCAGCAAGGTGCCCTTGATGCCCTCCTCCTCGCAAAGCGCCAGAAGCGGCGCCCGCAGTGCGGCGAAATCCGCGAATCGGGTGAACTGATAGAGCGCCGCGACACATATCGGAGCACGGCCGACGCTATCGCCGGAAGGGGTGAGGGGAGCACAGCCATTCTGCATGGCGCGGCCCTTAGAGCATTTTCCAATCAGGTGGAATCACCTGATGACTCGGAAAATGCGGTAAACCGGAAGCCTGGAGCAATCGATCCGATGTAGTCGGATCGATTGCTCGAGCGCGGAATCGCGGAAAAATGAATGCCGCGCAGGCAAGAAGAAACCCCGGCAAGCTCGGCTCACCGGGGTCTCCTTGAAATCGCCTGTGCAATCAGATCACTGACAGGCCAAGCACTCGTCGTAGTCGGTGGTCTCGCCGATCTCGAACTTGGGCGCTTCAGGCGTGTTGTCCGCCTCCACGCCGCCGCCACCGGCGAAGCCCGCGCGCTGCACCGACTTCGAGCGCAGGTAATAGAGCGACTTGATGCCCTTCTCCCAGGCCTGGAAGTGCAGCATCATCAGGTCCCACTTGTCGACGTCGGCCGGGATGAACAGGTTCAGCGACTGCGCCTGGTCGATATAGGGCGTGCGGTCGGCGGCGAATTCGAGCAGCCAGCGCTGATCGATCTCGAAGCTGGTCTTGTAGACCGCCTTCTCGTCCGGCGTCAGGAAGTCGAGGTGCTGGACCGAGCCGCCGTGCTCCAGGATCGAATTCCACACGTTGTTGGAATCCTTGCTCTTCGAGGCGAGCAGCTTCTCCAGATAGGGGTTCTTCACCACGAAGCTGCCCGAGAGCGTCTTGTGGGTATAGATGTTCGCCGGGATCGGCTCGATGCAGGCCGAAGTGCCGCCGCAGATGATCGAGATCGACGCGGTGGGCGCGATCGCCATCTTGCAGCTGAAGCGCTGCATCACGCCCATGTCGGCCGCGTCCGGGCAAGCGCCGCGCTCCTGCGCGAGCATGAGCGAAGCCTCGTCCGCCTTGGCGGCGATGTGCTGGAACATCTGCATGTTCAGCGCCTTGGCCATCGCGCTCTCGAAGGCGATGCCGCGCTTCTGGAGGTAGGAGTGATAACCCATCACGCCCATGCCGACCGAACGCTCGCGCGCGGCGGAATAGCGGGCGCGGGCCATCTCGTCCGGCGCACGGTCGATGTAGTCCTGAAGGACGTTGTCTAGGAAGCGCAGCACGTCTTCGACGAAGCGCTTCTCGCCCTTCCACTCTTCCCAGGTTTCCAGGTTGAGCGAGGAGAGGCAGCACACCGCCGTGCGGTCGTTGCCGAGGTGGTCGCGGCCAGTCGGCAGGGTGATTTCCGAGCAGAGGTTCGAGGTCGAAACCTTGAGGCCGAGATCGCGGTGATGCTTGGGCATCGTGCGGTTCACGGTGTCGGAGAACACGAGGTACGGTTCACCCGTGGCGAGGCGGACCTCGACCAGCTTCTGGAACAGCGAGCGGGCGTGGACGGTGCCGCGCACCGAACCATCCTTGGGGCTCTTGAGGTCGAAGTCCTTGCCGTCGCGGACGGCTTCCATGAACTCGTCGGTCAGCAGCACGCCGTGGTGCAGGTTGAGCGCCTTGCGGTTGAAGTCGCCCGAAGTCTTGCGGATCTCCAGGAACTCCTCGATCTCGGGGTGCGAGACGTCGAGGTAGCAGGCGGCCGAACCGCGGCGCAGCGAACCCTGCGAAATCGCGAGGGTAAGCGAATCCATCACGCGCACGAAGGGAATAATGCCGCTGGTCTTGCCGTTGAGGCCAACCGGCTCGCCGATGCCGCGCACGTTGCCCCAGTAAGTGCCGATGCCGCCGCCGCGCGAGGCAAGCCAGACGTTCTCGTTCCAGGTGGAGACGATGCCCTCAAGGCTGTCGTCCACCGAGTTGAGGTAGCACGAGATGGGAAGACCGCGCCCGGTGCCGCCGTTCGAAAGAACGGGGGTGGCAGGCATGAACCACAGCCTCGAGATATAGTCGTAGAGACGCTGGGCGTGCTCCTGATCGTCCGCATAGGCATCGGCCACGCGAGCGAAGAGGTCCTGATACTTCTCGCCGGGCAGCAGGTAGCGGTCGTCGAGCGTTTCCTTACCGAAGTCGGTCAGCAGCGCGTCACGCGAATCGTCGGTGACGATGGTGAAGCGGCGCGCATTGATCGTCTTTGAATCGGGACGCGCCTTCGCTTCGGGCGCGGCAGTAACGGCCGCCAGCATGGCGTCGGCCACAAGAGCGGCCGTAGCGGTATCGGTCTTGTCCATCGCGATCGCCGGGCTATCGCCCGCCTCCTTTTCCTTTTTCGCCGCTGCCTTTTTTACGGTTTTCGCCTTTTCGGCGACCTTTTCAGGCTTGACCATTTCAATCGTGGGGGCCGGAGCCCGCGGAGAAGTCTCGAAACCGGGCATTTCAACCTGCCCATCATCCTGAATCATATCTGCCTGCATAAAGTCGGAGCTGTTCACGTCAGCGTCGCTTCCGTTCCTGAAATCCAATTTCGCCCCCGCTTGCTCAAAATCCGCTAAAAGCCACCCGTTCATCAGGACCCGTTTCCGGCCCCTGTCATCGAAGCGCCAGAAAGCGCGTTCAGCATTGCCCCAGGTCCGGCCCCACCCATTCCCAAGCCTGTCCCGATTCGTCGCTCGACGCACCGCGAACGGCTGAAAACAGATCACGAAATTCCTGACCGACCCTGGCGCGCGCTGCTCGCAAGAGGTTCCGGACACCGGAAAACCGCCTTTCGGGACACCTGACGGCCCAAGGACGATTTCTCTAGGTCTAGATGCCCCGCGATCAACGCGCCACAACCCATAGTGCCTGTTCTGGAAATTGACGCAAGAGGGCAGGCTCCGGGGAAACGCCCGGCAGGTCTTGCCTCTTTACAGCCAAAGGCGCCTCGCGACGCATGGGAACTCCGTCATCCAGCTCTCGCGCAAGAGGCTATTTCGAGACCGCGGCTAAAAATTTTTCCACATAAAACGGCGATGAAGCGAATCGTGTTTGCGACGAAACGAGTCGCTGGATTTGCGGACATTTCCCCTCTGTCGAGACACTTGAACGGCATTGTCCCCATTCTCGGGAAGTAATGCCCGCGACCGCGAATCCCGCTGCGCTTCCCGTCGAGCTCGATACCCCTTTCGACGAGGTCCGATTGCAACCCGCGCCCCGCTCGCGACTTTAGCACGCGCAGACTTCGGCCAACCCCTTCGGCCTGAACGAGGACTTCGACGAGACATGATCAATATCATCAGCGCCATCATCAGCGGCCTCATCATCGGCGCCTTGGCGCGCTTCTTCTATCCCGGCGCGGTCGAGATGGGATGGATCGCGACGATCCTGCTCGGCATCGGCGGCTCGCTGGTGGCCGGTCTCGTCACCACGCGCGGGCAGGCGGACTTCCAGCGCGCCGGGTGCCTGGCCTCGATCATCGGCGCCATCGCGCTGATCTTCATCGGCCGCCTCCTCGGCATCGGCATGTAACAGAGAGCCGCGCCCTTCCCCTCGCAGGTCGCAGGCGGTAACATGGCCGTCATGGCCGAGATCATCAACCTCCGCATGGCCCGCAAGGCCAGGGCGCGCGATGCCGACAAGCATCAGGCGGACGAGAACCGCGCGCGCCATGGCCGCACCAAGGCCGAGCGCGGCGCCGCCGAGGCCGAAGCCGCGCGCCTCACCCGCACGGTCGAGGGCGCCAGGCGCGAGCGTCCCGAAGCGAAAGGCCCCGAAGCGGAAAGCACGGACTGATGCGCACCACCTACCTCGACGCCACCGTGCGCCTCTACCACCTCGATTCCGGCCCCGAGGGCGGCGCGGCGAGCACCCTGTTCTACGGCTCGCTGTCAGAAGCGATGGACATGGCCGCCTGTCAGCCCGAAGAGGTGCAGGACGGCCTGTTCATCGCCACCGACAACGATGTGGTGGCCTACCTCGACCTCCTCGAAGGCTGGTAAGCCCCGACTTTCACCATCAGAAGCGGGCCTGGAGACCGGCGGCCAGATAGTGGTCGCCGAAGTTCCCCTTCACGTCGATCCGGGGCAGCAGCGGCATCGACACGGTGCCGTAAGCCCGCACGTCGTCACCGATCAGGCGCGCACCGATGCCGAAGCCCAGCGCGGTCGGCAGGCGGTACATCGCCTCGACTTTGCCGAAGATCTTGGTTCCCGAATTGTCGCACTTGCCGTCCGAAACGCGGTCGCCGCTGGACTTGCTGAAGCACTGCGAGTCCTGGTTGACGTAGCCCGGATGGTCGCGGTGGTGGAAGAACACGCCCGCGCCCGGCGTGATGCTGAAGCCGCCGTCCGAGATCACCGGCACGCCCACCGCCAGTTCGCCGCCCCAGTCCCCTTCCGCGCGCGCCACATTGGCCTCGGCCGTCACTTGCGCCGCAGCTGGTACGGCGAAGAGAGCAGCCGGAACGGCGGCGATCGCAAGGGCAAGAGTGGGGCGGAATTTCATGGCAGGTCCTTGATGTATGAAAGCGGATTTTGCCCTGAAAGGCCTAGGATTCCCGTGGGGTAGAGCGCAAGCCGGGCGGATTCGGTCCATCCCGGCCCAGGCTCTGTCCACCCCGCCAGCGTTAGTGCCGCGTTTACCAGACCGGCGGTTCAGGCCTGAAACACGACTTTCGTCCCCGCCGAGACCATTTGCGCCAGCCGCGCCGCATCCCAGTTGGTCAGGCGCACGCAGCCGTGACTCTCGGTCTTGCCGATATTCTGCGGCTCGGGCGTGCCGTGGATGCCGTAGTGTGCCTTGGAAAGATCGAGCCAGACCACGCCGACCGGACCGTTCGGCCCCGGCGGCAGGAGCTTGTCCTTCGCGTTCTTCTTCGCATCCCAGAACAGGTCGGGGTTGAAGTGATAGTCCGGATTGCGCGCCTCGCCGACGATCTTCCAGGTGCCGAGCGGCAGCGGATCGTGCCCGCTGCCGGTGGTGACGGGGAACTGCGCGATCAGCTTGTTCCCCGCGTCGTAGGCCCTGAGCGCGCCGTCCGACTTGTCGACAACAATATGGTCCGCCTTGGGCTGCTCGGACTGAACGCCAAGGCTTTGCAGCGTCTTCGCCCAGCCGGTCTTGTCATCGGCAAGCTGCACGAGCGGCGCATCGGCAATGTCCGGCACGCGTATCTCACGCCCGGCGCCGAGCACCGTCCCCGATCCGTTGAGCGCCAGCAGGACGTCCGGCGTGGTATGGAAGCGCTCTGCCAGCGCCTCGGACAAACGGCGATAGCCGAGATGGTCGAACTTCGCCTGCCCGGCCATGTCCTTGGGCAAGTCGGGCACGAAAGGTCCCCGCGCGAAAACGGCGGGGATGACGACACGGCGTGTGCCCGGATCGTTACCCAGCGCCTGCTGCGTCGCCGGATCGAGCCTGCCACTCACCGGCAACCCGCGCGCCTCCTGAAAGCCGCGCAAGGCCAGTTCGTAGGAAGCGCTCTCGCGCCCGTCGATTACGCCCGACGAAAACCCCCGCCGATCCAGCGCGACTTGCGCCCGCAGCACCGGATTGTCGGCCTGCCCGGAAGTCCCCTGCTTCGAGGCTGATACGAAAGCAAAGGGATCGGCAGACTTCGCAGGCGCATCTCCGCTCCCGGAATTTTCACCGGAATGACAGGCGGACAGCAGCAATAGGGCGGCAAGAGAGAGCGGCAGGGATCGCATCAGACGGGCATCCTTCGGTTTTTCCTTTGCCGTTCCAACGCGCGAGGAAGGCGGCGGCTTCACGTCCCGCCGCGAAATCGATGCCCCTCCCGGCCAGCCAAGCATTGTGCCGGACGCCCGCTTGCCATACCGGCAGGGGCGATGAGCAGGCTCGATTCCTTCTTCGCAGCGGCGCTCGACCGGATCGACCGCGCCGGACAACGCCGCACCTTGCGCCCCGCCGCACTCGAAAAGGGTGGCCGCGTCCACCGCGACGGGCACGAACTGATAGATTTCTCCAGCAACGACTATCTCGGCCTCGCCCGCCACCCGCTGCTGATCGAGCGCGCCCGCGCCTGGACGGAAGCCCACGGCACCGGCTCCGGCGCCTCGCGACTGGTGACGGGAACCAGCGCCACCCATCTCGCGATCGAGGCCCGCATCGCCCGGTTCAAGCATGCCGAAGCCGCGCTGGTCTTCGCCAGCGGCTGGCAGGCCAATGCCGCGGTGATCCCCGCCCTGCTCGCCGCCGTACCCGGTTCAGCAGTCTTCACCGACCGGCTGATCCATGCCTCGATGCACGCGGGCCTCGCGATCTCGGGCACCCGCCAGCACCGCTTCCGCCATAACGACCTCGATCATCTGGAGGAACTGCTGGCGAGCAAGGGCGCCGAAGCCTCCGCCCGCCTGATCCTCACCGAGAGCGTGTTCTCGATGGACGGCGACCGCGCCGACATTGCCCGCCTGGCCGAGATCGCCGCCCGCCACGACGCATTCCTGTTCGTGGACGAAGCCCATGCCACCGGCGTGCTCGGCCCCGGCGGCGCGGGCCTCTCGGCGGAAGTGCCCGGCGGGATCGACCTCGTCATGGGCACCTTCAGCAAGGCGCTCGGCGGTTTCGGCGCCTATGTCGCCGGGTCACAAGTGATGATCGACTACCTCGTCAACGCGGCGAGCGGCTTCATCTTCACCACCGCCCCGCCGCCTGCCGTGCTGGGCGCCATCGACGCCGCGCTCGACCTCGTGCCGGGCATGGATGCCGAGCGCGCCCATCTTGCCGCGCTGGGTCAGCAGCTGCGCTCCGGCCTCGCCGCGCTCGGCATCGATCACGGCGCATCGAGCACGCAGATCGTCCCCGCCGTGATCGGCGCGGAGGTCGCCGCGCTCGACCTCTCCCGCAAGCTGGAAGAGCGCGGACTGCTCGCTTCCGCGATCCGCCCGCCCACGGTGCCGCCCGGCACCAGCCGCCTGCGCCTGGCGCTGCGCGCGACCCATGCGCCAAGCGATATCGATGCCCTGCTGAACGCGATCGAGGCCTGCCGGTGAAGCTGCTTTTCGCCCATGGCTGGGGCTTCGACCACACGTTCTGGACACCGCTGGCCGATCTCCTGGCCGAACTGCCGCTGGAGATCGACGATCGCGGCTACTTCGGCACACCCAAGGCCGTCGCGGTGGACGGTCCCTGCCTTGCCGTGGCTCATTCCTTCGGAACCATGCGCGTTCTGACCGACCCACCCGAAGGTCTCGTCGGCGTGCTCGCGATCAACGGTTTCGAGCGCTTCTCGGCATCCGCAGACTATCCCGGCGTACCGCTCCGCGTGCTGGACCGTATGTTGCGGCGCTTCGGCGAAGACCCGCGCGCCGTGCTTGCGGATTTCCACCGCCAATGTGGCGCAGAAGCAGCGTTCGGCGAAATCGACGCCGCCCTGCTGCACGGCGACCTCGTGCGCCTGCGCGATGAGGAGGCCACCCTGCCCGCCGTCCCCATCATCTCGCTTCAAGGCGCGCGCGACCCGCTTCTGCCCGAAGCGATGCGCGCACATGTCTTCCGGAACGCCGCCGTGCGCCGGATCGAATGCGAGACCGGAGGGCACCTCCTCCCGCTCGAAGTGCCGGAATTCTGCGCGCAAGCCGTGCGCGACATGATCGAGACGCTGGCATGAACGCCCCCCGCGAGCGCGTCAGCCGCGCCTTTGCCGCCGCGCCCGACTACGACGGCCATGCCCGCATCCAGCGTGAGGTCGCACAAACACTCGCCGCCCGGATCGCCGCGCTCGACCTGCCTCCAAACCCGCGCGTGCTGGAGATCGGCTGCGGCACCGGTTTTCTCACGCAGGCGCTGGCCGGGCTGGATGGCGACTGGCTCGTCACCGATCTTGCGCCCGAAATGCTGGAGCGCTGTCGCAGCCGCCTGGGCGAAAGCGCCCGGCACCGCTTTGCCGTGCTCGATGGCGAATATGGCGCACCGGACGGCGCACCGTTCGACCTGATCTGCTCCAGCCTCGCCGTGCAATGGTTCGACGATACCCCGGCCGCCCTCGCCCGCATGGCAGGCTGGCTGGCACCGGGCGGGCACCTCATGGTGACGACACTCGGCCCCGGCAGCTTCGCCGAATGGCGCGCCGCGCATGAAGCGGAGGGGCTGGAACCCGGCACGCCCCACTTCGCGGACATCGCCGCCTTCGGCGACCTCGTCCACGCGGTCGAGCACCCCGTCGAGCATCACGCCGATCCGCTGGCCTTCCTCCACGCCCTCAAGGCCATCGGCGCGCAGACCGCCGAAGCCGGACACCGCCCCCTTTCCCCCGGCCAGCTTCGCCGCGTCATGGCACGTTTCGCCCAAAGCGGATGCCCCCAAAACGGATGCAAAGTGACTTACGAAGTCGTGACCTGCCACCTACACCGAGAATCGAGCCTTTCATGAGACCGCTTATCGTCACCGGAACCGATACCGAGATCGGCAAGACCGTCTTCGCCGCCGCGCTCGCGGGCGCCCTCGGCTCACATTACTGGAAGCCGGTCCAGGCAGGCCTCGAAGAAGACGGCGGCGACGGCGACCGCGTGGCGCGCCTCTCCGGCCTGCCTGCCAGCCATATTCTGCCCGAAGCCTATCGCCTCGCCACCCCCTGCTCGCCGCACCTCGCCGCCGAGATCGACGGGGTGGAAATCGATCCCGAGCGCCTCGCCTTGCCGCAAGTGGACGGTCCGCTGGTGGTCGAAGGCGCAGGCGGCGTCATGGTCCCGCTCACCCGGACCACGACTTATGCCGACCAGTTCGCGCGGTGGAACGCCCCGGTCGTGCTGGTGGCGCGCACGATGCTCGGCACGATCAACCATTCGCTGCTCTCCATCGAGGCCCTGCGCGCGCGCGGCGTCGAAGTGCTGGGCGTGGCCTTCGTCGGCGATCCGATGGAAGACAGCGAGGCGACGATCTGCGCCATGGCCAATGTCCGCCGCCTCGGCCGCCTGCCCCGCCTCGCCTCGCTGACCCCGGAGAACCTCGCCAAGGCCTTCGCCGAAAACTTCCATATCGGAGATTTCACGCAATGACGTCATCGGTCTGGCACCCCTTCACCCAGCACGGCCTGCAAGAGCCGGTCCCGCTGGTCACCCATGCCGAGGGCGCGCTGCTCCACACGGCTGACGGCAAGGCAGTGGTGGACGCGGTGTCCTCGTGGTGGGTGACGACCCACGGCCACTCCCATCCGCGCATCAAGGCCGCCATCGCGGAGCAGGCGCAGAAGCTCGACCAGATCATCTTCGCCGGATGGACCCACGAACCCGCCGAGCAAGTCGCAGCAGGCCTGCGCGCGATCATGCCGGAAAGCCTGACGCGGGTGTTCTTCTCCGATTCGGGTTCGACCAGCGTGGAAGTCGCGCTGAAGATGGCGCTCGGCTACTGGCACTGGCGCGGCGAGAACCGCCACCGCATCGTCGTGATGGAAAACTCCTACCACGGCGACACCATCGGCGCGATGTCGGTGGGCGAGCGCGGCGTGTTCAACCAGCCCTACGAACCGCTGCTGTTCGACGTGGGCCGCATTCCCTTCCCCGCCGCCGGGGCCGAGCAGGCAACGCTGGACGCACTCGAAGCGATCTGCCGCCAGCCGGACACCGCCGCGCTGATCGTCGAGCCGCTGATCCTCGGCGCCGGCGGCATGCTGGTCTATTCGCCCGAGACGCTCGCCGCGATGCAGGCGATCTGCGCCCGCCACGGCGTGCTCTTCATCGCCGACGAAGTGATGACCGCCTGGGGCCGCACCGGCACCCTCCTCGCCTGCGAACAGGCAAGCGTGGTCCCGGACATCCTCTGCCTCTCCAAGGGCCTGACCGGCGGTGCCGTCCCGCTCGCTGTCACGATGGCCAGCGAAGCGATCTTCGAGGCGCACTACTCCACCGACCGCGCGCGGATGTTCTTCCACTCCTCCAGCTACACCGCGAACCCGATCGCCTGCGCCGCCGCCGCCGCCAACCTGGCTATCTGGCGCGAGGAACCGGTGCTGGAACGCATCGCCGCGCTGGCCGGGAAACAGGCGACGTGGATCGAGAAGCTCGGCCAGTTCTGCCACTTCGACAATCCCCGCACGATCGGCACCATCGCCGCGCTCGACCTCAGGACCTCAGGCACCAGCGGCTACATGAGCGACCTCGCCCCGCGCCTGATGGCGTTCTTCCGCGAGCGGGACGTGCTGTTGCGGCCGCTGGGGAACACCGTCTACGTCATGCCGCCTTACTGCATTTCCGATAATCAGCTTGGGCAGGTTTGGGAGGCTGTCGGGGAAGCGGTGATTTCGTTTTAAGAACGATTTTAAGATGAAGGATGAAGAGCAGGGGTCAAAACCCCTGCACCCCATTACTGTCGAGGTCAGGTACGACCTATCCGTCTTGCGCCCATGGCAGCGTCGGGAGGCATATTGGCTGCGCCGCAAGGAGCGCACTACGCATAGGGCGCGCGCGACGTCGACATTCCGAGGGTCTGGGGGATCATCCCCCAGGACTTCTCCCTTTATTCGATTTCAAAATGATCCGGCGAAAGCCCAGCCAACCGCCGCCGCTGCATCTCCGTAAACGCCGCCTCAACCCGCCGCGTATAATCGGCAGTACGGAACAGCGGCGAAGTCAGCCGATTGGCTGCGAGACGTTCGCGAAGATCGCGCAGCCCGCGAGGATCATGAGCCAGGGCAAGTGCCGTCGCTTCGTAAGCGGCCCGGTCGGGCACTGCCAGTTCCGGCATCCCCGCCGCGTGGACGAGGCTTCCCGCCACCCGTGCGGCGAACTGGCGCCCCGGCATCGTCAGCACCGGCAGTCCGGCCCAGAGCGCATCGCTGGCGGTCGTATGGGCGTTCACAGCGAAAGTATCGAGGAACAGATCCGCCAGTGCCAGGCGCCCCAGGTGTTCCCCGTGCGGAATGCCGGGAGAGAACACCAGCCGCGCCGGATCGACGCCGCGCGCTGTCGCTTCGCGCCGCAGGTTTTCCTCCGCCCAGCGGTTCGAGCGCAGGAGCCAGAGTGTGCTGCCCTCGACCCGATTTAGCAGCCGCATCCAGATGTCGAACGCCTCGGGGGCGATCTTGTAGGTGTGGTTGAAGCAGCAGAACACGAAACCGCGTTCGGGCAGGCCCCAGCCCTTGCGGCCGCGCGTGTCGGGTATGATCGCGCGCTGGTCGTCGTTGGCTTGGTAGCAATGGGGCAGTCGGACGATCTTTTCGGTGAACCAGCGCTCGCCGCCCGGTGGCAGGGCGGCGGCGTCGGCGATGAAGTAGTCCATGCAGGCGTGGCCGATGGTGCCGGGGTAGCCCATGTAGCTCACCTGCACGGGCGTGAGCCTTCGCCCGAACATCGCGGTGCGGGTGCCGCGTGTGTAGCCCTTGAGATCGACGGCGATGTCTAGGCCGTCCGCTCTGGCCTGAGCGGCGGCTTCGGCGTCGGTCAGGTGGCCGATTTCGGTGAAGGCATCGGCATGGCTGCGCAGCGCCCTTCGCGAGGCGTCGCCGTCGCAGCGCGGGCCGTAGCTGTAGAAGCGGATGTCGAAGCGGGTCCGGTCGTGTTCGCGGAACAGGCCGCTCATCAGGTACATCGTCGCGTGGTCGTGGAAGTCGGCGGAAAAGTAGCCGATGCGGATGCGTCCATCGGCGGATGGTGCGGGATCGGGCAGGGTTTGTGGCGGCGGGCCGAACTTCACCGCCGCGCAGGCCAGCGAGCGGCGATACTGGTGCGCCGGGTCGTCCACGAACGGCAGTGCCGCGAAGGGCTGGACGGCAGCGGCGGCGGGTCCCTCCGTCAGCGCGAACTCGGCGCGGTGGCTCCAGTCGCAGATATGCGCTTCCTCGAATAGCGCCTGTAGCAATGCCGAGCGGTCCTCCGGATCGAGCACAGAAGCCCTGCGGAAGGCGGCAATAGCCTCGGGCAGATCGCCCTTGAGCACGAGCGCTTTACCGCGATTGACAATCGCCTGCGTATTGCCCTGATCGGCCTCCAGCGCCTGTGCATAGGCGGCGAGCGCATCGTCCAGCCGATCCAGCAGCAGGAGTTCGCCGCCCAGATTGTTCCAGGCGAGCGCATGGTCCGGCTTCAAGGCCAGAGCACGGCGATAGGCGGCAACCGCCTCCAGCCGCGCACCGCGCTTCGCCAGCAGGTTGCCGAGGTTGTAATGCGCCTCGGTGTAGCCGGGATCGAGGGCAACGGTCTGCGCAAAGCCCTCTTCCGCCTCCGCATGGCGCTCCTGAACGTCGAGCAGGTTGGCGAGATTGAACCGCGCGTCGGCATAGCCGGGGTGGCGGGCGATCACCTCGCAATAAATCTCCTCGGCTTCGGAGAATCGATTCTGGCGGCGCAGCGCGATGGCCAGATTGTTGCGGCAGGCCGCGGCACCGGGATCGACCTCGGCGGCGCGGCGGAAGGCGGCTTCGGCGGCGGGAAACGCGCTCAGCGCGAGGAACGCGGCGCCTTGCAGGTTGTGGACGGTGAAGCTCTGTGGGAACTCGGCGGCCAGTTTCTCGCCTTCGCGTGCGGCATCGGCCATGCGGCCGGAGCGGTAGGCGGCAATCATCGCCTCCAACTGCGCCGGGGTGGGATCGGCCTTCGCGCCGTCGAGTGTCTCCAGCGCCGCGCGCACCCGAAGGTTGCGGGGGAAGCGGGTCAATGCCTCATGATAGAGCGCCCGCGCCGCAGCGGCCTCACCGCGCCGGGTTGCGCCCCTCGCCTTTAGCAGCAGCGCTTCCAACCCGCTCACGTTCCCTCCAAGGCATACAAGGGCCGGAGTAGGCGAACGAGGTTCACGCCGCGTCTACGCGCGAATCAGGGTATCCGCTTAGTGCGCATATCAGGCTGTGAGGATGTCTGGATTTCCACGGAAGGAAACTGGAGCGGGCGAAGGGATTCGAACCCTCGACCCCAACCTTGGCAAGGTTGTGCTCTACCCCTGAGCTACGCCCGCTCTGGCGTTTCGGAAACTTCCGGCGAACCGGGAGTCCCTATGTGAACTGGAGCGGGCGAAGGGATTCGAACCCTCGACCCCAACCTTGGCAAGGTTGTGCTCTACCCCTGAGCTACGCCCGCTCTGACGTTCGAGACCTGCTGGAGTAACCGGCAGGTCCGGGGTGGAGGCGCGCCACTAGCAGTGACCTTTGGGGGCTGCAAGAGGAAAATCGAAAGAATTTTCAAAATCCCGGAATATCGGGATTTTCCGGGTAAGCGGCGCCATGCGGGCCGCATCGCCTCTCTCGGCGGAACCGGACCCGAAACGACAACCACCCTTCACAAATCCGTCCCGAAAGCCGATCTAGGGTGCCATTCGTTTTTACAGGAGCACGTATCTTGGCCAGCATGGGTCTCAACCTCGACGAACAGAAGGCGGTCGACCGGTTCCGCAAGACGGTGGCCGAACCGTCGATGACGCAGCTGGTGATCCTCGATTTCTGGGCCGAATGGTGCGGCCCCTGCAAGGCGCTGACGCCGGTGCTGGAAAAGGTCGCCGCGGACTATGCCGATAAGGGCGTGATCCTCGCCAAGGTCAATGTCGATGAAGAGCAGTTCATCGCCTCGCAGTTCCAGGTGCGCTCGATCCCCACGGTCTATGCGATCTTCCAGGGCCAGCCGGTAGCGGACCTGACCAGTGCCCGCACCGAATCGCAGTTGAAGCAGATGCTGGACCAGCTGCTGTCGCAGCTTCCGGTGCAGCCGGGCGGCGCCGAACCGCAGCAGGACCTCGCCCCGCTGATCGCCATGGGCGAGGAAGCCCTGTCCGAAGGCGACGGCGAGCGTGCCGCCGCGATCTTCATGCAGATCCTCGAACTGGCGCCGGAGAACGCCGAAGTCATTGCCGGCTTCGTGCGCGCACTGGTGCTGGCCGGACGCATCGAGGAAGCCGAGCAGGTGCTCGACAGCCTCGAACCGGCCCTCGCCGCCGATCCGCTGGTCGAGCGCGCCCGTTCGGCGCTGACGCTCGCCAAGGACAAGCCGGAGGACAGCGAACTCGCCGCCCTGCGCGCCGCCGCTGCCGAGCGGCCCGCCGATATGGAAGCCCAGCTCGCTTTCGCCAATGCCGCTTTCGCCGCCGGTGAGCGCGACGCCGCCGCTGACACGCTGCTGCGCATGGTTGCCGCCGACCGCGAATGGAACGAAGGCGCCGCGCGCGCCAAGCTGCTCCAGATCTTCGAGGCGACCGGGCTGGAAGATCCGTGGGTCTCGGCGACCCGCCGCAAGCTCTCCACTGTCCTGTTCGGCTGACGTGGCGCGAATCACCATCTTCCCGCTTCCGGGCGCGGTGCTCTATCCGGGGCTGCAATTGCCGCTCCACATCTTCGAGCCCCGCTACCGGGCGATGGTGAGCGACGCCCTAGCCCGCGACCGGCGCATCGGCATGATCCAGCCGCAGCGTCCGGTCGAGGGCGCGCCGCTGTTCACGATCGGCTGCCTCGGGCGGATCGGGGATGTCGAGGCGCTGGAGGACGGGCGCTTCAATATCGTGCTGACCGGCGAATCGCGGTTCCGCATAACCCGCGAACTAGACGTGACGACGCCGTTCCGGCAGGTCGACGCCGAACTCCTGCCCGAGCGCGAAGATGAAGTGCTCGCCCCGATCGAGCGCGCCAGCTTCGAACGCGAGGCCAAGCGATTCGCCGATGCCCAGGGCTATGCGGTGGACTGGGATCAGGTCGGACGGCTAGACGACATGGCGCTGATCAACGGCGTCTCGCAGATCGCGCCGTTCGACGCCGCCGCCAAGCAGGCCCTGCTCGAAGCCGAGAGCCTGCCCGCGCGCTGCGAACTGCTGGTGCAGCTGATGCAGTTCTTCGGTCGCCATTCGGATGACGACGACGACGGCGTGACTCTGCAATAAGGCTTCAACGTCCCGTGCCGGGCGCTCCGGCAAGGCTGTCGAGCGCGCGGGCCCGCATGTCGAGTTCGCGCGCTTCCGAGGCGGAAAGACCGTCGCTGCTATAGCGCGCCGCCATCGTGCGGATCATGCGCCCTTCCTTGCGCAGGGCCTTGGCGTCCCGTTTGGACAATCTTCCGGACTTGCGCCCTTCGCGAATGGTGCGCTCGGGCTGGCGCAGGTCCAGCCGGTAACGCGCATCATCCGCTTCGCTGTGGGCACGCCAGTCGGGCAGGCCGTTATCGCCGGGAGGCGGCGGCCCGACGATCCCGGCGTTCGCGGCAGTTGCGGCGAGGAGCAAGGCTCCGGCGGAACAGACAGACAGCAAGCGGAGCATCGCACCCTCCTCTGCGGCAGAGAAAGGTGAGACTGCCCCAAACCGCTGAACGCGGGATGAATTTCGCCGCTATTGCAGCAGGACCGTCTTCACCCCGTCAATCACGTATTGCGCGGCCAGCGCCGCCAGCAGCACGCCGAGAAGGCGCGTGATGACAGCCTCGACCTTGTCGCCCAGCACCCGCATCAGCGGCCCGGCAGCGGCGAGCGCAGCGAAGCTCAGTAGCATCACGGCAACCATGGCGGCGAGAATCGCCATGGTCTGTTCGGCGCCGTGCGCGCGCGAGGTGAGCAGCATGATCGTCGCGATCGAGCCGGGTCCGGCCAGCATCGGCATCGCCATCGGGAAGACCGAGACATCGTCGATCTCCGGCGTCTCGGCATGGTGGGCGATGATCTTCTCGGCCCGTTCCTCGCGGCGCTGGGTGCGCTTTTCAAAGACCATGTCGATGGCGATCATGAACAGCATGATGCCGCCCGCGATGCGGAAAGCATTGAGTTCGATATGGAGCGCGCCCAGCAGCCGCGCGCCGAACAGCGCGAAGACCACGAGGATAGCGGTCGCGATCATGCAGGCGCGTGCCGCCATCGAGATCGCCTGCGAGCGGGTCGCGTCGGCGGAAAGGCCCGCATAGATCGGTGCGCAGCCCGGCGGGTCGATCACCACGAACAGCGTGACGAAGGCGCTGAGGAAGATTTCATACATGCGAGTTTTTGCCCCTTGGCCCCGTTATTGCGCCTTGGGCGCGGCTACGTCGCTGCGCAGCACTTCGGTCATCGTCCCGTTCTTCAGCAACGAGACCGACAGCGAACGCGAATGGTCCGCGTTGACGTGATAGCTCCAGCGCAAGGTGCCGTCCTTCGAACGCCCCTTGCCGTCCATGCCCGGCGCCGCATCCGGCACTTTGCCCTCGACGATCAGCGCATCCGTATCCGGCCTGTCTCCGGGGCGGGCACAGTCGGCGACCGAGGCCGAGAGCATGTCCGAATTCGGCAGCGCCTGCGTCAGGCTGTCGCCTTGGTCGAGCACCCAGCGATAGTCGCCCTTCTTGCGCTTCTGCCAGATCGTCGTGAAATAGCCGACCGAACCGTCCGGCTGCTGCCAGCCGCCCTTGGTGACGCCCATGGTGCCGTCGCAGCTCATCCAGACTTGCGAGGCCTGCCACTGCACGGGCGCCGCCGGTTCCTTGCGTCCGCTGAGCCACTGCTTCGCCCGCACCGGCTCGGGCACGAACATCACCGCGTCATCGTCGGCAAATTCGTCGAAGGCCTTCCACTGCCCCTTCTCGCGCGCCGCCCGCGCAAAGGCGATCTCGGCGGCGACCAGCGCGCTGGGATTGGCGGTGCCCACACCGGGCGCATAGTCCGGCCTGCGCCGGGCATCGGCCGGGGCGGCGGTGATCGCCAACAGGGCGACCCCGCCCGCCGTGGCCGTCAGCACCCGGCACAGCGCCCGGTTCAAAGCGCAGTCTCGTCCAGCGCGAGACCGGCATTGCGGTGCGCCGCGACCACGGTGTTGCGCAGCAGCACGGCAATGGTCATCGGCCCGACCCCGCCCGGAACCGGCGTGATCGCGCCCGCCACAGCGGCAGCCGAAGCGAAATCGACATCGCCCACCAGCTTGGTCTTGCCTTCCTCGGCAGCCGGGACGCGGTTGATGCCCACGTCGATCACGGTCGCGCCGGGCTTCAGCCAGTCGCCCTTGACCATCTCCGGACGGCCCACCGCAGCCACCACGATGTCGGCGCGGCGCACGACTTCGGGCAGATCCCTGGTACGGCTGTGCGCGACGGTGACGGTGCAGCTTTCGGCTATCAGCAGCTGCGCCATCGGCTTGCCGACGATGTTCGAACGACCGATCACCACGGCGTCGAGGCCCGAAAGCGAACCCAGCCGATCCTTGAGCAACATCACGCAGCCCAGCGGCGTGCAGGGCACGAAGCCCGGCAACCCGGTGGCGAGACGCCCGACATTGACGACATGGAAGCCGTCCACGTCCTTGTCGGGATTGATCGTGGCAATGACCTTCTGCTCGTTCATGTGCGAAGGCAGCGGCAGCTGGACGAGGATACCGTCCACCGCCGGATCGGCGTTGAGCTGCTCGACCACGGCCAGCAGGTCCGCTTCCGAAGTGTCGGCGGGCAGCTTGTGCTCGAAACTCTCCATGCCTGCGGCCACGGTCTGCTTGCCCTTGTTGCGGACATAGACCTGGCTGGCCGGGTCCTCGCCCACGAGCACGACCGCGAGGCCGGCCTTTCGACCGGCCTTCGCCTCGAAATCGGCGGCGACGGCGGCGATGCGGGTGCGCAGGCCTTCGGCGAAGGCCTTTCCGTCGATGATGTTCGCTGCGGTCATGTCAGGCATAGGCCATCGGCTGGAGGATCATGATGATCACGTTGAGGCTGATGATCAGCACCATCGGCGAGAAGTCGATTCCGCCGGTATTGGGCATGATCCGCCGGATCGGGCCGAGAATCGGGTCGAGCAGCGCATTGAGCGCGCGCCACACCGCCTCCACGAAGCGGTTATGCAGGTTCACCACGTTGAAGGAGATCAGCAGGCTGAGCACGAACTGGACGAGCACGAGCGTGGTCAGGATCTGGACGAGGTAGATAAGGGCGTTGATCACACCGCCGAGCATGGGCGTGGGGCCTTTCTGAGGAATGAAGCCTGCGCCTGATAGCCGAGGCGGGGCCGGTCGAGCAAGCGCGGGAACGGCTCCGGACGGTTCCGGCAATGCTCGGTTACAGAACCGCCGGGGGAGAGGGCCGCCGGAGGAGAGGGCCGGTGTCGCAACGAAAATGCCCGAACGGGCATTTTCCAAACAATCAACGCGTAACGGTAGACATCCGCTCGATGCGCCAGTTGAGCTGCTGTTCACTGGCTCCGGGTACGTCGTTGACGCGGCGCAGGACGATGCTGCCCCGGCGTGCGGGCCGGCCGTCGGCAAAGTCGAGAACGACCGGCGCCTCGTAGTAGATCGAACCCGCGGCAGTGCTGGTATCGCCCCGGCCCAGCGCGATCCGGGGACCGGCATCGCCGCCGAATTCCTCGGCCAGACGGCTGGGCGTCATCTGCGCGTCGAGCGTCCAGGCCTTGGCGGCATCGTCCCAGTCGCCGATGCGCAGGGCATTGATGTAGTAACGCAGCACCCGCTCAGGATCGCGGCGCTCGCCGAGCGCGGTCTGGTCGAGCTGGGCTGCAAGACCGCTGGCTGCAGCTTCGGAAGCATCCGCGACCGGCCCTTCGGAAGCGGCGACGGCCTCGCTGGCCGCTTCCGTCGCTTCGCTGCTGGCTTCGGCAGCCGGCTTCTGATTGCACGCGGCAAGCAGGAGAGCGATGGCCGAAACGGCGCTGGCGATGACGACGGTATTACGCATGGGGCTTGAAACGCCTTTCAGCCGGATAGTTCCTCTTGCAGATCGGCTCAGCCCGCCCGGATCAGCGTGCCTGCACCTTCCTGCGTGAATATTTCCAGCAACATGGCATGGGAAACCCGCCCGTCAAGCACGACGGCGGCTTCGCAGCCCGCCTCGACCGCATGGATGCAGGTTTCGAGCTTGGGGATCATGCCGCCCGAGATCGTGCCGTCCTGCTGGAGCTTGACGATGTCGGCAGGCGTCAGGTCGGTCAGCAGTTCGCCCTGCTTGTCGAGCACGCCGCGCACGTCGGTGAGCAGGAACAGGCGCGAGGCCCCCAGCGCCGCGGCGACGGCACCGGCCATCGTGTCGGCATTGATATTGTAGGTCTGGCCGTCCTCGCCCGGCGCGATCGGGGCGATGACCGGGATCATGCCCGCCGCCGAGATCGTCTCGATCACGCCGATGTCGATCTTCGCAGGCTCGCCCACGAAGCCGAGATCGACCACGCGTTCGATATTGCTGTCCGGGTCCTTCGAGGTGCGCTGCACCTTGCTCGCGGTGACGAGGCCGCCGTCCTTGCCGGAAATCCCCATGGCCTTGCCGCCAGCTTCGGCGATCCAGCCGACGATTTCCTTGTTGATGACGCCAGAAAGCACCATTTCGGCGACTTTCGCGGTTTCCTTGTCGGTGACGCGAAGGCCATCGACGAAGCGCGATTCGACGCCCATGGTCTTGAGCATCGCACCGATCTGCGGGCCGCCGCCGTGCACGACCACGGGGTTGATGCCCACGGCCTTCAGCAGAACCACGTCTTCGGCGAAATCTCGCGCCAGTTCGGGATCGCCCATGGCATGGCCGCCGTACTTCACGACGAACGTGCGACCGGCATAACGCTGCAAGTAGGGCAGCGCATCGACGAGCGTCTCGGCTTTCGAGAGCATGGCGGGATCGTGCGGAATCGGCATGGGGCGCTATTAGACCCCTCGGTCAGGATTTAAACCCCAATTCCGGGGAAAAACGACCGATTGTTTCGCTGCCTGATCCCACGGACTGATCCCGCGAGCCGATCACTCTCCGTCCAGCTTACGGCCAAGCTTCACGAAGAGCCAGATGAACGGCGGCACCATGATCGTCGAGAGCACCAGCTTGGCGATGATCTGTCCGCCCATGATGTCCCAGATCGGCAGCACGCCCGCGAAGGAGATCGTGATGAAGATCAGCGTATCCACGACTTGCGACAGCAGGCTGGCGATCCAGGCGCGCAGCATCAGCATCCGCCCTTCGCTTCCGGCGGAAAGCCGCGCGAACACCGTGACGTTGAGCGTCTGCGACACGCCGTAGGACACGAGACCCGCAAACTGCATGCGCGCGCCCTGGCCGAGCAGGCGGGCATAAGCGTCCTGATCGTCCCAGAACGGAGCAGGCGGCACCACGTGGATCACCAGCGTCAGCAGGCACATCGAGACGATCAGCGGGATGAAGCCGAAGCGCACGAGGCGGTTGGCAACCGTCGTCCCATGCAGTTCCGCCACTGCGCTCGACAGCACGACAAGCAGCAGAAACGCGAAGATTCCCGACTCGACTGCGAGGTCGCCCAGCACCGGCCACTGGCCGAGCGAGGCGATCTTGATGCCCAGCACGCCCGCCAGAACAACCAGTCCGCCATAGAGCGTGGAGAAGACGAACATGGAGCGGGGAATGAGAATCGCGCGTGACTGCGCGCTTGCCGGGGCTTGCGGTTCCATGACGATGCTCTAACGGGCTTGGAACAATTGCACTAGCCGTCACGAATGCGCCCCTCTAGGTTTGCGCACAGATTCAGCACGTATTTTCGGAGAAATGGGCACGATGCACGTCGCCTACAGCCTGCTCGGCATCGTTCTCATCATGGTCGCCGCCTTTCTGCTCTCCACCGATCGCCGGGCGATCCGCCTGCGCGTGGTCGGTGCGGCCTTTGCCCTTCAGGCGGGTCTTGCCGCGCTCGTGCTCTACGTTCCACTGGGCAAGGACCTGCTCGGCGGCGCGGCCTCGGGCGTGGAAAGCCTGCTCGGCTATGCCCATGCGGGCGTAGACTTTCTGTTCGGCCCGCTCGCCAGCCCCGAGATCGGTGGCCACAGCTTCGCCATCTCCGCGCTGCCGGTGATCATCTTCTTCGCCTCGCTGATCTCGATCCTCTACTATCTCAAGATCATGCCGCTTGTGGTCCGCTGGATCGGCGGCGGGCTGGAGAAGCTGACCGGGATCAGCAAAGTCGAAAGCCTCTGCGCCGCCTCGAACATCTTCGTCGGCCAGAGCGAGGCACCCTTGGTGATCCGCCCCTATCTCGCCGCGCTCAATCCCTCGCAGCTGTTCTGCGTGATGAGCGTGGGCCTGGCGGGCGTGGCAGGCACGATCCTGGCCGCCTATGCCTCGATGGGCATCCGCATCGACTACCTCGTCGCCGCCGCCTTCATGTCGGCACCGGGCGGCATCTTCATGGCGAAGATGATCATGCCCGATCCGCGTCCGGTCACGGGTGACGAACCTGAAGTCCACGAAGGCACCCTGCCCCCGGCAGGCGCCGCCGCCGCCGCGCTCAACCGCGCCGACGTGACCCACCTGCCCGGCGTCCACATCGACGAACCCGAAGCCGTCGAGCACGAAGAGGAAAAGCCCGCCAACATCATCATGGCCGCCTCGCAGGGCGCCCAGACCGGCGTGAAGCTGGCGGTCGCGGTCGGCGCGATGGTGCTGGCTTTCGTGGCGCTGATCGCGCTGGCCAACGGCCTGGTCGGCTGGATCGGCAGCCTGTTCGGCTTTGCCGGCGTGACCTTCCAGGGCCTGCTCGGCTATATCTTCGCCCCGGTCTTCTACCTGCTCGCCACGCCCGACTGGCACGAAGCGATGCAGGCGGGCAGCCTGTTCGGCAGCAAGATCGTGCTCAACGAATTCGTCGCCTTCATCGACCTCGGCCAGATGACCGCGCTGTCCCCGCGCACCGTCGCCGTCGTCACCTTTGCGCTCTGCGGCTTTGCCAACTTCTCGTCGATCGCGATCCAGATGGCGGTGACCGGCAGCCTCGCGCCGAACCAGCGCCCGATCATCGCCCGTCTCGGCGTCCGCGCACTCTGTGCGGGCAGCCTGTCGAACCTTATGAGCGCCGCGCTGGCAGGCCTGTTCCTCGGCCTCGCCTAAAGCGAAACTTTCGAAAACAAACCTCGTCGCCCCCGCGAAGGCGGGGGCCCGCTTCCTTCGCACCACGCCGCAAGAACAAGCGGAATCCCCGCCTTCGCGGGGATGACGGGTTTGGCATAGCTTGAAGAACAGCCCCCGCGCGGCCTATATCGGGGGGCATGACCATGACCGATCCGCGCTCGCTCCTCTACCGCCAGCTTTCGCCCGAGGACGCCCAGGCGCTCGCCGCCGAGACCTTGCGCAATTGCGAGGACGGCGAACTCTACATGCAGTTCATGGCCACCGAGGCCTTCGGCTTCGATGATGGCCGCCTGAAAACCGCCGACTACTCGCGCGACGCCGGTTTCGGCCTGCGCGGCGTCACCGGCGAGATGACCGGCTTCGCCCACGCCAACGAGATTTCCCCCGCCGCCATCCGCCGCGCGGGCGAGACCCTGCAACTGCTCGATCCCGCCGGTGCCGTCCGCGCCCCGGCTCCGCAGAAGAGCAATCGCCACCTCTACACCCACGTCTCCCCGCTCGACCTCGTGCCCTTCGAGGAGAAGGTGAAGCTACTGGAGACGATCGATGCCGCCGCCCGCGCCCGCGATCCGCGCGTCTCGCAAGTCAGCGCCAGCCTGACCGGCCAGTGGTCGGTGATCGAGATCGTGCGCCCGGACGGCTTCATCGCCACCGACGTACGCCCACTCGTGCGGCTCAGCGTCTCGATCGTCGCCGAAAGCAACGGTCGCCGCGAGACCGGCTCGTTCGGCATGGGCGGCCGCCATCTCTACGATTCGCTGTTCGACCCGGCCAACTGGAACCGCGCGATCGACACCGCGCTGAACCAAGCGCTCGTCAATCTCGAAAGCGTGGATGCTCCGGCGGGCGAGATGACCGTGCTGCTCGCCCCCGGCTGGCCCGGCGTGATCCTGCACGAGGCCGTCGGCCACGGGCTTGAGGGCGATTTCAACCGCAAGGGCACGTCCGCCTTCTCGGGCCGCATCGGCGAGCGCGTCGCCGCGCCTGGTGTCACTATCGTCGATGACGGCTCGATCGCCGACCGCCGCGGCTCGCTCTCGATCGACGATGAGGGCACGCCGACGCAGGAAACCGTGTTGATCGAGGACGGCATCCTCAAGGGCTACATGCAGGACCGCATGAACGCGCGGCTGATGGGCGTGCAGTCGACCGGCAACGGCCGCCGCGAAAACTACGCCCATGCCCCGCAGGTCCGCATGACCAATACCTTCATGAAGGCAGGCAACGACGATCCGGCGGAACTGCTCTCGCGCATGAAGAACGGCATCTTCGTGAAGTCGATGGGCGGCGGCCAGGTCGACATCGTCTCGGGCAAGTTCGTGTTCTCGTGCAACGAGGCCTACAAGGTCGAGAACGGCAAGATCGGCGCCCCGATCAAGGGCGCAACGCTGATCGGCGACGGCCCCTCCGTGCTGACCCGCGTGACCGGCATCGGCAACGACCTGGAACTCGATCGCGGCGTCGGCGTCTGCGGCAAGGGCGGCCAGAGCGTGCCCGCCGGCGTCGGCCAGCCCACACTGCTGATCGAGGGCATCACGGTCGGCGGCACGGCATAATTTTTGTCGGGTACGCTCGTCACATCCGTGACGAGCTTGCGGCACCGGCCCACACCTCCACCCGACCTCCCATCAGAATACACTAGTGGGAGGTCGGGTGGAGGTGTGGGCCGGTGCTGCACAAAACGGGCGGATGCCCGTTTTGCCGACCACGAGGTCGACAAAAACCCAAAATAATTTCAGCGCAGGTTCAGACGAACCGTGCCATACCGTCGATCTAGGGTTGGGAAAGTGAGGTAAAGACCATGTCACTGAAGCATGTCGTCGGCGCCACGCTGATCGCGGCCAGCCTGCTCGCCGCGCCCACCGTGTACGCCAAACAGAAACTGACCGGCGAGCAGCAACTCGCCAAGATCCTCAATGGCCGCGTGGCCGGCAAGCCGGTGACCTGCATCCCGCTCAACCAGGCGCAAAGCACGCAGATTATCGACAAGACGGCGATCGTCTACAAGGTGGGCAGCACCTATTACGTGAACCGGCCGACCAACGCCGATACGCTGGATTCGGACGATATCTTGGTCACCAAGCTCTATTCGAGCCAGCTCTGCCGTCTCGATACCATTCAGCTTCGCGACCGGACGATGCCCAGCATGTGGAACGGCTTCGTGGGCTTGCAGGACTTCGTGCCTTATACGAAGCCCAAGACAACGGCTTCGAGATAAAACGGACGTTATAGTCCCAGGAAAGCGGTCGGGGTGCGAACCACGGCCGCTTTACCCTGCGTCACCGATCGTCGAGCCGTCTCCCCAGCGTGAACACGTCCTGCACTTCGTAGCCCAGCGCAGCGTAGAACCCCAGTGCCCCGGCGTTTTCGCCGCGCACCATCAGTTGCGCCTTCGGGCATCCCCGCGCCGCCAGCCATCGCTCGGCGCTCTCCATCAGCAGCCGCGCAATTCCCTGACGGCGGCGAGCTTCCGCCACGGCGAGGTAATAGACCCAGCCGCGATGCCCGTCGAAACCGGCCATCACCGTGCCCACCGGATCGCCGCCATCGCGGGCGATGAGCACCGCACTCGTTGGCGTGACAAGCGCCAGATCGAAGTCCGCGACCGGATCGTTCCACGACCGCGTCAGCCCCGCATCGCGCCAGAGCGCGATGACGGCATCCCGATGCTCGGCCAAAGCCTCCACTATTTCCAATTCGGTCCCCTTCCCCTCCATCCATCCTCGAAGCCTTGCGGAAATCAAGGAATTCCTTGCAGCGCTTCGCCCGCGGTGTACCTGCCATGGCCAAGCCGAACACAAGCAAGGACACCCGCATGGCCCTCGCCCGCAGCAAGATGCCCTCACCGGTGGGCGAACTGACCCTGATCGCCAGCGAGGTCGGTCTCGTTGCCGTGCTCTGGGAAAACGACGATCCCGCGCGCGTACGCCTCGGCGAAGTGCAGGACGATGCCGACCATCCGGTTCTCGCTCGCACCGCCGCGCAACTGGCCGAATACTTCGCCGGAGAGCGCCGCGTATTCGACCTCCCGCTCGACTTTCGCGGCACCGATTTCCAGAAAAGCGTCTGGGCGCAACTTCTGGAAATCCCCTTCGGCGAGACCCGCAGCTACGGCGAGATCGCCCGAAACCTCGGCACCCCCACTGCCAGCCGTGCTGTCGGTGCCGCGAACGGCCGTAACCCGATCTCGATCATCGCCCCCTGCCACCGCGTGGTCGGCGCCAGCGGCTCCCTCACCGGATTTGCCGGAGGACTGGAGACCAAGGCCTTCCTACTGCAACTGGAAGGCCCGAAACTCCTGCTCTGAAACGGAAAGAGCCGGTCTCCTCAAGGGACACCGGCTCTTCACGAATTTAGGATGCGATGGAGATCATTCCCACTCGATCGTGCCCGGCGGCTTCGAGGTGTAGTCGTAGACCACGCGGTTGATGCCCTTGACCTCGTTGATGATGCGGGTTGCCACGCGCGACAGGAAGCCGGCGTCGAAGGGATAGATGTCGGCGGTCATGCCGTCGGTCGAGGTCACTGCACGCAGCGCGCAGACGCTGTCGTAAGTGCGGCCGTCGCCCATCACGCCTACGGTCTTCACCGGCAGCAGCACCGCGAAGGCCTGCCAGATCGCGTCATAGAGGCCAGCGTTGCGGATTTCCTCGAGGTAGATCGCGTCGGCCTTGCGCAGGATATCGCAGCGCTCGCGCGTCACTTCGCCGGGGATGCGGATCGCCAGGCCCGGTCCGGGGAACGGGTGGCGGCCCACGAAGATCTCGGGCAGACCCAGTTCGCGGCCCAGCACGCGGACTTCGTCCTTGAACAGTTCGCGCAGCGGCTCGACGAGCTGCATGTTCATGCGCTCGGGCAGGCCGCCGACGTTGTGGTGGCTCTTGATCGTCACAGAAGGACCGCCGGTGAACGAGACCGATTCGATCACGTCCGGATAGAGCGTGCCCTGCGCCAGGAACTGCGCGCCGCCGATCTTCTTCGCTTCGTCTTCGAAGACGTCGATGAAGGTCTTGCCGATGAACTTGCGCTTGGCTTCGGGGTCGGTGACGCCTTCAAGACCCTTGAGGAACAGCGTTGAGGCATCGACGTGGACCAGCGGGATGTTGTAGTGGCCGCGGAACAGGCTGACGACCTGCTCGGCCTCGCCCATGCGCAGCACGCCGCCGTCGACGAAGACGCAGGTCAGCTGATCGCCGATCGCTTCGTGGATCAGCAGCGCCGCAACCGCCGAATCGACGCCGCCCGAAAGGCCGCAGATCACGCGCTTGTCGCCGACCTGCGCGCGGATTTCCTCGATCTTGGTCTTGCGGAACTCGGCCATGGTCCAATCGCCGGCAAGGCCGCAGACGTGACGGACGAAGTTCTTGAGCAGCTTGCCGCCGTCGGGCGTGTGCACGACTTCGGGGTGGAACTGCATCGCGTAGATGCGCTTCTCGTCGTTGGCGATCACCGCGAAAGGTGCGCCAGCGCTCGATGCCACCGGGCGGAAGCCGGGGGCGAGGCTGGTCACCTTGTCGCCGTGGCTCATCCACACCTGATGACTTTCGCCCTTGGCCCAGAGCCCGTCGAACAGCGCGCAATCGTCGCCGATCTCGATGAAGGCGCGGCCGAATTCACCCGAATCACCGGACAGCACTTCACCGCCGAGCTGGTGCATCAGCGACTGCTGGCCGTAGCAGATGCCGAGCAGCGGCAGCCCGCTTTCGAGGATTTCCGCCGGAATGCGCGGGCCGTTTTCGTCGAGCACCGAGGCGGGCGATCCGGACAGGATCACGCCGGCCGGGTTCATGCGGGCGAAGGCTTCTTTCGCGGCATTGAACGGGGCGATTTCGGAATAGACGCCGGCTTCGCGCACACGACGCGCAATAAGCTGCGTTACCTGACTGCCGAAATCGACAATCAGGATGGAATCGGACGTCTGCGTAGTCTGGTCAGGAGTCGGATTAGTCATGGCCGGCCACTATAGCGGGTTCGTGCAGGTGTCCAGTATCGCGCGCCCGATTTCAGGCGCTTCCAAGAAACGCCACATTGATTGCATTACTTGCAAGCAAGATTGTTGCTTTTGACGTTGCGAAAATTGCAAAGAGGCCTATCTCGCACTCGCAGCATGAGCGACGAGAAGAGCCATGCATGCGATAAAAAGAAAACAAGATGTTTGCAGGAGCATTTCAATGACCATCGTCGAAAAGACGTTCGGTTTTGCCGCAGCGCTGGGTGTGAGCGCTCTGGCATTTGCCGTCACCCTCATCTGAGGGTCGGCAATTCCGACTAGACAGAAGGGCGGCCCAAGTGGCCGCCTTTTTTGCGTCTGGGGCAACCGTCTTTCCCGCTTTGCCGTCAGACCGCCGTGCAGTGGGCGCAACCGGCCGCTCTCCGGCAACCGCCCGGCGACACCCCGTACAACTCCACCTCAGACTCTGTGGAAAAGCCCCGCCCCGGACCCGGTTTTGCTTGGGTTTATAGCCGCCAAACCCTATATGCTCGGCATGGCAAGCACCGAAGACAGCACGCCCGGCACCGGGCCCGACAACGGCAAGAACCAGAACAGCTACGGCGCGGACTCGATCAAGGTCCTCAAGGGCCTCGACGCGGTTCGCAAGCGCCCCGGCATGTACATCGGCGACACTGACGACGGTTCGGGCCTGCACCACATGGTCTTCGAAGTCTCCGACAACGCCATCGACGAGGCACTGGCAGGTCACTGCGACCTCGTGCTGATCGAACTCAACGCCGACGGCTCGGTCTCGGTGGAAGACAATGGCCGCGGCATTCCCACCGGCATCCATGCCGAGGAAGGCGTCTCCGCCGCCGAAGTCATCATGACCCAGCTCCACGCCGGCGGTAAGTTCGAGAACACCTCGGACGACAATGCCTACAAAGTCTCGGGCGGCCTCCACGGCGTGGGCGTCTCGGTGGTCAACGCCCTGTCCGAATGGCTGGAACTCACGATCTGGCGCGAGGGCAAGGAACACTGGATGAAGTTCGCCCACGGCGATGCCGTGGCCCCGCTGGAAGTGCGCGGCGCAGCCCCGAAAGTCAGCGAGAACCCGGACGACAACGGCTTCAAGAAGGGCACCCGCGTGACCTTCCTGGCCTCGACCGAGACGTTCAAGAACGTCACCGAGTTCGACTTCGACAAGCTGGAACACCGCTACCGCGAACTCGCGTTCCTCAACTCCGGCGTGCGCATCAAGCTGCGCGACAAGCGCCACGAGGAAGCCGTCGAACACGACCTCTATTACGAAGGCGGCATCGGCGCCTTCGTGAAGTACCTCGACCGCAACAAGCAGGCGCTCATGCCCGAACCGATCGCGATCGGCGCGGACAAGGACGGCATCGGCATGGAAGTCGCTCTGGAATGGAACGATTCCTATTATGAGAACGTGCTCTGCTTCACCAACAACATCCCGCAGCGTGACGGCGGCACCCACCTCGCCGCCTTCCGCGCGGCGCTGACCCGCACGCTCAACGGCTATGCCGAGCGTTCGGGCCTGCTCAAGAAGGAAAAGGTCTCGCTCTCGGGCGAGGACATGCGCGAAGGGCTGACCGCCATCGTCTCGGTCAAGCTGCCCGATCCCAAGTTCTCCTCGCAGACCAAGGACAAGCTGGTCTCCTCGGAAGTGCGCCAGCCGCTCGAAGCGCTGATGGCGGACAAGATGAGCGAATGGCTGGAGGAAAACCCCGGCCACGCCAAGACCATCATCCAGAAGGTGGTCGACGCCGCCGCCGCGCGCGAAGCCGCCAAGCGCGCCCGCGAACTGACCCGCCGCAAGGGCGCGATGGACATCGCCTCGCTGCCCGGCAAGCTGGCCGACTGCCAGGAACGCGATCCCAGCAAGTGCGAACTGTTCCTGGTCGAGGGTGACTCCGCAGGCGGTTCCGCCAAGCAGGGCCGCGACCGCAAGATCCAGGCGATCCTGCCGCTCAAGGGCAAGATCCTCAACGTCGAGCGCGCGCGGTTCGACCGCATCATTTCCTCGAAGGAAGTCGGCACGCTGATCCAGGCCATGGGCACGGGTATCCGCGACGATTTCAACCTGGAAAAGCTGCGCTACCACAAGATCGTCATCATGACCGACGCCGACGTCGACGGCGCGCATATCCGCACCCTGCTGCTGACGTTCTTCCACCGCCAGATGCCGGACATCATCCGTGCCGGGCACCTCTTCATCGCCCAGCCGCCGCTCTACAAGGTCGCCAAGGGCCGCAGCGAAGTCTACCTGAAGGACAATGCCGCGCTCGACCGCTATCTGGTCGAGGCCGGTCTTGCCGGCCGGGTGCTCGAAACCACCGGCGGCGCCCGCATGGGCAGCGATCTCGAAGCGCTGGTCGAACATGCGATCCGCATGCGCAACATCATGGCCTTCGTGCCGCGTCGCTTCGATCCGGTCATCATCGAGGCACTGGCGATCGCCGGTGCGCTCGCCGCCGACCTCTCGCCCGCCGACCGCGCGGCAGCGCTGAACCGCGCCGCCGAGTGGCTGGATCGCGGCGATCCGGAAGCCAAGTGGACCGCACGCCTGACCGAAGCGGGCAATCTCGAAGTCGAGCGCCTGTGGCGCGGCGTCACCGATCACCACAAGATCGAGGCCGGGTTCGTCGCCAGCGCCGAAGCCCGCAAGCTCGCCCGCCTCGCATCCGAGAACACCGACGTCTACTCCGGCGCCGCCCGCCTCGTGCGCGCGGGAACCGAGACGGTCGAAGTCGAAGCCGCCGAGAGTGACGAGGATGCGCCTGCAACCCGCCCGATGGCCGGTAGCGACACGATCAGCCGCCCATCGCAGCTGCTCGACGCCGTGCTCGCCACGGGCCGCAAGGGCCTGTCGATCCAGCGCTACAAGGGTCTGGGCGAAATGAATGCCGACCAGCTCTGGGAAACCACGCTGGACCCGGAAAACCGCGCACTGCTGCAAGTGAAAGTCGAGGACGCCGACGTCACCGACGAAATCTTCACCCGCCTGATGGGCGATGTGGTCGAACCGCGCCGCGACTTCATCCAGGAAAATGCGCTGAACGTCGCCAACCTCGACGTCTGATGGCCTTCAGGAAAACGGTTTCGCGAAAAGAAACCGTTTTCCTACAAGCCCGCATCCGGCTTACTTGATCGGCCTTTCTCAACCAAGGAGAGGCCGATGTTCCATCGCAAGCCGATTTTCGACGAAGTGCGCCTGCTGCTCGGGCGCGGATTCACGGCGCAGGAAGTCTCCAAGCTCGACCGGGCTATCGATGCGGCGCTCGCCGTAGCAGCCCCCACCGACGGTTTCGTGCTCGGTTCCGTAGGCCGGACGCTGATCCGGAAATGGGAAGGCTGCGCCAGACGCCGCGCCGACGGGCTTTTGGAGGCTTATCCCGATCCCGGCAGCAAGGACGGCAAACCGTGGACGATCGGCTGGGGCTCCACCGGAGCCGACATCGGACCGGGAACGGTCTGGACCCAGGCCCAGTGCGACGCCCGCTTCGACAGCGAGATCACGCGCTATGTTCGTGAAGTCATCGCCGCGATCGGCGATGCCGCCACGTCACCCAGCCAGTTCGATGCGCTCGTCTCGTTCCACTACAACACCGGCGCCATCGCCAAGGCCACGCTGACGAAGCTGCAGCGGCAGGGCCGCTTCGCCGCAGCCGCCGCCGAGTTAGGCAAGTGTATCTACAATGACGGGAAAGTGCTTGAGGGCCTGAAGCGGCGACGCGCCGAAGAGGCCGCGCTTTACGCAGCCGGATAGCGCGGAACAGGCCTTACTGCGTGATCGAGGGAACGCCGTCCTTGCGGGCGCCCTCGTTCACGTCGTCGCGGCTGCGCGGATTGGCGACGGCTGCCGAGATCAGGCGATCCTGCTCGACCGGCGAGAAGCGTTCCCAGCCCGCGCGGCCCAGCTTTTCCATCGGGCGGAAGCGCACCTTGTACTGCATGCGCGGCGCGCCTTCGACCCAGTAGCCGAGATAGACGTAGGCCAGCTCCATCTCTGTGGCGCGGCGGATATGGTCGAGAATGATGTAGGTGCCCAGCCCCTGGCGAGCCTCGTGATGGGGATCGTAGAAGCTGTAGATCATCGACAGCCCGTCGCACTGGCGGTCGGTGAGGCAGGCGCCGACCAGTCGGCCAGGAGTCACGCCGTCTTCCGAAGGCTCGCGATATTCGATCACGTAGCTGGTGACGGGGGTGTGCTCGACCATGTCGGCGAAATCGACTTCGTCCATCGAAGTCATCCCGCCTTCGGGATGGCGCACGGAGAGATAGCTCTGGAGCAGTTCGAACTGCTCGCTGGTGGACCAGGGGCGGCAGACCGTGGCGACGAGATCGCCGTTGCGCTTCAGCAGGCGCTTCTGGGTGCCGGAGGGCGTGAACTCATCGGCGACGACGCGAACCGAGACGCAGGCGTTGCAGTCGAGGCAGGAGGGGCGATAGGCAACGGTCTGGCTGCGGCGGAAGCCGATGCGGCCCAGCGCATCGTTGAGCGAATCGGCGTGAGGGCCCTTGAGTTCGGTAAAGACCTTCCGCTCGCTGCGACCCGGCAAATAGGGGCAGGGAGCCGGGCTGGTCACAAAGAACCGGGGAAAGCGAACGGGTGCCGTCACGAACGAAACTGATCCTCTAGCGTGATGGAAGTCCGCCGCGACGTCGGCGATGCTTCCTTGTTAGCCCTGAATATGCATAGCCGATGCGCCGGTTGAAAGCGTTTTAACCACGAAACCTGCCCCACCCGCCCCGGAATCGAGACCAATTGGGTGGTGAATCCACCCGGTTGTCCCGGTTTGGTTCTTTCTCGCGGCAAGAGGTTAGCAGAATGCGTGTGCGCAGTTAACGCCCGAACGTGTCCCCCTTCCCATCATGCGGCCCGATTCGCAATAAGGCCGATTCACAATAAGGCGGCGGGAAGCCGATGCCGCCCGCCGCCTTATTGTAGACGAATTTTCGCGATTCGCAGGTGGAGACTACTCGGTCTCGACTTTCTTCACCTCGTAGCCCTCGCGCCGCAGGGCCGCCACGAGCGCGTCGAGCTGCTCCTTGTCGCGTGCCTCGCACTCGATCTCGGTGACGAGGCCCTTGGCCGGGAGATGGGTGAAGATGCGCTGGTGGAAGACCTCGATGATGTTCACATTGTGCTCGTGGAACACCTTGGCGACCTTGAACAGCGCCCCCGCCCGGTCCTGCAAGCCGATCCGCAGGCGGGCGAGACGGCCCGAGCGGGCAAGGTCGCGCAGCAGCACGTTCGCCAGCAGGCGGGTGTCGATATTGCCGCCCGACAGCACGATGCCGACCTTGCGGCCCGCGAACAGCTCGCGGTTCGCCATGACCGCCGCGAGGCCAGTAGCACCTGCCCCTTCCACCAGCGTCTTCTCGATCTGGAGCAACAGGGCGAGCGCGCTCTCGATGCCCGATTCGCTGACGAGCAGGAACTCGTCGAGCAATTCGCGCAGCACCGAGGAGGTGAACTGCCCCGGCGAGAACACGGCGATGCCTTCCGCCAGGGTATCGCCGCCGATCGGCAGGCTGGTGCCCTTCAGCAGGTTGTACATCGAGGGATAGAGCTGCGCCTCGACGCCGACGAGGCGGATGTCCGGATTGATCGCGCGCGCCGCCGTGCCCATGCCGGTGGCGAGGCCGCCGCCGCCGATCGGCAGGACCAGCGTGTCGAGATCGGGCACGTCCTCCAGCATTTCCAGCGCGACGGTGCCCTGCCCCGCCGCGACGTGCGGATGGTCGAAGGGATGGATGAAAGTCAGGCCCAGTTCTGTTTCGAGCTTGCGGGCATGGGCATAGGCCTCGTCGAAGCTCTCGCCCTCCAGCACAACCTTGCCGCCGACGCTCTCGGTCTGCATCACCTTCACCGTCGGCGTGGTGCGCGGCATCACGATCGTCACCGGCACGCCCAGCCGGGTGCCGTGGTACGACAGGCCCTGCGCGTGGTTTCCGGCGGAAGCGGCGATCACGCCGCGCGACTTGCGCTCCTCGTCGAGCAGCAACAGGGCATTGAGCGCGCCGCGCTCCTTGTAGGCGGCAGTGAACTGGAGGTTTTCGAACTTGAGCCAGATATCCGCGCCGGTGATCGCGCTCAGCGTGGTCGAATGGAGCGTCGGGGTGCGGACGATCTTGCCAATAATGCGCTCCGCCGCCGCACGAACGTCTTCGGCAGTCAGCGTGGCCTCTTCGGGCTCCGCAGCGATCTTGAGCAATGGCTGTTCCATGGTGGCGCGCCTAAAGGAAAGCGTGCCGAATGGAAAGCCGCACGTTAGGAAAAATTCCTGGCGCCGTTTAACGCTGTAATATTATTGTTCGAATTGGCCGCTGCGAAATCGGCTCCTGCAGTCGAATTGTCTGCCGACTGCGCCGGAACGAAAAGATTTCCCTGCCGCTTGCGGTTTGCTTTCGTGCAAAAAGCGCTAGAACGATTGCCATGAGCGAAAAACGCAAGGTTTCCTTCATCGGCCTGGGTGTCATGGGCGGCGCGATCGCGCGCCACATCGCGCTGGCCGGTCACGAACTCACCATCTTCAATCGCTCGCCGGAGCGGGCGCACAAGTGGTCGCAGGACAATCCCGGCCTTGCGCACCGCATCGCCGCGAACCCGGCCCACGCCGCGCAGGACGCCGATGTCGTCATCACTTGCGTCGGCAACGACGACGACCTGTCGGAAGTCGTGCTCGGCCCCAACGGCGTGTTCCGCATGCTCAAGAAGGGCGGCGTCTTCATCGACCATACGACGGTCTCGGCGCGCATCGCCCGCCAGATCTCGGTCGAGGCGCGGGACCTGCGCATCCACTGCGTAGACGCACCGATGACCGGATCGCAGATCGGCGCCGAGAAAGGCACGCTCACGCTGATGTGCGGCGGCCGGGACGAGGCGATCGAGGCCGCGCATCCGGTGATGGAGGCCTATTCCAGCCGCATCGTCCACGTCGGCAAGGCAGGCTCCGGCCAGATCGCCAAGATGGCCAACCAGATCTGCATCGCCGGCAATGTAGCGGCCCTGGCCGAAGCCGTGCGCTTCGCCCAGGCCTCGCACCTCGACATGGGCAAGGTCTACGAGGCGATATCCGGCGGCGCCGCCCAGTCCTGGCAGATGGACAACCGCTGGCAGACGATGAACGACGACCAGTTCGACTTCGGCTTCGCGATCGACTGGATGCGCAAGGACCTTGGCCTCAGCCTCGACGAAGGGCGCGGGCTTGGCGTCTCGCTGCCGGTCGCGGCGCTGATCGACCAGTTCTTCGCCGATATCCAGGCGCAGGGCGGCGGCCGCCTCGACACCAGCGCGATCATCAAGCGTCTCCCCAAGAAGGGTATCAAGTGAATTCCACGAAAGGCGCAGCCTTCGCGCTGCTGCTCGCCGCCACCGCCAGCCCCGCGCTGGCGCCTTCCGCTTTGGCCGACGTGCTGGTGGACAATGTCGACGGCGTGACGGCGGACGGCAAGGGCGGCGTCGAGCGCTTCGAGGGCTTCCTGATCGGCAACGACGGGCGCATCGCCGAAGTCTACAAACACGGCGACAAGCGGCCCAAGAAAGTCGACTACCAAGTGGACGGCAAGGGCCGCGCGGTCGTGCCGGGGATGATCGACGCCCACGGCCACGTCATGGGCACCGGCTTCGCGAAGATGACGCTCGACCTGTCGATGGCCAAGACCCTCGACGAAGCGCTCTCGCGCATTTCCGCCTGGGCCGCCGCCCACCCGGATGCGCCGTGGATTCTCGGCAGCGGCTGGAATCAGGTGCAGTGGGGGCTGGACCGCATGCCCACCGCCGCCGAACTCGACGCTGCGACCGGCGGCAAGCCTGCCTGGCTCACCCGTGTCGACGGCCATGCCGGTTGGGCCAATTCCGCTGCTATCTCCGCCGCCGGAGTCACCGCGACGACCACGCCCCCGCCCGGCGGCGAGATTTTGCGGATTGCCGGGGGTAAGCAACCCTCCGGCGTCTTCGTGGACGGCGCCATGGCGCTGATCGAAGCGAAGATGCCCAAGCCCCGCCCCGAGGACCGCGACACCGCGCTCGGCGAAGCACAGCTCGCGCTCCTGGCGCAGGGTGTCACCGCGATTGCCGACATGGGCACTTCGATCGAGGACTGGCAATCGATGCGCCGCGCCGCCGATGCAGGCCGGCTGCGCATCCGCATCGTCACTTATGCCGACGGTGTGGACAACATGACGCTGATCGGCGGCCCCCGCCCGACGCCGTGGCTCTACGACGATCATCTCAAGATGAACGGGGTGAAGCTCTACCTCGACGGCGCTCTCGGCTCGCGCGGGGCGTGGCTCAAGCAGGCTTATGCCGACGCGGCGGGCACCAGGGGTCTGCCGCGCATGAACGAGACGCAGCTCAGCAACCTGATGAGCCGCGCGGCGATGGACCACTTCCAGGTCGCGGCCCACGCCATCGGCGATCAGGCCAATGCCACCGTGCTCGATGCGATCGAGGAGCTTTCCGCCACCTACAAGGGCGACCGGCGCTGGCGCATCGAACATGCGCAGATCGTCGATCCCGCCGACCTGCCGCGCTTCGGCAAGTTCGGCACGATCGCCTCGATGCAGCCGCAGCACGAAGCCTCCGACCGGACGATGGCCGAAGCCCGCCTCGGACCGAACCGCCTCGGCGGCGCCTATGCCTGGAAGTCGATCGCGGCGACCGGCGCGACGCTCGCCTTCGGTTCGGACACCCCGGTCGAACCGGCCCAGCCTTTCGTCGGCCTTGCCGTGGCGATCACCCGGCAGGGTGCGGACGGCCAGCCCTTCAACGGCTGGCAGCCGCAGGAAGTCCTCAGCCGCGAGGCCGCGCTCGGCGCCTATACCACCGGCGCGGCTTACGCGATGTTCGCCGAGGACCGTCTCGGCCGCATCGCCAAGGGCTACCGCGCGGACTTCCTCTTCGTCGATGCCGACCCGATGCTGGCCGCGCCCGACAAGCTGCGCGCGACCAAAGTGCTGGAAACCTGGATCGGCGGGCAAATGGCATGGTCGGCTGCCAAGGACCGCGTAATCCCGGCAAAGGGCGTTCCCACCGGCGAATCCGCAGCGGGTCGCTGATCCGAAGCTTTTACCGCGAATCACCCGATCGAGGGGTTACGCCTCGGAGCGGAACGCCGTAAGACAGCGGTTCGCCTCCCATATTTTCGCTTCCCGCCCGAAAGGCTCCGATGGAAGATCATTCCCAGGCATTCCTGCTGAACGACGGCTTCCTGCTGCTCGGTACGGCGCTTGCCTTCGTCCTGCTGTTCCGCCGCCTCGGCCTCGGCGCCACCCTGGGCTATCTGCTCGCGGGCGCCATTCTCGGGCCTTACGCCTTCGGTCTCGTCGGCGATGCGGAGAACAAGCTGGGCATTGCGGAGCTGGGCATCACCCTGCTGCTGTTCATCGTCGGCCTCGAACTGGCGCCGCGGCGGCTGTGGCGGATGCGCAGCGAGATCTTCGGTCTCGGCTTCCTGCAAGTGGCGCTCTGCGGCCTCGCGGTCTCGGCGGTGATCTATTTCACCGCCGGATTCAGCCTCGCCGCCGCGCTGGCGCTGGGCCTGCCGCTGGGCCTTTCCTCGACCGCGCAGGTCCTGCCGATGCTGCAAAGCGCGGGACGCCTGAACACCCCGTTCGGCGAGCGCTCCTTCGCGATCCTGCTGTTCCAGGATCTCTCGATCATCCCGCTGATCACGATCATCGCGGCGATGAACCGCAACCCGCATCTGCCCGAGGGTCCTCCGGGCTGGATTCTGGTGCTGGAGACACTCGCCGCCATCGCCGGATTGATCCTCGCGGGCCGCTTCGTGATCCGGCCGCTGTTCCGCCTGATCGGCAACCTGGGCGAGCGCGAGATGTTCGTCTTCGCGGCGCTGTTCACGGTGATCGCCTCGGCAGCGCTGATGCAGTCGCTTGGCCTCTCGACCGCGCTCGGTGCCTTCATCGCCGGGGTCATGCTGGCCGATACCCCTTATCGCCACGAGCTTGAGGCCGACGTCGAGCCGTTCCGCTCGATCCTGCTCGGCCTGTTCTTCATGTCGGTGGGCATGATGCTGGACCTTTCGGCGATCGCCGAACGCCCGATGTTCGTCGCCTTGATGGCGCTGGCGCTGATCGCGGTGAAGGCCTCGGTGATCTTCGGTCTCGGCCTGTTGTTCAAGATGAACTGGCGCAGCGCGCTGGCGCTCGGCCTTCTGCTGAGCCAGGGCGGCGAATTCGGCTTCGTGCTCTTCGCCCAGGCACAGAGCGCCTGGCTGATCGAACCGCGCGCCGCCAGCCTGTTCAGCGCGATCGTCACCCTGTCGATGGTCACCACCCCGTTCCTGATGATGGCCACCGCGCGCATCCGCGAAATGCCGGTCAGCAAGGAAACCCGCGAAGGCCCGCGCAAGGACGGCGCCAGCGCACTGGTCGTCGGCTATGGCCGCTTCGGCCAGACCGTCGCGCAAGTACTGATCGCCGCCGAGATTCAGGTGACGTTGATCGACACCGATATCGAGATGATCGACGTGGCCAGCGGCTTCGGCGCGAAAGTCTGGTTCGGCGACGGCACCCGCATCGACCTGCTGCGCCAGGCCGGAGCGGGCAGCGCGCAGATGATCGTGTTCTGCATCGACGGCGACCAGCTTTCCGAGAGCTTCCTCCAGAACGTCCACGAGGCTTTCCCCAATGCCCGCATCGTCGCCCGTGTCTACGACCGGCGCGCGATGATCCGCCTGAAGGACGCGCCCGTCACCTTCATGGTCCGCGAAGTGATGGAATCGGCGGTCGTCATGGCACGCGAGGCGCTGGAAGTGCTGGGCCTTTCGGCCGGTCAGATCGAGAATGCCGAGGAGATGTACCGCTCCAGCGACAAGGAACGCCTGTCGATCCAGTACGAGACCGGCGACCTGCGCGCCGCCCGCGACCGCATCCTCACGCAGGACCTGCGCGACGCCCATTGAGAGGAGTGGGCATTGCCTGCCCTCTCCGGCCTTCCCGACAAACACCCCCGTCGTCCCCGCGAAGGCGGGGACCCCGCTTCTTCTTTCTACCGCCGCGCCGTGGAGCAAGGCAGCGGGGCCCCCGCCTTCGCGGGGGCGACGGAGCTTTGATCTGCAATGATGCGGACTATCCAACGATCGCCTGTCTGGCTCCTCACGGCACCGAGTAACCCTCGAACCGCTTGATCCGGCGCAGCGAAAAACTCGTCCGCATCGAGGACACCCCCGGCAGCCGCGCGAGGCAGTCCCGGTGGATGCGGTCGTAGTGATCGAGGTCGGCAGCGGCGACACGCAACTGATAGTCCGCCGCGCCGGACATCAGGTGGCATTCGAGAATATCGTCGAAATCGCCCACCGCGCGTTCGAAGCGCTCCATAGCCTCGCGGCTCTGGCTGGTCAGGGTGATCTCAACGAAGACCTCCACCGACAGCCCCAGCCGCCGCGCGTCCACCCGCGCGGCATAGCCCAGGATCAGCCCCTGCTCCTCCAGAGCCCGGATGCGGCGATGACAGGCCGAAGGCGACAAGTTCACCAGTGCCGCGAGTTCGGCGATCGAACGCGACGAGTCCGCCTGTAACGCTTCAAGAAGTGCGCGGTCCGCCCGGTCCATGGAAAATTCTCTTGTCGTTTGTTTCAGAGGTGGGAAATATTCCTGCCAGAGTTTCTGACAAGGCCCAATTCGGTGAAACTTTGCAGGGCCACGGGTGTATCTCACCGGCAGAAGAGTTTTTGCGGAGTAGAGAATATGCGTGTCGGTACCGTCCGGGAAATCAAGAACCACGAATACCGCGTCGGCCTGACGCCGGAGAGCGCCCGCGAACTGGTGCTGCACGGGCACGAAGTCTGGGTGGAAAGCGGCGCCGGCCTCGGCATCGGCGCCAGCGACGCCGACTACACCCGCCAGGGCGCGAAGATCATCGCCACGGCGAAGGAGGTCTTCGACGGCTGCGAAATGGTCGTGAAGGTCAAGGAACCCCAGGCGGGCGAGCGCGCCATGCTTCGCGAAGGCCAGATTCTCTACACCTACCTGCACCTAGCGCCCGATCCCGAACAGACTGCCGATCTCGTCAAGTCCGGCGTCACCGCCATCGCCTATGAGACCGTGACCGGCCCCGGCGGCCAGCTGCCGCTGCTCAAGCCGATGAGCCAGGTCGCGGGCCGCATGTCGATCCAGGCCGGTGCCACCGCGCTGGAGAAGGCCCACGGCGGCCGCGGCGTGCTGCTGGGCGGCGTTCCCGGCGTGATGCCGGGCAAGGTCGCGGTGATCGGCGGCGGTGTGGTCGGCTTCAATGCCGCGCAGATGGCGGTGGGCCTCGGCGCCGACGTGACTATTCTCGACCGCAGCCCCGATGTGCTCGAACGCCTCGGCATCCACTTCGAGGCGCGCGCCAAGACCCGCTTCTCCAGCACCGCCAACCTCGCCGAGAGCGTGGCCGAGGCCGACCTCGTGATCGGCGCCGTGCTGATCCCCGGCGCCGCCGCGCCCAAGCTGGTGACGCGCGAGATGCTGGCCACGATGAAACCCGGTGCGGTGCTGGTGGACGTCGCCATCGACCAGGGCGGCTGCTTCGAGACCAGCCATGCCACCACCCATGCCGAGCCGACTTTCGTGGTCGACGGCATCGTCCACTACTGCGTCGCCAACATGCCCGGCGCCGTGGCCCGCACCAGCACTTATGCGCTGAACAACGTGACCCTGCCGCACGCGCTGGCGATCGCCAACCTTGGCTGGAAGGCGGCGCTCAAGGCCGATCCGCACCTTGCGAACGGCCTCAACGTCCATGCCGGCAAGGTCACTTACGAGGCTGTCGCGACCGAGCTTGGCTACGATTACGTGCCGGTTAGCGAAGTTCTGGGCTGAGTTTGCTCTTGTGTCGTCCCGACGCTCGCCGGGACGACACTGACACCGCCACCCGTCAAAAAGCCGTCGTCACCCTGAACTTGTTTCAGGGTCCATCGTGCCGCATGCCCCGGTGCCCGTTCCCAGACGAGGACGCTGCGGCGTTCCCTCTCTCAACGGGAGCCCGTGCTGACGAATGGACCCTGAAACAAGTTCAGGGTGACGAAGTGCTGTCGGAAAGGGGGTGGTTATTCGGCCCCGTCCCAGAACGGCGCCGCCACCTCCGGCGGCACCCGCATCAGGCGCTGGGAGGCAATCTCGATCATCGCCCAGGTCGTCCGGGCCGATACGAGAATCTTCCCCCCGCATTGCGGAAATCGACCCGTCGCACGAAACGCGCGCCGGTAGGGCCTTCGGGAATGAAGGTCTCCCCGGTCACGCTCTCGCCCTCGCGGATATTGCCGCGATAGTCGATCTCGTGCCGGGTCACGACCCAAGCGTATTTCGCCTGATGTTCGGGCGGGGCCACCGCTTCCCAGTGCGCGGTGGCCATGGCCTCCATCCACTGCACCCAGACCGCATTGTTGACGTGGCCCATGATGTCGATGTGTTCGGGCAGAGCGGTAAAAGTGAGCGTGAAGGTCATGGCAGACAAGTTCGCATGGTGGCCGGGGCTTCGACAAGCTCAGCCTGAACGGGCCTCGGGAATACCACCCAAGCCCGCCCATCCTGAGCCTGTCGAACGATCATCATGCGCCTGCCGAAGATCATCCTGAGCCTGTCGAAGGATCGACGCCGAGCTGCCAGAGGATGAAGGCGAATTCCTCCGCCGTTTCCTTCAGACTCTCGAACCGGCCCGACTTGCCGCCGTGGCCCGCGCCCATGTTGGTCTTGAGGATCAGTTCGTTGTCGTCGATCTTCAGCTCGCGCAGCTTGGCCACCCACTTGGCGGGTTCCCAATAAGTCACGCGCGGATCGTTGAGACCGGCCGTCACCATGAGCGGCGGATAGGCCTGGGCCTTGACCTGATCGTAGGGCGAGTAGCTCCGGATCAGCTCGAAGGCGGCCTTGTCCTCGATGGGGTTGCCCCATTCCGGCCATTCACCCGGCGTCAGCGGCAGGGTGTCGTCGAGCATGGTGCTGAGCACGTCCACGAAGGGCACATGTGCCACGACCGCGCCGAACAGTTCGGGATCGGAGTTGACCACCGCGCCCATCAGCTCGCCGCCCGCCGAGCCGCCCGAGATCGAGATCCGGCCCGACTCGGTGAAGCCGCGTTCGATGAGGCCCTTCGCGACATCGACGAAGTCATTGAAGGTATTGGTCCGCTGCTCCAGCTTGCCCGCCTTGTACCAGGCGCGGCCCAGATCGTCGCCGCCGCGGATATGGGCGATGGCATAAGCGAAACCGCGATCGACGAGGCTGAGGCGCGTGGTCGAGAAACCCGGATCGATGGAAATGCCGTAAGCGCCGTAAGCATAGAGATGCAGCGGCCCCGCCCCTTCACGGTCACGCCGATAGACGATCGAGACGGGGATCATGGTGCCATCGCGCGCCGCGATTTCCAGCCGCTCGGTGGCATAGAGCGAGGCATCGTAGCCCGAGGGGATTTCCTGGACCTTGAGCACTTCCATCGTGCGCGCCGCCACGTCGTAGTCGATGACCGACGAAGGGCTGACCATCGATTCGTAGGTCAGGCGCAGCACGTCCATGTGCCATTCGGGGTTGTTCGACAGGCCCGCCGAATAGCTGGCTTCGGGGAACGTGATCGGCTCCACGCGGGAAGGATCGTCGTAGTAGCGAACCTCGATCTGGTCGAGCCCGGCACCGTGGCCCACCAGCTTCCGGCCTTCGGTCACGTAGAAATCGCGGAACAGGTCGGCGCCGGTCAGGTAGAAGGCATCGGTGCCCTCGATCAGCGTCGTCCATTCGCCGGGGTTGTCCAACGGCGCGGTGGCGAAGCGGAAGTTCTCGTGGGTGTCGTTGGTGTGGATGTAGAGCACGCCGTCGCGCTCATCGACATCGTATTCCACGCCCTTCTGGCGCGGCTTCACGAGGATCTTCTCGCCCAGCGGATCGCTGGCGAGGACCATGCGGCATTCGCTGGTCTCGTGATCGCTGGTGCCGATCAGCAGCCACTTCTCGTTCGACGAGAGCGAGGAACCGACGCGGAAGCCCTCGTCATCTTCGTGATAGAGTTCGACGTCGTTTTCGAGCGGCTGCCCCAGCCAGTGCAGGCGGGCATTGTCGGTGCGCCACTGCTCGTTGGCGAGCGAATAGACGAGGCCCTTGTCGCCTGCGACCCAGACGAGACCGGACAGCGTGCCGGGAATCTCATCCGGAAGAAGCTCGCCGGTGGCCAAGACCTTGATGCGGACGGTGAAGCGCTCGGAACCGTTGTCGTCCACCGAATAGGCGAGCAGCTTGCCGTCGTTGCTGGTCGCGATGGCGCCGAGGTTGAAGTATTCCTTGCCCTCGGCCAGCGCCACTTCGTCGAGGATGAGCTCGTCGGCAGAACCATCGTCTTTGGCTGCGACGGGCCTGCGCCACCACTTCTTGTACTCGGCGCCTTCCTCGAACTCGATCCAGTAGAGCCAGTCGCCGTCCTTCTGCGGCACCGACTTGTCGGCTTCCTTGATGCGCGCGCGCATTTCCGTGAACAGCGCGTCGGTCCGGGCCTTCTGCCCTGCCATGCGCGCCTCGAACCAGCGGTTTTCCGCTTCGAGATGGTCCAGCACGGCCTTGTCGGTGACTTCGGGATAACCGGCGTCGCGCAGCCAGGCGTAGTCGTCTTCAACGGTGATGCCGTGGTGGGTGAAGGCGTGCGACTTCTTCGCTGCCTGTGGAGGACCGGAAAGGGTCTGGGTGGAATCTGCCATGAGCACCATCTATGTTGCGCACATGACCCCCGCAAGCCGGATACCCTTCCCATGTTGATGAATACCCATGAAGCGCGCCTCGATGCCCTGCGCCAGGAACTGAAATCGCGCGGCCTCGACGGCTTCGTGATCCCGATCTCGGACGAGCACATGAGCGAATATGTCGGCGCCTATGCCCAGCGCCTGGCCTGGCTGACCGGCTTCGGCGGCTCGGCCGGGACCGCCGTGGTGCTGACCGACCCCGCGCTCTCACCCGCCGCCGCGATGTTCGTGGATGGGCGCTATACCCTGCAAGTGCGCGAGCAGGTCGACGGCCAGTTCTACGCTTACGAAAGCGTGCCGCAGACCAGCCCCGCCCTCTGGCTGGGCGAGAACGCCCCCAAGGGCGCGAAGATCGGTTACGACGCCTGGCTCCACGGCTCGAAGTGGGCGGAGGCTGCAAGCGCCGCGCTGGCCCGCAACGGCGGCACCCTCGTCGCGGTGGACGGCAATCCGATCGACGCGGTCTGGGCGGACCAGCCCGAACCCTCGGCTGACCCGGCGCTCGTCCATGACGATGCCCTCGCGGGCGAGACCGGCAAGGCCAAGCGCGCCGCCGTTTCCGAATGGCTGACCGCGCGCGGGCTGGACGCCACGGTGGTCTCCGCGCTCGATTCGATCGCCTGGCTGCTCAACGTGCGCGGCACCGACGTGAAGCGCACCCCCGTGACCCTGTCCTACGTCATCGCCCATGCCGACGGCACCGCAGACTTGTACATCGCCGACGAGAAAGTGACGCCCGAACTGCGCCAGCACCTCGGCAATGCCGTGCGTATCCAGCCGCGCGATGCTTTCGTCGCGGGCCTCGGCAAGCTGGCGGGCAAGCGCGTCGCGGTCGATCCCGACAATGCCGTGGCCGCGGTGTTCGAAACCCTGCGCGCGGCGGGCGCCACGATCGTCGAGGAGCGCGATCCCACGATCCTGCCCAAGGCGGTGAAGAACCCGGTCGAGCAGCAGGGCCAGCGCAAGGCCCAGGCGATCGACGGCGTGGCGGTGACGCGCTTCCTCCACTGGCTCTCGCTCGAAGGTCCCAAGGGCGAAGTGACCGAGCTGAGCGCGGCGGCGAAGCTGCTCGAATTCCGCCAGCTTTGCGGCGACTTGCGCGACCTTTCGTTCGACACGATCTCGGGCGCGGGTCCCAACGGCGCCAGCCCGCACTACAGCGTCAGCGAGGATTCGAGCCTGACCCTGGCACCGGAGAGCGTCTACCTCTTCGATTCCGGCGGCCAGTACCCTTACGGCACCACCGACATCACCCGCACCGTCTGGATCGGCAACGAGGAACCGTTCGCCGAAGTGAAGGACCGCTTCACCCGCGTGCTCAAGGGCACGATGGCCATCGACCGCGCTGTGTTCCCCAAGGGCACCAACGGCGGCCAGCTCGACGTGCTGGCGCGCCAGTTCCTGTGGCAGGTCGGCCTCGACTATGCCCACGGCACCGGCCACGGCGTCGGCAGCTTCCTCTCGGTCCACGAGGGTCCGCAGCGCATCGGCAAGCCCGCTGGCGGCCAGTCGGGCACGTCGCAGGAACTGCTTGCCGGCATGATCCTCAGCGACGAGCCGGGCTACTACAAGGCGGGCGAATACGGCATCCGCATCGAGAATCTCGTGCTGGTCGAACCGCGCCAGTTCGCTGGGGCGGACGGCGAATACCTCGGCTTCGAGACCCTCACCCTCGCGCCGATCGAGCGCCGCCTTGTCGATACCGGCCTGCTCACGCGGGACGAAGTGACGTGGTGGAACGCCTATCACGCCAAGGTGCTTGAAGTGATCGGGCCCCAGCTCGATGGCGAAGTGAAGAGCTGGCTCGAAGAGCAGTGCCGCCCGCTCTGATATTGTGAGCCTGCAAACGCAGAATCTGTTTGGAAATTCGCATCGCGAATTTCGCGGCACCGGCCCACGCCCCCACCCGACCTCCCATAGGGTACTATCGTTGGGTGGTCGGGTGGGGGCGTGGGCCGGTGCCGTCTTGAAAATGCCCTCATAGGGCATTTTCCAATCAGACTCTCAGGCGTAGCATCCTCCCGGCGGCAGGCCCGCCGGGAGGAGTCGCGCAATGACGCAGGCAGTCCACGATCTCAGGACCCATCCGGTCCATCTCGGCCTCGGCGCGGTGGCCGAGGCGCAGCCAGTCTTCACCGGCATGGAATGGTACGCCGCCTATTCCGCGCGCACCGCCGGAGACGGCGCCGAAGGCCGCCTCGTCTCGATGTACGATTTCGCCGAAAGCTGGGACAGCTGGGAGATGCACCCGGCGGGCGACGAGCTTGTCGTCTGCCTCTCCGGCGCCATGACGCTGCATCAGGAACTGGCAGACGGCAGCGCCCGCACCGTCACCATCGGCCCCGGCGAATATGCGATCAATCCGCCCGGCGCCTGGCACACCGCCGATGTCGAAGGCCCTGCCACCGCCCTGTTCATTACGGCAGGCGAGGGAACCCAGCATCGCCCGCGATGATTTAAGACAGGCTTGCCCCGTGCCGAATGAAGCACCGGGCTTGTGACAATTGGCGACAATAAACCCGCAAGACGGCACAACTGCGCGACAAGCGGCGATTAGACCGGGCATCAGAAAGCCGCGGGGCGTTTCTTCCCCCTCACTTCCCCGCCCAACGGCTTTCGCCGATTTCGCCAAGAAAAGAGAGCCATGAGGATGAACCGCTTCAGCAAGATCACCATCGGCATTTCCGCCGTCGCCCTGGCGATCGGCGGCGCGGCTTGTGCGCAAAGCCCGGCGGCAGCGCCCGAGCGCGACCACGAGCGTACCGAACCCCGCACCGAGACCCGCGCCGAGGCCCAGGCCCGCGCCGAAGCGATGTTCGCCCGCCTCGATGTAAATCAGGATGGCAAGCTCGACCGCGCCGACCGCGAAGCGCGCCGCCAGCAGATGCGCGAGGCCCTGTTCGACCGGCTCGACACCAACAAGGACGGCGCGATCTCCAAGGCCGAATTCCTCGCCGATCGCGGTCCCGAAGGCGATCGCGGCCCGCGTCCAGATGGCGACAGGCCGGATGGCGGGCCGGGCGGCGATCGTCCGGGCGATATGCCCCCGCCGCCTTCGGGCGCGGATGGCGCAATGCCGCCCCCGCCTCCCGGTGGCCCGGAAATGGGCGGTCCTGAAAAAGACCAGCCCGGCCGCGACCATCCTGAGCGCCACGGGCCTGAACGCCACGGCCCCCGCCACGGCATGAAAGGCCCGATGATGGGCTTCGGAAAGGCCGATGCCGATGGCGACCGCAGCGTCACCAAGGCCGAATTCGTCGCCGCCGCGCTCCAGCGCTTCGATGCGATGGACGCCAACAAGGACGGCAAGGTCACGCCCGAGGAACGCCACGCCGCGCATGACAAGATGCGCGCCGAATGGAAGGGCCGGAAAGGTGAACGGGGTGGACCTGACGCGCCGCCGCCTGCAAAGAACTGACGGCACGCCCTTGAAAGCGGTCGGAAAAGGACTGGAATGAACGACATCTCGCCCGCCCGCATCCTGCTGGTCGACGACGAAGCTGCACTCCGCGAGCCCCTGGCCGACTATCTGTCGCGCCAGGGGTTTGCCGTAAGGGCCGCCACCAGCGCCGCCGAGGCGCGCTCCCTGCTGCAGGGCGAGAAGCCCGACCTCGTCCTGCTCGACATCATGATGCCCGGCGAGGACGGCCTCTCGCTCTGCCGCCATCTGGTGGAGGCGCAGGACATTCCGGTGATCTTCCTGACCGCCCGCGGCGAGGCGACCGACCGCATCGTAGGCCTGGAGATCGGCGCCGACGACTATGTGGTGAAGCCTTTCGAGCCGCGCGAACTGGTCGCCCGCATCCGCTCGGTGCTGCGCCGCGCCAATCGCGTGCCCGCGCAGGCGCCCGAGAACGAGGCCTTCGCCTTCGAGGGCTGGCTGCTCGATCCGCTCAAGCGCCGCCTCACCGATGCCGAGGGCGCCACCGTCGCGATTTCCTCGGTCGAGTTCCGCCTGCTCATGGCCTTCCTCGAACACCCGCGCCAGGTGCTCAACCGCGACCGCCTGCTCGACATGGTGCAAGGCCGCGAGGCCCATCTGTTCGACCGCGCGGTGGACAACCAGGTCAGCCGCCTACGCCGCAAGATCGAAGTCGATTCGCGCAATCCGCAACTGATCCAGACGGTCTGGGGCGGCGGCTACATGCTGGCCACCGATGTCCGGCGCGTGCCGCTGGAAGCGGACTGATCGGAACGCCCTCATGTCCAGCCTGAAGATGCCGCGTCCCCACAGCCTGATGGGCCAGATGCTGCTCGCGGTGGCGGTCGCGCTCATGCTCGTGCAGGGCCTCGGCGCGTTCTTCGTCTACCGTGCCCAGCGCGAGGGCTACGAGGCGAGCATGCTCAATGCCTCGGCCTTCCGCCTCATCATGGAGACCCGCGGCCCCCGCGCGCTGGTTCGCCACCGCGACGGGCAGCGCGACGGCCCCCGCGTGCCGCTCTCCGGGCCGCCGCCCAAGGGCTATCACCTCGAATACAGCACCCGCTCCCCCGCCGCCCCCGGCGAGACCCGCGACGAGGAGGCCGAAGCGGGCCTTGCCAAGATCCTCGCCGACCAGGAGTTCCCGGTGCGCGAGATCGTCGTGGTCCACCGCGACGTCGCGCGCGACCGCGTCGCCCGCCGCAATGCCCTCGACCGCGCCGCCGACTACGGCCTCTCGCACGAGGACACCGAGCGGTTGATGCGCTCCAACCTGCTCGTCGTCGGCGTCCGCACCGACGAGAACGGCAGCTGGATCATCTCACGCGTGCGCGCCCCGCGCCCCGAGAATGTCCTCATCACCCCGATCGTCGTCCAGACGCTGCTGATCTACGTCGTCGTCATGGCCGCCGTCGCCCTGATCCTGCGCCGCATCACCCGGCCGCTCGCCGCCCTGACCCGCCGCCTAGAACGCTTCGCCGCCAAGCAGGATATCGAAGGCCAGCTCGCGCCCTCCGGCCCCGAGGACATGCAGCACCTGATTCTGGCCCACAACGCCATGGAAGCGCGCATCGCCGCCCTTCTCGACGAAAAGAACGTCATGCTCGGCGCCATCGGCCACGACCTCAAGACCCCGCTCGCAGCCTTGCGCGTCCGCATCGAATCGGTCCCGGACGACGGCGAACGCGCCCGCATGGCCATGACGATCGAGGATATCGTCCACACCCTCGACGACATCCTCTCGCTCGCCCGCGTCGGCCGCCCGAGCGATCCGCTCGAACGCACCGAGCTTTCCGCGCTGATGTTCTCGGTGATCGAGGAATACGAGGACATGGGCGAGCCGGTCGAAGTCGGCGAAACCGAACGCATCGCCCTCGAACTGCGCCCGACCTGGATCCGCCGCGCCTTGCGCAATCTCATCGGCAATGCACTGCGCTACGGCGAGCGCGCCCGCGTCTCGCTCTCGCGCGAGGATGGGCGGGCAGTGATCCTGATCGAGGACGACGGCCCCGGCATTCCCGAGGATTCGATCGCGGCAATGATGAACCCCTTCACCCGCGGCGACCCCTCGCGCAACAGCGCCACCGGCGGCGCCGGGCTGGGCCTCGCGCTGGCCCGCGCCATCGCCGACCAGCACGGCGGCGCGCTTGTGTTGTCAAACCGGGTTTCGGCGGATGGCACAGTCGAGGGCCTGACGGCGCGTCTGGAACTTCCGGTCGGCTGACACCACACGAACGAACCACATATCCCGTCATCCCCGCGAAGGCGGGGATCCCGCTTTTCTTGCCCCATACGCGAGGTCGGAAAAAGGCAGCGGGGCCCCCGCCTTCGCGAGGGCGACGGGGTTGTATGCGAAGCCTACGGGTTACATCAAACCGACACCGCGATCCGATCAGGTTCGCGTATCCACTTCCACCCGCCTCGGCTCGCCGCCCCGAGGGCGTAGCCGCCCGGCCAAATTTGCCAACGAGCGGGTAATGAAGGCATTCTCCGCCATCCACGCATGATACTCGCGGTACTTCGCATCCTCGGCGAGCAGATGCGCTTCCTCGGTGCGCGCGCGCCAGTAATAGATCGCGCTGACCACCCCCAGCAGCACGGTGTTGCGCACCATGTCGGTCAGCGCATGGCTGGTGACGAGGAAGGGCAAAGTCGAAGTCCACCAGAACAGGTTCTTCGACAGATAGGCGGGGTGCCGGGTGAAGCGATAGGGGCCGTGGGTCAGCACCCCGCGATAAGTGAGGTTGGAGAAGCGCAAGCCGAAGGCGAACGTCGCCCAGGCATAAACGGCGGTGAGGAACACCATCAGCGCCGCCCAGAACCACAGCAGCCCCGTGTGACCTTGCAGCCAGTAGGACCAGCCCGGCGTATTGACCTCGTAGCCCAGCACGTCGGCCCGGCCCATCGTGCCCCAGACGAAGGGCGGATAGCACATGAGCGCCGCCACCCAGCCCGCCAGCAGCGGATTGCCGCTGCGGATATGGGCATCGAGCGGACGGAACGTGAAGATATAGCCGACAGTGCCGATCTGCACGTCGATCAGGAACAGCAGCGCGATCACCGTCGACGCCAGCGGCACCGGATCGTGGAGCATCGCGCCGAAATTCGCCTCGACCACTTGCGCGAAGCCGCCGGGCAGGATCGAGATCATGAAGGCGCCGAAGAAGGCCTTGATCGTCCAGGCGCGGCCGTGCTTCTTCACCGCCTCCAGCTCCCAGGCCTCGCGGCCGATCAGCAGGGCGCCGAAGTGCCAGGCCTGGTCGCGCGGCTCGATCAGCTTGCGGTCCAGCCAGAACACATAGGGGATCGACAGCAGGAAGACCGGCAGCGCCGCCGCGCCGATCACTTCCATCGCGAAGAGGTATTGCCCGTCCCAATACCAGCGGCCGATGCAGTAGAACGCGCCGATCAGCGCCCAGGTCGCCCAAAGGCCCGCGAGCTTGGTGATGGAAAGGTCGAGCGTTTCGGAAAACGAGCGGCGCAGGCTCCAGTCGATGCCGGTGGAGGGCCGCAGATGGACCTTGTCCACGAAGACGGACCACAGTGCCATGGCCGTGCCGGTGACAAAGAGCGTGGCGACCGAGGCATAAGGCCCACTCATCGGCGCATGGGGGCCGGGAAGCGCGAAGGTCTCGGCCAGGGTGGCCCAGTTGCGGCAGACCAGCAGCCAGCCGAGCAGCGCCGCCAGTCCGGCAAGGCCGACGCCCACCGAAACATCGCTGGCGGGCCGGGTTTTCGCGGTAATCGGGGCGCTGTTCATGGCGCCCCGATTACCCGAATTTGGTTAAGAGGTCCGAAATACTGGCGTATCCCGGCCAACAAGGCTCAGCGGAACGCCGTGATCCGGCCCGAATCGTCCAGCACATAAAGCGTCTGGTTCGCCACGACCGGGGCGAGCGAGATCGGGTCTTTCAGTTCGACGAACGGCGTCAGCGTGCCGGTCGCCGGATCGACGGTGCCCAGTTCGCCGCGCGAATTGCCGACCCAGAGCTTGCCGCCCGCCAGCACCGGACCGACCCAGAAGATCGGACCCTTGCGCTTCTTCGCGTTCTGGTAGCGCGCCAGCTGCGTCAGCCAGCGGACCTTGCCGGTATTGCGGGCGATGGCGAGGATTTCGGCGTGATCGTCGAGCGTGAAGACCCAGTCTCCCACCACCATCGGCGTCGAGATGCCGGCGAGGTTGAGTTCCCAGATGCGCTGGCCGGTGATCAGCTCGTAAGCCGCCATGCGGCCGCCCTGGCCCAGCGCATAGACGCGGCCCTGGTCGATGATCGGATCGGCATCGACGTCGGTGAGGCTGCCCACTTCGGTCGAGATCGAGGTGCGCGACAGCGCGTCCGACCAGACCTGACGGCCGTTCTCGTAGCGATAGGCCACGAGTTCGCCCGAGGAGTAACCGGCGATGACGGTGCCCTGACCGGCCGCCGGAGCAGCGACGCCGAACACGCCCGCCTGCGAGAGCGAGGCCGATTCGTTCCACAGCACGTTGCCGTCCGCTGCGTTGAGCGCGAAGATCTGGTTGTCCTGCGTCATCACGTAGACGGAATTGAAGCCGATCGTCGGCGAGCCGCGCAGCGGGCCGCCCGGCTTCTTGGTCCAGATCTGGCTGCCGTCCGCCGCCTTGAGCGCGGCGACTTCGCCAAGCCCGGTGGTGACGTAGAGGTTGCCGCCGTCGTAGCTGACGCCGCCGCCAAAGATCGAATTCTCGGTCTTGCCGGAAACCGAGAAGTTCTTGGTCCAGAGCTGGCTGCCGGTCTTCGCGTCAAGAGCGTGAACGACGCCGTCGGTGTCCATCACGAAGAGCTTGCCGTCCGCCACCACGGGCGCCGCGGCAAGGCGGGCGCGGTTGGTGGAACCAGCGATCTGAGCGCTCCAGACGCGGCTCGGGTGATCGGCCAGCGCCAGATGGCCGTAGGACTTAGCGGCATTGCCACCCGCCTGCGCCCACTCGCTGTTTTCATGCTGCGGCGGCAGGATCACCGAGACGGCTTCCTGCGTCGGATCGACCTTGGCGCCGCTCTCGATCCGCGAAAGGATCGGCACGCGCTCGCCCACGGTCGGGGTCTTGGGGCCCTTGCCGCTCGACTTGCAGCCGGAAAGACCGGCGACAAGCGCCAGCGCGATCAGCGAAACGACGCCTGCACGGCCGAAAGTATGTTTCTTCTCAACCATGTTCATTCTCCGGCGGCGGGCGCAGGCTGCGCCGCGGCCTTGGCCTTACCAAGCGGCTCGCCGCGTTCGTCCACTACATCGTCGATCGCATCGACGCCCAGCACGGCGGCAAGCTGGCGGGCGCGGCTGCGCAGACCCGACTCGACCTGCTCGTCCTTGGCGATGGCGGCGAACAGCGGACCGGCCTGATCCTGCTTGTTCATCTTGATATAGGCCATGCCCACCAGTTCACCGGCCACGCCGAACCAGGGATTGCCCGGAGCGGCATAAGGCTTGAGACGGGAAACCACCTCTTCCGGCTTCATGGCGTCGAAATTGACGGCAACACCGCGCACGGCGGCCAGATCGCGCAGCGGCTGCGGCGCCTTGGCGTCGTTCGCCACTTCGTCGTAGAGCTTGACGGCATCGGGCAGGCGCTTCTGCTCGGCGGCAATGCCCGCCAGCATCAGCTTGGCCGAGATCGGGCTGCCACCCGTGCCTTTGGCGAGCGCTTCGAGCTTGCCCTTGGCGGCATCGAGATTGCCCGCCTTCATGCTGTCGATCGCCTGGACGTAAGCCTCGGCATCGGCATTGCGCTGCTCATTCTGGCGGTGATTCCAGTAGAGCCAGCCGCCGAAGGCCGCGAGCGCCAGAACCACAGCCGCGATCACGGGCTTGCCGTAGCGGGTGAAGAAGCCTTCCATCTGGTCCTGCCGCAGGGCGTCGTCCACCTCGCGCAGGAAAACATCCTGCTGCGCGGCGAGTCGCTCGGCAGACTTGGGATTGGTCGGAGTGCTGTTGGAAGGAGGCAGAGCCAAGTTTCGGGCGCTTTCTGCGGAAAATCGGAAATGGTTGCCGGGGTGTTTAGCGAATGACCACGGCTTTTCAACGGGGATGATCGCTGCACCCCATGCGGTGAAGCCTTGCTGAATGATGTCGGTGTGTCAAATCAGGCGTTCTTGCCCCAGTGCCTCGCCGTAAGTGCGGCTATAGGCGGCCAGCATCGTTTCCTCGTCGTAATGGCTGCGCGCAAAGGCGCGGTTGGCGGCGCCAAGACGCGCGCGAAGCCCGTCGTCGCCCGCCAGCCGGGCCAGCGTCGCGGCCAATGCGGCCTCGTCTCCGGGCGGGGTGATAAGCGCCCGGTTTTCCACCGATACCATCTGCGCGACGTCACCCACGGCAGGCGCGGCCACCGGCAAGGCCGCCGCCATCGCCTCGACCACCGAGATCGGAAACTGCTCGCTGTCGGACGAGAGCGCGAAAACGTCGAACAGACCGACCGCATGGGAAGGGTCGGCCACGAAACCGGGGAGATGCACGCGGTCCGCCACGCCCCGCTCCGCCGCCGCTGCCGCGATTGCCGCCCGCTCCGGACCTTCGCCGAGGATGACCAGCCGCCACGGCTCCGGCAGGCCCGCGAAGGCGCGCACCAGCCGGGGCAGGTTCTTCACCGGCCTGAGGCCCGCCAGAGTGCCGACCCAGCGCTCCCCCGGCTGCTTGACCAGCCCCGGCAGCATGTCCGGCCGGGGGCGGTCGAGATAGGCGCTGCAATCGATGCCGTTGGTGATCAGCCGGACTCGCTCGCGCGGCTGTCGCCATGCGGTGAGCGCGATCTGCTCCAGCCGCTGCGAGGGCACGACCAGCGCCGAGGCCCGCCGCAGCGCCATGCGGCGAAAGCGGTTGCGCGCGGGCTTGAGGCCCATGGCCTCGTCCTCGTTGAAGCCGTCCTCGTGATGGACCAGCGGCGGCAGGCCGAGCAGCCCGCCGAACAGGCCATGCGCCATCACCGCGTCCATCGCCCCCCAATTATAGGTCAGCACGAGATCGAAATCGGCCATCGCCTGGGCGATCCGCCAGAGCCGCCGGGGCGTCGGGCGCCCCTGAAGGCTCGGGAAGTCCTCGGGAAACTCCACCGGCAGCCCCGGTTCGAGCAGCGCCGCCGCGCCATGCGCACCGGGCTGGGCCGAGACGACTGCGTGGCCAATCCGGGGACCGAACAGGTTCATCAGCCGCACCGCGCGCAGCTCCTTGCCGCCCGCCGCGAAACTGGAATGGAGGTGGAGAATGCGCAAGGCGGTGATGCTCAGAAGGGGCTCAGGCGGCGCGGGCCAGCAGCCGCTCGATCGCGGCGACGGATTCGGGTTCGTCCAAGGTCGGGGCATGGCCGACATCGTCCAGCGTCACCGCCTCGGCGCCAGGCAGGCGGCGCAGCATCTTGTCCAGCGTCGCAGCGGAGAGCAGGTCGGAAAGCGCCCCGCGCAGCACCAGCACCGGCCGCCCCGCCAGCGCTTCCCAGGCGGGCCAGAGATCGGGCTGGTCGTCGACGTCATAGCCCAGAAACGGCTCGGCGATCTTCATGTCGTAGTCGAAGACCACGCGCCCGGCGTTCGAAACCGTCATCAGGCGCTTGGCCCGGCCGATCCAGAAATCCAGCGGCTTGCCGGGATGGGCCTCGCTCTGGTTGTCCTCCAGCGCGCGGGCGGCATGGACCCAGGTGGGATAGCTGCGCCCCTGCCCCACGTAGTCCTTGATCCGCTCCACCCCGGCGGGTTCGAGGAACGGCCCGACGTCGTTGATGACCGCCGCCACGATCCGGTCCGGGATCATCATGGCCAGCCCCATCGTCATCAAGCCGCCCAGCGAAGTGCCGATGGCGATGAAGCGGTCGATCTTTTCCTGCTCCAGCAGTTCGAGCAGGTCCTCGCCGTACTGGACCGGGTTGTAGCTGGCCGAATCGCGGGCATATTCGCTGTCACCGCGCCCGCGCATGTCGGGGCAGATCACCCGCCAGCGCGGCGAGAGGCGCTCGGCCAGAACGTCGAAATCGCGGGCGTTGCGGGTGAGACCATGGAGGCAGACGATTGGCGGACGTCCCTCCGATTCACCGGGATAATCCCGAAAGTGCAGCTTCAACCCATCCCGGCTCGACCAGAACCGATCCTCGAATACCGTCATGCCGAAGCCGCGACCTCATCTTGTAGCCCGGCTTGATCGACGGGCATCGGATCGCCACTATTGCCCGATGCGAAGCGAACCGCAAGCAAGTGCCTACCGCCCTGCCCCCCGTATCGAGGCTATCGCCGACTGGATCGCCAGTCCGGTGGCCCCTGCCGATTTTCCGAAGCATATCCTGCGCTTCCGTAACGACCGCTGGGCCGCTGCGGTCGGTCTAAACGGGCTGGGCGACGACAACTGGATCGCCCATTTCGGACGTTTCGAGCCGCTGCCGGGCAACCTGCCCCGCCCGCTCGCGCTGCGTTATCACGGCCACCAGTTCCGCAACTACAACCCCAATATCGGCGACGGACGCGGCTTCCTCCATGCCCAGATGCTGGACGGTGAAGGCCGCGTGCTCGACTTCGGCACCAAGGGTTCGGGCCAGACGCCCTACAGCCGCGACGGCGACGGCAGGCTGACGCTGAAAGGCGCGGTGCGCGAGATTCTCGCCACCGAGATGCTGGAGGCGCTGGGCGTCTATACCAGCAAGACGTTCTCGGTGATCGAGACCGGCGAGGAACTCTGGCGCGGCGACGAGCCTTCGCCGACGCGCTCCGCAGCGATGGTCCGGCTCAGCCACGGCCATATCCGCATCGGCACGTTCCAACGCCTGCTCGCGCTGGAAGAGAAGGATCACATGGAAGCGCTCGTGGCCTATTGCCTCGAAACCTTCCCCGGCAACCTGCCCCCTGAAGACGCGCCGGGCCGCGACGAACCCGCCGTGATCCTGCTCCATCAGGTCGTCGAGCGCATGGCCGATCTCGCCGCGAGCTGGATGGTCGCGGGCTTCGTGCACGGTGTGCTCAACACCGACAACATGAACATTTCGGGCGAGAGCTTCGACTATGGCCCCTGGCGCTGGCTGCCGCGCTGGGACCCACGCTTCACCGCCGCCTATTTCGACCATTCCGGCCTCTATGCCTTCGGACGCCAGCCGGAGGCGGTGCTGTGGAACTGCGGCCAGCTGGCCATCGCCCTCAGCATGCTGACGACGACCGAGCCGCTGGTGGCCGCGCTGGACCGCTTCGCGCCGCTCTACCAGCAGGCGATGAGCCGCCGTTTCACCTGGCGCCTTGGCGTAACTCCGCAAGGACTTGAGCAGGACTCGGCGCTGATCCAGGCTGCCGAGCAGGCCATGGTTGCGAGCGGGGAGGCACCCGAGCATTTCTTCTTCCATCACCGAGGCGGACGGGACAGGGGGCAGGACCGATTCGGCGAACTGCTGCGCACTTACGCTCCGGCCGCCGATACCTCGAACCCGTTCTGGCAGCAGGCGCTACCCCCGAGCACGCTGATCGACGAGGTCGAACGCATCTGGAGCGAAATCGACCGGCACGACGACTGGTCCGCGCTTCACGCCCGCGTCGCGGAAATCCGCGAACTGGGCCGCCAGCTCGGCCCCGCACCCACGCCCGCCGGTCACTTGTCGGGAGGCTGACCCCAAAGGATTACATCGGCCGTTAGCATCCCGGTAGGAATACTCGTGCAAGAGCCTATCCGACAGCGAGTTATCCAGAGCGGACCAGCATCTTCATGGGCGCGACAGCGAGCGCATACAGCACCCGGCAACCCTCCCTCGCCAGCGAGGCCGGAAATGTGACCGATATCGTCTCCTACGAGCCGGCGACGGGCGCAGAGATCTGGCGCGGCAAGCCTTGCGACGTCGACGAAGTCGTCAGCCGTGCCCGTCGCGCCTGGCCGACCTGGGCCGCGCAGCCGCTCGCCACCCGCATCGAACTGCTGCGCCGCTTCGCCAACGAAGTACGCAAGGACGCGGAAAAGCTGGCGACCACGATCGCCCGCGAAGTCGGCAAACCCTTGTGGGAAGCGCGCGCCGAAGTCGAAAGCGTGGTCGCCAAAGTCGAAGTCTCGATCCGCGCCTATGCCGAGCGCACCAGCCAGCGGAAGCTGGATTCGGCACTTCAAGGCACGATGGCCGTGCGCCACAAGCCGCACGGCGTGCTGGTCGTGCTCGGGCCGTTCAACTTCCCCGCGCACTTGCCCAGCGCCCATATCGTGCCCGCCCTGCTCGCGGGCAATGCAGTGATCTTCAAGCCGAGCGAAAAGGCCCCCGCTACCGGCGAGATGCTCGCGCGGTGCTTCCACCGCGCCGGGATTTCCGCCGCCGTCATGCAGTTCGCGGCGGGAGGGCCGCTCGAAGGGCAGGACTTCGTGGCGCACGACGGCATCGACGGAGTGCTATTCACCGGCTCGGCCAATACGGGCATCTCGATCAACCGCCGCCTCTCCGCCCGGCCCGACAAGCTGGTGGCGCTGGAGATGGGCGGCAACAATCCGATCGTCCTGTGGGACACGCCCAAGCTGACCGACGCCGCCGCGCTGATCGTGCAGTCCGCGTTTTCCTCCGCCGGACAGCGCTGCACCGCCGCGCGGCGACTGATCGTGAAAAGTTCGCTCTACGATGCCGCCATCGCGGAAGTGAAGGCCTTGGCAGACCGCGTGATCGTCGGCGCCCCGTTCGACGAACCGGCCCCGTTCATGGGCCCGGTGATCGACACCATGGCCGCGGACGGGCTGACCGAAAGCTTCCTCTATCTGCTGAGCAACGGCGGACGGGCGATCAAGCATCTGGTCCGCAGCGACGAGACGCTGCCGTTCCTCAGCCCGGCGATCATCGACACGACGGCGATGAAGGACCGCCCCGATGTCGAACTGTTCGGCCCGATCCTCCAGGTGATCCGCGTCGACGATTTCGACGAGGCGATTGCCGAGGCCAACAACACCCGCTTCGGTCTCGCCGCCTCGCTGGTGGGAGGGTCGCCGCAGGACTACAACCGCTTCTGGGCAAATATCCGCGCCGGGATCGTCAACTGGAACCGCACGACCACCGGGCCGAGCCATGCCGCACCGATGGGCGGGATAGGGCTTTCCGGCAACCACCATCCGAGCGGCTATTATGCGGCGGATTACTGCGCCTATCCGGTCGCTTCCGGCGAGATGGAACAGCCCCGCGCGATGATCGGGGTTGGCCTGCGGTAATCTACTTCCCGCTGGCGACCAGATCGACCTCGGTCACGCCGCCGTCCAGCTTGCGGGCATAGACCACATAGGCCTGCCCACCCTTGCGGCCGCCGATCACATGGTCGCCGCCGTCGATCCGATGCTCGGCGCTGTAGCCGCCGCGCTGGGCCATCGAATAATAGAAGCTCACGACATCCTCAGGCGAGACCGGGGTGGCGTAATTGACCACGCGCAGCGCGCAGCCCTCGGCATCGGTTCCAGCCGCTTCCTGCACGGCGCCGCGCGGATAGACGGGAATGGCGGCGGGGAGCTTCTTCGCCCAGCCCTCGGAATATTGCACTTTACCTGCGCAGTCGGTTTTCGCCTTGCGCGCGGCATCGCTGATCTGCGCAGCCGAAGCCGCATTCTGCGCCAAGGCCGAGGCGCCGCCCTGCTGCGGCGCAGGCGCGGGCAGGAGCTTGCCCCCGGCGGCGTCGGCAGCGGACTTCTTCGCGGCGGCCACGGCTTCGGGCGTGCGGGCGGCGGGTTGAAGGGTGATCGCAGCAGAGGTGCTTCCACCAGCCTTTTCGGGATCGACGACGATCCGGTCTCCTAGTGAGCCGCCCATGGCCGAATCGCTTTCCGCCGCCTCGGGCTTCTGCTTCGAATTGCAGCCCGCCAGCGCCAGCGCGCCCGCCAGTGCGAGAAGCCCCAGACCGGCAACGGAAACCCTCGTGGCGGCAGCCTTCATAATCCCGTCCTTGTTGTGCTGGGCCGAAAGATCGCCGCAGCATCGCAGTAGGGATCGAACTTTCCCGGTAAACGGCGAAAACTCAAGCGCAGCACGGGGTTAAAGCGGCCCGCGTTCCAAAATGGGATGGCCAAGGCGCGACCGGTTACGGAGCGGGAACCGCCCCAAAAGGTCGAAGGCGCCTGCGGCCCTAAGGTCGCAGACGCCCTCTCCCACCCGTACTCATGAAGTCCGGGAGGTCTCCCCCGCAAGTCGCCGTCCTCGCGGGGAAGCCAGTTCCTGTTTTGTCAGCTTAGCGGCAGCGCGAGCCGCCACGTTCCACTTCGCGGCCCAGCAGGGCACCGGCGGCAGCGCCAAGCACGGTGCCGGTGGCGCGGTCGCCGCGGGTGTCGATGGCGCGGCCCGCAAGGGCGCCTGCCGCACCGCCTACCAGCAGGCCGGTGGTGCCGCCCGAGCGGCGGCAATCGTAGTAGCGACGGTCACCCCGATAGCCGCGGTCGCCGCGATAGTAGTGGTCGCGGTTGCCGTAGCCGCGGCGGCGGTCTTCACGGGAATAGCGTTCGCGCCAGTGGCCGTAGTCCTGCTCGCCAGGGGCCTGAAATTCGTGCGTCGGCGCAAAGCTGACGGCAGCCGAAGCGGGAAGAGCGGTCGCCAGGCTGGCCGTTGCGGCAGCGAGGGCGGTAGCCTTGAAGAATGCGTTCATCTCAAATCTCCTCGTCATTGCCGGGAGGGTGCCGTTTGAGGCTCGATCCGCGGTACGCATTCAGCTTTAAGGCAACGAAGCTGAACGAGCCGCAACATGGCTGTCAGAATTCGCAATATCGATGAAACGAAGACCGTGTTGCGACGAACCGCTTGCCGAACCGGCATTTTCACACCTATCGCAGCAGGCCACTCACGGGATTTTCGATGCAGCCCACACCCCCGCGCCGCTCCGGCGGTCTTGCCCAGGCTTTCGGCGCCTATTTCATCTGGTGCCTGTTTCCGCTCTATTTCGCTGCGCTTCATGCGGTCTCGCCGTTCGAAGTCGTCGCCTGGCGTCTGCTGTTCACCCTGCCGTTCTGCCTGGTGATGGTGGCGGTGCTGCGGCAAGGCGACCAGCTGCGCGCGGCGTTGGGCAATCCCCGCATCCTTGGTGCTCTGGCGCTGAGCGGGCTGCTGATCGGCACCAACTGGCTGGTCTACGTGATCGCGGTCATGGAAGGCCATGTCCTTGCCGCCAGCCTCGGCTACTACATCAACCCGCTGGTCAACGTGCTGGCCGGAACGCTGTTCCTGCGCGAACGGCTGTCGCGGATGCAGTGGACAGCGGTGAGCCTTGCCGCGATCGGCGTGGCCATCCTGTCGTGGGGCGCACTCGATACCCTGTGGATCAGCATGGGGTTGGCGCTGAGCTTTGCGGGCTATGCCCTCGTGCGCAAGCTGGCGCCAGTCGAATCGCTGCCCGGCCTGACGGTGGAGACGCTGGTGCTGCTGGTGCCCGCTCTGGGCATGCTGCTCTGGCAGGGCACCGGCCCGGCGGGCCTCGCCATGGGGCAGTCGCTCGCCACCAGCCTGCTGCTGGCCTGCGCGGGCATCGTCACCGGCATTCCGCTGCTGCTCTTCGCAGGGGCGGCACGCAAGCTGGACTTCTCGGTGCTCGGCTTCATCCAGTTCGTGACGCCCACGGGCGTGTTCCTGATGGGCCTCTTCGTCTTCGGCGAACCGCTGAAGTCGACCCAGGTCGTCTGCTTCCTGTTCATCTGGACCGCTATCGCAGTGTTCTGCTGGGACCTGCTGTCCCGCAGACGCAAGGCCGCGACGGCCTGAAATCAGGCTTTCCGGCCCCGCTTCAGCAGCGCCTGCACGAAAGCGTCGAGATCGTCGATGTCGACATCGAGCGCTTCGTCCCACTCGCCCAGAAGCGCCTCGATATCCTCGCGCGTGTAAGGTTCCGGCGCCTTGTGCTGCACCTTCGGCGCGCGGTGCGGCCAGGGATGGCCGGTCAGGTTGTTGTAGAGCCAACCGACCTGGAACAGGAAGATCAGGTTCAGCGCCAGCGGCACCAGATAGCCGATGCCCCAGTGCTGCTCCCCCGCCGCGCCGAGCGCATAGAGCAAGGCGCAGGCCCCGCCCGGCGGATGAAGGCTGCGCGTCAGCGACATGGCAACGATAGCCAGACCCACACCCAGCGAAGCCGCCAGCCAGGGACTGCCCAGCAGATGCCCCAGAGCAAGCCCGATGATCGCCGAGATCATGTTCCCGCCGATCACCGACCACGGCTGCGCCAGCGGGCTGGCGGGAACGCAGAACACCAGCACCGCCGAAGCGCCCAGCGGCGCGACGAGGAACGGAAGCGTGGAAAGCCCGCCCATCTCCACGCCCTTCATTTCGAGCAGCAGGGTGATGCCGCCCGCGAGCGCAATACCCAGCATCCCGCCGAACGCACCGCGTACCCACGCGAAATTTCGGCTAGAGCTTCCCGCCTTATTCAACCATCCAGCCGCCACCGGCCCCGACCTTTCTGCAAACGCATGAACGAACGGGTCGCCTATGGCCGCCTCGCCCCCTGATGGCGAGCCGAGTCGTGCTTGGGCGAGCGATAGCCAAATTGTAACCGCCTTCGTCATCGCTCGGAGAAGAGGTTGCCGCAAATCGGCCACGATCGGATGATTGCCTGCTCGGGTCCGATGGAGCCGCACTTATGCCCGCGATCGATGCTGCCGCCGCTGCCCCTGTCGCTTCCGAGCAGACGGTTGATTCCTTCGATCTCAGGCAGATGCGCAGTTCTCCCGGCGCCGATTTCAGGGTGGTGCGGCCCCGCTGCCCGGAAGGCCGTCCCGGCGAGATCGTGGTCTGCGCGTCCGATCCCGAGAAGGAGCGTCTGCGCGCCCTGCCGGACGAATTCGAAATGCCGAGCGCCGTGCCTCGGCTCGAAATGAAGCTGGATGAAAATACCAGTGCCGACGTGCACCTGGATAGCGCAGTTTTCCCCAACGGCACGGTCAGCAACCGGCTCATGGTCGGGGTAAAGCGCAAGTTCTGAAACGGAAAAGCCCAGCCCGCCCAAGGGAAGGGCGGACCGGGCTTCTCAAAGCGCCCCGATGTCAGGAGGGAGGAGGGTCCGGAGCGCCCTATCCGGTCAGGCGAACTTGCCCGCCTTGGCGATCTCGGCCACCGGCTTGCGGTTCGAGGCGACTTCGCGCTCCTGGAGGAATTCGGGAAGCTGGCTCTTGTCACCGATCCGGCCGATGGCGAAGGCAGCTTCCAGACGGTGGTCGGCGGGAATGCCGAGCGCCTGTTCCGCCTCGCCGAACTTCAGGCCGGTCATGCCGTGGGTGTGATAGCCCAGCGCCTGCGCCTGAAGCGCGGCCAACGCCCAGGCGGCACCGGCGTCGAAGCTGTGGCTGTGGTTGTCGGAATTGCCCTTGTCGGAGCGCATCTGGCTATCGGACACGACATAGACGATCGCCGAAGCGTCCTTGGCCCAGCCCTGGTTGAACTCGATCAGCTGCGAGAGCAGCAGGTCCCAGTTGGCATCGCCCTTCTTCGCATAGAGGAAAGTCCAGGGCTGCACGTTGTAAGCCGAAGGCGCCCAGCCCGCCGCTTCGAAGATCACGTCGAGGTCTTCCTGCGGAATCTCGCTGCCGTCGAAAGCGCGCGGCGACCAGCGATCGACGATCAGCTTTTCGACTTTGGGATGGGCAGTGCGTCCGGTCATCTCGGGTATCCTTGGCAGAGTGGTGAAATTCTGGAAGCGAGGGATAGCCTGCGAAAGAGCATCGGGGAATCGAGATAATTTAAACGGAACTGTTCCAATCTTTGGAAAAGTCATCGACCTCGCCATGAGCGGCCTGCTCGCTGCAAATTATGCCTTTCTCCCGAATCCAGCGCCTTGCGCATGGGCGCGCTCTGCCCCACTTATCGGGCATGACCGCCAGCCGCCTGTTCGACCGCGCCCTTATCCGGCTTTCCCCCCGCCCCGATTCGAACGAAGACGTCGCCCAGTTCCTGCAAGGCCTCGTCACCGCCGACGTGACGCAAGTGCTGCCAACCTGGACGGCCCTACTCTCGCCGCAGGGCAAGGCGTTGTTCGACTTCATCGTCTGGCCCGGCGCCAACAAGGCCGGACCGGGCCTGCTGATCGACTGCGAGGCCGAAGTGGCCGACGCGCTGGTCAAGCGCCTGTCGATGTACCGTCTGCGCCGCGCCATCGACATTGCCCGCGACGATTCGCTGGCAGTCCACTGGCGCGCCCATTCCGGCGACGGCGCCGCCGCCGATCCGCGCCACCACGGCCTAGGCGAACGCTGGATCGCGCCGGTGGACCCGACCGATCCTTCCGAATCCGAAAGCGCCGATGCAGCCTGGCGCGCGCACCGTCTGGCCATGGGCGTGCCCGAAGGCCGCGCCGAACTGGGCGAGGGCGAGACGTTGTGGCTGGAATGCAATGCCGTGGAACTGAACGGCGTCAGCTTCACCAAGGGCTGCTATGTCGGGCAGGAGAATACCGCGCGCATGAACTGGCGGCAGAAGGTCAAGCGCCGCCTGATCGTGGTGCCCCTCGCCCGCTCGGACGAAAAGCGCCGCCGCGCCGCCTATCCCGAACTCGGGCTTGCGGTGGACCATCTGCGCGTCGAGGACATCGACCCGAAGCTCGCACCGAAGTGGCTTGAACTCTCGGCCTGAAAGACTGGCGCTTCAGGCTGGAACCGCCACCGCATGACGGAAAGGCCGCTCCGTCAGATTGGCGACGTAGATCCTGGCCCGCACCGGCTCGCCGTGACTGAAGCCTTCGCGCTCGGTCCCGCTGTCTGCGAAGCCCGTTTCTTCCAGTACCTCGCGGGTGGCGGGATTGTCGGCAAAATGGCTGGCGACCACGCGGCGATGGCCCAGCGACTGCGCCTGCGCCAACACCGCCCGCACCGCTTCACGGGCAAAGCCCCGTCCGCGATGGCAAGGCGCGATCCAGTAGCCGAGTTCCACCTCGTCCTCGGTCCGCCCGAGGCCGATGCCGCCCACCAGCTTGGGCCCGCTGGGTGAACGCAGATACATGAAGAAGTGCGGCAGGCGCGGGTCACGCGGCCTTGCCAGATAATCGCGCATGGCTCCCATCGAACGCGGCAGTTCGCTCGCGCCGAGCTTGCGCTCACCGGCATCCTCGGAGATGGCCTCGACAAGGTCGTCGACATCTTCCGGCCAACCGGGCCTCAAAAACAATCTCTCCGTGCGGACGAACATGGGCAGTTCTCCGTTCTTATGTTTTGTCCCCCATACTATGCACAAAGAGAGTTGCTTTGCACGAATTTTGCTGCGGGCCGGGAAAGTGCTGTGGCGGCCTCTCCAGTGGATTGCAACATCCACCGAAGAGCGCCTTTTTCTTAAACACTTATGAGCGGTCGCGACTCAGGCAGCGCGCCTGGTTGCAACGGTCTGGCCGCTGCCAAAACCGGAATTCGGACGGTCATCGTCGCAATCGCCGGGCGAATCGAATTCGACCGCATATTCGCGCGAGAGACCATGTGCGCCCCGTCCTTCACTGAACCGCTCGGTGACGCGGCCGGTAGGCCGGAAGCCGACTTTCTCCAGCACGCGGCCGGAAGCGGGATTGTCCAGGAAGTGGCTGCCGACGATCCGCTTGTGGCCGATCGCCCGCGCCAGCGAGAGAACCGCGCGTGCCGCCTCGGTCGCGAAGCCCTGCCCCCAGTGCTCGCGGGCGATCCAGTAGCCCAGATTCACCTCGCCATCGAGCAGCGAGAGACCCATGCAGCCGACGATGCGGGTGCCGTGGGCGCCGGGCTGGGTGATCAGGAAGCGCGGCAGCAGCATGTCCTGCGGCGCATCGAGGAAGCGCCGGGCATCCTCGCCGGTATAAGGCCAGGGCGCATGCGCAAGATTGCGCACGACGGCTTCGTCGGCGATCAGGGCCAGCAGTTCATCCTGGTCCTCGGACCAGCCGGGCCTCAGGAACAGCCGTTCGCTGCGAACGAACATAGAGTATCTCCACTCATCCGCCCCGCGCTTCCTTAGAATTTGCGCGTGACATTGCGATTACGCACAACGCCCGAAGAGCCTGAAATATCCGCGCAAATTCGTAAGAAAATGTAAGGATTCGATTGCTCTGCGAAACGGTTGTGCCGTGCGTGAGGGAGACACGAAAAGAGGGAGACGGGCTGGCCCCTCTCCCTCGTTCAGCCGATCTTAAGAAGATCGGCGGGGCCATCCCGTAAGGATGGCCCTTTTATCGACCATCCGATTATTCGGCGGCTTCTGCCATGGCGTCAACCGACACGTACTTGCGGCCGAGTTTGCCGTCGTGGAAACGCACGCGACCTTCGGCAAGCGCGAAGAGGGTGTGGTCCTTGCCCATACCGACGTTCACGCCCGGGTACACGCGGGTGCCGCGCTGACGGATGATAATGTTGCCGCCGATCACTTCCTGACCGCCGAACTTCTTAACGCCAAGACGGCGGCCCGCAGAGTCGCGACCGTTGCGCGACGAACCGCCTGCTTTCTTATGTGCCATTGCTCAGTCCTTCCGATCTTTGGCTCAGGCGACCGACACGATGCGCAGCAGGGTCATCTGCTGGCGGTGGCCGTTCTTGCGACGATAGTTGTGGCGGCGGCGCTTCTTGAACACCACGACCTTTTCGCTCTTGGCCTGAGCGATGATCTCGGCCGAAACCGTGATCTTCGAGGCGTCAGCGACTTCGCCGTCGTTGCCGGCGAGCAGAACGTCGCCCAGCGTGATGGTCTCACCGGCTTCACCAGCCAGCTTTTCAACCGCGATCTTGTCTCCGGCGGCAACCCGATACTGCTTGCCGCCCGTGCGCACAACTGCGAACATGGTGCCCTTACCTAATCTCAATGAGCCCTAAACAGGCCGAAACAACTTTGCCCCGGCCGCTCTGGTCCAGGAAGGAACCGTGGAGCCTTGCGGGCGACGCACCGGCATCCCCATTTGCATGGGGTTCCGGAAAGAATGGTGCCGTTAGTCCAGCGACCGATTCGTGTCAACCGGGGAGTGCTGGCAAGGAGTGGCCGAGGAAAGGCCGGGAAACGCGATTGGACCATGGCTTGCCATGGATTGACGCTCGCGATCGGCCTTGGCCGTGCTATGGCATGCCCATGACCCGCGCACCAGTCCGTTGCACCGCCCTTTTTCAGGGCCACCTCCCGAAATTGGCGCTCCTTTCCGCGCTTTCGCTGAGCCTCGCAGCCTGCTCCACGGCGCGAAGCTATCCCTCGCTGGCCTACCGTGCGGTGGAGCGCACCGCCATGCCCGCCGCAGCCGAACCGGCACCGCCGCCGGTCCAGCTTCCCCCGCCCAGCGCCGACCTGAGTACCCGAATCAGCGGCCTCGTCGCCGCCGCACAGGCATCCGACAAGCAGTTTGCCGCCAAACGTCCTGCCGCCGACCGTGCGGTTTCGGCTGCGGCCCGTGCGACGCCCACCAGCGATTCGTGGATTTCGGCGCAAGTCGCGGTCTCGGCGCTCCAGGCCAGCCGCGACACGACCGTAGCGGCATTGGCCGATCTCGATTCGCTCTATGCCGATGCCCGCCAGGCCGAGCCTGTCGAGGAATCGCCCAGCGCCAAGGCCATCGATACCGCGCGTGAGCAAGTGCAGGCCCTCGTGAACGGCCAGAACGACGTGATCTCCGCGCTCGACGCGCGTCTCAAGGGTTGAGAGCCTGCTTCGAAAGTCGCCGACCGACGACTTTCGGGTTCGGCACCGGCCCACTCCCCCACCCGACCTCCCATCAAGGATACACTGAGTGGGAGGCCGGGTGGGGGAGTGGGCCGGTGCCGAACTTTCCAAGCAAGCTCTGAGACACGAAAAACCCCTCCCCCTTGCGAGGGAGGGGTTATCCGAACGGACCGGTCGCGGCCTGAAAGCCCCCCGGCCCAGGTCACGAATCGGGAAGTACAGTCACTTCAGGGCGACGATGACGGCGACGGCCAGTCCCCAGCCCAGGATCAGCACGGGAAGCAGGAGGACCTGAATGGTCGCCTCGCCCGCGGTCAGCCTTCCGCTCGAAGTTTCGATGCCGCGCACCCGGAACTGCCCCCAGTCCGATGCGACGGTGTCGTTTTCGGGCCTCATCCACGTCCAGCTTGCCGCAAGCCCGAAGGCGAAGACGACGAAGCCGGCGAAGATCACCATCGGGATCGCCAGCTCCGTATCGAGGAACGAGGCGGCCATGACGGCGATGAAGCCAAGGTAGAGCGCCACCGTCGCGGCATAGAGCCGCGTCGGCAAACCGAAGCCGCGGTCGACGGGCACCTGCGATCCGGCCGCCGTCCCCATGGTGACGGCCAGTTCACGAAGCTGTTGCCTGTCGAAACGCTGCGACATGGGTGATCTCCTTGCGGGACCACCCATGACCGTTTTTCACCGCGAGGGATTTGATGCGGGTCAAACGCGAGAAAAATCGCGCCGGCCCTTCGCGAACCTAGCCGCGCGCGCCGAACAGGGCGCTGCCGACCCGCACGTGCGTCGCGCCGAGCATCACTGCGGTCTCGAAGTCCTCGCTCATGCCCATCGAGAGCTGGTCGAGACCGTTGTCGTCCGCGATCTTGGCGAGCAGCGCGAAGAACGGTGCCGCCTCGATCCCGAGCGGCGGCACGCACATCAGGCCCGCGACCGGAATCTGCGCCTCACGCGCCGAGGCCAGCAGCGCGGGCACGTCCGCGATCGCGCAGCCGCCCTTCTGGTCTTCGGCGCCGATATTGACCTGCACGAAGCAGGGCACGCGGCGGCCGGTCTTGTCCATCGCCTTGCCCAGCGCCGCGACCAGTGAGGGCCGGTCGAGCGAATGGATGCTGTGGAACAGGCCCAGCGCGTCCTCGGCCTTGTTCGACTGAAGCTGGCCGACGAGATGCAGCCGCAGCTCGGGGTGTTCCTCCAGCAGGGCGGGCCACTTGGCCTCGGCTTCCTGCACGCGGTTCTCGCCGAACACGCGCTGGCCCTGCGCGATCAGCGGCGCGATCGCCTCGGCGGGATGGGTCTTGGAAATGGCGACGAGTTCGACCGAGGCTTCTTCGCGCCCGGCAATGCGGGCGGCCTGGGCGATACGGGCGCGAATGTCGGCGAGAGGAGTTGCTGGCTGATCCATGGCGCGCTGCTATAGCGGCTTCGTGCCGAACCGCCACCCGCCTCTTCCCCATATCTGGCTGATCAGCGATGCCCGCAACGATCCCGCACTAGAGGTGGCACTCGCCCGCCTGCCGCGCGGATCGGGGCTTATCTATCGGCATTACCACCTCGCTCCAGCCGAGCGCCGCGCCCGGTTCAAGGCCCTCGCCCGCGTGGCCCGGCGCTTCGGGCACCGCGTGGTCGTCTCCGGCACACCGAAGCAGGCGCGGACCTGGAAGGCCGACGGCGCTTATGGGCCGGCGGAAAAGCTGGCCCGAGGCCCTGCGACACTGCGCCTCGTCACCGTCCATTCCCTGCGCGAACTGGCCCGCGCCCACCGCGCCCGCGCCGACGCGGTGCTGCTCTCGCCGGTCTACCCGACCCGCTCCCACCCCGGCGCGGCGACGCTCGGGCCGGTGCGTTTCCACCTTCTCGCCGCACGATCCGCCGTGCCGGTGATTGCCCTCGGCGGCATGACCCGCCATCGCGCGTGCCATCTGCCGACGCGAAAATGGGCGGCGATCCAGGGCCTTGCCTGAGGAGCAAGCGAGTCGCCCACAAGCCTGTTCCCGATCCATTCTTGACGGCGAGTCCCGCCGGAGCGCATTATCCGGGGCCTGATCAGAGCCCGATTTCAGGGGGAATTCCTAATGGCCACCCGGCCCCTCGCGCCCGGACGGCGTATCGCCAAGCCGAACTGGCGCGCCGTTCTCAAGCGCTCGCTGCGCCGCGCATCCGAACTGAGCGGCGCGCTGACGCTGTTCGCGGCGATGACCTTCCTCGCCCTCGCGCTGGTAAGCTATCACCAGACCGACCCCTCCGCCTCGACCGCCGCAGGCGGCCCGGCCCAGAACTGGATGGGCACGGTCGGCGCCTGGGTGGCGGAGCGCGCGCTGGTGCTGTTCGGGCCGGTCTCGGCGCTGTTCATTCCCCTGCTCTACGTCTTCGCCCGCAAGCTCTGGCTGCTGGTCGAAGAGGACGACAACGAGATCGAGCACTCCAACCAGCGCTGGTGGCGCCCGGTGGCAGTGCTGGCGATCGCGATGACCTTGATCGCCACGGTCATGTCGCTGGTCTTCACCGCGCCCGGTGGCGTGCTGCCCGCCTCGATGGGCGGCATCACCGGCTTGCTCGGCGCCAAGGCCGTGACCGGCCTCGCCGCTTTCGCGCCCGAGATCGTGCAGGGCTGGATCAAGCTGGTGCTGGCGCTGCTCTGCGCGCTGGCCGGTGTCGCGCTTGCGGGCCGCGTCTTCGCCGTCGACTGGGTGCGCCTGCTGACCCTGCCCGGCCGGATCGGACGCCTGCGCGGCGAAGGCGAAGCCGCGCCTGCCGCCTCCGAGAAGGCCAAGGCGCGCACCGTGGCGGAGGAAACCGACAAGCCCAAAGCGGCCCCCCGCATCGATGCGCCGTCCGCCGCCGCCTTCGACGGCCCGGCGGAAAAGCCGCGCAAGGCGCCTGAGATCAGCGACCCCAAGGCCGCGGCCACCCCCGCGCAGCTCAACATCGGCAATCGCCAGAAGGACATGTTCGACAAGTTCGCACTGCCGGGCCTCGACCTGCTGAAAGACCCGCCGCCGAATTCGCAGCCGAAGATCGACAAGCTCAGCCTCGAACGCAACGCGCGCCTGCTCGAAACCGTGTTGGACGACTTCAACGTGAAGGGCGAGATCACCGCCGTGCGCACCGGCCCGGTCGTCACCATGTATGAACTGGAACCGGCGCCGGGCATCAAGTCCAGCCGCGTGATCGGCCTGGCCGACGATATCGCCCGCAACATGAGCGCGATCTCGGCCCGCGTGTCCTCGATCCCCGGCCGCACCGTCATGGGCATCGAACTGCCGAACGCGGACCGCCAGATGGTCTCGTTCAAGGAGATGGTCGCCTCCGAAGCCTTCGCCGAGCACAAGGGCATGCTGCCGATCATCCTCGGCAAGGACATCGCCGGCGAGCCGGTGGTGGCCGACCTTGCGACGATGCCGCACTTGCTGGTTGCTGGTACGACGGGCTCCGGTAAGTCGGTCGGCCTCAACACCATCCTGCTCTCGCTGCTTTACCGCCTGACGCCGGCGCAGTGCCGCCTGATCCTGGTCGATCCCAAGGTGCTGGAACTCAAGAGCTACGACGATATCCCGCACTTGCTCTCGCCGGTCGTCACCGAGCCGCCCAAGGCCGTGCGCGCGCTGAAGTGGGCGGTGGAGGAAATGGAGCGCCGCTATCGCCAGATGAGCGAGATTTCGGTCCGCAACCTTGCCAGCTTCAACGAAAAGGTCCGCGCCGCCGCCGCCAAGGGCAAGCCGCTCGGCCGCCGCATCCAGATCGGTTTCGACCCCGAAACGGGCGAGGAACTCTACGAAGACCGCCAGCTCGATTACGAGACCCTGCCGCAGATCGTCCTCATCGTCGACGAATTGGCCGACCTTATGGTCACCGTCGGCAAGGAAATCGAAGTTCTGATCCAGCGCCTCTCGCAAAAGAGCCGCGCCGCGGGCATCCACCTGATCATGGCCACGCAGCGCCCTTCGGTGGACGTCATCACCGGCGTCATCAAGGCCAACCTGCCGACCCGCGTGTCCTTCGCCGTCACCAGCCGCATCGACAGCCGCACCATTCTTGGCGAACAGGGTGCCGAACAGCTGCTGGGCAAGGGCGACATGCTCTACAAGCCCAGCTCCGACCCGGTGAAGCGCGTCCACGGCCCCTTCGTCTCGGACGAGGAAGTCGAACACGTCGCCGATCACTGGCGGGCGCAGGGCAAGCCCGACTACGTCGATGCCGTCACCAACGAGCCGGAAGAAGGCTCGTTCGGCTTCGACGACCTCGACGCTACCGCCTCGGACCAGCCGGAAGAGCGCAAGTACCGGCAGGTCTGCCAGCTGGTGTTCGAGAACCAGAAGGTCTCGGTCTCCTGGCTGCAGCGCCAGATGGGCGTGGGCTACAACACCGCCGCCAAGTGGGTGGAACGCATGGAGCAGGACGGCTACGTCGGCCCGGCAAACCATGTCGGCCGCCGCGACATCTACCGCGACGAGAACGGGTCACCGCTCTGATGCCGCCGATCGGGTGCTGCCTTCCGCTGCTGGCCCTGCTGGCGACGCCCGCCGTCGCCGCAGGCACGGCGGCCCAGTGGCAGCGCCTCTTCGTGCCCCAGGTCGAGAACCTGATGGGCCGCCGCGTTTATGTCGACAAAGCCAGCGTCCACACCGGCATGATCGGGCGGCAGTTCCGGCAGATGCAGGTCCTGCTTCGCCCCAACGCGGGATATCCGACCGGGACCCTGCTCTATACCGACCGCGCGGTGGACTGCGCCGGAAGTCGAGCGCTCGCCTACCATTGGCAGATCGTTCGGCCCGATGGGACCGTCTTGCGGGATTGGAGCGAGGCCAGCCCTGCCGTCTCAGCCGTGCAGTGGGCCGGGGAGGACGGGCTTGTGCTCAAGTACGTTTGTACGGGCAGATTGCCGCGGTAGGATCAGGGAAGGGAAGTGCTGGGGGATGATCCCCCAGACCCTCGGAATGTCTGCCTCGCGCGCCGCCTATCCGGTGTGCGCTCATTGGCAGCGAGTGGGTCTCCCGGCGCCATCGTCAGGTGATGCGCGTCCTTATCCCGTCACCTCAACGTAGCGATCAGGCCGTTGGCGCGCCTGTCTCGGCAGGTGCCTGCGCTTCCTCGGCTGCCTTCTCGCGCGCATCGCGCTTTTCGGTGAACCACATGAACAGCAGCGTGCCTTCGTAAAGCGCCAGCAACGGAATCGCGAGCAGCAGCTGCGAGACGACATCCGGCGGCGTCGCCACGGCGGCAATGATGAAGATGCCGACGATCGCATAACGACGCGCACCTACGCACTGCGCACGGGTGATGATCCCGGCGCGGTTGAGCAGCATCAGCAGCACCGGCAGCAGGAAGCTGATCCCGAAGGCCAGGATGAACTGCATGACGAGCGCCAGATAGTCCCCCGTGCCGGGCAGCGCTTCCAGCTTGAGGCCGCCCTTCTGCCCCTCGAAGGTCAGGAAGAAGTGGAAGGCCGTGGGCATCACCACGTAATAGGCCAGCGCGGCGCCCATCGTGAAGAGCACCGGCGTCGCCACCAGGAACGGCAGGAACGCCTTCTTTTCCTTGGCATAGAGACCGGGGGCCACGAACTGCCAGATCTGGTTGGCGATCACCGGGAAGCTGACGAAGAACGCCGCGAACAGCGCGATCTTCACTTCCACGAAGAAGGCTTCGTAGAGCTTGGTGTAGATCAGCTTGCCCTGCCCGGGCGGAAACGCTTCCGTCAGCGGGCGAACGAGGAAGGCGAAGATATCGCTGGAGAAATAGAAGCAGACCCCGAAAGCCACCGCGAAGGCCAGGAAGGCGCGCAGAAGCCGGGTACGCAGCTCGATCAGGTGTTCGAGCAGCGGCGCCTGCGTATCGTCTATGTCTGAAATGCGGAAGGGCTGCATGGTGCGGCTTCTAAAAGAGGAACTTGGTCTGAAAGATCAGGGCGGCGGCGGCGGAAGATGCATTTCGGCCTGCTCGGCAGGCTTCGGCGCGGGCTTGGCTTGATGCTCGCCCACCCCGTCACCCTCGGCAACTGGCGCAGCTTCGGCCGGTTGCGGTAGCGAGGGCGTTTCCGAACCGGTCGGCGCCTGCATCTGGTTGATGTCGGGCAGAACCGGATTGGCCTTCATGATGGCCTCGTTCTGCTCGCGCCACTTGCGCTCCATCTCCTCAAGCTCGGCCTCGCGCACCATGGCGTCGATGCCGGCGCGGAAATGGCCGGAAATCTTGCGCATCTTGCCGATCCATCGCCCGGCCGTCCGCATCGCCAAAGGCATATCCTTCGGTCCGATGACGACGACCGCCACGATGACGATCAGAAGAAGTTCCGAAGCACCTACGTCGAACATTGCGAGCGCGGGTCCAGAGCGTTCTTAAGACTGCTCGGTCTTGTTCTCGGCCTTCGCCGAAGCAACCGGAGCATCGCCTGGCTGGGCGGTGATCTGCGGGGCCGTGGTCGAGGAAGTCTTGTTCTCTTCCTCGTTCATGCCCTGCTTGAAGCTCTTGATGCCCTTGCCGAAGTCACCCATGATTTCCGACACGCGGCCGCGTCCGAACAGCACGAGCACGATCACCAGGACGATCATCCAGTGCCAGATCGAGAAGCTACCCATAACCTCAACTCCAAAAACCGTGCGACCGATTCCGACCGCATAGAGCCCATCTAGGCATTTTACCGCGAACTTGCCAGTCCGTCATTGATATGACCAACTGCGGTCGCTTAGCGGTCATCTTCCAGGAAGAGGTCCGGATCGACAAGCTCTTCCGCCGCCCCGTCCTCAGCTTCTTCGTCCTCAGGTTCCGCGTCTTCTCCGGGCACTTTGCCAGGGCGCAGCGCGGTCTCGATCATCTCGTCATCCACAGGATCGAGCAGGCCCGCCGCCCGCAGTTCCTCCAGGCCCGGCAATTCCCGCAGCGATCCCAGCCCGAAATGCGCGAGGAAATCGGGCGTCGTCGCGTAGATCACCGGGCGCCCGGGAACCTCACGGCGCCCGGCAACGCGCACCCAGCCCGCTTCCATCAGCACGTCGAGCGTGCCCTTGGCGGTCTGGACCCCGCGAATCGCCTCGATCTCAGCGCGGCTGACCGGCTCGTGATAGGCGACAATCGCCAGCACTTCGGTCGCCGCGCGCGAAAGACGGCGCACGTCTTCCTTCTCGCGGCGCAGCAGATGGGCCAGGTCCGGCGCGGTCTCGAAGTGCCAGCGCTTGCCGCGCTCCACCAGCAGCACGCCGCGCCCTTCGTAGTCCTTCCGCAGCCGAGCGAGCGCCGGGCGCACGTCGGCCTGGCCGAGGTGGTTCGAAATCTGCTCGACCGTCAGCGGCTGCTCGGCGGCGAACAGCGTCGCCTCCACCGCGCGGAGAAGGTCGTCCATCGGTTCCGTCATATTACTTGCCAGCCATCTTACTTACAGGCCTTCAGGCGGAGCGGACCGAACGTCTGCTCCTGCGCGATCTCGGCCTTGCCGGTGCGCGCGAGTTCGAGAGCGGCGACGAAGCTGGAGGCCAGCGCCGAGCGCCGCAATTGCGGATTGGCCCAGCTTTCGCTCGCCGGAGGAAGGAAATCGCGAAGATCCATCCAGTCGAGCGAGACGCCGAGCATCGTGGAGACACGGGCGATCGCGCTGTCCAGCGTCATCACCATGCGCTCGCGGACCATGTGGACCACCGGCTGGCTGCGCACTTTCACGTCGCCATAAGCCCGCACGAGATCGTACCACGAGCACTGCCAGGCCGACTTGCGCTCCACCCGCAGCCCTTCCGGCGCACCGCGCGCGAAGACGTCGCGGCCCATCCGGTTGCGCCCCATCAGCCGCGCTGCCGCCTCGCGCATCGCGCCGAGCCGTTGCAGACGCAATTGCAGCCGCAAGGCCAGTTCCTCGGGACTGGGATCGGCCTGCTCGTCCTTGGGCAGCAGCAGCGAGGACTTCAGGTAGGCAAGCCAGGCCGCCATCACCAGATAATCCGCCGCCAGTTCCAGCCGCAGCGCCTCGGCCCGGTCGATATAGTCGAGATAGGCGGCGACCAGTTCGAGGATCGAGATCCGGCGCAAATCCACCTTCTGCCGCCGCGCAAGATCGAGCAGCAGATCGAGCGGGCCTTCCCAGCCCTCGATCTCCAGATAGAGCGCTTCCTTGCGAGCTTCGGCGCGCTCCTCGCCCTCCCAGCCGCCATCGGCAGCGGGCAGATCGAGAGGAAGTTCGGAAGAAGCGTCCACGCTCAAGCCGCCAGCGCCAACAGAGCGTCGCGACGCGCGAGCAGTTCTGCGTGGGTTCCGGTGGCCTGCGCCCCCGCGACCGAGGCCAGCGCAAGGTCGAGCTTTTCGAGAGCCTGCGCGCTCATCGCCGGAACGCGATTCGCAATGCCGACCATGTCGTCCATCTTCGCCCAGCAATTGAGCGCAATGTCGCAGCCCGCCGCAATCGCGCGCTCGGCCAATTCGGGCACGCTACCGGACAACGCCTGCATATCGAGGTCGTCGCTCATCAACAGGCCGGTGAAGCCGATGCGCTCGCGGATGATCTCGCGGATCACGAAAGGCGAAAGCGTCGCCGGGTTCTCCGCGTCCCACGCCGTATAGCGGACATGCGCGGTCATCGCGAAAGGCACGTCCTTCAAAGTGCGGAACGGCTCGATGTCGAGTTCCAGCTCTTCCTCCCTCGCCTCGACGGTCGGCAATTCCTTGTGACTGTCCGCCATCGCGCGGCCGTGGCCGGGGATGTGCTTCATGCAGCCGACGATCCCGGCCCGCGCCAGCCCCTGAAGCGTCGCCCGCCCCAACGCCGCGACGCGCATCGGGTCGCCGCCGAAGGAGCGGTCCCCCACGATATCGTGCGCGCCGGGGTGCCGTATGTCGAGCGGCGGATGCGCATCGGCAGTCACGCCCACTTCGGCAAGGTCCAGCCCGAGCGCCTCGGCATTGTCCCGCGCCGCCTCGATCGCACTGGCGGGAGCGAGTTCATAGAGCCTGTCGAACGCCCCGCCCGGCGGATAGGCAGTCCACACCGGCGGCTTCATCCGCGCGACGCGGCCGCCTTCCTGGTCGATGGTGATGTAGAGCCGCTCGCGCCCGTGGATCGCCCGCAGCTCATCGGTCAGCGCGCGAAGCTGCTCGCGGTCCTGCACATTGCGGCCGAACAGGATGTAGCCAACCGGATCGGCATCGCGGAAGAACGCGCGCTCGTCGGCGCTGAGGGTCAGCCCGGAAAGGCCGAAGATCGCGGGTGTCATAAGTGCGGTTGGTCGCAGGATTCTGCGGTTTTCGCAAGATTTCCAGGGGTGGGAAGTGTGGAAAGGAGAAGGGAGAAGTCCTGGGGCCCTTCGACAAGCTCAGGAGATCCCCCAGACCCTCGTAATGTCTACCTCGCGCGCCGCCTAACCGTTGTGCGCTCCTTGCGGCGCAGCCAATAAGTCTCCCGACGCCGCCATGGGCGCGCAACGGCGAGGTAGGGCGTGACCTCGACAGTTTCGGGGTGCAGGGGCGATGGCCCCTGCTTTTCCCTTCACTTACTGCTTAACCTGACAACTCAGCCCAGCCGACTTCATCCCACCGCAAAGCGCCCGCGCCGCCGCGAGATCGCCGGGCACGGCCTGGAGGCGGTAGACCTTGCCGATATCCGCCTGTCCCTCGACGATGCGGTGGCTCACGCCGGACAGGGCGGGATACTGCACCTTCAGCGCGTTCCAGCCCGCTTCGGCGGTGGGCTTCGAGGTATAAGCGCCGACCTGCACGCCCACGCCGGTCACGACAGGTTCCGGCTTGGCGGAGGCGCTGGCGGAGGGCGAAGGCTTGGGCGACGGCTGCGGCGCCGGGGCGCTGTCGGCCTCGCCCTGCCCGATCTGCGGCATGCGGGACTGGCCTTCGGCGACCGCGTAGCTGGTGTCGCCGGTGCCCGCCACGACATCGCCGCCGGGATTTTCCGGCCGCGTCTTGTAGGGTTCCTTGGGTGCCTCGATCACGCCGCCGCTGGCGACCAGCGGCTGTTCGGTCTTCTGGCGGGTGGCCCACCAGATGCCGCCGACGATCACGAGGATGGCGGCGACGGCAAGCCCGACGAGCAGCAGGGTCTGGCCGTTGCCGCCGCCCTGCTGGTCCTCGAACTCCTCGTCCTCGCCTTCGAGCCAGGGCAGGCGCACGTCCTCGTCACCGAGTTCGAGTTTGCGGGGAGCCTGCTCCGCGCCCTCGAAACCGGAGGCGGAGCGCCCCGCGTTCAGGTCGTCATGGAAGGACCCGCTGCGGCTTTCACCGTCCCGGTCCTCGCCTTCCTGATTCTGGCCCCAATTCGCCATGACTTACATTTCCTCCACTGCCTCGACGCCGAGCAGCGCGAGGCCATTGCGGACAAGTTGCCCGATCTGCGCGGCCAGGAAAAGCCGTGCGCCGGTCAGGTTAGCGTCGGCAGCGTTAACGAAGCGCTTTTCCACGCGGTCGTTGCCGAGGTTCCAGTAGCCGTGGAAGGCCGCGGCGACATCGCCAAGGAAGAAGGCGATGCGGTGCGGCTCGCGCGCGGCGGCGGCGGCTTCGACGATGCGGGGGAACTGCGCGGCCAGCTTGACCAGCTCCAGTTCCTCTTCGCCCAGCAGTTCGAGGTGCTCGCCCGAGGGGGTGAAGCCGCCCTCGGCCTGCCCCTTGCGCAAGGTCGAGTGAACGCGGGCATTGGCGTATTGCACGTAGAACACCGGGTTGTCCTTCGAGGCTTCGACCACCTTGGCGAAGTCGAAGTCCATCTGCGCTTCGGGCTTGCGGGTCAGCATGGTGAAGCGCACCACGTCCTTGCCCACTTCCGTCACGACTTCGGCCAAAGTCACGAAGTTGCCCGAACGCTTGGACATCTTCACCGGCTCGCCGTCGCGCAGCAGCTGGACCATCTGGACCAGCTTGATCTCGAACGGGGTCGGCTCCCCATCGGCGCCGGTCATGGCGGCGACGGCGGCCTTGATGCGCTTGACGGTGCCCGCGTGGTCCGCGCCCCAGATGTCGACGAGCGCATCCGCGCTCTGGGCCTTCTGGAAGTGGTAGGCGAGGTCGGCGCCGAAGTAGGTCCAGGTGCCGTCCGACTTCTTGATCGGGCGGTCCTGATCGTCACCGAACGCGGTCGACTTGAACAGCGGCAGTTCCACCGCTTCCCAGTCTTCCAGCGTCTTGCCCTTGGGCGCTTCGAGCACGCCGTCATAGACGAGGCCCTTGGAACGCAGCCAGGCTTCGGCTTCGTCCGGCTTGCCCGAGGCCTGAAGTTCGGCTTCCGAGGAGAACAGGTCGTGGTGGATGCCGAGCAGGCCGAGGTCCTGCTTGATCATCACCAGCATCGCGGCGACGGCCTTTTCGCGGAACAGCGTCAGCCATTCCGATTCGGGGGCGGCGACGTACTTGTTGCCGAACTCGTTCGCGAGCTGCTGGCCGACCGGAACAAGGTAGTCGCCCGGATAGAGGCCTTCGGGGATCGACCCGACCGCCTCGCCCAGCGCCTCGCGGTAGCGGACGTGGGCCGAGCGGGCGAGCACCTGCACCTGCGCACCGGCGTCGTTGACGTAATATTCCTTGATGACCTTGTGGCCCGCAAACTCCAGCAGCGTCGCCAGCGCATCGCCGACCACGGCGCCGCGGCAGTGACCCATGTGCATCGGGCCGGTCGGGTTGGCCGAGACATATTCGACGTTGACGGTGGTGCCGCCGCCCATTTCCGAGCGGCCATAGTTCGAGCCCAGCGCGCCGATCGCACGCAGTTCGGCGATCCAGGTCGCGGCCGAGAGGCGCAAGTTGATGAAGCCCGGTCCGGCGATCTCGGCGGACGTCACCGCATCGAGCTTCGACAGCTCTGCAACCAGCGCCTCGGCCAGATCGCGCGGCTTCATGCCTGCGGGCTTGGAGAGGACCATGGCCGCATTGGTCGAAAGGTCGCCGTGCGAGGGATCGCGCGGCGGCTCGACCGTGATCGCGCTTCGCTTCAACCCGCCGGGCAGCGTGCCCGCTGCTTCGAGCGCATCGAGCGCGGCGTTGAGGTGGCCTGCGAAGGCGGCGTAAAGGGTCTGGTTATCGCTCATGACGCGCGCGGATAGCGTAACTGCGGCGAAAGGGGAACAGGCTGCAAGGTGACAGTCTGGTTGACACGGTTGACACGGTTGACACGGTCCAGGGGAAAACCGTCACCTTGTGCCGGAAGTGTCACCTTATACCGCCCTGCGGATAGCCGCGCGGCGCCGTGCCTCGTGCCAGACGGCGGCAAAGCCCTCGCCCAGCCGCGCGCAGGCGATAGGCGGACTGGCGACTCATCCCCACCTCCCGCGCCGCCGCCGCGACCGAGCGGCCCTCGTGGAGCAAGTCCAGAAAGGCGAGCGCCTTGGCCTTGGTCCAGCGGTAATGGGAATTGGAGCGGCGGGTGCGGGGCTGGGTCATGCCGCGCAAGGTATCGCGAGGGGGTGGTTGTAGGAAAATGGTTTGGGGGTGGGTGGAGTTTCGGGATGCGCCGACATTCGAGACTCTAAGCCTCGCGTAAAACGACGCCGTTTTAAGGTCCACACACGAATGCGTGAACCTTCTCAGCGAGACTGTCCGGCACAATATATTGCCAACCGGCTGGTCGACTCAAGGGGATCGTTGGACCTTCGTAACCAAATACGATTGACCCTTGGATCACTCTGAAACGACGTGTCGTGCAGTTATTTTCATACAGCGACGGCCCCAATCGCGCGTGTAAAACGACACCTTCGTTGGTCCATGTGAAGTTTTCAGAGTTTGCAATGCGCACCCAATAGGTGGCGTTGGGCCCATTGCGCCGCAGTGAGGCTTTATCGACTTGAAGCACGTAGTGCGTATTGTCGCCTTCCCATGCGGCATCCGAAATGAACCGCCAGTCGGCCTTTGACAGAGCTGGCGAAGGAAGCAGCGCCACAGCCACGGCTAATATTCTGAGTACGCCCACCTTTATCCCCCTGTCGCCATCAACACTGACAACAGGTTCACTCATATGACGCGTGGGTGCGGCCGCCTACCCGCATTCCGCGCCGTCACCCTGAACTCGTTTCAGGGTCCATCTCGCCAGGAGGCACCGCCCTTTAGCTAATCAACCGAGAGTGCGGCTTGCTGTACAAGGTTCCGGTTTCGGCGGCACGATGGATCCTGAAACGAGTTCAGGATGACGAGGTGGGATGCGAGACGTTTCTTTCCCGCAATTCCCGTCGTCCCCGCGAAGGCGGGGATCCCGCTTTTTCTATCTGGCCTCGCCGAGAAAAGCGGGGCCCCCGCCTTCGCGGGGACGACGGTTTCCTCGTTCGGGGCCGATGCAACCGTTGCGGCGTTGACTGGTCCAGCCTCGGCCGAAGGCCTTTCTCATCCCACCCGGCAAGTGCAGCGCGACGACGAAACCGCGCGCAAGGCTGACATTTCGAGGGTCCGGGGGATCATCCCCCGGAAATCTTCTCTTCCTCCCCCTCACCGACAACCCTTCAAAACCGCCCGAAATGCGTGTATCGGCGCCCCCATGCCTTCCATCGAGATTCCCAAGACCTATCGGGTCAAGAGCTTCGGCTGCCAGATGAACGTCTATGACGGCGAGCGCATGGGCGAGTTGCTGGCCGAGCAGGGCATCACGGCCGCGCCGGAGGGTGAGGAGGCCGATCTGGTGGTGCTCAACACCTGCCATATCCGCGAAAAGGCAGCCGAGAAGGTCTATTCCGACATTGGCCGTCTACGCCGCACGGACGGTTCCTCGCCGCTGATCGCGGTGGCGGGATGCGTCGCGCAGGCCGAGGGCGACGAGATCATGAAGCGCTCGCCCGCGGTGAAGATGGTGGTCGGCCCGCAGGCCTATCACCGCCTGCCGGAGATGATCCGCGTCGCCGCAGAGGGCAAGCGCGTCACCGATACCGACATGCCTGCCGAGACCAAGTTCGGCGCCCTCCCCCGGCGCCGCCGCTCGGGTCCGACCGCGTTCCTCACCGTGCAGGAGGGCTGCGACAAGTTCTGTACGTATTGCGTCGTTCCCTATACGCGCGGCGCCGAGGTTTCGCGCCCCCATGCCGACCTGATCGACGAGGCACTGCGGCTGGTCGATGCCGGGGCGCGCGAGATCACGCTGCTCGGGCAGAACGTCAATGCCTGGACGGGCGAGGATGCGAAGGGGCGCCAGGTCGGTCTCGACGGACTGATCCGCGAACTCGCCGAAATCCCCGATCTCGTCCGCATCCGCTACACCACCAGCCACCCCAACGACTTCACCGACGGCCTGATCGCCGCGCATGGCGAAGTGGCGAAGCTGATGCCGTTCCTCCACCTGCCGGTGCAGGCGGGCAGCGACCGGGTGCTGAAGGTGATGAATCGCAGCCATACCGCCGAGAGCTATCTGAAAGTGCTCGAACGGGTGCGCGCGGCGCGGCCCGATATCGCGCTTTCGGGCGACTTCATCGTCGGCTTCCCCGGCGAGACCGATGCCGAGTTCGAGGAGACGCTCGCGCTGGTCGATGCGGTGGGCTACGCGCAGTGCTTCAGCTTCAAGTACAGCCCCCGTGCGGGCACGCCTGCCGCGACGATGACCGGGCAGGTGCCCGCCGAAGTGATGACCGAGCGCATCATGCGCCTCCAGGCCGCGCTGGGCCGTGACCAGACCGCCTTCAACGCGGCCTCGGTCGGCAAGACCTGCGAAGTGCTGGTGGAGCGCAAGGGCAAGCTGCCCGGCCAGTGGCTGGGCAAGTCGCCGTGGCTGCAATCAGTCTATTTCGAGGGCGATGTGGCGGTGGGCGATCTGGTCCGGGTGGAGCTGGTGGACAGCGGCTACAACGCCGTTTCCGGCAGGCTGCTGGAGACCGTGGCCGCGTGACCGGGAAGCAGGCGCTGGTTCTGGTTCCGGGGCTGTCCTGCGACCGGCACGTCTGGCAGGCGCAGATCGCGGGGCTTGCCGATATCGCGGAAGTGACTGTCGGCGATACGCTGCAGGACGATTCGATCGCGCTGATGGCGGGCCGGGTGCTGGACGCTGCGCCGGAGCGGTTCGCCATCGCCGGGTTCTCGATGGGCGGCTATGTCGCGATGGAAATCTGGCGCCGCGCGCCGGAGCGGGTCACGCGGCTCGCCCTCGTCGATACCAATGCCCGCGCCGATAGCGAGGAACAGGCGGCGCTGCGCCGCGCCGCCATCGCCACGGCCCGCTCGCGCGGGTTCGAAGCGGTGCTGCGCGGATCGCTGCGCCAGCTGGTCGCGCCGGACTGTCCGGAGGCGCTGTTCGAGGAAGTCGTGCAGATGGCGCTGCGCGTCGGTTTCGGCACTTACATGGACCAGCAGGCGGCGATCATCGACCGCGCGGATTCGCTGGAGACGCTGGGTTCGGTGACGGTTCCGGCGATGGTCATGGTGGGCGCAGAGGATGCCCTCACCCCGCCGCATCTGGCCGAGGAAATGGTGCGGGCACTGCCCGGCGCGGTCTATGAGGTGATCGCGGATGCCGGGCATATGGCGCCGATGGAGCAGCCCCAAGCGGTCAATGCGGCGTTCCGGCGCTGGTTGGCGGCTTAACAGGTCGCGGAAAAAGGAACTTCCCTTGAGGCCGTTGAGGTGATTCAAGTCGCCTCGACCGAGGTTGAAGGATTGAAGATGCGCGGCGGCGATCACCGGAGCGAAGGGCTGTTTTCTTACGTGAGCTGCGAAGCTCGGGTACCGGCGGATCATCCGCTGCGGGCAATCCGTGCAATTGTCGACGAGGCGTTTGAGGTGATGTCGGGGGATTTCGACGCGATGTACTCGCGTATTGGCCGGCCGTCGATCCCGCCCGAGAAGCTGCTGCGTGCGCTGCTGCTGCAGGCCTTCTATACGATCCGCTCGGAACGCCAGCTGATGGAGCAGATGGATTACAATCTGCTTTTCCGCTGGTTCGTAGGGCTGGCGATGGATGCGCCGATCTGGGATGTGACGGTCTTCACCAAGAACCGCGAGAGGCTGCTTGGCGGCGATATCGCCGCCAAGTTTCTGTCCGCGATCGTAGGGCAATCGCGCGTGCAGGCGCTGCTGTCAGACGACCACTTCTCGGTGGACGGTACGCTGATCGAAGCCTGGGCGAGCATAAAGAGCTTCAGGCCCAAGGATGACACCGCCTCGGACGGTGACGACGACGACAGCGCTTCGGGTACCGGACAAAACGGTCACGCCAAGGCCAAGGGGCGCAATGCTGAGCGCGATTTCCATGGCGAGAAGTGGAGCAACCTCACCCACGCCTCAACCACCGATCCTGATGCCCGGCTATTCAAGAAGGCACGCGGTCAGGCCGCGAAGCTGTGCCACATGGCCCATGTCCTCATGGAAAACCGGCACGGTCTGGTTGTGGATGCAACGCTCACCCATGCCACGGGCACGGCCGAACGGGAGGCCGCGCTGACCATGCTTAGCCGTATGAAGGGGCGTCATCGCATCACGCTGGCGGCAGACAAAGCCTACGATACCGTCCACTTCGTCGCCGCGTTGCGCGAGATCGGAGTTACCCCGCACGTGGCACAGAACGTCAATGGCAGGCGCTCCGCCATTGATGGGCGCACCACCCGCCACCCTGGTTACGCCGTTTCTCAGCGGATCAGGAAACGGATCGAAGAGGTCTTTGGCTGGGCCAAGACCAGCGGAAACCTGCGCAAGACCCGACATCGAGGGCAAGCCCGCGTGGGGTGGAACTTCACATTGACCGCTGCGGCTTACAATCTCATCAGGCTACCAAAGCTGCTGGTGGCAGCATAACTGTGCCCGAAATCCGCAGAAAGAAGGGTCCTGGCAAGCGCGGCAGTCAACAGATACCGATGACACCACCCCGTTGGCGCTAAACCTAATCAAAATCAGGCGCTCAAACGGTCCGAAACTGACTTTTTCCGCGGCGTGTTAAAGCTTCCCCCTCACACTGCCGTCATCCTGAACTTGTTTCAGGATCCATCGCGCCGATAGACCCGCCGTCTATGGTCAGAAATGGATCCTGAAACAAGTTCAGGATGACGAAGAGTAATAGGCAAGGCTCAGGAATAACCCGGACCGGGATCAATCCAGCGGCTTCAGCGCATCTTCCGTAATCAGCGGCTTGCTGATCGGCGCCGCGTCGGCGCTCACTTCGGCGCTGGCATTGCCGGGATAGGTCCTGCCGGTGAAGCGCAGCCGCGAGATGCCTTCCGCCATGCCGCCGCCAGAGACCGTGACCGCCAGATCGCGCCAACCGTGCGACTTGCTGGTGAGCACGCCGACCGGAAGCTGGACCACGCTGGTCTCGCTCACCTGGATCAGGTCGCCGTCCTGGCGCTTGAGCACCGCGAGATTGCAGCCGCCGGTGCCGCAGAACATCGGCCCGCCGAGATAGACCAGCACTTCGGGCGTGCCGTCACCGTCGAGGTCAACCTCTGCCGCGGCATATTGCAGCTTGCCGAGGTCGCTGGAGACCGCGTCCTTGTGGTGGGCGCGAATCCAGTCCTCCGCCGTCATCGGCGCGGCTTCGGTCACGTCCTCGACCGGCTCGGCGCTGGCTGAGGCAGTGGGTTCGGACGGCGCGGCGTCCTTCTTGCAGGCGGCCAGCGACAGGCCGAGTGCGAGCAGCGGAGCGAGTGCCAGAGCCGTCCTGGCGGAAGAAGTCCTTCTCATGGGCAAAGGCTAGCCGCTTGCGCCTCCCGCCCGCAAGACCGCTTCGTCGCATCGCCAAAACGCCCCGAAGAACGCCGGACAAAAGAAAGGAGCCTCCGGCATGCACCGGAGGCTCCTCGCGACCCGCCAGGGACTCGGCGGTTTGGAAGGGGACTTTGTTTAGAGACTTACCAGAAGAAGCCGTTGTTGACGGCGACCACCCGGCCGGTCCGCATGTTCACCATGACCACGTCGTTGCCGTAGCGAACCCAGCGGTGGCCGGCGCGCGGCGCGGGCAGACGGTAGCGGCCATAGTCGTTCACCCAGTAGCGGCTGCCATAGTAGTTCGGCTGGAAGCGGTGGCCGACGGCGACCGGGCGATAGGCATAGCCGCGCGGGCCGACATAGGCGGGGCGGCGGAAATCGTTGCGGTGGCTCTTGCGATAGTCGCGCCAGTCCTCGCGCAGCTCGCGGCGGGAATCGTTGAGGTCGCGGCGGGCTTCGCGGACGTCGCGGCGGTCGCCGTAGCGCTGGGCCTGGCGCAAGTCGCGCTGGTCGTGGCGGACGTCGCGGGCGCTTTCGCGCACTTCGCGGGCGCTCTGGGCCGAGGCCATGGTGGGCACCGCCGCCGCGGGGATGATGACGCTTGCTGCCAGGGCGGCCATGATGAACTTGCGCATTGTGCTTCTCCTTGAACCGATCGGACCGGGAAACCCAAGAGGCTCTGGTCCGTCTGTGAGTTCAGGTTTGCACCACGCAAGATGAACGGACTTAAAATGTTGTTTGCAGGAAAATTTCAGGTTTGTCTCAGCCCTGCGACAAATCGCCGGAGAGCGCGCCGAAACGGGCGGTTATCCCCCATGAACCGAGCAATTTTCAAAAAGACATGCCTTGCAGGAAGCGGCGCGCGGAGCCATCTTCAAGACAGAACGAAGCATCCTCATCTGAAAGGAGCACATGGCCCGCAAAGCAGCACGTGCCGGTGAAACGGCGCAGTTCAGGCCCGAAGCACATCGCCGGGCGCGTGTCGAAGTCGAGTTCGACGAGCAGACTTTGCTGGGGGCCTTGTTCGGCCAGTTCGATGCCAATCTCGTACAGGTCGAAAATCGCCTCGGCGTCTACATTGCCGCGCGCGGCAACAAGATTCAGATCGAAGGCCCGGAAGACGCCGTCGCCCGCGCCCGCGACACGCTCAAAAGCATGTATCATCGGCTGGAGCAGGGCCAGGCGCTCGATTCCGGCGCGGTCGAGGCACTGATCGTGATGTCGGCAGAACCGACGCTGGAGGGGATCATCTCCGGCGATACCGGCGCCCCGCCGATCATGATCCGCACTCGCCGCAAGACGATCGTGCCGCGCTCGGCCACGCAGATCGAGTATATGCGCGCGCTCGCCCGTTCGGACGTGATCTTCGCGCTCGGTCCGGCGGGTACGGGCAAGACCTACCTCGCGGTGGCGCAGGCGGTCAGCCAGCTGATGACCGGCTCGGTCCAGCGCCTGATCCTCTCGCGCCCCGCCGTGGAAGCGGGCGAGAAGCTGGGCTTCCTGCCCGGCGACATGAAGGACAAGGTCGATCCCTACCTGCGTCCCTTGTACGACGCGCTCTACGACTGTATGCCGCCCGAACAGGTGGAACGCCGCCTCGCCTCGGGAGAGATCGAGATCGCGCCGATCGCCTTCATGCGCGGCCGCACGCTGGCCGACGCTTTCGTCATCCTCGACGAAGCGCAGAACACCACGCGCGAGCAGATGAAGATGTTCCTCACCCGCTTCGGCCAGAACAGCCGCATGGTCGTCTGCGGCGATCCCCGGCAGGTCGACATCCCCGGCGGCGACCGCATGAGCGGCCTCGCCGACGCGGTGAGCCGTTTGGAAGGTGTCGAGGGCATCGACGTCACGCGCTTCACCGTGCAGGACGTGGTGCGCCATCCCATCGTCGGGCGGATCGTCGAGGCTTACGAGGGGCCGCTCAGCCAGTACGAGCAATAAGCGAAGCCGGTGGCCATGGATGCGTCATTCGCCCGTGGCCGCCGCCTTACCATAGGCTTGGTGGACGAAACGCAGCACATAACCGGTCTCGCCGATGGCGCGCCGTCCGGCATCGCTGATGCTCTGCTCGATGAACAACAGGCTTTCGCCGCTTCCATCGGCTTTTTCCGTCTTCCCGTCGAACGCCGTCATTGAAGCCTTGATGTGCAACTGGTTGACCTCCTGGTCGAAGGCCTTTTCGGTGATCGAACCCGCGCGTGCATTGGCTTTTACATAGGCATCGCGAACCGTGATGTAGGGCTGGATGTCCGGCATGCGCGGTGCATTCCAGCGAACCGAACAGGCATGAAACGGCGGAAACTCCAGCCAGACGGTGGTGGATTCGCCGGGTAAACGCCAGCCTCGCGCCGGATCGTCGTTCATCGTGACCTTGACGTCCTGCGCGGACATCTCCTGCGCACCGCGCTTTTTCAGGAGCGCAACGACGGCGTCATCGTCTGGAAACGCATGAAGGCAGATTTCGTCATATAACGATACCATCCGCGTGAGGTTTTCATCGACCCCATCGGAACCGGCAACCGCCGCCAGAGCCAGAAACAGCGCCATTATCGATATCCCCCCTTATTGCGTGCGCCTTATCGCAAGTCCCCGCATCGCCGCTTCTGGCCCGAAAATCCTCCATCGGCAACAGCTTGCGACTCCTGCCGAGGCCGGTCATGCGTTCACGCTCGACCTGACGAACGACACAAAGTAAACGCCCCCCATGGATCTCGAAATCGATATCGAAGCCCCCTGGCCCTCAACTACCGACTGGGCCGACCTTGCCGAAGCCGCGCTCGAAGCGCTGGTGCAGGTGGCGCCGGAACTCGACAACCCGCGCCTGCTCGCCAGCCTGCTGTTCACCTCCGACGAGGAAGTCCACGTCCTCAACCGCGAATGGCGGGCCAAGGACAAGCCGACCAACGTGCTGTCCTTCCCCATGCTCGAACGCGCCGATCTGCTCGATCTCGCGCCCGACGGGCCGCCGGAAATGCTCGGCGATCTCGCCCTCGCCTTCGAGACTTGCGCCCGCGAGGCCGGGGAAAAGGGCGTCCCGGTGGAGCATCACGCCAGCCACCTGATCGTCCACGGCCTGCTCCATCTCGCCGGGCTGGACCACGAGATTTCGGACGCCGATGCCGAGGCAATGGAGGCCCTTGAAACAAAGGCTCTTGCCCTCATCGGCATTGCCGACCCATATGGCGACAGAACTTAACCTTACAGGGGTAACACAGGACGATGGCCGACAATGGCCGCCACACCGAGTCCGGCTCGGGAGACGGGGACAGTACCGGCACGCTCTGGCGTGTATTTCGGAGGCTTTTCCAGAACGACGGCGATCAGTCGCTTCGCGCGCAGATCGAAGGCGTCATCAACGAACATGAAGGCGATACCGAGGACGAGGCCCTCGCCCGCGGCGACCTTTCCTCGATCGAGCGGCAGATGCTGCGCAACCTGCTCCATTTCAGCGAGCACGATGCGGACGACATCGCCGTGCCCCGCAGCGAGATCGTGGCGATCCCCGCCTCGGCCACATGGGCCGAAGTGGTGGAAGCCTTCGCCGAGCACGGCCACAGCCGCATGCCGGTCTATGGCGACTCGCTCGACGCCATCAAGGGCATGATCCACATCAAGGACGTGTTCCCCATCCTCGCGCGCGGCGAGCAGCCGCCCGAGGACTGGTCGAGCCTGCTGCGCCAGCCGCTCTACGTGCCCCAGGCGCGCGGCGCGCTGGACGTGCTGGCCGACATGCGCGCCCAGCGCACCCACCTCGCCGTGGTGATCGACGAGTACAGCGGTACCGACGGGATCATCACCATCGAGGACCTCGTCGAGGAAATCGTGGGTAACATCGAGGACGAGCACGACGACGCCCCCGAAGAGTTGCTAATTTCGCAAGAGAACGGTATGTGGGACGCCGACGCCCGCGTCGAACTAGAGGATGTGGCGGAAAGGATCGATCCCCGCCTCGCGGAAGTCGAGGAAGCGGTGGATACGCTGGGCGGCCTCGCCTTCGTCCTGGCCGGACAGGTCCCTGCCGTCGGCACCGTTCTCGACCACGACAGCGGCTGGCGCATCGAAGTCACCGATGGCGACGAGCGCCGCGTCACGCGGCTGCGCCTGCATCCGCCGGTCACGGAAATGGCCGAAGAAACCGAATGATCCTTGGGCGCCGCTTTCCGGCGGCGCCAGACCCCGAGTGAAAAGACGAGCCATTGCCAGTACGCCGACTCCCCCCCCTGCGCGCGCTTGAAGCCTTCGTTCGCGTCGTCCGCCTCGGTTCGGCCAAGGCCGCTGCCAACGAACTGGCCCTCTCGCCTTCCGCGCTGTCGCGCCGCGTCGCCGCGCTCGAAGACTTCACCGGCAAGCGCCTGTTCACCCGCCAGCACCAGTCGATGAAGCTGACCGACGAAGGCCAGGCCTTCTACAACGTCGTCGGCCCCAAGCTGGAAGAGCTGGCCGAGGCGGTGGAATCGCAGATCGATCGCGGCCAGGTGCTGCGCCTGCACCTCGGCGTGCCTTCGCTGTTCGGCGGCCAGCGCCTGTTCCCGCGCCTGCCGGAACTGCGCAAGCTGCACCCGCGCCTGCACATCGACATCGACACCGGCGCCCATCTGGAAGACCGCGTGGGCGACACGCTGGACGCGGCGATCATCCTCTCGCCCGAGCCGGACCCCGCCTACTATCGCATCCAGCTCGACCACAACAAGGTCTACGCGATCACCTCGCAGGAGATGGCGCGGGAGATCGGCTCCGTCCCCGACGAGGCGATCCTCTCCAAGCAGACCTTCCTGATCCACCAGGACCTGCCGCAGAGCCTGGACGCGTGGAAGAACGCGATCGGCATGGAAAAGCTGGAACCGGCCTCGGTCGACCGCTTCGACTCCGGCCAGCTGGTGCTGGAAGCCGCGGCGCAGGGTCTCGGCATCGCGATCATGCACGACGACCACTTCCGCCGCAGCCACGACAACCGCCTGGCGCGGCTGTTCGATATCGATGTGGAAAGCCCGTATCGCTACTGGTTCGTCTGCAAGCCCAAGGCGCTGGAATCGCGCCCGGTGCGCATCTTCCACGAGTGGCTGCTGCAAGCCGGGCTGTAAGCACCCCTCGACGGAGTTCCCACATACCCGTCGTCCCCGCGAAGGCGGGGACCCCGCTGCCTTTTTCAACCTCGCGCATTGCCGCAAGATAAGCGGGGCCCCCGCCTTCGCGGGGGCGACGAGGTTTTGCGATGGCGAGGTTGTGACTCGGTGTTGGTAACGGTGGTGACTCGGGAGCTTCGCTCGCCGCCCCGCAGCCCTGCTATGCGCTCCCCCTAACCGCCAATGTCATTCCCCCTGCACAGGCTTCGCGGTATGAAACCCGCAACTTTGCAAGATCAGGGGTCAAGACCATGCGTTTCACTGTGTTCACGGCTGCCGCCGCAGCCCTGCTCGCCTCGACGGCACCCGCCTTCGCCGCCGAGCCTGCTGCCGCAGCTACCACTCCTGGGCCCGTCACCGACCCCGCCCGCATCGCCGCCGCCCGCCAGACGGTCGACTACGTGTTCCCTCTCGGAAGTTACGCAAGGCTGATGAACGGCACGCTCGACAAGATGATGGATTCCATCATGGACTCGACAATGAAGCTGCCGCTCAAGCAGCTTGCAGGCCTCAGCGGCGTCGATACCGAGCAACTGGGCGAGGCTTCCATGGCCGAGATCATGGAAATCTACGACCCGGCCTTCAAGGAGCGGATGCAGATCTCCACCCGCACGATGATGGGCGAGATGATCCCGCTGATGACCCAGGTGGAACCCGATATCCGCGACGGCCTGGCCCAGGCCTATGCGGGCAAGTACAGCGCCGCGCAGCTCGGCGAACTCAACGCCTTCTTCGCGACGCCGACCGGCAAGGCCTATGCCGCCGATTCCTATCTCATCATGATGTCGCCGGAAGTCATGGCCAAGATGCAGGGCTTCGTGCCCAAGCTGATGGAACAGATGCCCGCCATCGTCGAAAAGGTGAAAGCCGCCAGCGCCAGCCTGCCGGAGCCGCGCACTTACGCGGACCTTTCCAAGAGCGAGAAGGCCCGCCTCGCCAAGCTGCTCGGCGTGTCCGAAGCCCAGCTTGAGAAGGACGAGAAGGCCAAGGCCGCCAGGTCCGAGTGACCCACGAAAACGGCCCCTCGATGCGACGCCTGTTCTTCGCCTTGACCATGCTGGCCTCGGCCGCTCTTGCAGGCTGTTCCGATGAAGGGTCTGTCGCCTGCACCGCACCGCGAAGCTATTGGACGCCGCCTGAGGAAATGGGTCCGGAGACTTATTACAATCGACTGACTCTCGACCGGAACGGTGCAGCATACTGGAATGGCGCACCGGTTTCCGATGTAGTGCTCGACCAGATGCTGGAAGCCGCCCAACGGTTCGATCCGAAGCCGCAGCTCGTGTTGCAAACGGAAATGGGTTTGTCCTGCGCTCGCCTCGAAGCGATCCGCGACAGGATCGACACCGTGCTGGATTGCCACAGGAATGGACGGATTTGCAGCGAAGGCTTCAGAATTCCGACACCGCTTCCGGGAAAAGTAGCCGCCCCCATGCCCGACAGGCCCCATCACTGACCTCACAAACAAAAAGGGCGGCCCCTCGCGGAGCCGCCCTTTTCTCGGTTCAGGCTTTCGGAAAGGATCAGCCTTCCGAAACGGTCGCCTTGACGATCTTGCCCGGCTCGCGCGGCGGCTCGCCCTTGGGGAGCGCGTCGACGAGTTCCATGCCTTCGACCACCTGGCCCCAGACGGTGTACTGCTTGTCGAGGAAGCGTGCGTCGTCGAAGCAGATGAAGAACTGGCTGTTGGCCGAGTGCGGATAGCTGGTGCGGGCCATCGAGCAAACGCCGCGCACGTGCGGCTCGGCGTTGAATTCGGCCTGGAGGTCGGGCTTGTCCGAACCGCCCATGCCGGTGCCGTTGGGGCAGCCGCCCTGCGCCATGAAGCCGGGGATCACGCGGTGGAACTTGATGCCGTCGTAGAAGCCTTCGCCGGTCAGTTCCTTGATGCGCTCGACGTGGCCGGGGGCGAGGTCGGGGCGCAGCTTGATCTTCACGTCGCCGCCTTCACCGTTGCCGGTGTCGAGCGTGAGCGTCAGGTATTCGTCAGCCATTGCGGGTCTCCTTGTGCCGGTGCGGGACCGCAGCCGGGCGGGTGTTGGCGCCCGATATAGGGGCTGGTTCGGCAATGTCACGCGGGGAGCGTTCGGTTGCGCCTTTGTGCCGTTCGTCTTTCCCGTCACCCTGAACTTGTTTCAGGGTCCATCTGGCCGGAAGCGTGGTGGTTGCGGCAGCAAGCCGAGATCGCGGCGTAAAAGATCGACGCTTCGGGTTCCGCTGCACGATGGACCCTGAAACGAGTTCAGGGTGACGATATGATTACGGAACCGGACTTTATCGTCCTCCGTCCGGGTAAACTTTCCAATCCCGCCCGCCCCCTGTTGCAATCGCGAAATAGCTGCGTAGACCGGCCAGCATGAGCGAAGCGGACCTCAAGGACGACCCGGCGGAACAGGCGGAAGACACCGCGCGTCACGACGTGCCTGAATCGGAAAGCCTCGACGACGACAATCGCCTCAAGGCCGAATTCGTCCGCAGCGTGAAGGATGCGCTGGACGAGGAGGACTTCGAGCGCGTCTACGACCTCGTCGAGCCGCTCCACCCCGCCGACATCGCCGACTTGTTCGAGCTGGTCGACGAGAACGAACGCCTCGGTCTCGCCCGCGCCATCCGCGACCTGATGGGCGTGGAAGTCATCGCCGAGATGAACGACTGGGTGCGCGAAGCCCTGGTCGAGGCGCTGCCTGCCGACGTCGTCGCGGAAATCGCCGAACAGCTCGATACCGACGATGCCGTCGCGATGCTGGAAGACCTCGACGAGGAAGACCAGCAGGCCGTCCTGGCCGAGATGGAGCCGGAAGACCGCGCCGCCATCGAGACGGCGCTGTCCTATCCAGAGGAATCCGCCGGCCGCCTGATGAGCCGCGATTTCGTGGCCGTCCACGAATCGATGACCGTCGGTGATCTCATCGATTTCCTGCGCGAGCACCGCGAGCTGCCCACCGAGTTCTGGGAAGTGTTCATCGTCGATCCGATGCACCGCCCGATCGGCACATGCGCGCTCTCGTGGATCCTGCGCACCCCGCGCAACATCCCGCTCTACGACGTGATGGCCCGCGACCAGACCCTGATCCCGGCCGACATGGACCAGGAAGAAGTCGCGCTGCGCTTCCAGAAATATGCGCTGATCTCCGCCGCCGTGGTAGACGATCACGGGCGGCTGATCGGCCAGATCACCGTCGACGACATCGTCCACATCATTCAGGAAGAAGCGGGCGAGGACACCCTGCTGCTCTCGGGCGCGGGCGACGGCGACATCAACGAGCCGATCCGCGACGCCTATTCCGCGCGCGTGCGCTGGCTGATCGCCAACCTGCTCACCGCCACGCTGGCCTCCTCGGTGATCGCCCTGTTCGAGGGCACGATCTCGAAGATGGTGGCGCTGGCCACGCTGATGCCGATCGTCGCGGGCCTCGGCGGCAATGCCGGGACGCAGACCTTGGCGGTCACCGTCCGCGCGCTCGCCACCAACCAGCTGACCGCCTCCAACGCCTGGCGTGCGGTACGGCGCGAGATGTCGATCGCCCTGCTCAACGGCTGCACGATCGCGGTCGTCATCGGCATCGTGGTCAGCCTGATCTTCGGCAACGTGACGCTCGGCCTCGTCATTGCCATGGCGATGATGACCAATATCCTGATCGCGGGCATGGCGGGCGTCTTCGTGCCGCTGACGCTGGAACGGCTCAAGGCGGACCCGGCCATCGCCTCGTCCATCTTCGTGACGATGACAACGGATTCGATGGGCTTCCTTGTTTTCCTCGGCTTGGCGACGGTTTCCGGTCTGGTGGGTTAGATTCAGGTTTGAAAATGCCCTTCGGGCATTTTCGTAGCGGCACCGGCCCACGCCCCCACCCGACCTCCCACTAGTGTATCCTTGATGGGAGGTCGGGTGGGGGCGTGGGCCGGTGCCGCCAAAATCCGCCTGCGGCGGATTTTCAAACCGACTCCCAATACCTATCTAACGCCCATGCCGCTGCACATGACCAAGATCGCCTTTTCCGCCGAAAGCCCGGCGGACTTGCGCGCCTGGCTGGAAAGCCACGGGGACATCGGCGAGGCCCGCCTCACCACCCGCTACCTGCCCAAGCGGCAGGAAGAGATGGTCGGCGGCTCGCTATACTGGATCTACGAGCATGCGCTGATCGGCCGCTCGCCGATCCTAGGCTTCGAGCAGCGCGAGGACGGACGCTGGTGGATTCGCCTCGCGCCCACGCTGATCCCGGTCGTCACCCAGCCCAAGCGCGCCCATCAGGGCTGGCGCTACCTCGCCGAAAAGGACGCCCCGCGCGATCTGGGCGAAGGCGAGACGGCGGGCGATGCGATGCCGCCCGCCATGGCACGGGAACTGGCAAAACTGGGGCTGGTGTGACGGGGTTCAGCAAGGACGAACGCGCGGCGCTACTGGCGGTGAAAGGCGTCGGCCCGACCGTGGTGGCGCGGTTGGAGGAACTAGGCATCGCCACGTTTGCCGATCTCGCGGAACGCGATCCCGATGCGATCTGCGCGGAGGTTTCCGCTACGCTGGGCTCGACCTGCTGGCGCAACAGCCCGCAAGCGCGCGGCGCCATTGCCGCCGCTGTGGCACGGGCAGGCGAAGGGCTGGGCTGACCAAGGGTTCGTCTGAGGAAGTACGGGGCTGACCGGGCTAACCCAACCTATCCGTAACAAAAACCCCGTCGTCCCCGCGTAGGCGGGGACCCCGCTGCCTTTTCCCACCTCGCGCATTGCCGCAAGATAAGCGGGACCCCCGCCTTCGCGGGGGCGACGAGGTCTTTAACGGCTTTTCTCGTTGGATATCAGCGGAGTTGCCCCAACCGGGGACTTCCGCCCGCGCATTAGGCACAGATCGCCGCCCTAACCCCGGTCCACCCACCAGCGCATCAGCACATGCGCGATCGCGTGGGCGGGCGGCGCGCCGAAAGCCTTGCCGTTCTCACCGCGACCGATGGCTTCGAGCGCATCGACCACTTCCTCGCGGGTGAACCAGCGCACGTCCTCAAGCTCAGTCTCGTCGATGGTGATAGCATCGTCGTCGGCCACGGCATGGCAGCCGATCATCAGTGAGGACGGGAACGGCCAGGGCTGGCTCGCCACATAAGTCACATCGCGGACGCGCAGCCCCGCTTCCTCGTGAATCTCCCGCGCGACCGCCTCTTCCACCGATTCGCCCGGCTCCACGAAGCCCGCCAGGGTCGAATAGCGCCCTTCCGGGAAACGCGGCTGACGGCCCAGCAGTGCCCGGCCCTGGTGCTCGACGAGCATGATCGTCACCGGATCGACGCGCGGGAAATGCTCGGCGCCGCAGTCGATATTGGTGCAAGTGCGCTGCCAGCCGCCCTTGGCGAGCGCGGTGGGATGGCCGCAGACCGAGCAATGGCGATGGCGGCAATGCCAGCTCACCAGCGAACGCGCGCCGCCATAGGCCGCCAGTTCACCGGCATCGAGCACCGCCATTGCATGCCAGTTGACCGGCGAGGCGTGGGGGCCGCCCGGCGGCGTCTCCGGCGGCACTTCCGCGAAACAGGGCACCGCCCCGTCGAGGCCGAGGAAGATCATCTCGCTGCCCGGCTCGGCATCGGCAAGGGTGCCCCAGGTCAGCGCACCGTCGTCCTTCAGCACCGCGTCCAGACCGTCGAGCCGCAGCAGCCGCGCCTCGGCGGTCTGGAGCGCAAAGAGCGCATCGGGATCGCTGCGGATATGGTCGGCGCGGTCGAGGTGCGATCCGGCAAAGGCGATAGGAAGCAGTTTCGGCAGGACGGTATCGGTCAACGCGGCGTCTCCAACAGGGCCATGATGTCGGCCTTCAACGCAGTCTGGAACTGAGGGATCAGGCCAACCGCATTGGGCGGCATGAACTGCGCGAAAAGCTGCGAGCGCAGGCCGCGGTGCATGTCCACCATGCCCACCGTGCCCGCCGCGCCGGACCAGCCGAAAATGCCGTTCTCCGCGCCCTTGCCGACGCGCCCGCCCGCGCCGAAGCCGCTGCCGGGGGGCAGCATCGGCGACTGGCTCTCGACCGGCGGCAGCAGGTCGCTCGTCCCGGTGACCACCGCGCTTTCCGCCAGCACGCGCTTGCCGTCCAGCATGCCGCGCTGGGCGAGCAGGCGCAGGAAACGGTCGTAGTCGCGCGGACTGCTGACAAGGCCGGAGCCGCCGAAGGGGAACGCGGGGCGGTTCAGGAACAGCGAGCTGTCCGGCTCGTCGATCGGCAAGAGCGTTTCCCCGAGCGCGGCGTAATTGGTGGTGAGGCGGTGGCCCTGGGCGGCGGGGACCTGGAAGAACGTGCTCGTCATCCCCGCCGGTTCGAACAGCGCCTCGCGCAGATGGACATCGAAGGGGCGGCCACTGACCAGTTCGATCACCCGGCCCATCAGGTCGAGGCCCAGGGAATAGCTCCAGTGCGTCGCGGGATCATAGACCAGCGGCACTTCGGCAAGGCGATCGGCGAACAGCGCTAGGCTGGGCGCCGGGGGCGTGTCGGTCAGGCCCGGAATCTTCAGCCTCGTGATCTGCCCGGCGGCGAGGCCCTTTTCCTGCAACAGGTCGCGGATCGGGCCGGTCTGGACGATCGAATAGCCCAGCCCCGAGGTATGGGTGAGCAAGTGGCGCATGGTGATCGCCCGAGGGGCGCGGTGGAGCGCCGAGAGCGAGCCGTCGTAGCGGTCCTGCACCTGCATCGCCGCGAACTTCGGCAGCACGTCGTGCAGCGGCTGGTCGAGCGCAAGGCGGCCCTCCGCCACCAGTTGCATCGCCATGATCCCGGTGATCGGCTTGGTCATCGAATAGATGCGGAACAGGCTGTCCGCCGAGATCGGGGTGCCGTCGGTAAAGCCCTGCGCGCCGCGCGCGACGAATTCGGTCTCGCGCCCCGGCAGGCCGAGCGAGGCGACGAGGCCGGGGAAGACGCCCGCGCGGTCGGGGGTTCCGGTCCAGCGTTCCAGCAAGGCCCGCACGCGCGGCAGGGTCTCCTGCTGGGTCGCGGCGCGGAGCAGTCCCGGCCACATCGCGGCGCCGATGCCGGCGGCACCGGCCATGCGCAGCAGCATGCGGCGATCGAGGGCCGCCGCCAGCCGCTCAGCCGTCGCCGTCATGCCATCTCCGCCAGCGCGAGGCCCGCGGCCTTGGCGAAGAGCGTCGGCAGTCCCGCCTCGTCCAGCCGGTCGAGCGGCCACCACTCGCCCGCGCCCGGTGGGTCGCCGCGCAAGTCTCCGAGATGGATGGAAAGCCCGAGTTCGAGCGCGAAATGGGTGAAGACATGGCCGACCCGCCCGGCGCTTTCCCAGCGCCCCGCAATCGGCGGCTCGCCGTGGCCGTCGCTGCGTGCGGACCAGCCGTCGTCGGGCAGAGCGCGCATGCCGCCGAGCATGCCCTTGTCGGCCCGGCGCACCAGCCAGACCTGCTCGTCGCGCTCGATCCAGAAGGCGCGGCCCTTGCGGGTCGGCTTGGCCTTCTTCGGCGCCTTGACCGGGAAGCGCTCCGGCTCGCCCATGGCCCGAGCCCGGCAATTGGCAGAGATCGGGCAGAGCAGGCAGCGGGGCGCGCGCGTGGTGCAGACGGTGGCGCCCATGTCCATCAGCGCCTGCGCGAAGTCTCCGGCGCGCAGATCGGGGGTGATCGTGTCGGTGAGCGCGCGGATCGCCGGGCGCGCGCCCGGCAGCGCCTCGTCCAGCGCGAAGAGGCGCGTGATCACCCGCTCGACATTGGCGTCGACCACCACCGCACGGCGACCGAAGGCGATCGCGGCGACGGCAGCGGCAGTATAGGCCCCCAGCCCCGGCAGCGCGCGCAGGCCTTCCTCGCTATCGGGAAAGGCCCCGCCCCGCGCCGCGACTTCGCGCGCGCAGGCCAGCAAGTTGCGGGCGCGGGCATAGTAGCCGAGGCCCGCCCATGCCGCCATGACGTCCTCGTCGGAAGCAGCGGCGAGATCGGTCACGGTGGGCCAGCGACTCGTGAACTTGGCGAAATAGTCCTTCACCGCCGCGACCGTGGTCTGCTGGAGCATGACTTCGGATAGCCAGACACGGTAAGGATCGGGGGCAGGCGTGCCCGGCGCCGCGCGCCACGGCAGGGTGCGGGCATGGACATCGTACCAGTCCAGAACCGCGCCCGAAACATTGGCTGGAATCGTATCGCGGCTGGCGTCCATCAGCGCCCTATGGCATTGGAGCGCCCACAATGGAACGGCATCCGAGCAAAGGAACAGAAAAGAAACCGGCACCCAAGCGCGCGGGCGCTGGTACGGGCGCGGGGACCGGCAAGAGCGCCGCAAAGGACGCCCCCAAGCGCTTCGAGCGCGCGCGCGGCGGCCAGGCGCGCCAGATTTCCGACCTCATGCCCGAAGTGGGCCGCACCGCCTTCCGCCGTTTCGGTTTCGTGCAGTCGAGCGTGGTGACGCGCTGGCCCGAGATCGTCGGCCTGCGCCATGCCCGCGTCTGCTCGCCCGAATCGATCCGCTTCCCCCCCGGCGAGAAGTGCGACGGCATTCTCCAGCTGGTGGTGCTCGCCGCCCATGCCCCGATGATCCAGCACGTCGTGCCCGAAATCATGGAGCGAGTGAACCGCTTCTTCGGCTACAAGGCTGTCGCCAAAGTGAAAATCCGGCAAGGCGAGGTTAAGGCACCGCCTGCCACGCGGCCGAAGGCGGCTCCGCCCTCGCTCAAACCCGTACCCTTCGAACTGGGGGAATCGCTGCGCGACATCGGCGATCCCGAGCTTCGCGCGGTGCTCGAATCGCTGGCCCGAAGCATCGGTGCCCAGGATGAACAAAAGCAAGATCAGGAAAAGCAGTGATGAAGTCCACCTTGCGTCTCGCCGCACTCGCCGCCGTCGCCCTGCTCAGCGTCGCCGCCACCAAGCCCGTCCACAAGCCGCTGGCGCCCACATCGAACCCTGCCTCCAATTGGGTGAACCAGATCGCCGTCACCGCCGACGGCAGCCACCGCTACGGCAATCCCAAGGCCGAGATGCAGCTGACCGAATTCGTCAGCTACACCTGCCCGCACTGCGCCCACTTCAACCGCGAGGCCGACCCCACCCTGCGCCTGACCCTGGTGCCCAAGGGCCAGATCGGCGTGACCGTCACCACCCTGCTGCGCAACCCGATCGACCTGACGATCTCGATGCTCACCACTTGCGGCGACCCCAAGGGCTTCTTCAAGCGCCACAACGCCTTCCTCGCCAGCCAGGAGGCCTGGATGGGCAAGCTGGAGAAGATGAGCGAGGAACAGCAGAAGCGCTGGTATCAGGGCGCCCTGCCCGAGCGCATGAAGGCCATCGCCAGCGACCTCGACTTCTACACCCGCGTCGCCGCCTGGGGCATGAGCCGCACCCAGGCCGACGCCTGCTTCGCCAATGAAGCAGTGTTCGACACGATCAAGCAGCAGCAGGCCACCGTGGCGAAGAACGGCGTGAACTCGACGCCCAGCTTCATCCTCGACGGCAAGCTGCTCGACGCCCACGACTGGGCCGGTCTTTCCGCCGAGATCAACAGCCGGATGGCTGCGAAGCGCAAGGGTTCGGTTTAAGAATAGTTTCCCGCAAAACGGGCGCATTCCTGTGGGAAAGCGCCCGTTTCTCGTATCTCCAGCGCTGTTATCCGCGCCGCCCTTCCGCTAGTTTCCCCGCCTTCTCACAAGGATTCGCCATGCTCCGCAAGACCGCCCTGCGCACCCCTCTCCGCGCTGTCGCCCTTGGAATGATCGCCGCGCCGCTCGCGCTCGGCCTCGCCTCGTGCGGGAAGAAGGAAGCCGGGTCGACCGACGCGCCCAAGTCGGAGCAGCCCCTGCCCAAGGTCGCGGCGCCCGCCGGCAAGGCCTGGGCCGACGAAATCGTCAAGACCCCCGAAGGCGGCTACCGCATCGGCAATCCCGAAGCACCGATCAAGCTCGTTGAATATGGCGCGCTGTCCTGCTCGCACTGCGCCCTCTTCGCGCACGAGAGCTACGACAAGCTGCGTAGCGACTATGTCGCCAGCGGCCGCGTGAGCTACGAACTGCGCTACTTCATGCTCAACGCCTTCGACATTCCGGCCACCCTGCTCGCCACTTGCGGCTCGACCGAGGCTGTGCTGCCGCTCAGCGAGCAGTTCTGGGCCTGGCAGCCGAACATGTTCCAGAACCTGCAGTCCGCCGGCGACGCGCGGATGAAGCAGATTCAGGAACTGCCGAAGGACCAGCAGATGCTGGCCATCGCCGAAGTCGGCGGCATGACCGAATTCTTCGCCTCGCGCGGGATCTCGCGCGATCAGGCCAAGGTCTGCCTGGGCGATGCGGCCAAGGCCAAGGCGCTCGCCGACCAGACGCAGAAGGCGACGACCGACTTCAACATCAGCGGCACGCCCACTTTCATCATCAACGGCAGCAATGTCGGCTCGATGGAATGGAAGGAACTCGAAGCCAAGCTCCAGGAAGCCGGCGCGCGCTGATCCGCGCCGCCATGATGAACTGAACCAGATACGATGCGCATAAAACGGCTCAAGCTCACCGGTTTCAAGAGCTTCGTCGAACCCGCCGAACTGCGCATCGAACCGGGGCTGACCGGCGTGGTCGGCCCCAACGGCTGCGGCAAGTCCAACCTGCTCGAAGCGATCCGCTGGGTCATGGGCGAAAGCTCGGCCAAGTCGATGCGCGGCGGCGGGATGGAGGACGTGATCTTCGCGGGCACCGCCAGCCGCCCGCCCCGCGCCTTTGCCGAAGTGGTGCTCCAAGCCGAAACCGCGCCCGACAGTCGCGGCGTACGCGAGGAACTGGAAGTCGTCCGCCGGATCGAGCGCGGCGCCGGCAGCGCCTACCGCATCAATGGCGGCGACGTGCGCGCCAAGGATGTCTCGCTGGTCTTCGCCGATGCCGCCACCGGCGCGCATAGCCCGGCGCTCGTCAGCCAGGGCCGCATCGCCGCAGTCATCGCCGCCAAGCCCGCCGAACGCCGCGCGATGCTGGAAGAAGCAGCGGGAATCGCCGGTCTCCACGTCCGCCGCAAGGACGCCGAGCAGAAGCTGCGCGCTACCGAGGCCAATCTCTCGCGCCTCGAAGACCTCATGGCCGGTCTCGACAAGCAGGTCGCAGGGCTGCGCCGTCAGGCCAAGGCCGCCGAGCGCTACAAGGAACTGTCCGACCGGATCAGGCTTGCCGAAGCGCGACTGGTCTTCGCCCGCTGGCGCGATGCCGCCCAGGCCGCCGATGCCGCGAAGAAAGAAGCCGAGGGCGCCGAGACCCGCGTGACCGCCGCGCAGGATGCGGCCAAGCTGGCGCAGGACGCCCAGGCCAAGGCCGCCGAAGCGCTGGTGGAAGCCCGCGACGAACTCGCCGACCGCCGCGACGATGCCAGTGCGCAGGGCCACCGGATGGCGACGCTCACCGGCCAGCTCGAAGCCGCCGAACAGCGGCTGAAGGACCTCGAACGCCAGAAGGCGCGCCTCGACGAGGATCGCGGCGATGCCGACCGCATGACCCGCGACGCCGCCGAGGCGCTCGCCCGGCTGGAACGCGATCTGGCGGAAGGGGCAAGGCAGCTCGAACAGGACGAGGCCCAGCGCCCGCGCCTCGCCAATGCCCTCGAAGGCGCCGAGCGCGCCGCCCGTGCCGCCGAACTCGATCTGGCGCAGGCGACCGCCGCGCAGGCCGGAGTCGAGGCGGAATGGCGGATCGCCGAAGCCGAGCTGACGCAGGCGCGCAGCCGTCTCGACCGACTCTCCGCCGAAGCGGCCCGGCTCGAAGCGCAAGTGGAAGCACTGGCCGCAGCGGGCGATCTCGACGCGGCGGTCATCGACGCACGGACCAAGGCCGAAGCGGCCACCGTGGCACTCGCCGCCGCCCGCGAGGGTCTGGAGGCGCAGCAGGTCCGCAAGACCGAACTTCAGGGCGAGCGCGATGCCGCCGCCTCGGCGCTGGCTGCCGCCCGCGCCGACCTGACCGGCATCGAGCGCGAACATTCCGCCCTCACCAAGGACCGCGAGGCCCGCGCCAAGGGCGCCAAGGCCGCGCATGGCCTGCCGGTCGCCATTGACGCCGTGCGCGCCGCGCCGGGCTACGAACGCGCCGTCGCCGCCGTGCTCGGCCGCGATGCCAAGGCGCCGCTGGGTGAAGTGGCCAAGGCGGATGGCCGGTTCTGGACCGGGGCACAGGCCCCGGCGGCGGTGAAGAACAGCCTTGCCGCCCACGTCACCCAGTGCCCGGCGGAACTCGCCGCGCGCCTTGCCCTCGTCCATGTCGTCGAGGAAGACGATGGCCGCAACCTCGGCACCGGCGAATGGCTGGTCACCCGCGCAGGCGCACTGCGCCGCTGGGACGGCTTCGTCGCGCGCGGCGAAGGTGCCGCCGAAGCCGCGCGACTCGAAGCCGAGAACCGCTTCGCCGAACTCGACGCACAACTGCCGCCGCTGCGCGAAGCCGTCGCCGCCGCCGAAGCGCGGCAAGGCGCGGTGCAGCAGGAACTCTCGGCCCATGCCGCCGCCGTAGTCGCCGCCGAGCGCGCCATTGCCGAGGCCGCCAATGCCGAACGCAGCGCCCTGCGCGCCGCCGACCAGGCCGAGGACGCCCGCCTCCGCCACCAGACCCGCCGCGCCGAACTCGACCGCGCCCTCGGCGATCTCGCCGAGCAGCGGCAAGCGGCCGAGCGGGACATCGCCGCCGCCGAAGGCAAGCGCTCGGTCCTGCCCGATCCCGAAAAGGGCCGCGCCGGGCTGGTGCTCGCCCGCGAGAAGAACGACGCCGCCCGCGCGACGCTGCAGATCTCGACCGCGACGCTCGCCTCGCACGATCAGGGCCTTGCCGTCGCGCGCGAGCGCACCGCCTCGCAGCGCGGCGATATCCGCAACTGGCAGTCGCGCGCCGGGGATGCCGCCAACCGCCTCGCCCAGATGGCCGGGCGGCTGGAGGAAATCGAGACCGAGCGCGCCGTCGTCGCCGCGAAGCCCGCCTCGCTGATGGAGCAGATCGAGCAGGGCGAAGCCGTGCGCAACCGCATTGCCGAGGAACTGGGCAAGGCGGAAGCCGCCGTCGCTTTCGTGACCGACGCCGCCCGCAAGGCCGATGCCGCGCTCGCCGCCGCGCAGGAAATGCTCGCCAGCGCCCGCGAGAACCGCGCCGGGGCCGCCGCCCGCGCCGAAAACGAGGACGCCCGCCGCGTCGAGATGACCCGCGTTTCGGGCGAACGCTTCCAGTGCCCGCCGCCGGTCCTGCCCGAGCGCTTTGCCTTCGCCCCCGCCGATGTCGGCGCGGCGCCGGACGAAATGGTCGCGATGGAACGCCTCATGGCCGACCGCGAGCGGATCGGCCCGGTCAACCTCGTCGCCGCCACCGAACTGGCCGAAGCCGAAGCCCAGCTCGGCACCAGCATCACCGAAAAGGCGGAACTGGCCGAAGCGGTGAACCGCCTGCGCGGCTCGATCGGCAATCTCAACCGCGAGGGCCGCGAGCGCCTGCGCGCCGCTTTCGAAGCGGTGGACGGCCATTTCCGCCATCTGTTCTCGCGCCTGTTCCAGGGCGGTCAGGCCCACCTCGCGCTCGTCGATTCGGACGATCCGCTCGAAGCGGGCCTCGAAATCTTCGCCCAGCCGCCGGGCAAGCGACTCCAGTCGCTCACGCTGCTGTCGGGCGGCGAGCAGGCGCTCACCGCCGTCGCCCTGATCTTCGCGCTGTTCCTGACCAATCCCGCGCCGATCTGCGTGCTGGACGAAGTCGACGCCCCGCTCGACGACGCGAATATCGAGCGGTTCTGCGACCTCCTCGAAGCGATGACGCAGGAAACCGACACGCGCTACCTGATCGTCACCCACAATGCCGTGACGATGAGCCGCATGCACCGCCTGTTCGGCGTGACCATGGTGGAAAAGGGCGTCTCGCGACTGGTCAGCGTCGATCTCGTCGGCGCTGAGGAACTGCTGGCGGCGGAATGAGCAGCGAAGCTGGAGAGATCTGGTTTGAACGCTGGTTATGGAGCTACGTGCCCTGTCACTGGAAGGGTTTTGCGGCGATCGGACTGCACGTTGTTCCCGTATTGGTCATAGGCGGCCTGCTGAGGCTTGCCGGAGATGTTTTCGACCAGCCATGGGTTATCGACTTTATCATGTTGCCTTTCATGGTGGCGTTGATTTCACTCTTGCGTCTTGCAAAGCGCCACAGCCGTACATCGGCTCGATAATCGCTAACACATGTTACCATGCCCCTGATCGACAGCTATCTGCCGCGCTTCCAGTTCTCGGAAATCCATTCCTGCCGGATTGCGGCCGACGCAGCCGCCATTCTCGATGCCGTCGCGGCCTACAAGCCCGAGGATGACCGCTTCTTCCGCGCCATGATCGGCCTGCGCGAAGTGCCCGCCCGCCTGCTCGGGCGGCGCGGCAGCGAACCGTTCGGGATGCGGAATTTCACACTGCTGGAGCGGACCGGACAAGCCTTGATCTACGGTCTGGTCGGGCAGCTCTGGCAAGCGGACTACGGTCTGCGCAAGATTGCCGACGGCCCCGCCTTCAAGGCCTTTGACGAAGCCCGAGTTCCCCGGCTGGCACTGAGTTTCGACGTCGTGCGCGAGGCCGAGGGCATCCACCGCCTCACCACGCAGACGCGGGTATTCTGCCCCGACGACTTCTCGCGCCGCAAGTTCCGACCTTACTGGTTGCTGATCCGCCCGGTCAGCGGCCTGATCCGCCGCCGCATCCTCGCCTCGGTTCGCAAGGCCGCCGAAGCTACCTGAGCACGAAGCGCGGCCCCGGTCCCTGCGCTCCGGCCTCGTCGTCCCGGTTATAGAGACGGCACTTGCCGAGGCTCAGGCAGCCGCAGCCGATGCATTCGTCCAGCTTGCGGCGGGTCAGTTCGAGCAGCGCGATCTTTGCATCGATCGCCTCTCGCATCGACAGGCTGATCTTCTCCCAGTCCTCCAGTGTCGGCGTGCGGCCCTGCGGCAGGGCGGAAAGCTCGCGCTCGATCTCCGCGAGGCCGAGGCCCAGCTTCTGGGCGATCAGCACGAAGCTGACGCGGCGGATGTCCGAACGCAGGAAGCGCCGCTGGTTCCCGCTGGTGCGCAGCGCGGTCAGCAGGCCCTTCTCCTCGTAGAAACGGATCGCCGAAACCGCGACGCCGGTGCGCCGCGCCAGATAGCCGATGGAGATGAAGCGGTCCGGGATCATGGTTTCCTCGCATTTGGAGCTTGATCTCAAGTTAACTTGAGGTTGCATCAAGGCCAAGCCGGCGATTCGTCCGGTGACGCAGAGGAGATGCGAAAATGGCCCAGGGCCGCCTCGAACATGCCAACATCACGGTCAGCGACATCGACCGGAGTTCAGCGCTGTTGCAGGACCTGCTCGGCTGGCACGAACGCTGGCGCGGTCCTGCCATCAATGGCGGCGAGACGATCCATGTCGGCGGGGATTTCAGCTATATCGCCGTCTATACGGACCGGAAGCCGCGCGAACGCTTCGGCAAAGGGGCGCCGCTCAATCACGTCGGGCTGGTGGTGAGCGACCTCGATGCCGCCGAACGGGTGGTGATCGCCGCCGGACTCGAACCCTTCAACCACGCCGACTACGAGCCGGGGCGGCGGTTCTACTTCTTCGACTGGGACGGGATCGAATTCGAACTCGTAAGCTACGATTGATTGAAAATTCGCCGCAGGCGAATTTTGCGGCACCGGCCCACGCCCCCACCCGACCTCCCACTAGTGTATCCTCGATGGGAGGTCGGGTGGGGGCGTGGGCCGGTGCCGCTACGAAAATGCCCTGAGGGGCATTTTCAGATAAGAAACATCGGAATCACAGGATTCCGGCGTTGCCCACCACCCAGCAAGCCAGCGCCATGACCAGCCCGAGGTCGCGGTTCGAGCGGAACCGCGCAAGGGCATTGTCGCCATCCTCGGTATCGAGCGTGACGATCTGGAAACCGAGGTGCAAAGCAACCGGCACCAGCGCCACCAGCGCCACCCAGTCGGGCCGCAGGGTCCAGAACGCAAGCGTCCAGAACGCCAGGGCCAGCGCGTAGAACCCCGCCACCCCGCCCCGCACATGGCTGCCGAGGCGCAGCGCCGAAGAGCGGATGCCGACGACGGCGTCGTCCTCGCGGTCCTGCAGCGCGTAGATCGTGTCGTAGCCGATGCACCAGAAGATCGAACCCGCATAGAGCGCGGCGATCACCGCCAGCTGGTCTCCGCGAATCTCGATCCAGCCGACCAGCGCGCCCCAAGTGAAGACCATGCCCAGCCAGGCCTGCGGCCACCAGGTGATCCGCTTCATGAACGGATAGGCGGCAACCAGCGCCACGCTGCCCAGCGCCACCAGTTGCGCCTGCCAGCGGAGCTGAAACAGCACCACCAGACCCACCGCGCAGAGCGACAGCAGCCAGACCCACGCCGCCTTCACGCTGACCTGCCCGCTCGCCACCGGGCGCGACGCGGTGCGCGCCACCTTGCGGTCGAGATCGGCATCGACGATGTCGTTGAGCACGCAGCCCGCACCGCGCATCGCGATCGAACCGACCAGCAGCCAGAGGATCAACCCCCAGCGCGCCTCGCCCCCCGCCAGCAGCACGCCCCAGGCACAAGGCCAGAACAGCAGCCACCAGCCGATCGGGCGATCGAACCGGGCCAGCATGGCATAAGCACGCGGCGTTTTGGGCAAGGCCGCAACGATTCCGCGATGCTGCGTATCGGGGACGAGAAGAGAGTCGTTCACGCCCGAACGACTAGACCATCCCATGCACTATGTCATGAACGAACGTGATTCGTGCACATGTGCACGCGGCGTCCGGTTGCGCGCCAAACCGCTTCGCGCGAAAAGGGCGCCGTCAATTTTCCGGAGCATCGACAAGATCATGGCCGCCACCCCCGCCTGGCCCCCGCGCAGCGCGCCGCGCCTTTTCGTCACCGGCCCCCTGGCCGCAGGCGGCAGCATCGCGATCGAAGGCGGACAGGCGCACTACCTCTCCAAGGTCATGCGAGTCGCGCCGGGCGACGCGGTGATCCTCTGCGACGACCAGACCGGCGAATGGGCCTGCGCCGTCACCGCCGCCGGCAAACGCGACGTCACGCTGGAGGTGCGCGACCGCCTCCGCGAGCGCGAGGCCGTGCCCGACTTCTGGCTCTGCGCCGCGCTGCTCAAGAAGCCCAACTTCGATCTCGTGCTGGAAAAGGCCACCGAACTCGGCGTGGCAAAGATCCAGCCGCTCGTCACCCGCCGCTGCGTGGCCGACAAGCTCAACGCCGAACGCGCCGCCACCATCGTCACCGAAGCCGCCGAGCAATGCGCCCGCACCGCCCTGCCCGAAGTGACCGAGCCGGTGAAGCTGGAAGCGCTCCTGCGCGACTGGCCCGAAGACCGCGCACTGTTCTTCGCCGACGAAACCGGCGGCGCACCCGCCGCCACCCGCTTCGCCGCGCATTCCGGCCCGGCGGCGCTGCTGGTCGGCCCGGAAGGCGGCTTCGACGACGAGGAACGCGCGCTCGTGCGGGCGCATCCGATGGCGCAGGCGATTACGCTCGGGCCGCGAATCCTGCGCGGGGAGACGGCGAGTATCGGGGCTACTGCGCTTTGGATGGCGGTTGCCGGGGATTGGTCGGAAGAAAAGGAATAAGCAGGGGCCATCGCCCCTGCACCCCGAAACTGTCGAGGTCACGCGCGACCTATCCGTTGTGCGCCCATGGCTGCGTCGGGAGACATAATGGCTGCGCCGCAGGGAGCGCACGACGGCTAGGTAGCGCGCGACGTGGACATTCCGAGGGTCTGGGGGATCATCCCCCAGGACTTACTCTTTCCTGAGTCCCGCAACAAAACAAACCGCTCGGTACAAAAAGTTGTAGCGTCCGAACGCGGCCCGCACTAACTCCGCCGCCATGAGCACCCGTGAGGTTTCGGATCGCGAAGATCCGGTGATCGAAAGCCTGGACCAACTCGCCGCGCCGATGGCTGCGGGCGAAAAGCCGCGCGAGGCGTGGCGGATCGGTACCGAGCACGAAAAATTCGTCTATGACACGGCTGATCACCACGCGCCGTCTTATGACGAGCCGGGCGGCATCCGCGACATGCTCGGCGCCCTGACCGAATATGGTTGGGCGCCAATCGTCGAAGGCGGCAACGTCATCGCCCTCAAGGGCAGCGACGGCAATGTCAGCCTGGAACCGGCGGGTCAGCTTGAGCTTTCCGGTGCGCCGCTGGAGAATCTGCACCAGACCTGCGCCGAGACCGGGCGCCATCTCGCCCAGGTGAAGACCATCGGCGACCGCATCGGCAAGGCCTTCCTCGGCCTCGGCATGTGGCCGGACAAGACCCGCGCCGAACTGCCGATCATGCCCAAGGGCCGCTACGACATCATGCTGCGGCACATGCCGCGCGTCGGGTCGATGGGCCTCGACATGATGCTGCGCACCTGCACCATTCAGGTCAACCTCGACTATTCGAGCGAGGCGGACATGGTGAAGAAGTTCCGCACCTCGCTGGCGCTGCAACCGTTGGCGACCGCGCTCTTCGCCAATTCGCCCTTCACCGAGGGCAAGCCCAACGGCTATCTTTCCTACCGCAGCCACATCTGGTCGGACACCGATCCCGCGCGCACCGGCATGCTGCCTTTCGTGTTCGAGGACGGTTTCGGCTACGAGCGCTATGTCGACTACATGCTCGACGTGCCGATGTATTTCGTGTTCCGCGACGGCAAGTATATCGACGCGGCCGGGCACTCCTTCCGCGACTTCCTGAAGGGCGAGCTTTCGGTGCTCCCCGGCGAGCTTCCGCGCCTGTCGGACTGGACCGATCACTTGTCCACCGCCTTCCCCGAAGTGCGGCTGAAGTCCTTCCTTGAGATGCGCGGCGCCGACGGCGGCCCGTGGGGCCGGATCTGCGCCCTGCCCGCGCTGTGGGTCGGCCTGCTCTACGACCAGGGCGCGCTCGATGCGGCCTGGGATCTCGTCAAGGACTGGGACATGGAAGGGCGCGAACTGCTGCGTAATTCCGTGCCGAAGCTCGGCCTCGACGCGCCGCTTCCGGGCGGCGGCACCTTGCGCAAGATCGCTGCAGAAGTGATCGACATCTCGCGCTCGGGCCTCGCCTCGCGAGGCCGCCTCAATGCGGGCGGCGACAACGAGACCGGCTACCTCGAACCGCTCGCGCAGATCGTCGCCAGCGGCAAGGTTCCCGCCGAGCGCCTGCTCGACCTCTACAACGGCGAATGGGGCGGCGATCTTTCCAAGATCTACGCGGTGAAGAGCTTCTGAATTAAGTGCGGGGGCGGTCGCAAGACCGCCCCCTTTCTTCATCAGCGCATCAGCCCGCCGATCAGGTTGCGGGCGAACCGGCCTAGGCCCGGAAAGCCAATGGCCTTGCCGAACGCATCGCCCACCGTGCCCGCCGCCGCGCTGGCCGCCGAGGCCTTGGGATTGGCGCGGCTCTTCTTGCCCTGCACCGACTGCGCGAGGATCGACCCGGCGCTCGCCGCAGCCGCGCCTGCCGCCGCCTTGGCGACCTTGCCGCCAAGGCCGTCCCACAGGCTGGGGCTCCGGCGTTCCTGCCTGCCGACTTCCTCGGCGCCCTTTTCCGCCACTTCCTCTGCGGTCGCGGCGGCATCGGCGGCCTTGGCGGCGAGAATTTCCTCGGCGCTCTCGCGGTTCACCGGGGTGTCGTACTTGCCTTCGTAAGGGCTGATCGACTGGATGATCGCCCGCTCCTTCGGCTCCACCGGCCCCAGCCGCGAGCGCGGCGGCGCGATCAGGGTACGCTGGACGACAGTGGGCGCACCCTGATCGTCGAGCGTGGAAACCAGCGCCTCGCCGACCTTCAACTCGGTGATCGCCGCCGCGACATTGAGTTCGGGATTGATGCGGAAGGTATCCGCCGCCGCCTTGATCGCCTTCTGGTCGCGCGGGGTGAAGGCGCGCAAGGCGTGCTGCACGCGGTTGCCAAGCTGGCCCGCGATCTCCTCGGGGATGTCGATGGGGTTCTGCGAGATGAAGTAGACGCCCACCCCCTTCGAGCGAACGAGGCGAACCACTTGCTCCACTTTGTCCTGCAAGGCCTTGGGGGCATCGTCGAACAGCAGGTGCGCCTCGTCGAAGAAGAACACCAGCTTGGGCTTTTCGGGATCGCCGACTTCGGGCAGCACCTCGAACAGTTCGGACAGCAGCCAGAGCAGGAACGTGGCGTAGAGCTTGGGGCTGCGCATCAGCTTGTCGGCGGCGAGCACGTTGATGTAGCCGCGCCCCTTGTCGTCGCAGCGGATGAAATCGGCGATTTCCAGCGCCGGTTCGCCAAAGAACTGCGCGGCGCCCTGACTGTCGAGCGCCAGCAGCTGGCGCTGGATCGTGCCGACACTGGCCTTGGAGATGTTGCCGTACTTCGCCGAAAGCTCCGAGGCATTCTCGGCGGCATGGGCGAGCATTGCTTGCAAGTCGGGGAGGTCGAGCAGCAGCAGCCCCTGCTCGTCGGCATAGCGGAAGACGACGTTGAGCACGCCTTCCTGCGTATCATTGAGGTCCATCAGCCGCGACAGCAGCAGCGGCCCCATTTCGGAGATCGTGGTGCGGACGGGATGGCCCTGCTCGCCATAGATATCCCAGAAGATCGCCGGATTGTCGGAATAGCCATAGTCCGTCAGGCCGATTTCCCTGGCCCGCGATTCGAGAATGGCGGCGTTCTTGAACTGCGGGCTGCCGGACATCGAGATGCCGGAAAGATCGCCCTTCACGTCGGCGAGGAACACCGGCACCCCGGCGGCGGAAAACTGTTCGGCAATGGTCTGGAGCGTCACCGTCTTGCCGGTGCCTGTCGCCCCCGCGATCAGGCCGTGGCGATTGGCGCGCCCCAGGCGCAGGACCTGCCGTTCGTCGTTGGCACCGAGTCCCAGGAAAATCTCTTCCATTCATGCCTCCTTGCACCGTGCGAAAGTGATAGAACGCACCTGCGGCAAGGGCGAGAGGGATTTTGCCGAATCCTTGGCCCCATACCTTGCGACGAAGCGCACTGGTGCCGCCGGGGATCGGGCGCTAAAGGCGCAGTCCAAGCTATGCCCCAGCCCTTCCTCCTTTTCGACGACGCCCGACCTGAGGGCGCAGCCGACGCGCGCATCTACCGCGATCCGGTGGAAATCGTCGTCGCGCAGACCGAAGAGGACGTGGTGCCCGCCCTCGCCCGGATCGAGGCGCTGTCGGCGGAAGGGCTGCATCTCGCGGGCTACCTTGCCTACGAAGCGGGACAGGCGCTGGAGCCGCGCCTTGCCGGGCTGCGCAAGACCGCAGGCCCACTGGTCTGGTTCGGCGCCTTCACCAGCTTCGAGACCGTCCCCGCCGCCGATATCCCGCGCTGGCTGGCCGAAAACGCCCCACTCAATTCGGTAGGGCCGGGTCCGGTCGGCATCGGCCCACTCGATCCGCTGGTCTCCACCGGCGACTATACCCGTGCCTTCGATACGATCCACGGCGCCATCGAGGCGGGCGACATCTATCAGGCGAACCTGACCCTGCCGCTGGAAGGCCCGTGGCACGGCGATCCGCTGGCGCTCTACGCCGCGATCCGCCCCGCCGCCGCCGCCGGATATGGCGCGGCGATCTGCAACGGCGCCGAGTGGCTGCTCAGCTTTTCGCCCGAACTGTTCTTCGCGCTGGACGGGCGCACCGTCACCGTCCGCCCGATGAAGGGCACTCGCCCGCGCGGGCAGGACGAGGCCGAAGACGCGCTGCTGCGCGAGGAACTGGCCACCAGCACCAAGGATCGCGCGGAAAACCTGATGATCCTCGACCTGATGCGCAACGACCTGTCGCGCGTGGCCGAGGCGGGCAGCGTCCGCGTGGACCAGCCCTTCGCGATCGAGAGCTACCCGACCGTTCACCAGATGGTCTCGACGGTCCACGCCCGCCTCTCGCCGGACAAGGGCGCGGCCGATCTGCTGCGGGCGCTGTTCCCCTGCGGATCGATCACCGGCGCGCCCAAGATCCGGGCGATGGAACTGATCGCCGAAGTCGAGCGCCACGCGCGCGGGCCTTATTGCGGCTCGATCGGTTTCATCGAACCTACTGGCGATGCCGCGTTCAATGTGGCAATCCGCACCTTGCGTCTGACGCCGGACGGCAAGGGCACTGCTGGTAAAAGTTTAAGAGGTCGGGCCACGCTCGGCGTCGGTTCGGCGGTGGTCGCCGATTCACAAGCGCTTCCCGAATGGCGGGAATGCCTGGTCAAAGGGGGTTTCGTGCGAGATTCGGCAGGGGCAACTTCACCCGCCAGTTTCGATCTTGTCGAGACGATGCGTTTCACGCCCGAAGAGGGCATCCCGCTGCTGGAACTCCATCTGGAGCGGGTCCGAGCCAGTGCAGAGGCGCTGGGTTTCAGTTTCGACCGCCATGCCGTGCGCAATGCGATCCAGGCGCTCTGCTTCGATGCCGATGCGCCTGCCAAGCTGCGTCTCGTCACCGCGCGCAGCGGCGCCTATTCGCTGGAACTGGCTGAACTACCCGCAGAGTTCGACGGTCCGGTAACGGTCGGCGTGCTGCCGCTTCCGGTCGACAGCGGCGACTGGCGCCTGCGCCACAAGACCAGCGATCGCGGTTTCTACAACGCCGGTCTGGCCGTGGGGAAAAGCGCCGGAGCACAGGAAGTGCTGTTCCTGCGCGACGACGGACTGCTGACCGAAGGCTGCTTCACCAGCCTCTTCGTCGAGCGCGACGGTGTCTTGCTGACCCCCCCCGCGTCGCTCGGCCTGCTGCCCGGCGTGCTGCGCCGCTCGCTGATCGAGCAGGGCCGCGCGGTCGAGGCGGACCTGACGCTGGACGACCTTGCGGACGGTTTCCTGATCGGCAATGCCCTGCGCGGCCTGATGCCTGCACGGCTGCTCACCTGATGCATACCTCCGCAGCCCTTGCCCGCATCGCCCCCTCGGGGACGACCGCGATGACCGACCGCGCCATCGCCTTGCGCGAATCCGGCATCGACGTGATCTCGCTCTCGGTCGGTGAGCCCGATTTCGACACCCCGCCCCATGTGATCGAGGCCGCCAAGGCCGCGCTCGACGCCGGGCAGACCAAGTACACGGCGGTCGGCGGCACATCGCAGCTGAAGCAGGCCGCCGCGCTGCACTTCCAGCGCGATCTCGGCATCGAGGTTCCGCCTTCGCAAGTGACGGTCAGCGCGGGCGGCAAGCAGGCGATCTTCCACGCGATGCTGGCAACGGTCAGCGAAGGCGACGAAGTGATCGTGCCCTCGCCGTGGTGGGTCAGCTATCCGGAGATCGTGCGCTTTGCAGGCGGCAAGGTCGTGCCGCTGCGCACCTCGCCCAAGGACAACTTCCGCTTCACGCCCGCCGATCTGGAAGCGCAGATCGGCCCGCGCACGCTCTGGGTGCTGCTCAACAGCCCCGGCAACCCGACCGGCGCCTATTATCCCGAAGACATGCTGCGCGGCATCGGCGACGTGCTGCGCCGCCACCCGCGGGTGATGGTGCTGTCCGACGATATCTACGCGCCGATCAACTATACCGGACGCCCGCATGTGACGCTGGCGAACCTCTGCCCCGATCTGGCCGACCGTATCCTGACCGTCTCCGGCGTGTCCAAGAGCCACGCGATGACCGGCTTCCGCATCGGCGTCGCCGCCGGGCCGCAGTGGCTCATCAAGGCGATGGAAAAGCTCCAGTCGCATTCCTCGGGCAATCCCTGCTCGATCAGCCAGGCCGCTGCCGTCGCCGCTTTCGAAGGCCCGCAGGATTTCCTGACCGCATGGCGCGAACGGTTCCGCCAGCGGCGGGACAAGGTGGTGGCCGCCATCAACGCGATTCCCGGCCTGTCCACACCCTCGCCCGATGGCGCGTTCTACTGCATGATCGATGCGACTCCGTTGATGGACCGTTTCGGCGGGGACGACGTGAAGCTGACGCTGCACCTGCTGGAACACGGCGTCGCGCTGGTCCCGGCCTCGGCCTTCGGCGGGCAGAACGGTTTCCGCATCAGTTTCGCCGCGGATGACGCGCGGCTCGAAGAAGCGCTGCGGCGCATAGAGAAAGCATTGACGTAACATGGAACTGGAAATCCTCTTCGAGGACGGCGAAGCGCTGGTCATCGACAAGCCCGGCGGCCTGCCGCTCGATACGCCGCGTGCCGGCGGGCCGAGCCTCGAAGACCGGCTGGACGAGCTGAAGCTGGGCTTCCAGCGCCTGCCCGCGCCGGTACACCGGCTCGACCGCGACACTTCGGGCTGCCTGCTGCTGGCGCGCAACCCGAAGGCGCTGAAGCGCTTTTCCGCCGCTTTCGAGGAGAAGCAGGTCCAGAAGCGCTACCTCGGCATCGTCGCCGGTACGCTGACGGAAGAGGAAGGCACGATCGCGCTCAACCTCTCCAAGGTCAGCACGGTCAAGGACGGCTGGCGGATGATCCCGGCCAAGAAGGGCAAGCCCGCCGTCACCCACTGGCGCAAGCTGGACGAGAAGAACGGGCTGACCCTCGTGGAATTCCGCCCCGAAACCGGCCGCACCCACCAGATTCGCGTCCATGCCGCTTCCGGCCTTGGCCACGCGCTGCTGGGCGATCCGGTCTACGGTTCGAGCAAGGGCGCGCCGCGTACCATGCTGCACGCAGCCGGTCTCACCGTGCCGCGCGGCGACAAGGAGCCGATCGTTGCCGTGGCGCCGCTGCCGCGCGATTTCGCCGCGCTCGGCTTCAGCGATGAATGAGCGATATTGAAGCCACGATAGACCGCGCCCAGGCCCTGGCGAGCGAGAGCTTCATCGCCGCCTCCGGGCCGGGCGGGCAGAATGTCAACAAAGTGGCGACGGCGGTCCAACTGCGGATCAACGTCTATGCCCTGCGGCTTGCTCCTCCGGTCTTCGCACGGCTGAAGGAACTGGCGGGCAGTCGCATGACTTCGGGCGGAGAACTGATGTTCACCGCCCGCCGCTTCCGCACCCAGGAAGCCAACCGCGCCGATGCCCGCGAACGCCTCGCGGAAATGCTGCGGGATGCCCACAAGCTGCCCGAAAAGCGCGCCAAGAGCCGCCTCAACCGGGTGGGCAAGGAACAACGGCTGAAAGGCAAGAAGCTGCGCGGCTCGGTCAAGGCCGGGCGCGGCAAAGTCAGCTTCGACTAGGACGGATCGACATCCAGCCCATGCGGGCCTGCGAAGCGCGATTTCCTGCGCTTCGGTGCTCACGGACCGAAAGTCCGCTGCGCTCCGATGCTCGAAAACCACACTTCTCGGCTCCACCTGGACTGGATGTCGATCCGTCCTTCAGTTTCCACCTCACCGTCGTCCCCGCGAAGGCGGGGATTGCAGCCGTCGTATCCGGCGTTCAAGCCTGCGCCCGAGCCTAATTCTCCGCCGCAGCCGAAGCAGTCGGCGCGGGCCGTGCGTCGAACATCTCCGCCGCCTCGTCCAGCGCCCGCGCTTCGCCGACCGTGACGCTGCCGGGTCCCGGCGCGGGGTCGGACCGGCCGCAGGCGGTCAGCAACAGCACGGCGATCAGGCAGCCGGACAATCTGAACATCAGCGCATGGACCTCACAGGCGAACACCCCCTCCCAAGGTATAGTCCGGCCCGCGCGGACTTCCAACCGGCGCAGTTTGCCCCGATATCGGTCCCCCGCAGCAACCTGTCATGAGGAGTCGTCATGTCCAAGATCGTCGTCGTCGTCGGAAGCCTCCGCGCCGAATCGTACAACCGCCAGTTCGCAGAGGCGCTGATCCGCCTGCCCGCCGCCTCGGGGCATGAATTCGTCTTTGCCGATATCGGCAATCTGCCGCTCTACGACCAGGACCAGGATGGCGACCAGGCACAATCGGTGAAGGACCTCAAGGCGCTGGTGCGCAGCAGCGACGGCGTGATCTTCGTGACGCCGGAATACAACCGCTCGTTCCCCGGCGTGCTCAAGAACGCCATCGACAATGCCTCGCGCCCCTATGGCGACAGCGCCTGGGCGGGCAAGCCTGCGGGGGTGATCGGGGTGTCCGTCGGCGCGATAGGCACCGCGCTGGCGCAGCAACACTTGCGCAACGTGCTCGGCTATCTCGACATGCCGACCCTCGGCGCGCCGGAAGCCTTCATCCAGTGGAAGGACGGTCTCGTCACGGCGGACGGCACAATCGGCGAGCAGTCCGCCGGTTTCGTCGGCGGCTGGCTGGAAGCGTTCCTCAAGCTGGTGGAACGCCACAAGGATTGATGGAAAACCGTCGTCCCGAGGCGAACCTCGGGACGACGGATCATCTTAGGCCAGAATACCGGCGGTCTTGCCCGCACGGGTGAACATGCCGATGATCTGCTGGACCTGTTCGGCCGAGTGTTCGGCGCAGAGCGAGCAGCGCAGCAGGGTCATGTTGGCAGGGGTTGCCGGCGGACGCGCGAGGTTCACGTAGAGACCTTCGTGCAGCAGCGCTTCCCACATCATCGCGCCGCGTTCGAGATCGGGCATGATGACGGCGATGATCGCGCTCTGCGGTTCCTCGGTGCCGAGCTGGAAGCCCGCATCGGTGAGGCCCTTGTGCAGCGTGCGCGAGCTTTCCCAGAGATGCGCGCGCTTCTCCGAAGCCGTCATCAGCTTGCGGATCGAAATCGTCGCGGTGGCGACGACGCTGGGCGGCAGGCTGGCGGTGAAGACGTAGGGACGGCAGACCAGACGCATGATCTCGAACTTCGGGTGGTTCGAGACGCAGAAGCCGCCGACCGTGCCGACCGACTTGGAGAACGTGCCGATCACGAAGTCCACGTCGTCGAGGCAGCCCTGGTCCTCGGCCACGCCGCGACCGTTGGGGCCGATGAAGCCCATAGAGTGCGCTTCGTCCACCAGCACCATCGCGCCGTACTTCTTGGCGACCGCGATCATCTCCTTGAGCGGAGCGATATCGCCCAGCATCGAGTAGACGCCTTCCAGCACGACCAGCTTGCCCGCGCCTTCGGGAATGCGGCGCAGGCGCTTTTCCATCGCCTCGATGTCGTTGTGCTTGAACGGCACGACTTCGGCGTCGCCCATCTTGCAGCCGTCCCAGATGGAAGCGTGGCTGTCGATGTCGAGGATGATGTAGTCACCCTTGCCCGCGATCGTCGAGATGATGCCGAGGTTGGCCTGATAGCCGGTCGAAAACACCATGGCGTGCTTCATGTCGTAGAAGTCGCATAGCGCTTCCTCGACCGCCTTGTGCCCGGCGTAGGTGCCGTTGAGCACGCGGCTGCCGGTAGTGCCCGCGCCGAAATCGTCCAGCGCCTGCTTGCCTGCCGCGATCACGTCCGGATCGAAGGTCATGCCCATGTAGTTGTAGGTGCCGAGCAGGATCGTCTCGCGCCCGTTGCACATGGCCACGGTGGGCGAGATCACCTTTTCCATTACGAGGCCGAAGGGATCGGTAACGCCGGTGGAGAGCAGATCGCGGCGCATTTCGATCAGGGGATCGAACTTGCTGAACAGGTCGGTGTGGGCCTGCGTCTCGTTTTCGCTGAGCATATCGGTCATCGCGAAGTCCTTCAGCCCTGGAGCTTGACCACGGCGTCGACGAGCTGGCCGTAGTTCTCGATCTCGGCCTGCTGGTTCATCGAGATGATGATGTCGAACCCGTCCTCGATTTCGGCAACGAAGTCCATGACGGTCAGGCTGTCGAATTCGAGATCGTCGGTGAAGCGGGTCGCGTCGGTAATCTCGACGCCCTTCTTGTTGAAGGGCTCGATCAGCGCGGCGATGCGGGCCGAGGTCTCTGCGCGGTCCATGGTTCTTCTAACTCCGGTAATTTCAGGCGGCGCTCTGGCCGATAATTGCGGCGCAAAAGCGGCGGCGGGGCAAACTGTCAAGCAGCCTGTAGCGCAATCCTTTCCTGCGGGGGAGAGAAGGATGGCGTTACCGGCACATACTCTTCAGCCCATACTGTCGTCACCCTGAACTTGGTTCAGGGTCCATTGTGCCTTCCAGCGCGGTGCCTCGAAGGCCTGAACCGACAGGGCAGCTTGTAACACGGCACTCCAGCCTCGACTGCCCGATGGACCCTGAAACAAGTTCAGGGTGACGATGGGAATGGGGCGCGAATGGAGCAAATTCCCCTTACAGAAGCGCGCGGACTGCCTGCATGAACGGCCCGATCGACACCGGCTTGGCGAGATAGCCTTCGGCGCCTGCCTCGCGGATGCGCTCCTCGTCGCCCTTGCCCGCATAGGCGGTGACCGCGAGCACCGGAATCGTGCGCAGGACCGCGTCTTTCTTGGCCGCCTCGATCAGGTCCAGACCCGAGACATTGGGCAGCTGGATGTCCATGATGACGAGGTTGGGCACGAACTGGCGCGCGCGCTCCAGCGCGTCGAGGCCGTCGGCCACCGGCTCCACGGCGAAGCCCTGGCTCCTGAGCACATCGCAAAAGAGCTTCCGATTGAGGTCGTTGTCCTCGACAACTAGGATACGCTTTGCCATTCGACGCGGGATCACCATCTAGGGCCGGGGAAACCCGCTCTATGACACGCAAGCGAGACTGACAATTCTTCGAGAGTCGCCATCCCCATCGCAGGACCCGCAGGCTCTGGCACTCGCCGCGCTCGGCTGGGTGCTGACCGACCAGGACCGTGCAGAGCGCTTCCTGGCGCTGACCGGCCTGACGCCGGACGTCCTGCGCGCCTCGCTGGGCCAGCCGGCGACTATGGCAGCGGTGCTGGAATTCCTCTGCTCGCACGAGCCGGACCTCGTCGCTGCCGCCGAGGCGCTGGAAGTTTCGCCGGAAACGCTGGCCCGCGCCCGCGAAAGGCTGGGCGCATGACGAATCGCTCGGGCCGCCCCCTGCTCATCACCGACTGCGACGAAGTGCTGCTCTACATGGTCACGCATTTCCGCGACTGGCTGGCCGAGGACGAAGGCGTGACTTTCGCGCTCGATCGCGGCGAGTTCGCAGGCGCCATGCGTCGCACCGCAACCGGCGATCTGCTGGAGCAGGCGGAAATGTGGTCGCTGCTGAACAAGTTCTTCGACGGCCAGATGCACCGCCAGACCCCGGTGGACGGCGCGGTCGCGGCGATTCGCGAGATCGCCGCCCATGCCGATGTCGTCGTGCTCACCAATCTCATGGATTTCCGCCAGGAAACCCGCCGCCAGCAATTGGCGGAGCACGGCATCGACGTGCGCGTCTTCACCAACCAGGGGCCGAAAGGTCCGGCGCTGAAGGCGATTCTCGACGAATACCAGCCCTCGCGCGCGGTCTTCGTGGACGATCTGGCCCAGCACCACGGCTCGGTGGCGGACTTCGCGCCCGAGATCGGGCGCCTGCACCTCTGCGCCGAGCCGCTGCTCGCTCCGCATATCGCCTGCGCCCATGTCGCCGGTCACGCCCATGCGCGAATCGACCGCTGGCAGGACGCCGCACCCTGGTTGATCGACTGGCTGACGCGCAGCGACGCCGCCAAGACCGAATCCTGAACACCTCCCTCACAAGGAAGCCCCTAAGATGAGCGCTATCGAAACCCGCCTGGCCGAGCTTGGCCTTACCCTTCCCGAACCCGCCGCTCCCGTCGCCGCCTATGTGCCGGTGGTCGTCGCGGGCGGCCTCGCCCATGTCTCGGGCCAGCTTCCCTTCGTCGAAGGCAAGCTGGTGACCGGCCGCCTCGGCGAGAACGTCGATCTGGAAGCGGGCGTCGAGGCCGCGCAGGCCTGCGCGGTGATGATCCTGGCCCAGCTCAAGGCCGCGCTCGGCTCGCTCGACCGCGTGGAGCGCGTGGTCAAGCTGGGCGCCTTCGTCAACTCCACGGGTGACTTCACCGACCAGCCCAAGATCGCCAACGGCGCTTCGGAACTGATGGTCGCGGTGTTCGGCGAGGCCGGGAAGCACGCCCGCAGCGCCGTCGGCGTGCCGGTGCTGCCGCTCGGCGCCGCCGTCGAAGTGGACGCCATCGTTGCCGTTCGCCCTGCTTGACCGCTGGCTTTCGCCGCCGCCCGATCCGCGCAAGGTCGCGTGGATTGGCGGGCACGACTATGCCCATCGCGGGCTGCACGGCGCGGTCATTCCCGAAAACTCGCTCGCGGCCTTCCGGCTGGCGATCGAGGAGGGCTATGGCATCGAACTCGACGTGCAGCGCGCGGGCGACGGCACCCCGGTGGTCTTCCACGATTCGGTGCTGGACCGCCTGACCGGCGAAAGCGGCGAGATCGCGCGCCGCAGCGCCGCCCAGCTTGCCGCCGTGACCTTGGGCGGAACCGCCGAGAGCATTCCCAGCCTGCGTCAGGCACTCAACCTGATCGACGGCCGCCAGCCGGTGCTGATCGAGCTGAAATCCTCGCGCACCGCCCGCATCGCCGCGCTCTGCCTGGCTGTGCGCCGGGTGCTGGAGGGCTATACCGGCCCTCATGCGGTCATGAGTTTCGACCCACGCGTCTCGCGCTGGTTTCGCCGCCATTCCCCGCACACGGTGCGCGGGCTGATCGTCTCCGAAGGCGAGGATCGCGCCCTGCCCGGCAAGATCCGGCGCCGTCTGGCGCTCTGGCAGGCCGGGCCGGACTTCCTGGCCTATGACATCCGCGACCTGCCCAGCCGCTTCGCCGCCGCCCAGCGCAGGCGCGGACTGCCGCTGGCGACTTGGACGGTGCGCCGCCCGGACCATCACGAACGCGCCGCAACCCATGCCGACGCGGTGATCTTCGAGCGGTCCTCGGAAGAACCGGCATGAGTGACGGCGGGTTCGTCGCCCGGCTCCACGGCGCGGTGGGCGGACTCCCGGCCGACGAATGGGACGCCCTGACCGGCGGCGGCAATCCCTTCGTCTCCCACGCCTTCCTCGCCGCCATGGAGGAATCGGGCAGCGTCGGCGAGGGCACCGGCTGGACCCCGGTGCCGATCACCGTCGCCGGGCAGGACGGTCGGCTGGCGGCGGCACTTCCGGCCTATCTCAAGCAGCACAGCCAGGGCGAATATGTCTTCGACCATGCCTGGGCCGATGCCTGGCACCGGGCGGGCGGAGCCTACTATCCCAAGCTCCAGATCGCCGTGCCCTTCACCCCGGCGACCGGCCCCCGGCTGCTGACGCCGCATCCGGAGCTGGCACCAGCGCTGATCGCCACAGCGGAATCGATCTGCCGCGACAATGGCCTCTCCTCCGCCCACGCGACATTCATCGAACCGGCGCAAGTCCCGTTCTTCGAGGCAGCAGGCTGGCTGCTGCGCGAGGATATCCAGTTCCACTGGGAAAACCGCGGCTATGCCGAGTTCGACGGCTTTCTCGGCGCGCTTTCCTCGCGCAAGCGGAAGGACATCCGCAAGGAGCGTGAAAAGGCGCAAGAAGGCATCGAGATCCGGCACCTCACCGGAAACGACCTCCGCGAGGAGCACTGGGATGCCTTCTGGGCCTTCTACCAGGACACTGGTGCCCGCAAATGGGGCCATCCCTACCTGACCCGTGAGGCCTTCTCGCTATTGGGCCAGACGATGGCCGACCGCATCCTGCTGGTGCTCGCTTATATCGACGGTCAGCCGGTGGCGGGCGCGCTGAACTTCATCGGCAGCGACGCGCTCTACGGACGCTACTGGGGGGCGGTGGTGGACAAGCCCTTCCTGCATTTCGAACTGTGCTACTACCAGGCGATCGATGCCGCCATCGCACGCGGCCTGTCGCGGGTGGAAGCGGGCGCGCAGGGCGGCCACAAGCTGGCGCGCGGCTACGAGCCGGTGCGGACGGTCTCGGCGCACTACATCGTACACGAGGGGCTGCGCGCCGCTATCGCCGACTATCTCGAACAGGAACGCGCGGGCATTGCAGGCGACCAGCTGCTGCTGGATGGACGGACGCCGTTCCGGAAGGCCTGAGGCCCGGCCCAGATCTCCTGAAAATGCACTATTACCTCACCACTAATACCCCGTCGTCCCCGCGAAGGCGGGGACCCCGCTTGTTCTTGCAGCGTGGCGCGAAGGAAGCGCCCCCCCCCGCCTGCGCGGGGGCGACGATTTAGGTGATGAACGTGTCAGGAGCCGCCGGGAACCGCGTCAGGCCGCTTGCCGCGACGACGCCGCCAGCCACTGACGCGCACGGCGCTGGGCTTCGGCGATCTCGCGCGCGGTCATGTTCTCGGCCACATCGGCACGGCACTGTGCGGCTTCCTCGTCCCCGGCAACGGCGGCGAGGTTGAACCACTTGTGTGCCTCGATCAGGTCGCAGGCGGCGCCGTGACTGCCGGTGGAGAACACCACGCCCAGGTCGAAACAGGCCGAACCGTCACCCATCGCCGCCGCGGCAAGACGCTCGGGCAGGAACAGGTCTCCAGCCTCGCCATCGGCGGGTTCCGCGATGAACCGAGCCGGTTCGATAAGGCGCTCGCTTGCGATCCAGTCCTGTTTCATAGTCAGCTAACCCCCGGTATGCCGCCTCTTGCGGCCCGATGAAAAGAAGCTGGCACCAGGTTGGTCAATAAAGCGTTAAGCATAAGCCTGAAGCAATCCCTGTAAGTTTACGCAGTAGGTTCGGGAAAGAAACTTGTGCATGACCCGGTGGGATACCGGCGACGCCTCAGGTTTTTTGTGGACTGCCATGGTTATAGCCTTGTGCAGGTAAGGGGGCGGCCCTATAGGCCGCGACACCGCGGTTTGCCGGGAGGCCACTGGAAAAATCCGGGGTCGCAGGGCGTAGGCAGGCCGGGGGGATTCGTGCGGAGATTCTCTGGATGGCAACGGCCCTAGCTGACGAAATTGATGTCCTCGCCAAGGCCAAGCGTATGCTTGGCGGTTCTTATGTTCCCGTCGAGAACGAAGCCTACATGTGCGAGGCTCAGCAAGACTACTTCCGGCGGCTTCTGCTCGCCTGGAAAAAATCGATCCTCGACGCCGCCGCCGGTACGCTGGCACAGCTTCAGGACGGCCCGATCCGGGAGCCCGACCTCAACGACCGCGCTTCCAGCGAGACCGATTGGGGTATCGAGCTGCGCACCCGCGACCGCCAGCGCAAGCTGATCGCCAAGATCGATTCCGCGCTGCGCCGGATCGAGGAAGGCGAATACGGCTATTGCGAAGTGACCGGCGAACCGATCGGCCTCGGCCGTCTCGAAGCCCGTCCGATCGCGACCATGACCGTGGAGGCCCAGGAAGCGCACGAGCGCCGCGAAAAGGTCTCGCGCGAGGAATAATCTTCTCGCATTTTCAGTCTTTTCGCCCCGCTTTTCCGACATGCCCGGCGTGTCCGTCAATCGGGGCGTTAAGACTTTGTTTGCCGTCCTCCTGTAAGCATCGATCGCAAACGCGCCTTGCGCGCGGGGCGATGTGATCGCGGTCCGGGGCTTTCGCAGGCCGGTGTTCGTGTTATCATCGCCGGACCGAATGCCGGACGAGAACGCATGACCCAGATCGAAAATCGCCAGATTGCGCGTGACAGCCTGTTCCTCATGGCCGACTTGCGGATCGACGGGCTGGACAGCGAGTACCGGATCAAGGTCCGCAACCTCTCCGTCGGCGGGATGATGGGCGAAGGCGGAGTCCAGGTGGTGCGCGGCACGACGGTCGCGGTGAACATCCGCAATATCGGCTGGGTGCCCGGCACGATCGCCTGGGTTCAGGAAAACCGCTTCGGCGTGGCCTTCGTCGAGGAAATCGATCCGAAGCTGGCGCGCGGCGCGGTCACGCCGGTAGCGGACGACAAGCCCAACTTCGTGCGCAACTACGAAGCGCAGTATTCCCCCGCCACGTCCGAGCCGAAGAACCTGCGCAAGCTCTGATGGTTTGTTTGAAAATCCGCCTAGGCGGATTTTCCAAACCAACTCTAAACGGGACCTCCCCGATAAAATCGCGCCTGCACCTCCGCGAACCATTTGCGACATTCCACAAATCGACTAGGCCTAGGAAATGTTCGCGCCGCGCAAAGCCTTTCGGGCCATGGTCCTTCCGGCCGCGCTGGCTCTCTGCGCCTGCGGGGGCAGCGACAATTCGGCGCTGGGCGTGGCCGTAATCGGCTCTCCGCCCGAGAATTTCGACATCGGCGAGAACGCGACACTGGCAAGCCAGCTCGTCCGCGCCTCCACCGTCGAGGGGCTGGTCTCCTTCGACGAGAAGGGCCGCGTCATCCCCGCCCTCGCCGACCGCTGGATCGTCACCGACGACGGCCAGAGCTACATCTTCCGCCTGCGTGACGGCGACTGGGCCTCGGGCGATCCGCTGACCGCCGATTCCGCGAAGAAGGCACTGGAATCCGCGCTCAAGGCGCTGGACGACAACCCGCTGGCCCACGATCTCGCCGGGATCGACGAAATCCGCACGATGGCCGGGCGCGTCATCGAAATCCGCCTCACCCGGCCGATGCCCTATCTGCTCCAGCTTCTCGCCCAGCCGGAACTCGGGCTGAGCTTCAAGAACCGGGGCGCGGGGCCGATGCGGCTGGAGGGCGGGAAAGGCGCGGCCCGGCTGACGCCGATCGACCCTGCCAGCCTCGGCCTCCCCGCCGTGGAGAACTGGCCGCGCCGCACTCGCCGGATCGACCTCTCGGTACTGGACGGCCCCGCCGCCGTGGCAGCCTTCAACGCGGGCAAGGTCGATCTCGTGATGGGCGGCGAGATTCAGGATTTTCCGCTGACCCGCTCGGTCGGCATCCTGCGCGGGACGATCCAGGTCGATCCGGTGGTCGGGCTGTTCGGGCTTCAGGTCGCGAGCGACAAGGGCTTCCTGGCCGATCCCGCCAACCGCGAGGCGCTGGCCATGGCCATCGACCGCGAGGGCCTGATCGCGCCGTTCAGCCTCGGCGGCTGGTCGCCCACATCCCGGATCGTCAGCCCCAGCCTCGACGGCGATCTCGGCACCATCGGCGAGCGCTGGAGCGAACAGTCGCTGGACGAACGCCGCGCCCTCGCCATGGCACGGGTACGCCGCTGGGCCGCAGGAGCCTCGGGTGCAGCGCGCGCCGGTGAGGCCCCTGCGCCGCCGATGGTACGCGGCGGTCGCGGCGCGCCGTCCCCCTCCCCTGCACCGATCGCGGGCGGCCCGCACCTGACCGTCTGGCTGCCCTCGGGCAGCGGCGCCGATACCCTGCTGGTGAAGCTCACGGCGGACTTCGCGGCGATCGGCGTCCACCTCGCCCGCACCGACAAGGCGGAAGCGGCGGACTTGCGGCTGGTCGACGACGTCGCCCGCTATCCGCGCGCAGCCTGGTTCCTCAACCGACTCTCGTGCAGCGCCCGGCGCGGCCTCTGCTCCGCCGATGCCGACGCACGGGTGGCCGAAGCCGCCTCCGCCGCCACGCCCGACGAACGCGCCGCCCTGCTGACCGAGGCCGAGGCCGAACTGACCGCCGCCAACGTCTTCATTCCCTTCGGAACCCCGATCCGCTGGTCGCTGGTGCGCGGCAGCGTCGCCGGTTTCGCGCCGAACACCTGGGGCTGGCACCCCTTGATGCCGCTCGCCTGGGTTCCCAAATAAAGTCCGGTAAGAGCCTGCTTTGAAAGTTCGGTACCGGCCCCGAAAGTCGCCGTTCGGCGACTTTCGAAGCAGGCTCCAAGGCCCTTCAGAGGAGAGGCAGGACTTTGGCGACTGGACAGACTACCGCGCGGCGCATGGACATGGAGCTACCGCTCGGCACCGACCCGGTATCGGTTCTCCGCCGCGTGGAAATGCTCGAATATGTGCTGGAGCGCGCGATCGCCCTGCCCGGCATCCGCCGCAAGATCGGTCTCGACGCGGTGATCGGCCTGGTGCCGGTCGCCGGGGACGTGATCGCGGGACTGCTGGGCATGTACCTCGTGTGGGAGGCCCGCAACCTCGGCATGTCGAAGTGGCAGCTGGCCCGCATGACCGCCAATGTCGGTTTCGATACGCTGCTGGGCGCGATCCCCGTGGCCGGGGACCTGTTCGACTTCGTGTTCCGCTCGAACAGCCGCAACCTCAAGATCATCCGCAAGCACATCGACAAGCATCACCCGCATGCCAGAATAATCGACGCTGCGTGATCGAGGGCTGACCGGAGTTTACGCCGCCTTCGCGGCTACGGTCACGTCGCACTTCTGGTTGGTCTCCTTGGCGCCGCCGCCGAGGAAGGCCACCGCGAGGAAACCGGCGACCACCGCCACCGCGAATGCCGCCGTCACTTTGCCGAGGTGCTTGTCGATCACCGCCTTGATCGGCGCGCCGAACAGGCGGAACAGCACGCCGACGATCATGAAGCTGATCGAGCGCGAGACGATCGAGGCGCCGATGAACACCGCGAGATTCATGCCGATGAAACCGGCGGTGATCGTCAGCAGCTTGAACGGGATCGGCGTCGCGCCCTTCACCACGATGATCTCCGCGCCATATTCGCGCAGATAGCAGGCCGCCTTGGGGAAGCTGTCCGCCAGCCCCAGCGCCCGCAGCAGCGCCTCGCCGAAAGCCTCGTAGGCGAAGTGGCCGATCGCATAGCCGAGCAGCCCGCCCGTCACCGAGGCCAGCGTGGCGATCACCGCGAAGCGAATCGCCTTCTTCGGCTCGGCCAGGCACATCAGGCCCAGCAGCGGATGCGGCGGCACCGGGAAGAAACTCGCCTCCAGGAAGGCGAACAGCGCCAGCCACCATTCGGCATGGCGGTGCGCTGCCTTGGCCATGGTCCAGTCGTAGAGGCGGCGCAGCATCGAGTTCTCCGGGCAATTGCGAGGCTTGCTTAGTAGGACGGTGCGAAGGCGGCAAGCTATAACCCATTTGGTTATCTCTCTTGACATTGCGATCCACAATTGGTACAAATCAGGAACATCGAGAGCGATTGATTCGCTGGCTCGCTTCGCACCGCATCACACATCAACAGCAGGGATGATCCCACATGGCAGAGCCAGACCCGGCTTCGCCCGGCGCCGACCCGTGCCCTCGCGGCGGGACGGCCGAGGGGCAGTGGCGCACGCAGTTCCTTGCCGCGCTGGCAGAGACCTCGAACGTCAGCGCGGCCAGCGCCGCCGCCGGGGTTCCCGTGGGCCGGGCCTATCGGCTGCGCCGCACCGAACCCGATTTCGCCCGCGCCTGGCGCGCCGCCCTGCTGGAGGGCTACGAGAATCTGGAGATGGAAGTGCTCTATCGCCTGCGCTTCGGCGATCCCAAGGACGGCGAGGTCAAGTTCGACAACGCCACCGCGCTGCGCCTGCTCGGCCTCCACCGCGAGACCGTGGCGCGCGAAAGGGCATCGCGGGAGAACGAAGACCTCGCCGCCGTCCGCGCCTCGATCCAAGCCAAGCTGGCGCAGCTGCGCGAGCAGGTCACGGCGCGGCGCGCGCTGGAAACCCGCCCGGAGACCCGGAAGGATGCCCAAAAGGAGACTGGGCATGGCTGAAGCCGATCCCCTGCAATGGCTGACCGAAGCCGACGAGGCCGAACTGGAGCGCTTCGCGGTGCAACTCGGCCCCACCGGACAGCGCGAATGGCGCTGGAACTGGCGGGTCTGGGCGCGGCCCTCGCAACTGGCCCCGGCGGGCGACTGGCGGGTCTGGCTGGTCATGGCCGGGCGCGGCTTCGGCAAGACCCGCTGCGGCGCCGAATGGGTCAACGAGATCGCGGAAAACGATCCCGAGGCGCGCATCGCCCTCGTCGCCGCCCATCTCGGCGAGGCGCGCGCGGTCATGGTCGAGGGCGAGAGCGGCCTGCTCTCGGTCGGCGCGCCGTGGCGGCGCCCGGTCTTCGAGCCTTCGCTGCGGCGGCTGACCTGGCCGAATGGCGCGCAGGCCACGCTCTATTCCGCCGCCGAGCCGGAAGCGCTGCGCGGCCCACAGCACAGCCATGCCTGGTGCGACGAGGTCGCCAAGTGGGACAATGCCGCCGCCCGCGCGGTGGCGAGCTGGGACAACCTGCTGATGGGCCTGCGCCTTGGCCGCGATCCGCGCGTCGTCGCCACCACCACCCCGCGCAGCGTGCCGCTGGTCATGCGTCTTCTCGCCGAAAGCGAGCGCGGCGAAGTGACGGTGACGCGCGGCAGCACCTTCGACAATGCGGCCAACCTGCCCACCCGCTTCCTCGACACGATGCGCGGCTCCTTCGGGCAAAGCCTGCTCGGGCGGCAGGAGATCGACGGCGAACTGATCGCCGAGATCGAAGGCGCGCTCTGGAGCCGGGCGCTGCTGGAGACCTGCCGCGAGGACCATGCGCCCGAATGCAGCCGAATCGTCGTTGGGGTCGATCCCCCGGCTTCGGAGGGCGGCGATGCCTGCGGGATCGTGGTGGTCGGCCTCGGCGCCGACGGCATGGCCCATGTCCTTGCCGATGCCTCGGTGGAGAAAGCCGGTCCCGAACGCTGGGCGCGCGCCGTCGCCGGGGCCGCCGAGGCCTGGCAGGCCAACCGCGTGGTGGCCGAGGCCAACCAGGGCGGCGCGATGGTCGGCTCGGTCCTGCGCGCGGCGCAGCTCTCGCTGCCGCTGCGGCTGGTCCACGCCAGCCGGGGCAAAGTCGCCCGCGCCGAGCCGGTCGCCGCGCTCTACGAAGCCGGACGGGTCCGCCATGCCGGGTTGTTTCCGGCGCTGGAAGACGAGATGTGCGGGCTGATCGCCGGAGGGTCCTATCAGGGGCCGGGGCGCTCGCCCGACCGCGCCGATGCGCTGGTCTGGGCCTTGACCGAACTCATGCTCGGCAAAGGCGGCGCGCCTCGGGTGCGGGTGGCCTGATTTCGCATCCTAGGGAGCGAACCGCTCCGGACTTTTCCTGAAAGGAACCCTCGCCCGTGTCCTTCATCGATACCCTCCTCGCCGCCTTCAAGGGCGAGAGTGCCCGTGTGCCGCTGGCGCGCGGCCCGGCCTCGCCCTGGTTCTTCGCCGAGAGCGGCAGCGGGCGGGCGCCGTTCGAATATGCCTCGGCGGTGCGCCGCGCCTATCTCGAAAACCCCGTCGCCCAGCGCGCGGTTCGTCTCGTGGCCGAAGGCATCGGCGGCGCTCCGCTGCGCCCTGCCGATCCCAAGCTGACCGCGCTCGTCACCGAGACCAGCGCCGGGCAGTCGCTGCTGGAGACGCTCGCCTGCCACCTGCTGCTTCACGGCAATGCCTATGTGCAGGTGCTCAAGGACGCACGGGGACGCCCGGTCGAACTCTTCGCCCTGCGGCCCGAGCGCGTCTCGATCATGGCGGGCGAGGACGGCTGGCCCGCCGCCTTCGCCTACGAAGTGGCCGGGCGGCGGTTGACGATCCCGCTGCTGGACGAGGACGCCGCGCCCAACGTGATCCACATCCGCCACTTCCACCCGGCGGACGACCACTACGGCGCGGGCTGCCTCGCCGCCGCCGACGAGGCCGTGGCTACCCACAATGCCGCCGCGCAGTGGAACCGCCAGCTGCTGGAAAACGCCGCCCGCCCCTCCGGCGCGCTGGTCTACGAGGCGGACGACGGCCAGACGCTCACCGACGACCAGTTCGACCGGCTCAAGGCCGAGCTTGCCAATGCCTATGCCGGTGCGGGTAATGCCGGGCGGCCGATGCTGCTGGAAGGCGGCCTCAAGTGGCAGGCCATGGCGATGACCCCGGCGGACATGGACTTCGCCACGCTCAAGGCCGCCGCCGCTCGCGACGTGGCGCTGGCCTTCGGGGTGCCGCCGATGCTGCTCGGCCTGCCGGGCGACGCCACTTACGCGAACTACCGCGAGGCCAACCGCGCGCTCTGGCGACTCACCCTGCTGCCGCTGGCGGGCAAGATTCTCTCCGGCCTCTGCGAGGGCCTCGCGCCGTGGTTCCCGCAGACCTGTCTCCAGATCGACCTCGACCGCGTGCCCGCCCTTGCCGAGGACCGCGAGCGACTCTGGGCGCAAGTCAGCGCCGCCGACTTCCTCGATGCGGAAGAGAAGCGCGCCCTGCTCGGCCTCGCCCCGGCCTCGAAAGATGAAGGGAACATATCATGAACGAAAAGGACATGCTGGCCGGGCTGCTCGCCCAGGCGACCGGCGAAGGCAGCGAACTCGTGACCTTGCGCGCCATCGTCGAGGAAGCCAGCGAAGTCGGCGCGCGGCGCATGCTGTCGCGGATCGGCCTCGACGATGCGACGGCGCCGGGCGACCTCTCCGAACTGCGCGAGCTGCTCCAGGCCTGGCGCGATGCCAAGGCCAGCGCCCAGGCCGCCGCCATCGGCTGGATCGTGCGCGGGGTGCTGGCGCTGCTGCTGCTCGGCCTCGCCGTGCGCCTCGGCGTCGGGGAGCTGCTGCGATGAGGACCTTGCGCTTCGCCGGTTACGCCGCCCTGTTCGGCAGGCGCGACGCCGGGCGCGACCTGATCCGCCCCGGTGCCTTCGCCCGGACGCTGGCGGAGCGACGCGATCCGCTGCCGCTGTTCTGGCAGCACCGGCCAGACCTGCGGATCGGCTGGATCGAAACCGCCGCCGAGGACGAGCGCGGCCTGCGCGTGACCGCCTCGGTGGACAACCCGGACGGCGCCGCCGGTCTCGCGCTGCGGCGCGGCACCGTGACCGGCCTCTCGTTCGGCTACCGCGCCCGCGCCAGCCGCACCGGCGCCGAGGGCCGCGAACTGCTCGATCTGGAGCTGTTCGAAGTCAGCCTCGTCACCCACCCGATGCAGCACGGCGCGCGGGTGCACCTGATCTCCTGATTCCTCCTCTCCCCCATTTCCCCGCCGCCCGAACCGGCGGCTCCAATCGAAAGGTCCCTGCCCGATGGAATCCCCTGTTCCCGCCGAAGCGCTCGACGCCTCGTTCGATCTCGTCGCCCGTCAGGACGCCACCGAAGCCGCCGTCGAGACCTTGCGCGGCGATGTCGACGACGTGAAAGCCCGGCTCGACCGCGTCAGCCGCGCCGCCGCCCGCCCGGTGATCGAAGGCGCCGCCCCCGCCAGCCTCGAAGTGAAGGGCTTCGTCGACGGCTACTTGCGCCTGGGCCGCGAGACCGAGATCAAGTCGCTGTCCGGCACCGTGCTCGCGGACGGCGGCTATGCAGTCCCGCGCGAGGTCGATGCGCTGATTTCGGCGCGCCTGAAGTCGATCAGCCCGATCCGCGCGATCGCCCAGGTCGTCCAGACCGGCTCGGCGGGCTACCGCAAGCTGGTGACAACCGGCGGCACCGCCTCGGGCTGGGTGAGCGAGACCGGCGCCCGCGCCGAAACCGCCACGCCGAGCTTCGCCGAGATCGCCCCGCCCGCCGGTGAACTCTACGCCAACCCGGCAGCGAGCCAGGCCATGCTCGACGATGCGGCCTTCGACATCCAGTCGTGGCTGGCCGACGAGATCGCCATGGAGTTCGCCCGCGCGGAAGGCGCCGCCTTCGTCAGCGGCAGCGGCACCAACCAGCCCAAGGGCTTCCTCGCCGCACCCAATGCCGCCGCGGCGGATGCGGCCCGCGCTTTCGGTACGCTCCAGTTCCTCGGCTCGGGCAATGCCACCGGCTTCGACAGCGCGCCCGAACTCAAGCTGATCGACCTCGTCCATGCGCTGAAGAGCGGCCACCGCCAGGGCGCGAGCTGGGTGATGAACGCGAAGACGCTGGCCGTCGTCCGCAAGCTCAAGGCCGCCGACGGCTCGTTCCTCTGGCAGCCGGGCCTGATGGACGGCCAGCCGAACCGCCTGCTCGGCTATCCGGTGGTCGAGGCCGAGGACATGCCGGACATCGCCGCGGGCGCCCTGCCGATCGCCTTCGGCAACTTCCGCGCGGGCTACCTGATCGCCGAGCGCAGCGCGACCTCGATCCTGCGCGATCCCTTCACCAACAAGCCCTTCGTCCACTTCTACGCGGTCAAGCGGATCGGCGGACAAGTGCTCGATTCCGACGCGATCAAGCTGCTCAAGATCACGGCCTGACGCCATCCAGGCCCGTGCGGGGAGCGGTGCCGTCCTTTCCGCTCCCCGCGCCTTGAGCAGCGGCCCGCGCCATTCCTTGCCCCCGAATGGCGCGGGCCACCCGCCTTCTTCCCTCCCGATCGGAGACCCCCATGAACCGGGTCATTCTCACGCCGCCGGTGCTGCCGTCCGCGACGCTTGCGGAGCTAAAACAATGGCTCGGCATCACCACCCCGCGCGACGATACCGCGCTTTCCGCCCTGCTCGCCGCCGCGCTCGAAACCTGCGAAGCCTTCACCTGCCGGATGCCGCTCGTTGCGCCTTGCGAGGAAGTGCTGCTGGTCCGCGGCGGATGGCAGGCGCTGTCCACCCGCCCGGGCCAGGCGATCACCGGGATCGAGGGCATCGCCGCCGATGGCAGCCGCTTCGCCCTGCCCTCCGGAGCTTATGAGATCGACCTCGATGCCGACGGCACCGGGCGGGTCCGGCTCTCCCTTTCCGGCACAGCCCGCAAGGTCGCGGTGCGCTTCACCGCCGGGCTGGCCGACGACTGGGACAGCCTGCCGGACGGGTTGCGCCACGGCCTGATCCGCCTCGCCGCACACCAGCACCGCGAGCGCGACGGCAGCGGCGCCGCGTCCTTGCCGCCCGCCTCGGTCGCGGCGCTGTGGCGGCCCTGGCGCCGGATGCGGCTCGCATGATCTCGGCACGCGTCCTGTTCGACGATCTCGCCCGCAGGCTGGTCGCGCGCGCCGAAACCCTCGCCGCCGCCCGTGCCGAAACCCGCCGCCTTGCCGCACGCGGCGACGAACGGCGCTGGCGCCGCGCCGATCTCGTCTGGTCGCTCTTCGCGAAAGGATAAGCCATGGAAATCGCCTTGCGCACCGCGCTGATCGACTGGCTCGCCGCCGACCCGGACCTCTCGGCGCAGCTCAATGCGGTGGTGGAGGAAGCCCCCTCGCGCACCAGCCTGCCGTGGCTCGCAATCGCCGCCAGCGCCAGCACCGACTGGAGCTGCAAGACCGCACCAGGCCGCGAAGTGCGCGTGGCGCTGGAACTCCACTGCCGGGGCGATGCGCCCGAGACAGCGGCCACGCTGGTCGCCGGGATCGAGGCCCGGATCGAAAGCCTGCCGCGCGCGCAGCCGGGTTTCGCGGTGGCCTCGATCCAGTTCCTCCGCGCCCGCGCCGAACAGCGCGGGGAAAGCCGCCGCGCGGTCCTGCTCGAATACCGATTCCGCCTGCTCGCCGCCTGACACCCCCACGAAAGGAGCCTCACCATGCCCGCCCAGAAAGGCAGCTCCTTCCTTCTCAAGATCTCGAACGGCGGCACGCCCGCCAGCTATCAGACCGTCGCCGGTCTGCGCACGACTCAGATGTCGGTCACGGGCGAAACCGTCGTCGTCACCAGCAAGGACAGCGGGGGCTGGCGCGAATTGCTGTCCGGCGCGGGCGTCCGCGCGGTCTCGGTGAGCGCGGCGGGCATCTTCCTCGGCTCGGCGGCTGAGGCGAAAATCCGCGCCAATGCCATGGCCGGCACGCTCGACGACTACGAACTGAGCTTCGAGGACGGCGAGAAACTGCGCGGCAGGTTCCTCGTCCAGCGCCTCGACTATGCCGGGGATTTCAACGGCGAGCGCAACTACACGCTCCAGCTCGAAAGCTCGGGCGCGGTGGCCACGGCATGACTCGGGCGAACCCTCTACGCGGCGAGGCCCTGCTGGAGATCGGCGGCGCCGCGCATATCCTGCGCCCCAGCTTCACCGCGCTTGTCGCCGCCGAGGAGGAACTCGGCCCGCTTTTCGCGCTCGTCGAGCGCGCGGGTGCCGGGCAGCTTCGCATCTCCGAACTGGCGGCGCTGTTCTGGCACTGCCTCGATCCCCACCGCGCCATCACCCGCAAAGCCGTAGGCGAGGCGGTCGTGACCCAGGGCCTCGCCGACTGCGCGGTGCCGCTGCGCGTGCTGCTCGGCCAGATCCTGAAAGGCAGCGGATGAGCGAGGCCCGGTTTGCCCCGGCAGCGCTCGGCCTCTGCACGCTGTCCGCGCAGGCGCTCGGGTGGCGCCCTGCCGAATTCTGGGCCGCCACCCCCGCCGAACTCGCCGCCGCGCTCGGGCTGACCACCAATACCGCAGCCCCCGGTCTCGACCGCGCCCTGCTCGAAAAGCTGATGGAGCAAGACAATGAGCGATGACATCGACAGCCTGCTGGTGGAAGTCCGCGCCGGCACCGAGGGCTTCACCCCCGACATCGCGCAGATGCGCGCCAGCGTGGACGGAGACCTCGTCTCCGGCTTCACGCAGGCCGGGCAGGCGCTGGAAAAAGGCCTGACCGGGGCGATCCGGCGCGGCAGCCTCGGCTTCGACGACCTCAAGCGCACCGCCCTCAGCGCCCTTGCCGAGATCGCCGCGCAGTCGGTGCAGCAGGGCCTGTTCGGCACCTCCGGCAGCACATCGGCGGCGGCCACCGGCGCGCTCAATCTCTCCGGACTGGTCTCCGGCCTGCTCGGCCTGCCGGGCCGCGCAACCGGCGGCAATGTCGCGCCGGGGCGCGGCTATCTGGTCGGCGAGCGCGGGCCGGAACTCTTCGTGCCCACCTCCGCCGGACGGATCGAGACCGGCTCGGGCGGCCCGGCGCGCGACGTCAAAGTTGCCATCACCCTCACCGCCCCGCGCGGCGCGAGCACGCCGCAGTCGCTCCAGCGCTCGTCCCGTCAGGTCGCCAGCGCCGTGCGCCGCGCGATCTCCGCCCGCTGATTCACGGGAGCACCCAAGATGGCATTCTGGCTTGCCGCCAAGCGCAACGGACAGACCAGCGACTGGATCAGGCGCTTCGACCCGCGCTTCTGGACCGTCAACTTCCCCCGCCCGATGATGGCCTCGGTCGTGTCCACCGGGCCCGATTCGCTGCGCGTGGACGCTTCGTTCCTGCGCAAGGGCGACCTCGGCGGGCTGATCTGGGAAAGCGAGGACCGCCTCGACCACCCGCTGCTCGCCTACAAGACCGACCGCGACTATTCGCATACCTCGCTCAGCTTCCGCTGGCGGTCCTCGGGGGTGATCCCGCTCGATTCCGGCCTCGGCCCGACCCTGACGGTCGAGGGCCGGGATGCGCAAGGCGCGCCGCGCGTCTGGTACGTCCGCCTCTGGAACTATGCCGAAGGCAGCGGCGAGGACGCCCGGATCGACTTGCGCTTCTCGGAACTGGAGGCAGGCTTTGCGCTGCCCTCCGGCGACCGCGTCTGGCCCCATGCAATCGACCGCATGTTCATTTCCTTCTGCCCGCCCAGCTACGACGGCAGCGCCGATCCGCTCCCGGCAGAGGCCGAAGGCTGGATCGAACTCAGCGAGATCGCGGTGGACGGCGCCCGCGCCATGCTGGAGATCGGCGACGTGATCCTGCCGCCGAGCGGCCTCGCCATGGCCAGCGGCTTCGACGACCAGGGCGTGCAGACCCCGGCCCGCCTGCTGCGCAGCGTGCGCCAGCTCGGCTACCGGGGTTCGGTGATCCACTATGTCGGCATGAGCCATTATTTCCGGCTCGCCGCCATGGACGGCACCTATCGCGTCGGCAACGCGAACGACCCACTCAATGCGCCGACGCGGGCCTGGCACCGCGCCTTCTTCGCGGACTGCGTGAAGCTCGGCTTCAGCCCGGTCGCCTCGCTGTCCTACGAATTGCTCGATCAGCATTGCCCGGACGACTGGAAGCAGCGCGACCATGACGGCCATCCCGCCCTCACCGGCTGGGACCCGCCTTCCACCCTGCTCTCGCCTGCAAACGACACGGCGATGGGCTACCTGCAAACAGTCGGCGCCGCCTTCGCCCGGCTGATGATCGAGGCCGGTGCCCCGGTGCGCTTCCAGGTCGGCGAGCCGTGGTGGTGGTGCTTCGCGGACGGGCGCATCTGCCTCTACGACCCCGCCGCCCGCGCAAAGTTCGGCGGCACACCCCCAGCCATTCCCGACTTGCGCGCACCGATGGACGAGGCGCGCAAGGCCCTGCTCGACAAGGCCGGTGCCCTGCTCGCGCAGTCCACCGCAGACCTTATCACCACCGTCCGCACCGCCGCCGCGCCGGAGCCGGTCGAGGCGCTGGCGCTGGTCTTCACCCCCACCGTGCTCGACCCCGCCATGCCCGAGATGCGCCGCGCCAACCCGCCCACCGGCTGGGCCGCGCCCGCCTTCGACCGCCTGCAGGTGGAGGACTACGACTGGCTCACCGCCGGAGCCGACGCCCTGCGCCGCCGCGCCTATGCCACGGTGAACGCCCACCTCGGCTATCCGCCCGAGGCGCAGGACTACCTCGCCGGTTTCGTGCTGAACGCCGCGCAGAGCGACCAGTGGCGCCGGATCGATTCCGGCATCGACGAAGCCCTCGCCCGCAACCACCACGAAGTCGTGGTCTGGGCGCTGCCGCAAGTCGCCCGCGACGGCTTCGTCCGCCTTCCCGCCCCACCCCTTTCAGGAGCCGATGCGATGCAGGCCTTCGACACTGTTCCCTATCCGCTCGCCCTCGGCCGCGACGCCGCCGTGGCGCCCGAGTTCTCCACCGCGATCTCCGTGACAGCATCGGGCTTCGAGCGGCGCAGCAGCCTCTGGTCCGACGCCCGCCTGCGCTTCGATGTCGGCCCCGGCATTCGCTCCGAGGACGAACTGGGCACCCTGATCGCCTTCTACCGCGCCCGCCGCGGCCCCGCGCGCGGCTTCCTGCTGCGCGACCCCGGCGACTTCAGCTCGAACGGCATGACCGGCGTGCCGACCCCGCTCGACCAGCCGCTCGGCAGCGGTGACGGCACCCGCGCCGCTTTCCCCCTGACCAAGCGCTATGGCGAGGACGATCCGCAAGTCCGCCGGATCACCCGACCCCGGTTCGATACCGTGCTGGTCTCGGTGGACGGCATGATCCAGCCCGCCAACTGGTCGCTCGAACCGCTCGGCGTGATTCAATTCGACGATCCGCCTGCCGCCGGGGCCGAGGTCCGCGCGGGCTTCCTGTTCGACGTGCCGGTGCGTTTCGCCGAGGACCGGCTCGAAGTCTCCGGCGCGGCCTTCGCGGCAGGCGAGGCGCCGAGCGTTCCCCTCGTCGAGATCCGGGAGGCGTCATGAGCCGCGTCTGGTTTTCCACCGATCTCGAAACGGTCGCCATGTTCTGGCGGATCGACCGCCGCGACGGCGTGACGCTGGGCTTCACCACCCATGACGCCGACCTCTGGTTCGGCGGCGTGCTGCACCGCGCCGCGCCCGGCATGGTGCCCTCCTCGATCCGCAAGTCGGCGGGGTTCGAACCGGACAGCGCCGAGGTGCGCGGCACGCTGAGCCACGAGGCGATCTCCGTCGAAGACCTCGCCGCTGGGCGCTTCGACCACGCCCGCGTGTGCATAGGCCTGATCGACTGGCAGACGCTGGAACGCGACACACTCTATAGTGGCACGATCGGCGCGGTCTCGCAGGAGGACGGCAGCTTTTCGGCGGAACTGACCTCGCGCAAGCAGGAACTCCTGCGCGACCCGGTGCCGCGCACCAGCCCCAGTTGCCGCGCCGCGTTCTGCGGCCCCGGCTGCAATCTCGATGCCCAGCGCTTCACCCGCGAAGTCGTGCTCATGGCGCTCGATCCCGATAACAATGCCGTGGTCCTGAGCGAAACTATCGATACCGCGCTTCATGCGGGCGGCAGCTTGCGCTGGCTGGAAGGTCCGCAGGCGGGCGAGACCATTAGCGTCACCGGAGCGACCGGGGCGGGCGCCCTGATCCTCGACCGCCCGCTGGACGAAACCACCCCGCCCGGCACCCGCGCCTTCCTGCGCGAGGGCTGCGACCATACGCTCGGGACTTGCGGCGCCCGCTTCGCCAATGCGGCGAACTTTCGCGGTGAGCCGTTCCTGCCCGGCAACGACCTGCTCACCCGCTACCCCTCGCCCTCGATATGAACGCCTTCGATATGAACGGGGCCACTATCGCCGCAGCGGCACGCGAACTCGTGGGCATTCCCTTCCGCCTCCATGGCCGGGACCCACGGATCGGTCTCGACTGCCTCGGCGTCGTCGCCGCCAGCCTGCCGGGCGAGCGGGCGCGGCACTTGCCGGGCGGCTACCGCCTGCGCGCGCTGGTCACGCCCGATACTGCTGCCTTCTCCGAACGCCTCGGCCTCACGCCGGTCTGTGGAGAGCCGGAACCCGGCGACGTGCTGCTGCTGCGCCCCGGTCCCTGCCAGCACCATTTCGCCGTGGCACAGGACCGCGCCCGCATCGTCCACGCCCATGCCGGGCTGCGCCGCGTCGTGCTCGGCCCGCTGCCGCATGACTGGCAGCGCATCGGCCATTGGCGCGCGATTCCCGAAGAGGAGAAGGAATAGACATGGCCACGCTCGTATTCAGCGCCGTCGGCACCGCGCTCGGCGGACCGATGGGCGGCGCGGTCGGCTCGCTGGTCGGCAGCCAGTTCGACGCCGCGCTTTTCGGCACTCCGCGCGGCCAGCGCGGGAGGCTCAGGGAACTGGATGTCACCACCTCCAGCTACGGCCAGCCGCTGCCGCGCCATTTCGGGCGGATGCGCGTGGCCGGGCAGATGATCTGGGCCACCGAACTCACCGAAAGCAGCGAGACGCTCGGCGGCGGCAAGGGCGCAGGTTCGGTCACCGCCTATAGCTATAGCGCCAGCTTCGCGGTCGCGAGCCGCCCGATCCTCGGCATCGGCCGCATCTGGGCCGACGGCAGGCTGCTGCGCGGCGTCGAGGGCGACCTCAAGACCGGCGGCACCCTGCGCCTCCACACCGGCCACGGCGACCAGCCCTGCGACCCGCTGATTCTCGCCGCCGAGGGCGAAGCACAGTGCCCGGCCCACCGCGACCTCGCCTATGTCGTGTTCGAGGACCTCGACCTCTCGGATTTCTACAACCGCATCCCCGCGCTGACGTTCGAAGTCGTGGCCGACGAGGCTTTCGATCAGGCCGATGTACTTGGCGAGGTGATCGAGGATGTCGAAGCCGCCGTGCCGCTCACCGGCTTTCGCGGCTTCACTTGCGAGGGCAGCCTCGTCGAACTGCTGGACACCGTCGATCAGGTCCTCCCGCTGGCCGCCGATGCAGGCGGCGAAGCCCTCGCGATCGCCCCCGAGCACGCGCAGGACCAGCCGATCGCCCTGCCCGAAGCGGCAATCCCGACCGAGGACGGCGATTTCGGCGCCGCCACCGGCTTCGCCCGCCATCGCGGCGGCGCGGAGGAACGCCCGCTATCGCTCCTGCGCTACTTCGACTGCGACCGCGACTATCTGCCCGGCATCCAGCACGCCGCCGGACAAGCATCCCCCGGCCAGCCCGGCGCCATCGAACTGCCCGCCGCGCTCGATGCCGCCACCGCCCGCAGCCTGATCGAGCAGGCCCGGCACCGCACCGACTGGCGCCGTGAACGAATCTCCTGGCGCACTGCCGAACTCGATCCTGCCGTGGCCCCCGGCACGCTCGTCACCTTTCCCCGGATCGCCGGGCGCTGGCGGGTGCTCGAATGGGAATGGCGCGACAGCGGTGTGGAAGTGACCGCCGAGCGCGTGGTGCCGACCGGCGCCGACGCGCCGTTGCAGCTTGCCATCGATCCGGGCCGGATCAATGCGCCCGAAGACCTGCCCGCCACCGCAACCGTACTCGCCGCTTTCGAACTGCCGCACGATCCCGCCGCCGAAAGCGCCGGAAGGCCGCGCGTCTTCGCCGCCCTGTCCTCGGCAGGGTCGAACTGGAGCGGCGCCGCACTCTATGCGGGCCGGGGCGACGGCCAGCTCGATCCGCTCGGCGGAAGCGGTCGCCGCCGCGCGGTCATAGGCACGGCATCTTCCGCCCTGCCGCCGGGAACCCCTTTGCTGTTCGACCGCACTTCCAGCCTTGCGGTAACGCTCGTCGATCCGAGCATGAATCTCACCTCGGCCACCATGCGGCAACTGGCCGAGGGCGCAAACCTCGCTCTCATCGGTGAGGAACTGCTTCAGTTCGCCCAAGCGACCGCGCTCGGCGAAGGCCGGTGGCGACTCGAAGGCTTCCTGCGCGGGCGCGGCGGCACCGAAAGTGCCGTGACCGAGCATACAACGGGCGAAATTTTCGTCCTGCTGGACGGCACCGCATTGGCGCTCGACCCGGCGCGCCTCGGAACTGCGGCGGAAAGAAAAGTGCTCACCATGGGCCGCGGCGATGCCGAGCCGGTCACCAGCCCGGTACACCTCAGCGGCCTCACCCTGCGCCCGCTCGCCCCGGTCCATCCCCGCGCCGAACTGCTCGGCGACGGCACCCTGCGCCTCGCCTGGACCCGCCGCGCGCGGGGCGGCTGGAACTGGCAGGACGGCATCGACACACCGCTGGTCGAACAGACCGAGAGCTATCTGCTCACTTACGGCCCACTGGAAAATCCGCTCGCCACCTGGACGCTGCAAGCGTCCCGCATGGACCTGCCGCCCGATCTGCTGGCCGAACTTTCCGCCCGCTCTCCCGGCGATGCCTTCCGCGTGCGGCAACAGGGCACTTACGCGGTTTCCACGAGTCTCCACCTCTTCCCGACCCCCTAACTCCGCAAGGAATTCCGATCATGAGCGAGACCGTCATTTTCGAAAGCGCCAGCCCGCGATTTGCCCTGCCGCTGCTCCATGCCGGACAGGCGCAGAAAGAAGTGTTCGTCAACGAGGCGCTGTCGCGATGCGATGCTCTTTTGCACTCGACTGTATCCGGAGAGCGACCCGATCCGCCCGAGACCGCCGAAGCGGGCGAATGCTGGCTCGTCGCCACCCAGGCTACCGGCGTCTGGAGCGGCCACGATGCCGCAATCGCGAGCTTTCAGGGCGGCAACTGGATTTTCGCGGAAGCCCGCCGGGGCCTCAGAATCTACGACCTTTCCACAGGTCAGGAACGGCTCTTCGACGGAATTTGGAGAAAAGGTTCGCTTCCCGTGGAACCACTTGGCGGAATGACAGTTGATGTTCAGGCTCGGGCGGCGATCGGGGAACTGGTCGTCGCCCTGCAAGCCTTGGGTATCGTTCCATCAGCATGACACGCAGCACTGTGCAGGGGCAATAACGTGAAGTCGATTTCCAATAAAGGAGTCACGACGCCTCACCAACCCCCCGAAAACGCGACATTTCTGCAACAGTCAGCTCCAATGTGCGCTTGCACACGGAAAGCTGAGGGGGTAGACACCACAGGCACTCGGTGGCTCCAAATCTCTTAGTAGGGGAAACGTATGAGGAAACTCGTCATTGGACTGGCGCTGGCTTCGACAGCTATCGCCACTCCCGCGCTGGCGCGCGACAACTCGTGGTACATCGAAGGTGACTTCGGTGCCATGATCGTCGAAGACGCCGATCTCAAGATTAACGGCGTCAGCAACGCTGACACCGCAGACTTCAGCGCCGGCTTCGACGGCGGTGTCGCTCTCGGTTACGACTTCGGTCCGTTCCGTCTCGAAACCGAAGCCAGCTACCGCCAGGCTTCGTTCAAGGGCAGCAACGGCCCCGACGCCAGCAACCTGACCTTCATGGTCAACGGCCTTCTCGACTTCGGTCCCGATGACGGCCTTCAGGGCTTCGTCGGTGGTGGCGCCGGCGTTGGCCGCGTTCACTACGACATCTACGACGATTCCGACACCGGCTTCGCCTGGCAGGCCATCGCGGGTATCCGCGCGCCGATCAGCAGCCATGTCGACGTCGGTCTGAAGTACCGCTTCAGCAACGTCTCGAAGGTGAACTTCGTCGACGTGGACGGCAGCGACGTTCGCACCAAGTGGCGTTCGCACTCGCTGATGGCGACCATCGGCTACAACTTCGGCGAACCGGCAGCTCCGCCGCCGCCGCCGCCGCCGCCGCCGCCGCCCCCGCCGCCGCCCCCGCCGCCGCCGCCGCCGCCGGTCGTGGAATGCAACAAGGGTCCGTACATCGTGTTCTTCGACTGGGATAAGTCGGACATCACGCCGGAAGCCGCCACCATCCTCGACAGCGCCGTCAGTGCCTATGGCAACTGCAACAGCGTGCCGATCATGCTGGCCGGTTACACCGACCGTTCGGGTACCCCGAAGTACAACCTGGGTCTGTCGGCACGCCGTAACGACTCGGTTCGTGCATACCTGACCAGCCACGGCATTCCGGACGGCTCGATCTCGAGCCAGGCCTTCGGTGAAGCCAACCCGCGCGTTCCGACTGCTGACGGCGTGCGCGAGCTGCAGAACCGTCGCGTCGAGATCACTTACGGTCCGGGTTCGGGCATGTAAGCGAACCGGCAACGGTTACAGATTGGGGGGTCGGAGCAATCCGGCCCCCTTTTCTTTTGCCTGCTGCAAGCGACTGCGAGCACAAAAAAAACCCCGCTCTCGCGGGGCTTTTTGCTTTGGACTATTCGGGGATCAGACAGCGTAAGGCGTCGGATCAACCAGCCCGGCATCGGCGAAACCCGCCTTGCGCAGGCGGCAGCTGTCGCATTCGCCGCAAGCCACGTCGCCGGGCTGCGGATCGTAGCAGGACCAGCTCATCCCCGCATCCATGCCCAGACGATCCGCCTCGCGGGCGATATCCGCCTTGCCCATGAACTGCAGCGGCGCATGAATCCGGAACTGCGTGCCCTGGTCGCCTTCCTTGGTGGCGAGCCGGGCGATATCCTGGAACGCGGCGATGAATTCCGGACGGCAATCGGGATAGCCCGAATAGTCCAGCGCATTGACGCCGATGAAGATGTCGGTCGCACCGATCGCCTCGGCCCAGGCCAGGGTCAGCGACAGGAACACGAGGTTGCGCGCAGGCACATAAGTCACCGGCACGCCGGGGCCGACGCCGTCCTTGGGCACCTCGATATCGTCGGTCAGCGCCGATCCGCCGAACTGGCGCAGATCGAGCGGCAGCACCACGTGGCGCTCCGCCCCCACGAACTCCGCGATCTTCCGCGCGGAATCGATCTCGCAGCGATGGCGCTGGTTATAGTCGATGGTCAGGGCATTCACGGCGAAGCCCGTCTCGCGGGCAATACCGGCCGAAACCATCGAATCGAGACCGCCGGAAAGCAGGACGACGGCCTTGCGGCGCTCGCCATTCTGAGAAGTGCTATCCTGAGAAGGAGTATCTTGAGAAATCTGCATGCGCGAGAGCTAAGCCTTCGCCGCCGCGATGACAACCTCGTGCTGCACTATCAGCGGCAAGGCCCGGTCCGCCGCCCCTCGCCCGCATAGTCGAACGGCTGGCCGCCGACGATGCCCTGCGTGTCGAGCTGGATCAGCGCATTGGTCTCGCGCCGGATATGCGTCCGGCCATAGCCCTGTCCGGCGCAGATATACTGTACCACCACTTCATCCGGGGAATCCTGGACGACCACCGACTTGCAAGCCTGGCCCGGATGGCGGAACTGGATCAACTGGCGGCCGCTGCGGACGCAGAGGTTGACGGTGGAGTTTCCGGTGCTGTGCTCACGCAACTCCCACGAACCTGCGGTCAACTGGTCGAGCATCTCCAGCGGGCGCTTCTGGCCTTCGGCGCTCGCCCCGCCGAGCAGGGCCGCGGTGCCGGTCAGGCCCAACAGCGCGGCCCGTGCAAGACGGCTGCTCTCGGGCAAACCGCACCGGGGAAAGATCGCGAATTTTCGGAACCTGGGGAACATCATAGGCCCCATATCGTCATTCCCCGCCGACAAGACAAGTCGGCGGGGAGACCGATTCCCTCAAAGCGGCGCCTTCACACCGGCACATGCAGGATCTTGGAGCAGAAAGCGCAGTCCACCGGCACCATGCCGGTTTCGTCGCGCATGTCCGCCCGCTCGCTTTCGGGGAACCGCTCCAGAATGCTGCGATAATAGTCCACCGAGCAGCGGCATCCCCGCACCAGCGGCACCAGCGGCTCGGCCCGGACTTCGTCTTCCTCGTGGAACAGGCGCCACAGCAACTGCTCCAGATTGAGCACCGGATCGACGAGTTCGGCGGGCTGGATGCTCTGCGCCATGATCGAGACATGCTCCCAATCCGGATGCATCTCCTTGGCGTGGAGCCGCTCCTTGCCTTCCTCGCCGTCGGGCAGGTGCTGCACGAGCAGACCACCCGCCACGCAGCGCGGCCCGTTCGAACGGACCGCGATACGGATGACCGTGGGCACCTGCTCGGACTGCGCGAAATAGGCTTCGCAAGCCTCGGCGAGCGATGCCCCTTCCAGCGGCACCACGCCCTGATAGCGCTGGTTCGATACCTGAAGGTCGAACGTGATCGCCAGATAACCGCTGCCGAAGATGGTCTCCAGCGAGCAGTCCTCCTCCAGCTTTTCGGCCAGAGCTTCATCGTGGCGCAAGTAGCCGCGCAGTTCGCCGTTCCGGTAATCGCAGACCAGCAGGTCCACCGCGCCGCCTTCGGCCTGGGCCTGGAAGGTCAGCTGCGCATCCTCTTCCTTGAGCAGCGAGCCCATCAGCGCGGTGAGGACCAGGGCCTCCGCCAGGACGTGCTTGACGACCTTGGGATAGCTGTGCGCGGAGAGCACGGTTTCCAGAACCGGTCCCAGCCGCACGACCCGCCCGCGCGCATGGCGGGTCGGGACCGTGAAGGCCAGGACGCGATCGAAACCGGTATCGTCGCTGCGCGGCAGGTCTTCGCTCACAGCTTGCCCAGCGCCCAGAGCAGCACCGACTTCTGGCCGTGGATGCGGTTCTCGGCCTCGTCCCAGGCACCGGACTGCGGACCGTCGATCACCTCGTCGGTCACTTCCTCGCCGCGATGCGCGGGCAGGCAGTGCAAAAACAGGGCATCCGGCGCGGCATTGGCCATCAGCGCGGCATCGACCTGATAGGGCTGCATCGCCGCGACATGAACCTCGCCCCCGGCCTGGCCCATCGAGACCCAGGTATCGGTGACGACGACCTGTGCGCCGCGAACCGCCTCGACCGGGTCCTGCGTGAAGATCACTTCGCCGCCCGCCGCGCGCGCGCGCTCGACGAAACCGGCATCCGGCTCATAGCCCGCCGGGCCGCCGATACGGATGGTGAACTTCATCAGGCCCGCTGCCTCGATCAGCGAGTTGGCGACATTGTTGCCGTCACCCAGCCATGCCAGCTGAAGACCGGGCAGCGCGAAGCCGCGCTCCACGATCGTCAGCAGGTCGGCGACGATCTGGCACGGGTGCGACTGGTCGGTCAGGCCGTTGATCACCGGCACGTCGGCATGGCGCGCGAGTTCCTCGATCTTGGCGTGATCGTCGGTGCGGATCATGATCGCGTCGACCATGCGGCTGAGCACGCGGGCGGTGTCGGCCACGGTCTCGCCGCGGCCGAGCTGGGTCGAGCCCGCTTCGAGGATCAGCGCGCTGCCGCCGAGCTGGCGCATCGCCATGTCGAACGAGACGCGGGTACGGGTCGAGTTCTTCTCGAAGATCATCGCCAGAACGTGACCGGCCAGCGGCGCATCGGCATCGGCCTGCCCCTTGGGCAGACCCTTACGCGCCGCCTTGCGGTCGATAGCGTCGTTGATCATGGCCGCCAGGGCAGGACCGCCGGCATCGCTCAGGTCAAGGAAATCCCGGCTCATCAGGCCACCTCTTCCGGCTGATAGCTTGCTGCCGCGGCGGAGAGACGCTCCATGAACTCATCGATGTGGCTGTCGTCGATAACCAGCGGCGGCAGCACGCGCACGACATTGTCGCCCGCCGAAACCGTCAGCAGCTGGTGGTTGTCGCGCATGTGGGCGACGAAAGCACGCGGCTCGATCTTGAGCTTCACGCCGATGAACAGGCCGCGGCCGTGGACCGATTCGAACAGCTCGGGATAGTTGCCGATGAACTGCTCCAGCCGTCCGCGCAGGCGCTCGCCCTTGGCGCGGACGTCGGCGAGGAAGGCCTCGTCCGAAACCACGTCGAGCACGGCCCCGATCGCGGCCATCGCGAAGGGGTTACCGCCGTAAGTCGAACCGTGCGCGCCGATCACCATGCCGCGCGCCGCCTTCTCGGTGGCAAGGCAGGCACCGACCGGGAAGCCGCCGCCGATACCCTTGGCCGTGGACATGATGTCCGGCACGATGCCGAATTGCTCATAGGCATAGAGCGTTCCGGCGCGGGCAACGCCGCTCTGCACTTCGTCGAGCACCAGCATGAGGTCATGCTCGTCGCAAAGTGCGCGCAGGCCCTGGAGGAATTCGTCGGAAGCGATGCGGACACCGCCTTCGCCTTGGATCGGCTCGACCAGGAAACCGGCGGTGTTGGGGCCGATCGCCGCCTTGGCCGCTTCGAGATCGTTGAATTCCAGATACTTGAAGCCGGGCAGCAAGGGCAGGAAGCCCTTGTGCATCTTCTCCTGGTTGGAGGCGCTGATCGTCGCCATCGTCCGGCCGTGGAAGGCGTTCTTGAACGTAATCAGCTCGTACTTGTGGTCGTTGCCGACGTGCTGGTGATAGGCGCGCGCAGTCTTGATCGCGCATTCCACCGCTTCCGCGCCGGAATTGGTGAAGAACACCGTGTCAGCGAAGGTCAGGTCGATCAGACGCTGGGCAATCGCCTCGCCCTGCGGGCTGCCGTAGAGGTTGGAGACGTGCATCAGCGTCTCGGCCTGCTTCTGGATCGCGCCGATCAGGCCGGGATGCGAATGGCCGAGCAGGTTGACGGCAATGCCGCTCGCGAAATCGAGGAATCGGCGACCGTCTTCACTGATGAGGTGGCAGTGTTCGCCGCGAACGGGCCGAACGCCGCACCGGGGGTACACGGGCATCAGCGGAGTGATCGACATGACGGAATTCCTCGATAACGAAACAGTGAAGTGAGAACGGGAATCGCAAACGACAAATGGCGGCCCTATCCGGACCGCCATTTGCGCGCTTTTAGGTATTTGCAGCCCCCCGGTCAAACACCGGGAGCATTGCAGATCGGGATCAGGCCTGGAGCGGCGCCAGGTTGACCGCCGAGTACTTGCCTCGTCGATCGACCTCGATGTCGAACTCCACGCGATCGCCTTCGTTCAGGGCACCGAGGCCCGAACGCTCGACAGCGCTGATGTGCACGAAAGCGTCCGGCTGGCCGTCATCACGGGTGATGAAGCCGAAGCCCTTCATGGAGTTGAAGAACTTGACAGTGCCGGTGGCCTTTTCGCCGGTCAGCTGACGCTGCGGCGCAGGCTCGCGCTTGGCAACCGGGATCACGTCGCCGACGACCACGAGTTCGCTGGCCGAAATCTTGCCGCCGCGATCGACGAGCTGGAATTCGAGCTGCTGACCTTCGGCCAGGCCTTCGAGACCGGCACGCTCGACAGCGCTGATGTGCACGAACACGTCTTCGCCGCCTTCATCGCGCTGGATGAAACCGAAGCCCTTGGCACCATTGAAGAACTTTACGACGCCGCTGCCCTGGCCGACAACCTGGGCCGGCATGCCGCCACCGCCGCCGCGCGGGCCGCCGAAGCCGCCACCACCGCCGCCGCCGCGCGGGCCGCCGAAACCGCCGCGATCGCCGCCGCCGAAGCCGCCGCGATCACCGCCGCCGAAACCGCCGCGATCACCGCCACCGCCGAAACGATCGCCGCCACCGAAACGGTCACCGCCACCGAAGCGATCCTGGCCGGCAAAGAACGGATCGAACTCGTTCTCCCCAAAACCACCATCGCGCTTGTCGCGTCCCCTTCCGCGACGACCTCTGTCAAAACCCATGTCTACGAACGTACCTTCGCTGCGCCCCAAAAAGCATGAACCCGGACACGTGGACGAACCGCGCCGGGCGGCAGACAAATAGCCGGAACCAGCCGGAACCTGCCTGCAATCGCGAGTCATACACGAGGTTCTGCCACATGGCGAACACAATTAAGGGGCATTTTCCCCTCAGACTGACGAAATATCGCATTTTCACGGCGTTCTGCCTTGCTTTCAGCAGGGACAGAACCCTTGACGTGGACGAATTTCAGGCCGAACCGGAGCCCAAACGGCCCGTTCATACCGGAGACTCGCTTCCATGTTCCGCCAGATCACCGACACCGTCTTCGCCAGCCCGCAGATCGGCACCGATGCCATTGCCGAGGCGAAAGCCCTGGGAATCGTCCGGATCGTCAACAACCGCCCCGAAGGCGAGAGCGAGGATCAGGTTCCTGGCGAGGTCATCGAGGCCGAGGCCCGCGCTGCCGGAATTGACTACGTGGCGATTCCCGTGGGTCATGGCGGGTTCAGCCAGGCTCAGGTCACGGCCATGGCCGAGGCGCTGGACACGGCAGAAGGTCCGGTACTCGCCTATTGCCGCTCGGGCACGCGCTCCACGCTGCTCTGGGCGCTTGCCCGTGCCAAGGCCGGAGACAATCCCTCGGTGATCGCCTCGAAGGCGGCTGGGGCAGGCTATGACGTCTCGCCGATCCGCCAGCTGATCGACATGTTCGCCGCAGGGAACTGAGGTTCCGTTTGAAAATCCGCCGTAGGCGGATTTTACGGCACCGGCCCGCGCGCCCACCCGACCTCCCATCAGGATACACTCGTGGGAGGTCGGGTGGGCGCGCGGGCCGATGCCGCTCCAAAAATGCCCTGTCGGGCATTTTCAAATAGCCGTCAGAGGGCGATGTCGCCCTGCTCCCCGGTGCGGACGCGCAGAACGTCCGCCAGGTCGAAGACGAAGATCTTGCCATCGCCGATCTCGGCGGTGCTTGTGGTCGTGCGGATGACGTCGATGACGGTGGGCGCGAAAGCGTCGGACACCGCGATCTCCAGCTTCAGCTTGGGCACCATGCTGGAGGCATATTCGGCGCCGCGATAGATTTCGGCCTGGCCCTTCTGGCGCCCGAAGCCGCTTACTTCAGAGACGGACAGGCCGGAGATTCCGGCTGCGGAGAGCGCATCCTTCACGTCCGCAAACTTGAAGGGCTTGATGATCGCGATGATGTATTTCACGGCCAATCTCCCGCAGGTGCGCGCACAACATCACACATTGCCGCCAGTGCGACAAAGGAAATTCGGAGGAAATTCGGAGCGGAATTCCGAACAGAAAAATGGGCCGGAGCGGCTGGCTCCGACCCTTGAGTTTGTGTTCGCAGGAGGAACACCGGGAGGCGACGACGGATCGTAGGAGAGGAAGAAGTATCCGCCGCCGCCAAACTCCAAACTTGAAACTCAGTTGTAGGCGCGCTCGCCGTGCTCGCCGATGTCGAGACCTTCCAGTTCGACTTCCGGAGCGACGCGCAGGCCGGTGACTGCCTTGGCGATGAAGATCGCGATGACGGTGCCGATCGTGGAGATCACGATGGTGGCCAGCACGGCCTCGATCTGGATCACGAGCTGCGAACCCATCACGAAGTCGGGCTTGCCCGGTCCGCCGAGCGCCGGCGAATAGACGATGCCGGTGCCGATCGCGCCGACGATACCGCCGATGCCGTGGACGCCGAAGGCGTCGAGCGCATCGTCATAGCCGAGCGCGGGCTTGAGCTTGCTGACCGCGAAGAAGCAGATCACCGAAGCCACGCCGCCGAGGACGATCGCGCCGAACGGACCCGAATTGCCCGCAGCCGGGGTGATCGCGACGAGACCGGCAACGACGCCCGAGCAGAAGCCCAGAGCCGAACCCTTGTGACCGGCCAGACGCTCGGCGAGCATCCAGAACAGGCCTGCCGAAGCGGTGGCGACGAAAGTGTTGATCATGGCAAGGCTGGCAGCGCCGTTGGCCGAGAGAGCCGAACCGGCGTTGAAGCCGAACCAACCCACCCACAGCAGGCCGGTGCCGACAAAAGTCAGCGTCAGCGAGTGCGGCGGCATGGGCTCGTTGGGGAAGCCCTTGCGCTTGCCGAGGATGATCGCGGCGACCAGCGCCGAGACGCCGGCATTGATGTGGACGACGGTACCGCCCGCATAATCGAGCGCGCCGAGACCGAAGAAGTAGCCAGTCGGTGCCCAGACCATGTGCGCGATCGGGAAATAGACGATGGTCAGCCAGATCACGGCGAAGACCATGACCGCCGAGAACTTGATACGCTCGACCGTGGAACCCAGCACCAGCGCGACGGTGATCGCCGCGAAAGTCATCTGGAAGCAGACGAAGACGTATTCGGGGATCGTTCCCGACACGGAATCGGGGGTGATGCCCTTGAGGAAGGCCTTGCCGAAGCCTGCGACGAAGGCATTGCCGCCGTCACCGAAGGCCATGGTGTAGCCGTACATGACCCAGATCAGCATTGCGAGGCTGGCTGCCGCGCCGATCTGCGTCATCGTCGAAAGCATGTTCTTCGAGCGGGTCAGGCCGCCGTAGAACAGGGCGAGGCCGGGCAGGATCATCAGGAAGACGAGCAGCGTCGACGTCAGCATCCAGGCGGTGTCGCCCTTGTCGATCGTCGGCGTGGCGGCGGCGTCCTGCGCCCAGGCAGGCATGGCGGCGAACAGCGACGCACCCAGTGCGCCCGCGCCGCAAAGAATCTTGCGGTTCATCGTGGTTTCCCTCCAGTCGAAAGCGCGGGTCAAAGCGCGGTGTCCCCGGACTCGCCGGTGCGGATGCGCACGGCCGAAGCCAGGTCGAGGACGAAGATCTTGCCGTCGCCGATCGCCTCGGTGCTGGCGACCTGCTGGATCGTTTCCACGATCTTCGGCGCCAGATCGTCGGGCGCGGCCACTTCGATCTTCACTTTCGGGAGCATGTTGGTCGAATATTCGGCCCCACGGTAGATTTCGGTCTGACCCTTCTGGCGCCCGAAGCCCTTCACCTCGGTCACGGTCATGCCGGCGACCCCGATTGCCCCCAACGCTTCCCGAACTTCGTCGAGCTTGAAGGGTTTGATGATGGCTATGATGAACTTCATGCCGATCCCCTGTTTTTGACCGGCCCCGCGCCGGTTAACAATGGATAAGCAAAGGCCGTGCCAATTTACCAATTGGTAGTTTCTGGGCGAAAATTTGCTCCACTCAACGCAAGTGCAGCATGAAGCGTCGCTCGATTCCTGAGCAGCTGCCTATTTTTTAGGCAACTCTAGTGATGCAAAGACCGGCAAATGGTCAGATCCTATCGCCGACAGGGGGCTATGATGAACGTTTGTTCCCAGAACCGACCACTGCTGCGACACGATGATGCGATCGAGCCGGGCAAGCGGTCGCCGCGAAGGAAAGCTGCGGCCCGGTGCAAGCACCTGCCAGGGTTCGTGAAACTCCCGAAAGCAGCCGCCTCCGGCCGACCATTCGTTGAGATCGCCCATCATCACAGTGGGCACCGAAGCCTCGCAGGCATCGACATGGGCAAGCACGCTTCGCACCTGCAACCGGCGGCGCAAGCCCGAGAGATCGAGGTGCATGCCGACGACGCGAAAGCGATGTCCATTAAGCGAGAGGTCGGCCCGGATCGCCCCGCGCGGCTCCAGCACCGGCAAGGGAACGGCATCCGCTTCGAGGAGGTCGATGCCCTTGCGCACGAGGATGGCATTGCCGTGCCAGCCGAGACTGTCGGGCTTCATCGACAGCGGCACCGGCACGTAATCGGTGGTCGTGTGGATGGCATCGAGCGGCAGCGCGCTCATCCGGCGACCGAAGCGGCGGTCCACTTCCTGCAAGGCGACGACGTCGGCATCGATCTCGCGCAGCACGGTGAGGATGCGCTCGGGATCGCGGCGCCGGTCGAGGCCGACGGCCTTGTGGATGTTGTAGCTGGCGAACTTGATCTGCAAGTCGGGACTCCGGAGGGATGCTGGCTTTAGCAATCCATCGGCGTCCTGTCAGGTTCCGGGCTGTGCGTGATTCTGCGGGGGCTTCGACAGGCTCAGCCTGAGCGGGGTTGGGAGGTATGTGGCTCCCATCCGCTCAGCCCGCGTGAGATTGAGAGGTATTCGCTACCCCCGCTCACCCTGAGCCTGTCGAAGTGTCATCCCGAGCTTGCCGTAAGGATCAGCGTTCCTTCGTCGCGCTGAAGGTCAGGTCCGGGTTGCGTTCCTGCTGGTAGCTCACGTCCCAGGCCGAGCGGGCCATGAACACCGGGTCGCCGTCGCGGTCGCGGGCGAGGTTCATCTTGTTGAACTCGCCGAAGTCGCGCAGCGCCTTGTCGTCGCCCTTGAGCCAGCGGGCGGTGTCGAAGGGTGCCGGCTCCAGCACCGCTTCCACCTTGTATTCGGCTTCGAGACGGCTGATCAGCACGTCGAGCTGGAGCTGGCCGACCACGCCGACCACCCACTGCGAGCCGATCTCCGGGTAGAACACCTGGATCACGCCCTCTTCGGAAAGGTCGTCGAGCGCCTTGCGCAGCTGCTTGGTCTTGGTCGGGTCCTTGAGCGCCACGCGGCGCAGGATTTCCGGCGCGAAGTTCGGCAGGCCGGTGAAGCGGACCTGATTCTTCTCGGACAGAGTGTCGCCCACGCGCAAGGTGCCGTGGTTGGGAATGCCGATGATATCGCCCGGCTCGGCATTGTCCGCGATCTCGCGGTCCTGCGCGAAGAACAGGATCGGCGAGTGGACCGCGATCGGCTTGCCGAGGCCCGAGGGCGTCAGCTTCATGCCGCGCTTGAAGGTGCCCGAGACCAGACGCATGAAGGCGATGCGGTCGCGGTGCATCGGGTCCATGTTGGCCTGGACCTTGAAGATGAAGCCGGTGACTTCCTTGTTCTCCGGCTCGATCGTGCCCTCGTTGGAAGGCTGCGGGCGCGGCGGCGGGGCGAACTTCTCGATCGCGTCGATCAGTTCGGTGACGCCGAAGTTCTTGAGCGCCGAGCCGAAGTAGACCGGGGTGAGGTCGCCGCCGCGATAGGCCTCGACGTCGAATTCGGGATAACCGGCCTGGGCCAGTTCGAGTTCTTCCGCCACGGCATCGGGCAGGGTCGCGCCTTCGTCGACTTTGCCGAGGAATTCCTTGCTCGCGCCCTCGGGGCGGCTGATCTTGCCGCTCTCGATGTCGAGAATGCCCTCGAACAGGCCGCCCATGCCAACCGGCCAGGACATCGGGCAGACGTCGAGCGCCAGCATGTCGGCCACTTCGTCCATCAGGTCAAAGCAGGCGCGGCCTTCGCGGTCCACCTTGTTGATGAAGGTAATGATCGGCACCGAGCGCAGGCGGCAGACCTCGAAGAGCTTGCGGGTCTGCGGCTCGATGCCCTTGGCCGCGTCGATCACCATGATCGCCGAATCGACGGCGGTAAGCGTGCGGTAGGTGTCTTCCGAGAAGTCCTCGTGTCCCGGCGTATCGAGCAGGTTGAAGGTGATCCCGTCACGCTCGAAGGTCATGACCGAGCTGGTCACGGAAATGCCGCGCTGCTGCTCGATCTTCATCCAGTCCGACCGCGCGCGGCGCGCGGCGCCGCGTGCCTTGACCTGCCCTGCCAGGTGAATCGCGCCGCCTTGCAGCAGCAGCTTCTCGGTCAGGGTGGTCTTGCCGGCGTCAGGGTGCGAGATGATCGCGAAAGTGCGCCGGGACTGGTGGGGGACGTTGCTCATCGGCGCGCTATTAGTGGGCGCGGGGCCAGATGGAAAGGGGGGAGCGCGGCGCGCCCTCTCCCCCTTACGCGCCAGGCAGTCCCGCCTCAGCCTTCGCGCGCGACCTGGAAGCCGGCGAAGGACTGGCTCACCGGCATCAGTTCCAGCGTGTTGATGTTGAGGTGCGGCGGCAGGGTCGCGACCCAGAGCACGGTCCCGGCGAGGTCCTCGGCGGTCATCGGATTGGCGCCGCCGTAGAGATTGTCCGAGGCCTGCTGGTTGCCGCCGGTGCGCACGAGGGTGAATTCGGTCTCGACCATGCCCGGCTCGATCGAGGTCACGCGCACGCCCGTTCCCGCCAGGTCGGAGCGCAGGCCGAGCGAGAACTGGTGCACGAAGGCCTTGGTGCCGCCGTAGACGTTGCCGCCGGTATAAGGGTAGGTTGCCGCCACCGAAGACAGGTTGACGATCGCCCCCTTGCGCTCGATCAGCGCGGGCAGCAGCTTGTGGGTGAGCGAGACCAGCGCGGTGACGTTGGTGTCGATCATCGTCTTCCAGCTGTCGAGCGAGGCGTTCTGGGCCGGTTCGGTGCCGAGCGCGAGGCCCGCGTTGTTGACGAGGCAGTCGATGGCGGCGAACTCGGCCGGGAGCGCCGCAAGGGCCGCGTCACGCGCGGATTCGTCACGCACGTCGAAGACGGCGGCGTGGAACTTGTCGGCGCCGAGTTCGGCCTTCAGGGCTTCGAGACGCTCGGCGCGGCGGCCGGTGCCGATCACGCGCCAGCCCGCCGCCACGAACGCGCGGGCACAGGCTTCTCCGATACCGGCAGTGGCGCCGGTCACGAGTGCGGTCTTCATGGGGAAAGTCTCCTAAAAGCGTTTTCTAATCAGGTGGAACACCTGATGACTCGGAAAACGCGACAGACGAAAAATCTAAAGCAGTCGATCCGATTGCAATCGGACGACTGCTTTAGTCGGCGGTGAGGACGCTGACGTCCATGCGGAAGCTCCGGCTGGTGCCGGGTTCGAGCGAAAGCACGCCGGGCTTGGCGCGGAAGGCGCCGGTATAGCCGAGCGGATCGGCCATGCCCTGCCAGGGTTCGATGCAGAGATAGTTCGCGCCGGGCTTCTGCCAGATACCTAGCATCGGCGTGTCCGGGAAGGCGACGACGAGCTGCGCGCCGCCGGGCGCTCCGAAGGTAAGCGAGCGGCTGGCGAGCCGGTCCCAGATCAGCGCGTCGGTCTCGAACTGCGCGGCCTCGGGGCGGAGCAGATGGCCCTCGACCGGGGTGGCGACGGGTTCGAGCTGGACGAGGCCCGTTGCCATGTCGATGCGGCGGATCGGCTGAGGTTCGCTCTGCTCGAAGGCGATCGTGTGGTCGGCCTTGGCGGCGCCGCCAGGCAGCGGCCAGGCGAAGGCCGGGTGGTAGCCGAAACTGAAGGGCATGGCCCCGTCTCCGGCATTGGTCACTGTCGCCGTGGTGTGCAGGCTCATGCCTTCGAGGCGGAACTCCAGCTCCAGCACGAAGGCGAAAGGATAGACCTTGCGGGTTTCCGCGCTGTCGCGGAGGCGGAACATGGCGCGATCGGGCACGGCTTCGACCAGTTCGAACAGCGAATGGCGGGCGAAGCCGTGCTTGGGCAATTCGTATTCATGGCCATCGAGCCGATAGCGACCGCCGCTCAGCGCCCCGACGATCGGAAACAGGATCGGAGCATGGCCGGTCCAGAACGCGGGATCGGCATCGGTCATATATTCGCGGCCCGCCCGGTCGGTGAGCGACCAGAGTTCGGCCCCGAAAGGCGCGAGCCGGGCGGTCAGATCGCCGGAGGAGATGGTCACGAATTCCCTATCAGTCACCGGCGATCTTCCCTTTGTTTCTTCAAGCAGTCGGCTCAGGTCCGCAGCACGGCCCCGAGCTTGGCGGCGGCAGCGGTCACCTTGGCGCTGATCGCCTTGAGGTCTTCCTCCTTGTAGCTCTTTTCGAGCGGCTGGAGCGTGACTTCGAGCGCCAGCGACTTCTGGCCCTCGGGCACGCCCTGACCACGGAAGTCGTCGAACAGACGTGCCGAGACGATGTTCGCCTTGTCCGCGCCCGCGACCATGCGGACGAGATCGCCTGCGGCCTGCTCGACCGGCACGAGGAACGCGAAGTCGCGCGTCACCGCCTGAAGCGGCGGGGGCGCGTAGCGGGTGCGGGCGAAAGTGGCGGCGCCCTTCTTGCCGGGGATGGCGTCGAGATAGATCTCGGCAATCGCCACCGGACCTTCGATGTCGAACTGCTTCGCGACAGTCGGGTGCAGCATGCCGAAGCGCGCCAGCACGTTCTTGGGGCCGAGGCGCAGCGTGGCCGACTGGCCGGGGTGGAACTGGTCGCCAGCTTCACCCATGACTTGCAGCTTCTCCACCGGAGCACCGGCTTCGGCGAGAAGTGCCGTGACTTCGGCCTTGGCGTCGTAAGCGTCGAACACGGTCGCCTTGCCGGTTGCCCAGCCGCGCGAGACTTTCTCGCCCGCCAGCACGAAACCGAGCGCCAGACGCTCGTCGCTCGCACCGCCCTCGCCGCGCAGATAACGACGGCCCAGTTCGAACAGACGCAGCGACGAAGCACCGCGATCGAGATTGCGCTTGGCCGCCATCAGCAGGCCCGGCAGCAGCGAAGGCCGCATGACCTTCATGTCCTCGCTGATCGGGTTGGCGAGCGACCAGAGTGCGTTACCGTCCGCGAAGGCATCGGCCTCGGCCGAAGGCAGGAACGACCAGGTAACGGCTTCATGCAGCCCGCGCGCGGCGGCGGCGCGGCGCACGCGGCGTTCCAGCGCCTGCGTCGGCGTGGCGGTCGGGCGGGCGACGCCATCTGCGCGCGGCAGGGCAACGCTGGTGACCTTGTCGAGACCGTGGATGCGGACGACTTCCTCGACGATGTCGGGAGCGCCGTCCACGTCCGGGCGCCAGCCGGGAACGGTGACGGCCCAGGACTTGTCGAAGTTCGCCTGCTCGGCGACCACCGAGAAACCGAGGCTTTCGAGGATGCGCTGCTGCTCGGTTTCCTCGATGCGAACGCCGCCGAGCTTCTCGGTCAGCGCCGGATCGAAGTGGACGATCTTCGGCGTCGCCGGAGCCGCACCGCTGCGCACCGCCTGCGAAGCCTCGCCGCCGCAGAGCGTCTGGATCAGCTGGGTCAGGTGATCGAGGCCGCTATCGAGGAAATTCGGATCGATCCCGCGCTCGAAGCGGCTGCGCGCGTCCGAGGTGAGGTTGAGCTTGCGGCCGGTCTTGGCGATGCGCTCGGGATCGAAATAGGCGATTTCGAGCAGGACGTCGGTGGTTTCTTCACCGCACCCCGAATGCTCGCCGCCCATGATGCCGGCAATGTCGTGAACGCCCGAATCGTCGGCGATCACGGTCATCTCGGCATCGAGCGTGTAGGTCTTTTCGTTCAAAGCGACGACCGTCTCGCCATCGTGCGCGCGGCGCGCGACGACAGCGCCGTTCAGCTTGGCAAGGTCATAGGCGTGGGCCGGGCGACCATAGGCCAGCATCAGGTAGTTGGTGGCATCGACCAGCGCCGAGATCGGACGCTGACCAGCCGCCTTCAGGCGTTCCTGAAGCCATTGCGGCGAAGGGCCGTTCTTCACGCCCTTGATGACGCGCCCATAGAACGCCGGGCAACCCTCGGCATCGTCGGTGCGCACTTCGACAGGGCAGGGGAAGCTGCCGGCGATGTCCAGCGCCTCGATCGGCTTCAGCGTGCCGAGACCGGCGGCGGCCAGATCGCGCGCTATGCCGTAGACGCCCATGCAGTCCGGACGGTTCGGCGTGATAGCCACTTCGATCACCGGATCGGCGCCGTGGTAGTCCGCGAAAGGCGTGCCGACCGGCGCATCCTCGGGCAGTTCGATGATGCCGTCGTGATCTTCGCCCAGTTCCAGCTCGCGCGTGGAGCACATCATGCCATTCGATTCGACGCCGCGCACGGCGGCAACCTTCAGCACCATGCCGTTGGCCGGCACGGTCGCACCGGCAAGGCCCAGCACGCCGACAAGACCCGCGCGCGCATTGGGTGCGCCGCAGACGACCTGCAGCACGCTCTCACCCGTATCGACGGTGAGGACCTGCAGCTTGTCCGCCTGCGGATGCTTGTCGGCGGTCAGCACCTTGGCCACACGGAAACCGGCCAGCTTGGCGGCGGGGTCTTCGATGCCTTCGACCTCAAGGCCGATGGCGTTGAGCTTCAGGGCGATATCCTCAAGCGAGGCGTCAGTCTCAAGGTACTGCTTGAGCCAGGAAAGCGAGAACTTCATTTTCTAAATCCTTCCCGCGCTCAGGCCGGAGTGCCAACGCCGCCCGAAAGGGTCGGCACGTCGAGGGCGGAGAAACCGTAGTGGGAGAGCCAGCGGACATCGCCGTCGAAGAAGGCGCGCAGGTCGTCCATGCCGTACTTCAGCATGGCCAGGCGATCGATGCCGATGCCGAAGGCGAAACCCTGCCATTCGTTAGGGTCGAGCCCGGCGAATTCGATGACGCGGCGGTTGACCATGCCCGAGCCGAGCACTTCCATCCAGCCGCCCTCGCCCTTCGACGGGTCGCCGCCGATCACGCGCTTGCCGTCGATCAGGGTGAAGCCGATGTCCGCTTCCACCGAAGGCTCGGTGAAAGGGAAGTAGCTGGGGCGCAGGCGCAGGACGATGTCCTCACGCTCGAAGAACGCCTTCAGGAAGGTCTCCAGCGTCCACTTGAGGTGGCCGAGGTGCACGTCCTTGTCGATCACCAGACCTTCGACCTGGTGGAACATCGGCGTGTGGGTGGCGTCGCTGTCCGAACGGTAGACGCGGCCCGGCGCGATGATGCGCAGCGGCGCGCCGTCCTTGAGCATCGTGCGCATCTGCACCGGCGAGGTGTGCGTGCGCAGCAGCATCTCTCGGTTCTGGGCGTCGCGGTCCGGGAAATAGAAGGTGTCGTGCATCGCCCGCGCCGGGTGGCTTTCCGGCATGTTGAGCGCGGTGAAGTTGTGCCAGTCGTCCTCGATCTCCGGCCCGGTGGCGACCGAGAAGCCGAGGTCGGCGAATATCTCGGCGATCTCGTCCATCACTTGCGAGATCGGGTGAACGGTGCCGCGCGGCGCTCCGGGCGCGGGCAGCGAGAGGTCGATGGTCTCCGAGGCGAGGCGGGCGTTCAGCGCCGCCGTCTCCAGCACGTCCTTGCGGGCGGCGAGCACATCGCTCACGCTTTCGCGCAAGGCGTGAATCTTCGGGCCTTCGACCTTGCGTTCTTCGGGGTCGAGCTTGCCCAGCGTCTTGAGCAGGCCGGAGATCGATCCCTGCTTGCCCAGAAACTCGACACGCAGGGCCTCCAGCGTTTCGAGATCGGATGCTTCCGCAATCCGCGAGAGCGCCTCCTGGCCGGTTGCTGCGTAGTCCACTGGTGTCTGCCTGACTGTTGCTGATATCTGGAAGCGCGGTCCTTACGGGGACGGCGGCCAAATCGCAACGGTGACGAGCATCACCCCCTGAGCCGGGCGTGACGCGCGCGCTCGCGCATGAGCGGGCCGGTCAGGGGCTTGTCGAGCTGGGCATACTGGCGCGGGGTCATGCCCATGAAGGCGCGGAAATCGCGCACGAACTGGGCCTGATCGTGATAGGCCGCGTCGATCGCGCCGATCCACTTGCGCGCCGGTTCCAGCGTGAACTGGTCGATGCTGCGCAGGAAGCGCTGGCGGCGCAGCAGCAGCTTGGGCGAAAATCCGAAGGCGGCGCGGCAGACCCGCTCGACCGTGCGCGAATGGGCCCCGGCATGGCTTGCCAGATCGGTGGCGGAGCGCACTTCGGGATCGGCCAGGGCATCGCAGATTCCCAGGATCAGCGCCTCGTGCGCGACCGGGCGGCGCGGCAGCGCTTCGAGGAAGGCGGTGAACAGGTCGAGCTGTTCGCCGGGAGATTCTCCCTGCTCGATCACATCGTAGAGCGGCCGAAATGCGGCGAAAGCCTCGTCTTCGTCGCCGTCCGCCAGCACGTCGGCATAGCGGTCCGCCGGAACGCCGACCAGCGCCGCCCAGCCGAGCGGGGTCAGGCGAAAGCCCCATTGGCGCGTGCTGCCGAGCGAAAAACGGACTTCCTGCGAACGCGGACCGGCCACCGTAAACCGGCATTCGCCGATGGAAGAGCCGTTGCGCATCTCGCCTTCGACGCCCGCGCCGTAATGAAACCGGAACGTCGCCCAGTCGGGAGATAGCACGTCGTGAAGACGCTCCCCCTCGCCCATATGGATTTCGCAGTAGAACAGGACCGAGACGTAGCGATCCAACCCCGCAGGTACGGGGCAATACTGTATGACGACCCGCCTAGCTGTCATTCCCTGTCTGATCTTCGCACCGGGGCATCCCCCCGCGTCTTTGGTATAGAGACTGGGTATGGAGCGCAAATATTTCGGAAGGCTCAAAAGAAAACGGGGCGCGGGTGACTGGCACCCACGCCCCGAATTTTTCTCGCATGATCCGCGAAGCCCGGTGCCGAGGCACCGGAACTTACGCAATTCAGGCGGGGATAGCAGCCTTCGCCTGAGCGATCACAGCCGCGAACACCGCACCCTCGTTCATGGCGAGGTCGGCCATCGACTTGCGATCGAGTTCGATGCCGGCGAGCTTAACGCCGTGCATGAACTGCGAGTAGGTCAGGCCTTCGGCGCGGACGGCAGCGTTGATACGCTGGATCCAGAGCGCGCGGAAGGTCCGCTTCTTGATCTTGCGGTCGCGGTAGGCGTACTGGCCGGCCTTTTCGACGGCCTGACGGGCAACGCGGATCGTGTTCTTGCGACGGCCGCGGTAACCCTTGGCCTGGTCCAGAATACGCTTGTGCTTGGCGCGGGTGGTTACGCCCCTCTTGATACGGCTCATAGGTCAGTACTCCTCAGTTGAGCCCGTAGGGCGCCCACTTCTTGATCGTCTTGGCATCGGCGTCGGAAATGACTTCGGTGCCGCGATTCTGGCGGATGTACTTGCCGTTGTGGCTCATCAGGCGGTGGCGCTTACCGGCGACGCCGTGCTTCACCTTGCCGGTGGCGGTGAGCTTGAAGCGCTTCTTCACACCGCTCTTGGTCTTCAGCTTGGGCATTTCGTTTCCTTTCACAGGGACACGTCCGGTCAGCCATGGCAGCCCTTTTCGCCAGGCCGACCCGCGAATCTCCTGACGGAGACTCAACCGTGTCGATTGAAGGGCGCGCCTTTAGTGAGAGAATCCGCCGAACGCAAGGGAAAGACTCGCCGCACCGCCCCTCTCTCCCCCTATTCCCTTCACGTCCCGTTGCGCGGAGTCGTGAAGGCCTGCCGCCCGCTCCGTTCCAGCCAGGCGAGATAGTCGCCGGAGAGGATCGGCGGCGCCCCCTTGGGCAGGGCGATGCGCCAGAGATAGATGGCCGCCCGGTGGCGCCGACCGCCCGCCGTGCGCACCGGCATTGCGACGCGGCGATATTCGCGTCCCTCGTAGCGGTCGAGCCGGGCCAGATCGCCGGGGCGCAGCGCCAGTTCGCAGAGCGTGCCGCTAACCCGCGCGCCGGTCCCGGCCGGGACAAGTGCGGGAAACCACCCGTTGCCGCCGCGCACCGCGCGGATCGAGCCGGGAACGCTGGCGGGCTCGGCCGAGATCATCCGCTCGGCCACCCAGCGCCCAATGCGGGTGCCCGCATGAGGCTGGAGCGTGCCGTAGACGAAGAGCCTCAACTTGCGCACGGTGCCCTCAGTGGTGGCAGTCCAGCGCTTCCACCACGTCTTCCAGCCGCGCCGGATCGCCGAGCGCGAGGATATGGCCGTCCGACTGGGCATGGAGCGGATCGCCGTTCCAGTCGCACATCGTGCCCCCCGCGCCCTCGACGATGGGGACGAGTGCCGCCCAATCGTGCAGCTTGAGTCCCGCCTCGCAGACCACGTCGAGATGGCCGCTGGCAAGCAGACCGTAGTTGTAGCAGTCGCCGCCCATGACCATGCGCTTGTGGTCGGTCTTGGCGGCCAGCGCCATGAAATGCTCGCCCTGGTGGTCGTCGAAGTAGTGGGGGCCGGTCGTCGCCAGCATGGCGTCCGACAGTTCGCGGCAGGCGCGCGTGCGCACTTCCTTGCCGTTGAAGGTCGTGGCGAAGCCGCTCGCGCCCACCCAGCGTTCGCCCAGGATCGGCTGGTCGATGATTCCCAGCACCGGCCAGCCGTCCACCAGCAGGGCGATCAGGGTGCCGAAGATCGGGCGTCCGGCAATGAACGAGACGGTGCCGTCGATCGGATCGAGCACCCAGGTGCGGTTCGAACTGCCTTCCTCGCTGCCGAATTCCTCGCCGATGATGCCGTCGCGCGGGACCTCGGCCTTGAGGATGCGGCGGATGGCTTCCTCGGCGGCGCGGTCGGCCACCGTCACCGGCGAGGCATCGCCCTTGCGCTCCACGCCGATGCCGGTGCGGAAGTGCGGGCGGATCGCCTCTCCCGCAGCGTCGGCGAGGCGAAGGGCGAGGGCGATGTCGGTGTCCAGTCTCATGCCCCCTGCTCTGCCCGGCGGGGCGCCGCATGGTCAAGGCCGATGCCGCCGAAATCGGCCTTCGAAAAGTCGCGGGCGGAACCCATATGGATTTTTCCCATGTTGCAGCCGGAGACGGCGAGACTTATCCCGATGGCGGGGCATCTTCAGGGGCAATGGGTCATGCACCATCGGATTCGCCCGGCGATCGACAGGATGATCGCCCCGGCACAGGGAATCAGCAGGGACGGCCAGCCCCTGAGCTACAACCGCGCGCCCGCCGCCGACCTGGCGCCGTGGATATCGCGGCTCTACGTCACCAAAGTTCTGGCCCCGATCGATTATGCGCTGGAATGCGGCTTGTTCAACGATACCGCCTGCCTGCGAATCCAGCTTGCCGGACTGTGGAACGCCGAGACCGCGGCGGGGGCGCAGGAGGCGGGCAATGCGGCGCTGTTCTTCGGCCCGCAATCGCGCCGCATGCCGGTCTGTGTCACCGGCAGCTTCATCAGCCTGGGCTTCGCGCTCCGCCCCGGCGCCTGCACCGCGTTGAAGGGACCGCGCGTGGGCGACTATATCGACCGGATCGTCAGCACCGATGTCATCGGCTTGCCTTCGGACCGGCTGCTGGCCCTATTCGCAGCCGATGCCGCACCGGAAGACTGGCTCCTCGCGCTGGAAGCGATGGTCCGCGCGCGGGTGGCGGACCTCGACTGCGCCGCCCCCGATCCCGTGACCGCCCGGTTCGAGGATATCTGCTACCGCGCCCCCACCCTCTCGGTAGCCGAGGCGGCAGCGGAATGCGGGGTGGAGCGGCGCAAGCTGGAGCGCGTGGTCGGCCGCGATTTCGGCATGGCGCCCAAGCAGGTCCTGCGCCGCGCCCGCGCGCTCGACATGGCCAGCTACCTGCGCGGCGTCGCCGATGCGGAGGAGGCGGACGTGCTGGCGCTGCGCTATTACGACGAAAGCCACCTGATCCACGAGTTCACCGAACTGTTCGGCATGTCACCACGCCAGTTCGTGCTGCGGCCGCAGCCGCTGCTCACCCTGACGCTCGAATCGCGGCAGGCCCGCAGGCTGGAAGCACTGCATCGACTGGAACCGGGTCAACCCCGCCCCTGGGAGTGAGGCCCGAAAAAAGTTCCACATGAAACAAAAGCGCGCCCTCCTGCGAGGACGCGCCTTTGTTGCCTTGATGGCCCCGGACGCGAATCTGGGGGCCGGAGATCAGTCGAACAGGCTCGAAACCGAGCTTTCGTCGGCAATGCGGCGGATCGCCTCGCCGATCAGCGGGGCGATCGTCAGGATGCGGATCTTGTCCGACTGCTGCGCCGCTTCGGTCGCCTGGATCGAATCGGTGATGACCAGTTCCTTGAGCGCCGAATTGGTCACGCGCGAAACCGCTGCGCCCGAAAGCACGCCGTGGGTGATGTAGGCGGTGACGCTGATCGCGCCCTCGTCCATCAGCGCCTGCGCGGCGTTGCAGAGTGTGCCGCCCGAATCGATGATATCGTCGATCAGGATGCAGGCGCGGCCCTTCACGTCGCCGATGATGTTCATGACTTCCGACTGGCCCGGCTTGTCACGGCGCTTGTCGACGATCGCCAGCGGCGCGTTATCGAGGCGCTTGGCCAGCGCGCGAGCGCGCACCACGCCGCCGACGTCGGGCGAGACCACCATCAGCGACTGGTCGCCGTAGCGGGCCTGGATATCGGCTGCCATGACCGGCGCGGCAAAGAGGTTGTCGGTCGGGATGTCGAAGAAGCCCTGGATCTGCCCGGCGTGGAGATCGACGGAGAGAACGCGGTCGGCACCGGCTTCGGTCAGCAGGTTGGCGACGAGCTTGGCCGAGATCGGCGTGCGCGGACCGGGTTTACGGTCCTGGCGGGCGTAGCCGAAGTAGGGGATCACGGCGGTGATGCGCTTGGCCGAGGCGCGGCGCAGCGCGTCGATGCCGATCAGCAGCTCCATCAGGTTGTCGTTCACCGGATAGCTGGTGGGCTGGACCACGAAGACGTCCTCGCCGCGCACGTTCTCGTGGATTTCGACGAAGATTTCCTCGTCGGCGAAACGGCGCACGGCTGCGTCGGTGAGCGGCAGCTCAAGATATCCCGCGATCGCGCGAGCGAGCGGAAGGTTGCTGTTGCCGGACATGATCTTCATTGCGAATCCCCGAGACGGCTTGTGGTGATGGTTTGGCTGAACGCGGTCGCCTCTAGCCATGAGTCATCGGATTGCAACAGAAAGCGTCGCCGGTCACTGGAGCGTCCTTGCGAAAAGGCCGGCCCCGGAGAGTCCGGAACCGGCCATTCGATCCATCAAGCATTTGAATGCAAAAGCGAGTCCCCGAGCGAGACACACTCGACAATCACCGCCCCCGATGCTCGCCCTTGATCCAGCGCACGGTGCCGGAGCTGGCGCGCATGACGACGCTCTCGGTGGTCATCTTGCCGCCCTTGAGCCACTTCACGCCCGAGAGCAGCGAGCCGTCGGTCACGCCGGTGGCGGCGAAGATGCAATCGCCCTTGGCGAGATCGCTCAGGGTGTAGATCTTGTCGAGGTCCTTGATGCCCCACTTGCGGGCGCGGCTGCGCTCGTCCTCGTTGCGGAACAGCAGGCGGCCCTGGATCTGGCCGCCGACACAGCGCAGTGCCGCTGCCGCCAGCACGCCTTCCGGCGCGCCGCCCGAACCCATGTAGATGTCGATCGTGGTGTCCTCGTCGGTCACCGCGATCACCCCCGCCACGTCGCCGTCGGGGATCAGGTGGATGCCGCAGCCGATCTCGCGCAGTTCCTCGATCAGGTCGGCATGGCGCGGACGGTCGAGCACGCAGACGATGATCTCGTCCGGTTTCACGCCCTTCGCAGCGGCGACCGCAGCGACATTCTCGGTCGCGGTCCTGTTGAGGTCGATCACGCCCTCGGGATAGCCCGGCCCCACGGCCAGCTTCTCCATATAGACATCGGGCGCGTTGAGCAGGCAGCCCTCCTCGGCGGCGGCAAGCACGGCGAGCGCGTTCGGACCGGCCTTGGCGGTGATCGTGGTGCCTTCCAGCGGATCGAGCGCGATGTCGATCTTCGGCCCGGTGCCCGGCGCGCCACCGACCTTCTCGCCGATGAACAGCATCGGCGCCTCGTCCCGCTCGCCCTCGCCGATCACGACGGTGCCGTCCATGTAAAGCGTGTCAAAGGCCTTGCGCATTGCCTCGACTGCGGCATGGTCGGCTGCCTTCTCGTCGCCGCGCCCCACTAGGCGCGAGGCGGCGATGGCCGCCGCCTCGGTAACGCGGACCATTTCGAGGACCAGTACCCGGTCGAGAACTTTACTTGCAGGCGTCTTGTTTTCAGGCATGTTCACTCCGGATTAATCCGAGGAGGAAAGGTTCTGGGAGCGACTTAGACAGAGGATTTTCAATTGTCGAGAAGACGGCGGATACTGTTCGCAATCGCATTATTCCTGCCCGCTCCGGCGATTGCCCAAGCCTCTAGAGGGACGTCCTCGGGAGCCTCCGGTTCCGCGGCGGCGACGGCCGCAGGCAGCTCGGTTTCCGAGGAGGACCGGGCCATCGCCCAGCGCATGTTCGGGACCGGCCGGGTCACTGCCGAACCGGCGCGCCAGAAGTGCCTGCGCGAAAGCCGCGCCGCCCGTCCGGGCGATATCGTCGTCTGCGCGCCGGATCAGGACAAGTACCGCGTCCAGTCCACCTCGCAGGAAGACCCGCTGTCGGATCAGGCGCTCAACGACGGCAGGCTGACGCCGCCGGACGTCGCCGGAAACGGCATCTTCAAGGGCAAGGCGACCGCCAGCTTCGGTAAAGTCGAAAAACCCTACCTGATCGATCTGAAATCCATTCCGGAAGCGCCCGCCGGTTCCGACGCCGACAAGATCGCCAAGGGCGAGATGCGGGCGCACTGAGGAAAAACGGGCGCGTCGCCGCGCCCGTCTTCCATCAACCCCGCTGTTCCCTCAGCCTTCGATGATCTGCATCACCAGCGGCTGGGCCGCGAGGCTGTCCGACCCGTCGAGGATGCGGAGCGCTTCGGTCACCGCCGATTCCGGACCTTCGTGGGTGACGATGGCCAGGATTACTTCGCCGGTCTTCGCGTCCTCACCCTTCTGGATCATGCTGGCAATCGACACGCCCGCATCGCGCATGGCGGCGGTGATGTCGGCCAGCACGCCCGGACGGTCCGGCACGGTGAAGCGGATATAGCTGCGGCCGCGGCGGTGCCCGGTCTCCGCCGGTTCCATCGCTTCCAGTTCCTGCTCCGGCATCGAGAAAGCCGCGCCTTTCTCGCCGCGCGCGATGTCGATGATGTCGGCCACGACCGCGCTGGCGGTCGGTCCGTCACCCGCGCCCGCGCCCTGGAACAGCAGGCGGCCCATGAAATTGCCCTCGGCGACGACGGCATTGGTCGCGCCGTCGACATGGGCGAGCGGGTGGTCGAACGGCACGAGATGCGGATGGACCCGCTGGAACAGACGGGCAGTGCCGTCCGCGCGGTCGATCTCGCTCATGCCCAGCAGGCGGATGACATAGCCGAGCGAGCGGGCCTGCTCGATATCGGCAGCCTTGACCCGCGAGATGCCGGTGGTCTCCACCGCGTCGAAGCGCAGACGCGAACCGAAGGCGATCGCCGCCAGGATCGAGAGCTTGTGCCCGGCATCGATACCCTCGACGTCGAAGGTCGGGTCGGCTTCGGCATAGCCCAGGCGCTGCGCCTCGGCGAGCACGTCGCCAAAGTCGCGCCCGGTGTCTTCCATGGTCGAGAGGATGTAATTGCAGGTGCCGTTGAGGATGCCGTAGACCCGCTCGATGGCATTGGCGGCAGCGCCTTCGCTCAGCCCCTTGATGACCGGGATACCGCCCGCGACGGCGGCCTCGAACTTGAGCGCGACGCCTGCCTTCTCGGCGGCCGAAGCGAGTTCCAGGCCATGGTGCGCGATCATCGCCTTGTTGGCGGTGACCAATCCCTTGCCCTGGCCGATGGCGCCGCGCGCCAACGCCAGCGCCGGGCCGTCCGATCCGCCGACCATCTCCACCACCACGTCCACATCGCTGCGGGCAGCGAGGGCGGCGGGATCGTCCTCCCAGTCGTAGCGGGAAAGGTCGACGCCGCGATCCTTGGTGCGGTCGCGCGCGCTGACCGCGGCAATGCGGATCGGGCGGCGCGCCCGGCGGGCAATGAGTTCGGCATTGGTCTCGATAAGACGGACGACGCCCGTTCCGACGGTGCCGAGACCGGCCAGCGCAATATTCAGCGGTTCAACCATGGACTACCCTTTCGGGTTCGGGCCCTAGGGGAGCCCACGGTGAAATTCCAGTACCTTCGCGCCGTTCCTGCCCCGAAACTTCAACCGGCCGTTTTCGCGCCCTGACCGAGCGTGCGGCGGCATTCGCCCAGCTCGCCCAGAACCATGCGGTAATCGGATGCGGCCTGACGGCGCTCGGCAACCCCTTCGGCGACATTACTGCCCTGCGGCGGCGTGTTCGGCAGGAAGCAGGCTAGGCGATACCACTCGACCGTCTCGGGCTGCGGCGGATTGCCGATATCCGCCACGAGTTCGGAGAACGAGACGCCCCAGGCCGGCGCCGCGCCGGGTTCGTGGTGCACCGTGATCGAGGCGGCGGAACCATCCTTCGTATTGAGGAAGATCTGCGTCTCGCCCTGTCCGGCAAGGTTCCCCGGCACGAACATCAGTTCACGCACGCCGGTGATCTTGACCGGGGCATTGCCGGAAAGCAGCGATTTCAGGATGCCCCGCACGCGGCCCTCGGCCTGCTCGCTCCAGAGCTGCTGCGCGGTGGGCGTCACCAGCTGAAGCTCGCCCGGACGGCCGGGAACGGCGCGAGCGAAGAGCAGCACATCCTGCTTCTTGAGCTTGGGCGCCTTGCCCTTGGCATCCAGCGGCAGGTCCACCAGATAGACGAACGATTCGCCGATCGGCGCCTTGCCCGCAATCAGCGCCTGGGTCTGCGCGGTGATGTAGAAGCGGGCCATGCCCTGGGCGAGGCCCGGCGCGCGGGCATCCTCCACCCGCACCATCTTGCGAATCTGGGCCTTCACCACGAGACCTGCCGATTCGGAAAGGTCGGCGATATCGGCAAAGGTCGGCCCCGAATCGATTCCGGCACTGAGTCCGTTAGCGCTACCAGGATTTACCCCTTGAGCGAGCGCCGGAAACGCCTGCACGGCCAGCGCAACTCCCGCCAGATTCGCGACAAGTCTGTGCAGCTTGGATGACATCGGGGACACTCTCCGTGGAAAAAGGCCAGCCTATAGCGGCTTGGGGGCCGGCCACAAAATCCCCCTTTTGCGATTGGAACTTATCCGCGGTGAATTGGCCGTTAACGGTTGACGTACCGATAAGGCGTTGCACACATGCAACTGTCGGGTTAAGGAAACTCGCAAATTGGGGCCAAAAAACAAAAAAGCCCCACGGTTCGCCTCCCGTCAAAAATTTACGGATGGGCTGACTGTCAGCCGTCAGGGTGGGTAATTTGAAGTTTCGTCATGGACCTCGCCTTTCGGGGAGGACCATGGACGCCCTTGGACTAGTTCCGGCTTCGGCACGGTCCGGGGCTTGGTAATGGAGTGATGCGTTTGAATGGCTTACGCTGACCAGCAAATGAGCGGTAACAAGATTACCGCGCTTGTCATTGTTGCGCTGATCCACGTCTTTGTAGGCTATGCGCTCGTCACGGGCCTGGCCTACCAGGCTGCGCAACAGGTCATCAAGAAGGTGACCACAGTCGACATCAAGGAAGAGAAACCGAAGGAGGAAGAGCCGCCGCCGCCGCCGCCGGAGCCGCAGGAAAACACCCCGCCGCCTCCGATCGTCGCGCCGCCGCCGCCGATCAATATCGCCCCGGCACCGCCGCCGGTGCAGACGGTGATCACGCCTCCGCCGGCCCCGCCGGTGGTGATCACGACCGCAGCGCCTCCGGCACCGCCGGCACCGCCGGCAGCGCCTCCCGGACCGTCCAAGGCTCGCGGCGTTTCGCCGAAGGGTCAGGCCGGTTGGGCAGCCCGCATTCAGAACAACTACCCGACCAAGGCTGCTCGTGAAGAGCGTGAAGGCCGCGTCGGTGTACGCGTTGCGATCGGTCCCGACGGCAAGGTCACCAGCTGCTCCGTCACTTCTTCGAGCGGTAGCCCCGATCTCGACGAAGCGGCTTGCGACGGCATGACCCGTTATGCGCGCTACAACCCCGCGCTTGACGATGCCGGCAACCCGATCGCGGGCAGCACGTCGACGGCGATCGTCTACAAGCTCAACTAACTTCAAGACTGCACGGGCCGCACACACCCTGGCCCGACACAGTCCCTGCATTCTTCTTGAGAGGTAAATCGCATGCTTATCGTTGATATCCTTGCCGCCGCGGGCGAAGCTGCGCCGCAGAACAAGTTCGGCTTCATGGAAGCGCTCGAGGCCGGTGGCTTCATCTCGTACGCAACCGTGATCATCATGGGCGTGATGTCGTTCGGTTCGTTCTACATCCTGTTCACCAAGTGGTTCGAACAGTCGAAGATCATGCGCCAGTACAACGCTGTCCGCACGACGTTCTGGAAGGCCCCGACCCTGCGTGAAGGCGCCGCCAAGCTCGAGAAGAACAGCGCCTGGCGCCAGCTCGTCGACGACGGCATCGCCGCCGAAGACCAGCACGCCAAGATGACCGACTCGCTCGAAGCCCACGACTGGATGCACGCTTCGCTTGCCCGCTCGGAAGCCTCGATCAACGCTCGCCTCGCTTCGGGCCTGCCGTTCCTCGCCACCGTCGGCGCGACCGCACCGTTCATCGGTCTGTTCGGTACCGTGGTCGGCATCTACCGCGCCCTGATCGCCATCGGCATCGCCGGTTCGGCCTCGATCGACAAGGTTGCTGGCCCCGTCGGTGAATCGCTGATCATGACCGCACTCGGCCTGATCGTCGCCGTTCCCGCCGTTCTGGCCTACAACTACCTGCAGAGCCGCAACAAGCGCATCGCCGAAAACCTGACCGGCTTCTCGGCTGACGTTCTCGCGAACATCAACTCGAAGGGCGCCGTGAAGCCCATCGTCGCCGCTGCCCCCGCCAAGCCCGCTGCCGCTCCCGCCAAGCCGGCTGCTGCTCCGGCCAAGCCGTAAGCAGTTAGGGCGCGCCGGTCGCTCTGCGGCCAGGGCGCGTCCAGGGAACCAGGCGGCGGTGCGTAGCATGCGCGTCCGCCGCCTGCCCAGGGCAACGCAAGGATTAGGATAAGACTATGGCGATATCCTCGGGCGGAGGCGGTGCCGAGACACCGATGTCCGACATCAACACGACGCCGCTCGTCGACGTCATGCTGGTGCTTCTGATCATCTTCCTGATCGCGGTTCCGGTTGCGATCCAGACGATCGAAAAGCTGAAGATCCCGGTCATCGAAGCAGTCGAATCGAAGGATAAGGTGGAAAACCTTCTCCTCACCGTCTCGACCACCGACGATGCCGGCAAGGCTGCGGGTGAACCCGGTTACGCCGGCGCTTCGCGCAATGGCGAATGCCGCGTCTACTTCAACAACATCACGCCGGTGACCTCGCAGGAACTGCGCGATCAGGCTTTCAAGCGCCTCGACAACATCGTGAAGCGCGAAGGCGGTCCGCAGGCCCTTCAGGCCAACCCCGATCTCGTGCCGCAGGTCCACATCCGCGGTGACGTCAACGCCCCGTGGCGCTGCGTTGCTGGTGCGATCTACAACGTCCAGATCTCGGGCTATCCGACGGTTGGTTTCATCACCAACCCGGTCGACCCGACCTGACGTCGGCAGGAACAGGAGTAACTTTCCATGGCAATGTCAGGCGGCAAGGAAAATGGCGAGCCGATGATGGAAATGAACACGACGCCGTTGATCGACGTCATGCTCGTTCTCCTCATCATGTTCATCATCACCATCCCGGTTGCGACCCACTCGATCGACATCGATCTTCCGGTTGCAACCCCTCCGACGGACACTCCCCCGCCGGTTGACCCGATCCGTAACAAGGTCGTGCTCACCGCGGACGACAAAATCCTCTGGAACGGCACGCAAGTGGACGGTCCGGGTCTGGCGAATCTGCTCAAGCAGTCGCTGACCTACCCGACCGAGCCCGAGCTGCAGTACCAGCCGGAAGCGCAGGCCAGCTATGAACTGTCGGCCGGCGTGCTGCAGATCATCAAGGCTGCGGACGTCACGAAGTTCGGCTTCGTCGGCAACGAACAGTTCCGCGACTTTGGCAAGTAAGCCGGAAGCGGAACCGGTCTCTCAAGGACCAACGAAGGGGCGGAGCGATCCGCCCCTTTTTTGTTGCCTAATCTCCCTCGGTTTCGATTTCGGATTCGGCCAGATCCACCCGCATCGCCATCGAGGCCAGGCTTTCCGCCTCGATCAGCAGATCGTCGTCAGCCGAACCCGAAGGCAGCGATTCCCGGCCGATCATCGAGATCGCCGGCACCGAAAGCGGGCTGATCCGCTCCAGCAGGACATGATCCACTTCCTTCGCCGCCCGGTCTAACACGTCGGCCACGCGCGCCACGTCGGTCATCCGGGCACGGGCATCGGCCCAGGCGGCCTCAATCAGCAGGTGATCGGGTTCGTACTTGCGCAGCACGTCATAGATGAGGTCGGTGGAGAACGTGACCTGCCGCCCGGACTTGCGCTTTCCCGGTTGCTGCCGCTCGACGAGACCGGAAATCACCGCCACTTCGCGGAAAGCCCGGCGCAGCAGATAGGACTGCTGGACCCAGTCGACGAACTCATGGGTCAGGATATCGGGCGAGAGCAGCGCCGCGGGGTCCTCCACCGGCTTCAGCCCCCAGACCACCAGCGCATAATCGGTCGCCACGAAACCGAGCGGCCCCAAGCCCCGATCCTCCATGCGCCGCGTGACCAGCATCCCCAGCGACTGGTTCGCGGGCCAGCCCTCGAAGGTGTAATAGGTCGTATAGGCCCGCCCCTGATGCGGGAAGCTCTCCACCAGCAGCCGACCCGGCGCCGGCAGGTGCGAACGCCAGTCCTGCACTTCCAGCCATTCGCGCACATCGTCGGGGAAACGCGCCCATCCCGCGCGGTCGAACAGCATCGCGCGTACCCGGTCGGCCAAGTGAGTCGAGATCGGCATGCGCTGACCCATGTAGCTGGGGATGGTCGCCGAACGCTTCGCCGCCCGCACCACCAGTTCCAGTTCGCGCAGCGCCTCGACTTCGAGGTCCATGCCCGCAAAGCGGAAGGTATCGCCGGGCTTGAGGCTGGCTCCGAAGCCCTCCTCCACTTTCCCCAGCGAGCGCCCGTTGCGAAAGCTCACGTCGAGCATTTCGGAATCGACGATGATCCCGGCATTGAGCCGGTGCCGCGCCGCATGTTCGGGATGGGTGAGGCGCCAGGTCCCGTCCTTCTCGCGGACGATGCGGCGAAAACGATCGTAGGAGCGCAGCGCGTAGCCCCCGGTCGCGACGAAATCGAGAACCCGCGCGAAAATCCCCTCGTCCACCCAGGCATAGGCGAGCGAGGACCGCACTTCGGACAGCAGCGCTTCTTCCCGAAACGGCCCGGCGCAGGCCACCGCCATGACATGCTGGGCGAGGACATCCAGCCCGCCGGGACGGAACGGCTCGCCGTCGCGCTGGCCGTCATGGACCGCCTGCTGCGCCGCGAAAGCCTCCAGGAACTCGAAGCGGTTGCCGGGCACCAGCAGGGCCTTGCTCGGCTGGTCGAGCCGGTGATTGGCGCGGCCGATGCGCTGGAGCAGTCGCGAGGAACCCTTGGGCGCCCCCATCTGCACGACCAGATCGATATCCCCCCAGTCCACCCCGAGGTCGAGGCTGGCGGTGCAGACCAGCGCCCGCAGGCGCCCTTCCGCCATGGCCCCCTCCACCTTGCGCCGCGCTTCCTTCGAGAGCGAGCCGTGGTGGATGCCGATAGGCAGGTTGTCCTCGTTGGCGTTCCACAGTTCCTGGAAGATGTACTCGGCCAGAAAGCGCGTGTTGGTGAAGATCAGCGTGGTGCGGTGGGCCTTGATCTGCTCGATCAGCTGCGGGATCGCCCAGGTCGCGGCGTGGCCGCTCCAGGGAATGCGCTCTACTTGCGGCAGGAGGATGGAGACTTCCGGCTCGGCGCCTGCCTCCCCTTCCACCAGCTCCACCCGGTCGATCTCGCCCCAGGGCGCCAGCCAGCCGCGAAAGGCATCGGGATCGGCGAGCGTCGCCGACAGCCCGGCGCGCTGAAGGTCGGGCGACAGTGCCTGCAGCCGCGACAGCGCCAGCGCCAGCAGATCGCCACGCTTGCCGGTGGCGAAAGCATGGATTTCATCGATGACCACGCGCTTCAGCCCGGCGAACAGCGTCGGTGCCTCGGGATAGCTGAGCAGCAGCGAAAGCGATTCCGGCGTCGTCAGCAGGACATGCGGCGGGCGGGCGCGCTGGCGGGCCTTGCGGTCCGAGGGGGTATCGCCGCTGCGCGTCTCGATGCGGATCGGCAGGCCCATCTCCTCGACCGGCGTGAGAAGATTGCGCTGGACATCGTGCGCCAGCGCCTTGAGTGGCGAGACGTAGAGTGTGTGCAGCCCCTCTGGCATCGGCGCCTCGGCCAGCCGCGAGGGGCAGAAGGCGGCGAGCGTCGGCAGGAACCCGGCCAGCGTCTTGCCCGCCCCGGTATCGGCGACCAGCAGGGCATGGTTCCCCCGGTCCGAAGCGGCCAGCATCTCCCGCTGGTGGCGCCGCACGCGCCAGCCCCGCCCTGAGAACCAGGCGTCCAGTTCTGGCGGAACCACTACCCCGGCTGTCATGATCTCGATCTCGGCACGGTCATCCCGCTTGCTTGAAGCATCTTGGCGCAGATCAGGAAAGCCCGAGCTGGCCGGGAGGTTGCGGCATTTCACTTGCCTGACCGCGCGGCTTCGCGGATGCTCGCCCGGTGCTCAAGGGGGAACGAAAGCGACGATGCCGAGCGATTTCGACCTGAAGCATCTCGTCGCCCTCGCGGTCAGCCTCGCGCTCGGGCTGCTGGTCGGTCTCCAGCGCGGCTGGGCGGCGCGCGAGAAGGCCGACGGCTCGCGCTTCGCCGGTATCCGCACTTTCGCGCTTCTGGGCCTGAGCGGCGGCCTTGCGGGCATTCTCTACGGTTCGGCCCCCGGCCCCGCGACCGTGTTGCTCGCAGCGGTCGGAGTGCTGGTGATCGCCGGCTACTGGCGCGATGCCCGGCTGGCCGAGACCGTCAGCGGCACTTCCGGCGTGGTCGCCCTGCTCACACTGGCCAGCGGGCTGCTGGTGGGCATCGGCGAGCGGCTGATCGGCACGGCGGTCGCGGTGGTCATGGTGCTGCTGCTGGCCATGCGCGAGCAGCTTCACGGCTGGATCGACCGTCTCAGCCAGCGCGAAGTGCTGTCCATCGCCCGCTTCGCGCTGATCGCGCTGGTGATCCTGCCGCTGCTGCCGGACCGGGACTTCGGCCCCTACAACGCCTGGAACCCGCGCAAGCTCTGGCTGATCGTGGTGCTGGTCTCGGGCTTTTCCTTCGCAGGTTACTTCGCCACGCGGATCGTCGGAGCAGCGCGCGGGATCATCGCCACGGCGGCGGCAGGCGCGCTGGTGTCCTCCACCGCCGTCACCGCCTCGATCGCCAACCGCATGAAGGAAGCGGCAATCCCGGTGCCGGTGCTGGCCTCGGCGGTTTCGGTCTCCTCCGTGGTCATGTTCCTGCGCGTCATGGTGCTGGCGGGCCTGCTCGCCCCCGCCGCCCTGCCGACGCTGGCCACGCTGGTCGCGCCGGGGCTGACCGTCAGCCTTGTCTGCGCCGCCTGGTATCTGCACCGCACCCGCTTTGCCGAAGGAAGCGACACCAGCCACGAAATGACCATCCGCAACCCCTTCGACATAGCCCCGGCGCTGATGCTGGCGGGTCTCGTCATGGTGCTGACGGTGGCTTCGCTCTGGGTGCTGCAAAACTTCGGGGATCGCGGGCTGGCTCTGGTGCTGGCGATCTCGGGGACAATCGATGTCGATTCCGCGATCATCACCATGGGCGGGCTGGCCGGCCAGACGCTCGACCCGCGCACCGCCGGACTGGTGCTGGCGGTGCCGGTGGCGCTCAACACGCTGTTCAAAGCGGGCGTGGTGGTGAGTGTCGCGGGGTGGGCCAAAGGCCGGGCGGCAGCGGTTCCGCTGGTCGCCAGTGCGCTGGCGGTAGGCCTGGCGTGGTTGGTGCTGCGCTAGTGCCCGGCCTGCGGACCGCGTCGCAGGCCTGATGCCGCCAGTTGCATGTCGATATCGGCGATCAGGCGCTCCAGCCCTGCCTCCGTGCCGCTTTCCGCCCGCGCGACCAGCACATCCTGCGTGTTGGACGCCCGCAGCAGCCACCAGCCGTCGGGCGTGGTGACGCGAACCCCGTCGATATCGACGAAACGCAACCCCGCTTCCGCCAGCCGCCCGCGCACTTCGTCGATCGCGGCGAACTTGCGGCTCTCCGCCACCTGAAAGCGCAGTTCCGGGGTGTTGAGCATATCCGGCATCGCCCCGCGCAACTCCGTGACCGAGCGGCCGAGCCGCACCGTCGCCGCCATCAGCCGCACCGCCGCATAGAGGCCGTCGTCGAAGCCGTAGAAATCGTCCGCGAAGAAGATATGCGCGCTCGTCTCGCCCGCGAGCGGGGCGCCGGTCTCGCGCATCTTGGCCTTCATGTGCGAATGGCCGCTTTTCCACATGAGCGGCTGGCCGCCATGCCGCGCGACCGTGTCGAACAGCGCCCCGGAAGCCTTGACGTCGCCGATTACGATAGCCCCGGGCAGACGCGCCAAGAGGTCCTCGGCGAAGATGCCGAGCAACTGGTCGCCCCAGATCACCCGCCCGAGACCATCGACGACGCCGATACGGTCGGCGTCACCGTCGAAAGCCACCCCAAAATCCAGCCTTTCCGCCGCGACCAGCGCCTTCAGGTCCGCGAGGTTCTGCTCCTCGGTCGGGTCCGGGTGATGGTTCGGAAACGTCCCGTCAACTTCGGTAAACAGCAAATGGTGCTCGCCCGGCAGCCGCGCCGTCAGCCGCTCCAGCGCCGGGCCGGAAGCGCCGTTTCCGGCATCCCAACCGATGCGCAGGCTGGACAGCGCCTCGAGCGCAATCCCGGTGATGCCCTCGGCGATCCGCGCGACGTAGGCGTCCAGCACGTCGCGGGCCTCGACCCGACCGGCCCCCTCGTTCCAGTTCCCCGCCGCCGCCATCTGGCCGAGCCGCACGATATCCGCGCCAAAGAACGGGCGCCCGCCCAGCACCAGCTTGAAGCCGTTGTGATCGGCGGGATTGTGGCTGCCGGTGATCTGGATCGCGCCGTCGACATCCTCGCCCGAGGCCTCGGCATAGTAGAGCATCGGCGTCGGCCCCAGCCCGATCCGCACGACATCCGCGCCGCTGGCGGTCAGCCCCTCGACCAGCGCCGCTTCCAGCGCGGGCGAACTGAGTCGCCCGTCATAGCCGACCGCGACTTTGCTGCCGCCCGCCCGGCGCACCACGCTCGCGAAACAGCGGCCCAGCGCATAAGCATCCTCCGGCCCGAGATCCCGCCCGACCACGCCGCGAATATCGTACTCGCGCAGGATCGTGGGATCGAACCTGTGACTCATGCCAAGAGCTTACTGGCCGTCCAGCTTGCCGAGCAGAAGGTCACGCGCGGCATTGGCCTCGTGGACTTTCTCGTTGGTGCCGCCGCGGTCGGGATGAACTTCGGCGATGACGCGGCGATGGGCGTCGAGAATCTCACGGCGATCCGCGCCCTCACCTACGCCCAGCAGCGCCCGTGCCTGCGCGCTGGCATGGACATCGGCGAAAGACGGCCCCGGCAGCGGCTTGTTCTGCCACGGCCAGCGCCCCTTGATCAGCCGCCAGGCGATGCAGCCGAGCGCGATGAGCCAGAGCAGCTTCATTCGTCTGCGGCGAGCTGCATGTCCGCCGCGCGGCCCGTGGGCACCGGCAGGTTGAGTCCGGCCACCAACTGGCGCAGTTCCTGCCGCGCGACGAGATGGCTGGTGCCGAGTTCGCCGAGGTGCCCCTTGTCGAGCAGGGTCAGGCCCGAGGGGAACAGCTCGCGGAAGATGACGCGTTCGGAGAGGCCGTTGGAAATGCGGAAGCCCACGCGCTTCGACAGTTCGAGCAGCGCCCCTTCGAGGCGGCGCATGTTCTTCGCCTCGACGTGCTGGACGCGGTTGCGCACCACCACCCAGTCGAGTTCGCGGCGGCCCTCGTTGATCGTCTTGAGGCCCCGCTTCTTGCGGGTTTCCCACATGAGTTCGGCGTAGAACGAGAGCTTCTTCACCTTGAACGTCTCGCTTTCGACCTGACCGATCAGGTCGAAGTCGATGAAGCTGTCGTTCAGCGGAGTGACGAGCGTGTCCGCGGTTGCCGCGACATGGCGGGCGAAGGCATCGTCACGGCCGGGCGTGTCGAAGATCAGGAAGTCGTAGCCCTCGGCAATCGCCTCGGCCAGTTCGTCCAGTTCTTCGATATCCTCGCCGTCGTAGACCGCGAAACGGGCGCCGGGCAGCGCGATCTCGCGGCGACGCTCGGTCTCTACGCGGTTTTCCAGATAGCGGTACAAAGTGCGCTGGCGCGGATCGAGATCGATCGCGGCGACCTTTGCGCCCTGATAGGCGAGTGCGATGGCGACGTGGACGGCCGTCGTGGACTTGCCGGTGCCGCCCTTTTCGTTGGCGAAGACGATGCGATGCGCTGTCACGGACCCTGTTCGCTTTCCCTGTTGCCCCCGGACCAAGCCCGGATTCTTGCCCCCAGCCCTTAGACCGGGAAACGAAATCAAACCGTTAACCGCCGAAGCGGGCAAAACCCAATGCCTGCCCCGTTGCTCACCCCCATTGCTCACTGGGGCGCGGTGCGGCTAAAGGCAGCCGCGACCATCGGTCAAGTGCATCCTATCGGAGCAGGGACACCCAATGCAAACCCTCCACAGCCTTGATCCACTGCGCCGTGCCATTGCCGGGCTGCGGGAATCGGGAAAGATCGCCCTCGTGCCCACGATGGGCGCGCTCCATGAAGGCCATCTGACACTCGTGCGCGAAGCGAAGAAGCACGCCGAGCACGTCGCCGTCTCGATCTTCGTGAACCCGCTCCAGTTCGGCGCGAACGAGGATCTCGACAAGTATCCGCGCCAGCTCGAACGCGACAGCACGCTGCTGGAGGCGGAAGGCGTGGACCTGCTCTGGGCGCCCACGGTCGAGGCGATGTATCCGCAGGGCTTCGCGACCAACATCTCGGTCTCGGGCGTCAGCGACGGCCTCTGCGGCGCCTCGCGCCCCGGCCATTTCGACGGCGTCGCCACCGTGGTCTGCAAGCTGTTCCACCAGGTCCTGCCGGACGTGGCGCTGTTCGGCGAGAAGGACTGGCAGCAGCTCGCCGTGATCCGCCGCATGACCCGCGACCTCGACCTGACCCGGCCCCATGTCGATGCCGTGCTCGGCGTGGCGACCGTGCGCGAGGAGGACGGCCTCGCGAAGTCCTCGCGCAATGCCTACCTCACGCAGGAGCAGCGCGTTCAGGCGGTTACGCTGCCGACGGCCATGAAAGCCGCGATCGCCGCAATCGAAAGCGGCGAGCCGGTCGCCACCGCGCTCGCGGGCCTCGATGCGGCCCTGCTGGGCGGCGGCTTCTCCTCGGTGGACTATGCCGAACTGCGCGATGCCGACGCCCTGACCCTGCTTGGCGAACGCGGCGAAGCGCCGATGCGCCTGCTGGTCGCCGCGCGGATCGGCACCACCCGCCTGATCGACAACATGGCGGTCGCCCCGAAGTAGACGGCAGCTTCGCCCTGGTGAATTCGCCGGACTGAAATCTCACAGCAATAGTCATTTGCCCGGAGCGATTTCGGGCTTAGAGTTGCCGGGGGTTGGGAAGGCCGGGTCATGTCGCGCCCCCTGCGACGCAAGTCAGACGCGACAGTGGCCCGCTGCAACAGAGGGAAGTCATCATGAAGAAGATCGCCTGTGCGCTGACCGCGCTTGCCGTCATGGCCACGGCGCCTTCGGCATTTGCCGAAGACAAGTCGTCCGCCCGCAAGATCCAGGACAAGGGCACCCAGCAGATTCCGGTGTGCCGCAAGAACCTCGGCACCGTCTCCATCGTCGAGCCCGACACCCAGTGGTGGCGCGAACTCAGCCTGGGCAGCCCCGAGGCGATCCTGCGCGTCTTCGTGCAGAAGTCCGGCTGCTTCACGCTGGTGAACCGTGGCCGCTCGCTCCAGAACAGCGCCATGGAACGCGCGCTGGCCGAACAGGGTGAGCTTCAGAAGGGCTCGAACATCGGCAAGGGCCAGATCAAGGCGGCGGACTACTTCCTCCAGCCGGACATCGTCTCCACCAACAACAATTCGGGCGGCGGCGGCCTCGGTGCCGTGCTCGGCGGCGTCGGCGGCCTGTTCGGCCGCGGCGTCGGCGCGATCGCCGGCGGTCTCAACGTCAAGAAGGGCGAGGCCAACGTCACGCTCTCCGTCGTCAACGCCCGCACCACGGTCGAGGAAGCGCTGACCGAGGGCTATGCCCGCAAGTCGGACGTCAGCTTCGGCGGCGGCGGTGGCGGCTTCTTCGGCGGCACCTTCGGCGGCGCCGCGGGCGGCGGCTACCAGAACACCCAGATCGGCCAGATCATCGTGCTGGCCTATCTCGATGCCTATACCAAACTGGTGACCGAACTCGGCGGCCTGCCGCAGGATGCCTCGGCGGCCGCGCCGCAGGCCACCAACGCCTCGGCCCGCTGATCGATCGACGGACCTTGCAGGATCGCCGTCCGGACCGGGTTCCGGCGGCGATCCTGCCAAAGCGAACTGTGCCATGAGCGGCCCCAAGACCCTCTACATCGAAGACGACACCCGCGCCGCCTCCCAGGTGCAGGAACTGGCGCAGCAGTCGGGCATCGCGCTCGTCTGGGCGGGCAGCGGCCAGGAAGGCCTGCGGCTGGCCGGGGTCGAGAACTTCGACGTCATCATCCTCGACCGCATGCTGCCCGATCTCGACGGGCTGACGATCCTCTCGCGCCTGCGCGAAAGCGGGATCGGCACGCCGGTGCTGATGCTTTCCGCGCTGGGCCGCACCAGCGACCGCGCCGAGGGACTCGACGCCGGGGCCGACGACTATCTCGCCAAGCCTTTCGAGGCGCCCGAACTGCTCGCCCGGCTGCGTGCCCTGCACCGCCGCGCGTCGGGCCGCGAGCATAGCGCAGTGATCCTCTTCGGCGCCTTCGAGTGCCATGTGAAGGCGCGCACCGCCTTCCGCAACAACCGCCACCTCGCGCTCAGCCCCAAGGAATTCGAGCTTTTCCGCTACTTCATGGAAAATGCCGGAGAAATCCTCACCCGCGAGATGCTGCTGCGCGACGTCTGGAAGATGAATTTCGATCCCCAGACCAACGTGGTCGACGTGAATATCGGCCGCCTGCGCCGCAAGCTGGAGGACGGCTTCGATTCTCCCGCGCTGGAAACGATCTGGGGTTCGGGCTACCGCCTGCTCGACGGGCGCTAGGACCATGGTGCGCCTCGTCAGTACCCATAGATCGATCTTCGCGCAGATCGTGGTTTCGGCGATCCTCATCGCCGCGCTCATCACCTTCGGCCTCTGGCTGCTGACCGACACGACGATCCAGCGCACCAACCGTCTCGCGCTGGAACGCGCGGTGGACGTAGACCTTGCAGGCATGGTCGACATCTTCGCCAGCGGCGGCGCGGTGGAACTGTCCAACCGCATCAACGACCGCCTCGCCCTCCAGCCGCGCGACGACAATCCGGCGCATTATCTGCTGGCCGATGCCAAAGGTGCAAAGCTGGCGGGCGATCTCAGGACCTGGCCCGGCCTCCATGCCGGCGTGTCGGAGGCGGGCGACGTCGTGCTTCCCGATGGCGCACGCGCGCTGGCGCGGGCGACCCAGCTCGGCCCCGACCTGCGGTTGCTGGTGGCCCACGAATATCGCGATCTCGGCCTGTTGCTGCGGCAGGTGGCGCTGACCTTCCTGGCCGGCGGGCTGCTGGCGGTGGGCGCCGTCGCGCTGGCGGGCCTGCTCGCCGCCCGCCGCCTGGCCGGACGCATCGAGCGGATCAACGCCGCCTTCCGCCATCCCGACGATGCCGCCCTTGCCCAGCTCGCCCGCGATTCGAAGGACCGCGACGAGATCGACGAACTGACCCGTCATTCCGGCGAGGCCCTCTCGCGCCTGCGCCGCCTCGCCTGCGCCCAGCGCGAGACCACCGACCAGGTGGCGCACGAGATGCGCACGCCGCTGATGCACCTCGACAACCGGCTGGTAAAAGCGCTGGCGGCGACGCCCGACGGCGAAACCGCCGCGCGCATCATCGATGCCCGGCTGGAGATTCGCGGCATCATCCGCATGCTCGAATCGCTGCTCGACATTGCCGCCAGCCAGGCGCGGCGCGGCGACCGCCACGGCCTCGCGCCGGTAAACCTCAGCACGCTCGCCGAGCGGCTGGGCGAACTCTATGCCGACAGCGCCGAAGAATCGGGCCATACCTTCGAACTCGCCATCACTCCCGGCGTCATGATCGAGGGCGAGGAAATGCAGCTGACCCGGCTCATCACCAACCTGCTCGACAATGCCTTCAAGTTCGTCCCGCCCGGCAGTACCGTCCGGCTGGAACTGGAACGGGGGCCGAAGCTGACCGTCTGCGACGACGGGCCGGGCGTGCCCGAGGAAGACCGCGAGAAGATCTTCGACAAGTTCGGCCGCGCCGCCAACCACGAGGCCTATGACCTGAACGGGGCCGGACAACAGGGGGCGGGACAACAAGGTGCGGGACTGGGTCTTGCGCTCTGCCGGGCGATCGCCGAGCGCCATCATCTTGAAATTGCGCTCGTACCCTCCGAAAAGGGAGCCTGCTTCACGATCGCTCCGGAGTCGAAACCATGATCGCGGCCAAGACGATTCTTCCCGTCCTCTGCGGCGCGGCCCTGCTTGCGGGCGGGTTCGCGATTTCGGCCGCAGCCCAGGAAGGCAGTCGGGACGAGCGCGTCGCCAAGGCGCTGACTTCCGCGCGGCAGGCCGCCGAACAAGCCGGAAACAGCGGCGACCGTGCCGCACTGGCCGATGCCCTGCGCGTCATCGACAGGTCCGGTGCACATCCGATGGAAGGCTGGACCGGCACCGACCCCGTGCCCGCCTGGCGCGCCCTGGCACCCGCCCCTACCGGCGCGGCGTTGCGCGGCAGCCCGCTCGGCCCCGGATATCGCTCCGGCCAGATCGGCGCGGGCCAGAGCGACAGGTTCCAGCAGGTCTTCCTCTCCGGCCGCAAGGCCAGCATCGCCCTTTCCACCGTCGGCGGCGAGCCGCTCAGCCTGCGGGTGATCGATGCTGCCCACAAACCGGTCTGCGTAGCCGATGCCCAGCACCGCGCCTGCCGCTGGGTGCCGATCTTCACCCAGCGCTACATGATCGAAGTACGCAACGGCGGGCGGAATCAGGCCGACTACTTCCTCGTCGTGGACTGACCGCGCCGGACATAGGACACCTCGGAACCGGGACAGGGCGGAAACGAGAAGGGCCGACGGTTCACACCGCCGGCCCTTCGTTCCACATGGGGGTGGAAAACCAACTCTGGATCAGGCTTCGACCTTCTTGCCTTCGGTCTGGTAGCGCTCGATCGCCTCGATCACGATCTGGCGGGCTTCCTCGGCGCCGCCCCAGGTGCCGACACGCACCCACTTCTCAGCCTCAAGGTCCTTGTAGTGCGTGAAGAAGTGCTCGATCTGGCTGAACACGATGCCCGGAAGGTCGCCCTTTTCCTGCACGTCCGAATAGTACGGGAAGGTCGCGTCGTCGGGCACGCAGACGAGCTTCTCGTCGCCGCCGTGCTCGTCTTCCAGGTTCAGCACCGCGATCGGGCGAACGCGCACGACCGAGCCGGGGACGAAGGGCGAGCGGGCGACGACCAGCGCGTCGAGCGGATCGCCGTCGGGCGAAAGCGTGTGCGGCACGAAACCGTAGTTCGCAGGGTAACGCATCGGCGTGTGCAGAATACGGTCGACGAACAGGGCGCCCGAGTCCTTGTCGAACTCGTACTTCACAGGCTCACCACCAACGGGAACCTCGATGATGACGTTCAGGCTCTCCGGCGGGTTCTTGCCGACAGGAATCATGTCGATGCGCATGTTGGTCCTTACATTACAGGCACGGAAACTCTCGTGCCGGTTCATCTTTGACCGGGGGCTTAGCCTTGCAAGTTATGCATCGCAACCGCCTTGTCGCAGCAGATGTCTCCAGTTTGCGACACAAGCGCCCCTGTGATCGACGAATGCCCTGAGAACATAAGGAAAAAGCCCGGAAAACGGATCGAAATCCGCTTCCGGGCCATACTTTTGCGCCTGGACGACCCGATCGAGCCGCCCAGACACCGAATTCCTGCTTGCTGCCCTACTTGCTCCGGGGCGCCAGCAGGCGGTCGAGGCCGTTGACCTTGCCCGGCGTAGTGCTTTCCAGCCAGGGGAAGCGCAGGCCGCCGTGATAGTCGAGCGCCACGGTATCGAAGGCATCGCCGCGCTTGACCAGCAGCGAGATCGGCGTCTTGGCCGACTTGGCCGCGGTGATCGCATCCTTGATGCCCTCGCCGCTATAGGCCGTGCCGTTCACCGCGACGATCTTCACGCCGCTGACGAGGCCGGCATTGTAGCCGAGACCGTCGAACACGGCCGCCGTCACGGTGCCGTCGTTATCCAGCGTCACGCCCAGCGAATAGGTGAGATCGAGCGACTTGCGCGATTCCGAGACGCCCTTCTCGTAGCCGTTCTGCGTTTCCTTCCAGACCAGCTTGTAGCCACCCATCTCGATCCCCTTGGTCGGGGCGGGCTGGTTGGTCTCGTAGATGCGGGTCTTCAGGAATCCGGCCCAGTCGTAGGGATAGACGCCGTTCAGCACTTTCGCGACTTCGTCGAAGTCGTAGGTCAGCTCACCCCAGTCGCCGTCGCGCACGCCGAAGAAGGCCTTGGCGAAATCGTCGAGGCCCTTCTTGCCGCCGGTGCCCTGGCGGATGATCTGGTCCGCTTCCAGCCAGGTCAGCGCGCCTTCGACATAGTAGTCCTCGGTGCGGGTGACGGAGGTGTAGGGCAGCGGACGGCGCATGTTGAGCACCGGCGCGAATGTGGTGTCCTCCACCGAACGCCAGCCGCGACCCGGCGTTGCTTCCGAATAGCGTGCGACCGCGCCCGCCAGGGTGTCGAGAATGGTCTGCTTGGTCTGCACGCCCGAACGCGCGGCAAGGATATAGCCCCAGAACTGGGTCTGACCCTCGTAGACCCAGAGCAGGGTGTTCTGCATCGGCTGCTGGTAGTCCGGCGTCCAGAGATCGGCCGGGCGGCGATACTTGCCGTTCCAGCTATGGACGAACTCGTGCGGGATCACGTTGCGATCCCAGTCCATCTTGTCCCACTCGGTCCAGACCTTGGGTTCCATCTGGTTCTCGCTCGAACGGTGGTGTTCGAGGCCGATGCCGCCCATGCGGTCGGTCAGCGCCAGCAGGAAGTCGTAATGGTCGAAGTGCCGCGCGCCGAACGTCAGCAGCGCTTCGGACACCAGGTTGCGGTAGCTCTTCATGTGCTCGGGCGTGATGCCGAGCAGCTTGGCCTCGTCCGCCACCACGTCCATGCTGACGTCATGGCCGAGGTCCCAGCGCTGGGCATACTTGCCCGCGAAGATCGGCTCGTCGACCAGACGCTCATAGTCGGTCGGCGTCCAGGTCACGGTGTCGCCCTGCTGCACCTTGCCGTCGAGCGCGGTGTAAACGGTCCAGCCCGCCGGGAATTTCACGGTCGGCTTCACGGTGATGCCGCGCGTGTAGTAGCCCGAGGGATAGAGGCTCATCTTCTCCCACTGGAGGTTGAGCATTTCCTGCGTCATCGTGATGCGGCCTTCCTTGGCCTGCACCGGGGACGTGTGGATGAACTTCGCGGTGACGACCTGGGTTCCGGCGGGAAGGTCGAGGTGGAAGGCGTTCACCGCCACGGTGTCGCGCTGCCACTTGATCTCCTTGCCGTCGGCAAAGAAGTGAATCTGCGCCAGCAGCGCCGCCGGGCCGGTCGGCGAGTGGTTGCCGGGCAGCCAACTCGGCTGAACCAGGGTCAGCTTGCCGGTTCCGGCGGCGATCGGGAACTGCTGGGTGACGCGGTAGACCCCGTGGACGACATCGCTGGCATCGATATCGAGCGCGATGGTCCCGGCGTAGGGCTTGTCCTGCGCGGCGGGCAGCGGCGCGGGCAGCGCAGGCGCTGTCGGACGGCTCCGCTGGGCGGAATCCTGCGCAAGAGCGGGGGTTGAAACCGAAAGGAGGGCGAGGAGCGTTACGACCGCGTTACGATATTTCATTTCAGCATTCTTTGCGGCTGTTGCGCGGTTTGGCAACCATCCAATTCGCTTCACCAGCAAGGGACCACGGATCGCCGCAATCTCTACCCCGATCCAAAGAGGGCCGGACCTCCCCGTTTCCCCCATCCTGCGCCGCAACCACTTTCCCCGCCGCCGCAATCGGGCTAAGCGCGCGCGTTATGAGCACGACATCGATCAAGACGCCCCAGGCGATCCGCGGAACCCAGGACATCTTCGGCACCGATGCCGAGGCTTTCGCGCATGTCGTCGACACGTTCGAGCGTATCCGCAAGCTCTACCGCTTCCGCCGCGCCGAAATGCCGGTCTTTGAAAAGACCGAAGTGTTCTCGCGCTCGATCGGCGAGACGACCGACGTCGTCTCCAAGGAAATGTACTCGTTCGAGGATCGCGGCGGCGAATCGCTGACCCTGCGCCCCGAATTCACCGCCGGTATCGCCCGCGCCTACCTGACCAATGGCTGGAAGCAGTTCGCCCCGGTCAAGATCGCGACGCACGGCCCGCTGTTCCGCTACGAGCGTCCGCAGAAGGGCCGCTATCGCCAGTTCCACCAGATCGACGCCGAACTGATCGGCTCGCCCGAACCGATCGCCGACGTGGAACTGCTGGTCATGGCCGACCAGCTGCTCAAGGAACTGGGCATTGCCGACGGCGTGACGCTCCAGCTCAACACCCTGGGCGATGCCGAGAGCCGCGATGCCTGGCGCGCTGCCCTCATCGAATACTTCCGCGCCCACAAGGCCGAGCTTTCGGAAGATTCGCAAGACCGCCTTGAGCGCAACCCGCTGCGCATCCTCGATTCCAAGGACCCGCGCGACAAAGTCTTCGTCGGCGACGCCCCGAAGATCGACACCTTCCTCTCCGCCGAAGCGCAGGACTTCTTCGCGGCGGTGACGGCGGGCCTCGATGCCGCCGGTGTCGCCTATGAGCGCGCGCCTTCGCTGGTGCGCGGGCTGGACTACTATCGCCACACCGCCTTCGAATTCGTCACCACCCGCCTCGGCGCGCAGGGTACGGTGCTCGGCGGCGGCCGCTATGACGGGCTGATGGAGAGCCTCGGCGGCCCGGCCACTCCGGCCGTGGGCTGGGCGGCGGGGATCGAGCGCCTGTCGATGCTGGTCGCCGATGCCGGGTCGCTCACCGAAGAACCGCTGACCGTGGTGCTCGCGGTGGAGGACGATGCCGCGCTGAGCTATGCCCAGAAGGTCATCACCGCGCTGCGTTTCCAGGGCCTCGATGCCGAAATGGTCGCCACCGGATCGGCCCGCAAGCGCTTCGACAAGGCGGTGAAGATGGGTGCCAGGGTGCTCGTCTCGTTCGGCGTAAAGGACGGCGCCCCCGTGGCGAACCTGCGCGCGGCCGAGCCGACCGCAGAATATCTCGCGGTCGAGCAGGTGCTCCAGTCGGTCCATCCGTGAGCGTATCCGACACCCGTCTGGCGCAGATCGCCGCGCGTTTCGCGGAGCTTGAGGCGCGCCTTGCCTCGGGCACGCTGGAGGGCGAGGCCTTCGTCACCGCCAGCCGCGACTATGCCGAGCTGGAGCCGGTGGCGCGCGTCGCCGCCGAAGTGGTGGCGATGCGCGGCGAACTGGACCTGCTCCAGACGCTGGAAGACCCGGACCCCGACATGCGCGCGCTGGCCGAGGAGGAAGTGCTCCGCCTCAAGGCCGAACTACCCGAAGCCGAACGCCAGCTCGCCATTGCCATGCTGCCGCGCGACGCGGCGGACGTGCGCCCGGCCATGCTGGAAATCCGCGCCGGCACCGGCGGGGACGAAGCGGCGCTCTTCGCTGCCGACCTCTACCGGATGTACGAACGCTATGCCGCCGAACAGGGCTGGCGGGTCGAAATGATCTCCGTCAACGCCAACGACCTTGGCGGGTTCAAGGAAGTCGTCGCCAACGTCAACGGCGCGGGCGTCTTCGCCAAGCTGAAGTTCGAAAGCGGCGTCCACCGCGTGCAGCGCGTACCCGTCACCGAATCGGGTGGGCGCATCCACACGTCGGCGGCCACCGTCGCGGTTCTGCCCGAACCCAGCGAAGTCGATGTGCAGATCGAGGACAAGGACCTCAAGATCGACATCTTCCGCGCCTCGGGCGCGGGCGGCCAGCACGTCAACACCACCGATTCGGCGGTGCGCATCACCCACTTGCCCAGCAATCTGGTGGTGATCTGCCAGGACGAGCGCAGCCAGCACAAGAACAAGGCAAAGGCCATGCAGGTCCTGCGCGCACGTCTCTACGAGAAGATGCGCGAAGAGGCCCACGGCGCCGAGGCCGAGGCGCGCAAGGCCATGGTCGGCTCCGGCGATCGGTCGGAGCGCATCCGCACCTACAACTTCCCGCAAGGCCGCGTGACCGACCACCGCATCAACCTGACTCTGCACCGCCTGCCCGAGATTCTCGAAGGCCCGGGCCTTGCCGAAATGGTCGATGCCCTGCTCGCCGAGGACGAGGCCAAGCGCCTCGCCGCCATGGATGCCTGACATGACTGTCGGCGAAGCTATCCGCGCGGCAGCGGAGCGCCTTGCCGCGACCAGCGACACCGCAAGGCTCGATGCCGAAGTGCTGATGGCCCATGCGCTGGGCTGCTCGCGCTCGTCGATGCTGCTCTCGCGCATGCGCGACGCCGCCCCGGAAGGCTTGGAACCGCTGGTGGAGCGCCGCGCCGAGCACGAACCCGTCGCCTATATCACCGGCCATCAGGAATTCTTCGGCTTACCCTTCGCGGTCGGCCCCGATGTCCTGATCCCGCGCGGCGATTCCGAAGTGCTGGTCGAAGCCGCCCTCGCTGCCCGGCCCAATGCTCGCAGGGTGCTGGACTGCGGCACCGGCTCCGGCGCGCTGCTGCTGGCGGTCCTCGCCAACCTGCCCGAGGCGAGTGGCGTGGGTATCGACAGTTCGCCCGGCGCCCTCGCCGTCGCGGCAGGCAATGCCGAAGCGCTCGGTCTCGCAAGCCGCGCCCGCATGGCCTTGGTCGACTGGCACGCCCCCGGCTGGGCCGAGCCGCTGGGCGGTCCCTTCGATCTGATCCTGGCCAATCCGCCCTACGTAGAAACCACATTGACGCTCGACCGCTCGGTCGCCGGTTACGAGCCTGCCAGCGCGCTCTATTCGGGCGAACTGGGGCTGGACGACTACCGCGTGCTGGTGCCTCAATTGCCCGGCCTGCTGGCGCCGGGCGGGGCCGCCTTGGTGGAAATCGGCCACGAACAGGCAGAGGCCGTTGCCGCGATCGGGGCGAAATCCGGTCTTTCCAGCCGCCTGCACCGCGATCTCGGCAATCGACCGCGCGTGCTGGAGTTTTCAACAGCTGCGTAAGTTTTCACTTGGAATTCCGCCCCGGAATGCCTAAGGATTACGTCGAACCGGCACATGGATGGAATTTCCCATGTGGGCGGCTCGCCTCCAATCTTTGCAGATCGTCGCGGCGTTTAGCGCTTCGGCACGGCAAACGGTGGAGTTCACGGCACTCGGGGGCGATCCGTGATCATGTGACGTGTGGCAGATCGGCCCGACAGGAACAGGCCGATGCCCTGGGTTTTGAGGAAATAATCCTTGAATAATAATCGTGGTAATAACCGTCGGCGTGGTCGCGGTAACAATCGCCAGCAGGGCGGTCAGCAAATCAACCGAATCGACAGCAGGGCTCGCGGCAATGCACCGCAGATGCTGGAGAAGTACAAGAAGCTGGCCCATGACGCGCACCTCAACGGTGACCGCGTGCAGGAGGAATATTACCTCCAGTTCGCCGATCACTACTTCCGCGTCATTGCCGACCAGAAGCAACGCCAGGAAGAAGCGCGCCAGCCGCGCCGCGACGATCGCACGCCCGACTACGGCGACGATTACGCGGTCGACGACTACGGCGACTTCGATTCGCCCGCCCCGGAGCGTCAGGAACGCCCCGAACGGCAGGAGCGTCCCGAGCGTCAGGAACGCAATTACGATCGCCAGGATCGGCAGGAACAGCGCCAGGAGCGCCAACCGCGCCGTGAAGATTCGCGCCGCGAAGACTTCCGCCGCGAAGAGCGTGCGCCCCGCGTCGAAACCGTCGAGGAAGAGACCGCCGTCGCCGCTCCCGGCAACGAGGCTCCGGCCGAAGGCGAGACGACCGTCTACGAACCGGCCGAGAATCCCTTCGTTCGCGACAACCGCGCCTCGCGCGGCCTGAAGCAGCGCAAGCCGCGCCGCCGCCGCGATGAGGAAGAGGGCGAGACCTCCGGCAACGAAGCGCCTGCCGCCGAAGCCGAGCCGTCCGCCAACCTCGACCCGGCAACCCTGCCCCCGGCAATCGCCGCGGCCCCGGCCAAGCGCACTCGCGCCGCCAAGGCTGCTGAAAAGGCTGTCGAGCAGGCCGGCGATGAAGCCGAGACCGCCGAAGAAAAGCCGCGCCGCCGCCGCACCCGCAAGGCTGCAGCAGCGGACGAAGGCGGCGAAAGCCCGCTGGAAGCGGTAGGCTCGTAAGATTCCGAGGGGCTTGCCAAAAGCCCCAAGGCATCCCGAACGAAAACGCCCCATGTCTCGCCGCAAGGCAAGGCGTGGGGCGTTTTCGTTTTTGAAGGACCACACTTTCGAACAGGCGCTGCGCGAACTTCGCTTGCCTCGCACCGCCTTGCCCCTCCATAGCGGCGCCATCGATCCCCTTCGGCACGAGGCCCGGCCCTGAAACCCGTACTGGACTTTCTCGAACGCCGCCCGCGCCTTGCGGCCGGTCTTGCGGCGATTGTCGCAGGCGCCGCTGCGGCCTGCGGATTCCAGCCGCTGGCGCTCTGGCCGCTCACCCTGATCGGCGTGGCCGTGCTGGCCGAACTCGTGCTCCGCGCCCCCGGCTGGCGGCGCGCCTTCCTGATCGGCTGGTGCTTCGGGATCGGGCACTTCACGCTCGGCAACAACTGGATCGCGACCGCCTTCACCTATCAGGCCTCCATGCCCGCCTGGCTGGGCATGATCGCGGTGTTCCTGCTCTCGCTCTACCTCGCGATCTATCCCGGCCTCGCCGCGCTGGGCGCATGGCTGGTGCTGCGGTTCGACGGGAAGGAGAATCGCAGAGGCCCCGGCGCCTTCCTCCTCCTCGCCCTCGCCTTCGCCCCGGCCTGGATCGTCAGCGAGTGGCTGCGCGCCTGGGTCTTCACCGGCTTTGCCTGGAATCCGCTCGGTATCGCGCTGCTCGGAGGCTTCGAAAGCCGGGGCCTCGCCATGGCCGTGCCCTGGACCGGGACTTACGGCCTTTCCGGCCTGCTGGTCCTGATCGCCTGCCTGCCCGGCCTGTTCTGGCGCCTGACCCGCGCTTCTGCCGGTTTCGCGCGCTGGCTCTGGCCGCTGCCCGCCCTCGCGGCCTTCGCCGCCCTCGCCGCGCTGATGATCCTGCCCGACCGCTGGGCCGAGCGCAGCGAAGGCGCGGTGCGCTACACGCTGGTCCAGCCCGACATCCGCCAGGAATTCATCGACGACCCGCGCTATTACGAGGGCAACTTCGTCAAGCTCGCCAAGCTCTCCGTGCCCCGCTCGCCGGGCGAGACCCGCGTCGTGTTCTGGCCGGAATCTGGCCTCGGCGACTATATCCGCGACGGCTATCCGCCGTTTCTCTACCGCATGTACACTTATGCGGGCGATCCGGTGCTCGCCCGCGAGCGCATCGGCCGGGTGATCGGCCCCTATGGCTTGCTGATGACCGGCGCGGTCGATCTGGTGCTCAAGGACGAGGAGGCCGTCGCCGCGCGCAACTCGGTCTCGATGATCGACGGCAACGGCAATCTGCTGGCGAGCTACTCCAAGGCGCACCTCGTGCCCTACGGCGAGTATCTCGCGCTGCGCTGGCTGCTCGAACCGCTGGGCGCCACCCGCTTCGTGCCCGGCGCGATGGACTTCTGGCCGGGTCCCGGCCCGCAGACGTTCGACATGGGGCGCTGGGGCAAAGTCGGCGTGCAGATCTGCTACGAGATCATCTTCAGCGGCCATGTCGTCGATCCGCGGGTCCGCCCGGACTACATCTTCAATCCCTCCAACGACGGCTGGTTCGGCCGCTGGGGGCCGCCGCAGCATCTCGCCCAGGCACGGCTGCGCGCGATCGAGGAAGGCCTGCCGGTCATGCGTTCCACCACCACCGGCATCAGCGCGGTGATCGACGCCGACGGACTGGTGCGTGCCCATGTCCCCTGGCACCGGGCCGGACGGCTCGACGGACGCATTCCGCCGCCGCATGAACCCACGCCTTTCGCAATTTTCGGAAACCGGCTGCCGCTGGCACTTGCCGCGGCTTTCTGGATTGTTGCGCTTTCCGTTATTGCGCTCCGCCGCCGTCGCCGCTAGACCCTTACCCACATAAAGATTTCTTTATATGTGGTGTCACGATGCGAAATGACTATGTCTTCACTTCCGAAAGCGTCTCGGAAGGCCATCCCGACAAGGTTTCGGACCAGATTTCCGACGCTATCGTCGATCTCTTCCTCTCGAAGGACCCGGAAGCCCGCGTCGCCTGCGAGACCCTGACCACCACCCAGCGCGTCGTTCTTGCCGGCGAAGTGCGCGGCAAGGGCATGATCGACAAGGACGGTCACTGGGAAGACGGCGCGCAGGAGGAAATCCAGCACATCGTCCGTGAGACCGTGAAGCGCATCGGCTACGAACAGGCCGGTTTCCACTGGCAGGACCTGCTGTTCGAAAACCACCTCCACCCGCAGAGCGCCGACATCGCGCAGGGCGTGGACTCGGCCGGCAACAAGGACGAAGGCGCCGGCGACCAGGGCATCATGTTCGGCTTCGCCTGCGACGAGACGCCGGACCTCATGCCCGCCACGCTCGACTACAGCCACAAGATCCTCGAACGCCTCGCCGCCGACCGCCACTCGGGCGCAGCCCCGTTCCTGGAACCCGACGCCAAGAGCCAGGTGACCCTGCGCTTCAAGGACGGCGTGCCGGTGGAAGCGACCGCCGTGGTCGTCTCGACCCAGCACAAGGCCGGCTACCACGAAGGCGCCAAGGACGCGGAACTCAAGGCCTATGTGAAGAAGGCCGTGGGCGAGATCCTGCCCGCCGGTTTCGTCACCGAGAACACCAAGTTCCACATCAACCCGACCGGCAAGTTCGAGATCGGCGGCCCTGACGGCGACGCGGGCCTGACCGGCCGCAAGATCATCGTCGACACTTACGGCGGCGCGGCACCGCATGGCGGCGGCGCCTTCTCGGGCAAGGACCCGACCAAGGTCGACCGCTCGGCGGCCTATGTCACCCGCTACCTCGCCAAGAACGTCGTCGCCGCGGGCCTTGCCAAGCGCTGCACGATCCAGATCGCCTATGCCATCGGCGTGTCGGAGCCGCTCTCGCTCTACGTCGACACCCACGGCACCGGCACCGCCAGCGATGCCGCGCTCGAAGAAGCGATCACCAAGGTCGCGGCCGACACGCTCGGCGGCCTGACCCCGCGCGGCATCCGCACCGGCCTCGGCCTCAACAAGCCGATCTACGGCAAGACCGCCGCTTACGGCCACTTCGGCCGCAAGCCGGAAGGCGACCTGTTCCCCTGGGAACGCACCGACCTTGCCGACGCGCTGAAGGCCGCACTGGCCTGATCCTCAGGACAGCCGGAAGGCCTTGAAGCGGGCCGGGTTTCCCCAGCGGAAGCCCGGCCCGTTTTCGTTTCCGCCGTCCTGTTGCAAGGCGCCGGTCCGGGTGCCAATTGAGACGGGCGGCGTCGACAGCGGCCGCCTCGTCTCCTAACGCCGCGCGGCAATTCTCCAAGGCAGACCGATGGCATTCCAGACCCTGATTTCCGTGCCCCAGCTTCATGACCTCCTCGCCGCCGGAGAGGACGTGCTGATCCTCGACTGCGACTTCGAACTGGGCGCGCCGGACAAGGGACGCGAAGCCTATCGCGCCGGGCACCTGCCGGGCGCGCGCTATGCCCATCTCGACGACGATCTCGCCGGACCGCCGGACGGGACCAACGGCCGCCATCCGCTTCCCGCCCAGGTCGCCTTCGCCGCCTGGCTGCGCGCACAGGGACTGAAGCGCGGACAGCAGGTGGTCGCCTGCGATTCGAGCGGCGGCGCCTGGGCGGCGCGCGCCTGGTGGCTGCTGCGCTGGGTCGGGCATGCAGAGGTTGCGGTACTCGACGGCGGCAAGCAGGCCTGGGAGCAGGCGGGGCTGCCGATGGAGACCGGCGATCCCTCCCCCGCCGCCGCCGGAGACTTTACCGCGGGTGAGACGCTGGTGCCCGCGCCGCTCACCGCACGGCAGGTGCTCGCCAATATCGACAGCCGCGAGGGCCAAGTGCTGGATGCCCGCGATCCCTCGCGCTTCCGCGGCGATCCCAATCCGATCGACCCTGTCGCGGGCCATATCCCCGGCGCCCGCAACCGCTTCTTTCGCGACAACCTCGGCCCGGACGGTCGCTTCCTTTCTGCCGCCGATCTCGCAGCCGCCTTCACCGCGCTGCTCGGCGAGGCTCCGGCAGTGCTCTCCTGCGGCTCGGGGGTGACGGCCTGTCACAATGCCCTGGCCATGGCGGTCGCCGGCCTGCCCCAGCCACGCCTCTATCCCGGATCGTGGAGCGAATGGATCGCCGACCCCGCTCGCCCGGTCGCCACCGGCGAGGGCTGAGCGTCCGGCGTATTCGACGAATCGGAACCGGACGCCGCCACTGCACGCTTCCCCTCTGCCATCTCGCCCTCCCACCACCGTCGCCTTCGCGGGGACGACGAGGAAGTGTTGGACAGGTTTTCAACGTTCGGTCAGTTCCTCTCCCAAACTTGCTCTCCCGCAGATTAAAGAGGCGCTTGATCCGAAAGAACAATTCGGCGCTTGCCCCGCCTGCCGAATCCTGCGCTTGAATATCCGGTTGCCGGACTCGACGCGGGATTCGCCCATGAGTCGATGCCCGGTCGGGGGCACAGATGAAGATGCGGCGTTGGGCCTGCTTGGCGGCAGGCCTTGTGGCGGGAATCGGTACGGTTGCGCAGGCGGCAGGCCTTCCCGCACCCGACACGCCCGAGCAGGAAATTCATACCCTCGCGGACTACGACACCTCCGGCGACCCCAAGGCCGCCCTGCGCCGGATCGATACCGCACTGGAACGTGCCCGCAAGTCCGGCAAAGTCGATCCACGCGACATGCTCCTGGCCGAAGCTACGCGCGGCGAGGCCCTGTTCTGGCTGGGCCGCTACGAGGAAGCACTCGCCGTATTCCGCAAGTTCGATGCGGACATGACCGCAAGGGGCGAGCCGATGACACCGCGCCGCGCCGATATCGTCAACAACATCGGCTCCGCGCTTTCCAGCCTCGGCAAGCTGGACGAAGCCCGCGTCTACAAGCTGCGCGCGCTCGATCTCAGCGAGAGCATCGCCGGGAAAGACAGCAGCGAATATGCCGCCGCGCTCTACGGCCTGGCGCTGATCGACTACCGGCGCGGATTGCCGCTGGAAGCGATCCCCCGCATCCGTCAAGCCGTCCAGATCGCCCGCGCCGCCGCGACGCGCACCGGCCGGAACGTCGAATCGCCGGTCGTCTACAGCATCACCCTCAGCACGCTCCAGATTCAGGCGGGCGATTCAACCTCTGCCGTGGAAGCCGCCCGCGCCGCCGCGACCTGGGCCGATGCCCACCTCGGCCAGGATCACCGCCTGACCCTGGCGGCGCTCAATGCCCTTGGCGCGGCGCTCAACGATGCCGGTCTCTATGGCCAGGCCACGCCGATCCTGCGCCGCGCGCTGGACCTGCGCATGGCCCGCAGCAATCCCGACGAGCGCGACCTCGGCTATTCGCTCAATGCCGTCGCCTACGCGCTCGACCTTGCCGGCTTCTCGGAAGAGGCACTGGCCTTCTACGAAAGGTCCGCGAAAATCTTCGAGGCCCTGCCGCCCTCGGCCCAGCCGATGTCCGGCGCCAACGTGTTCGGCCAGATCGCCCGCATCGTCCGCGACGACGGCCAGACCGAGCGCGCGCTCGCGCTCTACCGCAAGGCGCTCGACATGGCCCGCCGCATCGCCGCATCGCCCGACGATCCCGAAGTGCTGCGGGCCGAACTGAGCCTTGCCAAGATGCTCGTCACCACCGGAGACATCGACACGGCGCAGACCCTGCTGAACCATGTGAACACGGCCTATGCCCGCCGCGCCCTGCCGACAAATCTCGACCGGGTGGCCGGACTGGCCCTGCGCGCCGCGATCGATGCGCGCCGGGGCGATCCCGCCGCCGCGCTGGCCGGGCTGAAACCGGCGATGACGCGGCTGCGCACCCATCTGCTGGACCGCAGCACCGCCGCCACCGGCACCATCCGCCTGCGCGACCAGGCCGCCTCCACTTTCGTTCTCGAAGCCCGGATCGCGATGGCGGCTGGAGATCGGGAAACCGCTTTCGACGCCTTGCAGATGGCGGGCATGGGCGATCTCCAGACCGCCTTCACCTCGGTCGAAGCCATTCGCGACCGCTACGGCCCGGAAGCCGACGAGGCGATCCGCGCCTATCTCTCGGCCGGTGCCGAACTGCGCGAACTGCGCAAGCGGCAGGACCGTGAAGTCGGCCTCGACCACAGCGGATCCGGCCCCGGAACAGGAACAGAAACGGGCACCGGAGAAGCCATCGCCGCCGCCGAACGGCAATTGCGCGCGCTGGACGAGAGGATCGGCAAGCTGGTCCCCGGCTATGCCTCGCTGACCGCCTTCGAACCGGCGACGCTCGCCGCCGCGCAGGCGAGGCTGGGGCGCGGGCAGGCGCTGGTGCTCTATGGACAGGATTCCGACGGCCTCGTGATCATGGCCGTCACCCATGACAAAGTCGTGGCCTCGGAAACGCCGATCGCCTCGCGCCGCCTCTCCGACCTCCAGCGCAAGCTGCGCGCCTCGATCGAGGACGGCGTGCTGACCGACGGCACGGCAGCATTCGACCGGCAGACCGCCTGGCGACTCTATCAGCTGCTGTTCCCGGCCCCGATCGCCCAGGCCTTGCGTGGAAGCCGCGATCTCGCGGTCCTGACCTCCGGCATGCTCGCCTCGCTGCCCTTCGACACGCTGGTGACGGCGCCGCCCGAAGGCGACGACGCCGATCCGCAGGCTCTGCGCAGCACCGCCTGGCTGGTGCGCCGCCATGCCGTGAGCACGCTCGTCAGCGCCGCCACCCTGACAGGTGGAGGAAAGCGCGGCAGCCGCTCGCAAGGGTTCGCCGGGATCGGCGCACCGCTCCTGCCCGGACCCGAAGGCCCGGAAAGCGATCGGGCGAACGCGCTGGCGGGCGATCCCACCCAGCTTGCCCAGCTTCCACCGCTGCCCGGCGCCGAGCGCGAGTTGCAGGCCATGGCCAAACACATCCACGGCCAGCGGCAACTCTACATGGGCGCGCAGGCGACCGAAGCCGCCGTGAAGGCCGCGCCGCTCTCGAAGGCACGGGTCATCGCCTTCGCCACCCACGGCCTCGTCGGCGGCGCCTATCGCAATCAGGTCGAACCCGCATTGGTACTGACGCCGCCTGCGGAGGCAACCGAAGGCGAGGACGGGCTGCTCACCGCCTCGGAAGTGGCCCAGCTCAAGCTCGACGCCGACTGGGTGATCCTCTCCGCCTGCGATACCAGCGCCGGCGAGAGCGAGAATGCGCCGACTTACTCGGGTCTCGCCCGTGCCTTCGTCTCGGCCGGAGCGCGGGCCTTGCTGCTCTCGCACTGGCCGGTGCGCGACGACGTTGCCAGCCGCCTCACCTTGCGCACAGTGGAAGCGGCGCATGGCCGGACCAGCCGCGCCGAGGCCCTGCGCCGCGCGCAAGTAGAGGTCTTGCGCGATCCTCAGGTACCCGGCGGCGCTCACCCGGCGACATGGGCGCCCTTCGTGCTGGTAGGGAACTAGGTCACAGCCCCTTTTGCGCTGGTGGCAACTAAGCCACCCAGCTCTCGTCGCCCCCGCGAAGGCGGGGGTCCCGCTTCTACGGCGCATCGCGGAACGGCTGCAAAAGGCAGCGGGACCCCCGCCTTCGCGGGGGCGACGGTACTTTGAAATGCGAGGAGGACGCCTGACCTCCTCGCAGGTCCGTCAGGATTACTTCGCCAGTTCGGCCTCAATCGCATCGACCAGCAACCCGTCCTGCGGCGCGGTGCCGGGGGCGAAGCGGCCGACGACAGAGCCGTCGCGGGCGATCAGGAACTTCTCGAAGTTCCACAGCACTTCGGGATCGTCGTTGGGCGTCATGCCGTAGCCCTTGAAACGCTCCTTCATGCCGTCCACGTCGCCCTGCTTGGTGGGGATGGCCTGGGTCAGCGCGGCATAGAGCGGCTGCTTGGCCTCGCCCGTCACGTCCGCCTTGGTGAAGAGCGGGAACGAGACGCCGTAGTTGATTTGGCAGAACTCGACGATTTCCTCGTCGGTGCCGGGTTCCTGCGCGCCGAAGTCGTTGGCCGGGAAGCCCAGCACTTCGAAGCCCTTGGCCTTGTAGTCCTCGTAGAGCTTTTCGAGGCCCTCGTACTGCGGCGTAAGGCCGCACTTGGAGGCGACATTGACCACGAGCAGTACCTTGCCCTCGTGATTGGCCAGCGTGTCGGCGCTGCCGTCGATGCGGATCAGGGGAATGGCGGCGATATCGGTCATCTGAGGACTCTCCGTTGCATTTGGAGCGGACACTGCGCCAGCAGGATGACGCAAACAAGACGCCGCGTTCAGATGGTCTGGCCGAGAACGGGCGAAATCCATGCGGGATCATGGGCATAAGGCAGCGGATCGCCCCGGCGAAGCGCGTCCAGCACGCTCGCAAAGTCGGTGCGGGCGCGCCAGCCGAGCAGGCGCTCGGCCTTGGCGGGATCGTAGACGCGCTCGATCCGTTCCGGCAGCACCCAGCCCTGCCGGGCGTAGAGCTGCGCGGCCTCCGGGAAATGGCGGGCGATCACCGCGCGGGCATCGCGGGCCAGTTCCGCCGCTTCTTCGCGCGCGAAGGGCGGTGTTGCGGAAAGCACGAAGGCCTCGCAGCCCTCGATCCGTTCCAGCGCGGCAAGGTGGGCAAGCGCCGCGTCTTCCACGGTCAGGCGGCGATGGAGCAGTTCGTTGGCCTTGAGGTTGGGGCCGGACGGAACCGCATGCACATCGTCGTCTTCGGGAAAGAACCGGCCTGTGCGCAGGATCGCCACGGCCATGCCGCTGTCGCGCGAGACGACGCGGCAGAGGTTCTCGGCGGCGAGCTTGGTGGCGCCATAGACATTGCGCGGCTCCAGCGGGCCGAAGGCCTCGTCCATCCACCAGGCGCCCTCGTCGCCTGCCCCGGCCCGCACCTCGGCGCGCACCATCAGCGAAGTGGTGGAGGTGAACAGGAACCGAGGATGCCCCGCCTCGACCGCCGCTTCCAGCAGGTTGAGCGTGCCGGTGACATTGGTGTCGATGAAGGCCTGTCGCGGGTTGCGGACGATATCGGGCTTGTGCAGCGCGCCCGCGTGAATGATCGCCTCGATCCCGTAATGGGCGACCGTCTGGAATACGAGACTGCGGTCCGCCACCGAGCCGAGCACGCGGGTAGAGGCCCCCGGCGCAACATCCAGCCCGGTGACTTCATGCCCGCGCGAGGCCAGCAGCGGCGCCAGATGGCGACCGAGCCAGCCCGATGAGCCGGTCAGCAGCACCCGCACCGGATCAGGCCTGTGTGCGGTAGTCGGCGATCACGTCACCGCATTCGGCTAGTTCCGCCTCGTGGCCTTCCTCGCGCCAGGATTCGGCCAGCGCTTCGGCTTCCCACTGCTTCATCGCCGGGTGCTCCAGCACGGTATCGACCCAGCTTTGGCAAGTGCCAACGTCGAGACCATAAGTGCGGATGCGGAAGGCTACCGGCGCGAAGAAGGCGTCGATCGCGGTGAATTTTTCGCCCGCCAGCCAGGGACCGCCGAAGCGGGAGAGGCCTTCGCCGAATATCTCGCGCAGGCGGGCAACGTCGCGCACCAGTTCCGGACGCATCGCTCTCGGCCGCACACGCGTGCCGACGTTCATCGTGCAGTCGTTGCGCAGCGCAGAGAAGCCGCCGTGCATTTCCACCACGGCACACTGCGCGAAGGCGCGCGCGGCTTCGTCGTCGGGCCAGATGCCGGGGTGGCGATCGGCCAGATAGAGCGTGATGCCCAGCGAATCCCAGACTGTCCGCTCGCCGTCGAGCAGGGCGGGGACTTGTCCGGTGGGTGAGAAGCTGCGGAACGCGTCGTAATTGGCAGGGGCGGTGAAGGGCTCGATCCGATCGGTGAAATCGATGCCGAGCGCCTTCATCAGCACCCATGGCCTAAGCGACCAGCTGGAGTAATTCCGATTGGCAGTGATCAAAGTGTAGGCCATCCGGAACTCTCCTTTGCGGACGTCAGCTTATATGACGTCAGCTTATATAATGCGCCGTGGTCTTAGCGGCGACTTCCTCCGCCGTCACGCCCGGCGCCAGTTCGATCAACTTGAACGGGCTCTGGTGATCGGGCCGCTGGAACACGGCGAGGTCGGTGACGATCATGTCGACCACGTTCTTGCCGGTCAGCGGCAGGGTGCAGGCCGGGATGAACTTGGGATCGCCGTTCTTGGCATTGTGCTCCATCACGACGATGATCTTCTTCACGCCTGCCACGAGGTCCATCGCGCCGCCCATGCCCTTGATCATCTTGCCGGGGATCATCCAGTTGGCGATATCGCCGTTCTCGGCAATCTCCATCGCGCCCAATACGGCGAGATCGATATGCCCGCCGCGGATCATGCCGAAGCTGGTGGCGCTGTCGAAATAGGCCGACTGCGGCAGTTCGCTGACCGTCTGCTTGCCGGCATTGATGAGGTCGGCGTCGACTTCATCCGCGTAGGGAAACGGCCCGATCCCGAGCATGCCGTTTTCCGACTGGAGCGTCACCGTCATGCCGCTGGGCACATGGTTTGCCACCAGGGTGGGGATGCCGATGCCGAGGTTCACGTAGAACCCGTCCTGAAGCTCCTTCGCCGCGCGGGCGGCCATTTCGTCACGATTCCAGGGCATCAGGCGGTCTCCCTCTCGCGGGTCGTCGTGAATTCGATCTTCTTGTCGTAAGGCGCGCCCAGCACCAGTCGCTGGACGAAGACGCCCGGCAGGTGGATGGCATCGGGATCGAGCGAGCCGGTGGGGACGATCTCCTCCACTTCGACCACGCAGACCTTGCCGCACGTGGCCGCTGGCACGTTGAAATTGCGCGCGGTCTTGCGGAACACGACATTGCCGCTCTCGTCCGCCTTCCACGCCTTCACCAGGCTGAGATCGGCGAAAATGCCTTCCTCAAGGATATATTCCTCGCCCCGGAAGACCTTCACTTCCTTGCCCTCGGCGATCTGGGTGCCGACGCCGGTCTTCGTGTAGAATCCGGGAATGCCCGCACCGCCTGCCCGCATGCGCTCGGCCAGAGTGCCCTGAGGGCAGAATTCGACTTCCAGCTCGCCCGAGAGGAACTGGCGTTCGAACTCCTTGTTCTCGCCCACGTAGGACGAAATCATCTTCCTGACCTGCTTCGTGCGCAGCAGCTTGCCGATGCCCTCGTTATCGATGCCCGCGTTGTTGGACGCGAAAGTCAGGTCCTTCACGCCCGAATCGCGCACCGCATCGAGCAGACGCTCGGGGATGCCGCAAAGGCCGAAGCCACCGGCGGCGATCAGCAGGCCGTCCTTCAGCACTCCGTCCAGCGCGGCGGCGGCGCTGGGGTAGATCTTGTTCATGCAATTCTCCCGTTTGCAGCGAGACTAGACAGGCCTTCCGCCGATGAATAGCGCTAGTTTTCATCGAGAAGCGAGTGAACCGCAACAGGGCTCTTGGCCGCCGTTCGGAACCTGACGGCACCTCCCCAATTTGATCTTCGTCATGGCAATTCCATGACCTTGCGGTAGGTTAAACCGGACCAACGGGAGAAATACCATGCGCTCGATACTCGTGAACGCCGACCGCAAGCCCGACAGCGAAGCCCGCATCGATGCCGCGCTCGAACTGGCTCGCCACCTGAACGGACACATCACCGTGCTCGTCGATACCCCGGTCTCGCGTTATATCGCCATGGACCCGATGGGCGGCAGTTACGTGATCTCCGAAGCGCTGGACAAGGCGCGGGGCGAGGACGATGCGGCCGCCGAGGCCATCGAGACCCGCCTGACCCGCGGCGACGTCGCCTTCGACATCATCCGCAGCGAACAGGACCCGGTGCCCGCCCTGGCAGGGGCGGCGCGGCTGTCCGACCTGGTGGTGGTCTCGCGCGCCAGCGGAATCGCCGGGCAACTGGCGATGGTCGCCCGCGCTCCGGTACTCGCCCTGCCGGAAGGCCGCGCCTTCACCCTGCCGATCCGCCGCGCCGTCATCGCCTGGGACGGCGGCGAGCAGGCCGCCAGCGCGCTCAAGGCCGCGGTGCCGCTGCTGCAGAGCTGCCAGGTGGTGAAGCTCGTCACCGTGATCGAGAAATCCGGCGGCTTCCCCGCGACCGACGCCCTGCGCTATCTTTCCCGCAACGGCGTCCATGCCGAATACGAGGAATTCGAAAGGCGCGGTTCCACCGAGGAAACCCTGGCGCTGGCAGTGAACCAGAACCACGCGGAGCTGCTGGTCATGGGCGCCTACGGCAAGAGCCGCCTGCGCGAATTCCTGTTCGGCGGCGTCACCGCCTACTTCCTCTCGGAAGCGAGCGCCCCGGCAGTGCTGTTTTCGCACTGACACCGTTCGAAAGAATGCATCACAGCAAAGGCGTCGGTGCCCGCACCGGCGCCTTTGCCGTAAACGGGCTTCGCGAAGACCTCCCTATCGAACCGGGAACCCCGTCAGGAGGCTCAAATTTCGCGGTCGCAACACTCAACGATTGCAAATCTGCCCCATTCGAGAGTTTTCTGACCTATGCGTCAAGCCAAACATGAATGGATAATCAAGTTTCAAGTGATTGTTTTATAACAATCAAACTCTGATTACGCCGTGTAGTTACACCCCATGCAACATTGCTTGCACGTTTCGCAATCACGATCCGGCGATTTCGCACTTGCACAAAAACCGAGTCGGGGTCATAAAGACGGTGCCTTTCAGGCATCCTCTCCCAAAACTTTCACGGCCCGGTTGGAAACTTCCGGGCCTTTTTTTGTCTTTTTGACAGGCGTTCCGGGAGGCCTTTCCCAGGCATTTTCGTTTCAGCCAACACTGCGATCTTCGTCGTCGGCGAATCTTCCAGCGGCCTCCGGGACCGGCCTGCCCGAACAGTTCCATCGGAAACATCCAGAGCGGTCGCGGGTTGGTTTGAAATCCGGGATGGCCGTACCTAGTTCCTGTCCACATCCCGGACGGCCCGCGCGAACCGGCGCGGTGCTCGGAATCGGGAGGATGGAAAGGACACCCATGGCGGACGCCCCAACCCAAGCCGACGAACGGACGGTGAAGCTGCAGGTCGCAGCCGCGCGTCAGGAAGAAAGCGGCCAGGGAATTGCCCGTCTCTCGCGCGCCTCGCTCTCGGAAATCGGCGCGATGGAAGGCGACGTACTCGAAATCACCGGCAAGGCGGCCACCGTCGCCCGCGCCGTGCTCGCCTATGACGAGGACGAAGGCCTTCAGGTCATCCGCCTCGACGGCCTTCAGCGCGGCAATGCCGAAGTCGGCTCCGGCGACCACGTAACCGTGCGCAAGGCCGAATCGCGCCCGGCGCAGCGCGTGGTCTTCGCGCCTGCGCAGAAGGACATGCGCCTGCAAGGCCCCTCGGCCGCGCTGAAGCGCAACTTCTTCCAGCGTCCGATGGTGCAGGGCGATCTCGTCGCCACCACCGGCCAGCAGCAGGTCGCGGACATTCCGCCGCAGCTGCGCCGCATGTTCAATGCGCCAGCCTATGCCCTGACGCAGATTCGCCTCAACGTCGTTTCGACCACCCCGCGCGGCATCGTCCACATCGACGAAAACACCGAAGTGGAACTGCGCGAGGTCTTCGAGGAAGCTCATGATGCGCGCGGCGACGTCAACTACGACGACGTCGGCGGCATGACCGACACCATCCGCCAGCTGCGCGAGATGGTGGAACTGCCGCTGCGCTATCCCGAACTCTTCACCCGCCTCGGCGTCGCCCCGCCCAAGGGCGTGCTGCTGCACGGCCCGCCGGGCACCGGCAAGACCCGCCTCGCCCAGGCCGTAGCGAACGAGAGCGAGGCCAACTTCTTCACCATCAACGGACCCGAGATCATGGGTTCCGGCTATGGCGAGAGCGAGAAGGCCCTGCGCGAGGTCTTCGAAGAGGCCACCAAGGCCGCGCCCGCGATCGTCTTCATCGACGAGATCGATTCGATCGCCCCCAAGCGCAGCCAGGTCCACGGCGAAGCGGAAAAGCGCCTCGTCGCGCAGTTGCTCACGCTCATGGATGGCATCGACAGCCGCGCCCATGTCGTCGTGATCGCCGCCACCAACCGGCCCGACGCCATCGACGAGGCGCTGCGCCGTCCCGGCCGTTTCGACCGCGAGATCGTGATCGGCGTGCCCGACGAGGCCGGTCGCCGCGAGATCCTGGGCATCCACACACGCGGCATGCCGCTGAGCGAGCGGGTTGATCTCAACGAACTCGCGCGCACCACCCACGGCTTCGTCGGCGCCGACTTGGCCGCCCTCACCCGCGAGGCGGCGATCGAGGCGGTGCGCCGCATCATGCCCAAGCTCGACCTCGAAGCGCGCACGATTCCCGCCGAAGTGCTCGACCACCTTCAGGTCTACCGCGAGGACTTCGTAGCCGCGCTCAAGCGCGTCCAGCCCTCGGCCATGCGCGAGGTCATGGTGCAGGTGCCGAACATCGGCTGGGCCGATATCGGCGGCCTCGACAATGCGCAGCTCAAGCTGAAGGAAGGCGTCGAACTGCCGCTGAAGAACCCGGAAGCCTTCCACAAGCTGGGCATTCGCCCGGCCAAGGGCTTCCTGCTCTACGGCCCGCCCGGCACCGGCAAGACCCTGCTCGCCAAGGCCGTCGCCAAGGAGGCTGAGGCGAACTTCATCTCGATCAAGTCGTCCGATCTCCTGTCGAAGTGGTACGGCGAGAGCGAGCAGCAGATCGCCCGCCTCTTCGCCCGCGCCCGCCAGGTCGCGCCCTGCGTGATCTTCATCGACGAGATCGACAGCCTCGTGCCCGCCCGCGGCATGGGCGGCGGTGGCGGCGAGCCGCAAGTGACGGGGCGGGTGGTCAACACGATCCTCGCCGAGATGGACGGGATGGAGGAACTGCAGTCGGTCGTGCTGATCGGCGCGACCAACCGCCCTGCCCTCGTCGATCCGGCGCTGCTGCGTCCGGGCCGCTTCGACGAACTGGTCTATGTCGGCACCCCCGACGAGGCCGGGCGCGAGCATATCCTCGGCATCCACACGAGCCGGATGCCGCTGGCCGACGATGTTTCCCTGCGCGATGTCGCCGCGCGGACCGAGCGCTTCACCGGAGCCGATCTGGAGGACGTGGTGCGCCGCGCCGGTCTCATCGCCATCCGCAAGCGCGGGGCCGAAGTGGAGCAGGTCCGCCGCGAGGACTTCGAGGATGCCCTCGAAGACAGCCGCGCCACCGTGACCGAAGACATGGAAGCCGAATACGAGCGCATGAAGGGCGAGCTGAAGAAGCGGGCCATGGAAGTGACGCCGATCGGCTTCATCGCCCCCGGCATGGTGGAATCGACCCGCGAGCGTAATCACGGGGATTGATGGCGGGGCCGTCGTTCCGAACTTCAGGGACGACGGCCCTACCTCCCCCCTTGCGGACACCGTCCCCTTGCGGCACCTCGCGCCCATGCATTCTCCCTCTCGTATCGTGCTCGCCGCCCTGTTCAGCCTCCTCGCCGCCGTTCCCGCCGCGCAGGCGAAGGACCTGCCGGTCTGCACCTACCGCATCGACAACGCCTTCCCCCACGATACCGGCGCCTTCACCGAAGGCCTGCTCTACGACCGCGGCCTGCTCTACGAGAGCACCGGCCAGAAGGGCGATTCCCGCATCGTCGTGCGCAAGCTGGAAACGCTCGATCCGGTGCGCGAGACCCAGATCGATCCTTCCGTCTTCGGCGAAGGACTGGTCGACTGGAAGGACCAGCTCATCAGCCTGACCTGGCGCGAGGGCATCGGCTATCGCTGGGACCGCGCGACGCTGAAGCTGCTGGGCACGTTCCGCTACGAAGGCGAAGGCTGGGCGATGACCCGCAGCGGCAATACGATCTACCAGAGCGACGGCTCCGCCAGCCTGCGCCTGCGCGATCCCGCGACGATGCGCCAGACCGGCACGCTCGCCGTCACCGCGGACGGCAAGCCGGTGGAGAATCTCAACGAACTCGAATGGATCGACGGCGAAATCTGGGCCAATGTCTGGATGACAGATCGCATCGCCCGGATCGATCCGAAAACCGGCAAAGTCACGTCCTGGCTCGACCTTGCAGGCCTGCGCGAACAGGCGGGCGGGGTCGGTGTGGACGCGGTACTCAACGGCATCGCCTGGGACAGCGCGGCGCGCCGGATTTTCGTGACCGGCAAGAACTGGAACCAGATCTTCCAGATCACCCCGATCTGCACGCCGGCCAGCTGACTTGCCCAATCTGGCCGCTTCGGCTAGAACATGGCCTGCAATCAGAGGAATGGATCGATGAACGCCTGAGCACATAGCCCGTTTTTCCCAAACGCTATCTGCCGGTGTTCGCATGACATTCCTGACTCTCGACCGCGTGGCCTGCTCGGCCCCCGACGGTTCCCCGCTCTTCCGTGACCTCACTTTTTCGCTCGGGCGCGAGACGCTCGGCCTCGTCGGCCGCAACGGCGCGGGCAAGAGTACCCTGCTGCGCGCGATCGCGGGCGAGCTGCCGACCTCCGAAGGGGCGATCGTGCGGCACGGGCGGCTCGGCCTGCTGCACCAGCTTCCCCCCGACGAGAACGCCAGCGTGGCCGAGGCATTGGGGCTTGCGGAGCACTTCGCCCGGCTCGAACGCATCACCGCAGGCCGGTTCGCGGACGACGATTTCGATCTGGCCGACTGGACTCTGGCCGAACGCTTCGAGAAGGCGGCGGCGCAGGCCGGTTTCGCGGACCTCGATCCGCAGCGCCCGCTCGCCAGCTTCAGCGGCGGCCAGCGCACCCGCCTGATGCTGACCGGGCTGCTGCTGGACGCCCCGGAAGTGCTGCTGCTCGACGAACCGACCAACAATCTCGATCATGCGGGGCGAAAGGTCGTCGCCGACCTGCTGGACGGCTGGGACGGCGGCGCGCTCGTCGCTAGCCATGACCGCGAACTGCTGCGCCGCGCCGACCGGATCGTCGAGCTGACGGGCGTGGGCGTGCACATGGTCGGCGGCGGCTGGGACGCCTTCGACGAACGGCGCAGCGCCGAGCGTGTCCGCGCCGCCGCCGTACTGGAACGCAGCGAAGACGCCCTGCGCCACGCCCGCCGCGAAAAGCAGCAGGAGACCGAGAAACAGGCCCGGCGCGACAGCAAGGGCCGCAAGGACGCGGCCAAGGGCGGCGATCCGAAGATCCTGCTCGGCGCCCGCAGACAGCGCGCGGAAGAGAGCAGCGGCCGCCAGCGGAAGCTGGGGGACGAACTCGTCGGCCGGGCGCAGGAACAGTTCGACAGCGCCCGCCGCGAGGTCGAAGTGCTCGCGCCGATCCACATCGAACTGCCGCATAGCGGGCTACCTTCCGGCCATGTCCTGATCGAGGCGCGGGGGATCACCTGTTCGCGCGGTGGGCGGCAGCTGTTCGGCCCGCTCGATCTGGTGCTGCGGGGGCCGCAGCGCCTCGCCCTTACCGGCCCCAACGGCTCGGGCAAGACCAGCCTGATCCGCCTGCTCGCCGGGCTGGACCGTCCCGACAGCGGCGAGATTCATATCGACCGCGCGCGGACCGCCCTGCTGGACCAGCACGTTTCGCTATTGGGGGATTCGGGCACCCTGCTCGATGCCTATCTGCTGCTCAATCCCGGCACGGACCGCCACGCCGCCCATACCGCGCTGGCCCGCTTCGGCTTCCGCAATGCCTGGGCGGATCGCGGGATCGCGAGCCTCTCTGGCGGCGAGCGGATGCGGCTGGCGCTGGCCTGCCTGTTCACCCGCAGGGACGTGCCGTGGCTGCTGATTCTCGACGAACCAACCAACCACCTCGACCTCGCCTCGGTGGAGATGCTGGAAGAAGCCCTGCGCGGCTACGACGGCGCCGTGGTCTGCGTCAGCCACGATGCGGATTTCCGCGAAGCGCTCGGGCTGGACGAGGCGATTGCGCTCGGGGGCGCACTCGGGGGCGGCGCGTAAGGAAAGGGTGCCCCCGCCGAAACGGGGGCACTTTGCCAGCGGCTTACCAGTCGTAAGCCTTGGGCAGATAGGTCCGATCGAGGCTCTTGTAGCGCTGCTTCAGACGGCTCTGGTGGTTGTCTAGCGGCTGCTTCACGCCGTCGATATAGACCTCGACCGGCGCCGAGGAGAGTTCCAGCGGATCGCCGTCCCAGACGACGACATCGCCCACGGCGCCCGGCGCCAGAACGCCCTCTTTTCCGCCCATGCCGCTGATCTCGGCCGGAACCGAAGTGATCGCGGCCAGCGCCTCGCCCCAGGTCAGGCCCGCCGCGCCCGGCAGCTTGTTCAGCGCCACGAGGTTGCCCGCCTGCTGCGGCGCATAGCGCGGCTGGTTGCCGCCCGAGAACAGCCCGATGGCGACCTTGACGCCCGCCTTCTTCATCCGCCCGACATTGGACTGCGTCGCCGCGAGGCTTTCGAAGCTGGAGGGCAGATCGCGCAGCGGCATCGTGATGACCGGCACTTTGGCAGCCGCGATCTGGCTCGCCACCAGCCAGCCCTCGGTCGCGCCGACGAGAACGAGGTTCAGCTTGGGGAACTCGCTCTTGAGTGCCAGCACGCTGCGGATGTCGGCAGCACGTTCGACGCCGACATAGAGCGGCTGGCGGCCATCCAGCACCGGCGCCAGCGCCAGGGCATCGGCGCGGGTCAGCATGGCATCGCTGCTGCGCGGGGCAGTGGGCGCAGTCGCCAGATCGCGTGCTTCGCGCAAGGCGTTACGCAGCGCGACATGGGCGGCGACACGGCTGCCGCCCGCGAGCTTGGCCCCGGCCTCGCCCAGTTCCACGAACTGGAAGGCGCGCGGCCTGTTCACCAGATCGACGCCCGTGCCGAGATCGATCAGCGCCCCCTGCCCGGCGAAGATCGAAGCCCCGTTCACCGGCGCCACGCTGGCGCGGGTGACGCCGCCTTCGCGGCTGATCGCGATATGCTCGCTGGAGGGGTTGATCGCCGGGGCCACGTCGAGCGCGGCATTGAACGGCGACTTGCCGGCCTCGGTGTCGTTGCTGTCCGAAACCGCCTCGACATCCCAGAGGCCGAGGTCGGTGATCGCGGAGAACAGGCCGGGCGTGACCCACTTGCCGGTTCCGTCCACGCTCTGCACCCCGGCGGGCACGGCGACACCGGCTCCGGCAGCGACGACCTTGCCGCCGCGCACCAGCACGGTGCCGTGCTCGACCGGCGCACTGCCGTCACCCGTAGCGACGGTGGCATTGGTGATCGCGAAGTCCTGCGCCGAGGCCATGGCAGGAAGCGCTACCGCTGCGAGAGCGGCGATGATGAGGGCGCGGCGGCTCATTTCACGTCTCCTTCGCCGGGCTGGCCGAGTTCGAAATCGCTGACCGGACGGCGCTTGGCGTCCTGCGCGTCGAACATCAGGGCGCCGTCGATCCACACCTTGTCGGGGCGCGAATAGACCGAGAGCGGATTGCCGTTCCACAGCACCACGTCGGCCATCTTGCCCGCTTCGAGGCTGCCGGTCTTCTCACCGATGCCCATGGTCTTGGCGGCGTTGTAGGTGAACCAGCCGATGACCTTGGCGTCGGGAATGTCGATGCCGATGCGGCGACCGTCGGCCTGGGCCTTGGCGGCTTCCTGGTTGAGACGCTGGATGCCGTTCTCATCGTCCGAGTGGATCACCACGCAAGTCCCCGCATTGGCGAGCAGCGCGGCGTTCTCGGGAATGCCGTCGTAGGCTTCCATCTTGAAGCCGTACCAGTCGGCCCAGACGGCGGTGCAGATGTCGTTCTCGCGCAGGAGATCGGCGATCTTGTAGGCTTCCACGGCGTGGTGGAAGGCGGTGACCTTGTAGCCCATTTCCTTGGACATATCGATCACCTGAGCCATCTCGTCGGCGCGGTAGCAATGGTTCTGGACGAGGATTTCGCCCTTCAGAACGCCTTCCAGCGTGTCCTTGCCGAGGTCGCGCTCGGAATGGTCGCCGTCCATGTACTTGCGGGCGTCGATCCAGGCCTGACGGTCGACCGACATGTTGCCCATCCGGGTCGAGGGCTTCTGGCCCTTCGAACCGTAGACGCGCTTGGGGTTCTCGCCGCAGGCCATCTTCAGCGAATAGGGCGCGCCGGGGAACTTCATGCCCTGCACGGTGATGCTCGGCACGTTCTTGAGCGTGACCGCGCGGCCGCCGATCAGGTTGCCCGAGCCGGGCAGGATCTGCAGGCTGGTGACGCCGCCATTGGCCAGAGCGCGGGTGAAGCCGGGGTCCTGCGGCCAGACCGAGTGCTCGGCCCAGACATCGGGCGTGGTCGGGCTGGTCATCTCGTTGCCGTCCGCCAGCGCGTCGACGCCGGGCGAGGGATAGACACCGAGGTGCGAGTGGATGTCGATCACGCCGGGGGTCACGAACTTGCCGGCGGCGTCGATCCTGGTGAAGCCTTCGGGGATCGCCATGTCGGCGCCGCCGATGCCGACCAGCTTGCCGTCCCTGAACAGCACGACGCCGTTGTCGATCCGGCCGCCGCGCCCGTCATAGACGGTAGCGCCGACGAGTGCGGTCGGCGTGCCCGGATAGGACTTGTAGGTGGACGGATAAGGATCGGCGACGATCGGTGCCGCCTTCTTGTCCTGCTTCTTCGCATCGACGCCCGTCGCGCCCAGCGCCAGCGCCGCGCCCAGCACGAGCGTGGACGACCAGCGCCGCCATTTCGGCGATACCCTCATGTCGTAATTCCCCTGTTCTAGGATTTTTGGTTTCCGCGTTTTCCGAGTCATCAGGTGATCCCACCTGATTAGAAAACGCTCTAATAGAGTCCGGCCCGGCGAACCTTGGTCCACCGGGCCGGTTTGATGTCAGTGCGGTTTCGGTTCCGGGTGGAAACCGGCTTCCTGCGCCTCAAGGCCCAGTTCGTTCTGGCCTGCGAGGTCGCGGTCGATCGTGCGGTCTTCCAGCGTGTCGAGGTGCATCCAACGCTTCACCAGCGGCGAGAGCGCCAGCACCACGACCGCGACGCCAATCGTGGTCCAGCCGATCGTGGAATAGATGTCCAGCGTCACCTGCTTGTCCATCACGCCGCTTTCGCCGCCGGTCGCCTCGCCGATCTTGCCCGCCACGAAGTTGCCCACGGCGGTCATGTAGAACCAGGCGCCCATGATGAAGCTGCCGAGGTGCAGCGGCGAAAGGCGGGTCATCGCCGAAAGGCCCACGGGCGACAGGCAAAGCTCGCCGGTCGTGTGCAGGGCGTAGATCAGGAACACGAAGAGTACGGGCGTCATCGCCGCCGCATTACCGGTGCTCGCGCCCCAGACGAAGACCAGGAAGCCGAGGCCGACCTGGATCAGCGCAAGGCCGAACTTGGCAGGCGCCGAAGGCTCGATGCCCTTCCTGCCGAGGTACTGCCAGAGCGCGGCGAAGATCGGGCCGAACAGCACGATGTAAATCGGGTTGATCGACTGGAACAGGCTGGTCGGCACGCCGCCGCGGTCAACGAACTTGTCGGTATAGAGGCTCAGCGAACCGCCCGCCTGCTCGAACAGGCCCCAGAAGATCGGGTTCAGCGCGATCAGGAACAGGATCGCGAAGATGCGCTCGCGCGGTTCCTTGGGCAGCTTGAAGGCTTCGTAGAGCGTGTAGCCGAGCATCGCGATGCCCGAGACTACCAGCAGCGACTGGATCACGCTGACATACTGGATCAGGAACCAGATCACCGCGACCGAACCGATGCCGATGGCGTAGAGCGTCAGTTCGCCCTTCTTCGCCAGCGGCTTGGGCGGCTCGCCCCGGCCCTTGAGCGCAGGCTTGCCCGCCACGAAGATCAGCAGGCCGAGCACCATGCCGATGCCCGCAAGGCCGAAGCCCCAGGACCAGCCGATGGTCTCGCCCAGATAGCCGACCAGGATCGTGCCCAGCGCGGCGCCGGTGTTCACGCCCATGTAGAAGATCGTGTAGGCCGAATCGCGGCGGGAATCGGTCATCTTGTAGAGCTGGCCGACGATCACCGAGATGTTCGCCTTGAGGAAGCCCGAGCCGACGATGATCAGCGCCAGTGCCAGCCAGAACACGTTGATCGCGGGGTCTGCCTGCTTGACCAGCGGGTCGGTCGCGCCCTGGATGCCCTCGTAGGCCATGAACAAGTGGCCCACGGCGAGCACGATGCCGCCGAACAGCACCGCCTTGCGCTGGCCGAGATAGCGGTCGGCCAGATAGCCGCCCAGCACCGGGGTGATGTAGACCAGGCTGGTATAGGCACCGTAGACCAGATTGGCGCTGCCGTCATTGAACAGCCAGAATTTGGTGAGATAGAGGATCAGCAGCGCGCGCATGCCGTAGTAGGAAAAGCGCTCCCACATCTCGGCATAGAACAGCACGAAGAGGCCACGCGGGTGGCCGACGAATTCCTCGCTCTTGCGGGTGGCGATCACGCCGCCGATGGCGAGCACGGCAAAGAGGAGCACGGCGCCGATCGCGGCGATCCAGTCCCCCTCGTTCCAGGTTGCGATATCTTTCATGCGCCCTTCTTCAATCCTGTCGCCCCGAAGGCCTGTCGCCTGCCAGGCTTCTCCCGAAAGCCTGTTTCGCGAGCTTGAAAGCGCGGACGTTAGCGGCCAAATCGGTGGTGTAAATGCCCGGCAGACACGCTAACGGGCGTCCCACAAAGGAACGATCCTCGAGATTTCGCTACCTCTGGAGAGCCATTGCGCAAAAGGCACCGGAATGGCATTTTCTTGGGAAGACGAAGCCGGGTCACGTGAAATATTATGATTCGCCAGTGGCCTGCGTTTTCGATCTCGGGATTTTTCCGAAGGGCATTTTGAAAGGGAAGCACGCGATGATCCGATCCGAACTGCTGCTCGCGCTCGCCAAGGAGAACCCCGAGCTTCGCGCCGAAGATGTCGAGCGCGCGGTGGATACCTTCTTTGACGAGATCACCCAGCGTCTGGCCGATGGCGGCCGCGTGGAACTGCGCGGATTCGGCGCTTTCTCCACCCGGCACCGCGAAGGCCGCACCGGACGCAACCCGCGCACCGGCGAAAGCGTGGACGTTCCGGAGAAGCGCGTCCCCTATTTCAAGCCCGGCAAGGAAATGCGCGCCCGCCTCAATGTCGAGTGATGTGAGGATCGGTTCGGCATAACCCGTTCATCCCGGTTGCCCCGGCGCGCGCGATCTGCCAGATCGCGCGAACCATCATTGTGCGGACGTGGCGGAATGGTAGACGCAGGGGACTTAAAATCCCTTGATCCTTGATCGTGCGGGTTCGAGTCCCGCCGTCCGTACCAGCGGTCGCGGCTCTCAGCCGCGCCGCAACGACCAGCGCCCGGATCGCTTCGCCTTCCCCGCCGGTCCAGACTTCATCACCCGCGAGCGGAACAGGCGCGCCCCGCCGCGCACCAGCAGCGCCACCCAGAGCACCTGCCAGCCGATCGCCAGCACATGGGGCAAGAGCGCCGGTTCCCGCGCCGCCCGCGCCAGCATCGCGAAAGGCGAACTGAAAGGCACCAGAACGGCAGCGATTTCCACCACGCTGCCGTTCTGGGTCATCGCGAAGCTGGCGAAGAAGAACACCATGAGCTGCGCCATCGTCACCGGCATCGACAGGGTCTGCACCTCGCGCACAGTCGTCGCCATCGAACCGATCGCCAGGAACACCGAGCCGAGCAGCAGATAGGCCATGGCGAAGTAGACCACGCCGAGGCCGATCAGCAGCGGCCAGCCGACCGCCGGATCGGGCAGGCGCTCGGGCGTGATACCGCCGCCAAGCCAGAGCAGCCCCGCCGTCGCCGCCCAGGTCGCGATGCCGACCAGCGAGACGCCGAGCATCGCGAAGAGCTTGCCCAGAAACACCGCGTCCATCGGCACGGCGGCGGCCAGTACCTCAATGATCTTGTTGCCCTTTTCCTCGACGAGATTGGACAGGACCATGCCCGCCAGCATCATCGTCAGCAGGAACAGCAGCGTCTGCGCGCCCTGCGCGGTAGCAAAGCGGCCCTTGCGCTCGGCGGCATCGCTGCGCGCCACGGGTTTCAGTGCGACGGCGGGATAGGCAGGCACCGTTCCCGAGCGGGCCTGCGCCGCCAGCATCGCCACCGGCCCGCGCCATGCCTCGATCAACCCGCCGGGTCCGGTCAGCACCGGCCTCTCCAGCGAGCCGGTCAGCATCGCCGCCACTTTCGCCTTGCCCGGTGCAAGAGCCTGTGCGGGATCGTAGCTTTCGCCCTCCGCCAGCCTGCGTACTACCGCCAGCCTCGGCAGTTCGTCGTCGAGCGCGGGCGCGAGACGGGCGCGGGCGCGTTCCAGCGCCTGCACGTCGGCAGCCGCCATCGCGACGCCGAGCACCGGCCGCTCCTGGCTGGCATCGACACGCGAGCCGAGACTGCCCGCCAGGACCGCGATCACCACCGGGAACAGTGGCCCCAGCAGAAAGAAGAAGAAGCTGCGGCTGAACAGGATCGCCGTGAAATCGCGCCGGGCGACCACCCAGGCGGCGGCGAGGACGGAAAGACGCCCGCTCATCGCATGGCCTCCTGCTCGCCGCCCGTTTCCAGCGCCCGCGCTGCCGCCTCCCCGGCGATGGCGACGAAGGCATCGTGCAGCCCCGCCCGCTCGATCGACAGCGAGAGAATGCCCGCATCGCCCTCGATAAGCGCGCGCAGCAGCGGCTCGACACCGCCCTCCGGCAGCGAGAAACTCCAGAACGTCCCCTCGCGCCGGGCATCTTCGGGCAGAGCCTTGCGCCATTGCCCGTCCCACTCCCGCGTTTCGAGGCGGACCTGCTGGGGAATGCGATCCCGCGCGGCATCGACGGGACCGGCAAAGGGCACCTTGCCCCCGGCGATGATCGCCACGTCGTCGCAGAGGCGCTCGGCATGGGCGATGACATGGGTGGAGAAGATCACCGTCGTTCCATCCTCGACCAGCCCGCGAATCATCCGCTCCAGCTTGCCCTGATTCAGCGCATCGAGCCCGGAAAACGGCTCGTCGAAGATCACCAGTCGGGGCTGGTGGACGAGCGTGCCGAGAATCTGCACCTGCTGCGCCATGCCCTTGGAAAGCTGGCGAATCTGCCGGTCTGCCGCATAGCCGAGGCCGTGCCGCTCCAGCAGTTCGCGCGCGCGGCGGCGGCCCTCCTTCAGCGGCAGCCCGCGAAGGGCGCCGAGGAAGGCGATCGCCTCGGTGGCCTTCATCGCCGGGTAGAGGCCGCGCTCTTCCGGCAGGTAGCCGATGGCATGGGCGACGTCATGGGGCCGCTCGGCGCCGAGGATTCGGCGGCTTCCCGCATCGGGATCGATGATCCCCAGCAGCATCCGCAAGGTCGTGGTCTTGCCCGCACCGTTGGGGCCGAGAATGCCGTAGACCGCGCCCACCGGCACGCGAAGGTCCACGCCGTCCACCGCCGTGAACCCGTCGAAGCGTTTGACGAGACCCTGCGCCTCGATCGCGAGGGGCGGCCCTTCCAAGTTGCTGGCCAAGGACCAATCTCCTAATGCGACGGCATTCCTTGACGTGCCTATGAACCGGAAAGTCCGCAAGCTTGGTTAACGATGCGCTGAATGCCCTGACCCGCGATCTCGAGGCCCAAGCCCGGGAACTGGGGTTCTGCGCCTTCGGCATCGCTTCGGCCGAAGAGGACCCGGAGCGCGCGGCGCGGCTCGATTCCTGGCTGGCCGAGGGCATGCACGGATCAATGGAATGGATGGCCGACCGCGCCCATCATCGCCGCTCGCCGCAGGGACTCTGGCCAGAGGCACGGCGGGTGATCGCGCTGGGCATGAGCTATGCGCCCGCAAGCGATCCGCTGGTCCTTGCCGAAGTGCCGGACGTGGGCCGCATCTCGGTCTATGCGCAAGGCGCGGACTATCACGACTGGGTGAAGAAGGCGCTGAAGAACCTCGCCCGCTGGCTGGTCTCGGAAGCCGACAAGCGCGGGCTGGGTCCTGCCGGGGTCAAGGTCTTCACCGATACTGCGCCGGTCATGGAAAAGCCGCTGGCCGCCGCCGCCGGGCTGGGCTGGCAGGGCAAGCATACCAATATGGTCAGCCGCGATCACGGCTCCTGGCTGTTCCTCGGCGAGATCTACACCACGCTGGACCTGCCGCTCTCCAGCGAGGGCCGCGACCGCTGCGGGTCCTGCCGGGCCTGTCAGGACGCCTGCCCGACCCAGGCCTTTCCCGCGCCCTATCGCCTCGATGCGCAGCGCTGCGTCAGCTACCTCACCATCGAACACAAGGGGCCGATTCCCGAGGAATTCCGCGAGGGTCTGGGCAACCGCATCTATGGCTGCGACGATTGTCTCGCCGTATGCCCGTGGAACAAGTTCGCCGAGACCGCACACCGCTTGAAGGCCTTCCTGCCCCGCGCGGAACTGACCGCCCCGCATCTCGCTGACCTGCTGACTCTGGACGATGCGGGCTTTCGCAAGCTGTTCTCCGGCTCGCCGATCAAGCGGATCGGGCGCGACCGCTTCGTGCGCAACTGCCTCTATGCGGCGGGAAACAGCGGCGATGCCGCGCTGATGGCGCAAATCTCGCCGCTGCTGGCCGACCCCGACCCCGCCGTCGCGGAAGCCGCGCAGTGGGCAGCCCGGCGCCTGGAGACCTCCCCGCCCGGCGGCGGGGAGGATTTTCCCGAATTTACAACAGTTCCTTGAGCGGCTTGTCCTTGTCCGCCAGCGCGGCAAGGTCAGGTTTTGCCCCTGCCTCGACCAGCTTGCGGCCCTGAACGTAGTCCTTGACCATGTTCACGCAGTCGAGCGCGAGGACTTTGCCTTCCTTCAAGTAGATCACCGAGAAGCTGCGATCCTCAGGCTTGCCGCGGATCACCGTCTGGTCGAAACCGAGGTTGATACCCGCAGTCTGGAGTTTCAGGTCGTACTGGTTGGACCAGAACCACGGGAAGGCCTTGTAAGGCTTTTCATCGCCGCAGATCGCCTTGGCCACGCAAGTGCCCATATCGTTGGCGTTCTGCACCGATTCCACCCGCATCACCGTGCCGCCCGCAAAGTCGCAGGCGAAAGCGGCGCAGTCGCCGATCGCGTAGATGTCGGGCAACGAAGTGCGGCAATATTCGTCCACATCGACGCCGTTGGCCCCTGCCGCACCGGCGAGGATCAGCGGCCCGACGGCCGGAACGATACCGATGCCGACGATCACCGCCTCGGCCGCGAGCACTTCGCCATCCGCCAGCTTCACGCCGGTCACCTTATGGCCATCGCCTTCGAGGCACTCCACCGCGACGCCGGTGCGCAGATCGACGCCGTGGTCGCGGTGCTCGCCCTGGTAAAAGGTCGAAAGCTCCTCACCCGCCACGCGCGCCAGCACGCGCGGCAGCGCTTCCAGCAGCGTGACCTTGAGGCCGAGCTTGGACAGCACCGCCGCCGCTTCGAGGCCAATATAGCCGCCGCCGATCACGACCACGTTCTTGGTGCCTGCATCGACTTCGGCCATCAGCGTGTCGCAATCCTCGCGGGTGCGCACGGCATGGACGCCTGCGAGGTCCCCGCCCGAGCACGAGAGCCGGCGCGGATCGCCGCCGGTCGCCCAGACCAGCTTGCCGTAGCCATGGGTCTCGCCGTTCGAGAGCGTCAGTTCATGCGCTTCGGGATCGACCTTCACGACTTCGGTGCCGAGCTTGAAGGTGATCTCCTTCTCGGCCCAGAACGTCGGCGGGCGGATGTAGAGCCGGTCGAAAGTCTTTTCGCGTGCGAAATACTCCTTGGAGAGCGGCGGCCGCTCGTAAGGATATTCCGGCTCGCGGCCGATGACGGTGATGGTCCCCTCGAACCCGTTCTGGCGCAAGGCGAGCGCGCATTGCGCTCCCCCGTGCCCCGCTCCCACAATGACGACGTCTGTTTTGCTCATGGCCCGCGGGGTTCGGGCAAATTCGCCTCGTGGTCAATGCCTAAGATAGTTTCACATCAACCCACATGGCGTGCATCGTTATTGCCGGATGCGGCGACAAGTTCGGCCAGCCCCGCCGTCGCGTCCAGCTCGACCGGCGCCACCGGCAGCGTCCTGCGCCGTACCAGGGCCTCAGGCTGGTTGCGACGAATCCAGTCCATCATGGTCTCGCGGATTTCGCAGCGCAGGTCGAACAGGGTCGGCCCGTCCCTCGCGCTCATCAACAGGCGGACTTCGATGGCGCTGTCCTTGCAGTCGGTGACCTGAAGCACTTGGGCGCGCCTGTCCCAGAGGCGGTGGGCCTCGATCTGGCGAGTATATTCCTCGCGGATCGGGCCGATGTCGGTGCCCTGGTCGAGGTAGAGGAACACCGTGCCGAGCAGCTGCGAAGTGGTCTTGGTCCAGTTCTGGAAGGTGTCCTCCAGAAAGCGGTTGGACGGTACCACCAGACGCCGCTCATCCCATAGCCGCACCACCACGTAAGTCGTGCGGATATCCTCGATCCGGCCCCATTCGCCGTCGAGGATAATCACGTCGTCGATCGAGATCGGCTCGGTCATCGCCATCTGGAAGCCCGCGATCAGGGCCTTGAGCGCGGGCTGCGCCGCCGCGCCCACCGCCAGCGCGGCAAGTCCGGCGGAGGCCATCAGGGTCACGCCGATCTCGCGCACGCCGGGCACCGAGGCGAGCATGCCGGAAATGGTCAGGAACACGATCAGGAAAGTGCCGATGCGGCTGAAGATCGCCAGCCGGGTACGGCGGCGGCGGGCGTTGCGGTTGTTCTCCACCGAGATATCGGTGTGCACCATCATCGCCTCGACGAAGGCGCGCAGTACGGCCACCGCAACCCAGCCCGTCAGCAGCGGCATCACGAACGGCGCGAACCGCTGCCAGACCGCTTCGAGCGCCGGGGTCTCACGCGCGGCGAGGACCACACCCATGGCCAGGAAAGCCCAGCGGGTCGGCCGGTTGAGGCGATTGACGACGATATCGTCCGCCTCGCTCTCACTTCGACGGGTAATGCGATGGAGCACGCGGAACAGCACGGCGTGGGCGAGCAGCGCCACCGCCACGCCGAGCAAGGCCGCCAGCAGTGCAGAAAGGGAGCGCTCGGCCCAGACGGGCAGCGCGCCAAGCAGGCTTTCGAGTAACGGGATCATGGTGCTGAAACAATGCTGCACCGCAGCAGTTTCAGGACGAGGCTCGTTTTATCGGGATTCCGGGGCGGTTGGAGGTGGTGCGGCGATGAAAATCGTCTCCGTTCTCCACCTCGTCATCCTGAACTTGTTTCAGGATCCATTCGTCAATCTAGCCCCGCCGCCAGATTGGCGGAATACCGTATTATCCGGTTGCCCGGAGCACTATCGGAGAGATGGATCCTGAAACAAGTTCAGGATGACGGAGTGAATGGGGCAGGAAGGCGCACGAGAACGGCCCGTTTCAAGACCGCCCTCGCTCTCCCCACCTTATCATCAGTGCGCGGCGCCCCAGCTTGCGCCGTGGCCGATCTCCACGCCGAGCGGCACGTCGAGCTTGACCGAGGGCTCCGCCGCCCCCGCCATCACGCTACGGATAACTTCGGATGCCGCCGCCACGTCGTCTTCGGGCAGCTCGAACACGAGTTCGTCGTGCACCTGCAACAGCATGCGGACATGGCCGAGGCCCGCTGCTTCGAGCGCCGGGGTCATGCGGACCATCGCCCGCTTGATGATGTCGGCGCTGGTGCCCTGGATCGGCGCGTTGATCGCGGCGCGCTCGCTGCCCTGGCGCTCGGCGCCGTTCTTGGAACTGATGCGCGGGAACCAGGTCTTGCGGCCGAACAGCGTCTCCGAATAGCCGCGCTCGCGCACTTGTTCGAGGGTGTGGACGATGTAGCGCTGGATGCCGGGGAAGCGCTCGAAATAACGGTCGATCATCGCCTGCGCCTCGTCCGCCTCGGTGCCGAGACGGCCTGCAAGCCCCCAGCGCGAGATGCCGTAGAGGATCGCGAAGTTGATCGTCTTGGCCCGCCCGCGCGTGTCGCGGTCCACCGTGCCGAACATCTCCATCGCCGTGCGCGAGTGAATGTCCTCACCCTGCTCGAAAGCCTCCTTCAGGCTCGGCACGTCGGCCATGTGCGCGGCGAGGCGCAGTTCGATCTGCGAATAGTCGGCGGCGAGCAGGACATTGCCCGGCTCGGCCACGAAGCAGTCGCGAATCTGGCGGCCGATCTCGGTGCGGATCGGGATGTTCTGAAGGTTCGGATCGGTCGAGGACAGGCGCCCGGTCTGCGCGCCGACAAGGCTGTAGCTCGTGTGAACGCGCCCGGTCTGCGGATTGATCGCCGCCTGCAAGGCCTCGGTATAAGTCGAGCGCAGCTTGGAAAGCTGGCGCCATTCGAGCACCTTTGTCGCGACTTCGGCGCCCTCGCCCGCGAGCTTTTCCAGCACCGACTGGTCGGTGGAATACTGGCCGCTCTTGCCCTTCTTGCCGCCCTTGTAGCCGAGCTTGTCGAACAGGATCTCGCCCAGTTGCTTGGGGCTGCCGATGGTGAATTCCTGCCCGACCTTGCCGTAGATCTCGGCCTCCAGTGCGCCGATCGCCTCGGCGAACTGGCTGGAGAGACCGGCCAGCTTCTCGCGGTCGACCTTCACGCCGTGGCGCTCCATCTGGGCGACGACCGGGATCAGCGGGCGATCCACGCGCTCGTAGATGCGCGTGCCGCCCTCGTCGGAAAGGCGCGGCTTGAGCAGGGCATGCAGGCGCCAGGTCACGTCAGCATCCTCGGCGGCATAGTGCGTCGCCTTGTCGAGCGGCACTTCGCCGAAGGGGATCGCCTTCTTGCCGGTACCGCAGACGTCCTTGAACGCCATCGGCTTGTGCCCAAGGTGACGCTCGGACAATTCGTCCATGCCGTGGCCGCCGCCGATCCCGTCGACCTGGCGACCGGCATCGAGGCAGAAGCTGACGATCATCGTATCGTCGACCGGCGCGACGGCGATGCCGTAACGTGCGAGCACGTTGAGATCGTACTTGATGTTCTGCCCGACCTTGAGCACCGCATCGCTTTCCAGCAGCGGCTTGAGCAGGGCCAGCGCGGTTTCCAGCGGCACCTGTTCGGGCTTCTCGGCGAACATGTCGCTACCGCCGTGGCCGAGCGGGATGTAGCAGGCCTCGTTGGGGCCGATCGCCAGACTGACGCCGGTGAGGTCCGCCTGCATCGAATCGAGCTTCGAGGTTTCGGTATCGACCGCCAGGACATGCGCGGCCGCAGCCTTGGCGACCCAGCGATCCAGCGCCTCGACGGTCTGCACGCATTCGTAGGCGGCATAGTCGATCGCGGGCCATTCCGGCAGCGGCTGGCGGGCAGCGCCTTCGCCGGGGCCGCTGGCCACCGTCACGGGCTTGGCCGGATTGAGCTGGGTCGGACGGTCGGGGCTGCCATGGCCACCATCGAGTCGCTTGAGCAGGCTGGTGAAGCCATGCTTGCCAAGGAATTCGGCCAGCGGCGCGGGCGGGATCGCGTCGAGCTTGAACTGCTCCAGCGCCATCGGCAGCGTGCAGTCTTCCTTGAGCGTGACCAGCACCTTGGACAGGCGCGCCTGTTCGGCCTGCTCGATCAGGCGCTCCTGGAGCTTGGACTTCTTCATCGACGGCGCCGCCGCGAGCGCGGATTCGAGATCGCCGTAGTCCTGGATCAGCTTGGTCGCGGTCTTGGGACCGACGCCGTAGACGCCCGGCACGTTGTCCACCGCGTCGCCCATCAGCGCCAGCACGTCGCCGACCTTTTCGGGGAGTACGCCGAACTTCTCGACCACTTCGGGAATGTCGATGCGCTGGTTCTTCATCGTGTCCAGCATGTCGACGCAGCCGCCGCCGATCCCGCATTTGCCCACCAGCTGCATCAGGTCCTTGTCCGAGGACACGATCGTCACGTCCCAGCCCTGCGCGGTGGCGGCGCGGGCGTAGGAGGCGATCAGGTCGTCCGCCTCGAAGCCCGGTTCCTCGATGCAGGGGAGCGAGAAGGCGCGGGTGGCGTCGCGGATCAGCGGGAACTGGGGCACGAGGTCTTCGGGCGGCGGCGGGCGGTTGGCCTTGTAGTCCTCGTAGATGTCGTTGCGGAACGAGTTGCTGCCGGCGTCGAGGATCACCGCGAGGTGGGTCGGGCCGTCGGCCTTGTTGAGGTCGTCCGCCAGCTTCCACAGCATCGTCGTATAGCCGTAGACCGCGCCGACCGGGGTGCCTTCCGGGTTGGTGAGCGGCGGCAGGCGGTGATAGGCGCGGAAGATATAGGCCGAGCCGTCGACGAGATAGAGATGCTGCTTGGAATCCATGGCAAGACCCCTAGCAGCGCCGGGGCTGGCCGTCAGCAGGGCAGTGCCACGCGATTGGTGAAATCGCCGCCTGGGAAAGGACGGGAACCAAATCCCTCCACCACCGTTTGCCCGCGACTGCTTGAAACGCATTTGCGACAGGCCTAGTTTCCCTCCCCAAGGGGCGAAGCCGCCCGCATCTGCGCGGATGGGTTCACGGGGTTTGTCTTTTCAGCAAACGCTTTTTAGCAAACGAGGGAATACCGAAAACATGCGCAAGATTGTCATCGCTGCCACTGCCGCCGTCGCGGCCCTGTCGCTCGCCGCCTGCTCGGAAAAGACGCAGGACGCCGCCTCGGACACCGCGACCTCGGCTGCCAACGACTTCTCGGAAGCCGCCGAAGACGTGGGTGACAAGGTCGGCGACATCGGCGCCCAGGCTTCGGAAGCCGCCGACAACACCAAGGATGCCGCCAAGGACGCGCTGAAGAAGGCGGAAAAGACCACCGACGACATCGCCGCCGACGCCGAGAAGGCCGCCGCCGACGTCACCGACGCCGAAGGCACGCCGCACGACGGCACCGAACAGCACTGATCCTTCGAAGGGCGCCGGGCTTCGCAGTTCCGGCCCTCGGGACATGAAAAAAGCGCTCCGGAGTCGATCCGGAGCGCTTTTTTAGTGCCTCGTGCCGCCTGGTCCTAGCGAGCAGCGGTGCGGTAAGAGGACCCTTCGGCGAGATAGCCGTTGTAGATCGTGCGGGCGATGCTGGCGATCCGTGCCTCGCGGTTGGGGCGGGTGCCCTGCCCGGTCACGTAGATCGCCACGGCATAGGCGCGGCCATCCGGCGTCTCGATGATGCCGATGTCGCTGGAGGTGTTGTTGAGCGATCCGGTCTTGTGCGAGACCGTGACTTCCGCCGGAAGCCCCGCGCGGATGCGGCGCTTGCCGGTGACGGTGCGGCTCATGGCGCCAAGCAGGACGTCGCGGCCCTGCTTGCTCATCCACTTGCCGTTGTAGATTCCGGCGAGCAGCTCGACCACCGCAATCGGTGTGGCGCTGTCGCGCTTGTCGACGACCTTGGCCGGGTCGATGGCGCCGTCATCGCGGACGAGCGTGGCGATGTCGCGGTCGATATGCCAATCGTCGATGCCGGTGCGGCGCACCCAGGCATTGACCGCCGAAGGCCCGCCGACGACCTTGAGCAAGGCATCGGTCGCGTAGTTGTTCGAGCGGGTGATCATCAGCTCGATCAGCTGGCGCGCGCTCATGTAGGTGCCGGGACGCACCGGGGCGACCGTGCTGGAGAACGGCGCCGAGGGCACCGGCACCATCAGCGGGAATTCGCTGGAGAGCGTCCACTTGCCCTTGTCCACGCCTTCCAGGAAGGTCGCGGCAATGGCGATCTTGCTGGTGCTGGCCATCGGGAAACGCTGGCTGCCGAGCACATCGACCATGCGGCCGCTGGACAAGTCCATCGCGGCAACGCCGATGCGGCCCTGCGAGGCATTCGCGACCGAGGCGAGCTGCTTGCCGAAATCGCTGGAATAAGTGCGGGGCGCGCGGTCCTCGGTGCCGAAGACCGAATCGAACGAATCCTGCACATCGCTGATGCCAGCTTGGTCGCGGGCCTGATCACGGGCCTGCGCGGGCACCACCGATAAGGCGCCGAGCGACATGCTCCCGGCAGCCACGGCGACCGCCACGGCCGCGACCTGAAGGAAGCGCCGAGTGCCCTTGCGGCACCGCGCGATGAGTTCGTCTGCCCCGATCATGCAGATCCCACCCTAATCTTGTCCATGTTCCCGAACGGTTAACGACAATAAGGCAAAGCGCCAGTCTTGCGCGATGAAATGTATGCCCCATGCGGGCAATTGCTTAAAATCGAACAATCCTGTCGCCCAGATGAACGAATCCGTCCAATTTGAATCACGGATACGAAAAAGGGCCGGAGAGATCGCTCTCTCCAGCCCCAATTCGCGTCGGTGACGTGAGTGGCTTAGAAGCCGCCCATGCCGCCCATGCCGCCCATGTCGGGCATTGCGGGCATGGCAGGCTTGTCGTCGGCCTTTTCGCTGATCGCCGCTTCGGTGGTGATCAGCAGACCGGCGACCGAAGCCGCATCCTGCAGCGCGGTGCGCACGACCTTGGTCGGGTCGATGACGCCGGCTGCGACGAGGTTTTCATAGACGTCGGTCGCGGCGTTGAAGCCGAGCGATTCGTCCGAACCGTCGAGCAGCTTGCCGGCGACGACAGCGCCGTCGTGGCCTGCGTTCTCGGCGATCTGCTTCAGCGGAGCGGTGATCGCCTTGCGAACGATGTCCACACCGCGGGTCTGGTCGTCGTTGATGCCGGTCAGGCCTTCGAGAGCGCGCGTTGCATAGAGCAGCGCGGTGCCGCCACCGGGGACGATGCCTTCTTCAACGGCAGCGCGGGTCGCGTGGAGAGCGTCGTCGACGCGGTCCTTGCGTTCCTTCACTTCGACTTCGGTCGCGCCGCCGACCTTGATGACGGCCACGCCGCCAGCAAGCTTGGCCAGACGCTCCTGCAGCTTCTCGCGGTCGTAGTCGCTGGTGGTTACTTCGATCTGGGCACGGATCTGCTCGACGCGGCCCTTGATGTCGTCAGCCGCACCGGCGCCGTCGACGATGACAGTGTTGTCCTTGTCGATGGTGACCTTCTTGGCCTGGCCGAGCATGCCGAGGGTGACGCTCTCAAGCTTGATGCCGAGGTCTTCCGAGATCATCTCGCCAGCGGTCAGCGTCGAGATGTCGCCCAGCATGGCCTTGCGGCGATCGCCGAAGCCCGGAGCCTTGACGGCAGCGATCTTCAGGCCGCCACGCAGCTTGTTGACGACGAGCGTGGCAAGGGCTTCACCCTCGATGTCCTCGGCGATGATGAGGAGCGGACGGCCCGACTGCACCACGGCTTCGAGGATCGGCAGCAGCGCCTGGAGCGACGACAGCTTCTTCTCGTGGATGAGGATGTACGGGTTTTCGAGTTCGACCGTCATCTTCTCGGGGTTGGTGACGAAGTAGGGCGACAGGTAGCCGCGATCGAACTGCATGCCTTCGACGACGTCGAGTTCGAATTCGAGACCCTTGGCCTCTTCGACAGTGATGACGCCTTCCTTGCCGACCTTTTCCATGGCTTCGGCGATCTTTTCGCCGACTTCCACGTCACCGTTGGCGGAGATCACGCCGACCTGGGCGATTTCCGAAGAACCGGCAACGGCCTTCGAACGGCCCTTGATGTTCTCGATGACCTTGCCGACGGCGAGGTCGATGCCGCGCTTCAGGTCCATCGGGTTCATGCCGGCGGCAACCGACTTCATGCCTTCGCGCACGATCGCCTGGGCGAGAACGGTCGCGGTGGTGGTGCCGTCACCGGCTGCGTCGTTGGCCTTCGAAGCCACTTCGCGCAGCATCTGGGCGCCCATGTTCTCGAACTTGTCCTTGAGTTCGATTTCCTTGGCGACCGAAACACCGTCCTTGGTGATGCGGGGAGCGCCGAAGCTCTTCTCGATCACGACGTTGCGGCCCTTGGGGCCCAGGGTCACCTTGACGGCGTTGGCGAGGGTGTCGACGCCGGCGAGAATGCGTTCACGCGCGTCGCGGCCGAACTTTACGTCCTTGGCTGCCATTTTGAATTCCTTTTAGAAAACTGGAAAAATCGGAAATCAGGAAGCTCAGCCGATAACGCCGAGGATATCCGATTCCTTCATGATCAGCAGGTCTTCACCGCCGACCTTGACTTCGGTGCCCGACCACTTGCCGAACAGCACGCGGTCGCCAACCTTGACGTCGAGGGGGGTGATGGTGCCGTTTTCAGCGCGGGCGCCGGTGCCGACGGCGACGATTTCGCCTTCAGCCGGCTTTTCCTTGGCGCTGTCGGGGATGATGATGCCACCGGCCGTCTTTTCTTCGGCCTCGACGCGGCGCACGAGAACACGGTCGTGCAGCGGGCGGAAAGTCATGGGGATCTCCCTAATCCTACGAACTAAAGGGCAAGAAACTGGAATTGGCACTCACACCGAGAGAGTGCCAACGGCCGTGGATATGGTTCGCCCCTGTAGCGCCGTCAAGCGCAGACCCGGCAAAAATTTCTCATCCGGTATGGACGCAAGATGAGACGAGAGCGTTACACCCGGTCGAGGTGGAACTCTTCGCGCCAGTGCCAGCGGGCGACCAGCATCACCGCCGCCACGGTCAGCCCGACCGCGAGACCGATCCAGACGCCCACGCCTTCCAGCGGCGTGAACAGGCCCAGCACCGCCGAAGTGGCGAAGCCCGCCGCCCAGTATCCGAACAGGGCAATGGCCATCGGCACGCGGGTATCCTGGATACCGCGCAGCGCGCCTGCTGCCACGGCCTGAAGCCCGTCGGTCAGCTGGAATATCGCCGCGACGAACAGGAAATGCAGTGCGAAACCGACGAGGACCGCGTTCTCCGGCGCCGCGACATCGACATAGGCCGAGAGAATGAAGCGCGGGGCCAGCAGCATCGTCGAGGCCGAGACGACCATGAAGATCATCGCCACGGTGATCGCCGCCCAGCCCGCCAGCCCGACGCCGACCCGGTTGCCCGCGCCGAAGTGATAGCCGACCCGGATCGTCGCCGCCTGCCCCACGCCGAACGGCACCTGGAAGGCGAAGGCGGCGATCTGCAAGGCCACTGTGTGCGCGGCCAGTTGCGCCTCGCCGAGACGACCCATCAGGAAAGCGGCGCCGCTGAAGAGGCCGCCCTCGGCGATCAGCGTCGCCGCGATCGGCAGGCCGAGCGCCAGAATCTGCCGCAGGCGCTGCCATTCGGTCCGCCAGATGCGCCCGAATACATGGTAGCGCCGCAGCCTGCGGTCGCAGCGGATGGAGATGGCATAGGCGATCACCATGACGGTCGCGGTGGTGATGCTGGCCAGCGCCGACCCCATCAGGCCAAGCGCCGGAAAGCCGAAGTGGCCGAAGACCAGCACATAGTTGCCGAGCGCGTTCACGCCGATCGCCAGCGCGGTGATGACGGTCGCGAAGATCGGCCTGCCGAGCGCAGAAACGAACGTCCGCAGCACATTGGCGATCGTCATCGGCAGTACCGCGATCGAGACGATCTTGAGGAAGTGCGCAGCGAGGCCGGCGACTTCCGGTTCCTGTCCGGTGACTTCCATCAGCCAGTCGCCAAACTGCGAGATCGCGATGGCGCCGAGGCTGAACAGCACCGCGACCCAGAGCGCCATGCGCGCGGAACGGCGCACTTCGCGCACCGAGTTGTGGCGACGGCCGATCTCGGCAGCGATCAGCGGGGCGACCGCGCCGGTCACGCCGTTGATCCCCATCATCATCAGCGCGACGATCGCGATGGCGAGGCTCGATGCCGCCAAGGCCTGCTGACCGAGGCGGGCGACGAAGATCACGTCGGTGGCGAAGACCGCCATCTGCAGGAGATTGGCAAGCGCAAGCGGCCCCGCAAGACGCAGGGTGGCGCCGAGTTCGGACCGGAAAGTCGAAGGAAGATGCTGTGTCGCCATTGTCGGCAGGGTCGATAGGGGAGGGGACCCGCAAGCGAAAGGAAATTCCTGCCCCTCGAAAGCGGGACTTGCGCCAAATCATGGACTTCCCATCGCGCGCCCGGTCGAATAGGGACCGCCCGCGCCGGAGGAACCATGACACCTGCTCGCCTGATTGTTGCCGCCCCCCTGCTCTTCCTCGCCGCCTGCGGCGGTTCGGATCAAGACTCATCGGAAACTGCCCAAGCCTCGCCCGCTACGGCAGCTTCTCCCGAGACCTCTACCTCGAACGCCCCTGCGGCTTTCGCCACCTGCCGCTCGTGCCATTCGGTGGAGCCGGGCAAGAACGGAGTCGGCCCGTCGCTGTTCGGGATCGTCGGGACAAGAGCCGGTGACGTTCCGGGCTACAACTTCAGCCCCGCGCTGAAGGCCTCGGGCGTGACCTGGGACCGGCAGACGCTCGACACCTGGCTCCAGGGACCGATGAAGATGGTTCCCGGCACCAAGATGGTGATCGGCGTGCCCAATCCGGAAAAGCGCAAGGAAGTTATCGACTACCTCGAATCGCTGAAGTGAGCCGCTCCCCCCAAAGGGCCGATACAGGAAACGGCGCCGCGCGGGGCGCGACGCCGTTCGTCAGTTCGGTCCTCGTGCGGGGGGAATGGGGCTGAGCGAGGACCGGGAAAATCAAACCTTGCGGCTGGGCGGAACCTGTTGCTCCACCGCCTTGTCGATCTTGGCGGGAATGGCCGCGGTGCCGGGCTTTGCGGCATCGCAGCCGTCCGAGGCAGCCTGCGTCATCCTCGGCGCAGCGCCCGAACCGTCAGAACTGTAGGACACCGAACGGGTACAGCCATCGGCGTCGGTACTCGACGAATAATAGGTAACGTGCGCGCCCTTCGGCATGTCGCCTGTCATCACCAAACCGGGAACCGCCGATGCGCCTCCGGTGGCGACGGCCTGCTGCTGCATCCGGGCCGCATGCGCCTGCACCAGGGCGGCCTGCTGCATCATCGCGCTCATGCGGGCGTCCATGGCCGCGGAGATGCGCTCCATCTCGGCAAAGGGATCGGCCATCGCCGGCATTGCGGCGGCCTGCACCTGCTCGGCCGGAACGACCTCCACTTGCGGCGCGACATCGCCGGAATAGCGAACCTGCACCACCAATCCGTCCGGTGCATCTACGTTCATCGTGTGCAGCTTTGCCGTCGCGGCTTCGGCCACGCCCGCGCCGAGAACGACCAGCGCGGCGGCGCTCAAGAGATACTTGTTCGCCAGATATTTGCTCGAAGGCATTCGCATGAGGGGCAACCTCCTTCGTGACTTGTCCTGTGACGGCGGCAAGCTGCCCCTCGCAAGCTGAACCTCGGATTACCGCCCCTCAAGCGGATGGATCATGGCAACGTCGCAGCGCTCGTAGCGCGCGCCGTAGCGCTCCATGATCCCGGCATCGTGGCGGAAGCCCAGCTTTTCGTAGAGGTGGATCGCCGCTTCGCACTTCGCATTGGTCAGCAGATAGAGCGGCTCGGCGCCCATCGCACGGGCGCGGGCGATCATCGCATCGAGCAGGAACTCGCCCGCCTTGAGACCCCGCGCCGACGCGCGCACGCCCATCTTGGTCAGTTCGAAAGCCTGTTCGCCGGTCTTCTGGAGCGCGCAGGTGCCGACGATGCCGAGGCCCTCGGCCTCGACGAAAAGGATCGTGCCGCCCGGCTCGACGATGCGCGCGCGCGGGTTTTCCAGCACCTCGCGATCGGTGGGTTCGAGGCGGAACATCGCCTCGATCCATGCGGCGTTGATGTCGTGGAATTCGTGGGCGAGAGCGTCGGAGAATTCGCGAATCGCGAGGCGGGGCTGGCCGAGCCGGGCATGGCGCTCGACCATCGAGGATTCGCTCAGCGCCGTCTCGATCCGAGCGATATGCGCCAGTAGCTCATCCGTGCGGCCACCGCACATCTCGTCCACCGCGCGGCCGACGCCGGGCCAGACCTGCATCTTCACACGGGCCATGGCGGCCCTGCCTGCAGGTGTCAGCGAAAGCACGCGCTGGCGAAGGTCCGCGCCGGGCTTGCCCTCGACCAGCCCCAGTTCGGCAAGCTGGCCGATCGCCCGCGTCACGCCGGGCTGGCTGGAACCGACCGCTTCGGCCAGTTGCCCCACGGTCATGTCGCTGCCGTCGAGCGCGGTCAGCAGCGGCACCTGACTGGGCTGGATGCCAAGCCCCGCTTCCTCGATGATCCGCGCCGCATCGCCCTGCAGGCGCTCGGCCAGACGCTTCATGCGGCTGCCCAGAAGAATGCCGCCCCACTGGGCCACGACGTCGTTCATGCGAATCTCCATATCGCGTTATATATCTTGTTATGGAGATTCCCCCGCACGTCAAGCGGGCAAACGAAAAGGGCGGCCCCGAGGAGCCGCCCTTTCCTGTTTCTGCTCGGAAAAACCGAGAAGATCGATAATCGGCGCGGGCCGCAGCCCGCAGCAGATTACTTGAGCTCGACGGTGCCGCCAGCTTCTTCGATCTTCTTCTTGATTTCTTCGGCTTCAGCCTTCGAAGCGCCTTCCTTGACGGCCTTCGGAGCGCCTTCGACGAGAGCCTTGGCTTCAGCCAGGCCCAGACCGGTGATGGCGCGGACTTCCTTGATGACGTTGATCTTCTTGCCACCGTCGCCGGTGAGGATCACGTCGAATTCGGTCTTTTCTTCAACAGCGGCAGCTTCGCCGGCCGGGGCAGCAGCCACGGCAACGGCAGCAGCGGCGCTCACGCCCCATGCTTCTTCGAGAGCCTTGGCGAGGTCAGCGGCCTCGAGGACGGTCAGCTGCGACAGTTCTTCAACAAGCTTGGCGATATCGGCCATGATAATAACTCCTGATCTGTGGTCCCGAAGGCCGCCTCATGCGGCAACGGGATAAATCGTAAGAAAAGTGTTGCTTAAGCTTGGGCTCAAGCAGCCTTGTCGGCGTAGGCAGCGAAGACGCGCGCCAGCTTGGCCGCCGGAGCGGTCTGCAGCTGGGCGATCTTGGTCGCCGGAGCCTGAACGAGGCCGATGAGCTTGGCACGCAGTTCGTCGAGCGACGGCATCGAGGCGAGAGCCTTGACACCGGCAGCATCCAGAACCTGCGAACCCATCGAGCCGCCGACGATCTCGATCTTGTCGGTCGTCTTGGCGAAATCGACGACGGCCTTGGCAGCTGCGACGGGGTCCACCGAAGTGGCGATGGCCGTCGGGCCGCTCAGGAAGTCGCCGATACCGACATAGTCGGTGTCCGCGATGGCAAGCTTGGCAAGACTGTTCTTTGCAACCTTATAGGTAGCACCGGCATCACGGATCTTGCCGCGCAGGGCGGTGGACTGAGCCACCGTCATGCCGAGGTTGCGGGTGATGACCACCACACCGACCTCGTTGAAGACCGCGTTGAGCTGGGCGACCGAATCGGCTTTCTGCAAACGATCCATGCCTTACTCCTTCACATGTGACCGCTTGGAACTTGCGTTCCGCACGGCCGGCTACGTTTGTCCGAAGCGCTGATGCGCTTCGGGCGGGTCCGTTGGCGATGGGGAAGGAGTTTTCGGGTCGGAACCCGAATGGACACCACGCTCATGAGCGAGGGCCGGAAAATTTCCTGTTCCCCGTCTAGGCTGGAAATTAAGCCCCCGCAAATCGGGAGCACCAACTGTCTCGGACGGATGAACGATGGGCCGAAACCCAACGGTTCGGGCGCGCCTCTGAAGGAAAGCGCGCCCGAAGTCAAGCGATTCGGCTATATTTGGAAAATGCCCAAGCGGGCATTTTCGTAGCGGCACCGGCTCACGCCCCCACCCTACCACCCGCAGGATACTACCGTTGGGTGGTAGGGTGGGGGCGTGGGCCGGTGCCGCCAAAATCCGTCTGCGGCGGATTTTCAAACAATCACTTTAAACCGCCGGTTCGTATCCCAGGAGGTCGCCCGGCTGGCAGTCCAGTTCCCGGCAGATCGCCTCCAGAGTCGAGAAGCGGATCGCCTTGGCCTTGCCGGTCTTGAGGATCGAGAGGTTGGCGAGCGTGATGCCGATGCGCTCCGCCAGTTCGGTCAGCGTCATGCGACGGGCATAGAGCAGGTCGTCGAGCTTCACCACGATATTGCCTCCTTCGCTGCTATCTTCGCCCATCACACGGTTCCTTCCAGTTCGGCGCGCATCTCGGCGCCCTTGCGGAAGACGCGGGCGAGGATGAACAGGATCAGCATCAGCAGCAGGCCGTTGCCCGAGATGCCGCCCATCGTCTCGACATGCGTGTGCCCCTCGCCGATCCGGTTGATCCAGGCGCCCAGCCCCGAGAGCGGCGCGCCGAGCAGCTGCACCACCAGGCTCAGCCAGGCCATCTCGGTCAGCCTACGGGCGTTTTCCGGCACGAAGGGATCGCCGTCGCCAACGGTGCCGACGATCCGCTTCAGCAACTGGAATATCCGGAACAGCACGCCGCAGAGGATCGCGGCGAAGACCAGGATGCCGCTGACCACCCAGAAGAACTGGGGCAGCACCAGAGGCATTTCCTTGGCCATCTCGACCGAGATGTCGTTCTGGAAGAACAGCAGCAACGGAATGGCGACGAAGCATGCAGCCACGCCGATGGCCATGCTCGCCATGAGGAACCACAGCAGTCCCTTGGCGATGGCGAGAAGCGGGTCGCGGGTGAGCGCGTTCATCGTGTTGGTCATCGGTCGGTGCCCCTTTCTATCGATTACATCAGCGCCGGAGCGACCGGCGCGGCGATGACGAGCACGGCCTGATCCGGAACGGCGGTGTCGGCCGCCTCGGCGGGGGTGGAAATCGTCGGCAGCCAGAACGCAGCAACGAAAGCCATGGCCAGAACGGCAGCGACGGGACGGGAAGCCTTTTGCGGGTTCGAGAAGATCATTGTTCGTTCTCCGATATGTTCGATATCGAAATTCAATAAACCCGATTCGCCTTATCGTCAAACAATAATATTGAAAAACGATATGCAACTTGTCGTTTCTCGAAAACCCGAGCCATTCCCGCCCTTTGCGAACACCCATTCATCCACCGGACCGCCGCCCCCCCCTCCCCGACCCGAAACGCGCGGAAATGCGCCGCCTCGTTTGACAGACGCGCGCCCCACTCCTATATGGCGACCTCGCTCGACCGCTTCGAGCAAGGCCGATCCATGCGCGGGGACCGGTCCGGGAAGGAAGCGGAACGGGTTTCATCTGACGCAGAAGGCTGCTGGCCGCATCGGCAAAACCCCCGGTTTTGCGCGCGCGCCGTGCGGCCTTTTGGTGTTTCGGATGGCGGACAAGACGTCCTCGCGAAGACGAAATTTATTCGGGCCGGTCCTTATCGAATCGGCCCCCGAAGCGAAGAGGCAAAGACCAGGTCATGGCCACCAAGCCCGCAAATGCCACCGGCGACAATCGCCGCTCGGTCAAGAAGCGCATCCGCAAGATCTTCGGCGACATCCACGAAGTCGTCCAGATGCCGAACCTGATCGAGGTTCAGCGCGAGAGCTACGAACAGTTCCTGCGTTCCGATCCCTCGACCGGCTACGTCTCGGGCCTGGAGAAGACCCTGCGCTCGGTCTTCCCGATCCGTGACTTCGCGGGGACCAGCGAACTCGACTTCGTCCACTACGAGCTGGAAGAGCCGAAGTACGACGTGACCGAGTGCCGCCAGCGCGGCATCACCTACGCGGCCCCGATGAAAGTCACGCTGCGCCTGATCGTGTTCGAAGTGGACGCCGAAACCGAGACCCGCTCGGTCCTCGATATCAAGGAGCAGGACGTCTACATGGGCGACATGCCGCTCATGACCGAGAACGGCACCTTCTTCATCAACGGCACCGAGCGCGTGATCGTCTCGCAGATGCACCGTTCGCCGGGCGTCCTGTTCGACCATGACCGCGGCAAGACCCACTCTTCGGGCAAGTTCCTCTTCGCCGCCCGCGTGATCCCCTACCGCGGTTCCTGGCTCGACTTCGAGTTTGACGCCAAGGACATCGTGAACGTGCGTATCGACCGCAAGCGCAAGCTGCCGGTCACCGCGCTGCTCTACAGCCTCGGCCTCGATTCCGAGCAGATCCTCGACTACTTCTACCAGACCGTGACATGGAAGCGCGGTTCGGGTGGCTGGCAGCTGCCCTACCAGGCCGAAGCCTGGCGCGGTGCCAAGCCCGCCTTCGACATCGTCGACGCCAAGTCGGGCGAAGTCGTGTTCCCGGCCGGCACCAAGATCTCGCCGCGCGCCGCCAACAAGGCGCAGAAGGACGGTCTTGAGGAACTGCTGATCCCCACCGAGGAAATCTTCGGCCGCTATTCGTCGAAGGACCTGATCGACGAGTCGACGGGCCGCATCTACATCGAGGCCGGTGACGAAGTTTCGCCGGAGAACCTCGAAGCGCTCGACCGCGCGGGCATCGACCAGATCGACCTGCTCGACATCGACGACATCAACACCGGCCCCTGGATCCGCAACACGATGAAGGCCGACAAGGCCGACAATCGCGACATGGGTCTGGAAGCGATCTACAAGGTCATGCGTCCGGGCGAACCGCCGACGAAGGAAACCGCCGAAGCCCTCTTCGCCGGCCTGTTCTTCGACGCCGACCGCTACGACCTCTCGGCCGTGGGCCGCGTCAAGCTGAACATGCGTCTCGGCCTCGACGTCGAGGACACCGTCACCACCCTGCGCACCGACGACATTCTCGCGGTCGTGAAGGAACTGGTCGGCCTCAAGGACGGCAAGGGCGAAATCGACGACATCGACAACCTCGGCAACCGCCGCGTGCGTTCGGTGGGCGAGCTGCTGGAAAACCAGTACCGCGTCGGCCTGCTCCGCATGGAGCGCGCCGTGAAGGAGCGCATGTCGTCGGTGGACGTGTCGACGGTCATGCCGAACGACCTCATCAACGCCAAGCCCGCCGTGGCCGCCGTGCGCGAGTTCTTCGGTTCCTCGCAGCTCTCGCAGTTCATGGACCAGACCAACCCGCTGTCGGAAGTCACCCACAAGCGCCGCGTTTCGGCACTTGGGCCGGGCGGTCTCACCCGTGAGCGCGCCGGCTTCGAAGTCCGCGACGTTCACCCGACCCACTATGGCCGTATCTGCCCGATTGAAACGCCGGAAGGCCCGAACATCGGTCTGATCAACTCGCTCTCGACCTTTGCCCGCGTCAACAAGTACGGCTTCATCGAGACGCCCTACCGCCGCGTGGTGGACGGTCTGGTGTCGAAGGACGTGGTCTACCTCTCGGCCATGGAAGAGCAGAAGCACACCGTCGCCCAGGCGTCGGCTGCGCTCAACACCGATGGTTCGTTCGTCGAGGAACTCGTCTCGGCTCGCCAGAACGGCGAATTCGTGATGAGCCCGCGCGACCAGATCACGCTGATGGACGTTTCGCCCAAGCAGCTCGTCTCGGTCGCCGCCTCGCTCATTCCGTTCCTGGAAAACGACGACGCCAACCGCGCTCTCATGGGCTCGAACATGCAGCGTCAGGCCGTGCCGCTCGTGAAGGCGGACGCTCCGTTCGTCGGCACCGGTATGGAAGAGACGGTTGCGCGTGACTCGGGCGCCGCGATCTCGGCGCTGCGCGCCGGTATCGTCGACCAGGTGGACGCCACCCGTATCGTCATCCGCGCCTCGGGCGATATCGAACCCGGCAAGTCGGGCGTCGACATCTACCGTCTGCAGAAGTTCGAACGCTCGAACCAGTCGACCTGCATCAACCAGCGTCCGCTGGTGAAGGTGGGCGAAGTGGTCCAGGCTGGCGACACCATCGCCGACGGTCCCTCGACCGAGTTCGGCGAACTGGCTCTGGGCCGCAACGTGCTCGTCGCGTTCATGCCCTGGAACGGCTACAACTACGAAGACTCCATCCTGATCTCCGAGCGGATCGTGAAGGAAGACGTCTTCACGTCGATCCACATCGACGAGTTCGAAGTCATGGCCCGCGACACCAAGCTGGGGCCGGAAGACATCACCCGCGACATCCCGAACGTCGGCGAGGAAGCCCTGCGCAACCTCGACGAAGCGGGCATCGTCTACATCGGCGCCGAAGTGCACCCGGGCGACATCCTGGTCGGCAAGATCACCCCGAAGGGCGAAAGCCCGATGACGCCGGAAGAAAAGCTCCTCCGCGCCATCTTCGGTGAAAAGGCTTCGGACGTCCGCGACACCTCGCTGCGTCTGCCGCCGGGCGTGTCGGGCACGATCGTCGACGTGCGCGTGTTCAACCGTCACGGTATCGAGGTCGACGACCGTACCCGCGCGATCCAGAACGAGGAAATCGAACGCCTCGCCAAGGACCGCGAGGACGAACGCGCCATCCTCAACCGCGCCACCTACAACCGCCTGAAGGACATGCTCCTCGGCCAGGTCGCCGCTTCGGCGCCCAAGGGCCTCAAGAAGGGCGTGGACATCACCGAGGAACTGCTGGACGAAGTCGAGCGTCACGAGTGGTGGAAGTTCGCGGTTGCCGACGACCACATGCAGTCGCAGCTCGAAGCGGTGAAGACCCAGTACGACCTCACCGTCAAGGCGATCCAGGAGAAGTTCGAGGACCGCAAGGAGAAGCTGGAACGCGGTGACGAACTCGCGCCCGGCGTGCTCAAGATGGTCAAGGTCTTCGTGGCCGTGAAGCGCAAGCTTCAGCCGGGCGACAAGATGGCCGGCCGTCACGGTAACAAGGGTATCATCAGCCGCATCCTGCCGCTGGAAGACATGCCCTTCCTCGAAGACGGTACGCCCGTCGACTTCGTGCTCAACCCGCTGGGCGTGCCTTCGCGCATGAACGTCGGTCAGATCTTCGAAACCCACCTCGGCTGGGCCGCCCGCGGCCTCGGCGCGCGGATCGGTGCGGCTCTGGACGACTGGCGCACGGCCAACCCGAACCCCGAAGCCGGCCAGCCGCCGGAAGCGGTGCGCGAGCTGCTCAAGGAAGTCTACGGCGACAACTACACCGCCGAGATCGACGCGCGCAGCGACGAGCAGATCGTCGAGTTCGCCCAGTCCGTCCGCAAGGGCGTGCCGATGGGTTCGCCGGTCTTCGACGGTGCGATCGAGAAGGATGTCACCGACATGCTCAAGCTCGCCGGTCTCGACGAGTCGGGCCAGAGCGATCTCTACGACGGCCGCACCGGCGACCGCTTCGACCGCAAGGTCACGGTGGGCTGCAAGTACGTGCTCAAGCTGCACCACCTTGTCGATGACAAGATCCACGCCCGTTCGATCGGCCCCTACTCGCTCGTCACCCAGCAGCCGCTGGGCGGTAAGGCGCAGTTCGGCGGCCAGCGCTTCGGGGAAATGGAGGTCTGGGCTCTCCAGGCCTACGGCGCGGCTTACACGCTCCAGGAAATGCTGACGGTGAAGTCGGACGACGTGGTCGGCCGCACCAAGGTCTACGAAGCGATCGTCAAGGGCGACGACACCTTCGAGGCCGGCATTCCCGAGAGCTTCAACGTGCTCGTCAAGGAAATGCGCTCGCTGGGCCTCAACGTCGAGCTTACCAGCCACGACGACAACGAGGACGGCGACGATACGGCGCTGGCGGCGGAATAACGGGATCGGGCGGGGCGTATCGCGCCTCGCCCACCCAGTTTCGCTTAAAGGCCTGTCCGCCTGAAGAATTCACCCTCTAGAGGGATAAAACCATGAACGACCTGTCCAAGTTCACCAACCAGATGGCGAAGCCCGAGACCTTCGATCAGATCCAGATCGGTCTCGCCTCGCCTGAGCGTATCCGCTCCTGGTCCTTCGGCGAAATCAAGAAGCCGGAAACCATCAACTACCGTACGTTCAAGCCTGAGCGTGACGGCCTCTTCTGCGCCCGCATCTTCGGTCCCGTGAAGGACTACGAATGCCTTTGCGGCAAGTACAAGCGCATGAAGTACAAGGGCGTCGTCTGCGAAAAGTGCGGCGTCGAAGTCACCGTGACCAAGGTGCGCCGCGAGCGCATGGGCCACATCGAACTGGCCGCGCCTGTCGCGCACATCTGGTTCCTGAAGTCGCTGCCTTCGCGCATCGGCCTGCTGCTCGACATGCAGCTCAAGCAGCTTGAGCGCGTCCTCTACTTCGAGAGCTACATCGTCATCGAGCCGGGCCTGACCCCGCTCGAAAAGTACCAGCTGCTCACCGAAGACGAGATGCTCGACGCCCAGGACGAGTACGGCGAAGACGCCTTCTCGGCCGGTATCGGCGCCGAGGCGGTGAAGCACATGCTCATCAACCTCGACCTCGAGCAGGAGCGTGCGGACCTTCTCCAGGAACTTGAGACGACCAAGTCGGAACTCAAGCCCAAGAAGATCATCAAGCGCCTCAAGGTCGTGGAATCGTTCATCGATTCGGGCAACCGCCCCGAGTGGATGATCCTTGAAGTCGTGCCGGTCATTCCGCCGGAACTGCGTCCGCTGGTGCCGCTGGACGGCGGCCGCTTCGCGACCTCGGACCTCAACGACCTCTATCGCCGCGTCATCAACCGTAACAATCGTCTTAAGAGGCTGATCGAGCTGCGTGCGCCGGACATCATCGTCCGCAACGAAAAGCGCATGCTGCAGGAAGCAGTTGACGCCCTGTTCGACAACGGCCGTCGCGGCCGCGTCATCACCGGCGCCAACAAGCGTCCGCTGAAGTCGCTGTCCGACATGCTCAAGGGCAAGCAGGGCCGCTTCCGTCAGAACCTTCTGGGTAAGCGCGTCGACTATTCGGGCCGTTCGGTCATCGTGACCGGTCCGGAACTCAAGCTGCACCAGTGCGGCCTGCCGAAGAAGATGGCGCTCGAGCTGTTCAAGCCGTTCATCTACGCCCGTCTGGACGCCAAGGGTCTCTCGATGACCCTGAAGCAGGCCAAGAAGTGGGTCGAGAAGGAACGCAAGGAAGTCTGGGACATCCTCGACGAAGTCATTCGCGAGCACCCGGTCATGCTGAACCGCGCGCCGACGCTCCACCGTCTGGGCATCCAGGCGTTCGAGCCGGTGCTGATCGAAGGCAAGGCGATCCAGCTGCACCCGCTCGTCTGCTCGGCCTTCAACGCCGACTTCGACGGTGACCAGATGGCCGTCCACGTGCCGCTCTCGCTGGAAGCCCAGCTGGAAGCGCGCGTGCTGATGATGTCGACCAACAACATCCTCTCGCCCGCCAACGGCAAGCCGATCATCGTGCCTTCGCAGGACATGGTTCTCGGCCTGTACTATCTGTCGATGGACCGTACCGGCGAGCCGGGCGAAGGCATGAAGTTCGCGGACATGGCCGAAGTGCACCAGGCACTTCACGTCGGCGCCGTGACGCTGCACTCGAAGATCGAGGCCCGCGTGCCGCAGACCGACGAGAACGGCGAGCAGTACATGAAGCGCTTCGAGACCACGCCGGGCCGCATGCTGCTGGGCGAATGCCTGCCGAAGTCGCACACCGTGCCCTTCGACGTCGTCAACCGCCTTCTCACCAAGAAGGAAATCGGTGACGTGATCGACCAGGTCTACCGTCACACCGGCCAGAAGGACACGGTGCTGTTCGCCGACGCGATCATGTCGCTCGGCTTCCGCAACGCGTTCAAGGCAGGCATCTCCTTCGGCAAGGATGACATGATCATCCCGGAATCGAAGGAAGCCCTGGTTGCCGAGACCAAGGAACTGGTTGCCGACTACGAGCAGCAGTACCAGGACGGTCTCATCACCCAGCAGGAAAAGTACAACAAGGTGATCGACGCCTGGAGCCGTTGCGGCGACCAGGTGGCGAACGCCATGATGGAAGACCTGAAGGCACAGCCGATCGATCCCGAGACCGGCCGCATGGCCCAGATCAACTCGATCTACATGATGAGCCACTCCGGTGCGCGTGGTTCCCCGGCGCAGATGAAGCAGCTTGGCGGTATGCGCGGCCTCATGGCCAAGCCGTCGGGCGAGATCATCGAAACCCCGATCATCTCGAACTTCAAGGAAGGCCTGACCGTTCTTGAATACTTCAACTCGACCCACGGCGCCCGTAAGGGTCTGGCCGACACCGCACTGAAGACGGCAAACTCGGGTTACCTGACCCGCCGTCTGGTCGACGTGTCGCAGGACTGCGTCGTCGTGATCGAGGATTGCGGTACCGAGCGCGCGCTGGAAATGCGTTCGATCGTGCAGGGCGGTTCCACCATCGCCTCGCTCGCCGAACGTATCCTGGGCCGTACCCTGGCCGAGGACATCGTCGACAAGGAAGGCAACACCGTTGCCGCCAAGGGCCAGCTCCTCGACGAAGCCGCCGTGGCTGCCATCGAGGCGACCGGTCTCCAGGCTGCCCGCATCCGTTCGCCGCTGGTCTGCGAAGCCCAGCAGGGCGTCTGCGGCAAGTGCTACGGCCGTGACCTCGCTCGCGGTACCCCGGTCAACATCGGTGAAGCCGTCGGCGTCATCGCCGCACAGTCGATCGGTGAACCGGGCACGCAGCTCACCATGCGTACCTTCCACATCGGCGGCGCCGCGCAGCTCAACGAAACCAGCCACCTGGAATCGATCGCTGACGGTCGCGTCGAGTATCGCGACATCCCGACGATCGTCGACAAGCGTGGTCGCCGCCTGTCGCTCGCCCGCAACGGCGAGATCGTGGTCTACGATACCGAAGGCCGCGAGCGCGCGATGCACCGCGTGCCTTACGGTACGGTGCTGCTCCACACGGACGGCGCTTCGGTGAAGGAAGGCGAACGCCTGGCCGAGTGGGACCCGTTCTCGCTGCCGATCATCACCGAAACCTCGGGCGTCGTGAAGTATCAGGACCTCCTCGATACCCGCACGCTGACCGAGCACGTCGACGATGCGACCGGCATGACCAGCCGCGTCGTGACCGAAGACCGTTCGTCGCGCTCTGCGAAGAAGAAGGAAGACCTGCGTCCGCGCATCACCCTTCTCGATGACGCCTCGGGCGAAACCGCGCGCTACATGATGGCGCCGGGCACCACGCTCTCGGTCGAGGACGGCCAGACCGTCGAAGCAGGCGACATCATCGCCCGTGCTTCGCGCGAAGCCGCCAAGACCCGCGACATCACCGGCGGTCTGCCGCGCGTTGCCGAACTGTTCGAGGCCCGCAAGCCGAAGGACAATTCGATCATCGCCAAGGTCTCCGGCCGCATCGAGTTCGTTCGCGACTACAAGGCCAAGCGCAAGATCGCGATCATCCCGGAAGAGGGTGATCCGGTTGAGTACCTGATCCCGAAGAGCCGCGTGATCGACGTGCAGGAAGGCGACTTCGTCAAGAAGGGCGACAACCTGATCTCGGGCTCGCCCGATCCGCACGACATTCTGGAAGTCCTCGGCGTCGAGGCTCTGGCAGAATACCTCGTCGCGGAAATCCAGGAAGTCTACCGCTTGCAGGGCGTGAAGATCAACGACAAGCACATCGAGACGATCGTTCGTCAGATGCTGCAGAAGGTCGAGATCACGGCCGGTGGCGACACCACCCTGCTGCCGGGCGAACAGGTCGACTACGAGGAAATGTTCGAGATCAACAGCAAGCTTCCCGAGGGCAAGCAGCCCGCGGAAGGCAAGCCGGTGCTTCTCGGCATCACCAAGGCGTCGCTCCAGACCCGCTCGTTCATCTCGGCGGCGTCGTTCCAGGAGACCACCCGCGTGCTCACGCAGGCGGCTGTCGAGGGCAAGAAGGACTCGCTCATCGGCCTCAAGGAAAACGTCATCGTCGGCCGCCTGATCCCGGCGGGCACCGGCGCCGGCATGAACCGCGTCCGCGTGGCGGCCTCCAGCCGCGACGCTGCCCTGCGCGCGTCCTACCGCCGCCTGCAGGAATCTCTGATCGCCGCCAACACGGCGGAAGAAGAGCACGCAGCAGAACTGGCCCAGGGCCCGGAAGCCGCGATCGGCAACGATCCGCTCGCTTCGGTCGAAGGTGAAACCCATGGTCTGGACGCCGATGCCGGCGATTACCTGATCAAGGGTGATGAGGGCGACGAAGCGTAAGCTTCCTCCCTCCGCCTGACAGGCACACGAAAGGCCCCGCCGGAGCGATCCGGCGGGGCCTTTTGCTTTGTGCTTCGATCGGCGACTTACGGTGCTCGACCGGCGACATGGCCTGCCCGCGCTGCCACGGGCATAGAAGCATCACCTTCCGTTCTTCCCGCAAGGCTGGTTTTCAGATGGGCAACCCCGAGTCCAAGTTCGTACCGGCCGCGATGGCCTCCGTCATCGCCATGGCTGCGTTCGCAGTCTGGTCCAGCCTTGCGGGGCTCGGCGGGTTCGTCTGAAGGTTTAGCGGAAAGTGAAAGCAGGGGAGCATAGCCCCCCTGCACCCCCATCACTGTCTACCTTGCGCCCTGCCCTATGTCGCGGTGCACGCCTTGCAGAGGGCGATGGAATGGCTGCGCCGCTTCGCTACGCTCGCGGGTGACGAATTGGGATCAGGCTCCTGGCAGGCGCCTGCCGCGATAGCCGTAATAGAGCCCGGTCCCCACCAGCGTCGCGATCAGGCCGACCAACAGCGCATCCCAAGTCATCAAACCCCAAACCACCGCCAAGGGCTTGCCCAGCGCGATGACATGGTTCCAGTGATGGACTTGCTGAAGCACGGCAAAGACCGGCCCGGTAAAGAGCACCATGCGCAGAGCCCGGCCCCAGCCGTTCCGATAGGCATCCTTCAAGCCGCTGGTTCGGTCTCCCAGCAGACCACCGATCATCAGCACCATACCCGGCAGGCTGACGAGGAAAAGCAAGGCCGAAAGCGCGAACTGCCCGGCAGGCAGCAAGCGAAAGTCGAAGAGACCGGGGATCGAGCACAGCACCTGCACGAGGAAGCCGAGCAGCACCTGCTTCCAGCCGATCCCGGCAAGGCTCCAGAACCGCGCGCCTTCCGCACGGTTGCCCCAGAAGCGCGCGGCGAGCAGGATCGAGAGCACCAACCCCGCCACCTTGATCGAACCCAGCGACATCCGCGCCGGAGCTGAACCGAAGGCGGCAAAGGTATCGTGACTCGCGAACATGCCGAGACGGATCTCGACGACATGCTGCGCGAACTCCGGCAGCACCGCGAGCGCGGGAACGATCGGCGCCAGCTTCCACAGCATGACGCCGTCACGCAGCGAAGCGAGGAAAGCCCGTGCCTCCCCGCCAATTCGCTGGCTTAAATTCATTCGGCCGGAGTCATTCGGCTGCTTGGGCCTGCGCCTCGTTCGCCGCTTCGATCTCGGCGGCCTTGGCCTCTACCAGCTTGACGATGTGGTCGAGCATGTCCTCGGACTGGACGACATGGTCGGTCACGCCCGAGAGGTAGACCATGTGCTTGCCGTTACCGCCGCCGGTCAGGCCGATGTCGGTTTCGCGCGCCTCGCCGGGGCCGTTGACGACGCAGCCGAGCACCGAGAGCGAAAGCGGGGTCTTGATGTGCTGGAGCCGCTCTTCCAGCGCCTCGACCGTGCGGATCACGTCGAAACCCTGGCGGGCGCAGGAGGGGCACGAGACCACGCGGACGCCGCGGGTGCGCAGGCCCAGGGCCTTGAGCATCTCGAAACCGACGCGCACTTCCTCTTCCGGCTCGGCCGAGAGCGAGACGCGCAGGGTGTCGCCGATGCCCGACCAGAGCAGCATGCCCATGCCGATCGAGGACTTCACGGTGCCGCCGATCAGACCGCCCGCCTCGGTGATGCCGAGGTGCAGCGGGCAGTCCACCGCCTCTGCCAGCCCCTGATAGGCGGCGACGGCGAGGAACACGTCGCTGGCCTTCACCGCCACCTTGTATTCGTGGAAGTCGTGGTCCTGGAGCAGCTTGATGTGATCCATCGCCGATTCGACCAGCGCTTCGGGGCACGGCTCGCCGTACTTTTCCAGCAGGTCCCTTTCGAGGCTGCCGGCATTGACGCCGATACGGATCGCGCAGCCATTGGCCTTGGCGGCGCGGACGACTTCGGCAACGCGGTCGTCGGAGCCGATATTGCCGGGATTGATGCGCAGGCAGGCGGCACCGGCATCGGCGGCCTCAAGCGCGCGCTTGTAGTGGAAATGGATGTCAGCGATCAGCGGCACGCGGGCGGCGCGCACGATTTCCTTCATCGCCGCCGTGCTCTCCACATCGGGGCAGGAGACGCGGATCAGGTCGGCCCCGGCATCCTCGCAGCGGCGGATCTGGTCGATCGTCGCCTTGGCGTCGGACGTGAGGGTGTTGGTCATGGTCTGCACCGTGATCGGGGCATCGCCGCCGACGGGCACATTGCCGACCATGATCTGGCGGCTCTTGCGGCGCTCGATATCGCGCCAGGGACGTACGGATGACATGCCGCCCCTATAGGCCTTTGCGGTGACGGTTTGAAGCACGATTGCGCGTGAAGCGCATCAGCCTTTCGGCTTTCGACGAAGGCACGAAACACCCCGGCGGGCGCATTTGCGGTTTTGCAGGCAATTCAGTCATTCTGGCGCGCAGAGAAGACATCCGAAAGTCCGCCATGAAGAGCATCCTGCTGAGCCTGTCCCTCGCCTCCGCCATCCCTGCCGGAACCGCTCTGGCCGCACCGCCAGCCGCCCCGCCGCCCTGCCCCGCCGCGACGCCGGACGGCAACGATGCCGCCGCCTGCAAGCTCGCGGACCTGCTGGAACGCATGTTCATCACGCCCGAACAAGGCGCCCGCTATGCCAAAAGCCTGCGCGCGGCGGTCGGCGCCGGGCGCTACACCCGGCTATCGAAGGACGACGCCGCCAAGGCGATGACGTTCGACCTTCAGGCCACTGCGCCGGACGGCCATCTGCATGTCTGGGCCGCCGAACCGGCCACCCCGGTTTCGGGGGCGGCCACGCCAGCGCCTGTTCGCGCGCCGATTCCGATGTTCGAGCAACCCGGCTGGATCGCACCGGGCGTGGCCTATATCCGCATCAACGAATTCCCGCACGACCCACAAGTGACCGAGGCGATCGCCGCCTTCATGCGCGACCATGCCTCCGCCCGTGCGCTGATCTTCGACTTGCGCACCCATCACGGCGGCGGACTGGAGCAGATAGACGTGATCCTGCCCTGGCTCTTCGCGGCGCCGACCCGCCTCGTCACCATGGAAACCACCCGCGCCGCTGAGGAAGAGGAAGGCGGTCCGCCGCCCGAACTCGCCTCGCTGCGCGAAGTGCCCGACCCGCTCATGGCGCGCCGCGAGCACTGGGTCACGCCCGGCGGCGACACCCGCCTGCGCGAGGCCAAAGTCTACCTGCTCACCGGCCCCCGCACCGCGTCGGCCGCCGAGCATTTCGCCCTTGCGATGAAGGCCACCCACCGCGCGACGCTGGTGGGAGAGCCTACCGCCGGAGCCAATCACTTCGGCGGTCAGGTCGACCTGCCTGGCGGGCTGGCGGTGTTCCTGCCGGTCGGGCGCACGTACGATCCGGCCACCGGCAAGGACTGGGAGGGCGACGGCGTGGCGCCGGATGTGGCCGTGCCCAAAGAGCAGGCGCTGGAATGGGCGCTGACCGACCTCAGCCTGCCTGCCGCCGAAGCCAAGGCACTATCGGACACGCACAAGCCCACACTGCCGATGGAGCGCCGTGAGCGGCGCTAGAGGGCACCCGTCACATCATGCGGGCGTAGAGAAACTCGTCATCCCGCTGGTCGCCGACCATGAAATAGATATCCGCGACTTTGCCGAAACCATAGCGCGCATAGAACTTCTGCGCGCCATCGTTGCCGCTCCACACGGAAAGCTGCATCTCGTCGGCAGCCTGTTCGCGGGCGATCTCCATCGCCCGGTCCATCAGCGCCGAGCCGATCCCGCGCCCGGTGGTTTCCGGATCGGTATAGAGCTGCTTGAGTTCGATCACTGCCTGCCCCCGCGCATGCTCCGGCCAGCCGCAGGCCAGCACGAGCTTGCAAAAGCCCAGCAGCCTGCCCTCCTCGTCCTCCGCGAGCAGCACCCGCATGGAGGGATCGGCGATCTCCTTGGCCGCCTTCGCCTCGCCATGCGATTCCGCGAGGAAATTGCTCAGGTCCTCCGGCGTATACATGTAGCCGAACTTGGCGACGAAACTGCGGGTGCCGAGATCGGCCAGCGCGGCGGCATCGGCGGGGGCGGCGAAACGCAGGTTCATCACAGGTCCTTGGTCATGCACATCGAGAAGGGATCGTGCGCGTAGCTGCCGAAAGGCGGGCATTCCACGAAGCCCTGCGCGCGGTAGAGGCCGTGGGCGGCGTGAAACGGCTCAGGCCGCCCGGTTTCGAGGCTGACGCGGGCATAGCCGCGCGCGCGGGCTTCCTCGATCAGGCGCAGCAGGATCGCCTTGCCCACGCCCCTGCCGCGATAGTCGGGCGCGGCGCGCATCGACTTGAGCTCGCCGTGTGCGTCATCCAGGTGCTTGATCGCCCCGCAACCGACGACGCGCTCACCGTCCCAGGCCGAGAAGAACGTCACGTCCGGCTGTCGCAAGCGCTCGGCGGGCATCGCGTGGACGCTCTCGGGCGGCGACCACTGGTGCATCTCGTCGAGATGGAACTGAAGCAGGTCGAGCACCCGGCGATCGGTCAGATCGTCCTCGACGATCGTAAAGCTGAGGGTCATCACGGGGTCCCGGAAAACTTGTCGGCCTTGCGGCGGCCCATGCGCATGCCCGCTTCCAGCCGCGCGCGCAATTGGGTGTAGTAGTCTTCGAGGAAGGCGCGCTCGTCGTTCCAGCCGTCAGTGCGGCCGATCTTGTGGGCGATGGTCTGGTAGACGCTCTCCAGCGACTGCGCGCGGTCGTCGCGCAGCACCCGTTCGAGCGCCTGCAATTCGTATTCGCCGTAGACCGCCAGTTCGGCTTCCTCGAAGCGGTAGCCGCGCCGCGCGGGCGCTTCGGCGTGGTGCCCGGCGCCGGGTTCCGGCGTCCGCTCGCGGCTGACCGATAGCGCGGCTTCCAGCTTGCGGCGCGGGCGCTCCACCACCCAGGTCCCGGCGATCACGTCGCCCGCGCGCAGAGCGTCGCGGTTGAACAGCGGGAACAGCAGGAAGATCGCGAACCAGCCCGCCGCCGCCAGCCAGCCCATGCCGCTTTCGACGCCCGCCTGCATGATGAAGATCAGCGGCAGGAACAGCTCGACATCGCGCAGCAGGTTGCGCGCGATCACCATCTCGGCGGTGAGGCGGCCGCCGTCGCGCGCGGCGATGCGGATGCCGGATATCCGCTTGCCCGGCGTCGCGCCGCGCGGGCCGAGTTCGAAGAACAGGAAATAGGCGTTCCGGAACAGGAACATGATGACGATCCAGACGATCACCAGGAATTGCAGGGCATGGCCGAGCGCGTTCTTCTGGCCGATCTGGTGCTCGAAGGCCGCCACGCCCCCCGCCATCAGGATCAGCGCCATCGTGGTCAGCCCGATCAACAGCGATATGAACGTGAGGTCGAGCAGCAGCGCGCCGAGGCGCGAGCCCCGGCTGCCGACGGTGACGGGCACCGAAATACCCTCTGGCGTCGTCAGCACGCGGTCGCGCGAGCGATGGCGCCGTCTCATGCCGCCCTCACTTTGCCGAGATTCCCGCGAAAGGCGAAGAAATAGACGCACCACAGCGAGAGCATGAAGCCGCCGATGACGAAGCGCCCGAACGTCTGGTCCACCATCTGGCGCGCGAAGCCTTCGAGCAGCGCGGCGACGATCAGCATCAGCACTACGCCGGTCATCACCAGCGCCGAACGGCGGCCCGCTTCCGACGCGGCCTGAAGGATCGGCCGATTGCCCGGAAAGGCCAAAGCCCTGCCGATATGCAGTCCCGCACCCCCGGCGAGCAGGATCGCGAAAAGCTCGGTCGTGCCGTGGACCGCCAGCCAGCCCGCCAAATCGACGAGCAGCCCGGCGCCGCTGTAGAGCCAGAGCATCGCCCCCAGCGAAGCCATGTTCTGGACCAGCAGCATCAGCGAAGGCAGTCCGAACGCGAAACCGAGCGCGAAGGCGAGGATCGAGACTTGCGCGTTGTTGCTGAACAGCTGGGCCGCGAAGACGCTCATGCCGGGCTGGTTCGAATCCCCGAACAGCGTGCCCCGCAAGGCCTGCGGTGTCGCGCCGGGAACCCGACTGCCCGCCATGTCCCCGCCGACCAGCGCGTGATACCAGTTCACGTCGTGCGCCACGAGCAGCCAGCCCACCGCTACGCCCGCGACCATGACCGCCAGTGCCACCGTCAGATCGATCCAGATCGCCCGGACCGCCGCGCTCCAGCCGCCGCCGAGGAAGCCCCGCAGCCAGTCCCACAGCGACGTGCGCGGGCCATAGACGACGAACCAGGCCCGCTGCACCAGCACTTCGAGATAGGCCAGCGTCGCCGCATCGAGCGAGGTCTCGCGGGCGATCGACAGGCTGGAAGCCACCGTGCGGTAGAGGCCGGGCAGCGCCAGCAGGTCCTCGTCGGACAGGCGGCGCAACCGGCCTTTCTCCATGCGGGTAACGATCGCCTCCAGCCGCTGCCAATCGGCCTCGCGCTCTAGGCGGAAGCGGTCTGAGCGCAGCGCGGCGCTCTCGATGGCGGCGACGGCATCGGGCAATCCGGATTTGGAAAACAGGCCGGCGACGTTCATCCGATCGCTCCCGATCGCTTGATTTCGAGGTAGGCGTCGATCAGGCGGGTGCCAATCGTGTGATAGGGTGCCTCCACCACGTCGACGCCGAGCTGTTGCAGCTTCTTCGTCACCAGCGCGCGCTGGCGCAGCAGGGTGTCGGCGGAGACCGCCATCGACAGGGTTTCGAGATCGTCCGGCGCGGCGCCGGAGATCGCCTCCAGCTCGTCGTCGGCCATCGTCACGAACAGCACGACATGGCGGGAGACCAGTCGGCCGATCGATTCGATCATCAGTTGCGCGCTGGTGGGATCGGTGAAGTCTGAGAACACCACGATCAGCGAGCGGCGCTGGAGTCGCGCCGCCAGAGTCGCCAGTGCGAGCGTGAAGTTCGGCTCCTCCGAGCGGTATTCCAGCCCCGCCGCCGCGCGTTGCAGGCGGAAGAAATCGCGCGAGGCGGTAACGAAGGGCGTCGTCACTTCAGGCCTTGCCGCGAAGCCGAACAGCGAGACCCGGTCCCCGCCCTTCAGCGCGACATAGCTGGTCGCCAGCGCCGCGGAAACCGCGCGGTCGAGCCGGGGCATGCCCTGAATCGGCTCGCACATGGTCTGGCCGCAATCGAAGGCGAAGACGATCTGGTTGTTGCGCTCGGTCTCGTATTCCTTGGCATAGAGATGGACGTGGCGGGCCGAGCTTTTCCAGTCGATGCGGCGGCGGTCCATGCCCGGCTGGTACTCGGCCAGCGATTCGAACTGGGTGCCCTCACCCCGGATGCGGCGGGCGATCAGGCCGAACTGCGCATCCTTGAGGAACGTCTGCAAGGCGGGCGAGCGCACCGCGGCGATATTCGGCCAGACCCGCACCTCCTTGCCGAGATCGCCGCGGAACTGCCGCGCGCCAAGGCCCAGCGGCCCGGTCCAGCGCAGCCAGGTGCCCGCGATCCGCCCGGTGCCGCGCCGCGAGGCCCGCAGAGTCAGCGATCCGCGCCAGCCCTTGTCGCGTAGCGCCAGCGGCAGACTCGCGCGGCCGCCCGGCGCCAGGCGCGGATCGCATTCCAGCGCCAGTTCGACGCGCGAGGCGCGCGTGCCCGAGAGATCGAGCGCAGCGGTCACTTCGAACGGCGCCCCCACTTCGACATCGCCCGGCACCGCGACATTGAGATCGCCCAGCCGCCCCGCCAGCAGCGCATCGACGACGATCAGCGCCAGCACCAGCAGCCCGAAGACCGGCGCCGCGATCCAGGCCTCGGGCCGGGTCGCGCCGATCACCAGCGCGACCGGCGCGGCCAGCGCCAGCAGCCCGGCCGCGCGCGCGGTGGGAACCAGAGGGGCGGAGCGCAGGCTCATGACGTTTATCTGGGCGCCTCGGTCTGCTCGACGAGCTGGGCCACCAGCGCCTCTACCTGCTTGCCCTCGATCTCGGCGGCGGGGCTGAGCAGCAGGCGGTGGCGCAGCACCGATCCGGCCAGCGCCTTCACATCGTCCGGCACCACATAGTCGCGGCCTTCCAGCGCGGCGCGGGCGCGGGCGGCACCGGCCAGCAGTACCGCCGCGCGCGGGCTGGCGCCGCTGGCAAGGTCCGGACTCTCGCGGGTGGCGCGCACGAGGCGCACCACGTAGTCGGTCACGCTTTCCGCCAGCGTCACTTGCGCGACGCTGCGGGCGGCGGCCTCGATCACGGCATGGCTCGCCACGGCTTCCACGCCGCAGTCCGCCGGGCTGGGTGCGCCGCGATTCTCGCCGAAGCGGGCAACGATGCGCAGTTCCTCCTCGAAGCTGGGGTAATGCACGTCCACCTTGAACAGGAAGCGGTCGAGCTGCGCTTCCGGCAGCGGATAGACGCCCTGGCTCTCGATCGGGTTCTGCGTCGCCACCACCATGAACTGCGGCGGCAGCGGATGGGCGGTGCCGTCCAGCGTGACGCGGCGCTCCTGCATGGCTTCGAGCAAGGCGGCCTGGGTCTTGGGCGGGGTGCGGTTGATTTCGTCGGCCAGCAGCAGGTCGCAGAATATCGGACCGTGAGTGAGGGTGAACTGGCTGGTCTGGAAGTTGAACAGGTTCGACCCGAGAATATCGCCCGGCATCAGGTCAGGCGTGAACTGGATACGGCCGAAGTCCAGCCCCAGCGTCGCCGCGAAGCACTGCGCAAGGAACGTCTTGGCGGTGCCCGGAGGCCCTTCGAGCAGCACATGCCCGCGCGCCAGCAGGGCGATCAGCAGGTGCTCCACGGTCTCGTTCTGGCCGACCACCGCCTTGGCGATCTCAGCGCGGATGCTTTCGGCAAAAGTGGCGACCGATGCCAGATCGACAGCAAAGTCGGGGGTTGGAACATCGTTCATCGGGTCAGCATCCTTTCGAGCGCGTGAAGATCGCGCGCAGCCTTGACGAGGTCATGCGGTCGCCGCGCCCGCCGGAGGCGCGCGGCAATCGCGGAAAAAGGTTCGGCATCGGCCTTACGCGAGGCGAGCGCGCGGTCGATCGCGGCATCGGCTTCTTCGGGCGGCAGCGTGCGCGGCAGGGCGAGGGCATGGACCAGCCGGTCGCGGGCATGGTCGGCATAAGGCCCGCCGATCAGGTGGAGGCGGCGCGAGCGGCGCACCAGCCCGGCGGCATTGGCGACCAGCGCGCGCTTGCCGAAAGCGATGGCCCGCTCGGCGGCCAGCGGCGGCCCGAAGCGCAGGAACGCGCGCCATCCCAAGACCAGCGCGGCCAGCAGCAGGCAGAGCGTGGCGGCGAGGAACGGCGGCGTAAAGGCCAGGGTCAGCAGGTTCTGCGCGCGGCCGAAGCCGTTCATCGTGAGGTCGAAAGTGATCGATTCGCCGGGTTTATCCTCGAGCGCGACGACCAGCGCATCGAGCAACTGAGCGGAGCGGCGGTCCGCCATGCCCCAATTGTCGAACAGGTCGGGTTCGAAGACCACCACCAGCGGATAGAGCCCCTCGTACTCCGGATCGCGCCTTATATGTCCGAAGACGGGGTAGAAGCCGCCGTCATCGATGAGAGCCGCCAGAATCCGCCCATCCTGTTCCGTTACGACGGGATCGAGAGTGTCACCCTTGGCCGATTGCAGGAACTTGCGGCTGGGCAAAGTCCCGCCGAGGTCGAAGCCCTGCCAGTGCGCGGGCTGGCCATTGGCATCGACATCGCCCTGAACCAGCGTCACATCGTCGAGAAAGCCCTTCCACTGGAACGGGTAAGTCCCCTCGACATTGACCCAGCCGGACTTCGCGCCCTTCTGTTCGCTGTTCGTCGGAATCGCCAGCCACTTGGGCGAAATCACCAAGGTCGGCCCGATATAGCGCCGCGCCGAGACGATCTTCTCGATATCCTTGCCGTCGGCCCCGGCAGGCGGGGTCAGCACCAACAGGCCGGGCTTGTCGAGCAACCCGGCATTGCGTGCGCGGACGACCGGGTGGCCGCGCTTTTCGAGATAGGCGGCCATGGCGGCATAGCCGTTGAGCCCGCGCCCCTCGGCATGGGCCTGCCCATCATTGGTCGAACCGAAGCCGGTCCCGGTGCCGATCATCCACAGCAGCGCCACGAACAGCGCCGAACCTATCAGCACCAGCGCCAGTACCGCCCAGCGCGAGAAGGGATTGGCGCCCACGGCGACGCCTCCCGGATTCATACCTGTCGGATTCGCGCCGCTCATGCGCGCAGCTCGATGCGGGCGAAGCGTGCATAGGCCTCGCGCGCGACGGCCCAGTCTCCGGAGTCGAGATCGCGCAGGGCGAAGCGGCTGCGTTCGACGCGGGTGGCGATCGTCGCGAAAGCCTCACGCCCGCTGTCCGGCAGCATCGGCAGAACGGAAATCTCGCGCGCGGTGCTCGCGGGGTGGAGCCAGTCCGGACGGGCATCGCGAATCTGCCCGACACTGCGGCGCAGCAGGAGATGGGTCGCCTCGGCGAAGCGGCCTTCGCGGGCGAGGCGGTCGGCATCCTCCAAGAGGGCCAGCGCCTCCGCCTCGGCGGGGACCCAGTGTTCCGCTTCTTCCGTCTCCGCGCGATTGCGCAGGGCCGCGATCATCGGGCCAAAGATTCGCCACAGCACGAAAAGCACGAGAAGGATCGCCAGCGCGATCAGCACATTCGAGAAAATCGGCCAGGACATGCCGAGCAGCCGCCCGATCGGCGCGAAGATCGCCTCCAGCAGGCGGCCCAGCGCCTGGAGCCATTCGGGCGCCTCGGTGTGAACCGGCTTTACCGGCGCGAGCGGCGCGTACTGGATATCCGTCGCCCCCCGCACTGCTTGCCAATCGCGCACGGCTTCCCAGTCGCTCGCAGCACTTCGGGTTGCGGCCGCACCCGCCATGTCACCCCCTTCAGCCATATCGGGGGGATGATTGGCATGGGGGAGTCAGCAGCGCAACCCGTTGTGGAACAGGGATGACTTATCCGCGCGAACGGGCCTGCCGGTACGTGCCGAGCGGGCGCACGTACTTGCAATGGAAGGCCAATTCCTGAAGCGCCATATCGATCCGCGCTTCACCCGGGGCGCCCTCGATATCGGCATAGAACGTCGTCGCCGCGAAGCTGGCGCCAATCTGGTAGCTCTCCAGCTTGGTCATGTTGACGCCGTTGGTCGCGAAGCCGCCGAGCGCCTTGTAGAGCGCGGCGGGGATGTTCTTCACCTCGAAGATGAAAGTCGTCACCGCCTTCTCGCCCTGGAGCGCGAAAGGATCGAGCGGCTCGCGCGAGAGCACCACGAAACGGGTGGTATTGTCCGCCGCGTCCTCGACGTTTTCCTCGATGATCTTGAGCCCATAGAGTTCGGCGGCGAGCTTCGGCGCGATCGCGCAGGCTTCGGGATCGTTCTGCTCGCGCACGAAGGCGGCGGCACCGGCGGTATCGGCATAGGCCATCGGCACGATGCCCCGCGCGCGCAGGTAATGACGCGACTGGCCGAGCGCCTGCGGATGGCTGTAGGCAGCCGAGAACGGTCCCTCACCAAGCGCCATCAGCGCATGCTCGATGCCCATGAAGTGCTCGCCGACGATCGACAGCCCGCTTTCCGGCAGCAGGAAGTGGATGTCCGCCACGCGGCCGTGCTGGGAGTTCTCGATCGGGATGATCGCCCGGTCGGCGCGCCCGTCCTTCACCGCATCCAGCGCGTCCTCGAACGAAAAGCACGGCAGCGGCAGGCAGTCGGGATCGTGTTCCAGCGCCGCGCGGTGCGAGTTGCATCCGGGAGCGCCCTGAAAGGCAGCAGCGCGCGAGGGATCGGCAGCGGCGGCCTCCGTCATGCGGGCCACCAGGTCGAGAGCGGGTTCGGGATAGGAATGCATAGCGCCCGCGCGTTAGGCCGCAAAGGCGATGTCCGCAATGGCTCTTGCACTAACTTGCTGGCAACTCTAGACCCTGACCCCAAAGAGGATGATAAAAAACTCCGCCCGTAGGGCTAAGGGGCAAGGGCAAACAGGAATGGATGATCGTTTCAACACCATTGCCGGCTGGGCGCTGTTCGCTGGTATCGTCGGTCTTGGTCTGACCACCGTAAGCTCTCATTACTTCAAGGCCGACAAGCCGCACCGCCCCGAGAAGATGGGTTACGCCATCGAAGGCGTGGAGCAGGAAAGCGAAGCGGGCGGAGACGTGCCGATCGCCACCCTGCTTGCCAGCGCCGATCCGGCGAAGGGTCAGGCCACTTTCGCCAAGTGTGCCTCGTGCCACACGGTCAACCAGGGCGGCGCCAACGGCATCGGCCCCAACCTTCACGGCGTCGTCGGCGAGAGCATCGGTCAGGGCGTGGGCGGCTTCGCCTTCTCCGACGCGCTCAAGAAAGTCGGCGGCAAGTGGGACTTCGACAAGCTGAACGACTGGCTGAAGAACCCCAAAGCCTTCGCCCCCGGCACCAAGATGACCTTCGCCGGCCTCTCCAAGGGCGAGGATCGCGCCAATGTGATCGCCTACCTGAACCAGCAGGGTTCGAACCTGCCGCTGCCCGCCGCTCCCGCGGCCGGTTCGGCTCCGGCTGCCGAAGCTGCTGCCGCTCCGACCGCAGATGCGAGCGAAGCTCCCGCAGCGCAGTAAGAGAATCCGGCCTGACCCTGCAGAAAGCCAGGCCCGAAAGAAAAACGGTCCGCAAGGCAGATGCCCTGCGGACCGTTTTTCCTTGGTCGGTCGGTTTATTCGGCTTCGCCCACCGGCCCCTTGAAGCCCTTGGCAATCACATACCATTCCGACGAACCCTTGCGGCTCGCCGGGGGCTTGGCATGCTTGACGCTGGTGAAGCGCTTCTTGAGGATGCCGAGCAGTTCGGTATCGGTGCCGCCCGCGAAGACCTTGGCCACGAAAGTGCCGCCCGGCGCGAGATACTGGATCGCGAAGTCGGCCGCCGTCTCCACCAGGCCCATCGTGCGCAAGTGGTCCGTCTGCTTGTGGCCCACGGTATTGGCGGCCATGTCCGACAGCACGAGGTCCGGCGCGCCGTCCAGCGCACCTTCCAGCGCGGCGGGGGCTTCGTCGGCCATGAAGTCCATCTCGAAGATGGTCACGCCCTCGATCGGGTCAGTGGGCAGCAGGTCGATGCCCACGACTTTGGCCTTGGGCGCCTTGAGGCGCAGCACCTGGCTCCAGCCGCCCGGCGCGATGCCGAGGTCGACGGCGCGGGTCACGCCCTTGAACAGGTCGAACTTCTCGTCCAGCTCGATCAGCTTGTAGGCCGCGCGGCTGCGATAGCCGTCGGCCTTGGCTTGCTTGACGTAAGGGTCGTTGATCTGGCGGGTCAGCCAGCGCGCCGAACTGGTCGTGCGCTTCTTGCCAGTGCGAAGCCGCTCGTTGGGGTCGCGTCCGGAACGGCTCATGGCCGGTTCTCCAATTGATGGTGTTGTCCGGCCAAAGCCGGATTTCGGCCGCCGGTAAAGGGCCTGGTGCTGGAATGCGAAGCGATGAGGCTGCGTAGGATGCCTTCGCGAATGCCGCGATCCGCCACCCCGAGACGCGCGGCGGGCCAGAGGTCGAGAATCGATTCGAGAATCGCACAGCCCGCCACGACCAGGTCGGCCCGCTCGCGCCCGATGCAGTTCACCTCGCGCCGCTCCTCGATCGACATAGAGGACAGCCGCGAACTGATGCCGCGCATCGATTCGGCGGGAACGATCAAACCATCCACCATGCGCCGGTCGTACTGCGGCAGTTCCAGGTGAAGGCTGGCCAGCGTCGTCACCGTGCCGCTGGTGCCGAGCAGGCGCAGCGGGCCAGTCTGCCCTCCGCTCTGCCCCCCGCTCTCCCGCGCCGGAGCGACGCGCTTGGCGAAGTCGGCGAAACTGTCGGACACGAGGCCGTGCATGATCCGGTAGCGTTCGAGACGCTCCTCCAGCGTATTGCCCTCGGGACCGCAGCTCTCGGTGAGCGAGACGACGCCCCAGGGCACCGATTGCCAGTCGAGGATGCGCGGCACGGTATCGGTGCTCTCGATCAGGACGAGTTCGGTGGAACCACCGCCGATGTCGAAGATCATCGCCGGACCGCCACCTTCCTCCAACAGGACGTGGCAGCCGAGCACGGCCAGCCGCGCTTCCTCGCGGGCGCTGATGATGTCGAGCGCGATGCCGGTTTCCTCGCGCACGCGCTCGATGAATTCCGGCCCGTTCTCGGCGCGGCGGCAGGCCTCGGTCGCCACCGAGCGGGCGAGGTAGACGTTCCGGCGCATCAGCTTGTCGGCACAGACCCGCAGCGCGGCCAGGGTGCGCTCCATCGCCGCATCGGACAGGCGGCCGGACTGGGCCAACCCCTCACCCAGCCGCACGACGCGGCTGAAGGCGTCGATCACCGTGAAGTTCTCGCCCGAAGGCCGCGCGATCAGCAGGCGGCAGTTGTTGGTGCCGAGATCGATCGCAGCATAGGACTGCCGGTACGGTGGCCGCGACAACAGACCGCCAGCCGCTTCGCCCCCTGCGAGAGGAACGAGACGCGATACGGAAACCTTATCGGCAAGCACCTCGGCCTGCGGCGACGCAGCAACTTTACCGGAAGTTGCCGCACGGCTTCGCTTGGCCTGCCGGGGCGGTGCCTTGCGGGGCTTTTTCTGACGCGGTCTGCCCGGTCGCGATGGCGACTGACGGGGTGACGACGGCGCGTCGGAATTCTTCTCTTCGCGCGGCGCTCCGCCTGCCTCGGCGGCGCTGCCCGATGGACGCGCCTTCGCCTTGGCCGTGTCGGGTCCGGACGAGCGTGACTTGCCCCTCCTCGCCTTGCGCCGTCTTCCTGGACGGCCCGACACTTCGACTCTTGCTGCCGGCGGATCATGCTCCGCCATGGTAGTAAATCTCGTTCAAAAAATATGTCTACCGCCATTCCTGGCGGATACCTGAGGCGATGCTACCGCTCCCCGCGCCATGGAGCAACCCTGACTGCAAAAAGGGTGCTTGACGCGAATCAGAAGCCCTACTAGAGGGGCGCCTCCCAATGCCCCGTCGTCTAATGGTAAGACTACGGATTCTGATTCCGTCTATCGAGGTTCGAATCCTCGCGGGGCATCCAATTCTCCCTAAATCGCTGAAAATTGCGCCTTTCCGGCGAAGCGGCTGGTTCGCTCCGGTCTGCCTTGCGCTCGTGCGCGGTTTGTCCGGCTTTTCGCGAATCACCCCTTACAGGCGAATCACGCCGCGAATCGGCTGTGCAGGGATTCCCGTCATCGCCTTGCGCGAATCGACAGCCCGAAAGCAGGGCGCAAAGAAAAATGGGCGACCCGTCAGGGCCGCCCGAAGTTTGGGAGAAGCGGCTACACCGCCCGCAAGGTTCGCCTTGGCGGTGCAGAACCGACGCCCCCCTCATCGCAGCCGGAGCGAGACCCGGCATTGATCGCGATCAAGGGAATGGCTTGAAAATCGCACCCCTCACACTGCCGAACTGAAGCGCCGCAGCGAATCCTTGCGATAGGGATCGAAGCGCGCCGCGATCGAGCGCGCGTAAGGCAGGCCACCGGGGAGGATCACCAGATCCTCGCCGTCACTGTAGCACAGGCCCGCATCGAAATAGGGCAGCAGCAGCGGCCAGGCCTCGTATTGCAGGTCGGGCGCGATTCGCGCCCTGCCCCGGCACAGCAGCGCCTCGATCACCGCGCCGCGCCGCCGGTCCTCGGGCTGGCGCCGGATGCCGCGATTGGCCGTCAGCCAGTCCTGCGAAAGCATCATGCGGTAGCGGCCGGTGTTCTTCTCGTTCTGGACGAGCAGATCGGGAAAGCCGCTGATCGAGGAGGCACCCAGCCCCAGCAGCACCGGCGCCGCATCCTCGGTGAAGCCCTGGAAATTGCGGCGCAGGCGGCCCGACAGCGTGGCCTGCGCCAGGGCATCGCCGGGCCGGGCGAAGTGATCGAAGCCGATCGGCACATAGCCCGCATCGACCAACAGGGCATGACCATGCGCCGCCATCGCGAATCGCTCGGCGGCATCGGGCAGGGCATGGGCATCGATCTTGCGCTGGCGCGGGATCAGATGGGGGACGTGGGCATAGCCGAACAGCGCGATGCGGTCCGCCCCCAGCGCGACCGTGCGCGCCAGCGAATCGTCGAGATCGGCCATCGTCTGTCCGGGCAGGCCGTACATCAGGTCGAAGTTCAGCGAATCGACGCCTGCCCCGCGCAGCATCGCCGTCGTTTCCTCGATCATCCGGGCGGGCTGGACGCGGCCGATCGCCTGCTGGAGCGAGGGCGCGAAAGTCTGGACGCCGAGGCTGGCGCGGGTGATCCCCACCGCGCCGATCACCGCCGCCCAATCGCTGCCCATCGTGCGCGGGTCGAGTTCGATCGAGAGCACCGGGCTGGAGGCGGGAAACTGCAGCGCCAGCGCATCGACCAGCCGCACGAAGTCGACCGCCGGAATGCCGTTCGGACTGCCGCCGCCGAATGCGATCCGCGTGACCCTGCTCCCGCGCGGCAGGCGCTCGGCGACGAGGCCGATCTCGCGGTGGAGCGCGTCGAGATAGCCGGAAACCCGGCTCGTGCGGTTGGCGACGCCGGTGTTGCAGCCGCAGTACCAGCAGATCTTCTCGCAGAACGGGATGTGCACATAGAGAGAGACATCACCGCTCGCCTGCTCCAGCGCCTCGATGAAAGCCGGGGCGCCGACGGTCTCGTCGAACTCCACCGCCGTGGGAAAGCTGGTGTAGCGGGGCACGGGCACCGCGAGCAGATCGGGATGATAGGTCCACATGGCTGGCAGGAATCACGCATTGTCCACGCGGCGTCATTGCGCCGGATCAAATGGCGATCAACTGACGAAAAACCGCAGAGATTCGCCGATTTTTGCGCGCGATCAATTCCTTGGCGCCGCCTTGGGACCAAAGCGGCGCTGCTGCCGCTCAAGAGGGGGGACCCGCACGGTGCGGCCCCGGCGGCGCAGGAAAGACCGAACATGCGCAAGATGACCATGCTCGCGGCCACCGCTCTGGTTGCCAGTGCCGCCACCGCTCTCGCCGCCCCGGCCATGGCCGGAAGCTCGGATGGCAAGTGGCAGGTCAAGGTCCTCGGCACCGCGGTGCTGCCCGACGGCAAGATCGACAAGATCAAGTCGATCGACACCGACACCACGCTGGGCGGTACCCTGGCGACGCTCGACACGGTGGGCACCAAGGCGAACGATAACGTGGTGCCGACGCTGGCGGTGGAATACTTCTTCACCAAGGCTTTCTCGGTCGAGACGATCTGCTGCTTTACCCAGCACCATGTGAACGGGACCGGCGACATCGCGGGTGCGGGCCTTGTCGATCACGTGCTGATCCTGCCCGCCACGGTGACGGCCAAGGCGCATCTCGATATTGGCACGCCGTTCAAGCCCTATGTCGGCGCCGGTCCTGCCTGGTTCTTCGTGTTCGACGAGAAGCCCGGCGAGACCGCCCGCGCGCTCGGCGTGGACAAAGTGAAAATGTCGAACAAGCTGGGCTTCGCGCTTCAGGGCGGTGTGGACATCGCCATCAACGACAAGGGCCTCGGCCTCTCGCTCGATGCCAAGAAGTACTGGGTGAAACCGACTGCCTCGTTCTACGAGGATGGCGATCTGGCGCTGAAGACCCGCCACGATCTCGATCCCTGGGTGCTGAGCGCGGGTGTGTCCTACCGCTTCTGACGGGCACCTGAGACAGCATCCCTGACACACCAAAACCCGTCGTCCCCGCGTAGGCGGGGACCCCGCTTTCTTCTGCATCCTCGCGCCAGGCCGCAAGAACAAGCGGGGCCCCCGCCTGCGCGGGGGCGACGAAGTGTTTTTGGAACGGGTGTTTGAGGTAATCCCTCTCAGCCCGCCTCAGCGACCAGCGCCGGGTGATCGAGGATCGTCACGTCCCGCCGCGAGGGCAGGTCGATCACGCGGTCGTTCTTGAGCCGGGTGAACTGGCGGCTGACCGTCTCGATGGTCAGGCCCAGCACATCGGCGATCTGCTGGCGCGAAAACGGCAGGGTGATGCGGCGCGGGCCAGCATCCTCGAAATTCCATGCACAGCCCGGCGGCTGGAGCCGCTCCTCCATTTCGAGCAGGAAGCTGGCCAGCTTCTCCGAAGCCGACTTGCGGCCCAGCAGCAGCATCCAGCGGCGCGTGCGGTCGAGTTCGGCCAGCGTGCGCTCCAGCAGCTTGTGCTCCAGCGCCGGATGTTCGCGCGCAAAGGCGTCGAAATCGCGGCGGGAGAAGACGCAGACCGTGGCCTCGGTCAGCGCGGTGGCACCGTGGCCGGTGGTGCCGCCGAAGGGCCGCCCGATAAAGTCCGACGGATAGACCACGCCGACGATCTGCTCGCGCCCGTCCTCGGTATTGGTCGATAGCTTGAGCACGCCGTCGATCACATTGGCGACGAGGACCGAATCCTCACCCTCCCAGATCAGCGATTCGCCGGGCTGGATCGTGCGGGTGCGCCCGATCGCGTTGAGCGCCTCCAGCTCTTTCGCATCGAGGGATGAACAGATCGCCCGGTTCCGAACGACGCACAGGTCACAGTTCGCCATAGTCCTCCCGCGATAACAGCCGCTTCCCCGTGGCTCAAGGTCAGCTTACCGCCGGTTCCAGCAGGCGCATGGTGCCGGCATCAGCGTCGATCTCCACCGGCAGGCCTACGGGCACGCTCAGCTGCGCGGCGATATGGCCGATCTGCAGGCCCTGGAAGGCAGGCACCTTGAGCGTGGAGAACTGGCGGTCGAGCACTTCATAGATCGTGAAGTTCGAATAGCCGCCATCGGGATTGCGGCAGCCGGTGCACTGGCCGAAGACGACCCCCGCCACTTTGTCGAACACGCCCGCCAGCGCCAGCTGGGTGAGCATGCGGTCGATCCGGTACTCGGATTCGTTGGTGTCCTCGATGAACAGCACGGCCCCGGTGAAGTCCGGCAGATAGGGGGTCCCGACCAGCCCCGAGAGCACGCTGAGATTGCCGCCCAAGAGCCTCCCCCGCGCCTTCCCGCCCCGGAAAGTGCGCAAGTCCTTGCCGCGCCCGGCGAGATTTGCGCCCGCCCCTTCGGGCACCCGCCAGGTTGGCGTCGCGCCCTCGAAGGCCAGCGCGTGAAACGAATCCCAGGCCGCAGGCGGCCACGAAGCCGAGGCGTTCGGGCCGTGGATGCTCGCCACTCCGGTTCGCGCCGCGAAAGCTAGGTGGAGCGCGGTATTGTCGCTGAACCCCACGAAGAGCTTGGGATTCGCCGCGATCCGATCGAAATCGAGCAGCGGCAGCAGCCGCGCACAGCCCCAGCCGCCCGCCACTGACATGATTCCGCGCACGTTCGAATCGCCAAACATCGCCATGAGATCGCCCGCCCGCACCTTATCCGAACCGGCCATGTAGCCCTCGCGGTCGAGCAGGTGCGCCGCCGGTTTCGGCTCCAGCCCCATGGCCCGGACCGTCGCCATGATAGAGTCCAGCCCGAACCGGTCCCCCACGAAGCGCGCCGGAGCAACAAGGCCCAGCACATCGCCTTCGCGCAGGCGCGGCGGTTTCACCAGCTTCGGCACAGGGGCGGAAAGAGCCGGAATCGCGGGCAGCAGGCTCACCGCCATGGCGGTGCCGACACCCGCCAGAACGGAACGCCGCGTCAGTATCTGTTTCGACATGAAAGAAAGGCTAGGCGAAGGCCGTACTTGCATGCAACCGTAAGGCACTTAGAGTTTGCTTGGAAAATGCCCACTTGGGCATTTTCGTGGCGGCACCGGCCCTCTCCCCCACCCGACCTCCCACAAGTGTATCCTGATGGGAGGTCGGGTGGGGGAAAGGGCCGGTGCCGCCAAAATCCGCCTCTGGCGGATTTTCAAACGGAGTCTTAAATCCTTAGCTCTCGACGCCGCGCCTTTCAGCGGCCATGGAATGCAGATGACCGAACAAGAAGACAAGAAAGTCACCAACCGCCGCTTCTACAAGGCGGAGCAGGAAGCCACCTTCGCCGATGCGCAGGAAGGCACCATCCAGACCCAGAACCCGGCCTACCGCCTCGCCTTCCAGGACACCGAATTCCTGCTGCGCGACGAACTGCGCCCGGTCCGCTTCCAGCTCGAACTGCTCAAGACCGAGATGCTGCTGGAAGAAGCCAATATCGGCTCGACCATGGTGATGTACGGCTCCGCCCGCATCCCCTCGCCCGACCAGTGCGACGAAGTGCTCGCCCGCGCCAAGACGGATCAGGAAAAGAAGGTCGCCGAACGCCTTGTCGCCAAGGCTAAGTACTACGAGGAAGCCCGCAAGCTCGCCCGCCTCGCCAGCCAGTGCTCGGTGGTGGAAAAGGGCATGCGCCAGTTCGTGGTCTGCTCGGGCGGCGGTCCCTCGATCATGGAAGCGGCCAACCGAGGCGCGCGCGAAGTGGGCGCGGAATCGCTGGGCCTCAACATCGTCCTCCCCCACGAGCAGGCGCCCAACCCCTACGTGACGCCGCGCCTCTCGTTCCAGTTCCACTATTTCGCGCTGCGCAAGATGCACTTCCTGCTGCGCGCCCGCGCCGTGGCGGTGTTCCCCGGCGGCTTCGGCACCTTCGACGAGTTCTTCGAACTGCTCACGCTGATCCAGACCGGCAAGATGAAGCCCCTGCCGATCCTGCTCTACGGCAAGGAATTCTGGGAACGCGTCGTGAACTTCGAGGCACTGGCCGAGGAAGGCGTGATCAACGCCGCCGACCTCAAGCTGTTCCACTGGTGCGAAACCGCCGAGGAAGGCTGGAACGTGGTGCAGAAGTTCTACGATCTGGACTGCTGCTGAGGGTTTTGGGGAGCGGGCGCAAGACCGCCTGCTTCCTCCACCGTCATCCTGAACTTGTTTCAGGATCCATTCCGCCGATCAGGCCGATGGTCTCGGCGGCACGATGGATCCTGAAACGAGTTCAGGATGACGTGTGTTTTGGGTGAGGTTTGACCCCTCTACCCCCGGACGTGGTGCCCCAACGGGCCATGCCCCGCGCCAAAGCCCGGCGCATTGAGTAGGGCCGCCCGCACATAGTCGCGCGCACCGACGATCGCCGCTTCCAGCCCGGCGCCCTGCCCCATGAAGGTCGCAATGGCGCTGGAGAACGTGCACCCGGTGCCATGCGTGTGACGCGTCTCGATGCGCGGGGCCGTCCACGACAGCGGCAGTTCGCCCGGACGCAGCAACCTGTCCTCTACGATCGGCCCCTCGGCATCGCCGCCCTTGGCGATATAGGCCACGCCCCGCGCCGCCATCGCCGCGTCCCCGCCCAGCGCCGCCAGTTCCGGCACGTTCGGCGTCGTCAATGTAGCGACGGCCATCAACCGCTCGAACGCCTCGACCGTCGCCGCATCGGCGAGAACCGAGCCGCTGGTGGAGATCATCACCGGATCGAATACCACCGGCACGTCCAGCCCGCTCAGCCGGTCCGCCACGACATGGGCGATCTCCGGACTGCCGAGCATGCCGATCTTCACCGCGTCCACGCCGATATCGCCGACGCAGGCGTCGATCTGCGCCGCCACCATCTCCGGCGAGAGCGCCACCACGTCCGTCACGCCGCAAGTGTTCTGCGCGGTGATCGCGGTGATCGCGGTCATGGCATAGCCGCCCAGCATCACGATGGTCTTGATATCGGCCTGAATACCGGCGCCGCCCGAGCTGTCGGAACCGGCGATGGAGAGGATGCGGGGCGGTGTGATCATGGCGCTCCCTTGCCGGTTGGTGGGGGCGGTGTCGAGAGAAGAGAAAAGGGGAAGTCCTGGGGGATGATCCCCCAGACCCTCGGAATGTCGACCTCGCGCACTACCTGTCCGCAGTGCACTCCCTGCGGCGCAGCCATTAGTCTCCCGACGCAACCATGAGCGCGCAACGGCGTTGGCCCGCGTAACCTAGACGGTAATGGGGGTGCAGGGGGGCTATGCTCCCCTGCTTTTCCTTTTCTACCCCTTGAACCTGCGCTCCTTCGAAGGCGGCGCGGAATCGAAGTGCCGCTTCGCCCGCGTCGGCCGGTCGAGCAGTTCGCCGCCGCAATTGGGGCAAAGCTCATCGAGATCGTCCGCGCATTCCGCGCAGTAGGTGCATTCGAAACTGCAGATGAACGCACCGGGGGCATCGGCGGGAAGGTCGGTGCCGCAGCGTTCGCAGTCGGGGCGCATTTCGAGGGCCATTAGACAGCAGCCTGTTCCACGGCGGCGCAGATCGAGGCCACGGCGGCCTCCACCTGCCCGGCATCGTCGCCTTCCGCCATCACGCGGATCAGCGGCTCGGTGCCCGAGGCGCGGATGACGAGGCGTCCGCTGCCGTTGAGCGCGGCTTCGGCATCGGCGATGGCGGCCTTGACGCCTGCCGCCTCCAGCGGCTTTCCGCCCGAGAAGCGCACGTTGCGCAGCAGTTGCGGCACTGGATCGAAGAGGTGGAGCAGTTCGCTCGCCCGCTTGCCCGACTGGACGAGCGCGGCCAGCACCTGCAGCGCAGCCACGGTGCCGTCTCCGGTCGTCGCGTGGTCGAGCAGGATCATGTGGCCCGACTGCTCGCCGCCGACGTTGAAGCCGCCCGCGCGCATGCGTTCGAGGACGTGGCGGTCGCCCACTTTGGTCCGTTCGAGAGTCAGACCCTGCCCTTGCAGATAGCGTTCGAGGCCGAGGTTCGACATGACCGTGGCCACCACGCCGCCGCCGCGCAGGGCGCCGCGCGCGGCAAGCTGGGTGCCGATCAGCGCCATGATCTGGTCGCCGTCCACGGTCTTGCCCTTCTCGTCCACGACGATCAGGCGGTCGGCATCACCGTCGAGGGCAATGCCGATATCGGCGCCGGAGGAGACCACGGTTTCCTGTAGCAGCTCGACATGGGTGGAGCCGCACTTGGCGTTGATGTTGCGGCCATTGGGCGAAACGCCCACGGCGACGATCTCGGCGCCGAGTTCCCACAAGGCGGAAGGTGCGACCTGATAGGCGGCGCCGTTGGCGCAATCGAGCGCGATCTTGAGGCCGTCGAGGCGCACGGCCTCGGGCAGCGAGCGCTTGACGGCGTGGATGTAGCGTCCGCCCGCGTCGTCGATGCGGCGGGCGCGGCCGATGTCTTCGGAGGCGGCGAGCGGGATGTCCTGCGCCAGCATGGCCTCGATCGCCATCTCGTCCTCGTCGGAGAGCTTGAAGCCGTCGGGGCCGAACAGCTTGATGCCGTTGTCCTCATAGGGGTTGTGGCTGGCCGAGATCATCACACCGACGTCGGCGCGCAGTTCGCGGGTCAGCAGCGCGACCGCCGGGGTCGGCATCGGGCCGAGCAGCACCACGTCCATGCCGACGCTGGTGAAACCCGCGACCATGGCGTTTTCCAGCATGTAGCCCGACAGGCGGGTGTCCTTGCCGATCACCACGCGGTGGCGGTGGGTGCCGCGCAGGAAGCGGGTGCCGGCCGCCTGGCCGACTTTCATGGCGATGGCGGCGGTCATCGCGCCCTGGTTGGTGCGGCCGCGAATGCCGTCGGTACCGAAGAATTGTCTGCTCATGACCTCCCCTTGGAGACTGTCTCGTTAATGCCGGATGACGTCCGCAAGGCCGCTTACGCGGCGCCCTCGCGCGTTCTCTAACCTCGCGGGCGGCAAATTGCCATCGCGGACGGAACCGGATGGGCTCCGGGTTTGTCCTAACCTCACCTCCACCGTCACCCTGAACTCGTTTCAGGGTCCATCTGGCCGAACGCTCGGTCGTCCGATCGGCAAACCGACAGTGCGGTTCGCCATACCACGCTTCCGGCGCCAATTGAGGGATGGATCCTGAAACGAGTTCAGGATGACGTGGTCTCTATACGTCAAGGAAGCGCGCGCCCGATCAGGCTTCCAGTTCGATGTCCCAGTAGAGCCAGTCGCGCCAGGTTTCGTGGAGGTAGTTCGGCGGGAAGGCGCGGCCGCGTTCCTGGAGTTGCCAGCTGGTCGGACGGATCGGCGCCACCAGCGGCGGCATGTTCGCCTGCTTGGGGGTGCGACCGCCCTTCTTGAGGTTGCAGGGGGCGCAGGCGGTGAGGATGTTTTCCCAACTGGTCCTGCCGCCGAGGCGGCGCGGAACGACGTGGTCGAACGTCAGCTGATGGGGAGAGCCGCAGTACTGGCAGCTGAACCGGTCGCGCAGGAAGAGGTTGAAGCGGGTGAAGGCGGGGAATTCGGAAGGCCGGACATATTGCCTGAGCGCAATCACCGAGGGGATCTGCATCGACCAGCTGGGCGAATGGACCACCCGGTCGTAGCTGGAAATGATGTCCACCCTTTCGAGGCAGATCGCCTTTACCGCGGTCTGCCAGGGCCAGAGGCTGAGGGGGTAGTAGGAAAGCGGCGTGTAATCCGCATTGAGCACTAGAGCAGGACAGTCGGAAAGACTTCGGGAGGGGTCATCCTCCGCGCTGCGGAACCGGGCCGCGCGCTCGATCAGCTCCGACTTGAGCATGGCCTCCTGTCGCAGGCCCTGATTGCGGTTTCATGGCAGTGCATGTGTTCTTTGCAGCATCTACGCGAGTCGGCGTCAAGCCGGGATCGGGCTGGCGCCATACAACAATCCACAGGTTGACCACAACGATTCCACAGCCAGCCCACAATTCCTCGACAGCTTCTCCCAATTTTACGCAAGCCTTATCCACAGCCTTATGCCACTTGCCGCCAGCCTCCCTGGGGCTAGGAGCATAAGCCGATGATCCGCACCCGTTTCGCCCCCAGCCCCAACGGCCCGCTCCACCTCGGCCATGCCTATGCGGCCGTGGTCGCGCACGATCTGGCCCGCGCGCGGGGCGGCGAATTCCTGCTGCGGATCGAGGATATCGACGGCGAGCGCAGCCGCGCCGAATTCGTCGAGGAGTTCTTCCTAGACCTCGCATGGCTGGGCCTCTCTTGGGACGGCGAAACCCGGTTCCAATCGCGACGCCTCGCAAGCTACGCCGAAGCGGGCGAACGCCTGAAGGCCGTGGGCCTCCTCTACCCCTGCCGCTGCACCCGCGCCGAAATCGCTGCCGCCGCCACGCAGATGGGACCAGACGGCCCGGTTTATCCCGGCACCTGCCGCCACCGAGAAGTCGATCCGGAAGGCGCCGCATGGCGGCTCGACGTAACCCGAGCACTCGATCTGACCGGCCCGCTCGCATGGACCGACGAACGCGCCGGGCCGCAGCGCGCCGCCCCGGAGATTTTCGGCGACGTGGTGCTGCTCAGAAAGGACCTGCCCGCCAGCTACCACCTCGCCGCGACGCTCGACGACGCGGCGGACGGGATCACCCTCGTCACCCGCGGCATGGACCTGTTTCCCGCCAGCCATGTCCACCGCCTGCTGCAAGCCCTGCTCGGCCTGCCGGTGCCGGTCTGGCACCATCACCCGCTGCTGGTCGAGCCTGACGGGCGCAAGCTGGCCAAGCGGCGCGGATCGCCTTCGCTCGGCGACCGGCGACGGGCGGGCGAGGACGGCAAGGCCATCGTCGAGGCGCTCCGGCAGGCCCGCTTCCCCGCTGGCATTTCGCTTTCGTCGGGCGTAGACCTCTTGGCATGAGCACGCTTCTCATTCCGATCATCATAATCCTGATGATCCTGGTCGTCGTCAGCCTCGTGCGCGGCATCGTGGCCTTCATGCAGGGCGCGAAGGAAGACCTGAACCGCGATCCGGCCTCGACCGAGCCGACCGCCAACCAGCTTCTCCAGAACAAGATGATGTTCAACCGCATCAAGTATCAGGCGGCGGCGGTGATCGTCTGCGCCATCCTGCTGGCGATGGCACGATAAAAACTGGGGCGCGCTGAAACCTTGGTAAAGCTCAACAAGATCTACACTCGCACGGGTGACGACGGCACCACGGGCCTCGTCGATGGCTCCCGCCTGCCCAAATACGCCGCGCGCATGGAAGCGATCGGCGCGGTGGACGAGACCAGCTGCGCCATCGGCCTCGCCGTCTGCGCGCTCACCGAAACGCCGCACGCCGCCGTGCTCACCCGCATCCAGAACGACCTGTTCGACCTCGGCGCGGACCTTGCCACCCCCGGAGACGATTTCACGCCCGGCGAGATGACCCTGCGCATCGTCCCCTCGCAAGTGACGTGGCTGGAAGGCGAGATCGACGCGATCAATGCCCATCTCCAGCCGCTCAGGAGCTTCATCCTGCCCGGCGGCAGCGAAGCCGCCGCCCGTGTCCACGTGGCCCGCGCCTCTGCCCGCAAGGCAGAACGCGCCGCCGTTGCCATGGCCGCCGAGGTGCCTGCCAATCCGGCCGCGCTGGGCTATCTCAACCGGCTCAGCGACTACCTCTTCGTCCTCGCCCGGGCGGTGAATGCGAACGGCGCCGACGACGTGCTTTGGGTGCCCGGCCAGAATCGTTAGATTTATCGCTAGGTTCCTTCCCCGAAGGCCAGTGATAATCGCTCCGGCACAACGGGATCATCAGAGGGAGTTTGGCAGTGCGCAAAGTCGGAATCATCGGCGCGGGAATCATGGGTTCGGGCATCGCCCAGACCGTGGCGAGCAAGGGCATGGAGGTGATCCTGTCCGATATCTCGATCGAAAATGCCGAGAGGGGCAAAGCGGGCATCGCCAAGGGCCTCGCCCGGCTGGTGGCCAAGGAAAAGATCGCCCAAGCCGAGGTCGACGCCCTGCTGCCCCGCATCTCCACCGCGGGCGACTATTCCGGCATGGGCGACTGCGACCTCATCATCGAGGCCGCCACCGAGCGCGAGGATATCAAGCTCAAGATCTTCTCCGCCGTGGGCGAAGTGCTGGGCGCCAATGCCATTCTCGCCTCGAACACCAGCTCGATCCCGATCACCCGCATGGCTGCCGCATCGCCCGACCCGGCGCGCTTCTGCGGGCTGCATTTCTTCAACCCGGTGCCGGTAATGGGCCTTGTCGAAGTGATCCCCGGCCTCGCGACTTCCGAAGAAACGACCGCCCGCATGAAGGCTTTCGGCGAGGCGCTGGGCAAGACCGTGGTGCTTGCCGGCGATGCGCCGGGCTTCGTGGTCAACCGCATCCTCTGCCCGATGCTCAACGAGGCGATCTTCGTGCTCGGCGAAGGGCTGGCCTCGGTGGAGGATATCGACGCGGGGATGCGGCTCGGCGCCAACCATCCGATGGGGCCGCTGACGCTGGCGGACTTCGTGGGTCTCGATACGCTCTACGAGATCATGAAGGTATTCCAGGCGACCACCGGCGATCCCAAGTACCGCCCGGCGCCGCTGCTGCAGAAATACGTCGAGGCGGGCTGGTACGGGCGCAAGTCGGGTCGGGGCTTCTACGATTACTCGGGCGAAGTGCCTGTGCCTACGCGCTGAACGGTTGGGGATAGGGGGCGCGCACCCCCTACCTTCGGATCATTCCTTCCCGGTCCGGAACCGGGCACTCTTCCGGACCGTTAATCCGGCAAAGGAGATTCCTGATGAGCGAACGCAGCGAAGACAGCGCCCCCGAAACGTTCAATTCCGAACAGGACGACGAAGACACCCAGGCCCAGACTTTCGCCGAAGAAGCCCAGGGCCGTTCCGCCAGCAGCTTCGCTCTGGAAGAGAGCGAGAAGGTCAAGGGCGGCATCGAGGACGAGGACGACATCGAGGATCTCGTCGACCACATGAACCAAATGGATTCGAGCGGCGTGATCGATATGTCGGCCTATCGCGGCGAAGAGACGATGGACGATCTCGAAGACCGTTACGGCCGGGAAAACGCCGCGGATGCGGATTTCGCGGATGACGATAGCTGACGGCAGAGGCCGAATTTCGGTTCAGATTCAGATTCGAGTCCGCAATCCAACACGCCGTCGTCCCCGCGCAGGCGGGGACCCCGCTTGTTCTTGAGACGAAGCGCGAAGGCATCGGGGCCCCCGCCTTCGCGGGGGCGACGGAAAGGTTTGCGCAATCTGGCGGACTGGCTTCAGTTCGCCGCCGAATCCTTAGCCCATGGGTTCTTGTGCGCCGGTTTAGCGGCAACCTGAGCCGCATCGTCACGTCCCGCATCATCCGGCGAAGGCACCGAACAATAGGCGGTCAGCAGCACGCCAGCCGACCAGAGCAGCGCATGCCACCGGCTCCTGAAGACATTCCTGATTTTCGGCCCGAACATGCGGCAAGGCTAACTCGGACCCGTTAAGACTCCGTGCCCGCCTCGCGCTTGAGGTCATAGAGGATTTCCAGCGCATCGCGCGGACTGAGCGCATCGACGTCCATCCCGCGCAGCTTGTCGCGCAGGACATCGCACTGTTCCTCCTGCGCTTCCTGCGCCGCCGCGAAGAGCGGCAGATCGCCCAGCCCCGCGGCGAGACCGCCCGTCTCCGCGCGGCCCTTCTCCAGCTTTTCCAGCACCGACTTGGCGCGGCTGATGACCTTGGGCGGGACCCCGGCAAGGCGCGCCACGGCAAGTCCGTAGCTGCGATCCGCAGGCCCTTCGGCCAGTTCGTGCAGCAGCACCAGATCGCCCTTCCACTCCCGCGCTCGGACATGGTGGAGCGAGAGCGCCTCGCAGGTTTCGCCCAGCCGCGCCATCTCGTGATAGTGCGTGGCGAAGAGGCAGCGGCAGCGGTTGGTCTCGTGGACGGCTTCCGCCACCGCCCAGGCCAGCGCCAGGCCGTCATAAGTCGAAGTGCCGCGCCCCACTTCGTCGAGGATGACGAAGCTGCGCTCGGTCGCCTGCGCGAGGATAGCGGCGGTTTCCACCATCTCGACCATGAAGGTCGAGCGCCCGCGCGCAAGGTTGTCCGAGGCGCCGACGCGGCTGAACAGGCGGTCCACCATACCGATCCGCGCCGACTTGGCGGGGACAAAACCGCCCGCCTGCGCCAGCAGCACGATCAGCGCGTTCTGGCGCAGGAACGTCGACTTACCGCCCATGTTGGGGCCGCCGATCAGCCAGAGCCGGTCATGACTGGCGAGGCGGCAGTCGTTGGCGACGAAACGCTCGCCCTGAACCTTCAGCGCGGCCTCGACCACCGGGTGACGACCTCCTTCGATATCGAGCGAGAGGCCGTCCACCACTTCGGGCCGGGTCCAGCCGCCTTCGGCCGCGCGCTCGGCCTGCCCGGCGGCCACGTCGAAACGGGCGAGCGCGGCCGCGGTGCGGGCGATAGCATGGCGGGCGGCGACAGCCTCGGTCACCAGTTCCTCGAAATGCGCTTCCTCGGCGGCGAGCGCATGGGCGCCTGCCTCGGTGATGCGGCTTGCTTCTTCATGCAGGGCGAGCGCGTTGAAGCGCATCGCCCCGGCCATCGTCTGGCGATGCGAGAAGCCGCTGTCCGGCTCCATCAGCTTGTCGGCATGGCGCTGCGGCACTTCGATGAAGTAGCCGAGCACGTTGTTGTGCTTGATCTTCAGCGCGGCAACGCCGGTTTCCTCACGGTACTTCGCTTCCAGCGCGGCAATCGCGCGGCGGGCATTGCCCGACGTGACGCGCAGCTCGTCCAGCCCGGCGTCGTAGCCGCTGGCAATATAGCCGCCCTGCCCGCGTTCGGTCGGCGGCGTTTCCACCAGCGCCTGCGCGAAATGATCGACCAGCCCGGAATGTCCGCCCAGTTCGGGCATCAGCCGGTCGAGCAGCACCGGCAGGCTGTCCATCTGCGCCAGCCGGTCCCCGATGCGGCGCGCCCCCGAAAGACCGTCGCGAAGCTGGCCGAGATCGCGCGGGCTGCCACGCCCTGCCACCACGCGGCCCAGCGCGCGCCCCACGTCAGGCAGCGCCCGCAGCGCCGCGCGCATGTCCTCGCGCAGCAGGTGATCGTCGTGCAGCCACTCGACCAGTTCCAGCCGCTCGGCAATCGCATGGCGGTCGGTCAGCGGGGCCGAGAGATCTTCCGCGAGCTGACGCGCACCGGCGCCGGTGACGCAGCGGTCGATCGCCTCAACCAGACTGCCCTTGCGCCCGCCCTGCGACGATTCGAGGATTTCGAGACTGGCCCGCGTCGCCTCGTCCATCGCCAGCGCAGCATCGCCTGCGCGCGCCACCGGCGGCAGCAGGAGCGGCAACTTGCCGCGTCCGACATGATCGAGATAGGCGATCAGCCCGCCCGCCGCCGCCAGCATGGCGCGGGTGAAAGTCCCGAAACCGTCAAGCGTCGCCACACCGTGGACGAATTTCAGCCGCTCGTCCCCGCCATCGGAGGAGAACTCGTGGCCCGAGCGCGGGATCGCGCCGTCGGGTGCCAGTTCCCAGCCTTCCGGCACGACCAGTTCGCTCGCGCCGAGCCGCGCCAGTGCCGCACCCAGCCGCTCCGGCGGGCACTCTTCCAGCTCCATGCGCCCGGTGGAGATATCGCAGGCGGCAATGCCGACCACACCCCGCAGATCGCAGGCCGCCGCCAGCACATTGGCGCGGCGCGGCTCCAGCAGCGATTCCTCGGTCAGCGTTCCGGCGGTGACGAAGCGGACGATGTCGCGCGTCACCAGCGCCTTGGAACCGCCGCGTTTCTTGGCTTCGGCGGGCGTTTCGGTCTGCTCGGCGATGGCCACGCGGCAACCGGCCTTGATCAGGCGGGCGAGATAGCCCTCCGCCGCATGGACCGGCACCCCGCACATCGGGATCGGCTGCCCGCCGTGCTCGCCCCGCGTGGTAAGTGCAATATCGAGAACCTGGCTTGCGGTTTTCGCATCCTCGAAGAACAGTTCGAAGAAATCGCCCATCCGGTAGAACAGCAGGCAATCTCCGGCGACCTCGCGCAAGGCAAGGTACTGGGCCATCATCGGGGTCACGCCCGCCTTGTCAGATTGTCCGCTCATGGCCCGAAGCGTTAGCGCCGCGCGCCCCTTCTTGGGAAGCGCGGGCAAGGCGCCTTTCCCCTATCGCGTGGCGAGAACATTCGTTAGGTCCTCTCCCAAATCGGGAGGAAAACCGCTTGTCCGAAAAATCCAAAGTCCAGTTCACGGAGCGTGAAGCTCTGTTCTATCACAGCACCATGCGCCCCGGTAAGATCGAGATTATTGCGTCGAAGCCGATGGCGACGCAACGCGACCTCTCGCTTGCCTATTCGCCGGGCGTCGCCGTTCCGGTCCAGGCGATCGCCGACGACCCCACCACCGCCTACGACTATACCGCCAAGGGCAACCTCGTCGCGGTGATCTCGAACGGCACCGCGATCCTCGGCATGGGCAACCTCGGCGCCCTCGCCTCGAAGCCGGTGATGGAAGGCAAGGCCGTCCTCTTCAAGCGCTTCGCCGACGTCGATTCCATCGACATCGAACTCGCCAGCGAAGACACCGACGCACTGATCGAGGCCATCGCCATGATGGAGCCGAGCTTCGGCGGCATCAACCTAGAAGACATCAAGGCACCCGAGTGCTTCATCATCGAGCAGGCCCTGCGCGAGCGGATGAACATCCCGGTCATGCATGACGACCAGCACGGCACCGCGATCATCGCCGCCGCCGGTCTCATCAACGCCTGCCTCATCACCGGGCGCAAGCTGGACGAGATCAAGGTCGTGGTGAACGGCGCCGGCGCCTCGGCGCTGGCCTGCACCGCGCTGATCAAGTCGATGGGCGTGCGCCACGATAACGTGCTGGTCTGCGACACGCGCGGCGTGATCTATCCGGGCCGCGAGCGCGTCGACCAGTTCAAGTCGGCCCACGCGGTCAAGACCGACAGGCGCACGCTGGCCGAAGCCCTCGAAGGCGCGGATGTCGTTCTCGGCCTCTCGGCCAAGGGCGCGATCACGCCCGAGATGGTCAAGTCCATGGCGCCCGAGCCGATCATCTTCGCGATGGCCAACCCGGACCCGGAAATCACCCCGCCCGAAGCCAAGGCCGTGCGCCCCGACGCCATCGTCGCCACCGGCCGGTCGGACTATCCGAACCAGGTCAACAACGTGCTCGGCTTCCCCTTCATCTTCCGCGGCGCGCTGGACGTTTCGGCCACCGCGATCAACGAAGAGATGAAGATCGCCGCCGCCACGGCCATCGCCGAACTGGCGCGCGAACAGGTCCATGAAGACGTCGCCGCCGCTTATGGCGAAGCGCAGCAGTTCGGCCGCGACTACATCATTCCGGCGCCGTTCGATCCGCGCCTGATGGAAGTGGTGTCGATGGCCGTCGCCAAGGCAGCGATGGATTCCGGCGTCGCCACCCGCCCGATCGAGGACTTCGCAGCCTACCGCGACCAGCTCAAGGCCCGCCTCAACCCGACCACTTCGGTGCTCACCCGCGTCTACGAACAGGTCCGCGCCAATCCCAAGCGCATGATCTTCGCCGAGGCGGACAACGAAGTCGTCCTGCGCGCCGCGATCCAGTACCGCGACTTCGGCTACGGCGAACCGATCCTGGTCGGCCGCACCCAGGTCATCCTCGACAAGATGGCCGAACTCGGCGTCGCCGATCCCGAGAGCTACCATATCGAGAACTCGATGGTTTCCGATCACGTCGCGCCGATGGTGGAGATGCTCTACGAGCGCCTTAAGCGCCGCGGCTTCCTCCAGCGCGACGTGCAGCGCATGGTCAATACCGATCGCAACATCTTCGCCTCCGGCCTGCTCAAGCTGGGCGTCGGCGATGCGATGGTCACCGGCATGACCCGGCCCTTCGCGCAGTCGATCAAGGAAGTGCGCCGCGTGCTCGACCCGGCCGAGGGCAAGCTGCCCTTCGGCATCCACCTGCTGGTCGGCAAGAACCACACGGTGTTCATGGCGGACACCACCATCAACGAGCGCCCGAGTGCCGAGCAGCTCGCGGTGATCGCCAAGGAAACCGCCGCCGTCGCCCGCCGCCTGGGCCACGAACCGCGCGTCGCCTTCCTCAGCTACTCGACCTTCGGCAACCCCTCGGGCAAGTGGCTGGACGCCACCCGCGAGGCGATCCGCATCCTCGACGAGGAACAGCCGGACTTCGAATACGAAGGCGAAATGGCTCCCGACGCGGCGCTGAACCCGCAGATCATGAAGCTCTACCCGTTCAGCCGCCTGTCGGCTCCGGCGAACGTGCTGATCATGCCGGGGCTGCAGTCGGCCAATATCTCGGCCAAGCTGCTCAAGGAAATCGGCGGCACGACCTCGATCGGGCCGATGCTGCTGGGCGCGGAGAAGCCGGTGCAGATCGTGCCGATGACGGCGCTGGCACCGGACGTGCTGACCCTGGCCGTGCTCGCGGCGGCGGGGATTGCCGGGTAAGAACAAGGGGAGAAATGCAGGGGTTAATACCCCTGCACCCCAAACCCTTTTCGTCGTGCGCGCAGCTTCGTGGTGCGCGCATTTCGACGTTCGAGATGTCTCCCGGCGAGAGCGCGCGCCGGCCTCTCCCCACTCACCGCGTCATCCTGAACTTGTTTCAGGATGACGACGGGCTATCGGAAAAAACGGGACGAAAATCGCCCCGCCCCAATGTCACTTCCGCCGATAGCGGAAATACCAGACCTCATGCCCGTAGACGGTGCGCGCCTTGTTCTCGTAGCGCGTTTCCGGCCAGCCGCCCGGACGGACCTGGAAATCCTGCGGCTTCTCGCAAAGCCACTCGAACTGGTCGGTGTGGCGCTGCATCACCATCAGCGCATGGCGGACATAGACCGCATGGTCGGTGCCGAAGCGGAACTCGCCGCCGGGCTTGAGCTTGGCCGCAAACATGTCGACCGGGCCGTCGTTCATCATGCGCCGCTTGGCATGACGCGCCTTGGGCCAGGGGTCCGGGTGCAGCAGGTAGAGGAACGAGAGCGAACCGTCGGGAATGCGCGAGAGCACTTCCAGCGCGTCGCCGTGATGAATGCGCACATTGCCGAGCGGGGTGCTGGCACCGTTGTCGCCCGCCACATGGGTCAGCGCCTGGGCGACACCGTTGATGAACGGCTCGGCACCGATGAAACCGTGGTTCGGCAGCATGTCGGCCCGCCCGGCCATGTGTTCGCCGCCGCCGAAGCCGATCTCGAAATGCATCGGACGATCGTCGCCGAACAGCAGGTCGGACGTGACCGGGCCTTCGAGGGGAACCGCGATACGCGGCAGCAGGGTGTCGACCAGAGCCTGCTGGCCCGTGCGCAAGGGCTTGCCCTTGGCGCGGCCATAGAGGCGGTTGAGCGTGGTCGGATCGCCGGATTTGTGAGCCGTCATGGCGCGGGGCACTGACACCGTTGCCCGGCAAGGTCAACGTCGCCCAAACGAAACCGGCTCTCAAAACGAAACGGCCCGCCCCGAAGGACAGGCCGTTCCATGCACGTTGCTTATACGCGCAAGGGGTAGAGTTACGCGACTTCCTGCAGTTCGTCCGGATCACGCAGCACATAGCCGCGGCCCCAGACCGTCTCGATGTAGTTGGCGCCGCCGCAGGCGTGGGCCAGCTTCTTGCGCAGCTTGCAGATGAAGACGTCGATGATCTTCAGTTCCGGTTCGTCCATGCCGCCGTAAAGGTGGTTGAGGAACATTTCCTTGGTCAGCGTGGTGCCCTTGCGCAGCGAGAGCAGCTCCAGCATCGCATATTCCTTGCCGGTCAGATGCACGCGGGCGCTGTCGACCTCAACGGTCTTGGCGTCGAGGTTCACCACCAGCTTGCCGGTGCGGATGACCGACTGCGAATGGCCCTTCGAGCGGCGGACGACGGCATGAATGCGCGCGATCAGCTCTTCGCGGTGGAACGGCTTGGTCACGTAGTCGTCGGCGCCGAAGCCGAACGAACGGACCTTCGAATCCATTTCGGAGATGCCCGAGAGGATCAGCACCGGCGTCTGCACCTTGGCGACGCGCAGCTTCTTCAGCACGTCGTACCCGTGCATGTCGGGCAGGTTCAGATCGAGCAGAATGATGTCGTAATCGTAGAGTTTGCCGAGATCGAGGCCTTCTTCGCCCAGATCCGTGGAGTAGACGTTGAACCCTTCGGCCGTCAGCATGAGTTCGATGGCCCGCGCAGTGGTGGGTTCATCCTCGATCAGCAGGACACGCATCGGAAATTACCTTTCGCCCCCCGTCTCGGCTCAAATCCCCAGCCGAAACGGATATTTCCTTGTATTAACCATAGGACGGATGAAGGTTAAAGGTTAATTTGCCGTAAACACGATTGCCCGTGATTTTTCAAAACCATAGGGAATCCGCGCCTGTTAGGAATATTTCGCCTCGGACGGTGCTTCCAGACCTTAAAAAAGTTTGGCCTTAACCACCTCTCAGGCCAAGCCGACCACCGGCCGGGTTGCCCGAATCGGGGCACGAACCTGCGCCACGTCGATTCGCTTGAGATAGCTCCAGAGACCGCATTGCAGGCCGATCAGCATCAGGATGAACGGCTGGAAGGCGATGCCCACGAACAGCGATCCGATCAGATAGACCACTTGCGCCAGTTGCAGCGCCACTGCCAACGGCGCCACCCAGGCCTCATCCGGCCCCGTGCGCTTCTTCCAGCGGCGGCGAATCTGCTCCATCTGAATCAGTCCGGTCAACTGGAGCAGTATCCAGAGACCGAAGCCGGGGAAGCCCTGCTCGCCCAGCATCTCGAAGTAACTGGAATGGAAGGCCCGGCCTTCCTCCACGACATGGGTACGCCGGATTTCGGTGCTGCCGTCCACGGTGACCTTGACGACGGTATCGTACTCGACCCGGCTCGACTGGTTGACCACGAAGCCGCCGCCCATCGGGTGCTCCTTCACATAGCCCCAGGTCCATTTCCAGACGCCAAGGCGCGTGCTGGCGGACTGGTCGGCCTCGTGATTCTCGATCGTGCCCATCCGCGCCAGGAAGGCCTGCGGCAGGAACGGCACCGCGACTACGACCGCCAGCGCCATGCCCCCGGCAATCAGTACCTTGTGCTTCGCGGTGCGCAGATAGAACAGGCAAAGCACGCCGAGGCATACGAGTCCGGTGCGCGCCTGCGTCCCCACCGGGATCAGCGAACAGGCGAAGATCAGCGCGGCGGCGAACAGGTAGACCCGCCAGTCCGCCGGAAACACCGTCCCGTACTTCACCAGCCAGAGCACGATCGGGATGATCGAGATCGCCACCGCCGAGAGGATCGAGCCTTCGTAGAGGCCGGTGTTGTTCTCCACGAATATCCGCAAAGTCCCGTAGCCGCCGCCGCCGCCCGCTGTCTTGAGGCCCCCGTCGATGATGAGCGCGCTCGCCGCCAGCACCATGACCAGCGCCACCGCCTCGATCCGCAGCCGCGTGCGCAGGGTGAAGGGCAGGAAGATCGCGAAAACCAGCGCCTTCCACACCCAGGCCCATTTCTCCGCCGCCGCCTCCGGATAGACCGCCGCCCAGGTCGTATAGCCGCAATAGAGCAGCAGCGCCGCGAGGATGCCCTGCCGCATGGTGAAGCGCGAATCGCGTTTGTCGTCGAGCGCCAGCCAGCCGAGGAACGCGGCGGCAAAGGCCATGAGCGAGATCGGCAGATGGGACAGGATGCCCCAGGAAATGATCTGCGGACTGACGATATCGACATAGAGATAGCACAGCACCCAGAGGAACGGGCGCCGAAAGCCGATCAGCAGGAAGCAGGCCACGAAGCCAGTCAGCGCAAGGTCAAGCATCGCCGCTGTCCTTGCTTGGCCAGCGCATCTCGCGCCGCACCGGCCCGCTCCGCTTCAGGGGCCTCTGTTCGGGCGCAGCGCCTTCGCCCGGCACCTCGACATCGAGGTCCGACCGCAGCAGCAGGCGGCAGGCGGCCAGCGCCAGCAGTCCGTGGCTCACGGCAAGGGCAAGGATGTCGACCATCGCGCCGGGCCTACCAGCGCCGGGTTGACGCGGCGTTAAGCCTTGCAGACATAGGCTTCCGCCCCATGACCCGTGTTCTCCACGTCCTCGACCATTCGCTGCCGATACACAGCGGCTATACCTTCCGGACCCGCGCGATCCTGAAGGCGCAGGAAGCCATGGGCTTCGAAGTCCGCGGCATTACCGGCATACGCCACACGGAGGAAGGCCCCGCGGTGGAGGAAGCCGACGGGCTGACGTTCCATCGCACCGAGGGAACCGCCGGTGGCCCGGTGGGCCTGCGCGAATGGCGCGAGATGGGGCTTTTCGCCGAATCGATCGACCGGCTGGTGCGCGAATGGCGACCGGACGTGCTCCATGCCCACTCGCCCTCGCTCTGCGGCGCGGCGGCGGCGCGCGTCGCCCGCCGCCACGGCATTCCGCTCGTCTACGAAATCCGTGCCTTCTGGGAAGACGCGGCAGTGGGCAACGGCACCGGCAGCGAAGGCTCGTTCAAGTACCGGCTGACGCGCGCGCTGGAAAACCGCGTCGTCGCCCGCGCCGATGCCGTGGTGACGATCTGCGACGGACTGCGCGAAGACCTCGTCGCGCGCGGGGTTCCGCCGGGCAAGCTCTCGAAAATGCCCAACGGCGTCGATCTTGACCTGTTCGGCACGCCGCCCGCGCGCGATCCGGCGCTGGCCCGCGAACTCGGCTTCGAGACGGACGGGATCGCTCACCCGGTCATCGGCTTCATCGGCAGCTTCTACGATTACGAAGGCCTCGACGACCTGATCGCCGCCATGCCCCTGCTGCTGGAGCGCCAGCCCGAGGCACGGCTGCTCATGGTCGGCGGCGGCCCGCGCGAGGAAGCGCTGCGCGCCCAGGCCCAGGCCTCTCCGGCTGCCGCAGCGATCCGCTTCATCGGCCGCGTGCCGCACCACGAGGTGGAGCGCTACTATGCCTTGGCCGACGTGATGGCCTATCCGCGCAAGAAGAGCCGGTTAACCGACCTCGTGACGCCGCTGAAGCCGCTGGAGGCCATGGCACAGGGCAAGCTCGTAGCCGCCAGCGATGTCGGCGGCCACCGCGAACTCGTGACTCACGGCCAGACCGGCACGCTCTTCGCGCCCGACGATCCCGCTGCCTGCGCGGCTGCCCTTGCAGACTTGCTGGAAGCCCGCGCATCGTGGGAAGCCTACCGCGAAGCAGGCCGCCGCCATGTACGGGAACGGCACGACTGGGCGGTCAATGCCCGGCATTATCGAGACGTTTACCAAATGGTGTCACCTCTGGCGGCACGAAAAAGGCTGGAAACCGCTGCCTGACCTGGCGAATTACCATCCTGCGGAACTCAGAACGGGGTTAATGAACGTGGCGAAACCAGAGAGCAGGCAAGAGGGCAAAAAGGCCCAACCGATCAGCCGCCACCCGCTGTTCCCGGCGATCGTCGCCTTGTGGTTCGCGGCGCTGTTCGGGCTTGGATCGCTGATGGTCAGCCCGGCGCTGATCGAGCGGATCGTCTCCGCCACCGGCCTTGCCAAAGTCCTGCCGATGGCCGCGCCGCCGCTCGGCGCCACGGCCCGCATCCTCTTTGCTCTCGCGCTCACCGGGCTGGGTGGACTGGTCGGCCTCATTGCCGGGCGCCGTGTCGCCCAGACTGCCGAGGAAGCCCCGGCCCGCATGCCGTTCGCCGGTCTCGAAACCGGCGATGCCGTGCCTGAAGCGATCAGTGAACAGGAAGCTGCGCCGGTCGAAGAACGCGCCTCCTCCCCCCTGCCGCGCCGCCGCCGCGCCCTCCTTGCCGAGGACGCCCCGTCGCTGGAAGAGCCGGAAATCGCCGCCCCCGAAGCCATGCAGCCGCCGATTCTCAATCTCTCCGAACTCGATCTCGAAGGCATTGAGGCCGCCGGTCTCGCCGAACCGCTGCCTGCTGCAGAAGCAGCCTATCGCCAGCCTGATCTCGAAGAAAACAGCGCGGGCACCCTCGAAACGCCCGAAACCGTTTCCGCCGAGTGGTCGCCTGAGCATGACGAAGCGCCTGCCGCGCAGACCGCCGATTCCGTCGACGAAGACGAGCAAGGTCCCTTCGGTCGCATCCCCGAGTGGCTGGAACCGCGTCAGGACGTGCACAGCTTCTCCCCGGCCCGCTGGGGCGCTGCGCATGAAGACGCCGCCAAGCCCGAGACCCTCGCGCCCGAAAATCTCAGCAACCGTCTGTTCGAAGCCTATTCGCGCAAGTTGAACGAACCGGCCGAAACCCCGGACGCCCAGCCGCTCACCGCCCCTGCTGCGGACACGGGCGAGGCCCACGTCGAGGAAGCCGCGACTTCCGCAGAACAGGCTCAGGCCGCCGAACGAATTGCCGGGGCGCACCTCGAAGACCTCTCACAAGTCGAACTGCTGGAACGTCTTGCGCTGGCGATGGAGCGGCAGCGCCGCCTGCGCGCCGCCACAACCGAAACAGAAGATGAGTCGATTGCGGACGAGATGGCCGTTACCGTCGATTCCGCGCCGCCGAGTGCCGAAACCATCGCTTTTCCCGCCGAGCGCGCAGCAGACTCGATTCTGCCCCGCCTCGCGTCGGCGTCGCCCTTCAACCCGCCACTGCGATCGGTTCCGGACACGCAGGACCTCGATCGGGATGATGGCGCGCCTGTCGCAGTACTGGATATCCCGACCCCGATCCCGGCCGCCCTGCGCCCCATCGGCTTCGATGCCTTCGGGCATGACGAAGCCGACGATGCCTTGCCCGGCTATGTCCCGCCCCGCCACATCAGCCTGGCGCTGACCAATCCGGTGTCGGCCCTGCCGCAGGCTACGGCCGAGGATACTGTCGAAGCGGAAAGCGAAGCCGAGGATCGGGGCCGGTATGCAGCGTTCGACACGCTTTCGGAGCGCTTCGACTATGACGAGGCCCCCGAGGACGACGAGGAAGAGGCGGTCCTGGCCAAGGGCTACTCCTCGCTGCTGAACCTGTCGCGCCAGTCGCCCCGCCAGAACTTTGTGCGGCTCGGCGACGAAGTCCCGGCCGAAGACACTGATGATGTCGCTTCGGAAGGAAACGGCCCCCGTCCCTTCGATCCTCCGGCCCGTCCCGATCCCGTCGAAACGGAGAAGGCTTTGCGCGCCGCCCTGGCCACGCTCCAGCGCATGAGCGGGGCTGCCTGAAACGGGTCCATTTTCGTGCAGAAACGCATTTCACGCAACTGAGGCGCTTCTTCGCATAACAAAATTCCTTTTTTTACCGCGCAAACGCACCAAATTTTGCGCGAACCCATGCCTTCGCCATTGCAAAAGCGTCCCGTAATCGTCATGGGGGCGCTTGGGACCCCCATGACGCACCTTGGCGCAGCACGATTCGTGCGCTCCGGGCGCGACGAAAGGTCCCCGGCAAAAAATGACAGGATGGGTTTTTATCGATGGGATTTCCTAAGCCCCAGGGCCTTTATGATGCGCGTAACGAACACGATGCTTGTGGTGTAGGCTTCGTAGCCCATATCAAAGGCCAGAAAACGCATGCAATCATTACTCAGGCGCTGGAAATCCTGAAAAATATTGACCACCGCGGTGCGGTGGGCGCCGACCCTCTGCTGGGCGACGGCGCAGGAATCCTGACGCAGCTTCCCGACACTCTGTTCCACAGCTGGGCCGCCGCCGCCGGCGTCGAACTGCCCAAGGCTGGCGACTATGCCGTCGCAATGTGCTTCCTGCCGCAGGACGAGGCCAGCCGCGACCTCATCACGCAGACGTTCGAGAAGTTCATCGCCAAGGAAGGCCAGCACCTGATCGGCTGGCGCGACGTGCCCGTCACGCTCGACGGCCTCGGCAAGACCGTGATCGAATCGATGCCGGTGATCCGCCAGTGCTTCGTCGGCCGCGGTGACAACTGCGCCGATCAGGATGCGTTCGAGCGCAAGATCCTGGCGATCCGCAAGCAGACGCAGAACCCGCTCGCGGCCATGGCCGAAAAGCACAACCTGCCCGGCCTGGCCGAGCTCTACATGCCGAGCTTCTCCAGCCGCACGATCGTCTACAAGGGCCTGCTGCTGGCGACCCAGGTCGGCTCGTTCTACGACGACTTGCGCAATCCCGAGTTCGTCTCGGCACTCGGCCTTGTCCACCAGCGCTTCTCGACCAACACGTTCCCGAGCTGGAAGCTGGCGCACCCGTTCCGCTTCATGGCCCACAACGGCGAGATCAACACCGTTCGCGGCAACGTGAACTGGATGAACGCGCGCCGCCGCACCATGGAATCGGAGCTGCTCGGCGCCGATCTCGACAAGATGTGGCCGCTGATCCCGCACGGCCAGTCGGACACCGCCTGCCTCGACAATGCGCTCGAACTGCTGCTGGCCGGCGGCTATCCGCTCGTCCACGCGATGATGATGCTCATCCCGGAAGCCTGGGCCGGCAACGCGCTGATGACGCCGGAACGCCGCGCGTTCTACGAATATCACGCAGCCCTGATGGAACCCTGGGACGGTCCGGCCGCCGTGGCCTTCACCGACGGCCGCCAGATCGGCGCCACGCTGGACCGCAATGGCCTGCGCCCCGCGCGCTTCCTCGTCACCGATGACGACATCTGCGTCATGGCTTCCGAATCGGGCGTGCTCCCGATCAAGGAAGACAACATCGTCCGCAAGTGGCGCCTCCAGCCCGGCAAGATGCTCCTGATCGACTTCGAACAGGGCCGCATCATCGAAGACGAAGAGATCAAGACCCAGCTCGCCAACGAAGAGCCTTACGAAAAGTGGCTTGAGCAGGCGCAGTACAAGCTGGCCGATCTCGACGTGATCGAACCGGAACTGGCCGAGCTGCCCCAGCCGACCGGCACCCTGCTCGATCGCCAGCAGGCCTTCGGCTACACCCAGGAAGACGTCAGCCGCTTCCTCGAACCGATGGCCGTCAATGCCGACGACCCGCTCGGCTCGATGGGCACCGACACACCGATTCCGGTGCTGTCGAACAAGGCCCGCCTGCTCTACGACTACTTCAAGCAGAACTTCGCACAGGTCACCAACCCGCCGATCGACCCGATCCGCGAGGAACTGGTGATGAGCCTGGTCACCATGATCGGCCCGCGCCCGAACCTGCTCGGCCATGACGCCGGCAGCCACAAGCGCCTGGAAGTCAGCCAGCCGATCCTGACCGATCTCGGCCTTGCCAAGATTCGCTCGGTGGAAGCCGCGCTCGACGGCGCCTTCCGCACCGAGACCATCGACATGACCTGGGATGCCGCTTCGGGCGTCGAGGGGCTGGAGATGGCGATCAAGGAAATGTGCTGGGCCGCGACCGAAGCGGTGCTGGCGGACAAGAACATCCTCGTCCTGTCCGACCGCGCCCAGGGGCCGGACCGCATCCCGATGCCGGCGCTGCTGGCGACGGCTGCCGTCCACCACCACCTCGTCCGCCAGGGCCTGCGCATGCAGACCGGCCTCGTCGTGGAAACCGGCGAAGCGCGCGAAGTGCATCACTTCTGCGCTCTGGCAGGCTACGGCGCGGAAGCGATCAACCCCTACCTCGCGCTCGAAACCATCGAAGCCGTGCGCGTTCGCAAGAACCTGCCGGTAACGGCGGAGCAGGCGGCCAAGAACTACGTCTACGCCATCGGCAAGGGCATCCGTAAGGTCATGTCCAAGATGGGCATCTCGACCTACCAGTCGTACTGCGGCGCCCAGATCTTCGACGCCGTCGGCCTCTCGACCGCCTTCGTGGACAAGTACTTCACCGGGACCGCCACCTCGATCGAGGGTGCGGGTCTGGCCGAAATCGCGGCGGAAACCGTGCAGCGCCACAACGCGGCCTACGGCGACAACCCGATCTACGCCAACATGCTCGACGTCGGCGGCATCTACGGCGCGCGCGTGCGCGGCGAGGAACATGCCTGGACCTCCGAGAACATCGGCGCGCTCCAGCACGCGGTTCGCGGCAATATCCCCGCCAAGTACGAGGAATTCGCCCGCACCATCAACGACCAGTCGACCCGGATGCTCACCATCCGCGGGCTGATGGAATTCGCCCCCAGCCAGGCGATCCACATCTCCGAGGTGGAACCCGCCAGCGAGATCGTGAAGCGCTTCGCCACCGGCGCGATGAGCTACGGCTCGATCTCGTGGGAGGCGCATACCACGCTGGCACTGGCGATGAACCGCATCGGCGGCAAGTCGAACACCGGCGAAGGCGGCGAGGACCCCTCGCGCTTCAAGCCCCTGCCGAACGGCGACACCATGCGTTCGTCGATCAAGCAGGTCGCCTCGGGCCGTTTCGGCGTGACCACCGAATATCTGGTCAATGCCGACGACATCCAGATCAAGATGGCCCAGGGCGCCAAGCCCGGCGAAGGCGGCCAGCTGCCGGGTGACAAGGTGGACAAGACCATCGGCGCCACCCGTCACTCGACGCCGGGCGTCGGCCTGATCTCGCCGCCGCCGCACCACGACATCTACTCGATCGAAGACATCGCGCAGCTCATTCACGATCTCAAGAACGTGAACCCGACCAGCCGCGTCTCGGTGAAGCTGGTGTCCGAAGTGGGCGTGGGTACGGTCGCGGCGGGCGTTTCCAAGGCGCGCGCGGACCACATCACGATCTCGGGCTACGAAGGCGGCACCGGCGCTTCGCCGCTGACCTCGCTGACTCACGCGGGTTCGCCTTGGGAAATCGGCCTTGCCGAAACCCAGCAGACCCTGCTGCTCAACAACTTGCGCAGCCGCGTGGTGGTCCAGGCCGATGGCGGCCTGCGCACCGGCCGTGACGTCGCCGTGGCCGCGCTGCTCGGCGCGGAAGAGTTCGGCTTCGCCACTGCCCCGCTCATCGCGGCGGGCTGCATCATGATGCGCAAGTGCCACCTCAACACCTGCCCGGTCGGCGTCGCCACCCAGGACCCCGTCCTGCGCGCCCGCTTCACCGGCCAGCCCGAGCATGTGGTCAACTACTTCTTCTTCGTCGCCGAGGAACTGCGCGCGATCATGGCGCAGCTGGGCTTCCGCACGATCGCCGAAATGGTCGGCCGCGTGGACAAGCTCGACATGAAGAAGGCGATCTCGCACTGGAAGGCCAAGGGCGTGGACCTCTCCAAGGTTCTCTACCAGGCTCCGCTGGGCGACAGCCCCTCGCTGGGCTGGAGCGAACTGCAGGACCACGGCCTCGAGAACGCGCTCGACAACGCGCTGATCGCAGGTGCTGCCGATGCGCTGGACAACCGCCAGCCGGTGCGCATCGAAAAGAGCGTCATCAACGTCAACCGCACAGTCGGCGCGATGCTTTCGGGCGAAGTGGCCCGTCGCTACGGCCATGACGGCTTGCCCGACAACACCATCAACGTGAAGCTCACCGGCGTCGCCGGCCAGAGCTTCGCCGCCTGGCTCGCCCACGGCGTCACGCTCGACCTGACCGGCGATGCCAACGACTATGTCGGCAAGGGGCTTTCGGGTGGCCGCGTGATCGTGCGCCAGCCCGGCCATGTGAACCGCGATCCGCTCAAGAACATCATCGTCGGCAATACCGTGCTCTACGGCGCGATTTCCGGCGAGGCGTTCTTCAACGGCGTCGGCGGCGAGCGCTTCGCGGTCCGCAACTCGGGCGCGATCGCGGTCGTCGAAGGCTGCGGCGACCACGGCTGCGAATACATGACCGGCGGCGTCGTGACGGTGCTCGGCAAGACCGGCCGCAACTTCGCGGCAGGCATGTCCGGCGGCATCGCCTACGTCTATGACGAGGACGGCGAGTTCGACAAGCTGGTCAACCCGGCGATGGTCGATCTCATCCGCATCTCGCCGGAAGCCGACGAGGAGGAAGGCACCGGCCGTCCCCAGCAGCGCACCGTCTCGGTTCGCGACCTGGGCATGGGCGACATGCTGCGCCACGATGCGGAGCGCCTGCGCATCCTGCTCGAACGCCACCACCTGCACACCGGCTCGAAGCGGGCCCGCGCACTGCTCGACGATTGGTCGAACGCGCTGGGCAAGTTCGTCAAGGTGATGCCGCGCGACTACGCGAAGGCTCTGCGCCAGCAGGAGGCCGAGCGCCTCGAAGCCGCTTCGGTCGCTGCAGAATAAGATCGGGAATTAGTAAGATGGGCAAGGAAACCGGCTTCCTCGAACTGGACCGCCAGGATCGTACCTATGGCGACGCCAAGGCGCGCCTCAAGAACTACAACGAGTTCGTCGTCCCGCTGGCGCCGCAGGCGCTCAAGGACCAGGCCTCGCGCTGCATGAACTGCGGCGTGCCGCACTGCCACACCGGCTGTCCGGTCAACAACATCATCCCGGACTGGAACCACCTGGTCTACGAGGACGACTTCCGCAACGCGCTGGAAGTCCTCCATTCGACCAACAACTTCCCCGAGTTCACCGGCCGCATCTGCCCCGCCCCGTGCGAGGCGGCCTGCACCCTGAACATCGTGGACCAGCCGGTCACCATCAAGTCGATCGAATGCGCGATCGTCGACAAGGGCTGGCAGGAAGGCTGGATCACGCCCAAGCCTGCCGCGAAGAAGACCGGCAAGTCGGTGGCCGTGGTCGGCTCCGGCCCGGCGGGCATGGCCTGCGCCCAGCAACTCGCCCGCGCCGGCCACTCGGTGACGGTGTTCGAGAAGAGCGACCGCGTCGGCGGCCTGCTCCGCTACGGCATCCCCGACTTCAAGATGGAAAAGCACCTCATCAACCGTCGTCTCGTGCAGATGATGGCCGAGGGCATCGAGTTCCGCACTTCCACCGAAGTCGGCGTGACCGTCTCGGTCGCCTCGCTGAAGGAAAACTTCGACACCGTCGTCTTCGCAGGCGGCGCCGAGGACCCCCGTCCGCTGAACATTCCGGGCTTCGAACTGCCCGGCGTGCGCTTCGCGATGGAGTTCCTCACCCAGCAGAACAAGCGCAACGCAGGTGACGACGAGCTTCGCGCCGCCCCGCGCGGCACGCTTTCGGCCACCGGCAAGCACGTCATCGTCATCGGCGGCGGCGACACCGGTTCCGACTGCGTCGGCACCTCGAACCGCCAGGGCGCCGCTTCGGTGACCCAGCTCGAAATCATGCCCAAGCCGCCGCTGCATGAAAACAAGGCGATGTCCTGGCCGAACTGGCCGCTCAAGCTGCGCACCTCGTCGAGCCACGAGGAAGGCGTCGAGCGCGACTGGGCGGTACTGACCAAGCGCGTCATCGGCGACAACGACGTGCGCGCCCTCGAATGCGTCCGCGTCGAGTGGAAGGACGGCAAGATGCAGGAAGTGGCGGGCAGCGAGTTCACGCTCCAGGCCGACCTCATCCTGCTCGCCATGGGCTTCGTCGGCCCGCGCAAGGCCGGCATGCTCGACCAGTCCGGCGTCGCGCTGGACGCGCGCGGCAACGTCAAGGCCACCATGGCCGACTACCGCACCAGCGATCCGGCGATCTATTCGTGCGGCGACATGCGCCGCGGCCAGTCGCTGGTGGTCTGGGCCATCCGCGAAGGCCGCCAGTGCGCCCGCGCGGTGGACGAAGCGCTCATGGGCAGTTCCGAACTGCCGCGCTGATCTTTCGCATTACCGATTGAGGAAGGGGCGTACCGCAAGGTGCGCCCCTTTTTCGATTGGGCGCGGACAGGCTTCGACAAGCTCAGCCTGAGCGGTTTAAGGAGGGTATATTTCCTGATCAGGAAGAGAGACACCCCCAACCCGCTCTGGCTGAGCTTGTCGAAGCCCGTCCGCGCGATCGCTTTCCCCACAATCTTGATGGGCGTTTCGGCCTGACGTCGTCCCGGACCTGATCCGGGGCGACGACCTTACCAGTCGATCGTCCCGCGCCCATGCTCCGCGAGAAACGCATTGGCCGTGCTGAAATGACGGCACCCCAGGAAGCCGCGATGGGCCGACAGCGGGCTGGGATGAGGCGCGGTCAGCACCAGATGGTGGCTCGAAGTCAGCCCCGGCACCCGCATCGCCTTTTTCTGAGCGTGACTGCCCCAGAGCAGGAACACGCAAGGCTCCGCCTTGGCCGCGACCGCCGCGACGGCGGCATCGGTGATTGCTTCCCAGCCCTTGTTCTGGTGCGACCCGGCCTGCGCTTCCTCGACCGTCAGCGCATTGTTGAGCAGGAGCACCCCCTGCCGCGCCCAGTGTTCGAGATTGCCATGCCCCGGCGCGGTCACGCCGCAGTCGGTGGCCAGTTCCTTGTAGATATTGACCAGCGAGGGCGGCACTTTCACGCCTTCCGGCACCGAAAACGACAGGCCGTGCGCCTGCCCCGCTCCATGATAGGGGTCCTGCCCGAGAATGACGACGCGCACCGAATCGAGCGGCGTCAGCTCCAGCGCCCGCAACCGCGTGCCGCGCGGCGGATAGATACGCTTGCCCGCGGCTTCCTCGGCCTTGAGCCAGCCGCCGAGCTGGCGCGATTGCGGCGAATCGAGCACGGCCCCCAGCGCTGCTTGCCAGGATGGCGGCACGCCCTGAAGCGATCCCGAGACCTCCATTCGCGCCGTACTCCCGCCTAAACCATTTGCGAAACTCAGGCCCAGTCCCTAAGCATTTTCGGACTATGGCTGTCTATCTCCACGAAGAAGATCTCCCCGAAGGCGTACTTGCGCCGGGCCCCGTTGCCGTCGACACCGAGACGATGGGCTTGATCACCCCGCGCGACCGCCTTTGCGTAGTCCAGATTTCCGACGGACAGGGCGACGAGCATCTCGTTCGCTTTGCCCCCGGCAGCGACTTCGCCGCGCCGAACCTGAAGGCGGTGCTGGCTGATCCGGCCCGGCTGAAGCTCTACCACTTCGCCCGGTTCGACCTTGCCGCGATCGAGCACTACCTCGGCGTCACCGCCGCGCCGGTGTTCTGCACCAAGATCGCCAGCAAGCTGACTCGCACTTATACCGACCGCCACGGCCTCAAGGACCTCGTGCGCGAACTGCTCGGCAAGGAAGTGTCGAAGCAGCAGCAGTCGAGCGACTGGGGCGCGGCCGAACTGACCGAACCGCAGAAGGAATATGCCGCCTCGGACGTGCGCTACCTCCACGCGATGCACGATATTCTGGTCGTGCGCCTTGCTCGCGAGAACCGCACCGAGATCGCCCAGGCCTGCTTCGACTTCCTGCCTGCCCGCGCCCGGCTCGACCTGGCTGGCTGGCCGGACCACGACATCTTCAGCCACGAAGCCGCCTGATCGGAGCCTAGCCACGCATGTCGGTCGAAGCCAACCAGATCCGCAATCGCCGCCGGCACTTCGCCGCGCCCGGCGGCTCGCACGATCGCATGGTGGCCTTCCTTGCCAAGGCCCTGCCCGCGGGCATCGGCCTGATCGCGGCCGTCATGATCCTGGTCCCGCTCTCCCCGCGCGGAGAGATCAGCTTCCTGCTGGACCGCAACAAGGTGGCGACCACCGGCGAGCGTATCGCCGTGGCAGACGCCGCCTATCGCGGACAGGACAACCAGGGCCGCGACTTCGTGGTGACGGCGGGCACCGCCGTCCAGCGCTCGCCCGAGATTCCCATCGTCGAAATGCAGAAGCTCGTCGCCCAGATGGCCCTGCAGGACGGCCCCGCCGATATCGCGGCGCCGCGCGGCGCCTACAATTTCGATAACGACACGATGGCGGTCGACGGCCCGGTCAACTTCAAGTCGTCCGACGGCTATACGATGACCACCAGCAAGGTCGACGTCGACATCAAGCAGAAGACGGCGGTCGCATCGGGCGGCGTTCAGGGCACCGTGCCCTCGGGCACGTTCAAGGCCGATGCAATGCACGCCGATCTCGATACCCGCACCATTACACTCGAAGGCCATGCCCGGATGCGCATCACGCCCGGCAAGCTGAGGATGCCGCAATGACCCCCCGCTTGTTCCAATCCCGCAAGTTCCGCATCGCTCTCGGCGTGCCGGTAGCCGGGCTCGCCCTGATCGTCGCCGGGCAGCAGCTCAGCGCCCAGGCGATCTCGGGCCATAACTCGGACGCCCCCGTCGATTTCGGTGCCGACCGCATCGAACTTCAGGACAAGCAGAACCGCGTCGTGCTGACCGGCAATGTCGATATCACCCAGGCCGACCTGCGCCTGCGTGGTGCCCGCACCGTGATCGACTTCATCAAGGGCGACCAGACCCAGGTCCAGCGGATCACCGCCAGCGGCAATGTCGTGGTCACCCGCCAGGACCAGGTCGCGACCGGCGATACCGCGATCTACGATCTCAACCAGCGCATCGTGACGATGGTCGGCAATGCCACGCTCAAGCGCGGCACCGGCGATACCCTGCGCGGCGGCCGTTTCGTGATGGATCTCAAGAGCGGCGTCTCCTCGGCCTCGGGCGGCCGGGTGAAGGGCACGTTCAACGTTCCCAAGAAGAAGAACTGATCCCGGAACCTCTTCCGGAGGAAACGAAAAGGCCGGTTGCGACACCCTGTCGCAACCGGCCTTTTCGTTTTGGGCGACCCTCGGGAGGGGGCGCCCCGATCAGAACGCCTTGTCGTGGACCAGCACCCGCGCGGTCAGGAACATGATGTGCAGATCTCGCATGATGGTCCAGCCTTCGAGATACTCCAGATCGGACTGGAGGCGGTTGATGAGGTCCGATTCCTGGTCGGTTGCCCCGCGATAGCCGCGCACCTGGGCAAGGCCGCTGAGGCCCGGCTTGAGGCTGTGCCGCTGCCAGTAGCGGCGGTCGACTTCCCAGAACAGCTTGTCGCCCGCCAGCGAGCCGGTGGCATGGGGACGCGGGCCGACGAGGCTCATGTCGCCCAGCAGCACGTTGAACAGCTGCGGCAGTTCGTCGATGCTGGTGCCGCGGATGAAGCGGCCGACGCGGGTGATGCGCTGGTCGCCCTTCGAGGCCGAGACATTGCCGTTGGTGTCGCAGAGGGCCTGCGTCATGCTGCGGAACTTGTACATGTTGAAGAAGGTGTTGCCCCGGCCCATGCGGCGCTGGATGAAGAACACCGGCCCGCCGTCCTGCAGCTTCACCGCAAGGGCCACCACCAGCAGCAGCGGCGAGAGCGCAAGGATCGCGCCGCCGGAGAAGGCGACGTCGAAGATGCGCTTGATCGCGCGTTCGCGGATGCCCAGCGGTCCGGCCGAAACGAGCAGCAGCCCGTGCTGGCCAGTCACCCGCGCGCCCTGGGCGCCGAGACGGGCCACTTCGTCGTCCAGCACTTCGCCGTCGACATTGGCGCCCTTGAGCACCATCGCCCATTCCGCACGGCGATCGGCAGGGCAGCTCACCACCACCCGGTCGATGTTGCGCAGGACCAGACCGACGCGATCGAGCGAATCGGGGTCCTTGAGATTGGGCCGCAGCCCCATGGCCGCCGCCGAGACGCGGATCGCGCCGGGCATGCGAAGCTGGGGGCCGCCGTCATCGATGACAAGCTCGTTGATGACATTGGCGCCGCAGCGCCAGTGCACGAAGCTGCGAAGCTGGAGCCGCGACCAGCCGATCAGCGCCATGGCGCAGATAACGCCGCCGCTGAAGGCACCGCGAGACAGGTCCGCCGAGGACTTCATGAGGAATTGCACGAAGACGACGACGACGACCGCCACCACCATCGAGACTTCCGCACGGAAGATACCCCGCCAGCCGTCGCGAAGCGCGTCGGTGGAGTAGGCCGCGTTGTACAACGCCAGCGTCAGGAAGATCGGCAGCAGCACTTGTCCGTAGACGAGCGCCATCTCCATCCCCTGCCTGCTGTCGTAAAGCCAGCCCGCAAGCGCGAAGCCTGCCAGCAGGGCGACAAGGTCCCCCACGAGCAAGGCAAGATAACATTGAAGCCGTCGGCGTTCGAGCGAAGGTGCGACGAGAAGTTCGTCTGCCTCGGAGCGCTGAACGGCTTGGGTCGTAACTGCAAATGGCGCATTCATGCGTTCAACACTCCCGAATTGTCGAACTCATGCCCCCCGGATCCCCTCTTCCGCCTATCGCCACATCCACGGATTCGATGTCCGTGCTGCACTGCGGTAGGTGAATGCACTTATGGTCATTCTTTCGAAGCGGGAAAGCCGATTCAGTTAAGCTGTTCTTTTTATCCGTTGTTTGCCATCAAGTGTAGAAATTCTGGCTATTTCGACTAACCCTTCGGCCAGCAAAAGGTCAGCGTCTTGGCTATTGGCCAGCAGCGATTGGTGCATCGCAATAAGACGGGCCACCAGACGTTCGAGACGATTACCACGCCAGATGCGCAATTGCACGCCAAGGGCTGGTTTGTCCTTCCAGAAAATTCGGCGTGCCGCCGCTTCCGATTCGATCAGGGCTGCGGGATCGCCGCCCCTGCCCAGCCGGGAATTGAGGCCCGCAAGCTGCGCGGCGCGGCGCTCGAAGGCCAGCAGCAGGCCCACGGCATTGATGCCCTGATCGCGCAGGCGCTTGAGTTCGGGGCCGATCGCCTCGCGCTTGCCCCCCAGCACCGCATCGACCAGCGGGCCGAAATCGTCATCCTCGGTCGCCGCACCAACGGCATCGAGATCGGCGCTCGACACCGCGCGCGGGGTTTCCGCGCTGGCATCGAGATAGAGCGCCAGCTTGGTCACTTCCGAGCGCGCCAGCCGCGTATCGAGGCCCGAGGCCCGCGCGATTCGCTGGGCGAGGTCGCTGCCCATCTTGAGTCCGGCGCCATTGGCCATCGTCCGCACGGCGCCGGTCACTGCCCCGAGGTCGGGCGGGTAGAACATCGCCACCAACCCGTCCGGCCGGGCGGCCAGCAGCTTGGCTGTGCGCGACTTGTCGGTCGCGCCGGTCGCCACGATCAGGACCGGGCAGGCGTCGACATCGCTTTCGAGCAGGATCTGCACCGCATCGTGAACCTCGTCGCCCTGGGCGCGAATCCAGATGTGGCGCGAAGTGCCGCCGAACAGCGAGTTGGAGCGTGCCTCGTCGCCCAGCTTCACCGGGTCGCGGCGCAGCTCCGATCCGGCGATCTCGACCCGCTCACCGGGGTCGGCGAGAAACGAGACGATCTTGCCCGCTGCATCGCTGGCGCCGGCTTCGTCGGGGCCGCAAAAGAAGAAAACCCGCGCCTGCTGTGCGGCGCGGGCTGCGAGGCCGCCGAAATCCTTCTGGGTGGCTTTCACGTTGCCGCGATCCGGACTGCGTCTCGCACCGGAATCACTGCTTGGTGTCGCCGCGCAGGCGCAGCGCCACCGCATTGACGATGCGGGTGGCCACGTCCTTCGACATGTTTTCGAGCGCGGTCTGCTCGGCCGCGATCGTCGCATAGTCGGAAGATACGACGTCGATTCCCGCATCCGAACCGGCGGTGGCGTCGAGCACGGTCTCGTTGTTCGACAGGTCCACCAGCTGGTAGCGCGCACGCAGGGTCCGGCGCTCGCGACCGATGGTATCGTCCGAGAGCAGCGCGAAGCCTTCGAGCTTGTCGTCCAGTCGAATGTCGAGGCGGTAGCGCGGTGCCGTCCCGGCCTTTTCCGAACCGAGCTGGTCGACGATGGCGTTGCGAACCAGCCAGCCCGCACGCCCCTCGATCGCCGCGACCTGCACGCCCTGAAGGCCCCGTGCCACGGCACCGCTGCCGCCGCCCGCATACATCGGCTTGAGGCCGCAACCAGACAGCAGCGCGGTTCCGAGCAGCACCGGGCCGACAAGACGCAGGAAACGCTTCACGCGACGAGATTGACCAGACGGTCGGGCACGACGATCACTTTCCTCACCTCGGCTCCATCCAGTGCACGCTGCACTTTCTCGCTGGCAAGGGCAAGCGCTTCAAGCTCTTCCTTGGAAGTGCCCTTGGCCACGGTCAGGGTGTCGCGCAGCTTGCCTTTCACCTGGACCGCCACGGTCACTTCGTCCTCGATCAGCAGCGCCGGATCGACTTCGGGCCATGCCGCCTCAGCGACGAGACCTTCCCCGAAGGTCGCGAAGGCCTCTTCGGCGAGGTGTGGCATCATCGGCGAGACGAGCAGCAGAACCGTGCGGATCGCGTTCGAGCGGCTGGCCGAAGGCGCCGCCTTCTCGACCGCGCCGGTCAGTTCGTAGATGCGCGCCACGGCCTTGTTGAAGCCCAGCGATTCGATGTCCGAAGCCACCGCCGCCACCGTCTGGTGGACCTTGCGGTCGATCGCCTTGTCTTCGCCCTCTGCCGCAGCGTCGTACTGGGCAAACAGACGCCACAGACGCTGGACGAAGCGGCCGCAGCCCTCGATGCCCGCTTCCGACCACGGCAGGTCGCGTTCCGGCGGGCTGTCGGACAGCATGAACCAGCGGATCGCGTCGGCGCCGTAAGTCGCGACGATTTCGTCAGGATCGACGACGTTCTTCTTCGACTTCGACATCTTGATGACCCGGCCAACCTCGACGGCGGCACCGTCAGCCTTCAGCGTCGCCCCGTCCGAAGTCCGGTCGATCTCGCCGGGCGAGAAGTAGACCGGCTGGCCGTTGGCATCGTTGATGCGGAAGTAAGTCTCGTGCGTGACCATGCCCTGCGTGAACAGGCTGGCGAAAGGCTCCTTCACCTCGACCTTGCCGATGCGGGCCAGTGCGCGCGTCCAGAAGCGGGCGTAGAGCAAGTGCAGGATCGCATGCTCGATGCCGCCGATGTACTGTTCCACCGGCAGCCATTCGGCGATCTTGGCCGGATCGAACGGACGATCTTCGGGCTGGCTGGCGAAGCGCAGGAAGTACCACGAGGAATCGACGAAGGTGTCGAGCGTGTCGGTTTCGCGGCGCGCGGCGTGGCCGCATTGCGGGCAATCGACATGCTTCCAGGTTGGGTGGCGGACCAGCGGGTTGCCGGGGGTCGAGAAATCGACGTCCTCGGGCAGCGTGACCGGCAGATGCTTCTTGGGCACCGGCACAACGCCGCAAACCTCGCAGTGGATGAACGGGATCGGCGTGCCCCAATAGCGCTGGCGCGAAACGCCCCAGTCGCGCAGGCGCCACACGGTCTTGCCCTCACCCCAGCCTTCGGCCTCGGCGCGCGCGATGACGGCGGCCTTGGCATCCTTCACGGCCATGCCGTTGAGGAAGTCGGAATGGACGCAGACGCCGTCGCCGGCCTCGGACTCACCGTCGAACGGCTTGTCGGCATCGGCCTCGCTCGCCGCGACGACGCGCAGGATCGGCAAACCGTACTTGGTGGCGAATTCGAAGTCGCGCTGGTCGTGACCCGGAACGGCCATGACCGCGCCGGTGCCGTAGTCCATCAGCACGAAGTTGGCGATGTAGACCGGCAGGTCGGCGCCCGTGAACGGATGCTTCGCCCTCACGCCGGTATCGAAGCCCAGCTTTTCAGCGGTTTCGAGTTCGGCCGCAGTGGTGCCGCCCTGCTTGCACAGCGCGATGAATTCCTCGACCTCGGGGCGCCCGACAGCAACCGCCTGCGCGATCGGGTGATCTGCAGCGACGGCCACGAAGCTGGCGCCGAAGATCGTGTCCGGACGGGTCGAGTAGACTTCCACCGAACCGATGCCGCCCACTTCGGCGGTCAGGTCGAACTTGAACTGCAGGCCCTGGCTCTTGCCGATCCAGTTCTCCTGCATCGTGCGGACCTTCTCAGGCCACTTGTCGAGCGTGGAGAGGCCTTCCAGCAGTTCGTCGGCGAAGTCGGTGATCTTGAGGAACCACTGGGAGAGCTTGCGCTTCTCCACCAGCGCGCCCGAGCGCCAGCCGCGCCCGTCAATCACCTGCTCGTTGGCAAGCACGGTCATGTCGACCGGATCCCAGTTCACCGCCGATTCCTTGCGATAAACCAGATCGTTTGCGTAGAGATCGAGGAACAGCGCCTGCTCGTGGCCGTAGTATTCCGGCTCGCAGGTGGCGATCTCGCGGCTCCAGTCGAGCGCAAAGCCCAGGCGCTTCAGCTGCGCCTTCATGTTGGCGATGTTCTCGCGCGTCCAGCCGCCGGGGTGGACGCCCTTTTCCATGGCCGCGTTCTCGGCGGGCATGCCGAACGCGTCCCAGCCCATCGGGTGGAGCACTTCGTGGCCGGTCATGCGCTTGTAGCGCGCCAGCACGTCGCCCATCGTGTAGTTGCGCACGTGGCCGATATGGATGCGTCCCGAGGGATAGGGGAACATCTCAAGCACGAAACTGCGGGGCTTGGACGAAGTATCGTCAGCCTTGAAGCACTGGGCTTCGTCCCACGCAGCCTGCCAGCGCGTGTCCGCCTGAGCCGGGTCGAACCGCTCGGTCATTTCTATCAGGTCTCCTGCGGGCACATGTCACCCGCGCAATTAAAGCTGCGGGCCGGATCGGCCCGCAGGGGAAAAATCAGCCGCCGATCGAATCGCGGCGAAGGTCGCGGGCGCGGGTGAGGATGATGTCCTCCAGCTTCTGCACGGTCGCAGCCTGCACCGGCGCCGGTGCCCAGGCGCCGTTCGCCGAGACTTCGCGCTGTGCGGTCACGCGCAGGGCGTCGGCGCGCAGGTCCTTGTCGAGGATCATCACGGTGACCTTGACGCGCTCGCCCGGCTGCTTGGGATTGACGTACCAGTCGGTAACGATGACGCCGCCGGCGCTGTCCGACTGGAGCAGCGGCATGAACGACAGCGAATCGAGGCTGGCGCGCCAGAGGTAGCTGTTCACGCCGATCGTGGTCACTGCCGAAGGCGCGATCGAGGAATTCACCTGCTTGCGGCCACCGCCACAACCGGCCAGCGCAAGCGCCGCCACGGCGCAGAAGCCCGCGGTTGCCAGCGATCGAGCAGAGAGAAGGCCGGTATGGGTGCTGCCTGTCATCGTAATTCCCAGTTCCTGTCTTGGCGAAGGTGCCGGACTTTCCGCGCGCCTGCCGTGAAACGCCTCTATAGCCGCCACTGCCGGGGCGGCAAGTGCGGCTTCATCAGCTTGCAGCCATAAGCGGGACATGGGTAAACGCTTGCTGAACAGGCAGAGCGCCCCGGAACGAAGCCTCCACACGCCCCTTCCCGCTGGCGATCATCCTGTGTTAAGCTCACCGGACGAGGATGGCGGACCGATTTGGCAAGGCGATGGGAAGGACCCTGAGAACGGGTAATGGCGAGAACAGGTGATGAATAGCGAAAGCGCACGCCCGATGGATGGCGCTCTCTCGAAGCAGGCCCAGATGAACCTGGGTATTTCGAAAGGCGGCATGAGGACCAGCCTCCTGCTGACCTCCTGCGTCGTCGTGCTCGCCCTGCCCAGCGCCGTCCTGGCCTTCACCACAACGTTCAAGGCCGATCCTTCCGCCCGCTCGATCGGCGCGCTCGATCCAGAGACTTCGCCGGAAAGCCTGTCGCGGGCGATCGCGATGCGATCGCTGGGCGATGGCGAGAACTTTCCCTTCACCCCCGCCGGTCCCACCGCCCGGCGGGACCGCGCGGTCACCGTGGCCGTCCGCATCGACCGAGAGGCGGCACAGGCGATCATCGTGCGCAATCGCGTCCAGGTCGCCCGTAACGACATGGCCAGCGTCGGCGGCCTGAAGATCGCGCCCACCGCCTTCAACCTCGGTGTGGCGCGCGGCTACCAGAACTTCGCACCGGACATTGCCGCGGCCACCGCCCCTGCCGCCGCGCGCGGCATTTCCGACGCGCCGGAACTCAAGAAGTTCAGCCTCCAGGCCGGCAGCGCCGAACAGAAAGAGCCGCGCTTCACGACCCGCCTTTCCATCGACGAGAAGCGCGCACCGGGCCGCGCCCCCCATACTTTCGCGGGCGAAGCGGGTGAAGTCGACCTGGGAGGCTCCTACCGCGTCACCAACAACCTCGATCTCACCGCCGGCCTGCGCTACTCGCAGGAACGCGAACGCCTGATGCCGCTGACAGACGGACGACAGGACAGCCAGGCGGTCTACGTGGGGACGCAGTTCAAGTTCTGATTTTTGCAACTGCAGGTGCATTTCTCGCATCAATTTTTGACTTAAATAAACGTCATCGTCAGCAGGCTTCGCTTGCCCCGAACCATTGTATTTCCTAGCCTGTGCCTGGTGGATGCTCACTAAGCGAAAGGCATTATAATGGCGCGCGTTGCTATCGTTACCGGTGGAACCAGGGGTATCGGAGAGGCGGTTTCATTGGCCCTCCAGGAACGGGGCCACACTGTAGTTGCAAATTACGCAGGCAATGAAGAAAAGGCCAAGGCATTTACGGAGAGGACCGGCATTCCCGCCTACAAATGGGACGTCGGCGACCATGAAGCCACGCTTGCCGGCGTGGCGCGGGTGACCGAGGAAGTCGGCCCGGTGGATATCGTCATCAACAATGCCGGCATCACCCGCGACGGCGTGCTCCACAAGATGACCTTCGACGACTGGAACGAGGTCATGCGCATCAACCTCGGCGGTTGCTTCAACATGGCCAAGGCGACCTTCTCCGGCATGCGCGAGCGCGGCTGGGGACGCATCGTCAACATCGGCTCGATCAACGGCCAGGCCGGGCAGTACGGCCAGGTGAACTATGCCGCCGCCAAGTCCGGCATCCACGGCTTCACCAAGGCACTGGCCCAGGAAGGCGCCAAGTACGGCGTCACCGTCAATGCCATCGCGCCGGGCTATATCGATACCGACATGGTCGCGGCAGTCCCCCCGCCGGTTCTGGAGAAGATCGTCGCCAAGATTCCGGTCGGCCGCCTCGGCAGCGCTTACGAGATCGCGCGCGGCTGCGCTTTCCTTTGCTCGGAGAACGCCGCTTTCGTGACCGGCTCGACACTGAGCATCAACGGCGGCCAGCACATGTATTGATCGGATCGGAAGGACCGGCGCGCAAGCCGGTCCTTCCGCCTTGCTAGGCCCGATGCGGGCCGAACAGAATCACCGCCGCGCCGACCAGGCAGATCGTCGCGCCGCCAATGTCCCAGCGATCGGGGCTTACGCCCTCGGCGATCCACAGCCACAGCAGCGCCGACAGGATGTAGATGCCGCCGTAGGCCGCATAAGTGCGCCCGGCCTGACTGCTGTCGACCAGCGTAAGCAGCCAGGCGAACAGCACCAGCGATGCGCATCCGGGAATGAGCCAGAGCGGCGATTTTCCCATCCGCAGCCAGGCCCAGAACGCGAAGCAGCCGCCGATCTCGGCCAATGCCGCGCCGATGTAGATGATAATGCTCTGCATTCCTGCTGGATAGCGAGCAGGGGCAGGCCTGTCGCGCGATTCATGCCGGTCGGTGGATTTGCGCTCGGATAGCAGAAGCGGGGTCCCCGCCTTCGCGGGAACGACCGAGATTTTGATTCTCGAATCCGGCGTATCTTCGTCATTCCCGCGAAGGCCGGTATCCCGCTTGATACGCTGCGCAACCTCGCCATTCCCGCGTGAGCGGCCTCCTGCTAAACCCATGCAATGACTTCGATCTACCATCCGCCGGTCAAGCGCTCGATCGAGATCGCAGGACACAAGACTTCCATCAGCCTCGAACCCCTGTTCTGGGACCTGCTGCGACAGGTCGCGGCGCGCGAAGGCGTGCCGATCAACGCACTGGTGGCCCGGATCGATGCCGAGCGGCTGGAGGCAGACACCCCGCCGGGTCTGGCCAGCGCGATCCGGGTCTGGCTGGTCGCGCCGTCAACTCCCTGAAAAGGAAAGGGGCGGTAGCCCTGCGGCCCCGCCCCTATGATCTGCATTCCGCCGAACGATCAATGCGACGGCGGGTCGCTCGCCGGAAAGCTCTCGTCGATCGCCTCGTCGGTCTTCGACCAGCGCGGCGGCTTGTCGATCATGTTCTCCGGACCGGCATCGCGAACGGGATAGCGATCCGGACCGCCTGCCGTCGCCAGGTTCTCATTCGCACGGTTGGCATACTTGTAGAGTGCGTAGCCGATGGCACCGGCTGCCGCCAACTTGATCAAGCCCATGGTCGTTGCTCCTGTCGCATATTCGAGGGAGCAACGCACCGCGGGACCGATCGGTTGCCTTATTCGCCGCCGACCCGTTCGATCTGCGCGCCGACCAGCGCCAGCTTTTCCTCAAGCCGCTCGTAGCCGCGATCGAGGTGGTAGAGGCGGTGAACCTGCGTTTCGCCCTCGGCCGCGAGACCGGCGATGACAAGGCTCATCGAGGCGCGCAGGTCGGTCGCCATGACTTCGGCGCCGGTCAGCTTCTGCACGCCGTGGACGACAGCAGTGCGGCCCTTGGTCTCGATATGCGCGCCCATGCGGTTGAGTTCGGGAACGTGCATGTAGCGGTTCTCGAAGATCGTCTCGGTCAGCACGCTCGAACCTTCGGCGCGGCAGAGCAGCGCCATGAGCTGGGCCTGCATGTCGGTCGCGAAGCCCGGATAGGGCGCGGTCGAAAGCGTGACCGGCTTCAGCGGGCCGTCGGCGGCGACGTGGAGGCCGTCGGCGGTCGGCTCGACATGGACGCCGGCGTCGCGCAGGGCCTGCACGGTGGCTTCCATGTCCTCGATCTTGGCGCCCTTCAGCAGGACCTCACCGCCGGTGATGGCGGCGGCGCAGGCGTAGGAGCCTGCCTCGATGCGGTCCGGCATGACCATGTAGGTCGCGCCGTGCAGGCGGTTGACGCCGTGGATGGTGAGGTCGGACGTGCCGATACCCTCGATCTGCGCGCCCATGGCGACCAGCAGGTTGCAGAGATCGACGATCTCCGGCTCGCGTGCGGCATTGTGCAGGGTGGACTTGCCCGTGCAGAGCACCGCGGCCATCAGCGCGTTCTCCGTCGCGCCGACCGAGACCACCGGGAAGGAATAACGACCGCCCGGCAGGCCGCCGTCGGGCGCGATCGCGCGGACGTAGCCCGCCGCCATCTCGATCTGGGCGCCTAGCGCTTCGAGCGCCTTCAGGTGCAGGTCGATCGGGCGGTTGCCGATCGCGCAGCCGCCGGGCAGCGACACGGTCGCCTCACCCATGCGCGCCAGCATCGGGCCGAGCACCAGGATCGAGGCGCGCATCTTGCGGACCAGATCATAGGGCGCGACCGAGCTGGTGATGCGAGTCGCCTGAAGCGTCATCACCCGGCCGAAGTCTTCCGGACGGCTGCCCGCGATCATCGTCGAGATGCCGAACTGGTTCATGAGGTGCTGGAAACCGTCGATGTCCGCCAGGCGCGGCAGATTGCGCAGCGTCAGCGGTTCTTCGGTCAGCAAGGCACAAGGCAGCAGCGTAAGGGCCGCGTTCTTCGCGCCGGAAACGGGAATGGTGCCGGAAAGGCGCTTGCCGCCCTCGATGATGATCTTGTCCATGTCCCGCTCTTTAACGGGATTTGGCCGCGCAGCAAGCACACCTCGGAGAAACACGGATGGACTGTTGCGCTGCATCTGCGAAGTAGGTTTTATACGAAATAAATCCCGCTTTAACCGCACCGTAACCAAATGGAGCCAGACCGTTAACCATGTCTGCACCCCAGTTCAAAAAGCCCGTCCGAAAAGCCGTGTTTCCGGTCGCAGGACTTGGAACCCGCTTTCTTCCCGCCACCAAGGCGATTCCGAAGGAACTTCTTCCCGTCGTCGACCGGCCGCTGATTCAATACGCGGTCGATGAGGCGCGCGAGGCGGGGATCGAGGAATTCGTCTTCGTCACCGGCCGCGGCAAGACCGCGATCGTCGAACATTTCGATACGGCCTACGAACTGGAAGCGACGATGTCCGCGCGCGGCAAGTCGCTCGATCCGCTGGAACCCACGCGCATCCAGCCGGGCAATCTCGTCACCGTGCGCCAGCAGGTGCCGCTCGGCCTCGGCCATGCCGTATGGTGCGCCCGCGCCGTCATCGGCGACGAACCTTTCGCGATCTTCCTGCCCGACGAACTGATGTACGGCTCACCCGGCTGCATGAAGCAGATGGTCGATGCCTATAACGAAGTGGGCGGCAACCTCGTCTCGGTGCTGGAAGTGCCGATGGAGGAAGTCTCCAGCTACGGCGTCATCGCGCCGGGCGCGGTGAACGGTGCCCTTACCGAAGTGAAGGGCCTGGTCGAGAAGCCCAAGGTGGCGGAAGCGCCCTCGAACAAGATCGTCTCGGGCCGCTACATCCTCCAGCCGGAAATCATGGGCCTGCTCGCCAACCAGGGCAAGGGCGCGGGCGGCGAGATCCAGCTGACCGATTCGATGGCCAAGCTGATCGGCGAGCAGCCGTTCCATGCGGTGACCTTCGCCGGCCAGCGCTTCGACTGCGGTTCGAAGGTCGGTTTCGTCGAAGCCACCCTCGCCATCGCGCTCGACCGTCCGGATATGGGCGAGGAAGTGCGCACCATCGCGAAGAAGCTGCTGGGCTGAGACGTTTCGGAAATTGGGTCTGACGAAAGCGCGTTCCTTTGGGGGCGCGCTTTTTTCTTGATGAGAGGTGGCGGAGACCCTTCGACAAGCTCAGGGTAAGCGGGTGTTGGTGTAGTGGCGAGCATGCCCATGCCGCCCAAAAGCCTTCCCCCCGCTCATCCTGAGCTTGTCGAAGGATCAGCCTGAGCTTGTCGAAGGCCCCTCAGCCAAGACGGAAGCCGGAAGACTCAGCGCCGCACCGGGTCCGTGAGCCGGGCCATGATCGCGGCGACATAGGCCTGGGTCTCGCGGATGCGGGGAATGCCGCCTGCCTTCTGCACCCGGCCGGGACCGGCATTGTAGGCGGCCAGCGCCTTTTCGATATCGCCGCCGAAAGCATCGAGCTGCATGCGCAAGTACCGTGCGCCGCCTTCGAGATTGGCCGTGGGGTCGCCAGGGTTCACCCCCATCTGCGCCGCCGTGCCCGGCATGAGCTGGGCCAACCCCCGCGCCCCGACCGGCGAGCGGGCCGCCTCGTTCCAGCGGCTCTCCTGCCAGACGACGGCCTCGAACAGCGCCGGGCTGATGTCATACTTGGCGGCCAGTTCCGCCACGCGCGCGCGCCAGCGGGTCGGCCCGGCGGCATCGAGCGCATCGGTGATCGACTGCGGATGAAGCTGCGAGGCTTCGAGCGCCGCCGGGACCGTCTCCATTGCTGCCACGTCCGCGCCCACGGCGTCACGGCCCTGCCCCGCCGGACCTCCGGCCACCCACTGGTAGCCGTTCGTCCCGATTTCCAGCACATCGGCCGAAGCCGCGCCGGGCAGGCCGAACGCGGCCAGAACGGCCGCACCGACAGAGAGTTTCAGGCGATTCGAAAAGCGCGTCATGGCCCGCCCTGATACTCCAGCGGAGCAAGGTTTCTCAAGCCGGGCCATAGGTCGCTCACTCGATTCCGAGCGCGCTGCGGATCGCCCGCCAGGACAGCATCTTGAAGTTCTGCGCCTTGGGGGCATTGTTACCGTCCTGCGCGACCATCAGGCCCTCGGGAAACTGCGGGCCGAAATCGCCGAGCATCACCTCGATGCCGTCGGTATCGCTGGTGCCGCCGATCGGGCCGCCGTCGATACGGAAACGGCCCGCAGGCTTGCCGGAGGACAGATCGAACAGCGCATAGGCATTGTCGCCCTGGCTGGACGCGACCAGCCAGGCGCGTCCGCCGCTCTCGCGTGCCACGGCCAGTCCCTCGACATCCGCCACGAGACCATCCTCGGCGCCGACGCGAGCGAAAGGCTCGGCCACCAGAGCCGCGCCTGCGAGCGGGACTTTCCAGATGCCCACGTCTTCCTCGGCCACGAACAGGACCTTGCCCGCATCGTCGACCACGCAGCCTTCGGACTGGGTGGCGAACTTCACCAGCCGGACATAGTCCGCCGCGATCCGCCCGTCCTTTTCGACCAGACGGCTTTCCGCCACCGAGCCGTCCTTGAGCACGACATAGGCCCGCGCCAGTTCGCCGCGCGCCAGGGCATTGCCCATGCAGAAGCCATAAGCCTCTGCCGGGGCATGGCCTGCGGGGAGGAACGTCTCGGCGCCGAGTGCGGCGAGCTTGCCGCTCGCACCATCCAGCGCGAAGAGCGCGATGCGCGGCTCGGCCCGGTCGGTGCGGTCGCTGGCGCCGACGAGGATGCGCGCCGAACCGTCGGCCATGCGCACTTCGCGCAAGTCCACATTGTTGAGCGCGCCTGCCGGAGCGAAATCGCGCACCTTGCCGTCGAGGCCGTAGACGTAGAGTCCCGCCTTCTTGTCGGTGCCCAGAATCAGACTGGCGGCCGGATTTGCGGCATTGCGCCAGATCGCCGGGTCGTCGGCAGCATCGACATTGGCGGTGCCGACCGGATCGGTCTCCGCCTGGGCAGGAACATCGGTGGCAGGCAGGCGTACCGCCGCAGGCGCGCCGCCGGTCGTCGCGCAACCTTCAAGCGAGAGGCCCGCAAGCAGAAGGGCCGGGAGCAATGCTCCCGACCCCTGCTTCACGATGCCCGCCAGACCATTGTCCTGGCGTTTCGTGAAAGTGCCCTTCATCAGAAGGAAACCCGCGCGCCGAACTTCACGGTCGAGCCGTATTCCTCGTACTGGAGCGCACGCTTGACGCCGCCGAGGTTCTGGTAGGCGAAGTACTTGGCATTGTTGACGTTCACCCAATCCGCGAAGAGGCGGATGTTGTCGGTCAGCTTGTACTTCGCCGAAAGGTCCAGCTGGAAGTGCTGGTTGACGGTACGGTCGGTCTCGAAATCGTCGCCCACTTCGTCGAGATACTTGTCGCGGAACGTACCGGCGGCACGCAGGCTGATCGGGCCCTTTTCATAGCCGAGCACGACGTTGAAGGTGTTCTTCGAGGCGTTCGGCAGCGAAATGCGACGGTCGCCGGCCACGGTTCCGCGAGCGTAAGTGTACGTATAGTTGATCTGCGTCAGCAGCCCGTCGAACGGCGAAGGCAGCATCGTGAAGACCTGGCTGAAGCTGGCTTCCAGACCGGCAATCTCGGCGGTGTCGCCGTTCACCGGGATGGTGATCTCTTCGTAGGCGATGCCGTTGTAGACGCCGCTTTCCTTCGAGTTGTAGCTGTAGGTATAGTCCTTGATCGACTTGTAGAAGCCGCCGACCGAGAACGCGCCGTTGTTCGAGAAGTAGTAGTCGAACCCGGCATCGAAGTTCCAGGCCTGGTAGGGCTTCAGTTCGGGGTTGCCGACTTCCAGTTCGAGATCGTCGTTGATCGTGTTGCGCGGGGCGAGCAGCGAGAGCTTGGGACGCACGATCGTCTTGTAGCCGGCCAGACGGGCGACCAGATTCTGCTGCGGGCTATAGCGCAGGGTCAGGCTAGGCAGCCAGTTGGTGTAGTTGCGCTTGTAGTTCAGCGGATCGATGGCGATCGTGTCGTCGCCGTTGTCGGTGACAAGGCTGCCGTTGAGTTCGTTGTGGGTGCGTTCCACGCGAACGCCGCCGATCACGCGCAGGGTCGAGCTGTCCCAGCGGGCCATCGCATAACCGGCCAGGATGTCCTCACGCACCGAATAGTCGCTGACCGCCGAGTTCAGGGCGCTCTCGTAATCGTTGACGACGAAGGAGTCGGGGTTGGACAGCAGGTAGTCGGCCGGGCCGCCCTTGCTGGCGACCGGTCCCATATCGAGCAGACGGTAGGTCTGCTTGCCCAGCACGTCGGCCAGCGTGTAGTCCGGCGCGTCGTCGGCGAGTTCGTAATAGGTCATGTTGAAGTCGTAGGACTTCTTGCGCCAGCGCGCCTTGGCGCCTGCCTGGACCGTGAAGTCGCCGTTGTCGCTCGCAAAGGTGCGGGCGAGATCGGCCTTGATCGCCCATTCCTCGTCCTGGCTGTCGGACAGGGTGGTCAGTTCGGTCTTGTTGAATTCATATTCGCCCGGATCGTTGAACGAGTCCACGCCTTCGGTAACCGAGTAAGTCGGATAGTAGGTCTTGCTGTTGTCCACCGCGACGACCGTCCCGGCACGGAAACGCGCGCGGAAGCGGGTCGGGTCGATCGAGAAGTTCTCCCGTTCGGACGACTTGGCGTAGCTGCCCTGCCAGTTGAACTTGAGCGTGCCGGTATCGGTCTCGCTGCCGATGGCGACCGAGCGGATACGCTGGCGTTCGAAGCGATCCTTGAGATCGCGCTCGACGGTGATGCGCTCATCGGCGCCGTCGAACGTCACCTGATTGCCCGAGACCGAGGATGGCGCGTCGAAGTCGCCGAAGTCGAGCGTGGTGCGGCGGCGATACTCGTGATCGTCGAACTGCGCCCAGTTGCCACGGACATAGGCCTTGGTCGTGTCCGAAGCGCGCCAGTCGGCCGAAAGCGCCGCGTTGATGCGGGTGCGCTCGACGTCATAGTCGCGGTATTCGACCGATTCAGCCCAGGCATTGCCGTCGTCATCGACGTTCCAGCCGCCGGTCTCGACGTTGTCGGTCTCGAACTTGCGCTTGTAGTAGCTGACCGAACCGGCGATGCCGAAATCGTCACCCAGCTTCTGGGTGAAGTCGAAGGCGCCCTTCGGCGTGACTTTGCCCGAATAGTCGTTCCAGCTGCCCTCGGCGCTGAGCGAATAGCGGTTCTTCTTCGAATCGAAGGCGCTGGTGGTCTTGATCTCGACCGAGGCGCCGATGAAGTCGCCGTCCATGTCGGGGGTGAAGGACTTCTTCACTTCGACCGATTCGATGGTGTCGGAGGAAACCACGTCGAGCGCGACCGAGCGGGCATCCGATTCCGGCGCGGGCATGCGCACACCGTTGAGCGAAGTGCCGTTAAGATCGGGATCGAGGCCGCGAACCGAAACGTAGCGCCCCTCGCCCTGGTCGTTGAGGATATTCACGCCCGGCAGGCGGCGCAGCGATTCGGCGACGTTCTGGTCGGGGAACTGGCCCACGGCGTCGCGCGTCAGCACCGAGACGACGCCGTCGGCGGCCTTCTGGCGCGAAAGGGCACTGGTGAGGTTGGCGGTCTGGCCGGTGACGAGGATGTCGCCGCCGCCGATCGCCGGAAGGTCGAAGTTGCCCGCGGTACGGCCGGTCGCCGGAACGGTGAGGTTCTGCGTTGTCACTTCGGCGCCGACATAGCGCGCTTCCAGGGTGTAGGTTCCGGCGGGCACATCGCCGAACACATAGTTGCCGCCGCGATCGGTTTCGGCGGCGCGGTTCAGCTCGACGATGCGGACCGAGGCCGCCTGGAGCGGACGCACGCCCGATGCGTCATGGACGCTGCCCGCGACTTCGCCTGCATGGGCGATCGTGGCGAACGATGCCGAGGCGAGCAGACCGGCTGCGATCCGGAGCGAGGTTTTCATTTGGTGGAAGCCCTGTTTTGCGACGAATTGCGGCGCGTCTAGGCAGGGTTCATGACAGTTACGTGCCAATGGAATGGCACTTTCGTGACAGCGCTGCGGTGCAGCAAAAAAGTCACAGTTGCCCATGTTGGTCCGGGCGATTTCACGTGGAACATCCGCAGCTTGCCTGCGGGATCACCAAATCTCGATGTAAGGAGAATGGTGCTGCTGGGGAGGATTGAACTCCCGACCTCGTCATTACCAATGACGCGCTCTACCACTGAGCTACAGCAGCGCCTGAGTTTCCGTGTCCGGAAAGCGCTTGTCCCGGCGACCCGGGGCAGGGGCGCGCTAATGTCCGTGACCGCGAAGATTGTCAAGCGCCTCTTGCGCATTCTTTTTCAGAAAGCCATTCCGAGGGCCTTCAAAGGCCCCGCGAAAGACGCCCGAACCATGACGCAACCCCAGCAATCCCGCGAGGAAAGGCTCGCTGCGAAGCTCCGCGAAAATCTTCGCCGCCGCAAGGCCCAGGCCCGCGCCTTCGAGGCGGAAGGCGATGGCACTACTCTGCCCCTCGAATCAGGGCACGAAAACGAAAGCGAAAACGAATCAGGCGGTCTTTCCAAACCGCCATCGGAAAGCTAGGGGCTGCGCCAGACATAGAGTCAGTCTGCCAACGGGCGTTTCCCGAGGGGATCGCCGCTGAGACCTGGGAGTACGCCTTGCCTCGCCTGATCCTCGTCCGCCACGGCCAGAGCCAATGGAATCTCGAAAACCGCTTCACCGGCTGGTGGGATGTAAACCTCACCGAAAAGGGTGAGGAAGAAGCCCGCGCCGCGGGTACTCTCCTGAAGGAAAAGGGCATCGCGCCCACCGTCGCCTTCACCTCGCTCCAGACCCGCGCGATCCGCACCCTGCACCTCGCGCTGGAAGCCGCCGATCTCGCGTGGATCCCCGAGACCAAGGACTGGCGCCTGAACGAGCGTCACTACGGCGGCCTCACCGGCCTCAACAAGGCCGAGACCGCCGCGAAGCACGGCGACGAGCAGGTCAAGATCTGGCGCCGCAGCTTCGACACCCCGCCGCCGGTCCTCGAAATCGGCAGCGAGTTCGATCTCTCCACCGACCCGCGCTATGCCGGGATCGCCGTGCCGCAGACCGAAAGCCTCAAGGACACCATCGCCCGCGTCCTGCCTTACTACGAAGGCTCGATCGTGCCGCACCTCAAGGCCGGTGCCGACGTGCTGATCTCCGCCCACGGCAACAGCCTGCGCGCGCTGGTGAAGCACCTCTCCGGCATTTCCGACGACGAGATCACCGGCCTCGAAATCCCGACCGGCCAACCGATCGTCTACGAACTGGCAGACGATCTCGCGGTGCTCGACCGCTACTATCTCTCGGAGCGTTGAGATGAGCGGGGTGGGGACTCCTGTAGCCATCGTCATGGGCAGCCAGTCCGACTGGCCGACCATGCAGCGCGCAGCGGACATGCTGGACAAGCTGGGCGTCGCCTATGACGCCCGCATCGTCTCGGCGCACCGCACGCCGGAACGTCTGGTCGATTTCGCCAAGGGCGCGGACGGCGAAGGCTTCAAGGTGGTGATCGCCGGAGCCGGGGGCGCCGCCCACCTGCCCGGCATGATCGCTTCGATGACGCATCTTCCCGTGCTCGGCGTGCCGGTGCAATCGAAGGCGCTGTCGGGGCAGGACAGCCTGCTCTCGATCGTGCAGATGCCCGCCGGAATTCCGGTCGGCACCCTGGCGATCGGCGAGGCAGGCGCGGCCAATGCGGGCCTGCTCGCCGCCGCGATCCTCGCTACCTCAGATCCGGCGCTGGCCGAACGGCTCAAGACCTTCCGCGCGGACCAGACGGCCAGCGTGGCGGAAAAGCCAGTCTGATCGTTTCGGCCCGGCTGCTTTGCCAGATCGGGCATGATGCTTCGACAGGCTCAGCATGAGCGGGTAACGGTGTTATCCGCATCGAATTGAAGTCCGCTCGCCCTGAGCTTGTCGAAGGGCCTGCACGCAACGAGTTCCAAAGATGATCCCTCCCGGCGAAACCATCGGCATTCTCGGCGGCGGCCAGCTCGGCCGGATGATCGCGATGGCTGCGGCCCAGCTCGGCTACCGCAGCCACATCTACGCCCCCGAGGCCGATTCGATCGCCGCGGAAGTCAGCGCCGAGTTCACGTGCGCTTCATGGGACAATGCCGAAGCCATGGCCCGCTTCGCGGCAGGCTGCGCGGTCGTCACGTACGAGTTCGAGAACGTGCCGGTCGGCCCGCTCGCCGCGCTCGGTGACGTGCCGCTGCTCGCCCACGCCCGCGCGCTCGAAACCGCGCAGGACCGGCTGAACGAGAAGCGCTTCGTCACCGACCTCGGCGGCACCCCTGCCCCCTTCGCGCCGGTCGATTCCGCCGAAGACCTTGCCAGAGCCATCGCCGGGATCGGCGCCCCCGGCATCCTCAAGACCCGCCGCGACGGCTACGACGGCAAGGGCCAGTGGCGGATCATGACGCCCGCCGACGCGGAAGGCCTCGACCTTCCCGCCCAGCCGCTGATCTACGAGGGCTTCGTCACTTTCTTCGCTGAGTTCTCGGTGATCCTGTGCCGCGGCGCGGACGGCGACATCCGCTACTTCGATTCGGCCCACAACGTGCACGAGAGCGGCATTCTCGCACTCAGCACCGTGCCCGCGCCGCAGCGCCTGCTCGAACAGGTCCCCGCCGCGCGCGAACTCGCCGCCAAGGTGGCCGAGGCGCTCGACTATGTCGGCGTGCTGACGCTGGAATTCTTCGCCACCGAGAACGGCCCCGTCTTCAACGAGATGGCGCCGCGCGTGCACAATTCCGGGCACTGGACCATCGAGGGTGCCGTCACCAGCCAGTTCGAGAACCACGTCCGCGCGATCTGCGGGCTGCCGCTCGGCGATACCGGCCTTGCCGCCGATGCCGTCGAGATGCGCAACCTGATCGGCGACGAGGCGGACGACTGGGCGGCGATCCTCGGCGATCCGGCCAACCACCTGCACCTCTACGGCAAGGGCGCCGCGCGTCCGGGCCGCAAGATGGGCCATGTCACCCGCCTGACCTTCCAGCGGGACTGATCCGGACTTGGCGCAGGACCTCTTCCTTATCTATGCCCGCGCCGCCAACGGCGTGATCGGCCGCGACGGCGCCCTGCCCTGGCGCCTGCCCGCCGACCTCCGGCGCTTCAAGGCCATGACCCTCGGCAAGCCGATGATCATGGGCCGCAAGACGTTCGACAGCTTCCCCTCCCCGCTGCCCGGCCGCCGCCACATTGTGCTCACCCGCGACACGGCATGGCAGGCCGAAGGCGCGGAAGTGGCCCATTCGGTGGACGAGGCGCTCGCGTTGGCAGGCGACGGCGAAGTGGCGGTGATCGGCGGCGCGGAGATCTACGCACTGTTCCGCAGCATCGCCCATCGCATCGAACTGACCGAGATTCACGCCGACTACCCCGGCGACACCGAGATGCCCGCAACCGGCCCCGAATGGCGCGAAACCGCGCGCGAGGAACATCCGGCAAACGGTGACTATCCCGCACACGCTTTCGTCACGCTGATCCGGGACCTATAGGCCTCAATCGACATGATTCGTCTCGACAACCGCGAAGCCCTTCCCGAATCCATGCGCGGCGCCGTGCTGGCGCTCGGCAATTTCGACGGGTTCCATCAGGGCCACCAGGCCGTGGTCGGCGAAGCGATTCGCTGGGCGCGCGAACTGGGCCGCCCGGCGATCGTCGCGACTTTCGATCCGCACCCCGTCCGCCTGTTCAAGCCCGACGCGCCCGCCTTCCGCCTGACCACGCTGGACCAGCGGCAGGACCTGTTCGAGGCCGCCGGGGCCGATGCCATGCTGGTGCTCCACTTCGACCGCGCCATGGCCTCGATGGAAGCGGCCGACTGGATCGAGCAAGTGCTGGGCCGTCAGCTCGGCTGCGCGGGGGTCGTCACCGGCGAGGACTTCACGTTCGGCAAGGGACGCGGCGGCAATCCGCAAGTCCTGCGCGAGGTCGGCGCGCGCTTCGGGCTGATCGGTCGCACCGTCGGCCCGGTGCACGACGACAAGGGCGTGATCTCCTCCAGCCGCATCCGCGACGCGCTGAAGCTGGGCGAGTGCGAGACCGCCGCCCGCCTGCTCACCCGCCCTTTCGCGGCGCGCGGGGTGGTGCAGCACGGCGGCAAACTGGGCCGCACCATCGGCTTCCCCACCGCCAATATCAACATGAACAACTACTTGCGCCCGCGCTACGGCATCTACGCCGTGACCGGCCGCATGCCGGACGGGCGCATCCTGCCCGGCGCCGCCAACATGGGCGTGCGCCCGACCTTCGAGCCGCCGATCGAGCTGCTGGAACCTTATTTCTTCGACTTCTCCGGCGATCTCTACGATCAGGAGATCGAGGTGGCGTTCCACCATTTCCTGCGCCCCGAGGCGAAGTTCGATTCGCTCGACGCCCTCGTCGCGCAAATGGCGCGTGACTGCGACCGCGCGCGCGAACTGCTTTCGCACATCGGCTGAACGCCCGCTCGCCACAAACCCGCTAGCCCAACACACAACGTCATCCTGAACTCGTTTAGCTGCGCTGGCCTCCGGCTCAGGATCCATCGCGCAACACCGACCGGACTGTGCGTGCTGGGAAATGGACCCTGAAACAAGTTCAGGGTGACGAGTGAGGTGCGGAGAGGTTCTTCGCCATCGAAACCCGCGCGCCGCAATGCCTGCGAACCCTTCCAACAGCCGCGCATTTGCTCTAGTGCGCAGCGCATATGACCGAACAGCGCGATTATCGATCGACCGTCTTCCTGCCGAAGACCGATTTCCCCATGAAGGCCGGACTCCCCCAGAAGGAGCCGGGTATTCTTGCGCGCTGGCAGGAACAGGACATTTACGCCAAGACCCGCGAAGCCCGCGCGGGCCGCGAGAAGTTCGTGCTGCATGACGGCCCGCCTTACGCGAACGGCGACATGCACATCGGCCATGCGCTGAACCATATCCTCAAGGACATGGTCGTGCGCACCCAGACCCTGCTGGGCAAGAACGCACCCTACGTCCCCGGCTGGGACTGCCACGGCTTGCCCATAGAGTGGAAGGTCGAGGAAGAGTACCGCAAGAAGAAGAAGAACAAGGACGAGGTTCCCGCCGAGGAATTCCGCGCCGAATGCCGCGCCTATGCCCAGAACTGGGTGAACGTGCAGCGCGAGCAGCTCAAGCGCCTTGGCGTAAACGGTGATTGGGACAAGCCCTACCTCACCATGGACTTCCAGGCCGAAGCCACCATCGTCACCGAACTGCTGAAGTTCGCCGAGCACGACATGCTCTATCGCGGCGCCAAGCCGGTCATGTGGAGCCCGGTCGAAAAGACGGCGCTGGCCGAGGCTGAGGTCGAGTACGAGGATATCGTCTCGACCCAGATCGACGTGGCTTTCGAGATCACCGAATCTGCAATCCCGGAACTGGTCGGCGCTTATGCGGTGATCTGGACAACGACGCCGTGGACGATCCCGACCAACCAGGCGCTCGCTTATGGCCCGGAGGTTGAGTACTGGCTGGTCGTTGCCGACGTCTACAACGAAGGCACTGGCTCGACAGAATTCGAGATGCCCGCTTGGGCTGGTAAATCCTTCATCGTTGCTCGCGAATTGCTGCCCCAGTTCCGTGCCCGCCTTCAGGCCGAAGTAAGCCGGATGCCGGAATCGAACGGCTTCGTGGCAGCCGTCGAACTCTCGAAAATGAACGCGGCTGATTCCGTGTACGGTATCGATGTCATCGACGAACGTACCGTCAACGGCGATTTCCTTCCGCGCGAGTTTGGCAGCGATCGCAAGACGACTGTATATAAAGGCTCCGAACTCGCTGGAGCCCTCGCCCGCCACCCGATGCACGCGCTGGGCGGCTTCTTCGCCGAGCCGCGTCCGCTGCTCGCGGGCGATTTCGTCACCACTGAGAGCGGCACCGGCCTCGTCCATATGGCGCCCGACCATGGCGAGGACGACTTCCTGCTTTGCAAGGCCAACGGCATCGGCCCCAAGTTCGTGGTCGAAGCCGATGGCAAGTATCGTGAGGACTGGGGCTGGCTCGGCGGCCAGGGTTCGGTCATCAATCCCAAGTTCAACGCGCCGGACGGCCCGATCTGTTCGGACCTGCGTGAAGCGGGCGCGCTGCTGGCGGCTTCGGCCGACTACAAGCACTCCTACCCGCATTCGTGGCGTTCCAAGGCCAAGGTGATCTTCCGCTGCACCCCGCAGTGGTTCGTGCCGATGGACAAGGTGCTCGGCCACCTGCCCTCCAAGACCCGCGCCGAGCGCCGCTGGGAAGGCGAAGGCGGCGCCATCGATCCGCAGGACGAGACCGCCGAAGCCTCGCCGACGCTGCGCGAAGCCGCGCTCGACGCCATCGCCGAGACGCGCTTCGTCCCCGAAAAGGGCCGCAACCGCATCGGCGCCATGGTCGAAGGCCGCCCGGACTGGGTGCTTTCGCGCCAGCGCGCCTGGGGCGTGCCGATCACGCTGTTCGTCGATCGCAAGAGCGGCGAATACCTCGTCGATGCCGAAGTAAACGCCCGCATCATCGCCGCCATCCGCGAGATCGGCGTCGATGCCTGGTCGGATGCCCGCGCGCAGGAATACCTCGGCACCAAGTACAGCTCCGATGACTACGAGCGCGTCGTCGACATTCTCGACGTCTGGTTCGATTCCGGCTCGACCCACGCTTTCGTGCTCGAATCCGGGCGCTGGCCCGAACTGGTGCCCGCCGAGGATCACATCGGCCCCACCGCCGACCTCTACCTCGAAGGCAGCGACCAGCATCGCGGCTGGTTCCAGTCCTCGCTGCTCGAGAGCTGCGCCACGCGCGGCCATGCGCCGTACAAGGCGGTGCTGACCCACGGCTTCACCATGGATGCCAAGGGCTTCAAGATGTCGAAGTCGCTCGGCAACACCATCAGCCCGATCAAGGTGATGGAGACCAACGGCGCCGATATCATCCGCCTCTGGGCGCTTTCGGTGGACTATACTGAAGACCACCGCATCGGCGACGAGATCCTGAAGGGCGTGGCCGACCAGTACCGCAAGCTGCGCAACACCATGCGCTACCTGCTGGGCGCGCTGGACGGGTTCTCGGACGACGAGAAGCTGCCGGTTTCGGAGATGCCCGAGTTGGAGCGCTACGTGCTCTCGCTGCTCGCAGGCGTCGATGCCACGCTGCGCAAGGCCGTCGCGGACTTCGACTTCAACACTTACGTCCGTACCCTGCTGGATTTCTGCAACGAAGACCTCTCGGCCTTCTTCTTCGATATCCGCAAGGACTGCCTCTACTGCGACGCAGCCATGGATCCGAAGCGCCGCGCCTATCGCACCGTGCTGGACACGCTGTTCCACGCGCTGGTCCGCTATGCCGCGCCGGTCACCGTCTTCACCGCCGAGGAAGTCTGGCAGAGCCGCTTCCCCGGCAGCGAGAGCGTGCACCTGCTCGAATGGCCGGAAGTACAAATCGTTCGCGAAGCTGGCGAAAATCCCGATCTGGACGGTAAATTTGGTCTGGAACGAAAGTGGGATCGCCTTCGCAATGTTCGCGCCGCCGTCATGGAACGGATCGAGCCGATGCGGCGTGAGAAGATCGTCGGCTCTGGACTTCAGGCAGCGGTGTCCCTCGGTGCGGACCTGCTCCCTACGGGAGATTTCTCCGAAGTAGATCTGGCCGAACTGTTCATCACCGCGACAGTGACGCGTGGGCAGGGAGACGACGTGACTGTCACCCCCTCCACCGACCACAAGTGCGGCCGCTGCTGGCGCCACCTTCCGGAAGTCTCGGAAGACGGCGACCTCTGCGACCGCTGTGACGATGTGGTCGGCGCGCTGGAGGAACAGGCGTGAGTGTCTGGCGGAAACGCCTGATCGGGTTCCTGATCGCCGCGGTCGTCTTCATGATCGACCAGGGCTTCAAGGCCTGGGTCGTCACCGGCCTCAAGCTGCGCGACGTCGGCGTGATCGAGATCGCCCCGTTCTTCAACTTGCGCTGGACCAAGAACCTCGGCGTCTCGCTCGGCCTGTTCACGGCGGATTCGCCGGAGGGCCGCTGGGCGCTGGTGGCAATGACCGGCCTGATCGCGCTCTTCGTCCTCATCTGGATGCTGCGCGAGCGCAAGCTGGGCGAGATTGCTGCCCTCGCCATGGTGCTAGGCGGCGCGCTCGGCAACATCCGCGACCGTTTCACCATGGGTTTCGTGATCGACTATGCCGATCTTCATTTCGGCGAATGGCGTCCGTTCCTCATTTTCAACATCGCCGACGTCGCCATCACGGTCGGCGTCCTGATTATCCTTGCCCGCTCCCTGCTTTCGCGCGACAAGCCCGAAACCAATGGCGGACATGACACGGCGCCTGACGCCGCCCCGGAGATTTGAGTTGATGCCCATGAAGAAGACCGGAGCCCTGATTCTCGTGGCCGCGGGCGCGGCGCTGGTGTCCGGCTGCGGAAGCACCGGCCTGCTGAACCACGCCGGCCCCGACGAGTTCGCCGTGCAGCGCCAGTCGCCGCTGGTGGTACCGCCCGATTTCACGCTCGCCCCGCCGAAGCAGGGCCAGCCTCGCCCTGCCGACGATTCGGTGCAGCAGCAGGCCCTCGATGCCCTGTTCGGCGGCCCGCAGGCCCGCAGCGACATCGAGAAGTCGACCCTCAGCATGGCCGGCCCCGCCGATCCAGCGATCCGCTCGACCGTCGGCGATCCCGGCACTTACACGGTCGCCAAGGGTCAGGTGACCCGCGCGATCCTCGCCGCCCCCGAAGGCGACGGCCGCGACGCGCAGACCACGATCGAGGGCTGATTCTCACTTCGATCGACGTGAAAAAAGGGCCGGAGCAGCGAATGCCGCTCCGGCCCTTTTTCGTATCTCTTTCAGATTCCGCCGGGGAACATCGCCAGCAGCTTGCCGAGCCGGTCGTGGACCAGCCGTTCCTGCTGCGGATCGCTTTCGCCAAGGCGCACCACCGTCAGCAGCTGGTCGGGCGAACCGATCACGTACTGGCCATACTCACCCACGCAGGCGAAAACATTGGCGGGCGCCATGCCGGGGAACAGCACTTCCTCGCCCCCTGCCCCGCTTTTCGCCTTGCTCCGGTTGAGCCAGACCCCGGCCCCGTAACCCGGATTGCGCGGCGAGGATTCGAGCATGAACTGCACCCAGCGACGCGGCAGGATCTGCGCGCCCTGGATCGAGCCGGTGTGGCGCAGGAACTCGCCCAGCTTCGCCCAGTCGCGCGCCGAGGCATGGACTGCCGCCGAACCGATCATCGTGCCCGCGCGGTCATAGCCCGCCGTGGCCGAATCCATGCCGATCGGCGCGAAAACGCGGGTGCGCAGGTAATCGCCTACGGCCTTGCGGCGGCGATCCGGGTTGCGGTCGGGCGACAGCACCCGCGCCGCCAGATCGGAGAGAATCACCGAAGTAGCCGCGCTCTCGACGAAGCGAGCGCCTGCCGGGGCCTCCAGCGGCTGCGCCTCGGCATAAGCGGCCATGTCGTCGCGCCCATCGAGATAGAGCATCCGCATGCGGTCGGACTGCCCGGCAGGCCCGCCAGTTGCGGATGCGCCCGATTCGGAATGGCGCAGGCCCGAGCGCATCTGGAGCAGTTGCTTGAGCGTAATCTCGCCGCGCGGGTCGCCGGGGCGCTGCCAGTCGGGAATCGGTGCCGATTCGTTCAGCCGCAACCGCCCGTCGCTGATGAGCTGGCCGACCATCAGCGCGGTGACGCATTCGCCCATGCCCCAGCCCTCAAGCCGGGTCTCCGGCTTGATTCCCGCGCCGTAGCGCTCGGCGATCACCGACCCGCGCTTCATGATGACAAGGGCCTGGGTGCGGCCCAGATCCTCGGCGAAAAGCCCGTCGATAGCGCGGCCCAGCGCCGCGCGCGAGGCGCCGCCGTCGTCCTTGATCGCCGCCTGCGACTCCGCGCTGGGCGGCGGCGGTCCCTGCTGCGCGTCCTGTCCACAGCCTGCGAGCGCCGTCAGCGCCAGGGCTGGCAGGACAGAAAGGGCGAGGATAAGGGGAGGACGGCGCACCGGCATGACGCGCGGTGTGATGTGCGAGGCGCGTGAATATGGCAACAGCCACGACATACAGGACCGGGGACAGCGGCCCCGAGATGGATGGGAGTCCTGATGGAAACGGGCACGACCTGAACAGCCGCCAGCCCTCGCGCTGGCTGCGCAATGCGATTCTGCTCGCCCTGCTGGCACTGGCGCTACTGCTCGGCTTTTCCTGGAAAGGCCTGCGCGAGGAGGCGCTGGTCAGCACCTCCTACGGCGCGCGGGCCGCCTGCGCCTGCCGCTTCATCTCACAGCAGGACCTTGGCAGTTGCAAGGGCCAGATCGCGGTTGCCGGTCTCGGCCGCACCGGATCGCTGATCTGGCTCTCCGAGGATGCGGAGGCCCGCACAGTCAAGGCCAGCGTGCCCCTGCTCGCCAGCCAGACCGCCACGTTCGCGCCGGATCGCGGCTGCCAGCTCGAACCCTGGACGAACTGAGCGGGAAACTCAGTCCAGCGGAATCGCGGGTTCGGTGCCCTCGATCCAGCCGCCGCCGACCACCCGGTCGCCCGCGTAGATCACCGCCGCCTGTCCGGGCGCGACGCCATATTCGGGATTCGCGAAACGGATCGTCACTTCCGCGCCGTTGCCGAAATCGCCTTCGAGCGTGATCGGCACCGGCTTCGCCAGCGAGCGGACCTTGGCGGTGAGCGGCGCATCGGGAAGCGGACCGATCCGGTTGGTCTCGGTGACGATGGCGGCAGCCACGCCCAGCAGACTGCGCGGGCCGACCATCACGCGGCGCCCCGGCGCATCGATGCGCACGACGTAGAGCGGCTCAGGCTGCCCGCCGATTTCGAGGCCTCGCCGCTGGCCCACGGTATAGTGGATGATGCCGCGGTGGGTGCCCAGCACTTCGCCGGTCAGGGCATGGACGATCTCGCCCGGCGCCTCGCCCTCGGGGCGAACCGCGCGCACGATCTTGGCATAGTCGCCATCGGGCACGAAGCAGATGTCCTGGCTGTCGGGCTTGTCGGCGACGCGCAGTCCAGCGGCTTCGGCAAGGCGGCGGGTCTCGCTCTTCGGCAGGCCGCCGAGCGGGAAGCGCAGGAAGTCGAGCTGCGCCTCGGTGGTGCCGTAGAGGAAGTAGCTCTGGTCGCGCGCGGGATCGAAGGCGCGGTGGAGTTCGGAACCGGCAGGCCCCTCGACGCGGCGCACATAGTGACCGGTGGCGAGGCAGTCCGCGCCGAGATCGCGCGCCATCGTCAGCAGGTCGGTGAACTTCGGCCCCATGTTGCAGCGAATGCAGGGGATCGGCGTGCGGCCCGCCATGTAGTCGTCAGCGAAGCGCTCGACGACTTCCTCGCGGAAGGCGCTCTCGTGATCGAAGACGTAGTGGGCGATACCCAGGCGGTCTGCCACGGCACGGGCATCGCGGATGTCGTCGCCCGCGCAGCAGGCGCCCTTGCGGCCTGTCGCGGCGCCATAGTCGTAGAGCTGGAGCGTGACGCCGATCGTCTCGGCGCCGGTCGCGGCGGCCAGCGCGGCGACGACCGAGCTGTCGACGCCGCCGGACATGGCAACGACGATACGGCGCGCCGATAGCGGCGCAGGCAGTTGGAACAGCGTGGCGGGGTCGAGGCCGGCCACCAGTCCTTCAAGATCGGAAAGGGCGGTCATGCGCGCCCCATACAGGCGAATGCTCCGGATTCCTACCTTTCACCACATCGCGGCAACAGGACCAGCGTCTCGACGCGTTAAGGGGGATAGCCGGGATGCCGTTAACAAATGTTAACAAAAGGTAAATTCGGCCTTTACTCTCCCTTGACCAAGCGCCGTTACAAACGGTCCGCATGAACATCGCTCATGATCATGAAACCTGCAAAGCGGGACATGCGTCGGGTCGCACCGGCGAGGAGTTCATACCGGCCCTCTCCGCGATGGACTGGTTTTCCTTGCGTTCCCGGCTCTTTGCCGCGCACGATCTGCGCGCGGCTTTCGACGATACTTCCGCTTCGGCAAGACTTCACCGCTTCGGCAGTTTTGCAGGTTCGGCGGCATATGTGATTCATACGTATGCCCCAGTCTCAATACCTGTTAACCCAAATGCTTCAGGCAATCGCAAGCCAGCGCAGGCCAATGTCCTGTCCGTCGCCGGCAATCCCAGCACCGGCGTACGAGGGTGATGATGATCGAAAACCAGAAAATCCGTCCTGCCCAGGTAATCGGGCCGCTCGGCGAACCGTTGACGCTTGATTCGCTGCCCCCGGCGAACACCACGCGCTGGGTCGTGCGCCGCAAGGCAGAAGTCGTGGCGGCCGTAAACGGTGGGCTGCTGTCGATCGACGAAGTCTGCGATCGCTACCAGCTGACGCTGGAGGAATTCGCATCCTGGCAGCGCGCCGTGGACCGTTCGGGCATGCAGGGCCTGCGCGTCACGCGCATCCAGCATTACCGCGACCTCTACGAGCGCCAGCAGAAGTATTGAGCACACTGCCTATTCCGTCCGCAAGGACTGACAAGCGGCGGCGAACCTCGGGTTCGTCGCCGCTTTTCGTATATCCTCCCGCTATTCTCGCAAGATAGCCTTGAGCCGAGCGACGGATACTGTCCTCGACGCTGGTCGATCACGGTCGGCGCCAGAACGACTGCTGATTGCCACCCGTCCGTCGCAGGTATATGTCCTTTCGCAGGAAATTGGCCGTTGCAGCGGTGCGGATCGATGCGTCCGCGCTCCAGCGGCAGATCGTGCCTTCCCGCCACCCGGAGCGACCGAGAGGATCGCGAAATCCGGTTCCCGGGCCAGGCATCGGGGATTGGGGGCAATCGCATTTTTGCGGTGACACGATGAATTACGACAGCAGGATCGACGTGACGGAGAACGAGGGTTTGGCGGCCAGCGGTGCAACCTTGGGCAATGCAACCATGGGAAGTTCGTCCTTGGGCGCGGATCAGGGCGGCAATCCGCTCGATGACGCCGATGAGCAGGGCGGCGGATCACGTCGCTGGTGGCTGATAGCCATCGTCGCCGCGATCGTGCTGGCCACCGGCATCTGGTTCGCCGTGCGCGGCGGCGGAGAAGCCAAGCCGGCCGGTGCCACCGACATCCAGATGCCCGCCGTCACCGTCGTCGTGCCCGGCCGTGCCTCGGTCGAGGGTGCGATCACCGCCACCGGCTCGCTGGCGGCGCGTCGCCCGATGCCGGTCGGCTCGGTCGGCGAAGGCGGCCAGGTGCGCGCCGTGCTCGTCGAGCCGGGCGACTGGGTCTCGCAGGGCCAGGTCCTCGCGGTGATCGACCGTTCGGTCCAGTCGCAGCAGCAGGCCGGCCAGTCGGCGCAGATCGCCGTGGCCCAGGCCGACGCCCGCCTTGCCCAGGCCAATCTCGACCGCGCGCTCAAGCTGGTCGATCGCGGCTTCATCTCCGCCGCCGATGTCGACCGCCTGACCGCCACGCGCGATTCCGCCGTTGCCCAGGTCAAGGTCGCGCGCGCCACGCTGGGCCAGCTTCAGGCCCAGACCGCCCGCCTCAACATCGTCGCCCCGGCCGCCGGCCTCGTGCTCGAACGCAATGTCGAGCTTGGCCAGGTGGTCGGTGGCGGCAGTTCCGTGCTGTTCCGCCTCGCCAAGGGCGGCGAGATGGAACTGCTCGCCCAGCTCAGCGAGGACGACCTCGCCCGCCTGCACGTCGGCGTGGAAGCGAAAGTGACGCCCACCGGCGGCAACGAGAGCTTCACCGGCCAGGTCTGGCAGGTCGCCCCGGTGATCGACGCCACCAACCGCCAGGGCATTGCCCGCATCGCGCTTGCCTACAACGACGCGCTGCGTCCCGGCGGCTTCGCCAGCGCGGTGATCAACAGCGGCCAGACGGTGGCCCCGGTCCTGCCGGAATCGGCGATCCAGAACGACGACAAGGGTTCGTTCGTCTATGTCGTCGACGCCAAGGACGTCGTCCATCGCCGCGCGGTGCAGACCGGGCTGGTCACGGCACGCGGCATCACCGTGAAGTCGGGCCTCGACGGCAGCGAAAAGGTCGTCCTGCGCGCAGGCGGGTTCCTCAACGACGGCGACAAGGTCAAGCCCCGGCTGACCAAAGCGGCCGACTGAGCGGATAGAACCCGATGAGCCTCCGCAACATCTCGGCCTGGTCGATCCGCAATCCGATCATCCCGATCGTCTTCTTCATCGGCGTGATGATCGCCGGCGTGGTCTCGTTCATGCGCATGGACGTGAACAACATGCCGGACGTCGAATTCCCCGGCGTTCACGTCATGATCTCGCAGCCGGGCGCCGCCCCGACCGAGATCGAGACGCAGATCACCCAGATCGTCGAAGGTGCCGTGCGCTCGGTGCCCGGCATCGAGGAAATCCAGTCGACAGCCTCCGAAGGCACCTCGACCACGCTGGTGTTCTTCTCGGTCGGCACCAATCCCGATGTCGCCACCAACCAGGTCAAGAACGCAGTCGACCAGATTCGCGGCCAGCTGCCCGACGGCATCCTGGAACCGATGGTCACCAAGATCGAGGCCAACGGCGACAATCTGGCCTATTACGCGGTCAGCGCCGACGACATGACGATGGAGCAGCTCAGCTGGTTCGTCGACGACACGATTTCCAAGACCCTGCTCTCGATCCAGGGCCTCGCCTCGGTGGAGCGCAACGGCGGCGTCGACCGCGAGATTCGCGTCGTCGTCGATCCCGAGCGCCTGATCGCGCTCGGCCTCACCGCCAACGACATCAACGCCGTGCTGCGCCAGGTGAACACCGACGCGGCCGGTGGCCAGGCGGAAATCGCCGGATCGCGCCAGTCCGTGCGCGTGCTCGGCAATGCCCAGGACGCCTACCATCTCTCGCAGACGCGCATCAACGTCGGCGGCGGACGGCAGGTCAAGCTCTCGGACATCGCCAAAGTCTACGACGGCTATTCCGAACAGACCCGCATCGCCAAGCTGCGCGGCCGCGAGGTCGTGACCTTCGGCTTCACCCGCGCGCTCGGGGCTTCCGACGTCGCGGTCTACGACGGCGCCGAAAAGGCGCTGGAGAAGATCCGCAAGGATAACCCGAACATCCACATCACCCGCCTGTTCTCCGACGTGGACTACACCAAGGGGCAGTATACCAGTTCGATGGAAGCGCTGGTCGAAGGTGCGGTGCTGGCCATCGTCATCGTCTACCTGTTCCTGCGCGACTGGCGCGCGACGATGATCTCCGCCCTCGCCATCCCGCTTTCGGCGATCCCGACCTTCTGGTTCATGGACCTGCTCGGCTTCACGCTGAACTTCCTCTCGCTGCTGGCGCTCAGCCTGGTGGCGGGTGTGCTGGTCGATGACGCCATCGTCGAGATCGAGAACATCGTGCGCCACATGCGCATGGGCAAATCGGCCTATCAGGCCTCGATCGACGCGGCGGACGAGATCGGCCTCGCGGTCGTCGCCACGACCTTCTCGATCGTCGCGGTGTTCCTGCCGGTGGGCATGATGCCGGGCATTCCGGGTCAGTTCTTCAAGGCCTTCGGCCTGACCGTCGTCGCGGCCGTGCTGATGAGCCTTGCCGTTGCGCGCCTGATCACGCCGATGGTCGCCGCCTACTTCCTGAAAGCCCACGGCCATGCCGAGCATGGCGGCGGCAAGGCCATGGACTTCTACATGAAGATCCTGGCCTGGACGCTCGATTCCAGCGAGGCGCACCGGCTCAAGGCCCGCCTCGTCAAGGCGCCTGCACGCTGGTGGTATTACCTCGTCGCGATCGTGGCGGTCCTCGGCATCCTCGGCGCAGGTCTCACCGCCGCCTCGTTCCTGTTCATGGGCTCCAAGGCCCTGCTGGCCAAGATCGGTCTAGACCGGGCGGCGCTGGTGCTGGCGGCGGTCGTCGCCCCGCTTGCGATCCCCGCAGTCGTCTTCGCGCTGGGCAAGGTGCTGAAGCTGCTGCTGGGCGCCATGGGCCACTTCGGCGACTGGTATCGCTACTTCTCCGACCGCGTCGCGGCGCGGATGCGCGACCACCGCTTCTATGCGTTCTGCGCGGGCATCTATGCCCTGGTGCTGACGTTCGCCCTGCTCGCCGGCCTGCCCTCGCAGTTCCAGCCGAACACCAACAACGATACCAGCACCGTCAATATCGAAATGGTGCCCGGCACCACGATCGAGCAGACCGCCGCCGTGGCCGACAAGGTGACGCGCCTGCTGGAAGCCCAGCCCGAAGTGCGCCATATCCTGGCCGCCTCGCGCGAGGGCAAGGGATCGCTCTACATCGCCCTCAAGCCCGCCGACGAGCGCAAGGCGACGAGCATCGAGTTCGAGCGGCGCCTGGCCCCGCAGCTTCAGGACATCTCCGATGCCCGCGTGACTTTCGCCACCCAGTCGGGCGGCTTCGGCAGCGGCCGCGACATTTCGGTCATGCTCTCAGGCAGCGATTCCGAACTGCTCAAGAAGACTGCCCAGACGCTGGCCGACCAGATGCGCACGATTCCGGGCGTCGTCGCCCCGCGCATCGCCGCCGACCTCCAGCGCCCCGAACTGGTCGTGGTGCCGCGCCTCGACCTCGCCGCCCAGCTCGGCGTGACGACCGCCGCGCTCAGCCAGACGATCCGCATCGCCACCCTGGGCGAGATCGACCAGAACGCCGCCAAGTTCTCGCTCAGCGACCGCCAGGTGCCGATCCGCGTGATCCTCGCCCGTGCCTCGCGCCGGGACTACTCGACGATCGAGAACCTGCCGGTGACGACTGCCAGCGGCGGCTCGGTGCCGCTCAAGCGCGTCGCCGAAATCCGCTTCGGAGCGGGACCGACCCAGATCCAGCGCTACAACCAGTCGCGCCGCATCTTCGTCGGCGCCGACCTCGGCACCGGGCAGATCAAGGGCCCGATCATGGAGCAGATCCAGAACCTGCCGATCATGAAGAGCCTGCCGACCGGCGTGTCCAACGCCCCCGTCGGCGAGGACAAGTGGCAGGCGGAGATGGTCAACAGCTTCGTCGTCGCGGTGATCAGCGGCATTTTCCTGGTCTTCGCGGTGCTGGTGCTGCTCTACCGCCGCTTCGTCTCGCCGCTGGTCAACATGGCCTCGCTGCTGCTGGCGCCGCTGGGCGGACTGCTGGCGCTGGTGATCGTCGGCCAGCCGATCTCGATGCCGGTCTATATCGGCATCCTGATGCTGCTGGGCATCGTCGCCAAGAACTCGATCCTGCTGATAGACTTCGCCATCGAGGAGATGGAAAAGGGCGTCGACAAGCTCACCGCAATCATGGACGCCGGGCACAAGCGCGCGCAGCCGATCATCATGACCACGGTCGCGATGACGGCGGGCATGGTGCCGACCGCGATCTCGCTCTCGGGCGACGCCGCCTGGCGCGCGCCGATGGGCATCACCGTGATCGGCGGCCTGCTGCTCTCGACCGCGCTGACCCTGGTGATTGTCCCGGCTGCCTTCAGCCTCGCGGATGGTTTCGAGAAGCGCCTCGGCCCGTGGCTGCGCCGCAAGCTGTTGACCTATGAACCGCATCACGCCCATGGTCACAGCGAGCATGGCCCGGCTGCCGTGCCGCAGCCGATCGCAGCCGAATAATCCTCGGGAGGAACATTGCCGGCCTTCAAGCGTAGCATCCCCGTGGTACGGCAAGACTTTTTCCGGTCCGGCCCGGTCGTGAGCGATCGGGCCAGACGCATGCGGATCTTCGCGACCGGGCTGCTGCTGTTCATGGCGGCAGCCTTCGTCGTCCTCCGCCGGGTCTCGGTGCTCCATCCCGAATGGAGCGGCCCGCTGGGCTACGCCATCGCCTTCACCGAAGCGGCCATGGTCGGCGGCCTTGCCGACTGGTTCGCGGTGACCGCGCTGTTCCGCCACCCGCTCGGCCTGCCGATCCCGCACACCGCGATCATCCCCGACAACAAGGACCGCATCGCCGATTCGATGGCGACCTTCCTGCGGGACAATTTCCTCACCCCCCAGGTCGTCGCCCGCCGCTTGCGGGGATTCAACCTCGCCGCCGCCGCCGGGGGCTTCCTGGCCAACCCCGCGCGCGAGGAACAGTCGCGCATCCGCGCGGGCGCTGCGAACCTGCTGGGCGACGTGCTGGAATCGCTCGATCCCGAACAGATGGGCGGCATGGTCAAGACCGGCCTGCGCCGCCAGATCGAGAAAGTCGAGGCCGCTCCCCTGCTCGGCCAGATGCTCTCCAACGCCATCGCCGACCGCCGCCACCTGCCGCTGCTGGAAAGCGTGCTGCGCAAGATCGGCGAGGCGATCGAGGCCAACGAGACGCTGATCCGCGACATGATCCACCAGCGCGCCAACTCGATCATGCGCTGGACCGGCCTCGACGAACGACTCGCCAATGGCGTGCTCGACGGCGCCTATCGCCTGCTCGCCGAAGTGATCGTCCAGCCGGACCACCCCTTGCGCGCCCGGATCGACGAAGCCCTCACCCGCCTCGCAGACGACCTGCGCAACCGTCCCGAGACCCAGACCAAGGTCGAGCGGATCAAGACCGAACTGCTCGAAAACCCCGCCGTCGGCGCCTGGCTCGACAGCACCTGGGAGCGCACCCGCAGCGCCCTGCTCAAGGCCGTGCGCAATCCCGACAAGGCGCTCTCCGGCGCGCTGGGCGAAAGCCTCGCGCAATTGGGGCTGGCGCTCGGTGAAGACCCCCGCCTACAGTACATGGTCAATCGCTTCGCGCGGCGCACGCTGGTCGGCGTCGTCTCGCGCTATGGGGGGGAAATCGTGAGGCTGGTGTCGGAAACCGTGAAGCGCTGGGACGCGCGCACCGTGACGGATCGCATCGAGGGCGCGGTCGGCCGCGACCTCCAGTTCATCCGCATCAACGGCACCCTGGTCGGCGGCCTGTTCGGCGTCTGCATCCACGTCGTGGACCGGTTCCTGTGAGCGTAGCGACGCTGGAAGGCCCGGTCCTCGTCACCGAGCGCTTCGAACTGTGGAAGCCGCGGGCGAGCGACCTGGACGGCATGATCCGCCTGCTCGCCGACGAGGAGACCCGCCGCTTCCTCGGGAACGCCAGCTCGGAAGCGAAACCCGTCTACGAACGCCTCGAACGCAATGCCGGGTGCTGGGCCTTGCGCGGCTACGGCACCTTCCCGGTGCGCCTGCGCGGCGGGAGCGAGATCGTCGCCAACTGCGGCGTGTTCCACTCCTGGCGCGGCTTCGGCAAAGGCATGGACGACGTGGCCGAAGCGGGCTGGATCGTCCGTCAGGACCACTGGGGCCAGGGCCTTGCCAAGGAAGTCATGCGGGCTGCGCTGGAATGGTTCGATCATGTCCACGGCCAACGCCGCATCGCCTGCATGATCGACAGCGGCAACCTAGCCTCGGAACGGGTAGCATTGGCGCTGGGCTTCGTCCGCTATGGCAGCCACGACCTTGGCGAAGTCGACAATCCGGCAATCGTAAACCTGTTCGAACGCGGCGCGACCTGACGCCTGCCAAATATCGATAGCCCCCATTTCCAGCCGGGTTTGGAATTGGGTCAGAACACCCTGTAGACGACCGTAGTGACGAAATAGGAGGGCACAGCAACACCGTTTGCATCGAGAGCCGGTGCGTAACGAGCGTTCTTGAGCATGATCTCGCAAGCGCCTACCTTGAAATCGGGCACCTGATCGGTCGGCCAAGTCCTGCAGTCGACAGGATTGCCTGCCGCATCCACCATCACCCGCATATGGACACGCGCTATTCCCCCCAAGGCGCGGACTGCGGGTGGCGGATCATCGGCGGCGATCAGAGAGTAAACGGCATCCCTATTCAGGGGCTGCACACGGCGGGACAGCGTTGACTGAATTGCCGGGTCCAGGCCCCAGCCTTGCACGACTCCGTCCATACACTTGCGCATCGCTTCCATGGCAGGAGCGATAGAGCCGGTTTCCAGCACCAGATTCTTGTTGGACGCCGTGAGATTGATACGATCTATGCCCGCTTCCAGCGGCGTGTTCGGATAAGGCTGCTCGGTTTCATCGTCGAACGCGCGCCGCTTTTCAGCCATCTCGTTCGAAAAGACGATGACGGCTCCATATGTCTTGAACGTCCCCCTTATCATGGGAGCGAAAGGGAGCGCGGCCCCCGCTCCGTAGCTGATCGACCTCTCCCTGGCATTCTGGAATGCCGAAACCTGCGAACCGGCCAAAGTGATGTCGAATTGATATCCAGGAGCATCAGCCCGCATACGAAGCAGGTAAGGATCTTCGGCGGTTCCGAATGTCCGGACCAGACGGCAGGTATTCTCGGATTGTTCGATGCTCCATGGCGACATCGGCTTGAGCGTCATCTGTTGAATCGCGGCAGCCTCGATCGGTTGCAAGATGGCAACCACGCCCGCCGCTGCTCCCACGACACACCGAACGATCATTCTCTGTACCCCCGAAATGCGCGAAGCAATTACAAGAAACCCCGGCCATCTCTGACCGGGGTTCCCATGATTTTCAACTTCTTAACCGCTCAGAGCTTGCCGGTAAGCTCCGGCACAGCCGTGAACAGGTCCGCGACCAGGCCGACGTCCGCCACCTGGAAGATCGGGGCGTCCTCGTCCTTGTTGATGGCGATGATGGTCTTCGAATCCTTCATGCCCGCAAGGTGCTGGATCGCGCCCGAGATACCGACCGCGATGTAGACTTCCGGAGCGACGATCTTGCCGGTCTGGCCGACCTGATAGTCGTTCGGCACATAACCTGCGTCCACAGCCGCGCGCGAGGCGCCGACGGCGGCGCCGAGCTTGTCGGCGAGCGGGAGGATGGTGGCTTCGAACGTTTCGGCATCCTTCAGCGCGCGGCCACCCGAGACGATCACCTTGGCGCTCGTCAGTTCCGGGCGTTCCGACTTGGCGATTTCGGCGCCCACGAAGCTGGAGAGGCCCGCGTCACCGGCTCCGGCGACGTCTTCGATCGCCGCCGAACCGCCCTCGGCAGCGGCCTTCTCGAAGGCGGTGCCGCGCACGGTGATGACCAGCTTGGCATCGCTCGATTCGACGGTGGCGATGGCGTTGCCGGCGTAGATCGGACGCGTGAAGGTCTTCTCGCCCTCGACCGAGAGGATGTCCGACAGCTGCATCACGTCGAGCAGCGCGGCGACGCGCGGGGCGACGTTCTTGCCGGTGGTCGTGGCAGGCGCCAGGAACGCGTCGTGGTGGCCCATCAGCTCCACGATCAGCGGCGCGACGTTTTCGGCCAGCGCGTGTTCGTAGGCGGCGTTGTCGGCCAGGTGGACCTTGGCGACGCCGGCGATCTTCGCAGCGGCTTCGGCAGCGGCGCGGCAGCCAGACCCTGCGACAAGCAGGTGAACTTCACCCAGCTTGGCGGCAGCGGTAACCGTGTGGAGCGTCGCGTCCTTGACCGACGCGTTGTCGTGTTCGACCCAAACAAGCGTCTTCATCAGGCGACTCCCAGTTCCTTGAGCTTGGCTACCAGCGCATCGACGTCGGCAACCTTGACGCCTGCGACACGCACCGGCGGCTCCGAGACCTTGAGGGTCTTGAGGCGCGGGGCGATGTCGACGCCGTAATCGGCGGCGGTCTTCACATCGAGCTGCTTCTTCTTCGCCTTCATGATGTTCGGCAGCGAAGCGTAGCGCGGTTCGTTGAGGCGCAGGTCGGTGGTGACGATCGCGGGCAGTGCCAGCTTCACGGTCTCCAGACCGCCATCGACTTCACGGGTCACGGCAACGTGATCACCGTCGATCTCGACCTTGCTGGCGAACGTGCCCTGCGGGCGGCCGAGCAGCGCGGCGAGCATCTGGCCGGTCTGGTTCGAGTCGTCGTCGATGGCCTGCTTGCCAAGGATCACGAGGCCGGGATTCTCTTCGGCGACGATCGCCTTGAGGATCTTGGCGACGGCCAGCGGTTCAACCTCGGCGTCGGTCTCGATCAGGATCGCGCGGTCGGCGCCCATGGCGAGTGCGGTGCGCAGCGTGTCCTGCGCCTTGGCCGGGCCGACCGAGACGGCGACGATCTCTTCAGCCTTGCCCGCTTCCTTGATGCGGATGGCTTCTTCGACTGCGATCTCGTCGAACGGGTTCATGCTCATCTTGACGTTGGCCAGGTCAACACCCGTGCCATCCGCCTTCACGCGCGGCTTTACGTTGTAGTCGATCACCCGCTTCACGGGCACGAGGATCTTCATTGGATCGGGTCCTCTTCAGTTTCAGGCGCGGCCTGTTTAGCCGCTCGATTAAATCCACTCAAGGCCCGCCTAATAGGCAATTGACGTATACGTCAAGACCTGCCGGCGGCGAGATGAGCCCGGAGTGGGATCACAGCGCGTGCCATATCGCGAATTCGCGGACATGCGCATCGCTCCGGCAGCAGCTGGGGCCGAGAATTACTATGACGCCGCAAAGGCCCACTTCACCCGTTCTCCAAATGCGAACGGCGGGGGTCCGGAAGACCCCCGCCGTTGCATTATCCGATACGGGATCGCGTGAGACCCAAGAAACGGCGCCTATCAGGCGGCGACGCTCTTGACCTCTGCCACGATCTTCTTGGCGGCATCGCCCAGGTCGTTGGCGGGGACGATCGGCAGGCCGGAATTGGCCAGGATGTCCTTGCCCTGCTGGACGTTGGTGCCTTCGAGGCGAACGACGAGCGGAACCGAGAGGTTCACTTCCTTCGCGGCGGCAACGATGCCGTCAGCGATGACGTCGCACTTCATGATACCGCCGAAGATGTTGACGAGGATGCCCTTCACGTTGGGATCGCGCAGGATGATCTTAAACGCCGCGGTCACCTTTTCCTTGGTGGCGCCGCCGCCAACGTCAAGGAAGTTGGCCGGGAACGAACCGTTCAGCTTGATGATGTCCATCGTCGCCATGGCAAGACCGGCACCGTTGACCATGCAGCCGATGTCGCCATCGAGCTTGATGTAGGCCAGGTCGTACTTCGACGCTTCGACTTCCGCCGGATCTTCTTCGGTTTCGTCGCGCAGGGCCTGCACGTCGGGGTGACGATACAGAGCGTTCGAATCGAAGCTCATCTTGGTGTCGAGGACGAGCAGGTTGCCGTCCTTGGTTTCGACGAGCGGGTTGATTTCGAGCATGTCGCAGTCAAGCGCCACGAAGGCTTCGTAGAGCTGCTTGGCGATCTTCTGCGCCTGCTTGTTGAGTTCGCCGGTCAGCTTGAGGGCGAAAGCAACGGCGCGGCCGTGGTGGGCCTGGAAGCCTGCGGCGGTGTCGATGGTGACGGTGGTGATCTTCTCGGGGGTGTTGTGGGCAACATCCTCGATGTCCATGCCGCCTTCGGTCGACACGATCATGGCGACGCGGCTCGAAGCGCGATCGACGACCATCGACAGGTAGTATTCCTCAGCGATGTCGACGCCGTCGGTCACGTAGAGGCGGTTCACCTGCTTGCCGGCTTCACCGGTCTGCACGGTGACGAGGGTGTTGCCGAGCATTTCCTTGGCGAAAGCTTCGACTTCCTCAACCGACTTGGCGAGGCGCACGCCGCCCTTGGCGTCAGCGGGGAGTTCCTTGAACTTGCCCTTGCCGCGCCCGCCGGCGTGGATCTGGGCCTTCACGACATAGAGCGGTCCGGGGAGCTGCTTGGCGGCGGCAACCGCTTCCTCGACGGTGAGGGCTGCAATGCCGGCAGGGATGCCGACGCCGAACTTCGCAAGCAGTTCCTTCGCCTGGTATTCGTGAATGTTCATCGCTGAAATCGCTTTCTGCTGGAGTGTCCGTGGAAAGGCGTGGGTAGCCCCGAACTTGATCCCGGCCGCATAAGCACATCCCTGCCCGCTTGAAAAGTCCCGTTCCCTGCGCAATGGGATCGCGCGGTCCATCGGATCGCCGGAATAATGAGAACGACTCGCGCATGATCGATCGCGACAGACTGGAACATATCGTCCGCGAGGCCGGACGGATCGCCATGGCCGACTGGCCGGGGGATGGGAACCCCTGTGAACACTGGGAAAAAATCCCCGGCAGCCCGGTGAGCGCCGCCGATATCGCGGTCGACTCCTTCCTCAAGCAGGAACTCTCCAGCCTTCTGCCCTCGGCCGGATGGCTTTCGGAAGAAACTGCGGATTCCCCGGCGCGTCAGGATCACGAACTGGTCTGGCTGGTCGATCCGATCGACGGCACGCGCGATTTCATCGCCGGACGCACCGGCTGGGCCGTCTCGGTCGCGCTGGTCAATACGCGGCGGCCGCTGATCGGCCTGCTCCACGCTCCGGCGCGGGCACGCGAGGCCGGGGGCGAGTTCTGGTACGGCGAGGCGGGCAAGGGAAGCTGGCGCAACGGTCAACCGCTGCGGGCGAGTCTCCGCGAGAATCTGGCAGGTGCGCGGGTTCCGGCGAAGAAACTGGCCCCGGAAGATGCCGATCTTGTGCTGGTGGAGCAGCCGAATTCGATAGCGCTGCGCATGGCGATGGTCGCGACGGACGAGGCGGACCTCCTGGCGACCCTGCGCTGGGGCTACGAATGGGACATCGCCGCCGCCGGGCTGATCGCCCGCGAGGCCGGGGCTGCCGTGACCGACGCTTTCGGCATGCCGCTCAACTACAACAAGCACGACCCGCGCGCTTTCGGCGTGCTGGTAAGTTCGCCTGCGATCCACGATGCGGCGGTCGCGCGTCTGGCGGATCGGGCAGAGCGCTATTCGGCGTGATATAAAAAAAAGGGGCCGGACCCGAAGGCCGACCCCTTTCCCGATCCCGCTTCCCAGCGGAAACACTTTTTTACAATCAGTGCGCGGCGGCAGCCTCGTCCTTTGTGACCGGCGTGATCTTGATTTCGACACGGCGATTCTTGGCGCGGCCTTCGGCGGTGGTGTTGTCCGCCACCGGATAGTTCTTGCCCATGCCCTGCGTCTGGATGCGCGCCGAGGAAACGCCGCGCATGATGAGGTAGCGGGCCACCGAATCGGCGCGACGCTTGGACAAGTCGAGGTTGTAGGCATCCGATCCGGTCGAATCGGTGTGGCCGTAGACGTCGATCAGGCTGTCCGGATACTTGGTCATGCTCTGCGCGACATTGTCGAGCGCGGCTTGGAACGAGGGGCTGATCTCGGTCGAATCGACGGCAAACGTCACGTCCGGCAGGTTCAGCAGGATGCCGTCGCCTTCCTGGGTGACGTCGATGCCCGAACCGGCGGTGTCTTCCTTCAGTTCCTTGATCTGCTTGTCCATCTGGTAGCCGACGACGCCGCCCGCCACGCCGCCGATACCGGCGCCGACGATACGGGCGGTCTTGCCGCCGATCACGCTGCCCAGAAGGTAGCCGAGACCCGCACCGGCGCCGCCGCCGATGGCGGTGCGCGAAACCTTGCGCTCACCGGTGTTCGGATCGGTGACGCAGGCAGAGACCGCGACAAGCGAGAGCGCGGCAAGGGCGGAGGTCATCAGGCGTGATTTCTTCATGGTCTTCCCTCCTGTTCAGAAATACTTCCACGGTGTCTGTGTGGTAGTGGACATGAATAGCAGATGGCTGATCCCGGCGAAACGATTGCTGCCCCCATCTGTTCCCGGAGCGGTCGGTTAGTGGAGTGTTTGGAAAATGCCCTCAGGGGCATTTTCAGAGCGGCACCGGCCCGCGCCCCCACCCTACCACCCGCAGGATACTACCGTTGGGTGGTAGGGTGGGGGCGCGGGCCGGTGCCGCAAAATTCGCCTTCAGCGAATTTTCAAACAGACTCTTACGTCGTTTCTGTCCAAACCGTGTTCGCAGGTTCCCTTCGCACTTGCGGGAAATTCTGCTACCGCCAGGTTACTGTGACACCATTCCCCTGGATCGACCTCTTCATCATCGCCGGCCTGATCCTGATCAACGGCCTGTTCTCCATGTCCGAGCTGGCCATCGTGTCCGCGCGCGCGGCCCGGCTCCGGGTCTCCGCCGAAAAAGGCAGCGGCGGTGCCCGCACCGCGCTGGAGCTGGCGGCCGATCCCGGCAAGTTCCTCAGCACCGTGCAGATCGGCATCACCCTGATCGGCATCATAGCCGGTGCCTATTCGGGCGCCAGCCTCGGCCAGCCGGTGGGTGACCGGCTGGCGGCGCTGGGCGTGCCTGCACGCTTTGCCGGAGAGGCAGGCTTCACGCTGGTCATCATCGCCACCACTTTCGCCAGCCTCGTCGTCGGCGAACTCGTCCCCAAGCAGCTTGCCCTGCGCATGGCCGAGCCGGTGGCGATCGTCATGGCCCGGCCGATGGCCTGGCTGGCGCGGATCATGGCGCCTTTCGTCTGGCTGCTCGACAAGTCCTCGGCGCTGATCCTACGCCTCTTCTCGATTCGCGGCGGCGGGCAGGAACAGCTGACCTCCGAGGAACTGCAGATGATCTTCGCCGAAGCGACCCGCTCCGGCGTGATCGAGGAAGAAGAGCGCGCGATGATGACCGGCGTCATGCGTCTGGCCGAACGGCCGGTGCGCGAACTGATGACGCCGCGCAACCAGATCGACTGGATCGACGTCAGCGCCGACGAGGAAGCCCTGCGCGCCAAGATCGAGTCCTCGCCGCATTCGATGCTGCCTGTCGCCGAGGAAGGTTCGCCCGACAATATCGTCGGCATTCTCAAGGTCCGCGAGGTTCTCGCCGCGCTCGTCGCCGGGCGTCCGGTGGAGATCGCCGCGATGATGAAGAAGGCCGAAGTCATTCCCGACCAGCTCGATGCCATGGACGCCCTGCGCAAGCTTCAGCAGGCGGAAGTGACGATGGCGATGGTCCATGACGAATACGGCCACCTCGAAGGCCTCGTCACCACTTCGGACATGCTGGCGGCGCTGGCCGGTACGTTCGTCGGCCATCAGGACGAGGGCGACGAACCGATGGTGGTGGAGCGCGAGGATGGCTCGCTGCTGGTCTCGGGCGCGATGCCCGCAGACGCGCTGGCCGACCGCCTCGGCATGACTCTACCCGACGACCGCGAATATGCGACCGTCGCAGGCTACATTCTCGCCGCGCTCCGGAAAGTCCCGCGCGAGGGCGAGTACTTCACCGACCGTGGCTGGCGTTTCGAGGTCGTCGACATGGATGGCCTCAAGATCGACAAGATTCTCGTCTCCCGCATTAATGAAGATACCGGAGATGATGGAGTTGCCGGAGAGGCATAAAGGAACGGCCCCCATGCCAGTGGCATGGGGGCCGTTCTGATCGTTGCGCTGTAAAGGCCGGTTCTAAAACCGGCCTTCCTGTTTCAATCAGCCTGCGCGGCGGACGGCGCCCTTGTGGGTGCCGACGGTCTTGCCGCCGCGCGGGCGGAAGCGACGCTTGCGCTCGCCCTCTTCACCGCCGTGCTCGCGGCGATCGCCACGCGGCGCATCGCTGCGCGGACGGTCGTCCCGGCGACGCTCGTCACCACGACCTTCGCCCGAACGCTCGCCCTGAGGACGATCACGACGATCGCCGCGCGGCTGCTGGCTGCGGTTGCCGCCGCCACGACCGTCGCGGCGGCCTTCGCCCTGACGCTGGCCGTCGCGCGAACGACCGTTGCCCTGCGGTGCAGCCGGAGCCTGACGCGAAGGCGCAGGCAGGCGCGCGGCCTGCTTCTGGAAGTCTTCCGGCAGACCGAGCGTGGCCAGCTTCACGCGGGTCAGCTTCTCGATGTCGCGGATGTAGGGCTTCTCGTCCGGCGCGACGTAGCTGATCGCCACGCCGTCAGCGCCCGCACGCGCGGTGCGGCCGATGCGGTGGACGTACTGTTCAGCCACGTTCGGGATTTCGAAGTTGTAGACGTGGCTGACGCCCGAAACGTCGATGCCGCGCGCGGCGATGTCGGTGGCGACGAGAATGCGGATCGTGCCCTGGCGGAAGCCGCCGAGCGCGGCGGTGCGCTGGGCCTGACTCTTGTTGCCGTGAATCGCGGCAGCCGGGATACCGGCGGCGACGAGGTGGCGAACCACGCGGTCGGCACCGTGCTTGGTGCGAGTGAAGACGAGCGCGCGGTCGATGGCGCCGTGCTCGGCCTTCTCGGCAGCGTCTTCGGCCAGACCGTCACGCAGGCTCAGCGTGAGCAGCGCCTGCTTCTCGGCCTGGTTGATGAAGGTGGCGTACTGTTCGACGCGCTCGGCAGTGGTCGACTGCGGAGCGACTTCGACCTTCACCGGGTTGTTGATGAACTGCTTGCCCAGTTCGGCGATCGCCTGCGGCATGGTCGCCGAGAAGAACAGGCTCTGGCGCTGCTTGGGCAGGAGCGCGGCGACGCGCTTCAGCGGGACGATGAAGCCGAGGTCCATCATCTGGTCGGCTTCGTCGAGCACGAAGATCTCGACGTGGCGCAGAGTCAGCGCGCGGCTGTCGATCAAGTCGAGCAGGCGGCCGGGGGTGGCCACGAGGATGTCGGTGCCGCGCTCCAGCGCGCGGGCCTGCTTGCCGGCGGGCACGCCGCCGAAGATGCACTGGACCGAGAGGTTCAGGAACTTGGCATAGCCGCGCATGTTCTCAGCGATCTGGGCCGCGAGTTCGCGGGTCGGCGAGAGCACGAGCATGCGGCAACCGGCGTTCTGGCGCGGCTTGGGATCGCTGGCAAGGCGGTGCAGCGAAGGCAGCGAGAACGCGGCGGTCTTGCCGGTGCCGGTCTGCGCGATGCCGAGAATGTCACGGCCCTCAAGCAGCGCCGGAATCGACTGACGCTGAATCGGCGAGGGATCGGTGTAGCCCTTGGCCGCGAGCGCACGGAGAATCGGCTCGGCCAGACCAAGTTCGGAGAAATAGGACATGTGTCACTTTCACAAGGTGCGGGGCACGCGGAAGGTTCTTGGCCCGCGCACACAGCAAGGTGTCGTTACGGGCGACCCTGCGTGAAGAAGGAAGCTGGTTCAAAAGGACAACCGCTCATCCGGGCCGGTCCGCATCGGGACCTCACGCTGCTCACGGATTGCGGCAGGGAAGAACCCTACGCGCCGGTTGTCAGGAGGCATTTAGTGTGCACTGCGGAAAAACGCAAGATAATTGCGTGTGGAGTCCTTGTCCGACCTGACGGTCGGGCAAAAACGGGCGTACGCCCGTTTTTGTGCGGCACCAGCCCACGCCCCCACCCGACCTCCCACAACAGTGTATCCTGGATGGGAGGTCGGGTGGGGGCATGGGCCGGTGCCGCAAAATCCGCCTGCAGCGGATTTTCAGATTAGCTCGTGAACAGCGCCTTCCTGATGACCGCGTGAACGCCGTAATTGCCGTTGACGATCTGCGAGACGCCGAAGTCCACGCCTACCGAAAGCAACGAGATCGCCTCGTCCTCGGTGAGTTGCTTGGCGGTCATCAGGAAGCGGCGAGCCTTGCGGAAGGCATCGCGCATGGCGGCATCGATCGAGGACTGCTTGTAGACCTCGCTCTGCGCATCCTCGCCCAGTTCCTTGAGATAATCCGGGTGGCTGAAGCCCATGACGACCCATTCGGTCTCGGTCTCGATCAGCGGATAGTCGACATCGCGAAGCTGCTCCATCAGCCCCGCCGCCTTGTGGTGGACCACCTGGACCAGCCCGGTCATCGAGCATTCGATGGCGGTGCCGCACAGCTCGCTGTCGCCCTGCGAGGCATGGGGATCGCCCAGCGAGAGCAGCGCGCCGGGAACCTGCACCGGCAGGAACACCCGCGCGCCCGGCCCGGTCCGCCAGTTGTCGAGATTGCCGCCGAAGCTGGCGGGCGGCACCGAATCGACGAGGCCGTTGTAAGCCGGCGCGACCGCGATCACCCCGAAGTGCGGCCGGATCGGAATCTCGACATTGCGCAGGATATCGTAATTGCGCTCGATGGTCTCGGGATCGACCGGCACGCCGGGATAGTCGTAGCGCGCATGGGTCACGCCCGAGGGATCGACCTGCGGCGTCCAGCGATAGGAATAGACCGCATGCGCCGTGGGCAGGCGCCCGCCCGCCGCCTCCACCTCGTAGATCGTCACCACCTCGCGCTGCTTCGGCTCGGTGAGGAGGTCGTTATAGTGGAAGCCCCAGTAAGTCGCCGCATTCGAGCCGAAGCACTTGCCCGCAAAGCGCGGATTGCCGCTGGGCCGGGGCTTGAGATCGAGAATTCGGACCTCCACGAGGTCGCCCGGCATCGCACCTTCGATGTGGATCGGGCCAGTGCAGATGTGGACGCCGAAGCCCTCGCCCGGACCCCGCCCCAGCGCGCTGGCATCCATCGGCCCCGCCCCGCGCCGGTCCACCGCCTTGCCGGTCTCGTCCCAGCGATAGACGCTCTCCACGCCGGGATCGCCCTCGACCATGCGCTCGTGGTCGTCGTTGGCATGGTGAGTCAGCGCCTCGATCGTCACGAAGTCGCCCGAACGGACATGGAGCGCGGGCTTCAGGTCCTTGCTGAGATAGCCCCAGTGGATCGTCTCCGGGGTGGCGGGAAGATGGTGATGGCGCGAAATGCCGGTATCGCCGAGCACCGCCGGTCCCATCGGCTGGTCGGACCGTTCCGCCACCTCTTCGGCATCGGCTGCCAGTTCCGGCTTGTTCTCCGCCTCAACCGTTTCGGGCTTCCCGCGGTCCTTGCGCGCGGGGCGGCCCCGGCGCAGCAGTTCGACAGCTTCCTGCTCCTGCGGCGGCGCCTTGCGGTATTCGCGGGGGGATATGCCGTATTGCTCGCGGAAGGCCCGGCTGAACGAGGCGCTGTCGTTGAAGCCCCATTCGAACAGGATGTCGGAGATCGACTTCTGGACATGGAGCGGACTGCGGAGGTCCAGTCGGCAGCGTTCGAGCCTGCGCACTTTCACATAGTGCCCGAAGCTGTCGTTGATCGATTCGAACAGCTTCTGGAGATAGCGCGGCGAGATGCCGTGCTCGGCCGCGACCTGCTGGTAGCTGAGGTCCGGGTCAGAAAGGCGAATCTCGATGGTCTGGAAAATGCGCTCCAGCAGCGCCGCGCGCATGCCCGCCGCGCCGCCCATGGCCTTGGCGGGGGCATTGTCGAGCAGGCTGGTGACGAGAAATTCGGGAAAGGCCAGTTCCACCGGGCGCGCCTGGTCGGTGGTGATGTCCGAGATCGTGTCCGCCAGCGAGCGCAGCATGCCCGAGAATACCCGCGCCGCACCGCTGTCGGTGGCGATCTTGCGCGGCGGGCCGCTGATCGGAGTCTTGAGGCGGGCGCTGAGTTCGCTGTGCGGCACCTGGACGATCAGGCTGCGGTTGTCGCCGGTGAAGGCAAGGTGGACCGGGGTATCGCCGCGCCCGCAGATCATCTCGCCATCGGCAAGGCGCAGCTCCTGCCCGGCATCGCGCACCGTGGCGCTGCCATCGAGCACCATGGCCAGCCAGTAAGTGGCGGGCTGGTCACGGAAATCGATGGTCCAGGACTGCGGCGTGCCGGTGACGCGGATGAAGTCGATCCCGGTGCTGGCGCGGAACTGGATGAGTTCGCCATAGAGCGCGGCGTCGTCCGCCTCGTCGAGCGTCAGCGACAGCCGCTTGAGCGCAAAACGCCAGGCGTCGCGCCGCTGTTCCTTGGGATAGACGTTCGTCGTTATACGCAAGCGAGAACCACCTAGAGACGGGCGGCACCCTTCCCGGACGGGCGACCAATTGTTCTGACCTTGGCGACCTTTATGGCGAAGGTCTATCGGCCGGACCGGCGCCGGGCAAGGGTGCGCAAAAGACCTATTCGAAAGGCGTCTCGTTACCGTACACGCTGGTCCCGGTCTCCACCGTGGGCGCCGCGCCCCGGCCGCAGACGGCGAGCATGGTGAGCGCATAGACCAGCGCGCTGGAGGCCATGTCCGCGCCCGTCGGGCGCCAGCGCGGCATGCCGGTGGTCACGGCGGGCACGCGGTGCATGTTGAACACGTTGTGGTCGCGCCACATGCTGGAATAGACCGGGTGGGCAGGCTCCACCGCCGCGCCGCGCGCCAGCCGGGTGGCGGCATCGACGGCGCCGACCAGCGGCGCCACTTCGGAAGGCCGCGCCTCGAAGCCGTGGCGCACGACCATCGGCTCCACGTCGAAGGCCTCCACGTCGACGCCGCGCATGGCCTCCATGATGCCGTGATAGGCATCGGCGGCCTTCTGGCGCGGGTTCAGCGAGACGTCGATGTAGAGCGCGCAGACCTCGGTGCCCGCGCCGAAATCTATCGGCATGCCGCCGCGCACCGATGCGATCTGGACCTTGGGATGGATCGCTCCGCTGGCAGTCTCCATGATGGACTCGCGCTCGAACTTCAGGCCCCAGGCGTGGAGTGCGTCGATCACCGGCCCGAGCCGGTAGATCGGATTGGGATGACGGCGCGGATCGGTGGGCGCGTCGAGGATCGGCGAGAACACCCCCTGCCCGAAGATCCGCACCCGGTAGAGCGCATAGCCGCAGCCCTGCCAGGTCAGGCCGAAGTCAGTGCCCTCGGCGGCGATCGCATAGTCGGGCGCGACGCCGCCGTGGTGGAACAGGTAATGCGCGCCGATATCCTTGCCGTTCCAGCCGATGCCGGCAAATTCCTCGATCGGTTCGGGGCCGATCTCACCGGGACAGGCGGTGAGCCAGGTCTTGCCGGCAAGGCCGATGCCTGCCTTGCGCAGCGCCTTGGCGGCAATCAGGAAACAGGACATCGGCCCGCGATCGTTGCTGACCGGATAGCCGCGCAGGCGCCCCTCCTCGTCCAGCCAGCACCGGGTCCATTCGGGATCGGCCAGGGTGGAATCGCGGTAGCGGAACTTGTCGTGCTCCGGCATTCCGCTCGGAGATTCGGTGTCGAGGTGCGCGGTGAACAGCAGGTTCGCGCCGCGCCCACCTCCGCCATATTCGCCGATCACATTGGGCCGTTCGGGTGTGGCGCCGACCTTGCGCGGCTTGAAGCCCTCCTTCGCCATCCAGTCATGGACGAACTCCGCCGCCGCCAGTTCCTCACGAGAGCGGCTGGGAATGTTGCCCAGAGTCAGCGCCAGTTCGACCAGTTCGTCGGTGTCGATGGCCGCGGCGATGGCCTCGCGCTCTTCCTCGCTGACGGCATAGGGCGCCTTCGCGGGATCGGCGAAAGCAGGGACAGGATCGGGCATGTCGGCCAAAGTCTCAGGCTCCGTTGGAATCAGTGGCCGACCGCGAAGAGCGCTTCGCTCTCGGTCTCGCGGCCGTAACGCGGCAGCAGCGTGAGCAGCAGCGCGCCTGCCACCAGCGCCGCGCCGACGCCGACCAGCGCCGGGCGATAGGAATGGCGCGCATCGAACACGAGGTCGAGCAGGATCGGCGTCGTCCCCTGCGCGGCGATCACGGCGGAATACATCGCGCCGATCACCGAGCCGAAATGCTTCGTGCCGAAATAGCGGGCGATGAAATAGGGCAGCGCCCCGAACTGGCCGCCCAGCCCCACGCCCAGCAAGGCGCCGCCGAGGATCAGCAGTGGCATCCCCTGCGCGGTTTCCAGCAGGACCAGCCCCAGAACCGCCATGAGGTACATCGGCACTGCCACGCGCGGGGTTGGAATCTTGTCCATGATGCGCCCGGTGGCGATCTGCCAGCCCGACGTGACGAGCGCGAAGACGCTGACCACCGCCGTGCCCGTCGCCACCGAGAAGCCCCGGTCGGAGAGAATCGGCACGACATGGCTGAACACCGCCGTGGTGCCGCCTGCCCCTGCCGCCAGCGCGATCAGGATCAGCCAGAACATCGGCGTTTGCGCCGCCTCGCCCAGAGTCATGCCTTCGCGCGCGGTCCCGGCATCGGTGCCGCCCGCGCTGGCGCGGTCGCGCAGCAGCACGAAGAGCAGCGGCAGCGCGACCACCAGCATGAAACCGGCAATGCCGAGATAGCCCGCGCGCCAGCCCCAGGTCTGCACCAGCACGGCGGCGAGCACCGGCAATACCACCGAGCCGATTCCGCAGCCACCGCCCGCGCTGATGCCAAGTGCGGTCCCGCGATTCTCATCGAACCAGTCGGCGATCACTTTCTGGAAGATCGGCGTTCCCGCCATCGCCCCGAACACCGCGAGCACGGTGAAAGTCGCATAGAACTGCACGAGGCTGCCGCTCGTCAGCGCCAGCGCGGCGATCGAGAGCGCGAGGCCGAAAGTGCCGACCAGCAGCGTCGTGCGCGCGCCCGCCTTGTCGATATGGCGCCCGATCAGCGGATAAGTCACCGCGCCGACCAGCGCGAGAATGCCCAGCACGCCCGACACGCTCGCCCGGCTCCAGCCGAAGGCCTCGGTCAGCGGCACCAGGAACAGCCCGAAGACGGCATGGACGGCGGGCGTCACGCTCACCGAATTGCCGAGCGTGCAGGCGAACAGCACGCCGCCCTTCGATCCGCGCGGAGACAGGTTCACGGACATCGACGGCAACTCCTTACTGGATTCAGGTCGTTCAGTTCAGGCGTCTGCGCTCTCGCCCCAGGCCTGTTCGACAGCCTGGGTGGTGGTCAGCAGCACGCAGTTCTTTTCCATCGCCGAGAGCGAGCTTTCGTGAAGCCCGGGTTCGTAGGCGGCGCTGGCATCGGAGACGAGGAACACGTCGTAATCGTGATGGAAGGCCGAGCGCGCGGTCTGGTCCACGCAGCAATCGGTCGAGAGGCCGCAGATCACCAGCGTCTCGATTCCCCGCTCCCGCAGCCGGGCATCGAAATCGGTGCCGTGGAAGCTGTCGTAGAGCAGCTTGGCGATCTCGATATCGCCGTCCTCCGGCAAAATGCGGTAGTAATCCGCCCCGCCGCCCTCGATGCGGCAGATCGCCTCGCCGCCCGGCTGGCCGCGCCGCGCCATCAGCGTTTTCAGCGCGCGCGAATCCGTTTCGGGGCTGGTGACGACGCGCATCAGCGCAACCGTGGCCCCGGCGCCGCGCGCCGCCGCCACCAGCTTCTCGCAGTTGTCGATCGCCACCTCGGCAGGCGAGAGATCGACGCCGTAGAGGCCCAGCAACCCGTGCGGTGCGGCGAAATCGACCTGGATATCGACGACGACCAGTGCCGTCGTCGCCGGATCGATCATCGCCGCCAGCCCTGCCGGATCGACGTGGGGAAGGTCCTCGGTGCGCAGCGGCATCAGTGCGCCACCGACGCCGCGATCCTGCCGGGGAACCGCTCGCGCAGGACCGGCAGGATTTCCGCGCCGAACACCGGCAGGCCCTTCAGGTAGTCGTCGAAGATCAGCATCAGCCCGTCGGTGCCCGAAGCCTCCAGCAGTTCGCCGAGCTGCTCGGTCACGCTCGTCGCGCTGCCGACGATCTGCGCCGACATGAACGAGCTGCGCGCCTTGCGGGTAAAGTCGTTCTCCTTGCCGATCTCGGCATCAAGGAAGCCGTAGGCGCGCATCATGCCTGCCAGCGCCCCTTCGTCGAGACCCGCCGCGTAGAGCTCCGCGCGGCTTTTCGCCGCCGCGTCGCTCTCGTCGATCACCAGCGTCATCATCGAGTAAGTGCGGATATTGCGGCCATATTCGGCGGCGATGGACTTGGCGCGGTCGCTGTTCTTCGCAAGTTCCGCGCCCGTGCCGCCGGAGAGGAAGATCGCGTCCATCTCTTCCGACGTCAGCCGCATGCCGATCTCGGAAGACCCGGCGCAGACGAGGAACGGGCGCTGCTCCGGCTTGGGCCAGGATTCGCAGTCTTCGAGGGTGAAGTAGTCCCCCTTCAGGGTGACAGAATCCTCGCTCCACAGCGCCTTCACCGCGCGGACCCATTCGTAGGCGAGGTCGTAGCGCTGGTCGTGATTCACGTCCTCGGGCCAGGCGCCCATCTGCGCGAACTCGCCCTTGTAGGAGCCGGTGACGACGTTGAGACCGGCGCGGCCTCCGCTCACCTGCTGGAGCGTCGCCATCATCTTGGCCGCCACCGCCGGATTTTGGAGCAGGGTGTGCAAGGTGGTGACGATGCGGGTCTTCTGCGTCACTTCGCTGAGCGCCGCCATCAGCACGATCGGATCGAGCGAGGAATCCCAGTGCTTGGTATCGCCGCCGTAGCCGCGGAACTTCGACATCGACATGATGAAGTCCAGCCCCGCCGCTTCCGCCAGCACCGCGCACTGGCGGTTGTAGGCATAGGAACCGTCCAGCTCGGGCTTGTTGCGCGACAGAATCCAGCCGCCGTTGGCCACCGGCAGGAACAGGCCGAGATCCTTGCCGCCATTGTCCGAGGGCAGTCCGAAGGGCGTCATGGGAAACTGGTTCATCGTATCCTCTTGTGGCCGGACTTTTGCGGCATTGCTTGGAAATCAGCTTAGGGAAGCGGCCGAGGGCTTCTTGATCGGCAGCGCATGTTCTGTTGCCAGCCTTTCTGAAGAGGGCCTTTCCGCCGAGGGGCGGCCGACGAGGTCCTCCACCGCCTCGCGCGTCGGCATGGCGGGCGCGGCCCCCTGCCCCAGCGTGCAGAGCGCGGCGGCGGCGGTGGCATAGGGCAAGGCTTCCTCCAGGCAGCGCCCTTCGTCGAGCAAGGCCGCCAGCGCGCCGCAGAAGCAGTCTCCGGCACCGATGGTATCGACCGGGATCACCGGCAGCGAGGGCACATGAAGGTGCCGGTCGGCCCATACCGCCAGCGCGCCCGCCGCGCCGAGCGTGACGATGGCCGCCTGCCCCTCGCGGCACAGGAGGCCCCGCGCGGCTGCGGCAATGGCGGCCATGTCGTCGTTCCCCTGCACCGCATCGAGGCCGAGGAAGGCCGCCATCTCGTGCTGGTTCACGATCAGCAGGTCGACATGCTCGAACAGCGCCTTGCCCTCGATCACCGCCGGAGCGCCGTTGAGGATGCGGATCGCCTTCGACTTCGCGAAGACCGGCAGCAGCGCCGCAACCGGCACTTCGAGCTGGGCCAGCAGCACCCCCTCGCCGACCGGCCGGGCATCGCGCAGGCGGGCATTGGCGCCGGGCACGACGATGATCTGGTTCTCGCCCTGCGAATCCACCGCGATATAGGCGGTGCCCGTATCGACGCCGGGCAGCGTGGCGACACCGCCGACATCGATCCCGTCGGCCTTGAGCCGCGAGAGCATCCAGCTTCCCGCATCGCCTTCTCCCACCGCACCGACCATATGGGTCTCGGCCCCCATGCGCGCCGCCGCGACCGCCTGATTCGCGCCCTTGCCGCCGGGCAGCCGGGCCGTGGCCGAAGCCAGTACCGTTTCGCCCGGCCGGGGGAGATGCTCCAGCGAAGTGATGATATCGAGATTTATCGAGCCAACGATGTGAACTGCCAAAGCCGTCACCCTAATCTGGCGCCAACTGGTTTCGCGCCCTTCTGTTTTTCAGGGGCTGCATGGCACTCCCGGACAGGTCAAGCACGACCCGCCCGCGTGCGCGCTGCCGCAACAATTGCGGTTGCCAGCGCAAAGAGCGCCCCTCGGCCCTCCCCCTAGTCTGGAGCTTGACCGGAACCGCACCGGCCCCGGAAATCATACGCCCAATCCGAAGGGATAAGAAGCATGACGAATTGGCTCATCACCGGCATCGGCGGCGGCCTGGGCCGCGCCGTGGCACAGGCGGCGCTGGCGCGCGGAGACACCGTGGTAGGCACCACCCGCAGCGCCGGAGACGCCGCCTTTACGGCGCTCGCACCGGGCCGCGCCCATGTCCTGACCGTGGACCTTACCGACGAGGCATCGGTTCAGGCCGCCGTCGCCGCAGCCGAGGACCTGACCGGCGGGATCGACCGCCTGCTCAACAATGCCGGTTACGGGCTGGTCGGCGCCGTCGAGGAAGTCTCCATCGACGAAGCGAAGGCGCTGTTCGATATCAACCTGTTCGGCGCGGTCAGGATGATTCAGGCCGTGCTCCCCGCCATGCGCGCAAGGCGCAGCGGGCATATCGTCAACGTGACTTCGGTTTCGGGCCACGCACCATGGTCGGGCACCGGCATCTACGGCGCGACCAAGTATGCGCTCGAATGCGTGGGGCAGACCCTGGCGCAGGAAGTCGCCCCGATGGGCATCCGCGTGACCAATGTGGCCCCCGGCGGCTTCCGCACCGGCTTTGCCGCCTCGGGCCTCAAGGTCGCCGCAAGGGATATCGCGGACTACGAGGACGGCGCCCATTTCGCCCGCCGCAGCCTGACCGAGGGCGCCGGTGCCGAAAAGGGCGATCCGGCGCGCGGCGCCGAAGCAATCCTCGCCGCGCTCGATTCCGCCGAGCCGCCGCTGCACCTGTTCCTCGGCGAGGACGCGCTGCACTATGCCCGCGACCAGATCGCCTTCGTAGGCAAGCAGATGGACGAATGGGAGGCGCTGTCGCTTTCCACCGCGTTCGAACCGGCCTGATGCATCCGCTGCGCCTCCCCGATTGGGCCGTTGCCAGGGGGCGCGGCTACAACGGCTTCGATAGGATCGATCCGGCACGCAGCGCCCTCGTCGTGATCGACATGCAAACCGTTTTCGTGGCCGAGGACGAGATCTTCGGCAACGAGAACGCCCGCGCCGCGATTGCGCCGATCAACCGCCTCGCCGCAGCCATGCGCGCTGCGGGCGGCCGGGTGATCTGGACACGCCAGACGGTGAGCGACGAACCGCATCTGGCCATGCCTCCCTGGCAATACGACATGTCGAACCCTGCCGTCGCCCGCGCGGTCGCAAGCATGCGTGCAGGCACGGCCTCGCACGCGCTCCATCCGCAGATGGCCTGCGAGCATGGCGATCCGGTTCTCGACAAGTATCGCTACGGTGCCATGTCCTGCCCCGCCGGTGCGCTGGAAAGGCTGCTGCGGGCGGAAGGCACGGAATGGCTCGTACTGGTCGGCACGCTCACCAATGTCTGCGTCGAATCGACCGCGCGCGAGGCCAACATGCGCGGCTGGAAGGTGATCGTGGTCGCCGATGCCTGCGCCGCGGTGACCGACGCCGAACAGGACGCCGCGCTGCTCAACCTTCGGCTGAACTTCGCGGACGTGAAGACGGTCGCAGAGGTTCTCGCCCTGCTGGGCGAGATGCCTGCCGCCGACTGAGCTTACTTCTTCGACTTGGTCTGGGCCTGGGGCTGCGGAAGGGCCGCGTCGGTGGCATCGGCCTTGGCGTCGGCCTCTGCCTGCTGGCGCTTCTGCTGCTCGAAATAGGCCTTCTCGGCTTCCTCGACGCGCTTCTGCTGCTCGGCGGCATCGGCATCGATGGTGGAGAGGCGCTTCTCGCGCTCGGCCTGGATCAGTTCGCTGAAGCGGACCTCGGAGCCGTTCTTGCGCTCGGCCGCGGCGCGCTGGATCAGCTTCTGGGTGCAGCCCGAAGCCCCGCCCGCACCGACCGGCGAGCAGCTCATGTTGCCGAAGGCTCCCACGGTCTCATAGGCCTGCACCTTGTTGGTCCAGGCTTCCGACTGCGGACGGTCGATGCCGCGCAGCGGTTCGGGAATGCGGAACCGCTCCGATTCCGCCTTGCGCGCGCAGACTGTGATCTCGCCGCCGCTGGATGCCGGGCAGGGATCGTCGCCATAGACGATGAGCTGGTTCACCTTGTCCCCGTCTCCGAGATCGTCCGCGACAGAAGACGCCTGGGGAGCTTGGGCAGAAGCGGGCAGCGCGCCCATGGTCAGCCCCATCCCGAAAGCGAGAACGGCGGCAATGGTCAGGGGGCGCGTCATGGGATTGCTCCAGCTTGGTCGTGGTCTTGGCAGGACCGATATAGGGTCTCGCCGCTCCGAACAGTATCTCAAGGTATCATGCCGCCCTTCTTGGGCGACAATATAACGTCCGGATTTCAGATTCTTTCCGAGAGCTTGATCGCCACCCGGCAGCCGAGCCGGATCGCGTTGAACAGCAGCGGATAGGCCGGCGCCTTTTCCGCGCCCGCCGCCAGCGCCGCATCGCGGTGCTCGCGCTCCTCGTCGCGGAACTTGCGGATCACCGCGCCGAGTTCCGGGTCCTCGTCGCCGAGGTCCTCGATCTGCTCGGTGTAGTGGCGGTCGATCTCGGTCTCGATCGCAGCAGTGCAGGCCATGGCCGCTTCCGGCCCGATCAGCGCCGTCGCCGCGCCCAGCGCATAGCCCGCTGCCGACCATACCGGCTGGAGCAGCGTCGGCCGCACCCCGCGCTCGGCGATCATGGCGTCGAAGCGGGCCTGGTGCTCGGCCTCCTGCTCGGCCATCCCGGCGATCTCGGTCGAATGCGGCGCGCGCGCGCCCATCACCGCCAACTGGCCTGCGTAGATTCGCGTGGCGCCGAATTCCCCGGCCTGATCGACCCGAATCATCCGCGCGGCCTTCGATGACGTCATGACGGAACCTTGCGGCTGCGGGCGACCAGACCGAACACGGCAAGGCCACCCAGAGTGGAGATCAGGAAGTTGAAGCCCGCCAGCGAAATGCCGCCGAGCGTCCAGGGGGCGACGTCGCAGCGGATCACCGGCGCGTTCAGGATCGCGTCCATCGGATCGACGCCCGCCGCGAAGGGCGTGGAGGTGCAGGCGGTCATGCCCTGCCACCAGCCGTACTCGACCCCGGCGTGATAGCCGCCGATCAGGCCCGAGGTGAGGATAGCGAGCGCGGCCACCGCAACCAGCGGGCGCACCGGCCGCCAGAAGAAGGCCAGCGCCGCAAAGACGATCGCGAACATGTGCGGATAGCGCTGCCACCAGCACATCTCGCAAGGGTGCAGCCCGAAGACATACTGGCTGACATAGGCCCCGCCAAGCAGGACCACGGGAACGGCGAGCGCCAGCACTCGGGCGGCGCGCACGGAAGCGGCTACGGCAACGGTCATCGCGGGCGGCCTCAGTCCTTCTGCGCGGTCTTGGGGGCTGCGGGCACCGTCGCGGGCGGCGCGGTGTAGCGGGCCAGCGCCGGCTTGCCGACGGTGCGGCGCAGCGTATCGACCGCGTAAGTCAGCTGGAAGTCGGTGATGCCCTGCTTCTTGAGGTCCTCCGCCGAGGCCTTGAAACGCGGATCGTCCGCCTTGTCGGTCTCCAGTTCCTTGTCGTCCAGCGAGGCCTCGTTGATGAGGTGGCCGCGAAGATCGGATTCGCGCACGGCGCGCTCGGCCCGCGCACGGGCATCCGGGTCGGAAAGCTGCGGAACCTTGATGTCCGGCAGGATGCCGCCTTCCTGCACCGAGTGGCCGGAGGGCGTGAAGTAGCGCGCGGTGGTCAGCTTCACGGCGCTGTTCTTGTCGAGCTGGATGAACGACTGCACCGAACCCTTGCCGAACGTCCGCTCGCCCATGACGACCGCGCGGTGCTGGTCCTGTAGCGCCCCGGCGACGATCTCCGAGGCCGAGGCCGAACCGGCATCGACCAGCACGACGATCGGCATGCCCTTCACGACATCGCCCTTGAACATCGATTCGGCGCGGTAATACTGGTTCTCGCTGGCGATCCGGCCGCGCTGCGACACGATCACGCCCTTGTCGAGGAACAGGTCCGAAAGCGCCACCGCCTCGTCCAGCGAACCGCCGGGGTTGGAGCGCAAGTCCAGCACCAGACCGTCGAGCTTGGTGCCCTTGGTCGCGGCCTGCTTCTTGAGGTCGGCAATGCCCTTGTTCACGAAGTTGCCGACATCACGAGAGAACTCGTTCACCGAGATCACGCCCACGTCGTCCTTCAGTTCCCAGGTCACCGGCTCCAGCTCGATCACGCCGCGCGTCACGGTGACGTCGAAGGGCTTGTCGCGGCCGGGGCGATAGATCGTCAGGCGGATCGAGGTGCCCGCTTGCCCACGCATCTTCGACACCGCCTCATCGAGGTCGCGCTCGTAATAGAGCACGCCGTCAAGGTGGGTGATGTAGTCGCCCGCCTTGAGTCCGGCCTTTTCCGCCGGACTGCCCTTGAACGGCGAGACGATCTTCACCGCCCCGTCATCCTCGACCACCGAGAGGCCGAGGCCGGTGTAGTTGCCGTCGATCATCGTCTCCAGCCGCTGGAGCGAAGGGCCGTCCAGATAGTTGGAGTGGGGATCGAGACTGGCCAGCATGCCGTCGATCGCGCCCTTGATGAGCTTGTCGTCGTCGACCTGGTCGACGTAGTTGGCCTTGACCAGTTCGTAGATCGTGAAAAGCTTGCTGAATTCGGGATTCACGCGGCTGTCCACCGCGGCAAGACCGGACGTCGCCGCGGGAAGGACGGCAACGGCCGACACCAGCAGGGCAGCGCGCATCAGGGGGGCGAATTTCATCGGGCTTAAGGGCCTTTTTCGTAAGTCGCTCCGGCCGGAGACCGGGAGAATTCCTGACTGTAATCCTACAGGACGGCCTGCACAATTGCCAAGAACGCAGAGATTCCGTCGCGGTTATAGGATCGGTGATGAACGGGGCGGGAATGAAGCGGCGGCGATCCCTACAGCGAACGGATATATTGTAGAGGATTCACCGCCTCGCCCTGCCGCCGCAGTTCCACCATGATGCGGGGATCGCCCGGCCCGGTCGTGCCGATCGGCGCTCCGGCCACGACCTGCCTGCCGACCTCGACGTCGAGCCGGGTCAGCCCCGTCACTAGCGAGGTCCAGCCGCCCTTGTGCTCGATGATGACGATCCGGCCATAGCCCCGGTAGGGACCGGCGAAGGCGATCCGGCCTGCCGCCGGGGCCACCACTTGCGCGCTCGCCCGCGTCGCCAGCGACAGCCCGCGCGACGGCGCCTGTCCGGGCAGGACTTCGCCGAAGCCCGTGACCAGACGGCCGGTGACGGGCAGCATGTAGCTGGCCAGCCCTTCGGGAACCGGCACGAATTGCGAGGCCTCGATCACCCGCGTCTCTTCCGGGCGCGGCGGGCGCATCGTCGGCCCCGGCAGCGCTGCCAGCCGTTCGCGCAGGGCGCCCTGCTCGCCCATCCGGTCGACCAGATCGCCGAGGTCGCGCGCCTTTTCCGCCAGCGCCAGCGCGCGTTCGCCCTCGCGCGCGGCAATGCCGCTGGCCTCGCGCCCGGCAAGGCGCTGGCGCGATTCGAGGATCGCCAGCGCCTTGCGCCGCTCGCGCATCTCGCCTTCCATCTCGGTCAGCTGGTGCCCGGAGGCCACGGCCTGCTGCTCCAGCGCGCGGCCCCGCTCGATCTCGGCACGCAGACCGCGGGTGCGGCGTTCGACCTGCGGCATCATCGTATCGAGCAAGGCCCGCAAATAGACCGCATCGCGCACCGAACCCGGCCGCAGCACAGCCAGCAAGGGCGGGCGGCGCGACAGACGTTGAAGAGAGCCGGTGAGGCGGGCCAGGGGCGCCTGCTTCTCCGCCAGCCGTTCGCGCAGTTCCACGCGCTCCAGGCCGATGAGCCGGACTTGCGCACGCTGTGCGGCGATCGCGGCCTCGGTCTCCTGGATGCGCGCGGCGACGGCAGCGGTTTCGCGCGCGGTCCTTTCGGCCTGTTCGGTGACGTTGCGCGCCTTGGCTTCCAGCTTCTCGGCGCGGCGGCGGGCCGCGTCGCTCTCGCGCCGGGAGGCGATCATGTCGCGCTGCGCCTCAGTGGCATCTACCGCCGGATCGAGGATCGCCAGCGCCCCGGCCTGAGTCAGCCCCTGCCCCGCCAACGCGACGAAGCCCACCGCGAGCGCGGCGGTGGCGGCTATCAGGGCATTGCGGGATGCAGGCTTCACGCCGGGATGATTAGGACAGCGTGAGTCCGGCGGGAAGAGGAAAGCGCACTGTTCGGAAACATAGCTGGGTCAAGAGGACCATCCGACACCGCACAGCAAAACCACGTCATCCTGAACTCGTTTCAGGATCCATTTCTGACCATCAGCGGCGGCTTGTTCGGCAAGATGGATCCTGAAACAAGTTCAGGATGACGGGTGAGAGACCACAAAGGTCGTGCCCCAATCCATCCCGCCCCTCACTCACCCCGAACGATGATACGGATGCCCTGCCAGAATCGCCGTCGCGCGCCAGAGCTGTTCGGCCAGCATCGCGCGCGCCATCAGGTGCGGCCAGGTCATCTTGCCGAAGCAGAGCAAGTGGTCGGCCCGCGCACGGGCCTCGTCGCCGTGGCCGTCGGCGGCGCCGATCAGGAAACGGCACTCGCGCACGCCCTCGTCGCGCCAGCGACCGAGCAGGGCAGCGAATTCCTCGGAACTCATCGCCTTGCCGCGCTCGTCGAGCAGCACTTCGCGAAACGGAGTCTGCACCGGCGGCGGCACTTTGCCGCCCACGTCCGGCAGTTCGCTATGCCGGAACGGCCAGGTCAGGCGCTTGGCATAGCGATCGAGCAGCTCCCCCTCGGGCGAGCGCGCGATCTTGCCGCGGGCGATGATGTGAAGAAGCATGGGAAAAGCGCGGGTTCACGGCGCGAAAAGCACGGGAATTTCGGGCGCAGCTTCAACGCCGCGCCGCGATATCCGTTCGGAGCCCGGCTGCGCAGGCAGCCGGGTAGTCCTCTCTTTTCCGCCTTCCGGGCGCGGCTCAGGCCGCGCCGGACGGTCCGTCGAAGCCCCACATCCTCTCGAGGTTGTAGAAGCTGCGCACTTCCGGACGGAAGAGGTGGACGATCACGCCGCCTGCATCCACCAGCACCCAGTCGGCTGCGGGAAGCCCTTCGATACGGGCATGGCCGAAGCCGCCGTGCTTGAGGCGTTCGCCGAGTTTCTGGGCCATCGCCGCCACCTGGCGGGTCGAGCGGCCGGAAGCGATCACCATGAATTCGGCGATCGTCGATTTGCCGGCGAGGTCGATGGTCACGATGTCCTGCGCCTGGTCATCATCCAGGGACTGCAGGACGAGCGCCAATTGCGGGTCGTCGGACTCCACCGTGGCGAGGGGCGTTGCGCCGGTTTCGGCCGGCTGTATCTGTGCCTGTGGCATCTTAAGTAGGGTCTGCTCCTTTCAGCGACCGACACAGCCAGGCTTGAAAAGCCTTGCCGCGCGCGATCTGATCGTTGGATTTCCGGGCATGCGAACGAGAGGCTGGCAGCCTGCTCACGCACAATCTCCGGGTATCGGGCGGTGGGTGACGTTATCTCTCAGCGATCCGGAATCCCGGTATTCGACACGTTCCGAGCCAGCCTGCGAAAGCCTGTTCATCAGCTTCCGGGCCCACTCCGGATCGGCCTGGCGTATCGCCGTGGCCGACCGCGTATCGGGGTCGAATCGCAATGTCACCAGCGCGGGTGCGCTCCACCTTTCCGGACCACGAAGACTGGGACGGGGCCTCCGGAACCTCCCCAACCAGACCATCGCGGGGCTCGCGAGGGCAGCACCATCATACCCCGGACGGGCGATTACCGCAATCGGCATGAGTCGGGCGATGTCGCGCCACGCTTTCCACTGGTGGAACTGGGCCAGATTGTCCGCCCCCATGAGCCAGACGAAGCGCCGTTTCGGATAGCGCCGGACCAGCTTCTTGAGCGTGTCCACGGTATAGCGCGTGCCCAGTTCGCGCTCGATCGCGGTGACGCGGATCGGCGCCCGGCGGGCCTGCCGCCGCGCCGAAAGCACCCGCGCGGCAAGCGGCGCCATTCCGGTTTTCGGCTTCAGCGGATTGCCCGGCGAGACCAGCCACCAGACCTCGTCGAGTCCCAGCGCCTCGGCCGCGAAGAGACTGATGCGCCGGTGCCCGCCATGGGCCGGATTGAAGCTACCGCCGAGCAGGCCGACGATCGGCCCGGTAATCGGATCGGGGCGATTCGCGCCGATCTTGCCAGGGGGATTCTTGCTCGGAAGAATCGCGCTCAGGGTCGTTCCTGCCCGGTGCCGCGCACCAGCCACTTGTAGGTCGTCAGCCCTTCGAGCGCGACCGGGCCGCGCGCGTGGAGGCGGCCAGTGGCAATGCCGATCTCCGCCCCGAGGCCGAATTCGCCGCCGTCGGCGAACTGGCTGGAGGCATTGACCATGACGATCGCGCTGTCCACTTCGGCCAGGAAGCGCTCCGCCGCAGCCGGATCGGCAGCGACGATGGCGTCGGTGTGGTGCGAGGAATGCGCCGCGACATGGTCCATCGCCGCATCCAGACCATCGACAACCGCTACCGAGAGCACCGCGTCGAGATATTCGGTATCCCAGTCCTCATCCCCGGCAGGCAGGACGCGCGGGTCGAGCGCACGCGCTCGCGCATCGCCGCGCAGTTCGCAGCCCGCATCGGCCAGCGCCTTCACCACCTCCGCCGAGGCCGGGAACTGGGTGTCGAGCAGCAAGGTCTCCATCGACCCGCAGATGCCGGTGCGACGCAGCTTGGCGTTGAGCGCGATGCCGCGCGCCATCTCCGGGTCCGCCGAGGCGTGGACGTAAGTGTGGCAGATGCCGTCGAGGTGGGCGAGCACCGGCACGCGGGCATCGGCCTGAACGCGGGCGACGAGGCTCTTGCCGCCGCGCGGCACGATCATGTCGATCAGGCCCGCCGCCGTCAGCATCGCGCCGACCACCGCGCGGTCCTGCGTCGGCACCAGCTGGACCGCCGCGCCGGGAACGCCTGCCTGTTCGAGGCCGGACACCATAGCCGCCAGGATCGCCCGGTTGGAATGGAGCGCCTCGCTGCCGCCGCGCAGCAGCACCGCATTGCCCGAGCGCAGGCAGAGCGCCGCCGCATCGGCGGTGACGTTCGGACGGCTCTCGTAGATGATGCCGATCAGCCCGATCGGAATGCGCACGCGCGAGAGCTTGAGGCCGTTGGGCCGCTCGCTTTCGGAAATCACTTCGCCGACCGGGTCGGGCAGGCCCGCGACCTGCTCCACCGCATCGGCGATCCCGGCCAGACGCGCGGAATCGAGCCGGAGACGGTCGAGCATCGCCCCAGTCAGCCCCTTGGCCTCGCCCGCCGTGACATCCTGCGCATTGGCGGCGAGGATCGCTGGTTCCGCCACCCGCAGCGCGGCGGCGGCGGCGCGCAGCGCCTCCGCCTTCTGCGCATCGCTCAGGCGGGCCAATACGCGCTGGGCAGCGCGGCCATCGGCGGCCAGACGGGCGACGAGCGCTTCGGGAGTCTCGGTGAGAGTCTCTGCGGAAGCCTCTGCGACAGGGGTGGTCTGCACGGTCATGGATTCGGCCTAGCACCCTTGCACGGCACTGTCACCGATCACCGCCGGGCGTAGTGCGCGGTTTTGAACGCAGTCGCCAAGCCACTTGAAAACCGTGTTTTTTCGGCGAATTACCCGAAACGGGAGATGAACGGCTCAGCCGACAATCGGCACAAGTTCCTCGGTTCATCGTATACAAGGTTCGACTCAGCCGGATTCCGCAGGGAGGCACGGCCAGTCGATTCGCCTTGACGCAAGCCTCCTGCTAGCTCGCCAGTCCGGGTCAGGCCAACGCATTATTTGCGGGCCTATGGAAATTTACGCGGGGTCGTTTTGAAACTCACATCTGCCGGGACGCTCAGCAAGCGTCTCAAGGCGGCGTTCCCGGATCGCGAGTTCATCATGCGATCTCACGGGCAGGTCCGCTTTATCCGCATTTCGTCGCGCATGCAGAAGGCCGCTGCAGGCGTCGCCGTGTCGCTGCTCGGCGCCTGGTGCGTATCGATGGGCGCGATGGCCGTCTCGCAGTTTTCCGCGACCAGCGAACAGGCCGCACTCGCCAGCCGCGAGGCCCGCGTGGCCGACGCCGCCGGGCAGGTCCGCCGCTACCGCGAGAATCTCGACGATACCGTCGCCAATCTCGCCCGTCGCCAGCAGTTCATAGAGAAAGTCTTCGACGCCCATATCGGCGAACTGCCCGAGGAGGCCCAGAACGGCGCCCCCGCCGCTGCCGACGCCCAGACCGCCGCACCCGAATCCAAGAAGATCAGCGCCCTCCTGCCCGAAGCGGACAAGCTCGCGCGGATCGAAGCCGACCAGAGCGCCTTCGTCGAACGCCTGACCCGCTACGCCGACCACCGCGCCGCCCAGGCCTCCGACGCCATTCGCAAGCTTGGCCTGAACCCCGGCCCGATGCTGGCCCGCGCCCGCTCCAAGGTCGCCGAAGGTGGTCCGCTCGAAAGCCTCGCCACCGCTGCCGACGGTTCGCTGGACCCCAGCTTCAAGCGCCTCGGCCTCAGCCTTGCCCGCATGGACGCGCTGGAAAGCGGCCTCGCCTCGATCCCGCAGGTCCAGCCCGCGCACGTCGCCTATGTTTCATCGAGCTACGGCTATCGCTCCGACCCCTTCACCGGGGGCGCCGCGTTCCATGCCGGTCTCGACTTCCCCGGCCCGATGGGCTCGCCGATCTACGCAGCCGCCAAGGGCAAGGTCACGTTCGTGGGCCAGCGCCAGGGCTATGGCAATTGCATCGAGATCAGCCATGGCAATGGCCTGATGACCCGCTACGGCCACCTGTCCGGATTCGGCGTTCGCGTCGGTCAGGACGTGGACGGGGGCACCCGCATCGCCGCGATGGGCAGCACCGGCCGCTCCACCGGCCCGCACCTCCACTTCGAAGTGCGCGTCAACAATCGCCCGATGAATCCGCGCCCCTTCCTCGAGGCCGCCCGCAATGTTCAGCAAGAAGCCCGATAACACCATGGTCAAGAACTTCTCCAGCCACCGCACCGGCCCGACCTCGGGCTTCTCGATGCTCGGCAACGACATCACGCTCACCGGCAATGTCGAAGCCTCGGCCGATCTCCACATCGACGGCCGCGTCATCGGCGACATCACCTGCAAGGCCCTGGTTCAGGGCGAGGACAGCGAGATCGCCGGGGGAATCTCCGCCGAATCGGTTCGAATCGCCGGAATCGTGCGCGGCACGATCGCCGCCCGCGAAGTGGTGATCCTCAAGAGCGCGCAGATCATCGGCGACGTCGCCTACGACGCGCTGACCATCGAGCAGGGCGCGCGCCTCGAAGGCCGCCTCAGCCCCAACGGCGGCCAGATGCCCCCGGCCCTCGCCCGCCTGCCCCACGCGGGTTCGGCCAGCGAGGCGGAAGTCGTCATCGCCGCCGAGTAAGCCAGCCCCGGCTTCCAGCAAAAAGGCCCGCGACAGTCACCTGTCGCGGGCCTTTTTGTGTTCGGTCAAGCTGCCCCGGAGAGGCTGCCGGAAGAGCGATTACTCGCCCTTTTCCCCGGCGGCTTCGGCGGCCTCTGCGGCGCGCTTGGCTTCGAGCCAGGCGGCGACTTCGGCTTCCTGCGCAGCTTCGCTGGCCGCGCGCGAGGCGGCCTCACGCTCGGCGCGCAGTTCGTCGATCAGCGCCTGACGGTCGTCGGTCAGACGTTCGTCGTTCTGGCCTTCGTCCTGGATACCGGCCTTCTTGGCGGCCTTGAAGACGATGAAGTCCAGCTCACGCTGCGAGCACAGGCCCAGCGTGACCGGGTCCTTCGGCGTGATGTTGGCGATGTTCCAGTGCGAACGGTCGCGGATCGCGGCGATCGTGTTGCGGGTCGTGCCGATCAGCTTGCCGATCTGCGCGTCCGACACCTCGGGGTGGTTGCGCAGTATCCAGGCGATGCCGTCGGGCTTGTCCTGACGCTTCGAGACCGGCGTGTAGCGCGGGCCCTTGGTGCGGTTGGAAGTGACCGGAACCTTGTGCATGCGGAGCTTGTACTCCGGGTTTGCCTGGCCCTTCTCGATCTCTTCCATGGTCAGTTCGCCCGAACGCACGGGATCGCGTCCGGTATACTTGCTGGATGCCAGATCGTCGGCCATCGCCTGCACTTCGAGCATGTGCAGGCCGCAGAACTCTGCGATCTGCTCGAAGGTCAACGCGGTGCTGTCGACCAGCCACGAGGCGGTCGCGTGCGGCATCAGCGGAGTGGGCTGGCTCATGTCTCTATCTCCGGCGGAAACAATAAGGGCCGCCCCTTCGCGGAGCGGCCGTACAGAGCCGATTTAGGGAAACTTTGTCCATTCGGCAAGCAAAAGCCTTGCTTTCGGCAACTCTGTTCTACGCAGCGCCGCCACGATTCGACCTGAACGCGGCTCAGACTTCCAGAACGATCTTGCCGACATGGTCGCCCGCTTCCATCCGGGCATGGGCGGCGGCGGCCTCTGCCAGCGGGAATCGCGCGTCCATGACCGGGCGCAGCACGCCGTCCTCGAACAGCGGCCAGGCGTTGGCGCGAATCTCCTGGGCCAAGAGCGCCTTGAACGAATCCGTGCGCGGCCGGAGAGTCGATCCGGTCAGGGTGTAGCGCCGGGTCATGACCACCGCCATGTTCACTTCCGCCTTCACCCCGCCCTGCACGGCGATGGTGACATGGCGGCCGTCCGGCGCCAGGCACTTGAGATTGCGCATGACATAGTCGCCCGCGATCATGTCCAGCACGAGATCGACGCCCCGGCCTTCGGTGATCCGCGCCACTTCCGCCACGAAGTCGCTCGCCCGGTAGTCGATCGCATGATCGGCGCCGATCTCCAGCGCGCGAGCGCACTTTTCGGGCGAGCCGCAGGTAACGATCACGGTCAGGCCAAACTGGCGGCAGAGCATCGTCGCCATCGTGCCGATGCCGCTGGTGCCGCCATGAATCAGAATGGTCTCCCCTTCCCGCGCCCAGCCCCGTTCGAACACGTTGTGCCAGACGGTGAAGAGCGTTTCCGGCAGCGCCGCCGCCTCGTCCAAGGGTAGCGATTCGGGCACCGGCAGGCAGGCGCCAACTTTGGCGAGGCAATATTCCGCATAACCGCCACCGGCCACCAGCGCACAGACGTTCTGCCCCGGCTCCAGTTCGGTAACGCCTTCACCCAACGCCACGACCTGCCCGGAAATCTCCAATCCCGGCAGCGGCGAGGCACCAGGCGGCGGCGGGTATTTTCCCTGCCTTTGCACCACGTCAGGCCGGTTGACCCCGGCGAAGGCCACTTTCACCAGCACCTCACCCGGCCCCGGCGCGGGAACCGGCACGATGACGGGCTGGAGAACCTCGGGACCGCCGGGCGCATCGAAGCCGATCGCAGTCATGACCTTGGGTGAGTTAGCTAACATACCTATCCTGTTGCCACAGTCCCACTTTGAAGTGGAACATATTTTCTGGCCATTGACAGGGCCAAAGTACAGTCCGATGCTGCATTGCAATGGACGAGGACGATCGACCGCGGCGGCGGTCAGCCGAAGGAGACTTCGGAGCTGCCAGCCTTCTCGCCAGCGAAAGCCTGGATCGCTTTTCGCTGGACGAACTCGATGCACGCGTCGCGCTTCTCGAATCTGAAATCGAACGGATCAAGGCGCACCGCCAGAAGGCCTCGGCGCATATGCTTGCGGCTGAGGCGCTGTTCAGGCCCCCATTAAGGCCGGATCAATCATGATCGGCGCCATTCTGAACCCAACCCTTTCACACCACCCTCGCAACCCTCCGGAGCGTCCCTATATATGAAATGAACCCCAGCCCTCCCAACACTCATCCGCCCAGACTCTGGCTAGGCCAGCTTCGGGCAAGGAGAGTCCCCCTTCCAGATGAAAGTTTTCTAGATGCCAAGTTTCGCGCAAAGCCTGGAAAAGACACTGCACTCGGCCCTGTCGCACGCTTCCGAGCGCAGCCACGAGTATGCCACGCTGGAGCACCTGCTGCTCGCCCTGATCGACGATCCGGATGCGGCACAGGTCATGCAGGCATGCGGCGTGGAGCTTGGCGACCTCGGTGACGTGGTCCGTCAGTATCTCGACCAGGAATACCAGTCGCTCAAGACCGAGGAAAAGGGCGATCCCGCCCCCACCGCCGGCTTCCAGCGCGTGATCCAGCGCGCCATTCTCCACGTCCAGTCCTCGGGCAAGGACACCGTCACCGGCGCCAACGTGCTGGTCGCGCTGTTCTCCGAGCGGGATTCCTACGCCGTCTACTTCCTGCAGCAGCAGGACATGAGCCGCCTCGACGCCGTCAGCTACATCAGCCACGGCATCGGCAAGGGCGGCAAGCGCGTGGAGGACAAGAGCGCCAAGGGTGCCGAGGAACACGCCCCCACGCCCGAGGAAAAGGCGGAGGCCAAGAATGCCAGCAAGAAGGATTCGGCGCTCGACCAGTTCACCGTCAATCTCAACGAGAAGGCGCTGAACGGCAAGGTCGACCCGCTGATCGGTCGCGGCCCCGAAGTGGACCGCACGATCCAGATTCTCTGCCGCCGTTCGAAGAACAACCCGCTCTACGTGGGCGATCCCGGCGTCGGCAAGACCGCCATCGCCGAAGGTCTCGCCCGCAAGATCGTCGAGGGCGAAGTGCCCGAAGTGCTGGCCGAAGCGGTGATCTACTCGCTCGACATGGGCAGCCTGCTGGCCGGCACCCGCTATCGCGGCGACTTCGAGGAACGGTTGAAGCAGGTCGTCTCCGAACTGGAGAAGATGCCGCACGCAATCCTCTTCATCGACGAGATTCACACTGTAATCGGCGCCGGCGCCACCAGCGGCGGCGCGATGGATGCCTCGAACCTGCTGAAGCCCGCGCTGTCGGGCGGCACGATCCGCTGCATCGGCTCGACCACCTACAAGGAGTTCCGCAACCACTTCGAGAAGGACCGCGCCCTGCTGCGCCGGTTCCAGAAGATCGACGTGAACGAACCCACGGTGGAAGACACCATCAAGATCCTGAGGGGCCTGCGCTCGGCCTTCGAGGAACACCACAAGGTCAAGTACACGCCGGACGCGATCAAGACCGCGGTCGAGCTTTCGGCCCGCTATATCAATGACCGCAAGCTACCCGACAAGGCGATCGACGTGATCGACGAAGTGGGCGCGATGCAGATGCTGGTGCCCCCCAGCCGCCGCAAGAAGACGATCACCGCGCGCGAGATCGAGCAGGTGATCGCGACGATGGCGCGCATCCCGCCCAAGTCGGTCAGCTCGGACGACAAGAAGGCGCTCGAAAACCTCGAACGCGATCTGAAGCGCGTGGTCTTCGGTCAGGACAAGGCCATCGGCGTCCTCTCCACCGCGATGAAGCTCAGCCGCGCGGGCCTGCGCGATCCGGACAAACCGATTGGCTCGTTCCTGTTCTCCGGCCCCACCGGCGTCGGCAAGACCGAAGTCGCCCGCCAGCTCGCCTCGATCATGGGCATCGAGCTGAAGCGCTTCGACATGTCGGAATACATGGAGCGTCACTCGGTCAGCCGCCTGATCGGCGCGCCTCCGGGCTATGTCGGCTTCGACCAGGGCGGTCTGCTGACCGACGCGATCGACCAGAATCCGCACTGCGTGCTGCTGCTGGACGAAATCGAGAAGGCCCACCCCGACCTGTTCAACATCCTGCTCCAGGTGATGGACAACGGCCGCCTGACCGACCACCACGGCAAGACCGTGGACTTCCGCAACGTGGTCCTGATCATGACCACCAATGCGGGCGCGTCCGACATGGCCCGCCAGGGCATCGGCTTCGGCGACACGTCCAAGGCGGATGCCGGGGACGAAGCGGTGAAGCAGATGTTCACGCCGGAATTTCGCAACCGTCTCGATGCCATCGTGCCCTTCGCCTACCTCGCCAAGGACACGATCAGCCGGGTGGTGGACAAGTTCATCCTCCAGCTGGAACTCCAGCTGGCCGACCAGAACGTCCACATCCAGTTCGACTCCGACGCGCGCACCTGGCTGGGCGATCGCGGCTACGACAAGCTCTACGGTGCGCGCCCGATGGGCCGCGTGATCCAGGAGAAGGTCAAGCAGCCGCTGGCCGAGGAACTGCTGTTCGGCAAGTTGAACCATGGCGGCGAAGTCCATGTCTCGGTGAAGGACGACGGTCTGAACTTCGAACTGACTCCCGCCGCGCCGAAGGTGGTCAAGGGCAAGAAGGCTCCGGCTGCCAAGAAGTCGGCTAAAAAGCCGGGTCCGCAGTCCGAGGCCAACGCCGACGACTGAGGCCATAATCTTCCTGCCTCAGGGGGCTTCGACAGGCTCAGCCTGAGCGGGAGGAGATGACAGAGAATTGGACCTTCAGTCCGCTCAGGCTGAGCTTGTCGAAGCCCAGGCGCAAAGTACGAAAATGGGGTGGGAACCACGCGGTTCCTGCCCCATTTTTCATCCATGGCCCGCGATTTCTCCTGGATCAGACCCGAACCCTGGGGAATTCATGTCGTCCCCGCCGACTGCTGGATCGATCCTTCCCGCCCCGTAGGCCGCGCATTGGTGACTCACGGCCATGCCGACCACGCCCGCGGCGGCCATGGCGAGACCGTAGCGACGCCGGAAACGCTGGCGATCATGAAGCTGCGCTATGCCACCTCCGAAGGCGCGGTGCCGGTCGCCTATAACGAGACCCTGACTCTGCGCGGCGGCGTCTCTGCCACTTTCGTTCCTGCCGGGCACGTCCTCGGCTCCGCGCAAATCCTGCTGGAACATGCGGGCGAGCGGATCGTCGTCACCGGCGACTTCAAGCGCCGCGCAGATCCCACCTGCCCGCCCTTCGAAGTGACGCCCTGCGATGTCCTCATCACCGAGGCGACCTTCGGACTCCCGGTTTTCCGACACCCGCCGGTCGAGCACGAGATCGCCAAGCTGCTCGCCGCTCTTGCCCCCAATCCGGAGCGCTGCGTGCTGGTGGGCGCCTATGCGCTCGGCAAGGCCCAGCGCCTGATCGCGGAACTGCGCCGCGCGGGTCATCATGACCCGATCTACCTCCACGGTGCGATGGAGCGCATGTGCCGGCTCTACGAGGACCTCGGCGTCGATCTTGGCGATCTGCGCCTCGTAAGCGACACTCCGAAGGCGGACCTTGCAGGAAGGGTGGTCATCGCGCCGCCCTCGACCCTCAACGACCGCTGGAGCCGCCGCCTGCCCGATCCGGTCACGGCCATGGCCTCGGGCTGGATGCGCGTGCGCCAGCGCGCGCGGCAGCGCATGGTCGAACTGCCGCTGGTGATCTCCGACCATGCGGATTGGGACGAGCTGACTCAAACGGTGATCGATGTGAATCCGGCCGAGACCTGGATCACCCACGGCCGCGAGGAAGCGATGCTGCGCTGGTGCGAATTGAATCAGCGCAAAGCACGGGCGCTGGCGCTGGTGGGATACGAAGACGAAGATGACTAGCCCCCCTCCCCCGAAATGCGCGCACCACGGATCGGCAAGCGCAAGGTCGACATTCCGAGGGTCTGGGGGATCATCCTCCAGGACTTTCCTTTTGCTCTAATGGAACGCTTCGCCGCCCTCATCGACGCGCTGGTCTACACCCGCAGCCGCAATGCCAAGCTCAAGCTCCTGGCCGACTACTTGCGCGAGACTCCCGATCCGGATCGCGGATGGGCCTTGGCCGCGCTGACCGACGGCCTCGACTTCCCCGCCGTGAAGAGTTCGACGATCCGCAACCTGATGGGCGAGCGGATCGACCCGATCCTCTGGACACTGAGCCGCGACTATGTGGGCGATTCGGCGGAGACCGCCAGCCTGCTCTGGCCCGGCCCGGATTCTCCACCCGAATCACCCACCGTCAGCGAAGCGGTGGACGCCCTTGCCCGCATGACTCGCGCCAATGTCATGACCGAACTGCCGCACCTGCTCGACCGTCTCGATGCGGAGGGCCGCTATGCCCTGCTCAAGCTGGCGACGGGCGCCATGCGGATTGGCATTTCCGCCCGCCTCGCCAAGACCGCCTTCGCGCAGGCCTTCGAGGTCCCGGTAGAGGACGTGGAGGAGCACTGGCACGGCCAGCAGCCGCCCTACCTCGCGCTGTTCGACTGGGCCGCACACGGCGCGGCGGCGCCCTCTTCCGAAGACCTGCCGCTGTTCCGCCCCTTCATGCTCGCCCATCCGCTGGAGGACGCGCAGCTCGACCTTGCCGACTATGCCGCCGAGTGGAAGTGGGACGGCATTCGCGTACAGGTGGTCCGCGTCGCCGGGAACACGCGGGTCTATTCGCGCTCGGGCGACGACATTTCCGGCACTTTCCCCGAGATCGCCGCCGCGCTTCAGGTGAATGCGGTGCTCGATGGCGAACTCTTGGTGCGCGGTGTTCACCAGGGCGGCGAGGAAGGCGGCGCGGCCAGCTTCAATGCGCTTCAGCAGAGGCTCGGCCGCAAGCTGGTATCGAAGAAGATGCTGGCCGAATACCCTGCCTTCGTCCGCCTTTACGATGCGCTGATCGTCGAGGGCGAGGACTTGCGCCCCCTCCCCTGGCGCGAGCGACGGGCGAGGCTGGAGGCGCTCGTCGCCCGCCTCGATCCCGAGCATTTCGACCTGAGCACAGTGATCGCGGCCAGCGATTTCGCGCAGCTCGCCGCGATCCGCGAGGGTGCGCGGGACAATGCCATCGAAGGCGTGATGCTAAAGCGCCGCGACAGCCCCTATGTCGCTGGGCGCAAGACCGGCCTCTGGTACAAGTGGAAGCGTGATCCGCTGCTGATCGACTGCGTGCTGATGTATGCCCAGCGCGGCAGCGGCAAGCGCTCCTCGTTCTATTCCGACTACACTTTCGGCTGCTGGGACGGCGATCCCGATTCCGGCGCCGAACTTCTCCCGGTCGGCAAGGCCTATTTCGGCTTCACCGACGAGGAGCTGAAATGGCTCGACCGCTATGTCCGCAATCACACGGTCAACCGCTTCGGCCCGGTGCGCGAGACGGATAAGTCGCTGGTGCTGGAAGTCGCCTTCGATTCGGTCCACCTGAGCAAACGGCACAAGTCCGGCCTCGCCATGCGCTTTCCGCGCATCCACCGTATCCGCATGGACAAGCCCGCGCACGAGGCCGACCGGATCGAAACACTCAAAGCCATGGTTCGGGATTGACCGCGATCAAGTTCCACGTGGAACAGAGCGGCTAGGAAGAACAGGCTCCCCTTCCCGTGCCTGAAAGAACCCCGAACGTGACCACACAGACCGCAGCCCCCGCTACCCCGCACGACCAACTCGGCGGTGCGCCCACGTTCGCGGCGATCGCCAATCGCTTCTACGATCTGATGGAACAGGACCCGGCTTATGCAGAGCTGCGCGCGATGCATGCCGCGAATCTCGAACCCATGCGCCGCTCGCTGCCGCGCTTTCTGGCGGGTTGGGCGGGCGGCCCGCGTGACTGGTTCGAGGCCAATCCGGGCAAATGCATGATGAGCCTGCACAAGGATTTCGCCATCGACCGCACGACCGCCGCGCAATGGGCCGAAGCCATGGCCCGCGCCATCGCGGATGTCGCGCCCGAACCGGCGCATATCGCCCAGGCCATGATCGACGTGCTGACCCGCATGGCCCGAGGCATGGCCCGCTGATTACGGGCGAGGAAGTTCCACGTGGAACTGTTTCTCTCGCGAAGTGGCCCCGCGCAGCAATTCGACGCGCGAAGGCGCCACGTCGAGGGCTACTGCCAGCAGGTTCCGGACCGCCTCGTTCGCCTTGCCGTCCTCCGGCTTGGCCCTGACCTTCACGGCCAGACGGTCGTCAACGATCTCCAGCGCTTCTACTTTCGCACCGGGCGTCACGCGAACCGTCAGCCTCCCTTCACCATCAATCAAGGCATACATCGCCTCCACCGGCGGCAATGCGATTTTCGGCTTGGCCATCAGTCGGTCAGGCCCAGCGCCTCGGCATGGTGACGTCCGCGTTCAACATAGGCCTCGATTCCGGCCCGGTTTCCAGCCAGCGTCGCCTCGTCGAGATCGCGCAAGTACTTCGCCGGGCGCCCCATCCAGAGCTGCCGCGCGCCGATGCGCTTGCCGGTCAGTTGCGCGCCCGCCGCCAACATGCCGTCGGACTCGATGTGACTACCGTCCATAACGATCGCCCCGAGGCCGACGAAGGCCCGGTCTTCCAGAGTACAGCCATGCACCATGGCCATGTGCCCGATCAGTACGTCCTCACCGATCAGGGTCGGGTAGCCTTCAGGCCGCACGGGCTTGGGGCTGTCGCAATGAATCACGGTGCCGTCCTGCACATTGGTCCGCGCGCCGATAACCACGCGGTTCACATCGGCGCGGATCACGCAGTTGTACCAGATGCTGACGTCCGGCCCGATCTCGACATCGCCGGTGATCCGGCAGCCGGGCGCGATGAAAGCGCTGGAGTGAATCCGCGGCGCCTTGCCGTGAATCGCCGCCACGGTGATGTCGGTTCGGTGCTGACTCATTATCTCTCTCCCGGTCGCGCGCCGGTTCAACGCGGCTGCACGGCCCATTCCTCGCGCGTGATCGAATAGACGATGGTGTGGCGCAGTGGCGGCTCGAAACGCAAGTCGTCGTAATCGAGTTCCTCGCGCCGCCGCATGCCGAGACGGCACATCAGGCCCCAGCTCGGCGCGTTTTCGATCACGGTGATGGCGAAAATTTCCTCCGCACCGAACCGGTCGAATCCGGCATCGAGCGACGCCGTGGCCGCTTCCCGTGCATAGCCCTTGCCATGCGAATCGCTGCGCAGGCGCCAGCCGATCTCGACCGCGCCGAGGAACGAAGCCCCCGGCGCGTCGATTGTCTTGAGACCGCAGAAGCCCAGCATCTCGCCGGAAAGATCGCCGCCATCGGCCTTGCGCTCGGCGATCCAGAAGGTGTGGCCGTAGCTTTCATGAAAGCCCAGCATGCGCGCTTCCGAAGCCGCGAGCCGCTCCGCGTCCATCACGCCGCCCAGCCAGCGCATGACCTCGGGCGTATTGGTAACTTCCGCGAAGCGCACGATGTCGCCCGGCCGCCAGTTGCGCAGCACGAGGCGATCGGTCTCCAGCCTGAAGTCGCTCACGGCGTCACTGTCGGAGCAGGCGCGCGGCGTGGACTGCGTGATAGGTCAACACACCCGAGCAACCCGCGCGCTTGAAGGCCAGCAGGGTCTCCAGCACCATCGCATCGCGGTCCGCCGCCCCTGCCGCCACCGCCGCCTCGATCATCGCGTATTCGCCGGAGACCTGATAAGCGAAGACGGGAACCTCGAAGGTCTCCTTCACCCGGCGCACGATGTCGAGATAGGGCAAGCCCGGCTTCACCATCACGCTGTCGGCGCCTTCGCCGAGGTCCAGTTCGACCTCGCGCAGCGCTTCCTCGGTATTGGCCGGGTCCATCTGGTAGGTCTTCTTGTCGCCCTTGAGCAGCCCGCGCGTGTTCACTGCGTCGCGGAACGGGCCATAGAACGCCGAGGCATACTTGGCGGCATAGCTCATGATCTGGACGTTGACGAAGCCCTCGTCCTCCAGCGCATCGCGGATCGCGCCGATACGGCCGTCCATCATGTCCGACGGAGCGATAATGTCTGCCCCGGCGCGCGCCTGATTCAGCGACTGGCCGACCAGCACTTCGATCGTCTCGTCATTGAGAACGTAGCCGTCCGGCCCTAGCAGCCCGTCCTGGCCATGATTGGTATAGGGGTCGAGCGCCACGTCGGTGAGCAGGCCGATCCGGTCGCCGAGTTCCGCGCGGATGGCACGCAGGGCGCGGCACATCAGGTTGTCGGGATTGAGCGCTTCGGCGCCGTCATCGCTGCGGCGCTCGGGCTGGGTGTCCGGGAACAGGGCGAGGCAGGGAATGCCGAGATCGGCGGCTTCCTTCGCGCGCTCCACCAGCAGGTCCACCGACCAGCGCGAGACGCCGGGCAGCGAGGCGATCGGCTGCTCGACGCACTCGCCCTCGGTCACGAAGACCGGCCAGATGAGGTCGGCGGGGGTGAGCACCGTTTCGCGGTGCATGGCGCGGCTCCAGGCCGTGGCGCGCGCGCGGCGCAGGCGGGTGTGGGGATATGCTCCGGTCATGGCCGGTGTGATTGCCGGAAAAATCCGGCGGGTTCAATGTGACGGACTGTCCAAGGGGTCTCTTTAAGAACCGCTCAGGCTGAGCCTGTCGAAGCCCCCGTCAGCTCTTGGTTCGCCTCCCCACTCCCGTCATCCCCGCGAAGGCGGGAATCCCGCTTCCTTGCGTATTACGAGGGGTCGAGAAAGAAAGCGGGGCCCCACCTTCGCGGGGGCGACGGCGCTTGTTGATCGGGGCGTCGATTCAGATCAGTTGGCTTGCGGGCCCCGCTCGGCCCCCGGCGCCAGTCGGTCGATCTCGCGCCCGGCATCCACCGTAGCCTCGACAGGCGCGGCGATCGTGCCGAGTGCCTCACCCGGCTGCACCCCGAGCATTGCGTTCAGTCTGGCACGGAAGGCGTCCTTCTCCTTGCCGTCGATTTGCGGACGCGCAATGAAGCGCAGCCCCGCCGGGTTAATCGTCTGCCCGCCGCGATAGGCCTCGAAGTGAAGGTGCGGCCCGGTGGAAAGCCCGGTCGAGCCGACATAGCCGATCACCTGCCCCGCCCTGACCCGTGTTCCACGTGAAACGGCAATGCGGCTCATATGGCCATAGCCGGTATCGAGTCCGCCGCCATGGCTGAGGCGCACATAGTTGCCGTGCCCGCCATGCCGCCCGGCGAAATTCACCACGCCGTCCGCCACCGCGTAGATCGGCGAACCGTAACGCGCGCCATAGTCGATCCCCGCATGCATGCGCACGAAACCGAGGATCGGATGGCGGCGCTTGCCGTAGGGCGAGGTCATGTGCCCCGCCACCGGCATGCCGCCCGGCGCGCCCTGCGCCTGAGTCAGCGCCGAGGACGCGATCATCTCGCCCTGCTTGCCCCAGCGCAGCAGCTGGACCCTCGGCTTGCCGCCGTGATCGAGCCCGGCATAGAGCAGGTCGCCCACCTCGCGCTCGCCCTTGGCCGAGCGCTTGTAGGCCACGACGATATCGAACTGGTCCTGCGCGGCAATGTCGCTTTCCAGGCTGAGATACTTGTCGATCGCGCGCAGATAGGACTGGATCGCGCCCACCGGCGCCCCGGCATTGCGCGCCGAACGATAGAGACTGGAGCCGACCGTGCCGCGAATGCGCAGCGGCGTCTCGTCCACGCGGATCGGGTGGCGCACGAGCGCGAGTCCGCCGGGGCCGCGCTCCACCGAAAGATCGAGATCGAAACGCGCGCGGAAATCCATCGAATCGAGCGCACGCGGCGCTCCCGGCGCAGAACGCCGGCCCATGGTGATATCGAAGCGCGTTCCCGAGGCGAGATCGTCCACCGGCACCGCCTGACTCACCAACTGGGTGATCTGCGCCAGATCCGCCCCGCCCACGCCGACGCGCTCCAACATGCGCGCGAAACTGTCGCCCTGCCCCAGATTCGAGACCAGCTGGATCGAAGGCCGATCCGGCACATTGGCAAGCGGACGCACCAGCGGACTCGCGCCCATGTGACGGCCACTGTCGGCCCCGAGCGCAAGCGGCGAGATGGTCTGGCTGCGAAATTCGTCGCGGCTGCGGCTTGCGAGCGGCGTCGCGGCCTCGACCGCCGAGAAGTCCGGCCCCATCGCGAAAGCGGCAACCCCCAGCCCGAGCATCGTCGCAAGGCCGCGGAACCAGCGGCGGCTGCCAATATCGCAGGCGAGGTCCGGCGCGATCTCCACCTCGTGACACCAGCGCTCGATACCGCGCTTCCAGCGGGCCAGTCGCGAAAGCTTCTCGGTAGGCGAGCGGACATCCTCCAGCACCTGGTCGTGCGAAAGCGCCGCGACATGCGCGGTCCCTTCCCCACTCTGCTCCAGCGCCTTGAACAAGATGCCCGTTTCCCACCGTACGAAAGCTGCCGCCCCACGCGGCGCAGGCTCATCCGATCCCGCGGAAAAGCCCGACTTCGAGAGGCCGCTTCTGCCCCTTCAAGGTTAACCTCCCGCTAATTCCGGGGATTTTCACCCTCCTTTCGACGAGCCGAGACTTGCGGGGGGCTGGAGGCGGTGCCACATTCGGCTCCATAATGGTTCACGACCGGCATGCCTCGTCGCGAAAGGACGCCCCCAGCGGGGTGAAGGCGGTGCTCGGTCCCACGAATACCGGCAAGACTCACCTCGCCATAGAGCGTCTTTGCGCCCATTCCAGCGGGGCCATCGGCTTCCCGCTCCGCCTGCTCGCGCGCGAGGTCTACGACCGCGTCTGCAAGATCAAGGGCGAGAAAAGCGTCGCCCTGATCACCGGCGAGGAACGCATCGAGCCGAAGGAAGCGCTCTACCTGCTCTGCACAGTGGAAGCGATGCCCGTCACCGAGCGCAGCCTCGCCTTCGTCGCCATCGACGAAGCCCAGCTCGGCGCCGACCGCGAGCGCGGCCATGTCTTCACCGACCGCCTGCTGCACGCCCGCGGGCGCGAGGAGACAATGATTCTCGGCTCGGCGACGCTGGAGCCGATGGTGAAGTCCCTCGTTCCCAATGTCGAAGTGGTCACGCGGCCGCGCTTCTCCACCCTCAGCCATGCCGGGGCGAAGAAGCTCTCGCGCATACCGCCCCGCAGCGCGATCGTCGCCTTCTCGGCCGAGCAGGTCTACGCCATCGCCGAAATGCTGCGCCGCTTCCGGGGCGGCGCTGCCGTGGTCATGGGCGCGCTCAGCCCGCAGACGCGCAATGCCCAGGTCGCGCTCTATCAGTCGGGCGAAGTGGATTACCTCGTCGCCACCGACGCCATCGGCATGGGCCTCAACCTCGATGTCGAGCATGTCGCCTTCGCCGGACTCTCCAAGTTCGACGGCCAGCGCCACCGCCGACTCACCACCTCGGAAATGGCCCAGATCGCCGGACGCGCCGGGCGCCACCAGAAGGACGGCACTTTCGGCACCCTCACCGGCTCCGGCGGGCACGATTCCGAATTCGAGCCCGACGAAGTCTACGCGATCGAGGAACACCGCTTCCCGCCGCTGACCAAACTGTTCTGGCGCGATCCCGAACCGCGCTTCGACAGCGTGGCCACGCTGATCTCCGACCTCGAAACGCCGCCGGACCGCGACGGCCTCGTCCTCGGCCCGGAGGCAATCGACCTTGCGGTACTCAAGCGCCTTTCCGAAGACGGCACGGTGATGGACAGCCTGCGCGGCCACGCCATGGTGCGCCGCTTCTGGGAAGTCTGCCGCCTGCCCGATTTCCGCCAGCAGGGCGTGGAGACTCATTCGCGCTTCGTCGCCCGGCTCTGGCAGGACCTTCGCCACGGCGAACTCGGCGCCGACTACATGGCGCAGCAGATCGCCCGGCTCGACCTGACCGGCGGCGACATCGACACCCTGCAGGGCCGCATCGCCGCGATCCGCTCCTGGGCCTATATCGCCCAGCGCCCGGACTGGGTGCTGGCCCGCGAGGAAATGGCCGCCCGCGCCCGGGCCGTGGAGGCTCGCCTTTCCGATGCCCTTCATGGCAAACTCACCGAACGATTCATCAACCGCAGGACCGCCGTGCTCATGAAAAAACTCGGCCCCGATGCTGGACTGCTTTCGGTCCGCCTCGAAGACGCGGAAGTCTTGGTGGAAGGCGAGCACATCGGCTCGCTGCACGGCTTCGCCTTCCAGGTCGATCCTGCCGCCCGCCTTTCCGACCGCAAGCTGCTGCTGTCCGCCGCCGAGCGCCACTTGCCCGGTCTGCTCCAGTCGCGCGCCGAAGCCCTGACCGCCGCCGTGCACGAAGGCGCTGCACCGCTCACGCTGGAGAACGGCAAGCTCAGCTGGGACGGCGGCAAGATCGCCGCGCTCTCCCCCGGCCGCTCGCTGCTGGCGCCGGTGCTGGTTCCCGACCGCGTGCTCGATGCGATTCCCGCCCCTGCCCGCAAGGCTCTGGTCGCCGCGCTCGAAGCCTGGCTGGTCACGGCGCTGGAACCGCTCGCCCCGCTGGCGAAGCTGGATGAGGCAAGCCGCGCCGAGGACGCCGGGCCGGACTTGCGCGCCCTGCTCATCACCCTGGTCGAGCGCGGCGGCATGATCGCCCGCGACGGCTCCGGCGTGGACCGGATCGACAAGGCCCGCCGCACGATGCTGGCGAAGCTGGGCGTGCGCGTGGGCGCGCTCGACCTGTTCCTGCCCACCATGCTGCGCCCCGGCCCGATCGCCCTCTGGCGCCAGCTTGCGAAGATCGCGGGCAAGGAGATTCCCGGCGGCGCCCCCGATGCCGCCATGCCGCCGACAATGGGCGCCACGAAGCGCCACAAGGCCCCCGGCTACCGCAATCTCGGCAAGCAGCTCCTCCGTCTCGACATGGCCGAGAAGCTGCTGCGCGAGGCGCACGAGGCGCGCTCCGCCGCCAGCGGCCATGCCAACGGTAACAGGGGCCCCTCGCGCTCGTTCTCGCTCGATCCGGCCCGCGCCGTGTCGATGGGCCTGACCACCGCCAGCTACGCCCGCCTGCTGCGCTTCGGCGGCTTCCAGGCCATGATGCCGCGCTCGCTCCCCGAAGGCGCGCATGGCGCCCCGGCCCCGGTGCGCTGGCGCTGGCGCCCGCCGCAGCGCGAACGCGAAGCAGAAGTGGCACGCCCCGCGCCGAAGCACAGCGACGGCGCTTTCGCCGCACTCGGCGAATTGCTCGGCAGATAGCATGGGAGGAGCAGGACAGGCATGAGGATCGACAAGCTTCTCTGGTTCCTGCGCCTCGTCAAAACGCGGCCCCTCTCCCAGACCATGGCCGAAGAAGGCCATATGCGGCTCAATGGCCGCCGGGTGGAACGGGCGCATCAGAAGGTCGTCATCGGCGATATCCTGACCGTGCCAACAGCTGGAGGCGTCCGGGTGATAGAAATCCTATCCCTTCCCGAGCGCCGCGGACCGGCCCCCGAAGCCCAGTCCTGCTATAGAGTGCTTGACGCGGGGGCAGATGTTCCCATAGCAGCGGCCAACCGAAACGAGGCCTTCTAAGAGGAATACGCAGCCATGACCTATGTCGTCACCGACAATTGCATCCGGTGCAAGTACATGGATTGCGTCGAAGTCTGTCCGGTGGACTGCTTCTACGAGGGCGAGAACATGCTCGTCATCAACCCCAGCGAGTGCATCGATTGCGGCGTCTGCGAACCGGAATGCCCGGCCGAGGCGATCCTGCCCGACACCGAGAGCGGCCTGGAGCAGTGGCTGGAGCTGAACGCCAAGTATTCGGCGGAATGGCCCAACCTCACCACCAAGAAGGACGCGCCGGAAGACGCGGACGCGATGCGCGGCGAAGAAGGCAAGCTAGAAAAATATTTCTCGCCCGAGCCCGGCGAAGGCGACTGATTGCTGCACTGCAACCTCACCTGGGGAACCTGCTTTCCCCAGTGAATGAGGGACTTGGCGGGCCTTTTCGCCCTGCTCCGACAGACCTTGAGGCGAGCGACGGTTAACCGTCCGCTCGCCTCTGGTAATTTTGTCACATCGATGCTATATAATCCAGCAACTGCCCGGGCCTTCTGCCCGTTCGGCAGCATTTGCATTGCGAGGCAGGGTTCGAAAGCAAACGGCTGGGAGAGGTATCTGACCGGGCGGCGAAAGCGCTTTTGCGTTTTCAAGTCGCACCACCCGGTTGTCTCTCACCGTAGGTATGGCAGCGAATCCTGCAGGTGAAAGGACGATACATGGCAACCAGGGCCGATGCCTTCGATGTTGGAGATTACGTCGTTTATCCCAAGCACGGCGTAGGCCGTGTGATCGAGCTCCAGAAGCAGGAAATTGCCGGGATGCAGCTCGACCTCTACGTGCTGCGCTTCGAAAAAGAGCGCATGACTCTTCGCGTTCCCGTGAACAAGGTCGAATCGATCGGCATGCGCAAGCTGTCGTCGGACAAGACCCTGCGCGAAGCGCTCGATACGCTCAAGGGCAAGCCGAAGGTGAAGCGCACCATGTGGTCGCGCCGCGCCCAGGAATACGAAGCGAAAATCAACTCGGGCGACCTCGTGTCGATCGCCGAAGTGACCCGCGACCTGTTCCGCGCCGACGATCAGCCGGAGCAGAGCTACTCCGAACGCCAGATCTTCGAAGCGGCTTCCTCGCGTCTGGCCCGCGAACTCGCGGCCATGGAAAAGACCGACGAACCGGCGGCTCTGAAGAAGATCCTCTCGATCCTCAACGAGTACGCGCCGAAGTACTACGAGAGCGCTGAAGCAGTCTGATAAGACGCAGCGTGATCTCGCACGCAAGGGGGCCGCTTCCACACCGGAAGCGGCCCCTTTCGTTTTGCGGGATGTTCCCGGGATATTCATTGTGGTGACAGTCGCTTCGTGAGAGGGTCCGCGCGATGATTCAGCGCACCCTGCCCTTTCTCGCCCCTGCTGCAGCCTTGCTGCTCTCCGGCTGCCTCAGCACTGCCGGCAAGATCGTGACCGCCCCGGTGCGCGTCGCCGGATCGGCCGTAGATGCCGTGACCACCAGCCAGTCCGAAGCCGACGAAAAGCGCGGCCGCCAGATGCGCAAGCAGGAAGAGAAGCTGGGCAAGATGCAGCGCCAGTATCAGAAGCACTTGCGCGAATGCGATCGGGGCGATCGTGAGGCCTGCAACAAGGCCCGCGACGATTATGCCCAGATGCAGTATCTGATGCCGGGAGCGGTTCAGCAGCGGCGCTGAGGCAGAACTCAGGCCGCCGCCCGACTCAACCTGTCATTGATCGCCGCACCCACGCCCTCACCCGGAATCGGTGCAACGGCAATGCGCGGCTGACTCGCCGCCGCGCCTTCATGCAGCAGCGCGTATAGCCGCGAGGCCGCCTCGACGAGATCACCCCTCTCGGAAAGATTCGCGTCCCCGGCAATTGCACCGAAGCCGATGTGGAATTCGTCCGCCTCCGCGCTCCCCGCATTCAGCCTGACCGGCTTGCCCGGCGCATAGTGGCTGGCGAGCTGCCCCGGTGCCTCGATAGCCTGCGACGTCACGGCGTCGTTATCCCTGCCGAGCACTTCGCGGATCGCCTCACGCGGAATCGGCCCCGGCCGCAGGACCTGCCAGCGCCCGTCCTCGCGCAAGGCGACGATGGTAGACTCGAGACCCGCCTCGCAAGCACCGCCGTCCACGACCGCATCGACATTCGCCCCGAGCGAGGCAACGACGTGCTCGGCCCGCGTCGGACTCACGCCCCCGCTCCGGTTGGCGGAAGGCCCCGCCAAGGCCAGTCCGGACTTCGCGATCACCGCACGCATCAGCGGATGAGCCGGGCAGCGCAGCGCCACCGTGGGCAGCCCTGCCGTCACCGCCGGAGCCACTGCCGCGCCTTCGCGCAAGGGCAGCACCATGGTCAGAGCGCCGGGCCAGAATGCAGCCGCCAGACTCAGCGCACGCTCATCCAGCACCGCCAGTTCCTGCGCGGCGGCCAGATCGGCGACATGGACTATCAATGGATTGAAGCTGGGCCTCCCCTTGGCCCGGTAGATCGCCGCGACCGATTCATCGCGGTCCGCGCGCGCCATGAGGCCGTAGACAGTCTCCGTCGGCACCGCCACCAGCCTGGCCTCGCCCAGCAGTGCAGCGGCGCGTGCCACGCCGTCCGGATCGGGTGCCAGCAGTTCAGGTCCAAGGTTGCGCTCCATACTCCGCCGCTATAGCCCAAGGACCCGAAAGCCAAGAGAAACCGCGCGCGGGCTTACGGAGACAGCCTCCGCCACTCCCAAACGTTCCACGTGGAACAATGCCTGACCACCGGCGAAAAAAGATGGCCGCGCGGCGCTTAATCGCGCATTTGGTGCGCGAAGCCATGGCCACCCACGAACCGACAGGCGAAGAACCCAGAGCATGACCGACCAGACCAAAGTCCTCAGCCGCATTGCCGAAGCCCTCGAACGCCTTGCGCCCGCGCCCGCGCCGCAAGTCGATTGGCTGGCTCACCCCGCCTATGTCTGGACCGGCAGCGAAGCGCGCGGCGTGCCCGAACTCCTCGCCCCGCCGCTCGACCTGCTGCGCGGCATCGAATCCCAGAAGGAGCGCGTGGTCGCCAATGTCGAGCGCCTCGCCGCCGGCTATGCCGCGCACGACATGCTGCTCTGGGGTTCGCGCGGCATGGGCAAGTCCGCCCTGATGCGCGCCTCGATCCGCGCCGCCCAGACCGCCCACCCCGGCCGCATTGCCCTCGTTCAGGTGGCCCAGGAAGCCCTCCACGGCGTGACCGCGCTCTTCGCCCTGCTCGGCAAGGTAGATCGCCAGTTCCTGGTCTTTATCGACGATCTCGGCTTCGAGGAAAACGACGGTGCCGGGCCGCGCCTGCTGCGCTCCTGGCTGGAAGGCGGCGTCGAGGCCCGCCCGAACAACGTCCGCCTCGCCGTCACCGCCAACCGCCGTGCTATCGTCTCCCGCTCGATGTCGGAACAGGACGATCCGATCAACGCCCGCGACGTGGTGGACGACCGACTAGCGCTGGCCGACCGCTTCGGCCTTTCGATCGGCTTCCACAACTGCGACCAGCCCTCCTACCTCGCGATCATCGAGGGCTATACGCAGCAGTTCGGCCTGACCTTCGACGAGCACGACGCGCTGGAATGGTCTCGCCGTCGCGGGGCGCGCTCGGGCCGTGTGGCGTGGCAATACGTTACCGAAGTTGCGGGACGGGCCGGAAAGATAATCTAAGAAAAGGAAACGCAGGGGAGCAAAGCCCCCCTGCACCCCCATTACCGTATAAGTCACGCGGGCCAACGCCGTTGTGCGCTCATGGCAGCGTCGGGAGACATAATCGCTGCGCCGCAAGGAGCGCACCACGCCTCTGCGCGCAAAACATCGACAGTAACGGGGTCTGGGGCGATGGCCCCAGAATCATTCCCTTGTTCTACAAAAAAGGGGACCCGAAGGTCCCCTCTCCCGCTCAATGCCCGGTAGGCAGCAACTTGTCCGGCCCCTTGGTGAACCCGGCCTCCAGATTGCCGGTAGCCCCCGGAATCGTCGGGTCCTTGATCTCCTTCAGCGGCTTCATGTGCTCCGTCTCCACCGGCTTGATCGCGGCGGAAGGCGCAGCGCCGGGCGCCTGCACGCGCCAGACCACGCCTGCGGTATCGTCGCTGACGAGCAGGCTGCCGCTCTTGTCCCAGGCCAGCCAGGTCGGGCGGCCATGGGTATGCGAGCCGTCTTTCAGGAAGCCCGAGAGCACCGGAACCGGCTTGCCCTTCTGCGGATTGCCGTTGGCGTCGAAGGGTACGAAGACCACGTCGTAGCCCACCGCCGGGCGGCGGTTCCAGGAGCCGTGGCGGGCCACGAACGCTCCGTTGGCGAACTTCGCGCCCATGCGGTTGCCACCGTTCGCGAAGACCATGCCGAGCGTGCTGGCGTGGGCGCCCATCGCGTATTCGGGCTTGCGGGTATATTCGAGCATGTAAGTTTGCATCGGCCACTGCACGCGTTCATCGAACGTCGTCTTCCAGTAGATCCAGGGCCAACCGTACTGCGCGCCGACCGGCACGTTGGTCAGGTAGTCGGGCACGAGATCGGGGCCGAGCATGTCGCGCTCCTGCACCGTCGCCCACATCTCGCCGGTCGAGGGATTCCAGCCAAGACCGTTGGGATTGCGCATGCCCGCAGCGAACTGGCGGCGACGGGCGGTGTCGACGTCAATCTCCCAGATCGCGGCGCGGCCGGTCTCGGCTTCCATGCCCTCGTCGGCGATATTGGTGGCAGAGCCGACCGCGACGTAGAGCTGCTTGCCGTCCTCGCTCAGCAGCAGGTTGCGCATCCAGTGGTTACCGGCGGGCGGCAGGTCCATCATCGTGCGCAGCGGCTTGCCGTCCAGCTTGGTCGCGCCGGGCTGGAAAGCGAATTCGAGAACCTTGTCGTGGTTGGCGATGTAGAGCTTGCCGTCGCGGTAAGCCATGCCCGAGGGCGAATGCATGTCGGCGGTGCGGAAATCGAAGCGCTGCTCCGCCTTGCCGTCGCCGTCGGCATCGCGCAGCAGGACGATCTTGTCAGGCGAGGCCTCGCCTGCGCCGACTCTGTTGAACATCCAGCCCATCACCATGCCGGTCAGGCCCTTGGGCTTGTTCCCGGCGGGCGCATTGGTTTCCGCCACCAGCACGTCGCCGTTGGGTAGAGACAGCATGGTGCGGGGATGATCGAGGCCTTCGGCGAAGCGGGCGACGGCCAGCCCTTCCCCGGCTTTGGGCGCTTCATTGGCAGCCCAGCCCACGGTCTCCACCAGCTTGACGCTGGGAATCCACTGCGGGTCCGGATCGACCAGCTTGGGGTCCTTGCCCACCGTATCGTCGAACGGCAGGTCGGAGGTGTTGGAATACTGGGACCAGGCGATCGTACCGGCACCGATGAGAACGACGGCACCGAGAGCCAGGCCGGATTTGATGAGAATGGAGCGCATGCGCCTGAGATAAGACGCTACCGCCTATGCGGCAACAAGGAGTTGGAGTATCGCAGCCGCTATGTACGACTTTGCTCCCAAGGGCGACCAGCCCAAGCCCGAACTCTACTCGGACCTCGCCTCAGCCGCCAAGGCGCTCGTCGAGGGCGAACCCGATGGCGTGGCCAACATGGCCAACGTGGCCGCGCTGATCTGGCAGTTCCTGCCGAACCTCAACTGGGCGGGATTCTACCGCAACGTCGCGGACGAACTGGTGCTCGGTCCGTTCGTCGGCAAGCCTGCCTGCATCCGCATTTCCTTGGGCCGCGGCGTCTGCGGCACGGCGGCTGCCAGCGGCGAGACTCAGGTCGTGCCGGACGTCCACGCCTTCCCCGGCCATATCGCCTGCGATGCCGACAGCCGCTCCGAGCTGGTGGTGCCGGTGCTGCGTGACGGCAAGGTCGTGGCAGTGATCGATCTAGACAGCCCCATCGCCGACCGTTTCGATGCCGAAGACGCTGCCGGTATCGAGGCTCTCGCGGCCATCGTCGCAGCATCGATCTGACCGTCTCTCTCCGGGACCGACAATCGGTCCCGGATGCTTGGCCTTTCGCGGGTTATGATGCTAAACGTCTTGTTAACAGACGCGGCTAATGCCCATGAATCCGTGAAAAGGCCCTGCGAATGCGTTCGACCCTCTGCACCGCGAGTCTCGCCCTAGCCCTTCTTTCCGGCGCTTCCATCGTTTCCGCCACCGAAAGCGAGGCTGGTGCAGACTACTTGCAGGGCAGCAACGCCCCGACTCCCGTCGCTGCCGCGCCGATCCGCTACGAATTCGATCCGGCACAACGAGACGCCTGGCTTGCGGATTGCCACCAGAAGGTCGCCGCCAGCAGGCCGAAGTCGGGAACCGTCCGCGAGGGCCAGGGCAACCACGGCGAGTGTGAGACTTATCTCGACGACTACCTAGCGCGCTACCGGCAGGGTCAGGTCGTAGTGCCGATCCATGGCTATGCCGCACCCGGCTATGCCTATGTCTATCCGGCCCAGTCACAGCGCATGGTTTCGATTCCGGTCGTCCAGGCCATCGACAGCGCGGGCGAGCCTATCGCCTATGCAGAAGATTCAGGCGTCCGCCCTGCCCGCCGTTCGATCCCCCGCCGTCAGACCGCAGCTGCCGATATCTCGACCGAAACCGAGAGCGCGCAATAGCAGCAACAAAAACGGCGCCCGAACCGAAGTCCGAGCGCCGCATGAATTCCTGAAATTCGAAACGATTCAGATCGCCCCGCCGGTCAGGCGCTGGCAGATCAGATCAAGCTGATCGAGCGTGGCATAGCGAATCGTCACCGTGCCCGACTTCGGATCGGCATCGGCATTGATCTTCACCGGCAGCCCGAGGAACTCCTCCAGGTGGCTCTGCACGGCAACGATATCGGCATCCTCATGGGCGCTGCGGGCAGTGCGGGCACGACGCGGCGCGACATCGCCGCGCGCTTTCTTGCGCACCAGCTTCTCGATTTCGCGAACCGACATCTGCTTGGCGATCGCGGCTTCGGCGATCTCCTCGGCACCGTCGCAGCCGATCAGGGCGCGGGCATGGCCCATCGACAGGCTGCCCTTCTCGACCATCGAGATCACCTCGTCCGGCAGCGCGAGCAGGCGCTGGAAGTTGGCGACATGGCTGCGGCTCTTGTCGACCATGCGGGCGATCTCGGCCTGAGTCATGCCCTCGAATTCGGAAAGACGGTTGTAGGCCCGTGCTTCCTCGATGGGATTGAGATCCTCGCGCTGAAGGTTCTCGATCAGCGCCAGCGCCATGACTTCGCGCTCGGTGAGTTCGCGAACGAGCGCCGGAATCTCGTGAAGCTGCGCCTTCTGCGCGGCGCGCCAGCGACGTTCACCGGCAACCAGCTGATAGCGACCACCGTCCATCGGCCGCACGATGATCGGCTGAATGACGCCGCGATGGGCGATCGAGGCGGCCAGTTCTTCCAGCGCTTCCTCGTCGAAGATACGGCGCGGCTGATCCGGGTGCGGGGTGATGTCCGCGATGGCGAGGACAGCAAGCCCCCCTGCCCGCGTCGCCGGACCACGGCCCTCGGAGCTTCCCGGCGTGCCGAGCGGTTCCTCGCGGCGAGTCTCGCCCAGCAAAGCCCCTAGCCCGCGACCGAGGCCCTTCGACTTCTGTTTGGACACCGCAGTCGCAGCGCCGGTCACATTCAGGGCGGGGGGTACGCTGATGCGGACGATCGATTCGTCGTTCATGCCGCTTTCCTCTTCTCGGGCAGTCGGGTGATAAGTTCGCGCGCCAGAGCCATGTAGGCCCGGCTGCCGGCGCAGGCATGATCGTAAATCAGCGCGGGCACGCCGTGGCTGGGCGCTTCGGACAGGCGCACATTGCGCGGAATGGTGGTTTCGAACACGAGCTGGCCAAGGACCGAGCGCACGTCTTCGGAGACCTGATCGGTCAGGCGGTTGCGGCGATCGAACATGGTGAGCGCGATGCCGATGATCCCGAGATCGGGATTGAAGCGCTGCTGCACCCGCTCGACCGTCTGGAGCAGCTGACTCAGCCCCTCCAGCGCGAAGAACTCGCATTGCAGCGGCACCAGCAGGGTATCCGCAGCAACAAGCGCATTGAGCGTCAGCAGGCCCAGAGAGGGCGGGCAGTCGATCAGGCAGACATCGTAGCCGAGATCGCCGCGCAGCGCAGTGCGCAGACGATTGGCGCGGTCGTCGGCATTGACCAGCTCCACTTCCGCACCGGACAGGTCGACGGTCGCCGCCAGCAGGTCGAGGTTGGGAATCCGGGTCGGCATCACGCAATCGGCGATAGGCGCCCGGTCCACCAGCACGTCGTAGGACGTGCGGTCACGCTCGGACGCCGAAATGCCGATACCCGTCGAGGCATTGCCCTGGGGGTCGATATCGATCAGCAGGGTGTTCCAACCCGTGGCGGCAAGGGCCGTCGCGATGTTGATCGCGCTCGTGGTCTTCCCTACTCCGCCCTTCTGGTTGGCGATAGCGATACGGATCACTTGGTCATACCCTTCCTGTCGGCCAGCTTGCCGACAATGATGCCTGCCTGCGGGTCCGTCAGGGACTGTTCCACGTGGAACATGTGCCGCCACTTGCGAAGGTCTTCCAGTTCTTGCTTTGCCGAACGCCCTTTGGGCAACAGCCAGACCGTGTCGCTTGTGGAAAAACGCGAAGAAATTGTCAGAAGTTTTTCAAGCGGCGCAAAAGCGCGCGCGGAAATCACGCTGACCGGGAAGCTCTCGACCAGTTCGAGGCGCTGACCGGCGACGCGGGCGTTGTCGAGGCCCATGGCGATACGGGCACGATCGAGCCACTCGATCCGCCGGGTCCGAGACTCCACCATGACCACTTCGCACTCGGGCCGCAGCGCTGCGATGACGAGACCGGGGAAGCCCGCCCCCGTCCCGAGGTCGAGCCACGGCGTCGATGTTTCACGTGGAACATAGGGCAGAAGCTGCGCACTATCGACGATATGCCGCAGCCAGACCTGATCGAGGCTGGCCGCCGAAACCAGATTCTGCTGCCGGTTCTCTTCCACCAGCATGGCGATCAGCGTCTCGAGCCGAACCCAGGCGGCTTCATCGCATTCGGGCAGCGCTCGCAGCCATTCGCGTGCTTGGTCTTCGGTAGTGATCACGCCGCCTCCCTGCGGGCATGGACCAGCAGCGCCGCTAGCGCTGCCGGGGTAATTCCGGGAATTCGTCCCGCCGCCGCGAGGTTCGCGGGGCGCGCCTTGCTCAGCCGCTCGACCATCTCGCGCGAGAGGCCGGGAATCTCGGCATAAGGAAAATCATCCGGTAGCGGCAGCGCCTCGCTGGCGCGCAAGTCGCGCAGCTCGCGCTCCTGCCGCTCCAGATAGGGCGCATAGGCCGCGTCCTCGACCATCTCCTCGACCAGCGCGGCATCGGTCAGCAAGGCGGCATCGATCCAGGGCGACAGCCCGGCGATATCGACTCCGCCGAAGCGCAGCCACTCGCGGACAGGCAAGCGCCCGACATCGGCGCGAACCGGCAGACCGGCCTGCGCCAGTTCATGACCTGAAAGCGAGATATCGAAGGCGGAATCGATTTCGACCCGCGCGGCAAGCCGCCGTTCGAACCAGGCGCGACGCTCGGCTCCCGCCGCGCCGATCTCGATGGCGAGCGGGGTGAGCCGGGTCGAGGCATTGTTCGCGCGCAAACGCAGGCGATACTCCGCTCGCGCGGTCAGCATGCGATAGGGTTCGCTCACACCGTGCAAGGTGAGATCGTCGATCATCACCGCCATGTAGCTGTTGGCCCGGTCGAGCGCCGGTGCCGCGCGGCCAAGGACCTCAGCCGCCGCATGCATGCCCGCGACGAGTCCCTGTGCAGCAGCTTCCTCGTAGCCGGTGGTGCCGTTGATCTGGCCGGCGCAATAGAGGCCGGGCATGTCGCGCAGTTCCAGACTCGTACGCAGCGCGCGGGGGTCGATATGGTCGTACTCGACGGCATAGCCGGGCACGAACATCTCCACCTGCTCCAGCCCTTCCATCGTGCGCAGCATCGCCAGCTGCACATCGGCAGGAAGCGAGGTGCTTACCCCGTTCGGATAGACCAGCGGGTTGTCGAGGCCTTCCGGTTCCAGGAAGATCTGGTGCCCATCGCGATCGGCGAAGCGATGAATCTTGTCCTCGATCGAGGGGCAATAGCGCGGGCCGGAAGCCCCGATCGCGCCGGTGAACAGCGGCGAGCGATGGAGGTTCTCGCGGATGACATCATGGGTGCGCGGATTGGTGCGGGTGATCGCGCAGAAGACCTGCGGCACTACGCGGCGGCGACCGTAATGCCCCTCCACCATCGCCGACATCGTCCAGTCCTCGCCATCGGAGGGCTGCTCGTCGAGCCGCGCCCAATCGATGGTGCGACCGTCGAGACGCGGCGGCGTGCCCGTCTTGAGTCGCGCCATCGGCAAGGCCGCCTCGCGCATCTGACTCGCGAGCCGCTGCGCCGAAGCCTCGCCGATGCGGCCGCCGGTCAGGCGCTCCTCGCCCCGGAACAGAGTCCCGCCCAGGAACGTGCCGGTGCACAGGACGACGGCGCGGGCATTGAGGCGGGTGCCATCGGCCAGATCGATGCCGACCATTCTGCCCTGCTCGATCACCAGAGCCGCCGCTTCGCCGCCGACCAGAGTCAGGTCGCCCTGCTGCTGGAGCAGGCGATGAATTGCCGCCTTGAACAGCTTGCGGTCCGCCTGAACGCGCGGCCCCTGCACGGCGCTGCCCTTCGAGCGATTTAGCATGCGATAGTGAATCGCCGCCGCGTCCGCCGCGCGGGCAATAAGGCCGTCGAAGGCGTCGACCTCGCGTACGAGGTGGCCCTTGCCGAGGCCGCCGATGGCCGGATTGCAGCTCATCGCGCCGACGGCGTCGAGATCGAAGCTGACCAGCGCGACGCGCGCGCCCATGCGGGCGGCAACCGCCGCCGCCTCGCAGCCGGCATGACCGCCGCCGATCACGATCACATCAAAGTAATGCATGGACGACGCGCTTACCCGAAGCGGCGACTCGCGTCAAAGTCGTCCGAAATGTTTCACGTGGAACAGTGCTTATTTGCCGATGCAGAACCGGCCGAACAGGGCATCGAGCATATCCTCCGTCGTCGCCCGTCCGATCAGCGCATCGAAGGCGACACGCGCCAGACGCAGGGCTTCGGCAACCAGCAGAGGGTCCCGTTCCTGCGCGGCACTGCCGAGTGCGCGTTCGGCTTCCGCCACCAATGCATATTGCCTGCGATTGAGCGCCGCCTCGCCCGGCTTGGGCATGGAGGCCGCAGCCGTCTCGATCAGGTCCTTCCTCAAGGCGTCGAGGCCCGTTCCGGTGACGGCGGAAATCCGGTGCCGGGGCGACGTCTTGTGTTCCACGTGAAACACGTCCGCCTGCGGAGACACTTCCCAAGCGCCGTCCGGCCCCTCGCCTTCCGGCCCAAGCCAGAGCACGAGATCGGCCTTGCCCAGTTCGGCCAGTGCGCGCGAGATGCCGATGGCTTCGATCTCGTCGCCCGTCTCGTCGCGCAGGCCTGCGGTGTCACCGAACAGGAACGGCACGCCGCCGATCGACACCGCCCGCGTGAGAACGTCCCGCGTGGTCCCGGCGAGCGGAGAAGTGATCGCCGCCTCGTCCTCGACAAGGGCATTGAACAAGGTGCTCTTGCCCGCATTCGGCGGCCCGGCAAGGACCACGCGGAAGCCCTCGCGCAATGCTTCGGCACGCGGACGTGACAGCCATGCCTGAAGCTCGCCGCGAAGGTCGGTCAGCCGCGTGAGGAAATCCGGCGGCAGGTCGGACACGTCATCCTCGTCCCCGAAATCGAGCACAGCCTCCACCGCTGCCGATGCGACAAGCACCCGGTCCCGCCACTGCTCGACCTGCCGCGAAAAGGCACCGCCCGCCATGGCGAGCGCGCTGCGGCGCTGGAGTTCGGTTTCGGCGGAAAGCAGGTCGGCAAGGCCTTCTGCCTCGGCTAGGTCGATCCGGCCATTGGCGAAGGACCGGCGGGTGAACTCGCCCGGCTCGGCCCGACGCAAACCCGCGATACCTAGCAACGCGGTCTCAACCGCCGTTACGACCGCCCTACCCCCGTGCAAGTGCAGTTCGGCGAGATCTTCCCCAGTGGCCGTATTGGGTCCCGGAAACCACAGTACCAGCGCCCGATCGAGAACCGCGCCGTCCGCATCCCGCAAGGCACGATAGCTAGCCCGGCGCGGCTGCGGCAGCGTTCCCGAAAGCGCGGTGAGCGCAGCACCGGCAGCAGGCCCGCTGACGCGGACGACACCGATGGCCGCAGGAGGAGAACCGCTGGAAAGCGCGAAGATCGTGTCAGGCATGATCGGCCGCTACTCCAGAGCCGCCCTCGCGTGAACCCCTATAGCGGGGGTCTCAGGAGTCCTTCTTGGGACTCATCGCCCCGCTCATCGCCATCGCGGCGCCGCTTTCGAGGAACTGCTGGAACAGCTTGAGTCCGAACTGACCCATCGGTGCGACCTGCTTGCTCAGTTCCTGAAGCTGGTCGAAACTGCCCACGCCCTGCATCGCCTTGGCCAATGCATCGACATAGACGTCGTTGGCCTTGGTGACGTCGGGCAGACCGAGGAACCGTCGTGCTTCTTCAGGCGAGCATTCGACCTCGACATTGACCTTCATGGCGGCCTCCCGGTTTGGAATTTCTGTGTCTTGGGTGGCACATGGCGGTGGCAAAGTCCATCGCCCGTGCCTACCCTTCATCAACGCCTGACAGGGCCGGAAGGCTCCAGGTCGATCCCGCAGGAGACTTCCATGACCAACACCGAAATCCCGACGCTCGACGGCGACGGCCTGATCCCCGCCTACGTCGCCCGCCCCGAAGGCACTCCGCGCGGCGCGATCATCGTCCAGCAGGAAATCTTCGGCGTCGATCCCGGCATTCGCCGCAAGGCGGACAGCTGGGCCGCCCAGGGCTACCTCGCCGTCGCACCGGACAGCTTCTGGCGCCAGAAACCCGGCATCGAACTCAGCCCCTATGTCGAAGCGGAAATGCAGCAGGCCCTCGATCACATGATGGCCCATGATTTCGATCTCGGCATGCGCGATCTCGAAGCCGTGATTCACTGGATTCGCCGCGAACAGGGCGTCGCCAAGGTCGGCCTCGTCGGCTTCTGCATGGGCGGCAAGATCGCCTACATGGTCGCCGCGCGCACCGACATCGATGCCTCGGTCGGCTACTACGGCGTGATGATCGACCAGATGCTGAACGAAAAGCACGCGATCGCCCGCCCGCTCATGCTGCACATTCCCACCGCCGACCACTTCGTCGACGCCGCCGCGCAGAAGGCTATCCACGAAGGCCTCGACGACCACCCGCGCGTCACCCTCTGGGACTACGAAGGCCTCGACCACGGCTTCGCCGCCGAGATCGGCGCCCGCCGCGATGAAGCCGGTGCCGAACTCGCCGACAAACGCACCGACGATTTCTTCGCCGAACATATCGGCTGAATAACGATAGCCCGGTCCGCGCTTTCCCGGCGCGGCCGGGCCTATTGGCATGACCGCAAAATCAAGGACGTTCCGACAATGACCACCGGATACCGAATGATCGCCCGGACCCACGGCGGCCCCGAAGTGATCGAGCGCGAGGACTTCGCAGTCCCCTCTCCCGGTCCCGGCGAAGTGCTGATCGAAACCGAAGCGGTCGGACTCAACTTCATCGATACCTACTACCGCAAGGGACTCTACGCCGATCCCCTGCCGATCAGCCTCGGCTCCGAAAGCGTCGGCCGGATCGTCGCGCTCGGCGAAGGCGTGAGTGGATTTGCAATCGGTGAACGGGTCGGCACGACTCACGCCGGAGGCGCCTATGCCACCCACCGCCTGATTGCCGCTGCCAAGGTCATGCGAATTCCCGAAGCAATCGCGCCGGAAATCGCCGCCGCCGTCATGCTCAAGGGCCTGACCGCCTGCTATCTCGCCGAAGACACCTTCCCTGCCGCGCAGGGCCACGTCGCACTCGTGCACTCGGCAGCGGGCGGCGTAGGCTCGCTGCTGGTGCCCTGGCTGCTCGACAAGGGCGTGACCGTCATCGCCCACTCCGGCAGCGCGGAGAAGGCTGCACAAGTCCCCGGCGAGCATTCGCTCCACTGCGACTTCAGCGACCTTCCCGAAGCCGTGCGAGAGATCACCGGCGGCGAAATGTGCCACGTCGTCTACGACGGAGTCGGCGCAGCCTCGTGGTCGGCCTCGCTCGCCTCGCTGCGCAGGCGCGGATTCATGGTGACTTACGGCAATGCCTCCGGCCCCGTGCCCCCACTGCCGCCGCTCGATCTGATGAAGGCCGGGTCGCTCTACCTCACCCGCCCGACGCTCGCGGATTATGTCGCCACACCGGACCAGCTCGCGATCAGTGCGAAGAAGCTGTTCGACCGGATCGCCTCCGGGATTCTCACGCCGCGCATCGGGCAGACTTTCAAGCTGGAGCAGGCCGCCGAGGCGCATCGGGCGTTGGAGGCTCGGGCTACCACCGGGTCTACGGTGCTGATTCCCTGATGAATTGAAGGGGAAGAGCAGGGGTTATTACCCCTGCACCCCGATACTGTCAGCGTCGCGCGCCACCTATCCGTTCAGCGCCCATGGCTGCGTCGGGAGACTGAATGGCTGCGCCGCAGGGAGCGCATTACAGATAGGTGGCGCGCAACGTAGACATTCCGAGGGTCTGGGGGATCATCCCCCAGGACTTCACTCTACTCCTGTCACGATACCTTCACCCTACCTCCAAAGAACAAGCGGGGTCCCCGCCTTCGCGGGGACGACGAGTGGAGTAGGTAAGGCCAACCAGTCCTAAAAGAAAAGGGCCCGGAAACCCGAGCCCTCTTCCATCAGATCAGTGTGACGATCCCCAGTTGCGGATCGATCCACCCTTCGTAGATCATCTTCACCGCCACGTAGAGGATCACCGCGAGGCCGACCCAGGCAATCCAGCGATAGCGTTCGATGTACCGGGCGATGAAGTTCGCCGCCACGCCCATGAGCGCCACGGCAAAGACCAACCCGACGATCAGGATTCCCGGATGCTCGCGCGCCGCGCCCGCCACGCCGAGCACGTTGTCGATCGACATCGAGATATCCGCCACCGCCACCGAGATCGCCGCTCCGGCAAAGCTCTTGGCGGGTTTCACGCCGGAATGTTCGTCGCCTTCGATCTCGGGCGAGCCGGGGGAGTGTTCGCCGCCGCGAATCTCGCGGTACATCTTCCAGGCGACCCACAGCAGCAGGAGTCCGCCCGCGAAGATCAGGCCGACGATACCGAGCAGCCAGGTCACCATCAGCGCGAAGCCGATGCGCAGCACGAGCGCCGCGATCACGCCGATGGCGATGACCTTCTTGCGCTGGTCGGCCGGGAGTCCGGCGGCGAGAGCACCGACGACGATGGCGTTGTCGCCTGCCAGCACCACGTCGATCATCAGCACCTGCAAGAACGCCGACATTGCTGCCGGCGTCCCAAGGTTCGAAAAATCGTTGACGATGTGCTGCCAGATCTCGGCGGGGCCACCCAGTGAGGAGGTGGCCACCAGAGTCTGAAGAATGCTCAAGCCCCCGATCTCCGCTTACTGATTCATGGTCGAGAAGAAGTCCTCGTTGGTCTTCGAGTCCTTCATCTTGTCGAGCAGGAACTCCATCGCATCGACGGTGCCCATCTGCATGAGGATACGGCGCAGGACCCACATCTTGGTGAGCTGGTCCTTCGGGACGAGCAGCTCTTCCTTGCGGGTGCCGGACTTGCCGACGTCCAGCGCCGGGAAGATGCGCTTGTCGGCCACCTTGCGGTCGAGGACGATTTCCGAGTTACCGGTGCCCTTGAACTCTTCGAAGATGACTTCGTCCATGCGGCTGCCGGTATCGATCAGCGCGGTGGCGATGATCGAGAGCGAACCGCCCTCCTCGATGTTGCGCGCGGCGCCGAAGAAGCGCTTGGGGCGCTGCAGGGCGTTGGCGTCGACACCGCCGGTCAGCACCTTGCCCGACGAGGGGACGACGGTGTTGTAGGCGCGGCCGAGGCGGGTGATCGAGTCCAGCAGGATCACGACATCGCGCTTGTGCTCGACGAGGCGCTTGGCCTTCTCGATCACCATTTCGGCGACCTGGACGTGGCGCTGGGCGGGTTCGTCGAAGGTGGAGGAGATGACCTCGCCCTTCACCGAGCGCTGCATGTCGGTGACTTCTTCCGGGCGCTCGTCGACGAGCAGCACGAGGAGGAAGACTTCCGGATGGTTGTCGGTGATGGCCTTGGCCATGTTCTGCAGCAGCACGGTCTTACCGGTGCGCGGCGGTGCCACGATCAGGGCGCGCTGGCCCTTGCCCTGGGGCGAGATGAGATCGATCACGCGGGCCGACTTGTCCTTGACCGTGGGGTCGAGGCAATCGAGCTTCAGGCGCTGATCGGGATAGAGCGGCGTCAGGTTGTCGAAGTTGACGCGGTGGCGCACCACGTCGGGATCGTCGAAGTTGACGCTGATGAGCTTGGTGATGGCGAAGTAGCGCTCGCCGTCGCGCGGGGCGCGGATTTCGCCTTCGACGGTATCGCCGGTGCGCAGGCCCCATTTGCGGACCTGGTTGGGCGAGACGTAGATGTCGTCGGGACCGGCGAGGTAGTTCGCCTCGGGGCTGCGCAGGAAGCCGAAACCGTCGGTGAGCACTTCGATGGTGCCCTGCCCGATGATTTCCTCGCCGTCTTCGGCCACTTCCTTGAGAATGGCGAACATCAGGTCCTGTCGGCGGAGCGTCGATGCGCCTTCTACGCCCAGTTCCTCTGCCATTTCGACCAGTTCGGCCGACGTTTTCTTCTTGAGTTCTTTGAGATGCATTTGTCTGGATTCCGGATGGAAATTGCGTGTCGACCGGCGGGATCTAAGGGCTTGGGGAAAGCGGATCCGGGCAGGAGAATGGGCTCGCCGCCCTGTGCCGGAACAAGGCCCAGATAAGCGTTCCGCGACTTTCGGTCAACGAGTCAATCCGCAAGGCGGCATGCCTGCGGGTTGAACGGAAACGGGATTCATCGCTCCGGATCGGACCGAGGCGATGAATCGGGCAGGAATCAGAAGGGCTTCACGACCACCAGGATCACGATCACCACGGCGGCAAGGCCCGGAATCTCGTTCAGCAGGCGCAGTTTCTTGCCGGTCAGCGGACGCTCGCCGCGCGCCAGCTTCTTGCCGTAGCCGATCAGCCAGCCATGGTAGCCCGAGAGCGCCAGCACGAAGAGCAGCTTGGTGTGCAGCCAGCCTTCGCTCCAGGCGCCCATCGCGGTGGCCGTGGCAATGCCGAGGACCCAGGTGAGGATCAGTGAGGGCGTCAGGATGATCTTGCGCAGCTTCGCCTCGCGGTCGATCCAGCGCGCTTCCTCTGCCGAACCGGCTTCCGCTTCCTGGTGATAGACGAAATAGCGCGGGAGCATGAACAACCCGGCCATCCAGAAGATCACGAAGATGACATGTCCGGCCTTGAGCCAGAGATAGAGCATGGAAAGCACTTCCTGCATGGGTCCCACGAGTCTCGATGGTTAGGCTGACGGTTCAGGGGCCGTCCTCCTGCACCCTTGGCAGACGCGGGGCAAGACGATTCCGGCGCTGAATCAGCGGGGTGGTAGTGTTTGGCAGACGGGCCTGCGTGATTCGCCTGTCTGCCTCCACCACCCTGCCGATGGTCCCCCTCCCCGTTTCGGAAACGATCAGCGCGACCAGTTGCGGACGATTCCGAGCAGCCTCTCCACGTTCTCGATCGGGGTGAACTGGCCGATTCCGTGGCCGAGATTGAAGACATGCGGACGGTCGGCAAAGGCATCGAGCACGCGCAGGGCCTGACTCTCCAGATCCTCGCCGCCCGACAGCAGCAGCAGCGGATCGAGATTCCCCTGCACCGGGAGTCCTTCGGGCAATTCGCGCGCGGCCCATAGGGGATCGATCGTCTCATCGATTCCGACCGCGTCCACCCCGGTCTCGCGGGCGTAAGCGGGAAGTTTCTCGCCGGACCCCTTGGGGAAGCCGATGATCGGAGTCTCGGGATGGCGCGCCTTCACCGCCGATACGATGGCTGCATTGGGCGTGATGACCCATTTCTCGAACTGTGCCGGAGAGAGCGACCCCGCCCATGAATCGAACAACTGTACGGCCTCAGCTCCGGCCTGAATCTGGCCACTGAGATATTCGACTGTCACCCCCACGATAGCCTGGATGATTTCCGCAAACGCCGAAGGGTCGCGATAGGCCATTGCCCGAGTCTCATGCTGGTCCCGGCTGCCCTCGCCTGCACACATGTACGTAGCGACCGTCCAGGGACTTCCGGCGAAGCCGAGCATCGTCTTTTCGGAATCGAGTCCGGCGCAAACCTTGCGCACGGTTTCGTAGATCGGAGTCAGCCGTTCGGGAACCGCGCTCAGATTCTCCAGCGCGGAATCGACCAGACGCGGAGTCAGTTTCGGACCCTCACCGGCGAGGAATTCGAGATTCTGACCCATCGCATAAGGTACGATCAGAATGTCGGAAAACAGGATCGCGCCGTCGAATCCGAACCGGCGGATCGGCTGCAGGGTGATCTCCGCAGCGGCGTCGGTGTCGTAGACGAGCGCCAGGAATCCGCCCTTTTCGGCGCGCAGGGCACGATATTCGGGAAGGTATCTTCCGGCCTGGCGCATCAGCCAGACTGGACGCTTGCTCGTGTTCGTTCCGAGCAGGTTTTCGAGAAGAAGGCCAGGCATCGAGATTCAGGTCCGATCAAAAAATAAAAGATTCTTAGAAGGATGATGGAGTCTGTTGGTCCTGTGGATATCGGGGACTTTTGAATCTTGCCCGATTCATTCCACGGCGAACAGGTTCAAATTCGCGCAGCGACTCTCCGGAGACTCTGAGTCAAAGACTCTTTATCCCTGTTACCCACAGGGTGTGGGGCGGATTTGAATCATGTTTACGACTCTCGCGACGAAATCGGTTCAATGTGGAGCAAAACCGGGAAGCGAGTTGTCACCAGCACTGTCCCGTGGTTTATGCCGCCACATATCCACAGGCCGCCGGGTTGTCTCGGGGGTTCTTCACGCGAAAGACTCTCGGAAAAGCCTCGAATGGCGCGTTTTCACCTTCACCTGCTCTCGGATTCCACCGGCGAAACGCTGGAAATGATCGCCAAGGCGGCCCTCGCCCAGTTCGATGATTCCGACGTTTTGCGGCATTTCTGGCCGATGGTCCGCTCGCAGCAGCACCTCGACCGGATCATGGGCGAGATCGCCGCCAATCCCGGACTCGTCTTCTTCACCCTGGTGAACGAGGAAACCCGCGGCCGTCTGGAAGAGCGCTGCCAGCAACTCGGCCTGCCGGCGATCGCGGTGCTCGACGGCGTCACCGATGCGCTGGAAGCGCTGCTCGGGCAGGAAGCCAAGGGCCGTCCCGGTCGCCAGCATCGCCTGGACGATGCCTATTTCGCCCGCGTCGATGCGATTCAGTTCACCATCGCCCACGATGACGGCATCGCCTGGGAGGACTGGGAGGAAGCGGATATCGTGCTGGCGGGAGTCTCGCGCACCAGCAAGACGCCGACCTCGATCTATCTCGCCAATCGCGGCTACAAGGTCGCGAACATTCCGATCGTGGTGGAGAGTCCGCCGCCGACCCTGCTCTATGGGCTGAAGCGCCCGCTGGTCGTCGGCCTGACCACCGCGCCCGAGCGCCTGATCCAGATCCGGCGCAACCGCCTGCTCTCGCTGAGTCAGTCGCCCGACACCGACTATGTGAAAAGCGACCGGGTCGAGGACGAGCTGAAATATGCCCGCCGCATGTTCGCGGACAATTCCTGGCCGGTGATCGACGTGACGCGCCGCTCGATCGAGGAAACCGCGGCGGCGATCATCAATCTCTACAACGAGCGCAAGGCCGAGGGGACTCAGGGTCCGGTCGGTCCGAAGCCGATCTGATTCTTCCGGAACCAAGCACCATGATCGTCCTCGCCTCGCAAAGCGCCTCGCGGCGCGCCATGCTCGAAGCCGCCGCGATTCCGTTTCGCGCCCGCCCTGCCCATGTCGATGAGCGCGCCATCGAGGCCGGACTCTCCGGCAAGCCGCCCGCCGAAATCGCACTGGAACTGGCGCGGGCCAAGGCGCTGGCGGTTTCCGCCGAAGAGTCGGGCGAACTCGTCCTCGGCAGCGATTCCCTCGTCGAATGCGGTGGCCGCCGCTTCGACAAGCCCGCGAGCCGCGAGGCTGCGACCGAGCATCTGCGCTTCTTCTCCGGGAAGGTGATGCACCTCCACAGCGCCGCTGCCCTCGTGCGGGACGGCGAAGTGCTCTGGGCCGAGGACGCGGTGGCGGCGCTCCATGTCACCGCGCTTTCGGACGCCTTCATCGCCGAATATCTGGATGCGGAATGGCCGGAAGTGGCGGGCTGCGTCGGCGTGTTTCGCATCGAGGCGCGCGGCGTGCAGCTTTTCGAGAAGATCGAGGGCGACTATTTCACCATTCTCGGCATGCCGCTGCTCAAGGTGCAGGCGGCGCTGCGCCGTCTGGGAGCGATCGCGTCATGAATCAGCCCTATGCCGAAGTCATCGGCGATCCGATCGAACAGTCCAAGTCCCCGGTGATTCACGGATTCTGGCTGGAGAAGCTGGGCCTTCCCGGCCGCTATGACCGTCACCGGGTTCCGGCCGAAGGACTCGCCTACTATCTGGCCGAGCGCCGCGCCGATCCGGACTGGCGCGGCTGCAACGTCACGATGCCGCACAAGCAGGCCATCGTTCCCTTGCTCGATCGCCTCGATCCGCTCGCCGCGAAGATCGGCGCGGTCAACACGGTGGTGCGCGAGGCGGACGGCACGCTGACGGGCTACAACACCGATGCCCCGGGCTTCCTCGAACCCCTGCAACCGCTGCTTGAACAGACTCACTTGTTCCGCATGGCCCGCGTGCTGGGCACCGGCGGAGCTTCGCGCGCGATCGTTGCCGCGCTGGCGGAGCGCGGATTCGTCGTCGTCCTGGCCGGGCGCAATCCCGCCAAGGCGCAGGCGATGCTGGATGACGTGACCACGCAGGACGATCATCACGCCATCGACCTCGCCCATTTTGCCGAGCCGACCGACTTCGCCTTCGACGACCGCGAGCAGTGCCTCGACGTGATCGTCAATGCGAGTCCGCTCGGCATGACCGGCCAGCCCCCCCTCGCCTTCGATTTCACCCATGCCCCGCCGCGCAGCGTGGTCTACGATATCGTCACCAGCCCGCTCGAAACGCCGTTCCTCCAGGAAGCGCGCCGGGCCGGATTCGAGACGGTGGACGGGCTGTCGATGCTGATCGGCCAGGCCGATGTCGCTTTCGCGCACTTCTTCGGCGTGAAGCCGCCGCGCGATTTCGATGCGGAACTGCGCGAGCGCCTGCTGGCATGACTCGCATTCTCGGCCTCACCGGCTCCATCGGCATGGGCAAGTCTACGGTGGCCGGGATGTTTCGCGAACTGGGCGTGCCGGTCTTCGATGCCGATGCCGTGGTTCACGAACTTCAGGGACCGGGCGGCGAACTGGTTGCCGAAATCGAGGCAGCCTTCCCCGGCACTACCGGGCCGGAGGGCGTCATCCGCGCCAAACTGGGCGCGGCGGTTTTCGGGAATCGGGAAGCGCTCGCCCGACTCGAGGGAATCGTTCACCCTGCCGTCGCAGAGTCGCGGACCCGATTCCTCGCCGAGCACAATGGCGCGTCGTTGGTCGTCTTCGATATCCCCCTGCTCTACGAGAAAGTCGGCGACCGGGGGCTGGACGGAGTGGCGGTGGTGTCCGCTCCGGCAGAAGCGCAGCGCGCCCGCGTGCTGGCCCGACCGGACATGACGTCCGAGAAATTCGAGCAGATTCTGGGCTTGCAGGTCCCCGACGCGGAAAAGCGCGCGCGGGCCGATTTCGTCATCGATACCGGTACGTCGCTGGCGGAAACCCGCGCGCAGGTGAATCGTATCGTGGCTGCGTTGACCGAGTCAGAATAATCGCGGTCAGGCCCTTGCGAAGTGGGTCTGGCAGGCAGATATGGAGAGGGATGAGAGAGATCATCTTCGATACCGAAACCACAGGTTTCGACCCCAGGAACGGGGACCGGATGGTGGAGATCGGCTGCATCGAAATGGTCAACCGGGTGCTGACCGGGAAGGCCTACCACGCCTATTTCAACCCAGAGCGCACGATGCCCGCCGAAGCGGAAGCGGTGCACGGCCTGTCCGATGCCTTCCTGGCCGACAAGCCACTGTTCGCCCAGAGTGCGCAGGACTTTCTGGACTTCATCGGTGACGCGCCGATGATCGCCCACAATGCCAAGTTCGACTTCAACTTCATCAATTTCGAGCTGGAGCGCTGCGGCCACGCCGCCGTCGATCTCGGCCGCATGGTCGATACGATGGAGCTGGCCAAAGTGCGCCATCCCGGCGCCAAGCTGACGCTCGACGCGCTCTGCTCGCGCTACGGAATTGATCGAAGTCATCGTACCAAGCACGGCGCCTTGCTAGACGCCGAACTGCTCGCGCAGGTCTACGTGGAGCTTCGGGGCGGTCGCCAGATCGGTCTCGAACTTCTCGCCGAAACCGCCGAGATCACCGCGGAATCGAAGGTCCTCATTCGTAAGGACCGTCCTTTCCGTCAGCCGCGTCCCCACGCGGCAACCGAGGAGGAACTCCTCATTCATGCGGAGTTTCTCAAGTCGGTCGATGCCCCGCTCTGGGGCGCCTGAATCACAGCAGAGGAGTAATCGCTCATGGACATCCGCGTTTCCGGCCATCAGGTCGACACCGGTGAAGCCCTCCAGACCCACGCCAACGAGCGGTTGACGGCGATCGTAGACAAGTACTTCAGCCGCGCGCTGTCGTCCCAGGTCACTTTCGGCCGCGCCCCGGCAGCGGCTTTCCGCTGCGATATCGTGGTGCACGTGATGCAGAACCTTGTGCTCAAGGGCACCGGCATGGCGCAGGACGCGCATATCGCCTGTGACCAGGCCGCCGAGAAGATCGACAAGCAGCTGCGCCGCTACAAGCGCCGGATCAAGGACCGCCACGAACAGACCGCCTATGCCGTCGCCGTGGAAGAAGCCGCCTACACGATCTTCGAAGAGCCGGAGACCGAGCATGAGGAAGAGCTGGAGGTCGATGCGCCGGTGGTGATCGCGGAAACCCGCGTGGACGTTCCCGAGGCCACGGTTTCCGACGCGGTGATGATGCTGGACCTGCGCAACACCACGGCGCTGCTGTTCAAAAACGCTGGAACGGGACGCCATAATATGGTTTACCGCCGTGGCGACGGTTCGATTGGCTGGGTCGAGCCGCACTGACGCAGACCCTGGCGCCGATCAGGCGCCTGCATTTCTTCTCGAAGAAGAAAACATAACCCCCGGTTTCCCGGGGGTTATGGACGTTTAAACCCCGGACATTCCGTTTGGGCCAGAACCAGAAACGCAGATGAGCAGTCTTTTTACCCTGTTGCCTGACGCCGTCGTGACTACCAGCGCAGACAGCAAGCATGTGATTCTCGGCCGACTCGCCGACCTTTTCGCCGAGGTTTACCACCTCGATCGCGAACAGGTTCTGGCGCGCATCGTCGAACGTGAAGAAATGGGCAGCACCGGTTTCGGTCGCCGCATCGCGATTCCCCATGCCCGCATGGCAGGCCTCGGTCGCCCGGTAGCGATCGTCATGCGGCTCGATAGCCCGGTCGATTTCGATTCCGCCGATGGCGTGCCGATCGATCTCGTCTTTGGCCTGCTCTCGCCCGAAAATGCGGGGGCCACGCACCTTCACGCGCTGGCGGCAATCTCGCGGATGATGCGCGATGAGCGCATGCACGAGGCGCTGATCGAAGCACCCGGCCCGGAAGCGCTTTACAGCCTGCTCAGCAACGTCATCGATCGCGATGCCGCCTGAATCATTGGAAGCCGGCGCTCCGGACGTGTCCGGCGCCGGTCTGCACTGGCGGGCGCTGGAAGGCCTCTATGCCTCGGCGCCGATCAACCAGATGTTCCGCTCCCGCCTGGAGATACCCGGCGAGGGCGTCTCGCGCATCACCTTCGATGTCGAGCCGGACTGCTTCCATGCCGCCGGTGCCGCGCATGGCACGATCTATTTCAAGATGCTGGACGACGCGGCTTTCTACGCCGCGAACACCCTCGTCACCGACCGGTTCCTGCTCACCACCTCGTTCAACCTCCTGCTGAGCAAGCCGATCAAGGGCGGTACGATCGTGGCGGAAGGGCGCTGGGTCAGCGGCCGCCGCCGCGTGCTGGTGGCGGAATCGCGGCTGGTGGACGAGGACGGCGAGGAAGTCGGGCGCGGCACCGGCACTTTCATGCGCTCGCGCATCGCCCTCTCCGGCCTGCCGGGCTACGCCGGTTCCTAATCTTGGACGCTCGTCTACCCGCCCATCTCGAAGTTTCCGGACTCCTCCGCGCGGTACAGGCGGAAGGCGGCTTTGGCGCGGTTCTCAGCAAAGGTGAACGCGACGCCGGGACGATCATGCTCGTTCTGATCGAGAATGGAGATAATCCGCGTCTCTATGAGCGCATGCCGCAACTCGACGGTACCCGCGCCTGGACTTGCACAAAACGCTACGAATCCGGCGGCGATCCGGAGCAGCGACTCGCCTTTGCCGACTATCTGGAGCGGCGCGGGCAACAGGACCTGGACTTGTGGATCGTCGAACTGGACATCGCGAAGCCCGAACGCTTCATCGGGGTTGGTTAACAACAAGGTTGACTTGCAGGCGATGCAAGTTAAAGGCCACTGCACAGACGCGGAAGCGGCTCGGGCAGCACTTCGGCCAGCCCGGCTAGCACGCAGACGGGGAATCGTCGGCAGGATCGTTTGGAAGGTGAACGCCTCAGGAAGGCATTCCGTTCCCACCTGCGTCGGACTGGTTCACCGCCTTTGACCATGATTTAATGCGAACCAAGTTTCAGTGGGCTAGCGCGGTGGCGCTGGCCGCTACGGTTTTGACCACCCTATTCGGCGCACAGGGTTCGGGCGCCGCGGCTTTGGCACCGGTTCTGGTGCAGGCTAAATCGACCCTCGACCCGATCTTCGTATCGCAGCCGGTCGTCCAGTCCCTCCCCTCGGAAGACGGGGCAGATGCGACGGACGCGGGTGCCGACACCGGTACCACCGACGAAGAGGGCACTCAGGACAACCAGGTCGACGCCGACACGCTTGCGCAGCTTGTTGCGCAGCAGGCCGTGCCCGGTCGCCTGAGCAGCGAAATGCGCTGCCTGGCCAGTGCGATCTACTTTGAAGCGCGCGGCGAGACTCTGGAAGGCCAGCTGGCCGTCGGCCGCGTCATCATCAACCGCGCAGAATCCGGTCGCTTCCCGGCGAGCTATTGCGGCGTGGTGTACCAGCCTTCGCAGTTCTCGTTCATCCAGGGCAAGAAGATGCCCAAGATTCGCGAGCAGTCGAGCGGTTGGCGCGAAGCCAAGGCGATCGCCAAGATCGCTGTCGAGAAGAGCTGGAAGAGCCCGGTGAAGGGCGCCCTCTTCTTCCACGCCGCGCGCGTGGCACCCAACTGGCGTCTGACCCGCCTTGCCCAGGTGGACAACCATATCTTCTATCGCTGAGATTACAGTCTCAACGACAGGCACGAAAAAGGGGCGCGAAACACACCGTTTCGCGCCCCTTTTTCGTGCCTCTGTACGGATCAATCCCTGAGCTGCACCCAGACCGGGGTATGATCGCTGGACTTCTCGCGCCCACGATAGCTCTTGTCGACGCCGCAGGAAACGAGGCGGTCGGCCAGTTCCGGCGAGAGCAATGCATGGTCGATGCGGAAGCCGTGATCGCGCTGCCAGGCACCGGCCTGATAGTCCCAGAACGTCCAGATGCCGCCGCGCGGGTTGTGGGTGGCGATTGCGTCGGTCCAGCCATCGCCCAGGAGACGGAAATAGGAATCCCGCGATTCCGGCTGCATCAGGGCGTCGGCAGCCATGGCGGGCGGCGACCAGACGTCGCGGTCCGTGGGGATCACGTTGAAGTCGCCGGTGACGATGGCCGGAACTTCCTCGGCCTTGATCGCGTCCATGCGCCGGCGCAGGCGCTCCATCCAGCGTAGCTTGTAGTCGAATTTGGGGCCGGGCAGCGGATTGCCGTTGGGCAGGTAGATGCAGACCACGCGCATGCCGAAGACGTCCGCTTCCAGATAGCGCGAATGCTCGTCCTCAGGCTCGCCTTCAAGGCCGCGCTGGACTTCCACCGGTATTTCGCCGTCCGCCAGGATGGCCACACCGTTGAAGCCCTTCTGGCCGTGCCAGATGCCCTTGTAGCCGATCTTCTCGAATTCGGCGATCGGGAAGCCTTCGTCTTGGGTCTTGATCTCCTGCAGGCAGGCGACCGCGGGGCGGGTTTCCTCCAGCCATTCGAGCAGGCGGGGCAGACGGGCCTTGATGCCGTTGATGTTGAACGTGGCGATCTTCTTCATATGGAGAAGCTCGATCCGCATCCGCATCCGGCCGCAGCCTGGGGATTCTCGACCCGGAAGGCGGCGCCGCCGAGCGATTCCACGTAGTCCACCACGCAGCCGCTCACGAGGTCGAGGCTGACCGAGTCCACCACCAGGCGCACACCATCGGTCTCCGTCACGGTATCGTCGGATTCCGGGGCTTCGGCGAGGCCGAACTTGTACTGGAAGCCCGAACAGCCGCCGCCTTCGACCGAGAGGCGAAGAATCGCCGGCTTTCCTTGCTTTTCGGCAATCGCGGCCACGCGCGAGGCAGCCGAGGGGCTGAGTGTGACGGTTTGCTGGTCCATGCCCGCGATGTAGGCCTCCCCGCCCGGTCCGGCAAGGTGGGGCGCAAGGAGGGCGGCAAGGTCTCGCGGTGCGGTCAGGCCATCTGGATATAGTCGCGCATCGCCGCGGCTTCCGATTCCACCTTTTCCAGCCGGTATTTCACGATGTCGCCGATGGAAACGAAGGCGACCATGCGGCCGTCCACGGTGACCGGCAGGTGGCGGACGCGGCGCCGAGTCATCAGCGCCAGCGCGGCAAGCGCCGTGGCCGAAGGGTCCACGGTCAATGGCGGCGTGGTCATGACCTCGCTGACCTGCATGCCCAGCACGCTGGGGCCGAATTCGCGCAACCGGTAGATCAGGTCGCGTTCGGAGAATATCCCGACGAGGTTGTCGCCCTCGAAGATCGGCAGGGCACCGATCCGGCGCTCGGCCAGAAGCGATGCGGCTTCGCTGACGGTGCAGTCTGCCTGGCAGGTGATCACGGCCTCCCGGCCGGCGATGATCCGTTCGATTGTCATCTTTGCAGTCTCCCTTATCGGGTCTCCGACCCGCTCCTCGCTCGCTCTCTTCCGGAGCTTGTTTCAGGGAGAGTATCATAGCTGCGGGGGGACTGCACGAGTCCCTTGCGGGCGCCCGCGCGAAGGCGCAAATGGGCGCGATGATACCCCGTTCGCCCCTGGAAGATCCCGAAAAGGCTGCCCATGCCTGGGCGCGCTATCGCCGGATCATGCGCTACATGATGACGGTGACGGTGGCGCTGGTGATCGCTTCGGTGATCCTGCTCTATCGGTCGAACGGGATGGTCTCGGTGCACTTCTATATCGCTGCCGCGCTGGGCATCGGTTTCACGATGCTGCTGGCTTCGGCGCTGATGGGGCTGGTGTTCCTCTCCAGCGGAACCGGGCACGACGAGTCGGTTGTCGATCCGCTCGACGACGATCACGAGTTCTGAGTCTTCAATTTTCCGCAGGACGCAGGCGGAATTCCTCGACCGGCTCGCCGCCGATCAGGTGCTGCTGGATGATCTTCTCCAGCACCTCGTCGGTGCAGGAGTGATACCAGACCCCGTCCGGCCAGACGACCGCGACCGGCCCGGCGAAGCAGATGCGCAGGCAATCGGCCTTGGTGCGGGCGACCCCGCCGTTTCCGTCGAGACCGAGCTGCTTGAGGCGCTTCTTCAGGTATTTCCACGCGGCGGCACCTTTCTCCGGCGAGCAGCACTCGCCCTTCTGCGGCTCCGCGCAGATGAAGATGTGGCGCTGGATCGCATCCCCGCCTGCTTTGGCGAGGGCTTCCTCGGCCTTCTCGATTTCGTGGTGCGAGGCAGTCATGCGCGCAGCGACCATTCGGCGGCGCGGGCGCGGTAATCGTCGGGCAAGGCTGCGGGGCCTTGCGGTCCGACCATGACGATCACCGTGCGGGCGAAGACCACCGGCCTGCCGCCCTGAGTCACGATCTGCACCACCTGCTGGCTGGTACGGCCAAGCCGTTCGATGGCGCCGTGGACGGTCAGCGTTTCCGGATAGTGGGTCTCGTCGAGGTATTCGATGGAAATGCTGGCCACCATCGTCGCCAGCCCTTCGAACTCGCCTTCTCCGGCAGCGGCGCGGTAGAACCGTACGCGCCCGTCTTCGAGCATCCCCGCCATGGCGACGTTGTTGATGTGGCGATTGAGATCGAGGTCGCTGAAGCGCGGTTCGATTGCACAGGAAAACGGGTAGCGCGCGGGATCGAGCAGCGCAGGGTCGGGTCTTGCCATGCGCCTGAGTTAGGAACCTGAGACGTTCAGGTCCAGTTTCGTTTGAAAATTCGCTGAAGGCGAATTTTGCGGCACCGGCCCACGCCCCTACCCGACCTCCCACGAGTGTATCCTGATGGGAGGTCGGGTGGGGGCGCCGAAAAACCTTTGGGGCCGGTGCCGCAAGAAAATGCCTCACGGGCATTATTCAAACAGACTCTCAGCCCTTCTTGCCGACGATCCTGGCGATTTCGGCGGCGACGAGGCGTTCGACCATCGGCGGCAGGTTCTTGTCGAGCCACTCGGCCAGCGCCGGGCGCAGCAGTTCGCGGGTCAGGCCTTCCAGCGAGGTCTCGCCCGAGCGGACGATCTGCGGCGGCGCGCCGGGTTCGGACAGCATCGCCAGGGCTGCCAGCGATTCCCGCATGGAATTGCGGGCTTCGTCGTGCAGCAGGGCAGGTTCCTCGCTGGCCGTACCCTCGGGCGCGAGCTGGGTCGTCTCCGCGAGGTCGAGCACGTCGTCTTCCTCGTCGAAGATTGCGTCGGCTGGACGGCGCGGGCCACGGGAATCGACGCGGCTGTCGCGCGCGATCACCTGCTTGATCGACTGGAGAATCTCCTCGACCGAAGGTTCACCGCTTTGACGCATGCCACTTTGCCCCTGCTCGCTGTCCGGCGCCGATGCTGTACCGGGCCTGACACAACGAAAAATCCGCTCCGAATCAGAGCAGTCGATCACTGCTGCGGAATGTTCCCGTCCTGCACCGGCGTGTCAACGGTGCGGGTGGACTTGGCCACCGGCGCGGGATCATTGCCCCAGTCCATGAACTTGCCCTTCACGCGGTCGTAGTTGAGCTGCGGATCGTAAAGGGTGCCGCCGTCCAGATTGAGATCGCGCGCCTCGGCCTTGCCCATCGCCGCCAGCAGCGTGAAGCCTGCGACATAGGCATTGCGCCGTGCGGTCACCAGCGTGACCTGCGCGTTGAGCAGCTCCTGCTCGGCATTGAGGATGTCGAGGATCGTGCGGTTGCCCACCGAGTTCTCGGCCCGGACGCCTTCAAGACTGAGAGCTGCGGCATCCACTGCCACTTGCGAGGAGCGGATCAGGTCGTTCGAGGCGTTCCACGAGGTATAGGCCGAACGCACCTGGGCGATCACGTCGCGCTCGGTGGCGATCTCCTGCTCCAGCGTGGCCGAGGCGGTGGCCTGGGCCTGGCGGCGCTGCGCGGCGGGAAGGCCGCCCTGGAAGATCGGGATCGACAGCTGCGCACCGGCCTGTGCGGATGAATCGCTCTGCGAAACGTTCGCGGCTACAGCGCCGCGGGCCAGCGTGTTGAAGTAGTTGTTGTAGGTGCCCTGCCCGAAGAGGCGCAGGGTGGGCAGGCGCCCTGCCCCGGCCACGTCGATGTCCTTGTCCGCCGCTTTGGTGCGCTGGCGGGCGCCGATCAGGTCGGGGTTGGAATCGAGCGCGATCGCGGCGGCATCGTCGGCCGTGGCGGGCAGGTTGGGCAGCGGTGGCGGGGCGTCCAGCGCTTCGGGTGCCCGGCCGACGAAGCGGATGTAGGTCTCCCGCGCGGAGGCGAGGTTCGCTTCGGCGGTGCGCAAGTCGCTCTGGGCGACGGCCAGACGCGATTGCGACTGGGCAACGTCAGTGCGGGTAAGATCGCCGATCTGGAAACGGTCGCTGGTGGCCTGGAGGTTTGTCTCCAGCACACTGACGTTCTTGCGGTTGAGGCCGACGATCGCCTCGGTCCGGATCACGTCCATATAGGCGGCGACGACCTGCGAGAACACCGAGGCTTCGGTCGCGCGCAAGTCCGCCTGTCCGGCTTCGACGCGGATCTTCGCGGCCTTGATGCGGTTCTTGACTGCGCCGCCCGAATAGATCGGCACGCCCAGTTGCCCATCGGCGGTGAATATCTTCGACGGTGCAGTCAGCGAGTTTTCGCTCTGCTTCAGGTTCCGGACGTAGGTTTCCGTCGTGCTGACGCTGGGCAGGCCCGCTGCCCGTGCGATCGGTACGCCCTCATCGGTCGCGCGCTGCTGGGCGCGCGCCGATTCAAGGGTGGGGTTGGTCTGGTAGGCGGCTATGAGCGCATCGCGCAGGGTATCGGCCCGCGCCGAAGCGCCGGCCAGTGCCAGTGTCAGACATCCCCCCGCGAGCAGCCCGGCACGCAATGCGAACCGGGCCATGCTCAGAAGCTCCAGTTTTTGGGAGCGGCGAATTCGGGCAGAGCCGGAATTCCCATTTCGATCAGCGGCAGCAGCGAAACCGCGCCGGCAGCCTTCAGGCCCGAAGCCAGACGGGTGACGCCGCGCACGACGACACCGGTTACCACGCGGCCGCCATCGGCCAGCTGGGCGGCAACGGCGGCAGGCAGTTCCTCGACGGCGCCGTCGATCACGACGAGCGAATAACCGCCCTCACCGGCCAGATCTGCCAGCTCGGCGGGATCGACCACGGTCAGCGAACCGGCCAGCGGACGCAGCAGCGCGGCGAGATAGCCATTGGCCTCGCCCACCAGCAGGACCTTGTCGTCCTGGGTCGGGGCGGCTTCGGCCAGCAGCTTGCCGTGGAACAGCGGTGCGGCCAGGAAGCGGCCGTTTTCGAGCGGAATCGCACGGTCGATATAGGCGGCATCGCGCATCGCGGCGGGAACGAAATCCTCGCGGGCGACGGCGGCCATGGCATTGAGCACCCAATGCTCGTTGACGCCGCTGGTGCGCAGCTGGCTGACGATCATCGCGGTACGTGCTTCGGTGGCGGACCGATCCTCGGTCAGAGTCATTGCGGCCTATTCCTCATGCTGGCGCGGGAAAGGACGGCTGAACGCCTGTACCCCCGCAAAATACGGACTTTATGGGGGCCTTCTAGGCGATGCGACGATGGAGGCCAAGCGGTTTGAAAGTCCTTGGTCGATCAATCGTTACGCTTTGACGATAGCGTTCCCGAACTTGCAACCGGCGGCGCGTCGAACACAAGAATCGCGGCGGAAAATGCGCTTTTGCGCAAATGCCAAAGCGCGTCTAAGGAGCGCCACAAACTAGGCGATCCGAAAAACGGGAGCACAATTCCATGACGCAGATGGTTACGATCCGCGAAGACGACCTCATCGAGAGTGTCGCCGACGCCCTCCAGTATATCAGCTACTTCCACCCGATGGACTATATCCGTGCTCTCGGCGATGCTTACGAGGCGGAGCAAGGCCCGGCGGCCAAGGATGCCATCGCCCAGATTCTGACCAACAGCCGCATGTGCGCGGAAGGGCATCGCCCGATCTGCCAGGACACCGGCATCGTCAACGTCTTCATCGAATGGGGCCAGAACTGCCGTCTCGAATCCGAGAAGTCGCTGCAGGAAGTGGTCGATGAAGGCGTGCGCCGCGCCTACAACAATGCCGAGAACAAGCTGCGCGCCTCGGTGCTGGCGGACCCCGCTTTCACCCGCCGCAACACCAAGGACAACACGCCTTCGGTGCTCTCGGTCAACATGGTCCCGGGCTCGAAGGTTTCGGTGGACGTTGCGGCCAAGGGCGGCGGCTCCGAAAACAAGTCGAAGTTCAAGATGATGAATCCCAGCGATTCCATCGTCGACTGGGTGATCGAGATGCTGCCCCAGATGGGTGCCGGCTGGTGCCCGCCGGGCATGCTGGGCATCGGCATCGGCGGCACCGCCGAACACTGCGTCAAGCTCGCCAAGCAGAGCCTGATGGAGCCGATCGACATGGCCCAGCTCAAGCAGCGCGGCCCCCAGAACGATATCGAGGCGCTGCGCATCGAGATCTTCGACAAGGTGAACGCCCTCGGCATCGGCGCGCAGGGTCTTGGCGGCCTGGCCACCATCCTCGACGTAAAGATCATGGACTGGCCGTGCCACGCCGCTGGCAAGCCCGTCGCCATGATCCCGAACTGCGCCGCCACCCGCCACGCGCACTTCACGCTGGACGGTTCCGGCCCGAGCTTCCTTGAAACGCCGAACCTCGACGAGTGGCCGCAGGTGGAATGGGCGCCCGATGCCGGTGCCATCCGCGTCGATCTCGACACCCTCACCCCCGAAATCGTCCAGAGCTGGAAGCAGGGTGACCGCCTGCTGCTGAACGGCAAGATGCTGACCGGCCGCGATGCCGCGCACAAGCGCATTGCCGACATGCTCGCCAAGGGCGAGGAACTGCCGGTCGATTTCAAGGGCCGCGTGATCTACTATGTCGGCCCGGTCGATCCGGTGCGCGAGGAAGTCGTCGGCCCCGCTGGCCCGACCACCGCGACCCGCATGGACAAGTTCTCCGACACCATGCTCGATCTCGGCCTGCTGGCCAGCATCGGCAAGTCGGAGCGCGGCCCCGCCGCAACCGAGTCCATCGCCAAGCACAAGTCGGCCTATCTGATGGCCGTCGGCGGCGCCGCCTACCTCGTCGCCCGCGCGATCAAGGAAGCCAAGGTCGTCGGCTTTGCGGACCTCGGCATGGAGGCGATCTATGAATTCACCGTCAAGGATATGCCGGTGACCGTGGCGGTCGATTCCGAAGGCAAGAACGTCCACCAGCTCGCCCCGCTCGTGTGGAAGGAAAAGATCGCCAGGGAGCATCTGCTTCCGGCGTAATATCGGGCCGATCCGGCGGGCGCTTCCGCCGGATCGGCGCTTTCCTGCGGGCCGGTTCGACGAATGTCGGTCCCGGCCCGATCAGGGAACTGGCGCTGCGGGGTTTTTTCGCGCTATCCCCTGAGGATGACGACCTCCACCACGATCGGTTCCCATCGGCCGCGCGTGCCCGCGCGGCTTGTCCTGCTGTCTCTTGCCGCGCTCTGGGCCTGCTACTTCATCGTTGCGACGCTGCGCGGTGCGGTGCTGGGCTACGACATGTTCTGGCCGATGGTCTCGCGTCGGCTGACGATCTGCATTCTCTCGATGCTGCTGATGGCGGCCGTCTGGCCGCTGCTGCAATTGCTGGACCGCAGGTCGGCGGGCGTACGCTTCGCAGTGGTTCTGGTCGGCGCCCTGCCGCTGTCGGTCGCGTTGATGCTCATCAACGACGCGATCTTCGCCGACATGAGCACTACCAAGGCTTACGGTAACGAGGACGAGGCGGAGGCGGTAAAGGCCGGCAAGGTGCGGATCAGCCGGGACGAGGCGGGCAACATTCTGGTCGACCTGCCGCAGTCGGTGACCCGGCGGGCCGATCCCAGCGAGGCAGCACCGTCGGAGGAACCGGCCGAGCAGCCGACAACGGCAGTCGCCTCGACCGAAGAGTCCGATTCTGCGATCACGATCAGCACCGAGAAACTGTTCGGCAAGAGCTACGGCGACTGGGCGAGCAAGGCCGATACCGCATTCGGCCGCTATTTCCTGGTTCTTGCCTGGGCAGCGCTCTACTTCGCGCTGGTGAAGGCGGAGGAAGCCCGTGCGGCGGAATGGCGCGAAGGCGAATATCGCCGGGCGGCAGCGGCGGCGGAACTGCGTTCGCTGCGCTATCAGGTCAATCCCCACTTCCTGTTCAACACGCTCAATTCGCTGTCGGCGCTGGTCATGATCGGCAAGCAGGACGATGCGGAGAAGATGATCCAGAACCTTTCGACGTTCTATCGCCGAACACTTTCCGGTGATCCCACCAGCGATCTTGCGCTGGTCGACGAGATCGAACTGCAGAAACTCTATTTCGCCATAGAAGCGGTGCGCTTTCCAAACCGCTTGTTGACGACGATTGATGTTGACGATTCCGTTCTTGGTGCAATGGTACCGGGCATGATCCTGCAACCGCTCGTCGAGAACTCGGTGAAGTATGCCGTCGCGGCTACCCAGAAGCCGGTGACGATCGCCGTGCATGCTCGTCGCGATGGTGACATGCTGGAAGTGAGCGTCACCGACGATGGACCGGGCTGCCCGGAGAACAGCGGCGGTTTCGGGATCGGTCTCAGCAATGTGCGGGACCGGCTGCGGGCGCGTTACGGGGAGGCGGCCAGGATCGAATTCGGCAAGCGCCCCGAAGGCGGTTTCGCCACGGTTCTGAGAATGCCCCTGGAGTCCGGACTTGCCTGAAATAACCCCTGAATTGAGCGGGGCCGCACCGCTGCGCGCGCTGATCGTCGACGACGAGCCGCTGGCGGTAGAGCGCATGCAGGTGATCTGCTCGCGGATCGACGGCGTTTCCGTGATCGGCACCGCCAGCGACGGACAGGCCGCGCTGCGCCTGATCGATGCCCTCACCCCCGACCTCGTCCTGCTCGACTTGACGATGCCCGAGACGGACGGCCTTACCGTCGCCCGGCGGCTTTCGGGCAAGCCCGATGCTCCGGCAGTGATCTTCGTGACCGCGCATGACGAATTCGCGGTGGAGGCCTTCGACCTCGACGCCATCGACTATGTGCTGAAGCCCGTGGCGCCGGACCGGCTGGAGCGGGCCGTGGGCCGCGTCATGTCCCGCCGCGGGGATCAGCGCGCAGCACCGACCAGCGAGTGGCTGGAGGAATTCTGGGTGCCGCACCGCTCCGAACTGGTGCGCGTGCCTGCCGCCGACGTCGAGCGCATCGATGCCGAGCGCGACTATGTGCGCCTGCATGTGCGCGGGCAGAGCTACCTCCTGCTCCAGACCATCACCAGCCTGGAAGAGCGCCTCGACCCCGAGCGCTTCATCCGCATCCATCGCAGCTGTATCCTGCGCCGCGATCATGTGACGGGCCTGCGGCACGAGGGATTGGGAGTCTGGTCGGTCGAGACCGCCAGCGGCGATGCCCTGCGGATCGGCCGGACTTATCTGCCGACGGTAAAGAAAATGGCGGGCCGCTAGGGCCCGCCAGTCTCGTATCCGGTTATTTTTATGGGACCTCGGATGAGCGCCTCGCGCCGGTCCTGACCGGCAGCCTTACTGGCTGGTTGCGAGGCGCTGGTGATTGGCCTTGTCGACGACGAGGGCTACCTGACCACGCACGTTTTCGCGGGTCTTGGCGTAGCATTCGGTGCCTTCGGCGCGGTGGATGCTCCAGCGGGCCACGGTGCGGTTGTAGTCGCAGATTTCGCGGGCGGCGGTCTCGATGCGGCGGTCCAGCTTCTGCTGGCCTTCCGCGGTGGCCAGGTTCAGGTCTGCATAGCGCACCTGGATGTCCTTGGCGAAAGCGGGAGCGGGGGCAGTTGCGGCGGCAATGGCGCCGAAGGTAAATCCGGCAGCGGCAACAGCGGCGAACAGGTTGGTCTTGAACATCGTCTCTTCCTCCTCGGGGTGAGCCGTTGGTCGAGAATGTGTCGCGTCCGGCTCGGTGAATCCTGTTTGCCTCCGAATCGCGGATGCTTCACGCGAGGCTCGACCATGGCCCGTCCAAGTTCGACGAAGACCGGGGCGGGGAGACGAACGACATCCGGCATCGACGAACGACGTCACCGCGTTTCATGGCTTTCCAAGAAACCGTCGCGAATCGGGATCGGTCAATTCACAACCATTACGAAGACTGGCGCCGCATCCGGTTTCGCAGTACCATTTGTCTGGACTTATGGGACTTGCGATCGTCTTCTTCCTTGGGATCTTCAACTTTGCCGCTCACAAGGCGGTGCTGGAGAGCGGCCATCGGATGCTTTCGCAGGTCCCCTGGTTCTTCAAGCCGCTGGGCGGACGCTTCAGTCTTGTCGTGGAATTCGCGATGCTGCTGGGCGCGATGATCGCCGTTGCCGGGGGATCGGCGGGCTGGGCCTGGGTCTACGTTCTCTACTCCGCGCTCAACGGCCTTTCCGCCTGGCTGATTTCGAGCGGAAGGCTGTGATCGGGAACCGGATCAGGCGGGGTCGGTTTCTGGCGGGATGACGCAAACGGAAACCCCTCCCGTTCCGAGCCCGCAAGTCTGGCTCGTGTGCAATGCAGCCAGCGGCAGCAACGACGATGCTTCCGTCGCCGCTGTCGAGCAGGCCCTGGCCGAGGCCGGATTCCCGGTCGCGCGGACTCTGCGGTTTCCGGACGAGGAGGCCCCTACCCCCGCCGTGCTCGATGCCGCGCAAGTGGACATGCTGGTGACGTTCGGCGGTGACGGTACCACGCATTCGGTGGTGGCCGAGGCTGCGGGCTGGAGCGGATCGGTGCTGGTATTGCCGGGCGGTACGATGAACATGCTGCCCAAGCGGCTGCACGGCGATGTCCCGGCTACGGAGATCATCGCCAGGCTCGGCGCGGGCGTGCTGGAAACGATCCGGCCCACAGTGATTTCCAGTCGGCACGGCGTGGGCCTGACCGGCATTCTCGCCGGTCCCGGTACGGTCTGGAACGAAGTGCGCGAGGCGATGCGGGCGCTGAACGTGATCGAATTCGTCAATACCGCGGCCCAGGCGATCTCCTGGTCGGCGAACGGTCCCAAGGTCGTCTGCGCCGAAGCGGATTGCGGCCGTGAGGAAGGCTATGCCGCGATCACCGTGACGCCGGGCGACGACGGGCTGGAGGCCAACGGCTATTACGCGGAATCGCTGGCCGACTATGCCGGACAGGGCATCGCCCTGCTCAACCGCGATTTTCGCGATGGACCGCACGATTCGCTCGGGAATCATCGCCAAATCAGGCTGGTCTGCCCGTCCGGCGAGCCGATGGGCCTGCTGATCGACGGCGAACCGTTCGACGGAGCGGCCGAAGAGGTGTTTTACCTCGCGACTTGCGAAGTCGATCTGGTAACGACGCGTGATGGTTCCTGAAAATTCCTTCCCTGCGGGCGGCCCGATCCGCCTGTTCCATTTGAGCGACATCCATTTCGGACTGGAGGATCAGCGCGCGCTGGACTGGGCGAAATCCTGCATCGAGCGGGAGAAGCCCCATGCCGTGGCGATCACCGGCGACCTGACGATGCGCGCGCGCCATCCCGAATTCGATGCGGCGGCGCGCTGGATCAAGGGGCTGGACATCCCGGTCACCGTCGAAGTCGGCAATCACGACATTCCCTATTTCAATCTCTACGAGCGGTTTTTCGCGCCTTACAAGCGCTTCCACGCGATCGAGAATCTGGTGGAGGCCGAACTCCACCTGCCGGGCGTGGCGATTGTCCCGCTCAAGACCACGACCCGCGCACAGTGGCAGCGCTTTCCCTGGTCGAACGGCTGGGTGACGGAAAAGGCGCTGGCCGAAACGCTTGCCGCCATCGATGCCTTGCCCGCCGGTACCCGCGTACTGGTCGCCGCGCACCATCCGTTGATCGAGCGGCGCGCCAAGGATGGCAAGCTGCTGACGATCAACGGCACGCATGCGATGGAAGTCCTGGCCGGGCGCAAGGTCATGGCCGTGCTCTCGGGGCACATTCACGACGCTTTCGATCTCACCGCCCAGACGCTGACCGGGCCGCTGCGGATGATCGGTGCGGGTACGCTGTCGAAGCGGATCCGCTCGACGCCGCCCAGCTTCAACGAGATCACCATCGACGGTGACGAGATCCGGGTGGTCGCCCGCAATCTCGAACATGTGCCGACTGCGGCGATGCAGATCGACCAGGTCCCCGAAAACGCCCTGCCCCCGCGCGAACTTGGTGAGCCGGTCGCGCCCGTTGGCGCGGTACCGCCGGTCGATCCGCCGGTGCATTGACCGAAATCCACTCGGAACAACAAAAAAGGGCCGCACCGTTTCGACGGTGCGGCCCTTTTTTGTTTGGGCTGTCATTTTGGCCGCCTGCGAAAGGATCGCGGCGGCGCCTCGGTTTCCTTCGGTTTACTTGTAGTCGTGGCTGACGTTGCCGATACCGTTGATCTCGGTCTTGAGGCTGGCGGGCTTGCGGACCAGCGTGACATTGCCAATGCCGTTGATCTCGACACGGACATTGCCGCTCGCGCCCAGCGTCAGGTCTCCGGCGCCGTTCACTTCGACCGTGGCGTCCTGAACATCGACCTTGCCGAAATCGAGGCTGCCTGCGCCGTCGGTGGTGACGGCCAGCTTGCGGACCTTGCCGGTGGCGGCCAGGCTGAGTGCGCCGTTGCCGTTCACCGTCAGGCTGTCCTGATCGAGGCCGGTCAGGGTGACGTCACCGGGGGCGTCGAAATCCAGGCCTTCGATCTCGGGCGCCGTGATCCGGACCTTCAGGCCCTTGCGGCCGTGCCAGCTGCCCTTAACGGCCAGACGGCCGTCTTCCCAGGTCAGGCGGTCGACCAGCTTCTGCGGGCCGCTGACGACCATCTCGGCCTTGTCGCCCTTGGTGAAGACGAGCTGCACCGGGACGTCCATGGCCAGGCGGGCGCCGGGCTGGATCGCGAAGTTGCGGGTGATCTGGGGGCTGTCGGCGGCATCGTCATCGCTGCCGAAGGTCCAGTTGATGTCGCCTTCGTTCACGTTGCGGCGGAACTTGTCCCCGCCGACGACCCAGGCTGCGCTGAAGGCGACGATCGTCAGGATCACGCCGCTGGCGAATACGATGAGCAGTTTCCTGAACATCACTTGGTTCCTTTCTCTCGTGCTTTTCAGTCTTGCGAATGCATGGCGGGTTCGAGCACGCGGTAGTGCAGGCGGCCGAACCACATGATGGCGTTGATGATCCAGATGCTGACCAGAGTCAGCAGCGCGGCGATCGCCACGGCGGCGCTCATCGTGCCCAGCCCGCCGAGGATGGCGACTAGCACCCCGCCCGGAAAGCCGCTGAACGGCCCGGCGATCAGGATGAAGCCGCCTGCCAGGAAGGCGATCAGGGTGGCGACGTAGAGGCCGAACATCACGCCCAGAACCGGCAGCACGATGGGCAGCAGGATCAGGATGTCGATGGTGGCCAGGCCCATGAAGGCCAGGATCGCGCTCCAGGCCGAAGACGGCGAGCGGCCGCTTTCCCAGTTACGGAAGCCTGCCTCGAAGCGCAGTTCGCGGGCGAGGCGGCCGGGATCGCCGAGCGCGGCGGCCACTTCCTGTTCGCTGCGGCCTTCGGCGCTACCGGCTTCGAAGTGCTCTTCGTAGTCGGCGACGATTTCGGCGACGATGTCCTGCGGCATGCCTTTGAGGCCGGCCTTCAGGCGACGGATGAACTCGTTACGCGTCATGGCTCGGCTCCTCTGTCTTGGGTGCGGCGTCTGTGGGTACGGCAGCGGCATCGTCGAGCAGACCGTCAACGGCGGCGGTGAACCCGCGCCATTCCTCGACCTGTTCGGCAAGGCGGCTGCGGCCGGTCTCGGTAATGCGGTAGTACTTGCGCGGCGGGCCGGAGGGCGATTCCTCCAGGTAAGTCGCGACGAGGCCGTCCGACTGCATGCGGCGCATGAGCGGGTAGATCGTCCCTTCGCCCATATCGACCGCCGCGGCCATGCGGCTGGCGATCTCGTAGGCGTAACTGTCCCCCCGCGACAGCAGGGCGAGCACGCAAAGACCGAGCACCCCCTTCTTCAGCTGTACTTCGATTTCGGACATCGAATCATCTCCTGCGGATGAGGAGTGTATATAGACAGCTACTGTGTAACGCAAGATACCTTGTGAAAATTGATACAGGGCATGGAAAGATACCTGCTATAGCGAGGTATCTGGCATGAGAGGGCATCGCATCGACGGCTGTCGGCGCCGGAAGCAATTGGCAAGAAATCGTGGTTATGGATGGCCCTGTATGGCCCGCAAGCGGGCGACAAAGCGGACCCTCCGAATGCGAAGTGCTCTCATAGCGGCAACACTGTTTGCATCCGGCCTGGTGGCCCTGCCCTCTCAGGCGCAGGTCTATTCAGGGAACGTCGTCGCCGTCGACGGCGACACGCTGGATATGACCGGCGCGCGAATTCGTCTGTTCGGCATCGATGCGGTGGAAAAGGCGCAGACTTGCGCTCGCGGCGGCATCAATTGGGCTTGCGGCGTGGATGCCGGACAGGCGCTTTCCCGGCTGGTAGCGGACCGGGCCGTGCTCTGCACCCAGCAGGACACCGACGACTATGGCCGGGTCGTGGCGGTTTGCCGGGTCGGCGATGTCGATCTGGGCGAGACGATGGTGCGCATGGGCTATGCCATCGCTCTGCCGCATTTCACGCAGGCCTATGTGAACACAGAAGCCGGTGCACGGGCCCAAAAGGCCGGTATCTGGGGATGGACGTTCGACAAGCCCGGCGACTATCGGGCGGCGCACCCCCTCGACCATGCGTATGCGGCCCAGCCTCGCGATAATGTACAATCGGTCCGCCGCCCGGCGCCAGGTCCGCGTGCGGCCACACCGAGCAGCGGAGTCTACTTCCGCAATTGCCGCGAGGCATGGGCGGCCGGACGGGCGCCGCTTCATGTCGGCCAACCGGGCTACCGCCGGGAAATGGATGGCGATGGAGACGGCGTGGCCTGCGAACCCTTCCGCCGCCGTCGCTGAAGTCGCTTCCCAAGCTGCAACAAAAAAGGGCCGCGGTTTCCCGCGACCCCTTTTCGTAAAGCCGAAGCTCTCGGTAAGCGGATTAGCGCTTCGAGAACTGGAAGCTACGACGTGCCTTGGCACGGCCGTACTTCTTACGCTCGACGACGCGCGGGTCGCGGGTAAGGAAGCCGGCGGCCTTGACCGACGCGCGCAGGGCAGGCTCGTACTTCGAGAGCGCCTGGGCGATACCGTGCTTCACGGCACCGGCCTGGCCCGAGAGACCGCCGCCCTTGACGGTGGCGATCACGTCGTAGGCGCCGTCGCGGCCAGCAACCTGGAAGGGCTGGTTGATGACGAGACGCAGGGTCGGACGTGCGAAGTACACTTCCTGGTCACGGCCGTTGATGATGAACTTGCCGGTGCCGGGCTTAACCCAAACGCGGGCCACGGCGTCCTTGCGGCGGCCGGTGGCGTAAGCGCGGCCGTAGGCGTCGAGCTGCTGCTCGCGCAGGGGCGCGTTCGAAACGACGGGCGTGAAAGCCTCTTCCGAGGTTTCAACGGCGGCGACTTCGCCCAGGTCCTTCAGGTCGGACAGGCTCTGTACGGTTTCGGTATCGGACATTACGCGCCAACCTTGTTCTTGCGGTTCATGGAAGCGACGTCGAGTGCTTCGGGCTGGGTGCCACCGTGCGGGTGCTCGGTGCCTGCATAGAGGTGCAGGGCGCGCATCTGGTCGCGGCCGAGCGGGCCACGGGGGATCATGCGCTCGACAGCCTTTTCAAGCACGCGCTCGGGGAAGCGACCACCGAGGACCTTGTCCGCGGTGACTTCCTTGATGCCGCCGGCATAGCCGGTGTGCTTGTAGTAGGTCTTGTCGCCAAGCTTCTTGCCGGTGAACTTCACCTTCTCGGCGTTGATCACGACGACGTGGTCGCCGCAATCGACGTGCGGGGTGAAGCTCGGCTTGTGCTTGCCGCGCAGGAGGTCTGCGATGACGACCGCGAGACGGCCAACCACCAGACCTTCGGCATCGATCAGATGCCACTTCTTTTCCACCTCGGCCGGCTTGATCGACCGGGTGACCTTCGTAAGCGCCTTCATGGCTGGTCTATCCCTAATGTTCAGGTCGCGAGGCCGAATCGATCGCTTTCACGAATCTCCGGCACCGCGGGAAGGCGGCCAAATCGTCGAAACCGGCCTTCAAGTCAAGCAGACTGCGGGTTTCCAGAGAGGTAAAATAATACCTCAATCCCGCTCACATGCCGAGACCGACCTGATCGCGGCGGCCGAGGCAATGCGCGCCCCAGACCGTCGCGGCGACCAGCAGCGCGCCGCAGAGCTGGTGCGCCACGGCCAGCCAGAGCGCCACGCCCGACCACACGGCGAAGATGCCGAGCAACACCTGAGTGCCGAAAGCCGAATGCACCGCGATCGAGGCAAGGCGGGCATGGCGGGCCTTGAGGCGGCGGCCCATGACCACCAGCACTGCGACCACGGCCCAGGCCCACCAGCGATGGACGAAGTGCGTCAGGAAGGGATCGTTGACGAGCGCATGGAGCGCACCGCCCGCCCATTCCACGCCTTCGGGGAAGAACGTGCCCTGCATCAACGGCCAGGCGTCCATGCTGAACCAGCCCATGCCTGCGACATAGCCCGCGCGCAGGCCCGCGACCATGGCGCCCATGAAGAGCTGGAAGAACAGCATGCCCAGCGCGATGGCGCTGAATCGGGTCAGACGGGCCGGGGCCTGACCGCGTCGCAACTCGCGAAGGTCGAGCGCCGTCCAGACAAGACCACCCAGCGTCGTCAGCGCCACCAGCAAGTGCGCGGCGAGGCGGAAGTGATTCACCCGGTCGGCGGCCTCCGGGGTCAGGCCCGATGAAACCATCCACCAGCCCACCACGCCCTGAAGCCCGCCCAGCGCCAGCAGCGCGATCAGGCGCGGCTTGTAGCCCAGCGGGATCGTGCGCTTGTACCAGAACCACGCCAGCGGCAGCGCGAAAGCCAGACCGATCACACGGGCCAGCAGGCGGTGGACCCATTCCCAGAAGTAGATGAACTTGTATTGCGCCAGGGTCATGCCTGCCGGGCCGTTGACGTCGATGTACTGGGGAATCTGCTTGTAGCGGGCGAACTCGGCCTGCCACTGGGCATCGGTCAGCGGCGGGATCGCGCCGGTCAGCGGCTTCCACTGGGTGATCGATAGCCCGGACTCGGTCAGCCGGGTAATCCCCCCGACCGCGACGATGAGGACGACCAGCGCAGCCACGAACAGCAGCCAGCGAACCATGGGGGCGATATCGTCGGCTGTGCCGAGGATGGGACGACCGTCAGAAACTCTCATGGCGCAAATCCCTGCGAGCTTGCGACGAAATGCGCAAGAGGCGCGTCGATCGAATGTTTCGTCATACGGTCAGGGCTTGATGAATGTTACAACGTCACATACATGGACATCCATGCGTACCGCCATCATCGCGATTCGAAACCGGCTGGACCGGGCAGGTATCCTGCTCAGCGGTCTTTGCGCGATCCATTGCGTGCTTGGTGTGTTCTTCGTCGGCTTCCTGGGCCTTGGCGGTGAAGTCTTGCTTTCGCCGGAAGTTCACCGCGTTGGTCTGGTGCTGGCGCTGGTGGTCGGCGTGGTCTCGCTGGGCTTCGGCGTCATGCGCCATGGCCGCGTCGCGCCGCTGGTGATCGGCGGCCTCGGTCTGGCTCTGATGGCGACGGCAATCGCGGTCGGTCACGGGCTGGCGGAATCGATCCTGACGATTATCGGCGTTGCGCTCGTCGCCTTCGCGCATATCCGGAACCTGCACCGCGCGCATTGAAAAGTGCCGTTTTGGCGCTTTCCAAATCGATTCTCTGCGCTATCTGCGGCCCATGGCTGCTGAACTCTCCCTCACCGTGAACGGCGAACCGCGCCGCGTGGCACCCGGCTCGTCGATCGCCGACCTCGTTGCCGGGATCGGCCTCGATCCCAAGAAGGTCGCCGTCGAGCACAACGGCGAGATCGCCCCGCGCTCGACCCTGGCCGATGTCCCGCTGTCCGATGGCGATGTGCTGGAGATCGTTCACTTCGTCGGCGGCGGCTAAGTTTTTCTGCGCTGTTCGCGCGCGCCCACTTTCCTGAAATGCCCGTTCCCCGAAAGGATGCGAACCTTGACCGATACCGCTGATACCTGGACCGTTGCTGGCCGAACCTTCCGCTCGCGCCTGATCGTGGGCACCGGCAAGTACAAGGATTTCGAGCAGAACGCGGCTGCGGTCGCGGCTTCGGGCGCGGAAATCGTCACTGTCGCGGTACGCCGGGTCAATGTCTCGGACCCCAAGGCGCCGATGCTGACCGACTACATCGATCCGAAGAAGATCACCTACCTGCCCAACACCGCAGGCTGCTTCACCGCCGACGACGCGATCCGCACCTTGCGTCTGGCGCGCGAGGCGGGCGGCTGGGATCTCGTGAAGCTGGAAGTGCTGGGCGAGGCGCGCACGCTCTATCCCGACATGCGCGAGACGCTGAAGGCCACGGAAATCCTCGCGAACGAGGGCTTCCTGCCGATGGTCTACTGCGTGGACGATCCGATCGCCGCGAAGCAGCTTGAGGAAGCCGGTGCCGTGGCGGTCATGCCGCTTGGCGCGCCGATCGGCTCGGGCCTCGGCATCCAGAACAAGGTCACGGTCCGCCTGATCGTGGAAGGGGCCAAGGTTCCCGTGCTGGTTGACGCGGGCGTCGGCACGGCCTCCGAAGCCGCCGTGGCGATGGAACTGGGCTGCGACGGCGTGCTGATGAACACTGCCATCGCCGAGGCGCGCGATCCGATCCGCATGGCCCGCGCGATGAAGCTGGCGGTCGAAGCGGGCCGCGATGCCTACCTCGCCGGACGTATGGCGCAGCGCCGCTATGCCGATCCGTCCAGCCCGCTCGCCGGACTCATCTGAATTTTTGCAGGCCGCGATTTCTTCGGATCGGCCTTCTCCCTGGCGGGAGAGGGCCGATTTCCGCGCAAAAAGTGCGGGAATCGGTATCTTTCAAACTGTCCCGAATTGAAATCCTGCATGAATCTTGCCGGAATTACGGGGGACAAACCTTTGCGCAGTTAAGGCTGTAGCAACCCATGTGGCAGAAATTGGTTTTTGTGACAGGGAGGATAGTCCTTCCGTGTCACGAGGATCAGGACCATGACTCACACGGGAAAGGCCAGCATCACCATCAGCGAACTGCGGGAGTTCGCCAGCTTCACGCCCTGCGAGCAGCGCTACATCCGTCGCAGCCTTGACGTGGGGCTGGGCCGACAGGATGCGCTTGGTCTCTGGGCGCGTGACGGCGCCGAGGCCACCTCGATCCGAAAGCAGTACGAGGCCTATGCCGACCTTACCGCCCTGCGCGACATGCGGCCCGACGAATTCGGCTTCGACGATATCACCGTGTTCATGGGCAAGCTCGTCCATGTCGCCGCCTTCGATCTGGCGCAGGACCGCATCGAATCGTTCTCGGCGTTCCGCTTCCTCTACGAGCGCCTGCTGGGTGGCTGGGCACGGCCCTGGCTGCCGGGGGCTTTCTGCGGGGCCTCGGCGCTGCCCCAGATCCGGCCGGAGCGGCGCAAGATCCTGCTCCACTCGATCAGCGAAGCGGCAGCCACCGCCTCGGGCTGGTCGGAGCGCGAGCCGTCGTTTTATCCGGAATGGATCGAGAAGGAAGTCGCCTGACTTGTACCGCGATCCGGAGTCTCGGCTCCGGATCGCCTCTCAGTTTTCGCTGCCCCATTGCTGGGTCTGAGGATCGCCCAGAGTGACGAGCCGCCGGAGTGACGCGCGGGCGAGGCGCTCGGTCTCGACCTTGCGGCGCGCTGCGGCCAGCTGGCGCAGCGGGGCAGGGCGCAGGATTTCCGCATCGTAACCGTCGGCGACGATCACGCCGCACTGCTCGGGCAGGAACGGCTCGGTTTCCAGCGGCGCGCGGTCCAGCGAGGGCGGCAGGCCCCAGTAGAAGCGGTCGCAATAGTCGAGATAGTCGGTCCACTTGCCGTCGCCCAGCAGGTCCGCCCGTGAAACCTTGATCTCGACGATGATGACGTGGCCCTTGGCATCGATGCCCATGAGGTCCGCCCGCCGCCCGCAGCGCAGCGGCATTTCCGGCAGGCACCAGATGTCGTTGCGGGCAAAGAGCCGCCCGATTCCCCGAGCGACGTCGGCAGCGACGAAGGAAGTGAGCGGCGATGAGAGGGGGGAATCAGCTTCGGCCATGGCAGCATCATAAGAACATATAGGGAACTTTCAAGCCGTGGATGGCGTGGGCTCGTTCGCCTTGGCGATATCCCGAAGAAGGTTTTCCCAAGCCTATGATGCGATGGATGGATTTGGCGCTGGCAACGCCGCTCATGCTCTGCTAGTCGCCCCAGCACTGCACCCGTAGCTCAGCTGGATAGAGCGCTGCCCTCCGAAGGCAGAGGCCACAGGTTCGAATCCTGTCGGGTGCACCATTTTTCTCCCATGATTGAAGTTCCGCAAGGCTTGTCGACTCAATGGAAGTCGCGCGAGCGGGGCAGGATGCGCACGTTTCGCGGATGCTGGGGGCGCACGACCTCGTCTGCGCTGGAGAGTTGCGGCTGGGTCTCGTGGTCTTCGGAGAGGCGGGCGAGTTCCGGCGTGCGGTCGTGGATGCGCTGGGCCATCAGGTGGACGACGCCTTCGGGGCTGCGCTGGACTAGGCCTTCCACCACCATCAGCCGGGCCGCCATCACCGGGCGGCGGTAGATCTCGAACAGCCTTTCCCAGATCACCACGTTGGCGATGGCGCCTTCGTCTTCCAGGGTGACGAAGATCGCCTTGCCTTCGCCCGGTCGCTGGCGGACCAGCACTACGCCCGCGACTTTCACCCGCTTTCCGGCTTTCGCTTTTGCCAGTTCGGCGCAGCTCAGCACACCTTCCGCCGCGAAGTGCGGGCGCAGGAAGTCCATCGGGTGGGCTTTCAGCGAGAGGCGGGTGGTCTGGTAGTCGGCGGCGACTTGTTCCGACAGCGGCATGGCGGGCAGGGCGGCGGGTGGTTCTTCGCCCAGTTCGCGGGCGCGGGCGGCGGCGAAGAGGGGGAGTTCGCCGCTGGGCGTGCGCCGCGCTTCCCAGAGGCCCTCGCGGCGGTCGAGGCCGAGCGAGCGCAGGGCGTCGGCATCGGCCAGCAGGTTGAGCGCGCGCTGCGGCAGCTCGGCGCGGCGGGCGAGGTCTTCGAGATTGGTGTAGGGGCGATGGTCCTTGATTGCCTCGGCCCAGTCCTCGCGGAAACCGTGAATCTGGCGCAGGCCGAGGCGCAGCGCGAGTTGGTCTTTCGCGTTTCGCTCCAGGGTGCAGTCCCATTCGCTGTGGTTCGCGTCGGCGGGACGCACTTCCACCCCGTGCTCCTGCGCGCAGCGGACGATCTGCGCCGGGGCGTAGAAGCCCATGGGTTGCGAATTGAGCAGGGCGGCGGCGAAGACGGCGGGGTAGTGATGCTTGATATAGGCCGAGACCCAGACCAGCCGCGCGAAGGCGAGGGCGTGGCTTTCCGGGAAGCCGTAGCTGCCGAAGCCTTCGATCTGCTTGAAGCAGCGCTCGGCGAATTCCTTGGCATATCCGCGCGCGACCATGCCGCCGACCATCTTGTCGCGGAGGGAGTCGATGGTGCCGACATTGCGGAAAGTCGCCATGGCACGGCGAAGCTGGTTGGCTTCGATATCGGAGAAGTTCGCGGCGGTGATGGCGAGCTTCATTGCCTGTTCCTGAAATAGCGGGACGCCCATGGTTTCACCGAGCACGCTGCGCAGTTCGTTGGGATCGTGGGGGGGAGCCGGAGAAGGAAACTCCGGTTCTTCGATGCCCTGCCGCCGCCGCAGATAGGGATGGACCATGTCGCCCTGAATCGGACCGGGACGCACGATGGCGACCTGAATTACCAGATCGTAGAATTTCACCGGCTTCAACCGAGGCAGCATGTTCATCTGGGCACGGCTCTCGACCTGGAAGACGCCGATGCTGTCGCCCTTCTGAAGCATCTCGTAGACCGCTTTGACGTGGGGAGGGTTGTTCCTGTGATCCTTCTCGTCACCCGGTACCGAGTTCAGCTGGTACTGGCGGCCAATGTGAGTCTCGATCATTTCGAAAGCCTTGCCGATGCAGGTCAGCATGCCGAGCGCCAGAATATCGACTTTCATCAGGCCGATCGTGTCGATGTCGTCCTTGTCCCACTCGATGAAAGTGCGCTCGTCCATGGCCGCGTGATGGATCGGCACGGTCTCGTCGAGCCGGTCCTGAGTCAGCACGAAGCCGCCGACGTGCTGCGAGAGGTGGCGGGGGAATTCCAGAATCGCCTCGGTGAAGCGATTGACCCGCGCGATCGTCGGGTTGTCGGGATCGAGTCCGGCTTCGAGGCAGCGGTTGCGGTCGTATTTCGCGGCGTAGCTGCCCCAGACGGTGCTGGCGAGCCGGGCGGTTACGTCCTCGCTCAGGCCCAGCGCCTTGCCGGTGTCGCGGGCGGCGCTGCGCGAGCGGTAGTGGATCACCGTGGCGGCGATCCCGGCGCGGTCGCGGCCGTAGCGCTTGTAGATGTACTGCATCACCTCCTCGCGCCGTTCGTGCTCGAAATCGACGTCGATGTCCGGCGGTTCCTTGCGCTCGGTGGAGATGAAGCGGGAGAACAGCAGGGTGTGCTTTACCGGATCGACGGCGGTGACGCCGAGCACGAAGCAGACCGCGGAATTGGCCGCCGATCCCCGGCCCTGGCAGAGGATGCCCTGCCCCTGCGCCCACTGGACGATATCGTGGACGGTGAGGAAGTAGGCGGCGTAGCCCTGCTTGCCGATGATCTCCAGTTCCCCGGCGAGCAGTCCGGTCAGCTTGTCGGGAATGCCTTGCGGATAGAGGTTGCTGGCCCGGCTCCAGACCAGCTCGGTCAGCCAGCCCTGCGGGGTGTAGCCGTAGGGGACGGGTTCATGGGGGTAGGTATAGCTGAGGTCGTCGAGCTTGAAGGCGATGCCGTCCATGAAATCCCGGGTGGCGGCGATGGCTTCGGGGGCGGCGGCGAAGAGGCGGGCCATTTCGGCGGCGGGCTTCAGGTGCCGTTCGGCATTGGTGGCGAGGCGGCGACCGGCGGCCTGCACGGTGGTCTTCTCGCGGATCGCGGTCATGACATCGTGGAGGGGGCGCGCTTCCGGCTTGTCGTACTGGGCGTCGTTGATGGCGATCAGCGGAACGCCGGTCATGGCCGCCTGTTCGCGTGAGGCCGCGAGGCGGCGGGCATCGCGGCCCTGTCGCAGCATCGTCGCGCCGAGCCAGACTTTGCCGGGCGCGGCATTCGAGAGTCGGCGCAGGAGGTCGTCGGAAGCCGGGGTGGCGACGATCAGTTGCATGTCCTCCAGGAAGGTGAGCAGGTCGTCGAGGTGCAGCACGCAGTTGCCCTTGGTGGTGCGCAAGTTGCCGGTGGTGAGCAGGCGGGTGAGGCGGCCCCAACCGTAGCGGGTGGTCGGGTAGGCGAGGATTTCCGGGGTATCGTCGGCGAAGACCAGCCGCGCGCCGACCATCAGGCGGAAATCGGGCAGGGTCTCGCCGTCCGCTTCGGCCTTTTCCGCGAGCTTGCGCAGCGCGGCGAGGGCGCGGGCGACGCCGGACACGGTGTTGCGGTCGGCAATGCCGATGCCGGGGTGGCCGAGCCCCATCGCCGTGATCGCCATCTCGCCCGGCGTGCTCGCCCCGCGCAGAAACGAATAGGCGGTCGTCGTCGCGAACTCGACATAAGGAGGCGGCCCCTCGCTCATGCGAAGACGCCGTGGAGATACCAGCGCGGATCGGTCTTCTCGCTGCCATAGAGGCCGTGGCGGAACAGCCAGAAGCGGCAGCCGTCTTCGTCCTCGATCCGGTAGTAGTCGCGCGTCGGGCCGCTGGCCTCGACCGTCTTCCACCAGGGATAGGCGATGCGTTCGGGGCCTTCCTGCCGCACGACCCGGTGCTGCCTGCCCTGCCAGCCGAACCGGCGCGGCGGGCCGTCGGGTACTTCGGCAAGGACGGTTATCGGCTGGGGCGGGTCGAATAGGAACAGCGGGCGCAGGGGCGGCTCGCCCGCTTCCGCCAAGGGCCATGACTCCGGCCGAGACGCGGCGGGCACGAGCCGATCGGCATATTCGGGCAAGTGCTCGTCGCGCGGGGCGAAGCGGTGGAGGCATTCGGCGCCGAAGCGGACTTGCAGGCGGTCGAGCAGGGGGGCGAGGTCGGGCCTGCCGGAACTGTCCTCGTCCAGCCGCTCCTGCCCTTCGGAAAGGTCTTCGTGCAGAGGGACGGAAAGGCGCAGGAGGTCGTAGCCGAAGCCCGGATCGAGCGGGTCGGCGAGCGATTCGATGCGCTCGCGGAACAGCCGGACGACATCGGCGGGGTCGCGCAGCGGCAGGCCGCTGTCGACGGCGAGGCGGGCGACATGACCGTCGGTGCGGAACAGCGAGACTTCGTAGCGCCGCCCGCCGCGTCCGCGCGCGACCAGCAGGTTCCGCGCCTCTCCGGCCAGCCACGCGATCACCCCGAGCAGGGGTTTCACCGTGGCCATCGGCTCGGCGAAGCGCTGCTCGACCCAGATCGGGGGCAGGGTGCGGTGCGGGGTTATACGCCGGTCCTGCTCCTCCAGCAGATGGGCGAGGGCGACCGACATGGCCTTGCCAAAACGGGCGGCCAGCGGCGCGCGGGGGCGGTCGGCGAGCTGGCCTATCGTGCGCAGCCCGGCGCGTTTCAGGGCGAGATGGGCGTCTTCTCCGAGGCCCAGCGCGGCCACCGGCAGTTCGCGCAGGGAACGCTTGCCGAAACGGGCGAGGGCGAGGGCGGCATCCGGGGTTCCGGCACAGGCGGCCAGCGGGTGGAAGCCGAGCCGGGAGAGGCGGCGTGCGAGATCGTCCAGCACGCCGCTTTCGTCCATGGCGAGGCTGTCGAAACATCCGGTGAGGTCCAGCACCAGCGCGTCGTCGCCTTGCGGGGCGACCATCGGGGTATAGCGCTCGCAGGCCTCCACCAGCCGCAGCAGCAGGGCGCGGTCGGCTTCGGGGCGGTGCTCCAGCGCGGCGAGATCGGGTTCCTGCGCGCGGGCGTCGGCCAGCATCATGCCTGCCGCAAGGCCGCGTTTCAGCGCGGCGGGGGAGAGCGCCATGATGCGCTGCGCTCCGCGCTGCTTGGCGATGAGGGCAAAGGCCGCGTCAGGCGGCGCTGCGCCTTCCCGCATCGCCCGTTCGGACGGCAGGAAGGGCAGGACGACCGCGAGGTAGCGGCGCACGGAAGACGCCTTTCTCACGATCCCATTCCAGTTGCAGGTTGAGTCCTTCCCGCCCGCCGCGCTGGCGCAGCAGGGTCACGTCGAACACCGGCCCTCCCGGTGCATCGGCAGGCAGGGGCATCGAGGGGGCGCTGGCCACCTGCCAGCGGCTATGGGCGGCGCTGGGGGCGGGATCGGCGCCGCTGCGCACGATCAGGACCATGGTGCCGCTCTGCTCCGCCGCCAGCGCGAGGCGGCGCGAGGCGGTCAGGTCGAAGGCCGGGGCGCGGCCGTCCACTTCCAGGACCACCGTGGCCGCGCCGCCGTGGCGCACGCAGTCCACGCCCGCGCGCAGCAGGCTCTGGAGGTCGGGCAGGCGCATCAGCACGATCGCGGCGGGGTCGATGCCGAGTTCGGCCAGACCGGGAGCATAAGGGCGCTGCCGGGCCTGCTTGCCCTTGGCGAGTCTCAGCCAGAGCAGTGTCTCCCCTGGCTGTCGCGCCTGCACCGCACAGAGAAGGGCGAGGGCGAGGGGCGGGGCCAGCGCGGCGCTGCCGTCCTGGCCTTGTGCCGCGTAGAATTCATGCACGCCGTCCTGCTGCAAAGGTGCGTCCGGCCAGCCTTCCGGAGAGGTCTGCACGAGGCTCGCGGCCCGTTTGAAGCGACTCGAATCGAACATATGTTCGTTTTATGTTCTATTCTTGTCTCATGCAATCGAGGGATGGAAATCGGTCGGCTGGGAACCGATTGCGACCTATAAATCCCCGTCGCCCCCGCGAAGGCGGGGGCCCCGCTTTTCTTGCGCCATGGAGATAAGAAAGCGGGGTCCCCGCCTGCGCGGGGACGACGGGGTGATGGGGGCGAGGTGGTGCTGTCCTGAAAGGCAAGGACGCAGGAGGGAAAGGTTTCGGGCATCGCTTGCCAAGTCAGCCTGCGCTAATCCGCCTAGGGTCCGGCGCATAGCTACAGACCCAAAAGAAGGACCCACGAAGCATGGCCAGTTCCGCTCCCGCGCCGCTGGAGGCCGTCCCGCCCGTCACTACCGCTGCCGCCTGGCGGGGCGACCGGCTGGTCGGAACCGACGAGTGGATCTACCTGCTTTCCGAGGCGCAGGTCTCCGAGTTGGAGATGCTGGGCGCCCGTTTCCTCGCCGAGAATCCGGACTTGCGCACGGTCACGGCCGAGGAATATCCGCTGGTCGCCTGCGCCGATGCGGTGAAGTCCTGGGGTGAGGATGTCGATTACGGGCGCGGTTTCGTGCTGGTGCGCGGGCTTCGTACCCAGCTCTATTCGGATGCGCTGTCCAATGCGATCTATTACATCCTCGGCCTGCACATGGGCGATCCGATCCGCCAGAACGAGATGGGCGACCTGATCGACCACGTCTACGCCACCAGCGACAAGACCATGGACGATCCCACCGCACTCTCCTCCAAGGTGCGCGACAAGCTGGTCTATCACTCCGACAGTTCGGACATCGTCGCGCTCATGTGCCTGCGTCCGGCCAAGGAGGGGGGCCTCTCCTGCCTCGTCTCCGGTGCGGAGATCTACAACGAGATCCTGCGCCGCCGCCCGGACCTGGCGCCGCTGCTGCTCGAACCGTTCCACTGGGACTGGCGCCGTCAGGACCACAATGCGCCTGCGGACACTTATACCTCGCCGATCGTCAGCCTCGTGGACGGGGTGTTCTCGATGTATGCGGGCTCGCTCTATATCCTCACCGCGCAGGAATACGAGGGCGTGCCCAAGCTGACGCCGGAGCAGATCGAGGTGCTCGAACTCTTCGACACGATCACGTATGAGGAAGGCATGGCCATCGCGATGGATTTCCGTCCCGGCGACATCCAGTGGCTGTCGAACTATGCCGCGCTCCATTCCCGCACCACGTTCTGGGACTGGCCCGAGCCGCAGCGCAAGCGGCACCTCCTGCGCCTCTGGCTGAGCCGCGATGCCGGTCGCCCGGTGGTGGACGGCTTCGGCAAGAACGGCGTGGTGCAGGTCCGTCAGGCCCCGCGCGACGGGCAGGCCGAGCATCCTGACGCGCATTTCGATGTGTTCTCGGTCTCGGTGCCGCGCTTGATGAGTTGAGTGCGGACGCCTTTGCGGCACACAAGAAAAGGGCCGGGAGTTTCCTCCCGGCCCTTTTCGTATTCGGAAAGCCGCCGATCAGCTCAGCGCGATGTCCGGCGCGTCTTCCTGCTTCATGCCGACTAGGTGGTAGCCCGAATCGACATGGTGGACTTCGCCGGTCACGCCTGCGGACAGGTCCGACAGGAAGTAGAGCGCCGAGCCGCCCACGTCCTCGATCGTGGTGTTGCGGCGCAGCGGCGAGTTCAGCTCGTTCCACTTGAGGATATAGCGGAAGTCGCCGATGCCGCTGGCAGCCAGCGTCTTCACCGGACCTGCCGAGATCGCGTTCACCCGGATGTTCTGCGGGCCGAGATCATTGGCGAGATACTTCACCGAGGTTTCCAGCGCCGCCTTGGCCACGCCCATCACGTTGTAATGCGGCACGACCTTCTCGGCGCCGTAATAGGTCAGCGTCAGGATCGAGCCGCCTTCGCGCATCATCGGCTCGGCACGCTTGGTGACGGCGACGAGGCTGTAGGCCGAAATGTTCATCGTCATCAGGAAGTTGTCGAGGCTGGTGTCGACATACTTGCCGCGCAGTTCGTTCTTGTCCGAGAAGCCGATGGCGTGGACGACGAAGTCGATCGTCTCCCAGCGCGCCTTCAGCGTCTCGAACGCGGCATCGAGTGCCGCCATGTCCGAAACGTCGCAATCGATGAGGAAATCGCTGCCGAGGCTTTCCGCCAGCGGCTTCACGCGCTTGGCCAGCGCATCGCCCTGATAGGAGAAGGCCAGCTCGGCGCCCTGTTCGTGCAGCTTCTTCGCGATGCCCCAGGCCAGGGACTTGTCATTGGCAAGGCCCATGATCAGGCCGCGTTTACCCTGCATCAGACCGGTCATTCTTGTTCTTCCTGTACTTCGTTGTTCTGTGCAGCGGCGCTGCTTTTCCCGCCTGAGCCCCCGGCAAGCATCTCCTGCTCCTCGGGACTGACGGTAAGGGCGGCGTTGAGTTCCGCGCCCGCGACCATCCCTAGTCCGACAAGCCAGAAAAAGAAAAGCGCGATCATCACTCCGGCGAGACTTCCGTACGTCAAATCGTAAGCGATGAAATTGCGCAACACTTTCGGCAGCAGCCAGGCGGCGCCCAGCCACCAGGTCGCGACGAACAGCGGTCCCGGCCATTTGGGATAGAGTCTTGCCTGATAACGGCTTGGCGTCAAAAGAAAAAATAGCGCGTAGAGCGAGGCGAACAGGGTGCCCGCCGTGACCGCGCGGGACACGCCGATCTGGTAATTGAACGCCTTGAGCGCCGGAAACAGCGTCAGCAGCACGTCCTCGATCAGCGAAATCAGCACTTGCGACGACAGCGAAAGCAACAGCAGCAGCACCGATCCGAAGATCAATCCGCTCGATGCCAGTCGGTTTCGCCAGAATTTCAGGCTCTTGGTGGTGCCGTAAGCGCGGTGGAGGATGTCGCGGATGGTCTCGATCAGGCTGGTCGCGGTCCACAGGCCCAGCACGCCGCCGATCCACAGCAGCCAGCCATGCCGCGCCGCCACGGCATCGCGGGCGACCGGGGCAAGCGCTTCCTCGACGCGCGGCGGCAGCGAATTGAGCACCGCGTCGATCGCGCTTTCCAGCTGCCCCTGCTCGCCCAGCGCCGAATAGATCGCGGCAAGGGCGATGAAGAAGGGGAACAGCGCGACGATCGTCATGTAGGCGAAGTTGCCGGCGTGGATGAAGCCGTCTTCCCAGGTTCCGGCGAGGACGCGCTTGACCACGAGATAGGCGCGGCCGGAGGGATCGGGCCGGGGGAAGCGGTCCTGCATCTCCTGCCAGCGCAAGGCCGCGCGGCGCCGGTCCTCGGGCGTTATCGCGGCGGGTGTTTCTGGCGGCGGAGCGGCTTTCACCGGGCCGAGATAGGCGCTGCGGGCAGGATGTTCAAATTTTGAAGTGCGTTAGGGCCGCGGGAGTCTAAGCGCATTTGCCTGCCGATGATGCAGATCGACATCTGAGTTGGCCGTAACCACCTCCGTCATCCCCGCGAAGGCGGGGATCCCGCTTGTTCTTGCGGCGTGGCTTGAAGGAAGCGGGGCCCCCGCCTTCGCGGGGGCGACGGGATTGAGGGTTGTGAGTGGAGGTCTTCAGCCGGAAGGCTCAAGCCCCCTCCCGTCAGATTCCCAGCTTGGCGCGCACGTCGCGCGAATCCTTCCAGCCTTCCAGCCGCTTGGCGAGGTCGGCATCGCCCTCGGGCAGCACGATCTGGAGGCTGATCAGCAGGTCGCCGCGCGTGCCGTCCTTGCGGGTCATGCCGCGCCCCTTGAGGCGCAGGACTTTGCCCGAGCTGGCCCCGGCGGGAACCGAGAGCATTACCGCACCGGCAGCCGTGGGCGCCTTGACCTTGCCGCCGTTCAGCGCTTCGTCGAGGGTGATCGGCAGGTCCACGCGCAAGTCGTCGCCGTCCTGGCGGAAGAAGGCGTGGGGCTGGATCTGGATGGTGACGATGGCATCGCCCGCGCCGCCGGGGCCAGCCTCGCCCTTGCCGGCGAGGCGCATCTGGGTGCCGTCCTCCAGCCCGTTGGGCAGCTTGAGGTCGATGGTCTTGCCGTCGGACAGGGTGATGCGCTGGGGCTTCAGTTCCGCCGCGTCGGGCAGCGGGACCGAGAGGCGATAGTTCACGTTGCCGCCGCGCGGCGCGGCGCGGGTGCGGGTTCCGCCCCCCATGCCGCCGAAGCCACCGCCGCCGCGCTGGCCGCCGCCGCCGAAGATGCCGCCGAACAGGTCTTCCAGGTCGATCCCGTCATTGCCGCCGAACCCGCCCGAGAAGCCGCGCTGCCCGCCGGGGCCACCGCCGAATCCGGCACCGCCGAATCCGCCGCCCCCACCGCCGAATCCGCCGAAGCCCATCGGGTTGCCTTCGGCGTCGATCTCGCCGCGATCGAACTTCGCCCGCTTGTCCTTGTCGGAAAGCAGGTCGTAGGCGCCGGTCACTTCGGAGAAGCGTTCCGCGGCCTTGGGATTGTCCTTGTTGGTATCGGGATGAAGTTCCTTCGCCAGCTTGCGATAGGCGGACTTGATGTCCTTCTCGCTGGCCGTGCGCGATACGCCAAGGGTGGAATAAGGGTCTGCTGCCATGGCTCTCTAGCTAGGTGCGGACGAGCCTTACGGCAAGCGGTGCTTTTCTCCTTATGACAGCGCGTCTATGCACCGGCCATGTGCCCGCAAGTCATCGGGAATTTCCGGTGCGGAGCATAAGGGCATGACCCTATGAATCTCATGCAAAGTTCGTCAGGAAATGCAGATGGAAGCTGAACAGGCCCGCGAAGTCATCCCCCACGGCGATCCGTTCGCCCTGTTCAAGGCCTGGTACGACGAGGCGCGCGAGACCGAACCCAACGATTCGAACGCCATGGCGCTCGCCACCGCGACGCCGGACGGCCTGCCTTCGGTGCGCATGGTCCTGCTCAAGGGCTATGGGCCGGAAGGCTTCGTGTTCTACACCAATGGCCATAGCCGCAAGGGGCAGGAGATCGCGGCCAATCCCCACGTCGCCCTGCTGTTTCACTGGAAGAGCCTGCGCCGCCAGATTCGCATCGAGGGTCAGCTGACGCCGGTGACCGCCGAGGAAGCCGACGCCTACTTCCACTCGCGCGCCCGCGATTCGCAGCTGGGCGCGGTGGCGTCGGACCAATCGGCCCCGCTCGACAGCCGCGAGACCTTCCTGTCGCGCTACGAGGACGTTCGCGCCCGCTTCGGCGAAGGCGAGATCGAGCGTCCCGCGCATTGGACCGGCTACCGCGTGGTGCCCGCCGCCATCGAGTTCTGGCAGGATCGCCCCTATCGTCTCCACGAACGCCGCCGTTTCGTGCGCGCCGATGATGCGGCGGGCGGCTGGGTCAGCTCGCTGCTCTATCCCTGAGGCCGCTCTTGCACGAACACGCCCACCTCACCCGCAGCGCCGCTTTCGCCAGTATCGGCGTGGCGGTGCTGCTGCTCGGCCTCAAGGGCTGGGCGGCATGGTCCACTGGATCGACGGCGATGCTCGGCAGTCTGGCCGACACCACGCTCGATCTCGTCGCCAGCATTGCTACCCTGCTCGGCGTCTGGATCGCCGCCCAGCCTGCGGACGACAAGCACCGCTTCGGCCACGGCAAGGCCGAGGCGATCGCGGCGATGTTCCAGATCGTGCTGATCTCGATCTCGGCGCTGGCCATCGCCAGCCGCGCGGTGGAGGAATTCCTCGCCGAAAGCCGGGTGGAGAGCGCGGAGAGCGGCATTGCCGTCTCGGGCGTGGCGATCGCGCTGACTCTGGCGCTGGTCGCCTGGCAGCGCCATGTGATCCGCAAGACGGGCAGCATCGCCATCCAGACCGACAGCGTCCATTACCAGTCCGACCTCCTGCTCAACGTGGCGGTGATCGTGGCGCTGGTGCTGGATCAGTATGCGGGGCTGAAAGGTGCCGATCCGCTGTTCGGTCTCGGCATCGCTGCCTGGCTCGGCTGGGGGGCCTGGAATGCCTCGCAGGATGTGCTCGACCAGTTGATGGACCACGAGTGGCCCGAGGAGAAGAAGGATCGCTTCCTCCAGGTGCTGGCGCGCCATCCCGACATTACCGGCGTCCACGACCTGCGCACGCGCACTTCGGGCAACCGCGACTTCGTGCAGTTCCACGTCTGGGTCGATCCCGAGATGACCGTGCGTGAGGCGCACCGGGTGATGGACGAGTTGGAGCACCGGCTCGCCGCGGAATTTCCCGATACCGAGATCCTGATTCACCCCGATCCCGAGGGGCTGGTTGACGAAGCAGGGGCAGCGGGGCTGGATGTGCTGCCACCGATCCGGGTCTCGCTGGATTGATCGCGCGAAACAAACCTCGCACTTACTAATCTCGTCGAAACAAACGCGCACTAACTAGCCTCGTCGCCCCCGCGCAGGCGGGGGTCCCGCTTTCTTTTCTACCCTCTCGCCATGGCGCAAGAAGCGGGATCCCCGCCTTCGCGGGGATGACGAGAAGGTGGGACCGAAAATACGGATAAGCCGTTATCCGGCTGCTCAAAACCTGACCACCCCTCACGAAATTCGGCTGGCCTCGATCCCGCTCCCAGAGCATAAGCCCTTAGATGCCAGCGATTTCCGGTCCCGGTCTGTGGGCGCTCTGCGTTTCCGCCGTCACGATGACGGCGATCGTCGGCCTGCGCTATCTCGGCACATCCGGACTTTTCGCGTGGATCACCGCGCGGGCGAGGCCGGGGCTGTACAAAGGCATGGACCGCCAGATTCGCGGCGAGATCGGCTGGTCGCTGGCTTCCTCGGCGATCTACGGCATTCCGGCGGGCGTGGTCGCCTGGGGCTGGCAGGCGCATGGCTGGACGCTGATCTACAGCGATCCCACCGCATGGCCGCTATGGTGGATGCCGGTCTCGCTGTTCCTCTACCTGTTCCTGCACGACACCTGGTTCTACTGGACCCACCGCTGGATGCACCGCCCCCGCGTGTTCCGCCGGATGCACGCCGTCCACCACGCCAGCCGACCGCCCACGGCCTGGGCGGCGATGAGCTTCCACCCGCTGGAAGCCGTGACCGGGGCCGTCGTCGTCCCGGCGCTGGTGTTCCTGGTGCCGATCCATGTCGGCGTGCTGGGACTGGTCCTGACCATCATGACGGTCATGGGAATCGCCAATCACATGGGCTGGGAGATGTTTCCCGCCCGCCTCGTCCACTCGCGTCTGGGGCATTGGCTGATCACCGCCAGCCACCATCACCGCCATCATGAGCTCTACCGATGCAACTACGGCCTCTACTTCCGGTTCTGGGATCATCTGTGCGGCACCGACCGGGGCGTCTCGGCGCCCTGACTCTGCTGATGGCGGCACCGCTGGCGCTAGGCGCGACGGGTGCGCAGTCGGACGTGACCGCCTCCATCACGGGCCTGCGCTCGCAGAAGGGCCAGATTCTCGCCTGCCTCACCACCGACGCGCGGACCTTTCCGAACTGCGACAAGGACCCGCAGGCGCGCAAGCTGACGGTTCCGGTCAGCGGCGAGGTGCGGCTCGATTTCGGGCGGGTTCCAGAGGGGCGCTACGCGATCTCGCTGATTCACGACGAGAACGGCAACGGCAAACTCGACACCGCGCTGATGATTCCCCGCGAGGGCTTCGGCTTCTCGCGCGATGCGCCGGTACGGATGGGGCCGCCGCGCTTCGACAAGGCCGCCTTCGACGTCGGCGCCGAGAACACCCGTATGACGATCAAGATGCGCTATCTGCTGTGACGCTATCTGCTGTTATGGGGGCGCAGCGGGCTTAAACTTTATTTCACCGTGCCCCGTCACAAGGGAGCGACGACCAGCAGGGGGCATGATGGACAGGGTGCACGGCGAATTTTCCGATAGGGATGAGGCGATTACGGCTTCTTCCGGCAGCGACCGCGCGGACGCGACGCGCCCGGCGGGCAATGAGCGCCGGATGCAGGTGCGCGCCTACAATTTCTGGGCGAGCCTGCTGGGCGACCGGGCTTTCCCCGACGCTGCCGATCTCGACCCCGCCAGCCTGCCCGATTTCGGCCCGCACGGCGTGCTGCTCGACTTCTCGGACGGGGTGGAGAACCCGGCGATCGTCTGGCTCGGCGCGGCGCTGGCCGAGGAATGCGGCGCGGCGGGAGCGATCCAGCGGCTTGACGACGTACCCAGCCGCTCGCTGCTGTCGCGCATCACCGATCACTATATGCAGATTCTGGCGAATCAGGCTCCGGTCGGGTTCGAGGCGGAATTCGTGAACCGGCACGGCGCGACGATTCTCTATCGCGGCATCCTGCTGCCGTTCTCGCGCGATCAGCTCGCGATCGACTGCATCTACGGGGTCATCAACTGGAAGGAGCAGGGCGCTTCTGCCAGCACCGAGCCGACTTCGCAGGACGATTCCGCCCCTCTCGACCGTCCTCTGCTGCCGCGCGAATCCGCGCTGCTCACCGAATGGGCGGACGGCCCGGCAGACGGCCTGCCCGCAACCGCAGAGGCCCTGCGCGCGCTTCCGCCCCGCTCGCCCGACGAGTTTGGCCGCTCCGGCGAATTCACCGTGCTGGTCGCGCGGCGCAATGAGGCGGGCGAACTGGTGTTGCTGGGCGAAGTGGCGGACGACGAAGCCCTGCTCGACCGCGCGGCGCGCCACCTGCTGGCCTGAACTGGAGCGCGCACTCTTGCCAGAGAATGCTCCGCCGTTAGGCTGGTAAGCATTCTGCAAACCGGCTGCCTTCAGCGCCGGTTCAGGCCCGGAGGCCCCAAGGACGAGCATGCCTTTCGCGCGAATTGCCGCACTCTTCCTGAGCATCCTGGCGCTGCTCGGCTGGTCCGCCGCACCGGCCAGCGCGCAGTCGATCCTGCGCGATGCCGAGACCGAGGCCCTGCTCAAGGACATGGCCAAGCCGCTGGTCACGGCGGCGGGACTCAATCCCAATCACGTCGATATCGTTCTGGTCAACGATTCCTCGGTCAACGCCTTCGTGGCGGGCGGGCAGGCGGTCTACGTCAACAGCGGCCTCATCAACCAGGCAGATACCGCCGCCGAAGTGCAGGGGGTGATCGCGCACGAACTGGGTCACGTCACCGGCGGCCATGCCGTGCTGAATCAGGGCGCGCGGCCGGCCACCAACATCTCGATCCTCTCGCTGCTGCTCGGCGCTGCCGCTGCCGCTGCGGGCGGGGGAGAGGCGGCGCTGGGCGTCATCATGGCCGGGCAGCAGGCTGCCATGGGCAAGTACCTGGCCTATAGTCGCTCGCAGGAGGCCTCCGCCGACGCTGCCGGTGCCCAGTACCTTTCCACGGCGGGAATCAGCGGTCGCGGTTCGGTGGAGTTCTTCAAGAAGCTCCAGAATCTGGAATTCCGCTACGGCTACCGGCCGCAGAGCGGGGACGAGTTCTATTCCACCCATCCGCTGACCGGCGATCGCATCCAGACGCTTCAGGACGTCTACGAGAAGGACCCGGCCTGGACCAGGCCGGACGATCCGCAGATTCAGCAGCGTTTCATGCGGATCAAGGCCAAGCTGTTCGGCTATCTGGCCGAGCCGCGCGACGTGTTCCGGACTTATCCCGAGACCGACAACTCGGTGCCCGCCCACTATGCCCGCGCCTATGCCTATCACCGCCAGTCGCAGCTCGACCGCGCGCGGGCGGAGACCGATGCCCTGCTCGCGGTCGATGCCAACGACCCCTATTTCCTCGAACTCAAGGGCCAGATTCTGCTGGAGGCGGGACAGGCTGCGGAAGCGTTGGTGCCGCTGCGCAAGGCGACCGAGCTGACCGGCTACCAGCCGCTGATCGCCACGTTGTTCGGCCATGCCCTGATCGCCACCGAGGACCCGGCCCATTTCGCCGAGGCGCAGACGGTGCTGAAGAACGCGGTCGCCCGCGACCGGGAGAATCCCTTCGCCTGGTATCAGCTCGGCACGATCTACGCCGCCAACGGCGACATGCCCCGCGCACGGCTGGCCAGCGCCGAGCAGCAGTCGCTGACCGGCCAGATGGACGCGGCGCTGCGCAGCGCGCAGGCCGCCGAAGCGGGCCTGCCGAACAATTCGCCCGACTGGTTGCGGGCGCAGGATATCGAGATGCAGGCGCGCGCCGCACTGGAGCGCAAGAAGCGCTGAAATGTAGCGGCTATGGCCGCCGGGACCGACCTCCGCTAAGGGCGGGCTTAACACTTTACGGGATTTTCGACGACGATGGGTAATGGCACGAAGTTCGCAGTGATTGCCGGTTGCGTCGCTCTGGTCGGCGTCGGCAGCTGGTTCGGCGGCCGCGTCGCGGTCGAGAAGGTCGTGCACGACTACATCCTCGAACATCCCGAAATCCTGCCTCAGGCGATGGACAACCTCCAGCGCAAGCAGGCCAGCCAGCAGCTTTCCGGCGTGCGCCAGAACGTGGAGACGCCGTTCCCCGGCGCGGTGCTGGGCAATCCGAACGGCAAGGTCACGCTGGTCGAATTCAGCGACTATGCCTGCGGCTATTGCCGCCGCAGCCTGCCGGACGTGGCGCAGCTTCTGAAAAGCAACCCTGACTTGCGCATCGTCGTGCGCGAATTGCCGATCATCGGCCCGGAAAGCCCCGCCGCCGCCAAGATGGCGCTGGCCGCTGCCGAGCAGGGCAAGTTCCCGCAGTTCCACGATGCGATGTTCGCCATGGGCCAGGTCGATGCCCAGAGCATCGATGCCGCCGCGCAGAAGGCCGGTCTCGACATGGAGCGCGCCCGCAAGGTCGCCGCCGGACCCGCCGTGGAGCAGGAGCTTTCGCGCAATCTGGAAATCGCCGGAAGGCTCGGATTCGGCGGTACGCCGAGTTGGGTCGCGGGCGAACGGCTGATTTCCGGCGCGGTCGGCGTCGATCAGCTGTCGCAGGCGGTCGCCGAAGCGAGGGACGGCGGCAAAAAGAGCTGACGGTAACGGATGGGCGCCGTTTTCCAGAGTTTCCGCTTCGGTAATAATTCGGCTAGGAAGCGCTCATGAGCGTCCTGCCGATCCAGCCCATTCCGTTCTTTGCCAACAAGGACAAGGCCTTCTGGCGCCTTCAGTTCGTCGGTTGGAGCGGTGCGATGTTGCTTCGCACCATGTCGACGATCGCCAATGCCCAGCCCTTGTCCTCGCTGGTCCTGGTGCTGATCGCCACCGTCACCGGCTTCTCGATCTCGCTGGTGCTCTCGGTCGTCTACCGTTCGCTGATTACCAAGCGGGCGCTGATAACCTGGGGCGTGACGGCGCTGATCCTGCCTTTCGCGGTGGGGCTTCACGCCTTCATCGACGCCTGGGTGGTCTCGCTCTACCGCACCGACAGCGATTCCAGCTTCACCCAGCTGTTCCTCGGCATCTTCTACCTCGATGCGACCCTGCTGGGGGCCTGGTCGGCGCTCTATTACGCGATCAACTTCTACCTTCAGGTGGAAGAGCAGAACGACCAGATGATCCGGCTGGAGAATCAGGCGACCCAGGCCCAGCTGGCCATGCTGCGCTACCAGCTGAACCCGCACTTCCTGTTCAACACGCTGAACTCGATCTCGACGCTGGTGCTGCTCAAGCAGACCGAACCGGCCAATGCGATGCTCAGCCGCCTGTCGTCGTTCTTGCGCTACACCCTCATCAACAAGCCCTCGGCCCGCGTGACGGTGGCGACCGAGGTGGAGACGCTGAAGCTCTACCTCGACATCGAACTGATGCGATTCGAGGAACGCCTGCGCACCACCTTCAACATCGACCCGGAAACCGAGACCTGCCTTCTGCCTTCTCTGTTGCTCCAGCCGCTGGTCGAAAACTCGATCAAATATGCCGTGACTCCGCAGGAATCCGGGGCGGAGATCACCATCGTCACGCAACTCGTCGGGCCGATGCTTCGCATCACCGTCTCGGACACCGGGCCGGGCTTGCAAAGTCCGACGACCGACAACAGGTTGTCGGGCATGACTTACGATGGAGGGGAGCCGGTCTCCACTGGCGTCGGCCTGGCAAATATCCGCGACCGTCTTTCCCAGGCCTATGGCGAGCATCACCGGTTCGAGACGATTGAGCCGATCGAAGGCGGTTTCGCCGTGCTCATCGAACTCCCCGCAGAACGCCAACCCACCCCGGAAGACATGATCGAGCAGCCGCGGCAGCCTGTTTTCGCCGCGCGATGAAACATATTTGGCCCACAAGCGTTAGCCGGGCCGGAGAACGTAACTGATGACCATTCGCACCATCCTCGTCGACGACGAGAAACTCGCCATCCAGGGCCTTCAGCTTCGTCTGGAGAAGTATCCGGATGTCGAGATCATCGATACCTGCTCGAACGGCCGCGAGGCCATCCGCAAGATCAAGACGGAAAAGCCCGACCTCGTCTTCCTCGACATCCAGATGCCCGGTTTCGACGGCTTCTCGGTGGTCAAGGGCGTGATGGAGATCGAGCCGCCGCTGTTCGTCTTCGTCACCGCCTATCAGGAACACGCCGTCCGCGCCTTCGAGGCGAACGCGGTGAATTACCTGATGAAGCCGGTGGACGAGACCAAGCTCGACGATACCCTCGCCCGCGTGCGCCAGCGCATGGCCGAGAAGCGCTCGTCGGACGAGGCGGAAAAGCTCAAGACGGTGCTGGCCGAAGTGGCCCCCGACGCGATCGAGCATATCCCGGAAGAAACCGATCCCAACGCGGACCGCTACGAGAAGCTCATCAACATCAAGGATCGCGGCCAGATCTTCCGGATCGACGTCGATTCGATCGAGCACATCGAGGCTGCCGGCGACTACATGTGCATCCGCACCGCCGACAATTCGCTGATCCTGCGCGAGACGATGAAGGACCTCGAACGCCGCCTCGACCCGCGCGTGTTCCAGCGCGTTCACCGCTCGACCATCGTCAATCTCAACCAGGTCCGCCAGGTCAAGCCGCACACCAACGGCGAGTGCTTCCTGGTGCTCGATTCGGGCGCACAGGTGAAGGTCAGCCGCTCCTACCGCGACGTGATCGCTCGCTTCGTTCACTGATTCCGGGGGGCGGGACCCTTCGACAAGCTCAGGGTAAGCGGGGCAAGGCGTAACGTCCTTTCCCGCTCACGCTACCCTTTACCGTTCGGCTTTACCCCCCAACCCGCTCAGGCTGAGCTTGTCGAAGCCCATACAGGCCCTCGACTTTGCCTGCGGATCGCGCGAAAGACGCGGGCCATGAGCACATTCGCGATCCCCGGTTTCGACCTCGCCGCCTTCGTCGATGCAACGCTTGCCGAGGACCTCGGCGTGGGCCTGCCCGGCGGCGGCCATGACGTGACCTCCGAAAGCGTGATCGAGGCCGACGCGCGGTTCTCTGGCGTCATGGATTCGCGCGATGCGATCACCGTCGCCGGACTGCCGATCGCCGAAGCCTTCTTCCGCAAGCTCGATCCGGCGATGGAGATCGAAATCCTCGTCGAGGAAGGCGCCCGCGTCGAACCGGGCACCAAGCTCATGCGCCTCACCGGCAATGCCCGCGCGATGCTGACCGGCGAGCGCAGCGCGCTCAACACCGTCCAACACCTCTCCGGCGTCGCGACGATGACGCGCGAATATGTCGATGCCATGGATGGCCATGCGACGCTGCTGGACACCCGCAAGACCATTCCCGGCCTGCGCCACCTCGAAAAGTACGCAACCCGCATGGGCGGCGCCCGCAACCACCGCATGGGCCTGTGGGATGCGGCGATGATCAAGGACAACCATGTTCTCGTTGCGGGCGGCGTCGGCCCGGCAGTCGCCCGCGCGAGGGTGGCGGGCGTCGCGCAGATCATCTGCGAGGTCGACCACCTCGACCAGATCGAACCGGCCATTGCCGCCGGGGCGCATCACCTGCTGCTCGACAACATGGGACCGGACATGCTGCGCGAGGCGGTGGCGCTGGTCGCAGGCCGTGTGCCGACCGAAGCCTCAGGCGGGGTGAATCTCTCCACCATCGGCGCGATCGCCGCTTCGGGCGTGACTTACGTTTCCGTCGGCCGCCTCACCCAGAGCGCGCCCGCAGCCGATATTGGGCTGGATTTCTCGCCGCTTTAGAAGCGGTTGCGAACAGGGCAGCGCTCCGTCATGCTCCGCCGACCCTGTCCGGGGCGGACGGGGCAATAGGGGAGACATTGCCTTGCGTCCGAATTCCATCGTCCAGTTCGATCGCTTCTATCTCGGCTCTCTGGTTCTGGCGGTGATAAATTCCGCCTTTTCGATGAAGGATACGCTGTCCGATCCCAGGATCTCGAGTTCCGGTCTGGGGCTGGGCTTCGTCGTCGGCGTCCAGGTGTTCAGCTTCGCGCTGATCCTGCTTCTGTGGTTCTTCATTTCCCGCAACGCCAGCAACGTGGCGAAGTGGATACTGACGGTGCTGACCGTCGGGGGCGTGCTCATGACGATTCCCTCGCTGCCGACATTGGCCGGGCGCGGGCTGTTGAGCACGGTCGCGGTGGTGGTCATCACCGGGCTTCAGATTATCGCGGTGGTGTTCCTGTTTCGTGCCGACGCCAAGGCCTGGTTCGCTCGCAAGGGCGATGTAGCAGCGGACGACGAGAGCATCTTCAGCTGATCGCCGATCACCGCTTCGCCCGGAAGAAGCCGCGCAGCAGCTCCGCGGCTTCCGATTCGCCGATTCCCGAATAGACCTCGGGCTTGTGCAGGCACTGGTCGTGCTCGAACACGCGGGCGCCGTGTTCGACCGCGCCGCCTTTCGGATCGGCGGCGCCGTAATAGAGCCGGGCGATTCGCGCATGGACGATGGCGCCCGCGCACATCGCGCAAGGCTCCAGCGTCACCCATAGCTCGCATCCTTCCAGCCGCTCATTGCCGAGAATCCGTGCGGCGGTGCGAATCGCCTCGATTTCGGCGTGGCTGGTGGGGTCGTGGCGCTCGCGCGGGCCGTTGCGGCCGGTGGCGATCACCTTTCCGTCCTTCACGACGATCGCGCCGATCGGCACTTCGCCAGAATCGGCGGCTTCCCGCGCTTGCGCGAGCGCGAGTTCCATGTATTCGGGGAGAGGCCAGCGGGTCATGGCCAAGCGCTAGACCTTCAAAAAGCTGTGCGCAACTTGACCTTCCCCCGGGGAATCGCTAAGGGCGCGCCTTCCCGTTTCTACGGCCACAGAATTTTTTCGAGCGAGAGTTAGAGACATGTCCCGCATCTGCGAACTGACCGGCAAGGGCCGCCAGGTCGGCTGCAACGTCAGCCACGCCAACAACAAGACCAAGCGCGTCTTCCTTCCCAACCTTCAGAACGTCACGCTGCTGTCGGACGGTCTTGAGCGCAGCTTCAAGTTCCGCGTCTCGACCCACGGCCTGCGCTCGGTCGAGCACAACGGTGGCCTCGACAACTGGCTGCTGAAGACCTCGGATGCCAAGCTCAGCGCCCGCGCCGTCAAGGTGAAGCGCGAGCTGAAGAAGACCCAGGCCGCAGCTGCCTGATCCTTCACGCTTCCTGCGGGAAGCGTGAAAACATGGTCTCGCGAAGGGCGTGTAAGCTGGCTTGCGCGCCTTTTCGCACGTCCGGGTTTGGCGTGAGCGGGCTGGGATCGGCTCGTAGCGCACACTGCCGATACTAAAACCCGTCGCCCCCTCGAAGGCGGGGCCCCCGCCTTCGAGGGGGCGACGAAAAGAGGCCTAGCCTTGAGTTTAAGGAAGCTCGGCCGGATCGACGCTCAGCTTCCATAAGATCGTACGCTGGAGCGGCGAGTAATTGTCGTCCGAGATCAGCCAGACCGTCACCCGGCCATCGGTGCGTGGTGCGATGGCGATTCCCTCGAAATTGTCGATCGGCAGGTCCGAGGATAGCCGTGCTACCTCGGTGATCTTCCAGGTTCCGCCCGGACGAATCGCCTTCGGGTCGCCGATCGCGATGCGGCCTGCAAAGCGCTGGGGCATCGGCCAGACCAGCCGGCGCATCAGGATCAGCAGGCGACCGTCCGGCAATTGCGCCATGTCGGTCGGGCTGAAGCCTCTCGGTGCATCGAGCGTGAAGCTCTGGCCGTCGGGATGCTCGGTGGGGTCGCCGCGAAACAGCGCGGCCTGGTGCAGGTGGTCGCTCCAGCCCAGATAGCCTTCGCGCAGGGCCACGAATCGCCCGTCATGGAGGCGCGTCAGGGCCTCGGGGCCGGAATTGACGCCCCAATCGCTCATTACGACAGGACTGGCCTTGCGCTCGATCTCGTAGCCCGGATTCATCCGGTAGATGGCGTTGCGCCCCTCCAGCCCGAGCCAGATCATGCCCTTGTCGTCCTGCGTCGCCGATTCGACATCGCGGGCGGCCTTGTCGGCGTCCTTCGACAGCGGCAGGTCGCCCATGCGGCTTTCCACCTGCGACTGGCCGGGCGCCTTGAACTCCAGAAAACCACCCGAATCGCTCAGTGCCAGCATCGTCCCGCCGGAGCGGAGCAGGAGCGCGGAGTAGGAGCCGAAGGAATGGGTGCGGCTATGCGCCTGCCAGACTTCCTCCAGCCGGAACGCCCCGAGGCGCGGCTTTGCACGCGCGGCGGGCGGCAGGGGGAGCGGGCTGAAGGAAAGCTCGAAGCGCTTGAACTTCGGCTGTTGCGGCGCGTGCCCCCAGGTGAGCGGCAGCAGGGCCAGCAGGACGAGAAGGGCAATGGCGCGGCGCACAGGGGCGGGATAAGCATTCCCGCGAGGGCCGCAAGCCGGTTTCGGCGTAACTGCCCGGAATCGCCCCGATTGGTCGTTCAGTTCATCGGTCCGGTGAAGAGAATCGGGTCGAGCCGGGCCTCGTTCCACTTGATCGACCAGTGCAGGTGCGGCCCCGTGGCGCGGCCGGACATGCCGATCTTGCCGATCACCTGTCCCTGCCGGACATGATCGCCCTGCTTCACCAGAATCTGCGAGCAATGCAGGAAGGCGCTGTTCAGCCCCATGCCGTGGTCCAGCATCAGCAGGTTGCCTTCGAGCGTGAAGGGCTTCTCGGCGGCGAGGATCACCACGCCGTCGGCTGGCGCCACGAAAGGCGTGCCGCTGGTGCCGGTGGCGATGTCGAGACCCGAGTGATAGGCCCCAGGCTCCCCGCGATAGACGCGTTGCGAGCCGAAACGTCCGGAAATGCGCCCCTTGGCGGGCCAGATGAAGTGCTGGCGCCAGCCCTGTGCGTCCGTCTTCAAGGCGCGGGCGGCGTTGATGCGGTCGAGTTCGGGTTTGCGAATCGCCAGGAAGGCCTCGGTCGGGCCCCCTGGCTTGCGCGGAATGTTGATGTTCTCGATCTGCCAGGCGCGCGGCGAGACCGACACGGGCTGCGATATCCTGCGGCCATTCACCGTCGCGGTGAGCGTGGAGATCGTGCCGGCATCGCGGTCGAAGGCGGCGAACCACGAACCGTCCGGCGCGATCGGCACCGGCTGGCCGTTCAGCGCCAGCGCGCTCGTGCCGGAAGGCGCCTTGCCGCGCATCCAGCCGCCCTGGGTCAGCTCGCCGCTATAGGCCAAGTTTCCGGCAGCCGCAGCGAGGGGCGCGGTCGATTGCGCGCCCAGCCCGGCGAGAGCCAGAACCGAGGCGACGACGGCGCCGCCCAGAATCAGCGCGGGCGGCAGAACCTTGCGGGCGTTCATGCCTTTCCGGTGAGGCGCTTGGTCGCGATTTCGGCCGAGGCGTAAGGCTCCTGGAACTCGGCGCTCCAGTAGCGCAGTTCCTCCAGCGGAATCTTCTCGCCGGTAACGGCGCAGAGCACGAAATGTCCGCCGCTCAGGACCCGGAATCCGTTGGGTCCGTAAGTGAGCTTGGCGGGGCGGTCGGCAGAAGACATAAGCATGGGCGAAATCCTAGCAGAGCGCGGCGGTCAAAACAAATCGCCCTGCCTCGTCTCGTCCGGCTTCGGTCGTGCCGGGCGCTTCGCGGCGCTTGCTTCGGGGGCGGGTTCGGGCGCCTTGGCCACGGGGGCAGGGGCCTCGGTCCCCACCGCGACCGTCAGTTCGCCGTCGCGGAATTCCAAGGTCAGCAGTGCTTCCCGAGCCGCCGCCTCGCGGCTGGTGAGGGCGCGGCCGTCGGGTCCCTTGGCGAGGACATAGCCGCGCTCCAGCGGGCGCTTGGGATCGAGTTGCGGCAGGACGCGGGAGACTGGGGCGAGGCCGTCGCGCGCCATGGCCCAGCGGCGGGTCAGCAGGCGCGGGATCAGGCCGGTGCGTGCCAGCCGTTCCTCGCTGCGCTCCATGCGGTGGCGCAGCAGCGGCAGCGAGAGGCGCGAGGCGGTGCGGCCAAGTTGCTCGCGCTTGGCGGCGGCTTCGTCGCGCAGGCCGCGGCGCAGGCGCTCGGAGAGGTCGTCCAGCTTCTGGGCCTTGGCGGCAAGGATGGCTTCCGGCTTGGGAAGACGCTGGACGCGCGCTTCCAGACGCTCGCGGCCCAGCGTGACCGGGCGGAGCGCGCAGCGGCGCTTGCGATAGGCCAGTTCGTCGAGCGTGGCGGCGAGGTCCAGACGCACCGGCACCGCCATTTCGGCGGCGGCGGTGGGGGTGGGGGCACGGCGGTCGGCGGCATAGTCGCAGAGCGTGGTGTCGGTTTCGTGGCCCACCGCCGAGATCACCGGGATCGACGATTCGGCCACGGCGCGCACGACGATCTCCTCGTTGAACGACCACAAGTCCTCGATCGAGCCGCCGCCGCGCGCCACGATCACCAGATCGGGGCGCGGCACCGGGCCGCCGGGCTGGATCGCCGAGAAGCCGCGCACGGCATTGGCCACCTGGCTGGCGGCGCCTTCGCCCTGCACCAGCACCGGCCAGACGAGGACATGGCTGGGGAAGCGGTCGTCCAGCCGGTGGAGGATATCGCGGATCACCGCGCCGGTCGGCGAGGTGACGACGCCGATCACTTGCGGCAGGAACGGCAGTTCGCGCTTGCGCTCGGGGGCGAAAAGGCCCTCTGCAGCGAGGCGCGCGCGCAGTTTTTCCAGCAGCGCCAGCAGCGCGCCTTCACCCGCGATCTCCATCGTCTCGATGACGATCTGGTACTTCGAGCGGCCGGGATAGGTGGTGAGCTTGCCGGTGGCGATCACTTCCACGCCGTCTTCGGGCCGGAAGGCGAGTCGCTGCGCGCCGCCGCGCCACATGACGCCGTCGATCACCGCCTTGTCGTCCTTGAGCGCGCAGTAGAGGTGGCCCGATGCCGCGCGCTTCACGCCGGAAAGCTCGCCGCGCAGGCGCACGAAGCCGAAGCGGTCCTCGACGGTGCGCTTCAGAAGATTCGAAATCTCGCTGATCGAGAGCGGCGCAGCGTTGTCCCCGGCCGCTTGCTTCGCTACCAGCCCACCCGAACGACCGTCATCGAATTCGTCGTCATCGAAAGGCAAGGGCAAATGAACATCCTTCTTCTGGGCTCCGGCGGCCGCGAACATGCGCTGGCCTGGAAGCTGGCGCAATCCCCGCTTTGTGACGCGCTCTGGGCTGCCCCCGGTAATCCGGGCGTTGCCGAAGTGGCAAGCTGCATCGACCTCGATGTCACCGATCACGGTGCGGTCATCGCTTTCTGCGAAGAGAACGTCGTCGGCCTCGTGGTGATCGGCCCGGAGGCGCCGCTGGTGGACGGTCTTTCCGATTCCCTGCGCGCCGAGGGCTTCTCGGTGTTCGGCCCGAGCCAGGCAGCGGCCCAGCTCGAAGGCTCGAAGGGCTTCACCAAGGACCTTTGCGAGCGCGCGGGCATCCCCACCGCCGGTTACGACCGCGTCTCCAGCGAGGCCGATGCCATGGCCGCGCTGGCGAAGTTCGGCGCGCCGGTCGTCATCAAGGCGGACGGGCTTGCAGCGGGCAAGGGCGTGACCGTGGCCATGACCATGGCCGAGGCCGAGGAAGCCGTGCGCGAGATCTTCTCGGGCCGCTTCGGCGAGGCGGGCGCAGAGGCGGTAATCGAGGAATTCATGGAAGGCGAGGAAGCCAGCTTCTTCGCGCTGACCGACGGTTCCACCATCGTTCCCTTCGCCTCGGCGCAGGACCACAAGCGGGTGGGCGACGGCGACACCGGCCCCAATACCGGCGGCATGGGGGCCTATAGCCCTGCTCCGGTGCTGACGCCCGTGCTGGAAGCCGAAGTGCTCGAACGCATCATCGCCCCCACCGTGCGCCAGCTTGAGAACGAGGGCACGCCTTACTCCGGCGTGCTGTTCCTGGGCGTGATGCTGACCAGCGAAGGCCCCAAGCTGATCGAATACAACTGCCGCTTCGGCGATCCCGAGTGTCAGGTGATGATGCTGCGCCTCGAATCCGATCTGGTCGAGCTGCTTCATGCCTGTGCCGATAATCGTCTGGCCGCGATCGCGCCGCCGAAGTTCAGCCGCGATACCGCGCTGACCGTGGTCATGGCGGCCAATGGCTATCCCGGCACCCCCGAGAAGGGCGGTGCGATCGGCGGCATCGCGGCCGCCGAGGCAGAGGGCGCCAAGGTCTTCCATGCGGGAACCACGCTGAACGACGGCGTGCTGGTCGCCAGCGGTGGGCGCGTGCTCAACGTGACGGCGCGCGGGGCTTCGGTCAGCGAGGCGCAGGCGAAGGCCTATGCCGCGGTAGACGCGCTCGATTTCCCCACCGGCTTCTGCCGCCGCGACATCGGCTGGCGCGAAGTCGCCCGTGAGAAAGCACATCACGAGAAAGCAGATGGCCAGTAAGGCGGACTCGATCCTGAAAGTCGCGCTGGCGGTGGCGGTGGTCTTCGCCGGTGCCGGCGTGGGCTTCTACTACGGCATTTTCCTGCCCGGTCAGGCATCGCGGCAGGAAGCCCGCGAACTGGCGGCGCAGGAAGCCCGGCAGAAGCAGGAAGATGCTCAGGCCAAGGCGCAGCAGCGCCAGCAGGCCGAGCAGTCGCGCCGACAGGAAGCCGCGCAGCAGGAATATCAGGACTGCCTGAACTTCGCGGAGCTGTCCTACAAGCAGCGCTGGACCGCGAGCTGCCGCGCGCAGCACGATGCGGACGTGGCGGCGCTGGCCGACTGCGCCGACAACCTCTTCGCCACCGAGGACGGCTGCCGTGCCAAGGTCCCGGTCCGGCCGGAGCGCGACTGCGCGCTGCCCGGCCAGACGGCGCAGAGCTATTCGGATGCCCGCGAGCAGCGCAAGGCGGAATGTCTGGCGCGCTTCCAGTCGGCCCAACCGGGCGCTCAACCCCAAAATCTGTCGCAGCCGATGCCCGCTCAGGCGCCACCGCCGCCGGATACCTACTGAGCCGGTGAGCCGCGCTCGGCCAGCCAGGTCGGCGCGATCTCGATGACCGGGACTTCCCAGGGATGGGCCGCCAGAATGCGGTCCATCGCCTCCAGGAAGGCGGGATCGTCCTCGCTGCACGAAGCGTGGACCGCGAGGATCACGGTGGGCGAGAGGCTGGTCATGGCCGCCTCTCCGAACGTCGGTTTCGCCTCCGGACCCGGCGTGAAGCTCTCCCAGCCCAGTCCGATTTCCGCGACACCCTTGTAGAGGCCGAAATCTCCCAGCGGGTTGTCCTCGCGCACGATGGCAAGGATTGCGGCGAGGACGGGATCGCGCTCTCCGGCGGCGATATCGCCCGCCAGCATGGCCCGGAAGCTCTCCGGCGAAACCGGGACGTGGATGCGCACCGACAGGGCTTCGCGCAAGTTCATGCCGGTTGTTCCTCGATCAGCAGGCTGACGACCAGCGCCAGACGTTTCGCGTCCTCGCGCGCGTGGTGGGCCTTGGGCAGGCGGCGCTTCGCCTCTTCCAGCGCCGCGTCTACCTGCTCGCGGGAAAGCCCGCGCCCGGCCATCCATTCGCCGAGGAAGCGGATCGGAAAGGGCAGAGCGGCCCCGAGTTCGTGGCAGAGCACTTCCAGCCAGTACTGGTCGAGATCGGCATCGGAATAGACATCGCAGCTGCCGACGAATTCGATCATTTCGGCAAGCACCTGGGCGGGCGGCAAGCCGTCGCATTCCAGCATGGCGCGAGTGATGCCGTGGAGCGCTTCGGCTTCGCTCGACCAGTCCCAGGTTTGCCAGCGCGGTGTCGGCCTGATGAGCCAGGATCGGCTCTCGCCGTCGATTCGCGCCACGGCGACCTCGATCGGGTAGGACTGGCCATATTCGGGCAGGCAGCTCGCCTCGAAGTCGATCAGGGCGGGATCGTGATGGGCCATGGGCGCTCCGGTAGGGGACGATGGCCCAGACTGTCGCGGGAGCGACGTTTCGTCAAAGCAAAAGGGCCCCGTTCCTGCGAACGGAGCCCTTCCTGTCTTGCGAGGGTCTGGCCGGATCAGCCGACGCGCTCGGAAATCAGCGCCTTGAGGTCGGCTTCGGGGCGGGCGCCGTAGTGCGAGATGATCTCGCAGGCGCAGATCGCGCCATACTGGAGGCACTCTTCGAGGCTCTTGCCGCGGACATGGCCGAACAGGAAACCGGCGGCGAAAAGGTCGCCCGCGCCGGTGGTGTCGATGACGCGCTCGATCGGCTGGGCGCCGACTTCGGCGCGCTGGCCGCCCGAGATCGCGACTGCGCCTTCGGCGCCGCGGGTGACGACCAGCACCGGAATCTGCGGCGCAAGCTGGGCGATGCCCTTTTCGAAGTCGTCATGGCCGACAAGGGCGGCCATCTCGTGCTCGTTGCAGAACAGCACGTCGATCTTGCCGGTTTCGATCAGGTCGAGGAAGTCGGCGCGGTGACGGTCGATCACGAAGCATTCCGAAGGGGTGAAGGCGATCTTGCGACCGGCGGCGCGGGCGGCTTCGATGGCCTTGCGCATTGCGGCGCGCGGTTCTTCGGGGTCCCAGAGGTAGCCTTCGAGGTAGAGCACGGCGGCGTTGGCGATGGCGCTTTCGTCCAGCGCTTCGGCGGGCAGGTGCTGCGATGCGCCGAGGAAGGTGTTCATCGTGCGCTGGCCGTCCGGCGTCACGAAGATCAGGCAGCGTGCGGTGGGCACGCCGGCGCGGGCCGCCACGTCGAAGGCGATGCCGCCCGCGCGGATGTCGTGGGTGAAGACTTCGCCCAGCTGGTCGTCGGCGACCTGGCCGATGAAGGCGCACTTGGCGCCCAGCGCGGCCAGACCGGCGAGCGTGTTGGCGGCGGAACCGCCCGAGATCTCGCGGGCGGGGCCCATCGCTTCGTAGAGGCTCTTGGCCTGGTCGGCGTCGATCAGCATCATGCCGCCGCGCGAGAGGCCGAGTTCCTCGATCAGCGCGTCGTTGCAGTTGGCGATCACGTCGATGATGGCGTTGCCGATGGCAATCACGTCGAAAGTGGGCGGCACGGTGGGTTCAGCCATGCGAAAAGGAGTCCTTGGATTGTCTGGAAGTTGTACCGCGCGTAGCGCGCGGGCCGCCGCTTCGCAAGCGCGGCGAGAGTTGACAGCGTTCCGGGGGCGGGCGATGCGGGGCGCGATCATGACTCACGACCGTCCTGTGGCAGCCGCCCTTCCGATGATTCAGCCCAACCGCCTCAGGAGCGCTCTGGCCGCTGCCGGGCTTGCCCTGCTGCTCGCGGGGTGCGCCAGCACGTCGGGCGGCGGGGTGGCGAGCACGCCGCATCCGCCCAAGCGCGGGACGCAGATTCCCAGTGTCCGCCAGCCCACGCATACCGCGCGCGATCCCAGTTTTCAGACGATTCCGGGCGCGGAAGGGGTGATCGGATCGAACGAGAGCCAGCTCGTGCGGATGTTTGGAGAGCCACGCCTCAACGTCTGGGAAGGCGATGCGCGCAAGCTGCAATTCACCGGCAAGGCCTGCCTGCTGGACATCTACCTCTACCCCTCGGCCTCCTCGAAGGAGCCGCGCGCGTCCTATATCGACGCGCGGCGGGTATCGGACGGGCAGGATGTCGACCGCGCGGCCTGCATCGCGGCGCTGCGCAAATAGGGATTCTTTTGAAAATTCGCTAAAGGCGAATTTTGCGGCACCGGCCCACGCCCCCACCCTACCACCCAACGGTAGTATCCTGCGGGTGGTAGGGTGGGGGCGTGGGCCGGTGCCGCTCTAAAAATGCCCTCGCGGGCATTTTTCAAATGGACACTTAAACCGTAAAGCTCTCGCCGCAGCCGCACGAACCCTTGGCATTCGGGTTGGCGAAGACGAATCCGGCGGTGAAGTCGTCTTCCACCCAGTCCATGATGCTGCCGATCAGATAGAGCACCGAGGCGCCGTCGATGTAGAACAGGCCGCCGGGGGTCTCGATCTTCTCGTCGAAGGCCTTTTCCTCGCTGACGTAGTCCACCGAATAGGCCAGCCCCGAGCAACCCCGACGCGGGGTGGAGAGGCGCACGCCGATGGTGCCTTCGGGGGCCTCGCTCATCAGCTTGGCGATGCGCGCTTCGGCATTGGCGGTGAGGATGACCGCCGCCGGACGCTGGCGTGCGGGCTTCGTTTCAGTTGCGGTGGTCATAGCTTCTTTTCCCAGAACAGCGCGGTGCCCGCCTGCGGGTCCAGCGCATAATCGCCGTAGCCGAGCGCGGCGTAGAGGCCTTTGGCCGTGTCATTGCCGCTCAGCACTTCGAGAGTGATCTTGCAGGCGCCGCGCGTGCGGGCCTCTGTCTCTACCGCCAGCATCAGCGCGCGGCCCACGCCCTTGCCGCGCGCCTCGGGCAGCACGGCCATGTCGTGGATGTTCACCAGCGGACGCGCGGCGAAGGTCGAGAATCCGGTGATGCAGTTCGCCAGACCCAAGGCCTCGTCACCGGCGAAGGCCAGCAGCGAAAAGGCGCCGGGGTGCGCGGCAAGGCCGGGCACCAGCCGCTCGCGCACGTCGTCGGACAGCGCCTTGCCCCCACCCATCGGATCGCGCGCATAGCTGTCGAGCAACGCGACCACGCGCGCGGCATCGGCCGCGTCGGCATAGTCGGCAAGACGCACGGTAAGAGTGGGGGCAAGCGTCGCCATCAGAGCATGCCGAGTTCGAGCTTGGCCTCGTCGGACATCTTGACCATGTCCCACGGCGGGTCCCAGACGAGGTTGACCTCGGCATCGCGCACGCCGGGCACGGCGGCCACGCGCATCTCGACTTCGCCGGGCATCGATTCCGCCACCGGGCAATGCGGCGTGGTCAGCGTCATCGTCACCGCGACCGAAGCCTCGGGCGAGACTTCGACGCCGTAGATCAGGCCGAGGTCGTAGATGTTCACCGGAATCTCGGGATCGAAGATTTCCTTGAGCGCGTCGATCACGCCGTCGTAGATCGCGCCGCCGGGCTGGCCGGGGTCGATGCCCTGCGGCTTTTCGGCAAGAAATCCGTCCAGATAATCGCGCTTCCGCTCAGCGGGGGGAACCGGCACGTCTTCCACTCGCGCACGGGGCGCGGGCGTTACCGAATCGACTTCCTCGACGGTGAATGTGGGCTTCTCGTCACTCATCCAAAAATTCTCCGGGTGCGCTCGATACCCTTCATGAGCGCCTCGATATCGCTGTCGTCGCTATAGATGCCGAAGCTGGCGCGGGCCGTGGCGGGAACGCCAAGGTGGTCCATCAGCGGCTGTGCACAGTGGTGGCCGGCACGGATCGCGACGCCCTCTTCATCCAATATGGTGCCGAGGTCGTGCGGATGCACCCCGTCCATCGCGAAAGAAACGATGCCGACCGAATCCGCCGGGCCGAACAGGGTGATGTCGTTGCGCTTGCCGAGTTCGGCGCGCAGGCGTGCGGCCAGATCGCGTTCGTGGCGCTCGGCACGGTCGAGGCCTTGCGCGGTCAGCCAGTCGATGGCGGCGGCAAGGCCAAGGGCCTCGACGATCATCGGCGTGCCTGCCTCGAAGCGCTGCGGCGCCGGGGCGTAAGTCGTCTTCTCGAAGGTGACGCGGTCGATCATCGACCCGCCGCCCTGCCACGGGGGCATGGCATCGAGCAGCGCCTTCTTCGCCCAGAGCGCGCCGATCCCGGTGGGACCGTAGAGCTTGTGCGCGGAAAAGACGTAGAAATCACATTGCATCGCCGCCACGTCGAGGGCGATGCGCGGCGCCGCCTGGCAGCCGTCGATCAGCAGCTTGGCGCCGACGGCATGGGCCAGCTTCGCGGCATGTTCCACGTGAAGCACCGAGCCGAGCACGTTCGAGACATGCGCAAAGGCCACCAGCTTGTGCGCGGGGGTGAGGATACGCTCGGCCGCTTCGAGGTCGATCCGGCCGTCTTCGGTCAGCGGGCAGACGTCGATCTCCACGCCGGTACGGTCGCGCAGCAGCTGCCACGGCACGATGTTGGAGTGATGCTCCAGCACCGAAAGCAGGATGCGGTCACCGGCCTTGAGGTTCTGCACGCCCCAGCTCTGCGCGACGAGGTTGATCGCCTCGGTCGCGCCGCGGGTGAAGACGATCTCATCCTCGTGCCCGCCGAGGAACGCGGCGACCTTGCGGCGCGCGGCCTCGAAGGCCAGCGTCATCTCGGCAGAGCGGGCATAGACGCCGCGATGCACGGTCGCATAGTCGCGGCCCAGCGCATTCACGGTGGCGTCGATCACCGCCTGCGGCTTCTGCGCGGTCGCGCCGGTGTCGAGGTAGTGCCAGTTGCCCGCAAGTCCGGGGAACTGGTCCTTGAGGACGAGCGTATCGGTACTCACAGAATCGCCTCCAGACGGGCAATCGCGGCCTCGCTCAGTTCCGCTTCGCCGGGCGCGCCGGTGAAGGCTTCGGCGATGAAGGCCTGGAGCATCAGTCGCTTGGCCTCGGGCGGGGTGAGGCCGCGGCTCATCAGGTAGAACAGTCCGTTGGCGTCGAGTTCGCCCACCGCGCAGCCATGCGCCGCCTTGACGTCGTCGGCATAGATTTCGAGTTCCGGACGGGCATTGGCGGTCGCGGTGCGATCCAGCAGCATGGCGCGGACCGATTGCTCGGCATCGGTGCCGTCGGCCCCGCGCTCCACCGCGATGCGGCCGAGGTAAGTGCCGACCGAATGGCCCGCGAGCGCGGTGCGCACGATCTGGCTGGACGTGGCGTTCAGCCCGGCGTGGGTGACTTCGGTGACGACCTCCAGCGTCTCGCTGCCGGTGGCGAGCTGCGCCGCGCCCAGCGTGAAATCGGCGCCTTCGGCCAGTCGCACATCGACCGCGATGCGGCCATAGACCGGCCCTGCCGAAAGCACGCGAAGGTCGAACTTCGCGCCTTTGCCCAGCGAGATCACGAGGTGACGGGCCACCGCGGCAGCACCGTCCTCGACGATCTGGAGCGATTCGTCGCCGCCGTCAGCCACGACGATTTCCTCGCGCGCGATCGGCCAGACACCGGCCAGCGCGTCGATGTCGGAATAGCGGAAGTCTTCGTGCTTCCGCGTCGGGAGAGCAGCGACTTCGCTCATGCGGCGGTTTCCTGAACCACGGCTTCGTAACCCTCTTCCTCAAGCCGCAGCGCGAGGTCCGGGCCGCCGGTCTTGACGATGCGGCCTGCCGCGAGGACGTGCACGAAGTCCGGCTTCACGTAGTCCAGCAGGCGCTGGTAGTGGGTGATCAGCAGCACCGCCTTGTCGGGCGCGCGCATGATAGCATTGATGCCCTCGCCGCAGATACGCAGCGCATCGATGTCGAGGCCGGAGTCGGTCTCGTCCAGGATCGCCAGCTTGGGATCGAGGATGCCCATCTGCACCATCTCGGCGCGCTTCTTCTCGCCGCCGGAGAAGCCGACGTTCACCGGGCGCTTCAGCATGTCCATGTCCATGCGCAGCAGGCCCGCCTTTTCGCGGGCGAGCTTCAGGAATTCGCCGCCCGAAAGCGGTTCCTCGCCCCGGCCCTTGCGCTGGGCATTGGCCGCTTCGCGCAGGAACTGGACGAAGGAGACGCCGGGAATCTCGACCGGGTACTGGAAGCCCAGGAACAGGCCGGCGGCGGCACGCTCATGCGGTTCCAGTTCGAGCAGGTCCTGACCCAGGAAATCCACCGAGCCGCCGGTCACTTCGTAGCCCGGACGGCCGCCGAGCGTGTAGCCCAGCGTGGACTTGCCCGCGCCGTTCGGCCCCATGATCGCGTGAATCTCGCCCGGATTGATCGTCAGCGAGAGACCCTTGAGGATGGGCTTTTCGGCAACATTGGCCTGAAGGTTATCGATCTTGAGCATAGTCATCCTTCGGCTCCCTCGTCGAAGCGGGGGGCGGCAGTGGTCCCGGCCTTCCGGCGCGCGGAGCGCTTGTCGAACGGCACGTTGAGTTCGGTGGTGATCTCGCGCACGACGCCGTCGATGCGGTCCAGCACTTCATCTTCGGAGAAGCGCAGCACGCGGATGCCCACTTCGATCAGCTTGCGGTCCTGCAGCTCGTTGACGTCCGGGTTGGAGTCTTCGGGGCTGAGCTGCACGACGATCCAGCGCGAGGGGCAGGCGAAATCGACGATCGTCGAACCGACCACCGACTGGCGGCTGAACTTCACGCCGCCCAGCTTCGAGCCGGACAGCTCTGCCCAGAGCGCCTTCTGCGCCTCGCTAGGGTTGCGGCGCATTTCCTTGGCCCGCTCCTTGAGCGTTTCGAGGCGCGCGCCGGTCACGTTGAAGCTGGCCTTGGCGTCGGCCTTCGGCGCGGCGTCCTTGCTGATGCCGAGGGTCTTGCGGGCGGCGGTCATGCGGGGATTCCTTTGAATGTCTTGCGTGTATGGAAGCGGGCCATCGTCAGCCCACGCTTCCTTCAAGGCTGATGCCCAGCAGCTTCTGCGCTTCGACGGCGAATTCCATCGGCAGCTGCTGGAGCACTTCCTTGGCGAAACCGTTGACGATCAGCGCCACCGCCTGCTCGGTGTCGAGCCCGCGTTGCATGGCGTAGAACAGCTGGTCGTCGCTGATCTTGCTGGTGGTCGCCTCGTGCTCGATCTGGGCGCTGGGGTTGCGCACTTCGATATAGGGCACGGTGTGGGCGCCGCATTCCTTGCCCAGCAGCAGCGAATCGCACTGGGTGAAGTTGCGCACGCCTTCGGCACCCGCAGCCACGCGGACGAGACCGCGATAGGTGTTGTTGCTCTTGCCCGCCGAGATGCCCTTGGAGATGATCGTCGAGCGGCTACCTTTGCCGTTATGGATCATCTTGGTGCCGGTATCGGCCTGCTGGTAATTGTTGGTGACGGCCACCGAGTAGAACTCGCCCACCGAATCCTCGCCGTTGAGGACGCAGGAGGGGTACTTCCAGGTGATCGCCGAGCCGGTTTCTACCTGGGTCCACGAGATCTTCGAGCGGGCGCCCTGGCAGAGGCCGCGCTTGGTCACGAAGTTGTAAATGCCGCCCTTGCCCTCGGCATTGCCGGGATACCAGTTCTGAACGGTCGAGTACTTGATCTCGGCATCTTCCAGCGCGACCAGTTCGACCACGGCGGCGTGAAGCTGGTTCTCATCGCGCATCGGCGCGGTGCAGCCTTCGAGGTAGGAGACGTAGGCGCCCTTGTCGGCGACGATCAGGGTGCGTTCGAACTGGCCGGTGTTCTCCGCGTTGATGCGGAAATAGGTCGAAAGCTCCATCGGGCAGCGTACGCCCTCGGGGATGTAGACGAAGGTGCCGTCGGAGAAGACCGCGCAGTTCAGCGCCGCGAAGTAGTTGTCCTGCACCGGCACGACCTTGCCGAGCCACTTCTTCACCAGCTCCGGGTATTCGCGGATGGCTTCGGAGATCGAGCGGAAGATCACGCCCGCCTGCTCCAGCTCCTTGCGGAAGGTGGTGGCGACCGAGACCGAATCGAACACCGCATCCACGGCCACCTTGCGCGCGCCTTCGACACCGGCGAGCACTTTCTGCTCCTCCAGCGGAATGCCCAGCTTCTCGTAGACCTTGAGAATCTCGGGATCGACCTCGTCGAGGCTGGAGAGCGAAGGCTTCTTCTTGGGCGCGGCCCAGTAGTAGGCGTCCTGGTAGTCGATCGGCGGCACGTTCAGCTTGGCCCAGTCGGGCGGAGTCATCTCCAGCCAGCGGGCATAGGCCTTGAGGCGCCATTCCAGCATCCATTCCGGCTCGTCCTTCTTGGCCGAAATGAAGCGGATGGTGTCCTCGGAAAGGCCCTTGGGGCCGTATTCCTGCTCGATGTCGGCAACCCAGCCGTGCTCGTAGTCCGCGACGCGCGCAGCGGCGTCGCGCGCGGCCTGATCGCGCACTTCCACTTCGCCCGACTCTGCCGGACGCAGATCGTCCCCATGGACTTCGCGCACCTCGATGGTGCCCTCGGGGGAGGTTTCCTCAGTCATTCATACTTCCTCGACGAGCTGGGTCAGGACCACTTGCGCCAATGCGCCGCGCAAGGCCGCGTTTACCTGCGGCCAGTGCGGGCGCACGCTGCATCCGCCTTCCAGCGTACATTCGTGCTTGCCCTGTTCGAGGCAGGCGGTGAGCGCGATCGGCCCTTCCACTGCCTCGACGATATCCGCAATCGAAATCGTCTCGGGCGCGCGGGCCAGTTTCAGCCCTCCGCCCACGCCGCGGGTCGATTGCAGCAATCCCGCGGCGGTCAGCTTGCTCACCAGCTTCTGCACCGTGGGTGCGGGAAGGCCGGTCTCTTCCGCAAGCTGCGCCGCCGAGATGCGGCTCAGCCGCGAATCTTCCGGATGATGCGCACAAGTGCCCGAGTGCCGAGTCGCGGCGGACATGATGACAACGGCGTAGTCGGCCATGCTGGACAGGCGCATATCAGCGGCTTTCGCGTCTCTTGCGGTTAAAGTGGATCAAATCTTTCCGATTTGTGCCACCTAGTGCAGGACCCCTCCGGTTTCAATGGCGTTTCGCAGGGGTTCTTGCGACAAAACCGGCAATGCCTGTTGCAAATCTCGCGGTTCCGGAGCCGTTCAGGCGAATCCCGATAAAAGAAGGCGGCTCCCGATCGGAATCGGGAACCGCCGTTAGGTAATAAAGAACTCGTGCGCATCCCGCTACGAGCCCTTCGGGTCGCAAGTCCCGTGTATGCCGCCCCTCCGCCGATTTATTGTATAAGTGCGACACGCGTGCCCCGGCGATGACGCCGAAAAAGCGATTTTGCGCGCGCCGCGCCCGATAAGAAGCATTTGAGCAACAGCCCTGAGGTGTCTATGCGCGGGTCCGTGCTCTATTCCCTGATCAGACCCGCCCTGTTCCGTCTCGACGCCGAATCGGCGCATGGCCTCGCGCTCAAGGCGCTGAAACTGGCCGGACCCGGCCGTGCCCCGGCGTTCCCGGCCTCGCTGGCGACGCAAGTAGCGGGAATCGCCTTCCCCAATCCCGTGGGCATGGCCGCCGGGTTCGACAAGGACGGTGAGGTTCCCGACGCTCTGCTCGGTCTCGGTTTCGGTTTTGCCGAGGTCGGCTCGATCACGCCGCTGCCGCAGGCGGGCAACCCCAAGCCGCGCCTGTTCCGACTGGTCGAGGACCGCGCGGTGATCAACCGCATGGGCTTCAACAACAAGGGCGCCGAGGTCGCGCTGGCGGGGCTGACCGCGCGCAAGGATCGTCCGGGCGTCGTCGGCATCAATATCGGCGCCAACAAGGACGCGGATGACCGCATCGCCGACTATGCGACGATGGCGCGCCTGATGGCGCCGCTGGCGACCTATCTGGCGGTGAACATCTCCAGCCCGAACACCCCGGGCCTGCGCGCGCTTCAGGACGAATCGGCGCTGACCGGCCTGCTCGACGCCGTGCTGGAAGCCCGCGCCGAGGTCTGCGGCACGGATGGCCCGCCGGTCTTCCTCAAGGTCGCGCCGGATCTCGAACCTGCCGATATCGACGCCATCGCCCGCATCGCCATCGAGAAGCGCCTCGGTGCGCTGATCGTGTCGAACACCACGATTTCCCGCCCGGCCCTGCGCTCGCCCCATCGCGGCGAGACCGGGGGCCTGTCCGGCGCGCCCTTGCGCGATCTCGCCCAGCAGCGCCTGCGTGATTTCCGCAAGGCCACCGGAGCTGCGGTTCCGCTGATCGGCGTCGGCGGCATCGCCACGGCCGAGGATGCCTGGGCGCGCATCCGTGCAGGCGCCAGCCTGGTGCAGGTCTACAGCGCCATGGTCTACGAAGGCCCCGGCATGGCCAAGGCGCTCTGCAAGGGGCTGGAAGCCTTGATGAAGCGCGATGGCTTCGCCTCGATCGCCGAGGCGGTCGGGTCCGAATAGCGTCAAAACCCGGCATTATAGTAGCAGGCGGGGATGCGGCTTTGCTTGTCGCAACCTCCCCACGCGCCTAAACGTTGATCAGAACGGACAATTCCGCATGGCAAGAGAGGACGAGCCCGGCATGGATCTTGGCGACTTCGACAAGTGCACCAACCTGGTATCGCTGTTCCTCACGCAGGCAGACAGGCTCGGCAATTCGCCGATGCTCTGGGCCAAGCGGGACGGCAAGTGGCATTCCACGAGTTGGGCGGAGGCGGCGCGCCGGGTCGGCCTGATCGCGGCGTCGCTGCGGCGCATGGGGCTGCAGCCGGGCGACCGGGTCATGGTGGTGTCGGAAAATCGGCCGGAATGGTGTCTTGCCGACCTTGCGATCATGGCGGCGGGCTGCGTGACCGTGCCCGCCTACACCACCAACACGACGCGCGATCACATCCACATCCTGGAGAATTCGGGCGCCCGCGCGGCAATCGTCTCCACCGCGAAGCTGGGCAAGGCGCTGCTTCCGGCGATCGTCCAGACCGACCTCTGCCGCCACGTCATCGGCATGGAGACGCTGCCGCCGATGCAGGGCGGCGCCTATGAGGTGCATGACTGGGCCGCCCTGCTCGAAGGCGATGCCGGGGCGGCGCGGGCGGAAGTGGATGCACGGGTGGCGAAGTTCACGCGCCGCGATCTCGCCTGCATCATCTATACCAGCGGCACTGGTGGCGCCCCGCGCGGGGTGCGTCAGCACCATGGCATGGTCCTCACCAACGTGGCGGGCGCGGCGCAGATCATCTTCGACGACTTCGGCTGCGACGAGGGCGAGATATTCCTCTCGTTCCTGCCGCTCAGCCATGCCTACGAGCATACCGGCGGCCAGTTCCTGCCGATCGCGATGGGCGGGCAGATCTATTATTCCGAGGGCCTCGACAAGCTCGCTTCCAATATCGAGGAAGTGCGCCCGACGATCATGGTCGTCGTCCCGCGCCTGTTCGAAGTGCTGCGCACGCGCATCATGAAGCAGATCGAGAAGCAGGGCGCGATCCCCGCGCGGCTGATGGAGCTGGCCATGGGCATTGCAGGCCGCGAACAGGCCGGGCGCCGCCGCCTGCTGGACTACCCGCTCGACATGGTGATCGAACGGACCCTGCGGCCCAAGGTGCGCGCCAAGTTCGGGGGGCGGATCAAGGCGCTCGTCTCGGGCGGGGCGCCGCTCAATCCCGAGATCGGCGCGTTCTTCGATGCGATGGGGCTGACGCTCCTACAGGGCTACGGCCAGACTGAGGCCGGGCCGGTCATCAGCTGCAACCGCCCCGCCGCCGGAATCAAGCACGACACCGTCGGTCCGCCGCTGCGCGGGGTCGAAGTGCGGATCGCCGAGGACGGTGAAATCCTCGTGCGCGGCGAACTGGTGATGGAAGGCTACTGGCAGAACGGCGCCGCTACCGAGGCGGTGCTCAAGGACGGCTGGCTCCACACCGGCGACGTCGGCCATATCGACGATCGCAGGCGGATCATGATTACCGACCGCAAGAAGGACATGATCGTCAACGACAAGGGCGACAACGTTTCTCCGCAGAAAGTGGAATCGATGCTGACCCTCCAGCCGGAGATCGCCCAGGCCATGGTCCACGGCGACCGCCGCCCCTACATCGTCGGCCTGATCGTGCCCGATGCCGACTGGGCGCTGGAATGGGCCAAGGTCAATGGCGAGAAGTTCGACTTCAAGGCACTTCAGGGCCTCCCCGCCTTCCGCGCCGAGATTCGCGGTGCGATCGACCGGGTGAACGCGGACCTCTCGGTGATCGAGAAGGTGCGCCAGTACACCTTCGCCGATGAGCCGTTCGGGATCGAGAACGAGGAAATGACGCCGAGCCTGAAGATTCGCCGCCACAAGCTGAGAGAGCGCTACGGCGAGCGGCTGGACGCGCTCTACCGGAATTGAGGGGGCGGGGGCAGTTCACCGGCTTGCTCGCCCATTACACAGCGTCATCCTGAACTTGTTTCAGGATCCATCGTGCAGCCGAGACCATCGGCCTGATCGGCGAAATGGATCCTGAAACAAGTTCAGGATGACGTCGGCTTTTCACGCGAGGTATCGTTTTCTCACGCAAGGTATCGCGCGATGCAGGCCCTCAAGGCACCAGCGTCGTGAACAGGTAGGTCGAGAAGATCACCAGATGGACCATGCCCTGCACGAGCGTGGTCCGTCCGGTGCTCAGCGTCATCGTCGCCACCAGCAGGGTCAGGCCGAGCAGCGCGATCGATTTCAGCGACAGGCCGAGTTCGAGGTCCAGCCCCATCCACAGCGAGGCGATCGCCACCGCCGGGATCGTGAGGCCGATCGTCGCGAGGGCCGAGCCGATCGCGAGGTTGAGGCTGGTCTGCACCCGGTTAGCACGTGCGGCGCCGAGGGCCGCGAGGCTTTCCGGCGCCAGCACCAGCGCGGCGATGATGATGCCGACCGTGGCCGGCGGCGCGCCGATCGCGGCTACCCCTGCCTCGATCGAGGGCGAAAGTGCCTTGGCCAGCATGACCACGGCCACCAGCGCCACCAGCAGCATGACGCCTGCGGCAATGGCTTTGGCCGCCGGGACCGTCTCGTGGCTGCCGTCGTTTTCCTCGGGATAGAGGAAGTGGTCGCGGTGGCGGATGGTCTGGGCGACGACGAATGTCGCGTAGAGCATCAGCGCGTCCACGGCGACGAAGATCAGCTGCTTGTCGTTGTAGAACGGTCCGGTCTGGCTCGTCGTGAAATTGGGCAGGACGAGCGTGAGGATCGACAGCGTCGCCAGGATCGCCAGCCCGTGGTTGACGCCGGACTGGGTATAGCCCTGCTCGTGATGTCGCCCGCCGCCCAGCAGCAGGCAAACGCCGACGATGCCGTTGATGGTGATCATCACCGCCGCGAACACCGTGTCCCGCGCCAGCGCCTGTGCGCCGACGCCCTCGCTGAGCATGATCGAGACGATCAGCGAGGTTTCGATCACCGTCACCGCGAAAGCGAGGATCAGGGTTCCGAACGGTTCGCCGACCCGGTGGGCGATGACTTCGGCATGATAGACCGCCGCCATGATCGCCGCGCCCAGCACCACCGCGATCAGCACCGCCATCGGGATCGAACCGGGCTTGCCGAGCGCGATTGCCGCGAGGGCGAGGAATGGCACCGCGATCGTCCAGGGCGCGAGGGCGAAGCAGGGGAACGTGGCGGGCCTGATCGGGCTCTGGGCCGGGTTTTGGCCCGGATGGGAAGGATGGGCGGCGGAAGGTTGGTCGCTCATCCCGGCACTATACGGCAAATCCGCCGAGCGACCAGTTTCCGCCTGTTATTTGTTATTTCAGCGCTTCACCACGGCCAGAGCCGCCCGGTCCAGCGCCTCGCGCAGTTTCCAGGTGCGGGCTTCGAAGGCGCCGGGGGTGAGTTCGTTGGTCATCAGGATCGCCACGACGTCATGCGCCGGGTCCGCGAAGAAGTAGGTATTGGCCGAGCCGGACCAGCTTCCCGCGCCCACGGGGAGACCGCCGCGCGCTTCGGTGCCCGCATCGCCAATGGCGAGGCCGTAGCCGAACGGCGCATCGAGATGCTCGCCGCCGCCCGTGCGCAGGCGCGGGGTGAACATTGCGTCGACGGTTTCCGGCTTGAGCAGGCGCTTGCCGTGCCATGCGCCGCGACCGGCGAGCATCTCGGCGAAGTGGCGATAGTCCTCCAGCGTTCCGGCCAGCGCGCCGCCGCCGTCGCGCAGGCGGGTGGGATCGCGGTATTCGGACGTATCCGGGCGGTCGACCATCTTGAGGCCCCCGGCGCTGGCGGCATAGCCGGTGACGAGGCGGGGAGCCTGCGCCTCGCTGACGACGAACGTGGTGTCCTTCATCTCCAGCGGTTCGAGGATACGGGCTTTGAGGAACTTGTCGAGGCTCTCGCCCGAAACCCGCTCGATCACCGCGCCGAGGACGGTGGTGGAGAAGCCGTAGCTGAAACGCTTACCCGGCTGGTGCAGCAGCGGGGCCTTGCCGAGGCGGGCGACGAGTTCGTCCAGCGTTGCGGCCGGCGGTATTGGCATGTCCGTGCTGGCGACGGCGGTCGTGCGGGCGACGCCCTTGTCGCGGTACCAGCGCTGGACCGGGGTATTGCCCATGAATTCGTAAGTGAGGCCGGAGCGGTGGAGCAGCAGGTCCTCGATGGTGACCGGACGCGCTGCCGCAACCGTGTTCGCTTCCGCGCTCCCGTCCCAGACCCGCAGGTCGGCCAGTTCCGGCAGATATCGGCCCACCGGATCAGTGAGCGCGAGCTTGCCCTGCTCGGCCAGCATCAGCACGCCGACCGACGTGATCGGCTTCGACATCGAATAGAGCCGGAAGATCGCATCGCGGGCGATCGGTTTATGGCTTTCGATGTCGGCATAGCCGGTGGCGATTTCGACCAGCGGCTTGCCGTGCTGCTCGATCAGCACCAGCGCCTGGGGCAGCTCGCCCGCCGCGACCATGGCGTCGAGTTCGCCTTTCAGCGTTCCGGCGGGAGAAGCGGCGAACGTGGGCGGGGCGAATGCCAGCGTTGGGGCGGCGAGCAGCAGGCGCAGCTTCATGCGAGGAGTCAGAATGGCCGGTCACCCGCAACGGTCACGCGGAAGCCGGAGCGGACTTCGGGGAAGTAGTCCCAGACCGCGAAGTGCTGGGTGCAGCGATTGTCCCAGAAGGCCACCGAATTCTTCTGCCAGCGGAAGCGGACGTGGAAGTTTGCGTCCTTCACATGGTCGAACAGGAAATCGAGGACGGCCTTGCTCTCGGGGCCGGACAGCTCGTTGATCTTCGTGGTGTAGGAGGAGTTCACGAAGAGCAGCTTGCGGCCCGTTACGGGATGGGTGCGGATCACCGGGTGCGAATTGCAGGGGTAGGTCTTCGTCGAATCCGGGAAGATCGCCTTGTAGACGGGATTGGCGTCGTGAACGGCGGTCAGCGGATCGAGGAAGCCTTTCATCGCCGGGGACAGTGCCTCGTAAGCCGCATACATGCTGGCGAAGAGCGTATCGCCGCCTTCTTCAGGGAGGGTGTGGATGTGCAGGATCGAGCCCATCGGCGGCTCGGCATCGGCGGACAGGTCCGAATGCCAGTTCTCGCCTGCGACGAATTTCGAATTCTCGTCGGCGTGAATCGCGACGACTTCGGGATGGTCGGGCAGGCCCGCGACGCCGGAATGGATCGCCAGTTGACCGAAGGCGCGACCCAGCGCCTTGTGCGCCTCGTGATCGATGTCCTGATCGCGGAAGAACACGACCTGGTGCTTCATCAGCGCGTCGTGGATCTCCGCGAAGGCCTGGTTGCCGAGCGGCTGGCGCAAGTCGACCCCGAAGATTTCCGCGCCGATGCGCTTGGTCAGGGGGCGGACGTCGATCAGTTCATAACCCATCGTAGGGCTCCGGTTCTTGACTTCTCGGGCACGCACCGGACGCAGAGTGAGGGCTCTCGCGTCCGGTGCGTTCGGTTTTACTCGGGATCGCGGACGCTGCCCTTCTCGGGGAAGATGCGGCGTTCGATGCGGCAGTGGATGCCCTGGGTACCGTCCACCACCTGAGTCACGCCGAAGTCGGCGGCGACGCTCATCAGCGAATAGCCGTCGTTGCGCGACAGGCCCTGATGCTCGGTGAGGAGGTGGAGCATGTCCATCGAGGCGGATTTCATCGCCTTGTCCAGATTCTCTCCGAAGCCGTGGACGATCCAGCAGTCCGGCGTCTCCAGCAGGGGAGAGGGGAACTGGAAGTCCTTGCGCAGCACGATCTGGAACAGCACGTCGAGCGAGGATTCGATCGCGGTGCCGCTGATCTCGCCGTCGCCCTGGCTGATGTGGGGGTCGCCGATCGAGAACAGGCCGCCCTTGACCTGCACCGGGTAATACATCGTCGCACCCGCGCCGATGCGCCAGTTGTCGATATTGCCGCCGTGGAGACCGGGAGGAATCGTGCTCACCGCCTCGTTGACGGCAGGCGCGACGCCCGCGGTGCCGAGGTGCGGACGGGCCGGGATGGTGATGCCGGGCAGTGCGGTGGAACGGTCGCATTCCGGGCAATGGGTGATGCGGCCGGGGACGACGTACTTTTCGTCCACGTCGTAGGCGTAGAGCGCGCTGGCGGTATTGGCGTTGGGATCGATCTTGTAGATCGTGACGCGCTCGGTCTGGCCGAATTCCTCGTAGAGATGGCCCCAGTTGGCCGCGAGGTTGGAGCCGTAGTTGAAGCGCGGGCGCATCGAGAGATAGCGCACTTCCAGCATGTCGCCGGGTTCCGCGCCTTCGACGAAGATCGGGCCGGTCATGATGTGGCAACCGGGCGCGCGGGTGGCGGGATCGATCTCGGTGAAGATGCGGCGGATGTCGTCGTCGAACATCAGCTCCGGATCGTCGCCCGCATGATGGGTCACGGCCTGCGCCTGGATCAGGTCGCCGCTCTTCACGTAGAGCGCGGGTTTGATCTCGGGCGAGAAGTAGCCCCAGTGCACCGTTTCCGGCGTGGCCCGAAGGTGGTGCAGGGCGGTCGGCTGGAGTGCGGCCTCTCTGGCTGGTTCGGGCTTAAGGCTGATCAGTGCCATCGGAACTCCTGTTGGGAAGGAAAGAGGTCAGGGCGCGCGGATTTACGCGGCGCCGATCCGCACGCTCGTCATGCTGAGTGACTTGTGCTGGATGAAGTCGGGTTCGAAAGTCGCGGTCTCGTCCTCGTGGCGGGCGCCCAGGACGTAGAGTAGCGGCAGGAAATGGTCGGAACTCGGCACCGAGAGCCGGGCGGCATCGCCCAGCGCCTCGTAGTCGATCACCGTCTGGGGATCGTCGGAGGCGATCGCCTTGCACATGGTGGAGTTGAACTGCTCGGCCCAGGGATAGGGATCGGCAGCCGGGTTGGCCCAGTCCATCGCGGGCAGGTTGTGGACGATATTGCCGGTGCCGATGATCAGCACGCCCTCGTCGCGCAGCGGGCGCAGCATGCGGCCGACCAGCCAGTGCTCCGCCGCGCTCTTGCCAAGGTCCATGCCGAGCTGGATCACCGGCACGTCCGCTTCGGGATAGGCATGGACGAGCACCGACCAGGTGCCGTGGTCGAGCCCCCAGCTGGCGTCCATCGTCACCGGCATCGGTGCCAGCAGTTCGCGCACGCGCGCGGCCAGTTCCGGATCGCCGGGGGCGGGGTACTGCACGTCGAACAGGGCTTGCGGGAAAGCGCCGAAATCGTGGATCGTGCGCGGCTGGGCCATGGCGGTGACGGCGGTGCCGCGCGTCTGCCAGTGGGCCGAGATGCACAGGATCGCGCGGGGCTTGCCGATTCCTTCGGCGATCTGGTTCCAGGTGCGCGTCACTGCGCTCTTTTCCAGCGCCACCATCGGGCTGCCATGGCCGAAGAAAACGATGGGGAGACGGCTCATTGTGGGTTTGGCTCCGAATGCTGGTTCGATGGTTGCAGGCTATGGAGAGGGGGGCGGGGCGGTCTTGCGGCGGCGCGCACAAGAACTTGTCGTGCCGCCGGGAAAACCGCTGCTACTCGCGGGTGTAGTCGGCCGGAATCTCGGGATTCTCGCCGGCCTTGCCCCAGAGGATGATCTCGTTGCCCCAGGGATCGGCGAAGGCGTGGTTGTAGCCGTTGAACTCTTTCCAGTAGTGATTGCGCCAGAGCACCTTGCCGCCCAGCTTCTCGGCGGTGGAAAGGATGCGGTGCTCGTTGTCGTCGTCACCGATCAGCACCCAGATGCGCGCCTTGCGGCCCTCGGTGGCGAGAGTGCGCGGTTCGACGCCCTCGGGGTTGGGGTGCGGGCGGGCGTTATTGGCATCGAACACGCCGAGGTGGAGGTTGCCGATCTGGCTGTCCGACCCGTCCTTGTGCTGGAAGAAGCCGCCGGGGACCATGCGGTGGTAGATGCCGTGCGGGCGGGCATCGTTCTCCCAGCCGAAGACTTCGGCGTAGAATTCAGCGGCCTTGGCGGGATCGTCGGTGGCGAAATCGACGAAGATGAGGGTGTTGGTCATTGAGGCTTGCTCCCGTTGGTCTGGGGACTGGCCTAGCCGGACCGTTCTTGGGCGCTCGCCATGCCGCGCACGAATCGTTGATTCCTCGCGCCGCTAAAGAAAAGGCGGCGCCCGGTACGAGACCGGACGCCGCAGACCGTCGGGAATAGGTGACGGTAAAACCCTGTGAATCAGGCGCGCAGGCGGGTGATCGGGGCGGCCAAAGGTTTCTGAGGTCCGCGGCGACGGTCCCATTCGCGGCGATAGCGCTCGACCAGCCAGACGTTGAGCAGGCGCTGGGCGCCCTCCTGCCAGGAATAACGCCCGCGCGGTGCGAACTTCGAGCGCAGGCCCTGCTGGACGAGTTCGTCGACATGGAAGTCCTGGCTGACGATTTCCTCGACCGCCGTGTCGTTCATCTTCATCTTCAGTTCGAACAGCGGATCGTCCATCGCCTCGGGCACCATCAGCGTGCCGATGGTGAGCGCGTGCGACTGGGCCGAGCGCGGGTCCATGATGAGGTAGAGTACGGTGTCGTTGAGCACGACCAGCGAGAGGCTGGGCGGCAGGTTCACGAACAGGAGCCGGTTCTGCTCTTCCTCGGTGAGCTTGGGAAACACCGGGAAGACCGACTTCTGCGTGGCGTTGAAGGCGGCGTTCTTGTGGAGCGTGCCGTTGAGCCGATAGTAGCCCGCCGAATCCTCCGGCACTTCGGGGAACGTGGCGAGGCCGCTGGGGATGAAGTCGTGCAGCGGCCCGGCGTGGAGGCGGCTGGCGTGGTAGCCGTCGTTGTTGTTCTCCAGCATGACCTTCCAGTTCCACGGGAACACGGTGGCTTCCTCGGGACGGGGGCCGCGCAGGTTTGCGAAGTCGTAGTTGGCGACGACCTCCTCAAGGCCGGACAGGCGCGGGGTCAGCGGTTCGGCTTCGGGATCGAGGTTGATGAAGACGAAGCCGTGCCAGATCTCGTGGCGAATCTCGGGCAGGCTGGCGGCCTTCTTGTCGAAATTGCAGGTGCGGTTCATCGCCGGGGCGCCGACGAGGGTACCGTCGAGATCATAGGTCCAGTGATGGTAGGGGCAGACGAAGGCGCGGGCATTGCCGTGGCCTTCCGCCACCAGCATAGCGCGGTGCTGGCAGACCGCCGAGAGCGCCTTCACCGTGCCGTCGCGGGTCTTGGTGACGATGATCGGCTCGTCGGCGCGGGTGACGGTGAAGAAGTCGCCGGGGTTCTCCAGCCACTCGGCGCGGCCGACGCAGAGCCATTCGTGCTCGAACAGCGCGGCCTTTTCGAAGTGGTGGAAGTCCTCATCGGTGTAACAGGCCGGGGGCAGCGTGTCGGCTTCGAGCGTGTCCAGGATGGAACTGCCCAGGCTATCGAAGAACTGGTCGTTGAGTAGAGTCATTCCTGCCTGATCCCCGTATCGGTGAGACCGGGGAGAACGTCCATGCGTCCTCCCGCAATTTGGCTAGACTAGCGGGGACCATCGGGCAGGGCTTTGCACTGGGCGCAGTGACTTTTGGCAGATGGCCCGGACGCGGAAAGGCCCCGGGGCAGCTTTCGTGCGCCGGGGCCTTTTCGATTTGAACGGCGATTTATTCGGCAGGGACGAGTTCACCCTCTGCGATGACGTCCGCTTCCTTCACCGGGCGGGCGGCAGGCGCGCGCAGGAACAGCACGGCGACGATCGTGGAGGCGGCCAGCAGCAGCGCGAAGATCAGGATGGCGAGCGAATAGCCGCCGGTCACGTCGGCGATCCGCCCCGCCAGGATCGGGCCGAGTACCGCGAAAGTCGTGGCGGTGGTCGCCATCGCGGTCATGTCGCCGGCGATGCCCGCGCCGAAGTAGCGCAGCAGCAGGATATGGGCGGAAAGCCAGGCCATGCCCCAGCCGAGGCCGAACAGCGTCGCGGCTGCCGTCGCGACCAGCACGATCGAGGTCGACCACAGCAGCGTCATGGCCACAGCCTGCAAGGCCAGACCGGCAATGAGGATGCGGCGTGGGTCGATGCGCTCGCACAGGGTGCCGGTCAGGCCCTTGGCGCCGGTGCCCGCGAATGCCAGCAGGCTCATGGCGATGGCGCCGGGTGCCGCGCCTTCGCCGAGATTGGCGATATGGGCGACGAGGATCGAGTGGGCGGAGGTCACGGCGGTCTGCACCACGGTCATGACGAGGGCGAGGATCAGGAAGCTCGGCGTCATCAGCGCCTGGCGCACGGTCCAGAGGCTTTTTTCGGCAGGAGCATCCTGCTCATGGCCCGCTCCCTTCACCTGCTCCACGCTTTCCACCTTCACGGCGTCGCGGATGCAGACGAGGCAGATCAGGCCGAGCACGACGGCGCTGACCGCCATGACCAGCCAGTGCAGGCGCCAGTCGCCGGTCATGCCGACGATGGCGCCGACGATCAGCGGCCCGGCAATGCCGCCTGCCGCGCCGGCCATGAAGTAGAAGCCGATCATCCGCGCCGAAGTGCGTGGGAACCACGTTGCCAGCAGGTAGACGGCGGGCGAGGGGGCGATCAGCGAGAAGCCGATGCCCATCAGGGTCGTCGCCACGAAGAACAGGGTCAGGTGCTCGATCTGCGATGCGATGAAGAACCCGGCGGCGAGCACGAGGCAGCCCGCGAACATCGTCAGCCGGGTGCCGATCGATTTCATCAGCAGCGGCGGCAGGGGACTGGCAAGGCCGCAGGCGAGGCCGAGCAGCGAGAAGCTGAGTCCGGCCGCGGCTTTCGACCAGCCGAGCTGCGCCACCATGGTGTAGAGCACGTAGCCCAGCGAGGTGAATGTCGTCGCCGTCACGAAGAAGAAGCCCAGCGAGGCGGCGAATAGGACGAGGACACTGCGCGGCATTGCGACTCCTGCGGGTTCCGTCCGGGATGGAATCGCCGGACTGACACGCCGTGCAGACTCTCATGCTGCGGCTGCACACTCTTGATGATCTGCGCCTAGATAGTTGATCGGGGCGGCGGGACAAGGCGAGCGAATCTTGGCCACCGAAAAGAAAAGGAGCGCGGCAGCCTGAACTGCCGCGCTCTGCGTTTTTTGAAAATCCGCCCGAGGCGGATTTTGGCGGCACCGGCCCCAAGTTTCTCAGGCGCCCCCACCCTACCACCCGCAGGATACTACCGTTGGGTGGTAGGGCGGGAGCGCCAAAAAACCTTTGGGGCCGGTACCGCTAGAAAATGCCCTTTCGGGCATTTTCCAAACAGACTTCTAGAACTTGTATCCTACCGAGAGGATCACCTGGCGCGGCGGGATGTAGGTATCCATCACCTGGGCGCTGCCGTAGGGGTCCGAGAAGCGCGAGTTGATGCCGTTCTTGTCGAACAGGTTGATGACGCGCAGGGTCACGTTGGTATTGGTGCCTTCCGGCTCGTACTTCAGCATCGCGTTGACCTGGGTGTACGAGGGCGTGAGGTCGACGCCGCCTTCGTTGAACAGGCGGTACTGGTACTTGCCGCGATAGATCAGCTGGGCGCGGGCGGTCAGTTCGCCGGGGCCGACCTTGCCGTTCCAGGTGGCCGCAATGTTACCCTGCCAGCGCGGCAGCTTGGGCACGCGGTTGCCCTTGATGTCCTGGCGGGCAGCGTCGCGGGCGAGCACGGCGGGGAAGAAGTTCGTCCAGAACAGGTAGTCGGGATAGCCCGCCGCATTCTGGGCATTGGCCGCGTTGGTGGGGTCGAGCGCAAGGTAGTGCGAGGTGAACTCGCCTTCCAGGTACGACATCGAGGCGTCGAAGCGCAGACCTTCGGTCGGGATGTACGAGCCTTCGAGTTCGAGGCCGTAGACCCGCGCCTTGGGGGCGTTGCTGATGCCCTCGCCGTAGAGGATAGGGTCTTCCTCCAGGAACTGCATGTTCTTGTAGTTGTAGAGGAAGGCCGAACCGTTGATCTGGAGCGTGTCGCCCAGGAAGCGGTTCTTGGTGCCGATCTCGAAGGAATCGACCGATTCCTGCTTGTAGGTCGGCAGGATCGAATAGCTGTTGCCCGCGGAAGCCGAGCTGTTGATGCCGCCGGGCTTGAAGCCGCGCGTCCAGCTTGCATAGACCATGTTGCTGGGCGTGATCTGGTAATCGAGCGCGACCTTGCCCGTCCAGGCATCGCCCTTGCGCCCGCCCGTGGAGGAGGGCTGGAGGTAGGCGCCCGAGGTCTGGCTGGAAGTGCCGCCGGACATGCTGTCGAACATGCCGGTGGCCTTGTCGTGATTGTAACGCACGCCGGCGGTCAGCTTGAGCTGGCTGGTGAGATCGTAGGTGCCCTGCGCGAAGAAGGCGTAAAGGTCGCGCTTGATCGAGGACAGCTCGGCGTAAGTGAGGTTCTCGATCGCCGGATCGTCCCAGGCCGTGCTGGTGGGCAGCGCCGGGGAAAGGATGTCGCCGGTCGAGCCGCGGTACTCGTTGATGTACTGGCTGTTCTTGGAGTGCAGGTAGACGCCGCCGAGCACCCAGTTGAACGGTCCGCTGCCGTTGGAGGTCAGGTTGATTTCCTGGCTCCAGCTCTTGGTGTCGGATTCCCACAGCGGCACGTGGTCGTAGGCCACGCCGGTGAAGCTGACCGGGTTGTAGGTGTTCTGGAAGAACAGCTCGGTGTCGAGACCGTCCGAATCCCAGGCCTGTTCCGAATGGAGCTTCTGGTAGCCGGTGATCGATTTGATCGTGGCGAAAAGCGTCTCCCACTTCATGACGCCGGTGTAGAGTTGGGTCTTCACCACCGAGCGGCCGGGATAGTCCTGGGTCAGCTCGCGTGGGTCCGGGTTCGGATCGAGGATGTTCTTCTGCGCCGGGCCGTTGGTGTTGCTGGTGAACTGCACGGTGTTCAGCACGATCGAGAAATTGGAGGCGGGCTGCCACTTGGCGCCGAGGCGCCAGCCGGTCTCGTCCTGGTCGTCGAGGTCGTACTTGGCGAAGCCGGGCACTTCGGTGGCGTGGGCATAGCCGTCGTGCTTGGTGAACTGGAAGGCGCCGCGTACCGCCAGGGTATCGGAAAGCGGCACGTTCAGCGCGCCCGAGCCTTCCATGTAGTTATAGTTGCCATAGCCCGCGTTGATGTTGCCGCTGACGCTTTCGGTGCTCGGCTCGATCGAGACGACGTTGATGGTGCCGCCGGTCGATCCCTGGCCGAACAGGGTGCCCTGCGGCCCGCGCAGTACTTCCACTTGCGCCACGTCGATGAAGGCCGCGCTCGCGGCGATCGAGTTGAAGATATAGACGCCGTCGATGTGGTAGGAGACGCCCGGCTGGGTATTGGTGTTCTCCGGGGTTTCCGAACCGATGCCGCGAATGGTGATGATGCGCTCGCCGCCGCCGCTCTTGGCGACGACCAGGCCGGGAACCGTGCCGTTGAGGCCGGTAATGTCGTTGATGTTCGCGGCCTTCAGCGTTTCAGCGGTGATCGCGCTGACCGAGAGCGGGGCCTGCTGGAGGCTGACGTCGCGGCGCTCGGCCGTGACGACGATATCGGTAAGGCCTTCCGCGGGAGCGGCGGCCGCGGTTGCCGCGGCGGCATCGGCGTCTTCCGCATGCGCAGTGCCCGATGCGAACGCGAGAAGCGAGACGCTCGAAGCGAGCGCGTAGGCGATTCGTGACTTGCTGATCATGGTATTTCCCCGAACAAAGTCAGACCGATTCCCGGTTGCGCGGCTCGTTGATGGAAGTGGCCGCTTGCGGCAAAATCTGGCGCGGGGTGGGTGCCGGGTCTTGTGCATTTGCGAATAAGTACTTGATCGGTGGACCCCGGCGAGCGGGCGAGGAGATGGAAAACCCCGGTTTTTGTGAAGTCTGCGCGGCGCTGCCGGGCCATGTGGGGAGGGCATCGGTCTTTTGCACTGCGAAAAGCGACGGCCAAGGGCTTCGTGCGTCAAGCCGCCAAGGGGAGGCGGACAATTTCCGCCATCGGGGCTGCGTCCGGCGGGGCTTCAAGTTGTCAACCGAAGAGACTGACAATCTGTGAAATCCCCGCGCGGCGGCCTTGCCATCGGCGCTCGTGCTGCGGCATGACGGATGCGTGCTATCGCAGAAAACCCGCTACGCCATCCGCGCCATGCAGCATCTTGCCGACAACTATGGGCAGGGTCCAATCCAGCTCGCGCAGATCGCGGAAGCACAGAACATTCCCGCCAAGTTCCTGACCACGATCCTGTCCGAACTGAGCCGTTTCGGCATCGTCGATTCGCAGCGCGGCAAGGACGGCGGCTATCGGCTGGCGGTCTCCCCGATCGATATCACTTATGGAGACCTGATCCGCCTGATGCGCGGGTCGCTGGCGCTGGTGCCCTGTGCCAGCCGGTTCGCGCACGAGAAGTGCAAGAACTGCCTTGAGGAAGAGAACTGCCGCACCCGTGCGCTGATGCTCGAAGTGCGCGATCGCACGGCGGAACTGCTCGATGGGGTACGCCTGTCGGATCGCATCGAACTTGTCCCCGCTCAGGCGGACAGCGAGGACTGAACGCGCGCCGGACGTTGACGGCCCGGCCTGCTCATTTTCAAATTACTGATTGGAATAAGTAATTTCCGTTAGTGGTCCTTGCAGGACGACTTGCGATCCCTCGAATTTGCCGCCCGGATCAAACGGGGCAGGGCCATATCGTTTCGGCGTAAAAAGATTTTGCTTGGGCGCGGAAACGAGAAACTTTCGGCTAGGGATATTGTCAACTTTTTAAGTTGAGAATACGAGTGCGGATGGCGGCGGAAAAAGCCGCGCTCGGAGGAAGATTCGCAATGTCTCAACCGTCATCGGACAACCAGCGATCGGGACTGCACCTCGCCAGGGAATCCGCCAGCACCAATCCCAAGGCGGCACCGCTTCAGGTGGTAGCCGATGCTCTGGACCAGATGCGCTATGGCGTCATCCAGTTGACAGTTCACGATGGGAAGCTGGTTCAGCTCGACATCACCGAACGGCGGCGCTTCGCCTCGTAAGGCGCACCACCGAACGAACCGCACTGAGCCGCGCAGACCGGACCACCGGATGTGAGGCCCTTCGACATATCATCAAGGGGGATCACATGAGAAAGACCATTCGCGGGCCGCTGCCGGCCCCGCTTCCGCTCGCTTGCCTTTCGTTCACGCTGATGCTGGCCGCGACTCCAGCCCTGGCGAAGGAGGACGCGCCTGCCGCCGCAACGTCCGCTGCTGCGAGCACCGCTGAAACCGCTGCCGCCGCTACCGGCGACGATGACGTGCCGCCGACCTCGGTCGGCACCGGCGCGCACGATCGGGGCGGGGAAATCTTCGTGACCGCGCGCCGCCGTCAGGAATCGAGCCAGGACGTGCCGCTGGCGATCTCGGTGGTGGGCGGAGAGCACATCGATTCCACCGGCTCGTTCAACGTCGGCCGCCTGCAGCAGCTGACGCCGACCCTGCAGTTCTATTCGTCGAACCCGCGCAACACCGCCGTCAACATCCGCGGCCTTGGCGTGCCGTTCGGCCTGACCAACGACGGCATCGAGCAGGGCGTCGGCATCTATGTCGACGACGTCTACAACTCGCGCGTCGCCTCGGCCACGTTCGACTTCCTGGATGTCGCCCAGATCGAGGTCCTGCGCGGCCCGCAGGGCACGCTCTACGGCAAGAACACCACTGCCGGTGCGATCAACATCACGACCAACCAGCCGACCTTCGATTTCGAGGGCAAGGCTGAGGTTTCGATCGGCAACTACAACTTCAAGCAGGCCAAGGCCGCCGTATCCGGTCCGCTGACGGACAAGCTGGCCGCGCGCCTCGCAATCTCGTCGACCAGCCGCAAGGGCACGATCTATAATGTCGTCACCGGCGAGCACATCCAGGGGCAGGACAACCTGGGCCTGCGCGGCCAGCTGCTCTGGAAGCCCACGGACGATCTCGAAGTCACGCTCGCGGGTGACTTCAGCGCGCAGGACGCCAATTGCTGCGGTTCGGTCTATGTCCGCACCGGCCTGACCCAGCGCGCGCTGAACCGCCAGTTCGAAGCCCTGTCCGCCGCGTTGGGCTATGCTCCGCCGAGCCGCAATGCCTTCGACCGCCTGACCGATCTCGACACCGATTTGCGCGCCAAGAACAAGATCGGCGGCGCCTCGCTGCGCGTGAAGTGGGACCTGGGCGCAGGCGCCCTGACCTCGATCACCGCCTGGCGCTTCTGGGACTGGGACCCGTCGAACGACCGTGACTTCACCGGCCTGCCGATCGTCGCGCTGTCGCAGAATCCCTCGCAGCAGGACCAGTACACGCAGGAGCTGCGCTACAACTACAGCAGCGACAAGATCGACTTCGTCGTCGGTGCCTTCGGCTTCTACCAGCGGATCGACACCCAGGGCACCGAGGCCCACGGCACCGCTTCCAGCCGCTGGAACATCGCGCCGTCGAACGCGCTGTCGAACGATCCCTCGGTGCTGAACGGCCTCGTCGCCTACAACACGCAATATCTGAAGAACACCAGCGCGGCCCTGTTCGGCCAGCTGAGCTGGCACATAACGCCCGAACTGACGGTCCAGCCGGGCGTGCGCCTGAACTACGACAAGAAGGAAGGCTACTACCAGCGCCGCGTGTTCGACGGCGCGGGCAACCCGGTGCTCACCACCGGCCCGACGAGCGCGATCAAGACCGCGCAGCTGGCGATCTTCACCCCGCAGGAAATCTCGCCCGAGTTCAGCGACTGGAACTTCAGCTACGATTTCACCGCCAGCTACAAGGTCGCGCCGGACGTGCTGGTCTTTGCGACAT